>NZ_LT860092.1 GCF_900184995.1 Konateibacter massiliensis
AAGTCAAGACCACCGGCTTAGCCGGTGGCTTGCTCTGACCCTGTAAGGGTCTATTCCCTGCTTGCGCCCGGAGGCGCCTGATGGTTTTGCCAACCGCACTTCCTTCTCAGGCAGCCCTAAAGGGCCTTTTTTATTGCCTCCTTACTCCTGCAAGCTCCTTGAGCCTTTCATTATAGCTTTATTCCCTAGCTTCCCTTTCAGGGACTACTTCTTGCTTTTTTGTACTGGCTCACCCGTGAACGGGTCTATATATTCATTCAATGTCATTTGATCCGATTCATGATCTTCTTTCAATTGATTTGCAATATATTCTTGTATCTTCTTTGTATTTTTTCCTACCGTATCTACATAATATCCTCTACACCAAAAATGGCGATTTCCATACTTATATTTTAGATTAGCATGTCTTTCAAATATCATCAGTGAACTTTTTCCTTTTAGATATCCCATTATTTCAGACACACTATATTTGGGTGGTATTCTAACTAACATGTGAATATGATCCACACAACATTCTGCTTCCATTATCTCTATTCCTTTACGCTTACATAATGTACTTAATATTTGAGCAATATCTGCTTTAATTTTTCCATATACTATCTGTCTTCTGTATTTTGGTGCAAATACCAAATGATACTTGCATTCCCATTTAGTATGGGCTAAACTATTCATATCCATTTTGGATACCTCCTATGTCTTTTTTGTGGTTGGCTAAACCCGCAATTATTATAACATAGGAGGTTTTTTGCTTGAAGCTAAAGCAAAACCGTGGGACCACCGGCATAGCCGGAGGTTTATTTTTTCTGTTTATACAAAAA
>NZ_LT860093.1 GCF_900184995.1 Konateibacter massiliensis
TTATGGTGGATAGTTAGAAATCCAATACTACAAGGGCGGTATCCCAACAATGACTCTGATATGACTGGCGTCATATCTTCTCAGTCTCCCGCCTATCCTGTACATGCAGTACCGAATCCCAGTATCAAACTGGAGTAAAGCTCCATGGGGTCTTTCCGTCCTGGCACGGGTAACCAGCATCTTCACTGGTATTTCAATTTCACCGGGTGCATTGTCGAGACAGTGCCCAAATCATTACGCCTTTCGTGCGGGTCGGAACTTACCCGACAAGGAATTTCGCTACCTTAGGACCGTTATAGTTACGGCCGCCGTTTACTGGGGCTTAAGTTCAAAGCTTCGCTTGCGCTAACCTCTCCCCTTAACCTTCCAGCACCGGGCAGGCGTCAGCCCATATACCTCACCTTTCGGTTTTGCATAGACCTGTGTTTTTGCTAAACAGTTGCTTGGGCCAATTCTCTGCGGCCTGGTTTCCCAGGCACCCCTTCTCCCGAAGTTACGGGGTCATTTTGCCGAGTTCCTTAACAATGCTTCTCCCGTCGGCCTTAGGATTCTCTCCTCATCCACCTGTGTCGGTTTACGGTACGGGTACAATATAAACAATAGCGGCTTTTCTTGGCAGCCAGCTCACACACTTCCCTACTATATTTCGGTCCACATCACGTCTTCTCATTGATGAGCGGATTTGCCTACTCATCTGATACCCCGCTTGTGCCGGTATTTCCATTCCCGGCTTGTGCTCTCTTTCTGCGTCCCCACAGTTCTGTTATATTGCAGTACAGGAATTTCCACCTGTTGTCCATCGACTACGTCTTTCGACCTCGCCTTAGGCCCCGACTTACCCAGGGCAGATCAGCTTTACCCTGGAAACCTTGGATATTCGGCCTAGAAGATTCTCACTTCTATCTCGCTACTCATTCCGGCATTCTCTCTTCTTAACTCTCCACTGCTCCTTACGGTACAGCTTCGCCGTGTTAAGAATGCTCCTCTACCAATTACACAT
>NZ_LT860094.1 GCF_900184995.1 Konateibacter massiliensis
ACCTCAATTGTAAAATAACTTTCCCGTCTGAAAGGGAAAGTTAGGTACAAATATTTGAAAATAGAATAGAGAAATTCGTGTTACAAAAAGGCAGGGCGCAGTCCCTGCCTTTCGTGATATATTGAACTTAGCCGGTGGAGAAAGGAGACACTATGGCTAAGTTTTTATCTTATGAGGATCGTTTGGAGATTGAAAGTGGACTGAAGGAGGATATGACTTTTACCGAGATAGGCAAGAAGCTAGGGAGGGACAGAACTACTATTACAAAAGAAGTCCGCAACTATGGAGTAGAGCAATGTAGTGGATATTCAGTCTATCCCCATAATGTATGCAAGTATCGAAAAGGATGCAAAAGAAAAAAAGTGTGTGGAACAAATGAATGTAAGCATCCAATGATAACCACATGCAGACAGTGTGAGCGTCTGTGTAACAGGTATTGTGAACAGTTTGAGGAAGAAGTATGTACCAGCAGATTTAAAGCCCCCTATGTATGTAATGGATGCAGTGAAGTGAAGAAGTGTACGCTGACGAAGACAATCTACGACGCATTGGAAGCCCATCGTCAGGCATCTGAGAAGATTGCGGAATCAAGAAGTGGGATTCTTTCCACGGAAGGAGAAATTGCCAGACTGAATGAAATCCTGGTTCCGCTGATCAAACAAGGACAGTCTATACATCAGATTTATTTAAATAATAAGGATGAGCTGATGTGCAGCGAGAAGACTTTATACAATTACATAGATGGAAGTCTGTTTGATGTGAGGAACATTGATCTCCCACGGAAAGTAAAGTATCGTCCACGTTATAAAAAAGCAGAACTGAAGGTAGACAGAGGCTGTCGTGTGGGAAGAAACTATCACGATTATGAGGTGTATATGGAGCAGCATCCTGATACAGCAGTGACCCAGATGGATTCTGTGATAGGAAGCAAAGGTGGAAAGGTTCTGCTCACGGTATTCTTTGTAGAAACATCCTTGATGCTTGCATTCCTAAGAGAGGCCAATACCTCTAAGTCAGTAATCGATATTTATGATGAACTATATCATAGGCTGGGAGGACAGGACTTTCGAAAGTTGTTCCCAATCATTTTGACAGACAACGGAAGTGAATTTTCTAATCCAAAGAGTATAGAGTATGGGCCGGATGAAAAAGGATTTCAAAGAACCAGAATCTATTATTGCAATCCAAGTGCACCCTATCAGAAAGCGGAAATAGAGGTAGGGCATGAATTCATAAGAAGGGTATTGCCAAAGGGAAAAAGCTTTGATGAACTGATGCAGGAGGATATCAATCGGATGATGAATCATATCAATTCCTATAGAAGGAAAAAGCTGAATGGGAAAAGTCCGTATGAAGCATTCTGTTTTTATTATGGAAAAGACCTGGCTGATAAATTAGGATGCCAAGAGGTTGCTGCCAACAGCATCAATCTAACCCCAGGTCTTTTGAAAAAGTAGCAAGATAATCTGAACATGAAACCACCGGATGGAACGAAAAGACAGATACCAGCAGACGTGAATTTCGGAGTACAAAATTTGTAAGCCAAAAGTGACGTCCGGTTTTTGTGCGTCAAAATCATCCTGTTACCAGAGATTATACCATGAAAAGCAATAGAAAAACGGGAAAGTCATAACAATTGTGGAATTTCGGGTTCAAAATTTGAAGGTTACTTTCAAAATGTGAATCTCGTTTACAAAACGGGAAAGTGGAGTTACATTCAACCA
>NZ_LT860095.1 GCF_900184995.1 Konateibacter massiliensis
TGGTCCTATGTCAAGATTTAGTACAAGTTAAAATGAGAAAAAATTCCTCACATTAACTTGCTAGAAGCAGGCGGCCATCTTGGCTCTGCTCATATAGTTTTTCAAAGTCATTTGGTGACATATAATCACAGTGACTGTGGATACGTTTTGTATTATAAAATGCCTCTAGATATTCAAATACGAGGCGATAAGCCTGGTCGAAATCGAGGATATGAAATCGGTTCAGCCACTCCCGTTTTATGAGTGCATGAAATGATTCAATACATGCATTATCCCATGGGAAGGCCTTTTTTGAATAACTACGCTTCATATTTTCGGTTGCTTCGTTGTAGGCTTTTGAAACATACTGAGAGCCGCGATCGCTGTGTATAATCAACGGAAGATCTGTTTTGCGACGTGCTTTTGCTTTGGTTATGGCATCAATTACACAAGAAACCTCTAACGTTTCTGAAAGTGTCCATGCAATGATTTTCCTGGAATACAAATCCATAATGCTTGTCAGATAGACAAATCCGTCTACGGTCCAAATATAAGTGATATCGGTGCACCAAACAGCGTTAGGGCGGTCAGGATTGAATTGTTCATCAAGGATATTTTGAAGTTCGTTACTAAAATCAGAATCTTTTGTAGTGATTGTCCATGGTTTTACCCATTGCGCTTTAATTCCCATTTCCTTCATGTAGGTACCAACCGTTCGTTCTGCAATAACTTCTCCCTTTTTTTTGAGCTCTTTGGTGATTTTGGGAGCACCATAGTTTTGTTTGGAGCCATCATAAATCTCTCTTATTTTGGCCTTTATAGTTTTCTTTCGTACGAGTGTATTTGAAGGAGTTTTTCTTAAAAATGCGAAATATCCCGATCGTGAAACGCCTAAGATTCGCAGCACTCTGGAGACAGAAACACGGCGTCCGTTTTTCTTGGAAGCTTCTGTCTTCTCAGATACTTCGAGGTAAATGGCTTGCGTCATTTTCCCAGAATGCCGATGGCTTTTTTTAACACATCAAGTGCATCCTGTGTGTCGCGCAATTCACGCTTAAGACGGGCAATCTCCTTTTCTTCATCCGAAGAGAAATTTCCAGAGCCTCTAGATTCGAGATCACCTGTCTCACGAAATTCTCTTTGCCATCTTGATATAGACTGGTGGCTGATTCCAAGATTGTTGGCACAGCCAATCAAACCAAGCTCCTTGTGGTCATGATAGTACTGGATGCAATCCAATTTAAATTGTTTGTCATAGTTCTTCGGCATAATGAGACCCTCCATGATTCAGTACAAGTATTGTACCATAATTTTTTATATTGGAATTTCTCATTTTGACTTGTACTATTTAAATTCTAACATCA
>NZ_LT860097.1 GCF_900184995.1 Konateibacter massiliensis
GTACGAGAGGACCGGGTTGGACGAACCGCTGGTGTATCTGTTGTCTACCAAAGGCAGGGCAGAGTAGCCAAGTTTGGAAGGGATAAACGCTGAAGGCATCTAAGCGTGAAGCCCCCCTCAAGATGAGATATCCCATAGCGCAAGCTAGTAAGACCCCTTGAAGAGTACAAGGTAGATAGGACAGAGGTGGAAGTGCAGCAATGTATGGAGCTGACTGTTACTAATCGGTCGAGGGCATGACCATAAGCACTTAGCAATTGACGAGCGAAGCGAAGGCAGAGCTTAGTGCGTTGGTCGTTCGATAGAGTGAAACGAAATCGAACTTCCTTAGTGTCTCTTATTGAATTATTCGAATTCTATATACAGTTTTGAAGGTATAATACAGTGACTAGCAATAGTCACTTATGTTATATACTCATATATATTAGCAGAGGGGAATCATCCAGTGGTAGGATGACAGTCTCCAAAACTGTTCACGGGGGTTCGAATCCCTCTTCCCCTGCTTTTAAAGAAACATTCAAACACTGTTAAAAGTGACTTGAATGTTTTTTATTTTATAGGAAATATTATGTGCACAAATGCAAATAGAAGATGTTACTACGTGACTGCATTCGGCGCAACAAAGCAGCCAAGTCCCTCATGAGTGAGAGATGCAGAAGTTGATGCGGATTTGTCCGCTTTCTATATTGTTAAAATTAACACAGGAGTGTTAAAACAAAATCGATAAAATTTAAAAATTGTTTTATATAACATCAAAAAAATCAGAATAATAAGAAGAAATAACTTAATATAATAATCAAAACAAAGAAAATAAGGAAGAAAAAAACAAAGATATTTAAAAATACAAAATTATATCTCTGAAATCTATAGGAAAAATCGTTTAAAAATTCACAATCATAATTGTAATAATGAAATAGGTGTGCTATACTGGATTAGTAAAGTAATTTAAACAAATTTAAACAAATCTAGGAGGTATTTCATTATGGCAAGATTCACATTACCAAGAGACTTATATTATGGAAAAGGAAGCTTAGAAGTACTTAAGACGCTAAAAGGAAAAAAAGCTATCATTGTAGTTGGTGGCGGTTCCATGAAGCGTTTTGGATTTTTGGACAAGGTACTGGATTATCTAAAGGAAGCAGGAATTGAGACAGAGCTGTTTGAAAAGGTTGAGCCAGACCCATCGGTAGAAACCGTTATGCGCGGAGCAGAAGCGATGAGAAAGTTTGAGCCTGATTGGATTGTATCTATTGGTGGAGGTTCGCCGATTGATGCGGCAAAGGCTATGTGGGCATTTTATGAATACCCGGAAACAACATTTGAAGATTTGATTACACCGTTTAATTTCCCTGAGTTGAGACAAAAAGCAAGATTCCTTGCTATTCCGTCTACATCAGGAACGGCTACAGAGGTTACCGCTTTTTCCGTTATAACAGACTATTCAACGGGAATTAAATATCCGTTAGCTGACTTTAACATTACACCGGATGTGGCAGTAGTTGATCCGGAATTAGCAGAGACAATGCCTCCTACATTGACTGCACATACAGGAATGGACGCACTGACACATGCAATCGAAGCATATGTATCGACTCTGAACTCACCATTTACCGATCCGCTGGCACTCAAAGCAATTCAGATGGTGTTTGAAGAATTACCGGATTCCTTTAAGGGTGACACCAAAGCCAGAGAGCAGATGCATTATGCACAGTGTTTGGCTGGTATGGCATTTAGCAATGCATTACTTGGAATTGTTCACTCGATGGCTCATAAGACAGGAGCAGCATTCTCAACAGGACATATTCCTCACGGATGTGCAAACGCAATCTATTTGCCATATGTAATTAAGTTTAATGCAAAGAATGAAGTTGCAAAGAGCCGTTATGCATACATAGCAAAATTTGTTGGTATTGAGGGCAGCTCAGAGGACGAGTTAGTGAGCAAGCTTTGTGCCAAGATTGATGAGTACAATGTGAAATTGGATATTCCTAAGAACTTGAAGGACTTTGGCATCAATGAGGCTGAATTCAAGGAGAAGGTAGCAAGAATTGCAGAACTTGCAGTTGGCGATGCCTGTACAGGCTCTAATCCAAGAGAAATCACACCGGATTTAATGGAAAAATTATTAACCTGTACTTACTACGGAACAGAAGTAGATTTTTAAAAACAACTGAAAATAGAAGAAACAATAAAACGGACGTATCACTTGAACAGTGATACGTCCGTTCTTCATCTAAAAAGCCTAAACATATACATTGCAATAGTTTTTGATTAGCATCTGTATAGTGTTAGGCGGTCGATTTTTTTACTTTCGTACTGGTCTGATATATTTAAAAAAACGCTCCGGATCATGATACATGTAGATGATTCTACCGGGAGACGTATCAAAGCAGTAACCGGTGTCTGCAAAATCAAAAGTTGCCATTGCCTTTTCAAGTTTTTCTTCTACACTACGATTTTCCTGCTCATAATCGAATGCTCCATGTTCAAAAACAATATACTCGGCTTCTGGAACATCAATCATAAGCATTTGTGGTGGTACTTCGCCTTTATAATCAAAAGGAAGTCGTACACCATAACACTCTGTACGCGGAATACCCCAATCGCAGAGTCTGCCATCCGGATCATTAATGTACGCCATAATCTGACCGCTGCCGCTGTTGCATTCGTTACCGCCATCGTCATCCAATTTACCCTTAATACTGTCGAGCAAGCCGCAAATTGTTTCACAGTCCTGTCCCGGAATAAGACTTTGCTTTTGCCAAAAATCCCAATACCCATTACTTTCATAATTTTTAATGTGCAAAAATTTGTGTGCGGGAATGGTCACAAAATAAATTTTAACATCATCTGTAGATTTCATCATGCCAATCTCTCCTAATCCTAAAAAGTAGCGGTCAAAAGGGTTTATTTTCGTACGAAGAACGACAGGCACAGTTTTTTTCCTATATTCACTTGGAGTTATACCATAGGTTCCTTTAAAAGCTCTGGTAAAAGCTTCATGTGATGAAAAACCATAATCAAAAGCAATATCTAAAAGGCTTCTTTCACTATCCCGAACCTCTTTTAGTGCAAAGGCTAATTTTCTGTTTCGCAGGTAATCCCTAAACTGCATACCCGATATTTCTTTAAATTTCTTTGTTGTATAGAATTCGGAATAACCCAACCTGCTAGAAAGAAAGCGTAGTGTCAAGGCTTCATCGTTATAACCTTTAATACATTTGTCAATTTCGTCAACAATTATCTGAATTTGCTTCTGCCATTCGTACATTCGTCTGTTCACCCCGTTTCAACCACCCTAAATCCATTATAGAGGATTAGAAAGATTGCTGCTTGATTTTACTTGCTGTTATTTCATTTTTTATTTTAAGTTTTGGTATCTGTATTACAATATTATATCACATAAATCTGCAAAAGAAGAAACGGCATAGCCGAAGCTATACCGTTTCCTCAAAACAATTCTATATTATTTGAAAAGTGATCTCACATGTGCAATTTCTTCAGGGGTTGCAGGTGCTGCCGGAATGTAGTAGGACTTGCTTCTGGCAATCTGGTATAATTCTTCCTGAGAGGTTTCGCATTGGTTGCGAAGCTGTTTTAAAGTCTGCTTTAGCTGCGGATTTTCTGTCTGTGTAATCATCTCTGCATATCTGGTAAGTTCTCCGTTTATGCCAACGAGAGCATCACTTACCATTGTTTTTTCCATCATCATAATTCGTACCTCCTTATTGTAAAAATTGTAATAATTGTTGTTTGGTCTGTTCTGCAGCCTGTGCAGACTTTTGGAAAAACTGTTTTACTTCACCGTCATTTGCTTGCTCTGCATAGGAAGACATTTTGCAGTGGGATGTGTCATGACCGCCGATTAAATGTCTCAAATTCTGTAAATCAAGTTCTGAAATGTTTTGCATGGTATTACCTCCTTTTATTATAAATAATTAAAATAACTTGATAAGTTACTTAGACAGAGTTAGTATACCCAGCAAAGTAAAAAAAATTATAAAAAATAAAAAAACCTAAAGATACCGGAATATCTTTAGGTTAAAAGCTTTTATTCAATTACAATAAAGTCTTTGTCATAGTATTCTGCTATTTTATAGTTTGCATAATTGTCCTTGTCATCGGTAATATCGTCAAAATAAATTAATTCAGGATATACGGTCAGGGCAGGAATAGAAACCTCTTTCACAGTGTCGTCATTATATAAAACCTCGCGCGCGTCCATCTGAGCATCAAATTCTGCTGCTTCTCCGCTTGTAATTGATTTGATTGCCCTTACACCGGTGGACAGACTGATTTCCAATGTAGTCAGATGAACCAGACCATATAAAATAAAAAGAAAAATAACTACATTACCGGCAATGGGCCTCAGACAGACAAGAAGGCTTCCAAAATTCTCATTGTCCTCAAGCTTTGCAAGTTTTTTTTGAAGCCAGCCTGCATAGTAAATAATATTTGCAGAAAAGAACAAAATTACTCCGAAATAAATGATATCCAGATAGCGGGGAGCAGGAATTCCGTTTGTGGAGTAATATCCCGGCATAAGCAAAACCGCATACATGCTGAAGGTAATCAGTGTAAAAATAACCGGATATTTAAATTGGAAAGTTACTTTTTTTAGTCCTATAAAAGCGATTATTCCGATAAAAAGGATTCCGAGGAACACAACCGTATTAGTATAAAGCTTTGCGTAACCTAATCCGTGCAAATAAGATTTTATTATCGTTTCAATCACAGTCTGTTTTTCCGTGAAGGATGCCTGCCTTCTTAAATTTCCGGGAGCTCCGACGCAAAGTGCAAATCCAACCAGATAGATAACAGTGTTAATCCAGTATCTGATTTTAAAAGATTTTGACAGACTCTTGTCCAAAATGGAGCCAATAAACAGGATAACTGTGCATACAAATCCGAGAAGAGTGATGGCAAAATGTCCGCCCGCCACACAAAAAGACAGGATACACAGCGCAATCGTATTCGGAATACTAAGCTTTTTATAATGGAAAGCCAGCAGTGATTTTCCAAGTAAAATAAATGCAAGGTACAAAAAGAATGTATATCCTACGCCGCCTGTATACCAAAAGAAACCTTCTACCGCATTCGGGAGATATTGTATGGATAAAAATGCAGTCGCACTTGCCAAAATCATATAAATATACTTGTCCATACCTAATATTTTACAGAGCAATACGTGATAGAGATAGAAAATAGATATAATTAAAATTCCAATCAGTATAACGGAGTGTAAAAAGGTGAGCTGCTCTGAAAATAGGGAAGGACGAAGAGCTGCAAAAAAGCTCATCGCATAGGTTCCCTGCCATACGCCCCAATAGCTTGTGGCGCGCTCAATCGCTGCGCCGATAACAGCAAAAAATGCTGCAATACCGCTGTTGTTTCGCAAAGCCGCTCCAGTCAAAATTGTATAATTAAAATCATCAGCGCTCGGATGATTATAAAAACCAAGAATTAGCAGTGGAAGAGTGGATAGGAATAATCCAATTACGGAAAACAGGGCAAAACTTTTTCTGGAAAGTAATTTACCAAAGTATTTTTCCCAAAAAAATTTACACATATCAAATAACCAAGTCACAAAATTGCCTCCTTATAATAGCATACATTTTATAAAATCCCTTTTGATTTTAGCAGATTTATAGAATATGGCAATAGCTGGCACAATAAATTAAGTAAAATGTAATCTTTTATTAATGAAAAGAACTATGATATAATGTCGATAGACATTATATCATCCCGAATGGGGATCCAATTATGAGTTACGGAGTAATTCATATAATGTCGGTAGACATTATATCATCCCGAATGGGGATCCAATTATGAGTTACGGAGTAATTCATATAATGTCGGTAGACATTATATCATCCCGGATGGGGATACAATTATGAGTTACGAAGTAATTCATATAATGTCGGTAGACATTATAGTGTCATATTACGGGAGGCAAAAATGCTATTTGATAATAAGGCATTAAGAAGACTAATCATTCCTCTGATTATCGAACAGATTCTGGCGATTACAGTTGGAATGGCAGATACCATGATGATATCAAGGGCGGGCGAAGCAGCCGTATCAGGCGTATCCCTTGTGGATATGATTAACACCCTTCTTATAAATATTTTTGCAGCTATCGCGACGGGCGGAGCTGTCGTAACGGCACAATATATCGGCAAAAAGCGAAGGGATATGGCTTGCGTTTCGGCTAAACAGCTTATCTACATAACCGGTATCCTCTCTCTTGTGATTATGACGATGACGCTTCTCCTTCGAAGACCGTTACTCTCTCTTTTATTTGGAGCAATCGATGAGGATGTAATGAGGAATGCCATTATTTATCTGACAATTACGGCGATATCCTATCCTTTTCTTGCCTTATATAATTCCTGTGCAGCGCTGTTTCGTGCGATGGGAAATTCTAGGGTCTCCATGAATGTGTCACTCGGAATGAATGTAATTCATATACTTGGAAATGTGCTTTTTATATTTAAGCTTGATATGGGAGTTGCCGGAGCAGGAACCTCCTCTTTAATTGCACGTATGCTTGCAGCGATTGTGATGCTGGCTTTGATTAGCAATAAGCAAAATGATGTCTATGTAAAGCAAATTTTTAAGATAGAATTTAATTCCCTTATGGTGAAAAAGATTTTGAATATCGGAATTCCGAATGGTTTTGAAAATAGTGTATTTCAGCTTGGACGTGTCGTTGTGGTCAGTATTATATCAGGCTTTGGAACGGTTCAGATTGCGGCAAATGCGGTGGCAAATAATTTGGACAGCATGGGTTGTATAGCGGGACAGGCAATGAACCTTGCAATTATCACCGTTGTGGGGCGCTGTGTCGGTGCCGGTGATTACAAGCAGGCGACCTACTACACAAAAAAGATATTGAAAATAACCTATTTCATTACGATAGCCGTAAATATCGTTATTTTGACGACGATGCCATGGATTTTAAGTATTTACGATTTATCGCCGGAGACGCTTAAATTAGCGATGACATTGGTATTTATCCATGATGGACTTGCAATGGTGCTGTGGCCGGCATCCTTTACCCTACCGAATGCACTGAGGGCATCTAATGATGTAAAATTTACGATGGTCGTTTCCATCTTTTCCATGTGTGCTTTCCGGGTTGTATTGAGCTATATTTTGGGCAAACATATGGGAATGGGAGCAATCGGAGTATGGATTGCTATGGTTGTGGATTGGCTGTTTCGTGTCATCTGCTTTGTGAGCAGATTTATAGGCGGCAAGTGGAAGCTGCAAAAGATTTAGATTTCATATAGAAAGAATAGAGGATAGAGAATGAGGCTACCAGAAGCATTTGTAAATAAAATGAAGGAAATCCTGCAGGGAGAATACGAGGATTATATTAAAAGCTATGACAATGAGAGAATGTATGGGCTCAGAGTCAATACAAATAAGATTTCGCTAGAGGAGTTTGAAAGAATATGCCCCTTTGAGATAGAGAAAATTCCGTGGATACCAAACGGTTACTATTATAACGGGAAGGAGCATCCGGCAAAGCATCCGTATTACTATGCCGGATTATATTATTTACAGGAACCAAGCGCCATGACACCTGCATCCCGCCTTGCGGTGGAGCCGGGGGATGTCGTGCTTGATATGTGTGCGGCCCCGGGCGGAAAAGCCACGGAGCTTGGAACAAAGCTCAGAGGCAAAGGACTTTTGGTTGCGAACGACATCAGCAATTCAAGAGCAAAGGCACTTTTGAAAAACATTGAGCTTTTCGGAATATCGAATGTATTTGTTGTAAATGAGACACCGGATAAACTGTTGAATTATTACGAAGAGTATTTTGATAAAATTTTGATTGATGCGCCTTGCTCCGGTGAGGGAATGTTTCGAAAAGATCCGGGAATCATAAGCAGTTGGGAGAGAAACGGCCCTGAGTTTTATGCAAAAATACAAAGGGATATTATTATACAGGCAGCTAAGATGTTAAAGCCGGGCGGACTTATGCTTTATTCTACCTGTACATTTTCGCCTGTTGAGAATGAGGGAACGATACAGTATCTCCTTGACACAAACGACAGCTTTGAACTGCTTGAGGTTGAAGATTATGAAGGCTTTTCAAAGGGAAGACCGGAACTTATCGGCGGCAGTGAGGAGCTTGCAAAAACAGTGCGTATTTGGCCTCATAAAATGGAGGCAGAAGGGCATTTTATTGCATTGCTTCACAAAAAGGGAGAGCCTATTCAAGGAATGGTCAGCGGTGAAAAATATAAGATTGCAAAATCAGATTCCGAGGTGCTCGAGGAGTTTCTCCAAAATGTTTCGATGGATATTGACAGAAATTATATTGATATCAAAGGGGAACGAGTATTTTATGTATCCCAATACATGAAAAATTTAAAAGGGATGCGATTTTTACGGTCAGGACTTTTACTCGGTGAGATGAAGAAAAACAGATTTGAGCCTAGTCAGGCATTTGCGATGGCACTGAGGGCAGAGGAGTTTGACTCTGTTGTAAACCTTCAGGAAGATGACGGGAGAGTAATTAAGTATTTAAAGGGAGAAACACTTGATATAAGCGATGTAGAGGTAAAAAGAAAATCCGGCTGGCAGTTAGTCTGTGTGTCCGGCTACCCGCTTGGCTGGGGAAAGCTGAACAACGGAATGCTGAAAAATAAGTATAGTGCCTCATGGCGGTGGCAGTAATTTCTAAATTTTACGGTTTAACCTCATGGCATTGCAGGCTAAATCTAACAAATATGCATCTTTTAGGGAACAGTTGTAATAATGAATAAAATATAGTAGTATTAAGGGGATAGTTCAGACTAGAGATAATACAACGATTTTACAAAAGGGGATTGTTTTATGAAGATATTTCAAAATAGTTTGCTAAAGACAATGGTTGCAATCTGTCTGTCTCTTGTCCTTGTGACAACGGCGGAGGCTTCCTCAAAGAGCAATATATCGAATCAGATTACAGATATCACAGAGCAGAAGAAGAACACTGAGGCAAATATTAATGATGCAAAAAATAAAGTAGATAATCTTGAAACACAAAAAAATAAGTTAGAGATTTATTTAGATGACTTAAATACACAGCTTATGAATTTAAGTGAGCAGTTGGAGGATTTGGGAAATCAGATTACTACGAAGGAAGAAGAGATTACAACGACGCAGCAGGAGCTTGACGATGCTAAGGCAAAAGAAGAACAGCAGTATGAGGATATGAAAAAGCGTATTAAGTTTATGTATGAGAATGGAGATACGGCATATCTGGAAATGTTTCTGGAGGCGGAAAGTCTGTCTGATGCGTTGAACAGGGCGGAATATATTGTCAAGATATATGATTATGACAGAGACATGCTGAATGAGTATAAGGAGACAAAGGAAGAAATTGAAGTGAAGGAAGAACTGCTTATTCAGGAGCAGGAAGAGCTGTATGTCTTACAGGCTGATGTGGAAAGTAAGCAGCAGCAGGTAGGAGAGATTGTAGCCTCCACATCAACGAAGATTTCCTCCTATTCCAATGAAATTGCAGCAACAGAGAAGAAGGCAAAGGAATATGAAGCGAAATTAGCGGATCAGAATAATACGCTGGAGAAGCTAAAAGAGGCAAAGGCGGCAGCGGAAAAGGCAGCGAAGGAAAAAGCCGCGAAAGAAAAGGCGGCAGCAGAAGCGGCGAAATCGCAGAGTGCAGGCTCCGGCTCTTCTCAGAGTGGTTCGTCAGGAGGCACGAGTGGTTCATCGGGAAGTACAAGCAGTTCCGCAGGAGATCTGGCGATGCTTGCGGCAATTATTCAATGTGAAGCAGGCGGTGAGAGTGCGGAAGGAAAGCTAGCAGTTGGCTCTGTTGTTATGAATCGTGTCAACAGTGCAGGCTATCCGAATACAATAGTAGGAGTTATTTACCAGAGCGGTCAGTTTACACCGGTGGCAAGCGGGCGATTTGCCCTTGTTTTGGCACAAGGAGCAAACAGCAGTTGTGTATCCGCTGCGCAGCAGGTATTAAACGGACATTCCTCCGGCAGTTGGCTGCAGTTTAGAACCGTAAGTTCCGGTATTAGCGGAACGATAATCGGCAATCATGTATTTTTCTAAAAAGAATAAAAGCTGGGTACTGGCAAAGTCAGTACCTTTCCTATATTCTAATTAGAACTACCAAAGAATAAGTATAGACGAGGAACAGAAAGGAAACAATGGCAGCAATGGGGAAGAGAAGAGGGGCGTTGCTTACTTTAATGGCTATAACAGGAGTGGCTTTGGTTGTGGTGGCAATTGGAACGACCAAGTATATAATTAAGGCAAATGAGCAGAGGGTAACTTATGAGGCGGCAAAGGTGACACCCGTATTCAGCGCTGGTGTTTTGACAGAGAAAAGCAGTCCGATAAGCAAAATAGAGCCACGGTTAAGCAGAGAAGAGAAGCTAGTCAATGATTTTGCAACCGCTAAAATTCAGTATAAGTTCGGAGAAGAGACAGAGACAGTTGATACCGAACTGATTAAAAGCTGGATTACAATTGAAAATGATGCGGTAGTGCTGGATGAAGATAAGGTTTCGGAGTATGTAGCGGCGCTTGCAAAAAAATATGATACAGTGGGAAGTGAAAGGCAATTTGTCAATTCTCACGGAGAAACGGTGACGGTGTCCGGAGGACCTTATGGCTGGGCGATGGACTGCGGGGCAGAGACAAAGGAGCTTATCGGTCTTATCAAGGAAGGCCAGAGCATAGAAGGGAGAGAGCCGGTTTACAAGCAGAAGGGCTTTGTAAGAGGTATAAATGATATCGGAAACACTTATGTAGAGGTCAATATGAATGAGCAGAAGATGTGGTTTTACAAGGATGGTGAATTGATTGTGGCCACGGATATCGTCACGGGAAATATGGCAAAGGGGCATAACACGCCCACTGTAGTCGGCTATATTTATAATAAAGTGAGAAATATTAATTTGGTCGGAACCGGATATGTGGCGTTTGTGCGTTATTGGATGAAGGTATATGGCTCCATCGGAATACATGACGCTTCATGGAGAAGTAAATTTGGAGGAAATATTTACACGACAAATGGCTCTCACGGCTGCATCAATACACCGTATGATAATGTGAAAACCATATTTGAAAATATAGAGGTTGGTACCCCGGTTATAATTTTTTATGACAGTTCGGTCATGCAGAAATGATTATACAAAATGACCGTGAGTGCTTGCACTCTAAGGATATTTTGCATAATCATTTCTATAGGGCAGACGCCCTACATTCATAATGTGCCAATTATTTAGTACGATATTGGTGTATCCGTATATTCTGGCACATTATGAATGGCATGGCTGAACGGTTACAATTTTTTACAAAAATAAATAGAAAGAATACACAATTATAATGGCAACGTGGTATACTTAGTATCATATACAAGGATAAAAATGTTAAAAAATAATAAGGAGAGATAGAGATGGCAGAAAGAGATTGCAATAGTACATCGTGTTCAAAGGACAGCTGTGAGGGCTGCGCAAGCGCAGATAAGAGCACCCCGCAGAGCTTTCTGGTAGAACCGAATATTTATACAAATGTTAAGAAAGTAATCGGAATTGTGAGCGGAAAGGGAGGCGTCGGAAAATCTATGATTACGGCATCCCTTGCCAATCAGATGAAGCAGCAGGGTTATCGCGTAGGAATTCTTGATGCAGATATCACCGGACCGTCCATTCCGAAAATGTTTGGCTTAAAAGGTCCGGCTCAGGGAACTGAGGAAGGAATTTTCCCGGAGGAAGCGCAAAACGGAACGAAGGTGATGTCCATCAACCTTTTGATGGAGGATGAGGAAGCTCCGGTAATATGGAGAGGACCTGTTATCGCCAACATGGTAAAGCAGTTTTGGAGTGACGTTATGTGGGGCGAGCTGGATTATTTATTCGTGGATATGCCTCCTGGTACAGGTGATGTACCGCTTACGGTATTTCAGTCTCTGCCGGTTGACGGAATTGTTGTGGTGACCTCCCCGCAGGATTTGGTCAGCATGATTGTGAAGAAGGCTTATCATATGGCAAAGACGATGAACATTCCGATTATCGGTATTGTTGAGAATTACAGCTATATCGAATGTCCTGATTGCGGCAAGAAGATTCAGGTATTTGGTGAAAGCCATATTGATGAGATTGCCGCTGATTTAGAGTTAGAAGTGTTAGGTAAGGTGCCGATTCGCTCTGAATACGCAAGTGCAGCGGACGCAGGAGAATTTTATAAGGTGAATAATGATTATATACAAAAGGCGGCAGATAAGCTTACAGGTATGCTTGCATAAGAGAAGGCTTGAAAGGTGGATAAGAAATTGGGAAGATACAATACCATTTTGTTTGATGTAGATGGCACTCTGCTTGATTTCAATTCGGCAGAGAGAAATGCGATGAAAAAAGTTTTTGAAAATCATAATTATTTATTAGATGATAACGTAAAAGCAATTTACAATGAGATTAACCATGGACTTTGGAAGCAGTATGAGCAGGGGGAAATTACGAGAGAAGAAGTAATTTATACCAGATTTGTAAAGCTCTTTGAGACTCTCCAAATAGAGGGAGACGGAGTTGCATTTGAGGATGAATATCAGGAGCTGCTCGGTCAGGGACATGATTTGATTGATGGTGCGGTGGAGCTGATAGAGAGACTTTATAAGACTCACGATTTATATATTGTGACAAACGGAGTCACTAAAACCCAGTTCAGCCGTCTGAAGGCTTCCGGTCTGGATGTCTATATGAAGGATATTTTTGTTTCGGAGGCAACAGGCTTCCAAAAGCCGATGAAAGAGTATTTTGACTATTGTTTTGTAAGAATACCGGGGATAGACTTGGAGAAGACGATTATAGTGGGAGACACCCTGTCTTCTGATATTTTAGGGGGTAACAACGCGAACATTGCGACTTGCTGGTTTAATCCGGAAGGTATCAAGGCAAGTATGGATGTAACGATTGATTATGAGATAAAAGCCCTGGATGAACTGGATGAGATTGTAAAGTAAGAAAATAATGTTAGAGTAGTTTGATTAAAAGAGCAAGGCACATAGATGTCTTGCTTTTTTATATAATAGAAAATTCTTACGAATTTCCTATTATATAAAACGATTATGCGAACCTCGCGGAGTAGAAGTTGTTGCTTTGCAACCCGCTCGGGCGCGAAGTGTGAGCAACGCTCACACTTTTTTATAATAGAAAATTGCCAAGCTCATTCTTTTTAACTGAAATTTTACAAACCGCATTCGTATAATTTTACAGAAGCGTGGTAAAGTTAAATTGTAAAAATAAAAGAAAATAGAAAGTAAAATAGGAGTTGTGCATGAGTAAAATAACGTATGAGCAGATAAGAGAAAATAAAGAGATTAATACTTATATTCAGGTCGGAAATGAGGTTCTTGGTGTGCTGGGCTATACGGACCATTCTAAGATTCACGCGATAAAGGTAGCCGAGACGGCGGGAAAAATATTAAGAGAGCTTGGTTATTCCAAAAAGGAAATTGAGCTGGCAAAAATAGCGGGCTTCATGCATGATATCGGAAATTCGGTTAATCGAAATGACCACGCCCACAATGGAGCTTTGATGGCATTTCAGATTTTGAAGGAGCTTGGAATGGACTGCGAGGACATTGCAGCAGTTGTAACGGCAATCGGAAATCACGATGAAAAGACAGGAACAGCGGTGACACCGATATCTGCGGCAGTCATTTTGGCAGATAAGACAGATGTAAGAAGAAATCGTGTGAGAAATAAGGAAAAAGCCAACTTTGACAATCACGACAGGGTGAATTACGCTGCCATCAAGTCGAAGGTGATGATTGATAAAGAAAAAGGAGTAATCCATCTGGATATAAAATTAGATGAATCGATCTCCTCTATCTTGGATTATTTTGAAATTTTCCTAAACCGCATGTTGATGTGTAAGCGGGCGGCGGAAATATTAAATGCAAAGTTTAAATTTACGGCAAATGGCAACAAGGTTGCCTGATTTAATATCATAGGAATTTCCTATGATATTAAAACTATTAATGCGCATCTCACCGAATGGAAGTTGTTGCTATGCAATCTGCTCGGGCGCGGAGAATGTGCTTTGCACATTCGTTGTTCCAAATTACTGATTCAATACAATATTTAAGTGTTCTTTTAGGATATTAAGCGCGGTTAAATTTTCTCCGCCGCGCGGAATGATAATATCTGCATATTTCTTAGAAGGCTCAATAAACTGTTCATGCATCGGTTTTACCGTGTTGGAATATTGGGCAATTACAGAATCGATGCTTCTGCCGCGCTCTTTGATGTCGCGAAGAATTCGTCTCATTAGGCGCTCATCTGCGTCCGCATCCACATAAATTTTGGTATCCATCATATTGCGAAGCTCTTCATTTTCCAGTATGAGAATACCCTCTACAATGATTACCTTCTTGGGATAAAGTATTACGGTATCCTCGGTACGATTGTGTATGGAGTAAGAATAGACGGGGCGATAGGCTTTTTTCCCGTTTTTTAAGTCGTTTAAATTTGAAATAAGCAGGTCCGTATCGAATGAGTTTGGATGGTCATAGTTCAATTTTTCACGCTCTTCAAAGGGCATATCATAATGAGCTTTATAGTAGTAGTCATGGCTGATAAGCTCTATGTCATTTTTAAAAAATTCCTTCAGGTTATTCACGATGGTTGTCTTGCCGGAAGCGGAGCCGCCGGCTACACCGATTACATAAACACGATTCATGGTAATCCTCCGATTTAGTTATTCAATGATATTATAGTGTATAAGAAAAGCTCCTGCAAGTGGAAAAAAAGGTTTTATTCAGGAACATGTCGAAAAAAGTTGTTTCAGAGCCGCAGGTTGCTTTTAGAATAGATTGAGTATATAATGAAACAAAACTGGGACGGTATTGTAAAAATATGCGGAACAAGGGGGATGAGGCATGGGTGAACTATGGATTTTATATGCGTGTCTTGGCGCTGTCTTTGCGGCCCTGACATCAATATTTGCAAAAATAGGAATTGAAAATATCAATTCGAATCTTGCAACAGCCATACGAACGGTCGTTGTTTTGATCATGGCATGGGGCATTGTCTTTATAACCGGTAAGCAGCATGAAATCAGCAACATAACACAGAAAAGCTGGGTGTTTTTAGGGCTGTCCGGCATTGCAACAGGACTGTCATGGCTTTTCTTTTATAAAGCACTTCAAATCGGTGATGCTTCAAAGGTTGTCCCGGTGGATAAGTTCAGTATTGTAATTACGATGGTTTTGGCATTTCTTATCTTAGGAGAAGCAGTGAGCGCAAAGACTATAATTGGGTGCCTTGTTATTACGGCGGGGACGTTAATACTCGTTTTGTGATAATAAAATACTTAAAGTAACAAAAAACAGGAATAATAAAGCGATAAGGATAGAGAATCATAATTTCACTATCCTCCATTTTTGCGCTTATGATAGACACATTTCGACGTTTATGCTATAATTGTCGTTGGACAATTATAGCATCCCAGATGGGGATCCACGAATTACGAAGTAATTCAAATAAAATTTAGTTAGACGGTTTGGAGGCAATTTATGCAAAAACAATATGATGTAATTATAATAGGTGCGGGACCTTCAGGAATTTTTTGTGCTTATGAATTAAAAGAAAAACAAAAAGATTTACGTATTTTAATGATAGAAAAAGGAAGACGGATTGAGAGCAGAAAATGTCCGAAGAGACAGACGAAGGTATGTGTCGGCTGTAAACCCTGTTCTATAACGACAGGTTTTGCAGGTGCGGGAGCTTTTTCCGACGGTAAGCTGTCCCTCTCTCCTGATGTGGGCGGACATTTGCCGGAAATGCTTGGCTATGATAAGGCGCTGGAGTTAATCAATGAGTCAGACAGCATTTATTTGAAATTTGGTGCGGATACAAATATTTATGGTATAGATAAGGCAAAGGAAATTCAGGAAATCAGAAGAAAAGCAATCAATGCAAATCTGAAATTAATTGAATGTCCAATCAGGCATCTCGGAACGGAAGAGGGCTATAAGATTTACAATAAGCTCCAAAATCATCTGTTGGATGAAGGCGTGGAGATGATGTTTAACACGATGGTGGACGATCTTATCATAGAGGATAACAAGGCAGTTGGTGTTATCACGGACAAGGGCGAAAGCATCTATGCCGGAGAGCTTGTATCAGCAATCGGACGTGAGGGCTCTGAGTGGTTTAGCCATATTTGTGAAAAATATAAGATAGCAACACAGGTAGGAACCGTGGATATCGGTGTAAGGGTTGAGGTGCGTGATGAGGTCATGGAATTTTTAAACAAGAACCTCTATGAAGCGAAGCTTGTTTATTATACACCGACCTTTGACGACAAGGTGAGAACATTTTGTACAAACCCTTCAGGAGAAGTGGCAACCGAGTACTATGAGAATGGTCTTGCTGTTGTAAACGGACATGCATACAAATCTAAGGAATACAAGACGAATAATACGAATTTTGCTCTTCTTGTATCCAAGAATTTTACGGAGCCGTTCCATACTCCGATTGAATATGGAAAACAGATTGCACAGCTTAGTAACATGCTTTGCGACGGAAGAATATTGGTGCAAACCTTCGGCGATTTCCAGAGGGGAAGACGAACAACGGAGGAGAGACTTTGCCGTAACAATCTGATTCCGACATTAAAGGATGCAGTACCTGGAGATTTATCCTTAGTATTCCCTCATCGTATTATGGTGGATATCGAGGAGATGATTTTGGCGCTTGATAAGGTAACACCGGGAATTGCCAGCGATGAAACACTGCTCTACGGTGTGGAGGTAAAATTCTATTCCAACAAGGTAGTGGTAAACAAGGATTTTGAGACAAGTATCGAAGGTCTTAGAGCAATCGGCGATGGAGCTTCCGTGACAAGAGGTCTGCAGCAGGCATCTGCAAATGGAATCAGTGTAGCGAGAAGTATTTTGAAAAAGATAAGCTGAGGATATAGAGAATGAGAAAGAGAAAAATGAGGAGAGTCAGGGTTGTATTAATCATATTGGCATGCCTGTTTGTCGGCGGGATTGGAATTGGCTGTGCTCAAAGTGTTACATCTGTTATTTTAGTGAATAGGCTAGGGGATGACGATGTATTTCGTATCAATGACAGTGTGTGCACACTTGCGGAAGCAAAAATTTATCTCACCAACTTGCAGGACCAATATGAGGATATTTACGGCAGTGATATGTGGCAGACAAAATGCGGTGATATGACAATTGAGGATTATCTGAAAAAAACGGTTATTGCCCAAATGGCACAGATTAAGAGCATGGCATTGTTTTCCAAGGAATATAGCATTGAACTGACGGATGAGGAAAAAAATACGGTTAATCAGGCGGCTGAGGAGTATTATGGTAGCTTAAGTGAGGCAGAAATCGAATATATGGGCGTTACAAAACAAGATATTTCCAATGCCTATACAGACTATTTACTGGCAAGCAAAGTGTATTCCTCCCTCACAACAGAAACAAACACTGAGGTAAGTGATGATGAGGCAAGAATTATTACGGTACAGCAGATTGTTATCAACAAATATACGTTGGATGCTTCAGGAAATAAGGTAGCTTTTTCGGATGCGGAAAAGCAAGAGGCATATAACAAAGCCGCCGGGGTACTGGAAAAAGCACAAAACGGCGAGGATTTTACTAATCTTGCAGAGAACTACAGCGATAACGAGACAACCGAGCTGTCTTTGAGCCGCGGGAAGCTGGAAGAAACAGTGGAAAAAGTCGTATTTGATTTGGAAAATGATGAAATAAGTGATATAATAGAGACTGAGGACAGTTACTACATATTCAGATGTATCAACAGCTATGACATTGAAGCGACAGATGCCAACAAAGAGGTTATTATTGAACAGAGAAAAGCCAAGGCATTTGATGAGGTATACGAAGTTTTCGTGGAAGGACTAGTATCGGAATTTAATGAAGAGTGTTGGAATTCAGTTGCGTTGGGAGACAATGGCACTGAGGTGAATACTGTCAATTTCTTTGACACTTATAATCAACATTTTGAAAACTAGAGAGAATGATAAATCTGATAAAGTAGTTTAATGATGGACGAGGGGGGAACTGTATATGCAGGAGCAGGAACATATTTTGGTAATTGATGATATGCTGACCAACCTAAAAATTGTAGAGAGTTTTTTAAAGCCCTATTATAAAGTTTCACTTGTAAAGTCTGGTGAACAGGCACTTAAATTTATGGAGAAAAATAATCCGAATTTAATTCTTTTGGATATTCAGATGCCAGGCATGGACGGCTTTGAAACAATCCAAAAAATCAAGGAAAATCCTAAGAACAGGGAAATACCGGTATTGTTTTTGACATCTCAGGAGGATATTGACAGTAGAATGAAAGGGTTTCAATTGGGAGCAACCGATTTTATTTTGAAGCCGTTTATGCCGGATATGGTCTTAAAGGTAATCGCATCAAGGCTGAAAGAAGAGAAAGAAAAAGTTTAAAGAGGAAAATGGTGAGGGAAGCCGTCGTAATGGGGGCTTCTTTTTTGTATCATATAAAAACTATTTATGCGTTCATTCCAGAGAAGAAACGGCTCTCATGCTTTTTCGGTTATACGCGTGTAACCGCTTATTAATTATCAATAAAATTGTATAAAAAAAGTATTAAATGTAAAATAATGCGAACAAAGAATGATATAATGAAAAGCGTTAGAAGAGGCTCATGGTGGCGCTCAAGGAGGAGAATTATGTTTAAATCGATTAGGACAAAATTATTAGTTTTTATTATTCCAATCATTGTTGTTTCCTTTGCTATTTTAATTATCTATAGCATTCAATCAAGCGAAAACAGAGTGCGCAGCCAGATTAAGGCCACAATGGAGAGCGAACTGAGTGGGCAGATGGATAATATTAACAATGAGTTGAAGGGTGTAACGCAAATTGCCGATAGCATAGCTGATATGGTAAGTGCGACCTATCAGGTTGAAACAATGAGCCAATATGAAACTATGCTTCAGAAAATTATTTTTAATAACGATATCGTATCCGGAAGCGGTATTTGGTTTGAGCCATATATCTATGATAGCAGCGCGGAATATATGAGTTTATATGTATATAAGGATGGAACCGATGCCAAGACGACATATGAATATAATACAAAAGATTATAATTATTTTGCCTATGAATGGTATACCCAATCGGTGACATCAGGGAAAACAGAAATCACAGATCCTTATTTAGATGAAGTGAGCGGAACTGTCATGTCTTCCTGCTCATCGCCGATTTTGGCAAGCGATGGAACAATCATCGGTATTGTTACCGTGGATATTGACTTGACGACGATACAAAATATTGTCAATAAGATTGATATCGGAAAAGCGGTACTTCTAAATGGAGAAGGCTCTTATCTGGCAAACAGTGATACAGAAAAGGTCATGAATAAAAATATTAAGGACGAGGAAGAGAGTACACTTGCAGAGCTTGGAAATACAGTTCTTGGGCAGCAGGAAGGTAACGGAGTTTATACAAAGAACGGCGAAAAACATGATCTTTACTATAGTACACTTGAAAATTATGGCTGGAAGCTTGGTATTGAAATTCCGGAAAGTGAGCTGTTTGCAACAATCCGTACAATGACAATTAATATGATTATAATTGGAGTTTTGGCTATCATTGTGTGCATTGTGGTTATTGTACTTGTGATAAACTCTGTGACCAAGGGAATTAAGAAAATAAATAATTCTATTACGAAGCTTGCGGCGGGTGATTTTACAGAGGAGCCGGTGAAACTGAAATCAAAGGATGAGCTGGGAAGAATGGGCGAGAATCTCGGTATCATGTATGAGAAGAATAAACTTGTTTTGAAAAGAATTGCTGACAGTGCCGCGGTTATGAATCAGTCCAGTACGGAGTTAAAGCAGGCGTCAAATGATTTGGCAAATCAGTTTAATGATATTACACACATTATGCAGAATGTTAACAATGATATGATGTCCACAAGTGCGGCGACAGAGGAACTGAATGCCTCGGTTGAGGAGGTAAATGCTTCTGTAAACGTTCTGGCGGTAGAGACAGAAAATAGTGCCGATATGGCAGTTGAGATTGAGGACAGAGCGGCAGAAATCGAGAAGAGCAGCAGACATTCCTTCGAAAAGGCAAACGAGCTTGTAAAGGAATACGAAACGAGTTTGAATATCAGTATTGAAAATGCAAATGTGGTGACGAATATCGGTGCTTTGGCAAATGTAATTTCAAGTATTGCCGAGCAGATTAACCTGCTTTCCTTAAATGCCTCCATTGAAGCGGCAAGAGCAGGAGAACAAGGAAGAGGCTTCGCAGTAGTTGCCGGGGAAATCGGAAAACTTGCCTCTGACACGACAAAAGCAGTAGAGGAAATTAAAAATACAATTGACCAGGTAACAGATGCATTCAGTGTGCTGACAGACAATTCCAAATCTATTTTAGGATTTATAACGGATACGGTAACCCCAGATTACAATAGCTTTGTAAGTGTATCGGAGCAGTATGGTGAGGATGCAAGAAGCTTTAAGGCATTGTCACATAAGGTTTCGGATATGGCGGCAAGCATTGAGCAGACGGTTACGGAAATTACAAGTGCAATACAAAATATTACAGAGTCCGCACAAAATACAGCACAAAATGGTTCAGATGTTGCAAATGCAATCTCAATCGTATCGGGTGTGGTGGATAACGTAGAGGAAAAATCTGCAGAGCAGGAAGGCACGGCTGGCGGTATGAATGAACTTGTAAGTAAGTTTAAGCTATAAATATATAGATACATAAAAGAGCAGTTACAGGATTTAAAATCTTGTAACTGCTCTTGCTTTATTATTTTGTTATTTTGTTATTTTGTCAGCAGCATCATGATTTCATTGCTTCTTGCAATAAACTTTGTCATCGCATCAGCGGCTAATGGTTTATGGCAAATCAGTGCCAAATCATAAAGCTGTTCACAAATCATCGGAACATTTTCAGAATCCTTATTTTCCAGAATATATTTTACAAGTGTGTGGTTAGCATTTAATACAAGTGTTTCGTTGGAGCCGAACATACTTGGGTCCATACCATACATGTTGTACATTTTCATCATATCCTGCATACGTCTGCTTTCCTCGGAAAGTGTAATCATGGAGGAGATGGATTCGTTCTTCAGCTTCTCGACTTTAACGTCCAATTTATCGTTGCTTAAGGCTTTTCTGAATACCTCAGTCAAGGTATCAATTTCTGCTGTCATATCAACATCGCTATTGTCTTCCTTGAAGTTCTCTGTCAAATCTGCATCGATTCTTTGGAACTTAATATCCTCATTTTTCTGCTCAAGCTGTGTAATAAATGGAGAGTCAATGTTGTGAGTCAGCATGACCGCATTTAAGTTTTCCTCCTTAAACATATGGATGTACTGGCTTTGCTGCTGAGCGTCACTTACATAGTAGATGGTTTTGCGATCTTTTTCCTTTGCCTCTTCCGTATCATTTTCAGCACTCTCGTCTGTAACTTCTTCAGTATTGTCCTCAGTCGCAGGAAGGTTACTTTCCTTGTATTCGGAAAGAGTTAAGTATTTATCATTTAAGTCCTTAAATAGGATATAGTCGGTCATCTTTTCGCAGAACTTCTCGTCCTTTAAGCAGCCAAATTTGATGAATGGGCTGATATCATCCCAGTATTTCTCATAGGCTTCTCTGTCAACCTTACACATACCGGACAGCTTATCTGCTACCTTCTTTGAAATGTAGTCAGATATCTTCTTTACAAAGCCATCATTTTGAAGGGCACTTCTGGATACGTTAAGCGGTAAATCAGGACAGTCGATAACGCCCTTTAAGAGCAGAAGGAATTCAGGAATAACCTCCTTGATGTTGTCTGCGATAAATACCTGATTGTTGTACAACTTAATGGTACCTTCCATTGTGTCGTATTCTGTATTAATCTTAGGGAAGTACAGAATTCCTTTTAAATTAAACGGATAGTCCATATTCAGATGGATCCAGAATAAAGGCTCCTTGTAATCCATAAATACCTTGCGGTAAAATGCCTTGTAGTCCTCGTCAGTGCAGTCATTCGGATGCTTTGTCCAGAGAGGCTGCGTATCATTCAGTGGAACCGGGCGTTTTAAAATTTTGAGTTTTTCAGTTCGCGGAGAGACCTCTACGATTTCTTTCTCGCCATTTTCATTTTCTTTCTCCTCGGTTTTTGCCTCCTCGATGATAGTCTCGATTACAGTATCCTTCTCGGTTTTTTCCTCAGATAAAATTGTCTCATATTCCGGCTCTGCGGTTGCATTGGATAAAAAGATTTCAGTTGGCATAAAGGAACAGTATTTTTCAATGATTTCCCTTGCACGGTATTCATTTGCAAATTCAAGGCAGTCCTCATTTAAGAATAAAGTGATTTCGGTACCTACTGTATCCTTATGACCTTCCTCCATGTCAAATTCTGTACCGCCGTCACATTCCCAGTGAACAGGTGTCGCACCTTCCTTGAAGGAGAGGGAATCAATATGAACCTCATCTGCTACCATAAAGGCAGAATAAAAACCAAGTCCGAAATGTCCAATAATCTGGTCCTCATTTGTCTTGTCCTTGTATTTTTCTAAAAAGTCAGTTGCGCCGGAAAAAGCAATCTGATTGATATATTCATTTACTTCATCAGCCGTCATTCCAAGACCGTTGTCGATGAATTTCAGAGTTTTCTCCGTTGGATTTGCAATAACTTGTATTTTGAACTCATGGTTTTCTGGGATTGTGTACTCACCCATGATTTCCAGTTTTTTTAGTTTGGTGATGGCGTCACAGCCATTTGAGATTAACTCACGAAAGAAAATGTCATGGTCGGAATACAGCCATTTTTTAATAATGGGAAAAATATTTTCGCTATCGATTGATAAACTTCCATGTTGCTTACTCATTTTATACACTCCT
This sequence comes from Konateibacter massiliensis, assembly GCF_900184995.1. Lineage (GTDB taxonomy): Bacteria > Bacillota > Clostridia > Lachnospirales > Lachnospiraceae > Lachnotalea > Lachnotalea massiliensis. The sequence continues at coordinate 22,912 of NZ_LT860097.1, forward strand.
TTTGTTTGATTATGATAATAGTGTTACATAATATTTACTATCATAATACCCGTCTTTTCAAATGTCAAGACAAAATTAGCACTCATTTATAATGAGTGCTAACAAATAACAAATGAGAAGCCGAAAGCTCCCCATATGTTATTTGTATTAGGTACAGAAATACTGCTTTGCAGTATTTCGTGCTATATAAATTTAATTAACCTCAAAAGCAATCTCATGTGCCTTAAAAAACTTTTGCACCATCGAATCCCATTCATATTCCAGCGTCTTATCAAGGCTGAATACCTTGATGGAGGTGCCGGTAATGCAGCTTAAGGAGTTGTTGCTGTATTTAATGTTCAAAAACAGTCCGTTCACGTCATTTGGAGAGAGAGAAATGTTGCTCTGGCTTAACAGCTTTTCTACATTGGCAGGTGAGAGCAGAAATACAATTTTAAATCCAAGCGGCGTTTTCTTGCCCTTAATAAGCTCAAAGCAGACAGGCTTTAGAATCTCCCAATAGGACATTTCCTGACCGGTTAAATCCTTTTCTTCCAATTCTTCCGTGCTGTAAAAGTCCTTGTTGATATGTCCGTCAATCGTGAAGGTATTGTATGTCGTTATCGTTGCCTCGGATAGCAGGAATTTGTTAAAGGTGTCTGAGATTAATAATTTGGACATAAAGTCCTTTACGTCAATAATTTGCAGTGAAATCAATGTTATCCCCCAAGTCTTTACTAAAATGGTAATCTGTCGTATACTAACAACTATAATTCTATTATACTATGTAAATTCTTTTTAGCAATGAAAAGTATAGATAAAAACCAAAGCATTTGGAGGAAAGATAATGAACAATCAAGAGAATGTGAAATATTTAACAAATATAATAGTGGCAGGAACCTCTCCCTACATGGTAGTGCAGGAGGGAGTGAAAAAACTGAAGGAGGCGGATTTTGAACCGCTTTTTCTCAATCAGGATTGGGGTCTTAAAAATGGGGGAAAATATTATGTGGAGCATTGCGGCTCTAGTCTTTTTGCCTTTACAGTCGGAGAAAAGTTTGGCTTTCGGCAGGGTTTTAAAATAGCAACGGCACATACTGACTTTCCGTGCTTTCGGGTTAAGCCAAATCCAGACATCACGACAAATCAATACAGACAGATTAATGTGGAGGTATACGGAGGTCCGATTTTAAATACATGGCTTGACCGTCCGCTGTCCGCTTCAGGACGTGTTACGCTGAAAAGTGATAATCCGTTTAAGCCTGAAATACGGCTGATTGATTTAAAAAAGCCGCTGTTTACAATACCAAACCTTGCCATTCATTTAAACCGCGATGTAAATAAAGGCGTGGAATTAAATAAGCAGACTGATATGCTTCCGATTGCAGCGATTGTAAACGAGGAGCTTGGCGGAGAAAACTTCCTCAGTTTTTTGGCACGGGAGCTTTCGGTGGAGAAAGAGCAAATCTTAGATTATGAGCTTAATCTGTATAATTTAGATGAGCCTTGTCTGCTCGGGCTGAACGAGGAATTTTTATCGGCACCTAGAATTGATAACCTGACAAGTGTGAGCGCAGCGCTGACAGCGCTTATTGGCGGAAAGGGAGAAAAGGGCATCAATGTAATAGCCCTGTTTGACCATGAGGAAATTGGAAGCAGAACAAAACAGGGAGCAGGCTCCGCTATTTTGTCCTTTATTCTGGAAAAGATTATGCTTTCTTTCGGAAGAGACAGAGCGAAATTTTTATCAGCTCTCTCGGACAGCTTTATGCTCTCAGTAGACGTGGCACACGGACTGCATCCGAACAAGGTAGGAAAGCACGATATTACAAATCAGCCGATTTTGGGAAAAGGCTTATGCATCAAGGAGGCGTGCTCTCAAAGCTACGCGACGGACAGTGAGGCGGTTGCCGTCACAGAGCTGCTATGTCTGTCCAAGGACATTCCTTATCAGAAATATATAAATCGCTCCGATATCGTCGGAGGAAGCACGATTGGAGCCATTGCGGCTGCTCACCTTCCGATGAAAATTGTGGATGTCGGAATTCCGATTTTGGCAATGCACTCCGCAAGGGAGGTTATGGGGGTAGCTGACCAGACCGCTCTTACAGACTTGCTGGAAACATTTTTTACGGTTTCTTCTTCGGTTTCGTAGTAACAGTTCAGCCATGCCATTCATAATGTGCCCGAATATACAAATATTCCAAGTATTTTACTTCATGATTGGCACATTATTCATGTAGGGCGTCCGCCCTATAGAAATAATTCTATAAAATGTCCTTAGAGTGTGAACACTCACGGTCATTTTATAGAATCATTTCTGCATGGCTGAACTGTTACACAAAATAAAAAAAATTCAGAAAAATGCTTTTCATTATTTTATATGTATGCTATTATTAGTAGTAATGAAAACTATATTATGTAGTTAAGAAAAAGAAAGTTAAAACTACTATAGCATACGCAGTAGTGGTTCTCATAAATAGGAGGTAACGATGAGCTATAAAATTGTTGTGGATAGTTGTGGAGAATTTACTGAAAGATTAAAAGGTGATGAGCATTTTGTAAATGTGCCGTTGGAGCTTCAGGTAGACGACCATATTATTGTGGATGATGAGACTTTTAATCAGGCTGAGTTTTTAAAATTGGTTGCGGCGAGCCCGAATTGCCCGAAGTCCTCCTGTCCGTCTCCTGAGAGATACATGAAGGAATATACCTGCGAGGCAGAGGATGTATACGCGGTAACGCTGTCAAGCCAGCTGAGCGGCTCCTATAACAGTGCTGTTTTGGGAAAAAACTTGTATCACGAGGAAAAAGGCGAGAAGAATATTCACGTATTTGACTCCAAATCAGCCTCCATCGGCCAGACGTTGATTGCCCTGAAGGCAGAGGAATGTGAAAAGGCGGGTATGCCTTTTGCCGAGGTCGTGAAGACGGTGGAAGAGTATATTGAAGGAATGAATACTTATTTTGTTTTGGAGACGCTTGAGACGCTTCGTAAAAATGGAAGACTCAGCAACTTAAAAGCATTGGTTGCGGGCGCATTGAATATTAAACCGGTTATGGGTGCCACAAAGGAAGGAACCATATATCAGATTGGGCAGGCGCGCGGTATTAACAAGGCACTTGATAAAATGATTACAGTGATTGTGGAGCAGGCAAAGGATACCGAGAATAAAATTCTTGCCATTTCTCACTGCAATTGTCTGGAAAGAGCGTTAAAAGTGAAGGAAGAGCTGATGAACCGGTGTAAGTTTAGAGATGTTATTGTGTGCGATACAGCAGGTGTCAGCAGCCTCTATGCAAACGACGGCGGCATAATCGTGGTAGTGTAATAAAATAATTTTGAATTGACTACAAATGTTCACAAATATAGTGTATAATATATGACAGAAACAAGCGCGATGCGATGTTTATATAGAATGCTTGTATTTGTGGACATTTTATTTTATAACATAGAAAAATCCTTTGAATTTCCTATGATATAAAAATATTATGCGCACCTTGCTTGGGCGTGAAGTGTGAGCTTTGCTCACACTCTGTTGGGGATAACAGGCGAAATGGAAAAGGAGAATAGAGATGAGTCAGGAAAAAGTAGAACGTTATAAAAAAGAAAAAGCAAACAGAAAAGAGATTATGAAAAAAGAGAAGAGAAAATCTCTTGCAATAAAAGCGGCAGCAGCGGTTGTTGGTTTGGCAATTGTGTGTTGGCTTAGTTATTCTGCTTATGATGTTATTCAGTCTAATCAGGCGGAGAAGGTAGTATCCGTAAATCTTGATTCCGTTACAGGTTACTTAGCCGGTGTGTCAGCGGTTACAGAATAATAAAATGACGAGATTTGAACAATTACTATCTCACATCAGTAAGAACCATGTGTTTATCCAAACACATAATTTCCCGGATCCAGATGCGATTGCAAGTGCATACGGATTGCAGAAGCTTTTGGAGGCGAAGCATATTTCGTCTACTATCTGCTATAATGGGAGAATTGACAGGCTCAGTACGCTGCACATGATTGAAAAGCTTGGTATTACCTTATACCAGATGGAGGAGATTCCTCATATGACGGAGGAGGATGAGATTATTCTCGTGGATTCCCAAAAGGGAAATATTAATGTGGAGGATATGGTGGGAAACATCATTATCTGCATTGACCATCATCCGTCTAATCATGTGAGTGATTATAAATATGCCGATATCAGAAAAGAGATTGGTGCCTGCGCGTCTATCGTAGGAGAATATTTTGTGGAAAATAATATCCCGGTAGATAAGAAAACGGCGACCGCCCTTATTTATGGAATCAAGATTGATACGGCGAATTTAAGCCGGGGCGTTTCACAGGTGGACTTGGATTTATTTTATTATCTGTATACCAAATGTGATATGGATATTGTGCAGGGGTTAGAGCACAGTGTATTGCAGATTGATGATCTGCATGCTTATGCCAATGCAATCAATAATATAGACATTGTGGAGGGAATCAGCTTTGCCGATACCGGCATGGATTGCCCGGAGGCTTTGATTGCAAATATATCGGATTTTATGATGTCAATTGCGAATGTATATTTGTCTGTGGTATATGCAAGAAAAACGGAAGGGCTTAAGTTGTCTGTCCGCAGCAAATACAGTACTTGTGATGCAGGAGAGTTATGTAAACTAGCTTTGGAGGGTTTGGGAAACGGCGGTGGACATGCCCATATGGCGGGAGGCTATGTACCTTTTTCCGGAGATGACGAGGAAGAAAAGAAGCTCACCGATTTGATAAAAGAGAGATTTTTAACTTGTGTGAAGACATGCAAGAAGGAATAAATAATGGCTGTGCACGAATTTGTGTACAGCCATTGCTTGTTTATGATAAGTAAATCTGCTTTTTCTTTTTTTTATTTCTTATCCGCTTCGGCCATCTTCATAGCACGAACCTTCAGGGAAAGTCCGAATAAATTGATAAAGCCTTCTGCGTCGTGATGATCATATAATTCACCGGTTGTAAAGCTTGCCAAAGACTCACTGTACAAGGAATATGGAGAGGTGGTTCCGGCTTTGATGATGTTTCCTTTGTAAAGTTTGAACTTTACTTCGCCGGTCACATACTGCTGTGTGGACTCTACGAAAGCCTGAACAGCTTCACGAAGAGGAGTAAACCATTTTCCTTCATATACGATATCTGCATAACGGTTTGCCATCTCTTTCTTAAGAGAAAGGGTAGCGCGGTCTAAAATCAATTCCTCCAACTGGGTATGTGCTTCCATCAGGATTGTTCCGCCCGGAGTCTCGTAAACACCGCGGGACTTCATTCCTACAACACGGTTTTCCACGATATCGATGATACCGATGCCGTGCTTTCCGCCAAGTGCATTTAATTTTTCAATAATAGCGGAAGCCTTTAATTTCTCGCCGTTTAAGCTCACAGGAATACCTTTTTCAAAGGTCATTGTCACATATTCACCTTCTTCTGGAGCTTTCTCAGGTGTTACGCCAAGAACAAGAAGATGGTCATAATTTGGTTCATTTGCAGGATCTTCAAGCTCCAAGCCTTCATGGCTGATGTGCCAGAGATTTCTGTCACGGCTGTAGCTGGAATCTGCGGAGAATGGAAGGTCAATGCCATGGTCCTTACAATACTGGATTTCATCTTCACGGGACTGCATTTTCCAGGTATCGTTGCATCTCCAAGGAGCGATAATCTTTAAGTCAGGAGCAAGAGCCTTGATTCCTAATTCAAAACGAACCTGATCGTTTCCTTTTCCGGTAGCGCCGTGGCAGATAGCAACAGCGCCCTCAAGTCTTGCGATTTCCACTAATTTTTTTGCAATAACCGGTCTAGCCATGGAAGTGCCTAAGAGATATTTGTTCTCGTAAACGGCATTTGCCTGCACACATGGAATCACATATTCATCTACGAATTCATCTACCACGTTCTCAATGTATAGCTTTGTAGCGCCGGATAATTTGGCTCTCTCTTCCAAACCGTCCAATTCGTTGCCCTGTCCAACATCTATGCATACACAAACTACATCATAGTCATAATTCTCTTTTAACCACGGGATAATGGCGGTTGTATCGAGTCCACCGGAGTAGGCTAAAATAACTTTTTCTTTCATAAAATAATGCCTCCTAAACTTTGTATGAATGATTTATAATAGGAAGGGATATCCACTTCCTCTGCTTCTTTAAATTAATATACAACATTGCAATTATAAATGCAAGTGTAAATTTATACACTGTTATGTAAATATTATGCATTGTTTTGTATAAATTTAAATACATGGCGAGAAAAGAGAAAACTATAACTGAAAAATAAATGTCCAAACCCTTTATGAATAAAAGGATAGACATTGAAAACCAAAATAATTTCATATATAATAAAAGAAGCTTTGCAGAGAATAAAAATAAATCTAAAATGTAGTTGCATATTATACGAAGAGGGTGTATAATTATGCAATAATTAATTCGTGACAAGAGAATCTGTTTGCAGCTTCATCTTGTATGGGCGTCAGAGATAGGAGAGATGATAATGGTAAAAGTAGGAATTATCGGTTCAACAGGATACGCAGGAGGAGAATTGGTTCGAATTCTTGCAGGACATAGAGAAGTAAAAATAGTGTGGTATGGCTCCAGAAGCTATATAGATAAAAAGTATGCAGAAGTTTATCGCAACATGTTTCAAATTGTAGATGACGTGTGCATGGACGATAATATGGAGGAGCTTGCAAAACAGGTGGATGTAATTTTTACGGCTACACCGCAGGGCTTTTGTGCTTCCCTTGTAAATGAAGAAATTTTATCGAACGTAAAGATTATTGACTTAAGTGCGGACTACCGCATTAAGGATGTAAAAACTTATCAGGAATGGTATAAAATAGAGCATAAATCACCGGAATTTATCAAAGAGGCTGTTTATGGTCTGTGTGAAATTAACAGAGAGGCTGTAAAAAAGGCGAGATTGGTTGCGAATCCGGGCTGCTATCCGACCTGTTCCACCCTGTCTATCTATCCTTTGATAAAGGAAGGACTGATTGATACCAATACAATTATTATTGATGCAAAATCAGGAACGTCAGGCGCAGGAAGAGGAGCCAAAGTTGACAATTTGTTCTGCGAAGTAAATGAGAATATAAAAGCTTACGCTGTAACAAACCACAGACATACACCGGAGATTGAGGAACAGCTATCCTATGTAGCGGGCGAGGAAATCATACTGAACTTTACACCGCACCTTGTTCCGATGAACCGAGGGATTTTAGTAACTGCCTATGCTACACTGAAAAAAGAAGTGAGCTATGAAGAGGTAAAGGCGGTCTATGACAAGTATTATGCGAACGAAAAATTCGTGAGAGTACTCGATAAGGACCAGACGCCTGAGACAAAATGGGTGGAAGGCAGTAACTATGTTGATGTGAATTTTAAAATTGACCCGAGAACAAACCGGATTATCATGATGGGCGCTATGGACAATCTGGTAAAAGGTGCCGCAGGGCAGGCAGTCCAGAACATGAATCTGATGTTTGGCTTCGAAGAGAATATGGGACTTGACCTAGTGCCAATGTTTCCGTAAACAGAGGTAGATAGATGATCAGAACAATGAAAATAGAAGATTACGAGAAGGTGCGCGGGCTTTGGGACAGTATCAGAGGCTTTGCAATCCGAAGTATAGACGATTCCCAAGAAGGGATTGAACGGTTTCTAAGGAGAAATCCGACTACGAGCATTGTGGCGGAGGAAAACGGAGAGATTGTAGGCAGTATCCTATGCGGGCATGATGGGAGAAGAGGTTGTTTTTATCACGTGTGTGTCCGGGAGGACAAACGCCAGTCAGGAATCGGAAACGAGATGGCACAGGCTGCATTGCAGGCATTAAAAGTGGAGAAAATAAGCAAGGTTTCCCTGATTGCATTTAAGAGCAATGCGGTCGGAAATAATTTCTGGCAGGGACTTGGCTGGACCATGAGAGAAGATTTAAATTATTATGAATTGACTTTGAATGAAGATAATATAGTAAACATTAATTAGGAAGGAAACAGCAGGATGAAGATAATAGAAGGTGGAGTGACGCAGGCAAAAGGATTTTTCGCTACGTGTACGGCAGCAGGAATTAAATATAAGGACAGACAAGATATGGCTTTGCTTTACAGTGAGGTACCATGTAAGGCAGCGGGAACATACACGACAAATATTGTGAAGGCGGCACCGGTTTTATGGGATAAGGATTTGACGGACCATGCACCGTACACACAGGCAGTTGTAATCAATGCAGGAATCGCAAATGCCTGTACAGGAGAAGAGGGTTATCGTTACTGTAAGGAGACAGCAGAAGTGGCTTCCAAGGCATTGAATATTCCGGAGCACAGCGTTTTGGTGGCATCCACGGGTGTAATCGGAAAACAGCTCCCGATAGATAAAATTACAGCGGGAATTCAGGCGATGGCACCAAGCCTTGGTGCGGCAACAGAGGACGGTCACAAGGCGGCAAGAGCGATTATGACGACGGATACCTGTCCGAAGGAGATTGCGGTTGAGGTTACTCTTGGCGGTAAGCCGGTAGTGATAGGCGGTATGTGTAAGGGCTCCGGCATGATTCATCCGAATATGTGTACGATGCTTTCCTTTATCACGACAGATGCGGCCATCTCAAAGGAGCTTCTGCAGGAGGCACTGAGCGAGGACGTGAAGGATACCTACAACATGATATCCGTGGATGGCGACACCTCAACAAATGATACTGTTTTACTCATGGCAAACGGCATGGCAGGAAACGCAGAAATCACAGAGAAAAATGAAGACTATGCCAAATTTTTGGAGGCATTGAATTATGTAAATACCAGTCTGTCAAAAAAGATTGCAGGCGACGGGGAAGGTGCGACCGCGCTGTTTGAGGTGAAGATAGTAGGTGCCGAGACGAAGGAACAGGCAGTTACACTCAGCAAATCGGTTATCACGTCAAGTCTTACCAAGGCGGCTATTTTTGGGCATGACGCAAACTGGGGACGTATTCTGTGTGCGATGGGGTATTCAGGAGCGCAGTTTGATCCGAACAAAGTAGATTTGTATTTTGAGAGCAAGGCAGGAAAGCTTCAGATTATCGAAAATGGCGTGGCACTTGATTACAGCGAGGAAGAAGCGACCAAGATTTTATCCGAGCCGGAAGTAACGGCAATTGCCGATATCAAAATGGGTGACGCGACAGCCACAGCATGGGGCTGCGATTTGACCTACGATTATGTTAAAATAAATGCGGACTATCGTTCATAAGAGAAAGAGGAAATAAAAGATGGAAATGGAATTATGGCTTCAAAAAGCGCAGGTTTTAATTGAGGCATTGCCTTATATACAGAGATTTAACGGAAAGACAATTGTTGTAAAATATGGCGGTAGTGCCATGGTGGACGATGAGTTAAAGAAAAATGTCATAAAGGATGTGGCACTTCTTAAATTAGTAGGCTTTAAGCCGATTATCGTGCACGGAGGCGGCAAGGAAATCAGCAGATGGATTAAAAAATCAGGTATGGAGCCAAATTTCATCAACGGACTTCGCGTGACGGATGAACCTACGATGGAAATCGCAGAGATGGTATTAAATAAAGTGAATAAGAGCTTAGTCCAGATGATGGAGAGTCTTGGCGTAAAGGCTGTCGGAATAAGCGGTAAAGACGGTTCCACGATACGTGTGGATAAGAAACTTTCCGGTGGCAAGGACATCGGTTTTGTGGGTGAGGTAAAAGAGGTAAAGACCGACTTAATCGACACACTGCTTGCCAATGACTTTATTCCGGTTATTTGCCCGATTGGTATTGATGATGATTATCAGACATATAATATCAACGCAGATGATGCGGCATGTGCTATCGCAAGAAGTGTAAAGGCAGAGAAGCTTGCTTTCCTGACCGATATTGAAGGTGTTTACAGAGATCCGCTTCGCTCCGAGACGCTTATTTCAGAGCTGACTATCCCGGAGGCAAAGGAATTTTTAAAGAGCGGTAATGTAGGCGGAGGAATGCTTCCGAAGCTTCAAAACTGTATTGATGCAATTGAGAGCGGTGTGTCCAGAGTGCATATTTTGGACGGACGAATTGAACATTGCTTGTTGCTTGAATTCTTTACCAATAAGGGTATCGGAACGGCAATTTTAAGCGAATCAGAAAGCAGGTATTATGATGAGCACGAATAATTATATGGAACAGGCAGAGAAAAATCTGCTTCATACTTATAATCGTTATCAGATTGTGTGGGATAAGGGCGAGAGCGTTTATCTTTTTGATACAAATGGAAAAAAATATTTGGATTTTGCTGCGGGAATCGCGGTAAATTCTTTGGGATATAGCAATGAGGAATATAAGACAGCGCTGAAAGAGCAGATTGACAAGCTGATGCATGTCTCAAATCTCTATTACAATGCACCGCTTGCAGAGGCAGGAGAGAAGCTTATCAAAGCTTCTGGGCTTGACAAGGTGTTTTTTACAAACAGCGGTACAGAGGCAATTGAAGGAGCCATTAAGGCAGCGAGGAAATATGCCTATGACAAGGACGGTAAAACCGACCATGAAATCATTGCGATGAATCATTCTTTTCACGGAAGAAGTATGGGAGCCTTGTCTGTGACGGGCAATCCTCATTATCAGGAGGCATTTAAGCCGTTGATTGGCGGAATTAAATTCGCAGATTTTAATGACTTGGAGAGCGTGAAAGCGCTGATAAACGAAAAGACTTGCGCGATTATTTTAGAGCCGATTCAGGGTGAAGGAGGAATTTATCCGGCGGAGCCTGCATTTTTAGAAGGCTTGCGAGCAATCTGTGACGAGAAAGATATTTTGCTTATCTTTGACGAAATCCAGTGCGGCATGGGAAGAACAGGTTCCATGTTTGCGTGGCAGGGATATGGAGTAAAGCCGGACATTATGACGAGTGCGAAGGCACTGGGCTGCGGAGTGCCGGTAGGAGCCTTTGCTATGACAGAAAAGGCAGCTTCCCTTGTACCGGGTGACCACGGAACAACCTACGGCGGAAATCCACTTGTATGTGCGGCTGTGAGCAAGGTGTTTGACATTTTCGAAAAAGAGAACCTTGTGGAGCATGCAAAGGAAATCGGTGGATATCTGACTGAGAAATTGGATACGCTTGTGGATAAATATGACTGTATTGAGACACGTCGAGGAAAAGGCTTGATGCAGGGGCTTGTTTTGAAACAGCCAGCCAATCCGGTTGTATTAAAGGCGTTGGAGCAGGGATTGATTGTGATAACGGCAGGCACGAATGTGCTTCGTATGGTTCCGCCGCTTGTGATTGAAAAAGAACATGTTGATGAAATGATAGAAAAACTGGAAGCTAGTTTGAGTTAAAACTAGCTTTCAGGAGGTTTTGTATGTTTAATAACAGGAAATGTTTGATGATAGTGTGCTTTAGTTTTATGTTGCTGTTGGCAGGCTGCAATCAAAAGAATGAAGTATCAAGAGAGCAGACAATCGTATCGGGTGAAAATCTTGATATTTTTGTGACGACCGACGTTCATTATCTGGCGGAAAGCCTGAATGATAATGGTGCGGCGTTTCAGAAATATATTTCATCGGGAGACGGTCGTCTGCTTCATTACACCGAAGAGATTGTGGATGCTTTTTTAGATGAGACAGAAGAGGAAAACCCGGATATCCTTATTATCAGCGGAGATTTGACAAATAACGGTGAAAAAGACAGTCATCTGGAGCTGGCAGAAAAGCTAAAAAACTTGGAAGAAAATACGGAAACCCGTGTTTATGTTATTCCCGGAAACCATGACATAGAAAATCCATGGGCACGCGGCTTCCAAGGGGAAAAGCAGTATGTGACAGACAGCATTACAGCATCTGATTTTGAAGAAATATATAAGGATTTCGGCTATCAGGAGGCTGTTTCAAGAGATGCGTCAAGCTTGAGCTATCTGGCGGTACCGTCGGACGATGTCTGGCTTCTCATGCTTGATACAAACGTATATCAGAATAATTATAAATACGGTTCACCGGCAACTTACGGTAAGATAAAGCCGGAGACGCTCGAGTGGATATGTGAGTGCAGTAAGCTGGCAGAGGATAACAATGCCCGTATTATCACGGTAATGCACCACAATTTATTCAAACATAGCACCGTCTTAAGTTACGGTTTCACTCTTGACAACAATGATGAAGTGCTTAAATTATTTCAGGAATGTAACCTAAATTTGGTTCTAAGCGGACACATTCATATACAGGATATCAAATCTGATAAAGAGGAGACAAATCCGGTCTATGACATTGTTACAAGCGCACTTGGCGTATATCCGGTGCAGTATGGTACACTCCATTATATACCGAAAACCGGATTCTCTTACAGCACAAGGCAGGTTGATGTGGAAAACTGGGCAAAGAAGAATGGCATAGAAGATGAAAATCTTCTCAACTTCAAGAAGTACGGCAGGGAGTTTTTTGCGGGCAGGTCCTATCAAAGCACATATGAAAAGTTGATGGAAACCAATTTGTATTCAGAGGATGAGATGAAGCTGATGGCAGAGATCATGAGTGTTTTGAATTCGAATTATTTTGCCGGAACGGTCAGTGATGTGCGCGAGGAGATAATGGCTTCTGAGGGGTATAAGCTTTGGAGAAATGCAGAGGTGCCAGAGATGCTTACAAGATATGTGCAGAGCATGCTTTATGACAGCGGGCTCGATAATAATCAGATTAATGTGAAGTAATGGGAAAAATATAGTTGAAAATGGGGAGGACATGAGTGTATACTTAGTGGATGAAGTGGTAACTGTGAAGGAACCAAACAGTTATGATAAGTGCAAATTTACAGGAGACAAAAATGAAGCGGATGATAAAGAGAGTACTAAGTGTGGGGTTATGTTTTGTATTGATTGGCGTAATGGCAGGCTGCAATTTAAAAGTGCAGGAGAAGGAAGAGGTTTCCACAGCAGCGGTGGAAGAAACTACCCAGATTGTATTGTGGTATACGAATGAAGAATTAAGCGAATATATTGATAAGGCAGCAAAAGAGTATGAAGCAGATAATGCTGTCAAGGTTAAGACAAAGCTGGTATCGTCCATTGACTATATTGAAACAATTAACCAGGCAGTCCTAGAGGAGGATAGTGCTCCCGATTTGTTTATCGCGGAGAGCAGCAATTTGGAAAAAATATATCTGGCAGGGCTGGCACTTGAACATACAGAGGAAGTGTCAAAAGAGAATTATTATGAGACAGCGAGAAATGCATTTACTTATAATGACAAGCTTCTTGCCTATCCGCTCTACTTTGAGACAAGTTATCTGCTCTACAACCAGGATTATGTGGAGAATGCCCCGAGCACCATTGATGACATTTTGAGTTTTTCTGAGGAATTTGATGCACCGGAGGGTGTGGAAGCCATATTTAACTGGGATGTAACGGATATTTTATGTAATTATTTTTTTATTGGAAAATATTTGAACAACGATGAGATCGACAACGAAAATTATATTGCGGACAGAGAAAAATTAAGGGAAGCATTCCAATATTATCAAAACTTAAACCAGTATTTTGCCATAGATGCGCAAACGGTGGATTATGAGACTTCATTCCAGAATTTTGTAGACGGAAAAAGCGTATTTACCATTGCAAAAACGGACAAACTACCAGAAATAGAATTGATAGAAGGTGATATAAGTGAGGATGTACAAAATGAGCAAACCGCAGAAGATATGGAAGCTTCTGAAGCAGACGAAGCGGGAGCTGCAGAAGCAGAAGAAAATCAGAATTCGGAAGCAGAAAATGAGAAGAGTGCTGGGCAAAGCGATGAGCAGGCTTCCAAAGACAGCGAAGCAAACGGTGAAGGTATTGAGGAAGAATCAGAACAAAATAAAGAGAACATTGATGGCTTGACGAGCTACGCAGCCGGTGTCGAGCGAATATTTAAGCCCGAGACAACAGAAGTTTTGAAGGAAAATGAAAAAGACAGTACTTCAGAAACAGTGAGCGAAAGTGAAACGACAGAAGCTGCTGAAACACCAGCCCCATCTGAAACAACAGTGTCAACTCCGGCAATCATAGATAAAAACAGCAGCTTTAAAATTGTCCCGCTTCCAAATCTTACAACAGAACTTGCGAGCAGAGGTATTGCAGTAAATTATGGTGTATTTGTAAATGGCTACACAACAAAAGAGGAAGCAGCAAAGGCATTTGCAAAATACCTGACTTATGACAAGGGAAGCTATTTATATCAGGAAGCCGGAAAACTTTCCGCAAGAAGTGATATTGATTATCAAAATGAGAATATTGCCAATATTTTAAAGCAGTATGAGACGGATACCAATGCCCCGAAGATTATGGAGAATGGAGATTTCTGGCTTAAGCTGGAGATATCATTCGCCAACATATGGAAGGGCGAAAGCGTGGAAGAGAGCATTGCTGAGATTGAAAAATAAATATCAAAGAATATAATTCCAATCATAGGGGATAATTTGTATAGTATGATTAGGGTGCTTTTGACATTCTAATCATAGTACAAAATTATGGAGGTTATCAAACTATGATTGGAATTATTCTTGCCTTGATTTCGGGAGCGCTTATGAGTGTTCAGGGAGTATTTAATACTGAGGTTACAAAAAATACAAGCATATGGGTGTCTACGGGATGGGTGCAGCTTAGTGCATTTATTGTCTGTATTTTTGCATGGTTTTTCACCGGTCGGGAGAGCATTACCGGACTTGCACAGACGCAGCCTAGATATATGCTGCTTGGCGGTGTAATCGGAGCCTTCATCACTTACACGGTTATCAAGAGCATGGGAACACTCGGACCAGCCAAGGCAGTTATGATTATTGTAATCTCACAGCTTTTGGTGGCTTATATTATTGAGGTATTTGGAATATTTGGGGTTGATAAGGTGGAATTTGAGTGGAAAAAGCTGCTCGGAATGGCATTGGCAATTGCGGGTGTTGTAATATTTAAGTGGGATTAGAATGAAAAGTTAGGAAAAAAGGACCTTGTAATAATTGCATATTTTAGTTACAATTAAATAGTCTGGTATAGAGGGAAATCCATAATTTTATTATGGAGGAAATATGCGAAAGGACAAAATTTTAAAATTTAGTATTATAGCAGCAATTTTTGTATTGTGCGGCTTTCTGTATAGCTGTAAGGACAACAGTAAGACAGCGGTATCCCTGACAGAGGAAACAGCGGATACAGGCGGGACAGCGGTTGAGACAGCTTCAGAAGAAGAGCAGGACAAAAATGAGAAAACCACAGTAATTTGTGTATATATTTGTGGGGAGGTTCAAAATCCCGGTGTATACGAGGTGGAAGAGGGAGCGAGACTATATCAGGTAGTTGAACTGGCGGGAGGAATTTTAGACACTGCCTCACGAAACTATCTTAATCTTGCAGAGTGTGTGACCGATGGTCAGAAAGTCATGGTTCCCACAGAAGAAGAGGCAGAGCAGTTAGAGACTGCCAAGGAGGAAGCCGCTTCCGGCTTAGTAAACATCAATACGGCAAATGAGGAAGGTCTTACCACATTGCCGGGAATTGGAGCAGCAAAGGCAAAAAGCATTATCGCCTACAGGGAGTCTAAGGGTGGATTTCAATCTATTGAAGAGCTAATGGAGATTGAAGGAATTAAAGAAGGTGTTTTTAACAAGGTTAAGGACTTGATTACAGTAAAATGAGGTGACGATCGTGGGAAAAAAAGTACTTGTTGTAGATGATGAAAAATTGATTGTAAAAGGAATACGTTTCAGCTTAGAACAGGACGGCATGGAGGTTGATTGTGCCTATGACGGTGAGGAGGCTTTGAATCTGGCAAAGGAGAAGGAGTACGATATCGTGCTGCTTGACATTATGCTTCCGAAGCTTAACGGCTTTGAGGTGTGCCAGCAAATCAGAGAGTTTTCCAGTATGCCGATTGTCATGCTGACGGCAAAGGGCGACGATATGGATAAAATATTGGGCTTGGAATATGGCGCAGACGATTACATAACAAAGCCGTTTAACATCTTAGAGGTTAAGGCGAGAATCAAAGCGATTATGCGCCGTACAAGCAAGAAGGCTGAGCAGGCAGAGAATAAGAAAATTGTCCAGGTCGGTGATTTAAAGCTTGATTGTGAAGGAAGAAGAGTATATATTTCCGGCAAGGAAATCAATTTGACGGCAAAGGAATTTGACGTATTGGAGCTTTTGGTATTTAATCCGAACAAGGTTTACAGCAGGGAAAACCTTCTTAACATCGTATGGGGCTATGAATATCCGGGAGATGTGCGTACCGTTGATGTACATATCAGGCGCCTGCGTGAAAAAATTGAAACGAATCCGAGCGAACCAAAGTATGTACATACAAAGTGGGGCGTTGGGTATTATTTTCAAGAGTAGTTTTTGATAGCCCCATATGGGGCTATTATTTACCTGTGATTTTAAATTGCGATAGCGACAAGACGAAAAGTAGGTGTGTGTTATTTTTGTACGACTTAAAAAAAGAGGAAAATTTATTAGAAGCTTAAAATTCAGGCTTATGCTTGTGTTGGCGGTTGTTGGCATTGTTCCGAGCTTTATGCTGAAAAACGGAATTATAGACAGCTATGAGGACAGAGCGGTTTTGCAGAGAAGCATAGATGTATCGAATCAGTGCAAAATGCTGTCAAATCAGATCTATACATATGGCTATTTGATGGACCCTTCTTCAGAGACAATCGGTGCTTCGGTAGAGCAATTGGCAGGAATGCTTGACGGAAGACTGATGGTTATTGATAATACCTTTAAAATTGTAAAGGATACTTATGTGCTGGAGGAAGGGAAAATTATCGTGTCCGAGGAGGTAATCAAATGCTTTAAGGGTACGAATACCTCCAACTATATAAAAAAAGGAAACTATATTCAACTGACGGTTCCGGTTATTGACACAATCACAAAGGAAGCGGTCGGTGTTATTCTTGCGAGCGTTTCTACCGACAGCATAACCGACAGTATTTCTGTTTTAAACCAGAAAGCGACCGTATTACAGCTCGGAATGGGAATGGTTATTTTGATGCTGGCGTTTTACCTTGCAGGAGTCTTGGTAAAGCCCCTTGCAAGTGTCAGCAACTCGATCGAGGCGCTGGATGAAGGTTATGTCGATGAGAAAATATCCGTTTCCGATTATACGGAGACACAGTTGATATCGGAGGCCTTTAATAAAATGATGGTCAGAATGAAAGTGCTTGATGATTCTAGACAGGAGTTTGTTTCAAATGTCTCGCATGAGTTGAAAACACCGCTTACCTCGATGAAGGTTTTGGCAGATTCTCTGATTGCACAGGAGGAAGTTCCGATTGAGCTTTATAAGGAGTTCATGGTCGATATAGCAGAGGAAATTGACAGGGAAAATAAGATTATCAATGATTTGCTGTCTCTCGTTAAATTGGACAAGACATCAGCGGACTTAAATATTACATCGGTTGACGTCAACGGATTGTTAGAGCAAATTTTAAAAAGGCTTAAGCCGATTGCGGCAAAACAAAATATTGAACTGCTTTTCGAGAGCTTCCGGCCGGTTACGGCGGAGGTGGATGAGGTTAAAATTAGTCTTGCGATATCCAATCTGGTTGAGAATGCAATCAAATATAATACAGAAAACGGCTGGGTACATGTCTCTTTGAATGCCGACCACAAATATTTTTATATCAAGGTGGCGGATTCTGGTATCGGAATTCCGGAGGATTCCCTTGAGCATATTTATGAGAGATTTTACAGGGTGGACAAGTCACATTCCAGAGAAATCGGCGGTACAGGTCTGGGGCTATCCATCACAAGGAATGCAATTTTAATGCATCGTGGTGCAATTAAGGTATACAGCAAGGAAGAAGAAGGAACTACCTTTACGGTGAGGGTGCCTCTCAACTATATTTCACAGTAGAAATTCCGTGACGACGCAGGAATGGAGGAGATTATGACAAAACTAAAAATAGGAATTCTTTGTGCTGTTCTCGCTCTGATTATGGTAGGGTGTGAGAAAGAAGAGGTAGAAGAGTCAACATACCATATGTATTATATCAACAAGGAAGAGACAAAGGTTGTATCGGAGGGGTATACTCCAAAAAGCGCCGAAGCAAGTGATTTGGTGGAAGAATTTCTTTCAAAACTTGAGGAAAATCCTGAAAATACAGATTATAAGAAGGCAAAACCAGATGAGGTGAAGCTGCAGGGTTATTCGATAGAGGCAAGTCAGGTATACCTTACTTTTAATGAGGGATATTACAAAATGTCAAGTGTGGCAGAAATATTGTTTCGCACGGCAATGGTCCGTATGCTGACGCAAATACCTGGCATTGAGTTCGTCTCCTTCTACATCAATGATCAGCCTCTCACGGATGCCAACGATAATGTTGTGGGTATTATGACAGCGGCAAATTTTATTGAAAATACAGGAGATGAGATTAACTCGTATGAGAGAACCAATCTCACCTTGTACTATGCAAATGAGGCAGGTAATAAGTTGATTGAGACTTCTGTTGATGTGGTGTACAGTACGAACATTTCAACGGAGAAGCTTGTGATAGAACAGCTTATCCAAGGGCCGACCTCGGATCAGGTATATCCAACCCTTCCGCCGGAGACGAAGCTTTTAAGTGTCTCGACATCGGATGGAGTATGTTATGTGAATTTTGATGAGAGCTTTTTAAATCATAGCTACGAGCTGACAGAGTCGGTGCCGGTTTATTCCGTTGTCAACTCACTGCTGGAGCTTAGCGGCATAACCAGGGTTCAAATACTCATCAATGGCGAAACCGATATCACTTATCGGGAAGCAATCAATTTTAACACTTTATTTGAGCGAAACCTAGATATTATAGAAAACAATTCAATTGTAACAGAAGGAAAGGAAGATATTATCGATGAGTAAACGCCCGCTTTGTGTCGTTGCTCTTGTGTATATTCTCGCCGTCGCACTATTACTTTTGATTGATACGTCGGGACTGGCAAGCATGCCGCTGAATTTTCGAGAATCAGCGGCGGTTCAAGCCATTACGGACAAAAGTCAGGTAGCCGTAAGCGGCAGGGTATATAAGCAGGAACTAAAAAATGAACAATTGGCACTCTATTTAAATCAAACAGTTCTTTATCAAAATTCAGGCTCAGTCCGAGCCAATCAAATTATCGTCTACACCGATATCGACAAACAAATTCCCATTGGATACAAAATTAACGTAACAGGTACGGCAAGGAAGTTTCAGCAGGCAGCAAATCCCGGTCAGTTTAATTCTTATCTGTATTACAAAAGTCTGAACATTGATTTTAGCGTCACGGCAAAAGAAATTATAGTGGAAGAAGAGAAGGAAAACCTTGTCCGAAACACGCTGCAAAAAATCAGAACCCGTTTGAGCGGCAATTTTGACCAAATAACAAAGGGAGATACTGAAAACGGAACCTTTAAAGCGATGGTGCTTGGAGATACCTCAGAATTTACCGGAAGCATTAAGGATTTGTATCAGCGTGGAGGGATTTTGCATATCATATGCATCAGCGGCTCCCATATCGAGATTATCGGAATGTTTCTATTCCATATGCTTAGAAGGTTTGGTCTTAATTACAAAATCTCAGGTGGCATCTGTATCGCTGTTGTCATCTGTTATGGTATTATGACAGGTTTTGGTCTGTCCGCCTACCGGGCAGTCATTATGTTTACGATTGCAATGATTGCAAAAATGCTTGGGCGAACTTACGATATTTTATCCTCTCTTTCTCTTGCATCCATCCTCATTCTGATGGACAATCCCCTCTATATTATCAACATCGGCTTTCTGCTGTCCTTTGGTGCAGTTATCGGCATTGGTGCGGTATCCCCTGTCATTTGTCAAACTTTTTCCATTAAATTCAGATTTGCAAGAGATTTCATTTCAACGCTTGGCGTGTCTATTGTGACATTTCCGATTATCTTATATTCCTATTATGAATTTCCTATCTATTCTATATTTTTAAATATGATTGTCATACCGATTTCAAGTCTTGTTTTGGTGTCGGGAATATTAGGCTGTCTTTGCGTGGAAATCAGTATGCTGCTTGGCGGTTTTATGCTTGGCATGGGGAGCTATATTTTGAAAGTTTATGAGGGGCTTTGTGAATTTTCCTTGCAGCTTCCTTATTCCAGTATGGTTTTTGGAAAGCCGTCACCGTTGCAAATGATAGTTTATTATCTACTTCTTGCCATAATATTGTATGTGATGAGTAACTGGAAAAAGAAAGAAGCTGTTCTTCTTTTTGCTGCAATGCTGCTTGTTATGACAATTAGGCTGCCACAGGGCTTCTGGGTGACCTTCTTGGATGTGGGGCAGGGGGATGGCATTGTCATCCATTCAGAGAAAAATACGACTTTTATGATAGATGGAGGAAGCAGCAGCGTGAAAGAGGTAGGGAAATATAGAATTCTTCCTTTTCTAAAGTCAAAGGGGATACGAAAGCTAAATTATTGTATTGTTACGCACCCAGACAGCGACCATATTTCCGGCTTGATGGAGATTATGCAGTCCGATTACAAAATTGAAAATCTTATTCTGCCGCAAATCGGCGAGAAGGACGAGGCATACCTTGAATTGGAGGAATTGGCAAAACAATCTGGAATTTCTGTATTATATATAAAAAAAGGAGATATTTTACAGGAAGGTAATCTGAAGCTAACCTGCCTTCACCCCTACAAGGAGTATGTTCCTGAGTCGGTAAATGACTATTCAACGGTGTTAAGCCTCAAATGGGAAGAACTTGACATGCTGTTTACGGGAGATTTGGAAGCAAAGGGGGAAGAGGAGGTGACAAAGCTGCTTACAAAAGATTACGATATTCTAAAGGTGGCGCACCACGGCTCTAAAAATTCCACATCGGCACAATTTTTAAGTCGTCTTGGAGCAGAATACGCCGTGATATCCTGCGGAGAAAAAAACAGCTATGGGCATCCGCATAAGGAGCTTTTGGAACGGCTGTCAACCGAAAAAATGAATATTATGACAACAATGGATAAGGGGGCAATTACGATTATGGTTGAAAAAAACTCATTTTTCTACAGCAGTTATCGAAAATAAGTTCATAAGAATATTGCCACCCATTCATCAGAATGGTATACTAGAAATAGTGAAGCAAGATTGGAGGAGTTATTATGCCACAGACAAGACAAATTGAAAATGAAAGACTTCTTTTGAAGGTAAATGATTACGGCGGCGAATTGGCTGGGATTTATGATAAGAAAAACTCCAGAGAATTAATCTGGTGTGGGGACCCGGCGGTTTGGAATAGACACGCACCGATACTGTTTCCATTTGTGGGAGAGCTGTTTAACAAAGAATACCGCTATGAAAATGTAATTTATCCGATGACTGCACATGGTTTTGCCAGGGATACGGAATTTACTTTTGACGGAATAAAAGAAAATAAAATTGTCCACAGTATGAAAAGTAATGCAAAGACAAAAAAGGTATATCCTTTTGATTTTAAATTGGAAGTGAGCCACAGCATTGTGGAAAACGAGGTTTTAGTTGAGTGGAAGCTAGTAAATACAGGAGATAAAGAGATGCTGTTTGGCATTGGCG
Organism: Konateibacter massiliensis; assembly: GCF_900184995.1. Classification (GTDB taxonomy): domain Bacteria; phylum Bacillota; class Clostridia; order Lachnospirales; family Lachnospiraceae; genus Lachnotalea; species Lachnotalea massiliensis. The sequence goes on from NZ_LT860097.1 coordinate 44,420, forward strand.
CGCATCCTGCATTTAATGTGCCGGCAAGGGAAAATGAGGAGCAGAAGGATTATTATCTGAGCTTTGGTGATAAGGAGACACTTGGCTATATTCATATTGATAAGGAGTATCCGACAGCAATGTACGATACCGTACATACGTTAAAACTTACAGATGGTAAATATAAAATCGGAGAGCATATGTTTGATGGCAGTACTTTGATTTTTGAAAACCGCCAATTGTCTGAGGTTGGAATTGCTTTTCCCGATAAAACACCTTATGTGACGGTACAATGTGAAGGTTTTCCGTATGTGGGCGTATGGAAGAAGCCAGGAGCGTCGTTTATCTGTCTGGAGCCTTGGTATGGACGCTGTGATAATTACGGTTTTGCGGGAGAACTGGAAAATAAAATGGGAGTTCAAAAACTAGAGGCAAAAGAGGAGTTTAACGTATCCCATAAAATTGTTATCCACTAAGAGGCGGGAAGAGGTTACTGAATTACCGCTGAGCCTGAAAAGGGAAATAGCCCGTATTTGCATACGGGCTATTACTTATGAGGGGGGAGATAGTTTGTTTGTATTTCAACTATCAAGTTTATTATAAAAATAAAGTATGTCCATTTTGTGTTTATTTTCTTAAAATAGTAAGAACTATTTTGAGAGATTTTATTACATTATGAGAAATTCGGGCACGAAGAATGTGCAAAGCACATTCTTTATTTAAAATAAGATTAAGCAAATAAAGGAATGGTGTTAAAGTTGGAAAAATGGTTTATACAGACGAAAAAAGCAGATTTTGAGCAGATTGGAAAAACCTTTCATATAGATCCTGTCATAGCACGAATTATCCGCAACAGGGAAGTTATCACAGACGAAGAAATCAAAATGTATTTAGAAGGAACGTTAAAGGACCTTCACAGTCCGTGGCTTATGAAGGATATGGACAAGGCGGTTGGCTTGATACAGACAAAAATTTCAGAGCAGAAAAAAATAAGAGTGATAGGCGACTATGATATTGACGGAGTGAATGCCACCTACATTCTGCTAAAGGGCTTAAAGCGGTGCGGTGCTGCCGTTGACACGGATATCCCCGATCGAATGAAGGATGGATACGGAATTAATGAAAATCTGATTGATTCTGCAAAAGAAGCAGAGATTGACACCATTATTACCTGCGACAACGGAATTGCAGCCACAAGCCAGATTGCTTACGCAAAGGAGCTTGGAATGACCGTGATTGTAACGGACCACCATGATATTCCATTTGAGGAGAAGGATGGTGTCAAAACAGAGATTTATCCGCCGGCGGATTCGATTGTCAATCCAAAACAAAGCGAGTGCACCTATCCCTTTGATAAAATATGCGGCGCTGTGGTGGCGTTTAAGCTTGTGCAGGCGTTGTATGAGACATATGGCATAGCTCAGGAGGAATGTGAACCGCTTTTGGAAAATGCGGCACTTGCAACGGTTGGGGATGTGATGGATTTGTCCGATGAAAACAGAATCATAGTAAAAGAGGGCTTAAAACGCATGAATCATACCTCGAGTAAGGGACTTTCCTCTCTGATTTCGTTGAACGGCTTGAAGGAAGGGGCAATCAGCTCCTATCATATCGGTTTTGTGCTTGGACCGTGCATCAACGCAGGCGGAAGATTGGACACCGCAAAGCGTGCCTTGGAGCTTCTAAACAGCGAGACAACAGAAGAGGCAGGAAGGCTTGCGGGAGACTTAAAAAATTTAAATGACAGCAGAAAAGCATTGACCTTAAAAGGTTTAGAGGAAGCCTTACATATCATAGAGACAACAGAACTTAAGAAAGATAAGGTTTTAATCGTCTATCTTGGAGAATGTCATGAAAGTCTTGCGGGGATTATTGCGGGACGTATTCGGGAAAACTATAATAAGCCTGTTATTGTATTCACTGATGCAGAAGGCTGTGCAAAAGGCTCAGGCCGCTCGATTGAGGCTTACAATATGTTTGAGGAGCTATCCAAATTTAAAGAGCTTTATTTAAAGTTTGGAGGACATCCGATGGCAGCCGGACTTTCCCTGCCTACCGAAAACATTGATATATTGAGAAAAAAGCTGAATGAGGAGACCGTTCTCACTGAGGAGGATTTTATCGCAAAGGTCATGATTGATGTTCCGATGCCGCTTCATTATATTACGGAAGAACTGATTGAGCAGTTGGAGCTTTTAGAGCCTTTCGGAAAGGGAAATGAAAAGCCGACCTTTGCCGAGAAGAACATAAAGGTACTAAGTGCCAGAATACTGGGGAAGAACCAAAATGTCTTAAAGCTGTCAGTGCAGAATGAAACGGGAACAAAGCTTGATGCCCTCTATTTTGGCAATATTGATAAGTTTAATGACTTCTTGATTGAAAAATATGGAGAAGAGGAAAAGGATAGACTGTATGCGGGAAGGGCAAGTGAAGTACGTCTCTCACTTACTTATTATCCAAGCATCAATGAGTATAACGGCAATAGGACGATACAGATTGTGATAAAAAACTTTTGTTAGGCAGTAAAATTAAGTATCTTATGGCTACTATTCAGCCATGCCATTCATAATGTGCCAAATATACCGTTATTCCAAGTATTTTATGAGATGATTGGCACATTATTCATGTCGGGCGTCCGCCCTATAGAAATAATTATATAAAATGTCCTTAGCGTGCAAGCACTCACGGTCATTTTATATAATTATTTCTGCATGGCTGAACTGTTTACAAAATAAGGTTGCAATGCCCTGAAAGATGTGATAAGATTTTAGTTAAATATCAAATGCAATGAAAGAGACTCTAATCCGCATCAACATTGGCAGAAGCCGATATTGGAGCAGCCAATTTTAAAATTGGCTTGAGATAACCGACAGGAAGGAAGCGTCACCGACTGAGAACGCCTCTTAGGGGAAACGGATAAAAGGGAACACTCTGGAGCAGACTTGTCGAAACGGTATCTTAGTAGGCTTGTACGTGACATGCGTTAAATGTGTGAGTGGAGAGAGAAGGAAGCTTCTGTCTCAATGCGGGTGGTACCGCGGGAATTATTGTAATCCCGTCCCAGAATACGAAGTATTCTGGGACTTTTTTGTATAAACAGAAAAAATAAACCTCCGGCTATGCCGGTGGTCCCACGGTTTTGCTTTAGATTCAAGCAAAAAACCTCCTATGTTATAATAATTGCGGGTTTAGCCAACCACAAAAAAGACATAGGAGGTATCCAAAATGGATATGAATAGTTTAGCCCATACTAAATGGGAATGCAAGTATCATTTGGTATTTGCACCAAAATACAGAAGACAGATAGTATATGGAAAAATTAAAGCAGATATTGCTCAAATATTAAGTACATTATGTAAGCGTAAAGGAATAGAGATAATGGAAGCAGAATGTTGTGTGGATCATATTCACATGTTAGTTAGAATACCACCCAAATATAGTGTGTCTGAAATAATGGGATATCTAAAAGGAAAAAGTTCACTGATGATATTTGAAAGACATGCTAATCTAAAATATAAGTATGGAAATCGCCATTTTTGGTGTAGAGGATATTATGTAGATACGGTAGGAAAAAATACAAAGAAGATACAAGAATATATTGCAAATCAATTGAAAGAAGATCATGAATCGGATCAAATGACATTGAATGAATATATAGACCCGTTCACGGGTGAGCCAGTACAAAAAAGCAAGAAGTAGTCCCTGAAAGGGAAGCTAGGGAATAAAGCTATAATGAAAGGCTCAAGGAGCTTGCAGGAGTAAGGAGGCAATAAAAAAGGCCCTTTAGGGCTGCCTGAGAAGGAAGTGCGGTTGGCAAAACCATCAGGCGCCTCCGGGCGCAAGCAGGGAATAGACCCTTACAGGGTCAGAGCAAGCCACCGGCTAAGCCGGTGGTCTTGACTTGTATCATAGGAAATTCTTGCAAATTTCCTATGACATTAAAAAATATTATGCGCACCTCGCGGAGGGGAAGTAGTTGCTTCGCAACCCGCTCGGGCGCGAAGCGTGAGCAGAGCTCACACTTTCTTGTATTCTATTAAAAAGATAAAGGAGAATGATTATGGCAAATGTAATTACAGATGAAACAATTGAATATGTAGGTATATTGGCAAAGCTTGAACTTTCTGAAGAGGAAAAGGAGCAGGCAAAAAAAGATATGACGAACATGCTTAATTATATTGATATGTTAAATGAACTGAACACAGAGGGCGTAGAGCCGATGTCACATGTATTTCCGGTACACAACGTGTTCCGCGAGGATGTTATTGTAAACGGCGATGACAGAGAAAAAATACTTGCAAATGCTCCGCAGAAAAAAGACGGAAGCTTCCAAGTACCGAAAACCGTAGAATAGGAGGAATTACGATGAACCTGATGAGTTTAACTGCCGTGGAACTCGGCAAAAAAATAAAAGCAAAAGAAGTGACAGTGGAAGAAGCAGTAAAAGCAGCACTGGCACAGATTAAAGAAGTGGAAGACAGCGTGAACAGCTATGTGACCGTAGATGAAGAAGGCGCGTTAAAAAGAGCAGCAGAGGTGCAAAAGCTGATTGACAGCGGCGAGCTTACCGGACCTTTGGCAGGTGTGCCGGTTGCGATTAAGGATAATATGTGTACCGAGGGGCTTCTCACAACATGCAGCTCCAAGATTTTAGGAAACTTTAAGCCGACCTATACGGCGGAAGCAGTTTTGAACTTGGAAAAGGCGGGAGCTGTTGTAATCGGTAAGACAAATATGGACGAGTTTGCGATGGGAAGTACAACAGAAACATCTGCTTTTGGTGAGACGAAAAATCCTTGGGATTTGTCACATGTGCCGGGCGGCTCCTCAGGCGGCTCCTGTGCTGCGGTTGCGGCAGAGGAATGCTCCTTTGCACTCGGCTCTGATACGGGCGGCTCCATCAGACAGCCTAGCTCTTTCTGCGGTGTGACCGGAATTAAACCAACCTACGGAACAGTATCTCGTTACGGTCTCATTGCCTATGGTTCTTCCTTGGATCAAATCGGACCGGTTGCAAAGGATGTGACAGACTGTGCGACAGTGCTTGAGACAATCGCTTCTCACGATGCTAAGGACAGTACATCCATTGAGAGAGAAGACTATGACTTTACCGCAGCACTTGTGGATAATGTAAAGGGTATGAGAATTGGTATTCCAAGAGATTATTTGGGTGAAGGTCTAGACCCGGAGGTAAAGGCGGCAGTGCTGAAGGCAGCAGAGGAGTTGAAGGCAAAGGGCGCAATTGTGGAAGAGTTTGATTTAAGTCTTGTAGAATATGCAATCCCTGCTTACTATATTATCGCTTCCGCAGAGGCAAGTTCGAATCTGGCACGTTTTGACGGAGTAAAATATGGCTACCGCACAGAGAATTTTGACGGACTTCACAATATGTACAAAAAGACGAGAAGTGAGGGCTTCGGAGCAGAGGTAAAACGAAGAATTATGCTTGGCTCCTTCGTTCTTAGCAGCGGCTATTATGACGCTTATTATATTAAGGCACTGAGAACAAAAGCGCTGATTAAAAAAGCATTTGATAAGGCGTTTGAAAAATATGATGTAATTTTAGGACCTGCGGCGCCGACTACGGCACCAAAGCTTGGAGACAGTTTGAGTGACCCGATTAAGATGTATTTGGGTGATATCTATACGATTTCCGTGAATTTAGCAGGACTTCCGGGCATCAGCCTTCCATGCGGTGTTGATTCTAAGGGACTTCCAATCGGCTTGCAATTGATTGGCGATTGCTTTATGGAAAAGAAAATTATTCAGGCGGCATATGCTTACGAGTGTACACGTGCCTATGAGCGTTGTGAGATTGCAAAGAAAGGGGACAAATAAGATGAGCAAACAATATGAAACAGTCATTGGACTTGAAGTGCATGTTGAATTGGCAACAAAGACAAAAATATTTTGTTCCTGCAGCACCCAGTTTGGCGGGGCGCCGAATACACATACCTGCCCGGTATGTACAGGTATGCCGGGTTCCCTTCCGGTGTTGAATAAGCAGGTGGTAGAATATGCGGCAGCGGTTGGACTTGCAACCGGCTGTACCATTACACAAAACTGTAAATTTGACAGAAAGAATTATTTTTATCCGGACAATCCGCAGAACTATCAGATTTCCCAGCTCTATTATCCGATTTGCCGGGACGGCGGAATTGAGATTGAGACAGAGAACGGAAAAAAGACAATTCGTCTTCATGAGATTCATATGGAGGAGGATGCAGGAAAGCTGATTCACGATGAGTGGGACGACTGCTCCTTAGTAGATTTTAACCGAAGCGGCGTACCTTTGATTGAAATTGTATCAGAGCCGGATATGCGAAGTGCAGAAGAGGTAATCGCTTATTTGGATAAGCTGAGACTTATTATCCAGTATTTGGGTGCTTCTGATTGTAAGCTTCAGGAGGGCTCCATGAGAGCTGATGTAAACCTTTCTCTTCGCGAGGTAGGAGCGAAGGAATTTGGAACGAGAACGGAAATGAAAAACTTAAACTCCTTCAAGGCAATTGCAAGAGCAATCGAGGGAGAGCGGGAACGTCAGATAGAATTGCTCGAAGAGGGCAAGGAAGTTGTTCAGGAGACAAGACGCTGGGACGATACGAAGGAATGCTCCTATGCAATGCGTTCCAAAGAAGATGCACAGGATTACCGCTATTTCCCGGAGCCGGATTTGGTTCCGATTATCATCAGCGACGAGTGGCTGAGAGAAATCAGAGACAAGCAGCCGGAGCTTCGCGATGAGAAGAAAGCGAGATACAAAAAGGAATTTGATATTCCGGAATATGACATTGATATCATAACAGCTTCCAAGAGAATGGCAGATATTTTCGAGGAGACGATAGCAATCTGTAACAAGCCGAAGAAGGTATCCAACTGGCTGATGGTTGAGACCATGAGATTGTTAAAAGAGCATGACATGGAACCGCAGGACATTACATTTTCTCCGAAAAATCTGGCAAAGCTAATTGATTTAGCGGATGACGGAACGATTAACAGCAGCGTTGCCAAGGAAGTATTTGAAGTGATGTTCAAGGAGGATATCAATCCTGAGCAGTATGTGGAAGAAAAGGGCTTGAAATCCGTCAATGACGAAGGTGCTCTTCGCAGCACAATCGAGGGTGTTATCGCAGCAAATCCGCAGTCCGTTGAGGATTACAGAAGCGGTAAGGAAAAAGCAATTGGCTTCTTGGTTGGACAGACGATGAAGGCAATGCAGGGAAAAGCAGATCCGGGCATGATTAATAAAATATTGAAGGAATTGTTGTAACAATCGAGTTTGTTTGAATAAGTATAAAAATTATATAAGCGCACGAATGCAAGTGGAAGATGTTACTACGTGACTGCATTCGGCGCGATAAAGCAGCCAAGTCCCTCATGAGTGAGGGACTTGGCTGCTTTGTTCTTCGTGCAAAAACATGTTTAAATTTAAGACAAATTTAAGCTCCATAATTTATGATAGGGAAAACAAGATAAAGAATAGGAGGTATCATATGTATAAGAAAAAACTAAAAAGGACAATGGCATGTATCATGGCTGCATCTTTGGTTGTTTCTACATTTTCAGCAACAAGTATAGTAAAGGCAGCCTCGGCTAACTCAAATACGGCAGAGGAGGGGCAACAGCCGCCGTCAGGCGATATGCCAGGCGGGGAAGCGCCGGATGGGAACCCGCCGGGAGACCCGCCTTCCGGTGGTATGGGAGGTGCGAATACCATGACGTATGACTATTCCGGCACTCTTTCGGGAGCATTGACGGCAGATGGCACTTCCGTGACCTCAGATGGTGAAACGACCACGGCGTCAACGGCAGAACAAAATGCTGCATTGGTACAAAATGGCGGGACGCTGACAATCACAAACGGAACATTGCAAAAATCAGGTGACTCTGAAAATGCAGATAATTGCAACTTTTATGGTGTCAATGCCATTCTTCTTGCAATAAACAGCGGTTCTATGGCTTATATTTCAGACACCGCTCTGACTGCAGACAGTGAAGGCAGCAATGCAATTTTTGCCACAGACAGTGCTACGGTGTATGCCAATAACAATACCATATCAACGACATCAAATAGTTCAAGAGGATTGGATGCCACATACTCCGGTACTATCATTGCCAATGATATGACAATCTCAACAAAGGGAGATCACAGTGCTACTATCGCAACGGACCGTGGAGGCGGAACTATTTCAGCGACAAACAGTACACTTTCAACGGAAGGCTCCGGCTCACCTCTTCTCTATTCAACAGGAGATATACAGGTAAATAATATTACGGGAACCGCAAGCGGAAGCCAGATTGCAGGAATGGAAGGATATAATACCATTTTAATACACAATTCAAACCTGACAAGTACCATTACCGACAAAACGGCTAGTGACCCGATTGCAAACGGAATTATTATTTATCAGTCCACATCAGGTGATGCGGAAAGTACGACAGGCAGTACCGCAACCTTTGAGGCGGCAGATTCAACACTTACAAGTGCGATTACAAGCGGAGCGATGTTTTATCTTACAAATACGGAAGCAAATATCGTGTTAAGCAATACAGTACTTGATTTTGACAGTGACAATGTAAATTTACTTACCATACAAGGCAATGATTCAAATAGCTGGGGAACAGCAGGAAGCAATGGAGCGCAGGCTAAATTCACGGCAATCGGAGAGACACTCAGTGGTGATATTGATGTTGATACGATAAGCATCCTTGATTTGTATCTGTTAGAAGGAACCACCTATACAGGAGCAGCGACGATATCAACCAATGAAGTGAATACAAGTCAGACCGATTCACCTATTACAATTAATCTGGATAGCACCTCCAAGTGGATTGTGACAGCGGATACCACAATCAGCAATTTAAATGCAGAAAGCGGTGCTGCCATTGTAGATGAAAGCGGAAAAACAGTTACAATCGTTGCAAACGGTGAGACCATTGTAGGCGGTACAAGTGAATATACCATTACAGTGACGGGAGCTTATTCAGACAGCATTACAACAGACAGTACAAACCAGCTAAGTACGGATTATATTGATCGTTCAGATTTTGATGCTTACTACAATGTCTCTACGGCATTTGGAAGCAGTACAACAACAGATAGCACAACCGTTTCTGAGGCGGAAGACACAAGTGTGGAAGGCGATACAGAGAATGCTTCGGATATCGAGGATGAAGTAGTTAGCGAAGAGATTGATACAGCGGAGGCTACAGAATCCAATGTCATGCAATATGCAATTATAGCAGTAGCGGTGTGTGCTGTAATCGGAGGCGGATTTGTTTTTTATAAGAAAAAAAGGTAATGGAAAGTATAGTAAAAGGAGTGTAGCCAAGCCGGCTGCGCTTCTTTTATTTTTTGATATTTTATGTTATGCTATTACTAGAAAAAAGACGATACGAAGTGCAAGGGAGGTAAGAGTATGACAATCGTATATATAATGGCAATCATTTTTACAGTGCTTGGCATTTATCTTCTGACAGGCAGGGGAGGCTGGCTGATTGCCGGATACAATACCGCGAGCAAGGAAGAGAAGGAAAAATATGATGAAAAAAAGCTATGCCGCAGTATGGGAGTTCTCATGCTCGTTATTGCCGTGATTATATGCCTGACAGCTTATGTAAATACAGATGAATTTGCGATGAAGATGATTGCTCCGATATTGATTGCAGTCGGAGTGGAAATGGTTTACGCAAATAAGTTCTGCAACAAGAAATAGACCAGAGGAGAGAACAATGTCATTACAATTATTACTTGGAAATTCAGGTTCAGGAAAATCGTATCAGCTCAATCAATATCTCATCGAGCAGTCTATGGCGAATCCGGATACCAACTATATCATTATTGTTCCCGAGCAGTTTACACTGCAGACGCAGAAGGACATTGTGAGTATGCACCCGCGTCACGGCGTTATGAATATCGATATTGTGAGTTTTCAGCGACTGGCATACCGTATTTTTGAGGAGACCGGCGGAAATAGTCTTGCCTCCTTGGACGATACAGGTAAAAATTTGATTATCCGAAAGATAGCATCCCAGAAGCAGCCCGAGCTTAGGATGCTTGGCGCCAATCTAAAAAAACTCGGTTACATCAGTGAAATTAAGTCTGTTATCTCGGAGCTGACCCAGTATAATGTGGAGCCGAACCAGTTGGAGCAATTGATTGAGGAGACGAAGAATAAACCGTCACTCAATTACAAATTGCAGGATATCCATGTGCTGTATAAGGGCTTTAAGGAATATTTGGCGGATAAATTTATCACGGCGGAGGAGCTTTTACTCGTGCTGTCTAGAGTGGTAAAAGATTCTGCCATCATTCAAAACAGTGTGATTGCAATTGACGGTTTTACAGGCTTTACGCCGGTTCAATTCGTACTTTTGGAAGAGCTTATCAAGCATTGTAAAAAGCTTATGGTGAGCGTTACGATAGACAGCCGGGAGGAACTGAATTTAAAGAATGAACATGAACTTTTTTATATGAGTAAAAAGATGATTTTATCCCTGCAAAAAATAGCCGCTGAGACCAAAGTAGAGATGGAGGAGCCTATTTTTATGAAGGAACAGGTGACCTGCCGTCACAGCGGGAAAACCGCGCTGGGAGCGTTGGAAAAACGTATTTTTCGGTATCCGGTGAAAAAGTATGAGGAGGAGCAGGAGGAAATCAAAATTTTTACGGCTAAAAATCCTCTTGCAGAGATAAAGGCAATTGCAGGGGAGGTTTTGCGTCTTGTGCGCGAGGAGGGCTATCGTTTTCAGGAAATTGCGGTTGTTTCCGGTGATATTGCCGCCTATTCAAGCTATGCCGCAAAGGTCTTTAAGCAGTATGATATACCGGCATTTATTGATGATAAGCGAAGCATTTTGATGAATTCCTTCGTGGAGTTTATCCGTGCGACGCTTAAAATGATAGAGGAGGATTTCAGCTATGACGGAGTCTTCCGCTATCTGCGATGTGATATGCACCCGATGGAGCGAGAGGACGTCGATGAGCTTGAAAACTATTGTCTTGCCTTTGGCATTCGCGGCAGGAAAAAATGGGAGCAGAAGTGGGTGCGCACCTATGACCTTATACAGGAAGAAAAGCTGCTGGAAATCAATGCACTGCGTGAAAGTCTGATGGAAACAGTTCTTCCCCTCTATGAAGTACTGAAAGCGAAGGATACGACGGCAAAGGAGATGATACGCTCTCTCTATGATTTTGTCGCAAAGCTCAATTTGCAGCAGAAGCTTGGCGAGATGGAGCGGGAATTTGAGGCAGCAGGGGAGCTTTCTCTTGCAAAGGAATATGCTCAGATTTATAAAATCGTCTTGGAGTTGTTTGACCGGGTTGTGGATTTGCTCGGAGACGAAAAACTTACAGCGAAGGAATTTCGTGAAATACTGGACGCAGGTTTTGAGGAGGCGAAGGTCGGCATTATTCCGCCAAGCATTGACCGCGTTGTGTTCGGCGATATTGAGAGAACGAGACTTGATAAGATTAAAGTACTGTTTTTTGCCGGAGTAAATGAGGGGATTATCCCGAAAAACTCGAACAAGGGAGGTATTATTTCCCAGATTGAGAGGGAAGCGCTGTTACAGTATGATATTGAGTTAGCACCCACTAACAGGCAGGACGTATACACACAAAAGTTTTATTTATATCTAAATATGACAAAGCCGAGCGAGAAGCTCTATCTGTCCTACAGCAAAACAGATTCCCAGGGAGGGACACTGCGTGCCTCCTATCTGATCGGAACGGTGAGAAAACTATTTCCGCGTATCGCTATTGAGGACAAGGATGAGGTGCTCACAAGCTTTGAGGGTGTGGTGTGTGAAAGCAACGGTCTTGACTACCTCACCTATTGTCTGAGACAAGTTATGCTTGGCAATAAGCCGGAGGGCTTTTTGGAGTTGTATCACTGGTACAACAGGCAAACGGATTATGAGACGATTATCAAATCGCTTGGAGAGGCAGCGTATTTTCATAACCATGAGAGTAAAATCAGCAAGGCGGTTGCAAAAGCGCTCTATGGCAGTGTGCTTGAAAACAGTGTGACAAGACTTGAAAAATATGCAGCCTGTGCCTTTGCGCACTTTTTGACCTATGGCTTGGAGTTGAAGGAGAGACGAGAATACCATTTTCAGGCGATGGACATGGGAAATATTTTTCATCAGGTGCTTGAATTGTTTGCAAAGCGGCTCTTGCAAAGCGGCTATGACTGGTCGAGTATACCGGAGGAGGAGAGAAACAATCTCGCGGACCTCTGCGTGGAGGAGTGTATTATTGATTATGGAAATACGGTACTTTACAGTTCGGCGCGAAATGAATATGTGATAGCCCGCATCAAGAGAATTGTGAGAAGGACGTTGTGGGCATTGCAAAATCAGATGGTGAAAGGAAAATTTTCTCCAAGCAGCTATGAGATTTCGTTTTCTATGGCGGACAGTCTTGACAGCATCAATATCCGCCTGTCTGAGGACGAAAGGCTTAAGCTGAAGGGCCGCATTGACCGTATGGACTTATATGAGGATGATGAAAATGTCTATGTAAAAATCATTGATTATAAATCAGGAAGCACCTCCTTTGATATGGTTGCACTGTACTATGGTCTGCAATTGCAGCTTGTCGTATATTTAAATGCTGCGGTTGAGATGGAGCAGAAATTAAAACCGGACAAAGCGGTTATCCCTGCGGGAATCCTATATTATAACATCAGCGATCCTGTTGTGGACAGGGAAGAGGAGGACAGTGAGGAGAACATCCGACAGAGAATACTGGAAAAGTTGAAAATGAATGGGCTGGTCAACAGCGATCGTGAGATTATCCGTATGATGGATGACGAGATGGAAAACAAATCCTCCGTACTCCCTGTTTCCTTTAATAAGGACGGAAGTTTGTCACGCTATTCCTCCGCCGCTTCCACAGAGCATTTTCATGCGCTTTCCCGCTTTGTAGACGAAAAAATTAAGGAGCTTGGGACTGAGATTTTGGAGGGAAATATTGAGATTGCCCCTTATGAATCAGGAAACAGGACGGCGTGCGACTATTGTACCTACAAAGGAATCTGCGGTTTTGATTTAAAAAGCCCCGGTTTTGAGTTTAGGAGACTAAAACAGTTTTCAGATGATGAAATCTGGGAAAAAATCGTGAAAGGAGAAGGAGAATGAAGGTAACATGGACGAAGGAGCAGCAGAAAGTAATTGACTTGAGAAACCGGAATATTTTAGTATCCGCGGCAGCAGGTTCCGGAAAAACAGCCGTGCTCGTGGAGCGCATTATTTCCATGATTACAGAGGGCAGTTCTCCGATTGACATAGACAAGCTTTTGATTGTGACATTCACAAATGCGGCAGCCTCCCAGATGCGAGAGAGAATCGGCGAAGCGATTGAGGCAAAGCTTGAGGAAAACCCGAAAAACGAACATCTGCAAAAGCAGGTATCTTTGGTTCATAATGCTTATATCACAACCATTCACAGCTTTTGCCTAAGGGTAATCCGAAACCATTTTAACCAGATTAATCTGGACCCTTCCTTTCGAATTGGAGATGAAGGCGAGCTAAAGCTTTTGAAGGGAGATGTTCTGGAAAAAATTCTGGAAAAGCATTATGAGGAAAAGAGTGAGGACTTTTTTGACTTTGTGGAGAGCTATTCCACCGGAAAAACCGACAAGGAATTAGAAGATATGGTGCTGCAGCTCTACCAGTTTGCGATGAGTTATCCATGGCCAAAGGAGTGGCTTCGTGCGTGTGTCCAAGGCTATGAGATAGGAAGCATTGCAGAGTTAGAGGAGACAAACTGGTATAAGAGCATTGCAGACAATATTCAGATTATGGTGCGGGAGATGGCAGAGCAGGTGGAACAACTCATAGAAATCTCCTTAAGTGCTGACGGTCCTTATATGTATGAAAGCACTCTGCAAGCGGAAAAGGAAATGCTGGAGAGGCTTTTAAGGACAAGAGGCTATGAGGAATATTACGAGCAGTTTAACAGCTTGTCTTTTGGGCGGCTCTCTTCTAAGAAGGATGAGAACGTTTCCGTATTCTTGCGCGAAACGGTAAAAAAGCAGAGAGACGGTATAAAAAAGACGCTGAATTCGTTAGCGGAGCGGTATTTTTATGCCCTGCCGGAGCAGGTTCTTTTCGATATACAAAATTGTAAAAAAAGCGTGGAGGTGCTTGCCAACCTAACGATTGAATTTATGGAGGAATACCAAAGCGCAAAGCTTGATAAAAATCTGGTTGATTACAACGATTTGGAGCATTATGCTTTAAATATACTTGTGGAAAAAGAGGAGAATGGCTGGAAGCCAAGCGAGGCAGCGCGTGAATATGAGGATATTTTCGAGGAAATTATGATTGACGAGTATCAGGACAGCAATCTTGTTCAGGAAATGCTTCTGCGGGCGGTATCACGCGAGAGCGTCCAGAAAAACAATGTATTTATGGTAGGTGACGTCAAGCAGAGCATTTATAAGTTCAGACTGGCAAGGCCGGAGCTGTTTATGGAAAAATACAATACCTATTCCCTCTCAGACTGTGACAAGCAGCGGATTGATTTGGATAAGAATTTCAGAAGCAGAGGGGAAGTGCTGTCTGCGGCTAATTTTATCTTTCATCAGATTATGATGGAGTCAATCGGCGGCATCGATTACAACAAAGAATGTGCACTCTATCTGGGTGGTGACTACAAAGAGCCACGGAGTGAGAGAGATTTTGAGGCAGAGGTTTTACTTGTTGATTTGGATTCAGCGCTGGCGGAGGATGAGGGAAACAAGAAAAGCTCTCTATTGGAAGATAAGGAGTATACGCCGAAGGAGCTTGAGGCAAAAGCGATTGCAGCTCGAATTAAAGAGCTTGTGAACGAGGAGAGAGGGCTTAAAATTATCGATAAGGCGACAGGTGAGTATAGAAGTGTGCGTTACAGTGATATCGTGATATTACTCCGCACAATGGCGGGTTGGGCAGATACGTTTACCTCTATTTTGATGTCTGAGGGAATACCGGCACATACCGGCTCACAGACGGGATATTTTTCTACGATTGAGGTGACAACCTTGTTAAATCTTCTGCGTGTGATTGACAATCCGTTACAGGACATTCCGTTTGCCTCGGTTATGACCTCTCCGATTGCAGATATCATGGGAGAAGAGCTTGGCATCATCAAGTCGTCCTATAAGGAGCTTGGCATCTATGAGGGCAGCAGGCGGTATGCGTTTGAGGGTGAAAACAAAGTATTAAAGAATAAGTTAAACAAACTATTTGAATTAATTGAAAGATTTAGAAAAATTGCGGTATATACACCGATACATGATTTAATCTGGCATATTTTGGAGGAGACGAACTACGGCAGATTTGCCGCCGCCATGCCGGGAGGTGAGCAGAGAAAGGGAAATCTGGATATGCTCATTGAGAAAGCAATTGTGTTTGAAAGCACGAGCTACAAGGGATTGTTTAATTTTGTACGCTATATTGAAAACCTGCAAAAATATGATGTGGATTTTGGTGAGGCGGAGGTTGTCAATGAAAGTGACGATACGGTTCGCATTATGAGTATCCATAAGAGCAAGGGACTGGAATTTCCGGTTGTGTTTGTGAGCGGTATGGGAAAAAGCTTCAACAATCAGGACGCAAGAGCAAAGCTGGTTATGCATCCGGACCTTGGTGTGGGCGCAGACTACATTGATTATGAGCACCGCGTAAAAGCCCCTACGCTGATTAAGAAGGCGATGCAAAAACAGATACAGATGGAAAACCTTGCGGAGGAGCTAAGAGTTCTCTATGTGGCACTCACAAGGGCGAAGGAGAAACTGATTTTGACGGGTGCAATCGCAAAGCTGGAGGATAAGCTTGCAAGCTACAGCCAAACCCTAAACCGCAAGGAGAAATTGGGCTATCGCTTTGTCAGTGAAGCCGGAAACTATATGGAATGGGTGCTTCAGGCTTTGATGCGGCATAAGGACAGCAGAGAATTTTTGGAAAAATATGAAATCGGAGTTCCTTCCTACGACCTGCCGTTTTCGTCGGAGGCAAAGTATTTCCTCAAGGTAATCGGGCTTTCTGATTTGGTGAGGGAAGAAATACTGACCCAGATATGGGAGGACAATTTTAAAAATGAATTAAAAAATGGGCTGCCTCAGGAAGAAGGCGATATGGAATACATTTCAGTGCTTGAGGAAAAGTTGAATTTTTCCTATCCGTATCAGGAACTGAAAAATATTCATACAAAGATGACGGTCTCGGAAATTAAAAAGCTGGGACAGGTACTGGATGATGAAGAGCTTGGTACCCCTCTCATTAGGGAGGAGATACCAGTACCGCTTTTGCCGAAGTTTATGGCAGAGGAAGGCGAGCTTGCCGGCGCAGATCGAGGAACTGCGTACCACAGGGTATTCCAGCTTTTGGACTATGCTAAAATAGGCGGAAAAGAAGAGGTAGAAGCCCAGCTTGCCAAAATGGTGGAGGAGCATAAAATTTCAAAGGAAGCCAAGGAGAGTATCCGTCCGCATCTGCTGGAGAAATTTTTCAAATCCAATATTGGGCAAAGGGTCAAAATAGCCAGCGAGCAGGGAACGCTAAAAAGAGAGAAACCGTTTGTAATGGGTATTAAAGCAAAAAGGATAAAAACCTCTCTGCAAAGTGACGAGATGGTTTTGATACAAGGTATCATTGACGCATTTTTTGAGGAGGACGGTAAAATTATTCTCGTGGATTACAAGACGGATTATGTGAAATCAGAGCAGGAGCTGATTTCCAGATATAAGGTTCAGCTTGAGTATTATGCGGAGGCATTGGAGAAAATAACCGGGCAGGAGGTTAAGGAGCGGATTATTTATTCCGTTATGCTTGGAAAAGAAATTCTGGTTTGATATTGTATTGTGTTGGATTTTGTTGTATTATATAGTAAAGTGAAAAGCAAAATACCTTTTAATCCTAACATCATGATATAGAAGGCAGAAGCACTCTCTGAAAGGAGCAAGAAACGTGGAATTTGAACAATTATTAAAGAATAATGATGCTTCCGGTAAGCTTCGAATTGTACAGGAGCTGGTTCCGGGTAAGCAGGTTACGCTGGCTCATGTGATAGCAAGTCCGGACCCAATCGTATATAAAAAATTAGGACTTAACCCAAGCGAGGATTATGTGAGAGCGGCAATCGGTATACTCAGTATGAGCCCTGCGGAAATATCCGTTATTGCCGGTGATTTGGCAATTAAATCGGCAAATGTTGATTTGGGATTTATTGACCGTTTCAGCGGCACGCTGATTTTTACGGGCAGGGTGGCAGAGGTGGAAGCTGCGATTGAAACAATATGTAAGTATTTGAGAGAGAATCTTGGTTTTGCGATTTGTGAAATTACCAGAACCTGATGTACAGGATTTGACATGAAGAAAATTATTTTGATGGGACGAAGTGAATGTGGTAAAACGACATTGCGCCAGGCATTGAAAGGAGATACCCTTCACTACCATAAGACACAATATGTAAATCACTATGATGTGGTTATTGATACACCGGGAGAATATGCCGAAAATCATACATTAGGGCGGGCACTTGCTCTGTATTCCTATGAAGCTGATGTGGTAGGGCTTTTAATCAGCGCTACGGAAAGCTATTCTTTGTTTCCGCCCTGCGTGACAGCCGTATCTACAAGACCGGTTATCGGTATCGTAACGCAGATTGATGAGGAAAACGGAAATCCCGAGCAGGCGGAAGAATGGCTTCGTCTTGCAGGCTGTGAGACAGTCTTTTTTGTGAGCTCTTACACCGGTGAGGGAATCTGGCAGATTATCGATTACCTAAAGGAAGACGGAGACGTTCTGCCGTGGAAAGAAGATACAGCAGAACAGCCAAGGACGGTTCTTTCAACAAAGAATTAAATTTTGTTACAGTTCACAATATCGTGAGGTGTTTTATGTTAGATAAGGCAGTACCATATAAGCGTATTATTATGAAGCTGGATTATGAGAAAAATCATAGCACGGCAAATATAATACTGCCCGAAGGATATTCCTTTCAAATGTATGAGGAAGGAATGGAGGAGGAATGGGCAGAGACAGAGGCAGAGGTTTTGGAATTTGACACGAAGGAAAAGGCTCTTGCTTATTTTAAGAAAAATCTGCTTCCGTATAAGGAAAATCTGAAAAAAAGAATGATTTTTGTGGTGAATAAAGAGGGGACAGCTGTTGCCAATGCCTGTGCCTGGTATGCTGATTACAAGGGAAAGCATCAGGCACATGTCCACTATGTTGCGGTGAGACCGGACTATCAGGGGTTAGGCATTGGAAAGGCAGTATTTCAAAAGATACTGACTCTTTTTCCGGTTTATGAACCAAATGAGGACATTTATCTCCATACCCAGACATGGAGCCATGTTGCAATTCGCATGTATCTTACAATGGGGTTTCGGTTGATAAAGGATGAGTTTATCGGCTATCATCAAAAGGATTATGAGGAAGCTGTGCGCACTCTGGAGAAGATTTATGATAGAGAGACGATAAAAAAGACATCTTGAATAAAATTTCAAGATGTCTTTTTATATGATAGGAAAATCATTCTTCGATATCGGATTTATCCTCTCTTTTATTCAATACATAGCCCATAACAAGGCCGGCAAGTACGATAAAGATAGAGATAAACTGTGAGGTGGAAAGCGCTCCGATGCTTCCGCGTACCAAATCACCTCTAAAGAACTCAATGATAAAGCGTCCGATGCCGTATAAAACTAAATAGGCGCTTGCGACAAGCCCTGATTTTGAATTCTTTCTTGCAAACAGGATGAGAACAAGAGCGATAGCAAAATCACCAAGGCTGGACATTAGCTGTGTTGGCACTAAGTGAATGTGGTTTGGCGCGTACTCAGAGTTTTGAAATACAATGCTAAAGCCCGAAGTCGTTTCCAAGCCATAGCAGCAGCCTGCAAAAAAGCAGCCGACACGCCCAAAGCCTTGTGCGATAGCCAAGGAAGGCACAAGTAAATCAAAATATGTTAAAAAGTTCTTTTTCTTATATCGGCAGTAGAGATAAGCAGCTAAAATTCCGCCGATAATACCGCCGTACACAACAAAGCCGTCCATCAGCTCCAACAAACTGGCTGGATTCTCGAGAATAGTTTTCCATTTCGTAATGAAATACAAAAGCTTAGCTCCCAACAGTCCGAAAATAATGCAGACAAAGGCGAGATTAAAGAGAAAATCTCGGTCAAGGCCTCTTTTTTTTGCACGGTAATCAGCAGAAAGAAGTGCTGCAATAAAGCCAATTCCGATTAATAAACCATAGCTATGTACGGTAATGGGACCAATACTGAATAAATCGTTATACATAGAGGTATCCTTTCTGGTGTGAAATTTTGTAAAATGAGAGTCGGTATGAAGTTATACCAGCTATAAATAGTTTTTATAACATAGGAAACTCGTAGTAATTTCCTATGTTATAAAACAAATAAGACTCTATGATAATCATAAAGTCTTAAGAAGAGCGATAGACGAGACTCGAACTCGCGACCTCCACCTTGGCAAGGTGGCGTACTACCAACTGTACTACTATCGCATAACCAATATATTCTGTTTGAAAACTGCTACGTTAGATACTATACTATAAAAATTTATGTTTGTCAAGAATGAAATCTTAGTATTTTTACTTGATATTTTTAGCGTTACTAGTTAAAATAGGAAGCAGGTTTGATAGAAAAATGTCAGAAATGAATGGTGGAGGTAATTGGTATGATTTTTGGTGCTTTAGAGGCAGGCGGAACAAAGATGGTATGTGCATTGGGGCAGGAAGATGGTACAATATTGGAGCAGGTGTCGATTCCGACAACGACTCCGGAGGAGACAATTCCGTTAATTATAGACTATTTTAAGGAAAAAGGGATTGTATCACTTGGAATTGGTTCTTTTGGACCGGTGGATGTAAATAAGGATTCGGATACTTACGGACATATTTTGGACACCCCGAAGACTCCTTGGAAGTATTATGATTTGCTAGGAGAGTTACAGAAGGCATTGAATGTTCCGATTGAACTGGATACCGATGTAAATGGTTCTTGCCTGGGCGAAATGACGTTTGGCGATGCAAAAGGCCTTGATTCTGTGGTTTACATCACAATAGGAACCGGTGTAGGCGTGGGAGCCGCAGTAGGCGGACAGCTGCTTCACGGTATGCTTCACCCAGAGGCAGGACATATTCTTTTAGAAAAGCATGAGGAGGATACCTTTGAGGGATGCTGCCCATATCACGGCACATGTCTGGAGGGACTTGCAGCAGGACCTGCGATTGAGAAGAGATGGGGGAAAAAGGCTGTTGAATTAAAGGATAATGACAAGGTGTGGGAGATTGAGGCGTATTATATTGCGCAGGCAATCATGGCCTATATTTTGACACTGTCACCGAGAAAAATTATTCTTGGCGGCGGGGTTATGCACCAGATGCAGTTATTTCCTATGATACGCAAAGAGGTAAAGAGATTGATGAACGGCTATATCAATACAAAAGAAATGCAGGATATCGAACATTACATTGTTCCGGCAAGCTTGAATGATAACCAGGGCATTATGGGCTGTATACAGCTTGCGAAGCTGGCATTGGAAGGAAAATAGCATAAAAGAAGAACCTCGCAAAGAGGTTCTTTTTTATATGATTTAGAAGTAAACCCGGAATGTAGGAAGATCTATGTCAATGAGATCAAACTGACTTAAATCATATCCTTTTTTCTTAATCTGACTTGCGCTAAATTCGATTGTAAAAGATTTTCCGGTAGTACCATATGAAATATTTTTTGGATAGGTGTTTGCAACTTTACCTTTTGCAAGTACTACGTCAGTATCAGGAGCACCCAGTGTTTTTCCCAAAATGGTACCGGTCAGAGTCACATTAATTTTAGACATTTTTCCTTTTGTATCTGTAACCTTTTTTACCTTGGAATAGTATTTGTGATTGATAAATTGAGACTTACAGATAAGCTTTCCATTCTTGTAGTAAACCTGAGTTGGAATAACATAAAAGCCATAGCCTATGAACTCAGAAACAGACTTTACATCAAAAGAATAAGAATTACTAGATACTTTAACAACGCACTTTAACTTTTTGGATCCTACTTTAGCCGTAATGGTAGCCTTACCTTTGCCGGTAGCTGTAACTAAGCCGTTTTTTACAGTTGCCGCTTTTTTGTTGCTTGTTGACCATGTAACTTTTTTACCGCCCTTATTTTTGACAGTAAGTTTAAATGTTTCTCCTGCACGCACTGATTTTGAAGTGATGCTGAGTGTCGGCTTGGCAGCAGCTTCAACAGTGGTAACAGTCGAAACAGCCGGTAAAATAGCCGGTACGGTTAATGCCAGTGACATACTAAGAGCCACGGCAGTAGCCATTTTCTTAAATGAAAATTTGAACATAACTCAATCCCCTTTGTGTTTTATTTAGGCTTCGCCTGTATAAAATTTTAGCATAATATTCCAGATATAGCAATGGTACTTTGCTCTTACGGCGTAGTATTTCTGCGCATAAAATGCTGTTCTAAAGCCAATAGGATGAATAGGAATGGGTGGACATTTTGGAATGGTTAAATTATAATGAAAAAGATATAGTTGATTATGAATATAAAGGAGGGCGTAAATTGAGTTTAGCAGATCATTTATTTATAAATATGTGCAAGGATATATTGGAAAACGGTGTCAGCACCGAGGGTGAAAAGGTTCGTCCAAAATGGGAGGATGGAACATCGGCTTACACCGTGAAACGCTTTGGAGTGGTGAACCGTTATGATTTGTCCAAGGAATTTCCGGCGCTGACACTTCGAAAAACAGCGATAAAGAGCTGTACTGATGAAATACTCTGGATTTGGCAGAAAAAATCCAATAATATCAATGAATTGAATAGCCATATATGGGATAGCTGGGCAGATGAGGAAGGCTCTATCGGAAAAGCTTACGGCTACCAGCTCGGCGTAAAGCACCAGTACAAAGAGGGCATGATGGACCAGGTGGACCGCGTTATCTATGATTTGAAGAACAACCCATACAGCAGAAGAATCATGACAAATATATATGTGCATCAGGATTTACACGAGATGCACCTATACCCTTGTGCTTACAGCATGACCTTCAATACGACAAAGGAACCGGGCAGCGACAGGCTGAAATTAAATGCAATTTTAAATCAGCGTTCTCAGGATATTTTGGCGGCAAACAATTGGAATGTGTGCCAATATGCGATTTTGGTGCATATGCTGGCGCAAGTGTGCGGTATGCAGGTGGGAGAGCTTGTGCATGTCATTGCAGACGCCCACATCTATGACCGTCATATTCCGATTATCGAGGAGCTCATAAGCCGCCCTGTTTATGATGCGCCAACCTTCTGGTTGAATCCGGAGGTTAAGGATTTCTATGATTTTACACCGGATGATGTAAAATTAGAAAATTATGTGACAGGACCGCAAATAAAAAACATACCGATTGCGG
Source organism: Konateibacter massiliensis (assembly GCF_900184995.1). Classification (GTDB taxonomy): domain Bacteria; phylum Bacillota; class Clostridia; order Lachnospirales; family Lachnospiraceae; genus Lachnotalea; species Lachnotalea massiliensis. The sequence continues at coordinate 66,830 of NZ_LT860097.1, forward strand.
TATAAGGAAAGGAAAGCAAAGATATGAACTTAATAGTGGCAGTTGACAGTAACTGGGCGATTGGAAACAAGGACCAGTTACTTGTCCGCATACCAAATGACCATAAAATGTTTCGGGAGGAGACGACCGGAAAGATTGTAGTGCTTGGAAGAAAGACGCTTGAGACTTTTCCGAATAAGCAGCCGCTGCAAAACAGAAAAAATATTATTTTTTCCACAAATCCTGATTATACGGTGAAGGACGCAGATATTGTTCACTCTATAGAAGAATTTTTAGAAGAAATAAAGAAATATAAGAGTGAAGATGTATATATCATCGGCGGGCAGAGTATTTACCGTGAACTGCTTCCGTACTGTGATACGGCACATGTCACGAAAATTGAGCACAAATATGAAGCGGATGCCTATTTTCCGAATTTGGACGAGGATAAGGAATGGAAGATTACGGCGGAAAGTGATGAACTCACTTACTTTGATTTAGAATATGCTTTTGTAAAATACGAGAGAATGAAAGAGTAAAGCTGCTAGCAGATTCACCTGTAATACTTCTTGACATTAACTTGAAAAAGTATAATAATAAATTTATTGAATAAACGGAAGGATGAAATGTCATGTTGGATATTAAATTTGAAGCAACCAAAAATCCAAAGCCGATACCGGACGAGAATGATCCGTTGGTATTTGGAACAATTTTTACAAATCACATGTTTGTCATGGATTATGAGATGGGGAAGGGATGGCACAACCCGAGAGTGACAGAGTATGCACCTATCGTTCTCGAACCTTCTGCGATGGTTTTCCATTATGGACAGGAAATGTTTGAGGGATTAAAAGCATACAAGTCGGAGGAAGGAAAGATTTTATTATTTCGCCCGGACAAAAATATCGAAAGAGCCAACAACACAAACAAGAGGATTTGTATTCCGCAAATACCGGAGGAAGATTTTTTACAGGCAATCAAGGCAATTGTATCAGCAGATAGAGACTGGATTCCAACAAAGCAAGGCACATCCCTCTATATCAGACCGTTTGTTATTGCAACCGACCCGTATTTAGGTGTGAGACCATCAAATACGTATAAATTTATTATTATTTTATCCCCTGTAGGACCATATTATAAAGAGGGCTTGGACCCTGTTAAAATCTGGATTGAGGATGAATATGTAAGAGCTGTAAAGGGTGGAATAGGCGAGGCAAAAACAGGCGGAAACTATGTTGCAAGTCTGGCATCCCAAGTAAAAGCACATGACGAGGGCTATTCACAGGTGCTTTGGCTGGACGGTGTAGATCGCAAGTACATTGAAGAGGTTGGAGCGATGAATATCTTCTTCAAGATTAACGGAACCGTGGTAACCCCGATGCTAAACGGAAGTATTTTGCCGGGTGTTACAAGAGATTCTTGCATCGCCCTCTGTAAGCAGTGGGGAATACCTGTGGAGGAGAGAAAAGTATCCATTGATGAAATATATGAAGCAGCGAAGGACGGAAGCCTGGAGGAAGTATGGGGCACCGGTACAGCAGCGGTTATCTCACCGGTAGGGCAGCTTAGATGGAAAGACCACATTATGCCGATACAGGATGGCGGCATCGGCGAATTGAGCCAGAAGCTGTATGATACCGTTACAGGTATCCAGCTTGGAAAAATCGAAGATGAGCTGAATTGGATTGTAGAAGTGAAATAAAAATTGTAAAAGACTGCAATAACAGGATTTTAAGGATTCTGTTATTGCAGTTTTTGTATTAGGATGGTAAATGTTGGATTTTCAACAGCAAATCTTAAGTAAATCGTAATAAAATCCTAGAATGGTTTTAAAACAATTTTCACATTTCTTTGATAAACTTCAAAAGGAACAAGACATTTGCGTATTAAATCAGAGGTGTATTATGAAGAGAAATGAATTCGGAGAAATTGAAAATCCAAAGAATAAAATAAATATTTTGATACTCGTTGTTGCTATTTTAGCTGTTATTATCACAGGTGTTGTATATGCCGTTAAGTTGAATGACGAGGCAGCGAGCTTAAATGCTTATCATAAAACGACGACAGACTATTATCAAAATGAGGAGGGAAACATATAATAGTACCAAACGGTATTTCGCAGATGGAGAAAATATGCGACAACAAGCTTTAGTAATGACACAAGATACGGCTGTTGATAAAGGAAATTTGAAGGTGAGCGTGACCTCACAGAACAATTTAAAGCCAATTCAGGGGGCTACCATTAAAATATCCTATACAGGCGACCCTACCAGCCAGGTAGAAGAATTAAGTACAAATGAATCGGGACAGACTGAAACGGTGGCACTTGACACGCCTCCGCTTGAATACAGCCTAGCCCCTTCAGAAATCCAGCCTTATTCCGAATATACGCTTCAGGTAGAAGCAGAGGGCTTTGAACCGATTGTGATATCGGGATCTCAAATACTTCCGGAGGTAAATGCTTTGCAGGAGATACGTCTTCGCCCGCTTGAGCCAAATCAGGTGGAGGATAATGTGGTGATTCCGGCACATACCCTTTATGGGGAATATCCGCCTAAAATTGCAGAGGCAGAAATCAAACCTGTCGATGAAAGCGGTGAGATAGTATTGAGCAGAGTTGTAATCCCGGAATTTGTCATTGTACATGACGGCGTTCCTACCGATACGACGGCTTCCAACTACTATGTAAGATATAAGGATTATATTAAAAATGTGGCGAGCAGTGAGATTTATGCAACATGGCCTACATCCGCAATTGAGGCAAATGTGTTGGCAATTATGTCGTTTACGCTGAATCGTGTCTTTACCGAATGGTATAGAAACAAGGGATTCAACTTTACCATCACCTCCTCAACTGCATTTGATCATAAATGGATGTATGGCAGAAACATATTCAGCGAAATATCCATTGTGGTGGATAATTTGTTTGCCAGTTATTTATCGAGACCGAATGTGAAGCAGCCGATTTTAACCCAGTATTGCGACGGAAACCGGGTGACCTGCCCGAACTGGCTGTCCCAGTGGGGGTCAAAGGATTTGGGAGATCAGGGATATTCTGCGATAGATATTATCCGGCATTATTACGGCAGTAATATGTTTATCAACAGCGCGGAGGAGGTATCCGGCGTTCCGGCTTCGTGGCCCGGCAGTAATTTGCAGGTGGGTTCAAGCGGTGATAGCGTGCGGCAGATGCAGGAGCAGTTAAATACCATTGCAGGCTCCTATCCTGCAATTCCGAGAATTACGGCAGATGGTGTATTTGGTCCGGCAACGGAAAATGCAGTAAGAATTTTTCAGTCTGTGTTTGGACTTCCGGCAAATGGTATCGTAGATTACCCTACTTGGTATAAGATATCAGAAATCTATGTCGGAGTATCCAGAATTGCGGAATTAGTATAAACGCATAAATTTACATTTTTAAAAGGTGTTTTTGCAGAGTATCCCGGCAGTGGGATACTCTTTTTTTGGAACTGTAAAAAGAAAATATAAATATTTATAAAAAAAGGTTGAAAAATGTTTGATAATATGATAAAATTTTAAAAATTTGAGGTTTTGCAAAAGCAACAATTGTAAAGCCACAATTGTATAGCTAGTAAAAATATGAAAAAGAAATGCTTAGAGATGTATGGTATTTTTTTTTTGTATAAATGCATAATATGCAATAAAATGCATAAATATGCTTGTAAAAAAGAAAGGAATAAAGGTGGTACAATGAAAGCTTTTCTAATACTAGAAGACAAAACCGTGTTTGAGGGACAGTCTATCGGAGCTGAAAAAGAAGTGATAAGTGAGATTGTTTTTAACACATCAATGACAGGATATTTAGAAGTGTTAACGGACCCGTCCTACGCAGGACAAGCAGTGGTTATGACCTACCCTCTGATTGGAAATTATGGAATATGCCGAGAGGACATGGAGTCGAGAAAGGCTTGGCCGGATGGTTATATTGTGCGAGAGCTGTCGAGATTGCCGAGCAATTTCAGAAGCGAAGACAGTATCCAGAATTTTTTGAAAGAGCAGGATATTCCTGGTATTGCAGGGATTGATACAAGAGCTCTCACTAAGATTTTGAGAGAAAAGGGTACAATGAACGGCTGTATTACCACCAATGAGAATTATAAGATAGACGAAATCGTAGAGCGATTAAAAAATTATACAACCGGAAAAGTGGTAGAGAAAGTGACCTGTGCCTCCAAGTCTGTTTTAAAGGGCGAAGGAAAAAAGGTAGCGCTTCTTGACTTAGGTGCGAAGGATAACATCGCGGCTTCTTTGAATGAAAGAGGCTGTGAGGTTACAATTTATCCGGCACTCACGAGTGCTAAGGAGATTATTGAGGCAAACCCAGACGGTATTATGCTGTCAAACGGTCCCGGAGACCCGAAGGACTGTGCGAGCATCATCGAAGAGATTAAAAAGCTCTATGATACCGAAATTCCTATTTTTGCAATCTGCTTAGGACATCAGCTTATGGCACTGGCGACAGGCGGTGACACTCACAAAATGAAATACGGTCACAGAGGCGGAAATCACCCGGTGAAGGATTTGAGTACAGGAAGAGTTTATATTTCCTCACAAAATCACGGCTATGTGGTAGATGTAGATAAGATGCCGGACGGCATTGCAAACGTAAGCTTTATCAACGTAAATGACAAGACGGTAGAAGGGCTTGACTATGTAAATAAAAAGATTTTTACGGTACAGTTCCATCCGGAAGCTTGCCCGGGGCCGCAGGACTCAGCGTTTTTGTTCGATAAGTTTATTGAGATGATGGAGGTTAAAAAAGATGCCTAAGAATCCAGATATTAAAAAAGTATTAGTAATCGGCTCAGGACCAATCATAATCGGTCAGGCAGCAGAATTTGACTATGCCGGCACGCAGGCTTGCCGCTCCTTAAGAGAAGAGGGCGTAAGCGTAGTTTTGGTAAACTCAAACCCTGCGACCATCATGACGGACAAGGATATTGCGGATATGGTTTATATTGAGCCGTTGACCTTAGATGTGGTAGAGGGAATTATTTTAAAGGAAAGACCGGATAGCGTATTGCCGACACTCGGCGGCCAGGCAGCTCTTAACCTTGCGATGGAGCTTGCAGAGTCAGGCTTTTTGGAAAAACATAATGTAAAGCTCATCGGAACAACGCCTGAGACAATCAAGAAGGCAGAGGACAGAGAAGAGTTTAAGGAGACGATGGAGAAAATAGGAGAGCCTTGCGCGGCTTCTATGGTTGTAAACAATGTCGAGGACGGTATTGCATTCACAAACACCATCGGATATCCAATCGTACTTCGTCCTGCGTATACGCTTGGCGGAAGCGGCGGCGGAATTGCATACAATGAAGAAGAGTTGGTTGATATTCTCACAAACGGACTTCGTTTGAGCCGTGTCGGTCAGGTTTTGGTAGAGCGCTGTATCTCTGGCTGGAAGGAAATCGAATACGAGGTAATGCGTGACGGTAACGGAAACTGCATCACGGTATGTAACATGGAAAACATTGACCCGGTAGGAGTTCACACCGGAGACAGTATCGTAGTGGCACCTTCTCAGACTTTGGGAGACAAAGAGTATCAGATGCTTCGTACCTCTGCATTGAATATTATCAGCGAGTTGAAAATCACAGGAGGCTGTAACGTGCAATACGCACTTAACCCGGACTCCTTTGAATACTGTGTAATTGAGGTTAATCCGCGTGTAAGCCGTTCCTCAGCGCTTGCTTCAAAGGCTACAGGCTATCCGATTGCAAAGGTTGCGGCAAAAATTGCGCTTGGTTACAGCTTGGATGAAATCAAAAACGCAATTACCGGAAAAACCTATGCAAGCTTTGAACCAACACTTGATTACTGTGTTGTAAAAATACCGAGACTTCCGTTTGATAAATTTATTCATGCAAAGAGAACCCTGACCACACAGATGAAGGCGACCGGCGAGGTTATGAGTATCTGTGACAACTTCGAGGGTGCTTTGATGAAGGCAATCCGCTCCTTAGAGCAGCATGTGGACAGCCTGTTAAGCGATGAATATGCAGAGCTTGACAATGATAAGATTGAAGAAATGCTAGCGATTGTGGATGATAAGAGAATTTTCTTGATAGCCGAGGCAATCAGACGTGGCTTCACCTATGAGACAATTAATCAGATTACAAAATTTGACCATTGGTTTATTGATAAGATTGCAATTCTTGTGGAGATGGAGCAGAAGCTTCAAAAGGATGAGCTTACCGTAGAGACGCTGAAGGAAGCAAAACGTTTGGAGTTCCCTGATACGGTAATTGCCAGACTGACAGGCAAAACAGCGCTTGAAATCAAGAATATGAGATATGAAAACGGCATTGTGGCAGCATTTAAAATGGTTGACACTTGCGCCGCAGAGTTCGAAGCTTCCACACCTTACTACTACTCCGTATTCGGAAGTGAAAACGAGGTGGAAGAGGATAAGGAAAAGAAGAAAAAAGTATTGGTACTTGGCTCCGGTCCGATCCGTATCGGTCAAGGTATCGAGTTTGACTTCTGCTCCGTACACTGTACATGGGCATTCAAGGAAGAGGGCTACGAGACAATTATCGTAAACAACAATCCTGAGACCGTAAGTACAGACTTTGATATTGCCGATAAGCTTTATTTTGAGCCGCTGACACCGGAAGATGTGGAAAGCATTGTAAACTTAGAGAAGCCTGACGGCGCGGTTGTGCAGTTTGGCGGACAGACCGCAATCAAGCTGACGGAAGCCCTTATGAAAATGGGAGTCCCAATTCTTGGAACCTCCGCAGAGGATGTAGATGCGGCAGAGGACAGAGAATTATTTGATAAAATACTAGAGGAATGCCATATTCCAAGACCGGCAGGAAAAACAGTATTTACGATTGAAGAGGCGCTTTTGGCGGCGAATGAATTAGGCTATCCGGTGCTGATTAGACCTTCTTATGTATTGGGCGGTCAGGGCATGCAGATTGCCATCAATGATGACGATGTCAGAGAGTTTATGACAATCGTAAACAGAACGGTTCAGGAGCACCCTGTACTCGTTGATAAATATATGGTCGGAAAAGAAATCGAAGTTGACGCGGTTTGCGACGGCGAAGATATCATTATTCCGGGAATTATGGAGCATATTGAGAGAGCGGGTATCCACTCAGGTGACAGTATTTCCGTATATCCGGCGCAGAGTCTCAGCTCTAAGATTAAAAAAGTAATCGAGGAATACACAAGACGTCTGGCACGCTCCCTTCATGTGCGCGGTTTGATTAATATCCAGTTTATCGTGAGCAATGAGGAAGTGTATGTAATTGAGGTAAATCCTCGTTCCAGCCGTACCGTACCTTATATCAGCAAGGTGACGGGAATTCCGATTGTAAAGCTTGCGACAAAGGTTATCGTCGGCAATACAATCAAGAGTCTGGGCTATGAGTCCGGTTTACAGCCGGAGGCAGATTACTTTGCGATAAAAATGCCGGTATTCTCCTTTGAGAAAATCCGCGGAGCAGAAATCAGCCTCGGACCTGAAATGAAGTCTACCGGTGAGGTGCTTGGCATTGCCAAAACCTTCAATGAGGCACTGTATAAAGCTTTTATCGGAGCGGGCATCATTCTTCCGAAGCACAAGCAGATTATTATGACGGTCAACGATGCGGATAAGATTGAGGCTGTCGAGGTAGGACGCCGCTTTGAAGCACTCGGCTACAAGATATATGCGACAAGAGGCACCTGTCAGGCGCTAAATGAGAATGGAGTCGGAGCTGTCAAAATCAGCAAGATTGAGCAGGAATCTCCAAACCTTCTGGATTTAATACTGGAGCATAAGATTGACCTTGTTATCGATACCCCTTCTCAGGGTGCGGCAAAGAGCAACGATGGCTTCCTAATCAGAAGAAATGCGATTGAGACAGGTGTACACTGCCTAACCTCGTTAGACACCGCAAATGCCCTTCTGACAAGCTTAGAACATGCAAATGATCAGGAGCTTACCTTGATTGATATTGCAAGTATTTAAGAAAAAAGTTGATAAAGTTAGAAATAAGCTGATTTTAAATAAAAGAAATCAGCTTATTTTTTATTGTCATTATTCTGATAAAAGAATATAATGGAAGATAGATTGGAGGTTTCTGATATGAACATTTAACAACGATTGAAATGTCTGAAAAATGGAATATTAGATAAAGATGATTGGAATGAAGATGAAATCAAAAGTCGAACAAAATGGTTATGTGATGAAGCAATAAAGTTGTGGAAGATTTAATTTATTAATAGATGATGATATTTTTTGATATGTATAATTATTTAGTTGAAAGGGGCGGCGAGTATGATAGATTTTGTAGGAACACGATGGTATAAATGTGATTTTCATTTACATACAATGAAAAGCGATTGTTATAAAGAGAAAACAGATAGTGAGGAGCAATGGATTGAACAGGTAAAACTTAATGGATTAAATTGCATAGCAGTTACAGATCATAATGATTACCGGGCTATAGATAAGATGAAAGAGTTAGGAGAAAAGAATGGAATTGTGGTATTTCCGGGAGTAGAGGTAACATGCGATTCAACCAAAATTCATATACTTGTAATCTTTGATTCGAATAAAACATCAGATGTGGTAAGGGATTATTTGAGCAAAATAGATATTGATTCGGAAGTTGTTGGAAAGAGTGTTGGAACCTCAACAGGTATTTTTGAAGCATGCACAATAGCAAAAGAAAGAGGAGCACTTGTTATTGCAGCACATATTGATGAGTTTGCAGGTATTAATTCTATGAGTGTAGCAAATGTTGAAAAAATATTGGACAGAAAATATATTGATGCGGTTCAAGTCGTTAATCAACAAATCTGGGAAGAATATAATGTTAATAAAAATAAAGAAGAGATGCTTGTTTCTTTAAATAATAAATATGGAAGTGAAATATCAACTGATACTGCAGAAAATTGGAAAAAAACATATAATCGTGCAATCAAGGCTAAGATACCAATACTTTCGTTTTCTGATAATCCATGTTCAAATGTAGAGTCAAAACATGGGTTATGGGGAATTGGGAAAACGTATACTTGGATAAAAATGGACAAGAAGCCTGATTTAGAAAGCGTTAGACAAGCTTTGTTATCAGAAGATATGAGACTTAAATTAAAAGAACAGACAGAACTGATTCCAGAAGCAAAACCAGATATGTGGATTAAGTCTATTAAAGTGGAAAATGCAACTATCAATCCATACAAAGAATTGAATGTGGAATTTAATCCACAATTAAATGCAATAATTGGAGGAAGAGGAAGTGGAAAATCTTCAATTATAAGAATAATGGCGGGTGGTCTCTCTTCTCTTAATACATATGCATTAGACGAAATAAAAAAAGAACAGGATAAATTTTATAAAGTACATAACAATAAAGATGATACAGGCATTTTTGAATCAAAATCAAATGTTGAGATTATTATTGTTAGAAATGAATTGTTATACAAAGTAAATGTAAATTCCATAAAAGATATGAGCGATCAAATTCAGAGTATTTACAAATATGATGAAAATACAAATACATGGGAAGAAATAGTAGATTCGAATTATTTGGACTTTTTTAGAGTACAAGTATATACTCAGAAACAAATATTTGAAATTGCAAAAGAGCCAGATGCCTTATTAAAAATCATAGATGCAGATATTCCAGAAATGGAGAGTGTTTTAAATAAACAACAGATTGTGTATGATAATCTTTTGGCTAAAATGGCAGAAATAAGGACAACGCAGGCGATAATAGATAAAGAGGGAAAATTACGTACAGAATTGAGTGATTATGATGAGCAAATCAGTCAATATAAAAAGAGTGGGATTGCAGAGATTGTCAATCATAAACAACAATATTTGCAGGAAGAGAAAACGTTAAATAATTTCTTGTCGAAAATTTCAATAGTTGCTGAGGAGTTAGACAGTGCAACTTTGAGTGCAAAGATTCCAGAAGTGGATGCAACTGAATTAGAAAATGCAACAGAGTTGTTTGAACTAATTAAACAGGGAAAAGAAAATGTAATTAAGAATATAGAACTTATAAAAAATAGTATTTCAGATATCAGAGAACAGAAAGAAAAAATATTAGTCGAAGTTGATAAGAGTGACTGGAATGCTAAGAAAATGGCTACTGATTTAGCCTATGATGAAGCATGTGCTAAATTACATGAATCAGGAATACAAATCAACAAACTTGATGAACTACTCGAATTGAAAAAGAAAAAACAAGAAGAACTAGATACTGTCGAAAAAGCAAAAGAAGGACTAAAAAAATTACGGAGTGAGAAACAAGAAATTCATATTGAATATGACTCATATTTTACCACAATACGTACATTGAGAGTGAATTTCATTGAAACGGTCATTGGTAATCAAGATAATGTAAAGATAGAACTTCTGAACCATGGAAATACTGATTCGTTTGAAGAGACAATAAAAAATATTACTCAAAAAAGGGAAAGTTCAAATATAAATGAGGATATATCAACTTTAAAAAGTACAGTGTTTGGAAAAAAAGATATAAATTATTTTAGAGAACTAATAACAAGAATAAAAGATGGTATTGATGAAAAAGAAGTTTCCGGTTATTTTAGAAAAGCAATAAGGGGATTGGATGATGTACAATTTGATAAAATGATAACCTTTCTTCCTAAAGATGAATTAAAAGTAAGCTATAAACCGGAGGGAGGAAGAAGTTTTATTCCCTTATCTTCAGCTTCGGCAGGACAAAAGACAACAGCAATTTTAACTTTTATCCTTGCATATGGTAATCGGCCATTATTGTTAGATCAGCCAGAAGATGATTTAGATAATCGATTAGTGTATGATTTAGTAGTCAAACGTTTGAAAAGTGCAAAGCAGAATCGCCAAATAATTGTTGTAACGCATAATGCCAATATACCTGTGAATGGAGATGCTGAATATATTACATCAATGGATTCGGATAGCCGTTATGTTAAGATTAAGGCAGAAGGAACATTAGATAATGAAGTGATACGAAAAGAAATCTGTGATGTAATGGAAGGTACAGAATATGCATTTGGAATGAGAGCTAAGAAATATCACTTGAATATTGTTGAATGATCTTAGGGTTAGTAAAAATGATTGTGGAGGTGAGTTAAGATTATGGATAAGCAAAAATTTGAGTCGATTTTGAAAATCGGAGAAACAATTGCCGTAGAGTTTAAGCGTTGTGGAAATGGTATAGAAAATGATGTCTATGAAAGTGTCTGCTCCTTTTTGAATAGGTTTGGTGGGGATATTTTTATGGGTGTCCTAAACGATGGCACAGTTAGAGGAGTGCCAGAGAAAGCAGCAGGAGATATGATTAAGAATTTTATTAAAGTCATTAGCAATCCTGCAATGTTTACACCTACAATTTATCTTGTTCCTGAAATCATTCAGCATGAGGGAAAAACAATCATTTATGTGCACGTACCTGTAAGTGCAGAAGTTCACAGCTTTAAAAAGGAAGTCTATGATCGAGTGGATGATGCGGATGTAAAGGTAACCGCTACAGCACAGCTTGCATCCATGTACATTCGTAAACAGAGTATATTTACTGAAAAGCGGATTTTCCCATATGTATCAACAGATGATTTAAGATTGGATTTATTGCCCCGTATTAGAAAAATGGCTACAAACAACATTGAAGGTACACATGGTTGGGAAGCAATGAATGATGAGGAACTTTTAAGAAGTGCAGGTCTCTATGGCACTGATCGGGTTACTGGAGAAAAGGGATACAATCTTGCCGCAGTTATGCTTCTTGGAAAAGATGATGTGATTAGGGATATCTGTCCGGCATATGAGACAGATGCACTTGTAAGAAAGATTAATGTAGATAGATATGATGACAGAGAAACAGTGAGAACTAATTTAATTGAAAGTTACGATCAATTAATGGATTTTGCAAGAAAACATCTGCCAGATAAATTTTTCTTGGAAGGAACGGAACGTAAGAATCTAAGAAATATTATTACAAGAGAAATGATTGGAAATACATTAATTCATAGAGAATTTACCAGTGTGTATACAGCTAAATTTGTTATTGAGAAAAATAGAATGTATACGGAAAATGCAAGTCGTTCCGCAGGAGACGGAGTGATTACTCCTGAGAATATGGAACCTAATCCGAAGAATCCAATAATTGCTTCATTCTTTAGAAATATAGGATGGTCTGATAGATTGGGATCTGGAGTGAGAAATCTGTTTAAGTACTCAAGGTACTATTCGGGACAAGAACCAGAGTTTATTGAAGGTGATGTTTTTAGAATTATTGTTCCGTTGAATGAGGAATATTCTGCAGATGTCCAGGTAGGCAAGAATAAAAAATCAGCGATAAAAATCAGCGATAAAAAATCAGCGATAAAAATCAGCGATAAAAAATCAGCGATAACAGAAGAAAGGTTGCAAACCATATTAACAAGTATGCAAAAAAATATTGAATATAATACAGAAGAAATCGCAGATATGGTAGGATTAAAAACGGCCAGAACACGGGAACTTTTAAAAATGCTCGTTAATGAGGATAAGATTGAGGCAGTTGGCGCGAATAGAAATCGTAAATATTTGAAGAAACTTTTATAGAAAAAATGAAATATACAAGTGCTTTTTAAGAAGTTAAAAGTTCAAATGCCAAATTTTTTATAATTTTGATTTAAAAATGAAACTTGAGATTGTAAAAGTTGTTAAACAGAGGTGTGCCCTCTGTTTAACAGACAACTCTGCGATTTGAGCTACATCATTAATTCTACTAAATAAAAATTAACTAAAAATGAATTACATAAAAAATAAGAGTCTAAAAGTTTCATAATCGTCCCATCACTAAAATTTCTTCCTTCAGGTTCGGATTAAATTTATTCTCACGAAACATCTTGATTTCATACTTATATGGTGCAAAAGACTTCTTTGGATTCTCAGGAAGCGGTATATAAGGCGTTTCCAGTATTTTGGGAATGTTGGCATAGTCCGAGTGGTGGACAACGGCGGAAAGTGCGTCAAAGCCAATATAGCCGAAACCTGCGTTCTCATGGCGGTCCTTGGAGGCACCGCAGGGATTTTTGCTGTCATTGATATGGAAAACTGCAATCTGGTCTTTGCCGATTAGACGGTCGAACTGATGCAGCACGCCATCCAAATCATGAACGATGTCATAGCCTGCATCATGGACATGGCAGGTATCAAAGCACACGCGAAGCCTGTCATTGTGTACGACACTATCATAAATCTGAGCAAGCTCCTCGAAGGAGCGTCCAATCTCATTTCCTTTGCCGGACATTGTTTCCAGTGCGATGCAACAGTCTTTGTTTGCTGCGAGAACTTCATTCAAGCCTTCTGCAATTTTGCGGATACCCACCTCCACACCGGCACCTACATGAGAGCCGGGATGAAGAATCAGAAGATTGCTTCCCATTGCTGCTGTGCGCTCCATCTCAATCCCCAAGAAACGGACTGCAATCTCAAAGGTGTCCGGGTTGATGCTGTTGGCAAGATTGATAATGTAGGGAGAATGTACAACGAAATCCTTGATTTCATGTTCCACCATAAATGCCCTTGCCGCCTCAATATTTAAATCTGCGATGTCTTTTCGTCTTGTATTTTGCGGGGCACCGGTATAAACCATAAACGTGTTCGCTGCGTAAGAGGCAGCTTCCTTCGCGGAGGCGAGGAACATCTCCTTGCCGCTCATACTGACGTGTGAACCTATTTTTAACATGTTAATCTCCTTTGTTTGCTGTTGCGGTGAATCAGTGTTGACTGCTTCCTCCAATGATACAAAAAATAGTACAAATATGCAAGGGTAATAAGGTTATGAGTAAGTAGCGTAGCGGATTACGAATATCCACTTTGACTTGCGTTTGTAATTTTTCTATGATATAAAAAAAGAAACCTTGCCACGAATATGATGACAAGATTTCTTTTTCGGATATGTTTTCTTATTTTACCGCATTAAATGCTTCTTCCAAATCTTCAATGATATCGTCGATATTTTCCGTACCGATGGATAAGCGGATTGTATTTGGTTTAATTCCTTGTTCTGCAAGCTCCTCTGTATTCAACTGAGAATGTGTTGTAGACGCAGGATGAATAACGAGTGATTTTACATCTGCGACATTGGCAAGCAGGGAGAAAATCTCAAGGTTGTCGATAAAATCTTTTGCTTTCCTGTCATCGCCCTTAATCTCAAAGGTAAAGATAGAGCCGCCGCCGTTCGGGAAGTATTTCTGATACAATGCAGTCTGATTTGGATCTGTTGTCACGGCCGGATGGTGAACCTTTTCTACCTGCGGGTGATTGTTCAGATATTCAACTACCTTTAAGGCATTTGAAACATGGCGTTCCACTCTTAAGGATAAGGTTTCCAGACCCTGCAAAAACAGGAATGCGTGGAACGGAGAAAGAGTTGAACCGGTATCACGCAACAAGATTGCACGAATTTTTGTCACAAATGCAGCCGGGCCAACTGCTTTTGTAAAGCTGATGCCGTGGTAGCTTGGGTTTGGTTCGGTCAGAGATGCGAATTTTCCGCTTGCTTCCCAGTCGAATTTTCCGCTGTCTACGATGATTCCTCCGATGGTAGTTCCGTGTCCTCCGATGAATTTGGTTGCAGAATGAACGACAATGTCTGCGCCGTATTCAATGGGGCGAACCAGATACGGAGTTGCAAAGGTGCTGTCTACAACTAACGGAATCTTGTGCGCGTGTGCTACTTTTGCGATTTCTTCGATATCTGACACATCGGAGTGCGGATTGCCAAGAGTCTCAATGAATAAAGCTTTTGTGTTTTCCTGAATTGCCGCCTCAAGTGATGTAGGATTCGGCTCCGTGAAGGTGGTTGTGATTCCGTACTGAGGAAGTGTGTGTGCCAAAAGGTTATAGGTTCCGCCGTAGATATTTTTTGCAGCTACGATATGGTCACCGTTTTGTGCCAAATTCTGAATGGTGTAGGTTACTGCTGCGGCACCGGAAGCAACTGCAAGCGCTGCCACGCCGCCCTCTAAAGCTGCAATACGCTGCTCAAATACATCCTGGGTCGGGTTGGTCAATCTGCCGTAGATATTTCCGGCATCGGCAAGTCCGAAACGAGCGGCTGCGTGATCGCTGTTGTGAAACACATAAGAAGACGTCTGATAAATCGGAACGGCTCTCGCATCGGTAACCGGATCTGGATTTTCCTGTCCGACGTGCAACTGTAAGGTTTCAAATTTTAAATTTCTGTCTGCTCTTGTTTTTTTACTCATATGGCTCTCCTCTTTCTTTCTATACTATTCCTATTTGTTTAGTATGTTTTTGTGTTTGAGAGAATTATACATAGAATCGAATCATGTGTCAATAGAAATTTTAAATAAAACTTTGGAAAGGAGAACAAATAGTATATAATAGAATATGATGCGGAGAAAAATAAAAAAGATGGAGGAATATAAGTGAAACGAGATAATATTTTTATGAAAATCTGGCGGATTGTATATCCGGTGGGAATATACTTCATGATTACCAATATAATCAGTGTGATTTTTGCTGTGCTGGCTGCATTTTCTGTGATGATGCCATTGATAAGCGGTCAGAAAGAACTTGACCCAATCGCCTTGCAGGAAGAGCTGATTTCTATCGTGTATCAATACTCTTTACTTCTCACGGCAATTGCAGCGGCAATTACAATTCCGATAGCGGCACTGTTGATGCGAAGTGATAGGAGAAGAGAGACGAGGGAATATAAAAGCGTAAGCCCCGGGCTTTACGGATTGGTTGTTATAGCGGCAATCAGTGCTTGCATGACAGGAAATCAACTTTTGACAATCAGTCAGCTTGACAAGATATTTCCGGGCTTTAACCAACTTCAAGAAGTGATTTACGGCGGTGGAATTGTTCTGGAGGTGGCCGCGGTAGTGATATTGGCACCGATTGTCGAGGAACTTTTGTTTCGGGGGATGGTATTTAAGAGACTGTATGGGTATTATGGCAGAATGCCGGCGCTTATCATTTCCAGCCTGTTCTTTGGCGTTTACCATGGAAATGTCGTGCAAGGGGTATATGCCTTTGGAATAGGGCTGCTATTTGCTTTTGTGTATGATAAATATAAAACGATAGCTGCACCGATATTGGCACATATGATTGCGAATTTAACTTCTGTTATATCCTCGGAGACACCGATATTTGATTTTATTTATAATAGTTATGAAAAAAATGTAGTGATTTATTTTTATGTGCTGACGGTGGTTGTGACTGCTATTTGTATCGGAAGTGTTATATTGATTAGCAAATGGGTTCACGCCGAGGAGATTAAAAAAGTGGAAGAAGCGGAAGCTTACGACGTGCAAGGCTAAACTATACGAAATTACTTTGTAATGCATTGGCATATATGGAGAAAATTACATAAAGAATTTTAATACAATTTCAAAAATACTTAAAAGAAAGTGTATAAAAGTAAAAAAATAAAAATCAGGGTTTCGACCTTGATTTTTTTGATTCTTAAATAGAATGTTCAGTAAAATAGAGTGGTTAAGAAGTATTTTGAACATAAACAAATAAAAATAAATTGAACATAAAAATAAAGTTAAAATCTACAAAAACATAAAATAAACAGATAATTGTATTTTGAAATAAAAATATACAAATTATCAGACTATTAAAGAAAAATAATTATTTACAACGAAAAGAAAATATAGTATAGTAGTAACAACAAGAAACACTAATGAAAACAGCCGTTTTTAGTTGAAAAAGAGAAGAGGTATGACAATGGATAATGAAAGAGCGTGTCCTAGCAATCAAAATACCGGATTGTATGACTCAAGATTTGAACATGACAATTGCGGTATCGGAGCAGTTGTTAATATTAAAGGACTCAAAACCCATGAAACTGTTGAAAATGCATTGAAAATAGTAGAAAATCTGGAGCATAGAGCAGGAAAGGATGCAGAGGGCAAGACAGGTGATGGTGTCGGTATCCTGTTACAGATTTCCCATAAGTTCTTTTCGAAGGCAGTGAAGCCTTTGGGTATCAATCTCGGTGATGAGAGAGACTATGGTGTCGGCATGTTTTTCTTTCCGCAGGATGAGCTTAAGAAAAATCAGGCGAAGAAAATGTTTGAGATTATCGTTGAGAAGGAAGGGCTGGAATTCTTAGGCTGGAGAGAGGTGCCAATCCAAAAGGATATTTTGGGACATAAGGCACTGGAATGTATGCCGTACATTGCGCAGGGCTTTGTCAAGAGACCGAAGGAGACGGCACAGGGACTTGACTTTGACAGAAGACTTTACATTGTGCGCCGTATTTTTGAGCAGAGCAATGATGATACTTATGTGGTATCCTTTTCAAGCCGTACTATTGTTTATAAGGGAATGTTTCTCGTAGGACAGCTCAGATTGTTTTTCGAGGATTTGCAGAATCGTGATTATGAATCTGCGATTGCCACGGTTCACTCCCGTTTCAGCACAAACACGAATCCAAGCTGGGAGAGAGCGCATCCAAACCGCTTTATTGTACATAACGGAGAAATCAATACGATTATCGGCAATGTCGACAAGATGACGGCGCGTGAGGAGACGATGGAGACGGGTTACCTAAAGGGAGAGCTTCACAAGGTGCTTCCGGTTATCAGCCGTTCTGGGTCTGACTCTGCCATGCTTGACAATGCGCTGGAATTTCTCGTGATGAGCGGCATGGATTTGCAGCTTGCTGTTATGATTACGATTCCGGAGCCTTGGGCGAACAACCGGAACATGACACAGTCGAAAAAAGATTTCTACCAATATTATGCGACGATGATGGAGCCATGGGACGGACCGGCATCTATTCTTTTTTCAGACGGTGACATAATGGGAGCGGTGCTTGACCGAAATGGATTGAGACCGTCCAGATATTTTATCACAGACGACGATTACTTGGTGCTTTCCTCTGAGGTAGGCGTACTTGATATCGATCCAACTAAGATTGTTGTAAAAGAGAGACTTCGTCCGGGCAAAATGCTTCTCGTTGATACGGTAAAAGGTGTTGTTATTGACGATGACGATTTGAAAGAGCAGTATTCTCACAGACAGCCTTACGGTGAATGGCTGGATCGAAATCTCATTGCATTAAAGTCCTTAAAAATTCCGAACCAGAGAGTACTGGAATTTACAAAGGAAGAGCGTTCCAGAATGCAGAAGGCGTTTGGATACACCTATGAGGAGTTTAAAAATTCTATTATGCCGATGGCAAGGGATGGCGCCGAGGCGATTGCGGCGATGGGAATTGATACACCTATTTCAGTTTTATCCAATAAGCACCAGCCTCTTTTTAACTACTTTAAGCAGTTATTTGCTCAGGTTACAAACCCGCCGATCGATGCAATCCGTGAGGAAATCGTAACATCCACGACGGTTTATGTCGGAGAAGACGGCAACCTGCTGGAGGAAAAGGCTTCAAACTGCCATGTACTTCAGGTAAATAACCCGATTCTGACCAACACCGATCTTCTAAAGATTAAAAACATGAAGGTAGACGGCATGAAGGTTGAGGTAATCCCAATCTCCTATTACAAGAATACGAAGTTGGAGCGCGCGATTGAACGGCTTTTTGTTGAGGTGGACAGAGCACATCGTGAGGGTGTTAATATCTTAATTCTTTCCGATAGAGGCGTTGACGAAAACCATGTTGCAATTCCTTCTTTACTTGCGGTGTCTGCACTTCAGCAGCATTTGGTTAAAACAAAGAAGAGAACCTCAGTGGCAATGATTTTGGAGAGTGGTGAGCCAAGAGAGGTACATCATTTTGCAACCTTGCTTGGATACGGCGCTTGTGCAATCAATCCATATCTTGCACAGGAAACAATTAAGCAGATGATTGATACACATATGCTTGATAAGGACTATTATGCGGCAGTCGAGGACTATAACAATGCGGTTCTTCACGGTATTATCAAGATTGCTTCCAAGATGGGTATCTCGACAATTCAGTCTTACCAAGGTTCACAGATATTTGAGGCAATCGGTATCAGCAGCGATGTAGTAGAAAAATATTTTACAGACACGGTAAGCCGTATCGGCGGCATCACCTTGGAGGATATTGAGCAGGATTTAGATGACAGACATTCAAAAGCGTTTGATCCGCTAGGGCTGGAGGTTGACCTGACCTTAGACAGCATCGGTACTCATAAGATGAGAAGCGGCGGGGAAGAGCATATGTACAATCCGCAGACGATTCATCTGCTTCAGGAGGCAACCAGAAGAGGAGATTATAATCTGTTCAAAGAATATACCTCTCTCATCAATAAAGAGACAGAGCCGGCTAATTTGAGAGGACTTGTCGACTTTGACTATCCAAAGAAAGGTATTCCGATTGAAGAGGTAGAAAGCGTTGCATCCATTGTAAAGCGATTCAAAACAGGTGCGATGTCCTACGGTTCTATTTCACAGGAAGCCCATGAGACATTGGCAATTGCGATGAACAAGCTGCAAGGAAAATCAAACAGCGGTGAAGGTGGAGAAGGATTAGAACGTCTCAGCATCGGATCTGACGGTTTAAATAAATGCTCTGCGATTAAGCAGGTGGCGTCCGGTCGTTTTGGCGTAACCTCCAGATATTTAGTCAGTGCAAAAGAAATTCAGATAAAGATGGCACAGGGAGCAAAGCCGGGTGAGGGTGGTCATCTTCCTTCCGGAAAGGTATATCCTTGGATTGCCAAGACAAGACATTCAACGCCGGGTGTAGGGCTTATTTCACCGCCTCCTCACCATGATATTTATTCCATTGAGGATTTGGCGCAGCTCATTTATGATTGTAAAAATGCAAACACAGATGCCAGAATATCTGTCAAGCTTGTTTCGGAGGCTGGTGTCGGCACGATTGCAGCAGGTGTTGCAAAGGCGGGAGCGCAGGTTATCCTGATTTCCGGCTACGACGGAGGTACGGGTGCAGCACCGTCCAGCTCTATTCACAATGCAGGACTTCCTTGGGAGCTTGGCTTGGCGGAGGCACATCAGACCTTACTGCTCAACGGACTGCGAAACAAGGTTACAGTGGAGACAGACGGAAAGCTTATGAGCGGACGTGATGTTGCCGTGGCAGCATTGCTTGGAGCAGAGGAATTCGGTTTTGCCACCGCACCGCTTGTAACGATGGGCTGTGTGATGATGAGAGTGTGTCATCTGGATACCTGTCCGGTCGGCGTTGCAACGCAAAATCCGGAGCTTAGAAAGCGTTTCAGAGGAAAACCGGAATATGTCGTTCACTTTATGCAGTTTATTGCGCAGGAATTAAGAGAATATATGGCAAAGCTAGGTATTCGCACTGTGGATGAGCTTGTCGGAAGAACGGATTTGCTGAAAGTAAATGACAAGGTGACAAACGAGAGAGCAAGAAAGGTTGACCTTTCCAGAATTTTAAATAATCCGTACGGTGCAGCAGGAGAAAAGGTTACCTTTGATGCAGCACAGGTATATGATTTTGAACTGGAAAAGACGTTGGATGAAAAGGTACTTTTGAAGAAGCTAAAACCAGCTTTGGCAAATAAGCAAAAAAGAAGTCTGGACCTTGATGTAAAAAATACAGACCGCTCCTTTGGTACTATTTTCGGTTCAGAAATCACAAAGCTCTATCATGATACGCTGGAGGAAGACACTTACACAATCAAATGTCACGGAGCAGGAGGACAGAGCTTTGGTGCCTTTATTCCGAAGGGACTTACGTTGGAACTAACCGGAGATAGCAATGACTATTTCGGCAAGGGCTTGTCGGGCGGAAAATTGGTCGTATACCCTCCAAGAGGCGTGAAATTTAAACCGGACGAAAACATTATCATCGGAAACGTTGCGCTGTACGGTGCAACAAGCGGTAAGGCATTTATCAACGGCGTTGCGGGAGAGCGTTTCTGTGTTCGTAATTCCGGTGCCAATGCTGTCGTGGAAGGTGTGGGTGACCATGGCTGTGAATATATGACAGGCGGACGAGTGGTTGTTCTTGGCAAGACCGGGAAAAACTTTGCGGCGGGCATGAGCGGCGGTATCGCTTATGTGCTTGATGAGGACAGTGACTTATATATGAAGCTGAACAAAGAGATGGTTTCAATCAGTGAAATCACATCAAAATATGATGTACTTGAATTAAAAGACATGATTAAAGAACATGTAGCCTATACCAATTCTGAAAAGGGCAAGTTGATATTAGATAATTTTGGCAAGTATCTGCCGAAGTTTAAGAAGATTATTCCACATGACTACAACCGTATGCTTATGACGATTGTGCAGATGGAGGAAAAGGGTCTTAGCAGTGAACAGGCACAAATTGAAGCGTTTTATGCAAATACGAGAGGATAGGAGGAGAGAAAAATGGGAAAGCCAACCGGATTTTTAGATTATAAAAGAGAGACAAGTGAAACAATAAAGCCAAAGGCGAGAATTAAGAATTTTGATGAATTCCATATTCCTCTGTCCAAGGAAAAGCAGCAGCTTCAAGGTGCAAGATGTATGGAATGCGGCGTGCCGTTCTGCCAATCAGGTATAATGCTGATGGGTATGACAACGGGCTGTCCGCTCAACAACTTGATACCGGAGTGGAATGATTTGGTTTACAATGATAACCTGAGACAGGCGTATAATCGTTTGACCAAGACAAATAATTTCCCTGAATTTACGGCAAGGGTGTGTCCGGCTCCGTGTGAGGCGGCATGTACCTGCAGCTTGAATGGGGATGCGGTTGCCATTAAGGAAAATGAGTACGGAATTGTTGAGAATGCTTACGATGCAGGCTATGCGAAGGCGAATCCGCCAAGAGTCAGAACGGATAAAAAAATAGCGGTTATCGGCTCAGGTCCTGCGGGGCTTGCGGCTGCCGACCAGCTAAACAAGAGAGGGCACCATGTCACTGTGTTTGAGAGAAGTGACCGTATCGGCGGACTTTTGATGTATGGTATTCCGAATATGAAGCTTGAAAAACACATTATTGACCGCAAAATAGATATTATGAAGGAAGAGGGCATCGAGTTTGTGACAAATGCCGACGTAGGCGGCAGTTACAAGGCGAACAAAATCCTAAAGGAATTTGACCGTGTTATATTGGCATGTGGAGCGTCCAATCCAAGAGATATCAAGGTGCCGCAGAGAGAGGCAAAGGGAATTTATTTCGCCGTTGACTTCTTAAAGGCAACGACAAAGAGCCTTTTGGACTCCGGGCTTTCAGATGGCAGCTACATTACTGCAAAGGACAAAAAGGTGCTTGTCATCGGTGGCGGTGATACGGGAAATGATTGCGTGGGAACTTCTATCCGCCACGGTGCTGCAAGTGTCGTTCAGCTTGAAATGATGCCGAAGCTGCCGGATTCCAGAAGCGAGGATAATCCTTGGCCGCAGTGGCCGAAGGTTTGCAAAACTGACTACGGTCAGGAGGAGGCAATCGCTGTATTTGGCCACGACCCTCGTACTTACGAGACAACGGTAAAAGAATTTGTAGCAGATGAAGCGGGCAATGTATGCAAAGCAAAGCTGGTAAAATTAGCATGGCAGAAGGATGAGGCGACAGGCCGCATGAAGATGGCAGAGGTAGAAGGCAGCGAGCAGACAATCGATGTGGACCTTGTTCTCATCGCGGCAGGATTTCTTGGAAGTCAGGACTATGTGGCGAAAGCATTTGGCGTGGAGCTCAACGAGAGAACGAATGTGAGTACAGAGTCTGGTAAATACAAGACGAATGTGGATAACGTATTTACAGCAGGTGATATGCACAGAGGACAGTCCTTGGTTGTATGGGCAATCAGGGAAGGCAGAGAGGCTGCACAGGAAGTTGACCGTGATTTGATGGGATATACGAACCTGTAGAATCAGAAGTGAAAAAGATCACAGAGCAATTCGGAAGAAATATGGCTGAGTAGTCAGCTTACAGACGAGGGTAAGATACAGAAACTGTCAAAGCAGTTTTGTGTATCTTACCCTCGTCTTTTTGCAACTTGCCGTGTAAGCCATTGTGATATGCGTGATTGCGGTGTATACTCAAAGAAACTTCAAAATGGATAAATAAGGGAGGCATTTTAAATGGGAAGTATAATAGAAGTAAACGGTATAACGAAGCATTTTCAGAGCGTAAAAGCGGTGGATGATATCAGCCTTGTAATAGAGCCGGGGGAACTGTTCGGTTTTTTGGGAGTGAACGGCGCGGGAAAATCAACGACTATCAATATGCTCTGTACCATATACCCGCCTACGAGCGGTAAAGCAAAAATATGCGGCTATGACCTTGGAAAAGAGGATGAGAAGATAAGAAAGAAAATCGGAGTGGTATATCAGAATAATTGTCTCGATGATATGCTCACCGTGCGCGAAAATCTGCTGTTGCGGGGTGGTTTGTATGAGAAGAGAAGCAGGAAAGTAAAGGAAGAGCTTAGGGAGGTCAGCTCCTTCTTGTCACTTGACAGTATTTTGGAGCGCCCCTTTGCAAAGCTGTCCGGTGGACAGAAGCGAAGATGTGAGATTGCAAGGGCATTGATGCATGCACCGGAAATTTTGTTTCTGGATGAGCCGACTACGGGACTAGACCCATCCACCAGAAAGAGTGTATGGGAAATCATTGAAAAACTTAGAAGCGAGAGAAATATGACGGTGTTTTTGACCACCCATTATATGGAGGAGGCGGCAAAAGCCAGCCATATCGCAATTATAGATGAGGGAAAGATAAAGGAATATGGTACACCGTTTTCCCTGAAAGAAGAGTTTGCAAAAGATCAGCTAAGGCTGATTGCAAAACCGGGAGTTGCGCTTGAGGAAGTGTTAAGACAAAATAATGTGACATTTCGAATACGGGAGGAGAGCTTTTGGGTTTCCCTCTCTGATACCATGGAAGCTCTTCCGGTTCTTGATATGGTGAGACCCCATATAGGTGGCTTTGAGGTGGTACAGGGCTCCATGGACGATGTATTTTTAAATGTGACAGGCAGAACACTCGAAGACTGCGAGAATGAATAGGGGGAGTTTACAATGAATACGTTAGTTAGCTTAATTAAACGAAATATATTAATCTATTTGCGAGACCGAACGGCAGTATTTTTTTCGCTGCTGTCCATGATTATTGTGATAGGGCTTATGATTTTGTTCTTGGGAAATATGAATAAGAACGAGGTGGTAAATCTGCTGGGGCAGTATGGAAGCCAGAGAGATGCAGATTTAGATGCTAAGAATGCCGAGGTGTTAATTCAGGTGTGGACAATTGCAGGACTTCTGGTAGTGAATGCGTTGACCGTCAGTCTGACGATGATTGGAACGAAGGTGGAGGACGAGGCAAAAGGCAGGCTTGCAAGCTTTTATGTGGCACCGATAAGGCGCAGCAGCATGGCGGGAGGTTATGTAGTAGCAGCAATGCTTGTAGCGAGCTTTATATGCTTTATTACACTTGGAATCTCACAGCTGTATTTATTTTTTATGGGTTCGTCTCTGTTCACGGGGGTACAGCTTGTAAAAATAGCAGGCATTATCCTAGCCAATTCTTTCACCTATACAAGTCTGTTATTTTTAGTGGCTTTGTTTGTTCATAGCACAAGTGCATGGGCGGCATTGGAGACGATTATGGGAACCTTGGTAGGCTTTGTGGGGGCAATTTACCTTCCGATGGGAATGCTCCCGGATTCGGTTCAATCAGTCTTAAAATGCCTTCCGATCCTTCACGGTATTTCGCTTATGAGAAAAGTATGCACGGAGTTTGCGCTGGAAAACACATTTTCGGGATTGCCGGGCGAGCTGAGCAAGGGTTATCAAAGCTATATGGGAATTACAGTAGAATATAAGGATGAACTGGTTTCGAGCGGATTTTCACTTATTTTTCTATTGATGTGTGGTATAATAGCATTAATTTTATCCAGCATCTTGATGAAAAGAAGGGCGCTGAAGGAGCGCTAGGCTGATAAACTGAGGGAGGAGAATGCAGGTGAAAATCATCATAGAGGACAGGAATCCGGACGAGGAGGATACGATTCTCATTCGCTGCAAGGACTTAGACGAATCACTTTTAAAACTAATCTACAATTTAAAAATGGGTAAGGAACGGATTGCCGGAATAAAGGATCAAAAAGCCTTCATGGTTGAGCCGGACAGTATTTATTATTTTGAAGCGGTGGATAATAAGGTGTTTTTCTACTGCGAACATGAGGTTTATGAGACAAAGCTTAAATTGTATGAGATAGAAAAGGAATTTGAACAGACAGATTTTTTTCGGGCATCCAAATCCACAATTGTCAATCTATCCAAAATAAAAAGTATTCATTCTATTTTTAACGGCAGATTCGAGGCTGTCTTAAAAAATCAAGAGCGGGTCATTATTTCAAGGCAGTATGTGGCAGATTTAAAGAAGCGGTTTGGATTATAAAAGAAAAGGAAAGGAAACGTGTTGTCATGTCATGGATAAAGAGTATATTAAATACATTTGCATATACAACAACAGGAACCTTGCTTGGAGCAGCAGTCTACACAGAGCTGTTCTGGAAAAATTTCGAGGTGTCGATGGGGATTCTCTGGCAGATTTTAGCGGTAGGTTTTTTGTGCAGCTTAGGCAATTTACTTTACTACAACGGAGGCAGGGAAAAGTCTGAAAAATGGCAGTTTCTCTTACGAGTATCGTTGCATTACCTCTATATCAACGGAGTTGTAATCGGCTGCGGATTGCTCTTTGAATGGTTTTACTGGTATCGCCTGGATATGATGGCGGCGATTGTTGCGGTCATATTAGTTATCTTTGTGGTGATTTGGACGGTAAGCTATCAGAAGGATAAGAGGCTTGCGGAGCGGCTCAATGAGAAGCTGAGGGGATATTATCAAAAAGAATAATAAAAGTACAGGGAAAAATCCGTAAAATCAGGATGTTTTCCCTGTACTTCTCTTTAACCTTATAAATTTATTTAAGCTAATTTATTTCCTTCATAGACAGCGATATCTAATGGCTGCGCTAATAAATCCTGTATTGCTGCTCCAAATGAGCCGAAATGCTCTGTTTTCATATGAGTATCTAAGCTTTCCTTGGATTCCCATTCCTCCACAAATGTATAGTTACATTTGTCCTCTGTGTTTGAAAGAAGGTTGTAGGAAATATTGCCGTTTTCCTTTCGTGTTTCATTGATACAGTTTTGAGCGGCAGAAACAAATTTCTCCCCGTTTCCTTCTTTTACTTGTACGTTAGCAATCACTATAATCATCTAATTTTCTCCTATTTGCTTTTCCTATACTGAATCGGTGTCAATCCAATCTGCGACTTAAATACTCGGATAAAATGTTCCGGATTCTCATAGCCGACCATATTGGAAATATCCTCGACAAGCATATTACTTGTTTTTAAAATGTGACATGCCTTGTTTAAACGGCACTCCTTCACTAAATTGCCGAAGGTTTCCCCGGTCTTATCTTTGATGAACTTAGATAAGTATGGTTCCGTTAAATGAAAGTGTGCAGCCATAGACTGTAAGGTGACGTCACGGTAGTGTTCCTTGATGTATTCATGCATTTCTTTGGCACGCTCATCCTGAAAGCCGTTATTTCCTGTAACCTCACCAAGTCTGTTGATTGCAGTGGTTAAAGCCTGAATGGATGCCTTGATGATATCATCGTCAATTCCGACACCCCAATAGGTCTTATCCTTTTCTGTTATACTCACATAAGCAATCGCTTTGGAGGAAGAGCCTCGGGTCAGAGAGTGCTCAGAATAGTCTGCTAAGTCATATTCAAAGCCAAAGTAATCCTTTAACGCGTTACTCACCGCGTCTAAACGTCCGTTTCCGGTGCCGTTGATAATCGTTTTTTTACCTTTATGGAAAACCGTAACCTCAGTCTGAATTCCATTTTTCTGTGTAAAGTGGCACTCATCTACCGCGAAGGTAGAAGGAACATCCACATACTCCTCTTTGAAAATATCATAAATCCACTGCGGTGTTAACTCCTTGTGCTCTCTGTCAGAAACGCTCTTCGCAAGATAGCTCATCTCTTCTTTCATCTTATCCGGCATAGTGATGCCGTAATTATTTTTCAGAATGTATCCGACGCCGCCCTTGCCGGACTGGCTGTTGAAGCGGATGACATCAGAATCGTAAGCACGGCCGATATCCTTCGGATCGATTGGCAGATATGGAACATTCCAAATATTGCCCTCCTGCTCCTCGTGACATGCCATACCTTTTGCAATCGCATCCTGATGGGAGCCGGAAAAAGCGGTAAAGACTAACTCACCGGAGTAAGGCTGTCTTTCATAGACATGCATGCGAGTCAATCTCTCGTATACCTCTGCAATTGCAGGAAGATTGCCAAAATCAAGCTCTGGGTCCACGCCGTGAGAGAACATATTCATTGCCACGGTAATAACGTCTAAGTTACCGGTTCTCTCCCCGTTTCCGAATAAAGTACCCTCTAAGCGGTCTGCACCAGCCAATAATCCAAACTCGGCATCGCTGATTCCACAGCCTCTGTCGTTGTGCGGGTGAAGGGATAAAATAACATTTTCACGGTAGTTAAGGTTTTTGTGTATATACTCGACCTGACTTGCAAAAACATGAGGCATAGCATTTTCAACGGTAGTAGGAATGTTGATAATTGCTTTTTTCTCAGCGGTCGGCTTCCAAACGTCAAGCACTGCGTTGCAAACGTCAAGCGCATAGTCAACCTCGGCACCCGGGAAGCTCTCAGGGCTATACTCAAACTGGAAGTTACCGTCGGTTTCGTCAGCAAGTTTCTTTAACAATTCAGCACCTTTGACGGCGATTTCCTTAACCTCCGCCTTGGATTTTTTAAATACCTGTTCTCTCTGTGCGACAGAAACAGAATTATATACATGTACGATGGCACTTGGTGCACCCTTTAATGCCTCAAAGGTTTTCTTGATGATATGTTCTCTTGCCTGTGTTAAAACCTGAATTGTGACATCATTTGGTATCATATTACGGTCGATTAACGCTCTCACGAACTCAAACTCTGTCTCGGAAGCAGCAGGGAAGCCTACCTCAATTTCCTTAAAACCGATTTTTACGAGCAGTTTAAAAAATTCTAATTTTTCCTCTAAGCTCATCGGCTCAATTAATGCCTGATTTCCGTCTCGCAAATCAACGCTGCACCAGATAGGTGCTTTTTCGATTGAATCCTTTTTCACCCAGTCATAAGTAGTTTTTTCAGGCATAAAATAAATTTTCTCATACTTTGTAAAATTTTTCATTTTAAATCCTCCTCTTTTTTAGCTTATACGAAAGAATGGCCTTGGTACATTCCCCCTATGATACAAAAATAGCTTCGTCTCATCTGATTACTCATCATAGAGACGAAGCTGTTATGTCTTCGCGGTACCACTCTAATTCATAGCCTTCTGCGATATTCACATTGGCATATGCACTCTGTCGATACGGCCTGTCGGCTTATATCTGTTCCCTTTAACGGAGGAAATGCGGCTAACACTACACTTACATATTTGTAATTTCGAATAGCGGTTCCAAGGCTAGTTCCTTATATTCCTTCTGCCGCTTTTCACCAGCCAGCGGCTCTCTGCAATCGGGGCAATAAGTAATACTCCTCTTCATTACCTTTTAAATATATACAAATCAAGTTTGCTTACGTTGAAACAATCATATCACAGAAAAAAAATTTGGTCCAGTACTAAAATTAATCAATTTGGTTGATAAAATTTAATCTTCCTAACTGTTTTATTATTGTTTATAATAATATTATAGAAGAAAAAATATTTTTTCAAGAATGTTGTAGTAAATCAAAAATAACCTACGTTATTATTAATATAACAAATGAGTGGAGGGCAAAGAATGTTCCTATATCTTTCGATGATAGAGACCGAGGAGGAAAAGTGCAAATTTGTACAGATATACGAGAACTATCAGTATTTTATGTGGTATGTGGCAAATGAGGTTTTACAGGACAAATATCTGGCAGAGGACGCAGTCCAGGATGCTTTTTTAGCACTGACTAGACATTTGGATAAGGTGGAGGAGGTCAAGAGTACGAAGACGAAAAATTTTATTGCGACCATTGTAAAAAGTAAAGCAATTGATATTCTTCGAAAGAAAAAAGGACAGACAGAAGAATATGAAGAGGGTATTGTGGGTGAAAGCCGGGAAGATATATTGGACAATTACATACAAAAGGAAGATCATGAGAGTTTAGTAGAGGCGATTTATCAATTGGATGAGCTGTATCGTGTGGTTTTTGAATATAAGTATCTTCACGAGTTTTCCGACAGGGAAATTGCACAAATTCTTGAGGTGACGCCAAAGGTTGTGAATGTCCGACTGTTTCGGGGAAAAAAGAAGCTAAGGGAAATACTCGCAAAGGAGGGCATATAAGATGCAAAGCAGTGATGAAAAGCTACGTGAGGCATTGAGGGACTGTCTGGAGAGAGAATTGGCTTTTGTTCCGCCTGCGCAGGATATCAAAAAGCTTCACACTCCGTCGAAGCAGTTTGAAAAGAGAATGCAGGGGATAATCAGGACAGAGCAGTATAAGGAGAAGTGGAAGACTATCCTTGGCGGCAAGAAGAAATTTTATTATGCCGCGGCAGTGATTTTGCTGTTTCTTGGAGTGCAGGTAGGAACAAATTTTATGTATATGGGAAAAAGCTCGCCTTATGAGGCAGATATGTCTACACAGACGACGGAGGAGATGGCAACGGCAACGGATGAGGAGACAGGAATGGCATCTTCGATGGCAGATACGGCAGCAGGAGAAGCGTCTATTAACGCTGAAACATCAAACGGAGAGGCTGAAGCAACCGACATAGAGGTATTGTATTCCCAATGGAGTGTGAGTCAGGTTTTGGATGGGGAAGTGACGTTTTCCCTTACAAACTCAAAAGCAGAGGAAGGATTTTACTCTGATATCAGCTTGGTTGAAAAAGCAGAGGAGGGCAAATGGATATCCGTTTATACAAAGGAGGATTTGGAGGAATATTCGATTTTGGGAATGGATACGGTGGAGGAGCGGATAAAGGCATCGGACTACAATATGAAGGAAGCCGGCATATACCGATTATACCGCTATATAAATGAGGAAGAAGTAACAGTAGACATAGAGATACCATAAAAAGGAGGATATGATTATGAAAAGAAAAATGAGACAGGGAATAATTGGATTGGTAATAGCGGCAAATATGCTGGTGCTTGCGGCATGCGGCAGCGCAAATCAGTCGGGATCAAAGGCAACGGAGGAGATGAGCATGGACACTGCCACGACAACAGAGTCGGTGGCTATGGATAGCGGAGCGTATATGTCGGATACGGCGTCAGAAAATGCATCAGGCATTGAGAGCCAGTCAGAGGTAATCAGCGATACAAGCCAGATTTCGGGGCAGAAGCTTATCAAAGACGTCAGCATGTCCGTTGAGACGAGAACGTTTGATGACTTTATGAATGAGCTGACAAACCAGATTACAAGCTTAGGCGGGTATGTAGAAAGCTCAGATATAACCGGTGGAAGCTATCAATATGAGAACTATCGATATGCCTATGTGACAGCCAGAATTCCGGCAGAAAAGCTAAATGGTTTTGTGGCAGTTATAAAGGAAAGAGGAAATGTGACACAGACAAGTGAGCAGACAACAGATGTGACACTTCAATATGTGGATATCGAAAGCCATTTGAAGGCATTGAAGATTGAGCAGGAGACATTGTTAAATCTGCTGGAAAATGCAACCAAAATGGAGGATGTCATTGCAATTCAAAGTCAGCTTACGCAGGTGCGCTATGAAATAGAATCAAACGAATCCCAAATTCGTACTTATGACAATTTGGTCAATTACAGCACAGTGAGAATCAATGTTTCTGAGGTGGAAAGAGAGACACAGGCGGATGAGAAATCCTTTGCAGGAGAAATTAAGATGAAACTGTCTGACAATCTTTATGCGATTAAAGAAGGTTTTAGAAGCTTTTTGATTGACTTTATCGCAGCACTTCCTTATATTATAATATGGGGTGTTATTCTATTTGCCTTATTTATTGGAGGCAAAAAGATATACAAAGTATACAGGAAGAAAGAAATGGCAAGAAGCAGTAACAGTGAACCAGATAGTAAGCCAGAGGAGAAAGAGCCGAAATAGATTTATATGCAGCAGTTCAGTCGTATGGCTGAACTGCTGCATATAAAATAAATAAGGAGAAACGATGAAAATAACAGTGGAGGACAATAATATCATAATGGAGGAGGCATCTTCCTTTGATATTGAACAGATTTTGGAATGCGGACAGTGCTTTCATTATGAAAAGCTAAAAGATAAGGATTATGTCGTGGTTGCGAGAAGGCACCTGTTACATATTGAGCAGACAGAGGATAAGGTTATTTTTTATGACACCGATAAGAAAACATTTGATACTGTGTGGAAGCCTTATTTTGATTTAGACTGCGACTATGCAAAAATAAAAAAATGGCTGGTACAGAATGAACATTCGATTTTAAAGAAGGATGGCGTATTAAAGGAGGCAGTTACAGCTTATTCAGGTATCAGGATTTTAAATCAGGATTTTTTTGAGACGCTTATTTCTTTCATTATTTCACAAAACAAGCAAATTCCACATATCAAGCAGATTGTAAACACACTATCTGTCAAATATGGAGACCCTGCGGGTGAGGTGTGCGGCAACACCTACCATCATTTCCCAACATTGGAGCAGCTTTGCAAGGTGAGTGAAAATGAGCTTAGGTTGTGTAAAACGGGTTTTCGTGCACCTTATATTGTAGCGGCGTGCGAAAAGCTTGTTCAGGATGCCGAGCTTGAGGAGAGGCTTAAAAAGGCTTCCTCGAAGGAAGTGTTGGATGAGTTGATGCAGATTAAGGGAGTGGGCAGCAAGGTTGCAAGCTGTGTCGCTCTTTTTTCCCTGTCAAAGTGCGATGCTTTTCCGGTTGATGTATGGATTCAAAGAATAATGGAAAAAATCTATTTTGACAGAGAGGCGCAAAAAAGTGAAATTATTTCCTTGGCTTTGGAGTTATACGGCTCCTACGGGGGCTATGCCCAGCAATATTTGTTTTATTATGCAAGGGAGAACCGTGTAAAAATTTAGCTTTTATACTGCTGTGAGATGTTGTTATAAAGCGGAAGGCTGAATGGAAAAATAATGGTAACAGTTCAGCCCAGCATGAATAATTTGACTTTTTGCGGAGTATGATTAATAAAAGTGCCGTCAAAATATTCAAAAGTGAGAAAACGAGAGAAAACAAGAGATAAAATGAGGTATACAGAGAAAAGAATAAGAAATTAAAGTGTCAAAACAGTTGCATAAATGTAATAAATTAACTAATATAGGACTATCGGTTAGCACTCGACCAAAGCGAGTGCTAATAAAATGAAAAATAATAAAAAATAGCTGAATTGGCGTGAAAGAAACGTCAGGAAAGGAGTTAAAATGAAATTAGCACCATTAGGAGACAGAGTTGTAATTAAACAGTTAATCGCAGAAGAGACTACAAAGTCAGGTATTGTTTTACCGGGACAAAATAAAGAAAAACCGCAGCAGGCAGAGGTAATCGCAGTAGGACCGGGCGGAGTCGTAGACGGCAAAGAAGTGGAAATGCAGGTAAAGGTTGGAGATAAAGTAATCTACTCCAAATATTCCGGCACAGAGGTTGAAATTGAGGATGAAGAGTTTATCATTGTAAAACAGAGTGATATTTTAGCAGTGATTGAATAAATAATGGAACTATAAAATTTCTAGGAGGAATTAAGACATGGCAAAAGAGATTAAATACGGCGCAGAAGCCAGAGCAGCATTAGAGTCAGGTGTAAACCAGTTAGCAAATACAGTTAGAGTAACATTGGGACCAAAGGGAAGAAATGTTGTATTGGATAAATCATTCGGAACTCCGCTTATCACAAATGACGGTGTTACAATTGCAAAGGAAATTGAATTGGAAGACTCCTTTGAGAACATGGGCGCACAGCTTGTAAAAGAAGTTGCAACAAAGACAAACGATGTGGCAGGTGACGGAACAACAACCGCTACTGTTTTAGCGCAGGCTATGATCAACGAGGGAATGAAAAACCTTGCAGCAGGAGCAAATCCGATTATCTTGAGAAAAGGTATGAAGAAAGCAACTGACGTTGCAGTGGAAGCAATTGCCGGAATGAGCCAGAAGGTAAACGGAAAAGACCACATTGCTAAGGTTGCTGCAATTTCAGCAGGTGATGTTGAAGTTGGTAACATGGTAGCGGATGCAATGGAGAAGGTTTCCAACAACGGCGTTATCACAATCGAGGAATCAAAGACAATGCTTACCGAGCTTGATTTAGTGGAAGGTATGCAGTTTGACAGAGGATATATCTCAGCTTACATGTCAACTGACATGGAGAAAATGGAAGCTGTTTTAGATAATCCATACATTTTAATCACAGACAAGAAAATTTCCAATATTCAGGATATTTTACCGCTTCTTGAGCAGATTGTTCAGTCCGGTTCAAAGTTATTAATTATCGCAGAGGATGTAGAAGGTGAAGCGCTGACAACATTAATCGTAAACAAATTAAGAGGAACTTTCCAGGTTGTTGCAGTAAAGGCACCGGGTTATGGCGACAGAAGAAAAGCTATGCTTGAGGATATCGCTATTTTAACAGGCGGTCAGGTTATCACAGATGATATGGGACTTGATTTGAAAGAGACCACAATGGAGCAGCTTGGACGTGCAAAATCTGTTAAGGTTCAGAAAGAAAACACCGTTATCGTTGACGGAGAAGGAAAGAAAGAGGATATTTCCTTTAGAATCAACCAGATTAGATCACAGATAGAGGAAACAACCTCTGAGTTTGATAAAGAAAAATTACAGGAGAGACTTGCGAAGTTATCCGGTGGTGTTGCAGTAATCCGTGTAGGTGCTGCTACTGAAACAGAGATGAAGGAAAAGAAGCTTCGTATGGAAGATGCACTTGCAGCGACAAAGGCAGCAGTGGAGGAAGGAATCATCGCAGGCGGCGGTTCTGCTTACATCCATGCTACAAAGGAAGTTGCTAAATTAGTGGAAACACTTGAAGGAGACGAGAGAACAGGTGTAAATGTTATCTTAAAGGCACTTGAATCTCCATTGTTCCACATTGCAGCAAATGCAGGTCTGGAAGGCTCCGTTATCATCAGCAAGGTAAAAGAGCAGAAGGCTGGTATCGGCTATGACGCATTGAAGGATGAGTATGTAGACATGGTTGAAGCAGGTATTCTTGACCCTGCAAAGGTTACAAGGAGTGCATTACAAAATGCTACAAGCGTAGCTTCTACCTTACTGACAACCGAGTCTGTTGTGGCAGTAATCAAAGAAGATATGCCAGCTATGCCAGGCGGCGCACCTGGAATGGGAATGATGTAATCATTTAGGCAAATCAGCTATTTAAAATAAAAAATATCCGTATTTTACACAAAATGTAAGATACGGATATTTTTTTTATAATCGCAAATACTATGAAAAAAGAAAAGGAGATATTATGGAGAACAGAAATTCAAAACCAAAGGACAGTATCGATAAATATTTAAGTGACGAATACATCAATGCGGTATCGACGACAGACTGTACCGGCTTAATTCCTTCTAATCCGGCATCGGAGGAAGAGGTGGAGTCTTATAAGGAGATATACAACTTTGAAGTTCCCATTGCCGAGAATCAGACTAAGATAAACAGCAGTGGAAAAGAATAAAAAGAGTACTTGAAAAAGGAACCTTTCGGTAGTATAATTAAAATCCTTTTTGTAATGTTCACAAAAAGGGAAATACCTACCACACGGGTTCCTTTGTCAATCTCAAAGGAAAATGAATACGAAGGTATTCTGTCGCTTGGCAAGATATTTTTATCTTAAAAATATTACTACCAGGAGGGAAAAAAGATGATTAAGGTAGAACAATTAAGCAAGACCTATCGGGTCGCAAGAAGAAGCTCTGGCTTTAAGGAGGCGGTCAAGTCGCTTTACAGCAGGGAGTATGAAGAAATTAAGGCTCTGGATTATATCTCCTTTGATATTGGTGAGGGAGAGATGGTCGGCTATATCGGTCCGAACGGAGCCGGAAAAAGCAGCACCATCAAGGTGCTAAGCGGTATTTTAACCCCGGATTCCGGGCAATGTGTCATAAACGGAAGAGTTCCGTGGAAGGACAGAAAAGCCCATGTCCGTGATATCGGTGTTGTATTTGGACAACGTTCACAGCTATGGTGGGACGTGCCGGTTTTGGATTCCTTTGAACTGCTTCGGGATATCTACAGTATTCCGAAGGAAGTGTACAAAAGAAATCTGGAGGAGCTGGTCACATTATTGTCCCTCGATCAAATTGTAAAAACCCCCGTAAGACAATTATCGCTTGGGCAGCGAATGCGGTGCGAGATTGCGGCAGCATTGCTACATAGCCCTAAAATTCTCTTTTTGGATGAGCCGACAATCGGTTTGGATGCGGTATCCAAGCTGGCGGTGAGAGAATTTATATTGAATTTAAACCAGAAACATAAGACAACGGTGATATTGACGACTCACGATATGCAGGATATTGAGGCACTTACCTCAAGAATTCTCCTGATTGGAAAAGGTAAAATCTTATTAGACGGAAGCCTGTCAGACTTAAAGGAAAAATCGAATCACAATGAAGCGTCTCTCGACGAGGTTGTCGCACAGCTTTATAAGCAGTTTCAGATTTAGGAGGTATGGAAATGGGAAAGTACATATCTTTTTTTCGCATGCGTTTTTTGAACGGCTTTCAGTACCGGACTGCGGCAGCGGCAGGAATTGTAACTCAGTTTGTGTGGGGAACGATGGAGATACTTTTGTTTCATGCCTTTTATAAGGCAAGCCCCGAAGCTTTTCCGATGGAGCTTTCTGCACTCAGCTCTTATGTCTGGATGCAACAGGCATTTCTGGCACTGTTTATGACATGGTTTTGGGAAAAAGAGCTGTTTGACGCGATACAGACCGGAAACGTGGCATATGAGATGTGCAGACCAGCGGATATTTATACGATGTGGTTTGTGAGGGGAATGGCAAACAGAGCGGCGAAAGCGGTACTTCGGTGTATGCCGATTCTTTTGCTTGCCTTTATTCTACCAAAGCCTTACGGACTGGTATTGCCGTCAGACAGCAAGGTATTTGCGTGGTTTCTTTTGTCCATGCTGCTCGGCTTCTTGGTTGTGGTGGCATTTGGCATGGTCATTTACAGCATTACATTTTATACGGTAAATCCGATGGGGATTCGTATGGTGAGCCAGTCTCTGGCAGAATTCCTTGCAGGTGCGGTGATTCCATTGCCTTTTTTACCAAACAAGATAAGAAGTATAGTGGAGCTTTTGCCATTTGCCTCTATGCAAAATGCACCGTTTCGAATTTACAGTCAGGATATAAGCGGTGCTGCTGTATATCAGACCGTTTTGCTACAGATTTTCTGGCTGATTGTTTTGGTGGCAATAGGCAAGACAATTATGGACAAGGCACTTGGCGGCTTGACCGTGCAGGGCGGCTGATAGGAGGAAGAGATGAGATTATATGTGAAATATTTGGGAATCCATGTAAAAAGTATCATGCAGTATAAGACGTCCTTTCTGCTTACTACAATCGGACAGTTTCTCGTATCCTTCAATGTATTCTTGGGGATGATGTTTATGTTTCAGCGTTTTTCCAATGTGGAGGGCTTTACTTATAGTGAGTGTCTGATGTGTTTTGCCATCGTGCTTTTGGCATTTTCCCTTGCAGAGTGCTTCTTTCGCGGGTTTGATGGATTTGCAGGGATGATAGGAAATGGCGAATTTGACCGGATACTGGTGCGCCCGAAGGGGCTTATTTTTCAGGTGATAAGCAGTAAGATAGAGCTTAGTCGAATCGGAAGAATGTTGCAGGCTATTGTTATGTTTGTATATGCAGTTCCAAGAAGCGGAATAAACTGGAATTTTGAAAAAATTGCGACAGTTTTTCTTATGATTTTTGGAGGAACGATTGTCTTTGCGGCTTTATTTATTTTGTATGCCGCTCTTTGCTTTTTTACGCTGGAGGGGCTTGAGTTTATGAATGTTTTTACGGACGGGGCAAGAGAATACGGGAAATATCCGGTGAATATATATGGGAAAAATGTTTTGAAAGTATGTACCTATATTGTTCCGTTTGCGCTGTTTCAGTATTATCCGTTTTTGTATCTGACGGGGAAAAGCGAGGCACATTATCTGGCATTGCTCCCGTTAGCAGGCTGTTTCTTTTTGCTGCCCTGCTATCTGCTTTGGAGATTAGGCGTCAGACATTATAAATCCACAGGCTCATGAGCCTGTGGATTTATAGAATGAAGTATCAGCTTCACTTGTTTTCCGAGTACAAATATTGAAGAAACTCGATGGTGTTATCCAGATTTTCCGTGTTGGCGACAATGCTGTAATATGGTGTCACCTGATAAGCATTTGTCCTCTGGAAAATAACGCTGTCACTGATATCAATGGCACAGATAAACTTATTGCCTTCGGAATCTGTTCCGGTTATAAAGTTATCCTTGTGTGCCTCATAAAAATCAGCAGGAAGCACTTCTGACAAATCGGCAAACGCATCGACATCAGCGAAGAAGTTAACCATATCCTTGTCCATAATAGTTGCGTCAATAGTCTTTGATGCAAATTGGGCAAACATTTTCGCAGAGGAATTCATGCTGTATTCATCGGATACCTCGGGATCCATCTGGATGGAAGTGTCCATGTTCAGTCTTGTGTCGGACAAATCAAGCTGAGCGTACGCCGCAAAATCATCCATGAGAGTAGTTTCATTTGAACTCATCAAATTCGTATTGACAAGGGTGAGATACAGATAAGTAGGCTTGGAATTTTCAATTTGAGCATCTACAATGCCGTATATCAAAATAATTCCGGCTATCGTTCCGATAATCCAATATTTATAATACTCCCATATATAACCAACCTTATCTTTGAACTTCATCTTACTTAACTTTTCTTTTTCAATCTGAAATTTTTCTTTAAAATTCATGCTTGCCTCCAGTTATGATAATTGCAATTATTTTCAATAAAGCTATTCTAACATAAAGTTGTATAAATTTTGTGAAAAATCTTTTTTTTCTTTCAAAAAAGATAGATATCGGCTATAATAGAATAGACTTCTTTTAAATTTTAATAAGTAAAGTGATTTCAGGAGGATAAAAGAATGAATGAAGTATTTATAGAACAACTGGTTAAAAGAAAGACGACAGCAAAGAGTATAGCATTAAAGGCAGCCCTAATCGGTGTCACGATTATTATATTTGCCTCATCTTTGATTATTCCGTTTGGCTTAGTGTTAGGTATCCTGATGGTAATGCTGGATGTTTATCTGTTTAAAATGTTTGACCTGGAGTTTGAGTACACCTATGTAAGAGGTGAGCTTGCAGTTGATAAGATTATGGGAAAAGAAAGACGTAAGAAGGCAGCATCTTTTGATTTATCTAAGTTAGAGATTGTAGCGCCTGCTGATTCTTATCTGCTTGATTCGTTTAAAAACAGCAACAAGACATATGATTTTTCCTCTATGGAGGAAGGACATACGGTTTATGCTTTGATTTTACACGGAAACAGCGGCTATGATAAGGTTTTATTTGAGCCAAACTCTGAGATTTTAAGCGCGATGCGCGATGCACATCCGAGAAAAATAAATATCTAATCAGGAGATAAAAATTGTAATTGACATAAATTAATATTTTTGTTAGACTAGAGAAACTAGAACAATGAGAAGCTGCAGAGGATAAAACTATCCTTTGCAGCTACAATATTATAATGAGATAAGAAAGAGAGGATAAAAGAATGGGTAAGATTATTGGTGAAGGAATTACGTTTGATGACGTCCTTTTGGTGCCGGCATATTCAGAGGTCATTCCTAATCAAGTGGATTTATCAACTTACTTAACAAAGTCAGTTAAACTGAACATTCCTATGATGAGCGCAGGAATGGACACCGTAACAGAGCACAGAATGGCAATTGCAATGGCGAGACAGGGTGGTATCGGAATCATTCACAAAAATATGTCCGTTGAAAAGCAGGCCGAGGAAGTAGACAAGGTAAAACGTTCTGAGAATGGTGTTATCACAGACCCATTTTATTTATCACCGGAGCACACGTTGGAGGATGCTAACAACCTTATGGCAAAATTCAGAATTTCCGGAGTACCGATTACAGAAGGTAAAAAACTGGTAGGTATTATCACAAACCGTGATTTAAAATTCGAAGAGGATTATACGAAGAAAATTAAAGAATCTATGACTTCAGAAGGGCTGATTACCGCACAGGAAGGAATCACTCTGGATGAGGCAAAGAAGATTTTGGGGGCAGCAAGAAAAGAAAAGCTTCCGATTGTGGACAAGGATTTTAACCTAAAAGGTCTTATCACAATCAAGGATATTGAAAAGCAGATTAAATATCCGCTTTCTGCAAAGGACGAGCAGGGTAGATTGCTTTGCGGTGCCGCAGTAGGCATCACAAACAACGTATTGGAACGCGTGGAGGCGTTGGTAAATGCTAAAGTAGATGCCATCGTAGTGGATTCTGCTCACGGACATTCCTTAAATATCATCAAGGCAGTAAAAGAGATAAAGGCAAAATTCCCCAAATTACAGGTGATTGCCGGAAACGTTGCGACGGGAGCAGCGACAAGGGCACTGATTGAGGCAGGAGCTGATGCAGTAAAGGTAGGTATCGGACCGGGTTCTATCTGTACAACACGTGTTGTTGCAGGTATCGGTGTACCTCAGATTACCGCTGTTATGGACTGCTACGAGGCGGCAAAGGAATATGGCGTTCCGATTATCGCTGACGGCGGTATCAAATACTCCGGTGATATGACAAAGGCGATTGCAGCAGGTGCCAACATTTGTATGCTTGGAAGTATTTTTGCAGGCTGTGATGAAAGTCCGGGAACCTTTGAGCTGTATCAGGGAAGAAAATACAAGGTATACCGCGGAATGGGCTCTATTTCAGCGATGGAGAACGGAAGCAAGGACCGCTATTTCCAAAGTGATGCGAAGAAGCTTGTACCGGAAGGTGTGGAAGGACGTGTTGCCTATAAGGGGACCGTAGAAGATACCGTATTCCAGTTAATGGGCGGTTTACGCTCCGGAATGGGATATTGCGGAACACCAAGCATCGAAGAATTAAAAGAAAAGGGCAGCTTTGTCAAGATATCAGCCGCTTCCTTAAAGGAAAGCCACCCACATGATATCCATATCACAAAGGAAGCTCCAAACTATAGTGTAGATCAATAAGAATAACGAACCGTTACTTTGGCTTTAAACCAGAGCAGCGGTTTTTTTGTTATAGGATTAGGGTGTCAAAAGGTGCTACGCACGTATTCTGACACAGGATACTGCCGGGCAAGCAAGCTTTCCCGTCAATATCTTGTGTCAGAATTGCACCTTCGGTGCTTTTGACACCTTAATCATTATAGGAAAATTACTCTGTTTAAAACCTTTTCAAAATATTAATAAAATATTAAATATTTATGGCGAAAGATAGTATATAATGGAGTATATTCAATGTAAAAAGGGAAGAGCTTATGGGAAAAAATAAAGGAAAAAACAGAAGACGAAAAATAATGATTAGATGGTTTTTGCTCGGAGCAATTGCTATGCTCGTTATCTCCTGCATTCTTGCAGTGGTGAGCTGGGTGATAAAACCAAAGGTGGTGCAGGATGCGCCGGAATTTGAGGTGAATCTTCTTACAATGAATGAATATTCCAGATCCGGTGAGGCGAATCGGAAAATAAATGGGATTGTCATTCATTATACTGCGAATCCGGGAACAACGGCGGCACAGAACAGAAACTATTTTGAGGGACTGAAGGACAGCCAGCTGACGAAGGCAAGCAGCCATTTTATCATAGGGCTGGAGGGAGAGATCATTCAGTGTATTCCTACGAATGAAATCGCTTATGCCTCCAACGACAGAAATTATGATACCATTTCGATTGAATGCTGTCACGCGGACGAGACAGGCAAATTTAATGAAGAGACTTATGAATCGCTTGTACACCTGACGGCATGGCTGTGCGGTAAATTTGATTTAAAGCCGTCCGATGTGATACGGCATTATGATGTGACAGGAAAACTGTGTCCGCTCTACTATGTGGAGCATGAGGATGCATGGGAACAGTTTATAGATGATGTAAAAGAATATATTGATACATATGGTATAAAGTAACTTACCGGGGGATGAAATGCAAAAAAGGCGTCGAAGAAGAAAAAGAAGCAGCGCGGTTATGACAGTCGCAATATTCAGCACAATCGTATTAGTGTGCTTAAGCTATTATGGAATATTAAAAAAAGAAATCAGGATGCTTCCGAGCAAGGAGCCGGTAAAGATGGAAACAGTATCCGCCAACGGTCAGCCTGATGAGGAGAAGGAAAAAATTGAAAAGCCGGATTGGATCACGGAGGATTATGTGCCAATCAATGAATATTCCAGACCTGGGAAAAAATTGGAGGCGGTGAATGCGGTAGTCATTCATTATACAGGAAATCCTGGAACGACGGCAGCACAAAACAGAAATTACTATGGCGAGCTTGCAACGACCAAGGAAGCCTCGGTGAGCAGTAACTTTGTGGTTGGAATTGAGGGCGAGGTCATCCAGTGTGTTCCGTCCGATGAGGTTGCCTATGCCTCGAATGACCGCAACTCGGACACTCTTTCGATAGAGGTGTGCCACAAGGATAAAAGCGGTAAGTTTACAGATGCAAGTTATGAAAGTGTTATAAAGCTGACAGCATATCTTTGTGAGGAATTTGATCTCAAAGAAGATCAGATTATCCGCCACTATGATGTGACCGGCAAGAAATGCCCGCTCTACTATGTAGAGCATGAGGATAAATGGAAACAGTTAAAAAAAGATGTAATGGAAAGCATGGAAATGGATAGCTGGAAACAAAATTAGTGTGAGCAACGCTCACACTAATTTTTAATACCATAGGAAAGTTCTCCGATTCCCTATGGTATTAAAAATATTTATGCGCACCTCGCGGAGCAGAAGTTGTTGCTTTGCAACCCGCTCGGGCGCGAAGTGTGAGCAATGCTCACACTTTCTTATACGCACTACGTGGCAGCTTTATTCTTATTATATTAAGAACTTTTGATAAAGCTGGTGGTATCGCAATCATTTACAAAGAAGCTGTCCTCATATTTTGATACAGCATTTGTAATAAACTGCTGAAACATTCTATCGACCTCAGCCAAATCCACTGTTTGAAAAGGGAGCCTTTTTAATATCAAAGAATCATCCCTATTTTCAGCCGCAAATTCTGCGCTATCCCAATCTGTTTCAACGCTTTCCGGTAAATAGAGCGGTTTGGCATCGGTTGTAAGCCTTGCAATTTCACTGAGCCGAAACAGCTTATCCAGAGGGATTTTGCCGCTGACGGATTGTGTATCACCAAGCTTTAAAGTATATTCAATATTACCATAGGCATCCGTGCCGGTTTGCGGGGTACTTATGGAAGCAGAGTTGTCCTGCCTTGTAATTAAGCTGTCTCGAATAACACGACCGCTGCCCGAAAGAAATTCAGAGAGAAAATCTTCAAAGCTTTTGGTGATAGTGCCTTTGCCACCCTCAATTCGCGTGCCCTCAAATCTACTGTCAAAATGTTTTGTGAATTGATGGACTTGAACACCACTGTCATTCGAAACGCGAATGTCAATATCTAAAATCATAACTCATTCTCCCAATAAGCTTAAGGTGTCATACCTTAAGCTTAATAACGTAATATACCAATAATCTATACAGTTAATATCGGAAGAAATTTACATTTTATTAATAGAGAGAATGATTCATTATTGTATGTCGTTTGGATGACAGAGGCTGACTAAAGATAATTAATATTCCACTTCCAACAAAAACAATCCTTGTGCATCGGCTGGAAGAAGCGCCTCCGGGGCTTCTTTTCCGGATAAAAGAGCGCTTACTTCTGAAGTTCTCATACGTCCGGCACCGATTTCCATCATAATGGCAACCATCATACGTGCCATGTTGTGAAGGAAATCGTTTGCATGTATGACAATCTGAAGCTCATTCTCCTTGCTTATGATATCGATGGAGTAAATTTCTTTTTCCGTGGACTTGCTTTTCTTAACCGTGGAAAACTCTTTAAAATCATGCTTTCCAATGAATGCCTTAGAAGCCTCCTGCATCAGTTTGACATCAAGCCTTGCAAAGGAATGATACATATATTTGCGATCAAAAACACTTGGGAATTCTCCGTTTGAAATGCGGTATAAATATTTTTTACTTTTTGCATTTAAGCTGCTGTGAAAGCGCTCCGGCATATCCTCCACGTTTTTTATTGCGATATCCATCGGGAGATAGCGGTTAAAATAATTTTTTATCTCATATGTCTTTAGATGACTCTCTGTTTTAAAATTGACAATTTGTGCATAGGCATGTACCCCTACCTCCGTGCGGGCACCGCAAAACAGCTCGCCTTTTGCTCCTGTCATTTTCTCAATGATTTCCAACAGCTTATTTTCAACTGTGTTTGTGGACTCACCCTTTCCGAGACGCTGCCATCCGCTGTAGCGTCCTCCGTCGTATTCTATTGTTAATTTGATATTTCTCATTGCTTATACCAGCCTTTCTTCACGGTTTCTTCTGCTTTTCCTATTATATGTGAATTATAAGGAGATAACAAGCGATATTTTCGTAAAACGGAAGGCTAAATGGTGACGTCTCATGGATAAAATATAAGGGGAAATGATGAAAAAACAATATATATTAGACAAACTTATCAATGGGCGTTAGAAAATTTAAAGCCATAAGCCTTGAAAAAAGAATGGCTCTAGTGTAGAATGTCAATATAAGCTGTATAACTGGCGGAAAGTGAGAGCACTCACAGGGAGTACAGCGGAACATGCCGACCGCCTGGGCAACCTGATTTGGTTTCTCAGAGGGTCTTTTTTATATTCCGGGAAATGCAGAAGAATTTTTCGAAATATAAAAAACTATTATGCACACCTCACGGAGGGGAAATCCAATATCAGTCTCATAAAAATTAAATGGAGGTCAAAACATGAGAGCATTAATCAGTGTATCAGACAAAACAGGTATTGTTGAATTAGCAAAGGAATTT
Source organism: Konateibacter massiliensis (assembly GCF_900184995.1). Classification (GTDB taxonomy): domain Bacteria; phylum Bacillota; class Clostridia; order Lachnospirales; family Lachnospiraceae; genus Lachnotalea; species Lachnotalea massiliensis. Next base: position 110,803 of record NZ_LT860097.1, read on the forward strand.
GACAAGCTGGGAATTGAAATCATCTCTACCGGAGGAACTTACAACAAGCTGAAGGAGGAGGGAGTAAAGGCAATCGAAATCTCCGAACTCACAGGCTTCCCGGAATGTCTGGACGGAAGAGTAAAGACGCTTCATCCGGTTGTTCACGCTGGATTGCTGGCAATGCGTTCTAAGCCGGAGCATATGAAGCAGATTGAGGATTTAAACATTGAGACGATTGATATTGTTATCGTAAATTTATACCCGTTTAAGGCAACCATATTAAAGGATGGCGTGACAAGAGACGAAGCGGTGGAAAACATCGATATCGGCGGTCCGACTATGCTTCGCTCAGCGGCAAAGAATTATCAGGATGTAGCGGTGGTTGTAGATCCGAGAGATTATGAGATGGTACTTTCCGAACTGAAAAAAGACAAGCAGGTTTCTCTGGACAGCAAGTTTTATTTGATGCAGAAAGTGTTTATGCATACTTCTAACTATGACACCATGATAGCGGACTATCTGAAAAAAGAAAGAAAAGACGAGTCTCTGCCGGAGACGTTGACGATGACCTTTGAGAAGGTGCAGGATATGAGATATGGGGAAAATCCTCATCAGTCTGCTGCATTTTACAGAGAAGTCGGAAAACTCAAAGGCTCTATTGTAGATGCGGTGCAGTTAAACGGAAAAGAGCTTTCCTTTAATAACATTAACGATACAAACGGTGCACTTGAGCTGCTGAAGGAATATACAGAGCCTACTGTTGTTGCGTGTAAGCATGGAAATCCTTGCGGTGTCGGTTCAGCAGACAATATTATGGAGGCTTGGACAAAGGCTTATACAGCAGATAAAACTTCTATTTTTGGCGGAATTGTCGTAATCAACAGAGAAGTGACAAAAGAATTGGCAGAGGAAATGAAGCAGATTTTCTTGGAAGTGATTGTGGCACCTTCCTATGAAAAGGAAGCGTTGGAAATTCTTCAGACAAAGAAAAATGTTCGTGTACTTCAGCTTGCGGATATCTCTGTTCCTCAGCCTGCAACTGCGTATGACCTAAAGAAGGTAAACGGCGGATTGATTGTTCAGACAATTGACAGTAAATTACTGCCGGAGGATAAGGAAGTACAGGTAGTGACGAAGAAAGCGCCGACCAAAGAGCAGATGGAGGATTTACTCTTTGCATGGAAGATGGTTAAGTTTGTTAAGTCAAACGGAATTGCAATGGCAAAGAATAAGCAGTCCATCGGTATCGGACCGGGACAGGTAAACCGCGTATGGGCAGCAAAGCAGTCCGTGGAGCACGCAATCGAACTAATCGGAGAGGATGCTACAAAAGGAGCAGTACTTGCTTCCGATGCATTTTTCCCGTTTGATGACTGTGTGGAGGTGGCACATCAGGCAGGAATTACAGCGATTATACAACCGGGCGGTTCTGTTCGCGATGAAGATTCCATCAAGAAATGTGATGAATATGGAATTGCTATGATATTTACAGATATGAGACATTTTAAGCATTAATTAGAACAAGGAATGTGCCTTTCCTATTATATTAAAAAAGCAACCAAGTCACTCCATAAGTGAGGTGACTTGGTTGCTTTTTTGATACGGTTATTTCTTCAAAAACCCAAACAGTCCCTTTTTTTCATAGGGGCTACTGGTGACGAGTTTCACTGCATAGCCGGTATCGCCAATGACGTTTTTCAGAGTTGCCTCGTCAAGGGTTTGCTCTGATAATATGATGGACTCTCCCTTGCTGTGAGAGGAAGTGACCTTCTTAATATCAAACGCCTTACGGATGGCGTCATTGATATGAGATTCACACATGCCGCATGCCATTCCATCAATCTTTACCTTTGTTTCAAACATTTCAAAACGCTCCTTTCGGCTCTTTGCTAGCTATGATTGCATCTATGCAAGAGGAGTTAGTAAAGGCTAACTAAATCATATCAAAATGTAACTTTTCAGTCAAGAAAAAGATAAGATGGATCAGATACGACAACCTACTCTAAATTAAGTTTCTTGCCGATGATATGATTTGTGATAAAGAAATACACCATCGCCAAAGCAAATGATACCACGTAGGATAAAATCATCATAGGTCCGAAGGCTGATGTTATGCTGCTAGCATTGTCAGTTTCTGCTTGTAAAATTGTTATAAAGCCAAACGGTACCATGGAAACGCTGGATATTATCTGGGAAATAATATAAAGAGCCACATACGCACCAAGGGAAAACAGTACCTTGTGATTTCGCATAGTCTGCCCGATGGCAATGGAAGTATAAAACATAATAAGCATGTAAAATACAGAAATAATGCTGCCGATGACGATAAACAAAATCAAGCCCGGTAAGGAGAGACCGAATTCAGTTAACATGATTTCCTTAAAATAACCCAGTCCTTCCGCAAAGTCAGGAACGGAAGATATCTGACTGCAAACCAATACAAAGATGGAAATCAAGGTACAAATTGCATTGATAATCACCCATGTAAAGCCGACAACCAGCTTGGAACAAATAAGCTCATAGGATTTAACCGGCAAAGTATTCATCAGATAGCCTTCATCTGTGAAAAGGTTTCGGTAAAACCTCACGACGATGTAGATGGTTACGGCAGCCGCAACAGCAATTAAAATGACAATATACAGAGCAAGTGTCAAAGTCGTGATATAATCAAAGCGTGTGTTTTTGCTCAAACTGATTGCAATGACACCGGCAAGCGTCACCAAAAATAACGCAATGTGGAGAATACCAAGTATTTTGGAAACAGCTTTAAATTCGTATTTAATTAATTTTCCTAACATTTGAATACCTCCCGAAACAGTGCATCTACTGATTTACCTTGTTCAAAACGAATGTTGTCCACGGTAGATTGCAATTTTAATTCCCCGTCCTTGATAAACACCACATCATCCAAAATATTCTCAATGTCGGAGATCAAATGAGTGGATATAATGATGGATGCATTTTCATTGTAATTAGATATAATCGTATTTAAAATATAATCTCTTGCCGCAGGATCGACGCCGGCAATCGGCTCATCCAGACAGTAAAGCTCTGCGTCACGGCTCATAACTAAAATAAGCTGAACCTTTTCCTTTGTTCCCTTTGACATAGTGCGCAGGCGGTCCTCTGGGTTGATGTTTAAGTGGCTTAGCATGTCGTATGCCTTTTCCTTGTTAAAGTTATCATAAAAATCCTCAAAAAAGTTAATAAGGTCCCTTACGCGGGAAGCGTTGTCCAGATAGGTACGCTCCGGCAGATAGGAAACTATTTTCTTTGTCTCAACGCCCGGAACAAGGCCGTTTATTTTGATGCTGCCCTTATCAGGAACCAAAAGTCCGTTGATTAGCTTGATTAAAGTGCTCTTTCCGCTGCCGTTCGGACCGAGCAGTCCTGTGATATGCCCCGGCTCTATCGTTAAATTAATATCTGAAAGGGCAGTTTTTAGACCGTATTTTTTGACTAAAGACTGACACTCTAATATATTGCTCATTCCTTTTCCTCCCCTAATGCATGTTCAATAAGCTGCATGGTTTCTTCTTTTTTATAGCCTAACTGCTTCATTTTTTCAAAAAATTCCGTAATCTGGTCAATTGCCAGTTGATTTTTAACATTTTTAATCATATCTTGATCCTCCGTTATAAATCTGCCGCTGGTGCGCTGTGAATAGACAAGTCCTTCGCGTTCCAGTTCTGTTAGAGCTTTCTGCATTGTATTCGGGTTGACTGAAGCGTCTGCCGCCAGCTCCCGCACGGAAGGGATCTTGTCGCCTGCTTTGTAGACGCCGGCAATAATATCCATTTTTATCTTATCCACCAACTGTGAATAGATTGGTCTGTCAGAATTCAGATTCCATGTCAAGAATCTCACCTCGTTTCTTTCTTAAAATAATCATTTTGTATTATTGTACTAAATGCTTAATACAATAATACGTGTGAAAAAGAAAAATGTCAAGTAGAAAAATATTTTTTATCCCGCATTTGACATCGTTATTGGAAATGCTTATAATGAATGAAAAATACTGATTGATTTCTATTCAACTAGGAGGAACCTATGAAGTGTCCATTTTGTAGTAATGAGAATACGAGGGTAATTGATTCGAGACCCGCGGATGATAATAGTTCAATTCGAAGAAGACGTTTATGCGACGAGTGCGGAAAGCGTTTTACAACCTATGAAAAGGTTGAGACAATCCCGCTTATCGTAATTAAGAAAGATAATAACAGAGAGCAGTACGACCGCTCCAAGATTGAGGCTGGTGTTCTGCGTGCGTGTCATAAAAGACCCGTATCTGCAAACGATATCAATAAGTTGATTGACGATGTGGAAAATGAGATTTTTAACAGGGAAGAAAGAGAAATAGAGAGCAATCAAATCGGTGAGATTGTTATGGACAAACTGAAGGATTTGGAGGCGGTTGCCTATGTGAGGTTTGCGTCTGTTTATCGGGAGTTTAAGGATGTCAACACCTTTATGGAGGAGTTGACCAAGCTTTTGAACCAGTAAGGATAAGGAATGCGGCATGAAAAATTATTTATTAATCATTCAATATGACGGAAGTGCTTATCACGGCTGGCAAAAACAGAAAAACACTGCAAATACCATACAGGAAGTGCTGGAACATACAATCGGAAATTTGCTTGGAGAGAAAATTGAGCTTCATGGCTCAGGAAGAACAGACAGCGGTGTTCATGCACTGGGGCAGGCGGCTAATTTTAAATGTAAGGCTTTTTTACCGTCCGACTTTTTGCAAAATTTGAATGAAGGATTGCCGCCGGACATTAAGGTGACAAGCCTGTCGGAGGTGCCGATAGAATTTCACAGCAGATTTTCGGCTGTGGCAAAGCAATATGAGTATTACATATGCTGTGAAGACAGACCGAGCGTATTTAGACGAAAGTATGTGTACCATATCGAAAAGAAGCCGGACATGGAGGCGATGAGACAGGCTGCCCGGCTTTTTACCGGAATGCATGATTTTAGGAGCTTTTCCTCCGAAAAAAATCCGGAAAAAGGCTGTAGCAGAACCATATATGAAATCACGGTGACAGAGGAGAGAGGCGAGATCGTCCTCTCTTTTTACGGAAACGGATTTCTGTATAATATGGTAAGAATTTTGTCGGGAGTGCTGTTAAAGGTTGGGACGGGTGAGCTTAAACTGGAAGAAATAGAAGCAGCCCTGCATACCGGAGAGCGTGAGTTTGCAAAAGGAATATTGCCTGCCTGCGGCTTAGTACTTAAGCAGGTGTTTTATGAGAATGGTAACTGGAAATAATTGTTTACCAAAACTAAACTTTAAGTTTAGAAAAAAATAAAGTTTTTCTAAAAAACAGTTGACTTTGGGAGAGGAAATAGTATATAATTCAGCTTACAGCAAAAGCATTTAGAAAAGTTTTTGCAGGAATTTTTTTGACCATTTCTGATAGAATTTTGTCGGGAATTAAGGCCATACGGACAGCTGGGTCAAATGCCGAACTGGCAACTTGGTTGCCTTATTGATTGAGTTTTTACTCAAATTTTATAAGTTGATGTTTTATATTTAATATGTGAATTAAAACATTGAGTTAGTGACTACACAACCGTGTGCATGAAGATGCACATCACACTTGTGAAAAATCAATAAGAGTGGTAAAAGTAAATTCTTGCTATATAGACTCTATATGCTAATATTGGATAAATAAAATGAGAATGTAAATTCAAATATAAATAATACAAATTAGTGAATGAATTCAAGTGTAAAGTAGTAGCAGACTGCCTTTGTACTTGAATTTTTTGCGTTACAAGGGCTGCGTGAATGCGCAAACGAAAAGTGAGTGCGGGTGCCGCTCTCCATATATTATTATGTGCAAAAATAGCACAAATGGAGGTAAGTATGCAGTTAAATCAAAATCGTATGCCCATCTATGAGGCACTAAACAATTTTAAGAAGGAAAGAGTTGTTCCCTTTGATGTTCCCGGTCATAAGAGGGGAAAGGGAAATGAAGAGCTTACGAGCTTCCTGGGAGAAAAATGTCTGGCAGTTGACGTAAATTCCATGAAGCCTCTAGATAACCTGTGTCACCCGATGTCAGTCATACGCGAGGCGGAGGAGCTGGTTGCAGATGCGTTCGGCGCTGCACACGGCTTTTTGATGGTGGGCGGAACCACCTCTGCAGTTCAAAGCATGGTTTTGGCGGCATGTAAGACAGGGGATAAAATTATTATGCCGCGAAATGTGCACAGAAGTGCCATCAATGCACTTATTTTAAGCGGAGCTACCCCGGTTTATGTAAATCCCGGAGTTGACAACAGGCTTGGAATTGCACTTGGCATGTCTCTAAAAGAATTAGAGAAGGTAATTAAGGAACATCCCGATGCAAAGGCGATTTTAGTGAACAATCCGACCTATTACGGGATTTGCTCAGATATGAAAGGGATAACAGAGCTTGCACATAAGCATGGTATGCTGGTGCTCGCCGACGAAGCACATGGAACGCATTTTTATTTTGATGAGAATCTTCCAATCTCGGCAATGGAGGCAGGTGCTGATATGGCGGCAATCAGTATGCATAAGTCAGGAGGAAGCCTGACACAAAGTTCACTTTTGCTGCTCGGACCAAATGTGAATGAGGGCTATGTAAGGCAGATTATCAACCTGACCCAGACGACAAGCGGCTCCTATCTGTTAATGTCAAGTCTTGATATTTCAAGAAAAAATCTGGCACTCCATGGAAGAGACATCTTTGAGCGCGTGAGAAGCCTTGCAGCCTATGCGAGAGAGGAAATCAACCAAATTGGGGATTACTATGCATACAGCAAGGAACTGGTGAACAACGACACTATTTTTGACTATGATGTGACAAAGCTTTCGATTAACACACTGGATATTGGCTTGGCAGGAATTGAGGTGTATGATTTACTGCGCGATGAGTACGGCATCCAGATCGAATTCGGAGATATCGGAAATATTTTGGCTTACATCTCAGTTGGAGACAGAGAGCGAGACATTGAGAGGCTTGTGAGTGCGCTTGCAGAAATAAGGAGAAGATTTAAGAAGGACAGAGCGGGAATGCTTGATCATGAATATATCAGCCCGATTGTGACGGTAACGCCGCAGCAGGCATTTTACGGAGAAAAATATTCTATGCCGATTAAGGAAACAATAGGAAAGGTATGTAGTGAGTTTGTGATGTGTTATCCGCCGGGAATTCCGATTTTAGCACCCGGAGAGCGGATTACAAAGGATATTTTGGACTATATTTTGTATGCGAAAGAGAAGGGCTGTTTTATGACGGGTCCTGAAGATTTGACAATAGAGAGATTAAACGTACTAAAGTAGGAGGAGAAAAAATGGAATTTTGGTTTACCGAGCATCACACACCGGGTGTAAACTTTTCAATTAAAGTAGATAGACAACTATTTAGCGCACAGAGTGAAATTCAGCGGATTGATATTTTCGAATCGAAGGATTTTGGACGTTTTTTGGCGATGGACGGAAATATGATGCTGACCGAAAAGGATGAATTTATCTATCATGAGATGATTGTTCATGTTCCGATGGCGGTTCACCCGAATGTAAAAAAGGTATTGGTAATCGGAGCAGGCGACGGCGGAGTGATTCGTGAGCTTGCCCGTTATGAGACGATTGAGCATATCGATATGGTGGAGCAGGACGAGCTGGTCGTGGAGGTCTGTAAAAAATATCTGCCCGTTACGGCTTGCTGCCTTGATGATAAGAGGGTGGATATCATTTATCAGGATGAGCTGAAATTTGTGCGCAACTGCCACAACGAGTACGATTTGATTATTGTCGATTCCACCGATCCGTTTGGTCCGGCAGAGGGCTTGTTTACAAAAGAATTTTATGGGAACTGCTCCAAGGCATTGAAAGAGGACGGCATTATGGTAAACCAGCATGAGAGTGCCTTCTACAATGATGATGCGATTATGATGCAGCGGATTCACAAGAGAATTGTGGAGAGCTTTCCAATTAGCCGGGTTTATCAGGCACATATTCCGACCTACCATTCGGGCTACTGGCTGTTTGGCTTTGCCTCGAAGAAATATCATCCGATTAAGGATTTCAGCAGCACGAGGTGGAATGCGAGAGGGCTTGGAACAAAATATTATAACACCCAGCTGCATGTAGGTGCGTTTGCACTGCCAAACTATATAGAGGAGCTGTTACGAGATGTGGAATAAAAATATAGAGACATTTATCGGCTGTGATGCCGAATATGCAGAGGCGGATATTGTGTTGTTCGGAGCACCCTTTGACTCCACAACCTCCTATCGTCCGGGAACGAGATTTGCAAGCAAGACGATGAGAAGCGAATCCTTTGGGCTGGAGACATACAGTCCTTATCAGGATAAGGACATGGAGGAAATCAAGGTGTTTGACGGCGGTGACTTGGAGTTAGCCTTCGGAAATACAAGGCGGGCACTGGATGACATCAAGGAGACGGCATCAACAATCCTAAAGGATAATAAAATTCCCTGCATGATAGGCGGAGAACATCTGGTGACGCTTGGAGCAGTGGAAGCCGTTGCCGAAAAATATAAGGATTTACGCGTGATACATTTTGATGCGCACACCGATTTGCGAGAGGACTACTTAGGCGAAAAGCTGTCCCACGCAAGCGTGATCCGAAGAGTCTGGGATATCGTCGGAGACGGAAAAATTCATCAATTCGGAATTCGAAGCGGAGAAAAGGCAGAGTTTACATGGGCAAAGACCCATACGAACCTCCACAAATTTTCTTTTGAAGGCTTGGAAGAAGCAGTTCAGGAATGCGAGGGCTATCCGGTTTATTTTACGATTGACTTGGACGTGCTCGATCCTTCTGTGTTTCCGGGGACAGGAACGCCGGAAGCCGGAGGAGTTACATTTCTGGAGCTGTTAGATGCGATGAAGAAGGTAAGCGGGCTTTCAATTGTAGGCATGGATGTCAATGAACTGTCACCGGTCTATGACCAGAGCGGGATGTCTACGGCGGTTGCCTGCAAGATATTGAGAGAATTGCTTTTGCTCGTTGGATAACGGGGAAGAAGTATGTGGAAAGATATGCGGGAAATAAAATGAAGTGTGCATAAAGAACAAATAGAATAAAAAAATAAAATAAAATAAAATACAAAATAGAGTAAATTATTATCCTAAGGAGGAATTACAATTGAAAAGAGCGTTAATTATCGGCTGCGGCGGAGTTGCACAGGTGGCAATCCACAAGTGCTGTCAAAATAGTGAGGTATTTGAGGAAATTATGATAGCGAGCCGCACGAAAAGTAAATGTGATAAATTAAAGGCAGAGCTGGAAGGAAAGACAAAGACGATTATCCACACGGCACAGGTAGATGCGGACAATGTGGAGGAACTGGTGGCATTGATTAAGTTGTTCCAGCCGAAAGTGGTGCTCAATCTTGCACTGCCTTATCAGGACCTTACCATAATGGATGCGTGTCTGGAGACAAAGACACACTATATTGACACGGCAAATTATGAGCCGTTAGATACGGCAAAATTTGAGTACAAATGGCAGTGGGAATACAAGGAAAGATTTGAGAAGGCAGGTATCATGGCACTTCTTGGAAGCGGTTTTGACCCGGGCGTGACCAGTGTTTTTTCAGCCTATGCCTTAAAGCATGAGTTTGATGAAATCAATTATATTGATATTTTGGACTGCAACGGCGGTGACCATGGTTATCCTTTCGCGACAAACTTCAATCCGGAAATTAATATCCGCGAGGTTTCCGCAAACGGAAGCTACTGGGAAAACGGAGAATGGGTAGAAACAGAGCCGATGGAAATCAAGAGAGAATATGATTTCAAGGGTGTTGGAGTGAAGGATATGTATTTGCTGCACCATGAGGAGTTGGAATCTCTTGCAATCAACATGCCGGGTATCAAGAGAATTCGTTTTTTTATGACGTTTGGACAGAGCTATCTGACCCATCTAAAATGTTTAGAAAATGTTGGAATGACCTCCATTGAGCCGATTGAGTTTGAGGGAAAACAGATTGTTCCGCTGCAGTTTTTAAAGGCGGTGCTTCCTGACCCTGCAAGCTTGGGACCTCGAACGGTCGGAAAGACAAATATCGGCTGCATTTTCAGAGGAAAAAAAGACGGAAAAGACAAAACCTATTATCTGTACAACATCTGCGATCATCAGGAATGTTACAAGGAGGTAGGTTCACAGGCAATCAGCTATACAACCGGAGTACCGGCGATGATTGGAGCCATGCTTGTTATGAATGACACATGGACCGGTAAGGGTGTCTTTAATATAGAAGAGTTTGATCCGGACCCATTTATGGAGGCATTGAACAAATGGGGACTTCCTTGGGAGGAAGACTTTAATCCGGTTTTAGTGGACTAGTTGGAGGAATTTTATGAATTATGAGGAAATCCAAACGCCCTGCTATGTGGTGGAGGAAGAAAAATTAATTCAAAATCTGGAGATTTTAAAAAGAGTCAGAGAGGAAACTGGCTGTCATATTTTGCTTGCACAGAAGTGTTTTTCGATGTATGCGACCTATCCTCTGATTGGCAAATATTTAAACGGAACGACGTCAAGCGGCCTGTATGAGGCAAGGCTTGCGCATGAATATATGGAGGGGGAAAACCATATTTATGCGGCGGCTTACCGCGAGGAGGAGATGGAAGAAATTTTTACCATTTGCGACCACATCGTGTTTAACTCCTTCGGGCAATGGGAAAAATACAGACACTTGGCGGCAAAATATAAAAAAGAATGCGGCATCCGCATCAATCCGGAATACTCTACGCAGGAGGGACATGCAATCTATGATCCCTGCGCCCCATTTTCTAGAATGGGCGTCACGAAGGAAAACTTTCGAGAGGATTTGCTGGAGGGAATTTCGGGACTTCATTTTCATACGCTTTGTGAGCAAAATTCAGATGATTTACTCACAACACTTCAGGCGGTGGAGGAGCAGTTCGGACATCTCCTCTATCAGATGAAATGGCTGAATTTTGGGGGCGGACACCATATCACGAGAGAGGATTATGATATTCAAACTCTTGTTAGCTGTATCAATCATATGAAAGAAAAATATGATTTGGAAATTTATCTGGAGCCGGGGGAGGCAGTTGCGTTGAATGCAGGCTATCTTGTCACGACAGTGCTTGATGTGATACACAACGGAATGCCGATTGCGATTTTGGATACCTCCGCCGCCTGTCATATGCCGGACGTGTTGGAAATGCCTTATCGTCCCAATATTGTAGATGCAGGAGAGCCGGGAGAAAAGCCGTACACCTATCGGCTTGGAGGTCCTACCTGTCTGGCTGGAGATGTGATAGGGGATTATTCCTTCGAAAAATCGCTGGAGATCGGTTCAAGGCTGCTGCTCTGTGACATGGCAATTTATTCGATGGTGAAAAACAATACGTTTAACGGGATGAAGCTGCCTGCGATTGCATTGAGCCGAAATGGTGAGATTGAAATTGTAAAAGAATTCGGTTATGAGGATTTTAAGATGAGATTATCATAACGGGGAGATAGAAGGCCAGCCGGGGTGAAGGAATGAGAATAGGAATGTTTATGCCTTTTTGGAAAGAGATGTCTTTGAAAAACAAATTATATTCCATTATGTTAAGTGTCGGAGTGCTCATGGCATTGGTTATTCTGGTAAATACGAGGATAATCTATGTATTTATTGATGATGTGAGGGTACTCATGGACGATAATTTAACCAGTTATAAATTTCAAGAGGCGTTGGGGAATGAAGTGGACAGCTTTGCAAAGCTGATACGAAACAATACATCGGAAAATGAAAAGCTGTTTTCGGAGGCTTGCAGTGGGACGGAGAAAACATTGCTTAGCCTCCCCTATGATTATACCCAGATAGGGGAAGCGAGATATGCGATTACATGGAATATTCGAAACAGTTATGGAGAATACAAAAAACAAAGAGATAAAGTATTAGAAATGCGCTCTAATGAGACCGGCTATATCACAGAGGTATATAAGGCGTATCAAATGCAGGAGTATTTGCAGGACTACACCGCGCGTCTGATGAAAGAGGTGCTGGATGGGGGAAATATTTATTATGAGGAGCGCGTGGCTTTTTTAAAGCAGCTTCCTTATGTAGTGTTTGGCAGTGCAATTATGGCACTGGCTTTGTTTTTTTATTTGACAAGAATGCTGACGAAAAATATGATCACAGTGCTTTCAGATTTGGTTGTGGCATCAAAAGGAATTGAAAAAAACGACTTTTCGATACCGGATGTAATCTGGGAAGGAAAGGATGAGGTCGGACAGCTTGTGTATGCTTTTAATAAAATGAAGCATTCAACGCAGGATTATGTCCAGACCTTGGAGGAAAAACGTGAGGTGGAGGAAAGGCTTTATGAACAGGATTTAGAGAGAGCCGAATTGGAGCAGCGCTTTTCGGAAGCCCAGCTTCAATTGCTCAAGAGCCAGTTAAACCCTCATTTTCTTTTTAATACCTTAAATATGATTTCAAGGATGGCGCAGATGGAGGAAGCACCAATATCGCATGAAATGCTTATTGTTTTGAGTAATCTATTGAGATATAGTCTGAGAACGACAGCTCCTTTTGCTCCTCTCAATCAGGAATTGAAGGTTGTGGAAGACTACATGTACATTCAAGAGAAGCGGTTTGGCGATAGAATTAGCTGGAAAATAGACTGTCAGGTACAGTCTCAAATGATTGAATTGCCGGTCTTTTTACTTCAGCCGTTGGTTGAGAATGCAGTTATTCATGGAATTTCTATGAAGGAGGAGGGGGGCAGCATTTTGGTTTGTATCAGGCAGGAGGAAGACCAGCTTTTTATTGTGGTTGAGGATACCGGACTGGGTATGACAAGCGAGAAACTGGAGCAAATCCGAAATGCAATTAAACAACGTGGAACTGGTGTCGGTATCGGAATGGGAAATATTTATCGAAGGATTTCGGCTTATTATGAGCAGGGGGAAGTTTCGGTAGATAGCCGGGAAAATGAGGGAACCCGTATCCAGATTACGTTGGGAAGGAGAAAACAGTAATGTATCGGATTTTAATTGCAGAAGATGAATTGATTGAGAGAATGATGCTAAAAAAAACCTTACAGAAAAAATTTATGGAAACCTGTGAGATTTTAGAGGCAGAGAACGGAAAAAAAGCATTGGAGATTTTTCGAAGCACTGATATTGATATTGTGATTTTGGACATTGAAATGCCTGGTATAAAGGGGATTGAAGCAGCTGAAATTATGCGGCGGGAAAAAGAGGGGTTTTGCATTATTTTTCTCACGGCATATGATAAATTTGAGTACGCCAAAAAGGCAATCAGCGTACATGCGCTGGAATATTTATTAAAGCCTTATTCAGAAAAAGAACTGGTTTTTGTGGTGGAAGAGGCGCTTCATCTGGCGGAGGAGTATGGAGAAAGAAAGTGGAATGATAATTATACTTCACGTGTCATGGAGCTTATGAAAAGTGAGGGAACAAAAAAGGATAGTGTACCGGAGGTATTGGCCAGTGAAGAAGAGAATGTAAGCCGGTTTAATGTGCTCGTATCCATGATGGAGGAATATGTCAGAGGGAATTATATGAATGACATTTCGATGCAGGAAGCGGCAAGGGCAATCAGCTACTCAGAGCCTTATTTCTGTAAAATGTTTAAACAGCAATTCGGACTGAACTTTACGACGTATTTGACGGAGTATCGTATGAATGAGGCAAAAAAGCTGCTGAAGCAGCCGAATATAAGTGTTAAGGAAGTGGGGGTTAAGGTGGGATATCCTGACTCTAGCTATTTTGCCAGAGTATTTAAAAGAATTATAGGAATCAGCCCTTCCGAATATCAGGTACAAAAATTAAAGGAATTTTCAGAATAGGAATAAAGATGGTGCTGCCGTTTGAAAAAATGGCAGCACTTTTTTTGTATAAACAGAAAAAATAAACCTCCGGCTATGCCGGTGGTCCCACGGTTTTGCTTTAGCTTCAAGCAAAAAACCTCCTATGTTATAATAATTGCGGGTTTAGCCAACCACAAAAAAGACATAGGAGGTATCCAAAATGGATATGAATAGTTTAGCCCATACTAAATGGGAATGCAAGTATCATTTGGTATTTGCACCAAAATACAGAAGACAGATAGTATATGGAAAAATTAAAGCAGATATTGCTCAAATATTAAGTACATTATGTAAGCGTAAAGGAATAGAGATAATGGAAGCAGAATGTTGTGTGGATCATATTCACATGTTAGTTAGAATACCACCCAAATATAGTGTGTCTGAAATAATGGGATATCTAAAAGGAAAAAGTTCACTGATGATATTTGAAAGACATGCTAATCTAAAATATAAGTATGGAAATCGCCATTTTTGGTGTAGAGGATATTATGTAGATACGGTAGGAAAAAATACAAAGAAGATACAAGAATATATTGCAAATCAATTGAAAGAAGATCATGAATCGGATCAAATGACATTGAATGAATATATAGACCCGTTCACGGGTGAGCCAGTACAAAAAAGCAAGAAGTAGTCCCTGAAAGGGAAGCTAGGGAATAAAGCTATAATGAAAGGCTCAAGGAGCTTGCAGGAGTAAGGAGGCAATAAAAAAGGCCCTTTAGGGCTGCCTGAGAAGGAAGTGCGGTTGGCAAAACCATCAGGCGCCTCCGGGCGCAAGCAGGGAATAGACCCTTACAGGGTCAGAGCAAGCCACCGGCTAAGCCGGTGGTCTTGACTTATAAAAGATTAAAATTGTCCTTTGAATAATAAAAATATCCGATATTTTTTTCTGGTGATGTCACCTATAATCTAGTTGTAAGCAAGAAGCCACGAAAGGAGGATGGGAGATAGTGGAAGAATTATTTCGCATGGAAGGAATAAGCAAAAGTTTTCCGGGTGTAAAAGCCTTGGATAAAGTATCCATGAATGTATGTAAGGGTGAAGTGCTTGGACTCGTTGGTGAGAATGGAGCAGGCAAGTCTACACTAATGAAAATACTGTCAGGAGTTCATCGAGCTGACGAGGGAGATATCTATATAGAAGGTGAAAAGGTAGTAATTGACTCTGTCAGCAAGGCTCATGACCTGGGAATAAGTATTATTATGCAGGAGCTGAATATGTGCGGTCACTTAAGTGTGGCAGATAATATTTTTATCGGAAGAGCGCACAAAAAGGGATTGTTTATAGATGACAAGAAAATGCATGAGGAAGCCCAAAAAATATTGGATGATTTGGGGATTGAGCTGTCTACTTATACACAGGTAAGCACTCTCAGCGTTGCGAAGCAGCAGATGGTAGAGATTGCAAAGGCAATCAGTTTTCACTCTAAAATACTTGTATTGGACGAACCTACAGCAACCTTGACGGAGCGTGAGATAGAGCAGTTGTTTGGAATTATCCGCCGTTTGCAGCAAAGAGGTGTAGGAATGGTGTATATTTCACACCGTATGGCGGAGCTGAATCAGATTTGTGAGCGAGTAACCGTAATCCGAGATGGTCAATACATCGGAACAAGACATCTAAGTGAAATTTCAATGGATGAATTGGTGAATATGATTGTAGGCAGGTCTTTGGAGGATAAATATCCGAAGTATAAGAGAAAAATAGGTGATATTGCGCTAGAGGGTAAAAATATCCGCAGAGGAACGAAAGTAAATGTTGACCATTTTCATGTAAGAAAAGGTGAAATCCTTGGTATAGCAGGCTTGGTAGGTGCCGGACGAACAGAGCTGATGCGATGTGTGTTCGGAGCAGATATGGCGGATAGCATGGAGCTGACCCTAGAAGGAAAGCCGATTAAGGTAAACTCTGTAATCGAGGCAATCAAGCATGGAATTGGCTATGCGACAGAGGATAGAAAGAGAGACGGATTGGCACTTGGATTGGATATCAAATACAATACCAACATGGCCCATTTGTCACAGCTTTCAAAGTTTGGCTTCCTCAATGATAAGGCGGGAGCAGAAAATGCAGAAAAATATGTAAAGCTGCTTCGCACAAAGACACCAAGTATCCACCAGCTATGCCAAAATTTATCCGGTGGAAACCAGCAAAAGGTAGTTTTGGCAAAATGGTTGTGCAACGATGTAAAGGTACTCATTGTGGACGAGCCTACAAGAGGAATTGATGTAGGAGCAAAGTATGAGGTATACGAATTGTTCAATCAGTTAAGTGAACAGGGTGTGGCAATTATCATGATTTCTTCCGAGCTTCCTGAAATATTAGGTATGAGCGACAGGGTTCTCGTAATTCATGAAGGAAAAATCAACGGAGAGCTGGATGCCAAAAAGACGACGCAGGAAGAAATCTTATATCTGGCGGCAGGCTATAACAAATTAGAGAAAAAAGCAGCCCCTAAATTATCAGCAGGAAGCTGACGGAAAGGAAAAAGAAATAATGAATTCATTTAATAAGTTAAATGTTGCTACTAAACGAGCAATTTATTCTTTCGGAATTTTAGTTGCACTGTTTGCACTATTTTCTATTTTATCTTTTGATAAGTTTTTGGCACCTACAAACCTGCAGAACCTTTTGCAGCAAATTGTTACATACAGCATTATCGGCTGCGGTCTGACCGTTTGTCTTGTCTGCGGCGGAAACGATCTTTCAGCAGGTGCATCCATGGCATTGTCAGGTATTATAGTAGTAAGTCTTCTGGCAAAAGGAATTCCGTTATGGATATGCATTGTATTATGTCTGTTTATGGGAATTATGACTGGTGTAATGAACGGATTTTTTATTGAAATACTCGGTGTTGTTCCATTTGTTGCAACGCTTGCGACCCAATGGGTCTATCGAGGGCTTGCCAACGTAATTGTAAACGGTGCCCCGGTATATACAACTACTATACCTTCTGAGAAGGTTCAGGCACAGTTTTATCTGCTTGGAGGAGGACGTATCGGAGGAGACGGACTGCCTTACAGTGTTATCATCACCCTTGTATATGCGATTATTATCGGAATTGTACTGGCAAAAAGCCGTATCGGACGTCAGATTTATGCTTGTGGTTCTAACTTGGAAGCAGCAAAATTATCCGGTATCAATGCAGTAAAAACACGTATGTTTGCATATTGTGTATCTGGTTTATCAGCAGCTATCTGTGGTATTTTAGTAGCTTCCAGATTATCAAGTGCACAGCCGACAGCCGGTGTGGGATATGAGATGGAGGCGATTGCAGCATCCGTTCTTGGAGGTATATCCATTTTAGGTGGAGAAGGAACTATTCTGAATACGATTATCGGAGCGCTTATGATGGGTGTTATCCGAAACGGATTGAACCTAAACGGTGTCAATTCATTCTGGCAGCAGGTAATCGTTGGTCTTATCCTATTGATTGCAGTAGCATCACAGACAGCAAATAAGGCAGGAAATTTGGATAGCATCAAACGATTCTTTTATAAAAAACAAAATGCATAAATAATGCATAAATGAAGGAGGATATTTTAGTATGAAAAGAGTAACAGCATTACTATTTGCGGGGATATTAGCAGTATCATCTCTTGCAGGCTGCGGTTCTGCAACATCAAGCAAAAAAGAGGCAGCAGCAGAAGTAACACAAAGCACCACAGAAACAGAGGCTGCGGATAAAGAGGCAACAGATGCAGCAGCAACAACATCTGCAGAGAAAAAGACCATTTATGTAATCGTTAAAGTATTAGGAAACCAGTATTGGAGCGTATTGCAGGCAGGAGCAGAGCAGGCAGGCAAGGAATTGGGATGTAACGTAGTTGTAATTGGAACTGCTTTGGAATCAGATATTGAAGGTCAGCTTACATTATTACAAAATGCGGTATCCGCTCAGGCAGATGCTATCGTAATTGCACCATTAGACAGTGTATCTTTGGATGCACCGATTACAGAAGCTTATAATTCCGGAACACCGGTTGTTTTAGTAGATACTTTGGTTAAGAGCGAGAACTACAGTGCTGCATTGATGACAGATAATGTTGCAGCTGGAAAAACTGCAGCAGAGGAATTAATCAGAAGAATGAAAGCATCAGGCGTATCAGAGACAGAAGAGGCACAGGTTGCTATTCAGGTTGGATCTACCGGTTCCCAGACAATCAATGACCGTGTAAACGGCTTCAATGAGTATTGGGCTGCAAATGCACCAGAAAGCTGGACCGTATTAAATGATGATATTAAAGTAAATGAAGGTGATATCAGCAAGGCAGTTGGTTTCTGTCAGGACTTCTTAACTACTTATCCAAACTTAAAGGGCGTATTTGGACCAAACAACGGCTCTACAGTAGGATTTGTAACAGGACTTACAGAGGCACAGAGAACAGATATTTCTATGGTAGGCTTTGACTTCTCTTCTGAAATGGAAACAATGATCAGAACTGGAAACTTTGATGTGGCTTCTGTTGTACAGCGTCAGTACTTCATGGGATATGACGGAGTGGAAACAGCACTTAAACTGGCACAGGGTGGAACTGTAAGTGAAAAGAAGGTTGATACTGGAGTAGTTTTGGTAGATAATACTAATGTAGATTCAAAAGAAGTACAGAGTATTATTAATCCGTAAATTCATAAATACAGGAATAATAAAATGCTTAATACGCTTTTCGGGAATCCGGAAGGCGTATTAGTGATTTTCAAAAGGAGTCAGAATGGGTGATATGAAAAAAAACAGTTTTGTTATTGGGCTGCTTGCATTAGCTGTTTTAATGCAGGCGGGGTGTGACTATGTAGGAGGAGACGCAAAAGCCGAGGGGGTACCGGAATATGTGTTTACTTATGCAGAGAATCAGGCGGAGGGGTATCCGACGACAGAGGCAGCACATTATTTTTCTGATTTGGTATATGAGCGTTCCGGCGGGCGGATAAAAATAGATGTCCACTCGGCAGGCTCACTTGGTGATGAAGTGGCTATTATTGAGCAGCTTCAGTACGGAGGGCTGGATTTTGCAAGAGCCTCTATTATGACGATGGGAGAATTTATACCCAAAATTAATGTTTTACAGCTTCCGTATTTATATAATGATTCGGATCATATGTGGGATGTATTGGAAGGAGATATTGGACAGGAGTTCATGGAGAGCATGGAGGAGCACAGTCTGATTGCATTGTCTTGGTATGATGCAGGGACAAGAGACTTTTATACAACACAAAAAATAACAAATTTGGAGGAGTTAAAAGGAAAGCGAATCCGTGTGGCAAAATCGGAATTTATGGAGAAGATGGTAGCAGCACTTGGAGCGACACCTGTGGCAATGGATTATTCTGAGGTGTACTCAGCTTTGGAGCTGGGGCAAATCGACGGTGCCGAGAACAATTGGCCTTCTTATGAATTCACAGAGCATTATAAGGTAGCAAAGTATATGCTGTTGGATGAACATAATCGGATTCCAGAATTGCAGTTGATTTCTCAAATTACATGGAATAAGCTGTCGGAAGAGGATAGAAAAATAATAAAAGATTGCGCCGAGGCATCCTCTGTGTATGAACAACAGCTATGGAAAGAGCAGGTTGAAGCATCAAAGAAAAAAGCCGTTGAGCAGGGAACCGTTGTGACAACCTTGACAAGTCAGGAGAGACAACGGTTTCGAGAAGCTGTGATACCGATATATGAAGAGCTTTCACCAGAATATGGGGAATTGATAAAGAGGATTATCGCTGCTGAAAAATAGAAAAAGGCACTTCGTGCCAAAATGCGCATCTCGCGGAGTGTAAGTAGTTGCTTCACAATCCGCGAAGGCGCAAAAAAAAAATGTGCAAAGCACATTTTTTTGTTTTATCAACTTATTTTGTTGTAAAGAATTTCTCCTTGATAAGATCGGTCGGCATCTCCTGATCGGTCCAGATTTTAAACGCTTCCGCTCCCTGATAGAGAAGCATGTACATGCCGTTGAAGGTGTTTAATCCGGCAGCTTCTGCTAATTTTAAGAGCTTTGTCTTCTGTGGATTGTAGATAACGTCTGATACAATCAAATTTTCATGAAACATCGTGCTGTCGTTAATGATGCTGCTGTCAACGTTTGGTGACATTCCAACGGAGGTTCCGTTTGTTAAGATGTAGCTTTCGGAAATACTTTTCCGAAGGGAAGTGTCATCCGGTAGCTCATATAGGGCAGCCTTGCAGCCTGTCGTCTTGGTGATATTGTCAACCATCTGCATAGCACGGTCAAAAAATTGATCCTTAATGCTGTAGACGTCAATCTCGGATACACCGTCAAGTGCAGCCTGTGCACAGATGGCAGTTGCAGCACCGCCAGCCCCAAGAAGTGTCATTTTTTTGCCGATAATATCATATCCTGCGTCTTTTACAGCAAGCATATAACCCACACCGTCCGTATTGTGTCCTGTCAAGACTCCGTTGTCATTTACAACAGTATTTACGGCACCAATCAGCGTCGCCGCGGGGGAAAGCTTGTCAACATATTCACAAATAAGGTTTTTATCCGGCATCGTGCAGTTAAAGCCACGTACGCCGAGCACCTTGAAGCCGTCTACGGCTGTTTTTAAGTTATCTGTTCCCACATCAAAAGCCAAATAAGCATAATCAAGATTCAAAAGTCGAAATGCCTCATTGTGCATCATCGGTGAAATACTGTGCGCAACAGGGCTTCCGAGCAAACCTGTGAGAACCGTGTGACCGGTAATTCGTTCTATCATTTTCATCCCGCCTTTTCTACGTTTAAGTAAAACTAGTTATATGATAAAGGAAAAAAATTTGTATGTCAAATGTAATTCGCAATAAATTAACTTGAACCAGAGGCGGATGTCGGATATAATAAAATAAGGAAAATAAAAGGAAATTGGCAGAAAAATGGAATTAAACAAAAATAAGATAAAACTACTGGCGAGCATCGGCTTAATTGCAGCGGCAGTAATGTGGGGATTTGGATTTATCGTCGTAAAAGATTCTCTTGATTTTATACCGCCGGTCTATATGCTTGCATTTCGATTTACATTGGCAAGCGCAGGTCTTGGAATTGTATTTCACAAAAGGATTTTTAAAATTAACAAGAAAAATGTAAAATCCGGTTTGATACTGGGTATATTACTTTATATAAGCTACTTGCTGCAAACGATTGGTTGTCAGTATACGACAGCAGGAAAAAATGCTTTTATCACGACAATTTATGTCGTGATTGTTCCGTTTTTATATTGGGCAATGAGTAAGAAGAAGCCGGATATTTACTGTGTTGTGTCGGCTTTTATGGCAATTGCAGGAATAGGGCTTTTGTCATTAACAAGCGATTTAACGGTAAATATTGGAGATGTCTTGACCTTTTTATGCGGCATTGGTTTTGCACTGCATTTGATTTATATCAGTAAGTATTCCAAAGGTCAGGACCCGATTATACTGACTTTATTGCAAATATTTACGGCAGCAGTTCTTTCCTGGATAACGGCTCCGTTTATAGACGGAGGCTTTCCAAGCCATATTGTGGATACCGACCCTGTGATTGCAATTCTTTATTTGGGAATAGGGGCTACAATGATAACGTTTTTGCTGCAAAATATCGGGCAGAAATATGTCGAGCCGTCCACGGCAGCCGTACTCTTATCGATGGAATCTGTATTCGGAGTAATATTTTCGGTCACCCTCTTGGGGGAGGTTTTAACGACAAAAATGCTGGTTGGCTGTGCTCTGATTTTTACAGCGGTTATTATGGCAGAGACGAAATTTGATTTTGCGAAATTCGCGGTTAAGAAAAGGAGTGAGAAGAATGCTTAAACGATTTTATCCGAGTGAATATGTCAATTCCTCCTATGTGATTAATTATGAAGAGCTGTATCAGGCAGGTTATCGTGGCATTTTATTTGACATTGACAATACGCTGGTTTCGCACGGTGCGAAGGCAGACGATAAGGCGATAGAGCTTATTACTTGCCTAAAAAACATCGGATTTCGGGTCTGTTTGATATCTAATAATAAGGAAGAAAGAGTCAGAACCTTTAATGATGAGGTTCATGTAAAATATATTTATAATGCGCATAAGCCGTCAAGAAGTGGCTATCACAAGGCAATGGATACAATAGGAACGAACAAGGACAATACTATTTTTATAGGGGATCAGATTTTTACGGATGTGTTCGGTGCTAACCGCGCCGGTCTAAAGACGATACTTGTAAAACCAATCCATCCGAAAGAGGAGATTCAAATCGTATTGAAGCGATATTTGGAGAAGATAGTTTTGTTTTTCTACATGAAAGGACAGAAGAAAAAGCCTTAAATGGATTATAGTGGGGCTTATACAAAAAAATAGTTGAAAAAGTTAATCAGTTAATATAAAATATAAAAGAGTGTGGTAATAAAAGCGATTACCATCGGCATTATTTTAAGGAGGAATATCAGACATGATATCAGCAGGTGATTTTAGAAATGGTATTACAATTGAAGTAGATGGAAATGTATTCCAGATTATTGACTTTCAGCATGTAAAACCGGGAAAAGGTGCAGCTTTCGTTAGAACTAAATTAAAAAATATCAAGAGTGGCGGCGTTGTTGAAAAGACATTCAGACCTACCGAGAAATTTCCACAGGCTCGTATTGATAGAAATGATATGCAGTATTTATATTCAGATGGGGATTTATATAACTTCATGGACGTAGAGACATTTGAGCAGATTGCATTGAATGCAGACGAAATCGGCGATGCATTAAAATTTGTAAAAGAAAATGAAATGGTTAAAATTTGTGCTCACAACGGAAGTGTGTTCGCAGTAGAGCCGCCTTTATTTGTTGAGCTTGAGATTACAGATACAGAACCGGGCGTTAAGGGTGATACGGCTACAGGTGCAACAAAGCCTGCTGTTGTTGAAACAGGTGCAACCGTATATGTTCCTTTATTTGTAAACCAGGGAGATAAGATTAAAATCGATACCAGAACAGGTGACTATCTCTCAAGAGCGTAATTATCAGAATGAAATAAATAGTATATAGGAATAGAGAATGTTTCTATATACTATTTGTTATAGTAAAAATATATTTTTCTATGTGAAAAGATCACATTCATTTTGCACTTTCGTGCATAACTTCCTTTTTTAAATAATTAAATAATTTTGAATATCTAAAATGTTACAGTTTGATTCTTAATATTGTTAGGTGTTTTTTTGTGACAAATCAGAAGGGCATATCAGATATAAATTTGGGGTTTATATAAATAATTTGCCGCAAAATAATCAGAGAGTGTATTTTTGCGCGTTCAGGGGGGATTACATGAGAAAATTGTAAGAGAGACAAGAAGTGAGGGTACACGTAAATAAGGAATAAAGCAAATGGAAAAATAGGAAGGCTATTTTGGAAAGGAAATGTATGGAGTATCATTTATTTTTAAGGGAAGTTAAGGGACAGGTGGCTGTTATGCTAGGGGATGGCTTTGAGGTTGAGTTGAGAACTGTCACAAAAAATAACAGTGTTATTTTGGATGGAATTGTAATTCGAAGGGGAGAGGAACGAGTATCGCCTACCATCTATTTAAACGGATATTATGGAGAATATATGCGGGGAGCTAGCATAGAGCAGATTACAGAAGAGATAATGGCGCTTTATGAGAGTAATAACGCAGGCATTGATGTTGATGTTGAATTTTTTTCGAGCTTTGAAAAAATAAAAGACAGAATCGTATTTAAGCTTGTCCACTATGAAAAAAATAAGCAGCTTTTACTTCAGATACCGCATGTCAGATTTCTGGATATGGCGATTGTATTTTATTATCTTGTTTGCAGTGATGAGCTGCATCATGCATCCATATTGCTTCACAACTCCCATATGGAGCTTTGGAAAAAGGAAGTATCGGAGCTGCTTGCAATTGCAAAACAGAATGCACAGAAGATATTGGAATTTCGGATTAATCACATAGAAGATATTTTGCGAGAAGAATTTGGAGAAGAATTCCCGGAGGAAAAATCAGAAGCAAGTATTCCGATGTATGTGCTGAGTAACCAAAGTAAGCTAAACGGCGCAGCGTGTATGCTGTATCCGGATGTATTGAAGGATTTTTCGGATAAAATGGAGAGTGACTTATTTTTGCTGCCGAGCAGTATACATGAACTGATTGTAATCCCACAAAGATGCGGTGCAAAGCCGGAAGAATTAAGGGAATTAGTGAGGGATACAAATGACAATCATGTGGAAGCGGAGGAAATATTATCCTACAGTGTATATCAGTACTCGAGACAGCAGGATTTTATACAGATATTATAGTAAAGTTTGCAAAATTATTAAGAAACTATAAACTTCCAATTGATTCTTTGGGCTGAATGAGGTACAATACTAGTTGTGGTGTGAACCACCACCAATTAGTATGCACTCGTAGCTCAGGGGATAGAGCAATGGTTTCCGGTACCATGTGTCGGGGGTTCGATTCCCTCCGGGTGCATAGCGTAAGATATTTCCAGTTGAATTTGAGCCTAAAATTTGTTAGTATATCTGAATATATTGTAAATTGGATTATGTCGGGTAAGATATTCCAATTTTGCAGAGTATACTATTTACGTTTGAAAAATCGAAAGATAAAATACATCAAATGTTCACTGTTTCATTATATAATGAAACGTAATTCGGAAAATCAGGAGGTTTATATGAAACTTAATTTCGAGAATATTAAAACATTTTTGATAAAAAACAAAAAATATGTATTGATAGGAGCTATTTTTATTGTAATGGTATTTACTCTGGTTAGAGTATCCTCGGGAAATGCTTCAAAGGAAGCGGAGGAAGCAAAATCAGAGGAAGTGATCAAGGTGGATGAGACAACAGCGCAGGAGCCGGCAGAAACAGAGGAAGCAGCCACAAATGACTTGCTTACCGATGCCTATCCAGAGGTCAATGACCTGATTAACAGGTACTTCACGGCAATGGCAAGCGGAGACATTGATACACTTCTGCAGATACAGAATCCGCTGAGTGAGGAAGAACAGGCACAGGTTTTACAGAAAATGGAATATATCGAGGGATATAACAACATTACTGTTTATACTAAAATCGGACCGACAGAGAACTCCTATATTGTATTTGCATATTACGAAATTAAATTTATTAACATTGATACGTTAGTTCCGGGAGAGACTCCGCTTTATGTCTGCACAAATGACGACGGAAGCCTTTATATTTACAATGGCGAACTTTCACCGGAGGAGTCTACTTATCTTTCTGATATTACGTCAGGGCAGGATGTATTGGATTTAATTAATTCGATTGAGACAAAGTTTGCAGAGGCGCAGGAAGCAGATCCTGATTTAAAGGCGTTTATTCAGAAGCTTTCCGGTACAACGGAGGAAGCAGCAGAAGAAGAGACAACTGAGGAGGAGCAACCGGCAGAAGAACCAGCTGTTGAGGAAGAGCCGGCAGCAGAGGAAACAAATGCTGACGGGATGCAAGTTGTAGATGAGACCGTATATGCGGCTGAGACAATCAATATAAGAGAATCAGATAATCAGGATTCTGCAAGAATTGGACAGCTTTATATGGGAGACAGTGCAAAGAGAACTGCCATCTACTCAAATGGCTGGAGCCAGATTGAATACAATGGACAGACCGGATATGTATTGACGGAATATTTGACAGACACCGGTGCATTGCAGGAAGTAAAATATTTAACCTCAACTGTTAATATCAGAGCTGAGGCAGATGAGAGTTCATCCAGAGTCGGAACGGCATACTTAGGTGCTAAAGTTACGAGAACAGCGGTATTAGACAATGGTTGGAGCAGAATCAACAGTGACGGTGTTGTCGGCTATGTAAAATCAGAGTATCTCGCGGATACTTATAACTAAAAAGAGATAATGAAGGTGCTGCAGTTTTGCAGCACCTTTTTGAATTGTATCATAGGAAATTCCTATGAGGATTAAGGTGTCAAAACATTCCAATGTTTTGCGATAAAATTTTACATAAAAGTTCATAAATATCCATATCCTAACCTTACTAAAAGGAAATCAAGGTGCTACCTAATGAATATGGAGGTGAATTTTATGATTGCCAGCTCGGACAGGCAGCTTTTGAAGGAGACATATCAAAGCAGCAGAAAGGGAATTGATACAATCAGCATGCTGTTGAACAAGGTCTATGATAACGATTTGAATTATGAAATGAACGAACAGCTTCAGCGGTATCGGGAGATTAACTCGAAGGCATCGGACAGACTGATTGAATCGGGGGTTATGCTAGAGAACAATCCTTTGAATAAGTTTAAAATGTGGTCTGCAATTCAGGCGAATACTATTTTTAATACAAGTACAGAGCATATTGCCAATATGGTAATCCGCGAAAATTCGGAGGGAATGACAGGAATTATGTCAACCATGAGAGAGAATGACCACGCATCCAGGCATTGTGTGGAGTTAGCAAATGAGCTGCTGGCATTTGAAGAGGAAAGTATTCGAAAATTAAAAAGCTATTTATAGTTAAAAGCTATAAATAGCTTTTTAATGTCAATGCGCAACCCGCTCGAGTGCGAAAAATGTGCTTTGCATATTCCTTTACAGAAAGCTTGACTATTGGAGAGGAGGCAGTTAAACTATACATACGGCAGAAAATATGGCAGCAGTCAATGCTGGAGGAGCTTTATGAGTGATCAGATGAAAAAGAATTTTGAGAGAAAAACGGAAGAACCGGTTCGGATTAATAAATATTTGAGTGAAGCAGGAATTTGCTCGAGGAGAGAGGCAGACAGGCTGATAGAGGCAGGTAAAGTGACCGTTGACGGCGTAAAGGCAGTTATGGGAACGAAGGTGGATGACAGCCAAAAAATTTGTGTGGATGGGAAAGAAGTGCAACATAAGGAGAAGATGGTACTTCTTGCCTTTCATAAACCAGTCGGGGTGGTATGCACCACCCAGAAGAAGGAAAAGAATAATATCGTGGATTATATTAACTATCCGCAGCGAATTTATCCGGTTGGCAGGCTCGACAAGGATTCACAGGGCTTGATTTTGATGACCAACCAAGGTGATATGGTTAATAAAATGATGCGTTCCGGAAACGAGCATGAAAAGGAATACCTTGTGGAGGTAGACAAGGTCGTCACGGAGCAATTTTTGCGTGGAATGGCAAAAGGTGTTCCTATCTTGGAAACCGTGACAAGACCATGTAAAATTGAAAAAACGGGAAAGCGAACCTTTCGCATTATTATAACGCAGGGGCTGAATCGGCAGATCAGACGAATGTGTGAATATTTCGGCTACAAAGTATGTAAGCTGGAAAGAATAAGAATCATGAATATTAAGCTGGGAAATTTACCGCAGGGGAAATATAGAGATATCACGCCCGGAGAATTAAAAGAACTTCAAAGGCTTATAAAAAATTCCTCGAATACTACAATATATGGAGAGCAAAATGAGCGAAAACAAACTAAACCGAATCAAGGAACTAATCGAAATTTTAAATAAGGCAGGCAGGGCTTATTATCAGGAAGCGTCAGAGATAATGAGCAACTATGAATATGATGCGCTGTATGATGAATTGCTGGCACTGGAACAGGAGACCGGTGTTGTACTTGGCAACAGTCCAACGATAAATGTAGGATATGAAGTACTTAGTGAACTTCCAAAGGAACCTCACGAGAGGGCGATGCTCTCCCTGAACAAAACAAAATCAAGGGAAGAGCTTGGCGAATGGATGGGGGAGCAGGAAGCCATAATTTCGTGGAAACTTGACGGTCTTACAATTGTTTTGACCTATAGAAACGGTGAGCTTCAAAAGGCAGTTACGCGTGGAAACGGCGAAGTAGGCGAGGTTATTACGAATAATGCCAGAGTTTTTAAAAATATTCCGCTGAAAATCAGCTATCAGGGTGAGCTTATTTTGCGTGGTGAGGCGGTAATCCGCTATTCTGATTTTGAAAAAATCAACAATCAGATTGAGGACGTCGAGGCGAAGTACAAGAATCCAAGAAACCTTTGCAGCGGTTCGGTAAGACAGTTAAACAATGAAATTACAGCGAATCGAAATGTAAATTTCTTTGCGTTTTCCCTTGTGAGGGCGGAGGGAGTTGAGTTTCAAAATTCCAGAAAAAATCAATTTGAGTGGCTGAGGGAACAAGGTTTTGAGGTTGTAGAATACAAAATGGTGACCAAAGATACCTTGGAGGAGGCAATTGAGTATTTTTCAGAAAAAATAAAGAGCAATGATTTTCCGTCGGACGGACTTGTTGTTCTCTATGATGATATCGCCTATGGACAGAGACTTGGTGCCACATCAAAGTTTCCAAGGGATTCGATAGCGTTTAAATGGGCAGATGAGATTAAGGAGACAACGCTTTTAGAAATCGAATGGAGTCCGTCCAGAACAGGGCTGATTAATCCAGTTGCCATTTTTGAGCCGGTTGAGCTTGAGGGAACGTCAGTGAGCAGGGCAAGCGTCCACAATATCAGTATTTTAAAGAGTCTTGAGCTTGGATATGGAGATACAATCGAGGTATACAAGGCAAACATGATTATACCGCAAATCGCAAAAAACCTGACAAGAAGCGGCGTCTGTCCGATACCTACAGCCTGTCCGGTGTGCGGTGGAAACACGGCGATACGCAAAATGAATGATGTGGAAGCTCTTTACTGCGAAAATCCGGAATGTCTTGCTAAAAAGATAAAAGCATTTACGTTATTTGTGAGCAGGGATGCCCTAAATATTGAAGGCTTATCGGAAGCAACACTGGAGAAGTTTATTGCAAAAGGCTTTATCAAGGAGTTTGCTGATATTTTTAAGCTTGCACAGTTCGAGGAGACTATTGTAGAAATGGAGGGCTTTGGAAGGAAATCCTTTGATAACCTGATGGCAAGTATAGAGAGGTCAAGAGAGACAACTCTTCCAAGGCTTATTTACAGCTTGGGAATATTAAACATCGGTGTGTCAAATGCCAAGATGATTTGCAAGGAATATGGCTATGAGATAGAACATATTATACATGCTTCACGTGAGGAGTTGTCTCAGATAGCAGGAATCGGCGGGGTAATTGCAGACAGCATTGCATCTTATTTTGACAATCAAGATAATTTGGATAAGCTTTCTCATTTGTTGGAGGAATTGACCTTAGAGAAAATTGAAATCAACGAGGAGGAACAGATATTAAAGGGTAAAGTATTTGTCATTACAGGAAGCCTTGAGCAGTTTGAAAATCGAAATGCCTTAAAGGAGCTAATTGAGGAAAAAGGCGGTAAGGTGACGGGAAGCGTTACCTCCAAGACAAATTATCTGATTAATAATGATACGACCTCCATGTCCTCCAAGAACAAGAAGGCAAAGGAGCTTGGTGTAGCTATTATTTCTGAGGAAGATTTTATGCAGATGATGTAGCCTCCTATTTCCTATATCGACAAAATGTGCTATACTGTTGAAAGAGAAAAACGCAGCGTAAAACTTAACATAAAATGTAACGGTTCAGAGCCAAGCAAATTAGATGAAGATATGCGTAGAATGCTCGCATTCTTAAGCATACTCTTTATCAAATTTATTTGGCGGATACGCCACATCGAGGAAACACGTAGTGTTTTCGAGATTGGCTCTGAACAGTTACCATAAAATTATAGAATGAGACGGTGATATTATGCCAATTAAGGTACAGAGCGATTTACCCGCTAAGGGAATACTAGAAACAGAAAATATATTTGTGATGGACGAAGGTCGTGCGATGCATCAGGACATTCGTCCGATTGAGATTGGAATTTTAAATCTAATGCCGGTAAAGCAGGATACGGAAATCCAGCTTATGCGGGCACTTTCCAACACACCCTTGCAGGTAGATTTGACCTTTCTAAATGTGTCCAGTCATGTATCAAAGAATACATCGGCAAGTCATTTAAATAAGTTTTACAGTACTTTTGATGAAATTAAGCACAGAAGAATGGACGGACTCATTATCACCGGTGCACCGGTTGAGCAGATGGAATTTAAGGATGTAAATTATTGGAATGAATTAACCCAGATTATGGAGTGGTCCAAAACAAACGTGACCTCAACCTTTCATATTTGCTGGGGTGCTCAGGCAGGCTTATACTATCATTTTGGAATTAACAAGGAACCGCTTGACCAGAAAATGTTCGGCTTATTTAAGCATTCCGTCCTTAATCGCAAGGTTGCGCTGGTAAGAGGTTTTGATGACGAGTTCTATGCGCCTCATTCCAGACACACAACGGTGTCAAGGGAAGCGATTGCGAACAACCCGAAGCTTACGATTCTTGCAGAATCCGAGGAAGCCGGAGTATACATCGTAATGGCAAACGAAGGCAAGCAGATCTTTGTCATGGGACATCCGGAGTATGACAGAGTGACACTGCATAATGAATATACGCGGGATAAGGAAAAAGGACTGGAGATTGAGATACCGAAAAATTATTATGCAGGTGATGACGATACCGGAAGACCATTGCTTCAGTGGCGGTCACATTGCAATAATTTGTATACGAATTGGTTGAATTATTATGTTTATCAGGTAACTCCTTATGATTTGGAGGCTAGTGAGCCGGAGTATATGATATAGCAGGAAATTCCTTGTGTTTTGCAAGGGTTTGAGAACCGTCTCGTAGAGGGGCGGTTTTTGTTTATATTATTTCATACATTTTCATGGATTTTGGTTTGAATGGTGTAAACTTGGTAGGGCGGAGTAAAGGGAAAAGGATTAATTAGCGTATTCAAAGAATTATTAATATATAGACATAGGGAATCATATTCGTAATTTACGAGAGCAAAAATTAGGTTTAACACTAGGATTGTTAATGAAAACGTTGGGATTGAAAGGAGTAAATTTAAATGAAAGAAATAGTAATGTTAGATATTAAGTTTGAATATAAAAATGAAATAAAGAACATTAACCCTATTTTATTAATAGATAATAATGACATTATTTTAGTTGATTGTGGATATTCTGATTTTTTATCTTTACTAGAAGCTGAAATGAAGGCAAAGGGTATAGAGCCTAGTTCATTGACGAAAGTATTGATTACTCATCATGATGATGACCATATGGGAGCTTTATATGAAATTAAAGAAAAGTATCCACATATAAAGGTAGTCTCAAGTGAAATAGAGAGTGAGTATATTTCTGGCAAAAGAAAATCACTTAGACTGTTACAAGCGGAGGAAATGTTAACTTTTATGCCAGAAGAACAGAAACAATTTGGAATTGAATTCTGTGAAGCCTTAAGGAAAGTAAAACCTGTCAATGTAGATATAACGGTTAAAGATGGTGATTATTATGAATGGGCCGGAGGATGTCAGGTGATATCTACTCCTGGTCATATGCCAGGTCATATTTCTCTATTTTTAACAGAGACTAATTCTATTGTGACAGGTGATGCAGCAGTTATAGAGGATGGTGAATTAGTAATTGCAAATCCGCAATTTACACTTGATTTAGTTCTAGCTGAAAACTCACTAGAAAAAATTAAGTCTATGAATGCAGATAATTATTATTGTTATCATGGAGGAAAATTAGTAAGAATAATAACTAAGTAATATAATCCTTATATACCTTTCTTCCAGGGCGGAAAGGCAACTTACATACATAGAATGCTTAAAACTGCGCATATTAAATGTTACAAAGCAAGCAGTAGAGAGAATTCAGAATAACTCCTACTTATAATTATAAAAGGAGGAATATCATGCCAAAAGATAGTCAACCAGATAACAAAGAGGCAAGAATGGAAAAATGCAATGGACAAACACCAATCACAAGAGAAAACCAAAACAAGAATAAAAATGCAAAACGTCACTCCATTGAGAATAATGATGTGTAGGTGATTGCTCATTAATTAAAATTAGTTGATAAATATTTAAAATAACGATGATTATCATATAAATGCGAATTCTAAGGAATTCGCATTTATTATTTGTGTAAATGGAAGAAGTACAATACCTCTGATTTTTTATGATTGCTTGACAATATGTAATGTAAGGCGTATAGTTAGCAATATATGGTTAGTCAAAACTAACCATTGGGATTAAATTTATTAAGAGGAGGATTATATATGTCTGTAGAATTGAATGGGGTTATGGAGACGCTGCTGGTTACGCTTTATATCAGGGCAAAAGATGCAATGAGCAGTACTCCCGTAATCAACGATAAAAAAGCTGCTGAAATGATTAAAAAAATTGATTATGATTTTGAAAAATTTGACAGCGGTGTGATGTCTTATTACGGGGTTTTGGCAAGAACAAAAATTATGGATGAGCAGGTAAGAAAATTTATCAGTAAAAATCCAGACTGTGTTATTGTTTCGGTAGGCTGCGGTCTCGACACCCGATTTTCACGGGTGGATAATGGTAAAATAGAATGGTATAATCTGGATTTTCCAGAAGTCATAGCTCAGAGGGAGCTGTTTTTTGAAGCTCACGACCGTGTAAAAAACATTGCGAAATCAGCTTTAGACCCTACATGGCCACAAGATATCGAAATAAACGGGAAAAAATTATTGGTTCTTTCAGAAGGTGTGCTAATGTATCTGAAAGAAAGTGATGTCAGAGAGTTTCTTGAAATACTGACAAATGGCTTTGAAAGTTTTGAGGCACAGTTTGACTTGCTGTATAAAGGACTGGTCAACAAGGCAGGTATGCATGACACGATAAAAAAGACGAACGCACAATTTAGCTGGGGAGTGAAAGACGGTAGTGAAGTTGTTAATCTTTGCCCCGTTATGAAACAAAAAGGACTGATTAATTTTACGGATGAATTAAAGTACCTGCTTCCTGGTGCAAAAAAGTTGCTGACACCTATTATGTATATTACGAATAACAGACTAGGTGTATATACTTATAAGAAAATTTAACCTATTTATAAATACCCAAGTCCCCTGATTTTTTTTCTTTTCTTGTATTATAATACAGAAAGTAATAAAATGGTAAAAGGGAGATGTTGAAAGGGGATAAAGAAATAAATTTATAAGACTACTTTTATGCAGATTCTCTAGTGAGAATCTGCTTTTTTAGCTTCATGGAGGATAAGAATGCTTAAAGAGAAATTTCAAGAAATAGAAAGTTACATGTGTGAATGTATGAATGACAGTGCACATGATAGGGAGCATGTATATAGGGTTTTATATACTGCATTAGACATAGCAAAATATGAAGAAAATATAAATTATGATATATTGATTACAGCCTGTTTGCTGCATGACATTGGAAGAGAAGAACAATTTCAAAATCCTAATCTGTGCCATGCAATAGTTGGAGGTGATAAGGCAAATCAATATTTATTAGAGTGTGGCTGGGAGCCGTCTGACGCTCAGGCAGTCAAAGAATGTATCATATCTCATCGGTACAGGACGCATCATTTACCGCAAATAATGGAAGCTAAAATATTATTTGATGCAGACAAATTAGATGTTACAGGGACGTTAGGAATCGCAAGAACGTTATTTTATAAAGGATATGTTTCAGAGCCATTATATTCAACGAATGTAGAAGGTGAAATTTTGGACGGAAGTAAAGATAATGCTCCATCATTTTTTCAAGAATATAAATTTAAGCTGGAAAGGCTGTATGATAAATTTTATACGAAAAGAGGACAAGCATTAGCGATGGAGAGGCAGAAAGCGGCTGTAGATTTTTATAATAATATGCTGCGAGAAGTGCAGTCGGCCTATTCTCTGGGGAAAGGGCAATTAGATAAGGTATTGGATTTTTAATTTTCTATACTAAAAATGAACGGTCTATTTCAAAATAAATAAAAACATCGAATTATAGAAAGGAGAAACTGAATGATATTATCAGGAAAAGAAATCATAAAACATATGGGAAAAGAAATTATTATTTCACCATTTGACACAAATAAAGTAAACCCTAACAGTTATAATCTTACCTTGGCCAATGAGTTACTTATTTATGAAGCCGAGGAACTTGATATGAAGGTTCCAAACAAAACGAAGCAGATTGTAATTCCAGAAGAGGGGCTTTTACTACAGCCTAATATTTTATATCTCGGACGTACAAATGAGTTTACTAAAACCACTAAATTCGTTCCTATGCTGGAAGGGCGCTCATCCATAGGAAGGTTGGGACTTTATATTCATGTGACTGCCGGTTTTGGTGACGTTGGTTTTGCCGGATACTGGACATTAGAAATTCATTGTATACAGCCGGTTAGAATCTATCCAGATGTTGAGATATGTCAAATTTATTATCACAATATTATGGGGGAATATGATTTGTATGACAGCGGCAAATACCAGAACAACAGGGGAATTCAACCAAGTTTATTGTATCGGGATTTTGAAAAATAAGGGATGAGTTTTAAATGGGGTGAAATAATAAAAATCAGTATATTATTAATCAAGGTATTATCAGCATAGAACGATATCATGAATTTACAAGGCTATTTTTAAATGTTTTATCAGACAATGGAATAGTGATAAAGGATATTTTCTTTTGTCCTCATACCAAAGAAGAGAATTGCAAATGCTTTAAACCAAAGACAGGACTTTATGAACAAGCTTTATTAAAATATCCAGCTATTGATTTAGAAGAATCTTTACTAGTAGGGGATTCTCTATGTGATATTGAACTTGGTAATAGAGTAGGAATCAGAACATATGGGATTAATATAAAATCAGACCTGTTTGATTATATAAAAATTGAATCATTAGCAGATTTGAGTGACTATTTATAAGAAAGATACTTAGGAGATATCTAATCACTTAGGGAGGAGAATATATGGGGCAAATAACATACCGATTGGCAAAACGTGATGATCGCTATTTGCTGGCTATGCTAAAGAAGGAAGTGTGGAATACTACATATAGGGGTATCTATCCAGACGAAAAAATAAATAGTTATGACATATTGAGGAATTCTTTAAAATTTGAAGAGATAATTAATAATCCAAATATTAATTTATATGTTGCTGCTGACAACGAACAAATTGTTGGTTACATGAGTTGTGGTGAACCATGCAGACCATTTCGCAATTTTAAGCAGGAAATTGGATTACTCTATCTACTGAAAGAGTATCAAAGAAAAGGAATAGGACGAACGCTTTTTACTATAGGCAAAGATATAATTAAAAGCAATGGCAATGATGAGTTTTTCATATCAGTCAATAAATATAATATAGATGCTCTTAATTTTTATGTTTCAATGGGCGGTAAAATAATTCATATTGATGAAGACAAGGAAGATAAGTCAAAAGTTCAAATAAAACTACATTATCATGTATAGAAAGAGAACTGCCGGAGGAAAATTATGTTTGATGAACCGATTAATTCTAGTTTCTTTATAGTTTACTATTGACCTAGAGTAAACGCTAAGGTTTATAATCTTATTATGAGCATAAGGCTATCCTTGCAAAGTGCTGTTAAATGCATAAGTGGGATAAAAAATTTCAATGTAAAAGGAGAAAAACTATTATGAAAACTATGAAATTAGGACAATCAACCTTGCAGGTACCGGTCATTGCAGTTGGCTGTATGCGTATTAACGGATTAAGTAAACCGGATGCGGAGCATTTTGTACAAACAGCTTTGGATAATGGTGCTACTTTCTTTGATCACGCCGATATTTATGGTGGTGGGACTTGTGAAGAAATATTTGCAGATGCGATTCATATGAATGACGCAATACGTGAAAAGATTATCCTGCAATCGAAATGCGGAATTAGAAAGGGCATGTTTGACTTCTCTAAAGAACATATTTTAGAATCGGTAGATGGCAGCCTGAAACGCCTAAAAACGGATTATCTGGATGTTCTGCTTCTGCACCGCCCGGATGCATTGGTTGAACCGGATGAGGTTGCCGAGGCATTCGATAAGCTCTATAGCAGCGGAAAGGTTCGTAACTTTGGTGTATCGAATCAGAATCCCATGCAGATACAGTTGCTTCAAAAATCGTTGAAGCAGCCGATTGTGGCAAACCAACTGCAGTTGAGTATTACTAATTCCACTATGATTTCGGCAGGCATCCATGTCAACATGCTGGATGAAGCTGCTGTCAACCGTGATGGCAGCGTGTTGGATTTCTGTCGTTTGAACGATATTACGATACAGCCGTGGTCACCTTTCCAACATGGTTTTTTTGAAGGCATCTTTTTGAATAATGAAAAGTTTCCAGAGCTAAATGCCAAGATTGACGAGATTGCTTCCAAATATGGAGTTACTAATACTACGATTGCGTTGGCCTGGATTCTTCGCCATCCTGCACACATGCAGCCTGTAACAGGAACTATGAATGCAGAACGCTTAAAGGATTGCATTAAGGCAGCAGATATTTATTTGACCCGCGAGGAGTGGTACGAAATCTATCGTGCAGCTGGGAATATCCTGCCGTAGGACAGGTCAAAATAAATTTGGAAAAAGGAGTGTAATAGATATGAAGAAAGTAGTAATAACCGGCGGAAACGGACTGTTAGGTCCTTATGTCGTAGATCATTTTGTAGAAATGGGTTATGATGTTCTGAATGTAGATATTACGAAACCAGAAAAAAGCTCTGCAAGATTTTTAAAGGTTGATCTTATGAAGCTGGGTGAATGTTATGGTGCATTGGAGGGAGCGGATGCTGTTGTGCATCTTGCAGCCATTCCGGTGGCATACAGCCATCCAAATGAGGTGACTTTTCAGAATAATGTGATGAGCACCTATAATATTCTGGAAGCTGCGGCTGGTCTCGGTATTAAGAAGGCAGTGATTGCATCCAGTGAATCTTCCTATGGTATAGTGTTCTCCAAGCAAAATCTGGCGCCTCAATATGTTCCGATGGATGAAGAGCATCCGCAGTTGCCGGAAGACTGCTATGGGTTATCCAAAATCGTAGCAGAAAAAACTGCAGATATGATTAACCGCCGATGCGGTATGCAGGTGGTGTCTTTCCGTATTGGCAATGTTATTACGCCTGAAAACTATAAGAAGTTCCCGGAATTTATTCATGAACCGAAGATGCGCCGAACGATTTTATGGAGCTATATTGATGCGCGTGATATCGCTGTGGCATGTAGATTAGCTATTGAAGCAGAGGGTCTTGGCTCCATAGCGCTTAATCTCTCGGCGGATGATACGAGTATGGATATAAAAAGCAGTGAGCTGATGAAAGCTGAATTCCCTGAGGTAAAGGATATCCGTATTCCGATTGACAATTACCATACATTGCTTAGTAATGAAAAGGCTAAAAAGGTATTAAATTGGCAGCCTGTACATTACTGGCGTGATAATGTACCAAAATAAAATATGAGGTGACTATGAATACCAATCTGTTTACCGGAAAAGCTGAAGTTTATGCACAGGCCCGCCCGAGCTATGCAGCCGAAGCAATTGACTATATTTGCTCGCTTGCACCGCAGGATGCCGTATTTGCTGATATTGGAGCGGGTACCGGCAAGCTTTCAGAGCTTTTGGCCAGATGCGGAAACATATTGTATGCGGTTGAGCCAAACGACGATATGCGCTTGCAGCTTGAAAAAACGCTTGAGCCATATCACAATGCCCGTGTTTTGAATGGTACTGCCGAAAATACTAATTTGCCAACTGCGGGCGTGGACGTGATAACCGTGGCACAGGCGCTTCATTGGTTTGAACCGGCGACTTTCTTAAAGGAATGTCTGCGTGTACTTAGACCGGAGGGATTTGTCGTTGCGGTTTATAACACTGATCCGAAAAGCGAAGGTCCTGTCCACAGCAAAACGTCCACCGATAAGTTTTTTGATAATCATCCCGTAATACGTGAGTTTTCAAATCCTGTCTATTACACTCGCGAGAATTGGATTGCCTATCGGTTGTCGCATTCGCACGACCCGAAACCGGGTGAAGAGAGGTTTAAGGCTTACATCGCTGAAGTAAACGGGGATTTCGATCGCAATAACGTAGAAGGTTTGATTAAGTTAGATCTCATGACGACGGTATATACCTCCGGAGGTAAAAGACCATAATAAACAAAATATACAAGTAATGAACCAAGCCCCATACCCTAGGGCTTGGTTCATTAAAAATAGCAAGAAGACAAATTATTTACATAATACAGGAGGTTATGATGAACAGACTAATTACAGAGGCTTTGCGAAACCAGTTTGACTCCACATTTCATATGGCACGTATACTTGTAAAGGTTTGTCCGGAAAAAATCTGGGCTGCATCTTATAACGAAGTGCCCTTTTGGCAGCAGGTTTTTCATTTCGTCTATTTTATTGATTTCTGGATGCGCGAGAAGTATGATGATAGTGAATGGCGTACAATGATTTTTGATGATACCTATACAACTGACTTATATGCAGACAGCTACGAAGGGTTATTTATACCACAAGGCAAAATGCTAGAGTACCTTGACGCAATTCAAATAAAAACTACGTCGATGTTTAATAATCTGAATGATGAAAAATTGAGTGTTTCTGTTTGTGGTGATAATCCACAATATACATATGCGGATGTGATTATTGGGCAAATAAGACATATCATGTATAACATTGGCTACTTAAATGGCATTTTGCGCGAGTTAGGGTTGCCGGAATCGGATTGGTATGCCTATAATGAACCGGAAGGCTCATGAACATATCAAACCAATTATTGGGGTTGAGAAGGCGCAAATAGAATAGATAAGAATTTTGAAGATATAGTATGGAAAAAACAAAAAGAATTATGCTGAAAATGGCTATAGTATTATTTATTGCGGTTGCTGTATTTACCCCTATTCAGCATCAAAAAAAGCAAGAAATCTACGATTGGATGTATTATGCCATACAATAAATAAGAGGAGGAGAAACAATGACGTATGTATATTTGATGAACAATGAAAAACCATTAAATGAGGAACTAATAAAGAGCCATGTAGGCCACTTAAAAGAATTAAAGAAACAAGGGAAACTTGTATTTTGCGGACCTTTTACAGATTATCCCGGAGGAATGGTCATCTTTTTGGCTGAAAGCTTGGAGGAAGCAACGAATATTGCAAAGTCAGATCCTTTCATTGCTTCAGGATATAAATCTTTTGAAATCAGAACACTGGAGCCTGCCAATGAAGAAAACAATTACTTATTGGAAGAATAAAAGAGGAGTTTTCATTAGTGTCAGTTTCAAAAATACTACCAAATTTCAAGAATAAACATTGTGCATAATGGCTATTGTATTCCTTATGTGATTTTTATATAATGTGCAATAGATAAATAAAATTGACTTGTAACTGATTTTTGATGATTGGGCAAGATTAATAATCTGTATGATATGTGAATACAGTTATTGATGTTGCTTTTTTTGTTTTTAAAATTTATTAAATTCGTAATGGGAAAGGGCTGAAGCGGATGAAGATTAACAAAATTTTAAACAACAATATGGTTCTGGCATTGGACGATGACGGCAAGAACGAAGTGGTGGTCATGAGTCTGGGTATCGGTTTTAAACGGAAAAAAGGTGAGGATTTCCCGAGGGAGGAGGCACAGAAGATATTTGTCCTTAAAGACGAAGAAGTTAAGGGGAAATATAATGAACTGCTGGAGAATGTAGACCCAATCAGTATTGAGATCGCCGAAAATATCATTTCTTATGCAATGGACAAGTATAAGATGAAGTTGAACGACATTATCCATATTACATTAGCAGATCATGTGAACGGCATGATTAAGAGACTCAAAGAGGGGATTAATCTTACCAATCAACTGACAATGGAGATTGGGAGAATTTATCCCAATGAATTTGATATCGGACTATTTGCCAACCAGGTAATTCAGGAAAAGATTGGGACATCATTGATACGGGATGAGGCGGCATTTATTGCTCTTCAATTTGTGAATAATCAGATGGATGCCCATGCGGATGGACAGGAAGTGAAGACAACGTTACGATTTGTGTCAGACGTGATTCAACTGGTAGAGCAGTATTTTAAAATTGAGATACAGGAAAATTCCTTTTCCTACTATCGATTTGTAACACATTTAAAATTCTTGTGTAAACGCATCTATTCCGGGGATGTATACCATGATGATCCGGAGCTGTTTGAGTCGGTGTCTAAGGCATATCCGAAAGCTACGGCTTGTGTGGAAAAGATTGTACACTTTATTCAGTTGAAATATAAGAAAGATGTTTCTACAGAAGAGAAGGCGTATCTTGCCATCTATGTAGAGAAATTACTGAGAGACTGCAGCAGACAGTCTTAATAAAACTAAGGGAATAAAAATGGCAGCTTGTAACTGGTCAGGTGCGCGATGACTGGGCAATACTCCTTTTTATTTATAGAATTACAACTGTTAACAGCAGATTTGTTCTACAAATAAGAAAAAATGGAGGTACTCATAATGGGTAAATATGAACAATTGGCAAAAGATGTTGTCAAGAATTTAGGAGGAAAAGACAATATTATTTCAGTGAAGCACTGCTATACTAGGCTTCGCTTCCAGTTACGCGATGAAACAAAAGCAAATGATGATATCCTAAAGCAGATGGATGGAGTTGTTACGGTTATGAAATCCGGAGGACAGTATCAGGTGGTTATTGGCAGTCATGTGGCTGAGGTATATCCGGATGTATGCAAATTGGCAGGTATCAGTGATACTGCAGCAGAAGAACCGCAGCAGGAGAAGAAAAATGGAAATCCGGTGAATATGCTGGTAGACACTATCTCAGGTATTTTTCAGCCGATACTTGGTATTATGACTGCCGCAGGTATGATTAAAGGTTTCCATGCACTGTTTATCGCACTTGGTTTGTATACGGGTACGGACGGAATTGCGCTGATAATGAATACAATCGGAGATGCAATGTTTATGTATCTTCCGGTAATGCTTGGTTATACTTCCGCAAAGAAGTTTGGCATGAAGCCGTTTGTTGGTTTGGTCATTGGTATGGCACTCTGCTATCCGACGATTCAGTTAAGTACATTGTCTGCAAGCGGAACTGCTCTGTATACGGTGTTTAAAGGAACCATGTTTGCAACAGATGTGTATATGACGATGTTTGGAATTCCGATTCTGGCAACAGATTATACATCCACGGTTATACCGGTTATTTTGATTTGTTATTTTGCGTCAAAATGTGAGAAGCTGTTTAATAAGTTTGTTCCAGAGATGGTTCGTTTCTTCGTAACCCCTATGATGACATTGGTAGTGTCTTTAATTATGGGATTCATGGTGATTGGTCCAGTTGCAACATTTGGAGCTACTGCAATTGCACAGGGAATTATGGAAGTGCGTAATTTTTCACCGCTAATTGCCGGTGCATTAGTTGGCGGTTCATGGCAGATACTTGTGATTTTCGGTTTGCATTGGGGATTTATTCCGATTTATATCAACAATATTGCAACTTTAGGATTTGATAATGTTATGATGCCATTCTTTGGTGCAACTTTTGCACAGACAGCAGTTGTAGCGGCTATGTTTGTTAAGACAAGAGACAAGAATCTTAAGAGTTTGTGCGCTCCGGCGGTTGTTTCCGGTATTTTTGGTATTACAGAACCTGCGATTTACGGTATTACTTTACCGAGAAAGAAACCATTTGTAATCAGTTGTATTGCAGGTGCTATCGCGGGTGGATATCTAGGTGCCTTTAACCTGAGAGAATATGTGATGGGCGGATTAGGAATCTTTGAATTTCCGGCGATGATTAACCCTGCCGATAACAGTAT
The DNA here is from genome assembly GCF_900184995.1 of Konateibacter massiliensis. GTDB lineage: Bacteria > Bacillota > Clostridia > Lachnospirales > Lachnospiraceae > Lachnotalea > Lachnotalea massiliensis. Next base: position 152,212 of record NZ_LT860097.1, read on the forward strand.
GGAAAGTGTAGTTGTAGGTGCTGTCGGTGCAGTTATCGCAATAGTAGTCGGATTTGCTTTGACCATGATGTTTTTCAAAGATGAAAAGACTGTTACTGCGACAGAAGAAGGAACTGTTGAAGCAAGTAGTAATGCTGCTTTGCCAAAGGAAAATGATAATAAGGCAATTATTTATAAGCCATTAGAAGGAAAAGTGTATCCGCTGTCTGAAGTAGAGGATGAAGCTTTCTCTCGGGGAACCATGGGACAAGGACTTGCTATTTTGCCGGACAAAGGAGAGGTGGTGTCGCCGGTCAATGGAGTGATTTCTGCATTGTTTCCAACTTATCATGCAATTGGGATCACGACAGATGATGGTGTTGAGGTTTTAATTCATGTTGGTATGGATACCGTACAGTTGGAAGGTAAATTTTTCAAACCGTTTATTGAGACAGGTGACAGGGTGACGGTTGGACAGAAGCTGTTGGAATTTGATATGGATGGTATTTGCGGTGCAGGATATTCATTGATTACCCCTGTCATTGTTACAAATAGTTCTGATTATCTGGATGTTCTGGAAACGGGTCTGAAGGATGATAAGCAGTTGCTTACTGTTGTGAAATAGTGGGAATATCGATGCGGATAGAGGAGGATAAAAATGTTTCCAAAGAATTTTTTATGGGGTGGTGCGGTTGCTGCTAATCAATGTGAAGGAGCTTGGCAGGAGAATGGAAGAGGACCATCTAATCTGGATATGGTGCCTTATGGAGAGCGTCGCTTCGATGTTTGCTCTGGTAAGCTGAAGCCGGAAAAATTAGACGAAAATGCGGTATTTCCGGCAAGAATTGCAATTGATTACTATCATCGCTATAAAGAGGATATTAAATTATTTGCGGAGATGGGATTTAAAGTATTCCGATTTTCTATCTCATGGACCCGCATATTTCCAAGTGGAAGCGAGGCAGAGCCGAATGAAGCAGGACTTCGTTTCTATGAGGATGTAATTGATGAATGCCTAAGTTATGGCATTGAGCCACTGGTAACAATCTGTCATTTTGATGTGCCTGTGCATCTGATTGAGACTATCGGTGCATGGAAGAGCAGAGAGATGATTGGCTGCTATTTGAAGCTGTGCCAGGTATTGTTTCAACGCTTTAAAGGTAAGGTCAAATATTGGATTACTTTTAACGAGATTAATATGGTGCTCCATATGCCATATGTATCTTCCGGAGTGAATTTTGAGCCGGGAGAAAATATCATACAAACCAAGTATCAGGCCGCGCATCATGAACTGATTGCAAGTGCAAAGGCAGTGATGATGGCGCATGAGATAGATCCCTCATTCCAGGTAGGATGTATGCTTGCTGCTGGGAATATGTACCCATATTCCTGTCAGCCGGCAGATGTGTGGGAGTCCATTGTAAAGGACAGGGAAAATTATCTGTTCATTGATGTACAGTCTAAGGGATACTATCCATCCTATGGACTTAAAATGTTTGAAAGAATGGGAATTCAGCTTCAGAAAGAGCCAGAAGACGATCAGATTCTGCTGGATGGAACCACAGACTTCATTTCTCTGTCATACTATAATAGCAGTGTGGCAAGCGGAGATCCCAAGATGCAGGCAACGGCAGTAGGAAATGTGTTCCCTAGCATTGAGAATCCATATTTGGAAACCAGCGATTGGGGATGGCAGATTGATCCGCTGGGATTACGAATAACCTTGAATTCTTTATATGACCGTTACCAAAAGCCATTGTTTATTGTGGAAAATGGTCTGGGAGCGGTGGACCAGGTGGAAGAAGACGGAATGATTTATGATGATTACCGGATTGGTTATCTAAGAGAGCATATCAAAGCGATGAAAGATGCCATTGAGCAGGATGGAGTGGAACTGATTGGATATACATCATGGGGATGTATTGATTTAATCAGTGCCAGCAGCGGCGAGATGAAGAAACGGTATGGATATATTTATGTGGATAAGGACAATGATGGGAACGGATCGCTAAAACGGATAAGAAAAGCTTCATTTTACTGGTATAAAAAAGTAATCGAAAGCAATGGAGAGATACTGTAGCAAATTTCTAAAGACAAGTAATATAGAAAATAAGCAGAACTTTGCTCCTGTTTGGAGAGACTTTTATTGGCGTAATGTTTATGGTATAATGGGATTACGTGAACCAAAACAAAAGACGCGAATGAAAGGAGACAAAAGAGAATGGAAGATTTTTTAACTATAGTGCGAGAGAGACGCTCAGCAAATAAATTTTTAAAAGGAATTAAAGTACCAAGAGAGGATTTTGATTCTATATTTGAGGACTTAACACAGGCACCGACCTGCTTTAATCTTCAGCATGCTCACTACTATATCGGAGAGACGGAAGAGACAATAAACGAGCTTTACAAGGCTTCTTATAACCAATACAAAGTATTGACTTCCTCTGCAACCATCATTGTGACAGGAGATAAAGACGCATATAAGAATGCTGCGCAGATTTATGAGGCATCCAAGTTCCTTAAAATCATTGATGAAGAGGAATACGAGGCAATGCTCAAGGCAATTAACGGGCTATATGAAGGCGGCGGAGCTGCTTTCCAGCATGATGAGGCAATCCGAAATGCGTCCATTACAGCAATGCTCTTTATGCTGTTGGCAAAGAATCGAGGCTGGGATACCTGCCCGATGATTTACTTTGACAGTGAAAAGGTAAAAGAAATTTTTGAAATACCGGAAAATGAAGTGCCGGTTCTGATGCTTACAATGGGCAAGATGGACCCGATGAGCTTTAGAGTAAGAGGGTATCGTAAGCCGCAGGAAGAGTATGTAAAATACAAATAAGATTAAGAATTTTAAACATATAGTGAAGTGTGAAAGACCTGCCATTGGGCAGGTTTTTTGCGTTGTACATAGTGATAGGAGAATAAAAATACTAAAAAAATTATAAAAAAAGATTGACAGATAAAAAAATAGAGATTATAATCATTTCATACAAAACATACTAGAATAATATGAATTAACAGAAAGGGGTGTAATACATATGAAAAACAGGAATAGTTATTCAGAAAACAAGTTAGGCTGTTGCTGTAACACTGTATACGAGGATAAAAATACGGTTTATTTTTGTATGTGTTACGCTGCCTAAAGCTGAGTGCTGTGGGATAGCAGGTACCATACGGTGCCTGCTATTTTTGTAGCATAAGAAATTTTTGTAAACGGAAAAGGAAGGGGTGATTCCAATACCTAATTCAAATGTTCCAGATGCAGATAAGGAGTATGTTAAGTTAATTTATGAGATGGTTAAGAATATGAAGTTTGGTTCTGTAACCATAGCAATCCAAGATGGAAAGATAGTGCAGATTGAAAAAATTGAAAAAATAAGATTAAAGAACTGACTGGACAACTGGAGGTTCTGATAGCAGGAAATGCGAATCAGACTTTGGTTGTCCTTTTTGTATTTTAGGAAAGAAGGTAAAGAAATGCCGAACACATATCAAAACTTGCAGCAATCGCACCCATGTTTTGGCGGACACAAAAATAATGTCGGGCGTATTCATCTTCCGGTCAGTCCGGGATGTAACATATCGTGTAAATTCTGCGACAGAAAAATTAATGACACGGAAGAAAGACCGGGGGTAACCTCCAAGGTATTGTCCCCAACGGAAGCAATTGAGATACTTGGCAAAGCTCTTGCCCTATGTCCTGAGATTACAGTCGCAGGCATTGCAGGACCAGGTGATACACTGGCAACTGATTACGCCTTGGATACCTTCCGCCTTGTAAAGGAGCATTATCCAAAACTCATCAAGTGCATGAGCACAAACGGTCTTCTTCTTGATGAGCGAGCCGAGGAAATTATTGAAATCGGAGTAGAATCCGTTACTGTCACGGTAAATGCGGTCGACCCTGAAATAGAGGCAAAGCTAAACAGAGGAATTGTATATCACGGCAAGGCATACAAAGGAGAGGAGGCGGCTGCAATCCTCATTGAAAACCAGCTAAAGGGAATTCAAAAAATTGCAGAAACCGGCATTACAGTCAAGGTAAATACCGTGCTTGTTCCAAATATCAACGGCGATCACATTGAAGAGATTGCAAGGACTGTGAAGGCGGTGGGGGCAAGCATTTATAATCTGATACCTCTAATCCCTCAGTCCGATTTATCAGGGGAAAAAGCGCCTGTCTGTAACGAAATTGATGCGGCAAGAACGCAGGCATCAAAGCACATTGACGTCTTTCGTCACTGTCAGCATTGCCGGGCAGATGCGGTGGGAATGCTTGGCGGAAAGGATTACGGCGACATGATATACGAGAGACGAATCGCCAAAGCTGATACCTTTTCGCACGGCTAAGACAGGAAGGAGGAGCAGACATGAGCTATAAAATAGCAATCGCTACAACGGACGGAAAGGTTGTAAACCAGCACTTTGGAAGGGCAAGTGTTTTCTATATTGTGAATGCCGACAGCGAGGGCAGGAAATATACCTATCTGGAAAGTAGGCAGGTGACGCCGGTATGTCAGGGAAAGGAGCATGACGAGGGAAAACTAAGAGAGGCAGCAGGGTTGTTGAAAGATTGCAATTATGTGCTGGTGAGTCAAATCGGGGAAGGGGCTAGATATGCCTTAGAGCAGGAAAAAATTAAAGTGTTCGAGATACCGGGATTTATTGAGGATTCTATAAAAAAACTGCTTTCCTATGTAGAGGTTTCCAAGCTGTTGGAGTAAAAGGAGCGAAAGGAAAAAGATGACCGAATCCCAATAAAGGATTTATGTGACAATTTATAAAAAGAGAGGATATGAAAAAATGGCAGAAATTAGACAGATAGCAATCTATGGAAAAGGAGGAATCGGAAAATCAACAACAACACAAAATTTGACAGCAGGGCTTGTAGAGCATGGCAAGAAGGTTATGGTTGTGGGGTGCGATCCCAAAGCAGATTCGACTAGATTGTTACTTGGAGGCTTGGCACAAAAAACTGTTTTGGATACACTTCGTGAGGAAGGTGACGGCGTTGAGCTTGACCGTATTATGAAGGAGGGGTACAAGGGAACAAGATGCGTGGAATCAGGTGGCCCGGAGCCGGGAGTTGGCTGTGCAGGAAGAGGAATTATCACTTCTATCGGTTTGCTTGAGAACCTTGGAGCTTACACAGAGGATTTGGATTATGTGTTCTACGATGTGCTTGGAGATGTTGTCTGCGGAGGCTTTGCAATGCCGATTCGAGAAGGAAAAGCAAAAGAAATTTACATTGTCGCAAGCGGCGAGATGATGGCGCTATATGCGGCAAACAACATAGCAAAGGGAGTTAAGCGATATGCAAAGTCAGGTGGAGTAAGACTTGGAGGTATTATCTGCAACAGTAGAAATGTTGACCGAGAGATGGATTTACTTCGGGCATTTTCCAAGGAACTGGGAACCAAACTTCTTTACTTTGTACCGCGGGATAATATCGTACAGCATGCAGAGATTAATCGTAAGACGGTAATTGAATATAAGTCTGATTCCAATCAGGCAGATGAATACCGAAGTTTGGCACAGGCAGTTATTGATAACACCGATTTTTCAATTCCTACGCCAATGACGCAGGAGAGGCTGGAAGAAATCTTGATGGAATTCGGACTGATGGATATTAGCGACGATTATAAGATATAAAAATGGAGGAGAGACATGGCAATTAATTTATCAAATTCTAATCTGGCAACGAGAGAGAACCGACTCGGTTCGATTACCGGATATGTTGGAGATTTACAGGACCTTGCAGGCCAGAGCAAGTGCGGAACCTTAAAGGGCTGCGGACGCTGTTTTTCACAGTCAAGCACCTGTCTATCCGGCTGTGCACTGGGGCAGCTTGGAGGCATCAGAGATATCGCTGTAATTCATCACGGACCGTCCGGCTGTTCGGCGACGGCAAGCTCCCAGTATATTGTAACCAATCAGGTTGCAGCAAAACGTGGCGTTGTCAACAATTCCGTTTACATCGGAACAGATATGAATGAGAATGATACGATATTTGGCTCAGCGGACGCCTTGGCAGATATTATTTTGGAGGTAAACAGACGTTATAAGCCAAAAGCTATATTTGTGAGCAGCTCTTGTGCATCGGGAATAATTGGGGAGGATATCGACAGTGTGGTTGATGACGTGAAGGATGAGATTGAAGTACCGGTTATAGCAGTGCACTGTGAGGGATTTAAATCCCGTATTTGGGCGACCGGCTTTGATATTTCCGATCACGCAGTGTTAAGCGGTATTGTAAAACCGCCAAAGCAGAAACGAAATACAATTAATTTTAAAAACTTTTTTGAGAGTGCCAGAGAAGAGATTATTGATATTTTTAAAAACTTTGATCTTGACCCAATTTTTCTATATGCGAATGCCACAGTTGAAGAGCTAGAGAGATTATCCGAATCCGTTGCGACGACGTGTATCTGCGGAACATTGGGAAATTACCTTGGAAACGGTTTGGAGGAAAAGTACAATGTGCCTTATATCAGAACGATTAATCCGCTTGGAATTGCAGGATTTGAAGCGTGGCTTCGAGAAATTGGAAAAGTGGCAAATAAGACGTTAGAGGTGGAAAACTATATAGAAGAGCAGCGGAAAATATATATTCCAAAAATCGAAGAGGTAAAAAAAGAGCTAAAAGGTTTAAAAGCCGTTCTGGGCATGGGACCGGGCTACACCTTTGAGGTTTCGAGAGTTTTAAATGAGCTTGGTATTGAGGTGGTATGGGCACTTGCATGGCACTACGACAAAAAGTATGAAAATGGAGAGGTACCGCCTGCCATGAGCTATCTCTTGGAAAATGACATTAATTTTGAGGCGAGTGTGGCAGACCAGCAAAACTATGAGGTTATGAATATTTTAAATAAATATCGCCCTGACCTTTATTTATCCAGACATCCCGGTTCCACCGTATGGGCAATTAAGCAGGGAACACCGGCAGTTTATGTGGCAGATGAATATATGATATTTGGCTATAAGCATACACTGGAATTTGCTCACGCCGTGCTTGACACGATACGAAACAGAAGCTTTGAGCAAAATCTGGCAAAGCGTGTGAAGCTCCCGTATACGGATTGGTGGTATAAGCAGGAGGTTGGAAATTTCTTAGAGGAGGCAATTGGTTAATGGCTAAAATATTAGATAAACAAAGATATAAGTGTGCGATGAGTGCCATGCAGACTGTTCAGGCGATTGAGAGGGCGATTCCGGTTCTTCACTCCGGTCCGGGCTGTGCACAAAAGCTGTCCAGTTCATCGGGAAGCTCAGGATATTTTTCGCCGAATATCTATCCGTGTACGAGCATCAACGAGAAGGACGTTGTGTTCGGCGGTGTGCAGAAACTGCAATCGACAATTGAACATTCGCTGAATGTCATTGATGCAGATTTATATGTGGTTTTAACGGGCTGTATTCCGGAAATTGTCGGAGATAATACAGAGGAGGTTGTGGAAGGATTTAAGGATGCGAAAAAGCCGGTTATCTATGCTTCCACAGCCGGGTTTAAAGGGAATAATTACAAGGGACATGAGCAGGTGGTGGAGTCTATTGTTGACAATCTACTGGAAAAATCAGATATACGGGTAAAGGGGCTCGTAAATATATGGGCAGATGTACCTTATCAGGATGAATTTTGGCATGGCAATCTGAGAGAGCTTGAAAAGCTGGTTAGGGAGCTTGGCTTGACTCCGAATACGATATTTGGTTTCAAGAGAGGACTTGACAACATTAAAAAAATACCGACGGCTGATTTTAATCTTTTGATTTCTCCATGGGTAGGTTTACATAATATGAAGAAAATGGAGAAGAAATTAGGAATACCGTATCTTCATTATCCAACGCTTCCAATCGGTGCCTTTGAGACGAGCAAATTTTTAAGAGCAGTTGGGGAGTATGCCAAAGTGCCAAAGGAGAAGGTGGAAAAAATCATATCCGAAAAAGAGGAATATTACTATTACTACATTGAGCGATATGCAGATTTATTTTTGGAGACACGAGTTATGTCAAAGCAGTTTACGGTGGTGTCCGATGCCCAATATGCGCTTGGTATTACGAAATTTCTGGTAAATGACTTAGGGCTTTATCCGGCAAAGCAGTTCGTTGTCGATGATACGCCAAAGGAATTTCGTGACTCCATCAAAACATATTTCAAGGAGTTAAACTACGGGATTGAGGCTGATATCAGTTTTGAGACAGACGGATTCAAAATACACAGTGAAATCAAGGAACACGATTATCACGGCTATCCGCTTATCCTTGGAGGACATTGGGAAAAGCAGGTGGCAAAGGAAACTGACGCTCATTTTATCAACGTATCCTGGCCGGTAAATGAAAGATTGGTGATGAACAGCTATTATGTCGGCTACGACGGAGGGCTGAAGCTGATTGAGGATATCTATTCTGTGGCAAGGACGAGATTTAACTAAGAAAGTTTAAATGAGAAAATATCAAAGCAAGGAGGTGAACCATGTCATATAAGATTGCAATAGCTTCCTCTGACCAAATTAATATTAATTTGCATTTTGGAGGTGCGCAGGAATTTTTGATTTATGAGGTAGGGGAGAGTGGAACATATAGCCTTTTGGAAATTAGGGGAGAAGCAGAGGGCACTGCGGAAAGCTGTCAGGAAGTCTGTAACAACGGCTGTGAGAGTGGCGAGAAAAAGGGTGGCTGCGGCAAGAGCTCACAGTCCGATAATCCGAAGGTCCTTCTTATTGCAGACTGTCGCTGCGTTATTTGTAAAAAGGTAGGCTTCCATATTCAAAAGCAACTGGAAAAACGAGCAATAACAACCTTTGATGTGGAGGGAAGCATTGAGGAGGCATTGCAAAAAGTTACCTTTTATTTTAATCGTGTGGACCGTCACCAGACACTGAGAGGAATTGCCAACCAAGTTTGAGAGGAGATTTGATATGATACAAATAAAAACACCAGAAATATATGTAAGTGAACCAAATGCAATCAAGTCACTTGGCTTATTTGTTAAAAAATATGGAAAGAGAGCATTGATTGTCTGGTCCACGACAGCCAAGAAGGTGACTGAGGATGCAATTATAGAAAGCTTGGGTATTCAGAAGATTTTTTATCAGGAGTATCTGTTTAGCGGTTATCCGACGCTTGAAACCGCCTATGATATTGCGAGAGAAGCAAAAGAGAGTGAAATAGAAATCATCATTGCAGTCGGAGGAGGAAGAGTGCTGGACACCTCAAAGGCAGCAGGGGATATCGCCAAGATACCTGTCGCTTCCGTTCCAACGATTGCCGCGACCTGTGCCGCATGGGCAGCTCTTTCGGTCATCTATACCGCGGAAGGAAACTTTGACCATTTCAGACATAATGAGCATTCACCGCAAGTGGTCGTAGCCGATACCGTGATTCTTGCAGGAGCACCGGAGAGATATTTAAAGGCGGGAATTGTGGATACACTTGCCAAATGGTATGAAACCTCAGTCGGTTACGAGGCTTTAAAAAGCGATTTTTCCTATATCAATTCTGTAAACGGAGCACTTCTGGCATATGATTTTCTGGAAGAACATGCAGCGGCTGTCGTTGACAATGCAAGAAGAAATATCATCGATGATAATACGGTGAAAACCATCGATACCATTATCTTTCTGGCGGGGAATGTAGGAAGCTATGTGGGGGAAAAGGCATATTCAGGATTTGCACATCCATTTTATCATTCCTCTCGCATTGTACCGGAGACAAGAGATACCCTGCACGGTGAAATTGTTGCTTTTGGCTTGCTTGTACAGGCGGTGCTGGAGAAAAAGAGTGAGGAAGAGCTCTACTCGATTATCGAGAAGTTTAGTGAGCTTGATGTGGCATTTACTTTGGAGGAAATCGGAATAGCAGAGAAGGCAGAGGAAAAGCTTCAAACTATCGAAGAGCGGATTTATAATGCATTTCCGGGACTTATCCTATTGGAGAACAATAGGGGAGATGGGACAATTATCAATGCGGCATACAAGGCAGATGAGTATGTAAAAAGATTTCGAAGGGAGCAAAATTATGGCGACAGTGAAGGAAAGAGAAGGGCTTAACGAAATCGCCCCGTATCAGGCAGCCAAGTCTTTGGAGGCATTAAAACGAGAGTTGAACCTCACAGAAATTATAAAATTGGCGGGAAACGAAAACCGGATAGGCTGCTCTGTGAAGGTGCTGGACGCAATTTTAGCGGAGGAGAAGGAATTTTCCTTTTATCCGGACACCAATTGCACGCTTTTGAAGGAAAAATTAGGTTCCTTACATAAGGTAGACCCATCTAACCTGATAATTGGAAACGGCTCTTTTGAACTGATTGCTCTTTTGGCTCATGCTTATTTAGGAGAAGACGAGGAGGCAATCATACCCGAGCCTTCCTTTGGCTGGTATAAAAATGTGACGTTGCAGATGAATGCAAAGCCTGTTTTAGTTCCTCTAGAAGACTTTGCCATTGACACAAATGCCGTATTAAAGGCGATTACACCAAAGACAAAACTGATTTGGATTTGCAATCCGAATAATCCGACCGGAACGGTATTGAAGGAAGAAGAGCTTAGAGCGTTTATCCGTCAGGTTCCGGATCATATACTGATAGCTGTCGATGAGGCTTATATCGATTTTGTTGAGGAGGAGTATTTTGATACCGTATCTCTAATTCGACAGCATAAAAATGTAATTCTTCTTCGAACCTTTTCAAAGCTTTATGGGCTTGCCTCCTTTCGGGTTGGCTATGGTATCGCAGAGGAGACGATAATCGAAAATCTGAACAAAATAAGAAGTCCGATTAATGTAAGCCTTACGGCGCAAAAGGCAGCCGCAGCGAGTTTGGAGGATGAAGCATTTGCAAAGCTTGTGCTAAACAATAACAAAAAGAGTCTGGAGCTGTATTATAAGGAGCTGAATGCTTTGAAGCTAAAGTTTGTCAGGTCAAATGGAAACTTTATATTGATTGAGACAAAGATAGACGGAAAAGTAGTGGAAGATATTTTTCTGCAAAACCAAATCCTGATTCGTAATGCCGCAGAATTTGGCCTGGATGGCTGGATAAGAGTATCCATCGGAACATTTGAGGAAAACAAAAGAGTAATCAGGGTGCTAAAGGAGATTGTTAACAAAAATAAATAAAAAGAGGAGTTGTATCAAATTATGAAAAAATTATGGAAAAAAGTTGTAGCGAGCTTGGTAATAGGAGTACTTACGGTAGGTGCCGCAGGCTGCGCAAAAGGAGAGACCGCATCGTCAGGAAGTACGGAGGTTGTGACAGAAGATAATGTTTTGTCAGAGCAGGTAGACAGCACAAAAGAAGAGAATAACACGGATGCTACAACAGAGGCAAATGAAACAATTCATCTGCGCTTTGGGGCAACGGGCTGGAAGCTCTATGAGTCGCTGCTGCAGGCGGCAGGGCTTGATGACTTTGAAGGATATGAGGTGGAATACTTTGTATTTCAGGGAGGAAATCTTTGCCTGGAGGCACTTGCAGCCGATCAGATTGATTTTACAACAACGAGTGAAATTCCTCCGATTGCGGCATCTAAGTCAGCAGGAGGGGGTAATTTTAAAATAGTTTTAATCGGAAGCAGCAGTCCGCAAAATCAGGAGGTTGTGGCGCTTGAGACCTCAGGTATTAAGACGATTGCAGATTTAAAAGGAAAAAAGGTTGGATATATCAAGAATACAACCGCTCATTATTTCTTAAATGAAATGCTTAAAAAAGAGGGGCTTTCATGGAACGATATTGAACCAGTTGAAATTACAACCGCCGACGGTGTGACTGCATTAATCGGAGGAGAGATTGCTGCGTTTGCAAGCTATGGCAATTCCATCAATGCGGCAAAAGCAAATGGAGCGATAACGATTGAAACAGCGGTTAACATTTTATCCGGAAACTTCCCGCTTGAAATATCGGAAACGGCATTGCAGGATGAGGCAAAAACGGAGGCAATCGCTGATTATTTTGCAAGGGTTCAAAAGGCATATGAATGGGCAGGAAATAATCTGGAGGAATGGGCAAAAATTCAGGCAGAACCGACCGGTAATACCGAGGAGGAGTCGCTTGATTTGTTACAGAGAACCTATAATGACAGGGGATACTACTATAATCTGATCGGAATTGATGACAATGTAATTGCCTCCGAACAAAGTGTTGCAGATGCGCTCTATGAGCTGAAGGTATTAGATGACAAGACAGATGTTTCTACCTTCTATGACACTTCCTTCTATGAAAAATATCAAAAGGCACTTGAAAACCTGAACTAGAAGGGAGGAAAAAATGGCTTGGAAAAAGACTGAGAAATTAATGAAGTGGTTTCTTCCATGGCTGGTGCCGATGTTGATACTGCTTGTATGGTATTACACGACTCTTCCGGGAAAGAACAATACCCTCTTTCCGTCACCGGATAAGGTTATCAGCAGGACAATCGAAATGACGAAGAGCGGGCAGCTCTGGCAATATATTTCAATCAGTGCTCTTCGCGCCGGAAAAGGGTTGCTGCTTGGCGGCTTCATAGGTCTTGTGCTCGCCTTTTTTACTGGCTTGAATAAAAATCTTGATTTGACCTTTAACACAACAATACAAATGCTTCGCACAATACCGGTGCTTGCGGCAATCTCGCTTATGATTATCTGGTTTGGAATCGGGGAACAGGTTAAGGTTTATATCGTTGCTTTTGGGGTGTTTTTTCCAATCTACATCAACACTTATCATGGAATCAAAACGGTGGATAGGGGACTTTTGGAGATGGGAAGAGTATACGGATTGAGCAGATTTAAAATCTTTTGGGAAATTATTTTGCCTGGTGCTCTGCCCTCTATCCTAGTTGGAGTAAAGCTGTCGCTTGGCACGATGTGGCTTTTACTCATTGCCTCGGAGCAGATTGCGACAGATGCAGGAATCGGCTATATGGCGATGTCAGCCAGAGAGCTTCTACAGATGGATAAAATTGTTCTGGCAATCCTCTTGTATGCTATATTGGGGAAGCTTTCAGATGTGATTGCGACCTTTTTGGAACGGGTATTAATCCGATGGAGGGAGGCATAAAAGATGGAAAATGAACAGAATGGATATGAGATACAAATAGAAAATCTTGAAAAAAAATTTGGCAGCCTAAATGTTTTGGAGGAACTGAATTTAAATATTCAGGCAGGCGAATTTGTGGCAATCGTAGGAAAGAGCGGCTGCGGAAAAAGCACGCTGCTTCGGTTGATTGAAGGCTTGGATACACCTACTGTGGGGCAGATAAGTGTAAATGGGGTTAAAAAATCAGGGGTAGACAGCAATATCCGCTTTGTTTTTCAGGAGCCGCGCCTTCTTCCATGGAAAAAGGTATATCAAAATGTGCGCCTTGGTGCCATCAATCATGATGAGAGCATTGCGCTGCAGGCATTAGAAAGTGTGGGACTATATGAAAAGAGGAATGTTTATCCGCATCTGCTGAGTGGAGGGCAGAGGCAGAGAGTTTCTCTTGCAAGGGCATTGGCGGGCAGACCGAAGGTTCTTTTGCTCGATGAGCCTCTTGGGGCGCTGGATGCGCTCACAAGGCTAGATATGCAGGAATTGATTGAAAATCTCTGGAAGGAGCTTGGATTTACCGCTATTATTGTCACGCATGATGTGAGTGAGGCGGTAAAGTTGGCTGACCGGGTTATTGTGATTGAGGAGAACAAGGTCAAACTGGATATTAAAATCCAGCTTCCAAGACCAAGAATAACAGGAAATGACAGCAGCTATTATGAAAAGATTATTTTATCACATATTATGAAGCAGCAGGAGGCAGCAAAGGATTATACAATCTAATCTGTGATAGGAGACAAATAAGAAAGAAGGAATTTTATGAAAAAAATAGGAAAACAGCTTATAGCAGCAGTACTAATTACAGCATTGGCGGCGACTTTCACAGGTTGTGGAAGAAAAGAGGCACTTGCGAATGCGGATGTGGAGAAGATAATTGTAGGAACCGGAAATGCCTACGAGCCTTACTGCTATTTGGATGACAGCGGAAATTTGGCAGGCTATGAATATGAGGTGCTAAAGGTAGTGGATGAACTGCTTCCTCAGTATGAGTTTGAATTTCAAACTTCCGATTTTGCCAATGTACTTATCTCGTTAGATGCGGGAAAAATCGATATTGCGGCTCATCAATATGAATATAATGAGGAGCGCGATGAAAAATATCTGTTTGGAGAAGAGGCATATACTACTTATGTAACCTATCTTGTGGTAGCGGGAGATAGGACGGATATTACCTCCCTTGATGATTTGCAAGGGTTGAAGGTAAAAAGCTCATCCGGCTCAAATGCAAGCTATATTCTTGAAAATTATAATCAGGAGCATGCCGACAATCCGATTCAGATTGACTATGTAAATAACTCGACCGATGAGGAGACGGTAACCGGAATTTTAAACGGTGTCTGGGACGCAACCATCGCGACAAAGCGAGATGTAGAGAAGTTAAACAAAGGATACGGGGACGGAGCAGATGTTTTAAAGACAGTCGGCGAGGCGGTGCAGTCCTCCTCTACCTATTTTCTGTTCGACAAAGAAAACACGACACTGAAAGAAGCTGTTGACGGTGCAGTGAAGGAGCTTAGAGAAAACGGCAGACTTGCAGAAATTTCAACACAGGTAATCGGCGGAGATTATACGGAAAGTGAGTAGACGGTATGGATAGACTGTTTGACTGGGGAAGATTTTTAGATAACATCCCCAAAATCGCTCCGTATTTATCCATAACACTGTCCATTGTAGTATTTGGCACGCTGTTTGGAGTTATTCTGGGAATTGGCATTGTGCTAATCAACATGAAAAAGCTTCCCGTGCTGTATCCGATTTCCAAGGTGTACGTCTCTTTTATGAGAGGTACACCAATGCTGGTACAGCTTATGATTGTTTATTATGGCATTCCGGCATGGATTGATCCGATTTTTGGGACGAATATCAACCGGGAGTGGAGTGCAGTCACATTTGCTTATATCACATTTATTTTAAATCAGGGAGCCTTTCTCTCCGCTATTTTTTATGGTGCGATTACAGCAGTTCCATATGGACAGACAGAAGCGGGATTAAGCGTTGGTCTTACCGGATTTCAGACTTTTCGTCGGATAGTTGTGCCGCAGATGATAAGAACAGCTCTGCCTCCTTTTGGTTCAGATTTGGTTGGTCTGTTTCAGAATTCCTCACTTGTATTTTTGGTTGGTGTCACAGATATTATGGGGAGGGCAAAGACAATCGGGAGTGCCACAAAGCATGTATTGGAAGCCTATGTGTTTGTTGTTATCGTGTATATCAGCATCAGTCTGCTGATCAGACTTAGCTTTTACTGGCTGAATAAGAAGCTTTCCTATGGAAGAGGAGGTGTGGCGGGTGAATTTTAATATCGCTCATTTCAATGAGAGCCTTATCTATGGAATAAAATATCTGCCAAATACCTTGAAGCTGGTTTTCATTCCGCTGGTTATGGGGCTTATTTTGGGAACTGCAGTGGCGCTCGTCAGAGCTTATAAGGTGCCGGTTTTTGCTAAGCTTTTAGCAGGGGTGGTGACCATTTATCAAGGAGTTCCCATTGTAGTAGCCCTTATGATATATAATCTGCTCTTTATGCTGAAATTCAATGATTTGGCAAAGCTGCTGCATATACAGTCAAGTGTTGCGGATGTGGATAATATATGGGTCGGCATTTTTGCACTGACGCTTATGGCAGTCTGTTCCATGTCGGAGGCAATCAGAGGAGCTCTTTTATCAATCGACCATGGGCAGAATGAGGCAGGCTATTCGGTGGGACTTACCAAGGTGCAAACGATACGGCGCATTATTATCCCGCAAATGATTCCTGTTGTGATTCCTACTTTGATTAACAATGTGGTTGGCTTGATAAAGGCTTCTTCGGTCGTAATGGCAATCGGAATTACGGAGCTTGTTGCCGGAGCGACCATTCCAAGTTCCAGAACCTATTCCTTCTATGAAGGCTATGTGGCAGCGGCAGTCCTATATTGGGGACTTACGATTATAATTGAAAATCTGGCAGGTATATTGAGAAAGCATACAGGAAAATTTAGGGGGAATGCATATGATTGAGGTGAAAAATGTAAAAAAGGCGTTTGGAAAGCTGCAGGTCTTAAAGGATGTCTCGGTGAAGGTGGAGGACGGTGAGGTAGTCGTTATTCTCGGACCGAGCGGCTCCGGAAAGACAACGCTTCTTCGCTGCATCAACTTTCTTGAAAATGCGGATAGCGGCAGCCTCACAATCGGAGATACCTCGGTAAACTTTAAAAAGGCATCCAAGCAGCAGATTTTAGATATAAGGAGAAAAACAGCATTTGTTTTTCAAAATTACAATCTCTTTGCCAATAAAACGGCACTTGAAAATGTGATGGAAGGGCTTGTAACGGCAAGGAGGATTCCAAAGGAAACCGCAAGAGAGAAGGCGAAAGAAGCACTTGACTGGGTTGGTCTGTCTGATAAATACGACCATTACCCTTGCCAGCTTTCAGGTGGGCAGCAGCAGCGAGTTGGCATTGCAAGAGCGTTTGTACTGAATCCTGAGGTGATTTTGTTTGATGAGCCGACATCTGCACTTGACCCGGAATTAGTCGGTGAGACGCTTGATATTATCAAAAGAGTGGCGGGAAAGGGCATCACGATGATTGTCGTGACACATGAGATGTCGTTTGCACAGGACGTGGCAGACAAAGTGATTTTTATGGATGAGGGCTATGTCGTAGAGGAGGGGAAACCGGAAGAAATTTTTTCCAGACCAAAGGAGGAGAGAACGAAGCAATTTTTATCGAGAATTATCTCGATTGAGCCTAGTTATGTCATATAGAAACGTATTAGGAGCTGCTGTGTGCAGTTTCCTTTAAAGTGATTTCAAACATGAAAGAGGAGTCCGTTGTTAATCCTTTCGGAAAGTAACAGACTCCTCTTTTTAATATATTTTGTAACGGTTTAGGACGTCACAGTTGATATATTTCTACATCAACGCCTCATACAATTTATCCATCGGTCTCGGAATAACAACGCTGTGAATCATCAACTCACTGACAGACTCGGCAGCCTTCAATGCCTCTGTCACGGCACTGACATCGCCGCTCATTGTTACAAATCCCTTGCCGCCGACTGCAAAGCCGGTACGGATTTCAATCAGGTTGATGGCTGCTGCTTTTGCTGCGGCATCGGCGGCTAAAATTGCGGAGGCAACGGAATAAAATTCGATGACCCCGACTGCTCCTTCGGTAGGAACCTGTGAGGTGCCGCTGAGTGCAGGCATAAGCTGGTCGCTTATGTTGGCAATTAATAATTTATCTACAAGAAATTGTGCGGCAGTTTCCTCGCCGACCTTCATGGCTGCATCGACGCTTCCCGTGTCACCGCCGATAATAACCATATATTTTCCAGGACAGATAGTGGAAGAACGAAGAAGTTCAACGTCTGCCGCCTTTATCATGGAATCACATGTTTCAATACCCTTTGCTATGCTGGATAGCTCTATCATACCAACTGAATTTGCCATTTTTTATTCCTCCATTAGTTAAGACTTATTCTGATGCCGGCAGGTGTCACACTGCTTACCGTACCGTTTACGCTTGCATGTATATTTGCGGATAGTCCCGTTTCATCGGCACTTCCGATTAGTTCACCCTCGTATACTTTGTCGCCGGCTGCCTTTGTCGCAACAGCAGGTTTGCCGATATGCTGCGCAAGAGGAATAAATACTTCTTTTGGAGTTAAGCTAAGACAGACATGCGCATGCAGGCCGTTATATTTTCCCAGATTTAATCTGGCGATTAAACGGTCGGTCGGAACCTTGCTGACCTCAACAGAAGACCTTGCTACCGGATTCATGTTTTTTTCTACCATGATACCTTTTTCACGGAACTTGCCCTTCATGTACTGGTTTACTCTTCGAGGAGATAAGCTCATCGGACAGGAAAACAGTTCACAAAGTCCGCAGTCACAGCAATTTACTGCATCTCCGTAGCATTTTTCAAATTCCTCGTCGGAGGTGATGGTGCTTTCTCTCCAGACATTTCTCATAACAAGATGCGGCTTAATCCGGTGTCCAATCTGAAATCTTGGACATAGGTCCGTACACATGCGGCACTGGATACAGGCACTTCTTGTCTGGTGCTTAATTCGATCAATTGTCACCTTTGTACGTTCAATTAAGTAATGGTCCTTTGGCAAAACAATGATATTACCGGTTGTCTTTGTCACATATTGCTCATCGATTAGAGCATTATCAGAGACAACACGTCCCATCATCGGACCGCCGAGAATAATAGCATAATCAGAAATGACAGGGTTTGCTGCCTGAATACATTCCCGTATCGGTGTTCCAATCGGAACCTCGAGCATAATCGGTTCTTTTACTTCACCCACGACAGAGAGATATTTGTTTGTCACTTTTTTCTGACGCTCCACAGCCTCGTAAATATTGATGACGGTTCCGACATTATCAACAACAGCGCCGACCTCAATCGGGATACCACGTTCCGGAATACTTTTTCCGGTTACCTGCTGAACGATAATCTGCTCATCACCTGCCGGATAGAAGGTTCTCATCTCAAAAATTTCGATGTCGGCATTATTTTTTTCAATGGCATCTTTGAGTGCAGCTATCTCAGCTTTATATTTTCCTTTTAAAGCAATGACAGATTTTTTTGCCTCCAAATGCTTTGAAACATACAAAATACCCTTGACGAGTTCATCCGCAAAGGTTCTGCACAAAAATTTATCTGTTTCGATCAAAGGCTCACATTCAGCGGCGTTTACAATGAAATATTCTGCCTTTGTATTCAGCTTAATATGTGTAGGGAATCCGGCACCACCTGCGCCGACAATACCTGCATCCTTAATTATCTCAATCAAATTCATAGTGATCTCCATTTCTCCTGTGCTATTTTCTTTGAAAATACAACTAAAACCAAATGAAACAATGAAAAACTTACAAGAAAAGATGTTGCTTCTTCTGTTATTTAAGTATACGTTATCGTAAAATGAGCCATTTGTCAAGACTTTCACACATTTTATTAGTAGAAAAAACATTGCCTTTCTAAAAAACATATGATAGCATTATTATAGGAAATAAAAAGAAAATTCTTACCTATTTAATATAGAAAGTTTACGAATTTACGCGTAGGAGGAAACAAATGGATTTACATCGCAGCATGCAAATAACAAGCGAAGATATTTACGAAGATATGTGCAAAAAAATAGAGAAGCTCGAATATATGCCGGGACAAGGAATCAGTGAAAACGAGCTCTGCAAGCAATACAATGTTTCCAGACATATGGTTCGAGGGGCTTTGACCAGATTAAAACAGAGAAGGCTTATCGATGTTTACCCGCAAAAAGGAACTTTTGTCAGTTTGATTGACATGGATTATATTTCCGATATCCTCTATTTAAGAGAAGCCATCGAGCAGGAGGCACTTCAAAGAGTGGTACAGCTGGAGGACGTCTCGGATTTATGTGAAAGACTTGAGGCAAATATAGCACTGCAAAAGGAATGTTCCTGTGAGGGCGGCTACAGTGACGACTTTTATCAGCTCGATACGGAATTCCATGGCTTTATTTTACAGGAGATAAAGCGTGCAAATGTCAACAACTTAATTGAAGAGCCATACATTCATATTCGCCGCTGGAGAAATTTTGAAATCCGTTCTGCGGATAGAATGTACCAACTTATCAACGAGCATGAGAGCATTGTGGACGCAATTAAGGCGAAGGATGCAGTACAGGCGAGGGCTGCCATGCACACACATCTGGATACCGTCAAGCGTTACGGGGAGAGCTTCAAGGAGATAGAAAAATATTATTTCTTTTAATCGGAAAAGGACAAAAATGCCAATACCCATACCAAAGGTTCTTCTTTACAAAGGGAAGAAAGTTTGGTATTATTTTAACAAGGACTTGTCGACAAGTATACAAGTCGACCAAATCGAAAAAAAGAAGGGTTGGTATTTATTATGGCAGAAGAAGTAAAAAAACACCGGACACCGCCGGATCCGAATTCCGCAAAATATAAGCTGAATGCCATTGCGGCAAAGGCGTATGCAGATGCGCAGGCAGCAAAAGAAGCCGGAGAGATGGTAGGCTGGTGTTCCAGCAATTTTCCGGTTGAGATTCCTGAGACATTAGGGCTGGCAGTCTGTTATCCGGAAAACCAGGCGGCAGCGATTGCGGCAAGAGGAGCAGGAGAGAGAATGTGCGAGGTGAGTGAAGCCGACGGCTACTCAAATGATATTTGTGCCTATGCCCGCATCAGTCTTGCCTATGCAAAGATAAAGGATGCGCCGGAGCAGAACATGCCTCAGCCGGACTTTCTTCTCTGTTGCAACAATATTTGCAACTGTATGATTAAATGGTATGAAAATCTGGCAAAGGAATTGAGCATCCCGATGATTATGATTGATATTCCGTTTAACCCTGACTACGAGGTGTCAGAGGCGGAAGTGGTTTACATAAGAGAGCAATTTCTTGCTGCAATCAGACAGTTGGAGAAAATAACTGGAAAGAAATGGAAGGAAGAGCGTTACAAAGAGGTTATGGAATACTCAGGACGCACAAGCCGCGCATGGCTTGCGGCAACAGCTTGTGCAAAGTATAAGCCATCACCCTTTAACGGCTTTGATTTGCTGAACCATATGGCGGTTATGGTTACGGCAAGGGGAAAGGCAGAGGCTGCAGAGGCAATGGAAACGCTACTTAAGGAGTATGAAGAAAATCATAAAAATGGTGTTTCTACCTTCCGAGAGGAAGAGAAGCATCGCATTATGTTTGAGGGAATTGCCTGTTGGCCATGGCTTCGTGTCACCTCGACCGCATTGAAAAGCAGGGGCATTAATATGGTGACTACCATTTACGCAGATGCATTCGGCTTTGTTTACAAGGATTTTGATGATATGTGCCGCGCCTACGCGAAGGTTCCGAATGCGATTAATTTGGAGATGGCAAGAGATAAGAGAGTTAAGCTTTGCAAGGATAATGCAGTGGAAGGGCTTTTGGTTCATACAAACCGTTCCTGCAAGCTGTGGAGCGGTTTTATGTATGAGATGAGCCGCCAAATTGGAGAAGCCTGTGATATTCCTGTTGTGAGCTTTGACGGGGATCAGGCAGACCCTAGAAACTTCTCCGAAGCCCAGTTTGAGACAAGAGTGCAGGGGCTTGCAGAAATTATGGAGGAGAGAAAGGGGGCAGCGAAATGAGTTCAAAGGAAATATTGACAACATTAAAAGAGATTGCGTTAAATCCCAAAAAGCAGAAAGAGCGCTATCTGGCAGAGGGAAAGAAAATTGTGCTCACAGCCCCTGTTTATACACCGGAGGAAATCATTCATGCCATGGATCTTGTTCCGATGGGAGCGTGGGGAGCTGATTTAGAGTTAAAGGAATCAAAGGTTTATTTTCCGGCTTTCATCTGTTCCATTGTGCAAAGCATTGTAGAGCTTGGTATCAAAGGAACCTATGAAGGAGTCAGTGCAATCGTGGTGCCAAGTCTTTGTGACAGTCTGAAGGTGCTCGGAGAAAACTGGAAATACGCGGTGCCTTCCATTCCTTTTATTCCGATGACCTATCCGCAAAACAGAAGGGAGTCCTACGGCATTGCCTACACATGTGCGGGCTATGAAAGAGTGATTGCGGATTTGGAGCGCACTACAGGAAATACGTTTAGCGAGGAAAAGCTCGTAAAAACGATAGCGATATACAACGAGCATAACCGTGTAATGCGAGAGTTATCAAGTGCCCTCGCGGACCACCCCGAGGTAAGTGCGACAGACAGAAGTGCAGTATTTAAAAGTGCTTACTTTATGCTAAAGGAGGAGCACACAGCGCTTGTAAAGAAGCTTGTGGAAGCCTTAAAGCAGGAAACACCGGCAAAAGAAAAGACAAGGATTATGACAACGGGTATTCTTGCGGACAGCGCCTCCTTCTTACAAATTCTAGATAAGAATGGCATGCATATTGTGGATGATGACATAGCGGCAGAGAGCAGACAGTACCGGATTGATACAAAGCAGGGTGAAGCACCTCTTTTGAGGCTTGCAGAAAAATTTGGAGAGATGGGGCATTGCTCCGTGCTGTACGATGCAGATAAGAAGCGGATTGCAAGAATTGTTCAGAGAGCAAAGGAATATGACGTAAAGGGTATTATTCTTGTGCTGACAAAGTTTTGTGACCCGGAAGAGTTTGACTATCCTCTTATGAAAAAAGCCTGTGAGCAGGCAGAAATTCCGCTTTTATTAGTGGAGGTGGACAGACAGATGGTGGATTATGCGCAGGCAGAAACGATGATAGAGACATTTTCCGCAATGATGGCGGGATAAGTTTGACAGGAGGATGTAAGAGATGAGTGAAATAAAACGCCCGTTGGAGGGTGTAAAAGTAATTGAGCTGGCAACGTTTATCGCAGGACCTTGCTGCGCCAGATATTTAGCTGATTTAGGAGCTGATGTAATCAAGGTGGAGGCGCCAAGCGGCGACCCTTTGCGCTATACAGCAGTAAATGAAGGAAGACCGTACGGTGATGCGGAGGATACAAGTTTTTCTTTAGAAAATACAGGAAAGAAATGTGTCACACTGAATACAAAGACCGAGGTAGGTAGAAAAGTGCTTGAGGAACTTATCGCCGAGAGTGATATTTTTATAACAAACTGGCGTCAGCCGGCGTTGAAGAGAGCAGAGCTTGATTATGAGTCTTTGAAGCAGAAATATCCGAAGCTTGTTATGGGCTATGTGAGCGGCTATGGTGAAAAAGGACCGGATAAGGACCTTCCGGGATTTGATTTTACCGCCTATTTTGCGCGCGGAGGTATTATGGGAACGATGTATGACGTAGATTCTGCACCGATGCTTCCGGTTGCAGGCTTTGGAGATCATCAGGTAGGAATATATCTGGCAAGCGGTGTTTTGGCGGCGCTTTACCGTGCGAGAGAGACCGGACAGGGCGATCAGGTTACCGTGAGCTTGTTTCACACGGCTATTTGGGATATTTCTCTGTATTTACAGTGCAATCAGTACGGCGACAGTTCAACCCAGTATCCAATCAGCCGTAAATTAATTGCAAATCCATTGAACGTGGCACATAAGACAAAGGATAACCAGTGGATACAAATTTCCATGCCGCGCTATGATTTTCACTATCCAATCTTTATGAAGGCGCTGGGAAAAAATGAGCTTGCGGAGGACAGCCGTTTTTATCCGCAGACAAATCTTCAGGAGCATTTGGAAGAATTTTATCATATTTTAGATGATGCGATTAGAAGCTATACACTGGATGAACTTGTAAAGATCATGAATGAAGCCGACCTTCCTTACGCGGTGTGTCAGACATGGAATCAAGTGCTTGAAGACCCGCAGGCATGGGGATCTGACGCTCTTGCCAAGGTGACATTTCCAAACGGAAAAGAGCGGACAATGGTGCGCACGCCTGTTATGTTTGCAGAAACCGGATTGCCGGCGTATGAAAGGGGAGGCTTCCTCGGTGAAAATACGGAAGAAGTGCTTGCAAAACTTGGATATTCCAAGGAGCAGATTACAGCGATGATTGCGGCGGGAGAAGCGACAGGCTGTAAGAGAATCGGATAGGAGTAGGAGGCAGTCATGAGTTATACAATAGGAATTGATATTGGCTCTACAACGTCAAAATGCATATTGCTGGACAGCCAGCGGATTATTGTTGCCAAGGCTCTTGTGCAGGCAGGAACAGGGACGGACGGACCTGCAAGGGCATATGGGAAGGTATTAAAGGAGGCAGGCTTAAAGCGGGAGGACATTGCTTATATTATGTCAACCGGCTATGGAAGAGCCTCCTTTGAAGAGGCAGATGCAAATATGAGCGAGCTAAGCTGCCATGCGAAGGGTGTTTACCGGACGATGCCGGATATCCGGACGATTATTGATATCGGAGGGCAGGATGCCAAAGTAATCCGATTGAACGATAAGGGAAGCATTAGCAATTTTGTTATGAATGATAAGTGTGCGGCAGGGACGGGGCGCTTTTTGGAGGTCATGGCAAATATCCTTCAGCTTGAGGTCAAAGAGTTGGAGAGTTATGCGCTAAGGGCCAAGGAGCCAGTCAAAATATCCAGTACGTGTACGGTGTTTGCGGAATCTGAAGTCATTTCTCAACTCTCAAAAAATGTGGATGTATCCGATTTGATTGCAGGAATTTGCGGCAGCGTTGCAAGCCGTGTCGCAGGTCTTGCAAAACGAATCGGGATACAGAATCAGGTATGCATGAGCGGCGGCGTGGCAAAAAATGGCGGAGTGAGAGGCTCGCTTGAAAGGGAGCTTGGAACAGAGATTTTTTATTCGGAGGATGCCCAGTATATGGGTGCATACGGCGCTGCGATTTTTGCAAGTGAGAAGGTGTAGAACAGTGAAGGGAATGGAGCTTCATTATGCAGTTAGAAAATATTACCGTAGATAAAAAAATGGCGGACCATGTAAGACAAAATCCAAATGATTTGGCATTGGAATTTGGAGCTTACAGGCTGAACTGGAAGAAACTAAATGAACAGACCGATTGTATTGCCATTGCTCTTATTGAGAAGGGAATCAAAAAGGGGACACACGTAGGACTTTTTGGCACAAACAGTCTAAACTGGGTCTGTACTTATCTCGCACTCGCAAAAATTGGGGCAGTCAGTGTATTGATTAACTTTAACAACAAAAAAGAGCAGATTTGTCAGATGTTAAATTACGCCGACATTGCGTATTTGTGCTATGGAGATGGCTATAAAGAGCAGGATTTTAACGAGATGGCGGACGAATT
The DNA here is from genome assembly GCF_900184995.1 of Konateibacter massiliensis. GTDB lineage: Bacteria > Bacillota > Clostridia > Lachnospirales > Lachnospiraceae > Lachnotalea > Lachnotalea massiliensis. The sequence goes on from NZ_LT860097.1 coordinate 176,954, forward strand.
GCGGTGCCAGAAGGAGCATGCACATATTAAGTACATACCAATCGGCGAAAAAAGCTGCGGTTTATGGAAAGAAAAGGGATATGAGGAGCAGGAATATCAGAAACTGGCTGTTTATAAAAGCGAAGTGAAATCTTCGGATTTCCTAAGTATGATTTTTACATCAGGCACGACGGCGCAGCCCAAGGGCGTTCTTCTGACGCAGTATCAAATGCTAAATATAGCAGCACAGGCAGCATCTATTATGAAATGGAGCAAGTCTGATAAAATCTGTCTGGCACTCGCCCTCTTTCACTGTTTTGGGCTGTCTACCGGACTTTTGGCGGGGCTTTGCAGCGGAGCTTCTGTCTGTCTGCTGCCCGGTTTTCGCTCCACGCAGGTATTGGAAGCAATTGAAACATACAAATGCACGGTGATAAATGGCGTTCCGTCCATGTTTCTGGCTCTTTTGGAGCATGCGGATTATGAAAAATATGATTTGAGCAGCTTAAAATCCGGTATTATTGCAGGCTCGGGAGTTCGCAGCCAGGATTATGTCAGGATAACAAGTTCTTTGAAGATACCATGCCTGCACCAGTCCTATGGGCAGACCGAGGCGTCACCAAGTATTACATTTTCTCTCTGTGAGGACAGCAGAGAGATAAAGGCGGTTTCTGTCGGGCGTGTTATGGAGCATATGGAGCTTCGGATTACGGATAAATGCGGCAAAGTTGTGTCAGCTTTTGTGGACGGTGAGGTTCAGATTAAAGGCTACAATGTAATGCAGCATGGCTATTATAAGAAAGATGAAGAGACTGCTTTGGCGTTTAGTAAGGATGGGTGGCTGAAAACGGGAGATATCGGACACCTGGACGAGGATGGAAATCTTTTTATCACAGGGCGGATAAAGGATATTATCATTCGCTGCGGAGAAAACATATCGCCGAAGGAGATTGAGGAAGTCATATCGGAATACAGCGGGATTAAAGACGTAAAAGTATTTGGGATACCGGCTGAAATTGTGCAGGAGGAGATTGTCGCCTGTATTGTTGCAGAGCAGGTGCTTTTGCTGGAGGATTTGAAAGGCTATTTAAGACGGCGACTGCCGGATTATAAATTGCCCAAATACATATATGAATGCAAGGAATTTCCGTTGCAGGCAAATGGGAAGTTAGATATAGGGAAGATGAAGGAACACGCAATAAAGGAAAAAGAAAAGACAATATTAAGCCTTTAGGGAGGAAAAAGCATGAATTTTACAAGGCAGCATGAGCTGATACGAAAATTGGCAAGGGAATTTGCCGAGGCAGAACTGACACCGGAGATTTTGGATAAAGTGGAGGAGACGGCTGAATTTCCAAAGGAAATTTTAGATAAGATGGCGGCGGCAGGGTTTTTCGGCATCAAGATACCAAAAGAACTTGGAGGCGCCGGGGCGGATACGGTTGCATACGTTATTGTGATGGAGGAGATTGCGAGAGTAAGCGCTGTGGCAAGTCTCTATGTGTCTTCACCAAACTCCTTATCAGGCGGACCGCTTCAATTGTCCGGCACACCGGAGCAGCTTGAAAAATATCTAAGACCTGTTGTGACAGGAGAAAAAATACTGGCATTCGCGCTGACAGAGCCGGGAGCAGGCTCCGATGCGGGCGGTATGACAAGCACTGCGGTGGAGGATGGCGACTACTATGTGTTAAACGGACGTAAAACTTTTATCACAATGGCACCTCTCGCTGATTTTGCGGTGGTTTATGCAAAGACGGATATGAGCAAGGGCTCAAGAGGAATCTCTGCATTTATCGTGGATATGAAGCAGGAGGGAGTATCCTGCGGCAAGGCAGAGCATAAGATGGGACTCATCGGCTGTGCAACAAGTGATATTATCCTCGAAAATGTCCGCGTACATAAGAGCGATATGCTCGGTGAGATAAACAAGGGCTTTACAAATGCGATGAAAACCTTGGATGTAGGGCGTATCGGAGTAGCGGCACAGTCCATCGGCGTGGCGCAGGCAGCACTGGACGAGGCGATAAAATATGCCAAGGACAGGAAGCAGTTTGGAAGAAAAATAGCAGATTTTCAGGCAATCAGCTTTATGATTGCAGAGATGGCGACAAAGCTGAAGGCGGCAAAGCATCTTGTCTATGATGCGGCATATTTAAAGGATACAAACCAGAATGCCTCCATGGCGGCTTCCATGGCAAAATACTATGCCTCCGAGGTGTGCAATGAGATTTGTGCAAAATCCTTGCAGATTCATGGCGGCTACGGCTACACGAAGGAATACCGCATTGAGCGTCTGTACAGGGATTGCAGGGTATTTACCATATATGAAGGAACCTCACAGGTACAGCAGATGGTCATTGCAGGACAGCTTTTGAAGAAGTAGGGGAAGAAGGAAGAGAGGAAATAACGAGATGAACATATTAGTTTGTGTAAAACAGGTGCCGGATACGACAGAAGTAAAAATTGATCCGGTAAAAGGTACGTTGATTCGTGATGGTGTACCAAGTATATTGAACCCGGATGATGCCAATGCGCTGGAAGCGGCGCTTTCCATCAAGAATAAAAATCCGGACACGCAGATTTCAGTTATCACGATGGGACCGCCGCAGGCGGATGAAATGCTGCGCGAATGTCTTTCGATGGGAGCTGACCATGCATATCTGCTGAGCGACAGAGCATTTGGCGGTGCGGATACATGTGCAACCTCCACGACGATTGCGGCAGGGATTAAAAAAGTAGGAAACATCGATCTCATACTGGCAGGACGTCAGGCGATTGACGGTGACACCGCTCAGGTGGGACCGCAGGTAGCGCAAAGACTTGACTTGCCTGTTGTCACCTATGTGCAGGATATTCAGCTTGAAAATGGTAAGGTAAAGGTACAAAGACAGCTTGAGGATGGCTATGAGGTGATTGAGGTACAGACACCGTGTCTGCTGACTGCGGTGAAAGAGCTGAATAAGCCGCGCTATATGAGTATTTATCAGATAATGGAAGCCTTTGAGAAGAACATAACGGTATGGAACCACGAGGACGTGGAGCTTGATCCGGCAGATTGCGGATTAAATGCCTCCCCTACGCAGGTTTTCCGCTCCTTTACGCCGGAACCGAAGGGAAAGGGCGAAATGCTTGCCGGAGATACGAAGGAAATGGCAAAAACACTTGTGACAAAATTAAAAGAAAAGCACATTTTATAGAAAGAAGGGTAGAAGGATGGCAGTCAGAATTATAAAAGATAAATGTAAGGGTTGTACCAAGTGTGTAAAAACCTGCCCTTTCAGTGCAATTACAATGGAAGGAAGATGTGCGGTAATCGGTGATGCCTGTACAAGCTGCGGTGCTTGTGTGGAAGCCTGCCCGTTTCATGCGATTGAGAAGGACGAAGAAGAGAAGAATGCAGCAGATTTAAGCGCTTACAAGGGTGTCTGGGTATTTGCGGAGCAAAGAGAAGGAAGTATTATGCCCGTGGCACTTGAGCTTTTGGGAGAAGGAAGAAAGCTTGCCGACGAGATTGGAACAAAGCTGTGCGCCGTACTTTGCGGACATGAGATTTCTGAGCTTTCCAAGGAGCTGATTGCTTATGGTGCAGATACGGTATATGTGGCAGACGACATTGAGCTTAAAAACTATCGAACCGATGCCTATACAAAGGTGATTTATGAGGCAATCATGCAGTATAAGCCGGAGATACTTCTTCTTGGGGCAACCCATATCGGGCGTGACCTTGGACCTTGTCTTGCGGTAAAATGCGGAACAGGTCTGACCGCAGACTGCACAAGGCTTGAAATAGATTCGGAAGATAAAAAGATAAAGCAGACAAGACCTGCATTCGGCGGAAATCTGATGGCAACGATTGTATGTCCGAACCACCGCCCGCAGATGTCCACCGTGAGACCGGGCGTTATGGACAAAGCCGTATATGATGCGAACCGTGCAGGAGAGACGATAGAACTTACCGTAGCGTTTCAGGAAGGGGATATCAGAACAAAGGTGCTTGAAATTGTGAAAACGGCAGGAGAGGCTGTGAGACTTACCGATGCGGAAATCATTGTGGCAGGCGGTATGGGACTTGGCGGAGCAGAAGGGTTTTCACTTCTTCAAAAGCTTGCAGATAAGCTTGAAGGAAGCATTGCGGCTTCCAGAGCTTGTGTAGATGCAGGATGGATTGAGCACTCCTACCAGATAGGACAGACCGGAACAACCGTAAAGCCAAGAATTTATTTTGCTTGTGGCATTTCAGGCGCGATTCAGCACTTATCCGGTATGCAGGATTCCGATTATATTATCGCCATCAATAAAAACGAGGCGGCACCTATTTTTGAGTGTGCCGATTACGGTATTGTGGGCGACCTGTATAAAGTTATTCCGGCTATATTGGAGGAACTGGAGAGCTGATGTGCTCCTTTATTCCAGCTCCATAAATTTTAGAGTTAAATGAATTTTTAACCGCTCTTCACCGTCGGATAAATCCAAGGTGAAGAGCTCTTTTATTTTAGCCATACGGTAAAACAGGGTATTTTTATGGATAAATAGATTTTGGGCAGCCACGGCTGGGGTGTCAGGGTAGGTCAAATATTCCTTTAATGTTATAAGAAGATTTGTATTATGCAAAGCATCGTATTCCTTCATTTTTATAACACCCGGATGATAGAAGCTGCTTAGCGGATACTGTTCCGCCAGGATGCCGCCGATATGCTGGCAGAGATAGTCAGTGTAAAAATGCAGAGAATCTTCCGGATGAAACCGCTGCCCGAACTGGTAAGCAGCAAGCGATTCCTGATAAAAACGCCTCGTATCAATCAGGCTGTGAAAGCAGCGGCTTACCGAGCCTGCCAGCTTGTTGATTTTTAAAAAGTCGACAAGGGTATTCTCTTTGACAAGAGCGGCAGCAGAAGGGTCTGCGAGGCATACGAGGAACACGATATGCCCCTCATAAATGATCCAATGGCTGTTTGGCAATATTTTATGAAGCTGGTTTGCGATAAGCTGTGCCTTTTTATCAAAAATGTTCATTGTCTGCTCTGTGATGGTCAAAACTCTAAGATATTCCGTCAAATTCCAGTTCAGGCTCTGAGCACGCCGTAAAATGGTGGGCATATCCCGCATATGGTTGTCCAAAAGCTCAGAGAGAAAAAAGCTGTGCATCAAGGATTCGTTTGTTCTGTAAAAATCGCTTTTTTGAAGCTCCAGCGAGACAAGTTTGCAAAGGAAATCTACAAATTCAAAATCATTGTCTGTGAAGGGGCGATTGCTGTCATTGACTGCAATGTGCGCGGACTCAATGCCGTAAATATAGACGAGTGCCGTAATCCAGCCCTCCTTGGCATCCTTTTCCTTGTTGTAATAAGGATAGCGTTTCTCTCTTGCCCGCTCGTACAGTTTTGCCTGCTTCATCGCCAAAATATTGCTTTCAACGATATAGCCCAGCTCTTTTTGCGTCTCCAAATCAGGTCGGTTGTAAACTACGTTTTGACAAGAAGCCAAAATCTTATAGCTGGAATCCACCAGCAGAATAGGATTTTGCAGTATCTCATAGGCAGTGTCAATCAACGCTTGAATTCCGAAATTGGAGTGAATGACCTGCATCAGCTTGTACATATTGCCGGAAAGGACATTGTAATCGGAAATGATAAAATCCACCTGCTCCTTCAATGCCATCAGGGTGCCGGGGGCGGTCACGTAGATTAGGTTTGCATTGTGAAAACGGTAGGAAAGCTGCTCGTCGGGAGCAGAAATCAGGCACAGGAAATTATAGCCCATGCTGTCAAAATCCTTTGATAAGGTTTTTGGGGTACAGAGATAGAGATAGTTCGGTTTTGGCACATTGTTTTCGTCTAAAATCAGGCAGTTATAAATTTCCTCATTGGAATTGGTGTTGGAAGCCCATGTAAAAGAGCTGTTTTTCAATTTATGGATCAGCTTTGAAAGGTTCATAGTATTCTCCTGTTGTGTTGTAACACAATATACGTGTTTGAAAATCACTAATTTTGGTTTTGGGTACATTGTTTCGATTAGTTAAATTATATATAATAGAAATGTAAAAAGCAATAAATCTGTAAAATATACTAAAAAAGTTCACAAATTAGCAGATTGAATGCTTGCAGCTAATAAATTTTATAATTGTGTTTTAATTTAAATAGGAGGTTTTGAAATGGAATTAAGAGATAGCATTAAAGAAAAATTAATCGAGAGAGGAGCACCTCTTTTTGGCAAGAAGCCGGAGGAAGTAACAGAGGATATGAGATTTGTGGAGGATTTGAATGCAAAATCCGTACACTATTCCCAGATTACCACATATTTAGAGGATGAGTTTGATGTGGAAATTCCTTATATGAATTTCAGAAGAAAAGCTACAATCGGAGAAGCTGTTGACTATGTACTTGATTTAGTAGAAAACGAATAAGCGGGAGGAAGAAAAATGGCAGACTTAAAAGGTGAATTTTTCACACAGAAGGAAGTTTTCAAAGGAGAAGAGATAGAGGCTATCTATCGTGTGGCAAGAAAGCCGGTAGCAGAACAGGGTGAAATCGATTTATCAGCAAGTGACGACCCGATGGCAAGAATGGGGCAGGGTTTTTGCCCTGCATTTAACCAGAGAACCTATGAGGCGGCACCGGGAATTATATGTGAGCAGGATACTGAGGTTGTGATGCGTGACGGTGTAAAAATCTATTGTGATATTTATCGTCCGGCAGATGTGACGACAAAAATTCCGGTTATCGTTTCTTGGAGCTGGTTCGGAAAACGTCCGGGTGATGGCATGTCAGAGTGGCAGATTATGGGTGTTCCGCCTCATACCGTATCAAAAATGGCTAAATTTGAATCACCGGATCCGGCATATTGGTGCCACCAGGGCTACGCTGTGGCAAACGTGGATGTCAGAGGTGCAGGACATTCAGAGGGAAATGTACATATGTTTACCCATCAAGACAGAGAGGACGGCTATGATTTTGTAGAGTGGATTGCAACACAGGAGTGGTGTAACGGCAAGGTTGGTATGTCTGGAAACTCAGGCGTTGCCATGCATCAGTGGGGAATTGCGGCAGAGCAGCCTCCTCATTTAGCTTGTATCGCACCTTGGGAGTGTACGACAGACCTTTACAGAGAGTCATTGTTTGAGGGCGGAATTCCGGCACTCAGCTTTAACGAGTTTATCGCGGCACAGGTAACCGGACCAAACGGTGTGGATGATCAGGTTGCGATGGCACGTAAATATCCTTTGATGAACGGATACTGGGAAGATAAAATCCCTGATTTTTCAAAGGTTCGTATTCCGGTTTATCAGACAGCAGGTTTCTCACACTTCCATTTGATGGGGTCTGTAAAGGCATTCCGCAAATGTAAATCACGCAGAAAATGGCTTCGTATGCACAGAGATTTTGAGTGGCCAGATACCTATATGCCTGAAAATCTGGAAGATTTAAAAAGATTCTACGACAGATATTTAAAGGAAATTCACAATGGCTGGGAAATGACTCCAAAGGTAAGAGTGGACATTATGGATGCTTACGATTGTGATTATCAGGTGAGAAGAGCGGAGGATGCATTCCCTCTGAGCAGAACCGAATATAAGAGATACTATTTAGATGCCGCCAAAATGACGATGCAGGATGCTCCTGTTTCAACAGTGTCCAAAGTATCTTATGATGCAAACACAGAGGAAGCCGTATTTGATATGGAATTTACGGAAGATACTGAATTGACCGGTTATATGTTCCTTCGTCTCTATGTGGAGGCAGACGGTCATGACGACATGGATATGTTTGTCAACATACAGAAGGCAGATGAAAAGGGTGAATTCCTTCCTTGGAATACCTTGGATGAGCCTCATCCGGGAGCATGGGGAAAAATCCGTGTATCCTGCCGCGAATTGGATGAAAAATTGTCCACAAGCTTTAATCCGGTGAGAAGCGGAAAAAGCGTTGAGAAATTAAAGACAGGTGAAATTGTGCCGGTTGATATCGCAATTGTTCCAAGTGCCCGTATCTGGCATAAAGGACAAAAGCTTCGCATTCAGGTTGCAGGAAGATACATCCGTGAGGGTTGGTTTGAGCCGCTTGCATGGGATGCGGAAAACAAGGGTAAGCATATTATCCACACAGGCGGAGAATATGAATCCTTTATTCAGGTTCCGGTTATACCGCCAAGATATGTTGCGGGAAGCTATGTATACCGCTAGGAGGAAGTATGGAAAATAATTTAATTCAAAGCTTGGAAGAAAAGGCGAAACAGAAACCGCAAAAAATTGCTTTTCCCGAGACGGGAAATGAAATGATATTAAAAGCAGCCGAGGAGGTTGTGAAAAGAAAAATCGGGTATCCGGTCATGGTGGGCAATCAGGACGTGATTGAAGCGTTTGCAAAGGAGCATCAGGTGAGTACGGAGGGCTTTTCCTACTACGACAACACAAGTGAGGAAGCGAGAGAAAAACTTGCGAAGGAATATATTGCGAAATTCGATGATTTCAGCGAAAAGGCAGTTATGCGAAAAGCAAAGGACAGCGTGAATTTTGCCATGTTCTTGTTAAAGCTCAAAAAGGCAGACGGCGTGGCAGCGGGAAGAGAGTATACGACCGCGGATGTTATTATCTCGGCACAGACTATCGTGGGACTGAAAGAAGGCTTTAACTCCATCTCAAGTCTTGGAATTTTAAATGTACCGGGCTTTGAAGGACCGGAAGGACAGATGCTTGCAATCGCAGATTGCGCAGTAAATGCTCAGCCAGATTCTGATGACCTTGCAGATATCGCCATCTCATCCGCAGATACAGTAAAAACACTGCTGGGCTGGGAACCGCGTGTTGCTATGCTTTCCTTTTCGACTTGCGGAAGCTCAGAGCATGAGAGTATCGATGTGATCAGAAAAGGAATTGAAATTGTAAAGATAAGAAGACCGGACCTTAAAATTGACGGTGAATTCCAGCTTGATTCCGCGATTAATCCAAAGACGGCAGCCAATAAGGTAAAACGCGAGAGCGACGTAGCCGGCATTGCAAATGTATTGATTTTCCCTAACTTACATGCGGGAAACATCGGAGTTAAGCTGATACAGACCTTTGGAAAAGCAGATGCCTACGGTCCTGTATTGCAAGGCTTTGCGCTACCGGTTTGTGATTTTTCGAGAAGTGCGCCGCTGTCAGAGATGATGGGAAATATCATTATGCTTATCATTCGTGCACAGGAAGACGGAGGAAACTAAAATGGCAGATTGTTATAAGATTTTTACATTAAGTCCGGGCTCTACCTCCACAAAGCTTGCGGTGTTTGAGAATGATAAGCTGATATTTAAGGCAAACGTGTCTCACGATCCGGAAAAATTAAAAGGCTTTGCGGAAATCAGCGACCAGCTTTCCTATCGTAAGGAGACCATTCTGGAGGAGCTTGAAAAAGCAGGAATTTCCCTGAGCGAAATGAACGCCTTTGCTGCATACAGCGGTGGCTTGGAAAGCATGGTCGGAGGCGTATACCCTGTCAATGACATGATTTTAAAGCACTCCCGCGAGGGAAGAACGGTAAAGCACCCCGCTATTTTGGGAGCACAGCTTATCGATGCATTTTCCAAGGAATATGGTGCGCCGTCCTTTCTTGTGAATCCGCCTGATGTGGATGAATTTGAGGATTTGGCACGTGTGACGGGAATGAAGGGCATTTACCGGGAAAGCCGTGTCCATGTATTGAATCAGAAGGAAGTGGCGATGCGCTATGCGAAGGAGCTTGGAAAGCGCTACGAGGAATGTAACTTCGTCGTATGCCATGTCGGAGGCGGACTTTCCGTTACGGCACACAAGCAGGGACTTATGGTGGACGGAAATGATGTGCTAAACGGCGACGGACCGATGGCGCCAAACCGCACCGGTGAACTTCCGGCTGTTCCGCTTATCAAGATGTGCTTCTCGGGTGAGTTTAACGAGAAGGAAATGATAGCAAAGGTGAGCAAAACCGGAGGTCTTTTGGGACACCTTGGTACAGACAACACCTTAGAGATTACAAAGAGAATCGATGAGGGTGACTTGTACGCAAAGCTCATTTTTGACGGAATGGCATACCAATTGTCCAAATATATCGGCTCCTATTCAGTTGTACTGGAAGGAAAGGTAGACGGCATTATTTTGACAGGCGGAGTGAGTAACAGCTGTTATTTCACAGACCAGATTACAAAGAGATGTGCATGGATTGCCCCTGTTAAGATTTACGGCGGTGATTTCGAGATGGAAGCCTTGGCAGCAGGCGCACTTCGCGTCTTAAACAAGGAGGAAGAGCCAAAGAATTACACGGGAGATCCTGTTTGGAGTGGTTTTGATTTTGTGAAATAGTAAAAAGTACAAAAATATTATTTATATTTAAAAATAATTATGCATTTTGATAAAAATAGTGGGGCAACAACAAAAGAATAATTGTAATTTAGTTATAACCAAATGGATATAAATGAAAGTTTTTATATGTATTTCACAAATGTATTCGTTGCGGTTATAATTAAATTATCATTACATGTTAAAAAAATAACGAATAGATAAGGAGGAAGTCGTTTTATGAAGATTTTAGGTATTTCTTTTGGAACGCAAAACGGAAACAACGATGCAGTGTGCAAGGAGGCATTAAAAGGAGCTCAGGAGGCGGGGGCAGAAATTGAGTTTATTAATGTGTTCAAGCTTAACATTAAGCACTGTACGGGCTGTATTGCATGCGTAAAATCCCTTATGACGGGAAGAGGTAATATGTGTGCGATAAAGGACGATTTTGACTGGCTGCTTGATAAAATGTTAGATGCAGATGGTATCGTTGTTGCCGATCCGATTTTTGAAAAAGGCGGAACAGGAATGTTTCACACGATGACAGACCGCTTCGGACCTAGAATGGACAGAGGAAACAATTTGATTAGCTGTAAGATTGCAGAGGCTACAGGCGGAAAAGCTCCGGACCCTCGAATTTTGAAGGACAAAGTAATTTCCTACATGGGAATCGGCGGATCTGACTGGACAACGAGAGTACAGTGTGATCATGCAATGCATGCATTGACTCCGATGTGGAAGGTAATAGACAATGATTTCTTTAAATGGTCAAAGGGCATCATCATGGAGGATGATAAGATGGCGAGAGCGCATCAAATCGGAATCAACATTGCAAAAGCCGCAGAGGATTTTGAAAAGGCAGAGTACCAGGGAGAAGACGGCGTATGTCCTCACTGCCACAGCAGAAACTTCTATTTAGATTCGGAATCAACTCATGCAATCTGCTGCCTATGCGGTATTGAGGGTGATGTGGTAATTAAGGATGGAAAAGTAAGCTTTGAATTCCCGGAAGAGCAGATTAAGCATGCACATGATACCTTATCCGGCAAGTTTATCCACGGAGACGATATCAAAGAGAATGAAGGAAAGCTTATGGAAACCCAGAAAACAGAAGCATACAAGGCGCGTGTAAAGTCTTATAAGGACTTTATTCAGTCATCGGTGCCTGTTGCAGCAAACTAAAACTACATATTGAGGGAAGAAAAGGAGAAATAAAATGAACAAACCAGGTCCTAGATTTATAATCGTATTTAACTTAGTTTTGAATTTTCCCATGGCATTTGCACTGTCAGTAACAGCTCCGATTCTTATGGGACAGGAGGTATTCACCTTGAATCTTGTCGTAAATGTTTTGATTGGCTTTATTTTAGCATGTATGATTAATATGCTGCTGCCGATTCAAAAGATTAGCATGGGATTTCCGTCTCTGTTTAAAATAAACCCTGAAAGCTTTGCGGGACGCTTTGTGGGTAACATACCGGTTTGCCTGATATTTGTACTTATTATCGGATTTATCTTAACCGCTTATAATGTGAGACAGGTACCGGCATTTCTGTTTGCCTTTATCGGAACCTTTATTCCGATCTATGTTGTGTGTTTTATCGTATCAATGATATTCCTTCCGATTGCAATGAAGGCTGGAATGGCTGCGGACAAAAAAGTGAACACAGCGTTATAAGGATAACAACTATAAATGGAGTGTGAGTTAAGCTCACACTCTATTATATTGTAAATAAATTGACTAATTGGAGGAAAAAGTGTGAAATTAAAGCAAAAGAGATGGCTTATTTTAGTGATAAGCTGTCTGATTAATCTATGTATCGGCTCACTCTACGCGTGGAGCGTATTTGCTTCACCGATGGCTGACTATATCAACGGAATCAAGGGACTTAGTTTAAATGCGGGCAGTATGGCAATTGTATTTACCATTGCAAACTCTGTCGGCCCTATTACCATGATTTCGGGCGGCAGCATCAATGACAGATTCGGACCGAAGTTTGTTATCTTTGCAGGAGGTATCCTGTTTGGAGGAGGCATGCTTTTGTCCGGCTTTGCTCAAAGTGTGGGCTTTTTGATACTGACCTACGGAATTTTTATGGGGCTTGGAATGGGACTGGTATATGGCTGTACGATTAACAATTCCGTTAAGTTTTTCCCTGATAAAAGAGGGCTTATCGGAGGAATTGCAACCGCTACCTATGGATTAAGCTCTGTTATCATGCCGTTTATTGCAAATGCTCTTATTCAGAATGTCGGAATTACGATGACGTTTAAAATCATCGGCGTAGTCTTTTTAGTTGTAATCTGTGCAGGTGCATTCTTTATTGAGAAATGTCCGGCGGACTATGTGCCGGAGGGCTGGACGCCGAAGCAGGCAAGCGAGACAAAAAAGTCCTCTGCCGACAAAAATTGGAGGGAAATGCTTGCGGACAAACAGTTTTATGTGATGCTTGTTATCTTGACGTGCGGTGCATTTTGCGGTCTTATGTTTACTTCACAGGCTTCTGCGATTGGGCAGAATATGGTTGGCATGTCGGTTACGGCGGCGACCACAGCAGTTTCCGTACTGGCATTGTTTAACGCGACGGGACGTATTGCATCAGGTTATATTTCTGACAGGATTGGAAGAATCAATATGTTGGCGATTGCGTTTGTTATCGCACTGGCGGGACTTGGAACTTTGTATATGACAGGAAACGGTGATGTAGCAAAATTCTATGTTGGAATTTCGGCAGTTGGTTTTTGCTTTGGCTCTTTTATGGGAATATTTCCAGGCTTTACAGCGGACCAGTTTGGAACAAGAAATAACAGTGTAAATTATGGAATTATGTTTATTGGTTTTGCCTTTGCAGGCTTTTTCGGACCGACGCTTATGAAGCAGATTTATACGAGGGACGCGGCTTATCAGAATGCTTTCCTCGCGGCAATCGGCATTTCTGCGGTTGGGCTTTTGCTGACTTTTGTATTTCGGGCTATGAACAAAAAGGTGGAATAACATAGCGAGATAGGCTATACTAAGAGTATCAGGGCAGTGAGCTTATTAAGGAGAGGGAAGCAATATGTTAAAAATTAACTTGCAAAGTATCCATTATTTTTTGAAGGTTGCAGAGACGCTTAATTTTACGGAAGCTGCAAAGGAGCTCTATGTCTCCCAACCGGCACTTAGTAAGCAAATCCGCCAGCTGGAGCTGTCCGTGGGGGTACAGCTGCTAAAGCGTAATACAAAGCAGGTGGAGCTTACAGAAGGCGGAAAAATTATGTTTAATGCGTGGTCACAGGCAATCGGCCAGATTAATGATGCACTGGTGCAGGCGCATGAGGCGAACGCGAAAAGCAAAAAGAAGCTTCGTATCGGATTGTTGGAGTTTGGCGGCGTGATTGATACTCTTATGCCCTTGCTTGAAAAATATGCCGACAGCCAAGAAGAATTTGAAATCGAGTATGCCACCTATGGTTTTACACAGCTTAAAGAGAAGCTGAAAAAGCGGGAGCTTGACATTATTTTCTCCTTTTCATCCGAGATACCGGCTCAAAATGCGGGGATATCCTTTCGTATTTTAAAGGATATGGATTTGAACATTATTGTATCAAAGAAGAATCGGTTTTATGGCAGAGAAACGCTGGAGGTAAAAGAGTTAAAGGATGAGACTTTTTATATTTTTTCAAACGCTTATTCGGATGAAGCAAAAAACAGCATTGTGTCACACTGTCAGAAGGACGGCTTTTATCCGGCAAAAATAAAGTTTTTTCCGAATATTACGTCCCTTGCAATTGCTCTCACCTCGGGGACAGGGGTTACGATAGGATATCGTGTGTTTTTTAGCGATATGGGGGACAGGCTTAAGTTTTTTCCTATTAAAGAGGAGATTGGAAAGCACTATATTGTGATGGCGTGGGAAGAAAAGAAGGAAGAACAGCTTCAGGATTTGCTGGAATTTTTGAAGGAACGGATATAACATTATATTGATTTAAAGGAGGATTTTCATGCATACGGAAGTAATAAGATTGTACGAGGGAAGAGATGATGTGACGCTGACGGCTTATGTGGTTTCCGATTCACCGGAAATGACAAACGGTGTGAAGAGACCGGCGGTTTTAATCTGCCCGGGAGGAGCCTATATCAATTGCTCAGACAGAGAAGGAGAGCCAGTGGCATTAAGATTTGCATCCATGGGTTACCATGCCTTTGTGTTGCGTTACAGTACATATACAAAGGGAGCGTTTGGCTTTCCTGATTTATCGAAGGAGATTTTGCCAAACGAGCTGTGTCAGCATCCAAAACCGATGCTGGATATCGGAAAAGCCTTTTTGACGATACGTCAGCATGCGAAGGAATGGCTTGTGGACGTTGATCGGATTGCAGTTTGCGGCTTTTCGGCAGGGGCACATAATTGTGCAATGTATTCCACCTTTTGGCATACCCCTATATTCGCGGAAGTTTACGGAGAAAAGCCGGAGGTTTTCAGACCGGCGGCAGCAATTTTGGGTTATACCTTGAGCGACTATCTCTTTATGAAGGAGACAAAGGGAGCTATGAATGCGATGGACAAAATGCTGTTTGAGCTTTCCAACACTGCTTTACTTGGAACATCTAACCCAAGTGAGGAACAGCTAAATGCAGTAAGTCCTGCATTACATGTATCGAAGCATAACCCGCCGACCTTTCTGTGGGCAACTGCGGCGGATAGCTTAGTGCCGGTACAGCATTCTATTCGTATGGCACATGCGCTTGCCGATCAGAAGGTGCCGTTTGAGATACATGTTTTTGAGGAAGGTGCACACGGACTCAGCATCGCGACGCAGGCATCAGCCGGTTCAAAGGCACAGATTAACGCCGATGCCGCAAAATGGGTCGGCTTGGCGGATACTTGGTTATTAAAGAGAATGGAGCTGCCCTTACCCGAGAAGACAGAGTTTGAGGAAAGTCTTGAGATGGCTTAGAGGTAAATGTAGAATACACTGTTAGATACCGGAGTAGAATGCCGGTATTTAACGGTGTATTTTTTATATTCTAAGGAATTTGCTCATGCCAAGTATGTAGTGGGCGTAAATCCTTTTTCTCTGCTTGTCCGGCAAAGAAGTCATAGCAGCCCATAATTGTTCGGCTGTCATTTTGCGCTCGTAGAGTTCGCAGGGAGTAAGTGAGACGAACAAAATATCATTTTCAATTCCATCGCCTGCGTCCAGAGAGTCGTGAGCCTTATTGTAAAAGCGGCGGCGAATAAAGTTCCGTTCCAGTCGCTCCGCTTCCAAAAGGGCGGCTTCCACTTCATCAGGTACCTCAATAAAAAGGTCAGTATTATAAAACAGGTAAAAATCCCAGAAAGGTGTCGAGTGAAAAATGAGCGGAATGCCCGCTCATAAATTGATTTGATTTTTGCTCAAAACCGCTGTTCATTGACAATGTAACTATTATGGCATAACTATTTACCCACCGAGCAACGTTTTTTTTCTTTTCCGCTCGTGCAGTGGGTATTTTTTCATTTACCTCAAGTTCAGTTGGCCCGAGGTTTTATTAAAACAATCTTTTCCCATCTAAAATATTTATATCAAGCTCTTTCGCTATACTGGTCTGCTTAAATGGATTTATTTTTCCCACTACACTGTCACGCTTAAAAAATGAGCCTGTATTTTTGAACCAAAATGTTACGTTTGCTTTTACGCATTGTTCACGAATATTAAGCACCCAATCATAGTCACATTCACGAGCGTCTCGCCCCGTTTCGCCACCAACGGTGACATGATCTACTCCATGAAGATACGGTGTCAAATCTATGGCTTCTAAAAGTGGGGCACAAGCTATAAAACGCCGCTTCATCGGATAGGACAAAAATAACGGAAGCCTTTCGTCTGCTAATTTTTGATTTTCAACAGTACACCCAATATTCACATTGTCATATCCTGCGCCCCAATCTGATGGAAGCGATATGAGAAAACGGTCAATTCGTTTTGTTAAAATCAGAAAATCTATGTCAGTTCTTTCCTTGATGATAGACCAAACTTCTTTACGCCATTCATCTGCTTCGGGAAGAAAAAAGTCAGTTGCAAAACAGGTCGCAAGAATTTTGTTTCCTTTAATGTTGTATTCGCCTTTTGCAGTTTTCCTTATAGGCCAATCAAATTTATCTGTTTTTTGTATGGTGTTTTGACCATAGCGTTTCGCATATGGCCCGTAAAAATAACAATTTGTGCAGCCATCACTTATTTTGTAACAGCCTGTCCATGGCTCCCAGTTCATAGTGTTCCTCCTCTTGGATGGGTGAAGCCGATGATGGCAGAAACGCAGCCGCTTGTCAAACGCAGCGTTTGAACGTCACCGTCTGTGCCTTCATGGAAATCTTACCCACCTCGTAGCCGTAGGCGAGCAGCTCCTTCTTGAAGGTTAAAAAGGCGTGATCGATGGGAAAGCTCAGAATCTGTTCAATTTCGGCATAGGTCAGCGCGAAGCTGTTCTCCGTGCGTTGACCTATCGCCTTCCAAAGTGGCTCATATTTACTCATTGTCCGTCTCCTCCGATCTTGTTTAGAATAAAATAGCGGCTTTGATTTACCAAAGCCGCCGTGTATCACATACCAAAGCCTAACGCATGCTGTTTTACAACCTCAAGAGGGAACATTGTGCGTGTAGCAACTTCTTCTGCCGACATGCCTTGATTAAAAAAGCGTTTGATAACCGTGGTCATATCCTCTGCAATTTCTACAATGTGCTTGTCGGGGTCATATACCCGAATATCACGCTGTCCCCACGGGTATTCTTTGATTTCGTGTACCCATTGCAAACCGGATATGCTTTTCATTTCGACATACACTTTGTCTAAATCTTCTACTTCAAAATAAACTTGAAAGTTGTGTGACTGCTCTTTCACACTATCATCTGCCAAGCCAACGAGTTCAGCATATCCTTGTTGCAGCGAAAAGCCCTCAAAAGTCACATGTACGCCAATATCCATGACCGCATTTTGGTGAAGTACCTTTTCATAAAAGTGTTTGGATGCGGCTATATCCTTAACCGCCAAAAGACAACCTTGATATTTCATTTTTCAATCCTCCTTTGAGGATATTGTATCGTATATCTCCGTGCCGTCATAGTAAAAATCGGACATTGTTTTCAGATAGTCTTGAGGCGAAACACCACTGATAGCCTTGAAATCCTTATCAAAATGGGCTTGGTCGAAATAGCCAGCTTGTTGTGATAATGCCGCAAAAAAGCAAGGCGATGTTTGAATGTGTTTTAACACGTAGTTAAAGCGGGTTAAACGAGCATAGTTTTTAATATTCATTCCGATTTGTGTAAGAAACAAACGGTTTAGCTGTCGCTCGCTATAACCGGATTGTCGGGCGACTTCTTTCACTTGTACTTGTCCATAACTATCAGAAATTAATGTAGTAGCTAATAACAAAGCGTCCGAAATAAGGTTTTTTTCCATGCGACTATATAATGTTTTTTCACAAGTATTGACTAACTCTATTGTGGTCTTTGACATTATAAAGGCTTGATGTAGTGAATTGAAAAGCTCGTTGTCGATGTCCTCAAGTGAAAGGCGTTTGTCAGCAAACTCCGCTTGGCTTTGATGTGTGATTTGATATAAACCATAGGGCGAAAGCTGAATAAGCAGCAGGACATGGTAACTATTTGGTTCCATCCCTAATAAAACAGGTGTTAGGGATGCTCCCCATAGTTCAGCGATTACAGCGGCTCCATCAAAGGCAAGCGACAATGTTCCGCAAGCGTTAGGCATAAGCGTATATTGTGCCATGAACGTATCATTTTCTGGAAACACGATATTGTAATATAGAATATATTTTCTCAGCCCTACATGTGAGGGAAACATATTGAATTGCTTGTCATTTTTGATAATCATATTGTCCCCTTGCTTTTTGCAGTAAAATTGCACTAATATAATAATTTTTTATTATATCATATATTTCCTTTTTAGCCTACTGCCGTTTTCAATATTGAAACATTTTAAAAATATCCTTACAAGCAGTTTTTCGGGCACTCTGCCCCAAATCCGGCTGATGTTGCGTCATTTCGCTGTCGCTCATTCCTTGTTTCGCTTCGGTCCAAGTTGGCCCGAAGTCGAATATAAGTTTAAAATTTAACAGCGTTTGATGATATATTTTCTTTGATTATTAAGACGAAGCAAGTAAAAAAACAAGCGTAGTGCTCACTTGAACGATACGCTTGTTTTAGACATTTCACTTGGCAGTCGCCCTTAAACAATATAGTTCTCTTATACTGTCTTATGCAGGACTGCCATTCGGGGTGCTTTTTATGCTAAAAAGCAGAAAGGAAACAAAAATGGAAAAAGTAAAACTAAAGCCCGGGGAGCAAATCGAAATTCTCAAGGGGGCGACAGAAATTCGTTCAGTATTGAAGTTGAAAGTGTGGATGTTTTCAAGGAGCCTTACAACAAGTTAAGCTCAAAATCAAACATGAACTGGTCATCAAGTGATAGCGCCATTGCAACCGTTGACGATCAGGGAATTGTAACCGGAGTTGCGCCAGGCAATGCAGTTATTACAGTAACAAATGCTGATGGAACATATACAGAAACCATAAATATTTTAGTAATTGAAAGTGAACCACAATTAGCAATTGACCTTAATGTTGGGGATACGCGGCGGCTGACAATAGATGATTTAACTGACACAGTTAATGCCATATGGACTTCAAATGATGAAGCAATTAACGGTAGACAACAGGGGTAAAGTTACGGCTGTTGCGGCAGGGACTACATATATTACAGTGCAAGACGACCAAGGTAATGAAGTTGGTAAGATATATATTCGAGTACGAAACTAAATAAAACTTAGAAGGGCTGCTGCTCAATGACTAAAAATCAGTCATTTTGCAACAGCCCTTTCGTGTTATTATACAGTTGTTATATGTTTAAACTTACTTAAACACCGGCATTCACGTTGCTGTCTTATTTTCAAAATCAAAGTGATAAAACATAGCCCCATGATCAATTCTAAGTGTGCCTTTTGTCAGATAGATAGCTAAAATACAACAATTCTCATCATTTTCATTGTTAGCAAAATCATACCAGTCTATAAAGGCATTACGTAGTTTGTTTCTTATTTCAGCATTGTTTGGGTCCAACACCCATCCTAAATTTTTTCCTGTTCCGCTACTAAAAAAATCTTCCATATTGACTGATATGGATACTTCCGGGTTGGCACTTATTTGTTTTATCTTGTTAGACTGCGCGTATGTAACAATGTAAAATGCTCCATCTTCATAAAATGCATCTACATCACGAACGCAAGGTCGTGGATTGCCACCTTCACTAAGTTCCAGTGAAATTGTAGCAAGGGCAATTACATTGTCTTTGCTATTGCCAAATCTTTCGTTAAGTATCTTCATTCCCTCTTCATATTTATTCATTTCTGGGCCTCCTTTTGCCACTTTTTTATCCAAAGAGCTGGGCGAACCCCACCTCTATTGTCATTAGCGAATCGATGAATTACATTTGTGTTCTGTTTTGAACCTCCATAATCTCCCCCCTCTTTTATTTGATTGCAACATATATTTTCATGTATTCTGTGTTATCTTTTTGAAACAGGCTTTCAAAAGCAAAATGATCATAGGTATATCGATTGACATTAATATATTGAAAAACTGATTTAAACGCATTTGAAATCAAATGAAACGGATTATCCATTGGATTTTTAATTGTAATCGTCACATAGTTTTGAGACTTTCTCTCCTCTACAACAAGTGAATTATCTTTGATTTTTACATCATTTGGTAATACCAGAGCGGATGTGTAACCGTGCATATGATATACATTGATTTGTTCTTGAGAAAGATATGGAAAGTCCCAGCCGATTATTTTGGGATTATCAATGTTCAGCTCCTTTGCTAGCTGCGCGCTTCTATTTGTGGCATCGTCCTCTGGCTCAGTAGAAATAACTGTATATTTAATGTATTCAAATGACTCAAGAGTTTCTATCTCAATCTCAGAGTAAGCTTTATTTGTTATTTTAATATTTCCAAATAATAATTCATCAGAATTGCAATTAAATAATGTGCATATTTCCTTAATTTTACTTAGCTCAGGATTCCCTTGATTAAGCTCCCATTTTGATATTGTCTGTCTGGAAACTCCTAGTTGATTAGCAAGTTCTTCTTGAGTCATGTTTTTATGGATCATTCTTAGGTATTGTATATTTGTCCCAAAATTCATGTCATCACCCCTTTATACTCTATTATACCTTTATCTTCCAGCATATCAACCAATTTTAAGTTGCATTTATCAAGTATTCGCGCTTTTAAGTTGCGGTATCATGCAGCATAATAATCTAACAAGTCAATCCAAAGCGTAAGAATAAGCATTATTTATAGCGTTCAATATTATAAAACGTCGGATTCATATAAAGATAAAACGTAGTAATAAGGTTGAAATCCCGATAAAATAAGCTTAAAGCACAAATAGTGGAGCATTATAATTATAGAAGGAACGGGTGAAGCTATGAGAATAACAGAATTAAGAGTAAACCAGATAGAAAAGCCGATGGGTTATGAGATGGAGTGGCTCAGCTTTTCATGGAAGATAGAAGAAGCAGGGGAGGCAAAACGGCAAGAATGTGCCCGCATTATGATAAAGAAAGAGTCTCAAATCATATTCGACAGTGGATGGGACAAAAATGCTAACAGCTTAGATTACAGAGTCGATATCAGGCTTGAACCAAGGACCTATTATGAGTGGAGCGTCGAGGTGACTGCCGAAAATAGAGACAAAGCATATGAGGAGAGCTGGTTTGAGACGGGTAAGGCAGGGGAAAAGTGGAGGGCAAAATGGATAGCGTCCTCTTTGGACAAAAAAATATCGCCTTGCTTTCAAAAAGAATTTTTCATTGAGAAAAAGGTGGAAAAGGCAAGAATATATATGACAGGGCTTGGCATATATGAATGTTACCTAAACGGAAAAAAGGTAGGGGAGGAATATTTGGCTCCGGGCTATCATTCCTATGATTTTCACCTTCAGGTGCAGACATATGATGTCACAGATGATTTGAAAGAGGGAAAGAATGAGCTTGAGGTTTGGCTTGGAGACGGCTGGTTTAAGGGAAGACTTGGCTTTGAGGGTGGCTACGAGGATATATACGGAGACAGCTTTTACCTGATACAAGAACTTTATATTCAGCATGAGGACGAAACAGAGACGTTTATCGGTACAGATGAACGCTGGAAATGTAAGCCGTCGCCGATTATAAACAGCAGCATTTACGACGGTGAGCTCTATGATGCGAGAAATGAGCAGGAGACATATGAGGCAGTTATTGTGAAGGAGCCGATTGGCTGCGGAGCATTGACGGATCGCTACAGTCTACCGGTTGTAAAGAAGGAGGCATTTTTGCCGATTGCCCTTATTGAGACAAAGAAGAAAGAGCTGGTACTTGATTTCGGACAAAATCTGACAGGCTGGGTAGAGTTTGATGTTTCGCTTCCGAGAGGGGAGAAAATCGTGCTGACCGCGGCTGAAATTATGCAGGATAACTGTTTTTACCATGACAATCTTCGAACTGCAAAGACAGAGTTTACTTATATATCAAACGGAGAAAAGGCACATGTGCGTCCGCACTTTACCTTTTTTGGTTTTCGCTATATGAAGGTGGATTGCCAATATCCTATCAATAAAGAAGATTTTACGGCATACCATCTTCGCAGTGACTTTGACCAAATTGGAGAGATTGTGACAGGAGTTCCAAAGGTGAACCAACTTTTCACCAATGCTTTGTGGAGCCAAAAGGATAACTTTTTGGATGTGCCGACCGATTGCCCGCAAAGGGATGAAAGGCTCGGTTGGACGGGCGATGCCCAAATCTTTTCAGATACGGCGTGTTTTAATATGTATATGCCAGCTTTTTATCGCAAATATCTGTGGGATATGCGGGCGGAGCAGAGTATTTTGGATGGTTCAGTGCCGAATGTGGTGCCAAGGCTGAAAAAAGAGATGATTGGCGAGCATGGAGCGTGTCCTTGGGCTGACGCGGGTGTCATCATCCCTTGGAATGTTTATCTCCACTACGGAAATAAGGCACTTCTTTGTGAAACCTATCCGGGTATGAAGGCTTGGGTGGATTATCAGAAAAAGAGGGAGGAAGCGCTGGGAGGATCGCATCTGGTTAAAGACGGCTTTCATTTTGCAGACTGGCTTGCCCTTGACAATGAGATGCCCGGACCGTTTGGTGCGACAGATCCTTTGTTTATTGCAAGTGCTTACTACTATAAATGCAGTGAGATTGTGGCAAAGGCAGCAAACATCATAGGGAAAACAGAGGAAGCGATATACTATGAAAAGCTTTCCAGCCAAATTTTAAGTGCCATACGAGACACCTATTTTGACGAAAACGGGATTTGTACTTGTAAAACACAAACAGCCGCGGCATTGACCTTGGAGTTTGGGCTATGGAGGGAAAAGAGTAAGGAAGAAGGAAAGGAGCTGGAGAAGAGAATTCTGGAAAACGAAGGGCATTTAAATACGGGATTTGTGGGAACTCCGCTTCTCTGCCCGGCACTTTCCGACACAGGAAATCACAAGCTGGCAGTCGATTTACTTTTAAATGAGGAATATCCGGGCTGGTTGTATGCGGTAAACCTAGGGGCTACCACCATATGGGAGAGATGGAATTCTGTTATGCAAGACGGCAGCATGAATCCCGAGGGCATGAACAGCTTAAACCACTACAGCTATGGAAGCATAGTGGGGTGGATGTACCGCTATGTGGCAGGAATCAATCCTTGCGAGGATGCACCGGGCTATAAACAGGTGAGTATTGCACCGCATACCGATGTGCGGCTGGGCTTTGCAAGAACAAGCTTAGATACGTCCGCCGGACGCTATGTGAGTGAGTGGAATTACAAGGAAGACGGCAAGGTGGTTTATCACTTTGAGATACCCTTTGATGCAAAGGCTGTTATCAGCTTGAAAGAGGGAAAATACCAGATTAATGAGAAGGATGCAGAAGGGTGTACATTTCATGTGGATTGCGGCACTTATATCATAAAGGAATTATAGGAAATTATAACAAGGAGGATTGAATATGAAAACAGATCAGATTAATATAAGAGACCCTTTTGTTTTGCTGCACGAGGAAAGATATTATATGTACGGAACACGAAGTGCGACCTGCTGGGGACCTGCCGAAGGTTTTGACTGCTATGTCAGTGAAGATTTGAACGACTGGGAAGGGCCGATAGAAATTTTTAAAAGGCCAGAAGGCTTTTTCGGAGATAGAAGCTATTGGGCGCCGGAGTGCTATTATTATCAAAATTCTTTTTATCTTGTAACGACCTTTGGTGCTGAGGATAGAAAGAAAGGAATCTACATATTAAAGTCAGAAAGCCCCAAAGGACCGTTTCGCCCTTACAGCGGATGTATCACACCAAGAGAGTGGTCTTGCATTGACGGAAGCATTTATTGGGAAGGTGAAATTCCGTATCTGATTTTTTCTCACTCCTTTGAGGACACTCCCGATGGCGATATGTGCCTGCTTGCACTCAAACCGGATTTACAGGAGGCAGCAGGAGAGCCGGTTACATTATTTTCGGCAGTGGAGGCGAAGTGGGCAAATCCTGTTCCGTTTGCAAAGCAGGAATTTGGAATGGACGGAGATGTCTATTTTACAGACGGACCGTGTGTGAAACGGCTAGGTGACAGCCTTTGCATGACATGGTCAAGCTGGGGAACAAACGGCTATGCAGTCGGAGGCGCCTATTCGGAAAGCGATTCTGTTATGGGACCTTGGAAGCAGGTGGAAGAGCCTCTGTTTGCGGAAAACGGAGGACATGGAATGATGTTTGAGGATAAGGAGGGAAATTTAAAATATGCCCTTCATTTCCCAAATGACAAGTACAAAGAAAGACCATTGTTTCAAGACATCGTAGTGAAGAATAACAAAATAGAATTAAAGGAAAAGGTGGAGAAATAAAATGCTGGAACAAAAGTTTAATGATAAATGGAAATACTGGGAGGATAAAGATGCGTTTGCACTTGTTTGGAATGTACCAGACAGTGCAGAACAAATCACTCTGCCGCACGATGCCATGATGGAGAGAGGGGCATATGAGGGGAGCAAAAATCAAGGAAATACCGGATTTCGAGATGGGGCAAACTACCATTATGTAAAAACCATTCATGCAAAAAAAGAGGATAAGAACAAAACACTGCTCTTAAAATTTGAGGGTGTATATATGAATGCGTTTGTGTATATAAACGGAGAGTTAGCGGCAAAGAGTCCATTTGGATACACGACCTTTTGGGTACATATGAATGAATTTCTAAAATATGGAGCAGACAATGAAATACGTGTGATTGTGAAAAACGGAGCAATGACAAACAGCAGATGGTATTCGGGAAGCGGTATTTACCGTGATGTCTACCTGCTAAGCTCGGGTCTGACCTATCTCGTGCCGGAAGGAACCTTTGTGCATACGGAGGCAATTGAGGAAGAATACGCTGTGCTTCAGGTGCAGACAGAAATAAAAAACAGAAGTCATGCCAATGAGGAATTGACGCTGGAAACCGCGATTATCGATGAAAGCGGTGCAGTTGTATCTTGTGACAAAATACCGGTTGTCTTGTTTTCGCAGGAGAAGAGGAGAATGAGACAGCGCATAACGCTGGACTTTCCAAAGCTTTGGTCGGAGGAGAGCCCCGTTCTATACACCTGCCAGAGCAGGCTCTATGAGGGGAATAAGCTGATTGATGAGAGCAGCACAAGCTTTGGAGTTCGACAGCTCCAATTAGATGCCAAAAAAGGACTTCGTGTCAACGGAAAGTCTGTAAAGCTTCGGGGTGCTTGTATTCATCATGATAGCGGACTGTTAGGAGCAGCTACTTACGAGGAGGCACAGCTGCGTCAAGTAAGGCTTTTGAAAGAGGCAGGATTTAACGCAATCCGCATGTCTCATCAGCCGATGGCACCGGCGATGCTTCGTGCCTGCGACAGGCTGGGTATGTATGTGATGGATGAAACGTTTGATATGTGGAACCGCAGTAAGTCTGATTATGACTACGGTTTGTATTTTCAGGAATGGTGGGAGAGAGATGTGGAAGCCATGGTGCGAAAGGATTACAATCATCCTTGCGTTCTTTTGTATTCCATCGGAAATGAAATACCGGAAATCGGGACCAATCACGGTGCAGAGCTTGCAGACCAAATTTGCCGAAAAATTAAGAGCATTGACTCGACCAGATATACATTAGCATCGATTAACGGTGTGTTTGCGGCAGGCGACCGGATTGACGAGATTGTTGCCGATGTTGTTTCAGAGCTTAGCAAAGAAGGAAAAATTGAAGGCAATGTAAACAATTTTATGGCACTGATGGATAAACATATGGATAAGATTGTGGTGCATCCTGCCATAGCAGAAAAGCTTGACAAGGCATGTGCGGCTACAGATATTGCAGGATATAACTATATGACGGCAAGATATGAAATGGATAAAGAGACATATCCCAACCGCATTATTGTAGGAAGTGAAACCTATCCGCCGGATATTGCAAGAAATTGGACACTTGTGGAAAAACACAGCCATTTAATCGGAGATTTTACCTGGACAGGATGGGACTATATCGGGGAAGCCGGAGTCGGTATTCCATGCTATCAGTGGGGAGAAGGAGGCTTCGGGGCAAAATTCCCTTGCCAGCTCGCCTACTGCGGTGACTTTGACCTAATTGGAAACAGACGCCCTGCTTCTTTTTACAGAGAAATCGTATTCGGTCTTCGAAAAGCGCCGTATATTACAGTTCAAAACCCACACCACTATGGCGAGCCGCTTATCAAGACGCCTTGGATTATCAGTGACAGTGTGTCAAGCTGGAACTGGGAGGGCTGTGAAGGAAAGCCGGTTACAGTAGAAATTTATTCTGCTGGAACAGAGGTGGAGTTGTTTTGTAACGATGTTTCTATGGGCAGGAAAAAGGCGGGAGAAGAAGCAGGTTTTCAGGCACTTTTTGAGCTTATCTATGAGGAAGGGATTTTAAGGGCAGTTTCCTATGACGGAGCTCAAAAAATCGGAGAGATGAAACTGGAGACAGCAAAGGGCAAGAGAAAAATTGCGGTTTTACCGGAAGAGACAGGTGCAGAGCTTATCTATGTTCCGATTGAAATCCGTGATGAAAATGGAATTTTAGACAGAAGCTGTGAGAGCAAAATTGAAATTACAGTGGAGGGCGGTGCAAGGCTTGCCGGCTTTGGAAGTGGCAATCCGAAACCTTCTTATCACTATAAGGAAAACGTGACAGAAACCTTCCAGGGAACGGCGCTTGCGATTTTGAAGAAGAGCGCATCAAAAAAGATTAAGATAAAAGTAAGCGGAGAGGGATATGAAACGGTAGAGCTTGAACTGAAAGGAGAGTAGATATGTTCAAAAACCCCATTATATCAGGATTTTATCCGGACCCTTCCATCTGTAGAGTGGAGGATGACTTTTATATTGTAAATTCCAGCTTTAGCTATTTTCCGGGGATTCCGATTTTTCACAGCAGGGATCTCGTCAATTGGAGGCAGCTTGGACATGTGCTGGATAGAAAAAGCCAGCTTCCGCTGAACTACAAAATGATTTCCGGCGGAATTTTCGCACCGACAATCCGCTATCACCAAGGTATTTACTATGTGATTACAACCAATATGTCGATGGGCTGTGTCAACTTTGTCGTCACAGCTGATAACCCGGCAGGACCTTGGTCCGAAATGCACATCATAGAAGGGGCAGACGGGATAGACCCATCTCTTTTCTTTGATGAGGATGGAAGCTGCTATTATACAGGAACGACTCGGTTTGAGGAGAATGGTGAGTCAAAACAGGGAATCTGGTGTTCCAGGATTGACATAGGGAGTTTCAAATTGGTAGGAGAGAGAAAAATCATCGGCGCAGGCGCACAGATAGATGCTCATTCACCGGAGGGGCCGCATATTTATAAAAAAGACGGCTGGTATTATCTGATGATTGCAGAGGGGGGAACAGAGCATTATCATGCCGTGACGATAAGCCGCAGCAAAGAAATCTTCGGTCCTTATGAAAACTATCAGGGCAACCCGATTCTGACACATAGGCATTTGGGAAAAAATTACCCAATCTGTAATGTAGGGCATGGGGATTTGGTTGAGTTGAAGGATAATAGCTGGTATATGGTTCTGCTTGGCTCCAGATTGATGGACGGCTACCATAAGATTTTGGGAAGAGAGACCTTTCTTGTTCCTGTCACATGGGAGGATGGCTGGCCGGTCATTGCAGGAGGAAAGGTGGAGGGCGAATATCCAAAGCCGAAGCTTTCAGAATACAAAATGACAGGAGAGGGATGTCAAATTTTTGAGGATTGCCGGCTGGACAATTTTGATAAAGAGAACTTGGGAGCTGAGTGGAATTATCTTGGAACGCCTTATGAGGAGATTGTAAAGCTCGAAGGAGGCTTTTTAAAGCTAAAACTTATAAAAAACAGCTTAGTGCCTTGGGAATATCACAATACAAAAGCAGATGTGTTTAAAAGGATTCAAGCAGGCATTGAGGAAAAGGAGTGTGCGGCATTCGTTGGAAGACGGCAGCAGCACATGCAGTTTGAGGCGGAGACCGCATTGCATTTCACACCTGTGGAGGAAGAGAAAGCCGGAATCGTCATATTGCAAAACGATGCCAATCAGGTGCGCCTTGAGGTGGCAAGAGATGAAGAGCAGAAAATGGTAATCCGCTGTGTGAAGGTGATTTCTCATATTGACGGAGAAGGTGTTCAGCATTTTAAGGAAGAGGTATTAGGGGAAGAAGCAGTGAAAGAAACAGTGGAAGAAACGGAAGCCTTTACGCTGGGAATGATAGGAAAGGGTACAAAGTATAGTTTTTATAGGAAGAATCAATCTGGAAGCAGGATGATGATAGCAGAAGAAGTTGACTGTGGATTTCTTGGATCTGAAACCGCAGGAGGTTTTGTGGGTGCCTATATCGGTATGTTTGCAGAGAGAGGAGAGGCGACAAAGAGTCGTTATGCACGGTTTGGATATTTTCGGTATGACGGTAAGAAGTAAGCGTCAAAATGGCATAATTAGATGGAGGAAAATTGAGATGAAGAAAGCACTGTATCAAGTACCAAGAAACAAGCAGATAAGAGTCATCATTGACACAGACGCTTATGCGGAGGGTGACGACCAGTATGCAATTGCGCATGCGCTGCTGACACCGAAATTTGATGTTGTCGGGATTGTGGCGGCACATTTTGGAACACAGGAATATTCAGACAGCATGGAAAAGAGCTATGAAGAAATCGGGCGGATTCTGGAGCTGATGGATATTCATGATGTTCCGGTATACAGAGGTGAGACGGCTGCCTTAAAGGATGAGAAGACGGCAGGGACATCTGAGGGGGCAAAATTTATTGCAGAGGAGGCGCTGAAGGACGATGACCGCCCGCTATTTGTGCTAAATATGGCGGCAATTACCAATCTGGCATCTGCATATCTGATGAAACCTGAAATTGCCGCAAATATTACAGCGGTATGGATTGGCGGAGGTCCGTATGAAAAACAATTTACGGATTTTAATGCAGGAAATGATATTGAGGCAGCCAATGCAGTGCTTGGTTCGGAAATGGAATTGTGGCAGATACCGCTGAATGCATACACGATGATGGAAGTATCATTCCATGAATTGTTTGACAAGGTTCAGCCATATGGCAAAATTGGCTCTTATCTGGTAGAAAATCTGATGCGTGTCAATGAGATTGGCTGTGCCCTTAATTTGGACGACTTACCATTTACAAAAGAACTGAGCAGAGGTGCAAAGACCATGATGATCCGCTCCGGAGAGGGCTGGTCCTTGGGAGACAGCCCTGCTGTCGGAGTGCTCGTTACAATGCAGGATCATGACATGGAATACAGAAAAGCCCAGAGAATTAATTTGGATGGTACCTACGGTGATTACTTTAGGGAGAATCGTGTTATACGGGTTTACCAAGGCATTGACAGCAGAGTGATTCTGGAGGATATGTTTGCCAAGTTGAAATATCATTTCGGTTAATGTGTTGTGCTTTCCTTCTGATAAGAAGAAAACGGAAGAAATTTAGTGTCGTTGATATGCAGCTTACGGTATTGCTGAGGTGACATATCATATTCTGCCCGAAACACTCTGGAAAAGTGATCGGAGGAGTGATAGCCGATTCGCTCTGCGATTTCTCCTATTTTTAGTTCCGTATTTGCCAAATAATCCAAAGCATCGGACAGACGCAGCTTTTTAATCAGGTCAGTGTAGGTGTGGCCTGTGTTTTGCCGGATAAGCGTGCTCAAATGAGGCTCGCTGTAGTGAAAAAGCTCTGCGAGCGTAGACAGGGTGAGTGTCTGATAGTTGTGCTGGATATATTGCAATACAAGCGAAAAGTCAGCGCCCATCTGATAATTATAAAATTGAAGTGTCTGACTGTAATTGCGAAGCAGGGAGGAAAAGAAAAGGTTGACCCAGTTGATGCAGCAGTTATTGCTGTAAGCATCCGTACGGCTGCATTCTCCCATCAAGTTGCGCAATATCTTTTTCAGCCACAGATTGTCCCGGGTGAAAAAAAGTAGATAGTTTGGATGAGATTCGCCCTGCAAAATGGTACGGAAAAAATAGGAAAGCAAATCCTTACCGGACAACAGAGAAAAAAATGTCGTCTCAAACGTACTTTTCCGAAGCATAATGGTAAACACGGTGGAATCGTCATCAAGGATAATATCGTGCTCGGAGGAGGGCGCAATAATGCAAAGCTCTCCCTCCTGCATAATCCTGGTTGTATTCTCAAACGTAAAATGGCATTTTCCCTGTGTTACATAATTGATCTCAAAATAATTGTGATAGTGCGGCTGGGGTCTTGTGTAACGGGGATGCCTGATGACAAAGACATCTCTTGCAGAGGGAATGATGTCATTTTCCGGAACTGTAGATTTAACCGGCTCAAGCCAATTAGGATACAGGGTAAGTGTCAAGGAATTAATGACATGTTCGAACTCTGCGTCTGTCATATCGTCATAAAAAACCTCTGAATTGGGAAGTGTGCAGGTTTCCCGCAGAAGTCCTTTTCTATATAGGTAGTCGCTCATCTCTACGAACTGAAGGCGATTGCCCGTCCGCATGTAATAATCCTTTAAATGCTGCTGAAACTCTCCATATGTGATATAGTACGGCATAGTTACCTCCTAACTTGTGCTTGTTTTTCTTTGGTTATATTCCAGTATAACAAGTACCGGCAAGTTACACAAGGAATACTATCTGAAAATATATCGGATTGTTATGAAAATACTACATGGAGTTTTAATGCAGAGGCAGATAAAATAAAGTCAGAACTAAAGGTCAAACAAATTCTAGGAGGATAAAAAAATGAAGAAGAAATTATTAGCTATGCTTCTTGGCCTTACGATGGTGGGTACATTGATGGGCTGTGGAAGTGGAAGTACGCAGACTGGCTCGGAGAGTACAAGCGATGCAGCGGAGACGACCCAGGAGAGCAGTACGGATACGTCAACTACAGATGCAGCAGGCACAGATACGGCGGACACTGAGACAACTGCCACCTATCCGGAGGAAAAGGTTTTAATCGGCGTGGAGCTTTATGATCCGACCGAGTCTGAAACTTTGGCAATGCAGGTTTATTTCAGACAGCTTGCAAATACCTATAACGTAGAATTCAAATATTCAGAGGCAATTACGGATGCGGATTCAGAGATGAAATTTATTGAAGATTGTGCAATGGCAGGCTGCCAAGGATTTTTCGCTTACTATAGTGTAACCGGAGCGCAGCAGATTCAGAGCGTAATCGACTATGGAATGTATTATTACGGAATGTATGATGAGGCTTCCTATGAAGAGTTTGCAAGTGATCCTTACTACCTTGGCTATGTATTGGCAGGCGGAGATGAGTATGACAAGGGTAAGGCACTGGGAGAATGGGTTGTTGAAAAAGGATACAAAAATGTCGTGTATGCCAACGGCGGTGCAGATTTTGGTGTAGGACAATTTGTGGACAGACAAAATGGTTTTATGGATGCTGTCGGCTCCGATGTAAAGGTGACAGTAGTGAGCGGCTTCCCGGGAGACCAGTTCTTTGCGGATCAGGCAGCGGCACTTTCCACAGAGGGCTTGGAGGCGGTAGTTGCTTCCTTTAACGGAATTGACTTTTGGGCACAGCCGATTGCTTCCGCAGGTTTGACAGATACGGTAGCTTTGGCAACGATCGGTTCCTTGAATGACACTTATCTGAACGCGTTTGATAATAATACCTGTTCTTTACTTGTGTCAAATAACATCAATGCTTACGGAATTGCCATTCCGATGATTTGTAATGCAGTGGACGGCAACAATGATGCCTATCTGGTGGATGGAAAAGCATTTGAGTTGAGCACAGATTTCTGGCTGATTGATAATTCAGAGGATTGCAAGAAGCTATATACGATATTGACAGGAGAGGGAATTTTTACAGCAGAGCAGTTAATGCAGCTAAGTGTAAAACAAAATCCAAGCGCTTCCGTTTCTACGTTGGAAGAGATTTTGGCAACAGGAAGTTTAGAGAATGTATTAGCAAAATAATTCGTAAATCAACGCTTGTAACCGGCAAATTGCAAACTTGCCGGTTACACTACATTTCAGGTATATGGAGAACAAACAATATGGAGAAAAACAGAGAAGTTTTATTTGAGGCAAAGGATATATGTAAGAATTTCGGTTCCACCGCCGCACTCAAGCACGTTAATTTGACAGTATACCGCGGGGAAGTAAGAGGCCTGATCGGAGAAAACGGCTCCGGGAAATCTACCATATCCTCAATTGCGGCGGGTATGCAGCCGCCGACAAGCGGAGAGATGTATTTCAAAGGGCAGCTTCATAATCCTTCTACAATGATAGAAGGAGCAAAGGCAGGCTTTGGAATGATTGTGCAGGAGATGGGAACGATATCGGGAATCACGGTTGCTCAGAATATCTTTCTGGGAAATGAAAAGCTGTTTAAGCGTTACGGTTTGATCAGCATGAAGGAGATGAACCGGGAGGCAAAAAAAGCATTGGATGCAATCGGCTTTACCGAATGCAGACCGGACATGTATATAGATGAGCTGAATATGCAGGACAGAAAGCTGGTAGAAATCGCAAAGGTGATGTGGAATAACCCGGAGGTGCTCGTAGTGGACGAGACGACAACGGCGCTTTCCCAAAAGGGCAGGGAGATTATTTACAAGCTGATGAAGAAAATGAAGGCAGAAAAGAAAGCCGTATTGTTTATATCCCATGACTTGGAGGAGACGATGGAGCACTGTGATACACTGACCGTGCTTCGAGACGGTGAGCTTGTCACGACCTTGGACAAGAGCGAATTTGAAGCGGGAAAGGTAAAGTCTTGTATGGTAGGGCGTGAGATAGGCGAGCATTACTACCGCGAAGACAAAGTCTGCTCCTATGACGAAGAGGTTGTGATCCGGGTGGAAAATGTTACAACCGGAAGAGGGCTTACCGAAAATGTGAGCTTTAAATTACATAAGGGTGAAATCCTTGGAATAGGAGGATTGTCTCACTGTGGTATGCATGAGCTTGGACGTGCTGTATTTGGAGAAGAGCCGATTGTGACCGGAAGGGTCGTATATGCACCGACTGGCGAGGTAATTGAAAATGCCAGAGTAGCGATGAAGCATGAGATGGGATATGTGTCCAAAAACCGCGATATTGAGGCTTTGGTACTTACCGCAAGTATACGGGATAACATTATCGGTGCCGGCTTTGACCAAGTTTCCAAATTAGGTATCATAACGCCGAGGGCAGAGGAAGCCTATGTGGAAAAGCAGGTGGAAGCACTTAGCATCAAATGCAGGGACATTGATCAGCCTGTGAAGTTTTTATCAGGCGGTAACAAGCAAAAGGTTGTATTTGGCAAATGGATTGGCAGAGACACCAAAATTCTCTTGTTGGACTGCCCGACAAGAGGCGTTGACATCGGTGTCAAGGCGGCGATGTATGAGATGATGGAGAAAATGAAGGCAGAAGGAAAATCAATTCTGATGATTTCGGAGGAAATGACGGAGCTGATTGGAATGTGTGACAGGCTTTTGATTATGAAGGACGGAATTATTTCAGGCGAATTACAAAGAAGTGACAGCTTAGATGAAAAATCTGTCATAGAAAATATGATTTAGGATAGGAGGCAAAACAATGACAGGTGAAAAAAGTAAACAGTTCATCATAAGCAAAGAAAAGTTAATAAATGCGGTGCCTATTCTCGGCATGCTGCTGGTCATTCTTGTCTTTGCGGTTTTAACGGGCGGAAAAAGTGTCAGTGCAGTAAATTTAAAGGTTTTGACCAATCAGTTTATTATGACGGCATTGGTTGCAATCGGAATGGTATATTGCTTTGCGTGCGGAGCACTTGATATGTCGGCAGGAGGAAGTCTTTGCCTGTCTGCAATCGTGGGGGCACTCGCAGGTGTTAAGAGCGGAAGCTTCGCCCTAATGATGGTTGTAACCGTTGTGGTGGCAATGCTTATTGCATTGTTAAAAGGAGTAGTGGCAGCCTACTTAACTCTGCCGGTATTTATTGTCACAATTATTTTCGGAAGCCTCTTATCGGCAATCGGACTGGTGCTTTTGGGTGACCAGACGATATTGTCTGTCAGGGATATTGTGAAAATGAAGGATTTAACGATAGTGAATATTGTCTTTATTGTTGGATTTTTTCTAATAGCTATGATTGTTTTTAATTATACAAAAATTGGAAAATCATGTAAGCTGCAAGGCGGAAATCCACTGGCTTCCGGTCAGTCAGGCATTGATGCGAAGAAAACAATTATTATCTCTTTTTTGATAAGCGGTGTGGGCATTGCACTGGCAGCAATTATCACAATTTTGAAAACAAAGACGGTAACGGCAGCCTCAGGCGGCACAATCGGAAATGATGTGCTGGTGGCAATCGTACTGGGCGGTATGCCTCTTACGGGCGGACCAAAGAGTAAAATAAGCGCAGCACTGGTTGGAGCGGCTACGATTACGATTTTAAACAACGGATTGAGCCTTTGCAATGTCTCCAACGATATGATTCAGATTGTGCGAGGCATTATCTTTATCTTGGTTGTATTTATTACCTCTATGACATATAGAACGAAGCTATTGCCGCGCTAAGACAGGCAGAAGGAGATTGAAATGGATAAAACAAAGAAAATTCTTAAGAATTTAATGATGGTGATTATCATTCCCCTCACCGTTTATATCATATTCTGGCTACTTTGCAGGGCAAAGGGCGTCACCAATTTCGGTGTCGGAACGGATCTTCGCGTTATTCTGAGAAATACCGTGTACACCGGCTTTATCGCGCTGGCGGTATCCTACAATTTGACTTCCGGTCGTTTTGATTTCAGTATCGGAAGCACATTGATTTTATCGACGATACTTGGCTCCCTTATCACTCTGCAATTTAATCTGGGACCTGTGGCACTTTTGCTTTTGAGCCTGTTCTTTGGCGCTGTAATCGGGGCAATCAGCGGAACCGTATATACGCTGCTTGGACTGCCGCCAATGGTTGTAACACTTGGTCTTGCTATGATTTATGAGGCGATAGGTTTTAAAATCACAGCAGGTGCCGGAGTAAAGCTGATTGGAAAAAATGAGCTGTTAATCTGGAGCCAGCAGCCCTATGTTTATATTCTAAGTATTGCAATTGTTGCAATTTTATATATTGCATTAAATAAAACAAAATTTGGCTTTGATACATTTTCCCTTCGAAGCGGGCAGGAAATTGCCGTAAATACAGGAATAAATGAGAAGAAAAATGCAATCATCTGTTTTTCAATCGGGGGGCTGTGCATGGCGGCAGCAGGTGTGGTCAACTTATCTGTGCTCGGAACGGTGACACCGGAGCTTGGACTTGGAAGCGCCTCCTATATGCAAAATGCCTTTTTACCTATGTTCATCGGTAATATCTTGGCGAAATACTTTGATCGAAACACAGGTGTTATCATGGGAGCGCTGACGCAGTCTGTTATCTTTGCGGGAATTGGAAAGCTTGGGGTTCCGTCCGCGTGGCAGTCGGTTATTACCGGAATCATCGTACTGGTATTTTTCGCATATTCCTTTAACGCGTATAAGATTGTGGAATTTAAAATGTTCAAGGAGAAAAAGGCTAAGGCAGAGGCAGCAATGAACAAAAGGAGTGCATTATGATGAGATTAAATGAAAAACCGTTTTATTTGACGAAGGATCAGATAAAGTGGGTTGATGATACGTATAAAACAATGACACTGGAAGAAAAAATCGGACAGTTGTTTTGCCCGATTGTATTTACAAAAGACGAAGAAGAACTAAAAGGCTTTATTGATACGATGCATGTGGGCGGGGTGCTCTACCGTGAGGGTGAGGGAAAAGAGCTTCAGGAGGCTCACAGAATATTACAGAAGGCTTCAAAAATCCCTTTATTAGTCTCGTCTAACTTGGAATACGGCGGGGTTGGCTCTGCCATAGAGGGAACCTATTTTGGACGGGAGATGCTTGTGGCGGCGACTGACAGTGAAGAGAAAGCATACCAGCTTGGAAAAGTGAGCTGCACGGAAGGTGCGGCAGTCGGTGTAAACTGGTCGTTTGCGCCTGTTGTGGATTTGGATTACAACTACCGAAATCCTATCACAAATGTGAGAACGTTTGGAAGCTCTGTCGAGCGTGTCATAAAGATGGGAAAAGCCTATATAGAAGGTGCAAAAGAGGCGGAGGTTGCCACGGCAGTAAAGCATTTTCCGGGTGATGGCGTAGATGAGAGAGATCAGCATCTCCTCACAAGTGTAAATTCCCTCTCCTGCAAGGAATGGGATGAAACCTACGGGAAAATCTACACAGAGATGATAGAGGCAGGCACTTTGACAGTCATGGCAGGTCACATTGCAATGCCGGCATATGAGGAGTATTTTGATAACAAAACGGTTTCCAAGGTAATACCTGCAACGCTGTCAAAAAATCTGCTTGTCCATCTGCTCCGTGAAAAGCTTGGCTTTAACGGGCTGATTGTGACGGATGCCACGCCAATGGTAGGTTTTTGTGCCGCAATGGATAGGGCAAGCGCGGTGCCGCTCAGCATTGAGAACGGCTGCGACATGTTTTTGTTCAACCGAAATATGGAGGAAGACTACCGCTTTATGAAGGAAGGCTATGAAAAAGGTATTCTTTCCGAAAACAGGCTGGAAGAGGCAATTAAGAGAATTCTGGCGACAAAGGCAGCACTAAAGCTGCATGAAAAGCAAAAAGAGGAGAAGCTTGTACCGGATGAAAAGGCACTTAGCCTTCTTCGCATCAAAGAGCATGAAAAATGGGCAAGAGAATGTGCAGACCAAGGCATTACACTTGTGAAAGATACGCAGAGTTTGCTTCCGTTAAATGTAAAGAGCCATAAGAGGATTCTTTTGGAGATGATGGGAGAATTCGAATCAAATGAAAGTGTTGCAGCATCCTTCATCGAGAGGCTTACCAAAGAAGGCTTTGCGGTGACAAAGTACGAAAAAGAAGGCTTCGAGGTGATGAATGATAGTGTGACTTCTTTTAAGGAAAAATACGATTTAATTCTCTACATTGGAAATATCGAGACGGCTTCCAATAAAACAGTATCCCGCTTAAACTGGCATACCATGTTCGGACTGGGAAATAATATGCCTTGGATGGCAAACGAGATGCCTGTTATGTTCATCAGTGTGGGAAATCCGTATCATCTCTTAGACGCGCCGATGATTAAAACCTTTGTAAACGGCTATTGCAATTCCGAATATGTAATTGAGGCTGTTGTGGAAAAGATAATGGGAAGAAGCAAATTTGTGGGAAAATCCCCGGTTGACGCATTTTGCGGCAGGGACGATTTGAAATATTAGGGTGAAAACCTATAAATGGAGGAACGTATGAAGATTACTAACTTGCAGATAAACGGAATAACAAATCCGGTCGGGTTTCACTATGAATATCTTGTCTGCTCATGGAATGTGACAGATACAGAGAGCAAAAAACAGAAAAAAGCACGAATTGAAGTGAGTGACAGTGATAGCTTTGTACAAATTCTGTTTCAAAAAGAAGGAGAGGATTTAAAGCAGGGCGGTGAGGCAATCGAAATGGGGATAAAGCCTCGCACCACTTACTACTACCGCGTATCGGTATGGGGCGATGGCGGAGACAGCGCAGTCAGTGAAACTTGTTTCTTTGAGACAGGAAAGATGAGTGAAGAATGGAACGCTGAGTGGATTGCAGCTCCAAAACAGGAGGAGATTCACCCTGTTTTAAAGAAGAGCTTTTTTGTGGAAAAGCCGGTTAAGCGGGCAAGACTTTATGCGTCCTGCGTCGGGCTTTTTGAGGCTTATTTAAATGGAAAAAAACTTGGCGAGGAATATTTGGCACCTTATATCAATCATTATGAGACAAACATTCAGGTTATGACCTTTCCGATGGAAGAAGAGCTTTTGACAGGCGAGGATAATGATATTAAAATCTTGCTTGGAAAGGGCTGGTACATGGCTGCTTTTGGACTGGAATTAAAAAAAGAAAACTATGGTGACAGAATGGCAGCTATCGGGGAACTTTATCTGGAATATAAGGACGGCACCACGGAGTGTATTTGTACCGATGATACATGGAGCTATTGCGGCTCAGATATTGAGGATTCCGGCATTTATGACGGGGAGATACAAAACCGCCTGCTGTGGAGCGATAAAGACAATAAGGAAAAACCTGTGGAGGTGCTTTGGCAGCCGGAACGTTCAGACGGAACGAAAAATCTGGCGAAACATCACCTTATGGATCGGCTGAGCCTTCCTGTGCTTGCAAAGGAAAGCATGGAGGTAAAGGAGATTATAACGACTCCGGCTGGCGAAACTGTGCTTGATATGGGACAAAATTTTGCGGGATTTATGGAGTTTACGGTTGATTTGCCTAAAAATACAAGGGTGATTTTGAGTTTTGGAGAGATTTTACAGCAGGGCAATTTTTACAATAAAAATTATCGCGATGCAAAATCTCAGTTTGTCTATATTTCTGGCGGAGAAAAAGAGGTGGTGCGCCCTCATTTTACCTTTTTTGGTTTTCGCTATGTGAGAGTGGAAGGCTGGGTTGGCGAGCTGAAAAAAGAGGATTTTACAGGCTGGGCGTTGTATTCGGATATTCAAAGGACAGGTTATTTGGAGACTGCAAATCAAAAGGTGAACCGTCTTTATGAGAATACTTTGTGGGGCTTAAAGTCAAATTTCCTAGATATGCCGACGGATTGCCCGCAGCGAAGTGAGAGGCTTGGCTGGACGGGGGATGCGCAAGTTTTTGCCCCGACTGCAAGCTATCATATGGATACAAGAGCGTTTTTTCATAAATTTTTAAAGGACCTTCGGGATGAACAAAGGCTGTTAGACGGTGGTATACCTAACTTTTTGCCAAACATCGGACATAAAAAGGATGCCTCAAGCGTGTGGGGCGATATTGCAACGCTTCTTCCGAATACGTTGTTTA
Source organism: Konateibacter massiliensis (assembly GCF_900184995.1). Taxonomy (GTDB): domain Bacteria; phylum Bacillota; class Clostridia; order Lachnospirales; family Lachnospiraceae; genus Lachnotalea; species Lachnotalea massiliensis. The sequence continues at coordinate 215,691 of NZ_LT860097.1, forward strand.
CGTATTACAATTCTGTGGAGGAAATGGAGTACTGCTATCCGATTATGAAGGATTGGGTGGACTACATTGACAGACAGGATGCTGCAAGAGGCCGTCAATATTTATACAATACGGGCTTTACCTTTGGCGACTGGCTTGCACTTGACGGACCGACTCCTACAAGCTTTAAGGGAAGTACGGATGATGCCTATATTTCTTCGGTCTACTATTACCGCTCTGTACAGCTGGTACGAGAAACAGCAGAAAAGCTTCAAAAGACAGAGGATGCAGCACATTACGGTGAGCTTGAAAGCAAAATCAAAGAGGCAATCTTTCATGAATTTTTCACGCCAAGCGGCAGGCTTGCTATCGACACACAGGCAGCGTATATTATAGCGCTTAAATTTGGCATTTATCACGACAAGGAAGAACTGAAGGAACAGTTTAAAAGGCGGCTTCAAAGCGACTGCAACCAGATTAAATGCGGCTTTGTCGGGGCGCCTCTGCTTTGTACGGTACTTGGAGAAATCGGAGAATACGAACTGGCATATGACTTTTTATTGAAGGAAGACTTCCCGAGCTGGCTGTACAGTGTCAATCTGGGGGCTACAACTATTTGGGAGAGGTGGAATTCTGTTGCGGAGGATGGAACAATTAGTGATACGGGTATGAACTCCTTGAATCACTATGCTTATGGCTCAGTTATGGAGTTTGCCTATGCATATCTGGCTGGAATCCGCCCGCTTGAGAAAGGCTTCCAAAAGGCAGTCATTGCACCAAAACCAGATATTCGCTTGCCTTATGTGAAGGGAAGCTACAATTCAGCATGGGGAACCTATGTGTGTAATTGGAGTATTCAAAAAGAAGGAAATATCTGCATTCATATCGAGATTCCGTTTGCCTGTGAGGCAGTGGTGGAGCTGCCGGAGTATGGCGGTGAGACGAAGCATCTGAGCGGGGGAAGCTATGATTTTGATTATATGCCAAAAAGAGATTTTAGAAAGCCGTATCACGAGAAAACGACTCTGTCCCGCCTCTCCAACGATGAGAAGGCGATGGGGATTCTATTTCGGTACGTGCCTGCCATCGGCGGTATTGCGGCTTCAAAGGAGCCGGAGATGGGCGCAAAGACCTTAGAGCAGATTACTCATATGGAATACCTGCCTTTTGAGCCGGACAAGCTTAAAAAGGCAATAGAGGAGCTGTGTGCATTGCAGAAAACGGAGGATGCAGATGAACGATAAAGCATTTATTTTTGATTTAGACGGTGTTCTTGTATTTACTGACCGCTATCACTACGAGGCATGGAAAAAGGTGGCAGATGACAAGGGAATTTATTTCGATGAAATTATCAATAACAGACTTCGTGGGGTAAGCAGAGCAGAAAGCTTGGAAATCATATTGGAGCGATATGACGGGATGCTTACGGAGTCTGAAAAAGCAGTGATGATGGAGGAAAAAAACAACATCTATAAGGAACTGTTAAAACAGATGACGGAGAAGGATGTGACAGCACAGGTAAGAGAGACCCTCGATTACCTCAGAAACAAAGGATTTTTACTGGCAATCGGCTCTTCTAGTAAGAATGCAGGGTTTATTCTGGAAAAGGTCGGCTTGAAAGACTATTTTGACGCGCTGTCCGACGGAAATAATATTTCCAAGAGTAAGCCGGACCCGGAAGTGTTTTTGAAGGCGGCTGAGCTTTTGGGAAAAGAGCCAAAGAATTGCATTGTGGTGGAGGACGCCTACGCCGGAATTGATGCCGCAAAAAGTGGGGGAATGACGGCAATAGGTATAGGCGACGCCACGGGATATGAGAAGGCAGATTTTAAGATTTCCTCCTTTGAAGAGTTGAAGGAAATTGCAGAAAGTGTCTAAGTAAGCTCACACTTTATGATTCTTTCAGCCCTTTTACCACAAGCTTACTCTTCAAAAAGATTACCCATACGGCAATGGCGATGACAGATGAGGAAATCATAATGATTCCCAAACCATGTACCATATTGCTCCAAGCCAAGGAGCCAAGCGCCATGCCGGCACTTCCGAGTATCGTGTGAATGGCATTAATCAGCGAGGAGGCAGAGCCGATATCCCCACTCTGCTGGTCCAGCAAAATGTTCGTGCTGAAAGGACGTACGGCACCCTCTATAAGAGTAAACGGCAGGTAGGTGAGCAGGAACGCAACCGGAGAAAGATTACCAAATACAAGAACTCCGATGCCGCTTGCCAGCGCTACGCCAAGGCAGAGCCATGAAAAGGTGCGGGCTGACATTTTTCCGATTGTGCGTATGTAGATGACAGGGCCTAAAATGGCAAGCCCCGAATTGACAGCAAAAAAATAGCTGTATGTTTGTGCGTTCAATGTAAAATAATTTTGATAAATATAGGAAGACATCGTCACATAAGCCATGTAAGGGGCGGCAAGAACGGATGCGATGAAAAGGAAAGTAGTAAAGCCTGCATTCCTTCCTACACTGACCAGCCTTACCAGTGAACCGCCGATACTTCCTTTATAACGCTCATGTACGGACAAGGTTTCTTGAAAGAGAAACGTTATGCACAGTGTGATTAAGCCGATGACAGCCAAAACCCAAAAGGTTTCTCGCCACTCTGCGACACGCAGAATGGCAGCTCCCGCAATTGGTGCTATCATAGGTGCTAGTACAGCCATGGCCTGGACAACGGCGAGCACCTTGCTCTTTAATTTCCCGGAAAAGCAGTCCTTTACCAAGGCGGTTGACACAGCGACAACGCCGCCAGCTCCTAAAGACTGAGCCACACGGAATAGAATTAACTGTTCAATTGAGCCGGATAAGGCAGATGCGATACTTCCGGCAGTATATAAACTTAAACTGAGAATAAGAATGGTTTTTCTGCCGTACTTGTCGCTCAGCGGTCCGAATAAAATAATGCCGGCTGCAAAAAAGAAATAAAAAGCGATTAGGGTCAGATTTACCATTGTAGCGGTCGTATTAAAATATTGTGTCATGGCAGGCATGGCGGGGAGATACATGTCAATGGACAGCGGGATAAACATTGACATAAGGGAGATATACAGAATAAGTCCCTTTGCCCCTAAATATTTTTGAGGCGCTAATAAGATAGTACCTTTTTTTGATGGTTGATTTTTGGTATTCATTTTAATTCCTCCTAATTTGCAATAAAAAAAGGATAAGTGACCAAACATTTCTGTTGGCAACTTATCCAGCACACGAGGTGTACCCTCCATTGTTTCCCTAGCATAGCAGAAAGAAAAGTGAATGTCAATGGCAAGTTGATAAGAAATTACATTGCAATTCCTTATTATTTTACAAAAAAAAGTAACCTTTCGGTTACTTTTAGGGGGGAGGGAGTTTAAGGAATTAAATTCCTTAAATAAATATGAAAAAGATTATCTATATAAATAAGTGATTGGCTTAATCTATGAACTTAGTATAACCATAAAATGTGTAGAAATCGTGATGATAAATTGAATGAATTGTTAACGTTAAAAGAATAATGATGAATAAAATATGAATGAATTTAATTTGCGATATGAGGAGAGGAATAGTATAATAAAAACAGCAGAAAAAACAAAAGCAACCTATCACCTTGATTTAATAGGAGGAATGCTGTTATGGAAAGAGGAAAAAGTGAGCTGAGAATGACACATTCCTGTGTGTTATCCAGAGGAAAAGAAAGAATTGTGCGTGTGACTTTTGAGGACGATCATGCTTATGCGGAGGGAATTGTTCCGGATGGAAAGATTGAAAAGCAGCAAGGATTTTCAGAGGACGAAGTACAGCAATTGGAAATTTATCTGAAAATGAACAAAGATGATATTATGCAAAAGGCAAAGGCGATTACCGGAATTACGCATTGGTTTTAATAGCAAATTTAAATCTCCCCCTATCCTGTTGTCAGATTGAGACAAGGAATAGGGGGATTTTTTTATATAAAAGGAAATTGTAACTTAAGCATGATAGAAAATCTTGCCCCCATAAGAAAATATGTTGAAAATTACAAAAAACACATCGGAAATTACATAGATATATACAGGGTGTACAACTATAATCGAAAGTGTAACAAACAACAGTAAAGCGTTTCGTTAAAATATACAAAATGTTTTACAAGTTTAAGATTATAGGAGATGGAAGAATGAAAAAGAGACTACTAAGTGTGTTACTAGCTGCAACAATGGCTGCGTCACTTATGGCAGGCTGCGGCAGTCAAACAACAACAACGACGGATACTTCGGCTGCTGGGGTGGCAGAAACTGAAAGTACAAAGGAATCGGGCGATAAAGTGAAGTTGTCAATCTATGCACAGTATGCAGATGATGACACCAGAATTCCATATGATTATGCAGTAGAGCAATTGGCAAAAGAATATCCAAATGTTGAATTAGAATTAATTGTGCAATCACAAGATGATGGTATGACACTTTCTACCTTGGCAGCTTCCAATAATCTGCCGGATATCTTTCAGGCAGGAACAGAAATTATTAACTCATTAAGAGAGACAAATCAGGTTATGATTTTAAATGATGTAGCAAAAGAAACGGGCTTCGAAGATAAAGTATATGATAGCTGTAAAGAATTATTATACGCGGATGATGGAAATATCTACGCTTTCCCTTATGCAGGTCAGGAATATGTATTATGGTATTATAATAAGGCAATATTTAAAGCTTGTGGTTTAGAAGTACCAAAGACTTATGAAGAATTATTAAAATGCATTGAGGTTTTTAACAGCAGCGGTATTACCCCTATGTCTATGTTTGGCCAGGAAGGCTGGGTTACAACTGCAATGTATGATGCAATTGCGACCAGATATACGGCAGGCGGAATTAAAGATTTAGATGAAGGAAAAGCTCAGATTACAGATCAGGCATATGTAGATGCAGCAAACACGATGAGCCAGCTAGTAAATGCCGGCATGTTCTCAGCGGATGTATCAAATACAAACTATGACCAGGCTTCCGCGTTGTTCTTAGAAAGAGGAGCGGCAATGTTCTTAAACGGACAGTGGTACATTGAAGATGCTACAAAGGCACTTGGTGAAGATGTGGGTTGGATGTATTACCCGGCACCGGATGAAGCGTCCTATGAAGCCGGTAAAACAGTATTTGCAGGCGGTGGTTCTACGAGCGGCTATGCGGTAAATCCGGATTCCGAAAATGCTGAATTGGCAGCCGAAGTAGCAGCTTTTATTTCAGAAAAGTATTGTGAAGCAAAAGTTCTTTATCGCTCGAATCCACTTGTTGCGGTAGACACAGGTGTAACGGCTGAAACGGAATTGACACCAATGATGCAGGAATTATCAGATGTTATTCCGACGATAACATCAACGACTAAATTTACATGGGGATTAACAAATTCAATCTTTAATACAGGTATTATGGATCAGACAAAGTTTTTATTATCTACCCAATATACAGCAGATGAATTTGTAGAAGAAATGGACTCTGTAATCAAACGAATGAATGATTAGCTAAAGAAAGCGGGCATTTCTTTTGAGGAAGGAATGCCCCTTATATTTGTAATAGTAGAAAGGAAGAGTCAATGAAAAAATTTAGGAGTAATAAATTGGCAATTGCATGTTTTACATTGCCGGCATTAATCATTTTTGTGACTTTTGTATTTATTCCGATTATTCAAGTATTTATTTATAGCTTTACAAAATGGAATGGTATAAGCGGGGCAGTTTTTACCGGATTAGCAAATTATATGAGATTATTTACAGATAATCTTTTTTATACATCAAATAAGAATATGATTATTTTTGCAGTTATAGTTACCGTATATCAAATGATACTTGCAACTATATTTGCGCTGGCGGTATCCAATACCAAGATTAAGGCAAGAAAGTTTTTCAGAGTTGCCTACTTTATTCCGGTTGTTTTATCGGTAACGGTAGTGTGCCAGCTATGGCTGTCAATCTTTAATACAGAAAGCGGACTGTTCAATCAAATTTTAAAAAGTATGGGTATTGATTTTAGGCAGAATTGGCTAAGTGATCGATACAAATCCATATATGTAATCGCATTTGTGAATGCGTGGCAGTGGATGGGCTATCAATTTGCATTGATTTGTGCAGGCATTAAATCAATTTCTACCGATTATTACGAGGCAGCACAAATTGACGGAGCAACTACAGTCGTTGCACATCGAAAAATAACAATTCCTCTTTTAGCAGAAACTTATAAGAGCTGCCTGGTTATTGCAATAACAGGCGGAATAAAGGCGTTTACAGAAATGTTTATTATGACAAAAGGCGGACCCGGAACTTCAACCTATACTTTGGCATATATGATGTACAGCGCTGCATTTAGAAGTAAAGAATATGGTTACGGTTTGGCATCTGCCAGTATTTTGGTGTTAGAGTGCCTTATGGCAATTGTAGTAATCAATGCATTGTTTAAAAAATCGGAAGCAGATGTAGTAAAAACTAGAAAATTCAGAATAAGAAAGGAGAAAACAGCATGAAAACAAAGTCAAAAGCAGGAAGAATCATTTTTTCTATTTTCTTATGGGCATATGCAGTATTCTCTTTGTATCCGTTAGTATGGATGATATTTTATTCTTTTAAAAATAATCAGGAAATTTTTGTAACAAATCCATATGGCATTCCGACAACATTTCGTTGGGAAAATTATGTGAATGCATGGAACAAATATGATGTACCTACATACTTCTTTAACAGTATTTTGGTGGCGACAGGAACCGTTATCATCACATTACTATGCGCACTGCTGTTCTCCTATGCAACGTGCAGAATGGAATTTAAGGGAAGGGGAGCACTGGCTATTTTAGTTTCTACAGGGATGTTTATTCCGGTGCAGGCTATTTTAATTCCACTTGTTAAAATCGTGCAGGGCTTACAATTATCGGATACAAGATGGTCGCTTATTTTGCCTTATGTGGCAATTAATCTTGCGTTTTCAACGATGGTATATCATGGCTTCCTAAAAGGGATACCTTTAGAATTAGAAGAGGCAGCCTGCATAGACGGGGCGAATATTTATCAGACCTTTTTCAAAATTATAGCTCCTTTAGTGAGACCGGCAACAGCAACCTTAGCAATTTATGTGTTCCTTGCCGCATGGAATGAATTTATTCTGGCGAATGTATTGGTAGGAAGTAATGCAGCATTAAAAACTCTGCCTCTCGGCGTCTTATTTTTCCAGGGACAGTTTACGACTGACTGGGGCGGAATGGGAGCAACAATGGTAATTGCCAGCTTACCGGCTATCCTGATCTATATTATATTCAGTGATAAGGTTGAAAAGGCAATGACAATCGGCGGAGCAGTAAAAGGCTAAAGAAAACGTGTACTTTATAGAAGGTTTCTATTATAATGATAAAAAGATAATAGAGGTGGTGGGATAAATGTTACAAAGATTAAAAAAACAAATTTATAATGTTTCATTAAAATATAAAATTGCTTTTATTTCTCTTGTGGTAGCACTTATCCCTCTTTTATTATTTGCGATTATTATGACCCAGATGTATAACAAGGCAATCACAGAGAGAAGCAGACAAAATATGGAAGAAAACAGTTCTGTTATGTCTGACCGTATTGAAAAAGTTTTTTCAAATGCCGAAACCTGTTCCAATTATCTTGCGTTAAATATTAATTCTGTTATGGATGAAGAATTAATTGAGGTTACAAGGGATGGAAGAATTTTAGGAGAGCTGAATAGCGCAGGCATTATTTTTACAGAAATGGAATCCATTGTGTATATGAATGTGAATGGGAGTGTTTATACGACAGATCCCTATATGACTGTAACGGCACAGGAGATTCAGGCGTCCCCCTATTATGAGCAGGTAAAAGAAACGACGGGTAAAACCATTCTTTTTAGTATTGAAAAAGGATTTTTATATGACGAATTAGAAAATTCCGATGTAATTACATTCGGAAAGAAAATTATCGAGAAGGAATCGGGAGAAACATTAGGTTATCTATTCATTAATATAATGTCAGATGAGATAGAGAAATATTTTGACAATAAAGTAAGTTATTATTATCTTGCAGATGCAAATGATTACCTGGTTCATACCAAAGAAATGGAGGCAGATGACAAGAAGCTGTATAACCTGATTTTAAGTGAAAAGCTTTTAGATAACTCAAATAGCCAGACCTTCAAAATGCAGGGAAATAATTATTTGTATACCTCACTAAAATGTGATGAATATGAAATGAGAGTCATCGGAATTACAAATCTGGATGAGTTTAATGTTGAATTTTTAGATATTGTATATACCTTTTTGTGGATTGGCAGTATCATTGCCATTCTTCTTGTTGTATTTATTTTTTTCCTTACGGAATTCATTACAAGACCATTGGTCATTCTGAAAAAGGGTGCAGAAGAAATAGCCAACGGGAATATGCAGGTTCGCTTTGAATTCAAGACAGGAGATGAAATCGGTAAGCTGGGGACTATATTTAATTATATGACGGGAGAAATAGTCGCGTTATTACAAAGAGTGGATGAAGAGGCGAAGAAAAAAAGAGAATATGAATTAGCACTGATTCAAGAACAGGTAAAACCACATTTTTTATATAATACGTTAGAGATTATTATTATGCTGCTTCAGATGAATAAAAATAAAACAGCCCAAAGGGTAACGAAAAAACTGGCTGATTATTATAAAAATTCTTTATCAAACAGTGAGGAAATTGTTCCTTTGGAGAAGGAAATAAGAATTGTACAGGATTATTTAGAACTTCAATTAATGCGTTATGAGGATAAATTTACCTATGATATAAGTGTGGGGAAAGGGACAGGTACAGTGGAAATTCCTAAAATGACATTGCAGCCTCTTATAGAAAATGCCATATATCATGGATTGAAATACAAAGAAGAGTGGGGAAATATTTCGATTATAAGTCAAAATCTTGGAACGGTTGTTGAAATAATCGTGAAGGATAACGGAATTGGAATGAAAGAGGAAACATTGCAGAAAATGCTTGAGTTAAAGGACAAGCCGCAAGGTCATTTCGGTGTGTACAGCGTTGACCATCGTCTTAAACTATTTTATGGAGAAGGATTTGGAATTGAGGTAACAAGTGAGTATCAGGTAGGTACCCAGATTAAGGTTACCATTCCAAGTGGTGATATGTATGATAAAAATAATGATTGTTGATGATATGCCTATTTTTCTGGAATATTTGCGCGGCTGTATTGACTGGGAAGCTTATGGATTTGAGATATGCTGTGAGGCTCACGACGGAAGAGAAGCCTTGGAGCTTTTTACAACCTATTATCCAGACATTGTGCTGACGGATATAACGATGCCTTATACAAACGGGCTGGAATTATCAGAGATTATAGTTGCCAATTATCCGGAAACCTCCGTAATTTTAATTACCGGTAACAATGAGTTTGAATATGCCAGAAAGGCAGTGAAAATCGGTGTTTGCGATTATATAGTAAAACCCTTTGAAAAGGAAGAGCTGCTGCTTAGCCTGTTGAAGCTGCAGGATAATATAAATAGGGCACTGGAATTAAAAACGATTCAGCAGGAGGATGAATTTGTTAAGAAGGAAGAGGTTCTTCGAAGACTTATATATTCAAAAGGAAACATGGAAGAATCAGCAGCATTACATCAGTTAAAGAAGAGGAAAATTGAATTCATTTCTAACTGCTTTTTGGTGTATACAATCAAAATAGATTTATATCAAAACATAGCAGAGTACGAAACAAAGCTAAACTGGGAAAAAATTATTGTAAATATGTTGGGTGAAATGATAGATATTGATGGAACTTATATGACTTTTTCGGATTTTGAGAACAATATTGTTTCTATATTAAATTTTGATTCCCAGCAGACGATGAAAAAATTCAAAGAATATGAGTTTCAGGATTTAATTAAAATGGTAAAAGACTATTTGGGGCTGAATATCACGATAGGTGTCAGTGACTATTGCGATGGAATTATGGAAATACAAAAAGGTTATTACCAGACCATTCGAGCAATCGGTATGAACAGCGGGCAGACAGCAGGAAAAATTTTGGATTATAAGAGGCTGGATTTGCAAGAAAATCATGAGTTTTATTCTTGGGACGTGGTAGACAATATTAATCGATATTTAGATATCAATGACGAGGCAGCATTAACCCAAATTTTGGAGGATGAATTAGTCCGGGTAGAAAGTTTTCATGACGATGAGGTGTATACCCTGACATGCATAAGTTTATTCAGTATATTGTTATCTAATATTGTTAAAAACGGACGTGAGGTGATGGATATATTCGGAAAAGACTACACGTATTACGAACTGTTAAGAAGCGGTATCGGCAATCAACGGAAAAAAGAATTTGTAATGAATTGTTACAATAGGGTGATTCGATACGAAGCAAAAAATAAATTATCCAAGACCTATGAAGTTGCAAATCGTGCAAAAAATTATATTGAAGAAAATTATACAAATCCGGAAATGGGAATTGCAGATATTTCAAAAAGCTTATTAGTAAATCAAACGTATTTACGAAAAATGTTTAAAAGTGAAATGAATATGACGTTAAGTGAGTATATCACCAAATTCAGAATGGAAAAAGCTCAAAAGCTAATCAGAGAGACGGACTATAAATTGTTTGAAATTGCCGAAAAAGTCGGTTATCATGATGTGAGTTATTTCAGTAAATGTTTTAAAAAGTATTACGGAATATCACCGAAAACGGTTAGTAAGTAGCAGTTGATGGAGGAAGCAAAGATTATGGGGAAGGGAAGAAGATATGTTATTGCAGCATTAATAATATTAGCTGTGGTTGCGGTACTATTTTTGCGAAATAGAGACAAAACAGTAATCAAAGAACCAGAGATAGCAGAAAATGAAGAAGTCACATTAAGGATTTACGCTCAATATGCGGATGATGAAACAAAATTCCCATATGATTACGCGGTTGAAAAATTAAAAGAAGCTTACCCGAATATAAAATTAGAACTGGATATACAGGCTCAAGATGACGGAGATAAGCTTCAAACTTATGCCGTGACAGGAAACTTGCCTGATATTTATCAGGCCGGCAGACAACAAATTCACTCCTTCAAGACGTCAGGAAATATTATGATATTAAATGATGCGGCTAAAAGTACAGGCTTTCTTGATAAAGTATCAGAAAACGCAGAATCTATCCTATATGATACAGATGGCAATATTTATGCATTTCCTTATGCCGGAAATGAAGTAGTGGTATGGTATTATAACAAAGCCCTTTTTGAAGAGTACAATCTCGAAGTGCCAAAAACATACGAAGAGCTTTTAACCGTAATAAAAGTTTTTAAAGAAAACGGTATTATTCCGATGGCACTTTTTGGAAAGGAAAAGTGGGTTACTACTGCCTTTTATGATATCATTGCTACGAGATTTGAAAGAGAAGGCATAGATAAATTGGACAAGGGGAATGAAAGAATGCTTAGTGACGGGTATGCACAAGCGGCTGAGATTGTATCTCAAATGGCGCATGCAGGCTTATTTAGCGATAATGTTACAAGCATTACATATGATCAGGCATCCGAACTGTTTTATTCGGGAAAGGCAGCGATGATGATAAACGGACAATGGGAGATGGAATCTGCATATAAGGCAATGGGGGAGGATGTAGACTGGATGTATTATCCGTCATATGATTTGGAGTCCTATGAAAGTACAAAAGATGTATGGGTGGGCGGCGGAACAATCGGAGGTTATGCAGTAAATCCGAATTCTCCAAACAGCGAACTCGCAGTGGAAGTGGCTGCCTTTCTGGCAGAAAAATACTGCGAAGCGAAATATATATATCAATCCAACCCTTTTGTGACGCTGGATATTAGTGATAATCCCATTAACCCCTTTAATAATATGACGAAACGATTGCTGGAAGAGACGAAGGAGGCCAGTTATACTCGCTTTACATGGGGACTGTCCAATGCCGATTTTAAGAAAGCAATAGAAGAACAGTCACAGCTATTGCTAATTCCACAATATACGTCAGAAGAATTTATTAATCAGATGAATCAGGTTTTAGATAAACTCACGAGTGATTGAGATTTTGCAACTAAATTGTGCGTGTGACCGTTGGTGATATGCGCACCCACGCGGGGAAAATGTAGGCTGAGCCAAGCGTGCTCAGCCCGAGAATGTGCTAAGGCACATTCTTTTTTTCTTAATCCTGCTCTAAACACGCCAATATACAAGCAATCAATTCATCATTTTTCTCCGGTTCCATAAAACAAAAGCGGAAGAACTTATTGCTCAAAAACGGAAAGGTAGAACAGTCGCGTATCATCAGATTTTTGCGGATAGCAGCATCAAATAAGTCGTGTGAGGTCAAATTTTTTCTCAAAATCTTAACCAGCATAAAATTAGCCGTAGGCTGATAGGCATGTAGGCCCTCTCTTTTGCTGAGAAGAGTATAAATTCTTTCTCTCTCGGAAGAAATTAACTGCTTGGTCTGCTCAATGTATTCTGTATCCGTAAACATAATGCTTCCGGCAACCTCAGCAAGACTGTTGATTGTCCACGGGTTTTTTCTTTTATTAATTTCTTTTATTAAATCCATATTGCCGCTTATGGCATAGCCTAGTCTAAGACCCGGTGCCGCAAAAAACTTGGATATTCCCCTTAAAATAATCAGGTTATTGTAATAAAGGGTGAGAGGAACACATTCGATTTCCTCCATATTATCGGCAAATTCTACATAGGTCTCATCAATCATCACAAAGATATCATGCTGCTTACAGTGATCTAGAATCAACCTCATCTGTTCGTTTGTGACAGAGGTAGAGGTTGGATTGTTCGGATTACAAATTACGAGCAGGTCAATTCCTTCATGAAGATGGGTTAAAAAGTCGCCCACATTGATTTTGAAGCCTTCCTCTTCTTTTAACGGATAATAGAGGGAGGTTCCGCCTCCGAGTGAAATCTCACGCTCATATTCCGAGTAGGTAGGTCCGAGGATAAGCGCCTTTTGAGGATGCTTTATCTGAATAAATAGGGATATCAGCTCAGTCGAGCCATTTCCTACAATAATCTGTGAATAGTCGCAGCCTGCATAAGCGGCGATGCATTTTCGAAGGGAGGTGTATTCCCTGTCTGGGTAAGACGTGATGGCATCAATCTTATCGGATAAAGTCTTTCTCAATAGAGGAGAAACACCGAGCGGATTTACATTTGCGCTAAAGCTTGTAATGTTTTCTTTTTTTATTCCGTAGGCAGCCTCAATTGCCTCTAAATCGCTGCCGTGAAAATGGTCGGAATGTCGTATCATAAAAACTCCTTTCTGACGAAACCGTAAAATAAGTCGGATATTGCACGAAGTATAGTTATAGTGTTATAATGAATATTATATCTATTTTGCTGCAAAAATCAATAAACAATAAAGAGGGACTAAAAAGTGGGTGAGTAATTTGCGTGAAAGAGTAGAGGAACTGGGACGAGGAAATTTTAAACTAAATATACCGGAAATAGAGCTGTCTACGCCGTTGATTGAGATTAATATCAACAAGGATGAGTGTTTTGAAGGGCACTTTTCCTTAAAGAGCCTAAATACTGGTAAAATGAAGGGCATGATATATACCTCTACGGACCGTATGAAATGTATGAATTCGCAGTTTATAGGGACGGAAGCAAAAATTTTGTTTCGATTTCATGCAAAGGGACTTTGCGAGGGAAAAACGGTAAAAGGAAGATTTTATATTATAAGTAACGGGGGTGAATTTAGACTACCTTTCGTTGTGAATATCAATCAGCAGGAGATTACCTCCTCGATGGGGCGAATCAGCAACTTATTTCATTTTACCAATCTGGCGGCGACTAACTGGCAGGAGGCGTTTGAGGTATTTAAAATGCCGGAGTTTACGTCGGTATTTATTAATAACGATAAGAGATACGAGAACTTATATCAGGCACTTACCTCGGGAGAACAGGTCACGGAGCAGTGTATGGAGGAGTTCTTAATCGGCATTCATAAGAAAAGTCCGATTTCTCTTCAGATGAATGAGACAAATAAGAGCGTATATGGTTTAAAGACTGATGAAAAGGAAGCAATATTGCTCACAAAAAATACATGGGGCTATATTGACAGCAAGGTCACGACAGACTGTGACTTTATTGAATTGGCAAAAGGTTCAATCAAGACAGAGAACTTTATCGGAAATAATTATTCTTTGGAGTACATTATCCGAAAGGATAAGCTTCATGCCGGCAAAAATTGCGGAAGAATTAAAATAAGCAATATCAATAAAGAAAGTGTCTATGAGATTACTGTTTTTTCAGAGGAGAAGGAAGAGGAAAGCCGCAGACGCCAGAATAGCAAGGAGAGGAAAGAAAGCATATTTGAGCTGTGTAAGCTCTATATTTCCTATCGTTGCAGGAGAACGAATACCAATCCATGGGTTAAGGAGTGTATGGGATATGTCAATACCTTGCTTGCACTAGAGCCGGACAATAAGGAATATATCCTGCTTCGTGCACATCTCTTTACGTTGCAGAAAAAGAGCCATGAAGCTCATGAGCTGGTGAAGGACTTTGAGAAGAATAAAAAAGAGTTCAGAGAGGACAGCAGGCTTTATGCGTATTATCTCTATCTGACGACCTACTGGACGAAGGATATAAAATACACCAAAAAGGTTACAGATGAGATAAGAGGAATATATCATAAGCAGAAGGATTGGCGGATATTGTGGGTACTGCTTTATCTGGACAGCGCATTGTTGGGAGATTCAGCGCGTAAGCTTGCAATGATGGAAGAACAGTATAACCATCGCGGCGGTAGTCCGATTATGTATGTTGAGGCATATCGGATTATAAAGGCGGATGTCTTTCCTTTGCAAAAGCTCGGGAAATTTGAGCTTCAGGTACTTTTCTGGGCAGTGAAAAACAAGGTGCTTTCGAAAGAGGTTACCTTACAGACGGTTGAGCTCGCGGCTAAAGTAAAGGAGTTCAATCCCCTTCTTCTTCACATATTGATTTACGGATATGGGCAGTATCACGACAAGACGATATTGAGCGCGATTTGCAGACTTTTGATACAGGGCAACCGAACGGATACAAAATATTTCAAGTGGTATAGTCTTGGAGTGGAGCAGGATGTTCGGATTACAAGACTGTTTGAGTACTATATGTACTCAATTCCGATGGATTACAAGGAAAACATTCCAAAATCGGTTCTGATGTATTTTGATTATTATAATAATCTGGATTATAAAAAAAGTGCACTGCTCTATGAAAAGGTTATCAAGCAGAGAGACATTTACCCAGAATTATTCCAAAATTACAGGCGGCACATTGAGGAGTTTATGATGGAGCAGCTTATGGCGAAGCGCAACAGTGAAAAGCTTGCGTTTATTTATGATGCAATGCTTTCGCTCAACAGCATTACGCCGGAACTTGCAGGCGCCATAGCAGAGATTATATTTGGCTGTGAGCTGGAGTGCAAAAATTCTAAAATAAAAAGTGTATCAGTCATACATAAGCATTTAAAAAAGGAAAAAATATATCCGATTACCGAGCAAAAGGCGTATATTCAACTGTACACGAAAGATTATGCGGTTTCCTTCTTGGATGGTGAAGGGAATCGTTATCAGTCGTCTGTGGACTATGAAATAAAATATTTGATGGATGAAGCATTTTACATTAAGAAATGCTTTGATTTTGATGTGAAAAATAAAAATGTCAGATTAAACGTGAGCCAGAATTTGATTTCCGGTAGTCTGATTCAGGAAGAGCATTTGGAGCTTTTGGAGGAGATACTTCAGGAAAAAGAGGTAAAGGAAGAATATAAAGCATTCCTTCGAGGAGTAGTGATTAATTATTGCTATGAGCACGACGAGGACAGTCTCGAAAAGCATATTATCAATATGGAATGGGGTAAGGTGGAGTGTCTGCATCGAACGAAGGCAATCGAATATCTCATTATGAAAGGTGTGTATGAGCAAGCTTACGAGGGGATTTCCCAGTATGGTCATGAGGACATTTCAGTCAAACAGCTTATCAAGCTGACAAGCAGGCTGATTTTTGAACGAGATTACGAAAAGGATGAACTTCTGCTTTCTATGGCGGATAGTGTGTTCAAGGAGAAAAAATATGACGAGATTATTTTGAGATATCTCATTTTATATTTTAACGGCACACTTGGCGAGATGAGAAATATCTGGGCGGCTGCAAACAAATTTGATGTGGATGCTTATGAGCTTTCAGAGCGCATTATTTTACAGATATTGTTTACGAATGAATATCTGGAAGAGATTGATGATATTTTTGATTACTATTACAGTAAGGGACCAAAGACCCAGATCGCACAAGCTTTCTTAACTTACTATGCCTATTTGTTTTTTGTTTCCGACAGAAGGGTCGGGAAAAAGACTTTTGAGTATATCAAACGCGAACAGTATATAGAGGGAATGTTAAATGATACATGCAGGCTGGCAATGCTGAAATACTATGCAAGGTGCCTTTCCTTGACCGGTGAGGAAAAAGAGTATGTAAAATCTACATTGCAGGAATTCATAAGCCGCAAGATGTATTTTAAATTTTACGAAGAATTTGGAGAAGAAATGCTGGCTCCGTATTGCTATGCGGGAAAATGTCTGGTGGAGCACAAGACAGATATGGATCATCCTGTTTTTATCCATTATATTCAAGAGGATATGGCTGGTAACGGACAATATAAGGTGGAAAAGATGCAGCAGAGTTATCCGGGTATTCACCACAAGCTGTTCACTGTTTTTTACGGTGAGAAGATTCAGTATTATATCACTGAGGAGAGTGACTCGAAGGAGCTTGTAAGAAGCGACACCATAGTGAAAAGCGAAATGAATCTGAATAATTCCTGCAGCCGTTATAATATGCTGAATGATATGTCAGTGGCAATCGAGATGAATGATGATGCCACATTGTTAGAGCTTATGAATAAGTATGCGGTGAACAGTCAGGCAGCCGCATTGCTGTTTAAAAGTATGTAGGAGGAACGCAAGGTGGATAGTAAGGATGTTACACAAAATAAATTGATGATAGGATATGACTTATGCAATGACTATTCACAGATTAGTTTTTTTAACCATGCCCAGGGAGAGCCAAAGACAATCAGTATCACTGCGGGGCAGGAAAAATTTCAGATTCCGACTCTTCTTTTGCGAAACAAAGAGCTTGACAAGTGGTATTTTGGCGAGGAGGCAGTAAAGCGGGCAGCAAAAAAAGAAGGTATCCTCATCACCGATATTTTGAAAAAATGCAGTGAGGCAGAACCGGTTGTAATTGAGGAAGAGCAATTTTCTCCGTCATTTTTACTGGAGCTGTTTATCCGAAGAACGCTTGGCTTTCTCACCTATGAAGGAATTCCACAAAAGGTGCCGGACTGTATTGTGTTTACGGTGGAGATGGTGGATGAAAATCTGGTCAAGGCAATCAAAGAGAGCGCTTCTGCTATAGGAGTCCGTGCGGAGGATGTTTATGTACAGGACCATGAGGAGAGTTTTGCCAGCTATACGATTCACCAAAAGAGCGAGCTTTGGAACTACAATGTCATTTTGCTGGAATATATAAAAGATAACTTGGAGGCATTTAATTTAAAAATAAACACAAAAACAACACCAACCACTGCTACAATAAGCAGGGAGAATTTTGGCAGGATAGAAAGCGAGCTGGATGACCAAGAAAAGGACGGGTACGTCAAGGGACTGCTAAAGCAATATTTCGGCGGAAATCAGGTTTCCTGTGTGTTTTTATGCGGAGAAGGCTTTGAAGGAGAGTGGGCAAAGGAGACCCTTCGCTTTTTATGCCTTGGAAGGCGTGTTTTTCAAGGGAAAAACCTGTACACGAAGGGTGCCTGTTATCGAGCGGCGGCAAAAATTATGGCTGCCAGAGAAGAATATGTGTTTCTCGGTGATAATAAGCTGAAATATAACATCGGGCTGGACGTTTTTTACCGGGGAGAGAAGCAGTATTACCCTCTTATAAGTGCAGATGAAAATTGGTATGATTCCACGAAAAGATGTGAGCTTTTGCTGGAGGATGAGGAATGTATTGAGCTGAAGCTGACGCCCATTGACCACAACGATACACGAACTGTGATTGTCAATCTTCATGATTTGCCGAAGAGACCGAATAAGACGGTCCGGCTTTTACTTAAGATAAAATTTAAATCTGCTAATGCGGGAGTGATTACGGTATCTGATTTAGGCTTTGGTGAGTTTTATGAGTCCTCAGGAAAAGTGTGGAAGCACAAAATATTTTTATAGACAGAAAGAAGGGGCAAAATGGGCAGGATTATATTATGTCATGAAAAAAAAGCGGAAAAACCATATTTCATTGCCAGTATGAATCTTAATTTATATACCTTGGAGGAGCTGTGCTATTTTCTGTATGATAATATCTATTGGATGGATGAAGCTATCATAAATGACGAGCTGATAGAATGGATTGAGACACAACTGCAGCTAAAAGAGCTTGGGGAGGAGCTTAGGAATAACCTTGGTAATATCAACAGCTTTGTGATGGCTGTTTTGCGATATGTAGGCTACATAACAGAGGAAGACGAGGAAGAGACGGGGAAACGTCTGTCCCAGTATGAACACCAAAGTGATTTGGAAAAGATGATGGAGCGTGCCTCACATTTTCTGGAGAGCAAGCTGTTTATGGAAGCAATTTTGGAATACAAGAAACTGGAGGCGAGAGAGGATAATCCCCATATGGAAAAGGTATATAATAATATGGGAGTTGCCTATGCTAATCTCTTCCTATATAAAGAGGCGGCAAACTATTTTAAGCGGGCATATGAGCAAAAGCCTGATGAGGAAAGTTATAAGAACCTTTCCTATGCGGCAGCCATGATGAACGAGGAAGAAAGAAAAGATTTTCAGGCACTACTTCAGGGAAATTACAGAGAGGTGTTTTTGGCAGATATGGAAAGTGCGGCGACAAGCGAGGAAAATGATAAGCTTGTCAAGCTGAACACCGTCATTCGATATAAAAATGAAAATCATGTGGCAGAGTATTACAAAGGCTTGGAACATCTGCTCAACGAATGGAAGAAAGAATATAGAAATTATACGGGCTGATGAACGTCACCAAGGAGGATAAAATGGGGCTATTTGATGGTTTGAAAAAGAAAAATAAGACACAGCGTGAGAAGCTTATCGCGGATGTA
This sequence comes from Konateibacter massiliensis, assembly GCF_900184995.1. Taxonomy (GTDB): domain Bacteria; phylum Bacillota; class Clostridia; order Lachnospirales; family Lachnospiraceae; genus Lachnotalea; species Lachnotalea massiliensis. The sequence continues at coordinate 234,784 of NZ_LT860097.1, forward strand.
GAAAATGATTTAAAGGAAAAAAATCTAAATCTCGAGGAGATTAATGTAAACAATAAAGAGCAGCGAGATCAGTACGTTCAATATAGCTGTGATCAGATTAAAGTAGCGGCAAGGGAGCTGGCTGATGCAAAACAGGAATACAATCTGGTTACCACCTATCTAAGTGATATGCAGCAGATTGATAAGCTGCCAGAGAACAACAAGGCTGAGGTTATGGATTTGGCTCGTGAAATTGTGGGCTTAAACAAGGAGAGAAAGAGCTACCAGTCAGCCTCCTCTAAGATTACAGATTTGCAGTACTCTCAGATTGAGTTGAATGAGGATGACATCCCGAAGGTTCTGGCGGATTTGGACGCCAGGGAGAAGGAACAAAACCTCATTAAAACGGATTTGGGGTATCTGGAAGGTGAAAAAACCTCCCTTGTTTTTATGAGAAAGGATACCGTGAGAAGCCTGAAAAATATGAAGGCGTTGGCGGTCATAACATTGTTTACACTGATTATCACCCTTTTGATGCTGTTTATACTGAACAATCTGTTCAATATGAATATATCCCTTGGATTTAGTGTTGCGGTGCTGGCGGGTGCGGTGGCATCAACGGCAATTTTTATAAAAATCAGATACAGTATTGTGGAGCTGAGAAAATATGAGTTGAAAATTAACCGTGCCATCGGGCTTTTGAACAGCACCAAGATAAGATATGTAAATTCTACAAACGCATTGGATTCCATTTATGACAAATATAATGTGGGAAGCGCAAGAGAGCTTGCCTTTTTATGGGAGCAGTATTTGAGTGCGAAAGCAGAGAGTCAAAGATATAAGATGAATACTTCTGATTTGGACTACCACAACAGACAGCTTACCAATATTTTGACGCGCTATAAGATTAATACCCCGTCCTTCTGGGTACACCATGCATTGGCGCTCGTTGACAATATTGAGATGATTGAGACAAGGCATAACTTGATTGTAAGACGCCAGAACCTCCGAAAGAGAGTGGAATATAATACAGAGATTATCAAAAAAGTGAAAAATGATATCACGAAGATTGCTGCCGATAATCCTGAATATATGGATGAAATCGTTTCTGTAATTAAGCCGGTAGAGGATATTGAATAAAGGTTACGATTAGCACAAGTTATAAGTATTGCTTAATAATTCTAATAACATATAATCCCCATTAATAAAGATATCATATTGCTTTTGAAAATGCATTATATTATAATGCTAGATGAGAGCATAATCTCATTTTAAAACAGGTAAACTTAACAATAATGAAATTGATATTCCAAGAAGGACAGGTGGCGGACCAATGAAAAAATTAGAAATGCTTTACGAAGGAAAGGCAAAAAGAGTTTATTCAACCGATGTGGAAGATGTGGTTATCGTTGATTACAAGGATGATGCAACAGCATTTAACGGCTTGAAAAAAGGAACGATTACAGGTAAAGGTGTAGTAAACAACAAAATGACCAATCATCTTTTTGCTTTATTAGAAAAGGAAGGCATTCCGACTCATTTGGTAGAGGAATTAAGCGACCGGGAAACTGCGGTAAAGAAGGTGGAGATTGTTCCCCTTGAGGTAATCGTGAGAAACGTTGCGGCAGGCAGCTTTTCCAAGAAGCTTGGCATTGAAGAGGGAAGAAAACTGCTCTCCCCTACCTTGGAATTCAGCTATAAAAATGACGACCTCGGCGATCCGTTTATCAACGACTATTATGCGTTGGCACTCGGACTTGCAACGCAGGAGGAAATTGACACAATCACAGAGCTTGTATTTAAGGTAAACAGCTTTTTATGTAAATATTTTGAAGAACATAAGATGAAACTGATTGATTTCAAAGTGGAATTTGGAAGATACAAGGGACAGATTGTCCTTGCCGATGAAATTTCACCGGATACATGTAGATTATGGGATTTAGACACAAATGAGAAATTGGACAAGGATCGTTTCAGAAGAGATATGGGCAATGTGGAAGATGCCTATCAGGAAGTGTTTAAACGCCTTGGCATCCAGTAATGAGTGATACAGGCTAACCACTACATGTTAGAAAGGAAATTCAATGAGTAATAATATGCATGAGCAGTATGATATAACAGACGAACTGCATGAGGAGTGTGGCGTCTTTGGAATGTATGATTTTGACGGAAATGATGTTACCTCCAGTATCTATTATGGCTTGTTTGCCTTGCAACATAGAGGGCAGGAAAGCTGCGGTATTGCAGTGAGTGAGACGAGCGGTCCGAAGGGAAAGGTAAGCTCGATTAAAGGCATGGGTCTGGTAAATGAGGTGTTTACCCTGGAGAGTCTGGATACCATGAAGGGTGATATCGGTGTGGGACATGTTCGTTACTCCACAGCAGGCAGCAGTACGAGAGAGAATGCGCAGCCATTGGTACTCAACTATGTAAAGGGTACGCTTGCATTGGCGCATAACGGAAACTTGATTAATGCACCCCAGCTTAGACATGAGCTAGAGTATACCGGAGCCATTTTCCAGACGACGATTGATTCCGAGGTAATCGCTTATCATATCGCAAGAGAGCGTCTGAATACAAAATCTGTTGAGGATGCGGTTGTCCGCGCTATGAGAAAAATCCAGGGTGCGTATTCACTCGTAGTTATGAGTCCGAGAAAATTAATCGGAGCAAGAGACCCATACGGCTTTAAGCCTCTGTGTATCGGAAAGAGAGATAATGCCTATATCATTACTTCCGAGACATGCGCACTTGAGACTGTGGATGCAGAGTTTATAAGAGATGTATTGCCGGGAGAGGTTGTGACAATCACACCGGAAGGAATTTTCTCTGACACAAGCATGTGCAAGCCAAAGGAAAAAGAAGGAAGATGCATTTTTGAATATATATATTTTGCAAGACCCGACAGCCACATTGACGGAGTGAGCGTATATCAATCCAGAATTTTGGCAGGAAAGTATCTGGCAATGGATTCGCCTGTGGAGGCTGATTTGGTAGTCGGTGTTCCTGAGTCAGGAAATGCGGCAGCGCTTGGCTATTCTTTACAGTCGGGTATTCCATACGGAACTGCCTTTATAAAGAATGGTTATGTAGGCAGAACCTTTATTAAACCAAAGCAGAGTAATCGTGAATCCAGCGTAAGAATTAAGCTGAATGTTTTGGCAGAGGCGGTAAAGGGAAAGAGAGTTGTCATGATAGATGACTCCATCGTGCGCGGAACGACAAGCGACCGTATTGTCGGAATGCTCAAGGAAGCCGGCGCGAAGGAAGTTCATGTCAGAATAAGTTCCCCGCCGTTTTTATATCCTTGCTATTTCGGAACGGATATTCCAAGCAGGGAGCAATTGATTGCTTACAACAGATCAGTGGACGATATCAAAAAGGTAATCGGGGCGGACAGTCTTGCTTATTTGGAGCTAAATCGTCTTGGTGAGATGGTAGACCAGCTTCCGCATTGTACCGGCTGCTTTACCGGCAAATATCCGATGGAGCCTCCGACGGAGGATATCCGCGGAGAATATCAGGCTTAATGTTGTAAAATACCAAAAGGAGAAAAAGTATGACAGATAAATATCAAAGTCCGTTGTCGGAGAGATATGCAAGCAAAGAGATGCAGTATATATTTTCGCCGGATATGAAGTTTCGCACATGGAGAAGATTGTGGATTGCACTGGCAGAGACAGAGAAGGAATTAGGGCTTAACATAACCGAGGAGCAGATTGAGGAGTTAAAGGCACATAAGGACGATATCAATTATGACGTGGCAAAGGAAAGAGAAGCCTTAGTTCGACATGACGTTATGTCACATGTGTATGCTTACGGTGTACAGTGCCCGAAAGCAAAAGGAATCATCCACTTGGGTGCAACCTCTTGCTATGTTGGCGACAATACAGATATCATTGTGATGGCGGAGGCATTAAAGCTTGTAAAGACAAAACTTGTCAACGTAATCGCACAGCTTGCTTCTTTTGCCGACGAGTACAAGGCAATGCCGACGCTTGCTTTTACCCATTTTCAGCCGGCACAGCCGACCACAGTGGGAAAGAGAGCAACTCTTTGGCTTCAGGAATTTATGATGGATTTAGAGGATTTGGACTATGTTCTGGAAAGCCTAAAGCTGCTTGGCTCTAAGGGAACGACGGGTACGCAGGCAAGCTTTTTGGAACTGTTTGACGGCGACCATGAGACGATTGAGAAAATTGACGGAATGATAGCAAAGAAGCTTGGCTTTGAGGAATGCTATGCAGTGTCCGGTCAGACATATTCTCGTAAGGTGGATACAAGAGTACTCAATATTTTAGCAGGAATCGCTGCCAGCGCTCATAAGATGTCAAACGACATCCGTTTGTTACAGCACTTAAAGGAAATAGAAGAGCCGTTTGAAAAAAATCAGATAGGTTCCTCTGCGATGGCATATAAGAGAAACCCGATGAGAAGTGAAAGAATTGCTTCCCTCTCTCGTTACGTTATGGTGGATGCTTTAAATCCTGCAATTACCTCTGCGACACAGTGGTTTGAGAGAACACTTGACGATTCAGCAAACAAGAGACTGAGTATTCCGGAAGGTTTTCTGGCAATCGATGGAATCTTGGACCTCTGCTTAAACGTGGTGGACGGCTTGGTCGTTTATCCGAAGGTTATCGAGAAGCGTCTTCGTTCCGAACTTCCGTTTATGGCAACCGAAAATATTATGATGGATGCAGTAAAAGCGGGAGGCGACAGACAGGAGCTTCACGAGAGAATCAGAGAGCTGTCGATGGAGGCAGGAAAGAATGTCAAGGTAAACGGGCTGGAAAACAATCTGCTGGAATTAATTGCGAATGACCCGGCATTTAACATGAGCCTTGAGGATTTGGAGAAGTCAATGGATCCGTCAAAATACACGGGACGTTCCAAAGAACAGGTGGATACCTTCCTGAAAAACGTCGTAAATCCAGTGTTAAAGGCGAATGAAGAACTGCTTGGATTGAAGGCGGAGATTAACGTTTAATAGGAATTTGGGAGAAGGTTCCTATCATATAAAAAAAGAATGGACACACATCACATTTGTGTGTCCATTCTTTTTAGATTTATTATTTATCAAAAACTATCTCATTTGCAATTTGCTCTCTGTTAATACGGAACTGTTTTGTATTGGCAGCGAGCTCCTCAGAAAGTGTAACAATATCATCCGTGGCAACGGTGCAATCCATAACAATTTTACTGAGTTCAATCATGGAAGCAGATGTTTCTTCTGTGCTGGCAGCATTTTCCTGTGCAATAGCGGCAAGGTTTTCCACGCTGGCGAGTACATTCTCTTTCATGTCGGCAAGATGGTCAATCTCAGAGGTTATTTTATCGATAGCGGAGCCAACCTCTGTAATCTCGTCATTTAGGGAGGAGAACATTTCTCTTGTATTGTCAATCTTTTCATTCTGTTCCACAATAATCGTGGCAACGTCATTCATTGTACTTACGCTTGTATTAGAGTTCGTGATTAAGGTATCTACAATCGTTGCAATCTTGTTAGCGGATTCTCTAGATTGGTCTGCCAGAACCCTGATTTCTTCAGCAACAACAGCAAATCCTCGGCCGTGTTCCCCGGCTCTTGCAGCTTCAATGCTGGCATTTAAAGAGAGCAGGTTTGTCTGGCTTGCAATATCCGCAATCAAATCGGTAGCCGCCTGAATCTCAAGTGCAGATGCGTTGGTCACATTTGTCTGCTCATGGACAATGTCGACAGACTGTTTTGTTTTCTGACTGATTTGCAACAAGGAAGAGAGTGTCTCGTTGGCGGAGTTGTTAAGCTCTGCTACTTTCCTTGAACTGGCAGCCAAAATTTCTACATTTGAATAGGTGAGGTCAATCGCTTTTCCGATATTTACAACCTCATTGTTCGCATTCTGAGTCTCATTTGCCTGAGAGGTAGCTCCGTTTGCGATTTCATCGACAGCGGTATTGATATTATCAATTGAATCGCTGATGGAAGCAAAAGAATCCTTGAATCTCTGAGAAAAATCAGCTAAAGATTCTGAGCTGGTCAGTATGTTATGTAAGATACCGGTAAATGATTGTATCATAGTCTGTACCGAGCGTGCAATGTCGCCGACTTCATCGGTACGGTTAATAAGTTTATTTTGTACGTCCACATCAAGCTCGCCCTTTGCAACCTTGTCCACCTGACCTACAACACCTCCGATTGCCTTTGCGATAAGTCTTATAAAGAATGCGCATAGCAGCAAGGACAGAATTAAAATAATAACAACAAGAATAAGATTTTGTGTAACGCTTGACTCTATTGCGCTAATTGCAGTAGTTCTCGGAATACCTGAGAAAAGCATACCGATAATCTGATTTGAGCTTGAATAGAGCGGAATATAGTATCCACAATAAGCTGTGTTATTTACTGTAATATTTGTGGTAAAATAGGTTTCACCATTTTCCAGTACTGCCTTTACTACCTTCGGATCTGCTGTTGTTCCGATATTTCGGGTTCCGTCGGCACTCTTTACACTGGTTGCAACGCGCGTATCACCGATAAAAATGGTTGTATCGACATTTGTGTTTGTCTTAAATGTATCCATATCGGTTAAAACACTGGTGATATCGGTGGTACCTTTGTAAAGAATATTGTTTGTGTAAGAAACATCACCGTCTCCATAGGAAGAAAGAATAGAATCTAAATGGTAAACACCTGTATTTAGCTCATTCTTTATCAACTGATTGGAAAGACTGGTCATTTTGGTAGTGCTTGACACAATCAAGACTACGGATTGCAGCACAAGAGGAAATACAATAATCAGCAACATTTTGGCGATGAGTTTGATTCCCTTACGCTGATTTTGCGTGACTTTTTCGTTCATAACATTAGCTCCTTCTAGCACTTTGATTCTGTGATACTTAGTGCACTATAATACGTGATTATATCAATATTCGACAAAACATTCAATTAAAATTGTATAAAATTAAATTTGTTTAGTAGTATACTTGGAATATTATGAATGGCATGGTTGAACTGTAACATTCATTCCGATTGAAAAAAATGGTCAGTTATGCAATAATGAAGGAAAGAAGGGGGAAGTACACGGATATGGATATTAATTTAGATTATTATAAAATATTTTACTATGTGGGACGATTTCAAAGTATCTCAAAGGCAGCAGAGCAGCTTTCAATCTCACAGCCGGCAGTCAGTCAGTCCGTCAAGCAATTAGAGCAGATGTTAAATGTGGCGCTTTTTGTGAGAACGGCGAAGGGGGTAAGATTTACATCAGAGGGTGAGGTTCTCTTTTCCTACATTAAAAGAGGGTATGAAACGATTGTTTTAGGGGAAAATAAGGTGAAAGAAATGCAGAACCTTCAATATGGGGAAATTCGCATCGGTGCCAGTGATATGACGCTTAAATTTTATTTACTTCCTATTTTAGAGAGATTTCATGAGCTGTATCCCAAGATTAAAGTGACCGTGACCAATGCGCCTACCCCCGAAACGCTAAACTTTTTGCAGGATGGAAGAATTGACTTTGGCGTCGTGAGCTCTCCGTTTTCCGCCAAAAACGGAATTTTGGTAAAAGAGGTAAAGGAGATTAAGGACAGTTTTGTGGCAGGTTCCAAATTTGATTATTTAAAGGACAAGGTGTTGGACTACAAGGAGCTGGAGAAGCTTCCGATTATCTGTCTGGAGGGAATTACAAGTACCAGAACCTATGTAGATTCCTATCTGGCGGGGAAAAATGTGGTTTTAAGCCCGGAATTTGAGCTTGCGACAAGTGAAATGATTGTACAGTTTGCTCTTCGAAACTTAGGCGTTGCAAGTGTGGTACAAGATTTTGCTGTAAAATATATAAAAAGCGGTGAGCTGATTGAATTGAAATTTAAGGAAGAGCTTCCTGCCAGAAACTTTTGTCTTGTGATGGCAGAAAACAATCCGCTTTCCTCCGCGGCACAGAAGTTTATGGACATGGTAGAGATATAATTACAGGTTATATATAATATAAAAGATATTGATTTTACTTATGGTGAAAAATGTAGTATACTAGGGAAGTGTGAGAGCGAAAGAACTCTTATATACGCAGTGATAGAAAAGAAACCGACAGGAGGATTCAGTATGGTTAAAGCAGTAGTTGGAGCAAATTGGGGAGACGAGGGCAAAGGTAAGATTACCGATATGCTTGCAAAGGAAACTGATATTATCGTAAGATTTCAGGGAGGAGCAAATGCAGGTCATACAATCGTAAATGACTATGGTAAATTTGCATTGCACACACTTCCGTCAGGAGTATTTTATGAGCATACAACAAGTGTAATCGGAAACGGTGTGGCACTCAATATACCGCTGTTGTTCAAGGAAATCCAAGGCATTGTAGAGCGAGGCGTTCCGGCACCTACGATACTTGTATCTGACCGTGCACAAATTGTAATGCCATATCACATCCTCTTTGATCAATATGAAGAAGAGAGACTGGGCGGAAAATCCTTTGGCTCAACAAAATCAGGAATTGCGCCGTTTTATTCTGATAAATATGCAAAGATCGGTTTCCAGGTAAGCGAATTGTTTGACGAGGAAGCGTTAAAAGAAAAGCTCGAGCAGGTTTGTGAAACGAAGAACATTATGTTGGAGCATTTGTATCACAAACCGGCATTGGATACGAAAGAATTATTTGATGAGTTAATGAAATATAAAGAGATGGTAGCACCTTATGTATGCGATGTTTCCTTATATTTATGGAATGCAATAAAAGAAGGAAAAAATATTTTGTTAGAAGGACAGCTAGGCTCCTTGAAGGACCCGGATCACGGAATATATCCGATGGTTACCTCCTCCTCCACATTGGCAGCGTACGGGGCAATCGGAGCAGGCATCCCTCCGTATGAGATTAAAGAGGTTGTCACAGTATGCAAGGCATATTCCAGTGCAGTCGGCGCAGGTGCTTTTGTCAGCGAAATATTTGGCGACGAGGCAGATGAACTTAGAAAACGCGGCGGTGACGGCGGCGAGTACGGTGCAACAACAGGGCGTCCAAGACGTATGGGATGGTTTGATGTGGTGGCTTCCAAGTATGGCTGTAGAATTCAAGGAACGACGGATGTAGCATTTACCGTAGTGGACGTATTGGGCTACTTGGATGAAATTCCGGTGTGTACAGCTTATGAGATTGACGGCAAGGTGACAACGGAATTCCCGACAACAGGGCTTCTTGAGAAGGCAAAACCGGTTATCGAAGTACTTCCGGGCTGGAAAACCGATATCCGCGGTATCAAAAAGTATGAAGATTTACCGGAGAATTGCAGAAAATATATTGAGTTTATCGAAGAAAAAATCGGTTTCCCGATTACGCTTGTATCAAACGGACCGGGAAGAGACGACATTATTTATAGAAATAAATAATAGGAATGAATCAAAATAAAATCACCTGCCAAACGGCGGGTGATTTTACTGTGTCAGGGGTATTATCACAAACCTTTCAGGAATTTTAATAAAATCGTCAAAAGTTGGACACGAAGTTTTCATATATTTTGCTTATAATAAAAACTAAGATATGAAGAAAAATATAAAAAATAGACAATATTGGAATAAATGGTGGAAGACTTGAATAAAATGTATCTTGTCGGAAGATATTTTCAGAGATGACATAAGGTTACGATTCACTGGGCAGTATCCCGCGAAGTCAAAATTGTGTTTATACAATTTTGCGAGGGCAGCAAGCGCCAAATCACATTTTAGGTGATTTGTGTGCATCATGTTGCGGTGAACACCGCAGGTGTAAACAGTAACACGATAAGTATGAATGGAGGCAATTTATGAAGTATACCATGTATAATGAAGAAAACAATGTGATACAATACGATGAATATGATGCAATACGAGAAAAAATACAGGAAAAATATAAGCAGGAGGGAATAGAAACAGTAGTACGGAAAGTAAAATTTGTGGAAAATAAATATAAGACTTATCCCGCACAGGACATAGAGAATAAACCGTCTTTTAGTTTGTGTATGAGAATGGATGAAAATCGAACCTATTATTTAGAAAAGAAGAGCAGACAAAACGGTGTTACATATAAATCCTTTGTCAATCTCGAAAAAGAGGAATGTGAAAAGATATTAGCGCAGGACATCGAATGGATGAAGGATAATAAAAAGGCATTATTGAATGAGTTTTATTTATACCTGACGATTAATCACCTAAAGACAGCGACGGTTATGGAATACAAAAGAGTTGTGTATGATAAGCCTGGAAAGTTTTGTGTGGTATTTAACGAAGAGGTAAAAAGAGCGGTAGACCAATCCGCAAGTCTCTTAGATGAGGCAATCCAGATGTTTGACTGCTTAAGCTGTGATAAGGTTATCATGAGCTATAAGAAGATAATCAAAATTCCGCGTGCATTGAATAATATATTAAATATTTCAAACGAACCATCCTATGAGTTAGCATTTTCATTATAAGGGTAAAGAAAAAGCCGGACGGCTCTTTTAAAAAGAGCTGACCGGCTTTTTATTATAATAAAATATTACGGGCACCTCGCAGGGAGGAAGTTGTTGCTTCGCAACCTGCTTGGGCGCGAAGTGTGAGCAACGCTCACACTTTTTTATATTCTACCGCCTATTTTTCAAATATTTATAAACAAGAAGATAGGCATATAACAAAACAGGAACAACAACGGTAGAGTAGAGTGCGGCTTTAAACCAGCTCGCAGCATTTGGTGAATCGAGTAAGGCAAAAATAAACGTTGCCACATAAAGTCCCACTAAAATAACAATACCGATTATTGCTAAAACTTGTTTTACTTTTTTATTCATAGGATATCCTCATACTGTGGGGTTAAATTAATCCTCTTCCTCTGTGTCAGCGGTGTAAACCTGGCGCTTTCTTGCCATCTCATCGCTCTCTAAGTATTCATCATATGTTGTGATCTTATCTAACAGCTTTCCACCCGGAAGAATTTCCATAATACGGTTGGCAGTTGTCTGCACAAACTGGTGATCATGTGAAGCGAAGAGCAGTACGCCCGGGAATTTAATCAAACCATTGTTGAGTGCTGTGATTGATTCCATATCAAGATGGTTCGTAGGCTCGTCAAGCACTAAGGCATTGGCGCCGGAAATCATCATCTTAGATAAAAGACAGCGAACCTTCTCACCACCGGAAAGTACCTTTACTTTCTTAACACCGTCATCTCCGGCAAATAACATTCTGCCGAGGAAGCCGCGGACATAAGTAACATCCTTTTCCTCAGAAAACTGTGTCAGCCAGTCTACGATGGTAAGGTCATTGTCAAATTCAGCGGTGTTATCCTTCGGGAAGTAGGAACTTGTCACGGTGATACCCCATTTGTAAGTTCCCTCGTCTGGTTCCAGCTCTCCGGCTAATATTTTAAATAAAGTAGTCTTTGCAAGTTCATTTCCGCCGACAAAGGCAATTTTATCCTCACGATTTACGATAAAGGAAATGTCATCAAGCACCTTCACACCGTCTATTGTCTTGGATAACTTTTCAACAGTAAGAACTTCGTTGCCGATTTCTCTTGAAGGTCTGAAATCAATATATGGATATTTTCTGCTGGACGGTCTAATATCGTCAAGCTCAATTTTTTCAAGTGCTTTCTTTCTGGAGGTAGCCTGCTTTGATTTGGAAGCATTGGCACTAAAGCGTGAAATAAAGTCTTGTAATTCCTTTATCTTTTCTTCCTTCTTCTTGTTGGCTTCTTTCATCTGCTTTACAATCAACTGGCTGGATTCATACCAGAAATCATAGTTGCCTGCATAGAGCTGGATTTTTGCATAATCAATGTCCGCTGTATGCGTACAAACCTTATTCAGGAAATAACGATCATGCGATACAACGATTACTGTATTTTCAAAGTTAATAAGGAATTCTTCTAACCAGCCAATCGCGTCCAAATCTAAATGGTTCGTAGGCTCATCGAGTAACAGGATATCAGGATTTCCAAATAACGCTTGCGCAAGCAGCACCTTCACTTTTTCACTACCATTTAAATCCTTCATTAATTTGTAGTGAAGGTCGGTAGCAATACCAAGTCCGTTTAATAAGGTGGCAGCGTCGGATTCAGCTTCCCAGCCGTTCATCGTTGCAAATTCGCCTTCCAGCTCACTTGCCTTGATACCATCCTCCTCGGTGAAATCTTCTTTTGCGTAAATCTCATCTTTTTCCTTCATAATTTCATATAAGCGGGCATTTCCCATAATGACAGTATCAAGTACCGAATACTCATCATATTTAAAGTGATCCTGCTGAAGGAAGGACAATCTCTGTCCTGAAGTGATAACAATATCACCTTGTGTCGGCTCAATCTGACCGGACATGATTTTCAAAAATGTTGATTTACCGGCACCGTTTGCACCGATTAAACCATAGCAATTTCCTTCGGTAAATTTAATATTTACGTCTTCAAATAAAGCCTTTTTTCCAATTCTTAATGTAACATTATTTGCACTAATCATCTTGTAAACCTTTCTTAACATACATATTTAAACAAGATAAAGCAGCAAGCAGCTTCTCTTGTCGTGAATCAAACTTTCCATACCTATTTTACAGTAAAATAAGTATTTTGCAAGTGTTTCTAAAAATTTCTTTACAGAAATTAAAAACTATCGCATTTGTAATATTGACGCATACCTTCAAATGAATTATAATGATTTGATAAGTTGTGATAATTAGTACAAATATGCACTGAAACAAATAAATTTAAAGAGAGTGATAACATGATAAAAAGCATGACTGGCTTTGGAAGATGTGAGGAAGCAGACGGCGAGAAAAGACTGACTGTGGAAATGAAGGCTGTTAATCACAGATATCTGGATATCAATATGCGAATGCCAAAGAAACTGAATATTTTTGAAGCAGGAATTCGCAATCTTCTGAAAAGCTATATTCAAAGAGGAAAAGTGGATATTTTTTTCACCTATGAGGACTTGTCTGAGAATAAAATATCCTTGAAGTATAATCAGGACGTGGCATCGGAGTATTTAAAGTACATAAAGCAGATGTCCGAGGAGTTTGAGATAAACGGTGATATCAGTGCGGCAGCACTGTCCAGATATCCGGAAGTTTTGGTGATGGAGGAGCAGACCGCCGATGAGGAGGAGCTTTGGAAGCTCATTGAAAAAACGGTATCGGGAGCAGCACAGAATCTTGTTGATGCAAGAATCCTGGAGGGTGAAAATCTGAAAAATGATTTGCTGGATAAACTCGAGGGAATGCTTGAGGACGTAGATTATATAGAAGAACGTTTTCCAGATATCATTGCAGATTACAGAAAAAAACTGGAAGAGCGTGTGACTGAATTGCTGGGCAATACCGAAATCGAGGAGAGCAGAATTGCCACGGAGGTTGTCTTATTTACAGACAAAATGTGCGTGGACGAAGAGCTTGTAAGATTGAAAAGTCATATTTCAAATACAAAAGACACTCTGAAAGCAGGCGGAAACATGGGCAGAAAGCTTGATTTTGTTGCACAGGAAATGAATCGTGAGGCAAATACCATTCTTTCCAAGGCAAATGATTTAGAGGTTACAAACCGGGCAATTAATTTAAAGACGGAAATTGAAAAAATCAGGGAACAGATACAAAATATTGAATAATATTTAGCGAGGAGATTTCACTTGGCTGGTTTAATTAATATTGGATTTGGGAATGTTGTAAATACAAGTAAAATAGTGGCAGTAATCAATCCGGAGGCAGCGCCGATTAAGCGTATGGTACAAAATGCCAAGGATAAGGGGACTGCCGTGGACGCGACGCAGGGAAGAAGAACCCGCTCCGTCATTATAATGGAAAATGAACAAATTATTCTGTCGGCATTACAGCCCGAGACAATCGCCGGCAGGTATAATAGTGATGAAAGGTGACAGGAATGAACAAGAAAGGTATCCTAATAGTTATATCAGGATTTTCGGGTGCTGGTAAAGGGACTATTGTAAAAGGCTTGATGAGCCGATATAGTAATTATGCGTTATCAATTTCCGCGACAACGAGAAACCCAAGAGAGGGCGAGCGGGAAGGAATGGAATACTTTTTTCGCTCGAGGGAAGAATTTTTAAAAATGATAGAAGAAAATCAACTGATTGAGTATGCAGAATATGTTGGTAACTTCTATGGGACGCCGAAGGAGTATGTTGACAGCCAGCTTGAACAGGGAAAAGATGTGATTTTGGAAATTGAGATACAGGGTGCCTTAAAAGTAAGGGAGAAATTCCCGGATACGCTTCTGCTTTTTGTAACACCGCCAGGCATGGATGAATTAAAAGCTCGCTTGGAGGGCAGAGGAACGGAAGACTGCAAGACGATTGAATGCCGGTTGAAAAGAGCAATTTTAGAGGCAGAGGGTATTGAGCAGTATGATTATTTGGTTATCAATGACGTTTTAGATGAATGCATTGCAAGAACTCACCATATTATACAGGGAGAACATTGCAGGGTATCTAGAAATATTAGCAACATCGAAAAAATAAGAGAAGAATTAAAACGGTTTTGAAAGGAGATTTTTTAATATGTTACATCCATCGTACACAGACTTGATGAAAGTAGTAAACAGTGAGGTAGAAGCAGGTGAGCAGCCTGTTGTAAACAGCAGATATTCTATCGTTTTGGCAACCTCAAAAAGAGCAAGACAGATTATTGGGGAGAGAGATGCAATGGCTACTGAAAATGGCAAGAAGCCTTTGTCTATCGCAGTAGAGGAATTAAACAGCGGTTTGGTTAAAATTGTTGGAGACGAAGAGACAGAAGAAGAGTAGGTTTTAAGCATATAAGATATAGAAATTTGTTTAGAAAAAGTTAAAAAAGTTTAAATATCTTGTAAACAAATATAGAATTTGGTATAATATAGAATATATTTGTAGAATTATTTAATAGAAACAAAAGAAAAATGATGGAGGTCTTGCAATGAAAGGCAAATTGGGAGAGGGAAAGAATTTCATGAAGAGAAGCAAAAAACAAAAGAATATCGATATGAGTGAAATCTTAAATACCAAAAAGAAAAAAAGCAGCCGCAAAGCTGCGAAGCCGGGAAAAAGCAACAGTGGCTTCAGCAAATTGATTGAAACAATAACACCAAAAACGATTGGAAAGAAGATTATTTCTACAACCGCTTTGATTGTGGGATGTATGACGATTGCTATCATTATTTTAGCGGTTAATGCATACAGCTATGCAGGAAAGTTGGAGAGGGTAATTGAGAATGTTACAACAATCAATGCCATTAAAGAAAACACTGAATTGATACCTTCAGATTTACTTTCTTTTGCGACGCAGAACAAAAACGCATCAGAGGCACAGATACCAGAGCGGTTGGAAGTAATCAAAAAAGCAATTGAGGTGACAGATGCCAATATTGAGAAGACAGATGAAAATAAAGACAGCAGAAATGCAGTTGAAACTATCAACCGTCTTTATTCCACCTATGAAGCAAAGGCAAATGAGATTAATGAAATGGGCGAGCTTACTTCCAAGTCATTTGACTCTATTTACTATTTGAGAGATGTGGCAGGATATATTCAGGATGAAGTTTCTATATTGACAGACAGTGAGTTGAAGAGAAGCGAGACCTTAAGAGAAGAGTTAAGCACAAGTTTTGCGGTGACATTTGCAGCAATTATTATTCTTGTTGTTGTGGTTGTTGTATTATCGGTAGGTATTGTTATTGTTTTGGCAAGAAGCATTACAAAGCCATTATATAGTTTGAAAGAGCAGATGCAGATTATGGCGAGCGGTGATTTGACTGCCGAGGAAGTAATTGTAAATTCAAAGGATGAAATCAGAGATTTGGCAGATTCCTTCAATGAAATGAGCATCAGCTTAAAAGATATTATCCGTAAAGTATATTCCATGAGTAAGGAAATTGAGAATTCAACAAAGGTAGTAACAGAAAGTGTAACAGAGAATACAAACGGAAGTGTAAGAATTTCTGAATCTATTGAGGAAATGTCACACCGTATGAATGAACAAAAAGCAGAGTCTGACAGCGCGATGTCAAGAGTGTATGATATGGAGCAGATTTCCGGTAAAATCACTCAGAGTGCTGACCGCATTGAAGATAGAGCAGATCAGTCCATGCAGATGGCTGAAAAAGGAAATGATAACATCATTCAGTATGTAAATCAGCTTTCCAAGGTTAACAGCGTTATGGATCAGGTTGCAAGTGTGGCAACTAAATTAAGTGATAGTACAAAAGAAATGAATGCAATTTTAAATTCCATTACAGAGATTGCATCTCAGACAAACCTTCTTTCCTTGAATGCCAGCATTGAAGCGGCAAGAGCAGGAGAAGCAGGAAGAGGTTTTGCGGTTGTTGCTTCCGAAATCAGAAAGCTTGCAGAGGATTCCCAGACAGCAGCGGGAAGAATTGGTTCTATTATCACAGAGGTACAGGCTGATGCTAACAACATGAGTACTAAGATGACAGAAGGACTTGACCAGTTACAGAAGGGCAATGTTCTTGCAGAGATGACAAGTACAAGCTTTGCAGAAATCAGACAGGGAACCGAAATTGTAAATAAGGATATTAAAGATATCATTAAGGAAATTCAGGAACTGTCAGATATTATTGTCAGCGTTGCAGACAATATGAAGCTCATTGACGAAAAGACCGGTGAGAACGTTACGGTAACGGCAGATATTTCTGCAACAGTAACAGAGCAGACAGCTAATCTGGAAGAGGTTTCTGCAACAGCAGTTGTATTGGCAGACCTTGCAGCAGACTTAGAGAATGCAGTTTCAGAGTTTAAATTATAATATAGTTTATACATAATAAAAATAAAGGGATATACCGAGTTGTGCGGTATATCCCTTTTTGTTATGATAAGAAATTCGGCGCAACAAGATGAAGTAATAGAAAGCTTCACTTGTCATGAATTAAAAAAACCACCAATTGACGGGATTGGTGGTCTATACTTTATAAGATTAATTACTGAATTGCATTAACAGCTTTTGTTAAACGTGAAATTTTTCTTGAAGATGTATTTTTATGGTAAACACCTTTTGTAGTAGCTTTGTCGATTGTTGAAATAGCTTCAACTAAAGCGGCAGCAGCAACAGCCTTGTCGTTTGTAGCAACAGCAGCGTCTACTTTCTTAATAGATGTTTTAACCTTAGATTTGATCGCTTTGTTTCTTTCAGCTTTTGTTCTGTTTACTAAAATTCTTTTCTTTGCAGATTTAATGTTAGCCAATTTAGGCACCTCCGATATTATAATATTATTTCATGGTTGTTATAAATTGAAAATGATGTTTTCAATTTCTTAATTGTTAAATTAAGCATTTACATCATTAGCCGGACACGGACGTGCTAATGTAAACACACTAATATATATTAAGATATTATAGGGATAAAGTCAAGAGAAATTCCCAAAATCTATGAAAAAATTTTTATGCGCATGAATGTAAGGGGAAGATGTTACTGCGTGTATGTATTCGGCACAAAAAAACAACCAAGTCCCTTATTAGTGACGGATTTAGCGAGTTGATGCCGACTTGTACATTTTTTCACAAAAAAATAGTTGAATAGAGACTTGAATTGATAAATATAATCAGATAAAATATAGATAGTAGTAAAATAATACAAAAATAAAAAAGACATATGAAACCAAATGTACAAAATAAACAAATGGGTATGCGGCGTATTGTTTTATGGAAAACAATAAAGGAGGAGCAGTTAGCAGCTAGACAGAAAAATACGGAAAAATGGGAGAAGCTTATTCATAACGTAAGGAGGAAAGTATGAGCAGATTAAGAATAACAACGGAAAATAGTGCTGCACAGACAATAGACAGACTGTATGCAGATGTTGAGAGAAGAATCGTTGCCAGCCCGCCGGGACTTTGTCCTGTAGATTTGACCTTATCTTTTTTGAAGCTTTGCCATGCGCAGACTTGCGGTAAATGTGTTCCGTGCCGTGTCGGACTTGGACAATTGCAGAATTTAATTACAGATGTATTGGATAACAGGGGGACCCATGATACGTTGAAGCTGATTGAAAACACAGCTCAAAATATCAAGGACTCAGCAGACTGTGCGATCGGCTATGAGGCCGCGAATATGGTGCTTCGGGGACTGTCCGGTTTCCGCGATGACTATTTGGAGCATATCGAAGCAGGAAAGTGTAACTATAACTTAAATCAGCCCGTACCTTGTGTGGCACTTTGTCCGGCAGGTGTGGATATACCGGGTTACATAGCCTTAATAGGCGAAGGAAAATATGCGGATGCAGTAAAGCTGATTCGGAAGGACAATCCATTTCCTACCGCATGCGCTCTTATATGCGAGCATCCTTGTGAGGCGAGATGCAGAAGGAATATGTTGGATAGCTCGATCAACATAAGGGGCTTAAAGAGATTTGCCGTGGATAGTGCGAAAAATGTGCCGATACCAGAGTGTGCTGAGGAGACAGGAAAGCGAGTTGCCGTAGTTGGCGGAGGACCGGCTGGGTTAAGCGCCGCTTACTATTTGTCACTGATGGGTCATAAGGTAGTTGTATATGAGAAAAAGAAAAAGCTGGGAGGTATGCTTCGGTACGGAATCCCGAATTACCGTTTTCCGAGGGAACGGCTGCAGGAGGACATTGATGCGATATTATCAGCGGGAGTTGACGTAAAGCTTGGTGTCAATATCGGCGATGAGACGACGATTAAGAACCTGCGCGAGGAGTATGATGCCGTATATCTTGCAATCGGAGCGCATACGGATAAAAAGGTTGGAATTGAAGGAGAAGAGAGCACGGGTGTAATGTCAGCGGTTGAGATGCTCAAAAATATCGGTGATGATAATATGCCTGATTTTACAGGAAAGCGGGTAGTTGTAATCGGCGGCGGAAACGTTGCGATGGACTGCACAAGATCAGCAAAGAGGTTGGGAGCAGATAATGTGACGATTGTTTACCGGAGAAGGAAGGTAGATATGACCGCACTTCCTGATGAGGTTGAAGGTGCAGTGGCAGAAGGCTGTGAGCTCCTTGATTTGATGGCGCCGATCCGGATCGTGGCAGATGAAAGTGGCAAGGCGGTAGCACTTGTTGCCCAGCCACAGATTATCGGAAAAATAAGCGACAGCGGAAGAGCAAATGCAACTGACTCTAAGGAGGAAGAGGTTGAAATTCCGGCAGATGTCATTATTGTGGCAATCGGACAGGGTATTGAGAGCCGCCATTTTGAGGAAAACGGTGTTCCTGTAAAAAGAGGAACAATCCGTGCAATGGCAGATACCGAAGTAACGGAAATTCCGGGCGTATTTGCAGGCGGTGACTGTGTGACAGGGCCGGCAACCGTAATTCGCGCCATAGCAGCGGGCAAGGTGGCTGCTGCCAACATTGACAATTATCTTGGCTTTAATCACTTAATCAGTTGTGATGTTGAGATTCCGGCGGCAAGGCTGGATGACAGACCGGTCTGTGCAAGAATTAACCTGAGAGAAAAGGAAGCGAATGAACGAAAGGATAATTTCGAGTTTATAGAATACGGAATGACACACGAGGAAGCTTGTCAGGAAGCATCAAGGTGCTTACGCTGCGATCACTTTGGCTATGGAGTATTTAAGGGAGGCAGAGTTGCGATATGGTAAATATAACGATTAATAAAAAGGAAGTATCGGTACCTGAAAATATAACTATCATGGAGGCAGCGGCAAGAATAGGGACTTTAATTCCTCACCTTTGCTATTTGAAGGATATCAATGAAATCGGAGCCTGCCGTGTCTGCGTAGTGGAGGTAGAAGGAAAAGACAAGCTGGTAACAGCCTGTAACAATGTTGTGGAAGACGGCATGGTGATTTACACAAACAGCCCGAAGGTAAGGCAGGTACGAAGAACCAATATTGAGCTGATACTTTCCCAGCATGACTGCCACTGTGCGACCTGTGTCAGAAGCGGAAACTGTAAGCTGCAGGAAATTGCAAACAATCTTGGAATCTTGGAGATTCCATATGAGAAAGAGGTAACAACTCTTCCTTGGGATCAAAATTTTCCGTTAATCAGAGACTCCGGAAAATGTATCAAATGTATGAGATGTATTCAAGTCTGTGACAAAATTCAGGCGATGAATGTATGGGATATTTCCTACACAGGCTCTCGCACGACTGTTGATGTTTCCTATAACCGAAAAATCAATGACTCCGACTGTACCTTGTGCGGTCAGTGTATCACACATTGCCCTGTCGGCGCATTGAGGGAGAGGGATGATACACAGAAGGCATATGATGCAATTGCTGACAAGGACAAAATAACGGTTGTCCAGGTTGCGCCTGCAATACGTGCCGCATGGGGAGAAATGCTGGGACTAAAACGAGAGGAAGCCACAATAAAGCGACTTGTCAGTGCCCTTCGGCAAATGGGCTTTGATTATATCTTTGACACCGATTTTTCTGCCGATTTGACCATTATGGAAGAGGCAAGCGAATTTTTGGATAGATTGGAAAACAAAGAGAACAGTACATTTCCGATGTTTACTTCCTGTTGTCCGGGTTGGGTTCGATTCATGAAGGGACAGTATCCGGAAATGGTGTCAAACCTTTCAACGGCGAAATCTCCTCAACAGATGTTTGGGGCAGTGGCAAAGAGCTATTATGCCAAACTTTTGGGTGTTGAGCCTGAAAAAATTTATTGCATTTCCATTATGCCTTGTGTAGCAAAAAAATCCGAGTGTGACTTGGAGACAATGAATGATGCAAGTGCAGGGCAGGATGTGGACTTGGTTCTTACAACGAGAGAGATCGTGAGAATGATTAAGGCGGAAAACATTATACCTAGTATTCTAAAGGAGGAGGAATTTGACCATCCGCTTGGAATTGGATCCGGTGCAGGTGTTATCTTTGGAGCAACCGGCGGTGTAATGGAAGCTGCACTTCGAAGTGCATATTACTTTGTGATGGGTGAAAACCCTGATGCAGATACCTTCCGTGCAGTCAGAGGACAAGAGGGTATCAGGGAAACCGAGTTTGAGCTAAACGGAATCAAGCTTCGCACTGCAGTTGTGACCGGGCTTGCCAATGCCAGAGAAGTCATGGAACAGATTAGAAACGGTAAGGTACACTATGACTTTGTGGAGGTAATGGCGTGTCCGGGAGGCTGCGTAGGAGGAGGCGGTCAGCCGATACATGACGGCATTGAGCTTGCAAAAGAGCGCGCTGACAGGCTGTATCATCTCGATAAGACGAGCGAGATTCGCTTTTCTCATGAAAATCCTTCTATTGTTGCGATTTATAAGGATTATCTGGAAAAACCGCTGTCTCACAAGTCGCATGATTTATTACATACGGATCATACCGCTTGGGAGATGCCTCTGACAAGGAATAATCAGAGAAATTTGAAGTGGGAATAGTTTGTATAAGGAATTCAGTTTTGGGAATGCTAAAGGTGAGCAAAGTGTAACGTAAACTGAGATTAGGAAGCGGGCGTATTGCGATATGCCCGCTTTGTGTATCATGGAAATTCCTGTGATACACAAACTTCTGCTAATTAGGAGGCAAAATGGAAGAGAAAGATAAGTTTGTAATTCGGACGGATTTAGCGCTTGAGGCAAAGGAGAGCTTTGAGGAGGACAACGTTGAGATAAAGGGTGTCATCATTGACGAGAGCTACAAGGAAGAGCAGGACATCAAAATAACGAGAGTTGTAATCGAAAACGAGAACGGCGCAAGGGCAATGGCAAAGCCGATGGGAACCTATGTCACGTTAGAAGCACCTAACATGGTAGTGCCGGATGAAGATTATCACAGGGAGATATCAAAAGAGCTTTCGGAGCAGATTAAAAAGCTGATTCCGATGGAGAAAGAGATATCTGTATTAATCGTCGGATTGGGAAACAGAGAGGTCACGCCTGACTCATTGGGACCTAACGTAGTGGAAAATCTTTTAATAACAAGGCACGTGGTGAAGGAGTACGGTAAGGAAGTATTGGGCAAAAACAAAGTAAATATGATAAGCGGCCTTGTGCCGGGAGTTATGGCACAGACAGGTATGGAAACGTTGGAAATCATAAAGGGAGTTGTGGAAGAGACAAAGCCGGATTATGTCATCGCGATAGATGCCCTGGCGGCAAGAAGCACAAAGCGTTTGAACCGGACGATACAGATTACGGATACGGGAATCAATCCCGGCTCTGGCGTGGGAAATCACAGAAATGGTGTGAATGCAGAGAGCTTGAACGTGCCTGTTATCGCAATCGGTATTCCGACGGTAGTGGATGCGGCAACGATTGTAAATGATACAATGGAAAATCTGATTGATGCGATGGAGCAGACAAAGGAACTAAAAAGTATTGGCGGAACACTGAAAACCTTTGATACCGCAGAAAAATACCAGCTTATCAGAGAGATTATTTCTCCGCATTTAAACGGAATGTTCGTGACACCAAAAGATATTGATGAAACGGTAAAGATGCTTGGATTTACCATATCGGAAGGGCTTAATATGGCATTCTCATAAACTCAAAAGTGAACAGGCAGAATAAAAAAATCTTCATTTGAATATACTTTAAAGAATGGATTTCAATCTATGACACAAGCCATCATCAGGAGGCAAAATGAAGATTTTAAAAAAAAGATTATATACATGTTTGTGGACTATCATTATTTTATTCGGTTTATATGTATGTGTCAGGGGATTTTCTATGGTGACGTTCAAGGACATGGAAAATCCCCTGAATAATGTGATTAACAGCGTAACGGGCACCGTGGGCAAAAATGTTATGAATATGTATATGCCGGGAGTCACCCACAGTGTAGGGGATGACGAGGATTATGGTATCGTGCAGAAGGTGCTGAATACGATTATGGAGAATTCACCTATATATGACTATTTTCGGGAAAGCAAAGGCTATGAGACAACCGCAGACAGCGAGTATACCTATGAAATGATTATTGCGGCTGAGGCGGCTGACGAGAATTATATAGATGCAGAGACTGGTGAGCTGGTGGAAGCAAGCGGAGGCTTGGTGGCGCAGGAAAATGAAAGGTATTTGGCACAGGGGAATGTGGCTGGAAACGGCACAGAAAGCACCGGGAATGAAAACAGCGAGGATAGCAGTGCGGAGGCGGAAAATGGAATAGAGGCGGAAAGCAACGAGGCAGAAGATGGCACAGGAGAAAGCAGTGGAGAGGAAAATGTAGAAGGAGAAAATGGTACGGCAGAAAACGAAGCAGAACAGGCAGAAGGAGAGTCGACCGACACCGAGGCGGTGGAGAGCAGTACAACAGCAAATGCTGTCGGAGTAGAATATTCTCTCGAGAAGCTGGCGGATTTTGACTTCTTAAAAAATACCTTTTATTCCGTGGATTCTACAACCTCGATAGATAGCAGCAGGCTGAATGCAAAGAATATGCTGGAAAAGGATTTGACCATAGAAAAGGATAGCAGCGTTCCGCAAATATTGATTTATCACACCCATTCACAGGAAGCGTTTGTGGACTCAGTAGAGGGCGACAGCAGCACAACGATTGTGGGAGTTGGGGAGTATCTGGCGCAGATACTGGCAAATACATATGGCTACAATGTAATTCATGACAGCTCAACTTATGATATGATAAACGGAAAATTAAATCGAAACTATGCATATACACTTGCAGAGCCAAATATAAAACGAATTCTGGCTGAAAATCCTTCTATTGAGGTTATCATTGACTTGCATCGCGATGGCTTAAAAGATCATGTTCATTTGGTAACAGATATAAACGGAAAGCAGACAGCACAGTTTATGTTTTTCAACGGGTTGAGTTACAGTACAAAGGTAGGAAATATTGAATATTTATATAATCCTTATATTGAAGACAATCTGGCATTTTCCTTCCAAATGCAGCTTGCAGCAATGAAATACTATCCCAATCTGACGAGAAAAACGTATTTAAAAGGACTTCGCTACAATCTTCACCTGATGCCCAGAGCAACTCTTATCGAGCTCGGAGGACAGACAAACACGCTTGAGGAGGCAAAAAATGCAATGGAGCCCCTCGCAGATATTCTGGATAAAGTGTTGAAAGGGAATTGAATAAAAAGCTCGAATATGCTACAATTTCTACAGTAAAGCTTTAATTAAGGAGAAAATGAATGTCAGTAATAGACCAAAGTAAAATTAGAAATTTTTGTATCATTGCTCATATCGATCACGGCAAGTCCACGCTGGCTGACCGTATTATTGAAATGACGGGACTGCTTACCAGCAGGGAAATGCAGTCACAGGTTCTTGACAACATGGATTTGGAGAGGGAGAGAGGAATTACAATTAAAGCACAGTCTGTCCGCGTTATTTACAAGGCGGATGACGGTGAAGAATATATATTTAATTTGATTGACACTCCGGGACATGTGGATTTTAACTATGAGGTATCCCGAAGTCTTGCGGCATGCGACGGTGCGATTTTGGTCGTGGATGCGGCACAGGGAATCGAGGCACAGACCTTGGCGAATGTTTACCTTGCCTTAGACCACAACTTAGATGTTTTTCCGGTTATCAACAAAATCGATTTGCCGAGTGCGGACCCGGAGCGGGTAATCGATGAGATTGAGGATATCATTGGAATTGAAGCGCAGGATGCTCCGCTTATTTCTGCCAAAACAGGGCTTAACTGTGAGCAGGTGCTAAAGCAGATTGTGGAGAAGATTCCGGCACCAAAAGGGGATGCAAGTGCTCCTCTGCAGGCGCTTATCTTTGATTCCCTCTATGATTCCTACAAGGGTGTTATTGTATTCTGCCGTATTATGGAGGGCAGGGTTTCAAGGGGAACGACTATTAAAATGATGGCAACCGGCGCCTCGGCGGAGGTTGTTGAGGTTGGATACTTCGGAGCCGGACAATTTATCCCTGCTGAGGAGCTGCGTGCAGGTATGGTAGGCTATATCACCGCAAGTCTTAAGAATGTGAAAGACACAAGAGTGGGAGATACGGTGACAGATGCACATAATCCGTGCAAGGAGCCGCTGCCGGGCTATAAGAAGGTAAATCCGATGGTTTATTGCGGTATGTATCCGGCGGATGGTGCAAAATACCCGGACCTTAGAGATGCCTTGGAAAAGCTGCAGTTAAATGATGCGGCATTGCAGTTTGAACCGGAGACTTCCATTGCATTGGGATTTGGTTTCCGATGCGGTTTCTTAGGACTGCTTCATCTTGAAATCATTCAGGAGAGATTAGAGAGAGAATACAATTTAGATATTGTTACAACAGCACCGGGCGTTATTTATAAGGTGTACAAAACAAACGGTGAGTTGATTGAGCTGACCAATCCGTCCAATCTTCCCGAGCCGACGGAAATTGACTACATGGAAGAACCTCTTGTCAGTGCGGAAATCATGGTGACGACGGAATTTATCGGACAAATTATGGATTTGTGTCAGGAGCGCCGCGGAATTTATAATGGAATGGAATATATGGAGGAGACAAGAGCGTTGCTTCGCTATGATCTTCCGTTGAACGAAATTATTTATGACTTTTTTGATGCCTTAAAATCCCGTTCGAGAGGATATGCGTCCTTTGATTATGAGATGAAAGGCTATGTGCGTTCCGAGCTTGTGAAGCTCGATATCCTCATCAATAAAGAGGAGGTAGATGCCCTATCCTTCATTATTCATGCGGATACTGCATATGAGCGCGGAAGAAAAATGTGTGAAAAGCTAAAGGATGAAATTCCGAGACAGCTCTTTGAAATTCCGATACAGGCGGCAATCGGAAGCAAGGTTATCGCGCGCGAGACGGTAAAAGCCATGAGAAAAGACGTATTGGCGAAATGTTATGGCGGAGATATTTCAAGAAAGCGAAAACTGCTTGAAAAGCAAAAGGAAGGCAAGAAGAGAATGCGTCAGGTCGGAAATGTAGAAATTCCGCAAAAGGCATTTATGAGTGTTTTAAAACTGGATCAAGATTAATAAGAAGGGGCAAATACTTCCATAAAGCAAGTATTTGTCCTTTGTTTTAGCAAATCAGGAGAAAATACGATGATAAAGCAAGATTTAGAAATATACATTCACATTCCGTTCTGCAAAAAGAAATGTGCATACTGCGATTTTTTGTCATTTCCCAAGTATCGTGAAAACTATGTACCGGCATTAATACAAGAAATTAAAACGGCAGATTTGATGGGAAAGAAGGAGAATGACTATATAGTTCAGACTGTTTTTATAGGAGGAGGAACACCTTCCATTATGAACGCAAAGCATATCCGCTCTATTTTGGATGCAGTTTATAAAAGATTTGAGGTTGCAGAGAATGCGGAAATTACAATAGAAGCCAATCCGGGTACATTGACGGAAGAAAAGCTTGCCGGATATAGAGAGGCAGGTATTAACCGCTTGAGCATAGGTCTGCAATCTGCCGATGATGAGGAATTAAGGGAGCTCGGAAGGATTCACACCTATGAAGATTTTCTGAAAAACTATGATGCTGCAAGAAGGGCAGGTTTTTCGAATATTAATATCGATTTGATGTCTGCCATACCGGGGCAGACAAGAGGGAGTTGGGTGAGTACGCTCCAAAAAATAACGGCATTGAATCCCGAACATATTTCGGCATACAGCCTTATTGTGGAGGAGGGAACGGAATTTTTTGAGAAAATGCAAAAGGGGTTACTGGCGCTTCCGACAGAGGAGGATGAGCGGCAGATGTATTACGATACCAAGAATGTGCTTGAAGGGGCAGGATATAACCGCTATGAGATATCCAATTACAGTAAAAAAGGATATGAATGCAGGCATAACACCGGATATTGGAGAAGAGTGGATTATATTGGCTTCGGACTTGGCGCGTCCTCTCTTATCAATCATAAGCGTTTTTCGAACGATACGGATTTGAAGAGATATTTGCATGAAATGGAAGGTGAGGGGGAAAATATTCGCCCGCATGTTCAGGTTTTAAGTATAGAGGAAGAAATGGAAGAATTCATGTTTCTGGGGCTGCGCCTCATTGACGGAATTAGCAAAAAGGAATTTGGGACAACGTTTCAGAAAAAATATGAAGAGGTATACAAAGAAGCGGATGCAAAATTGACGGCTCAGGGACTTCTTATAAACGAAGGAGACCGGGTGTATTTAACAGAGCGAGGGTTGGATTTGAGCAACCAAGTAATGGCAGAGTTTTTGATTGAAAGATGATTTTGAATTTAAATGACTGAATTTGAATGAAAAGAAAAGCTTTAACGAAACAAAAAATGAACAATATAATAGAAAATTATAATATATTATAGAAAATACTAAAACAAATCAAATCTGTTGTGAAAAATATACAAAAACAGGTGACGAATTTTGTGAATGAAAATGATTGAAAGTGACTGAAAGTGAGTGTATAATAAAATCAGTCAAGGAGGTAAAAGAGTGTTAGTAGAACAGAGATTTGAGGAAATACTAAAGATTGTAGATGAAAAGAGAAGCGTAACAGTCCAAGAACTGATGGATTTATTGGAGGCTTCGGAATCAACGATACGAAGAGACTTGACTACATTACATTCAAATGGAAGGTTAATCAAGGTTCATGGCGGTGCAATAGCATTAGGCTCCAATTATAACACGAAAGATGATGATGTGGAGGCGAGGCAGCTGCTTAACATGGCGGAGAAGAAAATGACAGCCAAATATGCGGCATCTCTTATACGTGCCAATGACTTTGTTTATCTAGATGCAGGAACGACAACAGAATATATCATCGATTATTTGGAAGAAAAACATGCAGTTTTTGTAACAAATGCGATTTCACATGCGAGGAAGCTTTTAAAGGCAGGCTGTACGGTGTATTTGATTGGCGGAGAACTGAAGGCTTCAACCGAGGCAATTGTAGGAAATGAAGCCATGATGAATTTAAGCAAGTATAACTTTACAAAGGGATTTTTCGGAACGAATGGTGTGAGCATGAAGATAGGTTTCACTACGCCGGATTTAAATGAGGCGATGATGAAGAAGGCGGCATTTGCAAGATGCAGCGACAGCTATATTCTATGCGATCCATCAAAATTCAACCAGATTTCACCGATTACTTTTGCAGAATTTACGGAGGCAAAGATAATCACAACAAATCTGGAAGATGCAAGCTACAAACAATGTGCAAACGTACTGGAGGTGAATGAAGATGATTTATACCGTAACATTTAGTCCTTGTCTGGACTATGCAGTCTGGATAGAAGAATTAAAGCTTGGGGAGGTAAACCGTGTGGAGCGGGAACACATGCTTCCGGGAGGCAAAGGGATAAACGTTTCCGTTGTACTTCACAATCTAGGCTATGACAGTGTGGCACTTGGATTTATTGCAGGCTTTACGGGAAGAGAAATTGAAAAGCAGTCTAAAAACCTCGGATTAAGCTGTGATTTCATCAACCTCGAAGAGGGTAATTCCAGAATTAACATCAAGCTGAAAGCAAAAGAGGAGACAGATATCAATGGCATCGGACCTGTTATCGAAGATAAGCATATGAATATGCTCTTTGAACAGTTGGATAATCTGACTGAAAATGACATATTGGTATTGGCGGGTAGTATACCAAACGGTGTCTCTTCAACAGTTTACTGTGACATTATGGAGAGGTTAAAATCAAGCAAGGCAAAAGTTGTGGTTGATGCAACGAATGATTTACTTGTGAACGTGCTGGAAAAGCATCCTTTCCTAATTAAGCCAAATAACCATGAACTTGGTGAGATATTTGGAGTGGAGCTAAAGGACAAGGAAGAAATTATTTTTTATGCAAAGAAGCTACAGGAAAAGGGAGCAAGAAATGTGCTCATTTCTATGGCGGGCGACGGCGCCATTTTCATCGGCGAGGACGGCAATGTTTTAAAAAGTGCAGCACCGAAGGGGAAGGTTGTCAATTCCGTTGGTGCAGGAGATTCGATGGTTGCAGGTTTTTTAGCGGGGTATTTAGAACGAGGCAGCTACGAATATGCATTTAAAATGGGAGTTGCGACCGGAAGTGCAAGTGCATTTTCAAAGCAGCTCGCGACAAAGGAAGAGGTTTTAAAATTATTCAAAACAATAGAATGATAATAATATGAGGAGGATTTCAATATGAGGATAACCGATTTATTAGACAGAAGCAGTATTAATCTAAACGGTAATGTGAAATCAAAAAGTGAAGCACTTGACGCGATGGTGGATTTGATGGCGGTATCAGGGAACATATCTGATGTAAAGAGCTACAAGGAAGCTGTATACGCCAGAGAGGAAGAAGGTACAACCGGCATCGGAGAAGGAATTGCAATTCCGCACGGAAGAGGCGATTCAGTGAAAGCTCCGGGACTCGCTGCGATGGTAATCAAGGACGGTGTTGATTTTGAAGCTTTGGACGGAGCACCGGTTCAGTTAATCTTTTTGATTGCAGCACCGAACACAAAGGACAATGTACATCTTGATGTGCTGAGCAAGCTGTCAGTTCTTTTGATGGACGAGACATTTTCCACTAACTTAAAAAATGCAAAATCAGTGGAGGAGTTTCTTTCTATTATTGACAAGGCAGAGAATGCAAAAGCCGATTCAGGCAATGAGGAGGAAAAAGTGATGTCTAATGCAAAGGTAGTGAAAATACTTGCGGTTACCGCGTGCCCAACAGGTATTGCCCATACTTATATGGCAGCGGAAGCAATTGAGAAAAAGGCAAAAGCGAGGGGCTGCAGCATCAAGGTAGAGACAAGAGGATCAGGCGGAGCTAAAAACGTATTGACGGAGCAGGAAATCGCAGAAGCAGACTGCATTATCGTAGCTGCCGATACAAAGGTTCCGATGGCTAGATTCGCGGGCAAAAAGCTGATTGAGTGCCAGGTTTCTGACGGTATCAGCAAGGCGGATAAATTGATTGAGAGAGCGATAAACGGAGACGCACCTGTTTACACAGTAAAAGCAGGACAGGAGGAATCGGCTTCTGTATCGACGGGAAGTACAGCTCACACGATTTACAAGCATCTGATGAGCGGTGTATCACATATGCTTCCATTCGTTGTAGGCGGTGGTATCCTGATTGCAATTGCGTTCTTGATTGATGGTATGTTAGTAGATATGAACGCTCTTTCCGTAGCAGACAGAGGAAACTTTGGTACAATTACTCCATATGCAGCATTCTTTAAGCAGATTGGTGGAGCGGCATTTGGCTTTATGTTACCGATTTTGGCTGGTTACATTGCGATGAGTATCGGCGACAGGCCGGGACTTGCACTTGGTTTCGTAGGCGGAGCGATTGCGGCAGCAGGAAGCTCAGGTTTCTTGGGCGCATTGGTTGCTGGTTTCTTGGCAGGATATACCGTAGTATTACTTCGTAAATTATTTGATAAGCTTCCGGAAGCGTTGGATGGAATAAAACCGGTGTTGTTATATCCTGTGATTGGTATGCTCGTTGTCGGCATTATTATGATATTTGTGGTAGAACCTCCAGTTGGAGCTTTGAATACACTTTTAAATGAGACACTTATTGATATGAGCGGTTCCAGTAAAATTATTCTCGGTTTAATCCTTGGAGGCATGATGTCTGTTGACCTTGGCGGACCGGTAAATAAAGCGGCATATGTATTTGGTGTAGCGTCAATCGCATCAGGAAATTATGATGTTATGGCAGCGGTTATGGTAGGCGGTATGGTACCTCCGACAGCAATCGCACTTTCAACCTTATTATTTAAGAATAAATTTACAAAAGAAGAGAGAAAGTCAGGACCTACTAACTTTGTTATGGGTATGGCATTTATCTCAGAGGGTGCAATTCCGTTTGCAGCGGCAGATCCGCTTCGTGTACTGCCATCCTGTATCGTAGGTTCAGCGGTTGCAGGAGCATTATCAATGATATTTAATTGTACACTTATGGCACCACATGGTGGAATTTTCGTATTCCCTGTAGTTGGAAATGCATTGTTATACTTACTTGCACTTGCAATCGGTACGGTAGTGGCAGCAGTTATGCTTGGCTTCCTGAAGAAAAAAGTAGTAGAATAAATAGTAGAATAGCAGAGATTTAAAAAGGAAACCTGCCGCGGCGGGTTTCCTTTTTTATATATAGAAAATTTTGAAAAGATTTTCCATGATAATGCTCTAAAATTTCGTATCAGGTCATAAAGTTACCGAATTTTTTTACCTTCGGTGCAAGTGCGTACATCAATGTCTGCAAATCCTTTACATCCATATCCTCAATTTGAAGCAATTCCTTTACCTCGACAGCAGGCTTGTCAAGAAATTCAAGAACAGCCTTTGCTTCATATCCTTGAATAGCGCTTGTACCGTTCTGGGTACATGTATAATTTACGATATCATTCATTAGTTTTCGTTCTTTATCTACCCATTCCTTATCGACATCTTTCTTAAAGGCATTTTGCAATTCCCTTAGAGTATCCATAAAAATAAAACAACTCCTTTCTTTCGTAATTCTATTTATATTTTGGCATTAAATTTCGTTGCTGTCAATATGATTTTACAGTTTAGTCATGCGGAAGTGGTTATATAATGTGCCAATTTATCTATTATGGCACATTATAAATGGTATGGCGAAACGGTTACGTGATGGAGTTACCTTTAAGGTAAAAAGCTTGACAATCAAAGTGTTCATGTCATATAATGTAACTGTTGCATTCCTTGATAGCTCAATGGTAGAGCACACGGCTGTTAACCGTGGTGTTGTAGGTTCGAGCCCTACTCAGGGAGTATAAAAAGAAAAAAGTCTCAAACATATTGTTTGAGCTTTTTTTGCATCATAGGAAATTCGGCAGAATTTCCTATGATGCAAAACATATTATGCGCACCTCAGGGAGTAGAAGTTGTTGCTGTGCAACCCCCTCGGGCGCGAAGCGTGGCAAGCCCACACTTCTTATATCATAGGAAATTCGGAGGAAAGTGTATGAAAATTGACAAGGATGATAAACTTTTAAAATATTGTGTGTATGTTGCAGTGACAGCAATTGTTATTTACGTTGCCATTTTGCTGATGGGAAATATCGGAGCGATTATGTCGTGGGGCTTTAAGGCGGCAGGTGTTATTATCGCTCTTCTAAAGCCTCTTGTGATAGCCTTTGTGATAGCCTACCTTTTTCGGCCGGCAACGAGCAAGATAGAGCGCTTTCTAGAGAAAAAGAAGATATTTAAAAAGGCGGACAGAAGGAGAAGCCTCAGTATTACAGCAGTCTATCTTGCTATTATCGGCATTGTTGTTGCGATGATATGTGGTATATACATTATGATTGGCGGACAGCTTTCAAAAAACACAACGATTTCGAATATCGTTGCTTATATTACAGATTATATGAATCAAAGTCAGTTTTCTGCGGAAGCCATAGAGGAGAAGCTGGACAGCCTAAACATTCAGCTTCCGGAAAACTTCAATAATATTGTGACAGATGTTGTGACTGCCGTTCAAAGCTATATAACGGGAAGTCTCACCAATCTGGCAGGCTCGATTGTGGAATTTGGAAATAATGTTTTTTCCTTTTTAATTTCGATTATACTGAGTATTTATTTGTTAAAGGATACGGAATATTTTAAGGAATTGTGGGGTAAGTTTTTTTATCTTATCTTTCGAAAGAGCAAGGCGGGAAAAACAGTAGGTAAATGTGCATCTGTCATTAATGATACATTTTCAAACTACATCAGAGGACAGCTTTTGGATGCCTGCATTGTCGGTATTCTCTCCTCGATTGCTCTGACGATAATCGGGGTTGATTACGCGATTGTCATCGGAATTATCTCTGGTATATGCAATATGATTCCGTATGTCGGACCTGTAGTCGGAACTGTTTTAGCCGCAATTATGGGACTTCTAAGCGGGCAGCCGATTATGATATTGTGGGCTATCATTGCGATGGTTGTTGTGCAGCAGATTGATAACAATCTGATAGCACCAAAGATTGTGGGAGACAGTGTCGGGCTGCACCCTGTATTTACGATGCTTGCTATTTTAATCGGAGGGAATATAGGCGGCTTAATCGGTATGCTTGTTGCAGTTCCGGTTACAGCTTCCATAAAAATACTGATTAGCGAATGGTATAATAAAAATGTAGATTATAAAGCACAGGCACCTTTAGAAGCACCGGAAAAAGAAGATGGTATTTAAGTTAATCCGGTTAAAGACCCAGCGGTTTTGACGCCAAACAAAGCCTTCGGCTGACCAACGGCTCACAGAAATAGGATAGAACCAGAAAGACCTGCCGTTCCACAGCCAAACAAAGGTAAATTGGTTCAGGCAGCGACGGAATTCCCGCTGCATATTGTTCGTGCGGTTAGGAGATCCAAATTGCTGGTTGAATTTGGCTGCTTCCGGGGTTGGCATCGCCATACCTCTTGGGAGCGGCGGTTCTTGAAAAGGCGGCGGTGACATAGGTGCTCTTGTGTTATTAGGGAAATTTCCCATAGGTGCTCCTGGATTATTAGGGAAATTCCCCATAGGTGATCTTGAGTTATTAGGGAAATTATCCATGGGTGTTGTTGGGTTGTTAGGGAAATTACCCATCGGCCCTCTTGGGTTATTAGGAAAATTATCCATAGGTGTTTCCTTTCGAATTAAATATATCTCTATAGTATGAAAAAAATAGAAAAAGGGGATTGACAAAGACACTTATTTTTTATATAATATTCAATGTTCGGTACGCGAGCAAAGATATAAATAGAGTGAGCAGTTGTGGCGGAATTGGCATACGCGCTAGACTAAGGATCTAGTCTGGGATAACTGGGTACGGGTTCAAGTCCCGTCAACTGCATTCGAGATAATAAGTTTTGTGAAGTATAATTTACAAGACTTTTCTTATCTCAAAAGGCTTTACAGCAATTAGGTTATGCACAAATGGCGGAATTGGCAGACGCGCAGGCTTCAGGTGCCTGTGGTAGCAATATCGTGTGGGTTCAAGTCCCACTTTGTGCATTGGTGTTTTACAGTATTTTCGAGGACATATTAGTCCTTTGTTGTATCAAAAAATCTAGTGCCTATTCGTAAGATTATTGTGTGAATTTCACCTAGTCTTATACGAAAGGAAGTAGAGCCATGAAACAACAAATTACTATGACCAAAAGTCAAAATCTTTCCATTGAGGAAGCATATCAATTATTTATTCGTAAGGCGACTATTCGCAATCTTTCAGAAAAAACCA
The DNA here is from genome assembly GCF_900184995.1 of Konateibacter massiliensis. Taxonomy (GTDB): domain Bacteria; phylum Bacillota; class Clostridia; order Lachnospirales; family Lachnospiraceae; genus Lachnotalea; species Lachnotalea massiliensis. Next base: position 268,766 of record NZ_LT860097.1, read on the forward strand.
TAAGAACATATGGTAACCATTTCAAACTTTTTTCCAAATTCACAGATGCAGTAGAACCAGTATCAGCCATAACAGATGATACAGTAGACAATTATATTATATGGATGCGTGAGAATACACAAGCAAATGATATTACTATTAATAGTTATTTGCGGTCACTACGAGCATTTTTATACTACTGTATGGAGTGTAACTATGTTTCTGCATTTAAGATTCAATTAATCAAGGCAGAGAAAAAACTCAAAGAAACTTATTCAGATGAAGAACTACAACGCTTATTAGAGAAACCAGACGTAAATTCATGCTCATTTACTACTTATAAAACGTGGGTATTTGAGAATTATTTACTTGGCACTGGAAATCGTATCTCAACGGCATTAGATGTGAAAATAGGAGACATAGATTTTCAAAGTGGTACAATTAACCTACGCAAGACAAAAAATCGGAAACAACAGATTATTCCACTTTCCAACACGCTTGCAAATATATTACAAGAGTATTTACAGATTCGGGGCGGTGAACTAGACGAGTATTTATTTTGTAATGTCTATGGAGAACAAGGAAGCATAAAAACTTTCCAAGATTTAGTAAAAAAATATAATATCAAGCGGAATGTGAATAAGACCAGTTGTCATTTATTCCGGCACACATTTGCTAAATCCTGGATTTTGTCCGGTGGAGACCAATTTCGTTTGATGAAAATATTAGGACATAGTGATATGTCTGTTACAAAGGAGTATGTTCAGATGTTCGGTCAAGATTTACAGATGGATTTTGAAAAGTTTAATCCGCTTGACAACATGAATAAGTCAAATAGAGAAACTATAAGAATGTGATTGGTTGGTACTTTGATTACTACAATGGTGATAAGCAAATTCTGTTTTGTAGTGAATGCGGGAAAATAGTTAAGAAGAAAAGCAAATTTGATAGCTCAACTAAATATTGTAATGAGTGTAAACATATTAAAGATTTAGAAAAATACGAAAAGTATAACAAAACTCGAAATTTACCACCGAGCCTAAAGTGCTAGATCCCTTATTTCACAAGACTTTCATCACTTTTCAAAATTCTGTATTATATGAAAGGGAGATAGAAAATCTGAGGTTCCCAATTCTGGGAATGTGAAAATTTTAGAATAAAATGTGAAGTTTTAGAAAACGGCTATATACCTTGTAAACACTAGCATCGCAAGGGGTATGACTGTTTTTCTTTTTATGAAAGGAAGGAGTGATAAATTGAATATAACAAATATAAATCAGCGTCAATTTGACATCACAATGCAAAGAGAAGGAGTAATTGTAACTGATTATTATAATACATTAAAGGAATATAAAGTATTCTTTCGGAGAAATAACAGAGGTACAACACCACAGGGTAAATTAAGATTATATTATTCACAGGATACAGATATTTCCATAGGCACAATATTTGTACTTAAAGGCGAAAACTATCTTATCACAAGTCAAGACTCACAGGAAAGCAACATCTATTATACATCTATGGCGATGAAATGTAGTACAACCTTTACAATCAACTATGGTGGTAAATATTATACTGTTCCTTTCGTAGTTTCAAGTGATAGATACAGTGTTTCAGAGACTAATACAATTAGTATCATTAGTGGGTCAGTTATTATTTATACCGGTCTAAACGACATTGTGGATAGCATGAGTGGAGAGTATAGAGGCTTTGGTGGAACTTATAAGGTAAAGAACCACTTTTACAATGATAACCTAGCTTATATCTATATGAGCAGAGAAGCCGATAAAGCAGATACATATTCACTAACTTATAATGGAATAACCTCATTGGATATCAATGACGGTACATATCAGTTATCTTACATTGCAGTTAAGAATGGGAATGTAGTAAATAATCCTACTTTGACATTTGTATCCAGTGATGATACAATAGCAACTGTAGACGAGAGTGGTTTACTGACTATGATTGCAAATGGCAATGTAACAATTACTGCTACCTGGACAGAGGGAAATATATCTACAAATACCAATATTATTATTAGTGGAGAGAATATTCCTACTGTATCAGGAACATCATCAATCAGTGGTAATGTAGAGTTAAGGATTGGGTATTCAAGAATTTACACAGCAATATTTAAAGATGAAAATGATAATGTGGTTACTGGTATTACACCAGTATGGACGATAACCAATAATAACTTTGCTTTGAGCAAATTCACTATTACATATCCGGCAGCAAATCAGGTGAAAATTGTGGCGGCTGAGGATGATAATTTAGAAGGTGAAAAATTTACACTTAATCTTGTGGATGCCGATGGACTGTATAAAGCGTCAACTTTGGAGATAACCATTATATATTTTTAAGTTTAGTTACCTTGTATATAAGGGGAAATAATGAGTTTTTAGGGGTAAATTCGGCTTTAAATAGGTTAGACGATACTTTCCTTGCCTAATATGATTTGACACGAATTTAAGTCGATTTGAGTTAATTTTATCCCTAGATGTTATTCTGTTAGACGTGGACACAGAAACAAATACACACGTTGTAAATCATGTGGGGATATTATTGAAAAGTGTGGGAATAAAAAAATGTATTGTGAAGAATGCGCAACAAAAACTACCAAAGAAAATTGGAAAAAGGCATCAAAAAAGTATTATCATAAAATAGAAAATCCCACTTTTCCATGTAGTTGAGCCATTTGTAGGTGTTTTTAGCTTCGCATATATCATATATGGAAGACACGGCAAAAAATACAAACGTTGTAAGATGTGTGGGAATATTATTGAAAAAACTAACAATAGGATAATGTATTGTAAAGAATGTCAACGAGAAAAGCAACTAGAATGGCAAAGAAATAGCATGAAAAAACTAAGAAATAATAATGTGAAGTTATAGAAAATTCCATCTTTACTTGCGGTTGAGCCATTTATAAAGGTTTTCTGCTTCACATATATAAGATATGGAAGAATAAGAGATTTCGATTGAAATACCCTATCTTTAAAATATGTAATGCTATTAAAGTGAGGGTAAAAAAATAGTTATAGGCACTAGAAATAAGATAAAAAGTTACTTTTTCGATAATTTACCCATCAAAATATTGACGGTACTTCCATGTTCTAACATTGGAACTTCCATTATAAAATGGATGTTTTAATATAAGGGAACCATAGGAAGAGAATTATAAACCTTTTATTATAGAATGTAAAAATGTTCGATTATCTTATGGCTTAAGACCCTTGTAAATTCTAACTTTGAGTCACATACGACCGTTTTTCTTATTATGAAGGAAATAACCGATTTCAGAGAATTGGGATATGAATATTTGAATTATATTGGTGATGGGAATTTTATCAGGTGCTCAGAGTGTAGTCGAATGGTAAGAAAAAAAAGCAAATTCGACAGTTCAACAAAGTTTTGTAATGAGTGCTCAAAAGAAATTCAATTTAAGCAAAAGAAAGAATGGGATAGGAAAAATCGATAAATCCGAAAGAGCCTATGTCCCTAAAACCACTATAAACACTGGCTTTGAAGCATCTATACCCATTTTCCTTTATATGTATAGGTATACACGATATAAACAGTTATTATGGTTTTGCTATGGTAAACACATTGTGAATAGTTTGGAAAAGAATGTCGTTATTAAGAAAACTAAATTTATTCGATGTATTGATTGTGGGGAATGGTTTGAGGTGGATAATATGTCTAAAAGTGAAAGATGTGAGGACTGTCAAAAGATATATAGAAGAGCGTGGGATAGAGTCAGAAAGTCTAAGAAATCATAATTTCCACTTATCTTAACGACCTAAAATAACATGTTATTTACGGACTAAATTTACATACCAAAATTAAAATAGTCCGTAAATAACGCATTAAAATTTGTGTGTATAAGAGAGAACATATCGCACAAATAACTAATATAAGGAGAATTATACAATGTTATCAATTACAAATCAAGATATGTTTCAAACAAGAATACGAATTCGTAAAGGATGGGAGGATAATATTTGACGGTTAATTTAATGATTGAAATTAGGGAAAATATGAAATTTTATACAAGTTGACCAATTCCCCAAACGCCCTATTTACAAGGGTTTCAGAAAAAGCAAAAATAAAATAGTCCGTAATTAATGGACTATTGAATGTGTGTATAAGAGAGAGGTATATATTCAGACCAATATCATTTGATAAATGGTCTTTTTTTATTTGCAATAAAGTTGCGTAATATCTCATGGTCGAAAATCCGGCGGTGAGATTTACATATATAATAAGTAACAAGTAACAATTAAACACATTTATTTTGGGGTATTCCAACGAACTAACAAAACGTTAGGTCGTTCAGAACGACAACAAAGAAGGGAGTAACACATGGAATTAAATATTGAAGGATTATCACAGGAACAGATGGAACAGGTAACGAAACTCGTACAGAGTGAAACAGATAAGGTAAGGACTGATTACAGTACTAAATTAAGGACTGCTAATGATGAACTTGCCAAATATAAGCCAGCCGAGAAATCTAAAACTGAAAAGGCATTAGAGGAGCGTTTATCTGCACTCGAAGCCAAAGAGAAAGAAATTGCTAATAAGGAAAGAGCAATGACGATTGCCGACAAATTAAAGGAGAAGAATCTCCCGTCTGAATTAGCACAGTATTTGAATGTAGGTGACAATGTAGATGAGGTCATTGAAAAGGTAGGTACAACGATAGGTAGTTACTTTCTTGAAAATGGAAATAGACCAACTAACCACAACACCAATAAAGGTATCACAAAAGCCGACTTCGCAAAAATGTCCTATGGTGAAAGAGCAAAACTTTTTCAGGAAAACACTGAACTTTATAAGGCACTTAGTAAATAGGAACTGATTAAAAACCAGTTCTTTTTTTATTGCAGAAAGGACTGATAAATGGACGCAAATACAATTCAGACATTAATATCCACACTTGGATTCCCGATTGTCTGCGTATTATTCCTTGCTTGGTTTATATGGAAGATATGGATTCGCCAACAGGAACAGAATGAAAAACGTGAAGAAAAGTTATACACGTTTATTACAGAAGCACAAACCACTAATGAACAGTTGGTAAAAACCAATAGTGAGTTTGTGACAGTATTGAATACTTATAAGACGGATTTAGATGATATCAAGTCCGATGTAACAGTAATTAAAAACAATTTGAAAGGTTAAATAGGTGAAATTTAATGGCTAACACAATTAATACAAACGTAATCGTACCAGAGGTATATGCACAGTTAGTAAGAGAGAAAATCACAGGTAAGACAAAGGTAGCACAGTTTGCAAAGGTGCTTGGAGATTTACAGGGAAAACCCGGTGAAACACTTACCATGCCTAAATGGTCTTATGTTGGTGATGCAAAGGATTGGGCTATTAATACTCCGATGGAAAGCACACAGATGACACAGACAAGCACTACGGCAACTATTAAGGCAATTGCAGCACCGGCAGTTAAGATTGCGGATTATGACAATGAAGTTGAGTTAGGTAATGCTGTAAATGAAGCAGCAGGTCAGCAGGGCGTATCTATCGCAAGAAAGCAGGATACAGATGCCATTGCTGAATGTCTCACTTCCCCACTGAAATTTAAAATCGAAACAAAGAATACAGTGTCTCAGTTGGAAATGATTAGTATTTTGGGTCTTTATGGAGATGATAGAGATTCTAGCGATTTCGACGCAATTGTTATTCACAGTTCTTTCGCACCATCTTTCTACCTGATGGATATGTTTACATCAAAAGAAAAGACCATGACTACAGATGGAAACGGTATTGCTGTAAATGGTGTAATTGGATATTTCCTAGACATTCCGGTAATTCTGAGTGACCGCCTTTACGATGCAACTAACACAGAGGGATTTCTTCTTATTATGAAGAAAGGCGCACTTGGTCTTATTCCAAAGGAAGCACCGTTTGCAGAAGCGTCCAGAGATGCGTCTTTAAGACAGACAACTATTTATTGCAGTCAGTTTTACGCTTTAGCACTGATTGATGATGAAGCCGTTGTTTATGCTAAAACTGTAATCTAAGCCATAGAATCAGCGTGATTTGATTTTATGAAAAGGGTGTCTACTGAATAGACACCCTTTTATATAGAAAGAGAGGTGTAATTGTGTTATCAGGTGAAAAATTAAAATTTCTAAGATATTCTCATGGAGTTTCACAAGTCAAAATGGCTGAATGGTGCGATATTACAGAAAGATTTGTTGGAATGGTTGAGAGCAATCAATATAGACCATCAAAAGAGGTCTATGATGCATGGATAAATTGTTGTTATGGAATAGGTAAACCACTTGCCAAAAGGGAAAACAAGAAGGGTGTTAAAAAAACAACAACGAAAAAGACAGGTGAATAAATTATGGGATTATTCAGTAATATTTTCGGCGGTGGTAAATCAAATCCTAAAATGGTTTCTGGACGCAATCCGGGAAAAGGGTGGATTGAAGCTAATAAGTTTAATCGTGCCAAGGGTGGATTCGCCGGTGGATATGGAGCATGGACATTTAAAAATATTATAGACGCACATTGTACAGTTGACGACATTGTAGAAACGTTTGGACTAAACAAAGAAGGTTGCCAATATTGTGAGTGTTGGGAAGAGGCTTACGGAAAGCAATATAATATTGCAGAAATGATTTATAAGGAGTGGGTTGATTATTATCTTGGTGTTATAAGTAGTTTAACTGCTGAAATGAATATGTGTCTTGAGCAGGCAGAAGAATTAGAACAAGAAGCACAAGATTTACAAGAACAAGCAGAGGATTTAAGAGATGATGCTGCATGGAGTGAAGATCCAGAAGAGAGGGCAGACCTTTTGGCGGAAGCGGAGATATTAGAACAAGAGGCAAGACTATTACTGGAACAAGCTACCCAATTAAGGTTAACGGCTACTAATTTGCAAATGCAAATTGATGTAAATTACAGTGCTATAGATATGCTAACTATTGAGCAATTTGTCAATTACGACGAAGTTGAAAAGAACGCATATAGTTCTGCAATTGATTTTGCCAAGACATGGATAAATGGGGATACTTGGATTCCAGAGGAAGTACTTTCGTGGGCATATTACGAAATTTCATCTCACAATAAATAAAAAAATACAAGAAGGTTAACTAATGACAGGTGTAGAATTTCGCAAATGGCGAAGAGAAAGAGAAATATCCCAACAAGAGGTAGCCGAATTTGCGGGTTGTAATAAATCTACAATTTGTCGTTGGGAGAAAAATAATATTAATTTAGTACCGGAATTATATGAAAGGGTAATGGAGTTTATAAGATTCAAAATGAATCTGACAAGGTCACTATTTTGAGACACTCATTGTTAAATTGCCTTTAAAGGCAAATCTATACCAATTCGGTAAACAAATTACAAAAACAGTGGTGGACGAAAGCCACTATAAAGAAACGAAATAATCAAATAACGATAGGAAGGAAAGGTGAGATAGTTTTTGAGTTCAAAGCAAAAAACTTATTTTACCTTTATTAATAGTAGCCATTGGAGAGAACTATCTCTCCTAAATGGTGAATTTAATGAAGGAACAGTACAGAAAGAGGTTATTAAATGGAAATGAATGGATTGACAGTGTGGATAAATATGGTCTGATATTAACAGATGACTTAGATTCTTTATTGGGTTGTGCAATCTTAAAGGCAGTAAAGGATTGGGATATTGAACAGGTATTTCTATTTAAAGCAAATAAAGCAAAAGATAAAGATTATTTAGGTGTAACCAACAATGCCACACATGAAGCGATTGGCGTTGATTTTGCAATGGTAAATGGAAAGTGTTTTGATAATCATTTGACCGCTTTCAGTTATAATGATATAGAAAATCCAGAGAGTATCAATCTCAACCGGACTTGTGAAATACATAGAGGAAACTATTTCAGGAAGTATAATTTATCGACTGTATTATTGCTGTGGTCATTATATGACTTGCCAAAGGAAAATCTATCAGATGAACTTATGATGCTACTTATTGCAATAGATGGTTCCTATGAGGGGTTTTATACTGATCAGAAATATGTAGGGATACATGAACGTTGGATAAATGATGTTCTTGACCTGCCGAAATTCCTTGAATGTGAGAAACGTCACACGAAGCAAGAGTTCATAGATATAAAGAGAAAATATTGCATACACAAAGGTCATGGAAAAATTATGGCAAGCGAAGGATATTTGACAACTGATATTGACATTGAGGGTATCAATGAATTATTAGCATGGGATACAGATATACAATTAGAATTACCAACCGAAAGATTTCGTAGGAAAGCAATATTCAAGGATAATATGGTAAAAATACAGGGTTCTCCAGATAGCATTAAGGCTATTTGTGAGAATCCTTTTTGCTATGCACTGACCAATAAATACACAGTTAATTATTCAGAGGAGATAAAAGAATGATTTATACAGATGAGAATAAATCGAGGGTAACTGTATTCTCCGGCAGAATTGCTAATGAATTATTGAGAAAAGGATATCAGATTGTAGAAGTCAGACCTGACAAGAGAAATAAAATCAGGTCTGTTTTCCTTTTCAATGGAGAATTAGGTATAGAGAATGAAATTCTCAAACTAACGGGAACAGAGAATATATTAGGGGAGTAATTATCTTAAGTACCAAAATGGTAGTCGAGATAATTACAAATAAGATGGATAGTCAAATTTGGCGCACCCAAAATGGTGGACACCCACCCTTAAGAAAATAAGATAAGTGCGGATTTACATTTATCTAAAATATTAGGGTATTAAAAGTTTTACGGTTGTATTTGGTTAGCCAAATTTGGATAGCCATATCAATAGAAAGGACACAAACAGATGAACGAATATTTATATGAAATTTCAGAACTAGACACTACGTCTATTACAGATGAAGAAATTATTATTATGCAGAGGTGCCGAATCTGGCATAACAGGGAATGCAGAGAAAGGGAACAGAATTTATGGAGAAGGAAACTATTGTAATATTTACAGCCAAGAAAGCACGAGCATTATTGAAAGAGGGATATACGCTTATTGATATTAAACCAGATAAGACAGATACAGATGGTAAGAGAAGTGTATTTATCTTTAAGGTAACTAATGGAATTATGGAGAATATTAAAGGGAATTAAGACATTGACAACTGAATACTGAAATTACAGTAAATGTGGGGGTGTTTTATGCACTCCCCTTTTTTATTGTAAAAAACACAAAAGGGGGATTTATGTTAGTAAAATTAATGTTAGATATAAAAAAATTTGATAAAAAGCCAACTGGATATGAAACTGGTGGTGTACAAAAGAGAATCTCTCAAACAGAAATAGAGATTGAGGACTTAGCAATCGGACTATGTAATGGTATGACTTGTAAACCTGCCTTATTAAATGGTACTAAATCCGTGGATTGGATACAACAACAAGTATTTATGCTTGACTTTGACCATGATACTACGATTGAAAAGGAATTGCAGAATTGCAATACTTATGGAATTATGCCAGTATTCGGCTATACTTCATTTAGTCATAGTGAAGAGGAACATCATTTTAGATTAGTATTTGTTGCTGATGAAGTGATTACTGATGTAGATAAGAGGAATAAATTGCAGATTACATTGATTAATACTTTTGATAAATCAGATAAGGTAACATTTGATTGCACTAGAATATTTTATGGTGGTAATGGAAAAGAACCTATTGCTCCTAATTATAATGTGAGAATTAATGCTGATGATATTATTGAGAAGTATTATAAAGATGAATATGAGTTGCCGGTTAAAAAGGTTAAGGGTAAAAGTAATAAGGTTAAATCTGATAAGGTTAAAAGCAAGATTAACAATGTGATTATCAATAATAGTTATATGGATAATATTAATGCTATTAAGGAGTTAAATGCCGATAAATTAAGGAGTTTGATATGTGAACTGGAAATGACCACTAATAAAGAAGATATTAATAATCTTCTTCTATCAGTGTACACTTCCAGTTATACATTTAAAAGTGAGAAGGATTTATACAATTATATTAATAGTATTGATTTAGGTAAATATCTAGGGATAGGTAATGAAACGGTATCTTGTATCCTACCAGAACATGAGGATAATACACCTTCGGCACATATCTATATTACAGATGATGGTACACCTATTTATAAATGTTTTGGGTGTGATAATGCGAGAACCATTACTACAATTACAGAGGAATTAGCAAATTGTACTAGAAGTGAAGCAATAGAATTTATTAAAAAAGTTTACAATATTGAATTGGTTCAATCGGATTGGACATTAAAACAGAAACAACTATTAATTGATAGTGCTAATTATTTAGATACCACTGATTTTGTAGAAACATTTCCAGAGCTTAATAAAATAATCAGGACTAGAAAATTACATATTCAAAAATTACTTATGCACTTTACTCAATATGTAAATGAGGATCTACAAGTTGAAGGCAAACCTTTATTTTTTGCAAGTTATAATACACTAATGAAAATATGTGAAATAAATCCTAATAATAGGACACGTTTCTCTCAATCTCTTACTCTATTTACGCTATTAAATATGCTTGATAAAGTTCAATTAAATTGTATTCCAGAAGAAGAATTAAATAAGGCAAAACATATTAGTGCTAAATATGGCTTTAAAAAGTTGACGAATTTTTATCAATTTGGGGAATATGGATTTAATCAATTCAAGGAAAGTGAAGGGATTGCTAAAATATTAAAGCAAAACAATTTCTCTTTAAAGGGATTAAGTCGTGAATATGTATTACGTACCTTTGGAAATGAATTAGCAGACAAAGTGTTCCCGCAATATAAGTTTGAAAATAAACGTGGTACAAGCAATAATTCGGACAATTTTACACTAACAATTAGTGAACATATCCTTGAAACTATTAAAAAAAAAGGATATATACTGGAAAAAGATGTAAAGATTAATAATAAGATTGAAACTCAATGGAAAAAGTCAATACAGGAAATACTGGATACATATGGATTGATTAAAATTAAAGCAAGTAAGCAGAATAAAGAATTATATGGTTTACCTGCTGATATTTCCTATCAATCATTTGTTATCTGTCAGAATTATGAGTAATATGGTGTCCTTAGTTAGGGTATCCCTTTAAAGGACACCTTGAACAATCGCTAATTAGCAACGGATGGTAAGATATATTTTTAAAATATACCCTTGGTGGTAAAAGTATTACTACTGGATAACCCGTTCCAAAAAGTACGGGTTGAGATAATACTGTTTAAACCGATATGGTCGGTTATGATATTAAAGGGTGTTAAAAGTTTTACGCCCACTTTGAAAGAACGAAACACGTAAGGATTTTAGTAAAGCGGAACGTATTGATTATGCTAGAAGATTGGAACGTGTTGAAAGTTTGAAAGCCAAGGAAAGAATTTTAAACCCTACACAAAATTTTGTGGAAGGTCAAAAAGGAGAAACAATTGATATTGTTGCAAATAAATTAGGTATTGGTTCAGGTGAACAATATCGCAAGGAAAAATTCATAGTAGACAATCAATCTTCTCTATCACCACAAGATTTTGCAGATTGGGACGAAGGGAAAAGATGTAGCCAATTATGGCGCAAACACAACAAACAGAAAGTGAGGAATTATTTATGAAATTTTTTAATGAATGTAAAACAGAAGAAGAGAGACAAAAATTAAGAGATGCGATGATAGAGACAATGTATTATCAGACATTAGGTATTCGGAGCGAAGTCTCGTCTATTAATGCAAGGGTCAGACGCATAGAAGAGAAGCTTATCTATGTTGGAGCCACGCAAGAGGAACGTAAATTTCTGAATACGGACGGTAGTTTGAATTTCGATGCAATTAATGATAGTTGCGATAAGATAATTGAATTATTTGGAGAGGAGGAATCTTATGGCACAAAATAAAGCAGACGAGAATAAATCATTTAAGACAGTATTACAGAAAATGACAGAGGTTGCCCCTTATTATATTGCAAAATATGTGGAATGGTATTTAACACCGGCAGAGGACAGAATTTCATGGGATGATTTATGTAAGTGTGATATTCAATATAGAACTAGAGATCCGCAAGGTAAGTTGAGTGTAAATAAGACAGAGCAATTTGCCAAAGAGAACTGGTTGACAAGGGAAGATACCCAAAGAGCAATTCAGATTTATATGAAGCATATGAAAACCTTAAATACCTTGAAGATTTATGAGAAGATGTTAGACAAAGCACTTGCCGGTGATGTTAATGCTGCAAAGTATATTGAAGGATTTCATAATAGTGATTTCTTTGACGAGGGAGAGGATGAAATTAATGATTTCCTGAACACCATAAATATCCCTAAACTGAAAAAGACAAGGGGGTAAATGATGGCAGTAAGTAAGCAGAATATGAAGAAACTAGAATGGTTATGGTCTGACGATAATAAGATCGCATGGATAGAAACCTTCATTAAGATTGCAGATAAGAACGGTGACATAGTTCCTTTTATTCTGACTGATGAACAGCGTAGATTGGTTGAAGGATTGGAACATCAAAATATTGTCAGCAAGAGTAGACAGTTAGGTATTAGCGTTTGTACAGTGGCATTAAGCATAAGGGAATGTGTGGTGCATGATAATTCAACTTGTGTACTTATAAGCCATAATCAGACCAGCACCAATGCGGTATTTGATAAATTAAAACAACAGTTTTATTCTCTTCCAGATTGGTTAAGGCCACAATTAATCCAAAATAACAGACAAGCATTGACATTTGCAAATGGTTCCAGTGTGGTATGTATGACAGCCGGTAATAAAGATGTGGGACGTGGAAGCACTTATAATGCGATTGTACATATGTCTGAATTTGCCTTTTGGAAAGACCAAGAACGACAGTTAAAATCTATTATGCAAGCCGTATCAAGTTCCGCAACGGTAATTATAGAGAGTACGAGTAATGGATACAACAATTATAGTTCCTTGTTTTTACAAGCAAAGAATAATGAGAACGCATTTAAAGCGTTCTTTTTTAATTGGATTAATGGTGGTGCATTATTTAAAGACCAATATAAGGAAAGTGTACGTCTATATAAAGCACAGCATAATGGGCATATGGTTACCATAGAGGATTATGATGAAGAAGAAAAGATGCTTGCTGAATTAGGTATGACGCCAGAACAAGCGGTATGGAGAAGGGATAAAATTAGTATATCGGGTATTGACGCATTTCATGTGGAGTATCCAAGTACACCAGAAGAGAGTTTCCTTGCTACTGGTTCCAGTGTATTTGATAATACGAAGGTTATTAAATTACAACAGGTCATAGCAGAACGGAAAATAGTTCCCCTTAAACTGGATAAGATTGTTGGGCTTCCTACATCATTAACGACATATGTTCAAAATAGGTCGTTATCCATATGGGCAATTCCAAAGGTAGGAGAGAAGTACTGGGTCGGTGTGGATGTATCTGAAGGTCTAGGTGGTAAGCATGACTATTCTACTATGTTTATTATGGATAAGGATGGTAGACAGGTTGCAGAGTTCAAGAATAATAAGATTAAACCATATCTATTTGCTGATATTGTAAATGATGTGGGTCGTTGGTATAACAAGGCACTATTAACAGTGGAAAAGGCGTCTGGTGGTCATAGTGTTATTGAGCGATTGAGATATGATAAGCATTACATGAATATGACTAAATATAAGACCTATGATGAGTTTAAGAGGGCAGTATGGAATGTTGGCTTTGATACGAATAATAAGACAAAGAGTATTGCTGTAAATGACGCTAGAGAGTGGTTTGATAAAGGAATGTTGGATATTAACAGTAATCAATTGTTAGAAGAGATGAAAACCTTTATAGCAGAAGAGAACGGTTCATTTAATGCAGTCACTGGTTCGCATGATGACCTTATATCGGCTATGTGGCTTTGTATTCAAGGCATGAAACAAGGGTTCTGGTATCCGTTTTAAGTGGTCTATGTAGTAGGGTTTTAAGGCGTTAAATAGGAAAATAAGGACTTTAATATAGAGGGCGAGGAAAATATCACTTGTCCTTTTTTCGTGCCAATTTGGTGCAAATACATGACAATATTATCAAAGAAAGGAAGTAAAGATGAGTTTAGATTATTATATTCAAAAGCAATATAATGGAAATAAAATGTGGTTTATGGAAGAGATAAATCAAGGTAATCATGCAGCGAGAATTGCGGGAGTAATTGCTAATAGGGATTATCTTGCAGGTAGGCATAAAGTATTAGGACGTGAGAATAGCCAGTACAAAGGTAAAGAATTGGTTACACGAAAAACAATACTGAACTATGCAAAGACAGTGATCCGTTTTCACAATACATTTTTATTGGGTAATGCGGTGGCTTTATCATCTAAAGACGTTGAAACAGTAAAGACATTTACCGATATATATAAGTTGGGAATGTATGAAACAGTAGATTATGAGATAATTGATAGAGTAAATAAGTTCGGTGATGCATATGAGGTAGTATATGTTAATGACGGATTGATTAAGAGTAAGGTACTTGATAGTGCGTGTTGTTATCCTGTATATGATGATATGGGAGAATATATTGCGTTTATAGAACATTGGACTGATGTATATACCAGTGTTAGTTATTGGAACGTATACTATCCTAACTATGTTGAGATGTGGAGTAATGAAGGTGGAGATGAACACATGGTATCTACTACTATGAGTATTGGCTTGCCTATTCATTACCATAATTTCAGTGACATGGATTACAATTATGGCATTAGTTTGCTGACAGATATTAAGCCGATTATGGATGAGTTAGAGGATATACTAAGTAAGTTAGGTGATGCTATCTATATCAATACACTTAATCCTATGCCTGTTGCGATTGGTCAGCGTATTGAGTCAAGCATACCTGCTGATGCTACTGGCTATGTATTGAACTTAGACAATGGAGATTTCAAGATTGTTAATTGCAGTATTGATTATAGTACAGTTAAGTTATATCTGGATAACCTGAAGCAGATGCTGAATGATATCAGTTGTATTCCAAGTATCTTGGGAAGTAGTCAGGAAATTGCTAATATATCTGAAACATCTATGAAGATTCTATATGCTATGGCTACGGTCAATAGTGATGAAACACAGAAATGGTTGAACACTGGATTTAGACAGAGGTTTGAGAAGTTCCATAAGATATTAAATATGCAGGGGATTAGTGTAAAAGATAATGTTGATGTGATTTACAATGTGTCCATGCCGGTCGCTAGTACAGAAATGATTGCAAACTTGAAAGCTTTAAGAGAAATGGGTGCTATAAGCATTGAGAGTATCATGGAAAAGAGTGATATTGTCAGTGATGTAGACGTTGAAAAGAAGCGTTTGAGTGGTGAAAATGTGAGTGTTGAAAGTGAGGAGAATGTTACAAGAGATACAGATAAACCTATTGGATTGGTAGGTAACAAGGGATAAAATAGGGTTACTAAATTTGGTAAAGGCTTTGGATAGAAGATACTTTAGCACGATAAAGTGAAAATTGGAGCATAAAATACACGCTCTTCTGTATACTTTATCGTGCTAAAGTGTATTAAACATACTAAACCACTAGGAATATAACGCAATACTTTAGTCGACTAAAGTGAAGCGAGCACAATATGTTGTGCCAAGTGTTGATTTGATATACTATATATAGTGCCAATTGTATTGTGTGGTAAACACGCACAATACAACAAATTGCATACCATATCAAACACAATTAACTTAGGTTCATCTTGAATCTGACTTATAAACATACTATAATACTGTACTATTATAGGGGGTTTCAGATAACACAAGTGGATTAACGTTGTATCAGAAGTAAGTTAGGTTGGTAATCATACATATAACCGACTAAATAACATATGAAATCGAAATTTCATCGGTAAATATTCGTAAGACTTCTAATCTTACGAACGATTTCAGGGTAAAATGGGCTTATTTGGGGTGATTTTAGACCAGATATGAGGATATAGAGCCGAAAATTCGGTTGTAAGAATGTGTTGTGCAATATGTATAGAAGTGCTGATTAATAAGGTTCGGCATATTTAACAAAGTTTTAAGGTGAATACTGTGCAATTTAACAAGGATAATTGAGTACACAACTTGATTAGTTGTGCGTGAATTGTTTGACGACTTACAACTTGTCCGGGTGTGTCACTCCTGAATTTTTTTGTTTTTTTCCCTTAATCACTTTTGACCCCACAGGCAAAAAATAAGGACTACTTTTCAGCAGTCCCATTATTCTTACTTAAATATTCTTTAAGCACCATATTTATATACTGGCTAAATGACCTATCATCATTTTCGGCTAAGTCTTTAATCTCCTGTATTACATCACTATCTAGTGTGATGCTTACCTTTTCTTTTAGTGGTTTCATAACATCACCTTCCTTGTAAAATACTATACCATCATAGGCGATATTGTATTGAAAAATAGGATAAAGTATGATAAAGTAGTACAAAGGACGGTGAGCGATAAAAATGGAATTGAATGAGTTTAAAGACAGATTGTTTGATATACTAAACGATACGAATGAACTATCTATACAAGATATTATGATAAATGATATGGATAATAGTATTGTGATAAAAATGTTTGATGAAACATTATTTCAAATAAAATGCGAATATTGTAGAAAATAATGGAAAATTTTGAATTATTGAGATATAATTAAAGAAATATTTATGAATAGGGAGGTATGAGATTATGGCACTAATAAAATGTCCGGAGTGTGGAAAAGAAATATCAGATAAGGCAACAAGTTGTCCTAGTTGTGGGTGTCCGATTGATAACACAATTATAGAAAGTACAACTGAAACTCCTATTAAAGAAAACGGTGTGGATAGCGTAGTACAAACTGTTAAAGAAACACAACCTAAAAAAGTAAAGGGAATTAAAGTAATTATTCCTATAATAGCAGCAGTGGTTGTGATTGCAATTATTGGTGGTGTTATATATAATCTAAAAGTAATTAAGCCAAAGAAAACATATACTGAAGCGGTTTCATTACTTGAAAGTGGAAAATATGATGAAGCAAACCAGTTATTTACTTCTATTTCTGGATATGAGGACGTTGCTACATTACAAGAAGAATTGAAATATGAATCACGTGTATATCAATGTATCAAATCCATTAAAGAAAGATTAAAAAATCCAGATTCATTACAAATATATGAGGTGGTATTTTTTAGTAAAGAATATAGAGACGATATAAAAGCAAATGATAAAATGAAAGAAGCATTAAATGAGTTTATTAGTAATTATGGTGATGAGCCAGTATGTTTAATGCGGTATGGCGCACAAAATGGTTTTGGTGGTAATACAACAAGTTATGGATTTTTTACATATCAATCTAAAGATGATGCGTATGTTTATCTTGGCTCATGTGATACATTAGACGAAGATAAAGTGGACGATGATGAAGAAACTATTTGTTTAATAATCAACATGATAAGGGATAATTTCAAGGAAGAAGGAACTGTTGATATTGACAGAATAAAGACAATTCTTAAAGATGATAACTATACATCAATTAAAATTATTAACTAATAATAAAAACGATTAGAGGATTGCTTGAAATATAGCAGTCCTTTTTTGTTACCCATTTATCATAGAAGAAGGGAGTTTTAAATGCAAATATTAGACAGATTAAAAATGGAATTATCCAATCAGCAATATTTTTCGGACGAGCAGTATATTCAGTTCCTCTTGGAGAACGAGTTGTCACCAACTGACAACTACGATAAGTCCACAATGCAGAAGCAATTATTGCTTACCGTATTGGATGTATTGGAAGCAGTAGCCAATGATATAGACCTAATGAGTTCTATTAGCACAGAGTTCAGCAATATGGGTCAGGCATATCAATTTATAGAAGTAAGAATTGGACAGGTCAAGGATAAGATTGCGGCTATTCCTGAACCAGATGAAGAGTATAGTTGCTTTTCGTTAATGTATACAAGAGAACGATAAAACGTATTGACAACACTGAGTTTTTGTATTAACATTAGAGATAGAAAACAGTAATCTTATGTTGGTTAATGAATTAGATATAACGAAAAGTTAGTAAAATAAAGGGTTACAAGGTGACATTTGTGTGTAGTGACTAAGGATCTAGTCTGGGATAACTGGGTACGGGTTCAAGTCCCGTCAACTGCATTCGAGATAATAAGTTTTGTGAAGTATAATTTACAAGACTTTTCTTATCTCAAAAGGCTTTACAGCAATTAGGTTATGCACAAATGGCGGAATTGGCAGACGCGCAGGCTTCAGGTGCCTGTGGTAGCAATATCGTGTGGGTTCAAGTCCCACTTTGTGCATTGGTGTTTTACAGTATAAAAGAAGGTTGCAAAATACCTTCTTTTTTTATATACTTAGAAAAATTCTATGAATTTCCTAAGTATATAAAAAGTTAAAGACAGAGATAAAGAGGTGTGCAATGAGAGTGAGAGAATATTTAGAAAAGAAGCCATTTTTGTTTGACGGGGCGATGGGAACCTATTATGCTGAGAAATACAATGGGACATGTGAGCTTGCCAACTTAGAATACCCGGAAAGGATATTGGAGATTCACAGAGAATACATTGCCGCCGGCTGTCAGGCAATTAAGACAAATACTTTTGCAGCAAATACAATGAGTTTGGAGACCGATTTGAAGCATGTTAAGGAAATTATCAGGGCGGCTTCCCAAATTGCATTGCAGGCAGCGAAGGGAAGTGAGATTGCAGTGTTTGGAGATATGGGGCCGATTCCTTATACGGGTTCAAGCCCAATTGAAGAATACAAAAAAATAATAGATACGTTTCTGGAGAGCGGCGTTGAAAACTTCCTGTTTGAGACATTGGGTAGCGATGAGTTTTTGGCGGAGCTGTCGAAGTACATAAAAAGCAAAAAAGAAGACAGCTTCATTTTGACACAGTTTGCGGTCACACCCGATGGCTTTACCAGAATGGGACTTTCCGGCAAAAATATATTAAAGCGGGTCAAGGAAATTAAGGAAATTGATGCGGTGGGATTTAACTGTGTTTCAGGTGCGCATCATTTGTATGAATATATTAAACAGTTTGAATTATCACAAAAATATTTTTCCATTATGCCAAATGCGGGTTTTCCGACTGTGCGGGATAACAGAACGATATTTGAGAACAGCTCGGATTATTTTGCGGAGACACTGCAAAAAACAGCGGAGCTTGGTGTGAGTATCCTTGGCGGCTGCTGCGGTACGACACCAGATTATATCAGGAAAACGGCGGCAAGAATCGAAGGTGTGGCGCCGAAGAGAATTGAATATAAACCAAGCGGACAAAAGGCCGAAGAGCAGAAACAAAAAGAGACAGGGCTCATGAAAAAAATCCGCATGGGGAAAAAGATTATTGCGGTGGAGCTTGATCCTCCTGCAAATGCTGAGATAGCAAATTTTATGGAGGGTGCTAAGAGACTGAAATACAGCGGCGTGGATGCAATTACAATTGCAGACTGCCCGCTTGCAAGAGCACGCGTGGACAGCAGTCTGCTTGCCTGCAAGCTAAAGAGAGAGCTTGACATCACTCCGATTCCTCATATGACCTGCCGTGACAGAAACATCAATGCGACGAAAGCGCTGCTGCTCGGAATGAATGCGGAAGGGGTAGAAAATGTTTTGGTCGTGACCGGAGATCCGGTTCCGTCGCCGCTTCGCGATGAAATAAAGACAATGTTCAGTTTTCACTCCGGTATTCTGGCGAAGCATATCAGTGAGCTGAACGAGGAAGTGTTTTCTTCCCCATTTGGAATTTGTGCGGCACTCAATGTCAATGTGAAAAACTTTGATGCACAGATAAAGCATGCGAAGCGAAAGATTGAAAACGGTGTTACGATGCTGTTTACCCAGCCTGTTCTGACTGAGGAGGCATTTGAGAATTTGAAGAGGGCGAAGGAAGAACTGGATGTAAAAATATTGGGAGGAATTATCCCGATTGTGAGTCATAAAAATGCCTGCTTTATGAATAATGAAATCTCAGGCATCAACGTATCACAGGACATCATCGACCGCTATGAGGATAAGACAAGAGAAGAGGCAAGCGTGCTTGCCGTAGATATCTCTCTTGAGGTTGCAAAAAAGATTACCCCTTATGTGGATGGATATTACATCATTACGCCGTTTAACCGGGTAGAAATCATTGAAAAAATAATTCAGGGTATTCAATCTTTCAATTAATAATAGTTCATATAAATATCGGCACCTAATGTCTTTAATGCGTTAGGTGCTGTTATTTTGTAAACACCGTTTTCTTTTTCCAGATAGCCCCTGTCACAAAAATCCTTGAGTGTTCTCAAAAGATGGCGGTAGCTGGTGCCAAGAAGTTCCGAAAGTGATGTTAAATTCTCGTGAAAAACCAAGCCGTCAGAGGTGTTTATAATATAAGAGGCAAGTCTTTCTTCCAGTGGGTAAAAAATATTGTGTGAGTTAAGCTGTTCTCTTGAATCTAGCTTGCTTGCCAGGTGAGAGCAGGCGGCACGAAGAAACTTTCTGTCGTCATAGAGGCGGGCATGACACTCATTTAGGGGGAGTAAAAGGCAGTAAACTTCCGTCAGTGCCTGTACATTTGTCCTGATATCCAAACGGTTTACAAATTCGATATCTCCTATTAATTCAAATTGATGGTAAAAGGTGTGCAGAAAGTGCTTGCCGTTGGCGAGAAGGGAATAGACCTTGGCTCTGCCGGAAATAAAAAAGCAGATATAGGCGAGCGGTTCACCATATTTAAAAAGATGTTCGCCTTTTTTAAAGAGCACAAGTTCAATCGGATATTCTTTATAATCGGTCAATGCCTCCTCAATCGGATATTCTCTTATGATTTTCTCAAACAAAGCTTTGTCGTAAATTCGTTCCATAACAACAATCCTTTCTGTCTTATGCGCACGCGGCGCAAAAATGTGTAAGCTGCAATTTTCTTCTTCTATAGTGACATATGTCATACCTAAGTGCAAGGAAAAAATTTTATAATGTGCATATCAAAAAAAGAAGGAGCTAAAAAAATGGCAGTATTTTTATCTATATTAAGCGGAGTTTTGCTCTCCGTTATGATTGCAATGAACAGTGAATTGTCCTCCTCGATGGGGGTTTATTATTCCGTGGCACTTATTCACTTAATCGGACTCGTTATTATTATTGCGATTATGAAGGTGAAAAAATTAAGCATGAAATTTCAAAAAAATATACCTCTGATTTGGTACAGCGGAGGAGCGGTCGGCATTTTGACAACGGTATTTCAAAATGTTACGGTTTCTACGCTTGGCGTGTCAAAAACACTGGCACTTGCGCTGTTTGGTCAGAGTGTGATCTCGATTGTCATAGAGCATTATGGATTGTTTGAGACGCCAAAGAAGAGGATAAGAAAGAAACAGTTTATCGGGATTGGGCTTATATTAAGCGGAATCACCGTTATGTTTTTGTATTGATAGGGGGATTAGACATGTATATTATATTAGCAGTATTATCAGGCGTTACAATAGTGGTCAGCAGAATGACAAACGCAAAGCTTGGACGGGAGTTGTCCGTCTATCAAAGTACCTTTTTTAACTATGTCATCGGCTTTACCGGCTCTCTTATCGCGATTGCGATATTTAGGGAGAGGTTTGTATTTGCACCGACTGCGCAGGGGATTTGGTTTTACGCGATGTTTCTTGGCGGAGCGGTCGGAGTTGCGACAGTCAGTATATCAAATATCATCACCCCGAAGATATCCGCCTTTTCCCTCACAATTATTATATTTGTAAGCCAGCTTTTTTCAGGTATCGCGGTGGACTACTTTTTGTATGAGGAATTTTCAAAGGGAAAATTAATCGGCGGAGCCTTGGTACTTCTGGGACTTATCTATAATTCCAAGGCTCAGGATTAGATTTCAATTAAATTTTCCTCTGTTTTTCAAACCGTATAGCGGGAAGCCGTATTTCTACCTCAGTTTCCACATGCTGGGTACTGCGGTAGGTAAGTCCGCTTTCGGTGTTGTAAAAGAGCTGAAGCCGTTTATGTGTATTAAAAATTCCGATATTGCTTCCGCCGGAGCTTTCTGATTGACCGGTGAGAATGGAACTTAGGTTTTCAGGAGAGATGCCGACGCCGTCATCAGATATGACAAACACAATCTCATCGTCCTCAAGCCAGCCCATAACAACAATGGTGCCCTCTTTTTCTTCCTTTGCAAAGATGCCGTGCTGAATACTGTTTTCCACAATCGGTTGGAATACAAGCTTTGGTATCTCATAGTCGAGCAGCTCATCCGGAACGTCGATAATAAAATGAATTTTGTTTTGATAGCGCATATTTTGGAGCTGGACATAGAGGGAAACATGTTCTAATTCCTCTTTAACGGATACTGTGATGTTTCCTTTGTTAAGCGTCAGCTTGTAAAATTTTGAGAGAGCCTGCACCGCATCGGAAACCTCAGCGCTTTTTCCCATCTTGGAAAGCCAGTTAATCATATCCAGAGTGTTGTATAAAAAGTGCGGGTTAATCTGTGACTGCAATGCTTTGAATTCTGAAATTCTTAAATCGTTGGAGGCTTTTTCCTGCGCTTCAAGCAAAAGATTAATCTCATCAGTCATAAAGTTGTAGGTGTCAATCAAATCGCCTACCTCATCGCGTCCGGGCTTTAGAGAAAGCCGCTTCGGGCTGCTTTTTCGAACCTGATCCATCTGATGGATAACGGATTTGATACGTTTTACAATGGAATTGGACAAAAGCAGGGCGATAAAAAACGCAATACCCAAAAATACCAGGTAAGTTGCAACTAACTGATAAATAATGTCCCTTGTCTGCACAATCGCATTGTTCGTCGGAATAACAGAAATCATAAACCAGTCGGTGTTTGGAATTTCCTTGCAGCCGATGTACACAATTTCCCCCCCAAGTGTCATGGTTGTAAATTTGTTCGTGTGTGCCAGTTTACTTTGAATGGTCTCATAGTTTAGGATATATTTTCCGGACAATGAGGAATTCGAGGTGGAAACGATGGAATTTCTGTTGTTGACTAAGTAGGTGGAACTGTCGCTGATGGATAAATTCTTTCCAAGAATAAAGTCAATGTTACTCTTGGAAAAATAGACCGCCACATAGGCAGCCGTGGAATTGACATCATTTACAAAACTCACCTTTCGAATAATCGCAAGCTCTCCGTAATCCTCACACTCGTTTGGAGACAGATAAAGGCTTGGGCAGACGAGATATCTTTTATTTGTGCTTGAAAAGATACCGTGCCAGTAGGAGCCCTTTATATTGGAGATAGGCTTAAATACATCGTAGTCCGAAAAATCCTGGTTGTCATAGAGCTTTTCAAATTCATCGGCAAGGTAGATTTTAATGTCTGTAACAACAAAGCCGTCAACGGAAGAATGAATGGAGTTTAAAAAGGTTGTCGTATCCCTCTGAAAATCCTCCGTTTCCTCAAGCGGAAGCTCATAGGATGCGTTGCTTAACAGTTCGGAAAAATAGTCATCCTCCACGATAGAGAGGGAAGCGTTGTTTACCTGCGCGACTGAGTTTTCAATGTAATCGGCGGTCTGCTTGGAGAGACTCTGCTCCGACAATACGGTGTTTGAGAGCAGAATATCGGAAAGCTGGGTGAACAAAATGAAAACAATGAGGATAGTAGGGGCAATGACCAAGATTAAATGGGAAAGGATAAACTTGGGCTGTAATTTCATATCCTGCGTATAATATAAAACAATTTTGCGGATAAGCTTAAGCATAGGCATATCCCTCCCTTTCAAAGTAAATGTAATGGTACATCAAATCTTTCCTTCAAAATATTGTTCTCGAAATTCGGACGGGGAAAGCCCGGCGAGCTTCTTGAATGTTTTTCCGAAATAATTTCCGTCGCTATAGCCGACCTTCGCGGAAATATCCGTAATCTTATACCGTGAATCCATCAACAGCTTTTTCGCTTTCTCAATCCGGTACTCGGTGAGATACTGATTTAAGGTCTTGCCTGTCTCGGTTTTAAATATTGTGCACACATAGGAGGATGATAAAAATACATGCTCGCTGATGTCTTTTATGGAAAGGCTTTCGTTCTGATAATGGGAGCCTATATATTCTTTAATTAGAAATACAGCGGAATTATCTCTGCTTTCGTCCTCGAAAGACTTGAAAAAGCGCTCTGTTTTCTCCTTTAAAATTGAGTGAAGCTCAAAGAAGGTAGAGCTTTTGGAAATGTAATCGAGGATGGTCTCTGTTGTGTCGGCGGAGATTGAGATATGAAAGCTGTTTGCTGCATCAGTAAGTTCCAAAAATAATTTGTAATACAAATCCTTTGCTTGATTCACAAGCATTGTCTTGTTGTTGACGAGTGAAGCCTCCAATTTTTGCAATAATTTCTGCGCCTTTGTCTCACTGCGGGTTAAGAGAGCATCAGAAAACTCTGACAGCAGTTCGGCTGGTATGGAAGGGGAATAGGCCGTGTTTTCCTCATCTGTATAAAGCACCATATTATAGTGGCAAAAGAAAGAGCTGTACATAAGGATAATGGCACCGTTGTATGAACGCCATAGCTTTTCAACGGAATTTACGGCTTTTCCGATGCTGATAAAATGTGTATAAGAGCTTGAAATGGTCTGTGAAAATCGTTCCAAAAGCTTAATAAGATTTGGCTGGCTGGCTTTATCTGTGCCAAACAAATGGATAATGAGATATTCCTCGTTTTTAATCCCGTAAATATAGTCTATTTTCTGGCGGGTTAAATGAGGCGCAAGCTCCATCATAATTCGACCGGATTCTATATCGGAAATAGGTGAATCCGTGTTTAATATCTTAATGATGACCGTTGTGAAATAAGAATAATTTTTCAGGGAAAAGCCAAGCTGCGTGAAGTTGTCTGCATAGTCCGTTTCTGCGCCGTAACTTGAATAAATAAGTTTTAAGGCAAGTCGCGAGATAGCGTCACTTCGGTTATTGTCAGCGGATTCCTTGCTTAATGCGAGGGATTTTTGGTTGTGAACCGCCTCCCGTACCGAATCTTTTATCTCTGCGGGATCAATCGGCTTTTCGACGTAGCTGATTGCCTTTAGCTTAATTGCTGCCTTCAAATATGCTTTGTCGGAATAACCGCTCATAAAAATAATGGAACATCCGGGCAAAAGATCTCGAAGCTGTTTTGCCATCTCGACTCCATCCATGCGCGGCATGCGGACGTCACTTAAAATAATTTCAGGGCAATGCTTTTTGGCAAGCTCAAGACCGTGTAAGCCGTCATCGGCCTCATAAACGGCATGGATGCCCAGACTTTCCCAATCGATACTGTGAATCAGTCCTTCCCTTGTCAATTCTTCGTCATCTACGATTAAAAGCTTCATAAAAATGGTTCTCCTTTAAGCAATTTGCTGTATTTATTGTACCAAATCCTGTGAAAAATACAAGAAAAAGCAAAAAGAACCGCAAAAAATTACCCTGTTTCAAAAAATATTACTATAAAAAATCAAAAAATCCTATGATAAGATATAGGCATACAAAGAAAAAGCTTTCCCAAAGCTGTTAAAAGGAGGAATAAGAATGTCTGAGTATGTTCTGGAGCTGAAAGGAATAACAAAGATATTTCCCGGCGTAAAGGCGTTAGATAATGTTCATTTTCAGTTGAAACCGGGTGAAATACATGCATTGATGGGTGAAAACGGTGCAGGTAAATCAACTTTTATCAAAGTTATTACAGGTGTACACAAAGCAGAAGAAGGAGAGATGTATTTAGATGGAAATCAGGTACATTTCAAAGGACCAAAAGATGCACAGGCGGCAGGAATCGCAGCTATTTATCAGCATGTTACCTCCTATCCACAGCTATCTGTTACAGAAAATATTTTCATGGGACATGAAAAGGTAAAAAGAGGCAAGATACAGTGGAAGGAAATGAATGAGGAAGCAGATGAGCTGTTAAAACAGCTGAATGCAGATTTTAAATCTACCGATGAGATGGGAACGTTAAGTGTAGCGCAGCAGCAGATGGTAGAGATAGCGAAGGCACTGTCCATGAATGCAAAAATTATCATTATGGATGAGCCGACAGCCTCCTTAACAAAGAGAGAGTCGGAGGAGCTGTACCGCATTACAGAAAAATTAAGGGACGATGGAGCTTCTATCATATTTATATCCCATCGTTTTGAGGATATGTACCGTCTGGCATCAAGAGTTACCGTATTTCGTGATTCACAGTATATCGGAAGCTATGATGTAGATGGCATCACAAATGAAGATTTGATTACCGCGATGGTAGGACGAGAAATTAATGATTTGTTCCCGAAGCCAGATGTAAAAATCGGAGAAGAGATACTTCGGGTTGAAGGTTTAAGCCGCACCGGATACTTCAAGGATGTTTCCTTCTCTGTCAGAAAAGGAGAAATACTTGGACTAACGGGTCTGGTCGGAGCAGGTAGAACAGAAGTTGTTCAGACAATATTTGGTGTAGAAAAATATGATTCCGGTAAAATATATATGTATGGCAAGGAAGTCAACATCAAAAAGCCTCTGGATGCGATGGAGCTTGGAATCGGCTTACTGCCGGAAGACAGACAGCATCAGGGACTGATACTTGATTGGGGTATCGGAAGAAATATAACACTGCCTGTAATCAGTGAGCTTGGAAACCGTTTCCTGACAAACGATAAAAAGGAGCGGGCGAGAGCAAAAGAGCTGGCAGAAAGAGTGGATACGAAGGCGGTTACATTGTTTGATAAGGCAAGCTCCTTGTCAGGAGGAAATCAGCAGAAAGTAGTTGTAGCAAAGCTGTTAGCCTCTGATTTAAAGGTTATTATTCTGGATGAGCCGACAAAGGGTGTTGACGTTGGTGCTAAGGCAGCAATTTATGAGATAATGGGTGAGCTTGCAACGCAGGGCTATGCAATTATTATGATTTCTTCTGAAATGCCTGAGATACTAGGTATGAGTGACAGAATTGTTGTTATGTGTGACGGCAGAGTAACCGGTGAGCTGCAAAGAGGCGAGGCAACCCAGGAAGGAATTCTGGAAAAAGCTATGTCAAAGACACAAAAGGCAGCAGAATAACGGAATGAGGTGAAGGAAGAGATGGAAAAAAAATTTGATATAAAAAAACTAACCAGCTCGCGTGAAGCAAGTTTGGCAGCGGTACTACTTGTATTATGTGCATTCATTGCATTTCGAAACAGTATTTTTATCACTCCTAAAAATTTAAACAACATGTTTGTCAACTATGCAATCTATATGATTTTGGCATTGGGTATGATGTGCGTGCTTGTAATCGGTGAAATCGATATTTCCATAGGTTCCACCATTGCATTTTCAGGAATGGCAGCAGCATTAGTTCTTCGAGATCATCAGGGAACACCTACTTTAGTAGCATTTTTGATTGCAATTGCGGTAGGAACAGCGTGGGGCATCGTAATCGGACTCGTCATAGCAAAGGGAAGGGTTATATCCATCATAGCGACCTTGGGATTTATGAATATACTAAGGGGACTTACCTATCTGCTGGCAGATAACCAATGGGTAGCTGCTTATCAGGTAACGAATAGTTTTAAGGCGTTTGCAACAGGAAAATATTTAACCTTCGGATTGATTAACAATATGATTTTTGTCGCAATTATCTGCTATATTGTTTTCTTCTACTTTTTGAAATTTACAAGAACAGGAAGAAAAATTTATGCGGTAGGTTCAAACGCAGAGGCAGCAGCAGTAAGCGGTATCGACATTGACAGAATAAGAATTATGGTATATGGAATTATGGGTATGCTCTGTGGGCTTTCCGGAGCACTGTGGGTATCCTTATATGCTTCCGCACAGGGCGATATGGCTTCCGGAATTGAGATGGATATTATTGCAGCTTGTGTAATCGGCGGTGTCAGCCTGACAGGCGGACGAGGAAGTGTGGTAGGCGTATTGCTTGGAGCACTTGTCATCGCAGTACTAGGAAACGGACTTCCGTTAATCGGTGTATCCCAGTTCTGGCTGGACGCAATCAAAGGTCTTATCATCATTGTAGCAGTAATTTTAAATGTGGTATTACAACGCTCAATGGATAAAAATAATCTCAAGAGGAGGGAAATCTAATCATGGCAAAGCAAAAAAGAGTTATCATAGCAGAACAAGAGTTTTCATGGAAGAAGTTTTTCCTCAAATGGGAATGGTTTTTATTACTGATTTTTATCGGTGTAAACATTTTAAATATTTATGTATCTCCTCTGGATAAAACGACAGGAATGCCGATTTATATGAGTATGTCAGGATTGTTTAACGCAACATTATCCTTCCTTGACAAAGCATTTATCGCTTTGCCGATGGCATACATTTTGGTACTCGGCGACATTGATATCTCTGTTGGCTCTATCGTGGCATTGTCTGCGGTTGTGATGGCAGAGTGCTATAACAAGCTTGGACTTCCGATGGGTATCTGTGTTATCATTGGACTTTTGATAGGAACACTTTGCGGATTTATCAACGGAATTATTTTAACAAAATTTACGGAGCTTGCCCCGATGATTGTAACCTTGGGAACGCAAATACTATTTCGAGGAATTGCGACCATCATATTGAAAGATCAGGCATCACAGGGTCTTACAAGTGTAGACTGGTTCAGCCAGCTTTACTGGGGAAAATTAGGACCGGTACCGTATATTTTCATCATCTTTGTCATCTGCGCTCTGGCGTTTGGCTTTGTACTCCATAAGACCACCTTTGGAAGAAGACTGTATGCAATCGGAAGCAACCGTGTGGCGGCAGAATATGCAGGTATTCAAGTTCAAAAAATCAGATGTATCGTATTTACCATCACAGGAACATTTTCAGCGGTAACTGCTGTTTTCCTAGCTTCCTGTATGGGTAGTGCCAGACCGAACATTGCAACGGGCTATGAGCTGGACGCAATTTCTATGGTAGTACTCGGCGGTATTTCCACTGCCGGAGGAAAAGGAAATCTAATAGGAGCTGTAATCGCAATCTTTATTGTCGGCTTCTTAAGATATGGACTTGGATTGATTAATGTTTCATCGCAGGTAATGCTTGTTATCATAGGTGGATTATTAATCTGTGCGGTAATGCTGCCAAATCTGAATTTAAAAGGTTTGATTAAAAAGAAAACTGCATAATATCGTGGGGTATTTGCAGATACTAATGATACCAACAGCAAAGCTGTTTGTATAGAACCAGTTAACTGGAAAAACAATTCTTAGGGAGGAAAAAAGAATGAAGAAAAAATTAGTTAGCGTATTACTATGTGCAGCAATGGTTTCAACATTGTTAGCAGGCTGCGGAAGCTCCTCTTCCGGCACAAAAACAACAGAGCCTAGTACAAGTACAGAAACAAAGGATACTGCCGCTACGGAGGAGAAAACGGAGTCGACAGATACAGCAACTGACACAGCAACAGGCGGTGGCAGCTATGCAATCATCGTAAAGAGTGCAGGAAATCCTTACAATCAGAAAGAAATTGAAGGGTTCCGTGAAGTAATTGAAGCGCAGGGCGGAAGTTGTGTTGTAAAAGAGCCAAGTGCTGCTACGGCAGAAGCTCAGATTGCTATGATTAATGAGTTGGTTGCACAGCAGGTAGACGCTATTGCAATTGCAGGAAATGATGTAGATGCATTACAGCCGGCATTGACAGCAGCTAAAAATGCAGGAATTAAAATATCCTCACTCGATTCATCTGTTAACGCAGACAGCCGTTTAGTACATGTAAATCAGGCTGGTACACAGATTATCGGTCAGACCCTGATGGACGCTATCTTAGATATCAGCGGTGGAAGCGGACAGTTTGCTATCCTTTCTGCTACAAGCCAGGCAACAAACCAGAACGCTTGGATTGATGCAATGAAAACTGTTATGCAGGACAGCAAATATGCAAGTCTTGAATTAGTTGACATCGTATATGGTGATGATGAGTATCAGAAATCCGTTGACCAGACACAGGCATTATTATCTCAGTATCCAGACTTAAAGGTTATCTGTGCTCCTACAACAGTAGGTATCATGGCAGCTGCTAAAGTTCTTCAGGATCAGGGCGTTGCAGACAAGGTTAAATTAACAGGTCTTGGACTTCCTTCAGAGATGGCAGATTACATCGGCGATGACGACGCACATTCTTGCCCTTACATGTATCTGTGGAATCCGATTGATATCGGAAGATTATCTGCTTACACCTCTATCGCATTAGTAAACGGTGATATCACAGGAGCATCAGGTGAGAAATTTACCGCTGGCGACATGGGCGAATATGAAATCGTTGCAGCAGCAGACAACGGAACAGAAATTATCCTTGGACCTCCATTCAAATTTGAGCCTTCTAACATTGAAGAGTGGAAAGAAGTTTACTAAAATTACAATTATAATAAAAAGAAAGCTTCCTGCCAGTGGCGGGGAGCTTTCCACATAAATAGGATTGAAAATTAAAATAATTTGGTTTATACTAAAATAGGATTTTGGTGTTAAAAACAGATACCAAAAAGCTGAAAGGCAATCCGAAAAATATCCTAGGGA
>NZ_LT860098.1:5000-840000 GCF_900184995.1 Konateibacter massiliensis
GACGGCATTGTTTACCAATACCTCCACCACTGCCTTTTGGAAGGATGCCGCAATATCGGCTTCGTTTATTTCTATATTTTTCATCTGGCAGCTATTGATATAATTTAATACTGCCGACTTGACTCCGCTGAAGCTAAAATCATATTCGTTCTCTTCGATATGTGCCCGCGGAAATTTTATCGCATCAGGATTCCCTTCTTTCGCGAGTTTATCAATTTTAGGTCCGCCCGGATATCCTAAACCGATGGCTCTTGCCACCTTATCAAACGCTTCTCCTGCTGCGTCGTCCCTCGTTCTGCCAATCACCTCATATTTTCCGTACTCCTTGACAAGCATTAAATAAGTGTGTCCTCCTGACACAACAAGACACATAAACGGCGGTTCCAACTCAGGGTGTTCGATATAGTTAGCGGAAATATGCCCGCTTATATGATGAACGCCTACTAAATCTATATTTTTTGCATAGCTGATCGCCTTTGCCTCTGCCACTCCGACTAAGAGCGCCCCGACAAGTCCCGGGCCATAGGTTACACCGATTGCGTCGATGTCATCCAGCGTCACGCTTGCATTTTCCAACGCTTCCTCAATCACCTGATTAATCTTTTCAATATGCTTTCTGGACGCAATCTCCGGTACGACTCCTCCGTACAGTTTATGCAGTTCAATCTGTGAAGATATCACATTTGACAATACCTCCCTGCCGTTTCGGACAACTGCTGCCGCCGTCTCATCACAGGAGGTTTCGATTCCTAATATTAATATATTTTCCTTATCCATCGTTATTTCGGTTCTTTTGTCCTTTCTTAAGTCAAAGCGGATATTCGTAATCCGCTACGCTACTTACTCATAACCTTATTACCACTTCGTCCTACTCTTCATCCTCCGCAAACGCAAGCTCGATTGTCTTTCCGTCTTTTCCTGCCTTTGCCCTTGGAAATATTGCTCTTACCTCATCCATAAATTCTTCCGGTCTCACGAGCGACGGACTGAAATGAGTCAGCCACATTTCCTGCACTTTTGCCTTGCTAGCCAGATTAGCTGCCTCCACAAAGGTCATGTGCTTGTATTCTGCTGCCTTTTCCTCTTTCCCCTTTTCTCCGTACATTCCTTCGCATATAAACAAATCTGCCTCATAGCTATGTTCCACAATTGACTTGGTCGGTCTTGTGTCGGTACAGTACGAAAGCTTGATGCCTTTTCTTTGCTTGCCCATTACCATCTCAGGATAATACGTAGTATCTCCGTCCGTTATAACCTCGCCTTTTTGAAGCTTGTTCCAGTATTGCTTCGGAATCTCCTGACTGATAGCTTTTTCAAGCTGAAACTTTCCTGCCCTCGGTATCTCAAGGCTATACCCATAGCAGGTCACATTGTGTTTCACCTTGTAGGCACAGATGATATATCCGTTTAGCTCGATTGTCTCGGTTTCCTGTGACAGCTCAATAAAATTAATTGAAAAAGGCAGCTCCGGTGCAATGACGCGCAGGGCATTTACAACCCGCTCCAAGCCCTTTGGGCCTATCAACGTCAACGGTTCGCTTCTCTCGGCATTCCCCATTGTGAGGAGAAGTCCCGGCAAACCGCTGATGTGATCGGCATGATAGTGTGTAAAACATATTACATCAATAGGCTTAAAACTCCATCCCTTGTCCTTTATCGCAATCTGCGTTCCTTCGCCGCAATCAATCAAAACGCTGCTGCCGTTGTATCTGGTCATCAACGATGTCAGTCTTCGTCTTGGCAACGGCATCATTCCGCCTGTTCCCAGCAAACATACTTCTAGCATAATATATTCCTCTTCGTATCGTTATAATAATTCTTTCTCGTTTGTTACCGCAACCGGAAGTACAAATTTTTCTGTCAGCATATCGTAGCAATCTTCACATAAATCAAAGGAGTGAACCTGTCCATCTTTCTCCGAAAAATATCCCCAGTGCTGTTCCACAGCGGCTACCCCTTCTGTGATGATGCCTTTTTCTATTTTAATCTGTTTTCCACAAAGATTACAATGCACACTTTTTATCTGCTGCTTGTTTTTATTTATAAATTTACGCATATACTTTCCTCCCTGTTAAGTTTCCTATTACAGAGTTATCTTGATATATTATAGTATACATTGAAATTCAAAATAAATATAGTGGAAATAGTTTCTCAAAATAGCAAAAAATACGAAAGGCCTATGGACGATACCACATGATAATTGCATTTTCCGCCGGGTGCTCATAGTAATTTTTGCGTATTCCTTCTTCTGTAAATCCAAGCTTTTTATATAAGTGAATGGCGGTTTCATTGCTTTCTCGAACCTCAAGCGTGTAAGCCTCCACCCCTTCCTTATTCCCAATCTCGATTAATTTCAAAAGCATGTCAAATGCGATATGCCTGCCTCTGTACTCCTTATCTACGGCTACATTGTTAATGTTTCCTTCTCCTACAATATTCCAGAGACCGCAGTAACCGACTACACGCGATCCGTCACATGCCACTACATAAATGCTGCCTTTCTGTGCCAGAGAAGCCCTCAAATCCTCAATTGACCAAGGCATGGAAAATACAGCCTTCTCAATCTCATTGACCTGTATAATGTCATCCTCTCTCATCAATCTGATTTCTATCATGCTTCCCTTTCCAAACGCTCTCTCTCCGCCTGAGATAATCTTAAATAATCCGGCTTATGCTCTTCTGCCGGCTCTGTTTTTCCTTCGATAAGATACTGCTTTGCCAATGTGCCTATAGATGCCGCCCTCTGCTTATTCAGATGTGCCGGAGCAAACGAATAAGCTACTGTTAGTGTATCCTTTATCGTCTGTGCATAAACCGGAATGCCATCCCCTGCAAAAATAACAGGGCGCCCAATTTTGTTGAGCTTCCCGATAATCTCCTCAATGGATACTGCCATCTGTTCTTCTATAATATGAAAAACATCATCCTTAAATTCATAAAGCCCTGTGTAAACCTGATTTCTTTTTGCATCCATAATCGGACATATCACCTTGTCTGTCCCGTACAGATTGTATGCCAAACCGTCTACGGTCGGGACTGATATGAGCGGTTTATTCAATGCCAGTCCAAGCCCTTTTGCCGTCGCAGAGCCAATGCGCAACCCTGTAAAGGATCCAGGTCCCCCCGCAACTGCAATCGCATCAATGTCCTCCAGATTTGTATCTGTTATTTTTACAATCTCATCAATCATCGGAAGCAGGGTCTGGGAATGTGTCTTTTTATGATTAATGGTGTATTCTGCCACCATCGTTTCATCTTCTATTATCGCTGCGGAGGCTACAAGTCCCGAGCTGTCTATGGCTAAAATCTTCATAGTCGTTCTCCTCAATCACTTATTGTTATTTTCCGGTAGTCAAAGCCCTTCTCCAAATCCTTCTCAATTCTGATTTCCTTTATATCCTTAGGAAGTATTTCCTCAATCAGATTTGCCCATTCAATGAGGCAGACGCCTCCCCCGTAAAAATAATCTTCATATCCCACTTCTTCCATCTCTTCCACATCACCGATACGGTACACGTCAAAATGATATAACGGAAGCCTTCCTTCCTCATATATCTGGATTATAGTAAACGTGGGACTGCTGATCGGCTCCTCTATTCCAAGCCCTCTCGCAAACCCCTGCGTAAAAACTGTCTTTCCGACACCCAAATCTCCGATAAGGGAAAATACATCTCCCGGCCTTACCTCTTCTCCCAGCTTTTTCCCCAATTCATATGTCTCTTTTGCTGAATTCGTCTCAATCTGAATCATCTATCACCGCTCCGTTTCATTTTAGCTGTTTTAACTTAATCTTGGACGGCTCCAATTTCTCTGTCACCACCGCTGCAAAATCTTCATAGTTTTCACCGATGGCACGTCTCGGAATAATATTTGCCCTCTGCTTCGTCATATAGATCAGTACACTTCGTCTGGAAGCTGTTATTTGCTGAACATCCTCCCACTTTATTGTGGTGCTTTCTTCCTTTTGGCTCGTTGTGATTCCCTCATCATGAAAGTGATAGGAAATCGGCTCTTTATAGGTAGGCGTCGTCTTAACTACCTTGACAGCCTTCAAATAATAATTAATCGGGTTAAAAAACAAAAAGAAGAAGCCGAATATAATATAAATGACACTGTGCCCTTGCGGAACATCGCCATAAGTGTAGGCAGCTACAACAAACATCGCCAATCCGAACACGATACTGATTAGTCCGCCAATTCCGCTGTAAGTATGGTGGAGATAGAAGTTATACATGTCTCCTACATTTATCTTGGTATCTATTTTTATCTCTTTCATAGAAATTCCTCCCTTTTACAGACTGATTATAGCACAGTAAAATTTGTATGACAAGCAACTAAGCCCTGCAAATCAGACGGAATTCATCTGATTCACAAGGCTTAGCCGTGTATTCTGATTTTATTTTATGTCTTACTAATTTCTTCTCAACGCTTCGATCGGACTTAGCTTTGCCGCTTTTCTCGCCGGATAAATTCCAAAGAAAATTCCGACCGCTGATGAAAACAAGGTTGCAAGTGCAACAGTTGAGAATTGAATTTTTGGCGCAATGCCAATCATCGGCAGAGAGCATACACCATAGGCCCCCAGGACTCCAAGCACAATTCCAATCAATCCTCCACAAAGAGTTATAATTGCAGACTCAGAAAGGAACTGCATCATAATTGATCTTGTTCTCGCTCCGAGCGCTTTTCGGATACCGATTTCCCTCGTTCTCTCCGTCACAGAAACGAGCATGATATTCATAACACCAATACCGCCGACAAGAAGAGAGATTGCGGCAACAAATATAATAAACACTGTAATAAGGCTTAAAACAGATGTAATACTGCCGATTTGGTCTGCCGCATTTTGAAGAAGATATATTTCTTCCCCACGGTTGTTATGTCTGGCTTCCAATATTTTAACGATAGAGGAAACCATGTCTCTTGAATCATCTGGACTGTCCGTGATTGCATAAATCGAGGAAAAATCTCCAAAATAAAATCCATATGCCGATTCCAGCATACTGTATGGTGCATAAACGCTGATGGAATCCGATGTATACATAAATGAATCAAGCATTCCGCTGGACTCCACTCTCGTCACACCTACAATTTGAAGCTCCTGCGTGATATTGTACATTGTCACCTCAATACTCATACCGACAACATCCGAGGTACCAAAGAGCTTAATTGCATCTTTTTCTGATATTACGCACACTTTTCTTGCGGATAAAAAGTCATCCTCCGAATAGAATCTTCCTTTTACTATCTTTTCATTTGTTAAAAAATATTGCATGTCACTTGTGCCGGTGGATACCGATGCATCAAAGTTTCCTTTGCTTCCAAGTGCTGTACCGGAAAGGTACAGGGTAGGGGTGATACCCTTTATAAGAGGAACCTTTTCCTTGATTGCATCAATATCCTCCTGCGTGATATAATCGCTCTCTTGTGCTTTTGAATCATTAAGATAAACATATACCTGGCCACCTGCCATACTGTTTAACTCATCTGTAACTTGCGACGACACTCCGTTACCGATGCCGATAATCATGATAACAGAGGAAATACCGATGATAATTCCAAGCATTGTGAGCAGGGAACGCCCTTTGTTGGATCTCAAATTATCAATTGCCATTTTCAAATACTCTAAAAGTTGTGCCATGTGCTTTCTCCTTCCTGAACCATCGCTACCTATACTTCTAGATTATTCTTGTACCGGCGCTGAATCCGTCTGTGTTTCGTCAGAAGTCTCAGAATTTGTTGTGTCCTCTGTCGTATCGGAGGTTGTCGTCTCACTTACCGCTTCGTCCTTGGCAGTTGTATCTGTTGTCTCCTCAGTTGCCGCATCTCCTGCTGCACTGCTATCCGCCGGTATCACTGTGACTGCTGTTCCCTCTGTGATATCGGTTGTAATCTCACTGATAACCTCTTCGCCTTCGCTGATTCCTTCTTTTATTTCTATATACTCATCCGAGCTAAGTCCGGTTGTTACAGCCTTCTTCACTACGACGCCGTTTTCCACCACATAGCAGAAGGAACCGTCTTTATCTGTATTAACACATTCTACCGGCACTAAAACTACATTGGAAGCACTTCCCACATTAATTTTTACTTTCGCTTCCACTCCCAGATAGATATTGTCATCCGGATTGTCTATATGAATTTCTGCATTGATAACTGATGCGCCTGCGGCATTTGTAGTCGCTACTCTGCTTATCTTCGTAACGGTTCCCGTATAATCGCTGCCGCCTAATGTAATATCTGCGCTCTGACCTTCTTTTACATCTTCTAAATCATACTTGGTGAGTGCCACGGTGATTCGTACATCCTCATTGCTTGCCACGGTAAACAGACTTGTTCCCTCTGCCACAGTTGCACCCTGTGCTGCCTGAACATCCGTTATAATACCGTTAAACTCTGCGCTGATTCCTACCTTTGCTTTTTCAAGTCCAAGCTGTGCCTGCTCCAATGTCAGACCAGATACTTCCGTCGTTGCTGACTTTTGCGTTTTTTCATTTCCTGTCAGTACACCTTCCTCTGTGGAAGCTTTAATTGACTTTTGCTCAGACAGGTTGGACTGCAAGGTTGCCAGTTCACTTTGTGCCGAAATTAAATTATTGTTTAAATCCGTTGTATAATTATTGGAAGCTTTGATTTTTTCTTTAGCATCCTTAATTTTTTCTGTATATTTTTCAATCTTGGAGGTCTTGTTTGCAGCGGTATATTCTTCTAAGCTTGCCTGATACTCCGCTAATTTAGTCTGTAAATCAGATACATAATTCGCTTCATCATTAAGACTCATCTGAAGACTTTCCACATAATTTTGCTGATCCTCTACCTGCTGCTCCAATATCGTAACATCATTTGAGGAGTTTTGGTATTTGGTTGCATTTTTGTTAGAGTCGGCCAACGCCTGTGCATAGTCAGCCTTGCTTGCATTGTTTTGCAGCTCCTGCTGCTTATACTGGTTTTCCAATGCCTGTGTATCATATGCCACAAGCAGGTCACCTGCATGAACATTGGAACCTTTTTCTACGTTAAACTCCGTAATTTTTGCACTTACATCAGCATAATATGTTTTTGTCTCCTCGCTCTCCACGGAGCCGCTTGTCGACAACACCTGCTCAATATCACCGATTATCGCCTTCTGTGTTGTCACAGTCGGAAGGACCTCCGGTGCAAACATATTTGGCAAAATAAGCAGTGCCAAAACTACAATGATGACAAGTCCTATTATAATTCTTCTGATAAGTTTTTTATTTTTTTTCTTCGCAGGCTTTATTTCCTGCAATTCTGCCGTATCATTTTTTTTCTTCTTAAACATAACTCTTACCATTCCTTCCTCTGCCCTATTCTTCTTCAAAGTGTTCATTTATATAGTCTTTTTCTATCTTACCATCGATAATTCGGATTACTCGCTTTGCCTGGTCTGCTATATCGTTATCATGCGTGATTAAAATAACAGTTCTTCCGTCTCTATGTAAGCTTTTTAAAATCTTAATGATTTCTTTGCTGGATGCCGAATCAAGGTTACCGGTCGGCTCATCTGCCAGTATAACGGGTGGCTTCGCTGCTATTGCTCGCGCTATGGCAACTCTCTGCTGCTGACCTCCGGACATTTCCGATGGTTTGTGGTCCATTCGGTTTGATAAACCCACCATTTGAAGTGCTTCCTCCGCCAGATGGTGTCTTTCTTTTTTTCCTACTCCCCTATATATAAGCGGAAGCTCCACATTTTCAATTGCCGTCAAATTTGGTATCAAATTGAAACCTTGGAAAATAAAACCGATTTCTAAATTTCGAATATCAGACAGCTCATCATCTGTTAATTCAGAAACATTTGAACCGTTTAAATAATAGCTTCCTGAAGTGGGAACATCCAGACACCCCAACACATTCATCAATGTAGATTTACCTGAACCTGACTGTCCTATGATTGCCACATATTCTCCTTTATCGATACTCAGCGATACGTCATCCAATGCCCTCACTTCATTTTCGCCCGGGTTATAGATTTTACATATATTTTTTACGTCTACAAGTGCGCTCACTTTTCTTCCTCCCTCCTAAATTATTACTATACAACAAAGAATATGCTGTGCACATTCTTCGCGCCCGAGCGGGTTGCGAAGCAACTGCTTCCTCTCGGCGTGGTGCATATAATATTTTTTTATATAATAGGAAATTTCCTATGATATGAAAACACAAAAAACTCAATGTATCATTGTACTAAACACTTAATACAATAATACATTGAGTTCTTTCTGTCAATATCATTTCCAATTTTTACAAAAACTTAATAGAAACGTAAGATTACGTTAAAAAATTATCTTACTTCAAAATTATGCTTATTTTCTTGTAGATGAGTGCAACGACAAAGGAAACAACAACACCTTTCAGCAGGTTAAACGGTACTACCGCAAAAAGCACGAAGGTAGGTAAGTTCGTAATGAAATGATTTACCGCAGAGCCCATCTCAACTAATGCGGTGAGAGGCATTCCGAATGCAGTAGCATAGACCGGCAGCAATAAAAATGCATTTAAAATGCCTCCGATTATCGTCATGAAAAATGTACCCACTGCCATGCCGATTACAGCACCCTTTTTGCTTTTCATTCTCTTATATATCACTGCACTTGGTACCACAAAGGAGCAGCCGATTAAAAAATTGGCAAACTCACCGACACCGGCAGTCAGACTTCCTGTTATAACGAGGTTCAAGGCAATTTTAACAAGCTCAATAATCACACCCGCAAGAGGCCCCATCGCAAATGCTCCGATTAATACAGGTACTTCACTCAAATCAATTTTGTAAAAGCTCGGCGCAAAAAATAGTGGTATCTCAAATAGCATTAATATGACAGAAACCGCTGAAAGCATTGCAATCTGCACCATCTTTCTCACCTTTGCCGATGATTGGTTGTTTGTTATTGTTTTTGTGTTGTTACTCATAATCATTCTCCTTCTTTTCATAAAGCTTCGAGGAAATTCGAACGGACTACCGCATAATTGAATGTGCCTTAGAACATTCTCCGCGCCCGAGCGGGTTGAGTAGCAATGACTTCAACTCCGCGAGGTGCGCATAAAAAAGTGCCCTCAACAATAATTGGGGGCACTAAAAAGATTTCTATGCTTAGTTTTATACTAAAAAAGCTTTCTTCTCTCATCCAGACTGTACTGTCGGTGTAGGATTCTCACCTCACTCAACTGCCGAAGCAGCTCACGGACTTGCCACAAAATGTGTATCACCGTCGGTCGGGAATTTGCTCTCGCATCACCCTGCCCCGAAGAATTTCCATATTTAATTTACATCCTTATACTACTTCTAATTCTTAAATTTGTCAACGCTCTTTTTTTGTAAGATTTTTGAATTTTCGACGTGTCACATGAAATGTTTTCTTCTCGACGCCCTTTTTCCTGTTTTGATACTTCTCAATCAGCTTTTCCTTCAGGCCTTCCAGTTTATCAAGAATTGTCCTCATATTCCATGTTCGATGGCGATATCGGAATATCACATATATAACAAGCAGTGTCAAAGGTATGAGCAGAAAAATAATTTTCCAAAGCAAAAGAAATGCTACGATATCCTCATATCCCCTTGCCACATTCTCCCAATACGGATAGATAATTGCCTTTTGATTCATCGAGCGCACTCCAAACTCAGAAAGCACCGTGAGAAGGGGAAGCATCGAATATCTCTTTGAGTTTTCCACCAACTGTACGCTATCCTCTTCCAAGCCCAGTTTTTCTTTTACCGTAGACAGTGCAAATTCGGAAATAGGATTCGGCATCACAACTTCATAGGTGTTAATTCCCTCGACAGCCGCATATTTATTTAAGCTATCATAGGAAACATAAAACGTCACCTTGCCGTTTCCTGCCTTATCGTTCATTCTCCCTTCGCCTCGCTCAATCACCCCTCGCACAATATGAGGCATTCCGTTAATGGTGACCTGCATTCCCTCTATATCATTGGAGCCAAAGAGCTGCCACGCCGCATCTTCATCTAAAATGATATAATCCTTCATCAAGTCCTCATCTGAAAAATAGGAACCACTCACCAGCTTTAACGGGTGGAAGAAAAAGAAGTCTCCTCCTACTCCGATTGCCGTTGCGGTGATGGATGTCTGAGCGCTTTCCACGGTAAGCTCTCCTCTTGCGCTGTAGGCATCTATCCAAAGTCTTGCATTTTCATTTTCCGCCGTAATTGACACTTCTGTAAGTGCCGCTTCAATGCCATGCTCTACATCCACCAACTGCTTCGGTGTGACAGTTGTATCATCCGAAATAAAACTACTTATCTGTGCCGACTTCCCTGTGCTGTCCCAACGCTCTGCCGCCTGCTGGGGTGCAAGGGAATTCACCAGACACACCGATACGATTTGTAGAATAATAAATACCAGGAAGGACACTGCTGCAACAATCGTTAGTCCTATCTGCTTCTTTGTAACGTTTCGGGTGAAGCCTTCCATGAACTTTCTCATTTTGCCTCACTCTCCTTAATTATCTGCCAGTCTGACTTGTTTTCCTGCTTCTACCGGCTTTGTTGATGTTGTGATGACATACTCATAGCCATAAAGTGCAGCTGATACCGCTGTCTGTGTATCATCTGACGCCAATGCCTCCACATCAACTCTCGTTGCAATATAGCGGTTTCCAAGCGGACTGTTCTTCGATTCAACGGTTAATATAAACTTACCGTTTTTATCCTCTCTGATCGCGCTGGTTGGCACAATCAAATCATAGTTTGCACTCTTATTTCCGACTGATACATTTAGCTGCTGTCCTTCCTGAACTTCTCCTGCCACATCGAAGGTCAACAATTTGTTTTTACCGCCGCTCGCTGTATCCGGCTTGATAGAGGCAAGTGTTACCGTAACCCCGTCATAGTTCCAAGAATCGGAAATCTCCGCTGTATCGCCGACCTTTACGCTCCTTGCCTGCTGCTCTGTAACGGAAAAGCTCATGCTATAACCTTTTTCTGCAACCTTGATAACTGCCAATGCCTCATCCGGTGTTGTCGTCTCTCCTGCTACCTTGCTGAGACTTGTCACGGTTCCCGCTACCGGCGCTTCTATTGTCGCTCCTACCGCCTGACTTTTTAGCTTTTCTACCAATTCCTGCTGCTCTCTTATCTTATCATTTTGTCCGCCAAGGTCTACCTCCTCAAGTACTGACTTGAGAATATCCTCCTGATTGGACTGTGCCTCGGTAAGCGTTGCATTTGCCTTTGCCAGTTGGTCATTTGCTTCAATTAACTGATTGCTCAAATCTGCAATCTGATCCTTTATTTCATTGCTGCTTTCCTTCTCCTCTAATTTTTTAGTTGCAGCTTCTAATTTATCTTTCGCCTTATTGTATTTCTTCAGTAGATCTTTTGCATCTTTTATTTTATCATACTCAACTTTAGCAGCATTCATTTCCTTCTCAGCATCTGATTTACTCGTCTGCAGCCCTGAATCGGTAGGATTTTTATCTGCATCTTCTTTGGCTTGTTCATATAAAGCTTTTTTCGTCTCATATTCAGTTTTTGCCGCATTGTACCTACTCTGAACATCACTTACCTCTTCACCTGATAAGCCATATTTTTTAAGCACATCCTTTTCTGCTTGTTTTAAAGCATCTTCCGCATTCGAAACAGCCTCTTTTTCATCTGAAGTATCAACCGAGGTATTGTTCAGCAAGTCAATCTCCTTCTGGATTGCCGCCACATCTGCGGTTCTCGCTGCAACAGCATCCTCCGCTGCCTTCACCGCATTTTTAGCCGCCTCTACCTTCTGCTGCATGGTTGTCATATCGGTAATCTGACCGTTTTCAATCTGATTTACTTTATTTAAAGAAGTGTCACCGTTTAATATGCTCTTCTGATAATCTAAGATTAATTGGGATAATGCCGCTTCCGCCTCTTTCAGCTCCGTGCTTTCACTGTCTTCCAGCTCAAACAATATGGCTCCCTTTTCCACTACATCGCCCTCTTTTACGGAAACCGCTTTAATGACACGGCTCTCCTTAATTGATACATTGTATGGCTCACTCACACCCACAGCGCCGCTTCCACGCACCTTCGTCGTAATTGAACCAGATGTAACCACCTGTGTTGCAACCTCCGGCAATGAGTAATTCATAATTGTATTTGAGAAAAAGGTCAAAACCAGCATAACTGATAAGAAGATGATTGCTGCATTTTTTACCCATTCCCTTCTCTTATTTCCAAACGTCTCCATCTTTTTCGTCCTCTCTTATCCTTTAATTCCACCTTGATAGGTAATTCCCTCTACCAGATAATCTTCCCCGTATAAAAATACTAAAAGACACGGCACCATATATATGGTTGCAACTGCAAATGCCAGTCCGATCTCACCACTGTTAATCTTTGACAAGAAGATGGAAAGAGGATGCATCTCCGAATCTGCCAATAAGATAAGCGGCTGCTCAACCATGTTCCAATAGTCAATAAACACCAAAATTGCCACCGAGCAAAGCGCTCCCTTGCAAAGGGGCATACATATCGTGCGAAATATCTGCCATTCCCCTGCTCCGTCAATCTGAGCCGCCTCGATTACTCCCTTTGGAATTCTTCTCATAAACTTCGTGAGCAAAAATACGGCAAAAGGTGAAAAAACACCCGGAAGCCAGATTGCCCAATTTGTATTTATGATATGTAACCAACTGGAGACCAGATAGTTTGGAACCAATGTAACCTGATAAGGCATCAGCATGAGAATAATATATGAAAAGAATACCATTTCCTTCAATCTTCCCGTCAGCCTCGTAAAGCCATAGGAGGTGAGTGATGCCACAATTAGCTGAAATACCACAATCGGCACAACCAGAACAACAGAGTTCCAAAATTTCAGCAAATATTCCGGGCTCTTTAACAGCACCGTGATATACTGGCTAAAGGACACCATATCGGGAATAAATTTAAGATTTACCTTCTGCGATATAAATACCTTTCCGCCTTTTTCCGTTGTTTCAAAGACAGTTCCGTAGTTTGAGGATATTTCTGAAGCAGACATAAAGGAATTGCTTATTGTCAATATAATCGGCATCAGAAACAGTACGGCAATAATAGCTGCCACTGCGGTTCCGATATACAATTTAACTTTGCTCT
Source organism: Konateibacter massiliensis (assembly GCF_900184995.1). Lineage (GTDB taxonomy): Bacteria > Bacillota > Clostridia > Lachnospirales > Lachnospiraceae > Lachnotalea > Lachnotalea massiliensis. Next base: position 18,094 of record NZ_LT860098.1, read on the forward strand.
CTTTCATTCCTCCATATCCTTTCCAAAACGATTCTCTGTAATAAATAAAGCACCTATGATAATAATCATCACAATTGACATGATGATTGCTGCCGACGAAAGCTTCTGATAATCCAAGCTCTTAAATGTATTATTCATAAAATGCTGCAGCATATACAGGCTGTCATACGGATAGTCACCTGTTAATAGGTATATTTCCCTAAACACCTTAAAGGAGCTGATAAGGGACAAAATCGTCACAAACAAGATAGTCGAGGACAAATACCGTATTTTGATATGAATAAATATCTGCCATGGGGATGCACTCTCCAAATATGCTACCTCCAGAATATCCTTCGGAATGCTTCCAAGCGCTGCCATAAATAATATCATGTTGTATCCAAGGTTTTTCCACAAAAATAAAATAATGATAACTACCTGTGCGTACGCCGACTTAAACCAGTCTATTTTACTGACGCCAAACACAGCAAGCGCATCATTCATCGCTCCGTTAAAATGAAAAATAACCTGAAAGATAAGAACCACAGAGGCAACCGGAACCATCATGGGTGTTAAGAAGAAAGTTCGAAACTGGCTGCGGTAAGGAATTTTGTGATCCAAAAGCATCGCAAGCCCCAACGACAAAATAACGGCAAGCGGAACCGCAATCAGTGAAAACTTCAGGGTATTGAATGCTGCAAGCTGAAATGCCCCATTTCCGATTACATTTATAAAATTATCCAAAAAGACAAACTCCGCGTTAATCGGATTGTCTATCATGGCGTAATATAAAACTACAATGAAGGGGAGGATAAAGAATAGGGAAACGCCAGTCAGACTTGGTGCTAAATATAGCACCAAGCCCAAGCGGCGTTTTTTACCATTTCCATGAAGTCCCTTACTTTGCCTGTTGTATAACTTCATTTGTTTACCACCTTATCTATTCTCATTTACATAAATTTGTATTCTGCTTTGAATGACATCTGCAACATCCTTTGCAGTCTTTTGTCCCGCAAAGAAAGGTGCTGACTCCTCCGAAATTATCGCGTACATAGAATCATTATACTCATAAACCGAATTCGCGTTTTCAATCAAGTTTCTCACCGCATCAACCTGTTCCTGTGTTGCCGCATATACATCAATCATGGTATCGTCCTGAAAGCCCCATGACATTTTCGTACTTTTCACCATATTACCGGTTCCGTCATCATACGTATCGTCTGTCATCGCTTGCTTAAAATTCTCTTCAAGAGCTGATTTTAAGGTTGGGAAGCCCCATGAATTATTATTCGTCTGATAATCTGCTGTCATAAAGGTACGAACAAACTCCCATGCGCCGTCCTTGTTCTTTGACTTGGATGAAATACCAATCAGTATATCCGATGAAGTCATAGAGGAGCCTGAACCTTCGCTTGTCGGATAGCCGATGCAGGTAATCGGTTCATTGTACATTTCCTCGTACACCTGATAGGAGGACACTGCATCTATGCTTGTCATCGTGAGCAAAAGCTGTCCGTTTCTTATCTTGTTCGGTGTGCTAGGCTCGTTTTCATCATAGGTATATTCGCTTTCGCTGACAAAACTGTTTGCAAAATCCAACATCTTGATAAAATCTTCACCATTAAAACGGCATTCTCCTGTATTCCAGTCAACTAACTGATCCATTCCAAATATACACAGAGTAGATAAAACACTTTCCTTTGTCCCATAGTCAAATACCTGTGTTCCCTCTGGCTTACTGTTTACAAGGGCAATCAGGTCATCAATCGTCCATCCCATTTCACTGCCCACATCGGATGTCTTTCCGATAATGGTATTGACAGCAAAGCTAGGCATCACAGCATATAATTTTCCGTCCTTCTCATATGCCTTCAAAGCAGATTGCACGTAATTTTCTTTTTTTACCTCACTATCCTTATCCATATAAGGATATAAGTCCTCCAGCACACCCTTTGCCATATACTGTCTGGTGCCTCCGTTTGACAAGTCAATGATGTCCGGTGATTTTCCCGATACAATATCAGAGTTAAGCTGGGCAATACCCGTTGTATAATCTTCTGTTCCGTATTCCTTTGGCTGAATACGGTATTTCTCATTCGTCTTATTAAAGTCAATAATCGCTTTTCTTACATTGGAGCTCATGTAGAGGCTTCCGTATGTTAAAATTGTTTTTTCTGCTACCTCGGAAGATTTTTTCTTCGTCAAATATACCATTTCTGACTTTGTTTGATCACCGTTGTATTCTCTTGTTATCGCAAAAAGTCTGCCGTCTTCAAGCACTGCCATTCCCAAGATATAGTTGCTGTCGATGTCGCTGTCAATCCAGTTTAACACTTCGGTTGAGGTCTGTGTGTCAAAATCGTAGGAAAACAAAGTATTTCCTGTACTAATTAAGCAGCCCTTTTCTATACCCTTTAAAATAGAGAAACCTCCATTTGAGTTCGGAACATTTTCATAAGTTTTTCCTAAAGCCTTTGCCGCTATATCAACATCCTGCATGACAATTCCATTTTCACCGTAAAGTGCCACAACCACTTTTCCTTCTTTTGTTGTTCCCATCGAATTAATCCATGAATCAACACTGATTGTACACACTTCATTTCCGGAACCATCTACTACCCAAATTGTACTATCCCCATTGGACAGATAAATGTTATTTTCGCCGTCGATTGCGAGATATTGAACATAAGCGCTGTCAACACCGCTCATCATCTGAGTCAAATCCATTGACAAAATCTCGCTGCCGTCCGGGCTGTATTTCTTCAGAATATAGGTTTGGGTGTAATCCTCTTCTTTTTCTCCTTGTGTGTAGCTATATAAGATTCCCACAAGGTTCCCTTCGTTGTCTACGCTGATGGTGGAAATTGAACTGTTTTCATCCTGCACAATCGGCAGTGTTTTGCTCTCTGTTCCTCCAATTTCCATTGTTTTCACAGCGTTAACCGAAGTCTGCGTTGCCTCGTCATAGGACCATGTAAGATAATAAATCGTATTTCCGCTGATTGTTATCGTGCTGATATCCGATCCGTCTGCCATCTCCTGATACTCCGGAACATACACAAATTCCTTCTGGTTGGTTGTTGTGCTTGCTTCCTTATTGCCGCCGCACGCCGCAAGCGAAAGCCCTATTGTAAGTACTGTACCTAATAGCATGAGTTTTTTATAGAATTTTTTCATATCATTCTCCCTCGTTTGTATTTGCATTTTTTCTTATTTAAATATTACATTGTTTTTTGCAAATAGTCTTTAAATATTCCTTACTGTTTCCTTAAAATATTTCTTTGGGGAAAATGGGGGTTTTCTTACAGCTTAAAACTCTCCAGCATATTATGGAGTTCACATGATTTTTGTTTCAGGCCTTCACTGTTGTCCTGTACGTTTCCTGCAAGCTGCAGATTACTCTGCACACCAAGGGAAACAGCATTTATGACCTCCCTCAGATTATTTAGCTTGTCAATCTGAAGCTGTGATGCATTTGAAACCTGCACGGATTTTTCTGAAACAATATCGACCGTCTGCCTAACCTGTCCCAGACTTTTGTTTATTTCCGATACTGCAGCATTTCCGGCGAATACGAGCTTATTGCTTTTATCAATAAGACTTTTTGTGCGCACCGCCGCCTCTCCGGTGTTCTCAGCAAGCTTCTTAATTTCCGAAGCAACAACCCCGAAACCGTTTCCTGCACTTCCTGCCCGTGCAGCCTCAATCGCTGCGTTAAACGATAACAGATTTGTCTGCTCCGCAATTTCTTCAATCATTGTGATAATCTCAAATATCTGTTTCGAGGAGGTCAACATTTCCGACATCGTATCGGTCAAATTATCCATCTTTGTCTCGTTTGAGACAAGTGATTTCTTTACCTCCTCACTGCATTCCCACACTTCCCCTACTTCCTTTGTATTGCTGCCGATATCGCCGGCAATCAATCCGATATAGTCAAACAACTGCTGCATCTCCTGTGCCTGTCTGTTAAACTCTTCCAGCATATCCCTTGCTATTTCACTTGTATCCTTCGCACTGTCGTTTAACAGCCCGCTTGTATTGACGATGGTTTCCAAAACGTCATGTAAAACATAAATAATCTCTTTCATAGAATGTTCAATAGGCTTAAACATTCCCTTGTATTCCATATCGACATTTCCTGAAAAATCTTTATTTGACAGTTCCCCTAGCACCTTGTCGATGTTTTCTATGTATTTTTTCAGTTCTTCCCCCGTATTCCTCACACGGTTGGACAAAATACCAAGCTCATTATCCGCTTCATAGGAAAGCTTGAAATCCAGATTTCCCTGATACATCTCTTCCATCGCCAGCCCCACCTCTTCCAGTGGCGTTTGTATACTCCTGATTACCCTCTTTGATTTGATAACCGAATATCGGATGGTTGCAGCTATCAGTACCGCTGAAAAAGCCAAAAGAAATACAATACCGATTTCCACCGTCTTAATATTCTGCTTCAATGCTTGGTTTGTACTCATGGTCATTTCCTCAAAAATGCCGTCTACCTCCTGCATTTTAGAAAAATAATTATCTGTCAAAAGTGCGGTTGCCTCCTGATTTCTGTCTTGACTACTCAAGAGAACTGCCTGACTGCGGTAGGTAAACGCTTCCTGCTGAATTTCTTTAATTTTTGCCGTTTCTTGCTTATAGGCCGGCAACAAGCCGACAATACTTTTTAAATATTTTTGCATCTGCATGTCATAGACATCTGCCTCATCGCTAAACTGCTTTTGCTGCTCGGCATCCTCGGACAAGCACATTTTATAAATGGTATTTTGAATATAAAGATTTGTATTTCTTGCCGCATTCACCTGGCTCACCATTGCAAGGCTGCTGTCTTCCAGATTCCTGTAATTAAAATACATACCAATAATTGTTAAAAATAAAAATGTATAGATAATAAAAGATAACGTTAAAATGGTCCGAAATCCTTTTTTTAAATCGGTCCCTACAGAATTTTTGACATCTCGTTTTCTCATATGTTTATATTTTCCTCCATTTAACTAGTGTCCGATTATTATATCAACGATTTGTTAAATAGAGGTTCGGGGTTTGTAAAGTATAGGATAAAAATATTACTTTTAGCCTATTATCTTTCCCCAAAACTGAGTATAACATTGCTTAAATTCTTTTTCTTTGTATTTACTGATAGGCACTCTCTCATTATTGTGCATGATAATTTCTGTCTTGTTAAAAGTTTTTACCTTCTTCAGGTTTATCAGATAGCTTCTGTGAATCCTCACAAAACTCGACTTATTCAGCATTGTCTCAATGTTTCGCAGCGAATCAATGCTTGTGATTGCCTTGTCCTGTAAATGAAAAATCAACTTATGCCCAAATACTTCTATAAATAAAATATCGTCTTCCTCCAAATGATACGTCTCATTTTTATATTCTACAACAATAGGGCGGACATATTTTTCCTCCACCCAACTGAGACTTGTCGTAAACTGCTCCTCAAATACTTCATAGCTGAGCGGTTTTAACAGATAGCGAAACGCCTCTGCCTTATAGCCTTCCATTATGTACGCTTCTGAAACAGTTAAAAACCATATAATTACCTTTTGATTTTTCTTTCTAATTTCCAGAGCCGTCTCAATTCCGTTCATTCCCTCCATCTCAATGTCAAGAATGATAAACTTATACTCTTCTGTATATTGTCCCAGCAAATCAAATCCACTACAAAAAGTACTTACCTCGCAATTGGCTTTATTTTCCTTATTGTATCTTAAAATGAATTCCTTTATTTGATTACAAAAAATTTCATTATCATCACAAATTGCGATTTTAATCTTCATAATTGTTCCCTCTTTATAGCGTATTTTGGTAAGTCACCGGTATCATTATGATTAGTAAAAATTCTTTCTTTTCCCTGTCTATGTCGATTTCAACATTGCCATTGTATTTCTCAGCTGCCATCTTGAGACTCTGCATTCCGATTCCGTGCTTTGCTTTTTCCTTCTTGCTCGTAATCAAATCTCCTTTTTCATTCATAACCGGCTCCTGGTCATAATTATTTTTGACCGTTATAATGACTGCTGCCTCATTCCTGATTGCTTTTATCTGAATATAGCGCTCCCCGACACATTGCTTGCATGCCTCCAGCGCATTGTCAAAACTGTTCGTCAGTATAGCACATAAATCCAGCATCTCAATATCATTTAGACTATTCCTTTGTACCATTACCTTTGTTTTAATATTACTTATTTTAGCCGTACTGCACTTCTCATAAAATATAATGTCTGCCAATTGATTTCCTGTATCATAAAATTCACTGTATCCATCCACTGCCTCTAAGCACTTTTGAATATAAATCTCTGAAGAAGCCGTATCTTCAACGCTAAGCCTTTGGATTGCCAGCAAATGGTTTTTAAGATCATGATGCATTTTTCTGATGTTTATATTTTCTTTTTCCATCGCCTCATAGTAATCATACTGGCCTTGGTTGTAGAATTGTATCTTCATGGCTTCCTGCTCAACATTACGCTTTCTTACATAGTTTTCAAAAATACTATAGAATACCACGTAAGAAGCAAGTATTAAGAGCGATACAAAAATCAGATAGATGGAGGATACTTTATATGTTGAAACTTTGTAGTAGGAGAATTCTATTACCATTAAAATACAGGCGACACCGGATACTCCTTGGAGCAGTAAAATACATACCTCTAACACAGAATAACGGTTTGTTCCTTTGCCGAATCTTTTAATAAAAACCAAAGCCAGCATAAAGGTAATAATTTTTGATAGTATCATCCCTTGAATAACTATTACATAACTGCTAAATAAATCAACTAAATTTACCGTACCATGACTAATGGATAAAATACCCATTGCCAAGCTATCGCTCACTGCAACACAAAAGAAATAAATTCCTACATATACTGCAATATTTTTCCACAAAGCATGAAACAAAAGCTTTGTAACTCCTATTCCTACAAAAACTAACACAATTAATTTTATACTGGAAGGTAAACCAAATGTCCCTAAATAGCTCAGTGCCAAAATGCTTAGTGCATACATTGATAAAACAAAGCCATTTTTCCATCCTTTTCTCTTACGTTCAAAAATTCCGTTGAGAAAAATCCAGTATATCATAGTGTCTGCAATTATTGATATACTGCCTTTTATTGCATATTGAACAAACTCCATCAATGCTCCTCCAAAATACACCTACAACCCACTTAACTATTATCCTTGTATATTTCTATTTTTCAATTATAATACATAAATAGATTGTTTTCTACCATATTTTTCTACATAAAAATTTCTGCGCGTTAAAATCCTAAAATAATTTAACAGCGCAGAAACTTTTCCAAAATGCTTATTTCAAAATCTTCTTATTTTTTTTCGTATTTATCTTTCAAAGCTTTCGGTACCTCTGGCTCATGAAAAACCAGTACACAAGGAACCCACGCGGAAAATGCCGCCACCGCCAAAGATAAACTCATAACATTTTTTAACACGCTCTTTTTACTTAAACTCAAATATTTTATTTTTCCCATTATCCCAAACACTCCTTCTGTTATTATTGCATAAACTGCAAACTTGTACAATTCAAAGCTAAGCTGGTACAAACCTATTGTCACTAACAGTTCAACGAATAAGATAACCATTACCTTCTTCCTTGCCTGCTGCACCTCTTCCTTTGAAAATATACGTTTCCCGTTCAAAATAGGCGATATGATCATTATAACCACATAGGAAGTAACTGTCATAATAATTAACACCCAATTGTACTGCTTCGTTACATACTGATTTAATAACACAATGAAAGTATAACTAAAAATAGAACACAAGAGACACGTTAAATATGTATTTGCATGATATCCACCTGCAATCGATCGAATACTGCAAAAGCAAAGCAAATATACAACAGTACCCAGAAAGTTCTGGCTGATAAGCCCGATAAGAAGCATGCATAAAATATCAACCATCGTAGATATCATAACCTCTAGCCCGTATACCACTACCTCCTTTTCCTCTTCACTTTCTGCCTGCTCAATTACACCGGAGAAAGCTACCTTGACCAGCTTATTGTACATGAATACCATTTACCTCCTTTGTCTCTTCCGCTCTAGGCAAATCTACTTTTTCCGCCGCATTTTATTTACAGCAGAATATAGCCTGCCTAAAATTTTCATAACTTAATTATAATATTTTTATAAACTTTTTAAATAGCAAAAGCCTGAATGGACGGTTTGAAGGCGTGAATGGACAAACTGTTATTGACATATGCCAAAAACACCCTTATAATTATAATTGACATATGTCAATTATAATTATAAGAGGTGATACCATGCCAAGACCGAGGAAGTGGCGCAGAGTTTGTTCTATGCCGCGCTGCACTAATTTCAGCCCCGAAAACAGTCAAAACAGCGATATCGTTCGAATGACAATCGATGAATACGAGACAATCCGGTTAATTGACTTAGAAGGTTTGACGCAGGAGCAATGTGCCACGCAGATGGATGTCGCGCGGACCACCGCCCAGGCTATTTATGCAAATGCAAGAAAAAAACTGGCGGAATGTATTGTCAACGGTTTATCTCTCGTCATTGAGGGCGGGGAATATCATGTTTGCGAACATCAGGACGGATGCTGCGGACAAGGCTGCCGTCACAGGCGCTGTAACAGGCAATGCCCTCAAGAAACAGAAAATATAGGAGGAAATGACAATGAAAATAGCAGTAACATATGAAAACGGTAACATATTCCAGCATTTTGGACATACAGAGAGCTTTAAGCTCTACGAGATTGAAAGCGGTAATATTACAAATACGTCAGTCGTTGATACCGAAGGCAGCGGACATGGTGCATTGGCTGATTTTCTGAAAAAGCACACGGTAGATACGCTAATCTGCGGCGGTATTGGTGCGGGTGCACAAAACGCTCTCGCAGAGGCAGGAATTACACTTTACGGCGGCGTTTCAGGCAGTGCAGATCAGGCAGTATCAGACCTTCTTGCCGAAAAACTAAGCTATAACCCTGACATAGAATGTAATCATCACGGCGAACACCATCATGGCTCCTGCGGGGAACATCACGGAAATTGCGAGCATCACGGACATCATGCATAAACGCTTTTCTATCACTTCGAAATAAAAATGAAACTCGGCATTGAACTTCATAAGTTCTTGTCGAGTTTCATCTTTTTTACTCTTTTCTACTCAAGCTGCATAAATCCGTTCGAGTCGTCAGCTACACTATATGTTACTCCCTGCATGATATACCGGTTGAGATAAATATAATCACCATCCAGCGTCACTGCATATACATCATAATTTCCTTCTTCAATCACTTGATATTCAATCGCAGACTCACTTATCGGTATACGGTATATCTGCTTGCTGTCATGGTTAATTGCGTAAATTCCTTCTATTTCTCTATATTCTCCCAGAAGACTGCCGATATCTCCAATTGTAAATACTGTATGCGCATCCGCTTTTATTACATCCGCGCCATAGTCACGGTATACCAAATCATGCTGTTCTTCCCTGTTAACCATTTCCACAACAGGCTGCTTTTTTGCCTCCGGTGACGGTTTTGTTAAAAAAGAACAGGTGAGGGCAATTGCTCCAATCAGGCAGACTCCCGCCGCAATACTTGCAATTTTCTTGTAACAATGCTTTCTCCTCATACTCCTTATCCTCCCATTTGCAGTTTTCTCTTATTATAACAAATCACTCTGTAATTTATATGAAATTCCTATTCGAGATAATATTATATCTGGCTACATTATAGCATGCTCATAAAATTTAGCACAGAAAATATTTTTCCAAATCTACAACTCCAAAATAGACAAACTGCACTGCCCACACTTTACACTGGTCGGATACTCCAGACAGATTACAAGCCCCACTTTCTCTCTACTATTCGACGTATGAATCATAATAGTTCCTGTAGATATTGTGAAAGTCTGCTGGATGGATGTAGGTAAAAAATAATAAGCAAACCATTTTCTCGTCTCTTTCTCTTCGACAGTCATCAGATTTACCGTTAAGCTCTTTCTCATATTACCGGGCAATGCCACAATGTTCATATCAAAGGATACACTGTAATATTTATCCGGTTCCAGCCATATTTGACCATTTTGGCACAAATCTGCCTGAATTGAGGTTCCGCTGATAAAATGGCACTCCCACGGATAAGGGGTATCACATTTCCACAAATAGCCGGCGCATTGCTCTCGAAATGAAGCAATACATCTTGAAAGTCAAGACCACCGGCTTAGCCGGTGGCTTGCTCTGACCCTGTAAGGGTCTATTCCCTGCTTGCGCCCGGAGGCGCCTGATGGTTTTGCCAACCGCACTTCCTTCTCAGGCAGCCCTAAAGGGCCTTTTTTATTGCCTCCTTACTCCTGCAATCTCCTTGAGCCTTTCATTATAGCTTTATTCCCTAGCTCCCCTTTCAGGGACTACTTCTTGCTTTTTTGTACTGGCTCACCCGTGAACGGGTCTATATATTCATTCAATGTCATTTGATCCGATTCATGATCTTCTTTCAATTGATTTGCAATATATTCTTGTATCTTCTTTGTATTTTTTCCTACCGTATCTACATAATATCCTCTACACCAAAAATGGCGATTTCCATACTTATATTTTAGATTAGCATGTCTTTCAAATATCATCAGTGAACTTTTTCCTTTTAGATATCCCATTATTTCAGACACACTATATTTGGGTGGTATTCTAACTAACATGTGAATATGATCCACACAACATTCTGCTTCCATTATCTCTATTCCTTTACGCTTACATAATGTACTTAATATTTGAGCAATATCTGCTTTAATTTTTCCATATACTATCTGTCTTCTGTATTTTGGTGCAAATACCAAATGATACTTGCATTCCCATTTAGTATGGGCTAAACTATTCATATCCATTTTGGATACCTCCTATGTCTTTTTTGTGGTTGGCTAAACCCGCAATTATTATAACATAGGAGGTTTTTTGCTTGAAGCTAAAGCAAAACCGTGGGACCACCGGCATAGCCGGAGGTTTATTTTTTCTGTTTATACAAACAAAAACGAACTCTCACAAACAGGCTTTTTCTGTGTAAGAGTTCGTTTTATTTCTGCCTTTTACTTTATTTTCATCGTAAGCTGTATTCTCTTCTTAGACAAATCCACGCTCATAACCTTCACTTCCACAATATCACCCACACTGACAACCTCGAGCGGATGCTTGATAAACTTATCTGTCATCTGGGAGATGTGAACGAGTCCGTCCTGATGAACCCCGATATCAACAAAGGCGCCAAAATCAATAACATTTCGGACTGTTCCCTTCAGCGTCATACCCGGTGTCAAATCCTTCATCTCCAGCACATCGGTACGAAGAATCGGTTTTGGCATTTCATCTCTCGGGTCTCTTGCAGGCTTTTCCAGTTCCTTCACAATATCTTGAAGCGTAATTACGCCAACTGAAAGCTCCTCTGCCGTCTTTTCATAGTCTGTAATCTTTTTTGACAAGCCGCTTAAGTTTCCTTCCACAATGTCTTTTGGCTTATATCCAAGCTTTTCCAACAATGCCTTTGCCGCGTCGTAGCTCTCCGGGTGCACACTTGTGGCATCCAGAGGATTTTTGCCTCCCTGTATTCTCATAAAGCCTGCGCACTGCTCGTATGCCTTCGGTCCTAGCTTTGCTACCTTTTTCAGCTCGCTTCTGTTCTCAAATCGTCCGTTTTCCTCGCGGTAAAGAACAATATTTTTCGCGATAACCTTACTGATGCCGGAAATATATTCAAGCAAGGAGGCGGATGCCGTATTCAAATCCACACCTACTTTATTTACAGAATCCTCAACAACGGCTCCAAGCGCCTCACTGAGCTTCTTCTGGTTCATATCATGCTGGTACTGTCCTACACCGATGGATTTCGGATCAATTTTTACCAATTCTGCCAGCGGGTCCTGCAATCTTCTGGCAATGGATGCAGCACTTCTCTGTCCCACATCAAAGTTCGGGAATTCCTCCGTTGCAAGTTTACTTGCCGAGTAAACAGAGGCTCCTGCTTCGTTCACGATAATGTACTGGACGTTTGCCTTTATTTCTTTTAGCATATCCACAATTATCATTTCTGATTCTCTGGAGGCAGTTCCGTTTCCTACCGATATCAAGGAAATATTGTATTTTTCAATAAGCTTTTTTACCGTGCTCTTTGCTTCCGCTACCTTATTTTGAGGTGCAGTCGGATAAATCACAGCTGTGTCAAGCACTTTTCCGGTTCCATCCACAACTGCCAGCTTACAGCCGGTTCGAAAGGCCGGGTCCCAACCAAGCACTACCTGTCCCACAATAGGAGGCTGCATCAAAAGCTGTTCCAGATTTTTTCCGAAAACCTTGATTGCACCATCCTCCGCCTTTTCGGTCAAATCATTTCGAATTTCACGCTCCACCGCCGGTGCGATAAGTCGTTTATAGCTGTCCTCTATGATATCTTCCAGAATCTGTCTCGTATTTTCGTTATTGCCTTTGATTACCTGCTTTTTCAGATATCTTAAAATATCCTCCTCGGGTGCTTCTATTTTAACGGTCAAAATCTTTTCATTTTCTCCGCGGTTTAATGCAAGAACACGATGCCCAGCCAGCTTAGAAACCGGCTCCTGGAAATTATAATACATCTCAAATACAGATTCTGCTTTTTCATCCTTCGCTGTGGAAGAAATCATACCTTTTTTCATCGTAATATCGCGGATATAAATTCGGTAGTCAGCTTCATCAGATATATACTCAGCAATGATATCTTTTGCTCCCTCAATCGCTGCCTGTACGCTATCCACCTCTTTTTCCGGATTAACAAAGGCTTCTGCTTCCTTTTCAATCGGCTCCTTTGTCATTTGGAGCAAAATCAGATTTGCCAGAGGCTCCAAGCCCTTCTCCTTCGCTATCGTTGCCCTTGTTCTTCTCTTTGGGCGGTAAGGACGATATAAATCCTCCACAACGACCAAGGTTTCAGCCTCCAATATTTGCTTTTTCAGCTCCTCGGTCAGCTTTCCCTGCTCCTCGATGGTCGTAAGCACCTGCTCTTTTTTTTCTTCCAAGTTTCGAAGATACGTCAATCTATCATTTAAATTTCGCAGAACCTCATCATTTAATGTGCCGGTGGCTTCTTTTCGGTATCTGGAAATAAAGGGTATTGTATTTCCTTCATCAATTAATTTTACCGCTGCCTCCACCTGCCATTTTTTGACTTCCAGCTCTGTCGCCAGCTTTGCTATTATATCCATATTCCTATTTAACCTTCCCTTTCTTTTGTCCTTCTAAAAGTATAAAACAATTTTCCTTGCTGTTCAAGTTGTAATTCGGAACAAGACATGATAAAATTTAGATTAAAGATTTAAATTTAAGTTACATGCGGGAGGAAAATATGGATTATAACAACAACGAACCGGCTTCTGAAAATACACCTGTGCCGACAAGCAATTATTATGATAAAAATGAACCGAACGGAATGGCCACTGCCACCTTGGTGCTTGGTATCCTTGCGATTGTCTCCATTTGCTGTGTCTATGGCTCTTACATATTTGGGGGTATTGCGATTGCCCTCGGGCTTTTATCTCGCGGAAAAGGAACAAAGCTTAGCACAAATGCGCTGATTGGTGTTATTCTTTCGATTGTCGGTATGGCAGTTTCAACCTTTGTTCTTATTTTTATGGTAATTACCATGATTGCCTCTTATGGGTCCATGGGGAACTTTTTACAGGACTATAATGCATATTACAAGGAAATTTATGGGGAAGACCTTCCTTTTGATACCGATTTGTATGATAATGAGGAATATGATTATAACGACTATTATAATGATGATATCTTTGATTATTTTTATGACTATGATTATGACTACGATTATAGTGCTCCGCCCACACCGTCAGATCTTTAATCTGACTTCATAATAAACGAGCAAGTGCGCATAAATAGTTTTCATATCACAGGGAATTGCAAAGTAATTTATGATAAAAAAATCCCAAGAGCAGTGTTTTACACTAACTCTTGGGATTTTTTATATACTAGAAAATATGATATTAAATTCTTTCGTCTATGATATTGCTTTGGAACTCACCCTTTAAATCCATATAAAAATATGTCATTGTACAATTGATATACGGAACAATCCAAAGCAGAGCAATTCCACAGGAAAGTACCGATAATAAATACCAGCCAATAAAGGATATACTAAGATAGAATAATCTTCCCTTGTGTCCTTTCATCATCTCGCGGCTTTCTCTCATGGTCTCTATTGTGGATCTGTTATTTTCATCTGCAAACAGATAGACTGCCTGACTATAGATAAGTCCGATTATAATACTTAACACCAACATTCCAATAAAGCCGATAACGGATAAAACAAAGAAAATCACCTGCTGCGTAAAAATATACAACACTACAAAAACAGTTGCAGGGATACTGCATACCAAAACCAAAAGGCTTACCAGAATGGTATACAGAATAACTTTATCCGGATGATTCTGGAAGCTCCAGAAAAGATCTGAAATTCGGTACTCTTTACTCCTATTAAAATTCAGGAAAAATCTCAGCAGACCGACTTCCAATACCACTGTCAGCAGAGAGACAATAAGGGTTATCAGATAGTATATAACCCAGCCTAAGGTAGTCTCCGTTCCGATTAGGAAGGTACTCGTAAAAGATGCGGCAAGAGAAATTAACATCGTTAAAACCACAGCTCCCATCGGCATACCATATTTCCCCTTTAACCTCTCTCTTGCTAAAGCTTTTAATTCTGATGATGACTTATAGCTCATATGTATTTACACTCCAATCCGATTTTTAATCTTCTACTAGTATATCATACCTACCATTAAAAACTCAATATTGCATCTGAATATTTCACAGCATTGCAAGTTGAACCGTAACTGTGTTACTATAATAGGACAGATAGTTTAACCTTATCAAGGAAGTTCTCCGCTCCTTCAAGCGGGGGTACAACTTGCTTGTTTCAGTAGGTGTTCAAGCTCCTACTGAGATACCACGAAGTGGTAATAAGGTTATGAGTAAGCAGCGTAGTGGATTACGAATATCCGCTTTAACTTAAGGAGCTTCCCATGAATACTGATGATAATAAATTTCTCTACCAAATTGGCTGGGCGATTTTAGCCGTCTCTGTCCTTATTTTGGTCTTACTGCCATTTTCACCGATAAATTATAGACTGTTTTTGCTGCCTTGCCCTATTTATACCTTAACGGGCATCTATTGTCCGGGCTGCGGAGGAACCCGTTCTGTCCATGCATTGCTGCATGGCTCATTCCTGAGCTCTTTCCGCTACAATCCGATTGTGCTGTATTGCGGTGCTATCTATGCCTGGTATATGATAAGCAATACCATCGAGTATGTCTCCAAGCATAAAATTAAAATCGGAATGAAGTACCGGGATATCTATTTATGGATTGGGCTTGGAATTTTATTGGCTTTCTTTGTTCTTCGCAATTTTCTGCTTCTTGTCCTCGGAATTGATTTGGCAAATTTCTAATTTCTGAAAATATAATTCTAATACAAAAAAAGTGTGAGCATTACTCACACTTCGCGCCCGAGCGGGTTGCGAAGCAACAACTTCTGCTCCGCAAGCTTACCCAACGATATTTTTATCAGTTTACTTACTAAACAAATAATCAACTAATGTATGTCCCTCGGCAATGAAGTTTTTGCCTTCCTTCGCCTCTTTTTCGTTATAATTCCAAGTATGGTCCTGAATATCCGTACTGTCATAAAGCATATACGGTACCGGGTCGCTTGTATGGGTTCTCACGCAGATTGGTGTCGGGTGATCCGGAAGGACCATCATTCGGTAATCTACCTTTAATTCGTCCAGCTTCTCCGATACAATCTTAATGACACGCTGGTCAAGGTACTCAATCGCCTTCACCTTTTTCTCCACGCTGCCCTGATGCCCCATTTCATCCGGTGCCTCTACATGTATGTATACAAAATCATAATCCTGCTTTGTCAAAACATCGACAGCCGCCTGTGCCTTGCCCTCGTAGTTTGTCTCTAAGGTTCCGTCAGCACCCTCTACCTCGATATTCAACATACCGGCTCCTACCGCAATTCCTTTCAGTAAGTCAACCGCCGATATCATAGCTCCTCTTTTTTTGTTTTTTTCTTCAAAGGAGGACAATGCCGGTCTTGTTCCTGCACCCCAAAACCAAATCGAGTTAGCGGGATTTAATCCTCTTTTTCTTCTGTCTTCATTGATTGGATGATGATTTAAAATATCATAGCTTCTCTTCATCATGTCCTTCAAAGCTGCTTCCTTCGGAAGATATTCGCCAATCACTTTTCCTAATATATCATGCGGCGGTGTAAGCTCTGCTACCTCACCCTTATCCCATATAAGAAGATGGCGGTAGCTCGTTCCCACATAGTAGGAAAACACATCATTTGCCAGCTCTTTTTTCACTGCATCCAATAAAACAGCAGCTTCCTCTGTGGTAATCTCGCCGGAGCTGTGGTCGATAATCGTCTTTTCCTCATATGGCTTATCATCCTCCGATACGGTAACGATATTACAACGAACCGCGATGTCGGTATCCTTCATGTCTACTCCGATGCTAAGCGCCTCAAGAGGAGAACGTCCCGTATAATATTTTCTCGGAAAATATCCAAGTACAGACAGATTTGCCGTGTCACTGCCCGGACTCATACCGGATGGTATCGTGCTTACAAGCCCTACTTCCGACTTCTTTGACAATTCATCTAACTTTGGAGTGTTGGCATATTCAAGCGGAGTCTTTCCACCGAGTTCCTCCAGTGGTTCATCTGCCATTCCGTCTCCAAGTACTATTACATATTTCATTTTATTTCACCTCAACTAGTCTTCCATGCGAATCCGATTGATAATTCCCTGACACTTTTCTTCTTTTTCCTTATATTCAGCTTCGGATAAAACACCTGTCACAAATCCAAACTCATTGTTTAATTCTGAAACAGTGATAACCTCCACCTTACCGAATAACTGCTCTATCTCGGCAAGTCTTGCACCTGCCTCACCGCTTATGCGGACAAAAAATCTTCTCTTTGCTGTGCTGATATCTGCAAGCTCAAGCTTCTTGTTACTCCAAAGCTGCATAATATTGCGGTGCAAATGCTTTGCCGCGTCAACTACGTCCGCCACAACCGCACTCGCTGTCGGAAGCTTACCGGCTCCGCTGCCGTAAAACATGACATCACCAAGTACGTTTCCATGTGCAAAAATTCCGTTAAATACATTATTTACACTGTATAGAGGATGCTCTGCCGGGATAAGAAAAGGAGCTACCATCGCATAGAAGCTATCACCCACACGCTTACTGGAAGCAAGCAGCTTAATCGCTCTTCCCATTTCCTTTGCGTACTTAATGTCCTCTGCTGTTATTTTCGTAATACCCTCTGTATAAATATCCTCATAGTCAACCTGATTGCCAAAGGCGAGCGAGGAAAGAATTGCAATCTTTCTGCACGCATCATAACCTTCCACATCAGCCTCCGGATTTCTCTCCGCAAAACCTCTGTCCTGTGCATCCTTTAAAACGGTGTCAAAATCAAGCCCTTCAAAGGTCATCTTGCTTAATATATAATTAGTCGTTCCGTTTAAGATACCGGTAATCTCATCGATTTCATCTGCTGTCAAAGAGGAATTTAACGGTCTGATAATTGGAATTCCGCCGCCAACGCTCGCCTCAAACAAGAAATTGATGTTTTTCTCTCTCGCAATTTCAAGCAACTCACTGCCGTGCTTTGCCACTAACTCTTTGTTTGATGTACACACACTTTTTCCTGCAAGCAGGGCACTCTTTACAAAGGTATAAGCCGGCTCTACACCGCCCATTACCTCTACAATAATCTGCACATCACTGTCATTCAAAATCGTATCATAATCATGAACAATCTTTTCCTGAATCGGATCTTCCGGAAAATCTCTCAAATCCAAAACATATTTGATATTGATTTCCTCGTTTGCTCTTTTATTGATACTGTCCTGGTTGGTGTTTAAAACTTCCACCACACCTGAGCCTACTGTTCCATATCCTAACACTGCAATATTTATCATTTTTTCACTACTCCTTAGCCATTATTTTCAAATAATGAATTCCATTGATTCCTTCAATTTTATCTGTCATCTCATTTACATCACCTGAATCTGGCAAAATATCCACACTCATTGTTAATATGGCAATTCCCTTAATCGGAATCGTCTGGTGAATGGTCAATACATTCCCATGATACTCAGCAATCGTCGCCAGCACCTCAGACAAAAGTCCGGGTACGTCATCTAACTGAACAACAAAGGTCATCGTTTTTCCTTTTGTATTTTCATGATATGGAAAAATATCGTCCTTATATTTATAAAAAGAGCTTCTGCTGATTCCCACGCGCTCCGTGGCATCCTGAACCGTCATGACCTTCTGTGCGTCTAACAGCCTCTTTGCCTCCACTACTTTTAGTAATACTTCAGGAACTGCTTTTTTCTTTACTACATAATATTTTTCTTTTTCTATCATACAATCCTTCCTCTTTGTTTGCACACGAAAAACATTTGTATTTCCAACAAAGATATTAACACAATTGCTGGCTCTGTGCAACCTATTTTTACTTTTGAGTCAAAAATACTAAAAAGGACAGGCTTGTGACTTTCCTGTCCTTTTTATCGCCAATCCTATTGATTTTCCATGAATTGCGCTATATGTGCCTGTTCTTCATCTGACATGAGCTTTTCCGTATTCAAAATGATAACAATTTCTTTAGAAACCTTGGCAATTGCCTTGATGTACAAAGTATCATAAGATTTTACAATATCAGGAACCGCTGTAATATCTGCCTTGTCAATCTCTTGAATTTCACTTACCATATCTACCTCAAGTGCGATTGGCATACCTTTAATGTTTGTCACGATAATTTTTCGCTCTGTATCTTGGTTCGTCACTTCCGGCATATTAAATTTACTTCTCAAACTAAATACAGGGATGATTTCCCCTCTCAAATTGATAATTCCTTTAATATGACTAGGTGCGTTGGGTATTCTCACTGTCTGCTGAGACGGTTCAATTGCATTGACCAATGAAATGTCAATTCCGTAATCCTCATTATTCAGTTTGAATATAATAGGTTTCATGCCTTCCATTTTAACCCTCCTCGTTTGATTTTATGCTATTCCATTTTAAGTATCCGTTTATAAAAGGATCGATGTTGCCATTCATCACGCTGTCTGTATTGCCCGACTCAATATTTGTCCTGTGATCCTTGACCATCGTGTAGGGCTGCATAACATAAGAACGTATCTGGTTACCCCAGCCAATCTCCTTAACCTCGCCCCTGATATCTGAAATTTTTTCCGCATTCTCCTGCTCTTTTAACAGATAGAGTTTTGCTTTCAGCATCTGCATCGCTTTATCCTTATTGCTATGCTGGGAACGCTCATTTTGACACTGTACCACAACTCCCGTAGGAATATGTGTAATTCGTATTGCGGACGAAGTTTTGTTGATGTGCTGTCCTCCGGCACCGCTTGAGCGGTATGTGTCGATACGCAAATCGTCATCGTTTATCTCAATTCCCATATCTTCTTCAATATCCGGCATAACATCGCAGGAGGCAAAAGAGGTCTGTCTCTTTCCTGCCGCATTAAAAGGTGAGATGCGCACCAGACGGTGAACACCCTTCTCACTCTTTAAATAACCAAAGGCATTCTCTCCGTTTACCTGAAACGTAATCGACTTAATACCCGCCTCTTCACCATCTAAATAGTCCAGCACCTCTTGCGTAAATCCTTTTGAATCTACCCACTTGCTGTACATACGGTAAAGCATGCTTACCCAGTCGCAAGCCTCTGTTCCGCCTGCTCCTGCATGGAGCGTTACAATCGCTCCGTCTTTATCATATTCTCCTGACAGAAGAGTTCTTATTTTTACGCTGTCCATCTTGTTCGTAAAGCCTGTCAAAAGCTCCTCAATTTCCGGAATAAGAGTTTCATCATTCTCTTCATATCCCATCTCAATTAAGGTCTCAATTTCTTCGTATGTCTCTTTTAATTCTGCATAGTCTGAAATATCATCCTTCAAAGCTTTTAACTCCTTCATGTCCGCCTGCGCCTTATCCGCATTGTCCCAGTAATTCGGTGCTTCCATGTTTCGCTCCAATTCCTCGATG
The DNA here is from genome assembly GCF_900184995.1 of Konateibacter massiliensis. Lineage (GTDB taxonomy): Bacteria > Bacillota > Clostridia > Lachnospirales > Lachnospiraceae > Lachnotalea > Lachnotalea massiliensis. The sequence continues at coordinate 38,218 of NZ_LT860098.1, forward strand.
CGCTTTTCCTTCCTGTCTAACTCAAAGTGAATCCCTTACTTCTGTTAATCCTTCTGTATAGGTATTCAGCGTCGCTTTAAATTGATCCAGTTCTACCAATTCCCTAACCTTCTTTCTTATATAAAATTTGATTTAAGCCTGCATCCTGCCATGGCACTGCTTATATTTCTTGCCGCTTCCGCACGGGCATGGATCGTTTGGATAAACCTTTGTACTTTCGCGGCGCACCGGCCCCTTGGCAACCGTATTATCCTTGTTTGTACCGGTAACCTTTGCAACCTGCTCTCTTTCTACCTTCTGCTCAATACGCACATGCATAAGCAGTCTCACGGTCTCCTCGCGAATGTTTGCTGTCATCACATCAAACATTTCATAACCGCTCAATTTATATTCTACCAATGGATCTTTCTGTCCATATGCCTGTAAGCCGATACCCTGACGAAGCTGGTCCATATCGTCGATATGATCCATCCATTTTTTATCGATAACCTTCAGTAAAATAACGCGTTCTAATTCCCGAATTGCTTCTGTTTCAGGGAATTCTGCTTCTTTTGCTTCATAGAGCTTAACTGCCATTTCCTTTAACATATGCTTTAATTCATTCTTTTTTGTGCCTCTTACTTTTTCCGGCGTAAGCTCTTTCAGTGGAATAAGCGGAAGCAATAAGGAATTTAATTCCGTTAAGTTCCATTCTTCTGAGTCACTATCATCCGCCACCACAATATCAGCAGCACTCTCAACAGTATCGGTTATCATTTTGTAGATAACTTCTCTCATGCTCTCGCCGTCTAATACTCTTCTTCTCTCAGCATAAATAATCTCACGTTGCTCGTTCATAACCTGATCATATTCGAGAAGATTCTTTCTGATACCAAAGTTGTTGTTCTCTATCTTCATCTGCGCTTTTTCAATTGCATTGGAAAGCATCTTGTGCTCAATCTGCTCATTCTCAGGCACACCGAGGGTATTGAACATATTCATAAGACGCTCGGAACCGAACAATCTCATCAAATCATCTTCCAGTGAGATAAAGAATCTGGATTCACCCGGATCTCCCTGACGACCGGAACGTCCTCTTAACTGATTGTCAATACGTCTTGATTCATGACGCTCTGTACCGATAATCTTAAGACCTCCTGCTGCCTTTGACTCTGCGTCAAGCTTAATATCCGTACCACGGCCTGCCATATTTGTTGCAATGGTAACAGCCTTATGAATACCTGCCTCCGCTACAATTTCCGCCTCCAGCTCATGGAACTTCGCATTCAGCACCTTATGCGGAATGCCGCGCTTTTTCAGCACATTACTTACTTCCTCGGAAGCCTCGATTGTGATTGTACCGACAAGCACCGGCTGTCCCTTCTCATAGGACTGTGTGATTTCTTCCACAACAGCATGAAGCTTTTCTTTCTTTGTCTTATAAACAGCATCCTGCTTATCATCACGAACAACTGGCATATTGGTAGGAATCTCAATAACGTCCATTCCGTAGATGTCACGGAATTCTTTCTCCTCCGTGAGTGCTGTACCTGTCATACCACACTTCTTTTCATACTTATTAAAGAAGTTCTGGAAGGTAATGTTTGCTAATGTCTTGCTCTCTCTCTTTACCTTTACATGCTCTTTTGCTTCAATCGCCTGGTGAAGTCCGTCTGAATATCTTCTGCCTGGCATAATACGTCCTGTAAACTCATCTACGATTAAAACCTGATCATCTTTTACAACATAGTCCTGATCTCTGAACATCAGATTATGTGCACGAAGTGCCAGGATAATATTATGCTGTATCTCCAAATTCTCTGCATCTGCAAGGTTTTCAATCCCAAAGAATTTTTCTACCTTGGCAACACCTTCCTCTGTAAGGTTTACAACCTTATCCTTCTCATTTACAATAAAGTCACCGGTCTCCTCAATTTCCTCGCCCATGATGGCTGCCATCTTGGAAAATTCGGCACTTGCCTCACCGCGTGTCAACTGTCTTGCTAAAATGTCGCAAGCCTCATATAACTTGGTAGACTTACCGCTCTGTCCTGAAATGATAAGAGGTGTTCTCGCCTCATCGATTAAAACGGAGTCAACCTCATCGATGATGGCATAATTCAAATCTCTCATAACAAGCTGCTCTTTATAAATAACCATGTTATCTCTCAAATAGTCAAAACCTAACTCATTGTTCGTAACATAGGTAATATCGCATGCATACGCTGCTCTTCTCTCATCATTCTCCATTGAGTTCAAAACAGTGCCCACTGTCAGTCCCAAAAACTCATGGACCTGTCCCATCCACTCGGAATCACGGTGTGCCAGATAGTCATTGACTGTCACAACATGTACACCTTTTCCGGTCAGAGCATTCAAATAAGCCGGTAATGTGGAAACTAACGTCTTTCCTTCACCGGTCTTCATCTCTGCAATTCTTCCTTGATGAAGTATAACACCACCGATAAGCTGTACTCTGTAGTGCTCCATCTTCAGAACTCTTTTTGCCGCCTCTCTCACTGTAGCGTAAGCCTCCGGCAAAATACTGTCAAGGGTTTCCCCCTCAGCCACTCTCTTTTTATATTCCTTGGTCTTATCTCGTAACTGCTCATCTGTCAGTGCTGCCATTGTCTCCTGCAACGCTTCGATTTTGTCAACAATCGGATAAACCATTTTTAATTCTCTTTCGCTGTGTGTTCCAAATATTTTTTGAATAAATCCCATTCTCATACTCCTATTAGCTACTTTTTTTGGTATGCCTTCTTCTTTATTAAATTTATTAAAAAATTCTTAAAAATACTCTTTAATGGATATTGTAACACTAAGTATTATTTTATTCAACAAATTTCTGTCGTGACTTTCCGTCTCATAAATCGCTAAAACACCCTGTCCTAACATCGGACAGGGTGCCATTTCTTTTACTTTTCTTAACATTCCGGTTCAATCAAGCCGTAAGTATTGCTCTTTCTCTTATAAACAACACAAACTTCGTCTGTCTCAGCATTCCGAAATACGAAGAAGCTATGTCCCAATAATTCCATTTGGATACATGCATCTTCCGGATACATAGGCTTCATACCAAATTTCTTAGTACGGATAATCCTAATCTCATCATTGTCCTCAAACTCTTTGTCAATAAATTCCTGCTTAAAGTTTGAATCGCCGTGTTTTCTATCGATGATTTTGTTTTTGTATTTTTTTAATTGTCTTTCGATAATCTCTTCTACTAAGTCGATGGATACATACATATCATTACTTACCTGCTCGGAACGGATAATGCTTCCTTTTACAGGAATGGTCACTTCAATTTTCTGTCGGTCTTTCTCAACACTTAAAGTCACTTGAACTTCAGTATCAGGAGTAAAATACTTTTCTAATTTTCCTAATTTCTCTTGAACCGCACTTCTCAAACCCTCTGTTACATCAATGTTTCTGCCTACAATATTATAACGCATGATGTCCCACTCCTTTACTGTTTGTATTACAATATTACCTTTTGTTTAATATCGTACTATAATTATACCACGTTTCAGTTATTTTACAATAGTTTAACCTAGCATTTCCTATTTTTTTAAACTCTTGTTCCTTTATTTTGACAACTTTCGTTTTTTCTCTGGTCTCTCTCCCATATTTTGACGATAAAAAAGTCAATACGTTTTTACGTTTTTCTTACGATTTATTATACTTTCACAAAACATTTGTTTTTTGTTTTTTTTTAAAAAACACGCTTTCCACACTAAAATAATGTGGATAATGTGGATAACTCAGTGTATAACTCTATTTTTCGCCTTTGACGCACTTTTATATGTGGATAAGTTTTCTCGAAAAATCCCTTGACTTTTTTCTCCCTTTGATTACATTTTTTTCACTTTGTGCATCTTGTATATTTTATATTTTGTCAATAATTTTCTTCTCATTTTTTTGCTTTTTTTATTTTTTGTTTATATTTTGTAACTGTTCAGAGCCAAGCAAATTTGATAAAGAGTATGCGTAGAATGCTCGCATTCCTAAACATACTCTTTATCAAATTTATTTGGTGGATACGCCACATCTCGAAAACACTATGTGTTTTCCAAATTGGCTCTGAACAATTTCCTATCATACAAAAAGGAATGTGTTAAAATAACACATCCCTTTTCCTCTTAATTGATATAGCTTACAGCCTTACTTGGCGTTCTATAATATGCATTTGATATCTTAATACCTGTCTTTTCTGTACTGGCATGGACTACCTGTCCATTTCCTATGTAGAGCGCCACATGGTTGATGGAGCTTCCGTTGGAATAGAATAATAAATCTCCCGCCTGAATATCGCTGAGTGCCACTTCTCTTCCGCCGCCACTCTGGGAACCGGAGGTTCTAGGTATCGATATTCCGTTATCAGCGAATACAGATTGCGTGAATCCGGAGCAATCTGCACCGTTTGTCAGGCTTGTTCCGCCCCATACGTAAGGATTTCCGACAAACTGAAGCGCATAGCTTACAATTGCCTGTCTGGAACCGGATACCGTACTGCTTGATGCTTCACTTTGGCTGCTTGATGATGAACTTGATGCGCTCGCAGAGCTGCTTGTCTTCGCTTTTGCTGCCTTTTCTGCCGCTTTCTTCTTTGCCGCTTCATCTGCCGCTCTTGCTGCTTCTTCCGCTGCTTTTCGTTCTGCTTCCTCTTTCGCCAGTCTTGCCTGTTCCTCTTCAATGGACTCAGCCTGTACAAAATCGGTTCTCAAATCTACATACTCAGCCGATACATAGCCAAGCACGTCACTATCAATTTTAACCTTAACCCAGCCGTCCAGCTCCTCCACGACTTCCATCTCTTCTTCAATCGGAACAAGTGTCTGAACTGTAGCTTCAAGACTCGCATCATCTCGAACCTTCAGCGTGGTGGTATTTACCTTTGCAATACGCGTACCAACCTCTTTCGCTAAGGCTTCTGCTTCCTCGCCCGTCACGAAATATTCTGCTTTTATGTATCCTGTAACACTCCCTGATTTTACTAAATACCAGTCGCCGTCTGTTTCCAGTATCGTCGCTGCTGAATTATCATAAATCTTTCCTAAAATTTCACTCTCTTCGTTTGGCTCACTTCTCATATTTACATAATAACTTACCTGAGCAATGGCGATATTATCATATTCGGAAGGTTCCAAAATCTTCTTAATCTCTTCATCCGCCGTCTCAGGGTTGCTTACATACTTCTCATTCAAAGCAAATGTGATCCCTGCCGTCGGTAAATCTGCGCCAATTGTTGTTGCATGTGTGGTAAATGCACTGCCGGATATTACAATTGCACCCGCAATGCAGCCAGTCATAATCTTTAGTCTATTCTTATTCATCGTACTCTCCATTTTGTCATGCTTTCATTTGTTACATAATTGTTAAATTTATTACGAAATTAAGTATAACAAATTAAGCCCCTGCTGTCAACCATTTGACGAGATTACCACATTTTTCCTTTATTTAATTGAGTTTAAATAGTTCTGCACCGAGGTAACTGCATTAGCCCCGTCGCTTGCCGCTGTAATAATTTGCCTTAACATTTTCGTTCTTATGTCACCCGCTGCATAAATGCCATCCACATTTGTCGTACATTCCTCACCGGCAATGATATATTTCTGCTCATTCATTGCAACCGCACCCTCAAATTCATCGGAATTTGGAATGATACCTACCGCAATGAATACACCATCCGTCGCAATCGACCTTTCCTCACCTGTCTTTGCATTTACAATCTCAAGGGCATTGACCTTTCCGCCCTCTCCTTTTATCTCCTTCACCTTGCTGTCCCAGATAACCTCCACGTTTTCCATCTCAAAAAGCTTGTCTTGCAGGCTTTGTGCCGCTCTGAACTCGTCTCTTCTGTGGATGACGTATACCTTTTCACACATTCTTGCAAGAAAAATAGCATCCTCCACCGCAACGTCACCGCCGCCTACCACGCAGGTTGTCTTATTTCTGAAGAATGCGCCGTCACATGTTGCACAATAGGAAACACCCATACCGGAAAATTCAGCCTCACCCGGCACCTCAAGCTTTCTGTATCTGGCACCCGTCGCAATGATAACGGTCTTTGCCTCGTAGCTCTCCTTCTCTGTTACCACTGTTTTTATGCCGTTCTCCACCCTTATTTCCTTTACATCTGCTTCGATAAAAGTAGAGCCAAGCTCATCCGCATGCTCACGAAGCTTCATTCCAAGATCAAAACCGTTGATTCCTTTGTAGCCTGGATAGTTATCCACCTCATAGGTATTCAAAATCTGTCCGCCGCTCATTACATTTTTTTCTATTACAAGTGTGTTCAGCACCGCACGCTGAGCATAGATAGCTGCGGAAAGCCCTGCCGGTCCTGAACCGATTATAATTAAATCATACATTCTATCATCTCCTGTCATCTACTCAAATATTTTATAATTTCCTATGTTAATTTCATACATACCGGTATCCTCATAGCTGTCTATCCGGCTTCCCTTGAACATCTCCTGCATTTTATTTACCGCAATCTCGCCCCACATCGCATTGCGCTGGGATATCTGGCTTGTAATAATGCCCTTCTTTACATACTGGGTCAAATCGCTGCCCGCACTCAAAGCAACTATCTTCTGCTTCAAGCCCTTGCTCTGCCACATCTGCGCCGCCACGATTATGGCATCCCCGTTTACAAGATAAATAAGGTCAAAATCAGGATGCTCCTTTATGGCTCTCTCAATGTTCGCCTTTGTCGTATTGACGTTGGTGTCTTTCTGCTCTTCCTTTGCCACAATCTCAATGTCTTTCCATTCACTAAGTGCCTCCGCAAAGCCGTTAAAGCGTTCTTGGACTGTCGGCACCTCACTGGCACAGAGAATCGCAATAACCTTTCCTCTGCCCTTTAGCTGCTTGCCTGCCACCTCACCCGCAAGTTTTCCACCCTTATAACTGTCTGATGTGACAAAGCAGTGCCGCTTGCTGTCCTTGACATCGGCATCCACACAGATAACCTTAATCCCCTTATCCACAGCCTCGTCAATCAGAGGCTTAAAGCGTTTAGCATCTGCGGGTACTATGATAATGCCGTCCACCTGCTTTTCTACCATATTCTTAAAGATTGCCGCCTGCTCTTCTATATTATAATGCTTCGGCATATCACAATCCACCTCAAAGTTGAGCTTCTGACATGCATTTTTCGCTGCTCTTTCTATATTATGATAAAATTCCTGCTGTTCTAATCCGATTACACCGATTTTCTTCTTTTTTTCTGTCTTCGATATCACTTTAATTTCCTGCAAAAGCTTATTGGTCTGCTCATTTTCCTGATTGAGCGTTTTAAGCGTCTCTAGGATAAAGCGGTCCTTTGTGCTTTGCTCCAGCGACACGTTCGCCACAACTTCACAGGTGGAGGCAGATTCCTCGGTCAAATCCGCAATTGTTGAGATTGCTGACATCAGTTGATTATTTTCCTGATTAATCTGCTTAATCCTTTTTGCCACGTTATCATGCTCCTGCTGAAACTCTTCGATGGAGCTTGTTATCTCAGATATCGTCTGCCCTACCTCTTCGATGGAGCTTGTCTGGCTTTCTACATCCAGCTTCTGCTCCTGTATAATCCCCATAACTCCTTCCACATCAACAAGAATTTCATTGATTACATCTGCTATCTGGCTCGTCGCATCTTTGCTCTTCTCTGCCAGATTCGTCACCTCATCTGCCACAACTGCAAAGCCTTTTCCGGCTTCCCCTGCCCTCGCCGCTTCAATGGAGGCATTCAGTGCGAGTAGATTCGTCTTGTTTGAAATGGAGGTAATCAGCGAAATAATCTGATGGATACCTTTGATAGAGGTTTCCAGCATCGTTATTTTTTCCGCGATTTCTAAAAACTTTTGTTGGGAATTAATGCTCTGCTTTAAAAACTTCTGAACTGCTTCCTCACCGTTCCTGCTGATTTTCTGAATGGTCGTGCCGCGCTCATTTAGCGCCTCCGTATCCGCCAGAATTTCTTTAAACTCTTCCCGAAACCCATCCACAAATTCCAGACATTCCGCCGCTGATTCCGCCTGCTGTCTTGCCGCCCTCGCTATCTCGCCGTTTGCCTCCATGACATTTTTATTTGAGCTGCAACGCTCCTCATATGCCACCGTCAACGCATCTCCCCGCTGCGTGATATCTTCCATATTGCGCTTCACCTTTGCAAAATAATCGTGGTAGCTCTTCGATAAGTTCATCAGCATTTTAAGCTGCTTATCATTTGTGCCTTCCATTTCCTGATAACAGGTCAGATCCCCCTTCTCCAGCCTGTCAATTAATTCCGCCACGTTTCCTCTTCTCATGTAGTTGCCTCCTTGTTATCCATATAAATGCGCTTAATAGATATACCTCTTCCAACTTACCTAACTATATGATATATTCTAACATTTTCTGGATTTATTACAATATTTTTCGGCATTTTAACAGCTGAATATTTTTCTTTAATAGGATTGATAATATAGTAGGATAATGCTAATATTTATAGAAATGAATGTGCATAATAGTTTTCTTATAGTATTAAGAAAGGAACTTAACAAATGAATACAAAAACAGTGCTGATTACAGGAGCATCGAGAGGCATTGGTGCTTCCATTGCTTTAAAATATGCAAAAGAGGGATTCCAGCGGATTATCATTGCGGGAAACAAATCCGAAAAAGAGCTTTATGAGCTGAAGGACTTATTGGAAGAGGAATATCACTGTGTTTGCCACGCCTTTATCGGAGACCTCGGCGAAGCTTCACAGGCAGACAGATTGTTTGAGGAAATTCAAGCAAAACACGGCAGCGTTGATATCTTGGTAAATAATGCCGGAATTTCTTATGTTGGGCTTCTTGCTGATATGAATACCGAGGAATGGAATCGGGTTATCCATACCAATCTTTCCTCTGTTTTTTATTGTTCCAAAAACGCAATCCCTCAAATGGTTCATAAAAAAGAGGGAAAAATCATCAATATTTCTTCCGTCTGGGGAATTTACGGGGCTTCCTGCGAGGTTGCCTACTCTGCCTCCAAGGGCGGAGTCAACGCTTTTACAAAGGCACTGGCAAAGGAGCTTGCACCAAGCAATATTCAGGTCAACGCCATTGCCTGCGGCGTTATCGACACGGAGATGAACCAATTCTTAGATGGGCAGGAGCGCGCTTCGCTGATAGAAGAAATTCCTGCCGGCAAATTCGCAAAGCCTTCAGAGGTCGCAGATTTGGTCTATGATATCTCAGTCGGACATTCTTATTTAACCGGACAGATCATACAGCTTGACGGCGGATGGCTCTGATTTATAGAAATAGCGGGTTATAAGTTTTCTTTCGCAAAGCGATTGAAAGATTTATAACCCGCTGTTTTTATATCATAGGAAAGTTTTCCGAACTTCCCTATGGTATAAAAAATATTTATGCGCACCTCGCGGAGCAGAAGTTGTTGCTTCGCAACTCGCTCGGGTGCGAAGTGTGAGCAACGCTCACACTTTTTTATTTCACTTTTGTACCGGCTCCAAAATAAGAAGTGCGTCCTCATAAAATGGGTGCATCTGAATAACAGACTTGCCTTCTTCTATATCGATATCAAGCAAAGCCACTCTTCTCGTCTGAAGATCAATGGCTCTCGCCCGATATCCGGTAAGCTCTCTGGCGAGTCCGACACTTGTATTATGTCTGACAAATACCAAATATCTTCCGTCCGCCTCGGCAACTCTTATTTGCTCTGTCTCGTTTAAGAGAAGCTGGTTTGCGGGCGTCATCGTACTTATCTTATATTCTTCCAGTAAATATTTGATAAACCCATAATCCCAGGCACCCGGAAATTCAATTGCCTCCTGCCATGTGTATGGTTTGTCAAAGCCCTCACCGAGTATCGGATTTTTCGGGCAGTTTAATTTATTCCAGTTCCATATGCCGTGTGCACCGTATGTCACACCTGCACAGGCTCCCGACAGAAGAGAAAGCCATGCGGCACGTCTTATGTCGTCCGCCTGAAATCTTCCGTATTCCTCTCTGCTGTAACCCATTTGCTCATAGCAAGGCTCTGCGTTTATCATCGGCTTTTTCGGATATTGCTTCGCTATTCTCTCGGGAAGAAGAAATGCCATGTCCTGCTCTTTTTTATTATGTCCCGACTGAAACATATAAAAATCTATTTTATCAAGCAGCTCTGCCGGAAGCACGTCATAACCTCTCTTAATGTGAAGTGTCTTTAGGCTGTCAGGACTTTTTTCACAGATGACATCAAGCGCTGTTTTATAATAGGAAATCGTCTCCGGCGTATCAAAGTCAGTATCACCGCTTATGACATAAATCGGATTATACTCATCAAACTCCTGCACAATCTTCTTTGCATACTCCGCCACGAAATCTTTCGGCATAATATTTTTGTCAAACATTCTGCTTCCCCACGTTCCCGGCACATAGTTGAGCCACAGTACGATGAGTGCAAGCAAAAATCCCTGCTCCACTGCCATTTCACACATTTTCCGTGCTCTTTCATAATATTCTTCATGGAAGGCGGAAAATGAAAATTGCTGCCCGTCCGTTGTCGGGAAGGGGTATACACCCACATCCGACATACAGCGGTCCCACTGCGGCAGAGTATTAATCTGTAATACGTTAAAGCCCTGCATTTTTCTTTTTTTCAGATAATAATCCCATTCCTCTAAGGTAACATTTGTAAAAGCGCTCCATATCGTGTCTGCCAGATAGAAAAATGGCTTATTATCCTTTATCAATATATTCTTACTTTCATCAATTCTTAATTTACTCAATTTATATCCTCCGTATTACTACTACTCCTTCTCTAGCATTTTATCACTATAACCAAAGAAATAGGTTACAATGGCAGAGCCAAAGTAGGCGATGGCACACGCAATCAAAAATCCCACAAAACCTGTTCCGATATAGCCCGGAAGTGTTAAAATACTTGTTCCAAGAAGTGTGGGTGCACCTGCTCCCACCACTGCCACGATTGCGCCTGCAATACCGGAGAACACCGCTCCGATGAAAAATGGTTTCTTAAATTTCAAGGTGATTCCGTAAATAGCCGGCTCTGTGATACCCGCAAGCACCGCTGACAGTGCCGCTGAACCGGAGAGGGATTTTAATTCCTTATCTTTCGTCTTTAAAAATACACCGAGTGCAGCGCCAGCCTGTGCCATATTGTTTGGCCCTGTTATCGTAAACAGCGTATCTCTTCCGTATTGGGATATATTGTTAAACACAATCGGCACAAATCCCCAGTGAAGACCGAACATAACAACCGCCGGCCAGATAAGCCCAAGCACAAAGCCTGAAATTGCCGGGTTGATTGCCACTAGGCCTGTGTAGCCTGATGCCAGCAGTTTTCCCGCTGTATCCGCAATCGGTCCTATTGCAAGATAGGTTGCCGGAACCATGATTGCAAAGCTTAACAATGGCTTCATAAAGTTCCTGCACACCTCAGGCAGGATTTTCTTTAACACAATTTCCAGCTTAGAAAGCACATAGACAGCTATAATAATCGGGATAACCGATGAGGTATAGCTTACCAGAACAACCGGGATTCCCATAAAGGTAAGCTCTGTGCCCGCGGAAAATGCCGCTGTCATATTCGGGTAGACAAGTGCTGCTGCAATTCCGACCGACACAAATGTATCCGCATTGAATTTCTTTGCCGCGGTGTAAGCTAAGAATACCGGAATAAAAGTAAATACTCCATCCGCCGCCGCATATAAAATCATATAGGTTCCGCTCTCCGCACTCATCCAATTCATCGTGGTGCACAAAATCAAAATACCTTTCAGCATACCGGCTCCGCACATTGCGCCAAGAACCGGTGCAAAAATTCCCGAGATAGTCTCCATAAATGTATTTAAAGGATTTTTCTTTTCCCCTGTTTCAGCCTTCTGAGGATTCGCTTCTCCCTTGACACCGGTACTTCTTATTATTTCATCATATACATCGCCAACTTGGTTTCCGATTACAACCTGAATCTGTCCGCCGCTGTCAATCACCGTGATAACGCCGTTTATCTTTTTCAGGGCTTCCTTATCTACCTGCGCCTTATCTTTCACTTGAAAGCGAAGACGCGTTGCGCAGTGAAACAATGAGTTTACATTATCTGCTCCGCCAACATGCTCTACAATATTTTTTGACAGCTCCTCATAATTTTTCTTTGACATAACCTTCCTCCAATATCCTTATCTCACTTAATAAAGTTTTATTCAAAAAATGCGCACTTTTTTTGATGAGTTCATCTTAACTGTTTTGAGATTCAGTTACAATCCCCCTCGCATTTTTCTACTACTCTGTTAAAATCCACTTTAAAAACATATAAATGACGGAGGCAATTTGTTAAAAATGACGTGTTTTTAAATTTTCTTTAAAAACACGTCAGGTGTGGTAAATATATTTTGTTTTGTCAAATACGCTGTCACCTTCCAAGAGCCTTGTCTTGTAATAGGTTCTGACAATTTCCGTCTCATTGTCCTCGATTCTGCGCATCAGATGCTTAATTGCCGCCAGATGCCTTCTCGTGTGCGTTCCTTTTATCAAAGTCAAATCTATTTTCAAAAGGCTCACAGGAGGCAGTGCGTCAAAACCGATGAGAGAGATGTCTCTCGGTATTCGAATCTGCCGTTCCAAAATCGCCCGGCTGACGCCTAGGGAAACCACTGAGCTTTCCAAAATAAAAGCGGTTGTCTTCTTAAGGCCCTCATCCAGATATTTTTTCATAGACTCGTAAACCTCGTCGACATTACTGCCCAGATATCGAATCTTTCGGCTTGTATCCATGCCCTGCCTTTTTGCCATCTCACTGATAAAAGCTTCCCTGCGCTCCAAAAAATTAAAAATCTTTATATTTTCTGCCAGATAAACAATGTTGCTGTGCCCTTTTTCAATCAGATAATTGACACCTCTTGCAATCCCTTCCTGATTGTCCACCAAGAAGCTGTCAATTCCTTGTTCATTAAAGAGGTTATCCCCAACGACCAGCGGAATTTTAAGCTGCAAAAAAGGATAGATGTCTGCCTGCTGCATATCGGAAGCCATGATATAAATCCCCTTCACCTGTTCACTTTTCAAGCGTTTTAACAGGGTCTCCATCTTCATTTTTCCCTCTCGGAATGCAAGACTTAAAAAGCGGTAGCCTGCCGACTTCACCGCTTCCTCAATCTGGGCAGGCGCCGGATATTGACCGCTTACCGCTCTCTCCAGCACCATACCCTCCTTGATATAATTGAGCATCACAACTGTGCCCTCTTTGTCACTGTGAGCCTTTTGCCTGTATTCCTGCTCACTGATTTGCTCCATATAGGCGAGCACCTTGCGTCTCGTACTCTCCTTCACGCCCGGCCGGTCATTTAAAACAAGGGATACGGTGGAAGGGGAAATGCCCAATGCATCAGCTATATCTTTTGATTTAATTCTCATCGCCTTCTCCCTATCCCTCTATTCTTAACTTAATTTTCTATAAATTCCAAATATCCTCGTTATATTGTGCTATCGTTCTGTCTGATGAAAAAAAGCCTGCCTGTGCAATGTTGTTCAGCACCTTTTTATTCCAGCTCTCTCTATCCTGATAGTCCTCCAGCATCTTATCCTTTGTCGCAATATATTCCTTAATATCCAGCAGGGTCATAAACCAATCCTTGTTAATCAGCTCGTTGTATAAGCGGATTAAGTTCTGCTTTTCACCGATTAGCAGCATATCACGGCTTAAGATAAATTCTACGAGTTCATGAATGAGCGGATCATTCTCATAGTATTCTTTGGAAACATAGTCTCCCTTGCGGTAATGCTCAATTACCTCTTCGCTCTTCTCTCCGAAGATGTAGATATTTTCATCGCCTACCAGCTCATGAATCTCCACATTTGCTCCGTCCTCTGTTCCGAGTGTAACTGCGCCGTTCAGCATAAACTTCATATTTCCCGTTCCAGATGCCTCCTTGGATGCAAGGGAAATCTGCTCTGAAATATCGCATGCCGGAATTAATTTTGCCGCCTTTGTCACGTTATAGTTTTCTACCATTACAACCTTGAGATACGGGCTTACCTGTGGATCATTGTTCACTAACTCCTGTAAGCATAGTATAACATGAATAATATCTTTTGCAATCACATAAGCAGGTGCCGCTTTTGCACCGAAGATCATTGTGATTGGCTTTTCCGGAAGATTGCCTTTTTTGATCTCCAAATATTTATAGATGATGTATAGAACATTCATCTGCTGGCGTTTATACTCATGAAGACGCTTAATCTGAATGTCAAAGACAGAGTTTTCATCAATTTCAACACCCTGTGTTTCCTTCAAGTATGTCTTCAATGCCAGCTTGTTTTCATATTTAATTTGTTCAAGCTTATCAAGCACCTTTTTGTCATCCTCATATTTTAAGAGGTCCTTTAGCTTGGAAGCGTCCTTTTTGAAATCGTTTCCGATCAATGTTTCAATATATTTTGTCAATGGCTGATTGCAGTGCATAAGCCATCTTCTGAATGTGATGCCGTTTGTTTTATTGTTGAATTTTTCCGGATATATTTTATAGAAAGCATTCAATTCCTCTTCCTTTAAAATGTCCGTATGAAGAGCCGCAACACCGTTTACGCTGAAACCATAGTGAATATCCATATGTGCCATATGCGCTCTGTTATTCTCGTCGATGATTGCAACCTTTTTATCCTTATATTTTGCCTTCACCCTCTTATCCAACTCCTTGATAATCGGTACAAGGTGCGGAACTACCTTTTCTAAGTAGGCAAGCGGCCATTTTTCCAGTGCCTCTGCCAATATTGTGTGATTTGTGTAAGCACAGGTCTTGGATACAATTTCAATCGCCTTATCCATTTTGATTCCTCTGGCTGTCAGCAGACGGATAAGCTCCGGAATAACCATGGACGGATGCGTGTCATTGATTTGGATTACTACATGCTCATGCAGTTTGCTGATATCATATCCTGCCTCGTCACATTCATCTAAAATAAGCTGTGCCGCGTTGCTTACCATAAAATACTGCTGATAAATACGAAGCAGCAAGCCCTCTACATCACTGTCGTCCGGGTATAAAAAGAGTGTCAGGTTTTTCGCAATCTTTTCTTTATCAAAGCTAATTCCCTCTCCTACTATCGATTCGTCTATCGTCTCGATATCGAAAAGGCGCAGTTTGTTGCATCCGTTTTCATAGCCGGTCACATCAATTTCATACAGCTTGGAAACCGCCGTAAAATCCTTAAACGGTACCTCATAACTGATATTTGTTTTATTTAACCAGCTCTCTGACTCAATCCATGGATTTTTTGTCTCCTTTTGCAGATTATTTTCAAACTCCTGTTTAAACAGACCAAAGTGATAATTCAGTCCGATGCCGTCTCCGTTCAGTCCAAGTGTTGCGATGGAATCTAAAAAACATGCCGCAAGTCTTCCAAGTCCGCCGTTTCCAAGAGATGGTTCCGGCTCAACCTCTTCTATCTCTGTAATATCTTTTCCGTTTTTCTCCAATATTTCCTTCACGATATCAAAAAGACCAAGGTTGATTAAATTGTTCGACAACAGTTTTCCGATCAGGAACTCAGCCGATATATAGTAGAGTTTTCTCTCTCCGCGATTCCTCTCCTTTGAGTTGATTGAAGTCTTGGTAAACTCCAGCAGTGCAAAGTATAATTCTTCGTTGCTGCACTTTGCTATGCTTTTTCCATATCTTTGTTTCACAATTTCCTGTAACTTCTTCTCTTCCATTGAAACCTCCCAATATTGTATATTTTTAAATGTTGTTTTTTGTTTTCGAAACTTTTCGAAACTTTATATTGCAATTTTATCACCATTATGTTATATTGTCAACTAGGAAATATGATAACAATTCATTCTCGTCTCACTGTGAAGGTACTGAACGGTTACGAAATATTTATATAGGAGGCAACATGGCAACAATTAAAGACATTGCAAATAAACTAGGTATCTCCCCGGGAACGGTATCCAAGGGACTAAACGGCGCAAGCGACATCAGTGAAGCGATGAGGCAATCCGTTTTGGACACAGCCGTTGAACTAGGGTATAAACCTAAAAATATACAATATGGCCGAAAAGTATGCATCATGGTCGAAAATATGAACTACGATTCAATCGACCAGTTCGGCTATGAAATTATTTCGGGCTTTGAGCGAGCCGCCGCACGGAAGAGCTATGAGGTGACCATTGTTCCGACTAATCTTGCCTTGCAGACAAAGGAGCAGTACGATACCTTTATGCTTAAAAACGGCTACTGCGGTGCATTTCTGCTGGGTTTTGAGCTACATGACGACTATGTAAAACAATTGGATTCAACAAAGGTTCCAACCGTTTTGCTGGATAATTTCATTGCAGATAACAAAAATGTAGGCTATGTCGGAACAGATAACTACGAGGGTATCAAAAATGCCCTTCTTCATCTAAAGGCTTTGGGACATGAGAAAATTGCATTTTTAAACGGTACGAAAAATTCCATGATTACGAGCAAAAGACGGGATGCCTTTCTTCAGTCAATGGAGTATGCAGAGCTTGCTGCCAATGAAAATTTGATGGCATACGGACATTTCCTGGAGGACTGTGCGCAGTATCATGTGGATCATTTTATCGAAAACGGGGCAACCGCCATCCTCTGTGCCAGTGATCTGATTGCCTCGGGCGTGATAAAGGAGCTTAATAACAGGGGGCTTCAGGTTCCAAAGGACATCAGTGTAATCGGCTATGACGACATTCCGCTCGCCAAGTATTTGACTCCCGCCCTCACCACCATCCGGCAAAACCGCACAGAGCTTGGCACAAGTGCCTTTGTTCTGCTTGACAGTCTGATTCACGATATTCATATCAGCCGGATTGAGCTTCGACCGGAATTTATTGTCCGGGATTCCACCGGGGAAGCAAAAAGACCATAAACAAGTAAAGTCCGCTGCCGTCTTATATTTCAGACAAACAGCGGACTTATTTTTCTAAAAATTTACCTTATATATTTGCAAACTGATTTACTTCACTCAAAAGTGCTTCCTTAATCATACGGTTTTCTTCCGCCTGCTTGTTAATATCCTGGATATCCTCCACAAGGCTGCTTGTGCCTTCTGCCACATTGGTGATACCCATCGCACTCTCATCAATGGTCGTGGCGATTTCATTGATTCCTATGCTCATTTCACTCACCGTCTCCTCCAAGGTTTTCGTGCTTTCTGAAAACTCCTGCAAAATATGATAAATATTCATCGCATCTTCTTGGTAATGATCCGCGGTATCCACAAATTTATCGTAATCATTTAATACATCTGTATTCACAAAATCAAGCATTTTCTTGGCATCACTTGCCAGATTTTCAACACCGTTCGTCACCATGAAGCTGATATCCTGAATGTTGTTGGCAGTCGTCCTTGTATTCTCCGCAAGACCTCTGATTTCTCCTGCCACAACCGCAAAGCCCTTTCCTGCTTCTCCTGCCCTTGCCGCCTCAATCGAAGCATTTAACGCAAGCAGGTTTGTCTGGGAAGATATATTTAATATTTCATCGGTCAGCTCCTGTATTTTAATAACAGACTTGCTGTTATCGATGGATTTTTCCAGTACACTCTTAATTTCAGACATGATTCTCGTGGTATTTATCTTGCCGTTTTCTGCATTACTTCGGTATTCTTCAGAGCGTTTTTGTATCTCACCGGAAAGTACATAGCCTTCATTTACCTGAGTTGCAATCCTTGCGATAGAATTTGCAACGCTTGTCGCACCGTTTCCAAGCTCAGTCGAGGTTGAAGACACCTCCTGCATGCCTGCTGCCAGATTTTCCATTGTCTCGGACACATCTGTTACGTTTCGGTCGGATGTGCGTACTTTTTGAAGTACTAATTCAACAGACTCCTCCAGATGATAGGACTCACCTTGAATCTTTTGCAGGATAATCTGTAATCTTTCGATAAAGCTGTTAATACCAAGAACCAGGTTTCCAATTTCATCCTTACTTTTAATTTCAATGCGCTGCGTTAAATCGCCTTCTCCTTCATCTATTTCTTTGATAATCTGCTTAAGTGCCTTGTTTGCGTCCTTAATCGGCTTTACAATTGTAAATAAGGTGACAAGAATGATGACAATTCCGATTACTATCAGAAGAATAAATAAAACTAAATTGATATTATGCGCAATCTGGTATTGAACATCAAATTGTTGATTTGTCATATCGACCTGTTCTTGAATCAAGGTATTTAAGTTGGTGTATGCCGTGTCCAGCGTCTCTGTCGCGGCTATCATACTGTCGTTCATCATCGGTGTCTGTTCACCATCCATATTCGCGGCACCACCTGTACCTTGTTCACCCGTATCACCAAAAGCCTCTGTGACAGAACTGCTGTATGCCTGGTAAGCTTCCTCGTATGCAGTTAAAGCAGCTGTCATTTCTTCATTGTTAAATTCTTTCACAATTGCTTCTAGCTGATCAAACATGCTCTCTAAAGACTCCGCCTCCGCATTCATATTTTCGCGATAGTCAGTGTTGCTGCCGTCTGTCGATGAAGTCGTATTGCCCATCGAATTATTGGCAAACTTTTGCACTCGCTCTACACTTCGCGAAGTTTCTGCCAATATGCTGACCGCATCTATGCTGTCCGTTGAGATTGCCTGCGCCCTTTCCTTTACACTCATAAGGGCGTATGAGGACAATACATTACTCAACAAACCTGTCATGATTAAAATTGCCACTAATCCAAAAATTTTTACGCTTATTTTTTTTCTCACAATTCATGTCTCCTTTATCTGCCACATCAATACCTGTCGTGATTAAGATGCCTTGCACTGCTGCAAAATATTGTGCCTTAATCTGTATTCCGTTGTTTTAGCATATTCCATATTATGCCTATGTATTGTGAAACCAAAATGTCGAATTATTGAAATAAGTGTGAAATTCTTGGTACTTTAGTACAAAATATCTTCCTTATAAATAAGTTTTCTCGCCGCCATAAATAGTCTTCTTCCAAGTTCCATCTTATTCTGCGGGTGTAAATCATTGTATTCTCCTATATCATAGGCATCTATCATCGCCGTATTCGGTATTCGCAATGCCTTTTTCTGTTCTCTTCGCAATGCCTCCCAATCCTCGTCTATCCATCCCTCTCTTCCTTCTGCAAAATAGGGGAGCTGAACATAGAGAAACGGCACCTCTCCCTGACCGAGCTGCTCTCTCCATACCGCTATCATTTTCTCAAACTTCTCGCTGTAACCCTTTGGCTCTCTCTTATTCGACTCACCTTGATAATATGCAGCCCCCGCAATACCAAACCCCTTTAGCGGTGCAATCATCTTGTTGAACAGCCCTGCCGGCTCATATTGAAAAAAAGTCTGCGGCTCCAGTCTCTCCATCGGAACACCGATTTTGTATTTCCATTCCCCCTCCAAGGAGATAAATTTCCCCCTATATTCCAGTCCATATTTTTTTCCGGGCATAAAGCCGCCCGGCTGAGCGTCACTGAACATATGGATTGTCACAACATTTTTACCGGAGTGAAGCAGGTCTGGCGGCAAAAGATATTTTCTTGGCGGATAGCGGTAGTCTGTATACCCAACCATCACCCCATTTACATAGGTTGTATCTCCGTCAATGATGGCACCCAGGCGAAGCAGCACTTCCTTACCTTCCCACTCCTCCGGCACCTCAAATTCCTTGGCAAACCAGATGCTTCCCTTGTAGCTGTCAAGCTCCGTATTCTCCCACATACCCGGTATCAGAAAAGTATTGGAAAATGCCGCGTTTTCCTGTCTCTCCCAGTGCTCTGCAATTCCTTTGTCCTTGCTTCTAAGAGTATTATGCCAGCCGGATATTCTTTCATTGTCCGAGGCAATCACACTGTCCACCCATTCTTTATCTTTATTTTTCCTTAATCTTTCCTCGCAAAGCCCCAGCTCAAGCAGTGCTTCCTCACTCATCCAAGCCTCAACCGGAGTTCCCCCGACTGCCGCATGGATAAGTCCGATGGGAATCTGATAGGCCTCATAAAGATTTTTTGCCAGAAAATAGCCAGCCGCGCTAAAGTCCATAATGTTTTTTGCGGTTGCTTTTCTCCAGCTTCCGTCTGAGAGCACTTCACACGGGCCCTCAAAACAGTATTCCTTTGGCACCTGAAACATACGGATATCGGGATAATCATCGCCTGCAATATAAGCTTCCGAAACATCCATTGTCCGTGAGACAGGCAGTTCCATATTAGACTGTCCGCCAAGAAGATATACATCTCCAATCATGATATCCGATATAACAGTCCGCTCGCCGTCGTAGATAACCATTTCATATGGTCCTCCGGCATCAAAAGAAGGCAGGGAGATCTCAAAGTAGTCTCCCTGCAATGGTTCCGTTTTATATATATTCCCTGCAAAAGTAACGGTGACCTGATTGCCTCTTGCATGCCCCTTCAGCAGTGCCGGTTTCCCTCTCTGTAGAATCATGCCGTCACTAAAAATACTTGATAGCCGCATTTGCCTGCCTCCTTGCACTCCTAATAAATCATTCTCCTATGCTTATCCTCAATTCCGCTCTTCCGGTAAAAATAAGAATTAATCTGATCTCTCCATTCCTTCGCATTTTCAAGCTGTCTTTTGAAACGTTCTAAAACTCGCCAAAACTCCTTCTCCAGCAAATATTTTTCAAGCATTTCCCACATGGATATCATGTTCAGAACGTCTTCTATACCCTCAAAATGAGTATCATAAATATGCTGAATTACAGTCTTTCCATTATGCAGTATATGCTCATAAGACACATGATGAAAAAACAGCAACAGCTCATCAGGACAGGTCTTCACACTTTCATACTGCTCTGCCAAAGCCGGGTGGTAGAGGGCGGCATAGCCGGTTCCCTGCTTGCTTCTATCCACCCCAATTCCAAGATGGTCTGCCCTATGATAGGTTCCCCATCTTGAATACTCATAGCCGTCGACATTGGGCCCGTAATGATAATGAGGGGTCACCATAAAGCCGACACCAAGAGGTGACGTATATTTCTCATAGGTATTCCACGACATCATCAAAAGCTTGGATATGGCATCCACTACCTCCGCTTCATCTGAGAAGGTCTGTACAATCCACTCTCTTGCGATTTCCTCGGCACTCAATCGGCTGCTCCACGCCAATCTCCCAAAGCCATAGAAATTTGCCGCCGCCAAATCATTTCCAGTCCAGTTTGGATTATTTCCTGTATTTGCAACCGCTGTAATACCGCATCCCATCTGATTACAGCAATTTCCTTCCAGCAAGTCACCGATGGTATCCCTTTCTTCTTGACAGTAAGTTCTCGTCTTCAAAAGCTCCAAAAACCAAGGCATCAAATAGCACAAATCAATCTGCTGCCCTGTATATTCCTGCGCAATCTGAACTTCCATCAGGTGGCGTGTCTTTTTTAACTTGCCAAATAAAGGCATAAAGGGCTCACGTACCTGAAAATCAAGAGGACCGTTTTTAATCTGCAAGATGACATTATCCAAGAAGGCACCGTCCAAATCATAAAAATAGTCATAGGCTGCTCTTGCCCTATCGATTGTCCGGTCTCTCCAATCCTGCTGACAGTTGTACACAAAGCAGCGCCATATCAAAATTCCGCCATAGGGCTTCAATGCACGCCCAAGCAGGTTGGCACCATCCGCCTGATTTCTTCCATAGGTAAAGGGTCCCGGCCTTCCCTCCGAATCTGCCTTTACCAAGAAGCCCCCTAGCTTTGGAATAAAATCATACACTATTTTCATTCTCTCTTCCCACCACGCAATCACCCGATTGTCCAGCGGATCAGCATTCGGAAGCCCTCCGATATCGATGCAGGCTGCATAATTCAGACTTAAAAACAGCTTAATCCCATAGGAAGCAAACAATTCTGCCAGTTCTGACAAGCGGGCTAGGTACGGCTCTGTAATAAAATAGGTTGCTTTCTTCTTCACATTTACATTGTTAATCACGGTTGCATTGATGCCCGTACTTGCCAAAAGCCTTGCATAATCTTTTGTCCGCTCATTTATAATAAGTTCGCCGTTTTCAAAGAAAAACGAATCTCCCGAATATCCTCTCTCGATGCTTCCGTCTGTATTATCCCAGTGATTTAGCATACGAAGCTCCTTATCCGGCACAGAGCGATAGGATACTTTCTCAAGTTTATCGCCCAAGATAACGAGTCTGAGTAATCCAAACACACCATACAAAAGTCCCACCTGCGTATTTGCACTGACGGTAAGTAATCCGTTCTTCTCACTCAATCGATAGCCTTCGTTTAAAAGCTCCTTCTCCTGCACAAGCTTTAGACAGATTCCCTCTTCTATTTCATTACTGCTTTTTATGATTGTCTGTCCAAACATCTCCTCTGTCGCCAGCCTTAGTTCCTCGATTGCGCTCTGTATCACATTACCGGTCTCTGCCGTATAAACTGCTTTAAAATAACCTGCGCAAAAATCATTTTTTACCCTATGATAGTTTAACCATGCCTGCTCCCATTCCATATGCAGTGTCTCCTATTCGTAGATGGACGGATGATATAATACTTCATCAGTCATGCACTTTATTGTCTTGCAAACCGGTCTTTTTCCGGTAAGTTTACAGCTTCTCTCATCAGGCTGTGAGGTACCGGCATAAATATGGTACTCCCCTTCATACAGCCTTAAATATGCTTCCTCGTCATACAAACCGAACGCGTCCGCAGCCAATGTAAACGTAATCTCCTTTTCTTCTCCCGCTTCCAGATGTACCTTCCGAAAGCCTTTCAAGGAAAAGTTTGGTGCATCCTCTCGTTCACAGCGGATATATATCTGAACGATCTCACTTCCCGCTGCATTGCTGTTATTTTTCACATTTGCGGTCAGTGTGATTTCACTGCCCTTGCCGATTATCTCTTTATCAAGTGCTGCCTTTGTCACTGCAATATCGGTATAGGACAATCCATAACCAAACGGATAGAGTGCTTCCTTCGTCATATAGCGGTAGGTTCTGCCCTTCATGGAATAATCCGTAAATTCCGGCAGCTCCTTGGTGCTCTGATAGAAGGTGACAGGCAGCTTGCCTTCCGGTGCGCCTTCTCCGAATAAAACCTCTGCGATTGCCCTGCCGCCCTGTGCCCCCGGATACCACCCCTGCATGATTGCCTGAATATTTTCCTCCGCGAAGTTAACCGCAAGAGCGCTTCCTGACAAAAGAATAAGGATAACAGGCTTCTTGCTTTCACAAATCACCTTTAAAATCTTCTCCTGCAAGCCCGGAAGACTTATGTTTGGCTTATCCCCGCTGGCATACTCGTTTCCGGTATCCCCTTCTTCGCCCTCCAAACCGGCATCCAAGCCCATGCATGCCACGATAATATCACTCTTGTCGCATACTGCCCGAACCTCTGATACGCGGTCATTTTTTTCACCGAGGCCGCTGATTTGCTCCTTATGTAAGTGACAGCCCTCCGAATAGAATACTCTCATGTCATCTCCAGCATAATCCTTGATTCCCTCCAAAACCGTCACATATTCGGAAGCGGTTCCTTCATAGTTGCCCACTAAGGCTTTTCTGTTATTGGCATTCGGTCCAATGACACCGATTGTCTTTATTTTACTCTTATCAAGCGGAAGCAGGTTATTTTCATTTTTTAGAAGTACCAGTGCTTTCTTTGCCACTTCTTTGTTAAATTCGGTATTTGCCTTGCTATCCACCAAATCATAGTCAAGCTGATCAAACACCGTACCGTTTTCCTCGAAAAGTCCAAGCTTCATCCTTGTCACCAGAAGGTTTACGACTGCCTCATCCAGACGGCTTTCCTCTACCATACCTTCCTCCACTGCTTTTTTCAAGTAAATAAATATGTTACCGCAGTTTAAATCGCAGCCGTTGTTCATTGCCATGGACACAGATTCCACCGGGCTGCTCGTCACATGATGAAACTCATGAAAATCCTTGATTGCCCAGCAATCGCTCGTCACATGTCCCTCAAACTTCCACTCGGTTCTCAGGATATCCTGCAGCAAGGTTTTGCTTCCGCAGCAGGGCTCCCCATTTAGACGGTTGTAGGCTCCCATCACACTCTCTACATCAGCCTCCTGCACACATGCCTTAAATGCCGGAAGATATGTCTCATGCATATCCTGAAGCGTTGCAATGGCATTGAAGCTGTGTCTTACGTCCTCCGGACCGGAATGAACCGCAAAATGCTTCGCACATGCCGCTGTCTTCATAAATTCCTGGTCTCCCTGCATCGCTTTGATAAAGCTCACACCGAGCCTGGATGTCAGATACGGGTCCTCACCAAAGGTCTCATGTCCTCTTCCCCATCTTGGATCACGAAAAATGTTCACATTCGGTGCCCAGAAGGTCAGCCCCTTGTAAATATCCGTATCATTGTACTTTTGCTGCATGTTGAACTTCGCCCTGCCCTCAGTAGAAACCACCTCACCGATTTCACTTAAAAGCTCTTCATCAAAGGTTGCCGCAAGACCGATTGCCTGTGGGAATACTGTTGCTACACCTGCTCTTGCTACGCCGTGTAAAGCCTCATTCCACCAATTATAAGACTTGATTCCCAATCTATCAATTGCCGGTGCGCTGTGCAAGGTCTGAAAAACCTTTTCCTCTAAAGTCATTTGCTCTACTAATTTTTTTGCCTGCTCGCGATATTTTTCTCTTTTCTCATTGTAAGGTGTAGCGCTCATAATATCTCCCATCCGCATTTTATCATATTGGCTGCGATAAAATCTGCTGTCAAACAGGGGTCCAAAGCTTCTGCCTGAACCCCGCTTTTATTCCTAATAACCTAAAATACTCTTTGTATTTTCAAAAATCTCATTTGCCAGATCAACGTATTTTGTTGAGCCTTTGGTCTCACAGTTCTTTACATAGTCATCCCAATCACTGTCCAGCTTCGCTGTGCCTGTAATAAAGCTCAGAGTCATCGTGTTGACATAATCGGTAAGCGGTGTCTGTATCAAAGTCAATTCCTCCGATTGCAGTTCATCCGCAAGAATCGGTGGGTCAAGCTTTTGTGGGTCCCTGCTGCTGTTTATTCTCTCTACATAATCTGCTTCTCCCTCTGTCATCTTGGAAGCTCTAAGTTCCGAAGAACCACCGTAAGCAAACACACCGTTTCCAAAACCAAAGTCTACATTTAATTTTTTTGTTGCATCCGGGTTGATACCGTTATAGTAAATGTCTGAATTTAGTACAATCTCACCATTTTCAACCGTATAAGTTTCTCCTTCAACTCCCCATAAGGATAAGGTCTGCCCTTCATTGGAATACCATAACCAGTCGATGAAGCGAAGCATTTTGATAAAGCCTTCCTCGCCAAGTTCATCCAATGCGTTCTGGGAAATCATGATACCGTTTTCCAATCTTGAAGTTTCAACACGAAGATTTCCCTGTGGTCCGCCCGGCTGAACTACCATATATAGCTCTGCGTTTTCATCCTGCATTTTATCATTTGCCACCATATCCGATAAAAGCTGATAATTAGCTGTCAACACATAGGATTCGCCTCTGTAGAACTTCTCTGATGCCGTGTCGGAATCTTGTGTCCATGTCTCAGGGTCCATAATTCCATCGGCATTCATCTTATTCCAGAAGGTTAGAAAATCCTTGAATTTATCACTTGTGTTTGTAAAGAAGAACTGATTTGTATCCCAGTCAAACTTTGTACCGTTTGAAAGTCCCCAGTCTCCGCCGTCACTGGAACGCCCTGCTTTAATTCCATATTCGATACCGGACAGGTTCAGTGCCTCGGCGCCCTGATACTGGTCTGACCATACATAGCTGCTGCCTGTGTATTCCTTTACTTTTTTCAGTGCGTCGTAGAAGCCTTCCCATGTCCAGTCTTTTTCAAGTGTTGTCACATCAACGCCTGCGGCATCAAAGATATCCTTGCGGATAACAAGAGAGTAACTGCCGCCCGGCTCTTCCCACATACCCGGCAATACATAATATTTACCGTCGGACTGAAGCTTTTGCTGTAAATCAGCTTCCATTCCCCATTCCTCAATCGCCTTCTGGTAATTCGGCATATATTGTACCCAGTCACTGATTGCAACAATCTGACCGCTTGATACATAAGCTGTCTCATCGTATGTCTTAGGAATGATATATGGAGCGGAACCTGAGTTTACAAGAGCTGACTTTTTATCCTCATAGTCTGTTCTTGCTACAATCGTCAAATCAAAGCTGACATTTGTCTTTTCTGTAATTGCCTGCCACAATAACCAGTCTTCCTGATAAGGATAGTTCTCATGGTCACTGTACATCATAGAGTAGCTTACCGGTTCATCCGAGTAAAAAGTCTCATCCGCTCCGTATGTATAGCCTTCCCCGCTTGTGCCGGCATCATTGCCTGCTGCCGCATCGGTTGTTGCCTCTGTCGTCGTGCTGCTGTTACTGCTTGTGCTGCTACTGCTGTTTGAAGAGCCGCATGCTGTTAAACCTGCCACCATTGATACCGTAAGTAATGCTGCTATCGCTTTCTTAAACATATTACATCTCCCTTTCGTTAATAAAATTTATTATGTTAACCTTTTACCGCCCCCATTGTCATACCCTTTACAAAGTATTTCTGCACAAACGGATATACACATATAATCGGTAAAGAGGTTAATACCATCGTTGTAGATTTGATTGTCGCCGTAATCTGGCTCTCCTCAGCTCCGCTTCCTGTCT
Organism: Konateibacter massiliensis; assembly: GCF_900184995.1. Classification (GTDB taxonomy): domain Bacteria; phylum Bacillota; class Clostridia; order Lachnospirales; family Lachnospiraceae; genus Lachnotalea; species Lachnotalea massiliensis. The sequence goes on from NZ_LT860098.1 coordinate 64,808, forward strand.
CTACATTGCTCGCTCCCTCCACAAGCTGTCTTACCCATAGGGCAATCGGCCATTTGCCTTTACTGTCCAAGTAGAGGAACGGACCAAACCACTCATTCCAGATACCTACCAGATAAAACAGACACATTGTAGCGATAATCGGTTTGGACAACGGAATAATAATTTTTGCAAATATTGAGTAGGTATCCATTCCGTCAATCGCTGCCGCCTCCTCCAGTTCCTCCGGCAAGCCCGCGAAGAAGGATTTCATCAGCAACAGATTAAAGGTACTGATTGCACCCGGCAGAAGAACTGCCCAGACGCTGTCTCTTAAGTGCAGCCATTGTGCGACCAAAATGTAGTTTGGTATCATACCGCCGGAAAAGTACATCGTAAAAATACAAAACGGAATAAAGAACTTATTTAATCTCAGTCTGCTCTTTGACAGCGGATAAGCTAAAATAGCCGTTCCAAACACCGATATTAAGGTTCCTGCAATTCCATACAATATCGTATTTCCGTAGTATCGGTAAAACTCGGCTTTTTTCAGAACATATTTATAGGTAGAAACGGTAAAATCAATGGGGTAAAAAGTAACCAAGCCTGCTGCCACCGCTTTGTCTGAGCTAAATGACTGTGCAATCAAGTAAATAAACGGATATAATGTGACAAATACAACCAATGCCATTATGATAAAGTTTGCAGTCAAAAATATCCTTCTGCCCTTTGATGCTTTTATTTTCATGTCTCTTCCCCCTTCTACCACAAGCTGCTTTCCGTAAACTTTTTGGACAGCATGTTGGCACTTGTAACTAATATTAAGCCGATGACACCTTCAAACAAACCGACCGCCGTAGCGTAGGAGAAATTACCTCCCGAAATACCCATACGGTATACATAAGTTCCGATGATATCTGCTTTGTCCTGTGTCAACGGGTTGTATAAAAGTAAAATCTTCTGCATGTTACCGGCGGTCATAATTCCACCGATATCTAAAATCAACAATGTCATAATCGTCGGCATAATTCCCGGTATCGTGATGTGCCATGCCTGCTTGAGCTTCCCTGCTCCGTCGATTGCGGAAGCTTCATAAAGCTCCATATTGATGTTCGTCATCGCCGTCAGATATAAAATCGTTCCCCAGCCGAGTGCCTGCCAAACACCAGAACTGATATATACCGTAGAAAACCAATCTGGCAATGAAATAAATGCTATCTTTTCAAAGCCCAGCCAAGAAATCAAGCTGTTAATCGGTCCTGTCAGGGAAACAATCTCCTTTACCATACCGCACACAACAACAAGCGAAATAAAGTGCGGCAGGTAGCTGACTGTCTGTACAAACTTCTTTGCTTTGAGATGTGTAATTTCATTTAGCAGCAAGGCAAATATAAGCGTTGCCGGAAACCTCACTAATATGTAAGAGATACTCAGCCGCAGGGTATTCGCAAAAGCTTTCCAAAAGGACTCATCCTTTAAAAACTGTTCGAAATATCGAAAGCCGACCCATGCTGTTCCAAATATATTGGAGCCTCCCTTGTATCTTCGAAAAGCTATAATATTTCCCGCCATCGGTATGTATTTGAATATAATATAGTACAAAATAGGGATAATCAAAAAAGTATATAACCTCCACTCACGTTTGATATGCTTTAGCAAGGAGTGTGATTTTTTTATTTTGATTTGTGTTTCTGTCAATTCTGTTTTGTTCTTCCCCATACAGTCACCTCTTCTTTCTCCGCTTTATTCATAAAACCTATTGTCTCCCACCTTTTTTCGTCAACTTGCATATTTTTCTTTTCTCACTTCTCATATTATAGTGCAATTTGTTTTCTCTTTCCTCTCGCTCATACCCAAACACTAATCAAATATTATCATTTTCACTACTTTTACATTATTTGCAATCATTTTTTCTTTACATTTTCCTTATTTAGCACTATACTCTTCTCAGAAACTCTTTGATTTTATCCGTGATTATGTATACTTATTTTAGTTTAAATCGAACCATTTGTTTATTTTGTATATTTTATTTTAAAAATAACAATTTTTACATTTTGGTATTATTTGAGCATTTTGATAATATATGATTACTGTATGATAAAATTTGATAAACAAAAACTCAAAAAGGAGAGGTATCTATGATTGAAGTACTGGACGGAATACGCGAAATAATAATCTATGATAAAAATATGTCTATCCGCCTCTATGTGAACGAGGATTATGAGGACTATCCCATCCACTGGCAGACAGCTATCGAGGTCATCATTCCGACGCAAAGCATTTACACAGTTAAAATTGAGGAAAACACCGTTATCTTAAATCCGGGTGACGTTTTATTTATCTCACCGGGTGTCCTGCATGAAATTTTTGCACCTCCGGTAGGAAAGCGGTATATCTTTCTCATTGAGCCTTCCATGTTTGCCAAAATAAAGGGGCTAGAGGGACTTGCCTCCATGTTTTACCCTTACGCCCTCTACCCAAGAGAGCAGGACTTCGAGGGCAGAGCACGCATGAACGAGCTGATGGAGCATATTTGTGTAGAGTATTTAGGAAATTCAGAGCTTAAATACGCCGCACTCTACTCCCTTGTTTTGGAAATGCTTGTGATTGCGGGGCGAAATAAGACAAATCTTCCCATTGATATCTCCAATATTAAAAATACAAGAACACACAAATACGTGAGCAAATTCTTGGATATCTGCAACTACATTGATGAGCACTGTACGGAAAATATTGGTGTCGCAGAGCTTGCCAGCATGAGCGGCTTCAGTGAATCCCATTTTATCCGTCTCTTCAAACAATTTACAAACTATTCGTATTATGACTACTTAAACCGCTCACGTATCACCTACGCCAAGAAACTATTGATAAGCATGCCAAGCGCAAGCATCGTGGATATCTCCATACAGGCCGGTTTTGGAAGTCTTGCTACCTTTAACCGACTCTTTAAATCCATCAGCAAATGTACACCGACCCAATACCGAAGCTTGCAGCAGGATCAGCATTTAACACTAGGTGAATAATTACACCGGAAAGGATATTCCATGAATTTAAAACAACCATTTAATACTGATTGGAGCTTTACCAAGCAGCCCATCGGCGCTACCTTTCATGATTTAGATTCTTCCGATACAAAATGGCAGCCGGTTGATGTCCCTCATGACTGGCTGATTTACGGCGAGGATTTATACGAAAATTCGGAGGGCTGGTATAAAAAAAGCCTGTCCTGTACCCTTTCGGCAAACACCCTGTTTTCCTTATGTTTTGACGGTGTGTATATGAATTGCACTTTATTTTTAAACCGTCAAGAGGTAGGTTCTTGGCAATATGGCTACACCTCCTTTGAATTTGACATAACAGCTTACCTCAAGGAAGGGGAAAACGAAATCCTTCTTCGAGTAAAACATGAAGCTCCGAACAGCCGTTGGTATACAGGTGCCGGAATTTATCGCAAGGTATGGCTGAGGAGCTATGCCCCTACTCATTTTATTTCAAATGGCATTTACATTTCAACCCAAAAGGAGGGTACTGACTATTTTGTCACGGTTTCTCACGAAGTGGCAGGGGATGACAAGGCGGAGGTTAGACACACCTTACTCGATAAAGAGGGCAATATCGTTTTAACTAATATTGTTTCGGACAAAAAGACACGCATTCCGGATGCCAAATTGTGGTGTCTTGATTCCCCATATCTCTATACCATGCAATCCGATTTGATAATCGACAATGTGGTTGTGGAAAGCGAAACGAATCGTTTTGGTATCCGAACGCTCACGTTTGATGCAGATAAAGGCTTTTTCCTAAATGACGTACCGATGAAGCTAAACGGAGTCTGCCAGCACCATGATTTAGGCGCACTTGGCGGCGCCTTTCACAAAGCAGCAGCAAAACGCCAGCTAATCCTTTTGCAGAAAATGGGTGCAAATGCAGTCCGTATCTCCCACAATATGCCTGATCCGGAATATCTAAATCTAGCTGATGAGATGGGTATTTTAATCATCAATGAGGCGTTCGATATGTGGGAGCGCTCCAAAACATCCTATGACTATGCCCGCTTTTTTAAAAACGAGAGTGCCAAGGACGTGAGAAGCTGGATTCGCCGCGACCGCAATCATCCTTGCATTATTATGTGGTCCATCGGAAATGAGATTTATGACACTCATGTTGATGCACATGGTGCAGATTTGACTAGCTATTTAATTGAAGAGGTCCAAAAGCATGATTACCGAAAAAATGCCGCCATCACAATAGCCTCCAACTATATGCCATGGGAAAATGCTCAAAAATGTGCTGATATTATCAAGCTTGCCGGTTATAACTACGCCGAAAAGCTTTATCAAAAGCACCACAAGGAGCACCCTGACTGGGTCATTTACGGCAGTGAGACTTCCTCCCTTGTGCAAAGCCGCGGCATCTACCATTTTCCGTTAAAACAGTCCATCTTATCCGATGACGACTGCCAGTGCTCTGCCCTCGGAAACAGCGCGACAAGCTGGGGGGCAAAGAGCATGGAATTTTGTATCTTATCTGAACGAGACACACCGTTCTCTCTCGGACAGTTTATCTGGACAGGATTTGATTACATCGGAGAACCTACCCCCTACCACACGAGAAACTCTTACTTTGGCCAGCTTGACACGGCAGGCTTTCCAAAGGATGCTTTCTACTTCTATCAATCCGCTTGGACTGACTGCGAGACAAATCCGATGGTACATATTGCACCTTATTGGGATTTTAGCGAGAACCAGCTTATCGACGTGCGTGTCATGTCAAATGCCTCTGCTGTGGAATTGTTTTTAAATGATGTTTCACAAGGCATACAGGAGTTAGAGTGGAAAAACGGCACGAAATTAATCGGAGACTGGCAGCTTCCCTATACAAAGGGAGAGCTTCGGGCTGTCGCCTACAACGACAGAGGAGAGATGGTCGCAACGGACATTGCCCGTTCTTTCGGGGACGCTTCCTCCATTCTGATTGAGCCGGATAAGCGGGAATTGACCGCAGACGGAGAAGATTTGATTTTCCTCACCATACAGATGTTAGACAGCGATGGTGCACCGGTAGAAAATGCAAACAATCGTGTACATGTTGAGGTTAAAGGTGCTGCAAGACTTGTCGGACTGGACAACGGTGACAGCACGGACTATGACTCCTACAAGGGAAGTTCAAGGAGATTGTTCAGCGGGAAGCTGCTCGCCATTCTCGCCTCCACGCTTGATGCAGGGGAGATTACGGTACATGTCGCCTCCCCTTCCCTGCCGCCAAGTTGCCTTACACTTGCGGCTGTGAAATCCGAGGCAAAGCCCGTTGTATCTGCACTGCTTTCCTCCTTCCAAAGTCCTGACAATGAAGAAATTCCGGTGCGAAAAATTGAAATTATTCCCGAAGCAGGTCAGCTTTTTACCAAGGAGACAAAAACTCTTCGCGTATCGGCAAAAACCTATCCCTCAAACGCGACTTATGAGGATTTGAGCTGGCAGATTACAAACGATGCAGGAGTGCCGATTAAAATTGCTTCCCTAGAGCCGCTCTCCGAGGATAACCGCCTAATCCAGATTACCGCCTACGGGGATGGGGATTTTCGCCTGCGTGCAAGCTGCAAGAACGGAAAGGACCATGCCCAGCTTATCTCCTCACTCGAATTTCATGTGACAGGGCTTGGCTCGCTCACACAGAACCCGTATGAGTTTATCTCCGGCTCGCTTTACAGCAGCTTTGAGGGGGAGGTCAGCAGCGGAAATGAGCGTGGCGTGGCAACGGCAAGAGACGGCAAAACAGTTGTCACCTACGACAATCTAGATTTTGGAGACTACGGCTCCGACACCGTTACTATCCCCATTTTTGAACTGGAGAGCGCGGCAACACAAATCAGCTTTTATGAAGGACGCTCCGCGGAGCAGGAAGGGACATTGCTTGGCACCTTCACCTATCATAAGCAGTCTAAGTGGAATGTGTATCAGGAGGAAACCTTCCGATTTTCTAAGCGGCTAAAGGGCATCACCTCGCTCTCTATCGCACTGGAGCATAAAATCCATATAAAGGGCTTCTCCTTTAAAAAGGAGGAAAAGGCTTTTGCAACTCTTTTTGCCGCAGAAGCCGACCGCATTTACGGTGACGCCTTCACAATTTCAGCTCCTTGCGTGGAGGGCATCGGAAACAATGTGTCCTTGGAATTTCACAATATGGATTTTGGCGCAAAAGGCTTTTCCAAGCTCACCATATACGGAAGAAGCCCAATTGACAAAAATACGATTCATATCCGTTTTCACAGTGATATCGGTGACAGCAGCGAGATTGCTGAATTTACACACAGTGTGGACTATGAAGAGCAGAGCTTTTCTCTTTCATCCGTATATGGCATGCAGGATATCACCTTTGTCTTTTTGCCGGGAAGCAATTTTGATTTTAAATCGTTTTATTTTGAATAAATGCAGGAGAAATCATGCTGTTTTCTGCATAAAAAAAGTGTGAGCTCTGCTCACACTTCGCGCTCTCATGGATTGCAAAGCAGCTGCTTCCTATCCGTGAGGTGCGCATAATATTTTATGTATAACCTACAATCTTTCGCTATTCTATGCTTAGTTTTCCAATGCAACCGGCTCGCCGTTAAAGGAATACACAAGCGCCTGCATATTTTCAAGATAAAATACTTCAAAGATACCGTCATCGATACTATATAAGTTTTTTAAAGAAGGATTTGCATCAAACATTGCCTGCTTTGCCTCAATCGAATCATCAAATACAGCTTCGCCGGAAAGTCTGATCCATTTTCCCTTTGCCATACCTGATATTTCTGTCTTTGGATTTGCAATAAGCTGCTTGTATACTTTCTTGTGATTACCTGTTGTGAGATATACTCTTCCTTTGTACTCTACCGCTGCACCAAAAGGTCTTACTCTTGGCTGTCCATCCTCTACCGTTGCAAGATAATATGTTTTTGCTTCATTTAAAAAATCAACAACTTGACTCATTTTTTTGCCTCCGCTAATTTTATTCTTTACATTTTCATTTCACGTCATTATTATATAATAAGATAACAAATATTCAAGTACTGAAATTTTACTAACTAAGTAAGGAGAATTTAACCTATGTATGATACATTAAAATGTCCCGTAACCTATGCTTTAAGTATATTGGACGGCAAATGGAAGCTGTCCATTGTGTGGGTTGTCGGGACAGAAAATACAATACGTTTTAACGAATTAAAGAGGAAGCTTGACGGCATTTCCAATATTATGCTGAGCAAAAGCTTACAGGAATTAGAAAATGACCATATCGTTATCCGAAAACAATACAATGAAATTCCACCACGCGTGGAGTATTCCCTGACTGATTTAGGCATCTCCCTCATCCCTTCCTTAGACCTTCTGGGCGAATGGGGCAAGACCGCATATGCCTTGAACCATCAAGATTAGAAAATCAAACTTGACCAAGCCTATAAAAATATGCTATACTAGTTCCAATTGATATTATGGTTTAGATGAAAATGGTAGTGTAGATGATACAGCAAACGTCATTCGAAGCGAAAGTTAGAATGGCGCTAGCTGTATCTTTTTTTGCGTATTTTTCTATATACCGATATCAAGAACAAAGAATGTGCTTTGCACATTCTCCGCGCCTGAGCGGGTTGCGAAGCAACAACTTCCACTCCGCGAGGTGTGCATAAATAGTTTTATATGATAGGAATTTGAGGAGGAAAAATTTATGCCACAAAACAAAAGAGAGAGTGTAATTTACACGGTAATGATGTGCTTTTTCATGGTGCTTTGCATGAGCATCTACAACGTATCGTTAAACATGAACGGTCTGTCAGCAGAAAGTATCAGGGAAGGATGGCTTGGGCTGCCGCTGGCTTATGTTTTTGCCATATGCTGTGACTGGTTTATTGTTTCAAAATATGCAAAAGGCTTTGCCTTTGGTTATCTGCTAAAACCGGACAGCAGTCCAAAAAGAAAGGTAATTACTGTATCTTGCTGTATGGTACTTCCAATGGTATTTATCATGTCCTTGTACGGAGCCTTTGATTTATGCCGTAAAACCGGACTTTGGTCTGATCTGTTTTTTATATGGATGACCAACATTCCTAAAAATCTGATTATGGCATTGCCGCTCCAGCTATTGATTGCAGGCCCGGTTGTGCGTATTGCATTCAGAAGAGTCTTTCCGGTCGGAAAGGTCCTTGCATAAGAAAAAAGTGTGAGCTAAGCTCACACTTTTTTACTTTCTATTCATAACTGTAATTGTAATCATCATCCAACAATTTCTGATTGTCATCCAGCTGAGAAACCCCGTCATGATGGAATTTCTTCAACAGCCTCATGGATACAAGCAGTAACAGCATGGAGACAACTGCTATCACAAATAATATTACGGTGTTGCTTGTAAAGGTTACGGCTCCAAGTCCGGAGCTGATTGTCTCCCTAAATCCGTAGATGGAATGTGTCATCGGCAAGTACGGATGAATTACCTGGAAGAATTTATCAGTCAGCGGCATCGGGAATGTTCCGCCTGAGCCTGCAAGCTGTAAAATTAACAGTACCATGGCAACAAATCTGCCCGGATTGTCAAATGCCATTGCAAGGAACATAATAAGGAACATATAAGCGTAAGCCGTTACCAGTGCCACAACAAAGTATGCAATCATATGATTTGGTTCTAAGCCAAGGGCTATCATGATACCGCCTTCTATAATTGCCATTGCGGTAGCAGCTACAAATCCCACGGATACCTTACTCATCCACCACTGGAATGCTGATTTTTCTTTTACCGCAATCTTTCTGATTGGATAAATAAAGTTGAATACCAGACAGCCTACATACAAAGCAAGGGATAATACATATGGTGCAAGTGCATGGCCATAGTTTGGCACATTGCTGTATTTTTCCTGTGTAATCTGGTTTGGCTCTGAAATCATTTCAGCTGTTGCATCTGAGGTATGAACATCATTTACCTGCTCTGATCCGTCACTTAATGCAGATGCCAATTCGCCGCTTCCGTCTTTCAATGTGTTTAAACCATCCTGTAATGTAACACCACCGTCTGCCAGTTTTGCAGAGCCTTCTGTCAACTGTTTGGACGCATTCTTCAGCTTATTCTGTCCCTCTGCCAATGCTGTGTTATTTCCTACAAGTTCGGTGCTTCCTGCCTTAATCGTAGCTGTTCCGTTTACCAGTGCCTCCACACCGTCTTGTAAGGTCGGTACATTGTCGTTTAACTTGCCAAGTCCATCACTCAAGGTAGAAGCTCCGCTGTTTAATGCCACGGAATTATCATTTAACTTCTGTATGCCATCGTTTACCTGATTCACGCCTGCAATATAGCTGTCTAACCCTGTGCTAAGCTGAGTGGAACCTGTACTCAAACCGCTCTGTAAGCTGGAAATACCGCTCTCCAACTGTCCCATACCCGGAATAAGCTGACCGTCAAGTGCTGTTTTCACACTGCTCAGACCGCTTGAAAGCTGAGCGATTGCCTGCTGCGCACCAGGTAAGGCTGTTGCTGAACCTGTTGCAAGCTGCTGCACGGAGGCTTGCAGTGTACTAACCGAACTTAACGTATTGGACAAGGTGGTCAATGCCGTTGCCAGAGCGCTTGCATCACTTCCTATACCGTTTAAGTCACTTGAAATTGCACTTAAGTCTCCGGTTGACGCACTATTTTGCAGTGCACTTTGAAGATAGCCCATTACCTCTGCCTGCTGGTCAGCACTCAATGTACTGCCCGCCAGAGATGTTCCTACAGAAGTCGCAAGCTCTGTAGGCAAGTCTGATGCGCTTACTCCTACGCTCTGTGCCCTGTTTCCAATATCTGTAAGTGCGCCTGACAATGCACTTGTATCAACGCTTCCGGTGCCGCTTCCGTTCAGTGCAGTATTCAATGCCTGTATTCCGTTATTGATATCTGTAAGTCCTTGATTAAGCTGCGCAAGCTGAGCTGAACTGCCGTCAATCTGTGTTCCAAGCTGTTCTGACATCTGCGTCAAGCCTGCTGAAATCTGTCCTGCTCCGGTCTGAAGCTGCGTCGTTCCGTCACTTAATCCGGTCACAAGTGTGTCAACTCCTGATTTCAATGTGCTTCCGTTACTTGCAAGTGTGTCTGTTCCGCCTGCCACTTTGGAAACGCCATCTGTATAATCTTTAATTCCATCTGTAAGCTTTGCAGAACCACTGTCTAACTGTTCTACACCGTCCGCCAATTCAGGAACCTTTTTTCCGAGTGTGTCCACACCATCTTTTAATTCCACAAGGCCGTCATCCAGCTTAACAGTACCTTCCAAATACTTATTGAGTGCAACGCTAAAGGTCTCCTCGCCGTTGCTGAAGGTTATCGTGCTCTCTGCTAACGTGTTAAGACCGTCTGTCAGTGTCTTGCCACCGTCTGCCAGCTCAGCCGCACCGTCATCAAGCTTCCCTGCTCCGTCTGCCGCTTCTGCAAAACCGTCTCCGATTTCTGATAGCTGGTCAAAAATTGCAGTCGCATAAACCTCTGTGACTTTTTGAGAAACCTCACTCTTTAACTGCTTCATCGCTGTTTCGCCGATTACCTCGCCAAGATAGTTTAATGCACCGTTTGTCTCATACTCAAGGTTCATTTTCTGCGGTGTTTCGTCCATAACGGTTGCCGCATTGGCGGAAAAATCCTCCGGCAGTGTTACAATCATATAATACTCCTGGTTTTTCAAGCCCTTCTGCGCTTCATCTGCCGTTACAAACTGCCAGTTTAAGTTCTTATCCTCTTTTAACTGGTCAACAACTTCCTGACCGACACTTAGTGTTTCTCCATTGTATTCCACTGCTTTATCTTCATTTACAACTGCCACCGGCAGGTCCCCCGTCTTTCCATAAGGGTCCCAAACGGATTTCAGGAAAAATGAAGCATAAAGAATTGGGATAAAAGAAATAACAACAAAAGAAATTAATAAAATCTTGTTCTTAAAAATTGCCTGCCATTCTTTTTTAATCATTTCCATGAATTGAATTCATCACCTTTCTAATTAACAACTCTCTTTTTTCGTCCGACTGATTCCAGTTGTACAGAGCCAGTTTTTCTTCTCCGACAGCTTCCATAATCAGTTGATGAACCGTCTTTTTCTTTAGGAAATCTCTCCATAATTGATCCGCTTGTGCAAATGCATTTTTCAGTATTGCAGTACCTTGGTCTGTAATGAAAGGGAAATCTTTAAATACCTCGCTCATAAGCTCTGTATCGGTAAACGTTTCAATCGGCCCTTCCAAGGCTTCTACTACCTGCAATAGATTGATATTCTCTGCACTTGTTGCCAGCGTAAACCCTCCGTTATTTCCAGACACGGAATTTACTAACTTGGATACGACCAATTTACGGATAATTTTCCTCAGGTAGGTCGGGGAGCATTTTAACCGCTTATTAATTTCCTGTGAAGACAGTGGAATGTTAGGGTCTTGGGTTGCCAATAAGACAATAATACAAGCTGCCTGTTCAAATCCTTTTGTAAGTTTCAACGTTTTACCTCCTTTAACTTATCAGTCATGTAAAATACGGTTATTTTGTATTTGTGGATGATTTGTATCTATTATGGACATCGAATATCCACAATAGGAATTATACTACTCTTTTCAAACTTTGCAAGTAAAAAAAATTGTGCATCTGATGTTATTTTTCATCAAAATGCACAATAAATGAATGTGATTAAAAGTTAAACTTTATTTGCTCATACTGCTTATCCTCATACTTATGCAGATAGGAAAAAACAGCGTTTACATCCGATACAATGTGATGCTCCTTACAAAATGCGTGAAACAGCGCCATCAGCTCACTGTTATTTTTGCTTGTCACCCCATAGGAATTTCCGTAAATCTGCACATATTTTTCCTTCAGACCCGGAAAATACCGGTCAAGCATCTTATAAAAATATTCGCGGTTTCCCTCCCGGAGAGTCAACCCCATAGAAAAACAGATTATGCCGTAAACCCCAGCTTCTCTGCAATAATTTAAGATGCCTTCTATATTTTCGGTCGTATCGTTGATATAGGGTAAAATCGGAGAAAGCCACACGACGGTTTTGATGTTGTTCTCCTGCAAGGTTTTCAATACCTCAAAGCGTTCTCTTGTCGTAGAAACATTTGGCTCAATTATTTTGCAAAGCTCCTCATCATAGGTTGTCAGTGTCATTTCCACCACACACTTAGACTTTTCATTAATGCTTTTTAATAAATCCAAGTCTCTCAAAATACGTGCCGATTTTGTATGAATTGCCACTCCAAATCCATATCGTTCGATTACTTCAAGACATTTTCGAGTGTTTTGAAGCTGAACGTCCAGATGAAGATACGGGTCTGTCATCGCTCCGGTCCCGATCATGCATTTATTTCGTTTTCGTTTCAATGCATCCTCCAAAAGCTCCACGGCATTACTTTTCACCTCAATATCCTCAAACAGGTGATTCATCTGGTAGCAGTGACTCCGCGAATCACAATAGATGCAGCCATGCGTGCATCCTCTGTAAATATTCATTCCGTTATTTGATGATAAAATCGCCTTTGCTTCTACCTCATGCATGCTGCTACCTGCTTATTTTTCCTCTCCTAATATAAGTGATTACCGCTCTCTTCACCGTAATAAAACTCGCTGAATTCATCGGTATCAAATACCTGAAGCAGCTCCATAAAATCCCGAACCAGATTTTTCTGGGAAAGCTCTGATCGGTCAACCCAGAACATTTCACCCTCCTCTGAGGATTCTAACTTGCCTGAAAACTGATCGGTCTTGTACAAGACGACCACAAAACGTTCCTCTTCCTCTGTCTGAAACTGCTTGATACCGCATATTCGGGGCTTGTAAATATCAAGTCCGGTCTCTTCCTTTACCTCCCGCACAACCGCTTTTACAAAGGATTCCTTATTCTCTACATGGCCTCCCGGAAAAGTCAGACCCTTGTAGTCTCCTTTTAAACGGTCCTGAAGCAGTATCCGGTCGCCGTCATAGACCATGCAAAGCACTGTTAATACTGTTTTTTCGCTTCTTGACATCTCGCTTCCTCCTATTGTACCAATCCGCTATTCGCACATTTCGAGCATTAATTCCTTCAGCTCTTTCGTCCCATCCACAATGTAGTCCGCTCCTGCTTCTTCAAGCTCCGCCCGGTCACCAAAACCATACAAAATCCCAATGGAAGGAAGCTCATTTTCCTTTGCACCGAATATATCCTGTCTTCTGTCGCCAATCATGATGACATCGTCTTTCGATATTCCTACTGTTTTCATCGCGTATCGGATTACATCTGCTTTTTTGTGCATGCTCAAATCCATGCTGGCTCCGGCAATAAATTCAAAATAATGGTCTACCTGAAAATGCTCTAAAAGCTCTCTCGCAATCGACTCTGCCTTAGATGTTGCAACCACGATTTTTCCACCCTTTTGGGTTACGCTTTTCAGCAAATCCACCATGCCGCTATACAACTCACTCTCATACATCCCTTTGTCATGATAGTATTCTCTATATACAACTACCGCTTCCTCGCTCTGCTCCTTGGAAAAGTTAAAATAACGCTGAAAGGATTCACTTAACGGCGGTCCGATAAAATTATGTAACGTGCTTAAATCTGAAACCTCAATGCCGTAATGCTTTAGGGCATAGGCAACGCCCTTTGTGATTCCGATGCCGGTATTTGCGATTGTTCCGTCAAAATCCATTAGAAAATACTTGTACTTTTTGCCTTTGTCATTCATGCGCCTACCTCTGTTCTTTCCTTCGCCTCTCCCCATACCTTCTCTTCTGTTTTCCAGTATAGCACAAGTTGCAAACCTTTCCAATCCAAAAAAACAGACAAGTCCACATCAGCTTCCTAACTTTCTCATTCATGGGGGACTTGGCTGCTTTTTGGCGCCAAATACAGCCACGTAGTAACATCTTCCACTTGCATTTGTGCGCATAATTTTTATAACTCAAAGCAAATGCGCCTTTGGATGCATTCCGTCAAAGGTATGAATATAGCGAAAACCTAATTTTTTCAATTCTCCCTGTACCTCTTTTATCTTGTGCCCAAGGTGAGACTCTTCATGACTGTCGGAACCGATGGTAATGATTTCACCGCCTAACTCTTTATATAATGTCAAAATATCTCTTGATGGGGTTAAATCACCGATATTATAGCGAAAGCTTGAGGTATTCACCTCAATCCCTTTTCCGTCCGCAATTGCCGTTCTTAAAATTTCTTCCACAATCGGCTTTGTCTTCTCAAACGGATATTCTCCTTGTCTGTCATAGCGCTTTATCATGTCCAAATGCCCCAAAACACTGTAATCATGGTACTTTTGAATCACCTTTAGAATTTCCTCATAATATTTTTCCTGATATTCTTGCTGTGTTTTTCCCTCTTGATAGGCATTGTTCCAGAATTCCAGATTATCCACCTGATGGCAGGACATGATGACAAAGTCAAACGGATAGTTGTCAAAATCCTGCTGAAAACGCTCCACAGTATCTGTCTGTATACCGAACTCAATTCCAAAACGCATTGTAATCTGGCTGCCATAAAGCTCCTTGCATCTTGCAAACTCCTTCGAGTAAGCCTCCAAATCACAGTTTAAGTTTGTTTTTACACCATAGTCGATATGTTCCGTAATGCAAATTTCCTCAAGTGAAATTTCAATCGCTCTTTTTACACACTCCTCCATGGGATATGTGGAATCGTCGCTGAAAGCGGTGTGCATATGATAATCAGCTAACATAGTCATTTCTCCTTTATTCGGATTAGGCATCAAAAGATACTTAGCCCTTAATCCTATTTATAATCTTCTACATCAAACTCTCGGTCTTTAAAGTAATATTTTCTGTCCTCCTCGGTAATCTCGCGAATTATCTTACACGGATTTCCTACCGCAATCATATTGTCGGGAATATCTTTTGTCACGACACTGCCGGAGCCGATTACCACATTGTTTCCGATGGTGACGCCGGGATTGATGACAACGTTTCCGCCTACCCATACATTATCTCCTATTGTGACAGGGATCCCATATTCATAGCCCGAATTTCTGGAGTCCGGATGAAGCGGGTGTCCCGCCGTGTAAATTGCCACATTCGGTGCAAACATAACATTTTCACCGATTGTCACCTTTCCCACATCCAAAATCGTGCAGTTGTAGTTGGCAAAAAACCATTCTCCTACTTCAATATTATATCCATAATCACAGTGGAACGGTGGTTCGATGTGCACATTTTCTCCTGTTTTTCCAAGGATAGATTTTATCAGCTCCTTGCTTCTTTTTTCCTCCTTCGGGCTTATTGTATTATATTCGTGAACTTTCAGCTTATTTTCCATTCTCTCTTCGCCTAAACCGTCCAGCCACGCTTTGTAGGGCAGACCGGCAAGCATTCTTTCTTTTTGCGTCATAATTTACGTTATCCTTTCTTTTGGGTCAGTTCTCCTATTCGTTTTATCTAATCCATGCGAGTGACTGCTGTATCTATCATATTCAGGGCGCTCTGTTTGATTCCTTCTTCAAAATCTTGATTAAGCTCTTCCGATATGATAATTTCAGAGCATAAAAGCTGTTCAGCTTGTGTTGTTCTTTGCTTGGAAACTTCCTCTTTTATCTGAGGCGAAATTTCTTTTCCGTAAATTACAATTTTATCGGGATTATACAGACATTGGACGGACAAGATTGTCTTGACGATTGCCTCCTTCATCTTAGCAGGCTCATAGTCAAAGTTCTCCCAATCAATGCTAAGCGGAAGATATCGTATTTCCCCTGCCATGCCGTTTTTTCCTTTGTACAGCTTTCCATCCAAATAAATGCCACCGCCCGGTGGATATTTATCCGGAAAATAGAGTCCGATTACACATTCCTTTTTCCCGATTTTGTTTCGGACACAATATCCCATCGTTGCCGCATTAACATCGTTTTCCACCAAAACGGGAAGCCTGAATTTCTCCTTCACATAATGAGAGAGAGGTTGATTTCCCATAGTCTCATAGTCGATTACCATAAGACCCTCCTCGGTCTCATAGCCCGGGATGCCAAAGCATATCGCTTTTATCTGAGGGTATTTTAAAAGAAGTTCTGCAATCGTCTCATCAAAGCTTGCCTGATTGATAGCTGCCTCCTGCTGCTCCGATTTTTCCACTACTTCCCCCGCCAGATTTACCACGCGGTAGTAGATGGTATCGGCTCCGTCACATTCATGCATATAAATAGCCAAAGCCATGCGAAAATCGCTGTGATAGCGAAAGGAAGCCGCCGGGCGCCCGCCCTCTGAGCTTTGGACTGTGTCAGGAAGTATCTCGCCCTCCTCGATAAGTGCCGCAACAAGCGAGTTGACTGTCACCACACTGAGCCCTGTCAGCTCTGCTAATTGAGGCTTCGTCGCGGTTTTTACCTCCCGAAGTGCCCTTCTGATTGTATTTAGGTTTGTATCCTTTATTGGATTAATCTGCTTTTTGATGTAGGTTCCTCCTCTCATCTCATATATTTAAACCAACTTTATAAAGTATATTTATTAAGTATATAATAATCTCTGCAAATAGTTTTGTCAAGTATGGATGTGGCTTGGGGCACTCATACAAAGTGCTTCATAATAACTTTTAGAATTACGAATGCGGAAAATACCATACTTTTAGGTATTCTCCGCATTAAAGTCTAATTTTGTTTTCCAAACATTTCTAGATATTTTTCTGCTTGTTCCTGCGAGATATCCAGCTCGTTCATCAGTTCATCTAAGATAGTTGCATCTGATTCATTATATTTTCGCCCCATTTTAATGATGCCTTTTGCTTCTCCCTCTACCTTTCCTCGTACTTCTCCCTTCATCTCTCCCTCTTTTGCAATTTCTTCAAATAATGTACACATACTGATTTCTCCTTTCCTATCATACTCAGTCAAATCAACCTCACTTTTCGTCGCCGCCGCTATTGCCATGATAACTGATTTGTCCACTATATTTTCAGTCTCATATTGGACTGCTTCTCTTTGCCGCTCTTCCTTTGTTACAATATTATTATATAATATCTCAAATAAATCAAACAGGCTTCTATTATTCCCATTTCGTAATACCAGATTATTTTTTCTCACCTCAACAAGATGCATCTTGTAATCATTGACGTAGTGCCTTAACTCCTCTGATATATGTAACATTTCGTGCATGCTTTTGGCTGCATCCCATTCCCGCTCGCCATAGTATATCAATACCGTGATGACCGGTAAAAGCTTATCTTCCTTTTTTATCCCTGAGATAAATTCATCCTTTGATAATACTTTTTTCCCTTTGTGTTTTTCTTTTAGTTTATCACACTGTTTCTGATATGCATAGGTATCATATGCCATTATTCGAAGCGGCATGGTGTAGTCCACTCCTTGCTGATTTTCAATGCCAAGCAGCACGTATTCCATGCTTTCGGTCTGTTTCACCAGCTTCAATACATCTCTTGCCGCCTGTATGCTATCCGCAAATTCGGCATGCTCATTTACCGATGACATTTCGGTATCCTTGTCAATCAACTCTTCGGATTTGATAACCGACCTTCCCCCGAATAACACTGCATTAAACAAATCCGCAAACTCTTCATTCCGGTTCCAATAATTTTTTAAAATAGTGTCTGGTTTTAAATTTTGCTTTGTTTTTGCAGTAATAATACATACATTACTTTGGAGTTAATGATATAATTATCATATAGATGGTCTGTAAGTTAGTAACCATTTAATTGGGGTTATTACGTAAAATCATTTATATTCTATTTGGTGAATCTATCAAAATAGAAATTTAATTTCTAGGAAGGGAGGAATTTAACATGAAAGCAGATATTTTTATTGAAAGAGCAAATTGTAGGAGGTACATTCTCCCATAAAATAATTTAAGGAGATAAAATGGAAAATATAATTACAGATAGATTAATTATTAGAAGGTTTGAACAAAATGATTGGCAGGATTTATATGAATACTTGTCAGACAAAGAAGTTGTTGCATTTGAACCATATGATATTTATTCAAAAAATCAGGCTAAAGAAGAAGCAATTAGAAGGTCAAATAATGAAGCTTTCTATGCTGTTTGCTTAAAGGAAAATGGAAAGTTAATAGGAAACTTGTATCTGGGTAAAGAGGACTTTTCTACATGGGAATTAGGATATGTGTTTAATCGTAAGTACCAAGGTTAAGGCTATGCCACAGAGGGTGCAAAGGAGTTACTTGACTATGCCTTTACACGTCTAGAAGCAAGGCGTATTATAGCCATGTGCAGTCCAAAGAATGACCATTCTTGGAAGTTGCTCGAACGCTTACATATGAGGCGTGAGGGTTTACTTTTGCAGAACATTTATTTTAAAACCGATAGCAATGGTGAACCCATTTGGCTTGATACTTACGAATATGCTATATTGAAAACAGAATGGTGTAAATAAGATAGCCAAGAATAGTTAAAATAACAAACAAAATTTGAGGCGTTTTTAAACGTAAACTAAGGGAAGTCATATGGTGACTTCCCTTAAAAATTCCATTACCGGTATTATTCTAAAACATAGGCTTATTTCTTTACAATAACACGCTTGGATATATCTTCTTTCTCTTTTGCATCCGGTTCTGATCCGATACCGCCAAATGGCATCTGTCCTATCAGGTTCCAGCCCTCCGGTATATCAAACAGCTTTGCCACCGCTTCATTGATAACAGGATTGTAGTGCTGTAAGGAAGCACCGATTCCAACTTCTCTCAATGCCGTCCAAATGTTGGATTGAAGCATACCGTTTGACTGATTTGCCCAGATTGGGAAGTTTCCTGCGTATAATGGAAATTGCTCCTGCAATGCTTTTACAATATTTTCATCTGTAAAGTATAAAACTGTGCCGTATCCGCTCTTAAAGCTATCGATTTTCTCACGGTCTACCTCTCCGCCAAAAGCATCATAGACAGCGTTCCACAACTCATCCTGCTTTGCACCTAGAGCGACAACAGCTCTTGCACTCTTCATGTTAAATGCGTCCGGTGTTGCCTCAACTACCTGCTCAATCAGCTCAATTACCCTTTCTTCTGCCACCGGTAACTCACGGTTAATGTTGTAATAGGTTCTTCTTTTTTCAAGACTGTTAATAAATGACATAATATTTTCCTCCTGTTCACTTCTATTTTATTTTTTCATTTCTATCACTAAAATATGAGACTTTTCCAAAGCTTTTATATGCAAGCTTTCTTCGGCTGCTTCCAATCCATCCTTGCTGCTCATCTCCTCATCGTTGATGATACTGCTGCCTTCTATCTGAACCAGATATGCCTGCCGTCCAAAACCAACCTCAAAATCAATTTCCTCATTTGGCTTAAGCTCGGTCACGTATAAATTGGCGTCCTGATGAATCTTAATCGGGGCCTCTCCCTTTGATCCAGCTACAATTTGGAGCCACCTGCTTTCTCTGTCCTCCCACGCAAATTTATAATCACCATAATTTGGAGTATGCCCCGCCTTATCTGGCATTATCCAGATTTGTAAAAACCTTGCTGTTTTGTCTCCCAGATTGAATTCGCTGTGGTAAACGCCTGTGCCGGCACTCATGTACTGAACTTCACCCCGCTTTAGAGTGTTTTTGTTTCCCATTGAGTCGCCATGTGTCAACTCACCGTCCACCACATAGGATACAATTTCCATATTCTGATGTGGATGAGTCTCAAAACCTGTTCCCGCTTCCACCAAGTCATCATTGATTACTCTCAACGTACCAAAGTGAATGTTATCGGGATTATAATACTCTGCAAAGGAAAAATGAAATATGCTGTTTAACCAGCCTTTCTTGCTTTTTCCCATTTTATTATGGTCAATTCTTCTTACCATATTACTTCACATCCTTTTATTTTACCGTTTTTTGTTCCAATAAGTCCTTCATACGAAAAAGCCCCTGTATTAGCTCTTCTTTGTCCTCTGTTGTCACATCATTCAGTATTTCCTTTAAGAACTGTTCATGTTTTGGATAAATATCCGAAATAAACTCCTGCCCTTTTTCTGTTAATTTTACAAACCATACGCGGGCATCCTTCGGACATCGATACCGCTTTACATATTCCTTTTCTTCCAGCCGATTTATAATATATGTCATGGAACCGCTTGTAACTAACACCTTCTCACATAGCTTCTGCACCGGCATATCGCCTTTGTGAAGCAATGCCTCCAGTACGCCGAACTCACTGACTGTCAGTCCAAAGCCTCTTACATTTTTTTCAATTAAGGTAAACAGAGCGTTATGACTTCTGGATAGTGCTATCACCAACTTGGCTGCTTTTTCTCCCATTGGTTCTGCCTCCTTTTTTACAATTTTTTCATTTATCTCGATATCAAGATATTACCACTGTTTTATCTTGATGTCAAGATATCTTTTGATAAATTTTTATTAATTTTCTATTTATATTTTGTTTACACGTATCGCCCTTGCATTAAAAACCTACTATGCTATAATTAGTTACTATAAATTTACATTGAACATGAGAAAACAAAAGGAATAAAAAACAGGAGACAAAAATGAATCAGAATTTTCATACACAGAAAAACAACCTTAACCTTTATAATTTAAAACCAGAAGAATTCCCTGCCGTCTATGCGTTGATGCAGGCTTCTTTTCCTCCTGCGGAATTTCGCTCTTATGAGGCTGCGCTCGCTTTGTTTGAACAATCCGCCTATCAAGTTCTCACCGCAAAGCAAGAGGAAACCGGCATGATACAGGCATTTATCGCAGAATGGACATTTGAGGATTTTCATTATGCAGAGCATTTTGCTGTAAATCCCGAATTGAGAGGAAACGGACTTGGCTCAAAGATGATGAATGCCTATTTGAAACAAGTAAACAGTCCTGTTGTGATCGAGGTGGAGGCAGCAGACTCGCCCGAGGCGATAAGGCGAATCGGTTTTTATGAGCGTTTAGGATTTTGTTTGAGCGACGTTTATTTTATGCAGCCAAAACTTCAGCCCGATACAAAAGATGTAATGCTTCGCCTTATGCACTATCCAGCCTCCATTTCCGCGGACGCACTTCTTCGGATGAAGGATGATATTTTCAAAACGGTCTATCAGCTTTGATTATAAAAAGATTGAAACGGTTATAAAAGTTTGATATAATTCATTTTAATTTTTAAGAAAACTACTGACCGCGCAGACAGACAAAGGAGAATACTATGTTTCGTGAAATGAGAAGAAGCAAACAGCTTTTACCGGAAACTGATACGAATGAAATATTAGAAAACGGCACCACAGGAATTGTTTCCGTTTTGGGTGATGAAGAATACCCGTATGGAGTCCCTATTAATTATGCCTATGAAAACAATACTGTTTATTTTCATTGTTCCAAAGCAGGGCATAAAATTGATGCCATCCGAAAGCATGATAAAGTGTCCTTTACGGTTATTGCCAGTGATTTAGTTGCCCCAGAAGAATTCACCACACATTTTAAAAGCATCATTGCCTTTGGCAGAGCTTCTGTTGTGGAAAATGATGACGTTAAACTTCACGCTATGAGACTTCTAAATCAGAAGTATTCTCCTGATTTTATGGAGAGCGGAGAAGAGTCTATCAGACAAGCTTGGAATGCACTTGAAGTTGTTCAGATTGAACTTGAACATGTGAGTGGAAAGCAATCGAAAGCATTTTTATAGGAATAACAAAGAATGTGCAAAGCACATTCTCCGCGCCCGAGCGGGTTGCGTAGCAACTACTTCCACTCCGCGAGGTGCGCATAATATTTTTCATATCATAGGAAATCCGAAGGAATTTCCTATGATATTCTGTATTTTTTGCTGAAACATGGTTCACTATATCATATCACGCCTGCATATTAAACGTATTCCCTGTCTCTTCCACACCATCAACAGAAATGTTTGACAATTGGCTGCTTCCTTGACTTGCTTGTTTGGCTGTATTCCATGCCCTGCTGTACGTCAAGCACATCTCGGTCTGGCGTGCTGCCTCCGCATTTGTAGTAAACATGGTCCAGCCATTATTTGAATAAGTTGCCACCATTTCCCCGTTGCTATCGTAAAACTCGGCATATGTTACAGCATTAGAATCTTTTTGGTATTTTACTTTCCCATCATTTAATAATAATTCCATCAAATTCAGCGGCTCAATGCCTGCTGCATTATTCTTCGCAATTTTTTGTAGCCCTGCTTTTATAACGCTCTCTCTGTCTGGAGAAACTTCCGAAACATAGCTTTTCATCAACTGGACAAATTCATATGACTCATTTTGAAATTTCCCTGCCGCCTGGTCTTTTATTGCCTGCTCGACTATTGCTTTTTTATATTCCGAATCGCTGCTGCCTGATTTCTTTTTTGAATAAACATAATCAGCATTAAAATTTGGCAGGCGGATTCCTGCAATGCTCCCAGTGTAAGACGATGCTCGGTTTTGTGTTGCATTACTCACATACATAGTATACTCTCCTTTAAACTCATGATCCCTCTTTAAAATGTCTTCACTTATGTTATCGGCAGCAAGGAGAAAATTCTTTAACTATACACTACTTTCTCTTTCGTGCTATTCTTTTGCCACTAAACTGATTTCTTCCCTTTGCTCCTCTATACTTACCAATAGCCCTTCTGATATCAAACTCACCTGACACTCACAATCAATTATAGTATGCAGTGTGTGAAACAGCACAGAAAATGGATGAATTGCCTTTCGTATGTTGATTGTATAGGTATCGTTTTCTCTTGCGATGGTGAGATGAAGCATCACTTCTTCCTCTGTATTATAAATCTGGCAGTCCGCCTTTTTCCCATCCTCTAATGGCATAACATGTAATGTTACGTTCTTTGCAAAGTCGTACTCCACCTCTTGTTCATTATTGCCGATTGGTATGATTGTATTTGGTCTGGCATAAAGCGGCAAGTGAAAATAATCGCAGCTTTCTTCATAATATGTTCCGCCTTCTTTACAATTGCCCGTTAGCAAATCAACCCATTTTCCTTTCGGAAGATAATAAGTTACTTCTCCCTCCTTTGAAAATACCGGTGCAACCAGAAGTTTTTCTCCTAACATATATTGTGTGTCTAAGAAGCGGCAAGCCGGATCTTGAAATTCCAATACCATCGTTCTAAGCATAGGAATGCCTGTTTTGGCTGTCTGAATGGCTTCGCTCCATAGATACGGCATTAATTTACATTTTAACTGGGTAAAAAATTTTAATACCAAAACAGACTCTTCATCAAACAGCCACGGAACCCGATAAGAAGTGCTCCCATGCAATCTGCTATGTGTGGAAAGAAGTCCAAAGGCAACCCAGCGCTTATAGATATCAGGTGGTGCCGTCTTTTCAAAACCGCTGATGTCATGGCTCCAAAATCCAAAACCTGACATGCAAAGCGACAAACCTCCTCTTAAGGTTTCTGCCATAGATTCATAGGTCGCCCAACAATCGCCTCCCCAATGCACCGGGAATTTCTGGCTGCCTGCGGTTGCGGAGCGTGCAAAAACTGCTGCTTTCTTCTTACCAAACTTTCTTTCTAATAGCTCAAATACACACTGGTTATACAAGTAAGTATAATAATTGTGCATCTTTATAGGGTCCGAACCATCATAATAAACTACATTCGTTGGAATGCGTTCGCCAAAATCCGTTTTAAAGCAGTCTACACCCATGTCAATGAGTTTCTCTAATTTTTCCTGATACCATTCATAAGCTTCTGGATTCGTAAAGTCTACAAGCCCCATACCTGCCTGCCATCGATCCCACTGCCACACATCTCCATTTGCATATTCCACTAAATAATGATTTTTCATTCCCTCTTGAAACAAAGGGGATTTTTGTGCAATATATGGATTAATCCAAACACAGATTTTTAGCTTTTTGGCTTTCATCCTGCGCAACATTCCTACCGGGTCCTGAAACGTTTTTGAGTCCCATTTAAAATTACACCACTCACACTCCTTCATCCAAAAGCAATCAAAATGAAACACATGCAAAGGAATTTGTCTCTCTTCCATTCCATCAATCAAACTTGTCACCATTTCTTCGTCATAGTTTGTTGTAAAGGAAGTGGAAAGCCAAAGACCAAAGGTCCACGCAGGCGGAAGCGAGGGGGTTCCCATTAGCCTTGTATAATTTTGCAGCACCTCTTTCATTGACGTTCCGCCAATCATAACATAAGAAAGCTGCTCACCTGCAACGCTAAACTGAACTCTCTCTGCCTGCTCTGATGCCACTTCAAAGGAAACCTTCTCCAAATGTTTTACAAAAACCCCATAATTTTTATTGGTGATATAAAACGGAATATTTTTATAAGATAATTCAGAGGAGGTTCCTCCATCTTCATTCCATATATCAACTGCCTGCCCGTTTTTTATAAATGGTGTAAAACGTTCACCCAATCCATATACATATTCACCTACTGATAAAGTCAACTGTTCTCTTGTATAAACCTCATCTTTCTCATTTTTAATATTGGCAATTGCCTTTGATTCACTCTTCGTGATTTGTTTTCCTTCATAATAATACTCCAATGAGAAAGGAGCCTTCTGTATAACTGCTTCCAGCTTACCCGAACGATAATGATAGCTTTCTTCTTCCTCCCAAAATTCAGGTTCAACGCTATCCTCATGAAAGCAAATAAATTCCGGTCCATGCTTTCGCAGTCCTTCAAAATGATTAATCTGCACTTGAATCGTGTCATGCAGGTCACTGGTAAAGTGAAGGGTAAACGTTCCTTGGTCAAGTGTCTGCGCTCTATCTTCAATTTCTTTTGTATAAACATAGACCGTAAGCTTTCCGTCTAAAAAACATGCATCAAATGCCTGCTTCGGATTTAAGATGCTATGTTTTTCCCTTAATAACCATTGTCCGTCCGTAAATTTCATATATTTACCCTCCTATCCTTTCACAGAACCGGCAGCTACGCCGCCTACAATATATTTTTGTCCCAAAATAAATATAATAAGCACCGGTACTAGTGTCAGGATAATATCGGCACTGACCAGATTCCACGAATTTTCAAATACACCAAAAAAGTTATATACGGCTAATGTCATCGGCCATTTATTGGAATTATTCAAATAATAAAGCGGCATCATAAAGTCATTCCACACTGTCATAAAGTTAAGTACAAATAAGGTCGATAAAATCGGCTTAAAAAGCGGCAATATCACAATCCGAAAAAGCTGAAAGGGTTTGCACCCGTCAATAATTGCCGCCTCATCAATTTCTCTTGGTATTGTCTCCACAAAGCCATATGACAGAAATAAACTTAGCGGAATATTGATTGCCGCATAAATAAGTATAATTCCAAGTCTGGTGTTCATAAGTTGCAAAAGCTGCATTACCTTCATCAATGCCAACGTATTAATGGGCATTGCAATGCCTGCAATAATATAATAATATATGAAACGATTTACGCCCTCTCTGTTTCTTCCAATTACGAAAGCTGCTGCCGATACAACCGCTACAATAATGGTGACACTGCAAATTGCATAGAAGAAACCGTTTAGAAAGGATGTAACTAATTTTCCCTGTTCGATTACTGTCTTATAATTTTCTACCATCCATACCTTTGGCAAGGCTAGAGACATGGAGTTTGCTTCTCCCGCTGTTTTAAATGAATTGATTAGCAAAACAAAAATCGGTGTGATTACAATTAAGCTAAGAAAGAAGGAAAGGCAGTTGGCTAAAATATGTAACAGGTTTTTCTTCACTTGCTGCATTAAGCATCTACCTCCTTATTTTCCATGGATTTTAGTATAAAATAAAGCAAGGCAAGAATAAAAAAGAATAAAATACTGGAAAGTGTCGTTCCCATTGCCAGATTCCCTTTTGAAAACTCCTTATATACCGCTGTATTGATTACTCCTGTTGCATTTCCGGGTCCTCCGTTTGTTAAGGAATAAATCATGTCAAATACACGAAGACCATACGTAACATTCAAAATAATTACATTTGCAATAACCGATTTTAGTAACGGAATTGTAATACTTCCCGTCTTTTGTAAAAAACTGGCTCCGTCTATATCTGCCGCCTCATAATACTCGGGCGAAATAGAAACCAAACCGGCAATGATTACAACCATAATATATCCCATGCCCTTCCATACATCAACAAACGTGACACTTGGAAAAACAAGCTTTAAATCCGTGAGCCAATTCATTGCCCACCAATCAAGCCCGATGCTCCTCAAAAAATTATTTACAAATCCGGTTGTCGGATGAAGCATGCTCTTAAAAACAAGACCAACCACCAGGTAAGACATTACCTGAGGCGAAAAGATAATGAGTCGATGCAGATTCTTTAATTTAATAAATTTTTGTGTCAGCAACAATGCTAAACCAAATCCAACCACTGTTTTTACAAAGGTCGTACATACCGTAAATAAAAGAGTATTGCCGATATACTTTAAATATTCTGAATGACCGGAAAAAACGCTGATATAATTTTTAAAGCCCACAAAATTGATTTCACTTGTAAAACTATTCCAATCGGTAAAAGAATATAATATCCCCAAAATACCTGGAATAAAGCATAGCAACGAGTATATAAATAATGCTCCGCCGGCAAAATACCAAGGATATATTTTTTTTCTGTCCATCTCTCTCCTCCATCTTCCTTTTCACCTTTTGTCATAAGGGGAAGGGTACTTAAAACACACCCTCCCCCTGCATATCTTTTATTTTGACCAGCTCGGGTCTTTTTGCAATAACGCCTGCTCATTCCTGCGGTCCATAAAGGTCTTTAATACATCCTCAGGTGTCATGACACCTGTATACATGGATTCTAAGTCCTTTCCGACATCCATCCATTGATAGTCCACATAATTTACTGCTACCTGTACTACTGTTGCCTTTTTATGATCATCAATGTAAGCCTGATCGTCTGAAGAATATCTGCCTGCAATCTCCGGCCAGCAAACCTCTGATAGTCCCGGCTGTCCATCCAAACGTGCCTGTAAGTTTTCAGGTCTTGCTAAGAATTCAAAGAATTTTTTTGCAGCATCTACATTTTTGCTGTTTTTATTAATGAAATATGCATTGCTTGCAGGGTTTACACCAATCACCTGATTATCACCCCAAGGCATTACAAAAATTCCAAGCTTATCGATATCGAAATCAGGAAAATCTGCCTTTACTTCATTTCTCCATGCAGCCTCCGCAATAAACATCGCTGCTTTTTCACTGGCAATTGCCTCTTTCGCATTCTCTACTGCATTACTTAAATAATCCTCTCCAAAATATCCGAGTTCTGCACATTCCTTTAACTGAGTGATAATGGTTAATAAGTCCGGAACCTGATCAAAATCAATTTGATTTTGATTCAATTTGTCATAAAGGTCCGCATCCTTACTTAAATACAAGCCGCCTGTTTCAAAAAGAGGTAATACCTGATGCCATCCATTGGTAGTAGCTTCATAAACCGGTGTGTAACCCGTGTCTTTGATTTTCTGACACACATTTTTGAATTCTTCATATGTAGTTGGAACTTCTACACCAGCCTTTTCAAATATTTCTTTGTTGTAAACATAGAAGTACATTTTTTTACCCGGAAATGTAATACCGTAAATATTGTCATCGATTGAAATTGCCGGAAGTACATTTTCATCAATTCTTGCCGCCCACTCTTCATCTGTAAGCGGAACACAATACTCATCCATCCGCATACTGGAAGCGAGGTTAATCGGAGTATCTGCACAGAATATATCCGGTGCTTCTCCTGAGTCTAACTTCACTTTTAACAAGTCCCTCCACTGAGCATCCGGTGATATCTGAAAATCAATCGTAATTCCCGTCTCCGCTTCGAATTTTTTTGCTAACTCCTGTACAACCCCCGAGGTAGGAAGTCCTGACTGATGACTGCCAAAGGTCAATGTAATCTTCTCTGTGCTGACTGCCTTATCCTGTGTTGTACTATCTGTACTTCCCTCACTTTGCATATTACCGGTTGTACTGTCTTTGTTACTTTGACAACCTGCCAATGTTCCGATTACCAGAGCAGACATTAAAAAAATTGCTGTTACCTTTTTCAAATAATTCTTTAACATACCTTCCTCCATTTCTTCTTGCAATATAGACTCTGCTATCCATTGCTATCTTGCATCTCCCTTATTGATAACATCATCATATCACACTGTGTTTTTGTGCAAAATGGATAATTCCGAACTTCTTTTTGCATTTTTTTGAACAATATTATATAATGTCTCCAAGGGGATGGACGATATGGGGAAAAAACATTATTCGCAAAAGATTTATTTATTTGCTTTTTACGGTGTATTCACATTGTTACTATTGCTATTATTCTTTAGCTTTTTTTATTTGTTTTACAGTAAAAAAATAAATACGGATGCGCAAAAACAAATTGAAAATTTATGTACCTCTGTCAACAATTCCGTTTTGGCAGAGCTGGATAATATGTCAACAATCTCGATGAATATTACTTACTCCAATGTAATAAGAAGTAATTTTGTTGAGCTTTCTTCTACTTATAGTCAAAATACTCTGACTAAAATGGATCTATCTGCCTCAAGGCAGCAAGCTGTCGCAATTTTTGATGCTATCACCTCAATCATCGGACCTTTTCAAAGCGCCTCCGAAGTTAATTTATATACCTTGTCAGGTGAATGTGTGGAATCTGGCTTTTTTCAGCGAGTGACTCACATTACCTTAGAAGAACAAAATTGGTATGAAGAAACAAAGGAATTACGAGGTTCCAAATTCATCAGCCAGCCAGTCTACAAATCCTATCTCCCGGGCGAAGGAGCCAACCAAAACAGCCAGATGTTTATATCCTTGACCAGACAAATATACAATAGTGCAAGTGAGCCGGATGGCTTCATCGAAGTAATCCAAGACTGCGGACGCATTTTTTCTCTGGTTTCTACACTGGAGAAGAACAATCCCTCAACCTCGGTTTTTATCTACAATAATCGCGGAGAACTGGTTTATCCCTATCATTCAGATTTTCAGCCAAAAGATAATTATTTTACTTATATTAACGATTCAAATTTGAATACTTTAAATACGAAAATGATTACTCTTAAAAATGACGAAAAGGTACTATACACTTACGACGTGATACCAAATTACGATTGGTTTATCATCGTAACGGAGCCGCAAGCTTCTGTAAATGCTTCTCTTCATACCTTTCGAAATATATTTTTTGCTATTGCAATCGCTACTATTATTTTAACCTCTGCCTTATGCTTTATCATTTCAGAAAAATTAACCTATCCTTTAAGTAAATTAACCAACGCGACGAAAAAATTAACCATTAATCGTGTTTTGGATGAAAATAAAAGTATATTAACCTCTGCCGATAGTAACATTGCAGAAATAGCACAATTATGTGATTCGTTTCGGACCATGTATGAAAAGCTGAGGATTTCTACTCAGGAAGTGCTCCTCTCTCACTCGGAAGAAACAAGGGCAAAATTACAAGCAACTCAATCCTTAGTGAATCCGCATTTTTTATACAACAGCTTAACACACATCAGCATAATGGCGGAAGAAAATATGAATGATGAAATTGTATTATTATGCGATTCCTTGTGCGATTACTTTCGGTATATATCGAACTCGTCTCACACGCTCGTTTCCATCTCACAAGAAATCTTACACACCGAAAAATACATAGATTGTATGAAGCTTCGTTTTGGGAATGGCTTCTTCTATTCCTGTGAGATAGAAGAAGAGGCAAAACAGATTATGATTCCCAGATTAATCTTGCAGCCTGTTGTTGAAAATGCCTTCAAATACGCATTTCAAAAGCCTGCACCTTGGAAGCTTTCCGTAAAAGCATTTGTCAGAAAAGGGTGTTGGATGATATCCATTACCGATAATGGCGGTCTTTTATCTGAGGAAAAAAAGAAAGAATTATTAGATCTTTATTCAAACTTAAATAAAGAAGAGGAATTAAACTCTTTGCAAATAGGTGGAATGGGCTTAAAGAATATCTATTTAAGAATGCAGCTTCTTTATGGAAAACAAGCGGTGTTTGAAATTGAAACTTCGATTTCTTTACAGACTACATTTATTTTAGGCGGTCCGATTCATCCGGACAAGGAGGGCTATCATGAGTACTATACAACAATATAAATATATGGTGGTAGAAGATGAACCATTAATCAGGCAAAACATTATTAAGAAAATAGAGTCTCTAAATCTTCCGCTTACGCTTTGTGCGGAGGTAAGTGACGGCTCTATTGCCATAGAGTCTATTTCAAAGTTACTTCCAAACCTAATTATTACAGACATTCGAATGCCTCAGTGTGACGGACTGGAATTAGCTCGTTATATTAAAGAAAACCATCCAAGTATCAAAACAATTATTTTAAGTGGATATCATGAATTTTCTTATGCCCAAAAAGCAATGCGGTATAATGTTTGCGATTATCTTTTAAAGCCCTTAAAGACCGATGCTTTGCAAGAAACCTTACAACAGGTGTTATTATCCTTAGATTCTAACATAGATAAACTCGGTTGTTTGCACATAAATGCGTATGATATGTCACCCGAAAGAATATGCAAACTAATGCTCGACTACTTTCAGCAGCACTACAAAGAGGATATCTCCATCAGTTCTTTGGCTGATACATTAGGATTTTCCATGGAATATCTGGCTCGGATATTCAAAAAAGAAACCGGCTTATCTCCTTCTAAATATTTGACAACTTTAAGAATAAATGAAGCAAAGCTTCTTCTTTTATCGCACTCTACGCTGGAGGTAGGGAGAATTGGTGAAATGGTAGGCTATAAGGATGCCTTTTATTTTAGCAGAGTATTTAAAAGCAATGTCAATATGACACCGAGTGAGTATCGACATGAAGCTTTGTAAAAACTGCATAGTGGTCGAGTAAATCGACCACTAAAAAACAAAAAACTTATACTCTTTACTTGGCAAACTCTAAAACCCATTTTTTGAGCCTTATTCTTTTATATATCACTTCTATATTTAATTAGTCTATACTTTCCCATTGGCATTTATCATAAATATCTTCCCAATATTCCGGTGATGATTCTATAGCCTCATCATCATATCCGTACTTTTCAGATGTATTATTATAAGCGTTGGACTGATTATAATTTTTGTTGGATGACTGATAATCGGATTCGTAACGTGCCGTTTCAGTAGAGATGCTACTTATTCGAGTGCAACCTCGTTTACAACTGCCACAGGTGGGACATATGTACCAACCACATATAGGACACTGTACATTCTCTTCTGTAACACCCGTATGACAATTCCAACAATGATTTCTATAGGTTCTTTTTATCTGTATATTTGTTTCACTGTAATTATTTCTTCTTTCCTGCAAAGCAGACTTTTCAGCATTTTCCATAGATGTTTTTACAGTATCATATACAGGATATGCCACCGCAATGACTGGTGTTAATATGGCTAACGTTATACCGCCAAGCACACTCAATAGAGTCGGTTTGCAAGCTATTATAAACATTCTTACTACCCATATCGTTAATTCCCTTACAATTTCTTTGAATTTACCCCAGCCATTTAATTCATCATCATCAAGGATTTCACTAAATGTATTCAGGATATTTGTTAATTTCCCCTCTCTTTCTTCTAATTCAGGGAAGTCTACCTTTAATTTGCTTAATCTATCTCTGCTAGCTGTAATCTTTTCTTTAATATTTTCCCATAAAGACTGTGCGTTGTCCTTTAAGTATTCTTCAAGCCTATCTGTCTTCATAGAAGCAATGTGTTTCACTTCTTCTTTTACAGAACCAACAGCATTGATAGTATACTTAGCTGCTGCCTCAATTTTCTCTTGATTCGCCTCTGCAAATGCTCTAGCATTTTTTCTCATTTCCATTTCTTCTCTTGTATAATTCCCCATTCTTTTACCTCACACCATTGTATATATAAGTACTTTTATAGATTATTCTATCATGTCTTACTTACCTTTACAATCAGAATGGCAACATGTTTATTATCAGTTTTATGCTAATGCATTTCATATATTACAGAAAATCTTTCTTTGTATTATTATATTTTTAATTAATTTTATTGCCTCTAAAAAACAAATAAATATAGGAGGTTTTTAAAACAAAATTGTTGTAGAATTGTTGTATAGGTTGATTTTTACCTCTTTCTGTGTTATAGTAGGAACGTTGCAAACCCTTACAAACACAGGGTTTTCTACTTATCAATTCGTGTGTTCGAGACCTTCCACACGTAAAACAAAACTAAAGGAGAACAAAAATGAAATCAAATCAAAAGGTATTATTCATCGTGCAAGCTGCGATGATAGCAGCTATCTACATCGTGCTGACTTACTTTGTCAACGCATTTAATCTCGCAAACGGTGCAATTCAGGTGAGAATTTCGGAGGCATTGACTATATTGCCGTATTTTACACCTGCTGCCATTCCAGGATTGTTTGTCGGCTGCCTGCTCAGCAATATTTTAACAGGCTGTATGCCGCTTGACGTCATATTCGGAAGCCTTGCAACCTTAGTTGCAGCATGTGGTACCTATGCACTTCGCAAGTACAGATGGCTGGCTCCGGTTCCGCCAATCCTTGTAAACACTATCGTAGTTCCGTTTGTTTTATCCTATGTATACCAATTCCCGGGCTCTATTCCGTACTTTATGCTGACGGTCGGCATCGGAGAGATTATATCCTGTGGTATACTCGGAAGCCTATTACTGACTGCCCTAAATAAATATCGACACGTTATATTTACTTCACCGGCAAACCAAAATTAAAAAATAACCCCAAAACAAGGTCTGATAAAAACAAAGTGTCTGCATTTTTTATTTAAAAGCAGACACTTTGTTTTTATTTTTTAAATCTTTGGTTGCCGGATTATCAATAAGCTGTCCTTCCTCTGTAAAGCGTGAGCCGTGACAAGGGCAATCCCATGAATGCTCGATTTGATTCCACTTTAATGCACAGCCCATATGCGGACAACGTTTAAAGGTTGGCGTCAGAAGGTTGACCACTGCTTCAAATGCATTGGCAGCAAGCTGAGGACGAAGAATGGTGCGTGAGGGCGAAAAAACCTGCTCATATGGATTTTCTTTTCCCTGAACGATATCACAAAGAAGCATTGCAGATACCATAGCGGAGGTCATACCCCATTTGTTAAAGCCTGTAGCAACATACAAATCCACTGTTCTTCCTGAATACCTGCCAATATAGGGAATACTGTCAAGCGTCATACAGTCTTGGGTCGCCCAGCGGTATCTTATTTGTGCATTTGGATAATATCGTTTCGCAAAGTCTTCAAGCTCTCTAAAATTGCCGCCCCATTTACCTGTTCGGTGATCACCTCCACCGATGAGTAATAGATTTTCATAATTTCGAAAAGACATTCCCTTTTGTGCTTCATCCACATACATACCGTTTATATTGGATGCGTTTTCCAGTGCAATCACATAGGAACGATGTTGATACATTTTCAAAAAGTAACTGCCGTGCTTATTTATAAATGGAAAGTGGGTAGTAACAATAATTTTATCAGCCGTAATTTTTCCGTGGTCCGTGACTGCCGTTGTTCCAATCAGCTCTCGGACAGTTGTGCGCTCATATATATTAAGTCCTTTTGCAATCCCTGCTATAAATTTCAGCGGGTTAAACTGTGCTTGATTTTGAAACTTAATTGCTCCCGCAAGGGTAAATGGAAGGGATAAGCTATCCTCTTTCTGTGCTGAAAATCCTATTTTTTCAAGTGCTGATAGCTCTTTTTCAATTTTATCTTTATCCTCAAGAGAATAAGTAAAGGCATCTTTTATCTCAAAATCACAATCAATATCACGGCAAATTTCACCGTATTTGTTAAGTGCTTCTTCATTGGCGCGAAGATAGAGCCGTGCTGTTTCTTTATCAAATTCACGAATGATCTTATCATAAATCAAGCCATGCTGTGAGGTGATTTTTGCTGTTGTATTTTTGGTAATACCGCTGCAAATTCTGTCCGCCTCCACAAGTGTGTATTCAACTTTGGCTTGTTTCAGCATATATGCGCACAAAACTCCCGCTATGCCGCCGCCGATTATCAAGACATTCGTTTTTATATCATGTTCTAGTCTGTTAAATTCTGTTAAATTTGAATTCTGGGTCCAAACAGAAACCTTCATATTAACCACCACCATACGTTTTAAGTATATTGTTAGTTAATAAGGTCTTTCCTATTCATATAACAAATCCGTTGCTCTAACTATTTTCGCCCACTCTATCAAATATAATCATACCGCCCTTTTCCCGGTATCCGGTATCCCAAAGCTCCCGAAGTGACAGCCAATGATAGTTTGCGTAGGTCGCAACCTTCACCATCATCTCACCGTCAAACTCCTCATAGCCGACGATTAAAAACCAATGCCATGTAAAAAAATTAAGGCTTCGCTTTTTATGCTTGAGCAAAAGATAAGGAATAGGAAGCTCTTGATCAATCTGCGTTTTCACCTTCTCTATTGCCTTTTCCACTTCCAGCTCTCCTGAAAATCCGCTTACCGTAAGCTCTTTCTCGTTCGTATCCTTAAAATACTGCTTGGCGCCGTCTATATAAATATCAAGCGTATCAATCCCCCGAAAGCGCGGTCTCAAATAAGGCTTCATTTTCTTAGAAAATTCGATATATGACTCCTTATCCAGCGCTTCTACATCAAATGGGTATAGATTGCTCTTCTCACTATGAAGTGCCAGATAAATACTTGTATCACAAAGGGTTGCCGCTGCGCATCCTCCCATTTTCATCATCGGATCTCGAAACCAGTCCTGATTACCACCATAGGCTCCGTCTATCTTAAAATAAGGTAATTCCTTTCTCATCCTTCACCACTCCTTCTATACCATAGTATATTCAATTCTTTGAAAAAACTTAGTACCATTCTAACTACTTCGTTTCTTTTTTTCAACTAAAACATACATTTTTCATATTTTCATATAAGAAAGTGTGAGCAAAGCTCACACTTCGCGCCCGAGTGGGTTGCGTAGCAACAACCTCCACTCCGCGAGGTGCGCATAAATAGTTATTATATCATAGGAAATTGCAAAGCAATTTCCTATGATATAATAAAGCGGACAAGTCCGCATCAACTCCCTAATCTCTCACTCATGAGGGACTTGGCTGTTTTGTCGCGCCGAATGCCGTCACGTAGTGACATTTTCCACTTGCATTCGTGCGCATAAATATTTGTTATATCATGGAAAATTCAAAGAAATTTACCATAATATAACAAATATCGAAGAACTGCCCTTTTTCAAGGCATTTCTCCGATACTCTTAATCACTTCTACTATACAAACAATCCCGCAAACACATCCGCTCCAAACTGAGCCAATGAATGGTCATCCTCCGATACTCCGCCGCTTATGCCAAGTCCGCCCACGATTTTATCGCCGATTTTAAGCGGGATACCTCCGCCGAAAATAATAAGCCGGTTGTTATCTGCTTTGTCTACTCCATAGAATGTTTCACCAGGCATCGCAAGCTTTCCAAGCTCCTTGGTGGACATTTTGACTGCCACGGAGGTATATGCCTTCTTCATTGCTATATCAAAGCTTGCCAGAAAAGCATTGTCCATCACATGAACTGCAATCGTATTGCCGTCCGGACCACACACGGCAATCACCGCATCTAAGCCTCTCTTTTTCGCCTCTCCTTCAATCTGCTCAATCAGGCGTTTTGCTGTTTCGAGAGAAAGTCGTCTGCCTTCATTGGAAAGCTGTTGCAAAACAGCGTTGATAATCTCATTTTCCTTCATGGATAAGTCTCCTTTTCTTGCCTGCACTGTGGACAAACCTCTATTTTCCTCTTCTGACTTTACATAATCCATATAGCGCGCCGTCACATACAGATAGTCCGCAAGGCGGTTCATAAACTTCTTTGCGTTTTTATCCACACCAAATTTCCTATTTACGGCACTCATCCACCGCTCTGCTCTCCTCGCAACGGTGCGTGCCACATCAAGCTGTGCAGAAATCTTATTTTCACCCGGAAGTATGAAGTGCTTTGGTCTTGGGAACAAGCCCTCCAGCCTGTCAATCTCCGCTTCCAAAAAGTCAATTTCCTCTTCCTTCAACTTGTATTCCTGATTATAGGAATCAGCAATACCTGCCATAATCGTCATAAGGTTTTTCTGGATACGAACGAACTGTTCTCTTGTCTCCTGCTGAATTTCCATCGTCTTTACCACACCGATGTTGCTCGTCAGCTCATCGATGGCACCAAGTAACTCAACTCTGTCGTCATCCTTTGGCACATTTTGAATTTTCATAAGACTTGTCATGCCACTGTCGCCTGATTTTGTATATATTTTTGCAATCTTATCCTTTTCCACTTTTAACACCCCGATTTCTTTATCCAAACAACTTCTACAGTGGTTTAAACGGCATTCGCTTCACTGCTCTTGCCGCATTCATGCCTAACAGCCTGCCCTGCTTCAAAGTTGGGTTTTCCATTTTAAATATATTATTTCCTTTCGGCAGCGGACTCATCTGAATCGCCACATCTGCCTGCCTTATCCCAATGCCAACACCGAGCACCGAATCAGTCGCTGCGCGATAGGAGAGAGAATCAAGCTCTGATTCCTGCTGTTCTTCCAGTTCAAACGGAACCCCCTCTTCCTCCATTCCGGCACAAACTTCTTTTATCAGCGCTTCTTCCTTAGAATGTACATATAGCTTGATAGCTGGTTTATTTATGGTCATTTCCTGCACCTATATACGACAGAACAAGACCTGTCGCCACTGCATTTCTCGGTCCCTCTGACGCCCTTATGTTTCCTCGCCCGCAGACAATCTTATAGTTTGCAAATTCCTCCATAAGCATCTCCGGAACTTCAAAGTCCTCCGCTGAGCCGCCTACCAAGACTACATGATCAATTCGTCTTAGATTATGCTCCGGCGCTACCTCAGTCAATGCCCGAATGGCATTTTTTACAAACACCTTTTTCTTTGCCTCTTTTCGCACGAAAACGATTTTCTCCATCGGAATATCATCTTCAAGTATAATCATGTCATCCGGCTTTAACAATACAACATTTCCAAAGTATTTCGGTTCTACCGGTTCATCAAAAAAATGTATGGCACCGCTTTCTAACCTCATATGGTATAAACTCTCTATTTTCGCAAGCGGATATTTCTTAATCTCCTCGGCAATGTACCTCGAGGATAAACCAAGCTCTGTCTGTATCAGCATGGATACGAGCTCTCCCGCACCTGCTTTGTGTGTGATTGCAACATTTCCATCTTCGTGAATAATAGCGGCGTCCGTGGAGCCTCCTCCTAAATCCAAAATCGCAAGTGGAAGCTTCGTTCCCGGTGTGGTAAGCGCTCCAAGTGCTGCCATAACAGCCTCCACTCCTGCCACCTTAACATAGATATGCAGCTGTTTTTTTAGCTCCTCCGCGATTTTTTCCATCGGGAGCTGCTTTGTTTTTACCATAGCCGCTACGCCTACCGCCTTCTCCATGCAGGTTTCGCCTGCAAGGGAGCCTGCTATCATAACCGGCGCAAGTGTATCTACCGCCAGAATATCCGTAATTTTAATTTCTCCTGCCTGCTCTTTCGTCAACTCACCCATTCCGGATCTAATCTTTTCCAGCATATTTCCGATATTGGTGTTCTTCTGACCGCTGATGTCCTGCACCTCACCAGCTCCTGCAAGCACCTCCATTATTTTATCCGCTCCGGCATCAATCGAGACGATACAGTCCTCTTTTGCATGAATACGAATTTCTCCTGCCGGAAGTATATTTTCTTTTACATTCCCGTGAGGTGTCTTGATGACAACCGCACTTCTCTTTCCAATCAAACTTTTTGCAATCGGTGTCACCGCTCTTGTTTCCTCGGCATTTAACTTTAACAGAGTAGCAATTCCATAGGGGTTTGATAACATTCGTATGGTTTGTCCTGCCAATGCCACCTCAATTGCCGCCTCTTTCCACTCAGGTATGTCATGGATACGCTTTACCTCATCCACGATAGGAAGCTTCCTGTCCAGTCTGTTCTCTACAAGTACGCCCTCATCAGCCTGCAAAATAAGCCCCACAATGAAAAGCCTTTTTGCATGTTGGTTTATCGTTTTTGCTATTTCATCGTAGGAGGTGCCGCTGCCCGCCACAACAATGTAAGGCGTCTCTTCTCTTCCTTCTGACAAATGCTCTAAATATATGGTCATTCCTGCCGCCTGTCCGGCTCCTGCCGGTGTAGAAGGATTATGCCCTATCATGGAGGATTCCGTGATAATCGTCTCCGTTATCGTCTCCATCGCTGTATCACCGATGACAGGCGCTGCCTCGTTGATACGAATCAGGCTAAGCTCATTTACAGGCTTTTTGATTTTCTCCATTGCATTTCCTAATGCATCAATAATGCCGGCTGTATTGGCAACGGTCCCTTTTGTGCCTGTTGTGGCACGCGAAGAAGAGGATAAAAATCGCATTTTACCCTCGCTGTCTATCTGACTGATACACACTTCCGTTGTTGAGTTTCCAATATCTACGCCTGCAATGAGTTTCAAAGTAGGATTCCCCTTTTTTCGTAAATCTCCGCCGCTTCCAATACGAGCTTTGCGCAATTTACCGCATGATACTTGTCTGCCAGTTCCTTTGCCATCATAACCAATTCAAGCTTTGTAGAACGGTTTGGTCTTAGTTTGTTATACATATCCAATATCACTTCATCCGGGACATCCACCATCTCTGCTGCCCTCTGAAAATTATTGGCAAGCTCAGGATTGCCGGCTTCCTTTGCCACCTCTCCCTGCTTGAAAAGCATTTCCTTTGAAATTTTAATGTCGTCTGCTGTAACGTTTCCTTTTTTTATCTCTTCCAGCGTTATCTGGCTTAATTTCTTTCCTGTCTTGGAACGAATCGAGTCCCTTTCATATTCGCCTAACGGATATTTCATCACTGCACCTCCGTCCATTCTATCATCGGTCTTGAAGGGTCAACCAGCTCTGTCTCCTTGATGTGCATCAGCGCTGCCTTCACCTGATATTTTGCTCTTACCATCGGGTCGTTTTCTCCCTCAATCGGAGATACCTTCTCGCCCTTTACATACTTTGCCGCATTCTTTCCGATTGCACGGTATTTCTCCAGCGTCATAAGCGGTGCCTGTGGGAAAAGCTCCAGGTTCGAAAGCGGATATAAATCCTTCTGGTGAATAACAGCAGTTCCCTTTGACTGCAAACCAATTCCAATTCCGGAGCCGCTTAATTTAGCCGCTTCCAGTCCCATAAAGCCTACATCAGAGGTTTTGAGCACCTTTACAACTCTTGGCACCATTCCTTCCTCCTCAATTCCCGCCTTTATCGTCTTTATGACTTCATCAAGGTCCAGCCCATTGATTGTGCTCTTAATCTCGGTCTGAAATGCCGGTCCGACACCAATCACAACCTCCTTCGGGTTCGTTCCCTTTGCTGCCAGAGGGTGATTAAGATTGGAGGTGTCTGCTTTGCGCTCTTCTATATTCTTTCCTGCATTTTCTTTTAACTGTTCGCTTACAATTCGTACAATCTGTTCAACCAATTGTTCATCTATCTGCATTCTGCTCACGTCCCTTCGGATTTTACTAAATTCTCTAACAGTTAGAACTTATTCGGGTCTATGATATTCGGTATTGCCTTAATTTCTTCCCAGCGCTCTCCGTCCACACGGTAGCCCGTTCCCGGTCCCATGTAGTCATTTGGCCTGTTGACAGCTGAAACCACGCTAAAGTCCTCATCCAGAATAGCAGAAGTCTGCATATAGTCTCCGACTACCCGCTGCTTTAACATGTTTAAAATACTATCTGCCACGTCCTCAAAGCCTGTCTCAGACAACGCTTTTACGATATCCACGCCTGTAATGTTTCGCTTCATCAAATCTTCCACTGCCATCAAATCTGCAACCACATCGCGGGATAAGGTATCCTTACTTCCGTGTGCATAGGTCACGGCTTCCACCTGCTCATCGGTTACCGCTGTAAGTCCAAGATAAGAAAATACTGCCTGTACCGCCTTCGCTGCCTTATTTCGCACGCGGATAACATCCTCCTCGCGAACCGGCTTTAAGCCTCCGTCTACCTGCATGTCCCTTTGCATTACATTATAATCGTCAAAATCCTCGGCATCAAAGTTTGAGCCTGCAAATAAATTATCGTAATTCGGCTCTGCCGCATATCCTGAAAAAATAAAATCGGTTCCCGGCATAAATTGAAGCATTGTTCTCGCCGTTCTTCGCATATCTGAATGAGAAAAGCTCTGGTCATTGGAAGATGCGCATTCTAATCCAAGCATCGCCGCCACCAAGTTTTCTCCGATTACTTCCCTGATCCCTGACGGTACACTCGCCGTAACACCGATACAGCTTACAGAACCGTTCTGAATTCCCTGCGCACCTGCACCCTTTGTCGCATACAGGCATCTTGCCTCCAAGTAAAGCATGGACTTTTTCTCCGCGCTTCCCATCAATGCTTCTGAACCAGAACCTGATGTAAATCTGGTTTTAAGACCTCTTGAAGCGTATGCCGATGCCAAAAATGCCTTGGAATATGGGGTGTCGTCTCCGTCCACAAATACTTTTTCCGTTCCGTATACTGACAGTGTCTCTGCATAGGTCGTAAAACCGCGAATTCCAAGCTCAAGCTCCGTCGCTTCCTCCACGGCACACTGGGTCAGCACACCCTTTCTTCCAATCTGGGAACCGATTAAGAGAGCAATCGCGTTAAACGGTGCATAACGTGCAATTCCGACCGTCGTTTCCTCTTCTCTGAAACCACGAAGTGCGCCCTCTGCTGCATCCGCTGCAATCTGTACCGGATCGTCCTTTAAATTCGTAATATGTGCCTGATTTGCCGGGGTTTTTCTCGCGCGCATCTTCTGCATACCCATCATCATTTCCACAACGTTTAAATGGTTCATTACCTCCACCATTTTAGCCGGTGTGATTCCTGATGCAAGAGAAAGAATCTCTGCCCTCGAAACATTGATATCCACGATTTTTCTCGCAATTTCAAGTGAGGAGAGAGACATTGCATACTCTGTTTTATCAGTACGGATTGAATAGTCCGCAATAAACTGGTCAATAAAATCAAATTCTTCACGGGTTTTGCCGTCCAGCTCGACTACAACGCCATCCTTCACCCGAATGGAAGGCTTTGGGTCGTATGGGCTCGACATCGCAACAAATCCCATTTCCGGCCATTCATTAATATAACCGTCCTTATTTACCGGACGTTCTCTCAATACTTGCATTCTTTTTGATTGATTCATAATCATGCACCTTACATCCTTTTGATTTATTTCGTCTTTTATTTTGATTTATGTTGTTTTGTGTTGTAATACTTCTACTATATCATTATTTCCCAAATAAATAAAGTATTTCTTTGTAAATTTTACAAATCCTTTTATTTATAAAAAGCTACTCTGAATCCGGTTTTTTTAGGAGGTGAATGCTGCCCTCCTTATCAAGCTGCACCAGTATCGTTGCAATAATCGGCAGAGCAAAAAGTCCCAGAATTCCCATAAGCTGTGCACCTACATACATCAGGATAAGTGTTACAATCGGATGCAGTCCAATCTGCTGCCCTACAATCTTTGGCTCTAATATCTGTCTTACAACGGTGATAACAATGTACAAAATAAGCATTCCTGCTCCAATTTTTGTGTTCCCCATAATAAAGCCGATAATAGCCCATGGAATCAGTACGGCGCCCGTACCGAGTATCGGCATAATATCAATGATTGCTACAAGTCCGCCAAACAGATATGGAGTCGGAATTCCCATAATCCAAAAGCCGGTTGACAGCTCAAGAAAGGTGATGGAGATAATTGCTGCATATGCCTTTATAAATTTGCCAAGTGAGCCTATTATATTATTTTTTAATTTAATAAGCACTTCTTGTCTATCTTGATTGAACTGGCTTAAAATAAATTCACCAATTTTATAATAGTCAACTGTGAAAAAGAAAGAGGATACAATTGTGAAAATAAGCTTGATTAGCAGCGTCGGAATCTGGCTTGCAAGTCCGGTTACCGCGCTTACAACCGCTGAGGAGGTCGTCGATATAAATTCAAATATTGACTGGTCAATATTGCTGACAAACTCGTTCACATATGTCTGCGCACTTGGAAATCTGTTCGTTATGCCGACTGTCAAAACCTCGAATGCCGGAAGCAGCGTGTCTTGATAGAGGGCAGGAAGCCCAATGAATATGGTACTGATAAAGTTAAATATTTTCACACCTACCATACTGATTAAAAATCCAACCAGACCGTAAAATGCAATGAGAACAAAAACTGAGACCATCCCTCGTTTTATGTTTGTCTTTTTCGACAGCATGTCAATCAGACCGCGAAATGCCATCGCGACAATCATACCGATGACAAATGGCATCAAGAGCGGAAATACATATTTAATTCCCACATAAAGCAAGATGAGTAAGATAAAAATAAAAATGCAGCGGATAATAAATGCTTTCTGTTTTTCTAAATTCATAAATGACGATACCTTTCCTGTTTTGACTTTTCTTTGGTTGTGATTGTTTGTGTTACTTTATTATCTCAATAATAGGAGTAGTAATCAAGGCGTAATCCATTCTTTTGCCAAAATACTATACCGAAGTTCATCATGCCAGCTACCGCTTTTAAATCTAATCTGCCTGAGCTGCCCCTCTTTTTTCATTCCTATTTTCTTTATAACGGATTCCGAGCTTTTATTGTCAATGTGGCAGCTTGCGCAAAGGCGATGCAATCCTATTTCAGTAAAGCCAAGCTTTAATAACAAATCAGCCGTTTCTTTTGCGTAACCACATCCCCAATAACCAGGAAGCAAAAAATATCCTATCTCGCCATGGCCTCCAAATTCATTTTTCTCATATACTTCAATACCGGCTGAGCCAATAAACTGATTGTTTTCGATTAGAAATATACAATAATCATATTCCTTTCTGTCGTCTAATGCCTTATTTTTATCCAGCATTCTATTAAAGTATACATGTGCTTCCTCTTTTGAAATAAACGCTTGCGCATAGGCATATTTCATAACCTGCGTATTTGTAAAAACAGAATAAAACAGGTCAAAGTCTTCCTCATTCCATTCCCGCAAAATAAGTCTGCTGCTTCTTATGCTCATGTTTTAGTCCTCACTTATTCTTCTTTCTCCCTCATCATCTCATCCATCCTACGCTTCTCCTCCGATGACAGAGAATCAAATATATAGCTGCGCTCCTTCATCTGAGGCTGTTTCTCTTGATACGCCTGCTGCACCCGCTCATTTGCCCTCTCAACTTCGAGTTTCAGCTCTCTTGCAGACATCAAAGAGGCACCTGCTCCTCGAATGATGATTTGCTGCAAGCCATCGGACGTCGCAACCTCTATTTTATATTTACTCTGATTTGCGTGGGCAAATCTCTCAATATACTGGTCCGCAGTCTGTGCTTCCTTTGTGTAAACCATATGGACATTATGGTAGCGGATTGTCTCCTCGGCATGATTTTGAACACGGTAGGCATCAAACACTACAATGATATGACATTTTCTGATTGCCTGGTAATTGCTCATAATATCCATCAGCTTTGTTCTGGCGGCATCCATATTATCTTTGGCAAGCTCCTGTAGCTCCTCCCATGCAAATACAATATTATAGCCGTCCACCAAAAGATATTCTTCCTTTGTCTCCTTTGGCTGATTTGTGTAGGAAACAGACTTGTAATAGCTCTGTCTTGCCGGCCTCTGCTTTTTCAATACAGATTTCCTCCCCTGATTTGCAAAGGAGGTACTGTTTATAATCTGATCAATTTCCTCGGTTGTCACCCATCGCTCCTCTGGGGCGGATGAGACAATCCTCTGCTTGGGCTCTGCCTCCTGCCTTAATTGAAAATAACTCTCGATATGCATATAGTCTTTGACTTCATTCCACTCAACTAAGAAACCTGCTCCATGAGCGCAAAATACTGACCCGGTCGGATTTTGTAAATCACGCAAAACGTCGTAACCAATGCTTTCTATTACCTCTGCTTCGTTGTGGCACCTCTCATAGCCTTTTAAGCTGTAAAACAGCCTCCCCATCCCTTGGGTGTAGGCGATTACCTCCTTTTGATAATTCTGCATGGTTGATACGGGTGCACTTCCGGTCAAAACAGCCATGTCTCCATCCGTCTGTGCAAGCTCGCTTATCCCATGCATTTTCTCAATATCGGTCATCGCCCTTCCAACCAGATGCTTCGGCAGCTCAAGCTGAAATGCATAATAAGGCTCCAGCAAAACAGATTCCGCCTCCATCAGCCCCTGCCGCACAGCGCGGTAGGTTGCCTCTCTGAAATCTCCGCCCTCCGTATGCTTATTATGTGCCCTGCCTGAAACAAGTGTAATCCGCATATCGGTGATAGAAGCCCCTGTAAGCACTCCTCTGTGGTTCTTCTCCTGCAAATGAGTCAGCACAAGCTTTTGCCAGCTTTTTCCCAAAATATCCTCGCTGCATCTTGTCTTAAATTCCAATCCGCTTCCCGCCTCCAAAGGCTCAAGCAGCAGATGTACCTCCGCATAATGACGAAGCGGCTCAAAGTGTCCGACTCCCTCCACTGTATTTGCAATCGTTTCCTTATATACAATCCGTCCGGCTCCAAACTCCACCTCTATACCGAAGCGGCTTTGAATCAGACTTTTCAAAATTTCGGTTTGGACCTCTCCCATAATCTGAGCCTGAATTTCTTGAAGCTCCTCATCCCATGCAATGTGAAGCTCCGGCTCTTCCTCCTCAATCTGGCGAAGTTTCGGAAGCATGACTCTC
Source organism: Konateibacter massiliensis (assembly GCF_900184995.1). GTDB lineage: Bacteria > Bacillota > Clostridia > Lachnospirales > Lachnospiraceae > Lachnotalea > Lachnotalea massiliensis. The sequence continues at coordinate 109,437 of NZ_LT860098.1, forward strand.
GGGTCGCACCCCTCTGGCAGCAAAATTTGGTAGGACAAAACGGGCTCTAATACAGGTAAATCTGCATTTTCTTCCATCCCAAGTCCTTCACCTGCCCGTGTGCTTCCAAGTCCCGTAACAGCACAGACCAAGCCTGCCTCAATTTCATTGACCGCTGTAAATTTCTGCCCGGAATAAAGACGGATTTGATTTACCTTATCCTCCCATCCGTTCCCTTTCAGGCTATCCTTTACCTTCAATTTTCCTCCGGTAAGCTTCATATACGTAAGACGGTTTCCCTGCTCATCCCTGCCAATTTTATAAACCCTTGCCCCGAATTCCTTCGGATAGCTTGGAGCGGCGGCATATTCCTCGATTCCCTTCATAAAGTTATCAACGCCGTCCAGCTTCAACGCCGAGCCAAAAAAGCATGGAAAGATTTTTCGTTCTATAATCGCTTTTTGTATATGTAACGTTTCAATCCTTCCTGTTTCTAAAAAGGTTTCCATGATTTCTTCATCGCACATCGCGAGCTGTTCATAGAACGCTTCTGTCTTATCCGAACCAAACTCAACACAGTTATCATCAAGCTGCTTTCTTAAATCCTGCATTAATTCCTCTTTGTCCGTTCCGTTTTGATCCATTTTATTGACAAAGAGAAAAACCGGTATTTCATAAAACCGGAGAAGTCTCCATAATGTTTTCGTATGTCCCTGCACTCCGTCCGCACCGCTGATGACCAAAATCGCATAGTCGAGCACCTGAAGTGTACGCTCCATCTCTGCTGAGAAATCCACGTGTCCCGGCGTATCCAGCAATGTAACCTGTATATCACCCATCTCAAGCATTGCCTGCTTTGAAAAAATGGTGATTCCTCTTGCCCTCTCCAGCTCATAATTGTCTAAATAGGCATCTTTATTGTCCACTCTCCCAAGCTTCCCGATTTTTCCGCTTAAATAGAGCATACTTTCTGATAGGGTTGTCTTACCGGCATCCACGTGTGCCAATATTCCAATGACTAAATTTCTCATATCCGTTTGTATCCTTTGCTTTGTCTGTTTGTAATACTTCCGTTTATTTTAGAATCTGACGCAATGCCTCATCAATCACTTTTGCATTGTTAAGAGAATCCTCATACGTAATCAAAGGTGCTTCCCCTTCCAGAATACATCTGCCAAACTGTTCTACCTCAAGCATGTAATTATGCGGACAGTTAATCATAATTTCCTCAACGCCGGTTTCTTTCGTTATGATAATCGGTGTATCGCCTGACGCATTAAACTGTACCGGCACGCGGATAACACCTTTCTCTCCTACAATCGTATACTCGCTTCTTCCTGCACAGTTGAACGCACAATAGGATACTGCCTTTAGTCCGCCTTCAAACTCCATTGTGATACAACTGCTTACATCGACCTGACTGTCCTCTCCAATCTCTCCGACTGCATAGATGCTTGTAGGTTCAGAACCTGCAATATGACGGATAATGTTCAGGTTATAGCAGCCTACATCATAGGTTGCACCGCCGGAAAGTGCTTTGTTCAGGCGAACGTCATTCTCGCGGTTCATAAGAAAGCTAAAGTGAGCCTCGATAAATTTGAGCTTCCCGATTGCCCCTGCCTCAGTCAGCTCTTTTACCTTCTTCGTCAGCGGACTCTGGCGATAAGCGAATGCCTCCATCAAGAGCACACCGTTTTTATCTGCCGCATCCTGCATCGCTTTTACTTCCTCTTCGTTCACTGCCAGCGGCTTCTCACATAAGACATGTTTCTTCTTCTCTGCTGCCTTTATCGCCCATTCACAGTGCAGTCCGTTTGGAAGCGGAATGTAAACCGCATCTATTTCAGGATCGTCTAACATCTCTTCATAGCTTGTATAGGTTTTAGCCGGATTAAATTTCTCTTTAAATTCCTCAAGCTTCTTTCCCGCCCCTCTGCTTGAGAGTGCGTAAAGTCTTGCGTTATCAGCACTTAAAATTCCCGGAATCACCGATTTCTCTGCAATTCCCGCACATCCTATAATACCCCAATTTACGATTGTTTTTTCCATTTGTGTTACCATTCCTTTCACTTGTTATTCCGATTTTTGTTCTAATTATAGTATAATGCAAAGGAATGCAATAAGTAAAGAGACCGACTTCTTTTATTTTCAAGAAATCAGCCTCTTTATTTTATATCTTCCTTATACCAATGCACTTCCGCCGTCAACAATGATAAACTGTCCCTGCACATAGCTGGAAGCATCACTGGAAAGGTAGAGCACAGTACCATTTAATTCTCCGCGGTTACCCGGGCGTCCTGCCGGATTTGCCATATTGTAGCTCTTTAAAAAGTCCTCAGACTTAAATAATGTACCACTTGTCATCTCACTCTCAAAAAGTGCCGGTCCGATTGCATTTACTGTAATTCCATATCTCGCATAGGAAGCCGCCATACCTCTCGTCAAGCCGACAACCGCTGCCTTGGAGGAGTTATAGGAATGTCTGATAAACACATCAAACTTATCTGCTACCACCGCATTAATGGATGCAATATTGACAATTTTTCCATAGCCTTTTTCCTTCATATGAGGAACGACATACTTACTTGCCAAAAAGATGCCCTTCACATTCGTGTCAAAAGACTTATCCCAGTCTTCCACTGTCATGCTGTCTACACCGCCGCGTACCGCTATTCCGGCATTATTGAGTAAAATATCAATGTGTCCGAATGTCTCTAACACTTTATCGATTGCCGCTTTTACACTTTCCTCATTCGTGACATCACAAGCCGCTGTCACTACTTTCCTGCCCGTTTTTTCAATTTCAGCTTTTACCTCATCCAGCTTTTCCACTCGCCTTGCAAGCAATGCCACATCCGCTCCCGCCTTTGCATAAGCAAGTGCTGCATCCGCACCAAGCCCTGAACTTGCTCCTGTCACTACCGCTACTTTTCCTGTTAAATCAAAAAAATTATCCATATTCCTACATCCTTTCCATTTATTTTATATCTATTCTTTATTCTACACCGTATTTTATAAAACGTCCAGTTCGTTAATTGATAATTAATTGACAATTTGGTCATAATGCACTATATTATAAGAATTAGAGGTGAGTTTGAACGGAGGAAATGATTTGACATTTACACAGTTGATTGAAAAATTTTCAAACGAATATAACGTGACAGTGGTATCTCACGGAGCAGATGCAGAGCTTAGTGATGTGGCATTTCTCGATTGCAGGAGTAACAGCTATCTTGGCAATACTCTTTACTTTGGTTATGATAGACAAGTGAAAAGTCTGACATCCCTTCCTCCGTATTGTATCCTCGCCAGAACAGACCATAATATCTCTACTTTTCCTATCGGAAATTATATTGTTTTTACAGAGGAAAGTATGCTCTTTTCCCTCTTTAATGACATTAAGGATTTAATTCAAAGCACAAGCAGCAGAGGAATTTTTGAGGAGCTTACCGGTCTTGCCGATAAAACACATAGCATCGATGCGGTTATTGACGCTGCTGCTATCAAATTGGGAAATTCCCTGCTCTTTTGCGATATGAATTTTAAAATTACCGCCAGCTCCAGCTCAATCCCAATTTTAGACCCGATGTGGAGCGAAGCCATCAAGGAAGAACATTGCTCCTATGAATTTATAAACAATATTCAGAAATCAAAGGCGCTTAGAAATGCATCCCTGACAACGGCTGCCTGTGATGTTACCTGTCCTAATTCTCCTTATCGGAAATTGATGAGCAAGGTTTTTTATAATCAGACTCCTGTCGGATTTCTGCTTATGATTGAAGGAGAGAATCCAATTATTCCTTCTCATTTTGAAATGCTGTGTACAATAAGCCATGTAATCAGCTATACAATTGCCTATTATACCCCTTCTTTTTTTAAGGAAAACGGTATTTATCATGAGTTTCTACACGATATGCTTGCCGGGATATCCTTAAATGAAATCGGGATACGGTTGGATAAATTACATTTTCCTCCTAGAATGCAGGTTTTATTTATTCTTCCTACCAAGTACTTAGGGCCTCAGTATTTAGACAATTTTACATATAAAAATCTCAAAATCCGTATTCCGGGCACCTGTGCCACCTATTATAAAAAGGGAATTGTAGCCGTAATTCCTGTAAAAGAGGGAAAAGAAGAGGAGTTTGAATTGCAGACGATTTTAAAGGACTTTTACCAAAACGAACATATCCGTATCGGTATCAGCAATCCTTTTACCAATATTGAAAGCCTTCTTAGCTATTTTGATCAGGCGTATGCGGCACTCAAATTAGGACAACGGTTAAAATCTGAGGAGATGGTACATTATTATCAGGATTTTCAATTTTTTGATTTGCTCTCCGATGTGAGGCATCCGGATAAGTTAGGGCGCTACTGCCATCCTGCACTTTCGATACTCAGGCAATATGACCTTAAAAACAGCTCCGAGCTGTACAAAACACTTTGTGTCTTTATCGACAAGGGATGCAATATCAAGCTCACCTCAGAAAGCTTGTATATACATCGCAACTCTCTTGTGTACCGCTTAAACCGTATTACCGAACTATGCCGGCTTGATTTTGACGATGCCAATACCGCTTTTCTTCTGCGTCTTTCATTTTTGATTGACCGCTATAATGAACTGAATACAAGCAAGGATTGGAATGAATAAGAAAACCGGAATTTTATGCTTTGGGTCAATATTTGCCCCCGTATCAAACACGAATAATCGGCGTGTCTGACACGGGGGCTTATCTTCTATCTATCCTCTATTCTTCTGTCAGCTTCAGCCGAACGGGTCCTATCAATCCAGACCGCAGGTTTAGTCCGCAAATTTCGTTTGCGCGTGTGTTTGTCACCTCTATCACAATCTCATTTTCACCGTCCGTTACCAAATCCGTGATATCAAACTGATATGGTGCCCACATTTTTATGCCCGCTTCTTTCTTATTTACCGTAACTTTTGCAAGCTCTTTCACCTCTCCCAAGTCAAGCTCTACCTGACCGTGCTTTCCAACTTCCTCACTTTTAAATGTTGTCCGATAAAGAAGAGTGCCTGAATAGCCGAAAAGACTTTCCATCTCATTCCAAGGAGTTAGTGTTTCCATTTTCTTTAGCAAATCTAAGCTGCTTCCCATCTGCCAGTTTTGAGTCAGTTCATATTCGTCTTTCTCTTCTGCTTTTTTCTTGCATATAACCGGGGCTTTTTTCGGGTTGACAGAAAGCACTTTTGCTTCTCTTCTTCCCATCTTGAGGCAAATATCCATTGAGCCTTCTCCCACTCTTTGAATGATATCCGCTTCCTTGATTGTTCCCTCAAACGCATCCCATTCTTCCAGTTCTCCGACAGAAGCAATTGCTGCGGTTCGCTCTATTTCTTCCTCACCTTCGTTTACGAGGACATAAAATTCAGTATTATCCTTTACAATGTGGCTTATTCTTAAATCAGGCGCCTTGGCATCCAAAACAAATGCTCTGTCAATCACACTGCCGATATTCTCGGGCAGGCTTTCAAAGCTTGAAACCGGCTTAAAGTTTCGGATCAATGACTCAGCTTTTTTATTTCTATTTAGGAACACGATTCCGCCGCCGTCGATAAACCTCTGTAACTTTTTATCGTTTTCTTTATCAATCAACGCTTCATCCTCAATTAGCAGGACTGTATATTCCTGTGCGGCAATTTTAATCTTTCCCGCTTCCACCGCACAAACCTCTGAAATGAAAAGCTCATTTTCCAGATAGTTAAATTCCAACTGATTTTCATAGAGGGGCTTCACCATTTTCCATGGCAGCTCATGTGCTCCGCACAGCACGGCGATTTTCGTCTGATTTACGCTGTCTGTCATCAAAAAGCTCATTCTCTTGATATAATCAGAAATCTGTATGTAATTGCTCCACCATATATTGTTAGGACCGACATCCGGCGGTCTCTCCCCGCTTCTTCGCTCGCCCTCGATGGAGTAGTAAAACGCGTGAGGATACAGCAAATTAACACCGCGGACAAACAGCCAATCCATATACCATTTCATGTCATCTGCCGGGAAGTTCCACTCAATACCGTCTCTTCCGCAGCAGGCAAAGCACTCATTTCCGTTTCGTCTTACCCCTCTGTGTCTCGCACTGTCGGATGTGCATTTTGCCATTGTACTATGCTCTCCCTCAATCGCCAGACCATTCTCCGGTGCAACCCATCTCCACACAACATCTTGAGCTGGTATATGAAAATATTTTAAAAAACCGATATCATCGCTGTCGTGCGGGTGTCCGGTCTGTGCAATTTGATGTTTCTCACACCACTCATAAATCGGTCTGTAGTAGCTGTCCTCCATTTTTTTGTTGACCGCTGCCTCGTATTTTCTTCGCTTACGCTCGGACAACTCACCTGCCTCAAACCATAAAAAAGGCAAATCCAGCTCGCTGTTTCCCTGCTTCTCATAATAATCTAAAAAACCGCCCGTCCACGGAATAAAGCCTTCCATATCTCCTCTTCCCATGATACAAGGTTCATCCGTGAACATTCCTATAATCGTATTTCCAAAATAAGGCTTGATCACCTCATAATAACGCTCATGGGTCAGCCTGATAAATTCCTCCATAGCCGCCTTATTCAGCAAATCTCCGGAAGCAGGCGCATATGGTTCACCGTCGTCCTCTCCGAAATGAATGCCGCGGATATGCCCTTTCGTGAAGGCTTGCACAAAGACAAGAACTGACCAGTTCTCCTCCTCTTTTGCCTCAAAGCTAATTTTATTATCAAAGGATTCTATTGTCTGAATACTATCCGGGTTAATTTCTGTCTCCGTTCTTTTTTGAACTGCCTGTACGGATATTATATTTTCTCCGTCCGCTAAGGTCAGCTCCTGATTTATTTTTCCCTGACAAGGATATTCCAAAACCCGCAGCCCTTTGCTTGCGTATTCAGGATTGCTTTTTACCACCATCCCATGTGCCGAGCCGGACGGATACATTGCCTCATCATAGAGGACCACCTTCATTTCCAGCTTTTGGGCTTCCTGCACCGCGCAGCTGACAAAACTCATAAAGGTATCAGACAGATACTCTATTTCCTCCGGTATCCCAATACGTGGATGGATTACAAATCCGTCTACTCCTTTTTCATGAAAATCATGAATCTGGCGGATAATCTCTTTCTCTGTCAATTCGTCATTCCAAAACCAAAAGGGAATAGGAGTATATTCCTTTTGCGTGTTTAGGAAGGACTGTCTTAAGTCTTGCATCTTCTGTCTCCTCTCCTGTTCACGTATTTTCCATACATTATACTTACTTTTTTGAACTGCCACAATGTATTATCGTGTATTCGTAATGTCAATAATAAGAGAATATTTCTTCTTGAAAACACAGAAAGGCTGACACCTCATCGTGTCAGCCTTTCCTCACGTTCTATATAAACTATCTTCCCCTGTATACTTATCAAAATATGCCTCTACTTTAGCTAAATATTCTACTTCACTGAATGTGCTTAAAAGTTCCCTTCATCATAATAACACTTGCTCCCCAGCCTGCTATTACTTTAAACTAAAGTTTCCATAAGTTTTTGGAATATTTTGTTAATTATCGCCTCTATAATATTACATAAAAACTCATATTTTTACAACGTTCACTATCAATAATAATAAAGCTACTTTTTGTCTACCGTGCACAAACCGTCTATTCCCGTCATAAGCGGGCATAGGCTCAAAGTACCAAATATTGGTTTAAAGTAATTGCGTGGGCATACTTTTCTATGGTATAATATTGTTAAATATTATTTTGTTCTGTCTTACGTACGACCGAAAGAGGGTGGAGAATTGGAGAATTTTGACCAAGTTTATGCCAAATGGCGAAAAAACTTTAATTATGTCGCTTTGTTAGTTGCTAGTGTTGTTTTGGCACTGGAACTAATTTTGGCTCGTGTTTTCTTATACTCCCTGAACGTGATTACAATTTCTACCTCTGCATATTTGCTGCGCTACCTGTTTATCCCGTCCTTTCTCAATTTTTTATTCGTATTCATCGGTCGGTATTGCTTAAACAGCGGCAGGCTTTCCGAGACCGCCAAAAATTATTGCTCCATCCTCACTTTATCTGCTCAGTTTTTGGTGATTGCCTGTGTACATAATGTATTTTCACTTTCTGTTGCCATACTGTGTTTTCCGATTTTTATAACACTTATTTTCAGTGATAAAAAAATGACTCATATTGTAGCGGCTGTCTCTGTTGTATCCGCCTGTATCAGTTTTGTTTTTGCAAAATTGGATTCTCGTGCAGATGACGTGCTTTTTCCGGTACAAATATTTGTAACTCTGATATTGCTGGTGTGCAGCTATATTACGTCCATTTTGCTGTTTCAAATTGAGCAGGATAAGAATGAAAGGCTGAAAGCAAGCTCCTTTAAGCAGCTTCAATTAGAAGAGCTTTTAAAATGCGACTCCCTGACAGGACTTTATAATATGAGCACCTTTTACAACCTGTTGGAGCGCTCGATTAATAATAGTGAAAGACCTGTTGTCGCGGTCGTCGATATTGATAATTTCAAGTCTGTCAATGATACATGGGGACATAAAATGGGAAATGAAGTGCTCATTCAGTTAGCGGCACAGCTTCAAGCCGCTTGCAGTACTCAAGGGCATGTGTTTCGCTACGGCGGTGAGGAATTTACCGTTATCTTCTCGCATACTTCCGCTGCTCAAGCAAAAGCCATGATTGAGGTGGCGCAAAAAAATCTTCGAAATCACATGTTTGATTTTATGCCGGAACAGCGCATTACCTTTAGCTGCGGTATCGCTGCTTACCCTTGTGAAAACTGCAGTGCCCAAAGCTTTTTTGAGCTTGCAGACCAGGTTATGTACAAGGCAAAGCTTTCAGGTAAAAATCGGACATTGGTAGGATAATAACTTTTTCTGCATGCAAACAGCCCCAAGAAGCCAAATGCTTTTTGGGGCTGTTCATTATAGCATAGGAAATTGCTGAACGCGTTCTTTCTTACTCTACCATCGATAGAATCGTCTGCTTGTTCTGTACACCTACTGTACTTTTCACAACTTTGCCGTCCTTCACGGATACAAGGGTCGGGATACTCATCACCTTAAAAACCTTTGCAAGCTCAGGTTCCTCATCAATGTTTATCTTTCCGATTTTGGCTGAATGTCTCGTTTCCTCCGCCACCTGATCCACAATCGGTGCTACCATTTTGCATGGTCCGCACCATGTTGCCCAGAAGTCCAACAAAACCGGCTTATCAGATTTTAATACCTCTGTTTCAAAATTCTGTTTCGTAATTGTTAATGCTCCCATATGTTTACTTACTCCTCTCACACTTTAACACTGTTACAGTGTTATTTTCTATAATTCCATTATAATACTTTCTGGTGATTTATCCGTGAGCAACTCACGCACATTTCGTTCGTATAATGGTTATATTTATGGAGAAACATCATGGAATGTGCCTGTATTCTTTTTAATAAACATAAATCCTGTTAAAAATCTCTTAATTTTCCTCGCTTATCTGCTCCAAGGATTTTCCCATCGTCTCTTTTCCAAAAATTCCGACTACAAGCGCAACGACTGCAAACACACCTGCCAGCACAGCAAACACATAGCCATAGCCGGATTGCTCACCGAAGGATTGGTAGATAACCGGCACGACAAACGGTGCAATAAAGGCACCTAATCTTCCAAAAGCAGATGCCCAGCCGGAACCGCTCGCTCTTGCTGCTGTCGGGTAAACCTCTGGCGTGTAAGCGTACACACAGCCCCATGCACCAAGGCTAAAGAAGTAAAGCATCGCTCCGTAAATCAAAACCTCATTCGCGCTGCCCGCATGTCCGAACAGCCACGCAGCAATTGCAGTTCCTGCAAAATAAATGGATAGCACTTTTTTTCGTCCAACCTTTTCCACCAGATAGGCAGCACTGAAATATCCCGGCAGCTGTGCGAGGCACATCACAAATGTGAAGCCGAAGCTCTTGACCAAATCAAAGCCGCGTCCGACAAGAAGTGTCGGGGTCCAAAGCACAAAGCCATAATAACCGAAATTAATTCCAAACCAGATTACCCACAAAACAGCTGTGCTTCGAATATATTTTTTTGACCACAGCTCCCAGAATTTTACATGGAGATTCGCAGGGACCTTATGTTCTGATTTTGCAGCAGGCAAAGGAGTGATACCCGCCTGTTTTTCCATTTTGGCAACCAGCTCCTCGGCTTCCTCCGTCCTTCCCACTGCGTCAAGGTATCTTGGTGATTCTGGAACCGCCTTTCGAAGATATACAGCAAACAATGCCGGCATCCCGCCTACCAAGAAGGCGATTCTCCAACCGTAGAGCGGAATGAGCAGATAAGCCACCAAAGCCGCTAATATCCAGCCCCAAGCCCAAAAGCTCTCCAAAAAGATTACGTTTCGCCCTCTGATTTTGGTCGGGGAATATTCGCTGATTAGTGTAGACGCAGCCGGTAACTCACCGCCCAAACCAAAGCCAGTCAAAAAGCGAAGCACGAGCAGCATCGGATAATTTATTGCAAAAGCAGAAGCTGCACTTGCCACACCGTATATAATCAAGGTTAACATAATAACAGTCCGCCTGCCCCATTTATCCGCAACCATGCCGGATAATGCTGCTCCAATTCCCATTCCGAGCATTCCGATACTTCCAAGAAGTCCTAACTGCTGTGTCGTCAATCCCCAATCTGCACCTATAGCTGCCATAACGCCTGATACCATACCCTGATCCATAGCATCAAAAAGCCAGCCGATACCTGTCAAAAGTAAAATCTTTTTCAACATTGGTGTGGACGGGAGTCTGTCAATTCTCATCGATAGTTGATTCATAATTTTCCTCCTCATAAAAAGTGTGAGCGTCGCCCACACTTTCCTAACACTATTTAATCCGAATTTTAATATACTCTTTGATTAAGGTCACTGCCTCCTCAAAGGTAAGCTCACTCGTATTAATACACAGATCATAGTTGCCTGCGTTGTCCCATCTTCTCTTTGTGTAATACTCATAGTATTCCGCTCTATGCTTATCAATACTCTCAATTTTTTTCTGTAATTCTTTTCTGGAGGCATTCGACATCGTTCCAAGCGTGTCAATGCAGTGTTCAAGCGGAGCATGCACGAATATACGAATTACATTTTTGTTATCGCGTAAAATATAATCAGCACATCTTCCGACTATAATGCAGGATTTTTCATCTTCCTCTGCTAACTGGTGAATCACCTTTGCCTGATAGTTAAAGAGATTGTCATTTGAGACAAACTCATCGCTGTCCGGCGTAATAATTTCTCCTGAATAAGACTTTTTCATAATCTTATACAGAAAGCTCTCCTTAAGCTTCTCGTCGGCTTTTCCGAAAAGCTCCTCGTTTATTCCGCTCTCATCGGAAGCAAGACGAAGAAGCTCCCTGTCGTAATAATGTATTCCCAGCTCCTCCGCCAGCATTTTTCCTATGGTCCTTCCGCCGCTGCCGTATCCTCTGGCAATTGTAATCACATATTTACTCATAACGTTCACCCTTTTCCTTCCAATTATTCTCCCAAGTATGCCTTCTTTACAGAATCATTTTCAAGCAGCTCATCTGCCGCACCCTCAAGCACAATCTTACCTGTCTCTAATACATATGCGCGGTTTGCTATGGACAATGCCTTTTTCGCATTTTGCTCCACCACTAAAACTGTTGTGCCGCTGGCACTGATTTCCTTGATAATGTCAAATATCTCCGACACAAAAATCGGTGACAATCCCATAGAAGGCTCATCCATCAAAATAATTTTAGGCTGTGACATCAATGCTCTTCCCATTGCAAGCATCTGCTGCTCACCACCGCTTAGCGTTCCTGCAAACTGTGATTTTCTCTCTTCCAGCCTTGGGAAACGTTTGTATACCATTTTAAGATTGTCTTCAATTTCCTGCTTATCTTTTCTTGTGTATGCTCCTAATTTTAAGTTTTCCAACACGGATAAATCTGCAAAAACTCTTCGCCCCTCCGGTACATGTGCCATTCCAAGCGATACGATTTTATGCCCCGGCATCTTGGTAATATCCGTCCCCTCAAATTCAATCTTTCCGACCTTACTCTTTAGCAGCCCTGTCACAGTATGAAGGATTGTCGTCTTACCTGCTCCGTTTGCACCGATTAAAGCGATAACCTCGCCTTGCTCTACTTCAAAGCTGATACCTTTGATTGCCTGTATCATGCCATAACTAACCTCTAAATCTGTTACCTTTAACATTGCCATACTTTTTCTCTCCTATTCTCCCAGATATGCTGTGATTACTTCCGGATTATTCAGTACGACGTCCGGTGTTCCTGTGGTCAGCTCCATACCGAAATTCAGCACTGTAAGTTTTTCACATATGCCGGAAACCAGTTTCATATCATGTTCAATTAACAGGATTGTAATTTCAAATTTATCACGGATCAAACGAATGGTATCCATAAGCTCCGCTGTCTCATTCGGATTCATTCCCGCCGCCGGCTCATCCAAGAGTAAAAGCTTTGGGTTTGTTGCAAGTGCTCTCGCAATCTCCAGTTTTCTCTGCTCTCCGTATGGAAGATTAGATGCCAAAAGCCCTGCATGACCCTCCATCCCAAAAACCTCTAAAAGCTCATAAGCGCGCTTGTTCATGGCTTCTTCTGTCTTTTTGTACTTTCCAAGGTGAAGCAGACCACTTGCCAAAGAATACTGATATTCATTGTGAAGTGCAACCTTTACATTATCCAAAACCGTCATTTTTCCAAAAAGGCGGATATTCTGAAATGTTCTTGCAATACCGCTCTGGCAAATCTGTGTCGGATTTTTCCCTACAAGGCTTTGACCGTCCAGCACAATCGTTCCGTCCGTCGGAAGATAAACTCCTGTGAGCATATTAAAAACGGTTGTTTTTCCCGCTCCGTTTGGTCCAATCAGACCATAGAGACAGCCTTTTTCTATTGATATATTAAAATCATCTACCGCACGCAAGCCACCAAAGGAAATCCCTAAATTCTTAACCTCTAACAATGCCATGATTTACGCCTCCTTTTTCTTTCTCGTAAGCTTTGAGAATATGTTGCTTGCCAGTATACGCTGCTTGAGCTGAGAAGAGTTGAAAATCATCATCGCAATCAATACAATCGCATACAGGAACATTCTAAATTCATCGGCTCCTCGAAGCATTTCTGGCAAAATAGTCAAAATAATTGCGGCAATGATAGAACCCTTGATGCTTCCCATTCCGCCAAGTACTACAATAACCAAGATTTCAATTGATTTGTTATAATCAAACGTAGTCGGCTTAAGCGTTCCTACATTATGTCCGTAAATAACACCAGCAATTCCCGCAAAAAATGCTGCAACGACAAATGCCATTACCTTGAATTTGCTTACCGGAATACCAACTGCTTCTGCTGCAATATAATTGTCACGGATTGAGCATACCGCTCTTCCCTGTCTTGAATTCACCATATTTTTAATTGCAAAAATTGTAAGCACTGTCAGTAAAAATACCATGCCAAAAAATCTATAATTGGAATGAAGCTCAATTCCTGACAGACCCATGGCGCCGTTTGTTACTTTCAGAGAGTTCACAATCGATTTGATAATCTCACCGAAGGCAAGTGTCACAATCGCCAAATAATCTCCTCGAAGACGAAGTACGGGAACTCCGATGATAACACCGAACAAAGATGCCACAAGACCGCCTGCAATCAACGCAATCGGAAACTCAATTATCATAGGCAGATTTAAGTTCATCGTAATTAACGCACCTGTATAGGCACCCACGGACATAAATCCTGCATGACCGAGTGTCAACTCGCCTAAGAAGCCTGTCGTCAGATTCAAGGAAACTGCCAGAATAACATTAATACAAACGGGTATCAAAAGACTTCTGAACTGGCGGCTCAAAAATCCGCCGTAGAGAAGAATTTCCACAACCGCAAACACAATAATGGCTAACGCCAAACTTTTTATAAGTTGTTTATCAACTTGTTTATTTTTCATCGCGATTTCCTCCAGACTATACTTTCTCTTTTCTTATTTTACCGAGAAGCCCGGACGGCTTAACCAATAAAACAAGAACAAGAATACCGAATACAATTGCATCTGAAAGTTCCGTTGAAATGTACGCCTTCGATAAACTTTCAATTAATCCCAGAATAATACCGCCAAGCATCGCGCCCGGCACACTTCCGATACCGCCAAGCACGGCAGCTACGAATGCCTTGATACCCGGCATCGCGCCAAGGGTAGGCTTTAGGGACTGATACTGGCAAACATATAAAATACCTGCGATAGAAGCAAGTGCAGAACCGATTGCAAAAGTCATTGATATCGTTTTGTTCACGTCAATACCCATCAGCTCGGCAGCTCCTCTGTCTTCTGAAACCGCACGCATGGCACTTCCCAGCTTAGTCTTATGGATAAACCATGTTAGAAGTATCATACAAATAGTAGTCACCACTAATGTCACAACGGTAACGCCGGAGATTGATATCCCTCCGATTTTCACTCCTGAAAAGCCTACGATGGATTCCTGCGGAATTGGAGTTGCGCCAAAGATAAGAAGCGATACACTCTGCAATAAGAAGCTGACACCGATTGCTGTAATCAATACGGAAAGCGGCTGTGCGGAGCGAAGCGGCTTATAGGCAACGCGCTCGATTACTACACCGAATATCGTACAAACCACAATCGATAAAAGTACTGCAAGCACTACCGGCAATTGAAGCACGGAAAGTCCGACATAGAGGGCATAGGCTCCAACCATAATAATATCACCATGTGCAAAGTTAATCATTTTTGCAATACCGTAAACCATCGTATACCCAAGGGCAATCAACGCATATATACTGCCGCTTCGAAGCCCGTTTATTAACTGTTCTAAAATATTTTGAAGAATTTCCATTCTGTACCCTCCTGCTTATCAAGCATCTTTTTTTCTCAGTCGATAAATACAGCCTTTACCCTGTGTTAAAAGTTGTATTTATCAACTGAAATCTGTAAAAGATTGACAGCGGGAATTAATAAGTAACTCCATTGCTACCAATCTTTTACAATATATTTCACATTCTTAACTTATTGTTTACTCAGCTGCTGTGTAAGCTCCGTCTACAATCTTAATGAATTTTGCTGCCTTCTGTGGCTCGCCCTCTGCGGTAAAGCTAATTCCTTTTCCTGTTACACCATCTACAGAAATCTCTGTCATCGCTTTAATCAGGTCTGCTGTTGCGGTAGAACCTGCCTGCTCTAATGCTGCTTTGATTACATAAACACCGTCATAGCCATCTGCTGCAAACTGATCCGGAGTTGCATTGTAAGCACTCTTGTAAGCTGCAACAAAATCTGCTGATGATGCGTCACCTGAGAAGAACGGGCTTAAGAAAATTGCGCCTTCAATTGTTGCTGTATCAGTAACTGCATCCAAAATTCCATCCCATCCGTCACTGCCAAAGAAAGGAAGTGTCATGGAAAGGTCTGCTGCCTGTGTTACAATATGAGCTGCATCGGTATAATAAACCGGAGCGAAAATTACTTCTGCATCAGTTCCCTTAATGGAAGTAAGCTGTGTATTGAAATCCTCGCCGTCAGCAAACGCTTCTGCTGTGGAAATTGTTCCGCCAAGCTCCTGTACTTTTGCTGCAAATGTCTCATAGATACCTGCGCTGTACGGATCAGAATTCTTGTAAATAACTGCGATATTCTTGTATCCTAAGTCAGTAACCAAATGCGCTGCCATTGTATCTCCCTGAAGTGGATCAGTAAAGCATAAACGGAATACATTTGGATTGTTCTCCGTAATCTTAGCTGCTGAACCGGATGGAGTAAGCATTAAAAGGTCATCTTCCTGTACCAGACTTGTTACTGCCAAGCTGGAATCTGAGGTAACACAGCCCAAAAGAGCATTCATTCCGCTGTCCATCAAAGAGTTGTAAGCTGTAACCGCTTTATCCGGTGTTGCCTGGTCATCTTCGAATTTAAGGGAGAACTGTAAGGTCTTATCGCCAACCTTCACTCCGCCTGCCTCATTGATTTCCTTTATCGCAACTTCAGCACCCTGTTTTACAGAAGTACCGTAAGAAGCTGCATCTCCGGTAGTAGGTCCGATACTTCCGATTACAAAAGTATCTCCGCTCGCATTTGAGCTTGAATCTGAACCGCCCTGACAGCCTGCAAGGGAAGCAACTGCTAACGTTGTCACCATGCCAAGCGCCATGATTTTCTTCATTTTTTTCATAATTATCCTCCTGTTTCAAACTGTGTATTGGATACATACATCTGTTTGTTCTTTGCACACAATATCATTAACAAATATACATTAATTGCTTTTAATTGTCAATAGAATTACCCGCATTCACACTGCTTTTTATGATAGGAGACAGGTGGAAAAAAGTTTTTGTTGCAAAATAAATTTGTATGAGTTAAACTAAATTAGTCCGTAAACAGACTAATTATTTAAGGAGATGATGCTATGAATGATTCAAATTCTGATATAGAGCAATTGTTGGATGCGTTTTATGATACCTTTTATAAAACGGAAGCAGTGTATGAGAGGTTTGCTAAACTGCATGGACTTACATCACACTCTCTTTTTGTACTTCATGTGCTTTATAAAAACCCGGAAGGCTGCACACAGCGTTTTATCTGCGAGCAGCTTCATTACCCAAAGCAGACGGTCAATACTATTTTGGTTGCTTTTGAAAAAAAAGACTTAATAACAAAGGAAACCGTGGCTGCCGATAAACGAAACAAATATATTTTACTGACAAAAAAGGGACAGGAGTATGCCAAAAGAATCCTCTCAAACATGTTTCAGATAGAGGAAACAGCATTTTCCAACATGACAGCGGCTGAGAGAATCGGTCTGGTAAACGGGGAGCGTGCCTTCCTAACCCACCTTACAAACGGCCTTAGGCGTCTGGAGGCAGAGACAGACCTGTCCACGGAGGAAACATAACTTGCAATACTTAATCGAATTTTTTAAAACAAAAAAGAAAACTATATTTTTTATACTTTTGGCTTCCTTATTACAATCCTTCGGGACACTGATGGTTCCGTATTTTGTTGCTAAAATCATAGATGTCGGAATCGCTCAGCAAAGTATTACTGCCGTTGTCACCATCGGTCTGCAAATGCTTGCCGCGGCGGGTATCACAGCTTTGATTTCCCTCTGGGGAAGTTACCTCTGCGCTGATTTTGCTGCCCTGACAGGTAAATTTCTAAGAGAGAAGATTTTTGATAAAACGCAGCTTTTATCTATTCGAGAATTCAACCATTTCGGAACGGCATCCATGATTACACGAGCCACCGGTGACATCACCCTGATTCAGCAGACTGTTATTATGGTTGCACAGCTTGTGCTTCCGACTCCGCTCATCGCTGTGGCTTCCATTGTGATGACCGCTGCCATCAATCCTGATTTGGTTTATATCCCACTGTGTGCCATGCTTGCCTTCTTTATTTTGGTTTTCTTCCTATTTAAGAAGTCAAGCCCGATTTCCCAAACGATACAAAACTATGTCGATACGGTAAATCGGGTCGTACGAGAATCCATCGTCGGAATCCGGGTTATCCGTGCCTTTGACAATACAGCCTATGAAAAGCAGAAAACCGATGATGCCTTTTCGGAATACGCGGACAATGTAATCCGCTTAAACCGCATCTTTTCCGTGTTTAATCCGGTTGTATGGGGCATTATGGGTATCGTGATGGCGGTCGTGGTCTGGTTTGGAGGCTACTTGGTTCTACAGGAAAAAATGCTGATAGGCGGTATCTCCGCCGTAACAGAATATACCATTTTAGTCTTAATGTATCTGATGATGACTGCCTCTGTCCTCGTAACCATCCCGCGAATGAGATCGTGTATCCAGCGTATCCGTGAGGTTTTGGACACGGATCTTGAGATTGCAGATGCCAAGGAGGTACAGGCACTCTCTGTTAAAACGTCTGAGAAAATTGTTTTCCAGAATGCCGCCTTCTCCTATCAGGGAGCGGAGGAGCCGGTTGTTGAAGGGCTAAGCTTTGTATGCGAACAGGGTAAAACAACCGCAATCATCGGCGGTACAGGCTCCGGAAAAAGTACCGTTTCAAGTTTAATGCTTCGCCTTCATGACATTCAGGAAGGTAATATTTTTCTGGAGGGAAGAGATATCCGAACCATTTCTCAGCACGACTTGCGAAAAGCCATCAGCTTTGTACCGCAAAAAGCATTTTTGTTCAGCGGAACCATCGCGGATAATCTGCGCATGGGAAAGAAGGATGCTTCTATTGAAGAGCTTGTAAAAGCAGCAGAAACCGCACAGGCACACTCTTTTATCAGTGCTTTGCCAAACGGCTACGAGAGCGAGGTTTCACAGGGTGGAACTAATTTTTCGGGCGGTCAGAAGCAAAGGCTTTGTATTGCCAGAGCGTTGGTTAAAAAGGCTTCCGTCTACATTTTTGACGACAGCTTTTCCGCTTTGGATTTTAAAACTGACGCGGCACTTCGCGCTGCCTTAAAGCAAGAAATGAAGGATGCGGCTGTCGTTATTATTGCACAGCGCATCAGCACCATTATGGACGCTGACCAGATTATCGTCTTGGACAGCGGAAAGATTGCAGGAATCGGAACACATGCAGAATTATTAAAAACATGTGATATATACAAAGAAATTGCCGACTCCCAGCTCACAGAAAAGGAGGAGCACCATGAAAAATAAAAAGAAAAACGAAGTAACACAAAATACGATTGAGAATGCAGATATTCCCAAAAACACAAAAGCCACTTTACAAAAGTTGGTGACGCTGCTGCTGGCACAGAAAAAGGCGCTCGTTATTATTATCATTGCGACAATCGGAAGTATTGGACTGTACGTTGCGACTCCCCTGATTCTGGGTGTCGCAATTGACCAATTGATTGACGGAATCAAACAGCATGGTTATGGCGGAGGCTTTGGTATGCTTTCTGAGCTTATACTTTCGTCTCTGCTCTGGCTGCTTGCCGCGTACCTGCTAAGCTCCGGTTTTTCCTATATACAGGAATACACCATGGCAGGCGTGGGAGAGAAGCTTGTACTATCCCTTCGAAAAAAAGTGAGTAAAAAAATCACAAAGCTGCCTTTAAATTACTATGACTCTCACCCGACCGGAGATTTGCTCAGCAGAACAACAAATGATTTGGACCGAGTATCCGAGGTGTTAAAGACCGGTTTTTTACAGTTTATCAATGCCGCCTTTAATATTTCCCTTACTATCCTCATCATGCTGACCCAGAGTCCTTTCTTAACGATTCTTATTCTTGCCGCACTATCCGTCAGTATCTTTGCCACAAAATGGATTTCAAGCAAGAACTTTAAATATGCCGCTGAAA
This sequence comes from Konateibacter massiliensis, assembly GCF_900184995.1. Lineage (GTDB taxonomy): Bacteria > Bacillota > Clostridia > Lachnospirales > Lachnospiraceae > Lachnotalea > Lachnotalea massiliensis. The sequence goes on from NZ_LT860098.1 coordinate 128,720, forward strand.
ACCAAGCGGTCCTTGGAGAGTTGAACGGAAAAATTGAGGAGTATTACACAGGTAACTTAATTATCAAGACATTTAATCAACAGGAAGCGGTTATCGATACCTTCCATGAGGTGAACGAAAGGCAGTATCAGGCAAATAAAAAGGCACAGTTTGTATTGTTTGCCATCTACCCTGCCATCCGCTTTTTGACCCAGCTTGGCTTCGTTGTGACCGCCATTGCAGGAAGTATTTTAGTCATAAGCGGTAGGATGACTATCGGAACGATACAGGCGTTTCTACAATATGTAAACCAGATTTCCGAGCCGATTACCCAGTCTTCCTATTTCTTTAACTCTTTACAATCCGCCTTAGCGGCGGCAGAGCGTGTCTTTGAGTTTTTGGAGGAAGAGGAAGAAATTCCTGACACAGCTTCACCGGAAGTCATCACTTCTCCAAAGGGAGCTGTGGAATTCGAGCATGTGCGCTTTGGCTACCATTCAGATAAGATGCTGATGCAGGATGTAAGCTTTCAGGTCAAGCCGAATGAGATGGTTGCCATCGTAGGACCTACGGGAGCCGGAAAGACAACGTTAATCAATCTTTTAATGCGTTTCTACGAACTAAACGGAGGGCGAATTCTCCTTGACGGCATTGACATCAAAAACCTGCCAAAGAGCAAGCTTCGAAAAATGGTCGGCATGGTTCTTCAGGATACCTGGCTGTTTGAGGGAACAATCGCAGAAAATATTGCCTACGGAAATAGGGAGGCAACACGCGAGGAGATTGTACAGGCGGCAAAAGCGGCCAGATGCGACCACTTTATCCGCACCTTGGAAAAAGGCTATGACACGGTGATTTCGAGCGAGGAGAGTACCGTATCCCAAGGGCAGATGCAGCTTTTAACCATCGCTCGTGCACTTTTGGCTAACCCATCTCTTATGATTTTGGATGAAGCTACCTCAAGCGTTGATACCCGAACTGAGGTGGAAATCCAGAAAGCGATGGCGAACATGATGAAGGGAAAAACCAGCTTTGTCATTGCACACCGGCTTTCCACGATTAAATCAGCGGATATGATTCTCGTTATGAAAGACGGAACAATTATTGAGAAGGGGACCCATAAGGAGCTTCTTGCGGGAAATACCTTTTATGCTGATTTGTACAACAGCCAGTTTGCGGAGGGGGCTGTGGGTTAATGTAAAACATCAACTCCCTATTTGGTTATTTCTAATACCCGATGAACGTCTTCTCGTATTTTCACAATGCGCTGCGTTGTAAATTCAGGATAGTCCTTAAACCACTTTACATTAAGCGGCGACGGATGCGGCAGAATATAGGCTGGCTTTCCGTTGATTTGCCTGTCCTGAAACGCCAACGCGGTTATCTTTTCACCGGGGAAAAAATATTCCGCCGCATAGCTTCCGATGATGATATAAATTTCATTCTCCACAAGCTCCATTTCCTTGGAAAGCCACTCTTTGGAACAGATTTTAGGCGGGCGGCGGTCTCCCCCGCCCGGTGCTTTCCCGGGATAACAGTGTGCCATCGATACAATATAGAAATTGTCAGGATTGTAAAAATCCTCATCGGAAATTTGATACCATTCACCGCGCAGCTTTTTTCCGCTGGCATCATGAAAGGGTTTGCCTGCCTCATGTACGCTTTTGGATGGTGCCTGACTAATCTGCATGATTTTTGCATTGTGGTGGCCCTGAATAATCGGGCGAGGCGTGTAGCCAAAATCTACCTCACATAGCCTGCACTGTGCAATCTGGCTATGCAACTCTCCCAATTTTGTTTTGTTGTCACCTTTGTTTTCTGCTTGTTTGTTCATGGGGTTGTTCTTCTCCTTTCAAAACCGCACATTTCGCTTATATTGTCTACTCGTCAAACTTCTTAAGATTTTTTTCAATTTTCAGCATTCGTTCCTCATAACCATCTATTTTATGATCCAGATATGTCAAGGTACTCTGAAGCTCATCTATTTTCTCTGCCAACTGCTTTCTCTGTTCCAATAACAATTCTTTCCTTACACCGATTGTCTCATTCCCACGCTGGAATAGGGCAACATATTCTATCAGTGTTTCAATCGAAAGCCCGGCACTTCTCATACATTTTATAAAGGAAACCCAGCGGCAGTCCTCCTCTGTATAATCCCGGTTTCCGCTGCTGTTTCGGGTTACTGCCGGTAACAGTCCGATTCTCTCATAGTAACGCAGGGTATCTGCCGATAAATTATATTTTTTGCTTACCTCCGCTATCGTCATGTGGTTCTCCTCCTAACTATTCTTTCCCATCTCATATGGCTTTCCTCTCCATTCTTATGATAAAAATTTCTCATTTACTTCTCTTCTTTTATCATTCTATCCCTTGGAGTTAAGTCCATGTCAAGTTTTTTTACCGATTTGTGTTGCTTTCATTCTAACATAAATCAGGCTAAAATGGGAAACAGGCAAGATGAATCTGCAAGCAGCTTCACTTGTCATGAATAAAAACTGTCGCACCATCAGCTTGATATGCTCAACCGATAGTACGACAATCTTATTTTTCTATTTATCTCATTTCCTATTTACATCATTTTTATTCTTCCACTATAAGCACTGTTTTCTTTTTACGGAACCTTTTAATCGTAAGTACTCCCATTAAAAGAATGAGTAATGGGCATATAATGTTGATGCCAACAATCAGTTTATCTACAAATGTTGCCTTATCTTCAAATACACATCCTGGCATTGCACCATTCATTGCCTTGGAATTTACAACGGTATATAAAAGACGGTGCATGGATTCGCGTCCATAGTGGTAAGTTGCACTGCTATCCTTATCAAAATCAAATCGTGCAGATTCTTTTGCGTAAGTCAGTTTTGCGTCTGCTCCAGCCTCAATCATCTGATAGCCATCCATAAACACACCGGTATTGGCATTATCCGTTAATACCAGTCCATTAAATGCCCATTCATTTCGAAGTACGCCGGTAATCAGTGCATAAGAACCACCTGTCCATGTAGCCCCCACTCGGTTGAATGCCGTCATAACTGCCTGTGTAGCACGAATGGTTGTCGTAGCATTTTCATATGTTCCATCTTCATTTGTCTGAATATAATTTAAATCCACATTTCCATTTTTCATACACATTTCAAATGGCATTAGGTACAGTTCACGTGCTGACTGTTCATTTAACCATGTTGCTGCACCGTATTGTCCCATTCGGTCACCACGATGGTCTTCCTGATCGTTGAACGCGAAATGTTTGATATAGGTATACATTCCCTTGGAAGCAGCACCTTTTACTTCATTGGATGCCACTGTACCGGATAAGAAGCCATCTTCTGAATAATATTCTCCATTACGTCCAGAGAATGGTGTACGGTGGATATTCATGGATGGGGCATACCAGCCATCAGCACCGCCAAGGATTGCCTCATTACCAATCATTTCTCCATAAGCAGATGCAAGTTCCTGGTTCCATGTCTGTGCCAGTGTCATCATATTAGGGAACATTGCTCCGGTTCCGCCATAAATCAACCCAGAGGCTGTATCTGCATCTACGCAGAAAGGCATATTTACTGACTCGATAAAATCAATACCATATCCAGACTGTGCAATTGCTTCATAATATTCTTCTGCTGTCAGCTGATCTAACAAATCATCCCATTTTGGATCATCATAGTTCAAACCACGCATATCAATCAGTGAAAGCCCATTGTCTGCTCCGTATACAATCTCATCACTAAAACTGTTCGGGTCGATATCCGTACCAGAATCAAAAGAGTCTAACTGAGCAATCAGTTCTTCACTGGCTAATTTTCCATAGGTATAAGACACACCATCTTCTCCATTGATTTCATTTCCCCATGTACTGATATCACCCATCGGTTCGCCGTCATGTGCCGGGAATGTTCCTGTCCAGTCATTTCTGGTCATATAAGTCACATCACCTGCTGCATCATCAAATAAATTGGTAATTTCATTCCCACTGTAAGAATCTGTTGCATAGGTTGCTGTATCGACATCTGTGTTTGATGGCTCATAAGTCGATACCATATCTGTATTTCCCGTCGCTGTCATCGCACCCGTATTGGCACTTTTGGCTGTTAGGATATTGTTCACTGCATCATGCGCATTTGCTGCTGCAGTAATATAATAGGTACCCGCATCTAAGATATAAGTCTTGGCATTGTTTGCATCATATGCTTTTAACTGTTCCTGGTCAAATGTAACAGTAACGGTTTCTGTTGAGCCAGGCTCTAATTCAGAGGTCTTTGTATAGCCAACCAATTCAACGGAAGCTTTTTCTACTCCGTTTGCCTTATCATAGTCTGTGTATGGACTCTGTGCATAGATTTCTACTACATCCTTACCAGCCACATCACCAGTATTGGTAACATCCACTGTCACAGTACAAACCGTCCCATCCCAGCTTGTCGTCTGATTGCTCCAATCAAATGAAGTATAGGAAAGTCCATATCCAAATGGATATGTCACTTCACTGGCATAATCATATTCTCCGGCATTTCCTTGACCCAATACAACATCTTCGTAGCGGGTTTCATAATATTTATAACCTACGTAAATGCCTTCTGCATAAGATACATAATTGTACTTTGTGGCACTGCCGTCTTCCTTGTAGTAAGCATAATCACCAAAGTTCTGTGCTGCCGGTGATGCAAGAGCATCTGCTGCAAATGTATCCACCGTACGTCCAGACGGATTTACCGTACCCGTTATCACATCTGCAAGTGCCAACATGCCGTCTGGCGCATAAATAACTGATGTAATATTCGGATAATCTGCAAGCCAATCAAGCTCTAATGCTGCATTAGAATTTACAACCAGAATAACGTTTTCAAAATTATTATTTAAGTACTGTAATACTTCCAGTTCAGTAGAATCTGGCTCTAAGTAACTCTTTGCCTTATCTTCTGTATTGTCTGCATGGTTGTACATCGAACGTGGCATATCACGGCCTTCACCTGCTACCCTCTTTAGAACATAAACCGGAATTGTACCTTTCACACTGTCTAATACGGAAGCGTCTTCTTCCAGTGCTGATAATGGGACTTCATTGATGCTAAAATCTTCAGCATCTCCAAAACTAATGGAACCGCTTGCCAGACCATATCCTGATTTTGCCTGCTTGCTGTAGAAATCCCATAACTTATCATTTACCTTCATACCATCTGCTTCTACCGTATCTTTAAGATTGCTTCCGCCACCCAAAAGACCTCCGCCAACAGAAAGCGTATTACTGTTCACACTGAAAAAACTCAGCGTCTCATCCTTCGAAATTGGAAGCGCATTGTTATCATTCTTTAAAAGAACAAGCCCCTCTTCCGAAATCTGATTTTTCAACGCATCCTCTGCTTTTGCAATTGAATCTTTGGTATAATCAGACTTATTGTATTCCAAATCAAATCCATCTGTCTTTGCACCAGAATTATCGATATGTTTGAAAGATGCACCTACCATGCCCCCTGCAATCATATCCACCATTCGGTTATTCGATGCAAGAATCGTATTGGCTGCAATCATAATAACGACAAGTACCAGACATAAAATCCCTGAGCCAGTCGTACGTATTATTTTTCCCACCATACCTTTCTTTTTCACTTTTTTCTCCTTTTTCATAAACGAAAACCCTCCTTTTTCTCTCTTTAAAGCTTTATAATCAAAATATATCACATTTTATGAAACATCTTTCAAAACTGCATAAACTGTCATATTCATGTCGTAGACAACAAAAAAAAGACCTTTTTTCAAAGATCTTTTTCCTCTGGTTCAGGTATTGTCATTCGAAATATAAATACCTGGTGATCCGTTTTTATGTTAATAAACCCATGATACTTTTGAGCTAGCCATGCCATGCTCTTCATCCCAAATCCATGATAATTTACATCTTCCTTGGATGTGAGCGGAAAGCCATCCTGTAGTTTTATTTCTCCCTGGTAAGGGTTTTCAACCTGTAAGATAATCAATCCTGCCTTCTTCTGCAGTGTAAGTGTAATTCCCCGCATTTCTTCTGGCAGGTTCAAAACTCCTTCCATTGCGTTATCGATGGCATTTCCAAAAAGAGAATACAAATCCACCGGATCCATAAATGAAATACTTTCCCCATCTGCAATGCAGGATAAGGTAATTCCTTTCTGCTGGCATAAAAGCCCTTTCTCTGTAAGGGTGGTATCCAGTATTTCATTACCTGTATTTATGAATGAGTCGTAAATCATAACTGCATCTTCGATTGAATCAATTGCTCTTTGTTGTTTTTCCAGATTCTGAATATTCCTTAGTGCTGCAATCTGATGTTTCAAATCATGACATTTCATATTAATCACATCAATGGTTTCTTTTGACATTTCATAATGAGATTTATATTTCATCCAGACCTGCTGCTGCAAAGATAATTCCTGTTGTAAATTTTGTTCTTTCTGTTGTTTCACCTGACTATACAATACGAAATAGCAGGCAAATAACGCATATACCGCATGAATCGGTTCAAACCCATAAATTGTAGCAAAGACACTCATACAGATAACCAGAAATGCAACTGCAATCATCAGGCCCACTGACTGTAGTGCCGTTGCCGAATAATGCTGATTCTGAATAATTTTTCTGGCAAAAATAAAATATGCCGTTAGATATACCAAAATATGTATTAGAAAATAGGCCGGCTGTCCAGGATTGGAAATAACAGCCTCTTTGTATTCTTGTCCCTGACATACACCAAAAATATAATTGCTAAGAATACGAATACAATATGCCATATGTTCTGTCAGATAAGCGCATGTAACGCAATAAATCAATTCCCTAGCCCGAACCTGATACAAAATCAGTACCGGCATTGCAATAAGAACTGCAACTATCCATAGGATAATTATATTATTTCCGCTTGACCCATACATTCTCTCCATTTCCATATGTGTATTTCCATAATTCCAGATCCAGCTTTGTACAGCTAAAGTAAGAAGCAGATATACTATAATAATTCTCAGTAATTTTTTCCTGAAATTATCCTTCTTTTCCAGTCCAATACAATACACGATAATAGCTCCCAATAATTCCAATGGGAAATATATCAATGTTGTCATCGATAATCACCTCCCAGATAATCGGAAAACTGTTGCAAAAAACCAGCTTTTTTCGTTCTTGTAATGGAAAGCTCTGTATCTGCCAAATATACTGTATCTTTCGTCACTTGTTTCACATGTTTTAGATTAACCAGATAGGCGTTACTGCATCTGGCAAAAGGAAGATTGGATAACTCTTTTTCTATCTCTTGCATGGTGCCACGCATTTTATAAGTATGCGCCTTTGTTACAATATGGAGGTAATGATTTTGTACTTCAATATAACGAATATCATCTGTGGATACCTTATCCATTCTTTGCCCCTTGAACAATACAAGGAAACGACTTTCTCTCTTTTTCACACTATTTAGAGCTTTTTTCATCTTCAGGGCAAATTGTCCATAGCTGATAGGCTTTAATACAAAGTCGAGGGCATCCACTTCATACCCTTTGATGGCATACTGCATAAGAGAAGTAATAAAAATAATCACCACATCGTTATCTCTCTTACGTATTTCCCGTGCCGTCTCTATCCCATTTTTATTCTTCATTTTGATGTCCAAAAAGATGATGCTCCACTGGTTGTTTCCATTTTCATACGCTTCTACGATTTCATCTCCATCACTAAAAACCTGTGGCCGAATTACGGTATCATACTCCTGTTCAAAATCTGTCAGATATTTTATCATCTGTTCCTGATAAGAGCGTTCATCTTCTACAATTGCAATTCGCATAATATCCCCTTTTTATGATTCATTATGATTTCGATTCTATTTTACGGTTACTAATTCCAATTATATCAAAATCTTTGCAGAACATCTATATAACGCAGTGACAAAATACAAAAAAAATGATATTATTATATCATAAAAAAGATATGAAAGGAGTACCCAATATGATTATTAAACCATCAGCATCATTGCGCAATGATTATTTGTCTATATCCAATCTTGCCAGAGATACAAAAGAACCTATTTACATCACCAAAAATGGTGAAGGTGACGGCGTATTTATGAATCTGGAAGCTTTCGAAAAAAGAGAGCAGATTTTACAGCTGCGGGCAAAAGTATTACAAGCTGAACAGGAGCGATTAGACGGCGCTAAGACACGAAGTATTGCAGAGGCAAGAAAGGAGCTAAGAGAGCGATACCATGAAGAAATATAAAATACAACTATTGCCCACCGCATGGGAAGATTTGAAAAGCATTGAAGATTATTATGCCGTTCAATTTAATGTAGAAACCGCATTAAAAGTCAGTGACCATATATTAGATGCCATCGAACGCTTGGAAACCTTCCCAACCTCGGGCTCTTTAACTCCGGACTCATGGTTAAACAGCATGGGCTATCGAATGATTATAATCGAAAAATATGTCGCTATTCATAAACAGATAGGCGATTTTATCTTCATCTATCACATTGCAAATACAGATACCGAGTACACAAAGCTCTTCTACTAAATTCTCTGTTCCAATTTTCTATTCTCCATTCTTCCATTACCTCGCCATAATATCCAAAAAGCATAACTTCCGCTTCCCTCACTCTTCTGCCACAATCATACCATAAATTCTATTTCCGTAAAAGACTAGAGAATTATTTACTTCTTCCCAATTGGACTTACACCAGATGCCACCACACCTCCGTCACACAGAATATCCGTACCCGTCAGATATCCTGCACTCTCGCTGGCGCAGTAGGCAAACAGGCTGGCAATTTCGTCCACCTGTCCAAATCGTTTCAACGCACTGTGCTTTGTGAAAGTGTCAGCCTCTTCTTTCTCCAAATTACCCATCGGTGTTTCAAAATTTCCCGGAGAAACGGATAATACCCTTGCCCCTTTCATACCAAATCGCGCGGCGTCCTGCCCTGCAAACCAAATTACAAAATGCTTGGATATGCCATAAGCAACACCTGCCCGTACTTTTTTCGGAAAAATATTCACATGCTTCATCATCTTTTTCATAAAAAGCTCCGGATTTCGAATGCTGTATTTATATTTTTTCACCGGCATAACGATTTTGGGCGTCAGATAGGCGGACATGGAGGAAACATCAATCATACAGGAGTCCTTCTCCATCACATGAAAAAAGGCATTGTTGATATATATTGTTCCCAGTGCATTTGCTTCCATAATCTGCTGTGCTGTTCCCATATGCGGAGACATACCGGCCGCATGAATCACCGCCGCTATACGCCCCTTTTCTTTCGCATGATTCGCAAGTTTTTCTACACTATCATAATTCGATACATCACATGGGAAGGCTTCCACCTCAATCCCTTCTGCCTGTAGTTCATTTACGGCATTTTCAAGCTTATTGACACTTCTTCCGCATATAATAATATAATGATCTTTTCCCATTAATTTAGCGGTTGCAAACCCCATTCCGCTTCCGCCGCCGGTTATTACACAAACATCTTTCATCATCAATTCCTCCATATTTAATCATTGCATTTATTGTCCAAGCCCAAATCCTAATGTTCCGATGCGTTCATCACTTTATTGATCATCTTCATGGCAAAGTTTGAATTCGCCTTATACAGAAAATTCATGATATTGCAATCCTTTCCAATATAAAGACGGAGTTTTTTCTGTTCCATTGCTTTAATAATCAATTCAGCCGCTTTTGCAGGAGTCAGAACCATATTGGCTTTACTGCTGTCAGTCGTTACCTTCGATTCAATATTAGAATTCTTTTTAATATCTGTTGCTATTCCCCCCGGTATTACAACAGATACATTTACATTTGTCCCTTTCAGTTCCGATGAAAGCCCTTCTGTTAAAAGTTTTACCGCTGCCTTTGATGCCCCGTAAATACTTTGTCCCGGTACCGGTAAAAATCCGCCCATACTGGAAACATTTACGATATGTGCTTCCGGACGTTTTAATAAATATGGCAGAAATGCTTTTACCATGTAAAGCGTTCCGTAAAAATTAATGTCCATCACTCTGTCAATTCGGTCCATCTCCAGTTCATTCAGATGAATAAACGGCTGGATAATCCCCGCATTATTAATAATTCCATCCACACTGCCATGTTCTTCTTCCACCGTTTTTGCAAAGGCAAAAACCGACTCCCTATTAGAAATATCTACAACATACGTAAATAATCGCTTACTATTTCCAGCTCTCTTAACAGTCTCCTTTAATGCCTCTTCATTGATATCTGCTGCAAAAACCGTAGCACCTTTTTCAAGCAATTGTAAAACCAGCTCCCTTCCTACGCCATTTCCTCCACCTGTTACAACAATATTTTTTCCTTGTGCTTTCATACTATTTCTCCTCGTTATTGTTAATTTTTTAGAAAGTTATTTTTCAATCGTTCTCTGTATCATACTTCTTAAATATTTTAAATTGTTTCTATTTTGTTTGAGTTTTGTTAATTTGTTTTAAATCCATCACCTCTTGTTTGTTTTCTTTATTTTATTGTTAGAAGGTAACATATAGGTAAACTAAAAAATGGAACCAAGAAAGGTTTCCCTATCTTGATTCCACTTTATTTTCTTCTTCCATATGTTAGCGTTGAAAGGATGCTTCCTAGTTTGATGCTTTAAAATTATAAACTGGTTTCATCACATCAATGACATCTACGGTTTCTCTAATCACATCTATGATATCTGCAAGAGATTTATATGCCATCGGTGCCTCATCCAGTGTTGATTCATTTACTGATGTCGTGTAAACACCTGCCATTGTTGCTTTATAAGCTTCCATGCTCAATTTTTCTTTAGCACTTTTGCGAGACATTAATCTTCCCGCTCCATGTGGAGCGGAATAATTCCATTCGGGATTTCCTTTTCCTATTGCCAATACACTTCCATCTCTCATATTAATCGGAATGAGTACCCTTTCTCCATTGTGGGCGGCAATTGCACCCTTTCGCAAAATCATTTCCTCTGTATCGATATAATTATGAATGGTGTGAAATCCTTCCATTCCCTTCATCCCGGTTCTTTCCAGAATAACTTCAGCTATTTTTTCACGGTTTTTGCGAGCAAATCTCTGGCAGATTTCCACATCATGAAGATAGTCTTCCAAATAAGTTCCATATAGGAAGCAAAGGTCTTCCGGCGTAGTTGTGACTCTTGCAGTCCATGCGATTTCTTTCAGCGCCGCCTGTATCTCTTTTCTGTGTCCTGCTGCCTTATACTGTTGTATAATGGCATCTCTCTCCTGAAAATAGGTTTCTTTTCCCTTATCAAGGTCGATTGCAAGCTGTTGATAGATTTCTGCCACCTGCTTTCCCAGATTTCGGCTGCCCGTATGGATAACCAGATAATTTGTTCCATCCTCTGCGCAATCAACCTCGATAAAATGATTTCCTCCTCCAAGAGTGCCAAGGCTTCTCTCAAGCCTCTTGGTATCTCGTAGGCTTCTGTAACAGCGAAGCTCTGTCAAATCAAATTTCTCTTGCCGCCCTTCCCACACATTCTTACCGGAAGGCACAAAGTGAGCTGCTTCATCTAGCCTCGCAAAATCAATATCGCCTTTTCCAAGATTGACGGTGTACATGCCGCAGCCGATATCAACGCCTACAATATTAGGCACTGCTTTGTCCAAAACAGTCATTGTTGTACCGATGGTACAGCCTTTTCCTGCATGTACATCCGGCATCACTCTTATCTTGCTGCCTTTTGTAAACTCATAATCACACATTCTACGTATCTGCTCAATCGCCTCGTCCTCCACTACTTTGGCATAGCAGACGGCTGTGTTTATCTTTCCTTTTATTTCAAACATTTTTTATAACCTCCTTTGGTATAAACTTTTTATTATTTCACAAGTCTCACCGTAAAAGTACTCCCACACTCCAATTCACTTGTAACCAAAATACTGCCTGAGCACAATGCCACGATACGCGCCACAATCGACAATCCCAGACCGTAACCTCTTGTCGCATGGGAAGCATCTCCTTGATAATATTTTTCAAATATATGCTTCTTCGTCTCTTCATCCATCCCGATACCGCTGTCTGCAATATTAACACAAATCTCCTTTGGCGTCTCCTCAATAGAAATTGTAATCTCTCCACGCTCGGGTGTAAACTTGATGGCATTGTTAATCAAATTCATCCACACCTGCTGCAAAAGTTCGGGATTTCCGTAATAGTTCACGCTTGGCAAATCCATATCAAGCACAATCTGCTTTTTTTCAAGTTCTCGAAAGAGGACAATCGCACATTTTTTCAATTGCTCATCTAGAGCAAATTCCTTTTTATCCGTCACAACCTGCTGCGCATCCAGCTTAGACAATAGCAGTGTGTTCTGGGAAAGCTCTGCAAGCCGTGCTGACTCCTCGGCAATAATTTGAAGATAGAGCTTTTGCTCTTCCTCGCTTATTTTCGTTTCCAAAAGTAATTCTGCGAAGCCTTGGATTGAGGTAATTGGCGTCTTAAATTCGTGTGAAAAATCGTTTACAAAATTCTGCATTTCCGTTCTTGTATTTTTTAGTTCCTTCACCATCTTATTAAAATTCCGGTAAATAACCTCGTATTCCCCCGCATGCTCAAATTCCAATTCTACATCAAGATTTCCTTCCGCAACCTCGGTAATTCCTATCAGTATTTTTTCCATTCTTGCTCTCAGAGTCTGGATAATTTTATATATGGCAAAGCCGATTGCAATCCCCATAACCGGTATCATACCTAGCATAGAAATGGAGTTTTCCCGATCCATATGAAAGGTAAGCGTCGTCACAAGCCCGAACGCCATCACGGAGCTGATTATTATAATAATATAAAACCACACTGCCCAGCCGATTACACCTATTTTCTTCGCTTCCTTTTTTCTTCTCATAAGGACTCTTCGCTTTCCCGCAGCTCTGCCTTATAGCCAAGACCACGCACCGTAATGATTTCAAACTCTCTGCAGTTCTCAAACTTATTGCGCAGGCGGTTGATATGAGTTTTTATCGTATTTTCATCGCTCTCGGTATCATATCCCCATATTTCATCCAGCAATTGTCCTTTTGTGAAAATCATGCCGGGATAGGAAAGAAATTTGTAAAGCAGGTCAAATTCTTTTTTTGCCAGCTCGATTTCCTCCTCCCCTGCCCGTACCTTATAGGTGGAAGCATCCAAAACCACATTTCCGACAGATATTTTATTTTCGCTGGCAATATTGGAGCGCCGAAGCAATGCCTTTATCCGCCACAAAAGCTCCTCATAGTCGATGGGTTTTGTCATATAATCATCAGTTCCCGAGGCAAAGCCTGTCTTCTTATCATCAAAAGAATGCATTGCCGTCAGCATAATAACGGGAATTGCGTTTCCCACTTCTCTCAACACTTTTACAAGATCATAACCATTGAGTCTTGGCATCTGTATATCGGCAATGATTAAGTCAATATGCTTGTGGTCAAGTATCTCCAACGCCTTTTCTCCGTCCTCTGCCTCCTCTACCTTATAGTAGGGCTTCAATCTGGCACTTGTCAAAAGCCTTGTATTTTTATCATCTTCTACAATCAATAAGGTTGCCATTATCCAAACCTCTCCTTTGGTTTTCATATTCTTTGATGAAAAGCAGTCATGTTAATCCTATTATACACGCAATCGAAAGTCACGTAATCAAAATTCTGCTTTTGTTATCAAATTTAGTTTAGGATGGGGATGTAAACTAAAGGTAAACATGAAATTTGTAAAATAATTTTAGAGTTTACCCTCAGTTTATTTTTAGGCAGTATTTTTATACGTGTAAATTGATACATGACAAACATATTCGCCGCCTATTAAGGTGTAGCTAAGAAAGGAGATTTTATATGAGTAATTTACAAGAGGCAATTAAAAATCGTTTAGAGACCGGATTCAAAAACTGGAATGGAGGCTATGACGGCTGGCTTGAATGGTGCAACACCTTATATGAGCCTGATGCCCACTACAATGTATACGGACAGAGATGGACACTCCAGCAGTATAAAGACGCAATGGGACAGCTCTTCCAAGTATTTGATATGGATCTTGGCAATTTCGAAAACATGATCATCAACGAGGACTGGTGTGCAATCCGTTATAATGTTATCGTGACAAACAAGAAGACCGGCGAAAAGATTGAACAGCAGACAATGGAATTTGTACATTTCAAGGATAATCCTGAACCGATAGGTGCCAGAGTTATCGAGGGCTGGGCACTTTCCGACAAACAACTTCACCTCAGCTAAAACTTACGATACAAACAACATTACCCCTCAACATTTATTTCGACACTATACCAGACAAGGAGAAGCCTCTTAGCGCTTCTCCTTGTTTTTATTCATAATAAGTAAAACTAATCAATAAAATTTGTCATAACATATTCTTCATATTGTGGCAGAGCAACACCATTTTTTCTGCCGGCTTCGATGCATTTGAGCAGCCATGCCATATTTTCACCTAAAGTTCTCATTGTCTGCATACCCTCTTCATCCTTTCTCACGTCCTCCGGTGTAAAGCCATGTACCTGATTCCAGTACTGGGAAGAGACAATCGGCATACTGCTGATTGTGAAATATTTATTGAGCTGGTCAAAAGCGGCTGTCGCTCCGCCCCTTCGACAGGCTACAACGGCTGCGCCCAGCTTTCCTGCCATAAGACCGCCGCCACTGTAAAACAGCCTATCCAAAAATGAGGTAATCTGTCCGCTTGCCGCTGCATAATGCACAGGTGAGCCGACGATGATTGCGTCAATGCTGTCCAGTTCTGCCAGCACCTTGTTAACTTGGTCATCGAATACGCATTTTCCTGCTTCATCGCAATACCCACAGGCAATGCAGCCGGAAAGCGCACTTTTCCCTAAATATAGTATTTCTGTCTCTATATTGTGCTTGTGAAGGGTTTCTGTGATTTCCGAAAGAGCGGTGTAGGTACAGCCGTGCTCATGCGGACTTCCGTTGATTAACAATACTTTCATTGTAAATCCTCCTTATTTTTTGTGATACTATTATTATAGTTTAAATTAGGGAGGAAGAAAATATATACTTTTTTGTAATATAGTGGTCTTTTTCTGATGTAGTGTCTTTTTATATACTAATAGGATTAAGGTGTCAACATTACTTTGTGACACCTTAATCCTATCCGTTAGTTTTTCTTCTTTACCGGATAGCAAACCTCTGTTACCAACTCATCCGGATTTTGTGTCTGAGCCGGACTTACATGGTAAATGCAAAACATTGCACCGTTAAACTCATAATCATTATCACTGATCCAGTTTGCAATCGTATGGTTAACCGCCGTCAGCTGCTCATAGCTGCCCTTATAGGTTGCGGAAGCGACCTCTACGGCAGGCGCGTTCTTAAATACTACATTTTCCGTATCCTTGTAGCTTCCTTTCACCCCAAGCTGTATTTCCACATCCGCATCATTTTCCTTGTAGCCTTCATCATGGAAAACGGCAAGGCTATAGCAGTTATCCGCCATCTGTAAGTTCATCGCAGAGGTTTCCGTCATCAAAATGTTCCACAGCATTCCCTCTTGGTCATATGTCGTAATTACCTTTCTCACACTTGCTACATATCTCTCCGGTATTGTTTTTAATATCACATTATAATCCATAGCGTTTTCGTCCTTTCTCAGCCTTTCGATGGCTGTTTCAAGAAGCAGCAGACGGCGCTTTGCCTCCTCAACCTCCTCTTTCACTTCGGACTGCTTAACTGTCAAGAACTCTGCCAACGCCTGCGGTTCATCATAGTTTTTCAATATTTCTGAAATCGCGGCAAGCCCGAATCCCATCGCTTTGAGCGCATTGATTCTTCCGGCAACAGGCAGTTGGTCCTCGCTGTAATAGCGGTAACCTGTAAAATGGTCTGTGCTTATCGGCACAAGGAGTCCTATCTCGTCATAATGGCGAAGCATTCGTATACTAATTCTTGAAAGTTTTGAAAAATCTCCTATTTTCAACATATTTTTTTCCTCACATATATGTGTTTTTTGAGCTCAGTTATAGTATAGAGTATACCACTATGTCAGAGTCAATAGATTATAAAAAGAATCAACTTACTCTTTTAGCTTTTCTATCATTTCATCTCTCGTCATATAATTATCCCAAGAATATCCATCCACTGCACGGGAAGAATCAAATACTTCGTTCAAAGCACTCTTATATTCTTTTTCTGATTGTTTCTGTCCGTTCCATTCATATACATAAATCGGATTACCTGCCGAATCAAAAGTCAAGTTACTGTTATCTTCTGCTCCATAATAGCCTGCTGCCACTTGAACCATCTCTCCGTCTACAAGACTGTACACCAAATCATAGTAGTAATCCATATTTCCTTCTGAATTACATAACAGGTTTTCTTTTTGAATATAAGAAAAGTAAAGTCTGTTTAACTGATACTTGTGAACCTCTCCATTATAATAATATACAATCCTGCTTCCTGCCGCCTCAGAGTTTCCAATTTCTACAATCTCCGGAATATCATCCTCATCAAGATAGATGAAATCATAACCGTCAACTCCCTCGTCTGAGAGATTCACAGACTGCAGATAATCTATATAGGCATTCTTCCATGAGTCATCTGCGGTATTGGCTCCAAGAAAACCTAGGACTGACTTTACTGTTATTTCATTCAAAGCAGAATTCGTTTCTTCTGACAGCTCTTTTTTCAGTGTAAAGCTTCCCGATGCACTTCCCTCATAAATTCTTGCTTCTGAATATCCGCTTCCAACCTCCGCACCAGATGCGGGCGAATAACTGCAAATCACAATAATATCCTCGTAGCCGTCTCCATTGTAGTCGGGAAAGGATACCGCCTCTACCTGATTGAAAATCTTGTTTGTTCTGATATTATTCTGGTACATTCCATCCAGAATTTGCAAAGCCGCACTATCATCAATTTTTCCAATCGTAAAAACTGCATCTGCCAGAGGATTCTCCTCTGTTACAGGCTCGTAAGAGGAAAACTGCACCTCGCCAAGAGGCTTTAATGATACCTGAAAAGTCTGGTCTGTAATCAGATTACCTAAAACCAGACTTTCAGGCGCTTGTTCCTGCGGCTCCCCTTGAACCTCCTTCGTTTCCTCTGACTGCTCCTCATAAGCCTCCCCGGCTTCTTCTTCGGTTCCCACTTTTTCGTCGTTATTTGCCGTCTCTTTGCCACATGCAGATAAGCTGACTGCTATGCAAAGTGCAATAAAAAATGCAAATGTCTTGATTTTCATAAATCTCTCCCGCCTTTATTAACCTTACATATTTTTTAAAAAAATCATATTATTGACTGTTATTTGGGCTTTCCACCAATTCTTGCTCAATTCCCATTCCTTCTCATATCCGTTCCAAGACCAAGTGACATCAAAGCTGCCATTTGGTTGTTGGGTTTTGATAATAAAATTGCATTCAAATTTTGCAATCTCCTTATTATCAGCGTAAAAAACCGACTCTCTCGAATTAAAAAATTGTGAAGGCTTACATGCATAAGTGTTTTCCCAAAGTGCCGTATCTCTTGTAATTGATTCATTCACCAGCTTACAAAGCAGTTTTTCCAAGGCAGATGTCTCAAACTCTTTTTCCAGCCCTGCCTGCACGATATAATGGTGCATTTGGATAAAATTCGCAACCACATGCATGTCCTTCGGATTTACAATGTCTATTAAATCAGAAATCGCCCGCTTAGCGATTTTCACCGCTTTATCAAATATCTTCTCGCTGCGGTTCGCATATAGGAGCATAAATCCTGCCAGTGTTGCTGTCGGATTATATTGATCAAAAAATGCATTCTCTTTGCTGTCACTCCACCAAGGTGAATGAGGATAATCCCACCACGGGGCATGCGGGTAATCATTATTACTTGGAATGACCGTAGTCCATTCTTCTCCGTTGAAGGTATCTGTATTGGTCAGATAATCAACAATGGACTTTATGATTGGTTCGTCTTTGCTCAAACCGCCGATTTCACGGATAATTTCCGTTGCAGCCCAAGTCTGTATAGGCGATGAGTTTGGATTCATACAATCCGGTTCCAGCCCATATCCAAAGCCACCATCCTCATTCTGGTATGCCTTTACATATCGAAGCACCTCTTCCTTGCTTCCGTCTTCAAAGTGATAATTCCACCTTGCCAAGTCTAATGGTCTGGCATTTTGATAAATGTACTTTTTTGCTTTTTGAAATGCTGCTTCTTTATTCATTATAAATCCTCCACTTTTCTCAGTCCATCCTTATTTAGTTCATAAACCGTCGTACATACTTCCCTAATATACTTTCTGTCATGAGAAATACTGATAATTGCACCGTTATATTCTTTTAACACCTCGCGGATTACCGGATTAGAAAGCGGTGAAAAATTTCTCGTCGGCTCATCCAAAATCAGGACATTGCTGCCCTCCATGCTCATTTTCAAAAGCAGGAGCTTTGCCTTCTGCCCGCCGGACAGCTCCTCTATTTTGTGCATCATCTCATCTTCCGTATATTTCATGCTTCCCAAATAGGTGCGTATCCGCGTTATCTCTTCCCTGTCTCCGGTGTTTGTTAAAAATTCTACCGGTGAAAGATTTAAATCCAGCAGTTCTTCATAATTTTGAGGCATGTAGGACACTTTAATATCCTGCCGCGCCGACAGCTCCTTTGCAATGGCTCTGATAAGCGTTGTTTTTCCCACTCCATTTTTGCCGATGAGGCATATTTTTTCAGGCCCGCGTATATTCAGCTCAATATTTTCAGCAAGCTTTGTTTCACCAATTTCAAGCTCCCTTATGCTTAAATTTAAAATATTTTTATCGTTTGGCACAGAGATATCTTTGCTGAACTTAACGAAAATATTCTGCTCCGTCTCCGGTATCTCGGTCATATTTTGTGCTTCTCTGTCAAAACGCTTTTCCATCGATTTTACAGCCTTCATTTTCTTTTTGAGAAGCTGCCCGCTGTGTGGGTCTTGGCGGGTTATAACATTTTGTTGATGCTCCACCTTTTGCTGTATCTGCCGAAATTTTTCCTGCTGCTTCTCGTATTCGCTTCGTTCTTTTCTCGCCACCTGCTCCTGGTGTGTAAACTTGGAAAGTCTCTCCTCCACATACCTTCTGTAAGGCATTTTTGCTATGGTATGCCTCGGTGTCGTCTTTCTTTTTATCTGCTCCAAATGTATCACAAGATTTGCAGTATTTTCTATCAAGGTTTCATCGTGTGAAACAAAAAGCACCGGTATTTGACTTGCATTTATAAATTTCTCAAGCCATTCCAGAGTATCTATATCAATGTCGTTGGAAGGCTCATCAAGAAGCAGCACATTTGGCTTCTCCATCATAATTTTTATCAACTGCAGCTTGACCTTTTGCCCTCCCGACAGTTGACCGACAAGCTGTTCTGAATACAGCAACTCCAAATCTACCCCAAGCGGAAATACAATATCGGATAGCTCCTTCGGTGTCATTTCATAAAATTCAGGCACCTCAGAGCAAAATTCCAGTATACTTTTCTGCTTGTCCTCTACCGAAATCTCCTGTGATAAATAGCCGATTTTCACATCATTTTTTATAATCTGCCCTGTGAATTCCATATAGTTTTCCACAAGACCTTCCTCATAAATCAGCTTCAAAAGGGTGGACTTTCCGTTTCCCTCCTCCCCGATGATAACCGCTTTGTCACCATCGTTTAGTACAAAAGAAAAATTATTAAGAATTGTTCTCAAATCTTTATTGTGCGTGATTGTAAGGTTTTTTATTTGTAACATATCGTCAGCTCCCTTCGTAATATTATCTAGCAAAGAATGTGCCAAGGCACATTCCCCGCGCCGAATGCAGTCACATAGTGACATCTTCCACTTGCATTCGTGCGCATAATATAAAAAAATCTACTTTCAGAGAACCCGAAAATAGACTTTAACGCAAAGAAACCCGATATGAAGAATCAAGGTGTTGGTTAAATAATCTATTCACGGTAACAGAAGCAAGCCTGTATGCCAGACCTCTGAAAAACTTCTCTTTTATTACCAGAAATAGACTATTTAATCATCTTTTCACCCTTTCTTGTGTTCTTTTCCTCATCATAGCATAGGAAAAACATAAAAGCAAGAAAATAAACCGCAGAAAAATTCTCTGCGGTTTATTCCATTCGCGCTCAATCTCCCTCTGCTCCTAATTCCTTCTGTGAGCTGCCTTTTTCCTTCGGTCTCGCAATAATCAGTATATGAGTCGTCACTGCAATTCCGATACAAGGCAGAAGAATTGCTGCCCACATGGAATGGATGTACACAATAGAGATGATAAGCATAATCCATAGAAAGCTCAGGCTTTTTATGACCGTTATGGTACTAAGCCCTTTTCTTTCCTTATAATTTGTAATATATTCTCCAAACAATTTACTCTTTTTTAACCAGTCAGTCAGCTTTTTGTTGCTAGAAAAGCACGCCGCCGCAACAAGTACAAACGGTGTTGTAGGCAGCACCGGCAAAAATAAGCCAATCCCTCCGATTAGTAAGAACATAAAACCAATTGCAATAAGAATTTTATTTTTTATTTCCATTATTTTAGTGTCGCTTGAATAAGCCCATTATTGTCCAGCTTCGCCAGTTCCTTCACTTTCTCAATATCAAGACCCATCGCCGCCGTAATCCTCTCTCCATATTCTGTATCCGCTAAGTAGCAGTGGGTGGCATGACGATATTTTACATTGTCCGTGACAGATGCAATATCATCAGCAGTATTTTCAATTAACAGTTTTTTCTTATCCTCCGTCATCAAGCGGTAAAGCTCTCCTCCCGCACGGAAGTTGTCATCCGTTGGGTCATCCTTCGGATCAAAGCGATACATCGCACCTTCAATATCAAGCGGTGGCTCTGCCACGTCAGGCTGCGGTGACCAATAGCCGTCACTGTTCGGTGAATATGCAGGTATTCCTCCGTAGTTTCCATCAACACGCATGGCGCCGTCACGGTGATATTCATTTACCTCGCATTTTGCACGGTTGACCGGTATGTGATTGTGGTTGACTCCAAGACGATAGCGCTGTGCATCGCCGTAGGCAAACAATCTTCCCTGTAAAAATTTATCTGGCGAAAATCCGATTCCTGGAACAACATGAGCCGGTGTAAATGCGGATTGCTCCACCTCCGCAAAATAATTTTCCGGATTGCGGTTAAGCTCCAATACACCTACCTCAATAAGAGGAAATTCCTTGTGACGCCAAATCTTCGTGATATCAAACGGATTTTCATAATGATTCTTCGCCTGCTCCTCCGTCATAATTTGCACATACATCGTCCATTTCGGATAATTTCCCCGCTCAATCGACTCAAATAGGTCTCTTCCATGGCTTTCTCTGTCCTTGCCGCAAATTTCCGCTGCCTCTGCATTGGTCAGATTCTTAATTCCCTGCTGCGTGTGGAAGTGGAATTTACACCAGACACGCTCATTTTTATCATTGTAGAAGGAGAAGGTGTGCTCACCAAAGAAATGCATATTGCGAAACGTCGCCGGTATTCCTCTGTCTGACATAACAATCGTTCTCTGATGGAATGTCTCAGGCAGCAAGGTCCAAAAATCCCAGTTATTTTGTGCCGAGCGCATACCGGTTCTCGGGTCACGCTTTACAGCACGGTTTAAGTCTGAGAAATTATGTACATCGCGGATAAAAAAGGTAGGCGTATTGTTTCCTACTAAATCCCAATTGCCTTCCTCCGTATAAAATTTCACTGCAACACCTCGTATATCACGCTCTGCATCTGCTGCTCCACGCTCCCCTGCAACCGTAGAAAAACGAAGAAATAAATCGGTCTTTGTTCCCGGCTGAAGCACTTTGGCTTTTGTATACTTCGATATGTCTCCTGTGACGGTCAGATTTCCGTAGGCTCCCCAGCCCTTTGCATGCATACGGCGCTCCGGTATGACCTCTCTGTTAAAATGAGCCATTTTTTCCAGTAACCAGACATCTTGCATTGCGACAGGCCCTCTCGGTCCGGCTGTTATGGAATTCTCATTATCCGGTATCGGTGCGCCCACTTCATTTGTCAGTTTCTTGTTCTCGTCCATCCTAATACCTCCTTTTAAATCGTTGTGTTTACGGTATAAAATAGTATATTTATATGTATCACAGCGTTATAAATTTGCTGATTTCATATCAGATAAGCGAAAAGCCCATAAGAACAATGGCTGCATACGCGCAGCTTTTTGGAAGCATAAGCATGCCAATCTTTGGATTGACACCGGAAAATAATACTACCGGTATATAACAGACAAAGCTGACCAGTATCGCAAGCCACATAAAAGAGAGGCTTCCTCCTCTGGTAACAGCTCCTACTATGTAGAGAAGCATAACAACTGCCCCAAGCAAAACAAACGGTATATTCCGGTATATCCCCCATTTCAGCGAAGGTGTCTTGCTTGTCCAGCCATTTTGCAGGAACAGGCACAAAAGGATACGCACAAATGCACATCCATAGGCAAAAGCATCAAGATAACGCCCCACCTCAAAACCATAATATTTCTTGCCAATTTCCCATAAAATCAGGTAAAACAGTGTCATTGTAATGGACGTGATAAATTTTCCTATTCCCAAAGAGACGGTGTGGTCCCTTGCACCTTTATCCGTCATTGTATAAATTCTTGGAATAAGATGACAAGAATCTCCCGCTCCTAATACAAATGCCATCACCGCATACTGAAATAGCAGACTTCCCTTTTCAGCATGCCGATACAGTACTCCTGCGGCTATAAACACCACCAAGAGATAGAGCACGTCAAATATAATTTCAACGCGCTTCATAATTTTTTTCCCCGTGCCGGTTTGTGCGGTCAGATTTTGCGCTTTGGATTCTTGGGAAACCATCCTTTTCTCACCCTTTCTCTCTGCTCTTTTAACTCAATAATTGACCAGATACAGGTACATCCAAAAATGCCCAATATGGAGGATATAATAATCTCCCGAATCAAGCAAGACGATACAATTGTTATTATTCCAATAATCAAAAATACAGGCCAGATTTTATCCGAGAAATAATACTCACATTTGATAACAATCGGGTGAAAAACCCCAATAATAATAAAAGCCGCGATGCCGATTATCAGTCCTGTAACGTGCATGTTCTCCCTCCGCTATCATATATTTTAATTTTTACAAACCCAATCATTATATCTTTTTTATATTCTAACAAATTAAGACATTGTCGTCAATCGTCTGCTTTATTGTTTTATGCTTTTTTTATGTCGAATAATATATATTTCGTTTTCTTATTGTTCAAAAATTCCACAGCTGGTAATTCCGCTTTTAATATCATAATAAAGCATAAGCGGTGCTTCCTCAAACTTATATATGCTTACCATATCGCTTAACTGCTCATATCCTTCTGGGAGTTCTCCCTTAATCCCATAGTCCTCAAGTAATTTTTTGTTATTGTTTATGACTTCCTCCGTCACATTATTGATAGCGGTATAAAAGATTCCGGTCTCCACTAAATCCTGAAAAATATGGCTTCCGTAAGATAATTCGGGCGCATATCCGGATTCTGTATAATCCATTTCCGCAATGGCACAAAAGCTTGATATTCCGGAGAACTTCACCGGTATCCCAAGTTCAGGTGAAGATGTTCCGATTCTTCCCGGCACCATAATCATTACATTGCTTTTTGTATTTTTATAAAAAGAGTTAATGGAAGTAATCAGATTCGCCACCTCCATTTTTTTGTTATATGGATACTCATAATATTTTTTTGCATCTACAACAGCAATCGCATCTATTTTCTTCAACTGGGTTGCTCCCAACGAAGAATTTGAATTCGTAAATAGTATTTTGTTTTCATCCATCTGGGGAATTTCTATGTTTTCCATGGAAGAAAATGTCTGCAACGGCCTGCACTGTAATAAACAGATGACATACTGTTTATTTTCATTGGAATTAACGGTATATTCTATATCCACAGGATAAGTATAAACACGATGCAACGTCGAAAGAATTTCATCCATATCAGATAAAAGCTGCTCATTCTGCACGTATCCTTGGCAGGTGCCAAAGCAGATTTGTCTGTTATTTCCCTGCTCTCTCAGCCTTCTTTCCAGCTCGTAGTCATGCTCTAGCACAAGTCTCTGATACCAGTATGGTGTGCATTCCATCATCTGGTCTACCGTTATCTCGGCAATCTTGTTCTGGCCTATGCTGATTACATCCATTTTTCTCTGGGAGAATTTGACTTTGTCATCCATGGATGTGATATAGGTGTGGGAAGGCTTGTCTAAATGCACGATTCGCGGATAGTCATTTTCTGTCCGGTCAACCGCTCTGGTTCCAAGTCCAAACACCATTCGCAGCATGCCTTTTTTCCCTTCCGTTTTCTTATCAATGGAATATAAATCCTGAGAATATCCAACTCCACCAATTGACGGGAAAAAGAATTCTCCATATATTGAGCCCGATACTCTCTGCACAAGGATAGACATCTGCTCTTCCAGCTGATCCAGTCCTCTTTTTCGTCGATATTCAAGTGCGGATGGATTTATAATACTGGCATATACGATTCTTATCGCTCTTTCGAGTTTTTCCAAACGTTCCTCAAGAGTTCCCTGATTCCCGCAGAAAACCGATTCATATTTTCCGGCAAATGCATTGCCAAAGCTATCCTCCAGCATACTGCTGGAGCGCACAATAATTGGTGCCTGCCCATAGTATTCAAGCATTCTTCTAAGCTGTGCACGGATATTTTCAGGAAAAACACCATTCCTTATTTTCCTGTCCAGCCGCTCTGCCACCTCATAATATCCGCTTTCATCTTTCTGCTTAATATGCAATTCCCACAGATTATTAAAAACCATATACGTATAAAATATATGATCTCCGATGTAATAGGAATCATGTGGCTCCAGTCTTTCAGACAGGTGTGGAAGTTCTTTTTCTACTATATTTCTTGACAGCAGCATTCCGCAGGCTTTTCCACCTATTTTCCCCGAACCAATCATACGTTTTTTGACTTGCAGATAATCATTGATACCAAAATAATCTGCAAGCATTGCTCTAATCTTATTATCTTTGGTCATCATCATTCTGCATAGATTATTCTGAATATCTTCCGTTCCCTCACTGTTTTTCAGTTCACTGCATGCTCGAAAATATCTTTCCCAGCTATCAAGATTCTGATCCGTGTTGCTTAACGACTGTTCCACAATGCGGTAAAACAAGGTAACGCTTACCGAATCAGTGAGGCTTCTGAATTCTTTTTCCTGTTTATCCGCCTTGTGAGGGAGAAACATAAAGGCAGAATACCGGTTCCAAACTTTAATAGGATGAAGATATATATTGTTTTCATCAGAATACACATCCAGAAACAACTGTGTTGTTTCCCTGATACGTGCGATTGTATCGAAAGAATGGCCACCTCTGATTAGCGGAAACAGTGCCACCGTATCCAGTTTAAACAGAAACGGGCAGGTCACACAGAAAAAATTACCCATCATCAAATCTGCCGCCCATGCTACCTGCAATTCGGATAAGCAGTCAAATACATAGAACGCTTCCCGACCCTCCTGCTCAATGATACGGTGCACTGATATTGTAAAATTCTCAAACCCTCCCCCCGGATCAAGGCTATATCTATGTGCATCTTTTTCCTCAACCAGCGGCTCATGTGTTGCAAAGCGAAAATATATCACTTTTCTTTTGTCCTTTATCGCCTGCGCTATAAATGGCTTTGTAAAAAAGCGAAATTCTTCTATATTGCTTACCTGCAGAACAACATTATCTCCTAGCCTGATGTTATCTAACAGCTTGTCCATGTCTGGCAGCCCTGACTGCACTTTATCGAATGCGCCCATAATCATACCTCCTGATTTCTGTATTGGTATAACATTTTCTTTATAAGGGGAGAACTATTATTTCTTGTTATTTTTATCATAACATAATTTTTTAAATTTATATATCAAAAACCTTGCTAAGACAGGCGTTTTTATAACACTAGTTTTTATTGCGTATATCCCGAACAACGTCTGCATGACCCACACGCTTCCGTTTTCGCTATCTGTGACTCTCTCCACAATCTGTCCGCAACAGGAGCCCAATTTTCTGCTGTCTCCACACATTTATCGGAAAATTCCTTAGCTGTTTCCAGATTTTGATAGTCTGTACTCTTCGCACCGCTTTTCTCAACGATAGCGGTAAGTCTGCCCGGATTATCCAGCACCGGACAAGGTCTTAGCATATTGTCATTCCACGGC
The DNA here is from genome assembly GCF_900184995.1 of Konateibacter massiliensis. Lineage (GTDB taxonomy): Bacteria > Bacillota > Clostridia > Lachnospirales > Lachnospiraceae > Lachnotalea > Lachnotalea massiliensis. The sequence continues at coordinate 154,860 of NZ_LT860098.1, forward strand.
TGATTATCATGGTATCCCATAAAGAGAGGGGACTGATACGCCTCCAGCAAGGTCTTTTCTCTTATATTCGAATCCGAGTAATGGATAAAGGCACACGGTTCAATATCTCCGTTTGCGTTGATATGTAAGTAACATCTGCCGCCCGCAATACATCCGCCGACATATTCTCCGTCATTCCAGAAATCTACTGTAAACAAAGGCTTTGTACTTCTGTACTCGCGGATTTTGTGGTACATCATCTCTCGCTGCTCTGCGGTTGCCATCAATTCCTTTACCGCACCCTTTCCAACCGGCATATAGGTGAAAAACCATGCAAACTTAGCTCCCATCTCAATCATCTGATCAAAATATTCCTCACTTCCAATCACCTCTGCATTGGCACTTGTATAACAGCAGGAAATTCCAAACGGCAGCTTCTTTTCTTTTAAAATGGTCATGGCATTTACAATCTTTTGATAGGTTCCGTCTCCACGCCTGGAATCCGTTGCCTCCTCAAAGCCCTCAATGCTGATTGCCGGAACAAAATTTTTCACTCGAAGCATCTCGTCTGCAAATGCCTCATCAATTAGCGTTCCGTTTGTAAAGGTTGAAAATACACAATCCGGGTGTTCCTCACAAAGTCGGATAATGTCTTTCTTTCGAACCATCGGCTCGCCTCCCGTAAACAAATATACATAAGTTCCAAGCTTCACGCCCTGCTTTACGACACTAGCCATCTCCTCATAGGTCAAATTCATATGGTTGCCATATTCTGCCGCCCAGCAGCCGGTACATTGCAGATTACAGGCACTTGTCGGGTCCATCAGAATTGCCCACGGCACGTTGCAGTTATATTTTTTCTTGTTTTCCATCTGTCTCTGGTAGCCAAGCAGACAGCCGTTGACGATAAAATTCTCAAATAGGCGATTCCTCACTCCGCTGTCGATATCCTTCCATAAACTCATAATCAGCTTATACCAATTGCTGTCCTTATTCTCCAATACCTGTCTGACTACACTTCTTTCCTTTTCCAGCGTATTTTTCATGTCGAACCGGTCAAACCAGTCGAGTAGCTTTGGCAGATTGGTCTCCGGGTCCTTATCCATATATGCCAATGCCTTTTTCACCGCAAATGCTTCCATACTTTCAATAATAGCCATATCTTTTGTCCTCATTCTTTCTTCTTATGTTTTTGTATCAATTTTCTCTGTTACCTTACTTAATAATAGCCCTCTCTTCAAAAAATAAAATTGACTTAGGCTTTACATCACGGTGGATATCCCTTACGCTTTTTATGCAGTTGACTAACAGATAAAGCATAAAAATCAAAAACAGCATAAAAGCCAGAGAATAAATACCGCCGCTTACAATTCCCAAAAGCATTCCCGCAAACACGTTGTTTACCAGCTCTAATATGCGTATTCCCCAGCATGCCGCAACGGATAGTATCAAAACCCACAAGCCTTGATTCGCGTAATATTTCGCATTTTCATCCCCTGGGCAGAATACCAGCGGCAGCCAGAAAAGTGTTCCCGCATAGGCGAGTTCACAGCAAAGCTTTGAGTGGCGCATACTCATCACCCCTCATCTGTCTTTTTCGTCAGCCTATGAATTCCTATCGCTCCTAGCGCGAGTATGATAATACCACTGAGAATCATCATTATTTTTTTCATTGTAATACCTCCATATTTAAAATGTGATGTCTTTGAACTGCTATAGAATACTGCCCGTTTATTTGACTTTATTTAATGAATTGTTAATGTAATATTAAAAAACCGCTTGGAATTATCCAAACGGTTTTCTATAACTCTATTCTAACTTTAAATAAATGGTAAACGCAGACCCAATTCCGGGTGAGCTGTCCACCTTAATTTTTCCTCCAAGCAACGTGATAATCTGTTTTACCAATGCAAGCCCCAAACCATTTCCCGCTGTAGCATGGGAGGTATCTGCCTGATAAAACTTATCAAAGATATGTTCTACTGACTTTTTATCCATTCCACAACCAGTGTCTTCCACTGTAATTATTGCAAACTGCTCCTGCTTAATCGCCGTGATATAAACTGTTTTACCCTGATCCGTAAATTTCAGGGCATTGGAGAGAAGATTGTTCCACACAATGTCCAGCAGCTCTTCATCACTGCAAATCACAATGCTCTGATCCAAATCCGCCTCCAAACTGATATCCTTCTCCTCCCATAACTGCTCAAAGCCAAGGGCACAGCGGCTAAGCTGCTCACTGAGGTTAAACGATTTTGCCTGAACGCGTATTTTTTGATTTTCCAAACGGCTCATCTGCAAAATATTTGTTATAAGAATGGACATACGCTTTGATGCCTCACCAATTCTTTCTGCATATTCCCGTCTCTCCTCCTCGCTTAAGTCGCTGCTTTGCAAAATAGTTGCATAATTTTGAATCACAGAAAGAGGCGTTTTCATCTCATGAGAAACGTTGGAAATAAAATCTTTTTTCAATATTTCAGTACTTGCCAACTCTGCCACCATAATATTAAAATCCTCAAACAAAATCTCGAATTCATCCTTTTTCCCGTCACGTCGTCGTGACTTAAGCTGAACTGTGAAATCTCCCTGTGTCACCCGCTTTGCCGCATCGATTAGCAGATGCACAGGCTCAAGCAAATATTTTGTATGAAATGCTGAAAATAAAATAATCAACAGCACACTAATAAATACAAGGTAACCCACCATGGACAACATCGCATAAAATCCTCCGTTGTCCTCATGTTTTACCTGTAAGAAATAAATACCGGTGTAACTGCCGCAAATAATAAGCACTACCCAGAACAAAATAATATAATTGCGCAGACTCATGCTCTTTACATTAATGCGGGTATCAGAATATTCCTTCATAGCGTTACCGCCTTATAACCAAGTCCTCTCACCGTCACAATTTGAAAAGAGTCACAGTCCGCAAGCTTGCTTCGCAGATTGGTAATATGGACATCCACCGTGCGTAGTCCGCTTTCGCTCTCCAATCCATTGAACTCATCCAAAAGCTGGCTTCTGGTGAATGTCCGTTTTGGATAGGACAGAAGCTTAAATAAAATCTGAAATTCGCGGAGTGTCAGCTCAATCGGAACACCAGATATCTCCGCACTGACAGCTTCCTCATCCAAGATCAGATTTCCGATAATCAGCTTCTTTTGTGCCGCAATATTTGCTCGCCGCAAAAGTGCCTGAATATGTAAAATCAACTCTTCCAAATCAATTGGCTTAACCATATAATCATCAATACCGAGACGATATCCTCGTTGTTTGGAAGAGAGATCGTCCTTTGCTGTCATAAACAAAATCGGAATATATTGATTTTGCTGACGAACCATCTGGGCAAATTCAAAGCCATCCGTGCCCGGCATCATGATATCAGAAATAATCATATCATACTGCCCTGCGTACAGGCAGTCATATGCTTCCGTCACATTCAGACAGCCGGTCACTTGATATTGGTAATTGTTTAAATATCTGCATACAGACTGATTTAAATCTTTATCATCCTCCACAACCAAAATATGTATCACACCTTGCACCTCCTCTTTTTTGCAATATTATATGCTTTTATTGTTAATGATTCATTTGAAAATTGTTTCAGCTTTGTTAATGACAATGAGTGCAGTTGAACTTTGTCTCAACTGCACTCATTATAAAAATGGATACATCCGCATTCTTTTATTATATCTTCTTCTGATATCCTTGCAGCTTATACATAATATCTCTCACTAAAAAGCGAGGTGTCACCTTTATCCCAATCGTCAACATAGTATTGCGAAAACCATGCACCGCAACCACTCTATTTTTCATCAACTTACGGTAGCCAAACTCTACGACATTCTTAGCCGTTGCCATTTTGAACGTCTTAAACAGCTTAGAACTTTCGGCTTCTGCCTTCTCTTCAAAGCCTGTTCTTGTCGGTCCGGGGCAGAGTGCCATCGCATGCACGCCGCTCCCCTCAAGCTCCTTCGCGATTGCTTCTGTAAATGAAAGAACAAATGCCTTACTTGCAAAATAGCTTGAAAAAAACGGTCCCGGCTGAAATGCCGCCGTGGATGCCATATTTAAGATATGCCCCTGCCCTCTCTCCATCATCGGCTTCATGAAATATTTTGTCATCTGCATCATGGCAACAATATTTACCTGAACCATTTCATATTGTTTTTCCCAATCACATTCTGCAAATCTGCCGAAATCACCAAAGCCCGCATTGTTAATAAGCATATTAACCTCAATACCCTTTTCAAGTACTTCCTCAAAAATTTCAAGTGCCGCATCCTTTTCGGAAAGGTCCTTTGCTATTACTGTAATTTCAAGTTTTTTAGCATATTTCTTTTGGAGCTCTTTCTTTAGCTGATACAACTTACCCTCACTTCTGGCAACGAGCACCAGACTATATCCTTTTCTTGCCAAAAGATGGGCAAATTCATAGCCCAGCCCACCGGATGCTCCGGTAATCAATGCTGTTTTCATATTGTGGCTCCCTCCTTTTTGTTTACCATTATTATACTTTATGGAAGCCGTTATGCAAGCTTTAACTTTTTTACATCTGAATATTTGCCGTCTGCTCCAACTTTTCACTTGCGTACTGCAGCTCTTTCATCAATCCGAATATATCTTTTATACTGCTGCCTTGCTCTGTTATGGTTGCCAGCATTTCTTCCGTGAAAGCAGATTGCTCCTCTGAAATACCCGCAATGCTTTCCGTTTCTTCCTGTATCTGCTTAAATGTTTTGGCAGTATTTTGAAACATCCTCAATTCCTCAGCTACTTTTTCATCAATCTTTAAAAATGCGGCTTGTATTTTGTCAAAGCTTTCACTTACCTCACTTGCCAGCATCCCACCGTTTTTTACCGCTATGTTGCCGCTTTGCGCCTCGACACATGCTGCCTTTGTCTTATCCTTGATTTCTGCTATTATATTGCCGATGAATCCGACCATTTCCTGACTTTGTTCTGCCAGTTTTCTGACCTCATCTGCCACAACAGCAAAGCCCTTTCCCTGTTCTCCTGCTCGTGCCGCTTCAATTGCCGCATTCAGGGATAACAGGTTTGTCTGCTCCGCAATCTGAACAATGCCTTTTAGAAACTCCGTTACTTCTTCCATACTGCTTTCCAGCTCTGTCACTGTTGACAAAGATTTGCTTACTGCATTGTCTATTAACGCCATTTGGTCACACATCTTTACAATTTTTTGGGAACTGCCTGTCACAATCTCGGACGTCGCAGCGGATACAGCCGACATTTCGTTTGAAATCTGCATATTTTGAGAAAGCTTTAAATCAGTCTCGGTAATCATGCTGTTAATCCCTGCAATGCTTGCCGCCTGTTCTGCAACACCTCTGGCAACCTCCTCCACTGTGGTGACAATTCCGTTGCTCAGTTCAGACACAGAGCTCAGATTTTCATTACAGCCTGTGATGTCCCTTCTAAGCGCCGAGGTATTTACATTGACACTTGTAATGGTCTCCTGCAACTGCTCTAATATACTATTTGCCCTTTTCTCTTTTTCAATTGCCGCGTCAATTAACTCACTGCCCCATTTTGTCACAAAATACATTGCAACTACAGCAAACAAAAACACTCCCAATATTACAACCAGTGCCCCGTCATCAAAACTATTGACCAGATTCATTACCAACGCCGCCATTGTCATAACCGCAAATAGCAGATAAGACTTTACATTAAAGTACATGCTGCTTAAAATAACAACCAACAACAACAGATATATCATATGTACCTGTGTCTCTTTTTCCATTGTTTTATATTGGATAATTAAAAATATCAACGTAGAGCATTGTAAAAAATAACTGGATAAAACAGCATATTTCTTTTTAAAGAACAAAACAGTGGCGATTATAAGCAGAAAAGATAACGGAATTAATGCCATGCTTACTGTAAAATTTCCGGTAAATACGATTACACCGCTATTTAACAGAAGACATATCCATAAAATTATCACCAAGATTTTATTCACTCTATCCCTATGCCGTTCCAAAATACTTACATTCATCTTTTTCTCCTCGCGTATTTTAGTTTTCCAAAAAGTCCGACAATATTTCATAATCACTTTCGTTCATGCACACAATCTTTCCTCTCGCTATCAAGGAGGCATCATTTGCCAGTGATTGCAGAAGCATAGCAGAGAGTAAAGACTTTAAATTTAACACATCACCTTCCTCTGTTTTGAAAAACACATCTTCCTTGCACATTTTAGAATAACTCAATAGTTCCACTAATTTTGCATCTTCTTTTAACCGCATATAATTCCCTCTTTCCTTCTTTGCTTATTTTTATCGTTCCCTTTGCTTACGCCTTACCTTCCGCTTCCTTTCGTCGTTTTGCAAGATCCTTCGTAATTTCAGCCTGTTTGCTTTCCGTCAAATCAAACCACAGCACCGAAAGCATCAATACCGCAAAGACAGCCGGGATAACACTCATTACCATTTTTAAGCCCATAATCGTAAAATTGCTTTGTACTGCTGCACCCTCCGCGTATCCAAACACATGCAATGCTCCTGCCGCAATCGCACCTGACAAGGCCGTGGCAAGGGTCTGCAAAAAGCCTTGAAAAGAGCTCATAAATCCATTGATATTCATACCTGTCTTCCATTCTGTATAGTCAATTGCAGCAGGCATCATTGTTCCCTGTGCCGGATTGGCAAGTCCGCTGAAGAAGCCCATACATGCTACCGTAAATAGGTAAACTCCCATTCCGACCTGGGTCTTCGGCAAAATGATAACAACAGCCATTGACGCAATTGTGACAATTACAAACATAACAAGATTCTTTTTAATTCCTACACGTTTTGTAAATTTTGAACTTAAAATAACACCAACAAGTGTAGGCAGCAACGCAATGATACCGGAAATTGTCAGCAGCATATCGTTGTCAAAATAATATTTAAAATAATAAATCTGTACTCCGTTTCTCAAACCGGTTGTGATATTGATACCAAAAGCAAAAATATATACAATGATTGCTGTCCGGTTTGTCAGGACCGCACCCAGCATTTTCCCAAGCTTTGGACCTTTTTCACCTTTTTTAGGCTGGGTAATATAACGTTCCTTTATCACAACATTCTGCCATATCGCAATCAGTATACTAAGCACCATGATTGCTCCCATAACAACGGAAAAACCTTTTGCATCATCACCGCCTCCAATTAACTTATATAGCGGCTGCACACCTATCTGTGCCAGCAGCGCACCTGCCATAATTGTAAAATATCCAAGCTGTCCCAATGACAATCTGTCCTCAATTTTCTTTGTAACAACAGGCAAAATCGCATTTACGGGCGCTCCTATCATAGACAGGAAAAGACTGTATAACGTATATGTAACCGTAACATAGAAAAGCTTTCCGGTCGCCCCCATATCAAATGTTGTAAAAGTTAAAAATCCGAATATTCCCATAAATAATCCGGTTGCAACCAGCCATGGCTTATATTTTCCCCACGGTGTTGTCAGCTTATCCATCATTATGCCAAAAAAAGGAGTTATCACTGCATCCACGACACGTACTACAAGAAATAAAACCGCCACATATCCGGCATTGATCTTCATAACATCGGTATAGAAGAAAAGCAGGAATAGCTGGATAACCTGAATATGAAAGGTTCCCATACCATTATTGACGCTGCACGCCAGCTTTTCTCCAAGTGAAACTTTTTCATTGTCTATCTCTGTACTTCTATTTTTGTTATTCTTCATCTTGCTCTTCCTTCCTTAATACACCATTTTTATAAATCAGCTTCTTTAATATCACATGCTCCTTATAAAGTCCTCTGCCCTCATAAAGGCACCTCCTCTTTTTAAACATTACGGCTGCTTATATAAATTGACCGTTCCGGTAATGCCGGATAGACTGCTTACTTTTCCTTTGAATATCTTTTTCGCTGCAGTTTCTCGCTCTAATGTTGTCGCCACCTCGATTGAAAGAGTATTTTCCCCTTCTTGCAACAACTCGGTTATATCGTAGCAATATGGCGGCACAATTTGTATTCCGGCACTTCTTTTGTTTACGAATACTTCAACGCCCTCTGCTGCATCACTAACCACAAGCACCATTTTCTCCTTCTCCTTGGCATAAAAGGAATTTTCATACCGCACAAAGCCCGAAAATTTAGGTTTTTCCTTCGCAAGATAATCCGGCAGTAAAACCTCCTTCGCGTCCTTAAAATCAGGATAATCAATACTTCTGCAAATGCTTCGAAGCCATTTGTCCTGAAGCTGCACCCTGTCCCCCTTGACTTGCAAAGGCTTACTCAATAGCTCCTCCTCTGCCTCGTCAAACATAATAATCAGACTCTTTTTCGGCTGCAATTCCACAATTACCTTTGTTCCTTCTTCTGCCTCAATGGTCTCTATCGTTTCCAAACGGTTATCCCATGCATGGTAGGAATAACACTTGCCCTTCATCGGCAGAGATACTGTGCCCTTATAGGTGTTCATACCTTCATTTACAAAATAAAACATATCATTGCCGTTGTTATAATGCAGATAACGAATTCGGTTATCCGCAGGCGTCAGCTCTATTTCCGCTATTTTTCTTTTTCTCAGAAACTCTGTTAATTGCTCAAGCTCCACAACCGGACAGCTTTTCAATTTTTCAAGAATATCGTTGTCTCCGTCATAAATTCCCTCCGGCAATGCTTCTATGAAAACAACAGGAAAATCTTTTTCGCTTAGAGCTGCAATGCTTTTTGCAAGTTCACTTGAAATGTATTGTGCTCTCGGTATCATTAACACTTTGTAACTCTGCTTGTGAACGGTTAGTCCATAATCCAAACCGGTCTTATAGCGTTCCTTTTCCGTAAATACATCAGCAGGAATAAAATCATAATCAATCTGATTATCTGCCAGAATACGGGCAGGCTTTTGCATCAGCATGCATTCCCCGCTCCACTCTGCCTCGGCGTGGTATAAAATTGCCGCAGGTGCAATATGAAAGCCGTCACTAATCAGTTCACAGATTCGATTCATATATCCCATCAGACTGCCAAAATGTCTGTACTGTGCATCATTTCCTCCTGCATAAAAATGGGGCGGACAGTCCTTATCCGGATACGCCTTTGGGCTGAATGCATGGGGAACAAAATGATTCACACCTCGCACCATAAAATGATCCGCTAAATATTTTTCCAACTGTACCCCCGCAGACCACCCATAGTTTCCGAAAATCTCACACATGGTTCTTCCTTTTTTGGCTGGGTCAATTGCTCCATAGGAGGACCCAAGCTTTCCAAGTGCATAGTGGTAAAATTCTCCGTCGTTGATGTATCCCAATGCATGGCGGTTGGCAAAGTCCTCCCCCTGCGGATATACCTGTCCTCCAATGTTATCAATTCCTGCCATATCCTGCCCGGAAAGCCCGCGGTAAAAATGTCCCAGACTAGAGCCGGTGCGGCAGTGCTGATTATTGTCCTCAATTAAATGCCCAATATATTCAACCTTATGCTCACGGCACCAATTCCCTATCTGAAATGAAAAGTTCTTCTCCACAAGTCGGGTGACCGCATCCATATAGGCATAACGCACTTTTGCAGTCGTATGTAAATCTAAACTGTTTTCCCACAACAGCGGAATAAATAACTTCCACTCCTTTCCCAGACGCTTCTCAAGCTCTGCCTCAAGTTCCTCTCCCCAAGGCAAATCCATGTCACTGCCAATTTTATTTCCCATAGCGTAGAGATGGTCGTTTCCAAGCTCCGGCTCGTCTGAAAAAAATCCGGCTATCGTCTTTCCAAATTCTTCACTGTACCTCTCATAATGCGCTTCATAGACCGTATCAATCAATATTCTGCATGATTTCTCATCAAGCATATTGATGTAATTCCGGTGATAGCCGGCATTGCGAGTCAGACAGCTCACCCCTATTTTCCATTCGCCCTCAGGCACCTTCCATTTTAGCTTTCCGCCTTCTACATAATCCGTCAGGTCAACAGGTGCATAGCCTTCCTTATCAAGTCTGTAAGCACTCACATTCAGAAGCTTATCATCATCAAACTTGCGAAAAGGCTTTCCCATAAACATGATAGTTTCAATCATGGTCTTCTTAAATTTGGGGTGTATAAGCTTTTCTATATCAAGGTAAGCACTTTTTCCTGCATCCGGCGCCTTTATTAAGCGACAATATACGCTTTGCCTGCAAAGCTCAGGACTTGCATTTTCCAACGCTCCGTTTGCATAGCCTGATGGGAAATGGCTGTCGTCTAAAATCCACACCTTCATGTCATACTTTTTTGCTTCCTCCAATATGACGTCCATATCTTCCCACCACTTAGGACCGCAAAAATCAGGGTGCGGGCGGCTTTCAACGCAAACTGCCCTGATTCCTGCGCTGCGGATTGCCTGCATGTACTCTCGAAGCACCCCTTCCTCCTCTCCATGCTGCCAAAAAAACGGAAGGATATAGTTATTTTCTTCTCCGGCTAATACTTTACTTATTTTATGGTTCATGTAAAATCCTCCAATCTCCATTCATCACGCCAGCGGATAACAGGCTTTTCTCCCTCCCACTCAACGGGCAGCCACACATAGTTTGCTTTTCTTGTATTTTCGAAGCGTCTTATTTTTTTCATTGGGAGAGGGGTAATCTCCTTCGGAGAACGGTCCGGCTTATAATCCAAAAACCTTCGCTCCATTCCTTTGATAACCTGTTTTGTCAATTTAGCATTTTTTTTACCCGTCTGCCAGCGGTCTGCACACGCAATATACAAGTCTTTACCCGGTATTTTCAGAACACACGAAATCTGGGAATTAAAGGAGGTGTTTGTCTCATCGCCGATATGAGGGTCTCCAAGGTCCACATAGTTCCCATGAAAATTATCAAACATTGCCACTCTGCTCTGGTTTGGAAAATAACCGCTTGTACCCGAAGTAAACAGATATTTCTTTTTGTCTCGCTCAAAAAATGCCGGTGCTTCTCTTGTCCAAGGAGGGAGCAGGTTTTCGTAATGGCTGGAATATTCTTTTGAAACCTCTGTATAGTCCTCTGTAAGAGTAGCTGTAATCAGCTCAAAATGAGGGCGTTCAAAAATAAAATACGCCTTTTTTGTCTCCTCATCGACATGGAGTGTAAAGTCGCCCGTATCCATCTGAAAGGGCTTATACATCTTATGTACAAATTCATAAGGTCCCATAAAGCTGTCTGCCTGCATAACGCTCATAAACTGACTCGTCTGATTTGTGCCTCCTGCCATAATTTTAAGCCATGCAACATATTTTCCTGTCTTTTCACAATATATGATGTGAGGGCGGTCCATGCTGTAGGTGGGATGCAGCGGTGAGCTTAAATCCTTCGGCTCCGGCGGTATAATAAGCCCTTTGTCCTCCCAGTTATATAAATCCTCTGATACATAGCACCTAACTCCCCAATGCCATACCGTTCCAAATGGTCTGGTAAACTCTTTATTTTCTCCATACCAGTAATATAAGCCGTCCTTGTAAAAGACAGAAAACCCGTGAGCCTGAATTCGCTTCCCGTTTGTGTCTAGCCATACCTGACCCGGTTTAATACTTTGATACATCGCTTTTCTCCTCTTCCTATTTACGGTTCTACCTGAATGTTTACGGAAAATGTCTCTGTTTTTTCCCCGCTGACCGTAATCTTACAGTTTCCTGCCGCCTTACTTCGCACAATCGCTTGTGCCCTGCCATAATATGTCGTGAAACTTCCTGTGTGATATTGTTCTTCCGTTCGCGGATTAGCACTTCCAAATGCTAAAAGCTCTCCTCCGTCCACTTCTACCTTCAGTTTACGATCATCATTGCTTTCTACAATTCCATTTTCCCCTGCAATATTTATATTTACATAAAAAACTTTATTCTGATTAACATTCATTTTTTCCGGTTTTATCTGAATTGCATTCTTACCTTTTGCCGAGATTAAAGTGGTTCTGCCAATCTCCTTTTTCTCCATATCATAAGCAATTGCTGTAAGGGTACCCGCCTTGTATTTTGTTTTAAAGATTGCTTTGCATTGTTTTACTTTTTTCAGACCTATTAGCTTATCATTAAGCACTAATTTTACATATGCACTATCTGAATAAATTTCTATCAACGCTTTTTTTCCTTCACAATCCTTCCAAGACCAGGACGGCATAGCATCCGTTCCACGCCAAACCATCTTTTTAGGTTTCTCACCCGAATGATTAACCGGTCTCACATGAATGAGCGGATTATCGTGCAATCCCCAGACCACAGCGGCATAATCAGCCTGAGCTCCTATATTTCCAAGTATATCAATCGTACCTGTATCAGCCAGCAGCCACGGATAAGGCTTATTAAATCTTGCTCCGTCATCACTGTATGCCCATGCACCAAGTCCGACTTCCCCTAAATAATCCCAACAAGTCCAAACAAAATCTCCTATCAGATATGGATATTTTTTTACCATTTCCCAATTTTTATAAATGTCCTGCGGGTATGTTTCTGACCCTACTATCACCCTGTTAGGGTGCAGCTTTCCATCTAATGGATATCTTCCTGAAGAGTAATTATAGCCGGCTATATCTAATACATCCAGGCATGGACTCACTATTTCGTCTGCCTTTTTAGACTTTGCACCATTGTTTATCTTTGTTCCAACCTGAGAAGCAACCAAATTGAAAACGGTGCTGTTCATCTCCTGATCCGCTTTCTTTTCTTTCCCCTGTTCTGATTCCTGATCGGATTTGTAAACGCCCTTTCCTTTGCTTGTGGTATAGAGAAGCCATAAATTAAGACCACAGGTTACCGCGCGATTTGTATCTAGCTTATGGATATATTCTGTCATCTCACGAATTAGCTTTAATCCCTTTTCTTCAACCGGTTCCGTAACTTCATTTCCTATCGAATACATAATAACTGACGGATGATTAAAATCCTTATCTACCATTGCCTTTATATCAGCCAAATAGTGTTTTTCAAAGTGATGGGAATAATCATATTTGGTTTTTTTGCTATACCACATATCCCATGTCTCATCCATTACATACATCCCGTAAGTATCACAAGCATGAAGCATTGCTTTCGAAGCAGGATTGTGTGAAATCCTGATAGCATTATATCCCGCTTTTTTCATTATGCGGATACGGCGCTCCTCTGACTCCCGATAACTCCTCGCTCCCAATATACCATTGTCATGGTGAACACAGCCGCCTCGAAGCAACGTTTCTTTTCCATTTATAAACAAGCCTTTCGGACTCCATTCCACCATGCGGATTCCAAACTCCTCTATCACCTCATCCACAACTGTGCCGTTATCTTTTAAGGTGACACGGCATTCATAGAGGTTTGGAGCTTCATCACTCCAAAGCTTTGCGTTAGGTATATCTAACTCAATGTCATCTCCGCTTCCGTGCGCAATTACTTTGCCGCCATATAAGGTTTCCACGCAAACCTCTTTTCCTGTATGGGCTGTTTCCACCCGAATACGAGGATTACGGTAGGATAAGGTTGTTATTTTGACTCCTTCATGTTCAATATGCTGTTTATCTGCTACGTATAACCACACCGGCCTGTAAATACCGCTCCCTGTGTACCAACGGCTATTCGGGTGTTTCGAATTGTCTGCTGCCACTCGGATTGTATTTTTCTCACCATAATTTAAAAATGGCGCGGCGCTGACCGTAAAGGGAATGTAACCATAAGGGCAGCCGCCTGCTTCCTTACCATTTATATAAACCTTGGCATTCTGATAAACCCCTTCGAACTCAAAAAGTATATATTGTTCTCTCCATTCCTCCGGTACCTCGAAGGTCTTTTCGTAATAATAAACTCCTCCCGGAAAATACGCCCCGCCACTTCCCGATGCACAACTTTGTTCTCTTTTCTCAACAATCATGGCATCATGGGGTAAATCTATTATTTGCGCATTTACTTCCTCTGCCTTTCGAACTGTCCATTGATTATTAAAATCTTGCTTTTTCATCTTATATCCTCATTCTTTATTTCTTATTTATTTCAGTGTTCTTTCCAGTCGCTGTTTAAATCCTCCAGCAGACCGTTCCACACTTCTTCCCCAAGTCCCGGAAGAAACATTTTGAGTGTCATAAGCGTCTGCCCCTGCATTCCTTTTAGCAGAGGAAGTATTTCATCCTTTGTCACACTTTTTCCGATAATGTTTTCTGCCATACCGCTATTTATGATGCCTTCGCAAAGCTCATCCGTGTATGTCTCCATAAAGGTGCTGCCTGCCGAATGTTTCATAATTTCACCAAGGAGGGATTCCATTGTAAATTCCTCCCAAGTATCCAACCGCTGTTCTTCCGTTTTGATTCTGGCTGAAAGGATTACTTCATGTGCTGATCTGCCAATCTGGATTTCATAACTGCCTGCCGGCATATGGAAACAATGTGCTTCTTCGTTCCAGTAGGAAAAATCTCTTTGCTCCAATTGAAATAACACTGTTTTCGTTTCCCCGGGTGCCAGTTCAATTTTATCAAAGCCCCTTAGTTCCTTTATTGGTCTTAAAACTTCACATTCCCTGACCGCAACATAGAGCTGTATGACCTCTTTTCCTATGCATTCTCCTGTATTGGTTACATCAACGGATACGTTGAGAATGTCGCCACTGCAAAATTTCGTCTTATCTACTTTTAAGTTAGAATAGCTGTATTTGGTGTAGGACAAGCCATATCCAAACGGAAAGAGAACATTCTGCTTTTTGCTCTCATAATACCGATATCCTACATAAATGCCTTCCCGATACTCCACTTTGTTTCCCGTTCCGAAATAGAAGAGGTAGGATGGGTTATCCTCAAGCCGCAACGGAAATGTTTCGGGCAGTCTGCCGCTTGGGTTACTCTTACCAAATAGCAGGTTCACCGTCGCTTCTCCGATCGCCTCGCCTCCTAAATACATTTCCAGCACTCCCTTTGCCTTGTCAATCCACGGCATTTCCACCGGGCTTCCATTGTGCAGCACAATAACCATATTAGGCTGTACCTCTGCCACTGCTGCAATTACCGCTTCATGTGCCTCAGGAAGTCTCATATGCTGACGGTCACAACCCTCCGACTCCATATCCGGTGTCAGTCCCACAAATACTACTGCAACATCCGAATCTCGTGCGATTTCTGCGGCCTGCACAAGCATCTCCTTGTCTGTTTTGCTATCTGTATACCCTGCACTGTAGCTTATCCTTGCAACCTCTTGTACTGCTTCCAAGGCACCCATAACACGAGCTGCATTTACCTTTGAACTACCGCCACCCTGATAGCGTGGCTGCTCGGCAAACTGCCCGATAAAAGCTATCTTTTTTGCCGGATTTAAGGGAAGAATCCCCTCTTCATTTTTAAGCAGGACTGCAGACTCTTCTGCCGCATAGCGTGATAGCTCATGTCCCTTTTCCAAATCTGGGTTTTGACCTACTCTATGACCTTCCTCACCCTTTCTTACCAACTCCAAAATATTTATGCAGGCTTCGTCCAAAAGAAATTCGGGAAGCTTTCCTTCTCTTACCGCTTCTGCAATTTTTTCGTCTGTTTCTACCGCCGCAGGCATTGTCAAATCTACTCCGGCGGCAACTGCACCTGCCCGGTTGTGAACGGCTCCCCAATCACTGATGACACAGCCGTCAAATTCCCATTCCTTTCGAAGAATATCCGTCATATACTGTCTGTTTTCAGAGGCATAGGTTCCGTTTATTTTATTGTAGGAACACATAACTGCCCAAGGTTTTACCTTCTTTACTACCCTTTCAAATGCAGGCATATAAATTTCTCGAAGCGTTCTTTCATCAACCTCCGAGGAGGAGGTCATTCTTCTTGTCTCCTGGTTATTAGCCAGAAAATGCTTGACGCACGCGCCTATTCCTTGGCTTTGCACACCTTCTACATAGGCTGCTCCAAGCTCTCCTGCTAAAAGTGGGTCCTCTGAAAAATATTCAAAACTGCGCCCGCATAGAGGGCTTCGTTTTATATTGATACCCGGTCCGAGCAAAACCTGAATATTTTCAGCCTGCCCCTCCTCTCCTAATGTTTCTCCTATTTTTTTCAGAAGAACTCTATCAAAGCTGGCTGCTGTTGCACATTCTGAGGGAAAGCTGACCGCCGGTTTGCTTTCATAAATCCCTAAGTTATCTGTCAGCCCTTCCTGCTTTCTTAAGCCATGTGGTCCGTCTGTAAGCCAGATACTCGGTATATTTAGGCGTCCTACTTCTTTGGTGAGCCAATCTGATGCTCCTGAGCACAGTCCCGCCTTCTCTTCCAATGTCATTTTCGAGACAATGTCTCTTATTTTTTCTTTTTTCATAATGTATTCTATCCCCTTTCAAATTCGCTGTATAAATTTTATAGGTCTTATTACTATAAATCTTACAAATTATCCGCCAAATCGTATATCATATTTATTTCTTTTTTATCACAAAAATGACATCTGCTTTCTTGTTTCAAGAAACCATCTATGCTATACTGATAAAAATAAGCTGTGGAAAAGGGATTTTTATGGAGAAAGTTTTTTATTTATTAGAAAGAATTTATAAGATGACTCATATTCCGATTTATTATATGGATAAGACAGGCGACATCACATTATTTGGCGCAGGCTATGAAGCTTTGGACAATCCGCTTTCCTGCGATGATATCCTACGCAAAAAAATAATGGAAAAGCTGCAATTTAACAGCAATCCCATTTTAGAGTTTGAAGAAAGTATTCTTTATGGTGCGTGTAAGGATACAATGGAAAATATGATTGTTTTGGGTCCTGTCACGACCACTTCCCTTTCCCCCCTTATCCTGAAACGTTATGTTCACCAGCACAATATTAAAAATAATGAATTTCATATTATTACAAAGACAATCAACGAACTAAGTGCCTCGTTGGCTGCGCTTTTCTTTTTGATAACCAGAAAATATATCAATGAAATGGATATTATTACAAATGCAAGCATAAGCCTAGATAACACCTCTCCAAGTACATACCAAGACTATGTATTAACCAGCTCTGAGGAAGATGTGACACGTTTTAATTTCTCTGTGGAAATGGATTTTATGAAGCAAATCCGAAATGGTGACCTTGATTTTGTCAAAAGTCAAATGAACCGTAATCTTGCATCCTTTCAAGAGGACCGCGTTGGCAAGCTCTCCCAGAAATCCTTTAAGCAAAACGAATACATGGCATGTACCGCCATTATTCTTGCTTCAAGAGCTGCAATAGACGGGGGACTTGATTCCCTCACCTCCTATTTGATGAGTGATTTATATTTTCAACAACTCGAAAATTGTAAAGAAATATCTGAGATTTATCGGCTGGTTCAAGATGTTATCTTTCGCTATACAGAACGTGTCAAACAAGTGAAAGAGGAAAAAAGCAGCTTATCCTACGTCGAGCAATGCAAGACTTATATCTATAAGCATTTAAACAAGCGTTTTACAATCGATGATATAGCAAATGAAATCAATATCAATAGCTCTTATTTATCAAGAAAGTTTTCTGCTGCTGAAGGAATGGGCATCGCCCAGTATGCTCAAAAGAAACGCATTGAGGCTGCTGCCAACATGCTTAAATTTTCTGATGAAAGTATACTGACCATCTCTAACTACCTATGTTTTGCGACGCAGAGTCACTTTGGGCGTGTATTTAAGGAACACATGGGTGTAACCCCAAGGGTATATCGGGAGGAGAATATGTTGATTGATTTTAAACCGGTGGGTAAAAGGATTTTCTGATATTTTACAAAAGACCAAGCTCCTTGACCTTACCCAAAATCAATGGTTGTATAAGCGGGTAGGTCCATTCTGTCGGCATTTCATCCGTGATGATTATCTTCTCAATTTCGCTGTGGAGCTCCTTCTCAAATGTCCTGACATCGGCAAAATAGAGCATTCCAAATGTCTCCTCTCCATTTTCAGTGACCGAGTATGCGCAGATACGCCTGATGGCAAAGTCGATGGCTCCTGTCTCTTCGTGCAGCTCTCTTCCTGCCGCCTCGTCAATCTCCTCACCTGGTTCTCTGTGCCCGCCCGGTAACTCGTAGGTATCACGTTCTTTGTGCTTGCAAAATACCCACTTACCTTTATACTTTGCAAATATGACAGCGAATTTAAAGTTCTTTTCTTCTGTTTTTTTATAAAATTTTACTTCCGGCATTTTGTCTCCCCCTCGTCTGAAGCTTCTCTATATCCATTGAATAAATGCAGTCTTATCCTCGCTGTTATAGCCTGCCCGCTCATAAAACTTCAGCGTGCTTTCCTGCTTTGAGCCTGTCAGCAGCATTATTTTATAGCAATTTTCCTTCTGTGCCAGCTCCTTCGCATAATTGAGGCATGCCGTTGCCAGCCCCCTTTTCCGATATGCTTCATGAGTAACCACATTTTCTATAAAGGCATATGGCTGCTGATTGTGTGTCAGGTTCGGAATAATGATACAAACGCAGGAGGACACGATTATCCCGTCCTCGTCCGCAACAATAATATGATGGCTCCTGTCATTTAGAATCTGTCCCCATAACTCGTTTAACTTTTGTGTCGGCTCAGGGATAGGATTGTCATGCAGCTGCATATATAATTCCAGTAAACTCTCTAAATCATCCTCTGTAATCTCTCGTATCAAATTGAGTCCTCCTAGTTTAGCATACTAAATATCAGAATCGCCTGTTGTATTTCAAGTAAGTGTTTCTTAAATTCATAACCTACAAAAAACTGGCTGTCCACCACTTCCACTGATACCTCTTCCCCTCTAAAAAATGGAGGGCAGGGGTTGAGCAAAGCATTACCGTTAGCAAGCTGCATTCGCTTGAATGTAATCTGATAGTCTGCAAATGCCGCCAAATCATTCTTACTCAGTGAATCGGTGCAGATGATATCCTTGCCCGCGATTGCCTCCTCTATATTGTGATAAATCGGGATATCGGACATCTCATATCCCTTGGGGCAGCACTGCTCCATTGAGAATCCCATCAGCCTCGACGCCTCACGCCAAGCCAAACCGATATTTCCTTTTGCTCCGACAAAAAGAAATCGGTCTGCCGTAAAATCCTTTCTGATTTTAGACAGGGCATACAAATCGACAAGCATTTCACACGGATGATTTATGTCTGTCATCGCATTGATAACAGGCATTTTCGCATATTTTGCAATTTGATCCAGCATCGAAATATCCTTATAGCGGACAACAATCCCATCCGTCCAATTATTCAGATAGCTTATCACGTCCTTTATATCCTCTTTTTTATCAAGCGTTTCCGGTGAAAACAAGACAGACTGCCCGCCAAGCAGATAAATTCCTTTTTCAAATGTTACCCTTGTGCGAATGCTTGATTCCGGAAAAAACATGACGATAGTTTTATTTCGCAGAAAATCCTTATAATTTCCCTGCTGTATTTCATCTGCGATATGAAATATTTCTTTTACATCATTTTTTGTATAATCACTTAGACGAATCAAATTTTTCATTTTTCTTATCCCTTACAACTCCTCAACCGTAAAGCTTTCTGTTTTCAAAGCACTGTAATGTCTGCCCTTCACGGCTGTAAATTTTAACACACAATAATCCGGATCGGAAACTCCCTGTGGATAATACATCGTATCTCCGGTCTGCCAGATTTCTTTCTTTATCTTTTCATCCTGTAAAACTTCCATTGTTCCAATCAACATGATCCCCTCATAGCGGAAACGCCCTTTGTTATAAAAGTAAATACTTGCCTTCGGGTTCTTCATAAATTGTTGGGAACGCATGGAAGACGTATTCGTGGAAAAGTAAAAACAATTTTCCTCAATCTTACGAGGCATGAACATTGCCTTCATATTAGGAAAGCCTTCCTCGTCCACAGATGCAATAAAAGCTGTCTTTTGTTTTTGGATAAATCCATAAATCTGTTCCTTTGTTTTCATTGTAAAACCTCCCTTTTTAATAAAATATTATGATAGCTTGTCTGTACGCTCCGCTTGTATCAGAGTATCCAATATTTTAGCAAGATAACACTCGAATTCTTCCTGCTCTTTTCTCGAGAACCCCTGATAAAACAACATATTCATCTGCTGTGATACCGCCTCATATTTTTCCTGCATAGACTTCGCATATTCCGTGAGGGATATGATTGTCTGACGTCGATTGTCAGGATTAATATTTCTGTCTAAAATACCTTTGTTCACCATTCCGTTTACCACAATAGAAACCGTATTTTTCGCGAGTGATGTCTTTTGACTGATTTCACTAATTGTAAGATGATCCGTTTTCCATAGGACAAATAAAATTCGCCCCTGGCCGCCGCTTATTTCAATTCCATTTTCAAGCAATAATTTTTCAAAAATTCTATCCTGGATTTGTTTTATCTGTGTAATGTAAAATCCACCTTTTGTTTCCAACTCATCACCTCGAATCCCATTAGAACATTTCTATATAGAACAATATCATAAACCAGTTAAAAAAGCAATATGAAAGCTGCATATTTATTCCATTATATGGAAATCTTCATTGACATTAATTATAAACCCCAGTAAAATAGTACTATGTGTTTGATTTAGTAATATTGGTTATTATGCATAGCATTATAATAAATAAACATACGAAAGAGGGAAGTACATGAGTAAATTCAAAAAAATCATGGGAGTTTTGGCGCTCGCATTGTGCGTGACCGTTACTACTCCTGCCATCGTTCCAACAACTTCTAATGTAACTACTGTGGAAGCAGCAAAAGTTAAACTGAGCAAAACCAAGGCAACTCTGATCAAAGGGCAAACCTTGACGCTGAAAGTTAATAATACTTCCAAAAAAGTAACATGGTCTAGCAGCAACAAGTCAATCGCAGCCGTTAATAAAAGCGGTAAAATATCTGCGAAAAAAGCGGGTACTGCAACCATTACTGCAAAGGTAAGCGGCAAGAAATATACTTGCAAGATTACTGTTGAGCAGCCTAAAATCAGCCAATCAACTTTATCTGTTGAAAAGGGCAAAACCGCAACGCTTTCCGTAACCGGAAATACCCAGAAGGTAAAATGGTCTACCAGTAATAAAGCGATTGCAACTGTTTCTTCTAAGGGAGTTGTAACAGGAAAGAAATTAGGGAAAGCAAAAATCACAGCTACTGTAAGCGGTAAAAAATATACTTGTACTGTGACTGTTAAAGCGGTTTCTGCTGTCGGTACACAAGCTAATCCGTTATCTGCCTATAATGCGAACACAATTGAATTATATGATTACAACCGTCCGCTTGGCAAAATCCAATTACAGCTTAAGCAATGCATAACCGGCGCAGAAGCAGAGGCTTTGGTGTCAACTTCTTATAAAAAATTTCTTACTGTTCCAGCCGGACATCAGTGGGTTTATATGGTATTCAGTTTGAAATATATTTCAGGAACCAAAGAAATCGATACACTAGATGTTTTATGGTATAATCAGTTTTATAATACTGCTGCCAATAAACAAGTTTCCAGCTATGCAATAGGTCGTACCCCTGAATCAGATTTGATAAATCTTTCTGACCTAAGCCTATATCCTTCGGGCAGTACGGATTTCTATCTGATTTTCACTGCACCAAAGGAGGATTTTCCGCTTACATTCAGAATGGATACCGGTTATGACACAAAGAATTACTCTCGAACCTATACCTGGTTTACAACAAAGCAGTAAATAGATATTTTCATTGCAATTTATTTAGACTATGATATAATCGGTTTATAAATGAATATTTGAAACTTAGAGATAGGACCTTTGAAGCGATTGCTTCTCTGGTCCCTTTCTCTGCACTTTTTTATTTATGGTGACTTCCTATATCTCCCCCTCTAATTTTATAATAATTTTATGCTCTTGTTTGTCCTCTTCCACAATAATAACACCTAATCTTTCCAATTCCTTTATTCTGGTTCTTGTAAACTTCAAAATCTCTGATACTATTTTATCCGTTCGTATTTTAAGTAAATATGGATTACGGATTACCAGTAAATCACCTTTTTGAAAAAGCAGCTCCTTTCCATCCATCCTGTCATTTTGCCTTTTCATCATATATTTTATCTGGGTCCAGTCAACCTCCGCTTTGTTTCGTGCAAAAAACTGACTATCTGTTCCATATTGAAATGCTAAACCGCTGGAATTTCTAAGAAACTCCTCATATTCCTGCCGCAATAGAGACTCTGGTCTGCGTCTTTCATAGACGGTCAAATTGTTCGTATGTTTACATTTTATACATTGATAAATCAGCCATACATCTATTTTATTTCCATTTGCATTCACACGAAAGCAATTTGTATTATGAAACACTGCTTTACTGCCACATCCCGAACAATTTCTTATTATTTTAAAAGCTTCTTGGGGTATTATTGTATATTCTATTTTTCTTAAATAGCTCATTTTGCATCTCCTCTGTAATTTAAAATCGGATTTGCAAAGTGCTATTACATCATCAACAAGATAAAGCTGCCAGTCGCTTTACTTGCCATAAATTGATTTTTATTTGCAATAGCCTTTGCTATGCAAAATAAACTGGTGTAGTCATAAATATTTTCCTCCTAAACTTATTTCTCACCTTATTTTAGAAGACTTTATATTTAGTTCCTACCTCAAACATTTTTCTAAAAAAAATTGAGCCGATACAAAAAATAATTTTTGAACCAGCTCAAACATTATGATGCTTCTTTCATTTTGCGTAAAATACGCTGTATGCTTTTTTCGGATAAAAAATACTTCATTGCTAAATCATGAACTTTATAGCCATCTTGGAAATCCGTAAATATTTTTAGATTTCTATCTTCCAATTCTTGGCGTATCAATGTTTCATTTCCCCACTCTTTTCTCTGATTTTCTTTTCTTGGAATATAAATGTTTTCTCCATCCACATATTTCTGTATTAACTCTATTATTTCCACAGGCAGAATTTCTTCCGCTTTTCTATAGCCCATATTTGCCTCCTAAATTATTATTTCTTTAGGTTAGCAATAGCTATAACAAATTTCATATTCTAAAATTGCAATAGCTAGTGCTATGCAAAAATAACAAATTTTCTCATAAAAAGACGTCCTCCTGTAAAATTATTTAAACGGTTGCTTTAGGTAATACTAGACCATATAATCTGTTATTCCCAGACGATTTCCGAAGGGATCTTCAAATTCAACAGCATATCCTGTCCTTATTTTAAATGGTTCTGATAAGAAAACAATTCCCTTTTGTTTCATCTCTTCATATTTTACCATAACGTCTGAGACTTCAAACCAGATTGTCGGCTTTAAATCCTTAAATTTGCTTTCATCTTTCAGAATAATCGCAGGTTCTTCACTTCCAACGTTGTACGCAACCACTCCATTATCACTAAAATCAAATTTCATCTGTAATCCTAATAATTCTCCATAATATTGTTTTGCCTCTTCCATATCATTGACAGGAAGAAAAAAGTTATCAAAGTTTTTCATGTTATTCTCCAATCTACTGTTATATCTCTCCTATGTGCTGCCATTTTTATTTCTAACTCATTGTCTTTCTTTTGTAGTTCAACAAAAATATCCTATGATTTTATAATATTTTCCTCCTCATAGATAAAGATGCCGAATTTATAGAAAAGACTCGGATTAGAATTAATTTATTTATATAAATCTTCAACTAATGCAATAACATTTTGATACCATTCTTGCGGCGGTTGTTGTTCTGGCATTTGACGATAAAAATATGCTATTTTTTCCCTTACCTGCAAGTCAAATAAATAGCCTTTTTCCTTATAATCCGGCAGCTTCGCTTCCATTGCTTTTTGAAGCCCTTCCCGCGTTCGATAAAACTTATTCCATGCCTCGCAGCTACAAGGATTTTTTATATCAAGAATATTGCAGTGCCCTTCAAAAAAGGCATCCAGATTCATCCTAGCCCTATACAACAGCCCTTTTACAGCTTTCGGTGTAATGTCCAATATATCAGCCACCTCACTAATTGATAAGCCAAACATATCGATTAAGGAAAATGTGATTCTTTGATTCAAGGAAAGTTTTCTTGACATAGCTAAAAAGCATCCATTTCTCAGCTTTACGATTTCTTCACTCATCTGAATTTCATCAACTACTATCTGTTGGACATCGGTCAGTAAATCCGAATCATTTTCCAATGCTTCCATATTGCCTATGTAATCAATGTTTTCACGTGTTTCCTTTCTTACCATCATTTTAAATTCATTCACGCAAATTACATGTAGCCATTTCTTTAGAGCCGCAGGCTCTTTTAAATTCACAAGATGCTTCCATGCCTTAATAAAGGTTTCTTGTGCCAGATCCTCCGCTTTTTCGGGTTTCCCGGATAGTTTCAGCGCTAAATTATATACATAACTGCCATATTGTTCTAGCACTGATTCAAGCGCAGGAATTTGATTCTTATATCTTTTATCTGCTGGTTTTTTTGCATTTTTAGGAATTAACCATATACGACCAAAACGTTCCACATCAGATATACGATTTTCTTCACACAATTTTTGTATTCTCCGCTCTGAAATTTTCCATTTTACAGAAGCTTCCTTCACTGAAATATAATCCATTCTTACCTCCTTGCAATCAATATAAGAACATTATATTCGTTTAAACGAATAATAGCAATTCTGATATTAATATACGTCAATAAGAATATAAATTTTCTTCGACAATATATCACATATTTACATAGGGATTTATATATCTTTTTCTCTCCTTCTTAAGGATTTCATGGCTTACAGCTTCCTCCGGACAAATTTGTATACATCTCATACATTGTTTACAGCTGCTTCCCCAATTTAACTCATTTTCGAAAATAGAAATATTTTTACCCGGGCAATTTTTAATACACTTTAAACACTTAATACATCTGTCATTTGCATAGAAGCCTTGTCCCAGAATGGAGAAATTCTCAATTTTTTTTAGTGAATGTGTTTTATATAACCTAGAAATAAGATTAGCTTTTATCAGTTTCTTTTGTAAATTATTACTGTGCATATCTTCATTAATTTTTTTGATTTTTATTTTAGCTTGATTTAAAATCAGAGTTTGAAGTTTTTGGGGAAACGCACCATATTCCAAAATATAGTTTCCTGGCATTTTGACCTTATATTCTTGAATTGTTTTGTCTCTAAAACTTGTTATATCTCTAAAATTCTCAAAGACAAAACCAGTGTTTCCAGAATAAGAGGCAATAAAAAAAACATTGCAAATATTTTTTAAATCCATACCCTTTATGAAATCAATACATATTTGAGGTAAATGATTGTAATAAACTGGAAGAACAAAACCAATTCTTTTATAATCATTTAGATCATATTCTTTATAATTTAATAAAGAATCAATTTGCATAACATCCTTATCCCTTGCCAGCGAAGCAAGTTCGCTTGCTATATAGTATGAGTTTCCAGTACCGGTAAAATAAAATAATATAGTTCTCATAGCGCCTCCAAACTTTATACTTTTACTCCAAATAGTCTAAAGTTATAATAATGGAAGTTAAGACCTTTGTCAACTATTTAGAATATTTATTTATAAATTCCAAAGTTTATGGTAGTATAATCATAAGAAATTAAAGGTGGTAATACAATGAATAAGTATGATATAACTACTCAAAAAAAGAAAGATGATATTATCAAAGCATCCTTGCATCTGTTTCATAGACAAGGTTTTTCAGCAACAACTATGAGTGATATAGCTCGTCAGGCGGATGTATCAAAAGCTTCAATCTATAACTACTTTGGAAGCAAAGAAGCCTTAGTTGGAGAGTGTGCTGTTTTATTAATGAAAGATACAATGGCTTTAGCAGAAGAAATTTTAGCTTCTGATGACACATACATTCATAAACTTTTAAATGCATTAAACTTATGCAATAATCAGCTTAATAAATCAGTAAGTGCCTTTATTTCCGAAGAAGTGTTAAAAGATAGGCAATTTGTTGATTTAGTAACGAACAATATTAATACTCTAAAAAAAGATATCTATATAAAATACATTGATGAGGGTAAACGGGAAGGCGTTATCGATAGCAATATCTCAAACAACTCAATAGAATTGTTTATTGATAGCATAAATCATATGGCTGCGATTGCAGTAAATCAGCACGTAGAGTTCGTGCAAGAAGAAATTGTTAATTTGTTTTTATATGGAATAATTGGAAAAAACAAAGTATAAAGGATTTAAGAATTTGCTAAAAATACTGCCTTTTAATTCAGTCGAGAAATGATTTTCTAATCTTTCTCGACTGATAATTTATTTTAATAAACTAATATTTTAATTTAAAGCTATTATGGCAAATATTTATTGCAAACTTAAATTAATATTCGTTAATTAGCACGTGTTATTGAATAGTAAAGAATTGTTTGTTTGTAACCACAAGGACAAGTACAGCCTAGAAAAACTGTGTCTTCTTCTTGAAAACAAAAATTAAAGATCGGTGCAAAATAATTAACTAACCATAAGAAAAAATCCAGCTCTTCTTGTAACTGCCTTGCGCTGTTATAAGTGAAAACCCTAGCATACCAAAACTTACGTGTTCTATCATAATACTCCCAAGATATATTATAGTTATCTTGTAGTATCTGCCTAATTTCGTTTTCTGATCTTCCATCTATTTGAGCCAGTAGTTGTTCTTTATTCATAGTACTATCACCTCTTTCTATATTATAATATTCAAAAAAACCTTATTTGTTATTAAAATTTAACAATATCTTTCAAATAAATATCGTTTTTCAAAGACAAAAACTGGCTTCTTAATTACTAATTCAACAATTTACAACTATTATCTGTGCTCCTGCACAAGCCCTTAATATACTTCTGCAAATTACTACATTTATAGTTCCATATTTTATTATATTGTCTTCTAAATCCATCAGAATCACTTTCCTTAATAGAAAGCTTTTGACTAAATTTAAGTTAAAACCCTTGAAAACATCACATTTCCAAGGGTTCTATTAATTCTCTTATTAAGCTTCAACAAAATAATTCTATCATTACTTCCGTCTTCAAAGTGAAATAACCCTCTTTAAAATAAATACTATGGACAAGTATATCACCTTTATTTTTTGTATGCAATTGCATCAATCTGAACATGCAAACCATCCGGCCCACCTGCATGAGCAAACTCCGTTTGAATCGTTTTTCTTGCCGGATAAACTCCTTCAAATCGTTCCTTAAATACCTTTTCCATAATTGGAATATTCCAGGCGTCCCTAAGCAAAACATCCATCTTAACCACATTACATAAAGACAGGTTTATTTTTCCTAAGCGTTTTTCCATATCATTTAGTGCACCATTTACTTGCTCTTCAATCGATGCCCCTACATTTCCTACACAAAAACTAAGAAATACAAAATCACCAGCTTCCACTATCCCAGAGTATGCATACTCCTCATTTATATCTGTTGGTCCTATGTCAAGATTTAGTACAAGTTAAAATGAGAAAAAATTCCTCACATTAACTTGCTAGAAGCAGGCGGCCATCTTGGCTCTGCTCATATAGTTTTTCAAAGTCATTTGGTGACATATAATCACAGTGACTGTGGATACGTTTTGTATTATAAAATGCCTCTAGATATTCAAATACGAGGCGATAAGCCTGGTCGAAATCGAGGATATGAAATCGGTTCAGCCACTCCCGTTTTATGAGTGCATGAAATGATTCAATACATGCATTATCCCATGGGAAGGCCTTTTTTGAATAACTACGCTTCATATTTTCGGTTGCTTCGTTGTAGGCTTTTGAAACATACTGAGAGCCGCGATCGCTGTGTATAATCAACGGAAGATCTGTTTTGCGACGTGCTTTTGCTTTGGTTATGGCATCAATTACACAAGAAACCTCTAACGTTTCTGAAAGTGTCCATGCAATGATTTTCCTGGAATACAAATCCATAATGCTTGTCAGATAGACAAATCCGTCTACGGTCCAAATATAAGTGATATCGGTGCACCAAACAGCGTTAGGGCGGTCAGGATTGAATTGTTCATCAAGGATATTTTGAAGTTCGTTACTAAAATCAGAATCTTTTGTAGTGATTGTCCATGGTTTTACCCATTGCGCTTTAATTCCCATTTCCTTCATGTAGGTACCAACCGTTCGTTCTGCAATAACTTCTCCCTTTTTTTTGAGCTCTTTGGTGATTTTGGGAGCACCATAGTTTTGTTTGGAGCCATCATAAATCTCTCTTATTTTGGCCTTTATAGTTTTCTTTCGTACGAGTGTATTTGAAGGAGTTTTTCTTAAAAATGCGAAATATCCCGATCGTGAAACGCCTAAGATTCGCAGCACTCTGGAGACAGAAACACGGCGTCCGTTTTTCTTGGAAGCTTCTGTCTTCTCAGATACTTCGAGGTAAATGGCTTGCGTCATTTTCCCAGAATGCCGATGGCTTTTTTTAACACATCAAGTGCATCCTGTGTGTCGCGCAATTCACGCTTAAGACGGGCAATCTCCTTTTCTTCATCCGAAGAGAAATTTCCAGAGCCTCTAGATTCGAGATCACCTGTCTCACGAAATTCTCTTTGCCATCTTGATATAGACTGGTGGCTGATTCCAAGATTGTTGGCACAGCCAATCAAACCAAGCTCCTTGTGGTCATGATAGTACTGGATGCAATCCAATTTAAATTGTTTGTCATAGTTCTTCGGCATAATGAGACCCTCCATGATTCAGTACAAGTATTGTACCATAATTTTTTATATTGGAATTTCTCATTTTGACTTGTACTATTTAAATTCTAACATCATGTTCTGACAATACTACTCATAGCTCCTCCTTCTGTTCTCATAATCATATTTGTATATGTGCCCTTACAAGGCACTGATAGATACCTCGCAAAATCTTGATATCCGTATAACCATTAAAGAACTCCCTGCTTCTTCTATCGAGATTTTTACTTTATTATTCATACGCCCTCCTTGTAATACTAATATAACAAAAGAAGTCTGACACCTGTATGTCACACTTCTTTATATTGTTTCAATATTTCATTACAATTCAAGCAAATTCTTTCTATCAAATCAGGCGGCTCAATTACTTTAGCCTGATTACCAAATGCCAATACTGTCCCATACCAAAAATGTTCATTCTCAGGCACATTAATCTCGTACAAAAATTCTCCAGTATCAAATTCTTCTATTATCTTTCCATTCAAGTATTCCTCGCATTTGGCCTTAATACTACGTTTACACAATAACCTTACTCTGATAATCTTTTGCTTATACTCGGACTGCTCCCACTTCCTTTTTGCTTCTCCGACGCTATGTACTTTACTATTCATCTGCCCTGTAATAGATAGGGCTCTCATTCTGACAAGTTTAAAAATCCGATAATCCTCATATTTAGGATAATAGCATAACAGATACCAATTATACCACTTATACATCGTTGCAACCGGTTCAACTTCATGGTCTTTTTCTTCATTATCAGCATTTGTATATGAAAATATTATTCTCTGTCGAATGTGAATCGCTCGTTGCAAAAGAAGCAATTTTTCATTCGTATTATTATTTTCTTTTAGTACTCCAAAATCTAATACCATATCAGCAGTATTCTCCGGTGCAATTGCTTGCATTTTTTCCAATGTCTCATTCAATTCATTATTATCAAATGCCGTTTGCAAGCCTTGTAACGCCGTAACAATATATGAAAATTGATTTTCCCCTACCAATTGCCGATCCAATTTAAATGAATCGAGTATTTCATATCCTCCATCAGCCCCATAATAAGTAACAACCGGTATTCCTGCTAAAGATAACGTATTAATATCCCTCATTATAGTTCTTGTCGATACATTAAATCTTACCGACAACGTCTGTGCCGTTACTCTTTTATTGGAAAGCAGATAATTCGTTATTGCAAGTAGCCTCTCTATTTTCACAATACACCAGCCTTCTGTCTTGATTATTTTTTGTCCTTAAAACTTATTGTACCAGACTTTATAAATTAGTAGTGGGTTTCAGATAATGGCTTCTTATTGTATCTTGTGTACTGGTTTCTTTTTTCTTATCATAATAAAAAGCCTCCTATTGTATGCATCTTATACAAAATTACTTTCTACAACTCCTACGATGCTGCATCATTCTCCTCTTCATATGCATCATCCATCTTTACGGAATTCTCTATCTGTTCCTGAATGAATTTCACACGAATGACTGCCTGTAGCCAGTTTATAGAAACCTGACTGTGCATACTTTTTTCCTTGGCCACCTCAGCTATGATATTTAATAATTGCTCTGTGACAGCTTTTGTGAGATAACCTCCTCGCCAATGAAAGGTTAGAACTTTTCCTTTTTTGATTGCTTGTTGGCAACGTCTTTCTACATCTTCCTGCTTGGTAAAAGAAAGCTTCTTCTCTTTATAGTAAAAATGATCACCCTCGTTGCACGCAGGAACTTTGTATATCACAGGCTCGTGATCCTTGAAAATACTCTTATCATCCAAATTAAAATAATCATATCTCACTTCTTTTTTCCCTAATGAATTATCAAAAGTAGCATCTAAATGATACCATGAGCCATTGATTCGAAGCACATTCCATGCATGACGATATTTGATGTGCTTGTCCGGATTATTTTCGGAAATAACAACAATACAAGGAATAGACAACTGATCACAAAGAATCTTCACAGATTTCGCGATTCCTTCACATACACCGACTCCCTGCCCCAATGGGCCTAGAATTTCATGTGAATATTGTTTTTTTAGTTTATCGTAAGTCACATTTTCGCAGATAAAATCATGAATATATTGCTCCTTTTCCCAGTCACTTTTATCCTTTACCACCCTGGCAAGTTTTTCTACCCTGGCTCTCATCGCCAACTGATGCTCTCTGATTTTATTCTTTTCAAACAAGTATACCGGCTTTATCTTTACCAATGTGGAATTATCATAAAAAGAATAACGAAATGTCGAAGCATAAAATATCTCCGGACAATCCAATCTTAACTTGTAAAAAATATCACTTAGCTCTGTTCCTTCAATTCTTTGAACATCGAAGCTTTGTGAAAGCGACTCCAGACCGCTTTTGATGACCTGATAAATTCTTTGCTGTTGTTTGCTCATCTGACTATAATAATATGGTTCCATTTTACCGCTTCTCCAAAATAGTATTATCAATCTGACAATCTAGAAATATGTCAGACATATCAATAGAAATTCTACCACAATTCACATAAAAAATATACAAAAAACCTCCCAAGACAAATGTCCTGAGAGGTTTTGAATTGTAATATGTTGTTCTGAGTATTATCTCTTTGAGAACTCCAAATCCCATAAATACGCTATTTTTTAACTATTTATCTGTTACCTGTTAGTTACCCCTATTTTTTGATACACTCCTATATTTTCTTAAACTCAAATTAAAACTCTATTCCTTTATCGTTCTAACATTATCTTCATAATTTCTTTCTGAACCACAACACCCTCTTCTCCAGATGAAAAAACATTTTTCAAAATCTCATTCTGATATTTTAATAATCTAATATAATATTTTGGTTATGAATAATTTGCTTTTATCTGTTCCTCTTGATCTCGTTGTATACTGTCTAATATATTGCTTCATAGTTTAAACTAAACTGTGACATATTATTACTATCAAATCCTATCTGTTTTTTCCTTCCTTGACACATTAGAATTCAAATGTTATATTATAAATAGAAAAGGAACAATCGCCCACAAGGTGGTTTGACCGATTGAATGAGTAGAATTACCACCCTAAACCGTCCAAAGTATCAGGGTGGTTTTTCTATGTAGCTACTTACAAAACGTAAAAACGAATGTAAGAAATGCCAAAAGGAATAGACCAAAGGTCATTATATCCTTAAAATCAAAATGATTTTTCATAGGCATCACCCCCATTCTTTTAGAATGAGGTCAACACACCCTGCAACACGATTGTCCTTGTGCTTATCTTATCACAATCACCATTTTCATACAATCTGCAATTTTGCTTTTTAATTCTTTTAATTTTCCTCTGTTTTATATCCCTTATAATATTTTTTATTATCTCTTTATTATCGTTTTCCAAACTTCGGACGTTATCTGCGAACGCAAAAAATAACCTTGACTCCGCTTCGCTTCATCTCGGTCATTTCTTGCATTCCAATGAATCAAAGCGCATAACAAAAGCCCCTTGAATGCAGGCATTCCGGGGCTTTGATATACGTTTTGATCGCAGATAACTGCCTATCTCTTTGAAAACTGAGGAGCACGTCTCGCTGATTTGAGACCATACTTCTTTCTTTCTTTCATTCTTGGATCTCTTGTTAAATATCCAGCTTTCTTGAGTATCGGACGGAACTCGCTGTCTACATGAAGTAACGCTCTTGCGATACCGTGTCTAACAGCACCAGCCTGACCTGTGTATCCACCTCCGTGAACATTTACAAGTATGTCATACTTCTCAACTGTCTCTGTTGCAACCAACGGCTGACGAACGATAACCTTTAATGTTTCAAGTCCGAAATATTCATTAATATCTCTTTTATTTATTGTAATTTTACCAGTTCCTGGTACTAAATATACTCTAGCAATACTTTTCTTTCTTCTACCTGTTCCATATAACTTATTAGCCAATTTTATTTCCTCCTTTCAACCTGTAATTAAAATGTTAATACTTCTGGCTTCTGAGCCTCATGTCCGTGCTCTGCGCCTGCGCATACGTGAAGCTTCTTGTACATTGTTCTTCCCAAAGGTCCCTTTGGAAGCATGCCTTTAACAGCAAGTTCAACAACTCTTTCTGGCTTCTTTGCTAACATTTCTTTTAAAGTGGTCTCTTTCATTCCACCTACATAATCAGAATGGTGATAGTAAATCTTCTGATCCATTTTTTTACCGGTCACTTTGATTTTTTCTGCATTAATTACGATTACATAATCGCCTGTATCAACATGAGGTGTAAAAATTGGTTTATTTTTTCCTCTTAAAACTTTCGCAACTTCTGATGATAAACGTCCTAACGTACAGTCCGTAGCATCAACTACATACCATTTTCTTTCAATCTTATCTGGACTAGCCATATAACTATTCATCGGTAAACCTCCTTAAATAATAAACAATATTGCTTTTTTTAATTTTAATTTAATATTTATAAAAAGTCTCCCGGGGCAGGTAAGACATTTTTACGTTATGTCACATCTACTTATTCTACTATATCAAATATGGGATGTCAACGCTTTTTTCACTTTTTTTCACCACAGTTTTTTGTTTTTTTATAGATACTCAATCTCTACCAGAGTAAGTCCCTTCGCCGGAGCAGTCGGCCCTGCAAGGCTTCTGTCGCATCCTTCCAAAATGGAGGATACAATGCTCGCATCCAGTTGCTTCTTACCGATTTCCATCAGTGTGCCGGAAATAATTCTTACCATATTATATAGGAAGCCATTTCCCGTTACCCGAATGACAATCATTTCTCCCTCCTCTTCCACCGTGAGGGAATAAATTTCTCTTACCGTCGATTCTACCTGCAATTTTGCCGTGGCGAAGCTCTTGAAATCATGCTCTCCGACAAGATATTTGGCTGCCTCCCTCATCCGCTCCACATCCATCGGATAATGCTCAAAGTGAGTGAGATTTCGAAGTGTGGGAATGGGGAAAGTGCGGTTTACAATCCTGTATTCATACGTCTTTCTCGTCTTGCAATAGCGCGGGTGAAAATCAGAAGCCACCTCGCAGGAGCCCTGTATACGGATATCCTCCGGTAACATGCAGTTTAATGCAAAGGAGATTTTCTCCCCGGGAATCCTTGTGCTGCTGTCAAACACAACTACATTTCCAAGTGCATGCACACCCGAATCTGTCCTGCTCGCACCAATCACCTTAATATTTTCATTCAAAAGCTCTGTAAGCTTTTTATTTAATACTTCCTCTATCGTTATGCCATTGGGCTGAACTTGAAAGCCACAGTAATTTGTGCCCTCATATGCCACAATCATTTTAACTCGTTTCATTTTAAACCTCGATCATTTTTTGTAACAGTTCAGCTTTGCAGAAATGATTATGCAAAATAACCGTGAGTGCTTGCACTCTAAGGATATTTGGTATAATCATTTGTATATCTGGCACATTATGAATGGCATGGCTAAACTGTTATATTTCTATATCAGCCACTCAAAACCGATAATAGCAATAAAATACAGCATCAAAACAACATAGGCGCGATAATCTCTCATCTGGTATAAAAGCGGTTTCATCTTTGTTCTTCCTTCTCCGCCGCTGTAGCACCTTGCCTCCATCGCCATCGCCAAATCATTTGCACGGCGAAAAGCAGATATAAACAACGGAACAAGGAGGGGAACAAGGCTTTTTGCCTTCTTAATTAGATTTCCGCTCTCAAAATCAGCGCCTCTTGCAATCTGTGCCTTCATGATTTTATCCGTTTCTTCCAATAAAATAGGGATAAAGCGAAGCGCAATCGACATCATCATTGCAATTTCATGAACCGGAACCTTGATGCGCTTCAGCGGTCCCAAAAGGCTTTCTAAGCCATCTGTAAGCTGATTTGGCGTTGTTGTCAGTGTCATCATCGAAGAGCCGATAATTAAATAAATCAGTCTGATTGCCATAAATACAGCAATTTTAAGCCCTTCCTTTGTAATTTTAAAAATACCGTATTGGACTAAGGCTTCACCGGGCGTCAAAAATAAATTAAACAGCACCGTTATCATCAACAGCATAATAATTGCCTTCAAACCTTTTACGATAAAACGGAAAGGAACCTTGGAGGCAGCTATCACACCTGCCAAAAATAATGTCACGATCAAATATCCCACTAAGTTATGAAAAACAAATAAGGATATAATGTAGGCCAAGGTTCCCACCAGCTTTGTCCTTGGGTCCAGCCTGTGAATTACGGAATCCTTGGGGTAGTATTGTCCGATTGTTATGTCTCTTATCATCTTTGCCTCCTAAATAAAGCAAACTAATTTTTCTCACGAAATACCCGAAGTATCTCCTCTTTTGCTTCCTCGATTGTCGTTGCCGTGGTGCTGACCAAAATCCCTTTTTCTTTTAAGCGGTTCATAATATAAGTAACCTGCGGTGCGGCAAGTCCCATTTCTTCCAGTTCCAGATAATGCTTAAACACCTCTTTCGGCGTGTCATCATACATAATCTGTCCTTGGTTCATCACAATAAGCCGCTCCACATATTTTGCAACGTCCTCCATGCTGTGAGAAACCAAAATGACCGTCATATTCGTTGTTTCATGAAGCTTCTTGATTTGGTCTAAAATCTCATCTCTGCCTTTCGGGTCAAGTCCCGCCGTCGGCTCATCCAGGATAAGAATATCCGGTTTCATGGCAAGCACGCCTGCGATTGCAACTCTCCTCTTTTGTCCGCCTGACAGTTCAAACGGGGACTGATAAAATAAATTTTCATCAAAGCCAACCATTTTAAGCGCCTCAAAAGCGCGAAGCTGTGCTTCCTTTTCTGACAGCCCTAAGTTTCTCGGTCCAAAGCACACGTCTTCAAACACGTTTACCTCAAAAAGCTGGTGCTCCGGATATTGGAACACAAGTCCAACCTTACTTCTCAAGTTCTTCTTGTTAAATCCCTTCTCACTGATGTCCTCGCCGTTATAGTAAATGCTTCCCGCCGTAGCCTGCATCAGGCCGTTTAGGTGCTGAATAAGCGTAGATTTACCGGAGCCCGTATGCCCGATAATGCCGATGAACTGTCCGTCCTCAATAACCAGATTGATATCCTTTAACGCCTGCATCTCATATGCAGTTCCGCTTCCATATATATAATTTACTTTATCTAATATAATTGACATAATTTATCCACCAACTCATCTATTGTGAGAATACCTTCCGGTAAGTCAAGTCCTGCCTGCTTCAATTCCTCTGAAAGCAATGTCACCTGCGGCACATCCAGACGATATCTTTTCAAATCCGCAACTCTGGAAAATACCTCTCTTGGGGTTCCCTCCATCACAACGCTTCCTTTGTCCATGATGTAAACCTTGTCCGCGTTAATAACTTCTTCCATATAATGGGTAATCAGAATGACCGTAACTCCCTCCTCCTTGTTGAGTCTCGTTATGGTCTCAATGACTTCCTTTCTTCCGTTTGGATCAAGCATGGCAGTAGGCTCGTCCAACACGATACATTTCGGACGCATCGCTACAATTCCTGCGATTGCAACTCTCTGCTTTTGTCCGCCCGATAATTTATTCGGAGAATGCTCGCGGTATTTTAACATGTTTACCGCCTTTAAGCCCTTTTCCACGCGCTCCCAGATCTCCGGAGTCGGCACGCCGATGTTCTCCGGTCCGAAGCCGACATCTTCCTCCACTACCGTTCCGATTATCTGATTGTCAGGATTTTGAAAAACCATGCCTGCTGTTTTTCGAATATCCCACAAACGGTCCATGTCCTTAGCATCATATCCGTCAATCCATAGGTCACCCTCCGTCGGACGAAGAATTGCATTCATATGCTTTGCAAGAGTAGACTTTCCTGAACCGTTATGCCCGAGTATCGCCACAAAATCTCCTGCTTTAATGTCGACATTTACTTCATCCACGGCACGATTAATAGACTCTACGTTTCCCTCTTCATCGCGCCTTATATATTCAAATACCAAATTTTTTGATTTAATAATTCCCATTTAATTACCTCAAGTGCGCATATTTATAGTTATTTTAATAAATTCAATGCAGTATTTCTGTGCATACTGTACAATTATAGTTACTGTGGAGTCAAGGGCTCCACAGTAACTATAATTGTAATCCTTTTCCTTGTCAACTGCAATACTTTCTTGAAATCTTATCCAGCTACAGGTATAATATTGTTACAGCAAAGCCATATGCCCCAACTGTAACATAATCATAATAATAACTACTTTTCAGGAGAATATAGATATGGAATTTTTAAGACTATTAGCGGAATACCGCACCCCTTGGCTTACTTCATTTTTCAGTGCCTTTACCGTTTTGGGCGAGGAGGTATTCGCCATCTCAATCATATGCCTTTTATATTGGTGTTACGATAAAAAACTTGCAAAAAAGATTTGTATTGCCTATTTTGCCAGCGGTCTGACCGTACAGGCATTGAAGCTGACCTTCTGTATTCCGCGCCCTTGGGTGATAGATCCCAGCTTTCAGCCGGTTGATACAAAGATTGCTTCTGCCACCGGCTATTCCTTCCCCAGCGGGCATACACAGAGCAGCTCTGCGCTGTTTGGCTCGTGCGCTCTTCTTTCTAAAAAAATATGGCTGAGAATTATTCCTTTATTTCTCATGACCGGCGTTGCCTTTTCCCGTATGTACTTAGGGTACCATACGCCAAAGGACGTGCTCACTGCAATGTTTCTCTCCCTGTTTATCGTACTTCTTGTAAACAAGGTGATTGATGTGACTGTCTGTGATTATAAAAAGGTGGCTGTTTTCCTTGCCGTATTTTCTTTTGCCGTTTTAGTTTACAGCCTGATACTGAAAAATCTTCCGAATGCTGATATTACACAGTTTCACGATTGCTTCAAGGCGGCAGGTGCCGGACTTGGCTTCGCGCTTGGCTGGTATGTGGAATCGCGCTACATTAACTTCAATGAAAAAAGTGGCAGCCCGTTTCTGCAAGTGGTAAAGCTTGGGCTTGGGCTTCTTGTTGCCATCCTGCTGAAATCCGGCTTAAAAATGCTGCTCGGAACAAGTCTGACTGCCGATACCATTCGCTACTTTATCTTAGTTTGTTGGATTATGATATTGTATCCTGTCTTGATTGTCAAGCTATTTAATAAGAAGCAGGTATAGCCATTTTTTATATAAAATAACTTTGCAAACCACTTTACTTGTCATACATAAGTGGGGCATATCATGATCTGATATGCCCCATTTTTTACTCCTCAAAACAAATGACTTCCCCATTAATCTTCGCAAAATAGAGTGTTCCTGCCTCCTCGAGCTCTGCTTTTCCGTTGGTAGCTTCTATTATCTCGTTTCTCAGACCTTCTGTCTCCTTTATCGGTACAAGTGCTGTAATTTTCACTACATCCGTGTATTCACTGGACAAGATGGTTATCTGCCTTTGTCCGAGCAGGTATTGGATTTTCCCGACTCCATTATAGTCAGTTCCGATTGCAAGCTTTACCGCATAATATTTCTCCGCTATCACACTGTTTCTCAAGCCTTCCTGCGTGGCACCGAAATAGGCGCGCACGAGCCCTCCCGTTCCAAGAAGGGTTCCTCCAAAATACCTTGTCACGACAACGAGCGTGTTTCGCAGTCCCTCTCCAAGCAGAACGTCCAGAATCGGCTTTCCTGCTGTCTGGCTTGGTTCACCGTCATCGCTGCACCTTTGTATCTCCTGATTGGTTCCGAGGACATAGGCAAAGCAGTTATGCCTTGCGTCCCAATATTTTTTCTTTGTTGATTCAATATGGGTGATTGCTTCCTCCTCCGACTGAATTGGAAACACCGTAGCAATGAATCTGGACTTTTTCTCCTGAATTTCACCCTCCCCGCCTTCATATACGGCTTTATAATACTCCATCTTGTATTTCTCCTCATTATGTTTACTTTATTCTTCTAAGCTTGCTTTTACAATAAGCGGTGTATGTAATTTATACTATACTCATAATTATAACTGTATTTGCCGTAACTTACAAGGTCTCCTACATCTGTTGTCCCTGACAATTTTCTTTGCGTATTGTATAAATTTTCTAAACCTTGACCATGCTTATAAAATAAAGTCTAAAACATTACCGTTTTGAATCGTATAAATATTTTGCCTAGCGAAACGGTAACAAATTTTCCTTTATTTAGAGTAAGTTATTTGTTATAATAGGAGGGATAAAGGAGGCATATGCATGAATTACGGAAAAAAAGGAGCTTCTGATAAGCAGAAAGCCTTGGTTTCTAAGTCAGCACGTTTTGGAAAAAAACTGTCTGTCACGATATTCAAGACTTTTATTGCTTGTTTCCTAGCTGTCGCTGTTATTGGCAGCTGCGCAGTTTTAGGAATCGTCAAAGGCGTAATTGACAGTGCACCTGAAATATCTACTTATGATGTAACTCCTAAGAAATATTCAACCTCTGTCTATGATAAGGACGGCAATGAAATCACAAAGCTTGTTGCAACCGGCTCAAACAGAGTTTCAAAATCAATTGACGAAATTCCAAAGAATTTACAAAATGCATTTGTTGCAATTGAAGATGAGCGTTTTTGGGAACATAATGGTATTGATATGCAAGGTATTGTCCGCGCTGGTGTTGTGGCTCTCACGAGCGGCAAGTTTTCGGAAGGCGCCAGTACGATCACACAACAGCTATTGAAGAACAATGTTTTTGAGGGATGGACGGAGGAAAAGTCTCTTGCTGATAAATTCAAGCGAAAAATACAGGAACAATATCTTGCAATTAAGCTTGAGAAATCCATGACAAAGGAAGCAATTTTAGAAAACTATTTAAATGCAATCAATCTCGGACAAAATACGTTGGGTGTACAGGCTGCCTCCCTGCGTTATTTTAATAAAGATGTTTCTGATTTAACCTTATCAGAATGTACGGTTATTGCCGCAATTACACAGAATCCGTACCGTTACAATCCCATCAGCTACCCGGAGAACAATGCGGAGCGCCGTCAAAAAGTTCTTGGTAATATGCTGAAGCAGGGCTAT
Source organism: Konateibacter massiliensis (assembly GCF_900184995.1). Classification (GTDB taxonomy): domain Bacteria; phylum Bacillota; class Clostridia; order Lachnospirales; family Lachnospiraceae; genus Lachnotalea; species Lachnotalea massiliensis. The sequence goes on from NZ_LT860098.1 coordinate 194,329, forward strand.
ATCACCCAGGAGGAATATGACGAAGCATTGACGGATGATGTGTATGACAGAATCCAAACTGTAAATACAGAAATCGTTTCCTCTTCTGTTTATACATACTTTATAGATGAACTGACAGAGCAGGTAATTCAGGATTTACAGGAGGTAAAGGGTTATACGCAGACTCAGGCATACAATGCCTTGTACAGCGGCGGATTATCCATTTATACCACACAGGATTCAGAGCTTCAGGCTATTCTGGACGAAGAATTTGCCAATTCGGATAATTATCCTACCGGCACCGAGGTTGCTCTGACCTATCGCCTAACCGTCACTGCAAAGGACGGCACGGTGACCAATTACAGTGAAGAAAGCCTGAAAGATTATTTTCAGGAAATCGACGGCATCAGCTACAGCACCGTATTTAAGAGCGAGGAAGAAGCCAATGCCCAAATAGAGCGTTATAAGGAAGCAATTCTGAACGAGGGAGATGAGATTGTCGAATCCTCCACGCTGACACCACAGCCTCAGGCCTCCGGTGTCCTGATGGATCAATCGACAGGCTACGTAAAAGCAATTATCGGCGGCCGCGGTGAGAAGGAAGCCAGCCTGACACTGAATCGCGCTACCAACACAACACGTCAGCCCGGCTCCACCTTCAAGGTGCTTTCCGCATTTGCTCCGGCACTTGATTCGGCTGGCATGACCTTGGCGACGGTTTACGATGATGCGCCTTATAACTATGCAAGCGGCAGACCGGTAAGCAATTGGTACTCCACAGGCTATCGCGGATTATCCACAATAAGGGACGCTATCGTAAACTCTATGAACATTGTGGCGGTAAAAACATTGACCGATGTTACCCCACAGCTTGGCTATGATTATCTGCTTAAATTTGGCTTTACCACTCTGGTAAGCTCCAAAAAGCAGGCAGACGGCACGGTTTTGACTGACATTACGCAGTCTCTTGCACTTGGCGGTATCACAACCGGTGTCACCAATTTAGAGCTGACCGCGGCATACGCTGCAATTGCAAACCACGGAACCTATACGGAACCGATATTCTATACAAAAATTTTGGACCACGACGGAAATGTATTGATTGACAATACACCGACAACTACAACTGTAATAAAAGAAAGTACGGCATTTTTATTGACCAATGCGATGGAGGACGTTGTTAAGATTGGTACCGGTAAATCGGTAAACTTCTCGAATATGGCAATTGCCGGAAAAACGGGTACCACTTCAGATTACCGTGATGTTTGGTTTGCGGGCTACACACCGTATTATACCTTCACCGTATGGGGCGGTTATGACACCAATGATAAGATGGCAAGCAGCACGTCATTCCACAAAACATTATGGAAGAGTGTTATGTCGCGCATCCATCAGAATTTGGAACCAAAGCAATTTACCGTACCAAGCGATATTGAAACAGCGGTTGTTTGTAAAAAATCAGGTGACCTTGCGGTTGCAGGCTTATGCGATGCGGACCCACGAGGCAGTATGGTGATAACGGAATACTTTGCAAAGGGTACGGCACCGACAGAGGTATGTGATACCCATATTAAACTTGCTACCTGTACTTTAACAGGCTTACCGGCAAGTCCTTATTGCCCTGATGTAACCTATAATTCCGATCAGGTATATATCATCCGTCCTGAAGGCTCCGAGGGCGTCACTGACGATACTCCATATGAGCTTCCGGCTGACTACACACTGAATATGTGTCCGGTTCACAACGCTTCAAGTGTTATCACGGACCCGAATTACTACTATAATAATCTGCCGACCGTCAACCCTGACCAAACGGTAGGAGAGACAGGTACAGACACAGAAGGTACGACCGAGGGCGAGGACGGTACAAATGATACCGGTCCCGGTAATACAGGGGATGCCGGAGTCAATTCCATTCTCGATTCCAATCGTCCGCCTGAGAAGCCTACGGATTCATCACCATAAGAAATTGTAAAGCAATTTCCTATGATATAACAAAAAGGCTGAAATCCTCTAATTTGGATTTCAGCCTTTTCTTAACCCTTATTGCTTGTCAATCTGCAATATTGTATTTAAAAGTACGTTGGCTCCCTTTAAACAATTTTCAACCGGTGTAAATTCAATTTCACAATGACTGTGTCCGTCCACACTCGGTACAAAAATCATCGTAGTCGGTATGACATCTATCATAAACTGTGCATCGTGTCCCGGCCCGCTGTATATTCTACGGTTTGTATAGCCGCACTGCTGTGCACTCTTTTCCACATAATCCACCAACTCCGAGGTAAATACAACTGTTTTTCTGGACCATGCCTCCTCATATTTTACCTTACATTGCTCCACTATGCTTGGAATTTTATGAATAATGGCAAGTACCTGCTTTATCACCTCCGGATCCTGATGTCTGGCATCCAGCGTGAATTTTACTTCATCCGGAATAATCGTATGAATGTTAGGGTGCGCCGCTATTTTTCCTGTCGTATATACAAGCTTACTGTCCAGTTCATCCAGCTCATCATGCAAATACTGGATGGTTTTTACTGCTGCATAGAGAGCATCTTTTCTGTATTTCATCGGTGTGGTTCCTGCATGCCCCGCCTGTCCGGTAAAGGTAAATTCATAATTTATCATTCCACAGACGCCTTCCACAACACCGATATCAATCTCCTCCGCCTCAAGCACCGGCCCCTGCTCAATGTGAAGCTCCACCAAAGCCTTTGCCTGTGCAGGGTTCATACGATTTGCTTCCTCCCCCTTAAAACCACTTTGTTCCAATGCTTCTCCAAAGGTATAGCCCGGAATATCCTTCGCCTCGGAGGCAAGCATGACGGCTTTGTCAAACTTACCGCATATGACTCCTGATGACATCATGGCCGGTTCAAATCTTGCTCCCTCCTCATTCGTCCATACCACCACAGTAATCGGATGTCTGTGTGGAATATTTTCCTTTACGATTGTTTCAGCCACTTCCATTGCGGTCAGAACACCGAGTATTCCGTCATAATTTCCTCCCTGCCGCACCGAATCCATATGAGAGCCGGAGAGAATGGCCGGCAAATTCTCTGTTCCCTTTATCGTAGCATACATATTAGCCATATCGTCAGTCACGATATCTGCGCCGATTGCCTCCATGCGTCTTGTAAATTCTTTTCTCGCCGCAATTGCCTCCTCTGACAGGGAAAATCGGGTAATTCCGCCGTTTCCCGTATCACCAAACTTACTAAAGGTGTTAATCTTGTCTTCCATTCTTTCATAATTACACTGAACCATAATCGTTACCTCCTTTATCTCTTTGCCACCCGCACTCCCGGTGCAACAGCACCTACCGGACATACCAAAACACATAGATGGCATCCTACACATTTTCTTGCATTCATAATCGGTTTTTTTGTCTTTTCGTCCTGCCTTAGAGCCTGATGTCCTCCGTCATAGCAGGATAAATAGCAGCGCCCGCATCCGATACATTTATTTCGGTCAAATTTCGGGTAGCAGATGGAAGCTCTGTCAAGCTCCTCTGCCGGTATGGTATGAGCCAATGCCTTCCCGACAACCTCACTTATACTCTTATAGCCATGTGAAGCTAAATAATATTTCATTCCTTCTATCATGTCATCAATGACACGATAGCCGTATTGCATGACCGAGGTTGTAACTTGAATATTTTCACAGCCAAGTGCCATAAATTCAAGTGTATCCTTCCACGTCTCAATGCCTCCCATTCCACTGATTGGTATGGCTGCAAGCTCCTTATTCTTCTTCATCTCATGGATAAAACGGAGAGCAATCGGCTTTACTGCCTTTCCCGAATAGCCTCCAACACTTGTTTTTCCCATTACCTGCGGTTCGGATACAAGACTGTCTATATCCACATTCATAATGCTTTTAATCGTATTGATTGCCGCGATGCCATCTGCCCCTGCCTGTATTGCAGCAATAGCCGGGATTTCCATATGACCGATATTCGGTGTCATTTTTGCCAAAATCGGAAGGTCACTTCCTCGCCTGACTGCTCTTGTGTAAGCAGCTACCAATTCAGGATTTTGCCCGACGTCGGAGCCAAGTCCGTCTGCCGCCATATGGGGACACGAAAAGTTACATTCAATGATGTCGGAGCCTGCTTCAGTCACCACTTTAGCAAGGTAAGTCCATTCCTCCTCGTTCTGCCCCATAATCGAGGCAACAAATATTTTGGTCGGGTAATCTCTTTTTAATTCTCTGATAAACTCCAAGTTTTCCTCAAGAGTATGGTCTGATATCTGCTCAATATTTTTAAAGCCCACGAAGGGAAGTGCTTCCTTTTTCAGTGCGGTAAATCTTGGTGATACCTCCTCCGGCACAAAGTTTCCGATTGTTTTGAACGCCACTCCTGCCCAGCCCATATCAAAAGCCTTTGCCACCATTTCATAGTTGCTTCCCACAACGGAAGAGGATAAAAAGAACGGATTTTCACAGGGAATTCCACAAAACTCTATCGATAAATCTACCTCTTCTGTTTTATTTTCCGTCTTTTCATAGGTAGAAAGCTTTTCAAACATTTCGGGTATCGGAACCGGAGTATTAATCTGACCCTTTAAACATGCTGTAAGGCAAGGTGTTCCTTCACAGCTTTGGCATGGCAGATTTTCCGGCAGTCTGTTGATTGCCCCTGCTTTATTTTCGAAACGGTAAGACCGTATCACTTTATCTATTTCAAGTTGGTGAGGGCAAGCTTTGGTGCAAGGTGCCTCATTGCACAGGAGACACCCGCCTGCTTCCTCCAATAACGAAGTTTCTTTATACAATAATTTACTCATTTTATCACTCCAAACCTTATTTTTTTGGTTCTCGTTTTACAAACTCTCCAAATCCCGGAGTTCCTACGAACTCTCCGTCATCATACACCAATGTTCCTCTTACATAGGTCTGTACCGGATAGCCGTGTACCTTTATTCCTTCCCATATCGTATGGTCATAATCGGAATGCATATTATCTACCGAGATGGTAACGTCCTTAGCAGGATCGTATATCACGATATCCGCATCTTTTCCGACTGTCAAAGAACCTTTTTGACCGCAGCCGAAAATTTTTGCAGGATTGGTGGCACATAGCTCCACAGCACGGTTAAAGCTGATTTTTCCCTCATTTGCCTTGGATAGCATATAAGGATAGAGGTTCTCAACTCCTGCGCATCCATTTGGAATTTTGGTAAAATCATCCTTTCCCCAATCCTTCTCATAGCTCTGGAACGGGCAATGGTCTGTTGCAACCGTATCAATGCTTCCGTCTATGATTGCCTTCCAAAGTGCATCCTGACTTTCCTGATTTTTCATAGGGGGAGAGCATACAAAGTTTCTTCCGTCCTCTCTCTTGTATACATCACAGGTAAACTCTAAATACTGTGGACAGGTCTCAATAAAAATATCATAGCCCTCTCTTTTTGCTGAGATTGCTGCCTCAAGCCCTTCCTTATCTGCCATATGTACAATATAAAGAGGTGCATCCACTGATTTTGCCCAGTGTACGGCGCGTTTATCTGCCTCTGCCTCGACATATTCGGGTCTGCTTAAATAATGATACCAAGCAGAGGTCTTTCCCTCCGCCTTAAACTGCTCAATATTTAAGTCAATCACATCAGGATTTTCTGCATGAATATTGGTGATAGCTCCTGCTTCCTTTGCTTTTTTCAGCACACGGACGAGTGTGCCGTCATCCACCATCATTCCTTCCTTTTTGTAAACAAGAAAACACTTAAAACTCGTTATCCCATATGCCACTGCTGCTTCAAACTCATCCAGAATAGCTCCCTCATTTAAGTCTGTGATGCAGCAATGAAATGCATAATCGACACAAGCTTCTGGGTCACACATCTCTTTTCTGGTCTGTACGGTCTCGACAATACCGTGCCCTTTTCTCTGCATCGGATAATCAAACACCGTCGTGACACCGCCGCATGCCGCCGCTCTTGTCCCTGCCAGGTAATTATCTGCTGAAACAGTTCCTCCAAACGGCATAGCAAGGTGGGTATGAGCATCAATCGCCCCCGGTAGAACAAGCTTGCCTGTGGCATCCACTACCTGCTTTGCTTCAACGGATAAATTTGTGCCGATGCACATGATTTTTCCGTCACTTACTGCAATATCACCTGTAAAGGTTTCTTTTGCTGTAATAATAGTTCCGTTTTTTATTAATAAATCCATAATGTCTCCTCCTTAACGGATATGGGGGTACATTTCGCACCCACATATCCCAACAAGCCGCTTCACTTGTTATGAATTAAAGTGTACTGTTACGACGCTTATTCATTTATTTTATAGACAAGTACCAATCCCGATCTCTGATATACCTGTGCTACCTCTACCAAATTCATACCGCCTGCGTTTGCAGCAATCAGGTTTGCATCCCACGTCACACCAAAGTCTACCTGACCTGAATTTACAGCAGTTGTCTCACCGATATCGCCGCCGCCCGGTGTGATGGTTACATTCAATCCTACCTCATCATAATATCCCTTTGCTGCTGCAACATAATAGCCCATAAACTGTGCCTGCGGCAGCCATTTCAACTGAATGGACACATCTGCTTTCTCCGGTGTTCCAAGCTCTCCGTTTGACGCCATAGCCTCCGTCCAGTAAGAAGAATCTCGGAAATCATCTAAGGTTAATGTCTGTAATTTTTCTGCTGCCGCGCTGTCCTCAAGCTTGATATATTTTTTTGCCAGATTAAGTGTCTGCTCCAATGCGTCCTCATCCATTTTTCCGTATTCCGTCACGGCATTTCCCTTTGTGTCGGTTTCAACGAGTTTCTTTACTTCCTCTGCCATATAAAGCTGGTGCTCACTGGATACGGAGGAGCCTGCGTTAAATACGATTTCTGCTGCTTCCTCCGGGTTTGCACATGCATATTCCCAACCCTTCATAGATGCATAGATAAATGCCTTTACCGTATTCGGATTTGCCTCTGCAAATTCCTTTGTCGTAAAAATATTGTCTTCCAGCATTGCTACGCCTTCATCATTCATATCAATGTATTTTACCGTATCGCCGTAGCCATAGCCGCCGTCATAGTCATTCTTTACCAAGCCAAGCTCATTGTAGGTCATGGCAGAAGCCAAGAGGATTGAGTCATCATCAAAGCCGTCCATATCAAATGCCTGACTTAAAAAATCGGTTTTCTGGTTGTATTTTGTTAAAAGTGCCTGCACCTCATACTCATTGCCAAGTCCCCAGTTTCCGACCTTTCCTTCAAGCGCCGCCTGCTTTATAATATCTTCTGCGCTCATATCTGCATCGAAATATGCTCCGGTGCTTGATGCCGTATCTGTGCCTGACGCATCGGTGGAACTGCTGTCTGTCGCCTCGACTGTCTTTGTTGTCTCTGTTGTGCTCTCTGCTGTTGTTTTCGAAGAGCTTGAGCATCCTGCTAACGTCAGCATTGTAATTGCGGCAATTACAACTGATGCAGTAAATTTGTCTCTTAATTTTCTCATAATAAATTCCTCCTTAAATAAATGATTTAAAATAGCTTCTATATATTAAGCTGAAAAAATTATTTTCTTCCCTTCAGCACAATACCTTCTGTCACTAATAAAATTCCGTACATTAAAATTCCCATTGCGCAGGCAACTACTATGTATGCCCATGCGGTCGAATATTGCGCAAGCACGATATTTTCCCTGATTTGTCTTCCGACGCCGATAATATATTCTGCAAAGTATTCACTGACTAAAGCACTGATAATGCTTGCCGGAACGCTGACTCTCAAAGCAATAAATATATAAGGTACACTGTTTGGGATGCGAAGCTTCATAAAAACCGTCCATTTGCTTGCGGCATAGCTTCTCATCAAATCCAGCGAAAACGGCTTTAATTCATTTAGTCCTCTGTAGGCATTGATACTCATGGATACCGTGCACGTAATCATTACAACAATTGTCTTGGCAAGCATGCTTCTGATATTGGCGTCATCGCTGAAATCCTTTGTCAGATTGTTCAGTATCGGGGCAATCGCTATAATCGGAATTGCGCTGATTGCAGAGGCAATGCTAAGTCCTCCTGCACCCCACTTTGGAAATACCGTTGCAATCACACCAAGCAGATAGCCAAATACTGAACCGCACAAAAGTCCTCCGACTGCCACGATTAGTGTAGCGTTTACGTTTCTCATAACGGAAGCCTCATTATCCAGAATAATATTTACAATTCTTCCGGGGAGCGGCAGCGTAAAGGTGTCCGTTCCAAGCAGCTTATGCAGTATCTGTGTCTGCCAGAGAAGCAGAAGGATAATTCCAAATACCACCGGATATAAAATTGTGGAGACAGACTGCCAGCTCCATCTGAATTTTATTTTTTTCTTCATATCCGTCTTCCTCCTATCTTTTCTTTTTTCTCTTATAAGGTGACACCGCATGCTCCAATAAAACCATCAGATAAAAGCTTAAAATACCGATGATGGCACTTAAAAATACAATCTGCCAGAAAATATAAATCGTAGTAGCATGCTTTAGTGATTGGGAAAGTGCCGTTCCAAGCCCTGCTCCGCCCTGTAGGGTATCTACCAGAATAGCTGCTGTGATTGCCATAGGAGCCGATATTTTTAAGCCTGTAAAAAAGTAAGGCAGGGACGACGGTATCAAGAGCTTTCTGTAAATCTCATATTTGCTTGCCGCCAGGGAATACATCAGCTCATGCTTCTCCTTGGCAATGGATTTGAAACCCGCAAGCGTGTTTGTCGCTACAGGGTAAAAGGTAAGGATTGCAGCAATGATAATCCGGCTCTTATTAATATCCTTTGTGATTGCAAGCACAATCGGTGCCATACCTAGAATCGGTATCATCTGTATCATCATCAAATACGGAAATAATATTTTTTCAACCGGCAAAAATAAATTCATAAGCAGTGCCAGCAAAAATCCAAGTCCCGCTCCGATGACAAATCCAATTCCTGCACGATACAACGTAATTCCCGCATTGCTAATTACCATTTGAAATGCCGTCTGGCTTCCGTTTACCTTATTATCCGTAAAAACAGACTGTACAATCTGTGACAGATGCGGTAATACATTTTCCGGCGAACGCTTGGTCTGTTCAATGGCTGTTGCTCCAAGTTCCCAGACAATGATAAGTCCGATTACCCACACAAGTGTTACCATATATTTCGAGGAAAGTGCCTCTTTTATTCGGTTCATAATCATACCCCCTCAAAGCTGTTTCTTACCTTTGACACCAAAGCATTGAATTCCTGCGTTTCCTTCATCTCAATCGGTCGGGGCCTTGGAAGGTCTATATCCACAATCGCCGATACACGTCCGGGATGCGGTGAAAGCACGACCACACGGTCTGACAGATAAACTGCCTCCTGAATATTATGTGTCACAAACAATATCGTTTTATTTGTTTTCTGCCAGATGCGAAGCACATCTTCATGAAGCTTTTCCTTTGTAAATTCATCCAGAGCGGAAAACGGCTCATCCATCAAAAGAATTTCAGGGCGGATTGCCAGTGCTCTTGCTATATTTACTCTCTGCTGCATACCACCGCTCAGCTCATGAGGATACTTCTCCCCAAATTCCATTAGGCCTACGAGCTCAAGCATTTTGGTTACTCTGACTGTGCGGTCCTTCTTCGGCATGCCGAGAAGCTCCATCGGCATACATACATTTCTTCTCACACTCCTCCATTCGTACAAAACAGGCGACTGGAATACGATGCCATATTTCTTTTGTAATCGGATGTCCCTCGGTGACTGTCCTCTGACCGATATACTTCCCGACGTTTTTTCCTGCAAATCTGCGATGGTCCTAAGAAGTGTCGTCTTTCCGCAGCCGGATGGTCCTAAGAGTGAAATAAATTCTCCCTGCTTGATTTCTAAATTAACATTCGAGAGTGCTACGATTGGCTCTCCTCCGTTTTTATCCGGGAACTTAACGCTTAAATTTTCTATGATGATTTCCGTTTCCCTTGGAAGGGAGTGGTCTCTTTCTTTAAATTCTTCTTCCATTATTTCCAAATTTCTCATGTGAAGCCTCCTTTGCATACAACAAGGGCGTAAAGCCTTCGCCTTACGCCCTTGTAAGTATCATTAATACAATTTTTTATATATCGTTACTAAATCCTCTTTGGTAATTTCTTTTATCGTATTGGAAGGACTCCCGCTTGCCATAGCGTCTGCCGACATCTTATCGATAACCGACTCAAAGTCCTCCTTTTTGATGCCATATTCCAAAAGGTTAGGAATTTCACACTGCCTGCATAACTCTTTCAATGCTTCAAAAAATGCCTTTGCCGCTTCTTCATCCTGGCTGTTCTGCTCTGCCGCCCCGATTACCTTTGCCATCCGTGCAAATTTATCATAACAGCCATCCGCCACGTAAGAGAGACATTCGGTAATCAGCATTGCGTTGGAAATTCCGTGCGGTACATGAAATAATGCTCCGATTGGTCTGCTCATTCCATGAACTAAAGTTACCGACGCATTGTTGATACAGACACCTGCTTCAAACGCCGCAATGGACATTTCCTCTCTCGCTTTCTTATTTGTCCCATCCTTATAAGCAAGAGGCAGATAGGTAAAAATCCGTTTGATTGCCGACAGTGCATACAAATCAGTCAGTGTATTTGCCTTTCTGGAGGTGTAGGATTCCACCGCGTGGGTTAAAGCATCCATCCCTGTTGCCGCCGTGATATTTTTCGGTGCCGTAAGAGAAAACTGCGGGTCGATAATTGCAACCTTCGGAAGCAAATCATCTCCCTTTAAAAGCATTTTGACACCCTTCTTTGTATCGGTGATAATTGTAAATTTCGTCGTCTCAGATCCGGTTCCGGCTGTAGTTGGTATCAACACCATAGGTGGAAATTTCCCTTTAATCTCAACTCCCATGTAGTCTGCGATATCTCCCTCCAAAACCGTCATTGCGGCAATCGCCTTTGCACTGTCAAGAGGGCTTCCGCCTCCGATTGCAATAAGAAAATCACTTTGGGATTCCTGATATGCTTCCACACCCGCTTCAATCATTTTGTCTGTCGGTTCCCCTGTAATGTCGTTAAAGATTTCATAATCAATATTCCATTTGGTGAGATAATCCGTAAGGATTGTCACAGTTCCCATGCGGGTTACATTTTTTCCGGTCACGATAAATGCCTTTGTTCCCAAAGCTTTGACAGCATCTTCACTGCTTTCCAAAGCATTTTCTCCTAATATTGTCCGTCCCGGTAACATAAATTGAATTGCCATACTACACCTCTTCTTCCTTTCATCATTCACAGCTTTTCGAACTATTATAAACTTATAAGAACTCTTTGTCTACAATAGAAAGAACCTCTTCGAGCTTTGCGAGCTCTTCCGTAAGCTGTTCCTCTGTGATAATAAGAGGCGGCGCAACCAAAATTATATTTTCATGGGTGTAAGTCATAAATCGTCTTTCCTTCAGAAGTCCCACTATTTTTCCCATAATTCCATCCGGATCTTTTCCGTATGGAACAATTGCTTCCTTGGTTTCTTTGCTCTTTACAAGCTCAATTGCAGAAAATAGACCGATGTAACGCACATCGCCGACACACTTATATGCCTCCTTCATCTCCTCCAGCTTCTCGCCAAGCACCTTGCCGGTTTTCTCTACCTTCTTTAAAATCTCTGCCTCTTCGTAGTAATCGACACATGCCACACCTGCCGCACAGGATAACGGGTGTCCGCTGTAGGTAAGTCCGCAGGAAAGCAGGTTATCATCAAAGTATGCCGCAATTTCCTTGCTTACCGCCACACCTCCAAGCGGTACATAGCCGCAGGTGACGCCTTTTGCGAAGGTAACGATGTCCGGCTTGATATCAAAATGTTCAAAGGCGAACATCTTGCCTGTACGACACCATCCTGTCATGACTTCATCACAAATCATCAAAATACCATATTTGTCGCAGAGAGCCCGCACACCCGGCATATATCCCTTCGGCGGTATCAATACTCCATTGGAGCCTGTAATGGTCTCCTGCACAATTGCTGCGATATTATTTGGTCCTTCGTATTGAATTTGTTCTTCCAACTTTGTCAAATAATACTTTGTCGCCGCCTCCTCGGTCTCAAAATCCACTGCCTCACGATAAACATAAGGGTCAAAAAATTTTACAAACCCCGGAACACCCGGTTCTAACGCATATCTTCTCGGCTCTCCTGTCAGACTTCCTGCTCCGAAGGAGGATCCATGGTAACTTCTGTATCGGCTGAATACCTTATTTTTTCCGGTGAAAAGCCTTGCAATTTTTACCGCATTTTCGTTTGCTTCAGCACCCGCATTTGTAAAAAATACTTTTCCCATATTGTCAGGCATCAAATCAATAATCTTTTTCGCAAGTGTGGCTCTTGATTCTGCTCCGTAGGAAGGACCTACAAAACAAAACTGATCCACCTGCTTCTTGATTGCCTCATTGATTGCCGTATTGCCAAAACCAAGGTTCATATTGACAAGCTGAGATGACATATCGGTATAGCGGTTTCCTTCATAATCCCAAAAGTAAATTCCTTCCGCCTTCTCTATAGAAATTGGATTTAATCCCTTCTGCTTGCTCCATGATTGTAAATTATATTCCTTTAATGTGCTTTTTATTTCTTCTCCATTCATTCTGATTACCTCCTATTTTCCTAATGATATAAAAAAAGCAGCGCACGGATAGCTTTTTAGCTCCGTCGCTGCTTTGTGTTGCTTATGATTTTTAACATGTTAGTATTATAACCATATCCGTATTGCATTTGCAATCGGCAACTGAACAAATATGATTGTGCAGTTGCACATCTACTTTCACCCTGCAACTTTAGGACTTCCAACCTGTCAAATAATATCCTGTATATAAAATCCCAAATATAATTTTACCTTATCCTCTAGCTCAAGAGGGTTGTAGCCTGTAATTTTCTCAATCTTTTTTAATTGATTTGTCACCGTATTCCGGTGAATGTACATTTTCTCAGATACAAGCTGAAGACTTCCGTTATTCTCCAAATAAGTCTTTAACAGCGACATCAAATCAGTCTCGTTCTCTCTGTCGTATTTTTCCAGAAGACCGATTGTGTCATTATAAAAATTCCGTAGGACAGACTTGTCGTTCACGGCATATAAAATCTTATACACACTTAGATGGTCATAGAATAAAACTGGCTCCTTCTGTCGCCTTGCCATCTCCATTGCGGCAATTGATTTCTCAAAATTATGCTCCTGTTTGTAGATGCCAGGGCGGTTTGAGCTGATTCCCATAAAGAGCTTAGAGATGTCCTTTCCTCTTTTCACAAGCTCCAAAAACTCCCTTACAAACTCTTCAATCTCCTCGTCCAAGTAATCCACAAGAACGAATACCAGATTTTCCTTATAGGTAAAGGAGATAAACAGCTCTCTTATTTTTCTCGCTATCTTTTCTGCATTCGTACCAAGTTCCTCCAGATAGTCTTCGCCTATGCCGCTATCCTCTTCCTCCAGACAAAGACTGATAAAGCAGAAACGATCGCTTCTTTTATAGCCGTAGCGCTCCATCTGCAATATTTGGGACTCCAAATCGCCGATATTAAAAATGATATTTTTTATGGTCGTCGCCATACTGTTTTCCACGTTGTCATTCATCATAATTCGACGGCAGAAATCTCTCGTCATATCCACCATACGGGTTTCCCAAGGTATGGTAAACAGCGGCATATTTACCTCGTCGCAATATGCCGCTACCTCCTTCGGGATTTCTTTTGTGTAGGGACCAAGATTGACCACAAAGGCACTGGCTCCTGATGCATTTAGGTTCTTGGCAAAATTAAGAAGCCAATCCTCTGATTTGTTTAAAATTCCGGCGGTAAATACAAGCTCATAACCATGCAAAAAGGAGCTGACCTCGTCATCTTCAATGATATGCACCCATTGAACCAGATTATTCAGCCCATTTCTTCCGGCAATTAATTCCATCTTATATAAAAATGATGCATTTTTTACTAATTTTTTTACAATAATAGCCATTCTGATGTCCTTCTTTTTCTAGTATCGTGCTATAAACTCCTCCAATGCCGCAATCGGCAAAGGTTTCGAATAAAAGAAACCTTGAATTTTATCACAGCCATTTTCTTTCAGATAGTCAAGCTGTGTCTGTGTTTCCACTCCCTCGGCTACAATGGTCAAATTCATTTTATGCCCCAGATCAATAATTGCGTCTGTTACCTCCGTCGTTACCAAAACATTCGCGATATCATCCACAAACATCTTATCAATCTTTAAGGTTGTAATTGGTATCTTTCGCAAATAAGAAAGAGAGGAATAGCCTGTTCCAAAGTCGTCAATCGCTATCTTAATTCCAAGCATTCGAAGCTGCCTGATTTTCTCTGTAACAAGTTCCGGCGATTCCATAATAACTGACTCCGTGATTTCCAGCTCCAAAAGCTCCGGTGAAAGTCCCGTCTTGCCCAATACGTTTTCTACTATGCTGATAAAATTATCCTGCACCAGCTGTGTGACTGATATGTTGACGGATATGTTAAAACTCTTTCCCACTCTCCGATTCATATCCACAATAGTATCACATGCCGTCTGTAAAATCCACTCTCCGAGCACCGTGATAAATCCCGTCTCCTCTGCAACAGGAATAAATTTGAGCGGAGAAACCATACCCATTACCTCGTTGTTCCATCGAAGCAATGCTTCAAATCCATCAATTGTGTCGGTTATGATATTAATCTGCGGTTGGTAATGAAGCTGGAATTCACCTTTTTTCAATGCCGATTTCAAATTATTCTCTATTGCAATTCTCTCCATTATTTTTTCTTTTAGCTGGGTATTGAAGAAGGAATAGCTGTTCTTTCCATTACTTTTCACTTGATACATCGCCATATCTGCATTTCGAAGCAGCTCGTCCACATTCTTTCCGTTCTCCGGAAAAACAGCAATACCAATACTTCCGCCAATGGTAAGCTGGTTCCCAACTATATTAAACGGATGAGAAAAACTGTCTACTATTTTATCGGCAAGCTCCCGTATTTCCTCTCGATCTCTCGCCTTACACAAAATAAGTACAAATTCATCTCCTTCAAGCCTTACCAACTTAACTGTTTCGCTTGCAAGCTTCGAAAGCCTGACGCCTATCTCATTTAATAATATATCACCAATATTGTGTCCCAATGCGTCATTTACAAACTTAAAGTTATCTAAATCTACAAAATATAAAGCTCCCATTTCAGAAGTTTCTTGCAGCTTTACATCAATATCTTTGTATAAATACAGGCGGTTATAAAGCCCTGTCAACACATCGTGATATGCTAGATACTCCAGTCTGTCACTGTATTTTCCTAGCTGCTCATGTGCCACCGTAATACTTTCTACATTAGCCCTCAGTTCCTCCTCGGTTGCAGACAGCTCTTCATATAGTGCCGTCAGCTCCTCATTTTTCTCCTGAAGCTTCTTTTTCATATGATTAATTTTTCTGATATAAAACAGAAGAATGATTGTAAAAACAACAAGAAGCAGAAAAACAAAAAGGACACCAAGCACTAAAGTGCGATATTCTTCAAAAAAAGAAAATGGTTCGTTTATAACCTGAGTTTTCTCCGGCAATAATTTTTCGGAAATCTGATATTTTTTCATAACCTGATAATCATATGTAAAATCGGATATTTCCTCTTGCAAAATAGGAATTGAATTGACATCTTTTCCATTTAAAATTTGAAGTGCCAACTCCCCTGACTGCCAGCCCTGCGTAATTCCGGAGGTCATATAACCGCCGAAGATTCCATGACCCAATCCGAAATCGTACAAATGGTAAACCGGTACGGGTGAAACCGCACTTAGTTTTTCACAAAACATCTCATGGTTGATTGAATGTCCGTCTGTGTCCATAAAATAGGTCGTCATAAGTATCATGCTGTTTTTATCTATTGCAGAAAGCCGCGAAAGAATGTCCACACTGCTTTCCTGATTCAGTGAAATGACGTTTAAGGAGGAATCAATGCTATTTGCCGCCTTAATACACAGCTCCCCCGTTGAAATGCCGCTCTCCGTGTTATCGTAAATCAAGTAAATATCTTTTATATCAGGGTTTATCACAAGTGCCGTTCTTATTGCCTTCTCCGGCTCCATTATCTCAAGTGTCCCTGTATAATTTGTTTCTCCTGCGGCAAGCGTGCTGGCACCTGTTGAATTAACACCGCTGAACACAATCGGCGCATCGGAAAAAATTTCACTGCGATATTTCAGGGCAAACGAAAAAGCCGCATCATCCGTACATAAAATAATATCTGTAGTCTGGGATGCATACTTGTCCTTCAAGCTCTTGTATACATTATCCAGATTAGTTTGCGTGGGATAACGCTTCCAATCCATATATTCAATTGAAATGTTGTATTTTGCATCTGATTTTGACAAAGAATTTAGCATACCCTCAGTTTGATCATCTGTCCATTGAAATCCACTGTGGTATGAATTTAATATAAGAATATTTTTGCTTTCCAAATCTGCTGCCTGAACTTGCTGCTGGCATGGAGACAGAAACCATATCGTCAATATGATAAGAACAAAAAGATAGTTTCTCATGAAACCTCCTCCTTTGTAGTCTATTCAATTGCCCCCCTAAAGCATATCATAAATTTATACTCCTATTTGTTTTCCCCCACAAATATTGAGAATATATAAATTATACCATTTTTTTCCTAAAAATACACCTAAAAATTTTATATTATCTTTCATTTTATTTTTATATTTTCTCAAGACTGAATATAAGGCAAAATGTGCTTTAATCCCCTTTGATAAAAAGCAGTGGAATATGGTGTTTCGGCTGTAAGATATTAACAATTAAAAAAGAATGTGCCAAGGCACATTCTTTCTTTATGTATTACTGCTCCACACTAATCGGCGTAATTACAATATTCTCTGCTGATACTCCAGTTTTTCTCTTCATAATATCTTCAATCTGTGCCCGCTTTGCATCGGTCATGTCTGCCATGTTCACAACTACATCCGCTGTGTCATCCGTGATACTTACAACTACATCCTCAAATCCCTTGGATTCTAATAAGGTTTCTGCTGCTGCTTCTCTCTCTGCGATATCGGTCATTTTAATCATTGCGTCAATAGCAGTCTGCTTTTGCTCGTCAGCAATTGAAGTATTGTTGATGATTTCCAATAAAGCCTCTTTGTTTTTTGCCCTCACCTGTTCTCTGGAAAGCTTTGCCTCTGCGATAAAGCCTACGCTTGTCGTTGCACTTGTGAGTACCGCTTCACCCGGTGTCTCTCCTGATGTGGTATCGGTCGTGTCTGTATCCGCTGCTGCTGTGCCTTCTGCTGTCTGTGCATCACTCGTTGTGTCAGAGGTCAAGTCCAAATCATAGCTTTCAATGTCATCCTCACCACTTGGAGCCAGTGCGTCTAATATTTCATTTTCACTGCTCTCCGTATTTGATGCCTGATAAACGTCCTCATCGGAGATATCGCCTACATCAACCTCTCCATCCTCCACCGGCGCGCTGGTTTCCTGCGTAGCTTCATTGACATCTATTTTTTCCGCATAGTTTAAGTAAAATGCCGCCGCAATCATAATTGCCAATGCCGTAATGACAATCTGATTTCTTTTAAATACATTCTTCAATTGCTTCGTCCTCCTTACTAATTAGATTCCATTTTCATTACCTTAATTTTATGTGCTTCTACGTGAAATAATGCCAGTATGGCATCTGAAATATTTTTCGCTACTACAGGGTCATCTCCTCCCTTTGCAATGACAATGATTCCTTCTATCTCCGGCTCAAGCTCCTTTACTACATACGGGATATTGCTTCCGCTTTCATCCTGCTCATATACGGTTGCCTCCGTCGTTGCTTTATCCGTCGTCGTCCTCTTTCCTCCCTCCGCATCCTCTTCCTGTGTGGAGGAAGACGTCGCAGGTGTATCCTTTTCCACAATAAGCTCTTTTGAGGATTTCAGTGTAATCATAACGTTTACCTCACCCACGCCGGAAACCTTGCTGAGTATATTCTCAAGGCGTTTTTCCAGCTCCGTCTCATAACTTGAGTCTTCTGCTTCCTTCTGAGTCTCTGAGGTTTCAACTGCTGTTTTTGCTTCACTCTCTTTTTTTTGTGTGCCGGATGTCGGCCATGCAATCACAATAAGTAGGACGCCCACCAACAGTACAATAAGGAGATTATCCTTTTTTATATTTTTAAAATCAAATTTTAGTTTGTTTTTCAGCTCCATATTTTACCTCTGTATATTAACATTTATATTACTCAAACCAACATTATAGAAGTCTTCCAGCACATTTTTCACACTAATTTCTTCGGGACTTTCCACCTGATTTTCCCCAATCTGAATTTTGCTCACCACAATTCTCTGACCCTCCTCTTCTCCCGACGTAAGGACAACCCCAATTTTCTCAAGATTTCCGTAAGTCTCACTTTCTCTGTCCTCATCCATCGTGATATTGGCTTCTACCATATGATACCCCTCCTTCTCCACAATCTCTTCCACCTGCCTGCCGATTTCAACCTTATATTCCTCCAACAGGTTCGTAGCCCCTGTTTCTGAAATCTCGTAGGTATCCAGATTTATGTTGCCTAGCTCCTGATTATAAATATTTTTGATAAAATTCGTATCCAGCCTGATATCCGCACCCAGCAAACTGCTGATTGGCGAGATAACCAGAATAATCATAACAATACCTGTAAATAGGTTGATATATTTCTTGTAGTTATTATTTGGTATGACATTCATAACGGCGGTTATGAGTATCATATAAAATGCAATATTCTTAATCCACTGATAAATTCCCGCAATCATAATATCATAACCCCTTATCCCATCGTCGTTGCCGTGACAATCGCAATCGTAATGATAAATAAAACAAGTGCCGTTGTCACAACCTTAATTAACAGTCTAACCCCATCGCCCACACTTCCGATACAGCTAATCATTCTGGTATCTGATACAGGCTGCATAACCGCCGCCGACACCTTGTACATAATCGAAAAAATCCAAAGCTGTATAAGAGGGGTAAGCCCTAGTACAACCAATATGATAAGTGCCGCGGCGCCCACTCCATTTTTGATGATGACGGCGGAGCCGATTACCATGTCCGTCACCGCATTGACTGCATTTCCTACTCCGGGTATGGCACTGACAGTCCTATTCAGCATAGTGGTGCGAAAAGCATCCACCGCGGGTGCCACAAGAGTTTGGATTACATTGAAACCAATGACAACCGTGAGCATCGCTTTTAACAGCCACTCAACCACTCCTTTGATGAGCTGTGCAAGTCTTGATAGAAAATCCTCTTTTGATAAATTATTCACAAGCATTAGAACTACATAAATATTGATGAGCGGTAAAATCAGATTGACAAACAGAAGCTGAACACCTGTAATAATCATCAGGATCGCCTGATAAAATACCGTCGCAGTCGTGACCTTGCCTGCAAAGGTCAGGGCGAGAGAATATGCCGGTACAAGTGCCCGCATAAATTCAATTAACGCACTCACCGCCTCCTCCGCGATAGTTGTCACCGCCACGAAGGATTTCATCAGTATCGTAAGCATCAGCATATAGACCACATAAAAACTGATATCGGAAATCTGGCTGTTTTGAAACACATTGCTGAAATTACTCAAAAGTGCTCCGGCAATCGTGATAATCATAATATGTACAACCGTCCTCTTTACATAGCCGACCTGACCAAATGCCTGCTCTGCCAGGGCTTGTATGATTTTTTCGATATCAAGGGGTTCCTTTCCCTTTATCACGTTTGCTATCATTTGCTTAAAATCAATTGTTTCTCCCTCTAAAATATTGTCGATACTCTTATTCACGTCATCAAATTCACTGCTCTGAGTGATTGATAAATCGCTTTCCATCGCATATGCGGTTGTCCCATATAATGTCAGCGGCGCCAAGAAAAAAAGGAAACAGCACACCTTACGCCTTGTCCATCTTAAAAATGCACATTTCATATACCCTCACCTGCCTTTATCAGCTTAAAAAGCTGTCGATTGTTTCCAACAGGGCAATGAGTACCGGCATACTCAGTGCCATAACCGAAATTTTTGCAAACACCTCAATTTGTCCTGCAATTGCACTATGCCCTGCATCCTTGCATATTCCGGCGGCAAATTCAGCAATATAGGTGATGCCGATAATTTTTGCAAGTGTTGTCAGGTATACCGTATTTAGCTTGATATAGCCTTGTATTTTGTTGATGGCATCTATGACAACCGAAAGCTTATCCGCAATACAAAATAGTATGATAAGGCTGGTCGCAAGACTGATGTAAATTCCGTATTCTGTTTTTGTACCCTTAAACTGAATGGAGAGTATCACTCCAATTAAGCCAATAAAGGCTATTTTTAACATATCCAATCCAATCACCTACAATGCAAATAAATTTTTGATGGTTTCAAACAAATCGTATATGTACGGTATAATCCAAAACAGTACGACAATCAGCCCCGCAAGACTGGTCAAAAATGCATGTTCTTCCCTGCCGCTATGTTTTAACACCTGTCCCAAAACTGACACCAGGATTCCTACCGCCGCAATTTTAAATATGATATTTACGCTCATCTCTTCCTCCATCCGTACCCGCCGTGTCAAAGTATAATCAGCACTGCAAAGATTCCGGCGGCTACGCCAAGGCAGTGATACACCCTGATTTTTTCATCTATATTTTCCTTGGACAACTTGATTTCCTCCTCAAGCTGTTCCACATACAAATCAATCATTCCCAGCTGCATTTCCTTATCCATATAGCCCAAATGCTCTCCCACACGCTTTAAAGTCTGACAGTCCGGCTTGGTCAGCTTAATCTGGGAAAGCTCCTCATCAATATGCTTACACCAGATGGCATAAAAGCTTTCGCACTCCAGACTTTCAATCTCCTGTGCAATCCGGTCAAAAAATAAATCAAAGGGTGCTCTCGCCCTTTTTCCTACATTAAAAAATGCTTCGCCCAAGGGTGCCTTCAAATATTGTATTTCACCTCGGAGCATCAGCATAAGTTTTTTGATGTATCTTAAGTTATCCAAACGTATTTTTAAATCTCTTCCTGCCGTAAATCCAATTCCCGTTGTCGCAAAAATAATCAGTGCCGAACCCGCCAGCTTTATCATCCTCAAGCCCCCTCTCGATAAATTATACTTCCTCTCTCGTCGTAAATTTCTTTGATATTTCCGACTTTCTTGTCATTATTTAAAACAATATATCGCTCAAATACCTTTTCTGTAATCATTTTCTGGAGAAGCGGCTTGCTCTTGATATCCTCAATGGAGCTCCCATGCACTGTCGCCAGTAGCTTGCAGCCGCAGTTGATAACTGCCTCAATCGCCTTTACATCCTCGTAATCACCAATCTCATCCACGGCAATCACACTTGGCGACATGGAGCGTATGAGCATCAGCATTCCTTTCGCCTTTGGGCAGCAATCCAGCACATCAGTGCGAATCCCTAAATCATTGACCGCCACACCCATGTAACAGCCGCCTATTTCGCTTCTCTCATCTACAACACCGACTGTTTTTCCTGTCATTCCGTTTACCCCGTTTGATATCTGCCTTATGATATCCCGAAGCAGTGTTGTTTTGCCGCATCTCGGCGGAGATATGATGAGGCAGTGATGAACCCTGTCCTCTTCCTCCACAAAGGGCATTACCTTGTCTGCACAGCCCTTCACCTCGTGTGAAATTCTTACATTAATATAGGAAATATATTTCAGCCCCGTTATTTTTTCTCCGTCTAACACTGTTTTTCCGGCTATTCCAATACGATGCCCTCCCTGAATGGTAATAAAGCCTTGCTTAATTTCATCCTCGAAGGCATACAGGGAATAACTGCTTATGTAGTCCATCGTCTCTTTGATTTCCTGCTTTGCTACATAATATGCGGCATTCTCCCCATTATGAAGTGACCCGTCCTCGCAGACAAAGTACTCTCTTCCTTTATAAATGATAAGGAGCGGGCTGTTGACCCGTAAGCGTACCTCTTGCAGTTGCTCAAAATCCAAATTGCTCTGCAATAAAATATTTCTGATGTTACCTGAAAAAATTTTAATCAGCTCGTCTTTTTTTATCATTCACTCACCTCTTAAAACAGTATATGAGGAGATTGACAATTTATGTTAGTAATTTTGTTTTGAAAAAAGAACAGTATAAAACCGTTGTTTCTATAGACAGAAATAAAAATATATGATATATTTTTCATATAGATAATAACAATAATAATTACTATTACTTAAATAATAAAGGAGGTTTTTCCTATGGCAAATCAAAATCAGGTAGATAACTTAGTAGCTTTATTAGATGGATACGCAGAAAAAGGCGGACATCACCTCAATGTAAATGTGTTTACAAAAGAAACTCTTTTGGATGCACAGGCGAATCCAGATAAATATCCTCAGCTGACCATCCGTGTATCCGGCTATGCAGTTAATTTTAACAGGCTTACCAGAGAACAGCAAAATGATGTAATTGCACGTACATTCCACAATGCAATGTAATTACTATTAAAAAGAGAGATAGTCCAGATTATCATTAACCCGAACTGTCTCTCTTTTTGATTCATTTTGTTTGGTGATTGTGTTTTATTCCATTACATTTTTATACCCTTATAAAATACTCCCCTTGTATTTTATGATTGGTGATGGATTTGATGATTGTTTCAAATTCATTGTTGGTGTTACTGTTAATTTGGTGATGGATTGTTGTTCAATTTCATTCTTGTTATTGTTGTTAATTTGGTGGTGGATTGATGACCCATTTCGTATCTGTTACTGCTATTAGCTATTCACAATTAATCCCAGCTAATAGTTCCCCCAGTAACCTTGAAACTGCTTGAGCCGCCATTATATACTGCCAATTTGCCATATCCGTCTGTCAATGATACTAGCGCTACATTCGGATTTTTTTCAGTGGTACCTATACTTGTACCATTTGTAAGAGAAATCGTACAAGTCGCCTCTACATCAGTCAATAAAGAAATGATTACCGCAATATACTTTCCAAACTTAAAACCATTGGTGTTACCTGTCGGATACCATCTAACCGTCTGACCTACACCGACTGTAGCGCTGGCAAGTGGGTAAGAATAAAGAACCGGCCCAGAATTTACCACATTACCATCTTTGTCAACGATTTCATAGGACAATTCACTCAATGAGTATACTTGTCCGCCAACGGTAATTGTGACTTCTGACAAATCTTCGGCTGTTGACAATGTTGCGGCATTTGCTACTGTACCGCTGCTTATCAGCAGACATAAGGTTAATGCCATTGCTATTACCTTTTTTAACATATAATTACCTCCGCTCTCTTATTATACAGCTGTATAATCGGATTATACTATTGTATAATGATTGCGTCAATATTTATTTTACATTTTTTTCTTATTTTTTGATTTATTTTCTTAAAATTTAAATAGTTTTTACATAAACACTTTATATTTCGACATTTCTTCTCGTTATTCGACATTCACTCTTCCGTCTAGCATTATTTCATAACCAGAAGTCCTGTTTGTCGTATATAAAAAATATTCTCCATCATTTTCTGCCGTCATCTTAACAGAAAATACCTGCTCTTTATTTGAATACATTTTATACATACTACCATTGAATATATATCCGATTTCCACCGCAACTTTAGCTCCATTCGCCGTTGCCACTCTCTCTTGGTCTAATCTAAATGATATTTCTATTGTCTGCCCTTTTTCAAGATACCAGCCTTTTCCGTCTGGTTTTGTAAAAATCGCCATATCTGCCGAATTAGTGATAATATCCGGTATTTTATAATACCCATCCTCCTGTTCTGTCGAAATATTGGTGACTGTGACTGCAAAAAAATCTTCCAGTTCTTCCTCACTTAGGATATCACTTGTAACCGGAGGAGGAGCATCTCCTTCAATCACTGCCGAACTGCTTGCCTTTGTCCCATTTGCAATCTGTTTTCCTCTGTTATACCAATCTTCCCCACTCAGCGGTCTCGCACCAATGATAACATAATCCAACACTTCCTCCGACACCGCCAAAGTTCTAACCGAACCCGCCGTAATAACGAGGAAAAAGACAACACCCAAAATAACCTTACCGCTGTACTTCTTCCCGGAGGAGATGATATTTCTCAGCCTGATTTTCATCGCCTTTGCCTCTTTGCACAGGCAGGTATTCAGAGCATTTTTCCTCATTATGGACTGCTGAATGGAAACCAAAATAGTCTCGGCATATTCCTGACGTTCCTTCAGTGGTTTATCCCGCATCACTTCATCGTCGCAGGATAATTCTATATCCATATCCGCTTCTTTTCTCATTATGTATACAAGTGGATTAAACCAATGTACTGCATTTGCCAGCAGTAAAATCAATTTATACCACAAATCATGGCGTCTGAAGTGCACAAGCTCATGATGCAATATATAATCTAATTCCTGTTTAGTATAATTTTCACAAGGAAGTACCAAATATTGCTTGAAAAGTCCAATAAGCATCGGACTTGGCACCTTTTCACTGACTATGATAGACGGGAGTTTTTTAATACCTTTCCTCCCTGCAATTTCCTTTATACACTGTTCGGGAAAATCCGATTTTCTTGGACGCTGCCAGCGAAATATCATTTTCTTTTGGAGCTTATATAAAAACAAATGATAGGCAAAGAAAATTAAAGCACCAATCATCCACAACAGTAACATAATATTGATTAGGGTAATTGATGCCTTTATGTCATTTTTCACATCAGCTATACGTGCTTCCAGTGAAACATTTATCTTCTGTGTATTTAATGTATGTTCTTTCTTCGTATCTGCACTTAGAATGTCTGTATTCGTATTAATATTGTACTGCACCTGTTCCGTGCCTGCCTCTGCGCTTCCTATATTTGCACTGTCATTCTCCGCATGCTGTCCATCACTTTCACTTATGCTCTCGCCTTTTTCCTCCGCAAATTCAATAACCGGAACCTCAATTTTAATTGGCTCTACGTCAATCGTTATCTGTATCGGAATGATTAAATATAGTGCAATCAAAAGCCAAATAAAATATTTATATTTTGCAGTATACCTTTTACTCAAAATCGGAGTTGCCGTCTTTAGCACTAAGATTATAAATCCGGCTATCATAGACTTTTCAATTATTGTAGCAAAAACTATTTCCGCCACAACTCACACACCCTTTATCCTTCGTCTGAAATCTTGTCAATAAATCTTCTCAGCTCTTCCAAATCATCGTTATTAATTACTTTTCCCTTATACAGTGTTGTGATAAGGTCACTAATTGAATTCCCGTAAAGCTTTTCTAAATTCAGGCTGCCTTCCTTGACCTTGTACTCTTTCTCCGTTACGAGAGCAGAGTAATAATTGCGTTCCCTCTTCTCACATTGAAGAAAACGTCTCTCCGTCAGTCTTGAAAGCACTGTCATAAGTGTGGATAAAGCCCACTTTCTCTTTCCTGCCAGCTTCTCCAAGATATAGTTTGAGGTAACCGGCTCATCTGCCTCCCATATTATAAGCATTATTTCAAGTTCTGCGTCCCCAAGACGCTTAATCGTATCTTTTTTCATTTCACCCTTCTTCCAAACCGATTAAGATGTCAAAAGGTGTTTTTGACGCCTTAATCTCATAACTTAATTCTAAAAACTTACGTTATCACATTATAACATAAATTATATCGTTGTAACAGGATATAATCCTCAAATAATAACTCAAAAAGCACCCCTATGGATGCTTTCTGAGTTATTATTTGGGAATTATGCTTCGTTCTTTATGCGGTTTAATCAGAAAATATAGAGTTTGCAGCTTTGTAAAAATTTGCAGTTACAGAATTTGCCAAATCATAGGTCATCTTGTTTATTTTCCAAGATCCTTTTTCTTTTACTAACTTAATTTTAAAGGTTTTCGTTTTGTATTTTTTCGCATAAGCGCTTTTATTATCTTTAATCGTTAACTTAAAAATAGTATTAAATTCCCTTAACAGCTCTTTCTCTGAATAGTCTTTATCATAGTTTATAATCGCAAATAAAAGAAGATTGGTAAATGCTTGTTCGTAGGTTTTTGACGAATCTAAATATTTACATTTTACAGTAACAGTTGCATTGCTCCCCTTAACCGCTACCTTCTGCACAGAGTAATTCAATGACTTATTTCTTGTTTTTATATAATTACGAAAAGCTGAATATGCATATAATTCCGACGGATCATAATCGTCCGTATTTTTTACATACTTGTTCATTTTTTTTACATCATATTTCTTTGCAGCCTTAAAATAATTATTAACAGTTGTTTTTACTTTAGTCTTATCAGATGCCGCAGCGGCAACCATTACATTGCCTTGAATAGGGCTCATTATAATAATAAATATAATGATGGCTGATAAAAACATGGATAATATTCTTTTTTTCATAACTCGTTCCCTTCTTTCGTTTCTCTGCTATTTTATCCCTAAGTTTTAAATAGCAATAACAAAAAATAATTATACCATGGCTTGAAGAAAATGCAACAAAAAATAGCCCGACGTTTTCAAGTACTGTATCTTCACACACTTTGTTCTTATTTTATTTCTGCAAATTAGACATAACAGCTGTACAAATTTTCCTATTGTCTTACCTTGATTTTTATGTATTATTTATTTAGTTCTTTTATAAATGCATCAATATTTTCATGTGAAATTTTTAAGGCTTCATGGTTGCCTTTCATTACTGTTTTCATAATTGACTTATCAATAAACTTCATTTTGTCTATTCTTGCTTCGCCGCCAAAATCTTTTATAACGATTGCACTTTTTAGTAGTGTGGATGGGAAATTTGTAGTTAAGTATTCTTTTGCTTGTTCTGGGAACCCGCAGCAAAGAAATATCCCAACTCTTTTTTTACTTAACAATTCAACATTTTCTTTGCAAAATTTACGCATTTTCTTTGAAATTGCACCAACATAGATTGAGCTACCAAAAATGACAGTATCATAGCTTTCTAAAGCAATGGCGTTAGAATTAGTCTTGTCTATGTCAGTGAGCTTTGCCGAATCAGACAAGCCAGATTTTAAGTATTCTGCACAATCCGCTGTGCATCCATATTTACTTGAATAAATAATAATTGTATTCATTTTTCATTCTCCTTGTCTTAAAGCATTTTCTATCGCTTTTCGTATTGTGTCACTACTATAAGTTGCAGAAGTAACAGCGTCTACTTCCAATGACTGCTGAGCTATGATACTATCTGTGATTTTCTCAGCTTTCTTACCTAACAACTGTTCATGTTCTAATATCGTAACACTTAGGACTTTTCCATTGTTTACCTCGACTGATACAGTAGCCCTTACTAATCCATTATCAGCACTTCCAACATAAACACCATCATTGATTGTGTCTATATCTACATTAGATACTTGTAAATCCGTAGGCTTTTGTGTTAGTACTATAGCGGCAAAGATACTAAATAAAACGAAAAGTACAATACCTATTATTAGTATTACCTTTCGTAAATTATCCCTGCCGGCTTTGTTTGGTTCCTTCATTCCTTAACCCCCTCCATAAGTATTTTTACAAAATCATCTACAAGTTGGTCGAAATTATCATGTAGATGTAATTGGTTTGCGATAGAACTCATTACGAAACCGAGTAATGCGCTTACAATCATCCACGAAGTATTCCGCGTGTCAGATCTAAAAACTTTTTGGGCAATTCCGTTAGAAATCAAATTATCAAGTATATCTATTCCCGAATTGGTAGGTGTACAATCTGCGCTTTCATTTGCAAATATGACATTTGTTCCGCTAAACATAATTGCTTTTACCATTTCCGACTCACTGCAAAGCTCTTTAATAAATGTGCACATAGTATTATAAAATTGTTCTTCCGCGGATAATCCTGGGTTCACATTTATGAGAGCCGTCACACCATCAAAAACTTTACTATAGAGTTTGTTAGACATATCCACAATTATTTCCGCTTTGTCTTTATAGTAAAGATAGATAGTGGTCGGTGAATACTCAATTTTAGCAGCAATTTTCCTTATTGATAATTTTTCGTATCCCTCTTGCTCAATAATCTCAATGGCAGCTTTTATGATTTTTCTTTTCATTTCTGTTTTTTCAATATCACGTCGTTCTTTAATTCCCATATAGTTCGCTCCTTAACACTGTTAATATAATTTACAATGCAATTATACGTTACTACTCATGATGTGTCAATATATTTTTCCCTTTGCGCGTGACACTTTTTTGACACTTTAATGCAACAAAAAATAGGAATTTACTGGAACAGCGCTAATATACGTGTTAAAATAGGTTACGGTTCTACCAATGCAGCACAAAGGAGTTTGTAAATACAATGAAAAATAAAACTATAACAGGGCATGCCCTTTCTCTTTTTACCATTTTTGTCTGGGGAACAACCTTTATCTCGACAAAGGTGCTCTTACAGGATTTTTCACCGCTTGAAATTCTGCTTATCCGCTTTATCATGGGCTATGCAGCATTATGGCTTGCCTATCCGCACCGACTGTCCTTGACGTCCAAAAAGCAGGAATGGTATTTCGCCGCAGCCGGTTTATGCGGTATTACATTATATTATCTTTTTGAGAATATTGCACTTACCCACACACTAGCTTCCCATGTGGGTATTATTGTTTCGGTTTCACCCTTTTTCTCGGCAATTTGCAGCTGCATTTTTCTGAAGGAAAAACGCCCGGGCGCTCGGTTTTATCTGGGTTTTGTGCTTGCGATGGCAGGTATCTGCCTCATCAGTCTGAAAGGGGATACCTCCTTTGAGGTTTCGGTAATCGGCAATATTTTGGCGGTTTTAGCGGCTGCAATATGGGCTGCCTACTCAACCCTTTTCAAAAAGATTTCGTCTTTTGGTTATTCCACTATTTCAGCAACCAGACGCACCTTTTTTTACGGGCTGCTGTTTATGCTCCCATGTGTTGGAATCATGGGCTTTGATGTAAATTTATCACAGGTATTTCAGCTCACAAACCTTCTCAATCTCCTATTTCTAGGACTTGGGGCTTCGGCACTTTGCTTCGTGACCTGGAATTTTGCCGTAAAGGTTCTTGGCGTTGTAAAAACAAGTGTTTACATATACATGATTCCGGTTATCACCACAGTTGTCTCCGTTCTCATTTTGCATGAGCCTATTACAGGGGCGGCTGTCGGTGGAATTGGCTTTATCTTAGTTGGCTTATTCTTATCAGAAAGCGGTAAAGACACAGAAGTAATTGTCTCTGAAAATCTAGGGCAGAGCGAAGGATGATTTGCCCAAAAAGCTTGGCATACAGGAGGGCGTTTGATATGAAAATTTTAAAAATTGCATTTGGCAGCGCTGTTGCTATTATTTTGGCTGACCTGATAGGTCTTAACTACAGTACCGCTGCGGGTATCATTACCTTGCTCACCATTCAGGATACGACGAAAGAAACCATCTTTATTTCCTTAAAGCGGCTGCTGGCATTTTGCTTTGCAACCCTGTTTTCTTTTGCCATCTTCAACCTGATTGGCTATCATGCCGTCTCCTTTGGCATTTTTCTCCTTGCCTTTGTTTGGATTTGTTATGCGCTGCGGTTACAGGATGCCATTGCAATGAATGCCGTTTTGGCTACTCACTATCTTTTGGAGGGAAGCATTCCGCTCTCCTTAATCACAAATGAATTTATGCTTTTACTCATCGGCGCAGGCGTCGGTACGGTGCTCAACCTTTTTATGCCGGATAAAGTAAAGCATATTCGAAATACACAAGCAATCTTGGAGACTGATTTAAAAAAGGTGCTCTCCAAAATGTCTCGGTATCTTTTGCTTGAATTCAAAGAGGGTTACACCGATGATTGCTTTACGGCTTTGGAGGAACATATTCAAACCGGTCTAAAATATGCTTATGACAACACAAACAACAGCTTTTCACAGGATTCCCAATATTTTATCGATTATATGCAGATGAGAAAGCAGCAATGCCAGGTTCTAAGAAATATTTATGAAAAAATAATTTCTCTGAATCATATTCCCCCACAGGCAAAGGACATCTCAGATTTTATCGATCATATTGAAAAGAGTCTGAAGGAATCAAATAATGCCGGCGGACTTCTATTGGAGTGCCACGCCTTATTCCAAAAGTTTCAGGAAAGTGATTTACCTGCCACAAGGCAGGAGTTTGAAGCGCGGGCGGTTTTGTATATGATATTAAAGGATTTTGAATATTTTCTTCAAATTAAAGGGGAATTTGCCGCCTCACTTTCCGAGGAACAGAAGAAAAAATATTGGACGACAGTTTAACAGACGTATCGCAATGCTGGAGATTATGTTAATTTTTTCATAAACTCTCTCACTGAAACATGCTATTTCTCATATTATATAGTGTTAAAGGTTAAGGGAGAAACAATATGACTGACTTAAATTCATTGAATTGTAGAGACGATTGCCACAATAATGGCTTAGGTTGTTTATTGCCAATTATTTTATTATCCTGCTGTAATAATGGTGGCTGGGGGCATGGCTGCGATAGTCGCGGAGATTCTTTCATTTGGATTCTTTTACTACTTTGTTTTTGCTCATAAGGGCTTTGCTATAGTTTACCCCCATTCCGGCTGTTAGGAACCGGAGTGGGGGTTTTTAGAAATCTATTCTGCATCAGCGGCACAGCTTCTTTCCAATACAAACCTGATAACCTTTGCTTTCTAGTTTTATCACCTCATATTGATATCCTAGCATAATAGGATTATGTTCCAGCCATGGCATGACATGATCGCAATATAGGTTGAGCTGATAAAAGGTTTCTTCTTTTAAAAATGGAATGACTGCCATTTTGGAAGAAATCTGCGGATGACACTCTTGCAGTTTTTTTAAATCTAATTCGAAAATTCCTTTTATGTTTGTTTCAAATGGCTTTGATGGATAATCTATCTGTAACTTTAGGGAATGTCGCAGTTTTTCTTGCTCTGTCTTGGCGTAATCGTAGGCAATCTCTTCAAATAAACGTTCTGAAATTTCTTCTGCCTCACAAAGCATAAATCCTTCTTTGTCCAGCATCATAAAAGGAATCCCTGTTAAAGCAAAAGCAACCAATATCTTACAGCCTTTTAACTCAAGTATTAACTGCTGGATAAATTCTCTCATCTCATCTATCGTTTCTTTTTGCCCCAAATAATTTTTCACTTCATAGGTTGGAAACCACCCAGACTCCTTTTTTTCATAAACAGCTATTTTTACTCCATCCATAATAGAAGCAATCTCTTGCTTTTCGTTTAAAACAACACCGATTCTTAGCACCCTACATCGCCCCTCTCAACTCTTCGTATACTTGTTTTTCTACATCCCGAATCTGCCTTTTTGTCATGGCAAACTGAAAAATAGACTCACTTGCTTTAATGAAATCATAAAAATTACAGTTACCTGTTCGCTCTCCAATTCCAAATAAAGTAATATCAATATAGTCCGCACCTGCTTTTGCCCCTATGATAGAATTGGCGACTGCCATGCCAAGATCATTATGGACATGCATTTCTATTTTCATATTACTATTTTCCTTGATTGTCTCTACGATTTCTTTTGTCCGTTTCGGTGTTAAAACCCCAACGGTATCTGCTAAACGTATGGTGTTTACGCCTTCTTTATTAAGCTCTTTAATCAAACTAAGCACAAAACCGATATCGGATCTGGAGACATCTTCCAATCCTACGGTAACATCAACGTTTTGACTCTTTGCAATGGAGACGCATTCTAGTATCTGCTTTTGTACCCATACTTTATTTTTCTTTAATTTGCTATAAATTTGTATATACGATACAGGTGTCCCAATATGAATAATATCAGGCTGACAGACAATGGATTTTTTTACATCAACAGGATGCATACGACTCCACACTGAAATCTTAGCATTTTTTGTATTTTCTTTTATCCTGCAAATACTTTCTTCTTCAACGCTGTTAATGCAAGGTACTCCTGCCTCTATTTCATACACACCTAATTCATCTAAAAACTTAGCTATCTTCACTTTATCCTCTGTTCGAAGAACAATTCCGGGGCTTTGTTCCCCATCTCTTAATGTGGTGTCAACTATGTATTTGGTTTCTTTCATCGGCAATCACCTCACAAACAAGATTTTGAAAATCATCATCTTCCATACTGTTTTTCGTTTCTGTGCACGTTTCTTTCACTGAGTACAATATCTTTTCCAGTACCGCTTCTTTTGGCAACGGTATGTCCAGTTCCTGCATTTTGTATTGAATTGCCTTTAAACCGGAATGCTTTCCTATTACTAACTCTGCTTTTCCACCTACGCTTTTCGGATCATAAGCTTCATAATTGGCAGGATTTTTCTTGATTCCATCGGCATGAATACCCGATTCCACTTTGAAAATACTTTTACCGATTATAGGCTTTTTGTTACTGATTGTAGTATTGGTTATCTTCTCAAACAAATTTGCCAATTGAGGAAGAATGGATAAGTCTTTGTTCGGCTTATGCCGTATTGCCAGTCGAAGCGCCATTATGACCTCCTCGGTTGCTGCATTATTTTTATAACCCGCAAAGCTTGTTGTAATATAACTTCCTCCCATCATAACCCATTGAACCGCTAGCGCACTTGCACATCCGTAAGTATTTTCCGGGCAGAAATTAATTTTACTTTTTGGTAAACTATTCTTTATTTCATTCATCGTTTTATCGTATGATTTACATATTAAGTCATCTAAACCGACAATGCGGATTTCATTACATGCTTGAAGTGCTCTTAGCCTTACAATCTCTCTTACATCATTAAGCTGAATTTCATTTATAACTTTTTCCTTTGATTTTTCAGTGTGACATATATAGCGGTAAAATCCAGGGAACATATCCATTATTTCAGGCAATTCAATATGAAGAGCAAATTTTTTCTCTATCGGTAACTGCTCCATTTTCTCATATGCATCAACGGATAATTCCACAATATCCACGCCTATGGCAAAAAGAAGCTCGCAAAAAAGATGCAGCTCCTCCTTGGTTGGCAGGCAATTATCAAAGGCTGTTAATGTGTTATCTATGATTTGAATCACCAAGCATACCTCCCCTTACCTCTATTTTAGTTAAAATCAAATACCGGTTTTCTTTTCGATCAGTTACAGCACCAATGATTCAACGACTGAACCACCTTCAATGTGCTGTTCTACAATAGTTTCCACATCATCTTCCGTTACATTTCTATACCAGACTCCTTCCGGATAAACTACCACAATAGGACCTTTATCACAGATGCCAAAACAACCTGTATTGGTAATCATGACTTCACTTGACAAGTCTCTATCCTCGATTTCTTCCATAAAGCGTTGTACTAAATCAACTGCTCCTTTCGAAAAACAAAAGCCTTTTTGCTGACCATTTACTCTGCAACTTGTACAGACAAAAATGTGATACTTTGGACTAACCATATGCATTCTCCTTTTCTTTTATACTGTTTTTATTTCATTTCTATTTCTGCTGCAACCTTTTTCACGGAATCTTCAATTTTATCGTATGTAGTAAATACCTTAATTCCCTTTTGGTTTAATTTCATTCTTGGGGAATCTCCAATTCTCATAGCTATAACAGCATCACAATCTGCTATTGTATCAATTATCATAGATATTTTATCCTCCTTCTCCTCACACTCTTCTTTGCCGCTGCAATACTTATCGATATTTCTCTTTTCTATGAATTTAGCATTTCCTTTGAAATATTCATAAACATATAGTTCGGATACCTGGCCAAAATGCTGGTCTACAATCATGCCACTCTTTGTTGCAACTGCCACCTGTAATTTTTGTGCCACGCTTTCACTCAAATTTTCTTTCTCTTTTTCCTCCTCTTTATGGCAGGCATTGAATTCAATGGACTGATCATGGTCTAAGGTACCGATGGCATCTGCCCGGCATTGTCTGCAATGATACATTTGCTTCATGGTTTCCCCGCAGCTTTTGCGCATTTCCATAATTTCTTTATTGCTTACCAGCGGGAGGTTCTCAAACACACTGCCTTCTACCGGGATAAGCTGCATAATGTTTGTAATGGTTCCGCCTAGTTCTTTTACCTTTTTCACCACCTCCGGAATATGATGGTCATTGATTCCTTTCAGCATAACAATATTTACCTTGCAGACAATACCCTGTGATGTAAGCAGTTGTATTCCTGTCAATTGATTTGCAAGCAAGATTGCCGCTGCTGTCTCACCATAATATTTTGTGCCCATATAATCCACATATTTATATATTTGTCCGCCAATCTTTGGATCAATAGCATTCATGGTTACCGTTACATGGGATACACCAAGTTCAATTAAATCATTGGCATAACGCGGAAGCATTAATCCATTTGTTGATAAACAAAACGTTACGTCTTTATCTGCTTCTCGAATAAGAGAAAGCGTCTTTTTTGTTTCTTCAAAATTTGCCAATGCATCGCCCGGTCCTGCAATTCCGACTACGGAAAGATTGGGAACTTTCTTCTTTACTTCCATATACTTTGTGAAAGCTTCATCTGGATTCAAGATGTTTGTTGTAACACCCGGTCTGCTTTCATTTGGGCAATCATACTTTCTTAGACAGTAATTACAACTTATGTTGCATTTAGGAGCAATTGGCAGATGCATTCTGGCATATTGATGTGCGCCGCAGTTATAGCATGGATGGGTGGCCGTTTTTTCTTCAATTGTCTTTTCTATGATTTCTTTTTCTTCCATAGTATTCTCTCCCATGTAATATTCCTGATATAGTTCTTTACGAAAACTCGTTTCTTTTTTTGCCAATATTACATTTGCAATTTCATCTAAAAAAGTAAGAGCTCCTTCATAGCCGAGCATACGAAGCCTTTGTCCTCCCACCCTGTCGTGGATTGGAAAGCTTCTTCGTACCAGACCAATCTGAAGCTTTTCTGCTATTCTTCTTCCGTCTGAACTTCCTATTAAAATATTAACTCCCAGCTCTCTCGCTTTTTCTTCAATTGTCTGAAAATCAATATCGTCCAGAATCTCAAACTGTTCAATCAGATATGCGTCTGCAACCTGTTGTATTTCGTTTTCAACAAGCTCTCGTAAACCGGGACACTTGGAGCCTGTGGCAACTAACATTGGCATAATTCCGTTTTCAACGCAAAGCCTTACGGTGCTATGTACAAAATCGGGTTCCCCGTAAATGGCAGCCCTTGCTTCTCCATTGTACTTATGTCCATCTATCATCGCATCCAAGAAGCGCCCTCTTTGATTCTTTATTCTCTCAGGTATTGGATTTTGGGAGATATCTGAGAATATTTTTATTAATTTATCTGTATCTCTTAAACAGACAGGAAGTGCACATTTTTTATAGGGCACACCATATGTATCAAATAAATATTCTGCCACAGACGGTTTATCCTCCGTAAAGCTTGAAAGCTCTAATGTTAGGCTTGCACCCGCCATTTTACTGATATCCGAGATAGACGTTCCTCCTGAAGGCAATCGTTCATAATTTGTTTTATGAGTACCATCCAACGTCTCCGATAAATCAGGAAGTAGAATATAATCAATTGAAAACTCCTCCAGCAATTCCTTTAAATACCTCGTATCTGCCGGAGACAGCGTGGAAGTTACGATATTTACCTTTTCATTTTTCGTCGTATCCATGTCAACATTTTTCACTACTTCATACAAAGCCCGCATATAGCCTTCAAACTGGGTTCCTCCATATCCAGGCGATGGAATGGGAATGATCCTTATGTCCCGATACTTTGGGTTTTCTCTGTAAAATTTATCAATCATTCGTACCAAATCTTCTCCGATTGTTTCAGCAAGACAAGTAGTTGCAACACCAATTACTTCCGGATTATATAACTTGATTAAATTTTTAAGCCCTTGTAATAGATTCTTTTCGCCTCCATATACGGTTCCTTCCTCGGTAAGGGAGGAGGACGCAATATCAACAGGTTCATTGTAATGAGTTGCCATATGTCTTCTGATATAGGTACTGCACCCTTGAGAGCCATGCAGTATTGTCATGCATTTATTAATTCCATACAACGCTGTTGCGGTTCCCATCGGCATACACATTTTACACGGATTTACATTTAAATTGACTAATGTACCTCTCATAGGCTTCCCTCCATATACTTCCACACCGGATTATTTATACTTCCATTAATTTCTTTCACAAAATTAATCATTCCGACAAATCCGCTTAAAGGATGCTTTCTTTCATGATTATGATCACAAAATGCAATTCCAAGCTTATAGGCTAACGGCCTTTCCTTTACTCCTCCGACTAATATGTCAGCCTTCCTTTCTTTCATAAACTTTTCTAACTCAGCAGGATTTGCATCATCTAAAATCACGGTATCCTTGCCAACCAGACTTTCAATCACATCATAATCATCCTTTTTCCCTGTCTGCGTTCCTACCACTACAGTTTCCATTCCCAGAGAATCAAATTGTCTGATTAGAGAAATTGCTTTAAAGCCTCCACCGACATAAATGGCTGCTCTCTTCCCCTTTAAGTTTCTTTTATATTTTTCTATAAGCGGTTGTAATTTTTCTGCCTCCGCACTGGTAAATTCGATTGCTTTTTGTCTTGCTTGTTCATCCTGCAATGCTTCTGCAATTCGAATCAGGGAACTGGTAGTATCTTCAATTCCAAAAAAACTTACCTTGATATATGGTATTCCCATTTCTTCCTCCATACGATTTGCAAGATAAGTACTGGAGCCTGCGCACTGAACAACGTTCAGTGTCGCTTTGGGCGCTTCTAACAAATTTTCATAATTGGAATCTCCTGTAAAACGGGAGATAACGGGTATCCCAATTTTCTTTAGGTAATCTTTTATAATCCACATTTCTCCCGCCAGATTAAAATCACCTAATATGTTGACACCCTTTCTTTTCTCCGGCGTCTGCCCTTTTATCAGCTCCATAATTGCATTACAAGCCATTTTATATCCTACGGATTTGTTTCCTGAAAAGCCCGGGGACTTAACGGGAATCACACGCATATGATATTTTTCTGACATCATTTTACAGACTGCATCCACATCATCTCCAATGACTCCCACAATACAGGTAGCATAGACAAAAATAAGTTTTGGATGGTATTTGACTGCAATCTCCTCAATTGCAGCCGTTAATCTTTTCTCTCCGCCAAATATGATATCCGGTTCTCTTAAATCAGTTGAAAAGCTATTGCGGTATAAGTCTTCCCCGCTTGACAGACTTCCTCTGATATCCCATGTATAACTGGCACATCCGATTGGTCCATGCACAATATGAAATGCATCAGTTATGGGATTTAATACGACTCGTGCTCCACAGTATACGCAAGCCCTTTGGCTGACTGCGCCAGACACACTGTTCGCATCACAACGCATCCCATTTCCACTGCATCCATCCTGCTTATGCAGGATAAAATCTTTTCTTTCTTCTAAAACACTTGCGTTTCCCATAATGATGCCCCCTGCTATGAGCACTTAGAGAGCGTAGTTTGCTCTCTTATGTGCGAATGCACTCCTATTTACTTAATGAGGTTTTTTCGAATTTAGTAAATAGGAGTTACCTCTTGCTTCAAGCACTTAGAGAGCGTAGTTTGCTCTCTTATGTGCGAATGCACTCCTATTTACTTAATGAGGTCTTTTCGAATTTAGTAAATAGGAGTTACCTCTTGCTTCAAGCACTTAGAGAGCGTAGTTTGCTCTCTTATGTGCGAATGTACTCCTATTTACTTAATGAGGTTTTTTCGAATTTAGTAAATAGGAGTTACCTCCTGCTTCCGATAAGTTACATGACCATTTCAAAGTCTTCTTCTTTGCAGTCTCTATCTTGTCTGTCCATAAGGGCATTCATGATAAGCTCTGCTAATCGCATTGCACCTTTATAGCCGACCAACGGCATATAGGAGTGCACATAACGATCAATGATTGGGAAGCCTGCACGTACAAACGGAATATCTTCTGCTCTTGCAATATGCTTTCCGTGCGTTCCGCCTATGAGCAGGTCAACTCCTTCCTCTTTAATCCACTGGTGCAGCTCATACAAGTCGCCCGACGCCTTTGCCTTGCAGCCTTCTACTCCAAATTTAGCAAACAGTTCTGCTGCCTCCCTTTCGAACGCCTCACCAGGTGTACCTGTTACAATGTATTTAGGAATCATTCCCATCTCTAATGCAAATTGTGCAATTCCAAGTACTGTATCAGGGTCTCCGTAAATTGCCACTTTTTTATTATAGGTATAAGGATGAATATCGATTAATATATCAACTAACTGCCCTCGTTCTTCTTCTAACTCATAAGGAACCTCTGCCTGAGAATAAGCTTGCAATTCCATCACGTACTCATCTGCTCTTTCTATACCGATTGGCAATCCAAGTGTTTTATAAGGTACCCCGCATTTTTTCTTGAGAGTTTCAGCTCCTAGCTCACTTGCAAATTTTCCTAACGCAATACTAAAATTGCTGTCTCCAAGTTCTATGATTTCTTCTACTGTCGTTCCGCCCTTTGGATACATTTCAAACTTACCGGTCATCGGGCTATCCATTACCCCGCTTGTATCAGGAAGCATGGTATAAGAAACTCCCATCAAGGCTGCAATCCTCTTCATTTCTCTCATATCTCCCGGATTAACAAACCCCGGAAACAATGCTACTTTTCCATTTTTCTTGCCTGTTGAAGCAGAAAGATATTTGATAAAACCTTCTACCATGTTGCTAAAGCCTGTAATATGAGAGCCTTTGTAGCTTGGGGTATTGGTATGTACCATGAATTTCCCCTCCGGTATATCAATATCCTGGATAAAAGAATTTAAATCATCACCTATGGTTTCAGAAAGGCATGTTGTGTGTACCGCAATGATTCTTGGATTATAAATATCAAATATATTTTTAGCTGCCGTTTTTAAATTGCTTCCTCCTCCGAAAACGGATGCGCCTTCGGTAAAAGAACTGGAGGATGCCATTGCCGGATCTTTGAAATGCCTTGTTAAGAACATTCTGTGAAAAGCACAACATCCTTGTGAGCCATGGCTATGCGGCATACATTCGTGTACTCCAAGTGCTGCATACATTGCACCTACCGGCTGGCAGGTTTTTGCCGGATTTACTCGAAGTGCCGTTCTATCATACTTTTCTTTTTTCGTGTAGTCTAACATGCTGTTTCACCTCCCATGGTTCCCGTCAGCACCGGAGCTGTTTTCCAAGGTGCTTTTACATAGCCCCACGCCGGGGTATAAATTCCCATTGTAATATCCCTTGCAAAATTTACTGCACCACGAAATCCTGAATATGGTCCACTGTAATCATAGGAATGTAACTGTCTTGATAAGATCCCACTTTTTTGAGCGACAAACTTATCCTTGATACCCGAAAAGAAAATATCCGGTTTTAACAACTTTAAAAATTCCTCTGTTTCAAAATGGTTTAAATCATCCACCATATAGGTACCCGCTTCCATTTCTTTTGCCATACCACTGTAATAACCGAGAAGTCCTTCGTCTTTTAATTTTGATAAAACGTCTTCCGATACATATACATGGTACTTTTCAGGGTCTGGCTGCACCGTAATGCTTTCAATATTTTTGCTGTCTGCATCTTCTTTCACAAATGGCAGGATTTCTCTTCCCTCATACTCATCCCGATGTGCGAACTCATATCCTGCCAAAACAGTCTGAACTCCAAAGTCTTTTAGAAGTGTCTGATAATGATGAGATCTGGAGCCTCCAACATAAAGTGCCGCTGTTTTGCCCTTTAACTTTGTCTTGTAATATTCAATATCATCAATTATCTTTTCCAATTCATCTGCAATCACTTCTTCTGTCTTTTTTGTCAGCTCCTCATCATTAAAATACTTGGCTATATTTCTTAAGGTTTGAATGGTTCCTTTTACTCCGATAAAGTTGACCTTCATCCAAGGCACACCATATTTGGTTTCAATCATTTCTGCAATATAATTGATGGAACGATGGCATTGTACCAGGCTTAAATTCGCCTGATGTGCATTCTTTAAATCCTCTATACTGCTGTCTCCTGTAAAAACAGATACTACCTCATAGCCAATTCTTTTTAAAATACGCTCTGTTTCCCATCCGTCACCGCCGATGTTATATTCACCTAGAATATTAACGGAGAATTTATTTTTAATTTCTCGGTCACCTTCACCAATGATAAATTTCATCAATTGGTTGTTTGCAATATGATGTCCGGCAGACTGGCTTACACCCTTATATCCTTCACAGCTGAAAGCAATACATTTAATGGAGTGTTTTTCTTCTGCCCATTTTGCCACTGCATGAATATCATCACCAATCAAACCCACGGGACAAGTGGAGCATATCATAATGGTGGACGGATGAAATAAATCCATTGCCTCATCAATCGCTTGTTTTAATTTTTTTTCTCCTCCAAATACAATATCCGGCTCTTGCATATCAGTGGAAAAACTGTATTGCAAATAGTTGTCTACACCTTCTGCATTTTTTCCTTTGTGTCTTCTTGTTCCCCACGCATAGAAAGAGCAGCCGATTGGTCCGTGTACAATTTGAAGTGCGTCCTTGATTGGTCCAAGTACAACGCCTTTACAACCTGCGTAACAACATCCACGCTGTGTCATAATACCGGGAATGGTACGGACATTTGCAGCAATTTCATTATTGTTATCATTGTTATTAACTTCAACGATGTGTGTTTTTCTGTTTTTATATACTCTCGAACTGTACTGATCCAGTACTTTTTCTGCAACGCTCATATTTTCACCTCCTACGTTAATATGCTTCTATGGTTGATGCGCCGTTTCGTACCTGATAATTTTCAAAAACCGGTAAGATGAATATCTTTCCGTCACCCGGATTTCCCGTTGAATTCACCTCCATAATGACATCTACTACTTTCTCAACCTCCGTTTCTTCTACAATCATGGTAAATACACGTTTCGATATCAATCTTGTGGTTTCTGACATATATTCGCCAAGATGAGTGGTTGGAATTTCTCCTGCCTCCACAATGGATTGTAATAGATTCATATCAATAAGCTTCTTTCCTCTACCTAATACCTTTCTGCAAGTAAATGCCGGAACTCCTGCTTCTGCCAAAGCTTCCTTTGTTGCATTGACTTTATTTTGTCTGACAATTGCCATAATTTCTTTCATAGCTTAGCCCTCCTACAATCCTTTTTTCTTTGTACTAATTGTATAGGCTTCTTCTACTGGACTGACAAAAATTCTACCATCTCCAAAATGCCCGCTTTCTCCCGTTCTTGCATACCTCATAATGATTTTTACGACGTCATCTTTATCAATATCTTCCACTACGATAAGAAGCATATCTTTTGGAATTTCGTCATAGTAAATTTCTCCGACCTTAACTCCTTTTTGTTTACCACGTCCATACACATCCATTTTTGTTACTGCCGGATAACCTGCTGATAATAGTTCTGATAATACGGTTCCCACCTTCTCAGGTCTGATAATCGCTCTTACTAATAACATCGTTACACCTCCAAATTGTTTATCTGATTTAGATATCCATAATTCCGTGTTCCATTAATAGTTCTTCTAATCGTTCCTGCTTCATTGGCTTTGGAATAACAAACATATCATTTCCGTCAATTTTATTTGCTAATGCTCTGTATTCATCAGCCTGATCCGCAGCCGGATCATAATCAATTACTGTCTTTTTGTGAATCTCTGCTCTCTGCACCATATTATCTCTAGGAACAAAATGAATCATTTGAGAACCTAGTTCTTTTGCAAATGCGGATACCAGCTCTGATTCTCCGTCCACCTTTCTAGAGTTACAAATGATTCCGCCCAAGCGAACCCCGCCTGTATTGGCATATTTTTGAATACCTTTGGAAATGTTATTGGCAGCATATAGCGCCATCATTTCGCCGGAAGCTACAATATAGATTTCCTGCGCCTTTCCTTCGCGAATCGGCATTGCAAATCCTCCGCATACAACGTCTCCAAGTACATCATAGAATACATAATCAAGATCATCGGTGTAAGCTCCAAGCTGTTCAAGCAGGTTAATGGATGTAATAATACCACGTCCGGCGCATCCGACTCCCGGTTCCGGTCCGCCAGACTCAACACAGCGAATATCGGCATAACCGTTTTTCATAATGTAATCAAGGTCAATGTCCTCTCCTTCTTCACGAAGGGTATCAAGTACCGTCTTTTGTGCCAATCCTCCAAGAACCAATCTTGTAGAGTCTGCTTTGGGGTCAC
Source organism: Konateibacter massiliensis (assembly GCF_900184995.1). Lineage (GTDB taxonomy): Bacteria > Bacillota > Clostridia > Lachnospirales > Lachnospiraceae > Lachnotalea > Lachnotalea massiliensis. The sequence goes on from NZ_LT860098.1 coordinate 236,416, forward strand.
ATCCTACTATCATAATTTTTTTACCCATTTCACCTAAACCGGCTGTCAGGTTTTGCGTTGTTGTTGATTTTCCGATACCACCTTTTCCGTAAATAGCCACCTGTCTCATTTTCGTTTCCTCCTTTAAATCTGTGTTCAAACGTCACCATCGGTTACATAACAAAGCGGACAAGTCCGCATCAACTCCCTAATCTCTCACTTATGAGGGACTTGGCTGCTTTGTCGCGCCGAATGCAGTCACGTAGTGACATCTTCCACTTGCATTCGTGCGCATAAACATTTGTTATATCGTAGGAAATTCTAAGGAATTTCCTACGATATAACAAAGACGCCATAACTTATTCAAAAATAAGTCATGACGTCTTTGTCAAATAGAGTGCTAGCAATTTCTATGTTGCAATTTTATCATTTGCACTCTTTCTACGCAATGCATCAATTTGTCAATATTTAATAGTTATTTTTAGTATATTTCTACCTTTTTCACTATAATAACTTGTTTGCACTTTATTATCAGAAACTTCCTTTTATATTTACTGAGGTCCATCGCCTTGTCTCTGCTCATTATTTTAATAAGAGTAACGCATCAGGTGAAAATTTTAATTTTACCTGACTATCCTTTACTTTCTCCCAATCACCTTTCTCTATTTCCAATCGAATTTCTGAATACTTATCAAAATTATCTTCTTTGGTTTTACTTTCTCTCATTACATTTTCCAGAATAATAATTGTTGTAAACGTATTATCTATTATTTTTAAAACTTTACATATTACAGTATTAGCTGTTTCATCCTCCCAATTTACAACCCGAATATCGTGAGCTCTGATACCAATGTATTTTATTTCAGAGGTCACCGGTAATTTTGTTTCCAGCTCTAGCTGCCAATCAAGCGCATAAACCTTATGTTCGTCTGTTTTTTTGATTCTTGTGAAGTTTTTACATCCTGTCAATATAGCACCGGTGAGAAGCTGCGGATTTTGGAACAAGCTCTTTTTATCACCTACCAATTCAAGTTTTCCCTGATCCATTATTCCGATTAGGTCACTGATTCGATATACTTCATCACGATTATGGGAAACAAACAGTGTCGGCTTTTGATATACTTCTATAATATCTAAAATTTCCTGCTCAAGCTCCCATCTTAAATAGCTGTCAAGCGCAGAAAATGGTTCGTCTAACATAATGATTTTAGGATCTGCCGCTATCATTCTGGCTAATGCCACCCTTTGCTGCTGCCCTCCTGAAAGCTGATTTGGTTTTTTCTTTTCTAGTCCTTCTAGATAAAAAGCCGTGATTTTTTCTTCTATTAATTTATTTTTCTCTTTTGGGGAGACACGAAGCCCTGCTCCAATATTTTCTTCTACTGTCATATTCGGAAATAGTGCGTAATTTTGAAATAGATATCCAATGCCGCGCTGCTGCGGTAATAGATTGATTTTCTTCCTAGAATCAAATAAGATTTGTTCATCCAATACAATCGTTCCTTCATCCGGCGTTTCAATTCCGGCAATGCATTTTAATGTCATGCTTTTTCCCGAACCTGATGCACCAAGAATTGACAATGTTTCACACTCTATATCAAAGGTAACGTCTAATGAGAAATTCTGCATCCTTTTTTTTATATCTACCTGTAATCCCATTTATATTACCTCCTTTTTGCTATTTCCTCCACGGGAGGATAACCAATTCATTGACATAATTGTAGCAAAAGAAATAAGCATAATAACCGCAACCCACGCATATGCTTCTTCTCTATGTCCTCCTTGCACAGCAGAATAGACGGCAACTGACATGGTCTGTGTGCGTCCCGGTATGTTTCCTGCCACCATAATGGTAGCTCCAAATTCACCAAGCGCTCGCGCAAATGTTAACACAACCCCCGCCATCATACCTGAAATAGTATTTGGCAGTACAACCTTTCGAAATATCTCAAAGTTACTCATTCCAAGTGTTTGTCCTGCATAAATGAGATTTAGATCAATCGCTTCGAAGGAACCTCTGGCGGTTCGATACATCAACGGTAAGGTTACAATAACCGAAGCAAGAACTGCCGCAATCCAAGTAAAGGTGAGTGTAATATTAAAATACAATAATAATTTCCCGAGCGGACCGTTTTTTCCGATTAATACCAGCAAAAAGAAGCCTACTATCGTAGGGGGCAAGACCATAGGCATAGTTAATATTCCATCAATGAGCCCCTTTCCTCTCTTTAATTTCGCAACATACCATGCCAGAGGAATTCCGATACAAACTGTAATAATTGTGGCAGTAAATGCCACTTTAAAGCTAATTACCAATGGTGATATATTCATTTTCTTGTCCTTTCTATCTTTTTGCCGGTTTCATCAACGTTCATGATACCCTAATAATTTTATTTCATCGTAAATCCATATCTTTCAAAAGCTTCTGCTGCATCCTCTGTCGACAGAAAATCAAGAAATGCCTTTGCTTCATCCGGGTGTTCGGAATTTCCGATTACCGCAGCCGGATAGATAATATCCTTATGGCTTCCCTCCGGTGCTTCACAGACAATACTAACCTTATCACTTATTATCGCATCAGTGGAATAAACCACTCCACAATCAACTTCTCCTGATTCTACCCAGGTAAGTACCTGCTTTACATCGCTTCCATAGTTTGCCTTTGCCTTAACCGCATCCAATATACCAAGGCTTGTAAATACCTCCTCTGAATATTGCCCGACCGGAACACTTTCCGGTTCTCCAAGTGCAATGGTTTTCACTGTATCCGTGCCTACATCTTCAAAACCGGTCAAACCTAGCGTGCTGTCTTTTGGTACAATTAACACTACCTTGTTAATCAGCAATTCTTTTTTTGTTCCATCCAGTAATAATTTGCCTTCCTCCAGTGCATCCATCTGCTTTGTTGCTGCTGACAAAAATAAATCAGCCGGCGCACCTTCTTCTATCTGCGTTTGAAGAGCCCCTGATGCACCATAGGAAAATGTCAGTGTTACATTAGGTTCTATTTCCTTGTACAAATCCGCCAATTCTTTCGTCACATCAGTAAGGCTGGCCGCCGCCAATACAGTCAGTTCAACCGGTACTGCCTCTTCCTCCGTGGCTTCCTCTGCCACTGGATTTGTATCCGTTGTTTCCTCGACGGCTGGATTTGTATCCGTTGCTTCCTTGACCGCTGAATTCGTATCTGTGGTTTCCTTGCTTGTACATCCAGCAAGAAACGATACGGACATTAGTGTAACTAGCATTGCTGTGATAATTTTTTTCATTGCTTCTCCTCCTATTTGTTCTGGTTTTCATGAAATAGTTTCTTGTATATAAAATAAATTGGACTTTTAAAACAATAGAACTAGAAAAAGGAGTCAAACATTACGTTTGACTCCTTTGCCAATTTATATTATATTTTATACGGCGAGAATTTTTCAATCCATTATCTGCTTATATGATTGTTTCTATTACTTTATCAGTAATTTTACATTGTATTTATCAATTTTTCTACTGTAATATTAATTAAATATTTGAATTTTTTCAATTTATTTTTGTCATATCTGTCAATTCACACTAATTCGCACACTGCCGTCCCTCATGGTTCATATAATAATTGTCTTTTATAATTAATTGTGAAATCGGAACAAGCTCGTATCCTTTATCCTGCAAGCCGGTAATCAGGGAATCAAGTGCATCGGCGGTGTATTTTGCTCCGTTATGGCAGAGTATAATAGAGCCGTTTCCTAGGTTTTTGTGATTTACCACGCGCTTGATGATATCGTCAGCACCGTAATCCTTCCAGTCCAGACTGTCAACATCCCACTGTATCGGATAATAGCTGATTTCGTAAGCTGCCTCAACAAGCGTATTGTTGTAGTCTCCGTAAGGCGGCCGAAACAAAAACATATCAATACCGGTAAGCTCCTTCACCAAATCATGCGGTTTTTGGATTTCTTCCATACATTCTGCTTTGCTAAGCTTAGACATCTGCTTGTGGTTCTGGCTGTGGTTTCCAAGATCATGCCCTGCCTCCGCGATTTTTTTTACATCCTCCGGATAAGTCTCAATCCAGCCGCCAGTCATAAAAAATGTTACTTTTACATTATGCTTTGCCAGAATTTCCAATATCCTCCCGGTGTCCTCGTTTCCCCAAGCTGCATCAAAGCTCAGTGCCACCTGTGGCTTATCTGTCTGCACACAGTAAATTGGAAGCTCCTTCTTGCTTGCTGTGCCGCTTGTCGTAACTGACAATAGGCGCGGCGTACTGAGAAGCCCTGCTGCAAGAAGAAACAGCATTGCACCTGCCAAAACACCCTTTTTTGTTATTTTTCCCTTTGTTTTATCCTTTATCACATTTTTTACAATATGTAAGATTTTCTTGTATTTTTCCTCCATAAAAAACTCCGACACACCATGCTTCTCTTAAAAACATTATATGTCGGAGTTTTTTTATATATAACGATAAATCAAGCATCCTGTGTGCTATTACTCAAAATCCACAGTCCTGCAAGTCTTCGCCGATTCTCTTACTGCCTCCATCAGGCAAAGTACTCGTCTTACCTCCTCAGGCATTACAATAAACTCTTCTTCACCATTCATGGCTTTGATAAAGTTGTCAAAAAACATCTTATGCTCTGCTTCAACCTTTGGAAGCTCCTCCACAACGATTCTTCCTTCAGGAGGCGGCCCAAAGGAGCGCGTTGGTCCTGCTGCTGTCATCGTTGTTTTTCCCGGAACATTCTCCAGAAGCTTCGAGGTTCTTACAATCTGTCCCTCCGGCTCAAAGCCATCCACGAACATACTGCCCTTATTTCCACCGATAAACCAGTGCTTTTCAAACCATTTATCCTTGTTCGTCAGAAAATAGGTTCCAAGCTCAATTTCCGCCGTAACATTATTCTCAAACCTCAAAATTATTTTAAAATAATCATCTACATTTTGATTGATTACATTTCTCATATCCGCGTACACGGTTTTGATTTTGCTGTCCACCATCCAGAGCATCTGGTCAATCAGATGTACCCCCCAGTCATAGAGCATTCCGCCGCCAAACTCAGGATAAACATGCCAGTCATGCATATTTCCGTTAAAACCATAGAGCTTTGCCTGAACGGTATACATATCACCTACCATTTTTTTGTCATAGACTTCCTTGGAAATCCGAAAATCCTTATCCCATCTTCTCTGCTGATGTACCGTAAATTTGACACCGCACTCTTTTACTACTGCAAGCATCTCATCGTATTCCTTCACAGACATAGCGGCCGGCTTTTCGCAGAGAATGTGTTTTCCGGCTTTTGCAGCCTTGATAACAGCCTCCTTATGTACATGATTGGAGACAGAGATAAGCACTGTATTTACATTTTCATCTGCAAACAGACTGTCCATATTGTCATACTGCTTGATGCCTGTCAGTGCATCCTTTAATTTGTCAGGGTCATTGTCACAGATAGCAGTAACCTCTGCCCCTTCCAGTTCTCTTATCATATCGGCATGGATATGTCCCATAAAACCATATCCCAATATTCCAAATTTTATTTTCATTCTATCCCTTCTTTCCCAAAACTAAATGTGCACAGTTCTCACCTTTGTGCCGCCAAACGGTACCGGAATATATGCGGTGCGGATTATTGTGGTGAGGGATACCTCGTGATCACCTGCGGACAAGCCGTCCTCCTGCATCACTCTGACATGTCCCTGCTCGCCGTATTCCCACTTATAGCTTGTCACGGTTTCTAACTCGTCAAGCGTAAAATATTCCTCTCCGTCAGGACTGAAACGGATTACCTCTCTTGGCACCTCCTGATTGTCCACACTCACCTTGATATCTTCAATCATGGAACATGGGATTGACCTGTAGTAAGTAATCAACGTTTCCAGCTCAAAGCCCACTATCTGATTTCCTTCTTTCACATTTTTACATGTTCCTTCTGTAAATACATAATTATCAAACATCGTTTTGTCCTCCTTTCTTCTATTCTCCGATATATCTTTTCAGCATTTCCTGATGTGCCGTTACATTTTCCTTGTCGCGAATCGGTTCGTTTGCCAATGCAAAGCGGTTGCCCTCATACTCGGTCGCAATGTAGCCTTCATATCCGACCTCGTTCAAGTACGCAATTAGTTCATCAAACGGAATGGAATATTCAACACCTTCCTCGGTCATTTCATATATTTTGCCATGAATATGCTTAACATATGGTAAAAACTCATCTAAAATATGAAAATCACTCATCTCATAGCCGGTACAAAACAGTGCATATTCAAACTCATCCTTTGTCTCGATAAGTGCCTTTAAATCATCCGGGAACGGTTTTCCCTGCTCGTTTGCCTCTTTAAAATAATGCTTCGGGTCTGTCCCTGATGCAAAAATATTGTCTACATAGTCAATGATTTCCTGTTTTACACCCAGCTCCTTGAAAAATGCGGAGGATACTCTTGGATGTCTTCTGCAGAAGATACCGGTGTCTACTGTCAATCCTACATATGGGGAATTTAATTTCTTCATCACCTCAATGTAGGCTTGCGTTAACGGGTCATCAAAGCTCATGCCTGCGTGAATCTCCAGTGTCATAACAACATCATATTCCATTGCAACCGGAAGAGCCGGCTCAATGATGGACGCTCTTGTGTTGGATACGAGGCGAATCATTTTAAAGCCAAGACGGTGTGCCAGCTTGATTTCCTTAATTAACAAATCAAGTGCCTCTTTGTCGGTCAAATCTCTGTTTTTGTAAAGGCATGTATTGATAAACACGTCATTACATACTAAAACAGGCTTATACTTTTCCACCAATCTGTCCCATTCCCTTAACGTCTCCTCGGAAGGCTCCGGTGTTCCCTTCATCATCTGATCACTGATGAATTCCAGTCCTGCTCCCAACTGATTTAAATACTGAAATATTTCTTCCAGATTCATTTTCTTTCTTGCATACTGATCCTGCAAACTATACATACTCACTGCTCTTTTTATTTTGCTCATCTTATTCGCTCCTTTCAAATACCTCTTATGTCTATTATTTTAGCGTTTCAGCCGTTTTCTTTCATTTTCATTTTTAACTTGAATAGCAATTATTTTTAATTAAAAAAGACTTTTTAAAATGGTATGACCTTGTAAAAGCAAAAATCATGCCCTATTATTTATTTAGGATAGTCTTGATAGTATTCTTTTAATATTTTCAAATTAGGTAACTGTCCAGGTCCCGCTGCTCTTGTTTTAATTTCTGTAGAATGCTCTAACTTTCCTTCCCAATATAATCTGGACCTATTACGCTCCTTTTCGCTAAAATTAGTCTCAATTCTATTTCCTACAATTTTCAATTCTCCACGGATGCCACATACCGGACATTCTATATAGGTTTTATCCTTTGAGACTGTTAACATATCACAATGGCATACCGGACATGCTCCCTCTTCTTCCCCCCTCCATTTAATTCGTTCTTCCTTTGCTTGTGCTGCAAGAGCTTCTGCAATATTTTGCCCCATTCTCTTTGCTCGTTCCATCTCCTTCTCATTTCCCAATACATGTTCATAAGCCATAGCCCCAAAGTACTCATGCATATCAACTACATCAATTCCCATAGACATGGTAAACTCATACATGGTAGGCAACATAAAAGACAGCCAGTTTTGCGTCATTGCTCCTCCGACAGATAAGAGCGCTCCTACTCTCGGTTTAAAGCTTCTTTCATCCGGGAGCTCTTTTATGGATTTTCCCGCTTTCAAACCTTCTTCAAAGGCAGATTTCCTAAATGTAATATCATGAGAAGGTCCTATTCGATCACATACCGTTTTAAATCTGCCCGTTGGTGAAAGTACATAGGTAGGTGAGCCTATAATTATGGCATCGCATTCCATTAATGCTTCATCAATAATATAAAACTCATCCTTTAAATGACATCCTCCCTTTCCTCTTCCACTTATCATCCCTACCACACAGGCAATGCAGCCTGTACATGGCTTTATATCAAGGTCATCGGCACGAATAAACTTTACTTCATTTCCTGCCTTTTCACATTCCATAAGTGCAGCCTTAATCATTACCTCCGTATTTCCCATCTTTCTTCCAAATGATATTCCTAATACTTTTTTCTTCATCCTTATTCTCTCTTCCTTCAGAAAAGGAGCAAACCATAAACCGCTGTTGCTCCTTTTTCATATCTAAATTATTCTTTTATCATATTATTCTTTATTTAAGCTGCCTTTGTGGAAACTACTTTTTTTACCTTTGCCTGCTTTTGATAGGTGTCATAACCGATTGCCAGCAGAAGAATAATTCCTTTTACAACATACTGCACATAGATTCCAAGTCCAATCAACTGCATTCCGTTTGATAACACTCCCAGAATTAATGCACCGATAATAACGCCCTTCACTTCACCCTCTCCGCCGATAAAGCTGATGCCTCCAAGCACGCAAGCGGTAATCGCGTTAAATTCTGTTCCTGGACCCATTGTTGAGTTTGCAGAGCCGGCTCTTGATACCATTACAATACTTGCCAGAGCGCCGAGCGCGCCGCAGATAATAAATACAATCAATTTAATATTTTTTACACTTACACCCGCAAGTCTTGCTGCTTCCGGATTTCCTCCAGAGGCGAAGATGAAGCGGCCAAAATATGTCTTCTTTGCAACAAAATCGACTATAATTGCAACTACGATCACGATGATAACAGGAACCGGAATTGGTCCGATATAGCCCTGACCGATAAATTTAAAGCTGGCATCCAAATCATAGATTGCTTTGGAACCAGAAATCAAAAAGGAGATTCCCTGAAACATTGTCATGGTTGCCAATGTAACAATCATCGGGTGGATTTTTAACAGGTTTGCAGCAAAGCCGTTAAATGCTCCAAGCAGTGCTCCGATACAAAGAGCAAGCACGATAACAAGCGGCAGCGGTAAATTCATCCACTTTAAAAATGCCCCTGTACAAACCGCAACCACTGACATAAGCTGTCCGATGGAAAGATCGGTTCCTCCGCTTATCATAACAAGTGAAACACCGATTGACGCGATAATTAAGTATGCATTCTGTTTTACAACGTTTAAAAGATTGGATGTAGTTAAAAAATTCTCGGATAAAAGGGCAAATAACAGACAAAGCCCAACTAAAATAAGCAGTAACACATTTTTTTTCAATACTTTTTGAATATTCATGGTATTCATATTCTTCCTCCTAATCAATTGAAGCTAATTCTAATATCTGGTTTTGAGAAAACTCATCTTTTTGAAGCTCTCCCGATACTTTACCTTCACATAAAACAATAATTCTGTCTGACATTCCGATTAATTCCTCCATATCGGAGCTAATCATGATGATAGATTTTCCCTGTTCTACCAACTCTGACATCAATGTATAAATCTCATGTCTTGCCCCGACATCAATTCCTCTTGTCGGCTCATCAAAAATAATAATATCGGAATTGCCGGCAAGCACCTTTGCTAAAACAACCTTTTGCTGATTGCCGCCGCTTAAATTTCCTACTTTTTGCAAAATAGTCGGGGTTTTAATATTTAATCTCTCGGAATATTGTTCTGCCTGCTCTTTTACCATTTTGTCGTTAACGATAAATTTTTTGGAAAGAGCCCTGATATTGGAAATTGCAATATTCCATTCGATTGTCATGTTAAGAAAGCAGCCCTGCCATTTTCTGTCCTCGGGAATTAATCCGATTCCTCTTGAAATTGCATCTTTTGGAGTTTTAATATCTACTTTTTCACCATTTATGAATATTTCTCCTCCAAATTTCTTATCTGCCCCAAAAACAGCTCTCATCAGCTCTGTTCTTCCTGCTCCTACCAATCCTGAAAAGCCAAGGATTTCTCCTTTATGTAATTGGAAAGACACATTATCATTTTTAAAGCCGTAGAGGTTTTTTACTTCCAATACGATGTCCTCTTTTATACATTCTCTTTTCGGATACGTTTCTGTCAGTTCTCTTCCTACCATCAATCCAATCAAAGCTTTTCTATCTGTTTCATTTGTATTTACCGTAGTAACATATTGCCCATCTCTCATAATCGTTACTCTGTCTGTAATGGTAAATAACTCTTCCATACGATGTGATATAAATATAATTGTAACATTTTTCTTTTTCAAGGTCCTTATAATATCGTATAAATGTTCTACTTCTGCAACTGTTAACTGTGCTGTCGGTTCATCCATCACAATGATTTTTGCATCCTTTGAAATTGCTTTTGCAATCTCCACTAATTGCTGGTGAGCCGGGGTTAAGTCACGGACCAAAGTCTTAGGATTAATATTGATGTGATAAGGCTGAAAGATATCATTCGTAATCTTTTCCATCGCCTTATAGTCTACCAGACCTTTTCCCTTTGAACCAAGGCAAATATTTTCTGCTACGGTTAAAGAATTAATCAGGTTGTATTCCTGATAAATAACCTCGATTCCATGCCCCCTTGAAATCTTTGGACTCATCTTTTGATAGGTCTCATTTTCCACGGTGATGGTTCCTTCATCATTTTCTATGGCACCGGATATTACTTTAATCAAAGTTGATTTACCTGCTCCGTTCTCACCAAGTAAGGCATGAACTTCACCTCTGGAAAAATCTATAGACACATTATCCAATGCTACAACACCGGGATAACGCTTTGTAATATTTTTCATTGATAATACTATGTCTTCCATATTCCTTCCTCCTATTTTTATCAAAATCTCTTTCTTATGAATACGATTATACAGAGAAAGTATTATCACAACAATGTGTGTCCCTTTTAAATAAGTGTAAAATTTTTCGATTTTTAAATTTATCAAAAAACAGGAATGTCGCACTCAGTAATGAGTGTGCAGTTTCTTTTCTATACAAAAATAACAGTCAGACTTCGAAAAGTCTGACTGTTACTATATAATTTGGGTACCGTTTATTTCACAGTATATGAAAATGCCTTATTCTCTATTGTAACATTACTATCTAATTCTGATTTAAAACCGGTAATGTCATCCATATTAGTCACAATCATTGGAATTGATAAATCATATCCCTTTGACTCAAGATACTTCATATCAAATGTAATAAGTTTTTGCCCACGTTTCACTTTTTCACCGTTTTTAACAAATGATTTGAACCCTTTTCCTTGCTCTTTTACAGTATCAATTCCTATATGAATAAGCACTTCCACTCCGTCATCTGTTGCAAGCCCAATCGCATGACATGTATCAAATACTGTTAAAACTGTTCCATTGCACGGTGAAACCACTTCGCCTGAATTTGAAATAAATGCAACTCCATCACCCATAATTTTCTGAGCAAACATCTCATCTTCAACTTTTTCAATGCCTATAAGTTTTCCGTTTGTTATGGAATACAAATTACCAGGTTCATAAGGTAAATCTATTTTCTTCTTGAAAAGCCCCATAATAGTTTTCCTCCAAATTTTATCTCATATCTTTTCCCCAGTCCTTACCGTTAGACTTGATAAGTTTTGAATACCAATAAAATGAGTCCTTCCTAATACGTGTCATACTAAGCTCAGACACATCCTTGCAATTAATCAGTTCATCATCCGTTGTATCAATATATACGATACCATAACGCTTCTTGATACCATTTCCTGTTGATAATAAGTCTGTAAATGACCAAGGATTATATGCAATAACTTCACAGCCATCTTCAATTGCTAAACCGACATTGTAAATCTGATCTCTTAAGAAATCAATTCTTGCGGTATCATGAACCTGTCCATCCTCATCTTTCGTTTCATTAGCACCAAATCCATTTTCAGTGATCATCATTGGAAGTCTGTAATGATCCCAAAGATATCTCAATGAAAATCTGATTGCTGACGGATCAATTTCCCAATCCCAGTCAGTATACTCAACATATGGGTTTGTACATAAAGCGTAAGCTCCCGGTACATTTGGCCATACCATCTGACCCTTGATACCATACTTATTAAGTCCGTATTCGCGACTTTCACTATCTGGCTTTGACGCCACTGCTGTATTACTTCTATAGCAGTTAACTGCTATAAAATCAATTTTTGCCTTTTTCATAAGTTCAAGATCTTCCGGACGAATATCTGGATGAATATCATTGTCTTTCCAATACTTTCTGACAAATCCACTGTAATCACCATATACGTATGTATCATTCCATATCTTCTCTGTAAACTCTTCTGCATTCATTGCAGCTATCTGATCTGCCGGGTCACAAGTATTTGGATAGATTGGAACATAGCCTGGTACCGGTCCGATTTTACCGCCTTCAACCATTTCGTGACAGTTGATAACTGCTTTTGCATGACAAATGTTCATAATATGGTTAATATCCCACTGCTCTCTGAACCAATCCGTACAGCCTTCACTTGTTCCAAGCCAGTGTCCATAACAAATCTGCATATTCTGCTCGTTGATTGATAACCAATACTTTACTCTGTCACCAAAATTCTCAAAACATACTTTACAGTAATGTTCGAATGCATCAATCGTCTTTCTGCTTCTCCAGCCGCCTAGCTCTTCATATACCCATACAGGTAAATCATAATGATAAAGAGTCACAATCGGAGTAATATTATTCTTAACTAATTCGTCAATAAGGTTGTTATAAAATTCAATGCCTTCCGGATTAACCTTTCCATCTGAATATGGAATGATTCTTGACCATGAAAGTGAAAATCTATAGGAAGAAAATCCACATTCAGCCATAAGTGCCACATCTTCTTTATATCTATGATAATGATCTGCTGCTATTGAATTATCTGCATAAGGCTTTTTCTTCTTGCTGTTTAAATCTATCATTGCCGGTGTTCTGCCGCCTTCAGCAACTCCACCTTCAACCTGCCATGCGGCACTTGACGCGCCCCACATAAAACCTTCTGGAAATTTAGGGTTTTCTTTGTAATACATATATATCTCTCCTTAATATTTTATTTTTATGCCTTTATGGCACGCTTTTTTTCTTCTCTCTTGCCCAAGAAAAATGTAACAAGGAATGACACTGCCACTGCTAATACCATAACAATTATAGAAACAATAAGATTTCGACCTGTTCCGTCTGGATTAATATAAGCAGGAATTGATATAAATCCAGGTGTTGATACAACATATTGAGTCATTCCAAGAAGACCTGCAAGAAGTCCTCCAATACCACCACCAATCATCGCTCCGATAAGTGGGTATTTCTTAACGAATAAAACACCATATACACCAGGCTCAGTAATTCCGCAAAGTGCAGTAATTCCAGCACCTGTAGCTATACTCTTGTCTTCTGCGTTTTTCGCGATAAGTGCTGCTGCAAGGCAAGCGCCACCAACTGCTACATTCGCAGGAGCCATTCCTGTACAAATAAGCGGATCTGAACCTATCTCTGCAATAAGCAGGAAAAGCACTGGGTAAGTTGCATTGTTCATTCCAAAGAAAACCATAAGTGGTGTTGCAATACCAATTATCATAACTGCAATGGCCGGAACAGCTCTGTAAATTGCAAGTACGCCATCTGCAAGCCAAGTACCAAATGTATTTCCAATCGGTCCTAATACGATAAGAGTTACAGGAACTGTAATCAAGATTGTAATCAATGGAACAAAAATAGTTCTTAGGTAAACCGGGGTATGTCTCTGTAAAAACTTATAAACAACGGACATAAATAAAACACCTAGAATAACCGGAAATACAGTTGAGTTGTAAGCTATTTGCTGAATTTTAATTCCAAGGAAACTAAGTCCTTCTGCATTATTAATTGTTGAGAATAACATTATCGCAGCAAGAAATGCTCCAAGGTATCCATTCGAACCAAGCTTATTAGCCGCTGAAAAGCCTATAAAAATTGGAAGGAAATAAAAAGTTGCCTGGTTAATTGCATATAATACAACATATGTTCCATCCGTATTTGATACTCCAAAGAATGTTGTAAGGAGAGTTAGTACTGCTCCTGTAAGACCACCTGCAATAAGAACCGGAATAACCGGTGAAAATGTTCCGCCAATAAACCCCATTATTGTGGATAAAATGTTACTTTTTTTGTCTTTCATATCCTGCTTTACAGCTGCATCATCCTGAATAGAACCACCTATTTTAATACCGTCGTGTTTTTTGAACTCTTCAAAAAGTGAAGGAACATCTTGTCCAATAATAAACTGATACTCTCCTGATTGAACAATTAGATTCATAACCCCTGAAATCGCTTTTGCCTCGACTTTGTTAATCTTTGATTCATCTCTAAGTTGAACACGTAAACGTGTCATACAATGTGTAACATTAGTAATGTTACCTTCACCACCACATACATTAATTATATCCGTGCAAATCTGTGCATAATCTTTTTTTGCCACTATGATATACCTTCCTTCTCCTAATTTTGTTTTGGTCTGCGCGCATTGATCAACCTTGTATGCATAGTATATCAAAATTAAATTTATTACGTGTTTCAAAATTTGAAACCAATAACGAACTATCAAAACACTTAAATTTAAAAATACTGTTGTTGTTTGTTGTAACGCTTAATTAATTAAGTTATAATGATTGCATGAATATAAACAATGATAATCAACAAAACACATTTAGTTTAAGAGGTTTTAATATTGTATCTTCAATGCTTTCCATAATTAACCATTCTGATGAAAATGACGTTAATTATACGTTGGCTAACTACCTCTTAGCACACATTGACACTTTGGATAGTATGAGCATTTATGATGTTATTGATGACTGTTTTGTATCAAGGAGTACAATTCATAGATTCATAAAAAGTATAGGCTTCGATAGCTTTACTCATATGAAAGATAATGTCAAACGTTTGCGAATTCATTCCATGGCATTTATAGACTTTGTCAACCAACCTACTTTTAAAGATTCTATTGTTAAGTCTATGGATGAAATGTTAAAAGATATTAATAGTACGATAGCCGCTCAAAATATTGAGGAACTCGTTGAAAAGATTTTTTCACGCAGGAACATTGTGATTCTCAACGCAGATACCTCAAGTTCTTCAGCAAAGGAATTTCAACTTGAGATGGTCTCTATTGGCAGACTCATTAAGCTTGTAACCAATCTCTCTAGTAATACAGGTATTCTTAATGCTCTTACCGAAGAGGATTTGCTTATAACCTGTTCTGCCTCCGGTAATTATGCCATAATTACAAAAGATGATGTCAAAGATGTGAAAGCCCACAAAGTTCTTATAACTTTGAATCACGCAAAACAGCTCAATGATTACTATGATGATATTTATTTTTTAAGCAATAATTTTCAAGCCTGTGAATATATATCCAATGGAATGCAGAATGTCTATACGCGATATGGAATTAACTATTTTTTTGATTTACTTTTTAGTATCTATGTCCAAAACTATTATGTAAAGAATTAAGTAACAAAGCAGCCACGTAGTGACATCTTCCACTTGTATTCGTGCGCATAAATAGAGTAGACGGCAGTTGATTATTTCAGCTGCCGTCTACTCTATTTATTATTTATTGCTGTTGCAAATCATCTGCCGTAATTAATGTTGTCTCACCTAAATATTCTGCCTCTACCTTGTCCGCTTGTCCGCTTAAAATCAACTGGCATGGTACCCACAAATCAGCCCACATGGTATCGTAATCGCCTAAGGATACAACACCTCTCACGATACTGATATCTGTCTTTGATGCACCAACGTTTGCGAGTACTTCCGCACTTACGTCTGAACCAAAGGTTGCCTTGTCACTTGTCGTTAAGCCGCTGGATGTAATATACGCATTTACACCGTTTGACATTCCTGAATTATAGCAAAGAATTAATTTTGTGTCCGGATTTGTCTGATACAAATTTTCTGCTGCCTGCTGCGCTGCATCTAATGTATTGCTCTCCGGCTCTATATAAGTAACCTTACATTTTGTGTTTTTCTCAATTTCTTCTTTAATACCTTCTGAGCGCTCTGCTGCCTCCGGTGTTCCTGAATATCCGAAAACAACTGTTTCCACGGAACCGTCTGCCGCATCGGCATATGCCTCATTCACCCAGTTTGAACCTAATGTTGCAATTGCTGTACCGATTTCTTTTTCACTTGCAGCACCAACATATGTGGTCTCGCCGCCCTCAATTTTTGTCGTGAAGGATACAATCGCAGTTCCCTGCTCAATTGCCTTTTTTCCGACATCCTGAAGTCCTGTCGGGTCAACCGCCATAACAACAACCATCTTTGCTCCCATTGTTACAAAGTTCTCAATCTGCTCAATCTGTGTTGTCGCATCGCAGTCAGCTGAAGCTACCTGGCACTCATAGCCCTCTAATTCAAACTTCTTTTGTATCGCATCTGCCAACCCCTGCATAAAATCATTTCCCGTATAGGAAATTGCAAATCCAACTAACTCTTTTTCTACCCCCGTAGAAGCGGTTGTCTCACTTGTTGCTGTACTGCCCGTCTCCGAGCTGTCTGACTTTGTGCTGCACCCTGCAAGCAGTGTCGCTGCCATTGTCACACAAAGAATAACACTTAAAATCTTGTTTTTCATACCATTCTCTCCTTTTACAATGAATTTTGTTAAACTCATTATACGTTTTACCCTTGCCTCAAACAACGAGAGTATCATTTGAAAAGGTGCAAAATTTTTCACTTTTTCATCTCCTCTTGCAGTCCTCCATTTTCATTGACAAAGAAAATCCTGTCACAAAACGGCTTTAAATCTGCCAGATAAGGTGAGGTTAAAATCACGCTGCACCCTTGTGCCGCCAGCTTTTCTATGGCACCAAACAAAATATTCTGCATCAGAATATCCGCATTGGAGCAAGGCTCAATGCATACAAGAAGCTTTGGCTGAAACAGCACCCAACGGGTCAGTAAAATACTGTTTCGGATATAGGCATCAAATGCTTTCGCTTTTTCATTTTTTGCTTCCTTCGGAATCCCCAGCTCCTCCATATATTCCTTGCATAAAAAGTTCAGCACGGAATAGTCGTTTAAAAAATTATATTTGCTCGTCTTCTTCATAACCGGCAAAAACAGGTTATCCATGAAGCTCATCGTATCCACCAAATTCGTATTCGTCATATTTCTTGGAATATAACCGATATTTCGACTGACCGCATCATCAATGTTTTTAGGCGTGTAGGGCTTTTGATTATACCGTATACTGCCTCGTTGTATCTTACATTCCCCGACCAAAGACAGCGCAATCTCCTTATTTCCCAGATTCTCTGCATCATACAGACCGACAACTTCCCCCTTATAAATCTTCATGCTTGCTTCCTTAATCTTCTCCCCACAGCATAAATTCTCTACCTCAAGGCTGTATTCCTCCCCTACATAGGAGGTCCGAGGCATCTCCTTGGGAATCTCATTTCCCAATAGAAGCTGTGTCGCAAGCGCAGTGCTGTAATCCTCCTGGTAAAAGGTTCTCACATTACTTCCTCTTCGCATAATGACAATTTTATCCGAGATATTTAAGTTGAAATTTTCATGGTGGGTGGCATGTAAGATAGCAATTTGATTTTTCTTTAGCTTCAAAAGCAAATTTCTCATTTGAATAATCTCATAATTTCCATAAAACTGAAAAATATCATCAAGAATAATCAGCTTTGCTTCGTTCTCCACCGCTCGAAGAAGTGCCACAACATGCTGCTGAAAGGGTGTTAAGGAACTAATCTGCATGTTCGGCTTAATATCGGGAGCATATTCACTTAATAAAAGCTTTGCACGGTAGGAAAGATTTTTATGGTTGATAAAAAAGCTGCCTTTCTTCTTTCTCGACAAGACAAAAATATTCTCCGCCACCGTCATCTTTTCAACTAACGTGCTCTTGTTTCCGATGCAGATAAGGCGCTGGTCGGGAATAAAGTTTTTCCCAGCCTCAAATATCTTTTTATCCCATATGACTCTTCCCGAATAAAGTGGCACACTTCCGTTAAAATAGTTTAAGAGGAGTGATTTGCCCGCACCTGATAAGCCCATCAAATTTACGATTTCTCCTTCATTGATGCACAGATGAAAGTTATTCAGCAGAAAGGGCTTTTCGTTCCCCACGCATACCTTTTCCATTCTTAAAATCTCTTTTTTCATATGTTTACCGCACCTAACTAACTTCTCTTATTATTTTAGGGATTGTGATTTCCACCTCGGTTCCCACAAGCCATGTACTGGATATCTGAAGTCCATATTCCTTTCCGAATAACAGCTTTAAGCGGTTATTGACGTTTCCTACGGCTATCCCGTTGCTTCCCTTTTTCTTGTCATAGCTCATAACAATCGGAGACTGCTCAAGCTTTTGTTGTATGGCTTCCAAGCTCTCCTCATTCATACCAATTCCATCGTCGGCAACGGTTATAATAAGCCGCTCCTGCGTCGTGACAATATGGATATCAATCGCGCCTTCGCCAATCTTTCCCTCTATGCCATGAAAAATTGCATTTTCCACAATCGGCTGCAGCGTCATCTTCGGCACAATGCAGTTTTTATATTCTTCCGTGTCATCGTGCACATGAATGTGAAAGGTAAACTTGTCCGCAAAGCGGTACTGCTGAATTTTAATATAGTTATAAACATTATCAATCTCTTCCGACAGGCTGACCTGATCATCATCCTTTCCAATGTTATAACGAAAATATTTTGCGAGAGCTTCCGTCATATCTGCAATCTTGTAATTGTCATCAATGAGCGCCTGCCCCCTCACCACCTCCAGCGTATTGTAGAGAAAGTGAGGGTTAATCTGGCTTTGAAGCTGCGCGTATTCTGATTCCTGCCGAAGAACAATCTCCGCATGCTCCCGCTCTATGCTCTTTTTGTATTTGTCCAGAATATAGGTGAGACTGTCTGTCAAAGAATCCTTCTCCCATTCCTCCTCAAGCTTGTAGTCTGCCGCTTCCTGACTCAAGGTTTCCATCGTATCCTCCAATATGCCGATTGGACGTATTACATAGGTTTGAAATACCCACAAAAGCCCACCGAGTGCAATCCAGCCCAGTATAAGAAGCAGCACATACTGCTCCTTTGTAAGTCCGCCGTTTGCATAAATAAGAGAGATTGCGATACCAATGGCGCCAACTGCAATAAAGCCGCCAAACACCCGCCTTGCCCCTTTAAATACCCTGTTTTGAAATCCACTGCTCTTTTTCTTCATATGCCCCTCTTTTTATGTGTACAGCTTCCGGTAAACGGAAGGTTTCAAACCGACTACCTTTAAAAACAGCTTGCTGAAATATCTGGAATCCGCATATCCCACCTCTCCCGCAATGACAGCAATACTGTCCTCAGAAGATTTCAAAAGTTCCTTTGCCTTTTCCATCCTGCACGAGATGAGATAGTCGGTAAAGCTGATACCAAGCTCCTTCTTAAAAATGGTACTTAGGTATGCAGGACTTAAGTTCGTCGCCGCTGCCACGTCCTCAAGCATAAGCGGCTCCTTATAGTTATCCTGAATATATTGCTTTGCTACCCTGACCGGAAGCTGGCTTTTGTTTTTCTTCTCCTGAATCAACTGCTCAATACACTCGAATACTATCTTCTGGCACTCCCTGTTCAGAAGTTCTTCCTTCCAGCACATATCCATCGCAATCTCAAAGCCCTCCTGCAGTTTTGCAATAAGCCTCTCGTCTGCGTTTGTCTTTATCAATGCCTCCACAATCTGATTTTCCAGCGTCTCGCAAAAATCAAATACGGATACCGGAGAATAAAATGGTGTTTGTTGAAACACACTTACCTTCTCCTCAATAAACAAATGAAGTGCCGGTGCATCCAAAACCTCCACGAGATTAATAAGTTTTATTTTTTCACCCTCATTTAAGAGCTGCTTTACATCCACCTTATTGTAGGTGAGCTGTTCCTTATAAATAATGCGGTTCACACCCTTTTTCAGACGGCACTTCACTGCCTCCGTGGCGCCGTTTACGGTCACCTTGACCGCTCCGATGCCGGACACAATCTCTCCTACTCCGAGCGTGATGGAAAACTGGTGAAATTTATTCATTTCATACATCAACTGCTCCAGAAAACGGTTGTACATATCCTCCACTTGCTTCTTCTGGGAGAGGTCGAAATTGATAACGGAAATGACACCGCTCTTCATCGTGCTGTTAATGTATTCATATCCGCTTGCCTTTAAAATAGTATCCAACACATCTTCTACGATGGCAAGTAACCCATTTACCTCATTAATTCCCTGAACAGGAAAATCCACCTTTGCGAATATTGCCTGAAATCCTTCACTGTTAAACTTATACTCGTATTCGCTTTTTAGCTCCTCCTCTTTTTTTGCCTGTCCGTCATACTGCATCACACTTGTGAGAAAATGTTTGTTCATCCTTCTCCTGTTTGTGTACACTTCCTCCTTAAGCTGCTGTTCTGCCGTATCCTTCTGCCTGCTCTCCTCAATTCTCTCAATAATTTTTCCTAATGATTTCTCCAGTTCCTCTTTGTCAATCGGCTTTAGCAAATAATGCTCCACTCCCATGCTAAGTGCCCGATGTGCATATTCAAAGTATTTATATCCGCTGATAATAATAAATTCCGGTCTCTTTTGAAGCTCCAGCGACTTTTGAACCAAAGCAAGTCCGTCATATCCGGGCATTCTGATATCGCTTATTATAATATCCGGCTGTTCACTCTCCAGATACTCAAAGGCATCCACCCCATTGTGAACCATGCCAATGACCTCAAGCCCTAAAGCTTCCCAATCAACCAACTTCTTTATCAGCATGCATACATTCACTTCGTCGTCAGCTATCAGTACCTTATACACGTTTCACTCCTCCTGTTCCTATCATTATATAGTATCTCATTAAACGAGTGCTTATCATTTTTCTTTACATGTCAAAAACCTCTTCTATGCAAAGAAAGGAGAAGCCCCATAACTTCCCCTTTCTGCCAGTGGAGCGAATATTCGCAATCCGCTTCACTGCTTGCTTTATATAATAATTATATCACATATTGCTCTAAATATTTTCGGCTCAGAATCAGAGATTTTTGAATTCTTTCCTCTTCTCCTTCAAATGCCTTGTCCTCCACCTCAATACAAGTATATCCATTATACCCTATATCCGTCAATGCCGATACATATTTTCCCCAATTTACATCTCCAAGTCCTGGCAATTTGGGAGACATATATTGCAGCGGAGTTGCCATAACACCTACATCTGCAAGCTTATCCGCATATACTTTGATATCCTTGTAATGTACATGAAAAATCTTATTTCTAAATTCATAAATTGGTTTAATGTAGTCAATCTGCTGCCACACAAAGTGAGACGGATCGTAATTGATGCCGAAATAGTCGCTGTCAATTATCTCAAATACTCGTCTCCAGTTTGCAGGAGTCGTCATAATATTTTGACCGCCCGGCCACTCATCCTCTGTAAACAGCATCGGACAATTCTCAATGGCGATTTTTACCTTCTTTTCCTCTGCATGTTTCACGATAGAAGGCCAAACCTCCTTCACAAGCTCCATATTCTCGGATACGGTTTTCTTTGGGTCACGTCCCACAAAGGTTGTTACCATGTTAACACCTAACTTTGCTGACGCGTCAATGAGATTATGCAAATGCTCTACATAGACTGCTCGCTTCTCCAAATCAGGGTCCATTGTGTTTGGGTAATATGCCAGGGAGGAAATTTCAACCTTCTTTTTGGCACAGTAATTCTTGATATAAGCAGCTTTTTCATCATCTAGCTGTGCCACATCAATATGGCTTACTCCCGCATATCTTCTCTCTGCCTTTCCCTTTGGCCAGCAAGCCACTTCCACACACTCAAAGCCGTGTTGGGAGGCAAAATCAATCATTTCCTCAAAGGTGTAGCTATCCAAAATTGCACTGACAAATCCTAGCTTCATATTGACCTCCTAAAATTTAATTTCTTTTCCGCTCTGCGCTGACTGGTAAATTGCATCCAAAATCTTCGTTACAACAAATGCCTGCTCTGGTTTTACAACCGGATCTGTATCATTGATAATCGCATCAATCCACTGGGTACACTCTACATCCTCTTCCTTGTCAGACTTTCCTTCAAAAAAGGCAATTGTTCCGCCCGGTGAAAGGGTTTCCTCTGTCAGCTTGCCGTGCGTTGTCTTGTTAAAAATCAACTCGTGTCCTTCCTGACTCATGCCGCCGATCACTTCTGCACCTGCTTTTGTTCCGCAGAGGGTTGTACAAGCTTCTCTTGATTCCTTCATATTGATTGCCCATGAAGATTCCAAGAAAATAGTTGCTCCGTTTGCCATTTTAACAAAACCAAATGCTGAATCTTCCACTTCATATGTCTTAGGGTCCCATGCGCCGAACATATTTCCCTTTGTCGCTTCCTCTAGGTGTCCAAGCTTTTCAAATACAGAACCCATCACGGATACCGGCTCGTAATTATCCATCATCCACAATGTGATATCAAGTGCATGTGTTCCGATATCAATCAACGGTCCGCCGCCCTGCTTTGACTTATCCGGGAATACACCCCATGTCGGCACCGCTCTTCTTCTGATAGCGTGAGCCTTTGCAAAATAAATCTCTCCTAAATCACCAGCCTCACAAGCCTCATGCAGCGTTAAAATTTCGGGACGGAATCTGTTCTGGTAACCGATTGTAAACTTCTTTCCCGACTTCTTCCAAGCGTCCATCATTGCCTGTGCCGCCTCAGTGTTATGCGCCATCGGCTTTTCACACATAACATGCTTTCCTGCCTCAAATGCTGCAATTGTAATCGGACTGTGCGCAACGTTTGGTGTCAATACATGTACCAAATCAATTGACTCATCCTTCAATAATTCCTTGTAATCCTCATAAACCTTTGCATTTTCTGCACCATACTGCTCTGCTGCCTTTTTTGCTCTCTCTAAATCAATATCACAAAATGCTACCATCTCTACTCTGTCACTCTGTCTGGATAATGCCGGTAAATGCTTCTGATTTGCAATACCTCCACAGCCGATAATTCCCACTTTAATTTTACTCATCTAACCAACCTCCTGTTATTTCTTGTTTTGATAAGTCAATTATAGGGCCTTTTTTCTTATCCATCTGTCAATTATTTGTTCCAAAGTCGTTTTTCTTTTTATCCTCTTCCCATTGTTTTTTTCTAAAAAGAAAAGCAAGGGCAAAAATCACATATATATTTTTGCCCTTGTCGTTAATCATATAAATATTGTATTTTAATATACTGTATTTCCTGAGGTGCCAGCTTTGTCTCCAGGTTTAGGCGCCCGTCCTTCACCTTACACAGTTTCATAAAAATGCGTGGGGTGCAAATCCGATTCAAATACTCAATTTCGTTTTTCGTCAAATGCTCGCTGTACTCCATCTTCGCCCATTCATCCTGAACGCTGCCGTTTGACTGGTTGACACAGTAAATCGTCACCTGATAGTTTCCGTTTGCAATTCCTGCAATCTGATAATTCAGTTTCCGCTCCTTATTGTCCTCAAACACCTGATACTGCTTTGCAATGCTGATTTCATCCTCATTTTTCAGATAATACCGATAATTTAAATGTCGGTAATTATGGCAGGCAACCGCATAATTATTATGCCCCTTATCTGTAATAATCGTGTTTTCATCCACGCCAAGCACTCTTTTTCCCATATGATTCAAGAAATCAAATGCGTAGAAGGCAGGCTTTTTTATCCCATCCTTGCTGAGCAGACCACAGGCACCGTTTAACAGGATATGGCTGTCATAATACTCCGCAAAAATATCAGAGCCAATCCAATAGCCTAATATATGGACATTGTCGATGTTGTCTATGATGCTCTTCATCGCATATGCTCCTTTAAAGCAACTGTCGTTTAAGGAATTTCGGTTGGAAATGGTCGAGTTCCACTCAGACACATGAATTTCCACGTCACAAAGCTTCGTTCTTTCAATCAGTTCCCTTGCCATCGCAAGCTGATTTTTTACAAAATCGCGGTCCGTTGAAATTTTGGCATAAACACGTCCATCTTCTGTTCCGGTTAAGTAAGGGTAGCAGTAAAGTGAGATAAAGTCAGGTTTACATAACTTTCCTTCCCAGAATTCCAACAAATCGGATAAATTCTTTTTTCCAAACTGAATTCCGATTCCGGGTCCTCCAACCTTTATGTTAGGTGAAATTTTCTTAAATGCCCGATAGGTATATTCAAAAATCTCAAAGAAACGTGCCTGCTCGCTGTCAATCGCCCATCTCTCGTCGTTCCACTGCTCAAAATACCACTGCTCAATCTCCTCAATCCCATACCGATTGGCAATGTGGACGGCAAAGCTGTTTAAAAAACGCTCCAAGCTCTCATCATCATCAAACTTCGTCTCCGGCTGCTTGTTCACCATCGGATTTTCAATATTCCGGTATAATTTCTGCGGCTTATATCCAAGCTCAATATAAGGAAACAGCTCATTGTCAACCAAGAAATCCAATATTTTGTCAAGCTTGTCATAGTTGTAGCTTCCCTGCCTGCTGCCCTCATTTAGATAAAGCTCCTCACTGTATATATTCCAAAAACGAATATAGCGAAATCCTAGTTTTTCCTTTAAAATAAGCACATGATTTTGAATATCAGAGCGGAGCAAATCGCTTGCCTCTCCGATATTAATCATCTTATTCCACGGCTTGTTAAGCTCGCGCCCTTCCCGCGCATCCACAATAAGCTCAGACTCAACATAATCGGTAAGCTTAGGTGCACTGGCATAATTATTTTCCATAAAGGAATTCAGCTTCCTTACAACCCTCTCGTCCTTTTCCTTAGCTGTTTCCTGCTTTTCCTTTATTTTCTGCGGCTTCATTTTCTGTCGGTACTCGGACGGCGCCATCTCATGCACCTTTTTGAAGGCGGCATTGAAAGAGGCGGTATTAGCAAAACCATTCTCCATCGCGATGTACATAATGGTTTTGTCCGTGTAGAGCAAATCATCCATCGCATGAAACAGGCGAATGCTGTTTACATAATCAATGAAGTTCTGTCCGAATTTCTTTTTAATATATTTGGAGAGATACGGCACAGACAAATATATTTTCTCAGAAAGATCGTTTAAACTAATCTGCTGACTATAATTCGTGTGTATATAGTTATAAATCTCTGCGACGCGCTCCTCCTCGATATCTCTATCCTGCTCAAACCTACGGTCATCATGCTTAACTAAAAAATTGCTCACAATGATGTGCAAAAGCTGATAGTAGAGGCTCGACAGATAAATCTTTCCTTGGTCGCTCTCCTCAAAATACTGGTCAAAAATCTGGCGCATCATATCACGCAGGCTGTCATATGCCCTGTTTTTATCAATTATAGAATTGCACCAGAAAAAAATTTGGGAGGAATTAAGCAGTATACTAAGTCTTTGATAGCTGATATGAAAGCAGCCAAGCAGCACATCCCCGTTTGCCTGATAGGAATGTCTTTTGTTCGAATTGATAATAATAAGGTCATCCGCCTTCATCTCAAATACTTCTTTTTCCACCTGCAAGGCAATTTCGCCCTCCAAGACATAGAGCAGCTCAATATCATAGTGAAAATGACTTGCCTGCTGCTTCTCAATCTGAAAATCGTATTCCATCAATGCATTGCTATCCTTCTCCATCTGCTCCCTCCATAAATATGTTTCTATTTACACCCTATCTCCTAACAATAGCTGCACACTACCATACATTCCTGCATCATTTCCCAGCTGTGCGAAGGCAAACTCTGTATTTGCCGCCGCATGAAAGACATTCTTGCTATAATGCTTCTTTACTGCATCCAGTAAAATATCACCCGCCTTTGCCATACCGCCGCCAATCACAAATATTTCAGGATTCACAATACAGCCAATCTGGGCAAGCCCTCTTCCAAGATAGCTTGCTGTCTTGTCCGCAATCAAAAGTGCCAGCTTATCGCCCGCCTTCGCTACATTGAAAATAAGTTCTGCCGAGAGGTTCTCGTCATTTTTAAGGACCGTTTCCAGCCGGTTTGCGCTAAGCTCTTCTCTTGCCAGATGCACCACCCCCGTAGCGGAAGCATATTGCTCCAGACAGCCCTTGCTTTTGCAGCCACAGTACTCTGTCTCGTCCTGTCTCATATTGATGTGACCAATCTCACCTCCGGCTCCGTCTGCTCCGCCAAGGACCTTTCCCTCTATGATAATACCGCCGCCGACACCGGTTCCAAGCGTCACCATCACCAGATTCTGATAGCCTTTTCCGCCGCCCTGCCACATTTCTCCAAGTGCCGCCACATTCGCGTCATTTTGAACCTTTACCAAAAGTCCTGTCTTTTTTTCCAGCTCTTTTGCCACGTTGATGACATCCCAGCCTAGATTGACACATTTTACAACCGTTCCGTCCTTAAGCACCGGGCCTGGCACTCCGACACCAATTCCTGCCACATTTGTCTTGTCAATTTTTCTTCGCTCCATCTTAAAAGCGATGGTTTCTGCGATATCTTCGAGAATATAACTGCCGTCATTCTCTTTTCGCGTCGGGATTTCCCATTTATCCACAAGCTGTCCGGTTGTCTCAAACAGCCCGCATTTTATTGTTGTTCCTCCAATATCAATTCCAAATGCATATTGCTCCATAATTGTGTACCTGCTTTCCTTTTTCTTCTATTCTATCCGTTGGAAAGCAGTACAGCATTCTTATATTTGCAATCATTCTTATTATTTTTTGCTTTTTTTATTCTTGAATATTTTATTTTTTGCCGGCAGGACAAAAATTAACCGTTATTTTATATCATCGAAAATTTCTTTGAATTTTCGATGATATAAAATATATTATGCGCACCTCGCAAAGTAGAAGTTGTTGCTTCGCAACTTGCTCGGGCGCGAAGTATGAGCTACGCTCACACTTTTTATACTATATAAAGTTCTCCGAACTTTCTATGGTATAAAAACTATTTATCGCACCTCGCAAAGCAGAAGTTGTTGCTTCGCAACTTGCTCGGGCGCGAAGTATGAGCTACGCTCACACTTCTTTACTCTGTCACTATATTTTCCAGCCAAACACCCTTTTTAATCAGAATGTAACCAATGATACTCTTGATAAAGTCAAGCAACTGGCAAATCAGGTACACCGTAATAATCGGAAGTCCGGTAAATCTGCTTAACAAAAATGCTGCCGGAATACTGCATACCCACACAAATACACTGTCAAACAAGAAGGTGATAATTGTTTTACCGCCGGAACGAAGTGTAAAATAGCTTGCGTGGTTAAACGCGTTAATTGGCATACAAATCGCTGCCACAATAATAAAATGGCTTGCCAGATATTTTACCTCGTCGCTTGTGTTGTAGATAGCCGGAAACAGCGGTGCAATCAGTGCCATAAGAGCACCAATAAAAACGCAGCACACAACCGAGAAAAAGATTAGCTTGGTCGCGCTCTCTTTTGCTTCTTCCATTTTGTTCGCACCCAAAAGCTGTCCAATGATAACCGCCACAGAGCTTCCCAAAGCAATAAATACTACATTGAACATATTGGAAATTGTGGTGGAAATATTCATTCCCGCTACAACATCAAGTCCTCTTACTGAATAACATTGCATGATAAATGCCATTCCGCTCGCCCAAAGCGCTTCGTTAATCATAAGAGGGGAACCCTTGATGATAATCTGCTTCATTAGCTGCTTTGGTATTCGAAGTGTTTTATATGCACCAATGATAAACGGATTCTGCTCTGCATGACGGTGCACCCATACAACAATGATGATACACTCCAAAAACTTTGCTATGATCGTTGAGATTGCGGCTCCCTCTACTCCAAGCTTTGGCGCACCAAAGTTACCGAAGATAAGGATATAGTTTAACACCACGTTTGTCAAAACTGCCGTACTGCTGGCAATCATAGGCACTACAGTCTTTCCCATTTCCCTCAGCGTGTTTGAGTACGCCTGGGAAATTGCAAATGGAATCAGGCTCACAAGCATAATTCTTAGAAAGTCTTTTGCATAAAATAGGGTAGCTTCAATGTCTTCCGCTGAGCTTCCTTTATGTAAATAGGCAGAAATGAGCGTGTCCTGAAAGTGATATAGTACAAAAATTCCGACTCCACTCATGACAAGACAGAGGAGAATTTTAAAGCGGAAGGAGTCTCTCATTCCCTTTATATCACCTTTTCCATAAAACTGCGTTCCGAATATACTTGCACCTGATACGATACCGAATACGCATATGTTATATACGAAGATTAACTGATTTACAATGGCAACACCGGACATCTGCTCCGTTCCCACCTGCCCGACCATGATATTGTCCAACACACCAACAAAGTTAGTGATTCCGTTTTGTATCATGATTGGGATGGCTACCATCAATATCTTCTTATAAAAACTTCTGTCTCCAATGTACTTACTCATACTTCCTCCAGTGTCATTGCTCCCGCTTGATTTTTGTCGATAAGGATAATCAGAAGCTAAAAACGCTTCTGATTATGCTCCAAAACTTCGTTTTCTCGCTAACTTATCTAAAAAATCAAATACTCGCTTCGCTCGTGCTTGATTTTTTGTCGATAAGTTACATTATACAATTTTTTGGCGATTTAATAAAGTGGAATTGTAAAAATCTTTATATAGGTATATTTTCCATAACTAAATACATACTAATATAAGATTTACTGTTCAGCCTTTGGCTTTATAGTAACCATATAGGAGAAAGGAAAATATCATGCAAGAAATACCACAAGCGGTTTTAACCTCACTTGTTTCCATTATAACTCTCTTTATTTTGACAAAGCTCATGGGAAACCGGGAAATGTCACAGCTTAGTATGTTTGACTACATCAACGGCATCACCATTGGCTCCATTGCCGCGGAACTGGCGACCTCCGAATTTACTGACTCGATTAAGCCTTTTACCGCAATGCTTGTCTATGCAGGCGTCATTATTTTTCTTGCTCTGATTAGTGAAAAATCTATTGTGCTGCGAAGAGCTTTAAACGGAAGAGCTTCCATTCTATATCATAACGGTGAATTGTATTCTAAAAATTTAAAAAAAGCCAAGATGGATGTAAACGAGCTTATGTCGCAGTGCAGGATTAACGGATATTTCGATATATCAAAAACTCAAACCGTTTTATTGGAGCCAAATGGCAAGCTGAGTATTCTGCCTTTATCCGATGAGCGTCCGGTAATCGGAAAGGACTTAGGCGTTAAGCCGCCGCAGGATACGCTCGTTGCCAATGTCATTATTGATGGGAAAATTATGGAGGAAAATCTAAGACATACTGGAAAAAATGAAAAATGGCTAAATGAACAGTTAAAAGCAAAAAATGTAAAGAGCATCTCGGACGTGTTCCTTGCCACCTGTGATTTAAATAATCAGTTACAGGTATTTAAAAAACATCCAAAGGAAATGAAGTTGGATGTATTTGATTAAGTAGATTTCTCAAAAAGCAAAGTACCGCAAGAAATCTTACGGCACTTTGCTTTTTATCTATATTCTAATTTCTAAAACACAACAACAAGCAACATCTTAAACTTCTCTTTACCGAAAACAGCATGAGGATGGTTTGCCGGCATTACAATGGACTGACCTTCTGCCAGAACATACTTCACATCGTCAATCGTAATTTCGCCTTCTCCGTCCAAGCAGGTAACAAAAGCATCTCCCTTTGATTCGTGCGTGCTGATTTCCTCGTTCTTATCAAAGGCGAATAATGTGATGCTTATTGCACTGTTTTGAACAAAGGTCTTGCTTACTACTTGATTATCTAAATATCCAACCTGTTCCTTTAAATCCACAACCTCGGATTTCACAATATTTTTTATAATAATATTTTCAAGTCCCATCGTGCCTGCTCCTCTCTTCTTGTTTTGGCAAAGTGCTGCTAGTCTTCTAGGATTTCTCCGTCGCAGGAAATAGTGACTACCTGCCAAGGTATCATTTTGCCGCTGTTTTTCAGTGCCTGTATTGCAGCATATTCCAAACCGCCGCAGCATGGCACCTCCATGCGGACTATTTTTACACTCTTAATGTTATTATTTTCAATGATAGCAGTTAATTTTTCGGAATAATCTCCCTCATCAAGCTTTGGACAGCCAACCACTGTCACATGATTCCGGATAAAGTCCTGATGAAAATTAGCATAGGCGTAAGCGGTACAGTCTGCTGCAATCAAAAGGTTTGCGTTCTGGAAATACGGTGCATTCACCGGAACGAGCTTGATTTGAACCGGCCACTGCATAAGCTGGCTCTTTGGTGCTTTTGCCTGTTGATACACAGGTTCTTCACTCTGTCTTTCGCTTCTCTCATGCACAATCGCTCTTGCAGCGCTTCCCGGACAGCCGCCCATTTGCGGTGCCGCAGCATGATTTTGCTGCGCCTGTTTTCTCTGGTTCTCTTCTACCGCCTTCTCATCGTACTCCAACGCTTCCCTTTCCTCGAAGGAAATTGCATTGGTCGGGCATACCGGAAGACAGTTTCCAAGTCCGTCACAGTAGTCGTCGCGCATGAGCTTTGCCTTTCCGTCAATCATGAAAATGGCACCTTCATGGCAGGCAGCGGCACAAGCGCCGCAGCCATTACACTTTTCTTCATCTATTTTAATTATCTGTCTTATCATTTATTTTTTCTCCTATTCGAAAAAGATCTTCATATCGTTTTCAACATCGGTGATTCCTGCTATTCCAAAGTTCTCCACTAATACGTTTACAACGTTTGGTGATAAGAAAGCCGGAAGTGTAGGTCCTAAGTGGATATTCTTTACACCTAAGTAAAGGAGTGAGAGTAATACGATAACTGCCTTCTGCTCATACCATGCAATGTTGTAAGCGATTGGCAAATCATTTACGCTTTCCAATCCAAATACTTCCTGCAATTTTAATGCAATGAGAACCAAGGAGTAGGAGTCGTTACACTGTCCTGCATCCAATACTCTAGGAATTCCACCGATATCTCCTAATTCAAGCTTATTGTATTTGTATTTTGCACAACCTGCTGTTAAAATAACTGCGTCCTGTGGAAGTGCCTTTGCAAAATCTGTGTAGTAGTTTCTAGATTTTGCTCTTCCGTCACAACCTGCCATAACAACAAATTTCTTGATTGCTCCGGTCTTTACTGCGTCAACAACCTTATCTGCAAGTGCAAATACCTGATTGTGTGCGAAACCTCCGACAATGTTTCCTGTCTCGATCTCTGTAGGTGCCTGACAAGTCTTTGCCAATGCGATAATTTCTGAGAAATCCTTCTCTTGGCCTTCTTCTCCTGCGATGTGCTTACAGCCTTCCATTCCTGCGCTTCCTGTTGTAAATAAACGATCCTTGTAAGAAGCCTTTGGAGGTACGATACAGTTTGTTGTCATCAGGATTGGTCCGTTAAATGTCTCGAACTCTTCCTTCTGCTTCCACCATGCATTACCGTAGTTACCTACAAAGTGGTCATATTTCTTAAATGCTGGATAGTAATGAGCCGGAAGCATCTCAGAGTGTGTATATACATCTACTCCTGTTCCCTTTGTCTGCTCAAGCAGCATTTCCATATCACGAAGGTCATGTCCTGAAATAAGAATACCAGGGTTCTTTCCAACGCCGATGTTTACGCTTGTAATTTCAGGATTTCCGTAGCTTGATGTATTAGCTTCGTCTAACAATGCCATTCCGTCAACACCGTATTTTCCTGTCTCAAGTGTTAAAGCAATGAGGTCATTTACACTTAATGAATCGTCTAACAGCTTCATCAAAGTTTCCTGAACAAAAATATCAACTGCTTCATTTTCTTTCTTAAGTGCATTTGCATGCTTCATGTATGCAGATAATCCCTTTAATCCATAAGTAATCAGCTCACGAAGACTTCTTACGTCTTCATTCTCGGTTGCAAGAACGCCAACCTTTGCTGCCTTTTCCATCATTGCATCAACAGAGTAATCTTCCCATGTTGCTGCATCGGATAAGCTGCTCTTGTCAGATAATTTCTGTAACAGCTCTTTCTTTGTATCTAATGTATTTTTAACACGTTCTACAAAAACAGCCTCGTCAAAGTTTGCATTTGTGATCGTAGTGAATAAATTCCAAGTGATTAAGTGATTTACGCTCTGGTCAATTGCAACATTCTCTTTTCTTAACTTTGTTACTACCTCTGCTAACCCCTTGCTGACATATACTAACAAGTCTTGCATTCCTGCCACTGCTGGGGTCTTTCCACAGACACCCATCTGTGTACAGCCTGTACAGCCTGCTGTTTCCTGACACTGATAACAAAACATCTTATTCTCCATATGATTCTCCTATCTCTTTTCATTTGTTGAGCGCGGACTGTCCCCGCTCAAAGTTACTTGTTGATAGCATCATAACATGTTATGTTTTTCAATTCTGTCACATATGTTACATTTTTAAAAATATAAAAAAAGAATGTAGCTTTCTTTGTTATAAATACTCCTCCATCACCTCCTGCTGCAAAATAACAATTTCCTTGCCGCTGACTGTAATAAGCCCTTCCTCCTGCATAGCGCTCAACTCTCTGGAAAGGGACTGCCTTGCTACATTTAAGTAATCCGCCATCGCCTCCCTTGTCATTTGAAGCTTCACAACATTGCTTCCTCTCTGCTGGTTCAAAATAAACCGCACCAGACATTGTCTTAGGTTTCCGCTGCTTAATACCTGTAATTTCATATTCATAAAATATGCCTTTTGCGCAAAAAGCGTCAAAATATTTTGAAATACGATGACATGGGAGGGCTCTAGTTTTCCCTCTTTCATCGCAAACAGGTCCGAATCAAATTCCAAAATCTGTGCCTTTTCCTGCACGCTTGCATATATATTGTACTGTTCCATCTGCATATAAAGATAAATTTCTCCGAACATATCGCCTGGTCTCGTAATCTCCGTGATGAGAATTTTCCGCCCTGACATGGTGTCCTTGCAGATAGACACTTTACCGCTCATCAAAAGGTACAGCTTGGTCGGCTTGTCATCTTCCTGAAAAATAACACTTCCTTTTTGATATTCTTTTTGAACAATACTGCTTGTTTGAACAAAATCTACAATTTGTTCTTCACTCATATTTCTGCATAGCACACTGCTTCGAAGTGCTGAAATTATTTCTTTCATGAATGCCCCCTTATTTTATTTTTTCGATATTCTCCTCTATCCTGTTTTTCCACATATGTTTCTCATTTACCGCCTGATATCCACATTCAGCAATCGCTTTTGCCCTTTTTGTGTCCACAAGCAGCTCCTTTATTTTTGCCGGAAGCGCCTCTAGCTCCGTTAAAGAGTAAAGAATCAGTTCTTTCTCATCTATAAAATTTTCTTCTATATATACACTCGTATCCGTAACACACACCGACTTGTTTATCATTGCGGAAAGCACTCGGTCATGTATCCCGTCCCGAAACCACGGCATGATGTTTAATACGATTTTAGAGTCTGCAATAACCTCCAAGGAAACAGGAAAGCTTACATGGCCCTTGATTTTTAGATGCTCTTTTTTCCTACAGTCAAATTTTTCCCAATCATAGCCATACACCGTCACATCAATGTCATGGTCCAAAAGTGTCTGTATCAGTTGCTCCCTGTAATTCACCCTTAAATATGTATCAGCCAGATAGCAGCTATTTAAATAGTCCGCAAACTCTGCATCCTGCAATATAACACTCTTGCGTTTCAATACTTTTTGCAGCGCCTCCTCCGGTGTTTGGCTGACATCTGCCTTTAATTCCTGTATGAGCAGAAGTATTTCCTCTTTCAGCCTTGCCTTCTCAATCTTCTCCATGATTTCTTCCGTGCTGATATAGGTACCGGAAAATAACACCTCATTTTTTCGCTCTTCATAAGGTATCACATTTAGCGCCTGCATCGCGCCAAGCGGCATAAAAACTACATTCTGTATATTCGGATAATACTTTTCTAAATAACTCGCGTGACTTCTGTCAATGCATATAATATTGGAGCGTTTTATGCCAAGCCGGATAACGGGATGATGATAGAGTGGGTGGTCCACAATGTAATTGTAAAAAGGGGCATCTATCATATCCAGATAGAACTGTCCGTTGTCCATCTCAGCTC
Source organism: Konateibacter massiliensis (assembly GCF_900184995.1). Classification (GTDB taxonomy): domain Bacteria; phylum Bacillota; class Clostridia; order Lachnospirales; family Lachnospiraceae; genus Lachnotalea; species Lachnotalea massiliensis. The sequence continues at coordinate 270,240 of NZ_LT860098.1, forward strand.
TCTGCAAGCCGGAATTAAAGTCGATTACCGCCCGAAATTTTTTGCCCACGTACTGCATCATTCTTTCTTCCGCATCATCCTCTTCTTTATCGACCTCACAGAGCTCGACCTGATATCCAAGCCGTTCCAGCTCTTTTTCCATCTCCGCTATAAAAAGATAATTGGACTCATAGCATAAAACCCTAGATACAAAAAATAAAATATTCTTTTCCATCGCTGCCTCCTGATTAGGTCTTACAGTTCAGCCATACGGCTTCACTGCATTGCAGGCTGAGCTGTAACCATTAAGCTCTTTACCTGTCCTTTTCTTCATCTGCAAACATTGCGTACAGTGCGCCAACCGCAGTTCCCACAAAAATAAACATATCCGATATATTAAATACAATATCCTGAAGTTTCTTAAACTTCGTATTAAAGCTAAAATAATCTACCACGTATTTTCTGACAATTCTGTCATATACATTGCTGCACGCGCCTCCTATAATCATGCTTAACGCAAGCTTTAGAACATGCAGCCCCTTTTTTCCTGACAACCACAGCTGTGCCATCACAGCTGAAACGGTCAGTGCCGCAGAAAACCCTGCTACAAACTGCTGGTTGGAATCCATCGTGTTTAAGGCTCCGCCACGGTTGTAAATTTTGCGGATAATAAGCCTATCCTTCCATTTTTTCTCCGGTTTATTGTATTCTAAGTTTGTTTCAACCTTCTTTTTTACCACAAAATCCAGTGCAAATATTCCTGCCGAAATTAGAAAATATACCACAGTAATCCTCCTTGTGCTTGGTTTCCTCGTTAACATATCGGGTAAAACCAAATACTCGCTTTGCTCGTGCTTGGTTTTCTTCCGATATGTTACATTATACCATTAAATGTGTGAATGCAAAACCTTAAAACGACTTGAATATAAAAGCAAAAAGGAAGCAAACGCTTCCTTAAATATCTATCTCTATTCAGTTTTAGACTTCATTGTAACGTTTTATATATAGAGATAATGCTACAAAGTATTCCTTGCTTGAAAAAATCCGAATATGTGACATTTGCTTATAGAAAGCGTCTCAGAATACTGCAAGCTGAACGGTAACAAATACTCTTACCCTTCGAGCTTCATCACCCCGCGCATATCAATGACAGGTCCTCCTGTATTCTCAATATATTCTCTCGTAATGGTCACTCTTCCGATGTTGTCATCCTTCGGAATCTCATACATAATATCCAGCATGAATTCCTCTATAATAGCACGCAGCGCTCTCGCACCGGTCTTTTTCTCCAGCGCTTTTTCCGCTATTGCCTCAAGTGCCTTATCATCAAAGTTAAGCTGAACCTCATCCAATTCCAGAAGCTTTTGGTACTGCTTTAAAATAGCGTTTTTCGGCTCCTTTAGAATCTTGATAAGCATGTCTTTGCTCAGACTTTCTAAGGTATATATAATCGGCAATCTTCCAATAAACTCCGGAATCATACCAAAGTTTTTGATATCCTCAATTGTCACCTTGCTGATAAGGTTCGGCTCGTTGTCATACTTGTCCTTTAAATCAGCTTTAAAACCTATTGCAGACTGTTTGTTCAATCTCTCCTTGATAATCTCTTCCAAGTCTGGGAAAGCACCACCGCAGATAAACAAAATATTTTTTGTATTTACCGTTGTCAAAGGAACCATCGCATTTTTGCTGTTTGCTCCTACCGGAACCTCTATCTCGGCTCCCTCTAAAAGCTTTAGCATTCCCTGCTGCACGGATTCTCCGCTTACGTCTCTTTGGTTGGTATTCTTCTTCTTGGCAATCTTATCAATCTCATCAATAAAAATGATGCCACGCTCTGCCTTTTCCACATCATTGTCCGCAGCCGCCAAAAGCTTGGAAACCACGCTCTCAATGTCATCACCAATATAGCCTGCCTCGGTCAGTGAGGTTGCATCTGCTATGGCAAGCGGAACGTCAAGTATTCTTGCAAGCGTTTTAACCAGATAGGTCTTTCCGCTTCCTGTCGGTCCAATCATAAGCATATTGGATTTCTCTATCTCAATCTCGTCCATCGTGTTTGTCGCAACTCTCTTGTAGTGGTTGTAAACCGCTACAGATATCACCTTTTTGGCATGTTCCTGTCCCACTATGTATTCGTCAAGGCTCGCCTTGATTTTATGCGGCGCTGGCATATTTTTAATATCCAATGCAGGCTCTTTTTTCTCTTCCGTTTTTTTCTTCTTTAATTTCTGCTTCTTCGGCACAGTGTTTTGTAAATCTGCAAGGTTAATCATATTGATATTCGGCATATTTGTCATTCCGGCTATATCATCATACGGAAAACCGCCCTTGCTCATTGTATCGAAGGTCTTTTGCATACATTCAGAACAAATATGTATGTTATTTGGAAGCGAAATCATTTTACCCGCTTTGCTCTCCGGTCTGCGGCACAAATAACATATCTCCTCATACTCATCCTCGTCGCTGTCGTCATTCTCACTACCTTTTGCTTCCTCTACTGCTTCTATCTCAAAATCGTCGTCCTTATTCATTTCTGACATAATCTATAATCCTTTCTGTTGCTACCAAATTGAATCCGACTCGAAAACTTCGTTTTCTCGTTAACTTATCGGGTAAAACCAAATACTCACTCCGTTCGTGCTTGGTTTTCTTCCGACTCGAAAACTTCGTTTTCTCGTTAACTTATCGGGTAAAACCAAATACTCACTCCGTTCGTGCTTGGTTTTCTTCCGATAAGTTACATTATAGCGTAGATATTCTTGGGGTACAAGTAGAGAATTATGAAAAAATGGTGAATATATGTGTAAATGCGGGCAAGCTTGCATTAGCGCCCTAAATCCCTCGCTCATAAGGGACTTGACTGCTTTTTGTGCCGGATGCAGCCACGCAGTAATATTTTCCATTTGTATTTGTGCGCATAATAATTATGTCATAGGAAATTCGAAGGAATTTCCTATGACATAATTCAAAAATGTGCAACACAATATCATCCCATAATAGAAATACAGAATTCTTGAAATTTGGCATTGTTGGCAACTGTAAAATGTTCTTTTATGAATAGCTCAAGTTCCTTTAGTTGTTCGTCTCTCGGCGCAGACTTTTTAATGCCGCTGTCAAGCCATTCTTCCCCATAGCTAATCAGCAGCTTTCCTCCATCCTCTTGCTCTCCCTCTTCACAGTAAAGTACTTTCATATCTTTTGTGGGAATAAAGTCTTTGTTTCCTTTGATCTCATTTCCTACTTTACCATCGTGCTTCCAAAGCCATACATGGTTAAACTCATAGTCGTAGACATAGCGTTTCCGCTTATCAACGGATTCTGTCTCAAAACTCATAATCCCTTCTTCAGCAGCAATCTCCTTAGCAATATGGCTAAGCTTTCCTCTTAAGTCCTCACATTTATAATAATAATCGGCACTGTAATATATAACGGGAGTCTCGCTGTCTTCGTTAAAATAGCTAATCCCAATTTCTTTTCCTTCTTTATCATTGACATCAACTGCAACTAATACCGCCTTGTGGCGATAGCTGCGATAAATATCCTTTAGCAACTTACGTTTATATGCTTCATTTTTTTCTGTCGTTATGCCTGTGTTGATACAATAGTTTTTAATTGACTGGTAATACTTTTTTAATCTGTCTTTTACATCACTTGATGTAGCCTTCTCTTGAAAATAATCTTCTAAATTCACTGTAATTTTTGCATATAATACATTCATTTGCTCTAAAACATTATCTGTGTACTCAATCGTTTCTTCTTTTCTGCAGCTATTGTCTTCTCTCAAATTGTCCATCTTATGTCCTCCTAGTAAAATGCATTACACGAATACCGAAAAGATTCTGTCAAAATACGCTTCTGGCGACGATATCGTCCCTTTATAATATCGCCGCCAGACAGTAATTCATTACCCTTCTGTATACACAGCTTTCGTTGTGTATTATTTCATTTTTTTAATTAAATAATCCCTTATTGCTATTTTTCCCCTATAAGCACAATATAAAATTAACATATTTTAGAAATTTTTAATAGATAAAAAGCATAAATAGACAACCTGAGAGCGTGAATGGACAAAAAACTGCATTTTGCTCGAGCAAGCTCAAACAAAATGCAGTTTTTATATTATTATAAAACGAATTTACTGTACCTTACGTCCTAATGTTACGCTTAGCTCTTTCTCCTGATATTCACCATTTTGTGCAGTCTGCACTGTAATTGTTACCGTGGTTCCTGCTGCATAATACTGAAGGGTGTCTTGCAAGCTTTCCATGGAGGATACGCTGCTTCCATCAAACTTCGTGATAATATCACCTTTCTGGATACCTGCTGCCTCAGCGGCTCCACCTTCTACTACCTGCGCTACATATACACCAGTTGGCATATTATAGGTGCTTGCTGCTTCCTCTGATACGTCTACACCTGCAATTCCAAGGTATCCGGTATCTGCTGTATCTACTTTATCTCTTGTCTCCTTTGTAACCAACTCATTGATAATCGGGATTGCTGTGGAAATCGGAATTGCATATCCCATACCCTCTACCTCTGTGGAGGAATATTTTACCGAATTAATACCAATTACCTGTCCTGACATATTAAGTAAAGCGCCGCCACTGTTTCCTGGATTGATTGCTGCATCTGTCTGAATCAGACTGTTTGTTACATTGTCAACGGTTACTTCTCTGTCTACGGCACTGATAACACCTGTTGTTACAGACTGTCCATAGCCCAATGCATTTCCGATTGCAATTGCTGCTTCTCCAACCTTTAACTGGCTCGAATCACCAAGTTCTGCTATTTTAACAGATTCTAATGTACTGCTCTCAATGTTTTCCAATGGTACTGCAATTACAGCTAAATCGCTGTCAGCATCCGTACCCTTTATTTTCGCATCTACGATACTTCCATCGGCAAAGCCTACCGATAAAGTAGTCGCATCGGCAACAACGTGATTATTTGTTACAATTAAAAGCTCTGTATCGTTCTGAGCGATAATAATACCGGAACCGCTTGATTCCTGCTCTTGCTCGTACACATTTCCGCCCTGGCTGCCATAGCCTCCAAAATAGCTTGGAACTTCAATCTGCGTTGTTGACATATTGGTAATGGATACTACACTTGGCATAACTGTTTCCACAACACTTGAGACATCCGTTACAGTCGTCGCCAACTGTGTTGTCTCTGTTGACGCAATTGTTGTCTCATTTCCGACCGTGCTTTGTACCTCTTCACCATTCGTGCTGTCACCCTCCGTTTGCTGCAAACTAACCGATGCAACCTCTGTCTGGTTTAAACTGCTTGTAAGGTATCTTACCCCTTCAAAGGAAGCTCCTGCAAGTCCTCCTCCTACTATCGCAAGTGAGGCAACAACTGCAAGCTTTTTGCCAAAGCCGCTTTTGTTTTTCTTTGGCTTCTTGCCATCTCCTGACGGCTGACTGGAATATAAGTTGTCATAAGATGATCTATAGTAGGAGCGGCTGTATCCGTTATCGCTCTCGCTTGTCGCACTGCTCTCCTTCGTTGCCTCATCAGATGAGCTGCTGTCGTCATCATCGTAATAATTAAATACTTTTCGATTGCTCTGGCTCTCGTTCTTGTTTAGCTCTTCATTACCGATCTTGTTTTCATTGTTATCTTCAAACATACTGATTTCTCCTTTTATATTTTTTTATTTAAACACTTTGCTTGCTTATGTTTTATTTTCTTTAGTGTAGCAATCATTTGTGATTAAATTGTGACAAAATTTAAAAGAAAATTTGTCTTAATTCCAATATTCCAGATTCATTGTCAATCGGTAAATTAACCACTGCGGAAGGCTCGCATAATGCTTTCCAAGCCAATAGCCAATATATTTGAAGCCGCTCTTAAAAAATAAATCAAATATAAGGAAAGGCTTTTTGATTTTAAAACAGTGCTTTGCTGTCTGCATAACAAGTTTGATGCCCTCTCCTTCTGATTTTAATCCATAAAATGCATCCGCATTGTCCTGCTGTGACACACCAAGATCAAAATTTCGCTTTAGCTGCTGTTTGTTTGTATAATTGTGAGAATGAACCACTCTCGCCTCGGCGCAGTAAGCAATCTTCTTTCCCGAACGTATAATTTTGGAAGCAAAAATCATATCCTCGTTAAAGATGGTATGCCGGATAAAGCCTCCAAGGCTTGTATACAGCTCTTTTTCATATGCCGCACATACATTGGAGCAAAAATATGTTTTAATCCCCAGCCGATCAATGTCCGCCAGCGATTTTACGCTGCTTTTCTCAGGATAATTAAAGCTTCTTGTAAAGCGCTCAATTTCGTTGCAATCGTCTGCGGGAAGCTGTCTGGCATAGGCGGCTCCTATATCGCTGTCATCAAAACATTCCGTGAGCTTTTCAATGACAAACTCATCCTCCGGCATCGCATCCTGCGTCATAAATACAACGATATCCGCATCGGATTTTCTTGCCGCCATATCCCTTGTTCCGCCATGATCAAATTTTTGCTGACTGATATGTTCCACTAAAACATTAGGATAGTCTTTCACATACTCCGGTCTGAAAAATTTCTCTTCCGTGTTGACAATATAAATAGAGCGGACGGGGTAGGTCTGCCGGCTTAATCTTTTCATCAGTCTGTCGAATGTCTCGTCAGGCTTATAAGTTGGAATTATCACATCTACTATCTTTCTATTCATAAAGGCTCCTATTATTCATTTTCTTCCTTTGTATTTTAACCCACATCATGGAAAAAGTAAACGCATTCCATTTATGGAAATAACGTTTACTTTTTTCACGTGTATTATTCTTTTACTTAGAAATTCCTGTATCTTCAACAACCCTCTTACTAATTGCCTGTACGGTAGAAGAAGGTGCATAGCTCTCATCTCCAAAAAGGAATGTGTGAAGCTGTGAAACATTTGTTTCGAGCGTGATTGGCACTACAACATCACCGATTGATTTTTTCCAGTTCTTTGTCGTCTTGTCAAATGGGAAACCTGTCTGGTCTGCAAGATTGTATTTTGCTGCACTTGCTGCAAATCCAGCCAATTCTGTTGTGGTTAAATTTGTTGAGATATTAGGAAGTACCTTATCTACAATATTATTCAAGGTTACCAAGTCAACTTTTTTTGCCTTTTCTGCGATTTTCTCAATAATTAAACGCTGTCTCTCCGTTCTCTTATAATCACCGCCGTCTGTATAACGGATTCTTGCATAGGATACCGCTTGGACACCGTCAAGTGTCTGAAGCCCTGTCTTGGTCAGCTTTGTTGTTGTAACTCCTGTAACTGCCGAAGTTTCAACTGTATAGTTGTTCAAATGATCAATCTCATCTTCCTGCACATCAATTTCAATGCCGCCGAGCAGATCAACAACTGTAACAACTGCATTAAAGTCAACTGCTACATATTTTGTGATATTTAAATCCAGATTCATGTTGAGCATTTTGATTGCCTGCTCAGGACCGCCATAAAAATATGCCTCATTTGCCTTTCGATATGAATCGTCAGAAAGATTTAAATAGGTATCACGATAAACGGAAGCCAGCTTAACATCACCTGTTTTATTGTTAATGCTTGCAATAATCATGGTATCAGAACGGTTTCCCTTTCCGAAAGCACCGTTTTCTCTGGAATCCAATCCAAACAACGCGATATTCGTGTATCCTTCCGAAACTCCCTCAATATTCTCAATACCCTCATTTACAGTCAGATTTTCTTCATTGACATCAACGGACTTATCCAACTTGTCAAACTTGCCCATTACATACACTGCGACAATCAGCACTAAAAGCACAATCGCTTCTATTGCAAAAAGAACCCTTCTTTTCTTTTTCTTTGCCGCCGCTGCCTTCTTACTGATTTTCTTTCCGGTCGAAGCCTTATTCACCGTCTTGCCGGAAGTTTTTCCAGTATTTTTCGTCATTTTATCCCATACCTTTCTTAATATGCATTTTTATTGATGAACCCTTTAAATATCGTCAAAAACAATATTTTAAAATCAAAACCAAGGGTCCAATTTTCTATATAATAAAGGTCATATTCAATTCTCTTACGGATTGAAGTATTTCCTCTATATCCATTTATCTGTGCCCAGCCGGTGATTCCCGGTCTGACCTGATGCTTTACCATATATCTCGGAATTTCTTCCCTGAATTTTTCCACGAAGAACGGACGCTCCGGTCTCGGTCCTACCAAGCTCATATCCCCGAACAGTACGTTGAAAAATTGCGGAAATTCATCAATGCTTGTCTTTCTGATAAATTTACCTACCTTCGTCACTCTCGGGTCGTTTGGTACGGTAAACTTTGTTTTTTCTTCGCTTGGAGCCTGAACCTCCATAGAGCGGAACTTGTACATTTTAAATGGCTTGTTATGAAGCCCCACACGCTCCTGACTGTAGATAAGCGGTCCCGGTGACGTCATTTTTACCAATATTGCTATAAGAAGCATAATCGGTGAAGTTACCACAATCAAAAATAGGGAACCGGCTAAATCAATGATTCTCTTTACAATCATGTTGAAGGTATTGGTAAGCGGAACATGCCTGATATTAATAACCGGCAGCCCCAGCAAATCCTCCGTATATGGACGATTTGGTATTACCTGATTGTAATCCGGAATAAATTTCGTATGAACACCCGATTTCTCACATTGATTTACAATTTGCTCCAATTTGGCATATTCTAACAGGCTTAAAGTAATGGCAATTTCATCCAGCTTATTTTCCGGCAGGATAATACCCAAATCCTCAATACAGCCGATTACCTTTACTCCTTTGTACTGGTTTCCGCGTTCTGCCGTATCATCTAAAATACCACGTATCACATAACCCCACTGCGGATTTGCATTTACTCTGTCTATATATTCCTCCGCAGCACGGCTGTAGCCGACTAAAAGAACATGACGCAGATTAAAGCCCTTTGTTCTGATGTTTCGCAGAAGGTATCTGACTGCATTTCGAAATACAGTTTCCGCTATAATATTAAACCCGCAAAAGATAAAAATCAAACCACGCGAGAAATCTTCTTCACGGATATAATATAGTATAACCATAAATCCGACAAGTCCCGCAAGATTCGCCTTTATTATATTGTAAAATTCTGTTTTTCTTCGCTGCATCCGCTTTGAAGTGTATAAATTGAATATAAAATACAGTATAATATAGCACGGCACCACAAAAACCATAGCAGAGAAATAAATCTCCGATGCCGGCACCGTATATCTGAAGAACCTATTTAGTATCGGGAATATCTCAGCAAGCACCGGTATAATTTTAAAACGAAAATACCATGAAAATGCATAGCTTCCCGCAACAATAAATGCATCCAGCAACACATGCAGTCTGTTAAAATATTTCTGATTATCTTTTATCAACTGTTTTCACCCATTCTACCCATTTTATATATAGTAATACCATAAAACCTATCATACAGTATTCGTCAATTCTACGCAATATAATTTTCTTAACGATTATTTAATCTTTTCTTAACATGCATACCATTCTGCCATGCAGAAAGATTTATGCACTTTGTGCGGGGAGCTTGCTCACAAAGCACAATGTGTATAAATCTTTCTATAGGGCGGAACGCCCGCATGAATAATTTGGCAAAGCCAAATTATTCATGGCATGGCAAAACCATAACCAACCAATATGCACTTTACACCCGGTAGCTTGCTCACAGAGCGCAAAGCCAAATTATGAATGGCATGGCAAAACCATAACTAACTCACCAACCGCCTCAATACATTCACCCACAATTCCCACTGTATCACCACATAGTTTCCAAGGTTTGCTGCACAAAACGGTACCTTTTTCAGACCTCTTGCTTTTTTCATGCCCTCAAGCAGCCCGTTTACATAAGTTTTTCCAAAGCCTTTTCTTGCAAAAAATATAGTTTTTATCAGAAAGCCTGCCAGCAAAAATGGTAAATTCAATACGATCTGAATCCACGGCATATTTTTATAAACTAAGTAAATGCTGTTCCTAGATGCTAGTTTTACCTTAAATTCATTGTATCTGGAACCGCTTGATGCGCTTCCCGCATGATAAACAATAGCTTTTGAAGCGTAAGTATTTTGGTAGCCGTGAATTTTTGCACGATAGCCGATATCAATATCTTCTAAGTAGGCAAAATGTGCCTCATCAAAATATCCGATTTTCTCGAATACCTCTCTTCTATAAATGGAGGCGCCGCCGCACGCTGCAAAAATCTTAGCATCTGCATCAAAAAGTTCTGCTGATTTTCCCTTTCCTCTGGTGTATGCCCAGCCAAGTGCACAGTAATAGTCACCCGTATCGTCAATCAGCTCTTTATCGTATAGCTGAAGCATCTTAGACGAGCAGGAAAAAATCTGCCCGGAACTCTCTACCGCTTTCACCAATTCCTCTATGAAACCTGCCTGCGCCACCGTATCATTGTTCAAAAGTATCACATATTCTGCATCGGAGGCCTTGATGCCTTCATTAACTGCCATACAAAAACCGTAGTTTTTATCAAGCTTTACAAGCCTAACCGATTCAAATTGCTCTGCGACCACCTCAAGACTTCCGTCCGTTGAGCCGTTGTCCACCACAATTGTTTCAAAATCCTGGAAGGTCTGTCTATCCAATGATTTCAGGCAGTTTGCAATAAACTTTATCCCATTAAAATTAGGTATAACAATGGATACCTGTTTTTTCTCTGTTTTCATTTAGCTTTCCCTCAACTCAAATTCAGCATATGGGTCAAATACAATTTTAAAGCCCGCCTTTTTTGTTCTCAGGCAAAAGTCAATGGAGACAAAGCCCTTTTCCAAAGCCCTGTTAAAGCCGCCGTTGTCAAAATACAGGCTCTTTTTTACCATAAGACAGAGGCTTGACACTGCATCGGTCTGCTGCTGGATAATTGCTTTGCAAAAATACCCCTGATTCCACCTTGCAAGCTTGGTAAACATCTGCGTCTCCTGCACAATCTCACCATCCGCGAATCCTTCATTTGTCACAGCATTTTTTCCCGCCCACAAAAGCTTTTTTGTCTCATTTTTTTCATTTATCATCGTGCAGGCGCGATAAATCTCGCCGCCCTTATATATTTTTCCGCCCACGATACCCACTTCTCTTCTCGCACAATGGGAGGTTAATTCCATAAGCCAGTCCTTATCCAGCGGAACCAAGTCTGCATTGTAAAACAGAATGTATTCTCCCTTTGCCCGAAAAAGCTGTGCTTCCTTTATAATCTCATAATTCGTATAGCTTGTATTGTTTGATATGATTTTCACGGCTTTTTGATAATTACCCGGTTTGTTCATATCACGCACCACGATAGACACCAGCGGGTCTTCCTGCATTTCGTACTTCACCCTGTAATAGCCGAGATTTGTGGCATTGGTGACCTTGGCATCCATGTGAAGCCTTAATAAATGCTCCTCAATTGCCCTCTTTCCCGCATCGTAGGCGTACATCTTACTTGACGGGTTGTCCGCAACCGAATTGGAATGTACCCTCCAGTGATATAAAATCTTTGGAATATGCCGAATTGTATTGGACAATTCCAGACACCGGAATATAAAATCGTAATCCTGCGAGCCGTCAAATTCTGGTCGAAAACCTCCTACACGATCGGCAATCTCTTTTTTTACCACGAAAAAGTGGCAGATGTAGTTGTTGCTTCGAAGAAGATCCAAGTCAAAATCCGGCTTAAAGTGAGGCTCAAAAAAGCGTTCTCCGTTTGTAGTCGTCTTATCCTCATCGGTATAAACCGCATCCGGCTTTTCCCGATTGATCATCTTTACCACTTCAAACACAGCGTTTGGCGCCAGAAAATCATCGTGATCCAAAAGTCCGATGTAATGCCCCATCGCCATCTTAAGCGCCTCATTTGTATTTCCTGAAATCCCAAGATTCTCTTCCAGCTTCTTATATTTTACTCTGCCGTCGTTCCTTGCATAGAATGAGACGATTTCCTCCGTCTCTGTATCATCACTTCCGCTGCCGTCCGCGATGCAAAGCTCCACATATTTGTAAGTCTGCTTCAGAACGGATTCTATCATTTCCCGTAAAAAGTTCTCCGGCGTCTTATAAATCGGCACAATAATGCTGACAACCGGATTGTAGGCAAAGCTCACCCGCCTTTGTTCCTCCAGTCTTCTCTCATCCGGCTCGTGCTGCGCTTTATATGCCTCATAGTCAATACTCTCTCTTTGAAGCTGCCCTACCAGCTTAGCGCCAAACTGTTTCATTCCGTATTGGGAGAGATAGCTGACACCCTTTTTTACGTTGTCAGTCGTAAGTTTTTGACCCAGTATCTCAAATACATTTTTGTTTTCTGGCTTCTTTTCCATATTTTCCTTCAACCCTTATCCTCTTTGAGGCGGTAAAACCTTATATTCTGCACTGTCCAATGAGAAATTTATATTATAGTAAGGATCTCCTGCATCTAACAGCACCTTCCATCTGTCTCTGAATCTGGCTACCTCTTCCTCGTAGCGCTTTGCCTTCTCTTCCTTGTCATCCAAGCCTCTTGATTTTGATTCATAGTGATAAAGCTCCGCAAAAGGTGTAAATATATTAAGCAGTCCAAGCTCTCTAAGGCGCAGACAGAAATCCACGTCGTTAAGCGCTACCGCAAAGCTTTCATCTAAGCCGTTAAGCTGGTCAAATAAGCTTTTTTTCACCATAAGGCAGGCACCCGTCACAGCAGACATATCCTGCGCATAGTATAATTTTCCCATATAGCCTAAATTTGCTTTCGGAAGTCTGTAATGGGTATGTCCGGCACTTCTGTGTGCCCCCAGACCGATTACAATACCGGCATGCTGTATGGTATCGTCTCCGTAATAGAGCTTCGCCCCTACGGCACCTACGTCATCACGCTGGGCATACATCAAAAGCTCTTCTATCCAATTATCGGTGATAACCTCAATGTCATTGTTCAACAGAATGATATATTCACCCTGCGCATGGGAGGCTCCCAGATTATTAATCGCAGAATAATTGAATTCTCCCTCGTAAGTTACAACCTTGATGTTTCGTATCTGATTCAAGGTCTCATAATATTCAAACAGTTTTTCATCTGTGCTGTTGTTCTCCACAATAATAATTTCATAATTGTCATAGGTGGATTTATAATTGATAGACTCAATACATTTTGCAAGGTCGCTCAAATGGTCCTTATTTGCAATGATAATAGATACCAGTGGTTTATCCTTGATATCATAATTGATTTTAAAAATAGTCGGAAATGCCTTTGTACTCTCCGCACTTCCCTTAAGCCCACATACTCGCAAATGCTCCTCAACAGCTCTCTTTGCCGCATCAATAGCATATACCTTTGCATTGATATCCGATGCCACAGAGTTTTTGTGGGAACGCCAGTAATACAGTATTTTGGGAATATGACACACATTGCTTGCCGCCGTTGTCAGTCTTAAAATCATATCGTGGTCCTGACTTCCGTCAAATTCACTCCGAAACAGCCCTGTTTTTTCCAGTAGCTTTGCATCAAACGTGGAAAAATGGCAGATATAGTTGTTTGCTCGCAGTGTGTCGATTGCGAAATCAGATTTAAAGTGCATGGTACTCATATTATTAATCGAGTTTCCGTGGAAAGTCGCCTCGTCCGTATAGACATAGTCTGCTCCTTTTTCACAGATAACCTTCATATTTTCATATAAAACGCTTGGATGGAGCACATCATCATGGTCAAACAATGCAATATACTCGCCGCTTGCCATGCCAAAGCAGACATTCGTATTTCCTGATATACCTAGATTCTTTTCAATCTTTTTATAGAGGATTCTCTTGTCCTTTTTGTTGTACTCATGACAGATTTCCGCCACATATTTGTGTTTGTCATCACTTCCGTCCGCCAGACAAAGCTCCCAATTTTGGTAGGTCTGGTTTACAACGGAATCAATCATCTCATGGAGATATTTTTTCGGTGTATTGTAGAGCGGAACGAGGATACTGAATTTGATATCTCTTTCAAACTTTGTCTCTCTCTGCTCCTTCGCTTCCTGCTCGGTCGGAAAGCTCGCTGTTCCGAACAGCTCATAGACCTGTCTCTCCGCCATTTTCTGCTTCATTTTGCGCAGCACGCCCTTTAAGCTTCCGCAGCGTCTGATTCTATCCCTTGTCCGAATGATAAAATGGACAACAACTCTTGCCGGCTTGGAAAGCTTCCAGATAAAGGTTCCCTTGATGTTTTTCAGCTTTCCTTCCAAAAACTCAATTTCTTCCTGTGCCTTCTCAAGCTTTACGGTCAGCTCATAGTTTTGCTTTTTTTCCTTGTAATACAAGTCCTTATAATAATCCGCCTCAGTATGCGTACAATTTTCATCGATATTTTTTTCTTCCATGTCAAAAGCCTTTCATTCCACTTTTATTTTACAGGTTTCTGCGGTTTTGCCGCAAGTCTCCTGTCAATGACGTACAACACTAACATTCCAATCCAAACCGCTCCAATCAGGTAAATAGAGTAATAGTACATAAACAGTCTAGACGGTGCTGTCAGGAATATTAATGGTATTTTAGCACAAATACTGCCACAAATAAAGAAGTATCCCCATTTTCGCTGAAATAACAGCACGATACAAGTCACAAGCAGTGCCAGACCTCCCGGCAGAAAGCTGTATACGACATTGTGCACCGCCACATTGTCCGTAAACTCCAGCAGCTTCACAAAGCTCGCGCGAAGCGGAGGTTCCTTATAACCATAGTTTTCCCGAAAGCTGATATAGCCGGCGTTGGCATCCGCGGAAAACATATTTTCTGTATCGTTTAGTACTCCGGTTGAGCCAAAAAAGGTCTCAAACCTCTCCTGTAAGAATACAGCAGGATATTTTAAAATCAGTTTGTAATAAGTGCTTTTCATTTCGGCAAAATCTTCGGTACTGTAATCGCGTTTTAAGCCAAGCTCTGCGTCTTTCCAATACATGGAAATTCCCGTCTCGCCTGCCTCATAGCCGCTTATCAGCACATCCGTATTAAGCACCTTATCGACTGTATTCACCGCTTCCATATCGCCGTTTTGATATGCCTCATAAACCAAAGGCGTAAGCGGAAGCACAACACTTGTCAGCTCATATTCCTGCCCCGAATCAATCTGGTTTCCCACAAGCTGAACGCTCATCAGCGCTCCGCCAATCAAGAAGGTAGCCAGTGTAAACCAAAGTTTTGCCTTTCTCTTTGTCTCCTTGTAAAACAGGATAGCAAAGGTCACAGGTGCCAGCACCAGATAGTATACTGACTCGGTTCTCCAGCATATCAGGATGCCTGCAAGAGCCGCTAACAGCCATATTTTCCTGCCTGTTATTTCCTTCTTCGCAAGCTTCATATCAAGCAGCTCAAAGGCGAATAGCAGCTCCAAAAACGCATAAATCGACATGCGGATTGGATAAAAGTTTGAATCAATAACAGGAAAAAGCAGAAACGGCACATACATCATGTAAATAAGCCCTTTCTTCTCTATTCTCATGCTTAATCGATTTATCACATAACCAACAATCAGGGAAATCACACCTATTTGCACAAACAAAACTCCCGCCGGATTCGGCACAAGCATCAGGGCAAAAATGTAAAATACGGAGGTCAGATATCCCTGCCAGAAATGTGGAAGAATGTTCGCTGCATTTCGCAGAATTCCGAACTCATCAAGCCTCCAAAGCCCTGGAAAAAGCAGTACAAAAAACAGAAGCATCACACAAAAATATATCCCTGTATATTTCCAGTATCCCCGAAGTTCTCTGTCACCCGCTCTCACCTTGGCAGCATGGTACCAGATTAGCTGCCACAGTACCAAAAGCAACACCAGAAACGCCAACTTTGCTCCCCACGCAAGTCCAGCTTTTGCAAGCGCTACCGTATTTGAAAAATCAAACAACTGATAAGTAAATACAAAACGGTCCGTGGCAAAACTTATCATCCAGTGAAGCACCGCAATGAGAAGGGCTGTCTTATTTAGTTTTTTCCTGTTATTCCAAACATTCATTGTATTATCCCTTATACTTGTTACAATTTTTCCATATATTAAGCTGTATACTCATCAATAAATACTTGCAGCTCCTCCGGTGTTCCGAGCACATGTACCTTATTATAATCCACGATGGAAATCCGAACGTCTCCACCCTTTGAAATCAGGTAGTTGTAGAGGGGCGCCACATATTTTTCTCCCTTTTCAAGTTTCTCCTCGGAGGAATAGTATTCGCGATACAGCTCCTCATAAAGTCCGCAGCTCTTAAAGTAGTAAGCTCCAAGTGTGCAGTTGTCTGAAATTCTGACCTTCTCCCGCACCTCCTCGGCACTGCCGTCTGCATTCAGCTTCACAAAGCTCCAATGATCTCCAGGCGCGTGAAAACAAGGGATAAAGCCATCCCCTGCAATCTGGGAGGCATGCATCTCGTCCGCCTCCACATAGGTATCTATGTTGTAAATCATAAGCTCCGACTGCTTATCCCAAAACTCACTTGCAAGCATCGCCGTTGTAGCCTGTCCGTCTGTCAGATAATCAATCTCAATTATCGTCACATTTTCAAAATTCATTTCCTTGCATTTCGCTTCGATAAAATCTCTTGATCCATCTTCTTTTCTCACAATAAAAACATAGCTGTTTCCCTTTTGATAAAATCCGGATAGGCTCTCCATCGACCACTCAAACAATGTTTTTCCATGTGCCTCAATCATGTATTTTGGCACGGTATAGCCTGCCTTTTTAAATCTGGAGCCAAGTCCTGCCATCGTAATTACAATTGTCATAAAACCCTCCATCTTAAAATGTTACTTCCCCATCATGGGATAAAAGAGATACTGAGGAAACCTTGGAAAGATTAGAAATCTCCGCCGCAAGCTTTGCTTCCTCTTTCGTTCTGATTTCAATAATCATATCCAGATTGTCTCCTGAAATATTTCTGGATTTTACTTTACAAATCTTTGTGTACTGCTTTACCGTGTCAAGAATCTCTTCTTCCTTTTTCTTATCCTCGCAGTTTACAACCAAAATCATGGAAGCCTTTGCAACCGGGATTAAATCAAGTCCAAGAAGTGCAATTGTCACCAAAATGCTTGTGAGAAGCGCTACCTCAAATAATCCTGCTCCGCATATGATTCCCACACTGATAGACCAAAACAAGAAAATCAAATCAAGCGGGTCCTTGACCGCAGTTCGAAATCTTACGATAGACAACGCACCTACCATACCAAGTGAAATGACAAGGCTTGACTGCATCGCTAAAATAATTCCTGCCGTGATAACCGCAATCGTCGCAATCGCAATATTAAATGTCTTGGAATAAAACGTCTTTCTCGTCACAAGACGGTACATCGCAAAAACATAAAGTGCTAATACACATGTCACAAGCATGGTTGCTGCAATTTTGGATGTGCTGATATCGGAGCTTGCAAAGCCTTCTAAAAATGATTTTTTAAATATGTCCTGAAAATTCATAGTTCCCTCCTGTTATTTATAAATTCTGCAAAGATAGAATTTAGAAAATGCTGTTTGTCTTAATGTAGAAAGCTCCATGTTATCCTTGATGTAATCGGGTATAAACTCGTCATACTTCACTTCCAGTATATGTTTTCCCGCCGGTAAGATAGGGCGTTTTCTAATTTGTGGATTCAAAAATTCGCTCACATAGACAGAGGAAGATACATTTCTATCTAAGGTTACCCGGACATTACCATCCTTACACACATAAGGCACGCGGTCGTAATCCACAATAATGCTCGGTCGCATCAGCCTTGTCCTCATTAAAAGGTTGAGCTTTTGCAGCGTCTTATCATATTGACTCGAAACCGGAAGCGGTATCCCCTTCATCAGCATTCTGCATTGTTCAAGCGTCAGCGGACAGGCTTCCTTTAAAGTCTTGCCTCTTTCCTTCTTTTTAAGCTCCAAGGAAATTCTTTTTGTACTTCCGTTGTATATCCGTATTCTAAATTTTTCTCTTGGATCGGTTCCTGCCTCATTTTCCTGAAAGCAAGTATTGTAATAGTCTTCGAAGTAAAGACTTCGGATATTGTAAGAGCCTTTTTCTCTCGCATTCTTATCGATGCTCATAAGGGGGGCAAGCCTTCCTGCAATGACAGAAAGTTCCATCTCATTGCACACATATTTCAGTTCATGTCTGTATTTTTCTGCCATCCTCTATTCCTCCCCAAGCGTCTCAAAAAAAGTATCCAGATAAGACATTTTGTCAAGGGCGTACTGCTTCAGACTAGAGTAATCCGTCGTATGTCCTCCATCCGGCCAACGCTTTGTCTCGCGTGCCATCGCTCCTGAGCCAAGCACGGTATGTTCTAGCTCCTCGATTCGCTCAATCAGTGTCTCGTCCGTCAAAATCGTTCCTCGAAGCTCCTCCCACTTTTCTTTTGCAAGGGAAACAGAGTTGCCCGCATTTGTATCAATCACATTCTGACCGGTTTCCCAGTTTACCAATTCTGTCAATATTTCCGGCTCAAAAGCTATATATAAATCAGTCCCCTCCTTGCTCACATTTCCCCATGTCAAATCCAAATCCCATGGGACAAAGTATAGGCGGATACCGCCGCTTGTCATTTTCGCTACATAATACATGTTTTTTGCCCGATTGTCCGTGCCGGATACAATCTGTAAAAATAACCATGCGTTTGTCACACTGTTAATATCAACTACGTCTTCAATCTCTTCCTGATATTGCTCGCTATCCTCCAGATTGTTGACGCGTATAAAATTCATAAGAGGCTCCCAGCTTTTGAGTGATATCTCACCATACTTGCTTATCCCCTTCAACTCAAAACCATCTCGAGTTATAACATCGGAATCCTCCGCAAATTCATCAAGGGATAACAGCATTGGGTATGTGCGCTTGTAAATGTACTCCTGACTGTCGGCAGAGCTTGCTGTTGTAATGTCCAGCTTCTTGGCATCCACTGGCTCCATAAGCCCATAAATCCCATAATATGCTCCGTTTACAATAAGCTCGACATATTCAAGCTTTGTTCCGAAATTACTGCTGAACGGGTTGTCATTCGCCCCAAATTCATTCCAGATATCAATGGACAGCTTATCTCTTACTTTCTCAGCATCACTGTACATTGCATATAAAATCCAATCATTGTCTTTGCGCATATTCAAAAGAGCAACATCGTTGTTCACCGTGTTTCCGGTGTTATCAAACTTCGTAAGCTCCATCTTATAGGACTTTTTCGGATAAAGGCGGGTTGTGCTTCCCCTGACTCTTAGATTTGCCATAGAGTGCTTTACCCAGTCAGATTTTGTGTTGGAAGAGTAAAGGCTCATATCAATCTGTGCGCTTTCCTCCATACTGCCTTCGTTCACGGTGATATCCATAATCGGAAGCCCCGTAAAAACCAAATTATAATAGCGGTGCTCCTCATTCGTGAACGCCAAGAAGGAAAAACTTTGGTTGTTGGCAATGGCAGTCAGCTTATCTGTCTCGCTAAAATCCTCTGCAAACAAGATAGATACTCCCTTATCTGCTGCGGACAGTTCTCCAAACTCCCAACTTTCATTCTTCATGGACAGGGGCAGATAAAAGGTAGCTGTTTCCGTATCATAGGGCAGAGCCTCGCCGTTGAACATCAGGTTCTGCAAAATATTTTCTGTGGTGCTGCTTGTGTTTTCCTCAATTTTTTGTATGGATTCCTGCGTTCCCACATTCGTATCAAGTGCTTCATTTCGTTCAACACCAAAGACCAAAAACGTGCAGACAAGCACAAATACTATTATATTAATGATAAAAACTGCTTTTTTCATTGACAAGTCTGCCCTCTTTCTTATTGCGCAACCGGAATTTGAGAATGAAAGCATTCTTTGATAAGCTCTTCACCTGCTGCCCCAGTCGTCGTATAGATATTACACATATATTCTGTCACCTCGTCTATCATGACAAAAGCACAGTATTCCGTATAGTTCTCCGTCCCATCATAGGTGTAGGACAAGGAAACATAGTTTACCTGATAACCGTTTACTTCCATTGTCTGTACCGCTTCATCTGAAACATTTGTATAGGTATCCGGATCCGATGCAAATATTCCCTTTTCAAATTCATAAAAGGAATTCATCTCATCCAGTGTATAATTTTCTATGTAATATTCCACCCGCACTGACTCGTCCGCATTTACATATCCGGCACCGTATGCACTCTCATAATCCGCCTGCATCACGAAACCACTCGGCGGAATCACTTCAATCTGTATTGCATCATCCGTACTTTTAATAATGGCATTTCCGTTGTCAGCAAATACGCCTGCGGATTCCTCCACCAGTTCATCCTCCACTGACTCTTCGAAAGACGCCTCAAACGCTTCCTCACTATAATAATTATAAACTGCCATTCCTCCCACGACAAGCCCTTCTACTGCCGCGAGAACCAATGCACCAGACAGTGCACCGATTAAAAAAGTCTTCTTATCCTTCACGATCATACTCCTCCTTTGATCTCCTGCAAATCTCATTCAATTCTTCCTCTGAATATTTTAAAAATTCATCCGGACGGACAGCTCGGTCATCAACATAGAATCCGCGGTGTCCCGGCCAAGGCTTTCCATAGATAATCTCATCATATGGAATATCCCATTTTTCCAGCCATTCAAGCATCACCTTTGCTGTGTTGGCATTAATCAGCCCGATATTTCCGTTATAGCTGTTCATGTTTCTCGATGTGAACAAGACAATTCTTGCCCCACAATCTCTATATTCTCTCAGCCGTTCGACCATTTCCTTGTAAGGAACCAAATCGATGTATTCCTCATTTTTTTTCTTAATCGGACAAATCGTTCCGTCTATATCAAAAACAAACGTTAATCCTGTATACATGCCTCTACCTCTTCTAATATATTAATTGCATTCAGCAAAAATCCAAACACCTTCTGCGGGTTATCCATATGCAGCGGAAGCATGGACAAAAACAAAGATGCCTCATACACTCTCACCAGCGTATAGTCAAAACCGCTTCTCTCCAAATACTCCTTAAACAGCTCCACGTATTCCTCATTGTGAAAATCCAGAGAAAGCCCAACCTGCATATCAGCCTCTATCCGAATGTCATAAAGTCCGCTGTTGAAAAAATCATAGCGGCCGCAGATAGAATGTGAGAGCTTCGCGATATCGTAATAAGGGTTGGTCCACAAATCCTCTTCCTTCAAAGCCCCTTTCGGGTCAATCAGCATAAGTATGGATGTCTCCCTGTTATACAGGATGTTGGAAAAACACAAATCTCCGTGTCCGATGGCAAACTCTGTCTTTAATTTGACATTCTGTCTCACTTTTGTATACAGTGCTTCGTATTTTTCTATAATCTCATCTATGGTACTATACTTTGTTCCGGAAGCGATAAAGTGATTAAATTTCGTATAGTAAGAGCTCTTCTTAAGCTCCTCCATTCTCTCCTTTACCTTTGTGATATAAAGATTTTTTTCAACCTCCTCATATTCAGCCTGAGAAGCACTTTTTATCTTCCTCGTCGTCACAAAGTGGAACAGCTGCTTTAAAATATCGTTAAATTCTTCCAAATTAATGGCATTGTGAATCCAGCGGATTGCAATATCGGTCATATGATAACGCTTCATCGTATAGGAGGAATATTTTTCCTCTTCCCGATAGGCAAACGGCATAACAAACCACATTTTCATCTCATCCGGAAGCAGTCCGTAAAATTCATATTCACTCTTAATCTTCTTCTTATTGCTGGAGCGTTTTGTTACCGTATATTCGTCTCCCTCAAGAGCATTAAAAAATCTGGCATCAAAACCACCCGTTATAAATTGCATAAAATTATTCAGTTCTCCAAGATCAACAAGGGAATCTGAATAAATCACATCATAGTCCTTTATCTTGTCAAAGAAAATTTCACCTTGTGCATTCTGGTATTCCCGAATATAGCTGATGTACTCCTCCACACTTGTAAATAATGCAAGAATTATTTTCTCCTGCTGCTTTACTACAATATTCGTATTGATAAACTGAGCTTTTTCCAGAAGAAGATTAAAATTCTCCATATTTTTGATTCCATAGTTGGAATACAGGTGCATGACACAGCAATTAGCCGGCGCATCCTTCAAAGCCCCAGCCAGTTCCTCTGTCTTGTCTCCTTCCTTGTAGTCAAGTACATCTACAATAAAGTTATTTGACAAAAGCATTTCCGTCATTCTTCTTTTTAACGTTTTTCGTTTAAATATGGTATTTCCAAAGCTCTTAGGACCTGTTATATTTTTTACCAGCTTGTCCGCTACCACAGTGTCATCGTATACTACAATTACCTTTTTTAACATTTAACAGTTTCCCTCCTATTCAGATAAGAAATACCATACACACTTACCGTAATGACTGCTAAAATAATGCAGCTTACTGTTGTATAGCTGTTGAGCAGCCATGTATCTCCCAAACCGAAGATAGAGTTGATGTATTCCACAAAGCCGCTGATTCCGAATACTTTTTGAAAAATCGTCTGCATGCACATTAACACGCCAAATTCTGCTATCCAGCCGACACAGGAAAAAATAAAGATAAGGGAGCTTCTTCCCTTTAGCAACCTTCTTATGTAATCATACCAAGTCTTGCCGCTTTCCAGTATATATAAACATCTGACCGCCTGCTTTGAATTTGTATTCATAATAAAATACCTGTTCAGATAGTAATAGGTAGGCAGGAATATGCGGTATAAAAACACAATCACTGCTGCAAACAAAGATAAAATAAGCGTCACAGGTGAAATTTGCTTGTCCACCAAAAAGTCATAAGGAATTAATATGACAAGAAGTGCCGTTGTATCAAACAAACGGTCAATCACAACACTTAAAATTCCAATCTTGCCGTCCTTTGTCTCTTTAGAATAACAGTAAATTCGAAAAATCTCTCCCATTTTAAAGGGCAGTGCCAGATTGACCAGTGTAATCTTCATATAGACTTTAATGAAGCGAAAAAAATTAATCTTCTGCTCCATCAAGATCAGGTAAAAGCGCATCATTTTGGCAAGGTGCACAAAGAAAAAGCCTACTAAAAACAACGGCACTAAATAAAAGAGCTGTGTTCCCATATTCAGTTGTACATCGGTAAAGGTCTCGGTCTTCAGACTAGCAAATGCAACCGCCAGCAAGACGACCACGATATTTACCCAAAAGTAAACCGCTCTCTTATTCCTCTTCATCAGATTCTGCTATCCTACTTTCTGCTATCACTTTCGCACTGTATTCTTCTATACTTCTCTCTCTCATATCGCTTGTGATAAACTTCTTTTTGCCGGTAAAGTAGCTGCCAAGCATTTTTAGAACTGTAATTGCCTGATTCACCATCTTTACGTTGGATACCTGATCATCCTCCCGCCATGAAATCGGGAAAAATACAATATTTTGCTTATAATAATCTGCCGCCATAATCATGCAGTAATTAAACATCAGATTGTCCGGAAATTTCTCATAAAATCTTTCTCTCAGCATATCTACACTATACATATTAAGTCCTGAGCCAAGGTCAAAAATCCTTTTTTGTACAACGATGGAAAACAGCATATTATAAACGATATTTCCGAAGGTACGAAATGCCGAATATCCCTTTAATTTTGAGCCGTTCATAAAGCGTGCTCCAAGACAGCAGTCATATTTTTGATACAGCTTTTTCTTCAGGACTACTTTTAAATCGTGTATATCTCCCTGATCATCTCCGTGAAGCACAATCACATAATCAAAATTTTCCCACATCGCATAGTCAAACGCCACTTTATGGGAGCCTCCAAGGCCGTAATTGTCGTCATTTCGAAGAAGTGCCAACGGAATTGCAGGGTTCTCTTCGATAAACGCCTTCACAGCTTCCTCTGTGCCGTCGGTACTTCGGTTGTTCACCATGATAACCTTATCGATGTACTGCAAAATATCCTGATCCAACTGACCAAGAACTCTGACAATCTGTTTTTCACAATTATATCCGGGTATAAACAATAAAATTCTATCCTTCATAAATACCTCCGTCTTCCTACATGTTTTCCTGTATGATTATATCATTCTTCATTTTGCTTGGCAAATATTAGATGCTATTCTGCACTTTTCGTATCCGTATCGCTGTATACGTCATCCACAACTGAATCGTACAGCGCCGGGGTCATTCCCGTCTTTACATAATAAGCCATGTTGGCCCCCGCTTCCTCGCCTATTAGGTTAAGTCCGCCCTGCGTGTAATGCACCTCATCTCTCATCAGCTCCAATGTTTCCAACTCTACCGCTTTTGTGGATATCAGTATAAAGTCTTCATTTTCCTTACAAAGCTCGGTCTGTGCCTCAATAATCGTGTCGTACATGCCCGGTTCTTCGGTCCTAATTCCAATTCGGATAATAAAACATTTCTCAATTCCATTGTCCTGCATAACCGAGACACTGTCCTTGATGGAGGCAATGTAGTCCTCCTTCGAAGTCTGCTTGTTTCCGTCACTTTCACCCTGAAGCCATACCATATAGCTGTGGCGGATTACATATCCATTCTCCGTAAGCCAAGTTTTTGCGGCATTATAGCGATCCACCGCATCGGGGAGCATCGTTCCGTCCTTTCGCCATGAATGAATCGTACTTCCTCCGGCAGACGCGGATATCGCCACAACCGGCACTCCCGCTCCGCTGTAATAGGAATTGACAAAGGCAGATACTAAAGAACCGGTTTTTAAATCCTCGTCGTCCACCCCGTCTACATTGTTCTCATTTTCACCAAATGGTTCCTCAATCGGATATAGTCTGGTCGGATCTGAAATCGCCCGAAATTCATAACCTGCCCCTTCAATCACGGCAGGTGCTTTCTCACTCTCTCCTGTTCCAGACATATTACTCTGCCCCATGAACATGATGAGATCTACCTCACTCCCTTTTTCCAACATCACTGCTTTGTTTGCGGCTGCCTGCTGCACAAGTACAAATCCCAGCATACCGGTCACAATGATAAGCAATGCCGTAAGCACCATAATAACTATATTTTTTCTCTTCACTAAAACATCTCCAATTATTCTTCCCCTTTATCCTCCAAGAAAATTTTTCTCGTGATAAAGTTATAAACCATTACAATGGCCGTTGCAACTATCTTCGCAAGCATATAATAAATTCCGACCTTCTCAACCGTAAACCACATAATGATTTGATTGATGCCAAGTCCAATCAGACTTAACACTACAAATACAATAAATTCCTTAACTTTATTTGCATCCTTTTTGGTGCTGAACACAAACGTGATACTAAGGATATAATTTACAATAACCGAAACCGAAAAAGCTATCGCGCTTGAAATAAGATAATTAATTCCCAGAAACTCTGTTACCGCAAATAATACGAAATAATCGATAAAGAAGCACAAAAAGCCAACTACTCCAAATTTCATAATCTGCTCTATTAATTTTTTCATTCGTATAACTCCTCCGACTCTCGCTAACTGACAGTCGTTAATATTTTTTCGGCTGCCTCCATGCTGAAATAGGTTTTAATATAATCAGGCATGGCAGCTGACATATCATCTAATTCTTTTGTATTTTCATACAGAGAGATAACCGCCTGAGCAAAGCGTTCTGCTTCATCCTCCACCTTCATCACCCTGTCGTATTCCTGTAAGCCCTGTGCACCGACGCTTGTCGTCACAACCGGAACATGATTGTAAAGTGCCTCAATTACTTTTCCTTTCATACCTGCTCCAAAACGAAGCGGTACGACGGCAATTCTTGACTGCACATAAATTTCCTCCAGCTCGTCCTCTGTCACAAAGCCTCTGATTACCACATTCTTGGAAGCAAGGCTTGTGATTTCCTCCGGCGGATTGGAACCAATCACCTGAAATACAATGTCTGGAAATACGCTCAGCACCTTTGGAAACACTTCTTTGACAAACCAACTGACTGCATCCACATTCGGCGCATGCGCAAATCCACCCACAAACATAAGGTTACCGCGAAGAGATGCCGCTTTCGGCTTCTTCCTATTTTCACCATCATATACATAGACCGGAATTGCCACTGCCTTTATAGCAGGATTTTCCTTGGCAATCTCCTCTATCTCAAGGTAGGACGGGTAATAAACCATATCCGCCTCCTCCATGATAGCATATTCCAACTGCTTCATTTGGTTTGCATGGGCTAACAGAGATTTTTCCCTTGTCAGCCTATATTCCTGCATTTCCCTTGCATAATGTAAATCATGCCCATAATAAATTAGTTTTCCCTTAATATTCTCCTTTATAACAGCAAGAAACTTAAAGGTTGTATATGGACGGCTGGAAAATACAATATCAATGTGTTTTCCATAATCCGCAATCCATTTTTCTATATTTAATAAGTAAAAGCTGCCGGTAAGGACCTCTACTCCTAATTGTTCTAAATAGACAGAATAAACCGAATCCGCTTTGAAATCCTCCGGAATAAATTTGACGCAATAGCCCATTTTCTGGAATGTCCTTATATATGCCAGCGTAGACTTAGATCCTGCATCCTTGTCATATTGCGGTACATAGCGGTCAATAAAAACAGCAATTTTTTTATCCTTGCTTCTGTCCCTCGCCAAAAAGAGGTCATTTGGATTATCGCACTGTTTTCTTAATTCTTTTGTCCATTTTTCCTTAAATTTTTCTTTGTTTTCAACCTGATACTTCTTGATACCCGACTCAGTGTCTGTCCCATTTGATATTCCTTCATAGTGAACGACCACTGATTTCGGCTGATACACTACCGTGTAACCTTCCTTTCTCACCGCGAACGCAAGGTCCGTATCCTCATAATAGGCAGGAGCAAATCGCTCGTCAAAGCCTCCGATTTTCGTCCAGAGCTCTTTTCGTATCATCATGGCTGCACCGGAAATGTAATCCACTTCCTTCACATAGTTGTACTCCGGCTTATCACTCAAATCGTTTCTGCCATAGTTCCATCCATCGCCGTTACTCCATATAACCCCGCCTGCCTCCTGCAAAATGCCATTCGGGTACACAAGCCTGGAGCCTGTTATTCCTATTTTTTCATCCGCTTCCATAAGGGAAACCAAAGGCGTCAGCCAGTCTTTTTCCACTGTTGTGTCATTGTTTAAAAACAGGATATAGGTACCTCTTGCATGGCTTGCCGCCTTATTGCAATTTCTAAGAAAGCCTAAATTTTTATCATTTCGTATGACTGTAATATTGCTCACATACTTGGATAAATCCTTTGTTCTATCGGTTGATACGTCATCACCGATAATGATTTCATATGGAATTTGGGTTGTGTTTTCTTTGATTGACTTTAAACATTGATAAGTAAAGTCAAACTGGTTGTAGACAGGTATTACAATCGTCACAACCGGCTTTTCTACAATAGAAAATTCTATTGTTTCAATGTGCTGGTTTTTTTTTTGAAACAGACCCCTGACAGTTTTCACTGCTTTTACAGGTGCCCGCCCTATTTTATACATCGGATTGGAACGCATTTTTTGAATAATAGCCTCCAAATCCTGAATATACTTGTCCTTGTCGGATATGGTATTGTCCTTGATATAGCAAAGCTCATTTAAGTGCTCAATATCCTTGTCCTTATCCTGAAGCAGCTTAAAGCTGCTTATGTCAAAGCCCTCTTCCTCCAGATTATCTCTGGATTTAATCGGCTTTTTATAATTATCCGTATAAATATACTCACGGTTCTTTCCGTGGGCATAGTGCTGGTAGTGGTCCTCCATATCAAAGTAAATTTCCGCCAATTCCGCTGTAAAGCCGAACTGTGCTAAAAATTCCTCCTCCGACATTGTTTTCTCCAGATACATCCTATACCTTTGATAAAAGTAGAATACACTTCTGTATTTCAAATAATCAACCGGAACAAGGCAGTCCGCCACCCATTCGCAGTCCAGCAGATATATTTCGCCGTCTTTTTCAATATAGTTGTCATACTGGCAATCTATATTGGCAGGCTTTACGCCAACACCGTGAACTCCTTTTGCCTCTCCGAAGATTTCTTGAAATGTCTCCGATATCTGAAACGCCTCTAAGCACTGCTCCTCAAAGCAAAAAATTCTGTCGTTAATCATCTTTAATTTTTCAATTAAAGCCTCTTTATTATCAAGCTCTGGAAACAAGGAATCCTGTAAGGTTACCCCGTCTACAAACTCATAAAAAGCAGACCTGCCCTCAATCCTCGGCAGAAGCACCTTGACTTCCCTTTGCACCTTGCCCAGCTTTTCGGATTTCTCTTTCAGGCTCTCAATGTGAGGAACCGCCTCTTCATTCAGTGCTTTTTTCTCCACATACCGCACGCCGTTCTCTTCATAAATACATGTGCTAATCTGATATTTCAGTCTTCTTGTTCTATTGTATTTTACAAATAAGACATTTTTCATGTTTACCTCCGTTAAGCCTTAGCAAAAATCAAAAAAGAATTGGAAAAATACTCAAATTTCTCATCCTTGCAAAACTGGTCATATACAATATCCTCATCAAACAGCTTAAAACGAGCTCTGTCATACGCCGCAGACATATTTCGCAAATCTCCTGCCTTTGGCAGATACCCCTCTGCATAAACCGCTGATGGGAGCTTATAATCAGGAACCGGATAATAGAACTGACTATCTTCGTAGCCTGCACGTGCAAGCAGCTCCTCTATCTCATTTTTGGAAAAGGTTCTCACGCTGGATACATTTTTATAATTTTCAATTCCATCAAATAAATTGCCTGTATGGTCCTCCATCGCGCCTGCAAAATACTTTAAGCCAAATTTATTCTCAATCGCAATAATCAGCTTTCCGCCCGGCTTCAAGAATTTTTTCACTCGGCGAAGCATTTCCTCATAAGGCTTTGGAGAATTGATGTAGCTGTCCGCATATTCCAACACGCCAATCAGGGTTACATAATCAAACTTTTCTGTCAGTTCAATGTCCTCAAAGTTTCCTACCATAATCTCTAAATTGTCGTACTTTTTATTGCGTTCCGCATTAATTGTAGAACGGCGCTTGGATAATTCAATACCGACAACCCGCTTTACCTTTTCACAAAAAAGCCCCGATATGGCACCACAGCCCGAGCCGATTTCAAGTACAGTGGCATCTTTCTCGAAGTCATACCACTCTAAAATATTTTGCCGGATAGGTGAGAGATGATACAAAATAGCCCAGTCATCATCCTGCATCAAGCGCTTTTGTATATCCTCACCGCTTTTAAAAATTTCTAATATTTTATCTTCCACATCTCCATCGCTATAAAGGTCCTCCCCTTTATAGTAAGTAAGATTTAAAACCTCTTTGTCCATTGTTACCTCCAATCACAGCCTTAAGCCGGTTGCGAGTATCCTCATTCCTACTCTTCGTCAAACAAAATCGCTGTATCCATATCATAGACACCCACTGTATTTTTATTTGAAATAACGCTTATGTTAACCACATCATACATGCGGTCATAGATTACAAATTCACCGTTTTCAAAGCCCGTACAACCAAGAGAAATCAGATAATCCTTTCCTTGCAGCATCATTTTCTGTGTAAAGGAAATAATGTAAGTTTTTCCTTTCTCACACATTTTTACACCGGTGTTTTCCACCATCGTATTCGTACCTGCAAGCTCGGTTCCCTTTGTGTCCTTAATGGTAAAAGCAAAAATCGGTTCACTGATCGTTTCGTGAAAAGTAACCTTCATCTTAATACTGAATTCTTTTCCCTTCATAATCAGGTTTGTAAGTCTGTCCTGGTCATCAAAAAGTCCGACGTCGGTAATCTCTGCTCTTTTATCTCCATACACATCTTGATTAGGATTGATAGAAAGCTGGCTCATCCACTTTTTGCTGCTGTCAACCTGAATTGCCGCTGCTTCTGCCGCCTCCACTGTCTTAGCCGGATCATACTGGTTTGCCAGTATTTTCTTGTACAAATCAACAATGACATTCGGCTTTCCTTCCTCCACGAAGTTACCACGATTTAACAAAATTGCTTTATCGCAGTACTTGATAATACTGCTCATGTCATGGGTAACCAAAAGGATGGTTGTTCCCTTTTCTTTAATCTCATTTATTTTATTAAAGCATTTTGCCTGAAAAAACACATCACCGACAGACAACGCTTCATCTACAATCAATATTTCCGGCTCTACGTTGATTGCCGTTGCAAAGGCAAGGCGCACAAGCATACCGCTTGAGTAAGTTTTTACGGGCTGATGTACAAAATCACCGATATCCGCAAACTCCAAAATAGCGGGGATCTTCTCTGTCATCTCTTTTTTCGTAAAGCCCATCATAGTGCCGTTTAAGTATATATTCTCAATACCGGTGTACTCCATATTAAAACCTGCACCAAGCTCCAGGAGTGCGGAAATCTTTCCGTTGATTTCCACCCTTCCCTCTGTGGGCGTCAACACACCTGTAATTATTTTCAAAATAGTTGATTTACCAGAGCCGTTTGTCCCTACGATACCAACGGTCTCTCCCTGCTTTACATCAAAGCTTATATTATTCAAGGCATAGAAGCTCTTATGATAGACCTTTTTGAAGGGACTAAGCGTCTCCTTCAAACGTTCTATCGGTTTCTCATAAAGCTTATAGACCTTACTTAAATTCTCAATACGAATCGCAAGCATAACATCTCTTCCTCTTTACAATACATCTGCAAAATGGGGTTTTAATTTCTTAAATAACGTAAGCCCCAAAACAAAGGTGACCAGCGTGAAGCACCAAAAATACAGGGTGTCACCCGGCAGCTCCCAAAAGCCGACATGGCTGATAAGACTCGCCCTGTATCCCTCCACAACATAATACATCGGGTTTATTTTAAATACCCACAAATAAGGGTCCAGCTTTCCTTTAAATTGCTCCATCTGAGGATGCCACATAATCGGCGTCGCCCACATGGCAAGCTGCAAACCGATATTTACTATCTGAGCCATATCCCGAAACAGTACCGTAATCGATGCCGTAATAAATGATAGCCCAATCAGCAGTATCACCATGCAAAAGGCATAGTAGAACACCTGCAGCCAGTAAATCGACGGGGTCTTTCCATATAAGAAAAACACAGCCATCATAATAAGTAAAAATATTCCATGTACAAAAATGCATGACACAATCTTTACCAGCGGTAAAATACTGACCTTGAACACAACCTTTTTTACAAGATAACTGTATTCAAACAGACAGTTGGTAGCATGATTCAACGCCTCGCTAAAAAAGAACCACGGAATAATTCCCGGAATAAACCATATGATATAAGGCACATCAATCGGCGGATTACCGCGGAAGGCAACCTGAAACACCAGAAAATAAATGACAATCGTTACAATGGGTTGCACGAACATCCATGCAACCCCAAAATAAGAACCGACAAATCTTTTTCGAAAGTCTGCAGCTGCCAAGGACATAATAAGTCTTCGTTTACCGAAAACGTCTTTTATGCTTTCAATAAAACTCATCTTTAACCTCGTTTCTTCAGTCCCGAAATACCTTCCCACTTTGTATCCTTATCGGAAATGATAAGCTCCATTCCCTCCGGTATCGGCCATTCAACACCGATTTCAGGATCACTCCAAAGGATTCCCCCTTCGTCATTCGGGTGATAAAAATCTGTACATTTATATGCAAATTCTGCACTTTCAGAGAGAACTAAAAAGCCATGTGCAAAGTTTTTCGGAATAAAGAACTGCTTTTTGTTCTCAGCAGACAGGATAACGCCAAACCACTTTCCGTACGTCTTTGACCCCTCTCTTAAATCCACTGCAACGTCAAACACTTCTCCACTTACCACACGAACAAGCTTGTCCTGAGGAAACTCCTTTTGGAAATGAAGACCACGCAGCACACCTTTTTTGGAGCCTGACTGATTGTCCTGAACAAACTGGCAATCAATTCCTGCTTCCACAAAATCATTCCGGTTGTATGTCTCTACAAAATATCCTCTCTCATCTCCAAATACAGTAGGCTCAATTACCTTTAAGCCCTCTATCTCACATGTTGTAACTTTAATTTTTCCCATCTCTAAAGCCTCTCTTTTCTACAATCCGTTTGCAACATCCATCAAATATTGTCCGTATGCCGTCTTAAGCAGCGGCTGGGCAAGGTTGATGAGCTGCGTTTTATCAATAAAGCCTCGCTTATAGGCAATTTCCTCAATACAGGAAATATACAAGCCCTGGCGTTTCTGGAATGCCGCCACAAAGTCAGCCGCATCAAGAAGCTGATCATGACTTCCTGTATCAAGCCATGCAAATCCTCTTCCCAGTGTCTCCACGCTTAAGGTCTGTCTCTTTAAATATTCGTTGTTTACACTTGTTATTTCAATTTCTCCTCTTGCAGAAGGCTTTACATTTTTAGCGATATCCACAACATCATTGTCATAGAAATATAAACCCGGAACCGCATAATTGGATTTTGGATTCTCCGGTTTTTCCTCGATGGACAGTGCTTTGCCGTTTTCATCAAATTCCACAACACCGTATTCTCTCGGATCCTTTACATAGTAACCAAAAATAGTAGCACCTGTTTCTCTTTCTGCCGCTTTCTTTAATACATCTGAAAAGCTCTGTCCGTAGAAAATATTGTCTCCAAGTACAAGCGCAACTTTATCCTTCCCAATAAACTTCTCACCTACTATAAATGCATCCGCAAGTCCTCTCGGTGTCTCTTGAACGGCGTAAGACATGTTAAGTCCCAACTGCTCTCCTGTACCGAAAAGTTCTTCAAACACCGGCAAATCTCTCGGTGTCGAAATAATCAAAATATCTTTGATTCCCGCAAGCATTAAGGTTGACAACGGATAGTAAATCATCGGTTTATCATAAACTGGCATAATCTGCTTTGAAATTGCTTTTGTAAGTGGATATAGGCGCGTTCCGGAACCACCTGCTAATATAATTCCCTTCATCTTTCAATCCTCCATCTTTCTGCTTTAAAACATATGATAGGCAGTACCCAGAATTTCATAGATACTGCCGTTTCTGTTTTTATTTTTGAAAAGTAATATTACTTTCCTTCCTCTTGTGTATACATATCCTTGTAGTATTTCTGATAGTCACCGCTTGTCACGTTTTTAAGCCAGTCCTCATTCTCAAAATACCATTTGATTGTAAGCTTGATGCCATCCTTAAACATGGTCTCCGGATACCAGCCGATTTCTTCCTTTATCTTATCCGGTGCAATTGCATAACGCATATCATGACCTTTTCTGTCTTCCACATAGGTAATCAAATCCTTGCTCACAAGCTTTCTTCTCTCGTCATTTTCTGGAAGCATTTCCTGTAAGGTCTCCAGAATAATATTAATAATCTCAATATTCTGCTTTTCATTGTGTCCGCCGATATTGTAGCGTTCACCGATTTTTCCGTTTTCCTGAACCATATCGATTGCCTTTGCATGATCATCCACATAGAGCCAGTCTCTTACGTTTGTTCCTGTACCGTATACCGGAAGCTTCTTTCCCTGTAAGGCATTGTTGATAATAAGCGGAATCAGCTTCTCCGGGAACTGGTAAGGTCCATAGTTGTTGCTGCAGTTTGTAATATTTGCAGGAAACTTATAAGTATCCACATATGCCTTTACAAGCATATCAGAGGATGCTTTACTTGCTGAATACGGGCTGTGAGGATCAATTGGGGTTGTCTCATAGAAGAATGTTCCTTCCTCTTCCAAAGAGCCATATACCTCGTCTGTGGAAACATGAAGGAATTTCTTGCCTTCCTTAAAGCTTCCGTCCTCCAGAAGCCATGCGTTTTTCGCTGCATTCAGCATAACGAGAGTACCTAGTACGTTGGTCTGTACAAATACCTCCGGATTTTTAATACTTCTGTCTACATGACTTTCTGCCGCAAAATGAACAACTCTGTCAATATCATTTTCCGCAAAAATTTTCTCAATTGCCTCTTTATCACAAATGTCCGCTTTCACAAAGGTATAGTTTTCTCTTTCCTCTACGCCCTTTAAATTTTCCAGATTGCCGGCATAGGTTAATACGTCCACGTTAATAATACGAATCTCATTGTTATACTTCTTAAACATATAGTGTATATAGTTTGAACCGATAAAACCAGCTCCGCCTGTTACCAGATATGTTCTCATGATAATTCCTCCACTGATAATTTATAATTTATTTTGTTGCATACTTGAAACAATTATGTGAATTACTCCGTAATTCACGCTATATCCCCATTCGGGGGTATAATGTCTAGCGACATTATACCATTATAAGGCAAATGCTTCAAGAAATATTTTTGTATGCGCATTCGTGGCTATCGCTTTACTTTGAAAGCTTTTTTAAATTCGCAAGCTCTGTCTTTGCCGCCGGTAAGCCAAAGGATTCATACCGGTACAGACTGTACCCCTTATATCCTGCATTTTTTGCTGCCTTATACTGGTTATAAAGGTTGGAAGCGCTGCTTCCCCAGCCTAGGTCATCGCCCCATACTGATGTGACCGGTGCACCTACCTTATACAATGCAAGTCCTGCATACATGGCAGTACCGTTTTTGTTTAATGCCGCCCACTGCTTCATTGTATTTGTAAACATCTTGCTCGACACTCCGCTTGCCGTCACATAGTCATCTGACCAATATAGCTGCGGACAAATATAATCGATATACCCTGTTTCCGACAGCCATGTCTCCACATCACAGCCAATGGATTTTGCGTATTCCACATTTCCTGCCGGACTTATTCCAAATATCACGTTGGAATCAATGGATTTGATTTTATCATAAACCTGTCGTATCATCAAATTTACATTTTCCATCTTTTTGCTTTGGCTTGTGCTGTCTGTCGACAGATAGAAATAATCGTCAAAGTGAATTCCATCAACGTCATAGTTCTTTACAATTTCTTCCACACCACCAACAATCTTTTTAATTGCACTAGTGCTCGCCGGATTTACTCTGCCTCCATCCGCAGTCCGATATGGATTAATCCATGCCTGAAAAAGGAGACCCTTTTTATGTGCTTCCGTCACCATAATCTCCAGCGGATCATAACTCGGTCCGTCATCACTCGAGGAGATAAAGTTTGCCCAACCATAGTATTCTGACGGATACACTGCATCACTAAAAGCTCTTACGTGCACAATTACAGTATTTAAGTTTTGCGCCAGCGCCGCATCATACATAGCATTAATATTCTTGGTGAATTCACTCTTGCTTTTATCCTTTAGTGTTCCGTAATCCAGATAGGATATCCAGACCGCCCTCATCTCCTGAGACAAATCCGCCGTATTTTTCTTCGGAACCTTTATTTTGACTAAAACCGCTTTTCCCTTTGTTCCATTGCTAAGCGAATATACCCGATAATAGTAAGTCTTCCCATCTGACATTCCTGTATCCGTATATTTTGCACTTTTGCTTTCCCCAATCTGGGTAAAGCCAGAGTTTTTCTTTGTGGAGCGGTAAATCACATAGCTAGCAGCTCCCTTGCTCTTTTTCCATGTGAGTTTAACATTTTCCTTACTGATGCTTGCCTTTAAGTTCGTCACTGCATTTGGTTTTGTATATGCTTTTATTATCTTTGCAGTTCCCGGAATCTTATCAGAGTAAGGAACTATCTTATAGTAATAAACCTGACCGCACTTTACCTTTGTCTGTCGATATGTCGTACCCGTCGTTGTTTTTACCTTTTTATACGTTCCTTCCTTACTGGTTGAACGATAAATTACATACTTGGTGGCTCCCTTGCTCGCCTTCCACGACAGATTGATCGTATTATAGGTTTCCGCCTTGTACTTTAAAGACTTTACACCTTTAGGACCTAGCGGAATTTTGCTCGCCTTGGAGGTCGTAACACCTTCTCCGAAAACACCGTTTCCTTTGGCACAGACCCTGTAATAATAGCTCTTTCCCTGTACCGCCGTCTTATCTGTGTACTTTAACTTTGTCGTCCCGCCAATCTCCTCAAAACCAGAGTTCTTGCTTGTTGAACGGTAAATCACATAGCTTTCTGCATTTTCTGCCTTTTTCCATGTCAAAGAGACCGTTATGTTCTGAACCTTCGCCGTAAGACTGCTGATTTTTCCCGGGTAAACGATTGGGGGCTGCTCAGGCACTGTTTGATCTTTTGTGCCCTCTGTGCCTCCGGTAGAGCTATCTGTACCCCCATCTTCGGTTTGTTTGTCTCCCGCATTCTCCCCGGTTTGTCCCTGACTTGTCACCGTAGTATCCGGCTGTGTTTCTTCTACTATCTCTTCGTTTGTTTCTTCGCTATCTGCCTTTTTCTCCTCGTTTGTTTCTTCGCTATCTGCCTTTTTCTCCTCGTTATTTTCCCCTTCTACTGCAACTTCACTTTCTGTATTCTCTATGACAGTAGAATTCTCTTCTATTGTATAATCTCCTGCCTCTATATCACCAGGCAAATCATAAGTAGAAGTATAACTGCCTTGTACCTCCGGCATATCGCCAGAAGCCAAGGCAGTCATTGAAACATTGGGAAATAACATCACGGCAGTTATAATAATTGCAATAATCCTTTTATTCACCGCTGCCTGTTCTCCTATTATTTCTCATTTTATTTCTTGCTAAGTCCGTAATATTCTGCAATTGCCGTTGCCGTTGCAACTCCAATATACTTCAATCCCGCCTCAGTTGATAAAATATCTCTGTCATCAGAGCCTGTTATAAATGCAGCCTCCACAATAATTCCCGGGAAACCTCTGCTAACACTATTACGAATAACAGAATAGTAGTCATTTACGCCGTCAGAGGAAAGCTTTGTTTTAACTCCTCGGTTGTTCAGACCCACACCTTGCAGTCTGCTTAATATTTTAGAACCAAGTGCCGAAGAGGTAGTCTTAAAGCTGCTGTTATTAGAATAATATACTTCCGCTCCGTTTGCAGAAGATGCTGCTGAATTTAAATGCTGGCTGATAAACATATCTGCTCCGTAATTCTTTGCAATTACCGTTCTCTCTTCAAGTCCTACGTAGGTATCGCCTGTTCTTGTCATCTTTACAACAACTCCGCTGTATTTCTCAAGCTCTGCCTTTGTGTATTGTGAAATCTTAAGGTTTAATGCGCTTTCACGCAGAGAACCTGAAACAGCTCCAGGATCAGAACCGCCATGTCCAGGGTCTAATACAATTACCACTCCGCTGGTTTCCTGATTTACTCCTACTTCACAGGTAGCTGTCACTCCGTTAATCGCTGTCGCTGTAATCGTTGTAACACCTGTCGCTACTGCTGATACAACACCCTTTTTCGAAACCGTTGCAACTTTTGTATTCGCACTGCTCCACGTAATTGTGGTGTTCGAGACGCTGCTCGGATTAAAGGATACCGTTAATTTAGCGGTTGCACCGCCTTCCAAATTCAATGAAGTCGTATTCAAAGAAATTGATTTCGGATTCACATAGGAGGTCTGTTTATAATCACTGTTGACACTCTTTGCTCTTGCATATACTCTGTAATAATAGGTTTTTCCGTTTTTTAAACCTGTATCCGTATAATTTAAGCTACTTGTCTCTGCAATCTTCTTATAACCCGAGTTACTGCTCGTGGAGCGGTAAATACGGTAAACTGTTGCACCCTTTCCTGCAGACCATGTCAATTTAACACTCTTTCCCCCTGCACTGCTAACCGCTAATTTGCTTATTGCACCCGGCTTAACCTTTACAGATGCCACCTTGCTTGCCTTGCTCTCTACTTTATTTGCCACTGCGCAAACTTTGTAGTAATACTTATTTCCTGCAACCGCTGTTTTGTCCGTATAGGATTTTTTGCTCTTAGATGCAGTACCTACTAATGTATAACCTGATTTTTCTGATGTGGAACGATAAATTGCATAGCTTCCGGCTCCACCTGCTTTTGACCAGGATATTGTAACCGAGTTATATGATTTATACGTTGCTTTTACATTCGTAGGTTTTTCCGGCTTTGTCACTGCGGATACAACTGCGCTTGTTCCACCCTTTGCCTTATCGGAATAAGAAATAACCTTATAATAATATGTAACGCCTGCTTTTACCGTATCTGTATATTTTACAGAAGTAACCGTTTTTAGTTTTTTATAACCGGTTGCCTCATTTGTAGAACGATAGATTACATATTTGGTGGCACCGCTGGCTTTTTTCCATGATAAATTAATCTTATTATATGCACTGCTTGATGCCTTCAGCTTTGTAACACCTGCTGCCGCTGCATACAATGACTGGATATTGCTGCCGTCACTCTCATAAGTTCCGTTTACCGCTGTTATCTTATAGGAGTACTTCGTCTTTGTTTTCAATCCGGAAGCCGTATAGCTCGCACTCGTCGTTGAACCAAGCAACGTATAAGCACCACCGTTTTTGGATTGATATACATTATATTTAGCTGCTCCTGTTACACCTTTCCAGGTAAGAGCTATCTTTGTTGCAGAAGATTGAACTGCCGTCAAGGATGTCGGCGCCGCAATCGTTGTCTTTGCTGTCACAACAACACTTACTTCACTCTTTACAGCCTTATTTTCTTCATCATTGACAAAAGCATACACCCGGTAAGAATAGTCTTTACCGACTAAGATATCGGTATCGCTAAATGTCGTAGCAGTTCCGTTGTATTTTTCTACATAGGTACTTTCTACACCATTCTGCATACGCTCAACAATATATCCCTTCGCGTCTGTGACACTGCTCCATGTGATTTTTATGTTGTTATAGCTGCTCACTGTGGCTGTCACATTGAGAGGTCTTGCCGGAGCGACAACAGTTGTTGCATCCACAGTATCCGTCTGTGCCGGCACATCAGTTGTTGAAGGAGTTGTCGGTGTCTCTTCCGGTGTTGTCTCCTGTGGCGTTTCCGGCGTTGTTTCCTGTGTATCGCTATCCTTTGCTGCTCCCTCTACTGCAATGCTGTCCGCCGTCTCTTCCGTCAATGTTGCATTTTCATCTATGCTATAGTCACCTTGTTCAATCTCTTCTGTTGTGGTAGAAAGTACAATTCCTGCCGCTGCAAAAAAGGCAGTTGGTCGATTTTTCGACACTTCTGCCTTTGCTGTCTTTCCTACTGCAAACCACTCAGCCTTAATAGTACCGCTCTTAATCACAAGTCCTTTTTCGCCCAAAGTGCTGTTGTTCAGAACACCTATACTCTTACTGCCTGTTGCAAGTAAATCAGCATTGTCTAAATTAACTGTTCCTTCATTATAAATTACACTTCCGTTATCTGCCTTATTTACGATGCTGCCTTCCCCTGCAATCGAGAGGGTAACGCCTTCCGCTACATAAAACAATGCTTCTGCCTGTTCGGAACTCATTGTGTAGCCGTTTAATTCAAGTGTTAATTCTGCCTCTTCCATACCCTCTGGAAGAGTAAGCTCTACCACTTCATCAACATTCAAGTCCTCTGAAAGGGCAACTGTTCCGTTTCCTGCCAAGGCTGTCTGAAACATTTCCTGTGCTTCTGAAACAGTCTCATCTGTTACAGCTTCGTCATCCTTTGCTGTCTGCTCATCTGTTGTTTGTCCGCCTTCTTCTGTCAACTGCTCATCTTCATTTGACGCAGCGGAGTTTTGTTCTTCTGTACTCTGTACATCAGTTGTCTGATCGACTGTATCGTTGCCAATCTCCTGCTCTTGCGTACTCTGCTCTGCTGCCTCACTGTCCCCTGTCTCCACCTGCACTTCTGTACCTGTAGAGGAAACAGAAGCTGCAGTTGCGTTTACCGGCATCTGAATGCTGGTAAAAGTTAAAGCAGTTACCAAACTCATCGCTAAAACCTTTTTAATTAATCGCATCTTTTCTCCTCTTCCCTGTCATATTCTGGATACTCTGAATATCCACTTAAAATAAATTATAAAGCAGCACTCTGCATAAGTCAAAAGTTAAATACTTACAATTTATTTAATATTTTAGATAGATTCTATCCTTCCACTCAACTTATATTTGTCGTTTTCACAATTACCAACCAATTAGAAAGATTAGCTTCATCAATGCCGCTTTTGAGCGTGAAAAGCATGTAGTAAATAATCATGGCACTTTTGGTGGAAACTTCAGAGTATCATGCAGACGGTTTCAGAATTCGATTTACGGCCATTCCTACTCCAAGTAACACCCAAAATATAGGTGCTACAGCAATGCAAGAGTCATTGGTTATCCCACATAGTAAATATCCAATTATTGCAAGAAAAATAGAAATCCCTACTAAATCCAGACTATTATATTCCTTTTTGTAAATTAATAACTTAAAACTGGTACTTAAATAATTTCCTACAAACACCAGAAAGCAGATTAAAGATAAAACACCGGTCTGAACTGCAATCTGAAGATATAAGCTGTGTGGCTTTGTTAATGTCTCCGTAAAGAACCCATAACTCATATTAGAACGCATCACATAATCATTTTGAGGAAAAACAATGGCAAACTGATCCGGTCCGGCACCATAAAAAAAATAATTTTTTAATAGTGGTATTGTCCTGCCCCAAATATACCCTCTAAAAGTAATCATTTTCTCATAACCACCAAATAATGCCGGGGCGTTTACCATTTTATCCGTTTTTCCGTTAATTGTTATATATTGATAACCATTTTCAAGTGCATCCGTAAATCGCCATTTTAATGAGTTGCATTGAAATGCAATATACTTTATTCCGTCTTTTTCGTATGATAGAAAGCTTAATTTAGAGTATTTCTTGTCCTGTAATTTATAATAGCCATCTTCCTCTGTTTTTTCGTTCAAAAGCAACTCATTTTGATTTCCATCTTTTATCTGTAAACTTAACGTTTGATTTTCTGTATACTCGGACAAAATATACAATTCATCTTCTCCATAAATGATTTTAACATCATTTTTACGCGGCTCTATCTTTGTTAATTTATATTCCTGCCTAATAATGCTCAAAGAATTCTGCAATCTGTATATGTATATTCCATCTGTCGCGTACTGGAAAATACCAAATGTGGCAATTAAGACAACCAAACCAAGCCTGAGAAATTTTTTATACTTTATAATCCTCCTTCGAAAAATACATAGGGAAATAAATAAGAGCATCGGTAACACAACTAAGGCGGTTTTTGAGCCACAACCTATAAGATTAATTGTTAAAATACCTGTTAATATAAATAACAATATCTTAGTTCTCTTGGATTTACTGTTAAATAGCCCTACCAGTACCAAAGGAAATACCATACATAAATAAACACCTACATAATTTGGATTGTACAATGTCATATATACACGGTTAAAACTCGTAGATGAAAAATTAAATATAACTGTGTCCCTATATTCCTTTAGTATAGTTGGAATAATTAAAAACTTTCCGAACTTCGTTCCAAAAAAATCTAGCTGAAACAATTGTAAAACACCAAGTATTCCTAAAACGGCTGCCGCTATATATACAATATTCAATATGTTTTTTATCTGTTTTTCAGTTGATACCACAGTATAGCAATAGCAGACTGTAATACAATAACCTAGTAATATCCATATCGACTCATATTGCTCAAATAATCCATGCAAACTAAAATATTGGTTTTTACTTAATATTGTTGAAAGAATAATTAAAACAGCATAGCTTATAAGTGCAAAAAAAATTCTTGAGAATTTTATCTTTTTCCTTTGTATCAAATGTCTATCTAACATTATAATACTCATACCTATTACCAAAAAAATAAAAACAATACTTTTTATATACAGAAAAAAATCTCCTGTTTTTTCCATGTTAGGGAACCAAGGAAACTGTGTTAAATTTGTATTCACAATGATAAGCCTTACTAATAAAGGGAGTATTCCTACCGTTAAATAAATCAGGATATCATCTATCTTTATATGTATTTTCTTTTTATTATTTTCCATTTTTTTATAATAGCTGCCGCAAAGCGGCAGCTATCCTTCTCTTATTTGATTTTTATTGATTTTATACCAGAGTCATTGCTATAAACTTTTGTTTTAGATACATTCACATAAGCTTTAACCTTAAAATAATATTTTTGTTTTGATTTTAATTTTTTTACTGTATAGCTTACTGTGCTTCCATTTTTTACAGTTGCAACCTTTTTATAGGTTCCATTTTTTGATGTCGCTGCGTAAATTTCGTATCCGCTTGCTTTGCTTACCTCTTTCCATGTTAATTCAGCAGTTTTTTTCGTCTCGCTTTTTATGCTTGTAATTTTAGTTTTCTCTGGCTTTTTAACAGTCAGGGTAAAAGTCGCTTTTTTACCGCTTCCATCTTTTGCCGTACAAGTTATCTTTGCTTTTCCCCCTCCAATAGCAGTTACTTCGCCTTTAGAGGACACTTTTGCAACCTTTGTATCAGAAGAGCTCCAGGTAACTTTGCTGTTTGTTGCATTTACCGGAGTTACAGCAGCCGTCAGTTTTACTTTT
Source organism: Konateibacter massiliensis (assembly GCF_900184995.1). Taxonomy (GTDB): domain Bacteria; phylum Bacillota; class Clostridia; order Lachnospirales; family Lachnospiraceae; genus Lachnotalea; species Lachnotalea massiliensis. Next base: position 312,387 of record NZ_LT860098.1, read on the forward strand.
TCACCAACCGTTACTGTTTTGCTCTTAAGGTTTAAAGAAACCTTTGTTACTTTTATATTACTTGTCCCAACCGTTACTTTTACCGTTGCTTTTTTGCCATTTGACGTAGATGCAGTTATTGTTGCGTTTCCTGCTTTCTTTGCTGTAATAGCTCCATTCGCATTTACCGTAGCAACCTTCGTATTAGAAGAGGTCCATGTAATCGTCTTGTTCGTAGTATTCGACGGTGTCACAGTTGTCATTAACCAGTTATATTTTGTTCCTTTTTTCATGGTTATCTTTGACACATTAAGCTTCAAGCCCGTCGCTTCCACCTTAATCTCTTCCGCTTTGCTAACGGTGATTTTAAATGTGGCAACAGCATTTCCTCCATCGGTGGACGCTGCAGTAATATTTGCCGTCCCTTGGGCAATACCTTTTACTTTTCCACTTGCATCAACACTAGCAACCTTAGTATTTGAAGAACTCCAAACCAGCTTACCGTTTGTAGCACTATACTTTACTTTTGTATCTATCGCTGCTGAGAGCTGACTGCTCTCCCCTACTTTGATACTACTGTTTCCACTAATGTTAATTCCCTGAACATACACATACTCTGGTTCATATTTCGCAAGAATAAGTAGGTTATCCGTGACTTTTGCATTTAAATTAATTGCAGTTTTATCACTTTTAATTAGACTTTTTAGTGTATACTTATGTGCATATTTATGGTCTGCCTGATAATCCACAATCACTGGCTGAAGCACTTCTCCATCTAAAACATAAGATGTGTCATAAGTGTCTGCATACCAACTAAAATATTCAACCCCCTCATCCGTGTATACATCTTTGCTCAAATATCTAAAATTACTATCATTGACCGAAGACGGAGCCGTTACATTCAAGTAAGAATATGCCCCATCTGCATTAATTTTAATTGTTCCACCAGAGGCTGTGAACGCCTCATACTCGTCATAATCAAAGAAATTAACACTATAAGCACGACTTATTTCAAAATTTTGGTTGTCATACGCTTTTAGATAAATAGTATATTCCTCTCCTGCATTTAAATCGTATCCGATATAGTATTCGTCTTGAATGTATATATCAGTGTTATCCTCCAAATTCTCATTTGCCTCATCAAATACCTGAACATAACTATTTGATGCTATCATATAATATGTTGCACTCTGATCTGGCTTAAAGGTAAATTGATACCACTTATCCTTTTCTAATGTTTTTGTTTCTTTGTATCCGATTTCTATTGCATCTACAGCAGCTTTCTTATATTCGCCTAAAACAATTATATTATCCTCAATTATTTGCGTTGTATCCAATAGACTTCCTGACACATCATATAAATTCTCTAATTCATAAATCGAATCTGTAATATTATAATTTTGTTTATAATCATCCGTTGATTTCTGTATACTCTCTCCTTCCAGTATATACTCAGAGCTAAAATAATTCGCATACCACTCATTAGTCGAACCATAAGCAAATTTGCTCAGATATCTGAAATCATCTTCAATATCTCCTGCCTCTGCTTTTAATGAAACACCCTGATTGGTTTCAATATACAGATTTCCGTCTTGTTCCTTAAACCTATTATATTCATCAAAATCAAAATAAAATATTTTATAACCTCTATTAATATTAAATTCAACTTCATCATAAGTTTTTACATAAATCGTATATTCTTTTCCACTTTCTAAAAAGAATCCTGAAAGCCCTTTTTCTCCAGTACTTAAATAATCGGAGTCACTCAATTTCTTTCCATCGGCGTCCATAATCCTGATAATAGCGTCTTCGTCCGGAACAAAATACATTCCATTTTTATCAGGTGTAAAGGTAAATGCATTTGTGCTATCTTCTTGTAAAATCTTGGTTTCGGAAAGAGTTATATTCTCACTCTGTTCCACGTAACTTACATACTTTGCTAAGATTATTGTATTATTATTAATTTTTTGAGAATTCTCTACTATATTACCAGCAGTATCATATAAATCAATAAGTTCATAGTAGCCATTTACAATATCATAATCATTTTTGTATGATCTCACTACTTTCTTTAGCTGACTGTCTGATAACAAATCATAACTTGTAAACGGGCTTACTACCCAATAAGTGCCCTCTGCATCAGTATGCTTTTTAATGTACCTAAAGTTACTGTCATCTATATCATTTGACCCTTCTGCTTTTATAGTAACTTCTCCGGCATCATCTACTGAAAAATCAATCGTTCCCCCCGCATTTTTAAAACCAAAATATTCATCATAATCCATAACAAATAGCTTATTCTCTTTTAGAATACTAAATTGCTGATCCTCATATGGCTTTATAAAAATCGTATAGTTTTCTCCTCCCTTAAGGAAATAACTATAAGAACTGTTTCCTGCCCCTGAATTGATTGGATTCTTTGCCTCATCAACAATTGAAACTGAGGCACTATTTATATTCATAGAGTATATCGCTGTTTCACTTGGTTGAAAAGAAAATGTATACCATTGATTTTTTAACAATGTTTTTTCTTCTTTTACTCCAATTTCTTCTGCCGTACCTGACTTGTCTTCATATTTTACCAAAACCATTTTGTTTTCTTCTGTTGTATCATCCGGATTTAAAATCGTACCATCTGGATTATAAAAATTTTCTAATTCATAATACTCATTGTTTATACCATTTAGAGACTTATAATCCTCAAGCGAACTTCTAAGAGTATCCCCTTCAAGCACCACCCCACCTGTACTAACATAATAATTACCAACATATCCTTGATAATGTTCCCCAATATCCTTTAAGTCTATCTTGTTTTTATATTTACTGATATCCATTGTTTTAGGTGCCGTTGCAAGCATTTGAACATACCCCAAATCGTTTGTTTCAAGCTCAATAGAACCACCATCTTTTACAAATTCATTGTACATATCATAGTCAACATAAGACAATAGTTGCCCTTTTTTAATCTTTAATCCTTGCGCATCTGATGCCTTTACATAAATGCTATAAACCTGTCCTTCTTCCAGATAATATCCCCGAACATATGATCCGTTTATATAATTACTGCTAACATTATACTTTTGTTCTTCATTCCCATCTGCCACCGAAACTTCTGAATAATACGCATTATCAAACACCAAATGATAATGTGCTGTTTCTTCCGGAGTAAATTCGAATATTCTTGCTTCGTTCTTATTCAACTGTACTGTCTCATCATAATTAATAGTTTCTGAACCCTTTTCATATTTTGCAAGTATTAACATATCAGACTCTATACTAGCAGAATCATTTATGACTTCATCTTTATTATCATATAATCCTTCTAATTCATAATAACCATTCTGTATTCTACAAGTACCTTCATATGTTGTAATTATATCTTGTAAGGTATCTCCTTCGTACACAGAATAATACCTATAATAGTCCGCATACCAGTAGTTATCACTTTGATATGACAGTCGCTTAAATTTAATTTCATTAATATCCTCAGGTCCTTCTGCTACCAAAGAAGAGTATCCATTCAAATTTGTTTCTGCAGTAATTGTTCCGCCTGCTTCTGTAAAGGTAGTATACTCATTATAATCAAAGAAAAAAACACTGTATCCTCTGATTATTTTAATTGTCTGGTTGCTATCTGATTTTATAGCTATGTGATAAGTTTTCCCTTCTTCGAGATAAAATCCTCTGCCACACATTTGCTGATTATCTACAATCGTTAAACCTACAATTTCAATATCTTTAAAAGTTTCACTATCAAGTTGCTCTTTGACTGATATTTCAGTTTGATCTTTAGCATGTATAAAATATTTTGCACTCTTTTCCGGCTGAAATAAAAAAGAGTACTCTTCATCCTTCTCCAATGATTTCGATTCGAGATATCCTATTTCTTCTATCTCCTGTTCTAACTGAGGCGTCTCTTCGTCAGATTCTATCGTCATCGCACCTCCCGTGACAGTTCCACTACTTTCTTGACCGATTTCATTACTTTGTTCCAACTGATTGGGGGTTACTTCTGCTGAAACAGGTAATATATTACCAAATATTATAGATATTGTAAGTAATACAGCTACCCTTTTTTTCATTAGTTTTAGACTCATATGTCCATGTCCTCCTCTGCTTTAACGCAATCTTGCTTGATTCGATATTTTTTTTGTTCTAAAAGTATTATTCATAAATTTCACTCAAACATTAAGTTTCAATACAAAAAGCATCAAACATTTTTTTGTAATATTCATGTATCATCCTTCTAGTAAAAAATATATTTAATTTTTTTCTAGCACTATAAATATTCTATTGAATTTTGAATATTTTGTCAATATTTAGTGAAACTTTTGTAAAAAAAGAAAAACTCAAGATTTTAGATGCTTAACTTTTGGCAACAATATTGACAAGTATTTTTACCTCTGTTACACTAACTCTGAATATGGAATTTTATGAATACGTTTGATTTTATTGAAAAAAGGAAGAATTAGAGGTACTAGAATTGGAGAATTATAAAGAACAGTTTAAGCGTTTGATTACTTTTGCGGAAGTTCTTTCCATTATTGTGTTGGAGGCTTTCGTATTTTGGAATGTCTGGATGAACTATTATAATCAGGCACTTCCGAAGGAACTGCGCTATTGGAGACGTGGACATTGGGTTGTAATTATTTTATATATTGTATTGCTGTATTTTTTTTCGAAGGTTTACGGTGGATTTAAGATAGGGTATCTTAAATTGTCCGATGTAATTTTCTCACAAATTTTGTCCATGCTTTTGGTAAATGTGGTTACTTATCTGCAAATCTGTCTGATTGGCCGCTCTATCATGGATATCAAGCCTATTTTGATGGTTATTTCCATTGATGTGGTTATCATATGCGCATGGGCGGTCGCGAGCAAATATATATATATGAAGCTTTACCCACCGCACCGCATGATTATGGTGTACGGTGACAGGGATCCCCTTAGCTTAATACGAAAGGTCGGTTCTCGAAAGGACAAGTATGATATTCAGGAAAGCATTCATATCAGTGAGGGCGAAGATGTTATATTAGAAAAGATACTCAGCTATGAGGCAGTTATTATCTGCGATGTACCTTCCCAGATTCGTAACAATATTTTGAAGTTCTGTTTCAAATATTCCATCCGAGTATATGTTACACCGAAGCTGTCTGATATCATTATTCTTGGCTCTGATAATATTCATTTATTTGATTCCCCGCTTCTGCTCTCCAGAAACAGGGGGTTAAATCTAGAGCAGGCAATTGCAAAACGTATGCTTGATTTGGTGTTGTCTCTTATTATGCTTGTTATCGCATCACCGTTTATGCTTATTATTGCAATTTTAGTCAAGGCGTATGACAGAGGACCTGTTCTTTATAAGCAGGAACGTCTTACTCTTAACAATAAGAAATTTATGATATACAAATTCAGAAGCATGAAAATGGACTCTGAGAAAAACGGAGCCAGACTTGCCATGAAAAATGACAGCCGCGTAACACCGGTAGGAAGAGTCATTCGAAATATTCATTTTGATGAATTGCCGCAGATTTTTAATATTATAAAAGGAGATATGTCTCTGGTCGGTCCGCGGCCGGAACGTCCGATTATTGCAAAGCAATATGAAAAGGAAATTCCTGAATTTCCGTTCCGTCTAAAGGTAAAGGCTGGACTCACAGGTTATGCACAGGTGTATGGCAAATACAACACCACCCCGTATGACAAACTGAAGCTGGATTTGATGTATGTAGAGAATTATTCGATATGGCTGGATTTTAAACTGTTGTTAATGACTTTTAAAATATTATTCCAGAAAGAGAATACAGAAGGCGTCGAACAATGGCAGAAAACCGCTGTAAAAGACAAGCCTAAGGATTCGAAGTATTAAGGAGCGAAAGAATGGAAAAACCACTGGTCTCGGTTATTATGCCGGCCTATAATTCTGAAAAATTTATTGAAACTGCTATACACTCGGTACTGATTCAGGAGGTCCCTTTTGAACTCATTATCATTGATGATTGTTCCAATGACGGCACGCAGGAGCTGCTATTGCAATACAGCTCCCGCCCCAATATTATCTGTATCAGAAATGAAGAAAATATTGGTGCTGCCGCCTCCAGAAATAAGGGTGTAGCCCTTGCAAAAGGAAAATATGTAGCTTTTTTGGATGCAGATGATTATTGGCTGCCTCACAAGCTATCCAGACAGCTTGATACCCTAGATGCCAAGCAACGCGTACTATGCAGTACAGCACGTGAGCTGATGACACCTGAAGGTAAATTGACCGGAAAAATCATTCCCGTACCGGAAAACATCACTTATCATATGATGCTTGGGCAAAACCTGATTAACTGTTCTTCGGTCGTGATGCTTCGTGATGTTGCACTGGAGTTTCCGATGGAGCATGAAGACAGCCATGAAGACTATATTATGTGGCTTAAAATCTTGCAAAAATACAAAAAGGCTTGTGCAGTAAATGAGCCGCTGCTTAAATATCGTTTGAGCAATTCCGGTAAGTCAGGACACAAGCTTCATTCCGCAAAAATGACCTTTAAGGTTTATCGGTATATGGGCTTTGGACTTTTCAAATCCATTATGTGCTTTGCCTCCTATGCGGTGCATGGAGTAATTAAGTATAAAAAAACTAGTTAATAAAACAAAGCGACCAAGTCCTTTACTCATGAGGAACTTGGTCGCTTTGTTGCACTGAATATAGTCACATAGTGACATATTCCACTTGCGTTCGTGCGCATAAATATTTTTTATTTCACAGAAAATTTGTAGAACTTTCCTATGAGGTAAAAGAAATGAAACTGCCACAACAGTCCCATTTCTTATGCATCATCGCCCCATCGATAGATGCTATTTTAGATGCCTATCCATTTTCTTAATTCCAGTTAAGCCGGAATTAATTTATTCATCTCCAATACTTGAATTACAGTGTCCATCGAATCATTCAGACGGCTAAAACCCCTGTCCACCTTCAAGTCAAGCAGGATATAATTATAATTCAGTTCTTTCAACTTCTTGTTTGTCATACCCTGCTTAAATTCTACCATTTCCATTCGATTATTTAAGTGGGTCACTTGTATTTCAAGACTTGATACTTTTGCCTTAAGCTCTGATACTTCGACTTCAAGACTGGACACCCTGTTTTCAAGGCTCGATACCTTATATTCTAGGCTCGATACCTTATCTTCAAGGCTGGATACCCTATTTTCAAGACTTGTCATTCTTGCTTCAAGGCTTGTCATTCGGTTTTGTAATTCTTTTACCTCATACTTTAATCCTGAAATTTCTCCAATCAGCTCATCTTTCATACCTATTAGGAAATCTTTTAATTCTTTTTCCATGTAATTCCTCCTTGAGTAACAACACTCTCCAACCCTTCTCTCCAAATATTATTATAGAGGTCAGGAAGAGAAATTACAATGAGAAATCTTGCTCAAATAGCATTCCCCCTACAACGGCTGCTTTACCTGAATTTCACATACTATTTGCTTTATCTTGCCATTTCGAAGCAGATGTACAGTTTCCCCTTCTACCTTATTCTTGAACTGCTCAATTCTGCCATCCATATGCTCTGCTGTTATTTTGGCAACCGTATAATTTGACGGAATTAAATCTTTCTTCTCGCTTATTTGGTAAATAACCCGCGTATTTCCTAGAAATATAGCTTCAACCGTATTATTCTCTGCTATTAAGTAGGATGGCAGGGCAGGCTGCAGTATGCAGGTTAACTCTTCCTTTTCGAAATGAAACGGGTTTTCCCCAAACATCATAAGCTGCCAGATTTCTAAAAATTCTGCTGTGGAACCGCTTAGCCTTGCAACAAAGCCTTTTCCGTGAAGCTGCGCATTACTGTTGGCACTGCTTGCCAAAAACGAGGAGTTTTCCAGAAGACTTCTTCCGTACATTTTGTAATCCAAAAACGGAATACAAGCCTTGTGGAAATCCTCATAAAACTCTTTATATAAGCCATTCTTCAACAGTTGCAGCAAATATTTATATTCCATATGCAGCCAGATTGATTCATTCTCAAGCCAGCCTGCACTGAATGCCTTTGCCCTTCCGATCTCAAAGGAAGCATTTGCAAGGGATGCGTTCACCTTATACATTTGAAGCTTATTATCATAGAGACCGCTCTTTTTCACCTCATCATACAGTTTTCTTTTTTTATTGGCAGAGGGCAAAAATTTAAAGTAACGTACCGCTCCTTCCAGAAACAGCGGCATTTCTCTTTGCTCAAATCGCTTTGGTACCACCATATTTTCAACTATTTCATAGTCAATCAGTTCATAGGAAAAATAGGTAGGGCATATGCCATGTATGCCGTTTACAGCCTCCTCAATTCCCTCCTCCACATAGTCCATATAGTTTTGCAGAAGAGCTGCAAGCTCATCATACTCCAATATTTTGCAGCTTCCTTCAATGCCCCATATCGTCTTTTGTCTGTAGGTTTCTTTTGCCTCGTTCAGCTTGTTCCATACCCAGAACTTAGTCTCTTGACACCGGCGATACGTCTTAAGAGCATTATCCGTATCAATTATAAAATCATAAAGCTCGTTAAACACCTCAGCCTTTGCCTGATAGGCATTCACTGTCTTTTGCACATACTTTAACAAACGGTGCAGCTCGTAGGTCTCTGCCATGGAGGATCCAAACATTCCCGGCAAGCCGTTTAGTGCATCATACCAGCCCGGTTTTCCACCCTCCATCTCAATTCCCATTCCAAACATGTCAAGAGTAGCAAATTTATTTTGTATCATAACTAGAAGCTTTGTCAAAAGATTGGAGTGATAAATCTTACCTTCTCCAAATCTGTCCCTTACTTCATGATATGTTACTTCCGCTTTTATTTCCTCATCGACACAATTATACTGCCGTACCCCGTCCTCCGTCACGACATATCTCTGCTCCCTTGGAAGAACAACCGCCCTTGCCTCATAATAGGTGTAGGACGCATCCTCCAGCAGTAAACGTCTTTCCTCCTCGGGAAAAACCTTCAAATAAGCTTCAATCAGGTCCAGATTATAGGTCCAATGATCCGTCCAGTAGCCCTCTCCAAAATCTGCATTTAATTTCTGCTCTGCATGGTCGATTACCTTTCCTAAAAATTCCTCCTTCGGCAATGTTGTTGTGATATTCTCTCTTCCCAAGAATCCCAGAAGCTCTCCCGGTGAAAATTCTTTTTCCAAAAATTTTGTCACCCTTTTTCTGTCATCTTCTTTTACGCAGCTTAAAACCTGTTCTAAATTCTTCGTCTCATAGCTTACTTGCTTTACGACAAGCGGATTATATCCATCTAGCTGAATAAGGTTATAAAACAGCTTAATATTGTAATCTCGCACATGCGGCGAGAACAATACGTCGCATCTTCTATTTTGATTCACATCTCGGAAGTTTCCGTTTCCCTGAGAATAGTATTCGGGGAGCATACGAAAAAAGTTGTAATCTCGCTCAATATCGCCATGCTTTCTTCCGTATACATAAAAGATATGATTGTTTCCAAGTGTTACAGGGTATCCACCCCTTAGTACATTATCCACATAAGTCTGTCTGCAATATTCATCAAATATCCGGTTGCCTGTTTTTGCTTCCATACCTTTGCTCACGTCCATGGTAAGAGCTTTTGCCTCCTCGTACTTACGCACAAAATAATTCTGCTCCTTAGATCTCTCTGCAAATTCCTGATAAATTTTCTTGCTCGCCGCCTGCCCGATTACAGAATAAAGCGAGGTTTCTTCCTTTTCTTTTAGTTCTCCTTCATAGGCACAAAAACCGGAAGGAACCTGATTTTGTACCATCTGCTTCTTTTGAAGCAGCTCTCCTATGCTGTTATTTAAGAAACCTACCGGCTTCTGACAGGAGGTGTCGTAGTCGAATATAATTTGGGGGTCCGCAAGAATCGGAAGTCTTTCCCCCTTGCCTGTCATAGAAATATAATAGTTTCCTTCTTCAATTTTTGATACCTTGGCACTGTCCTTTGTGCTATAGCGGACACGGTAGTAAGGCAGCTTTTCATCCGTATCCTCCACCTGCATCCACGCCTTCATCGTCTGCGCCATTTCCTTTAGGGCACCAAGCTCAATTCCATAAGGGATAACTGCGGGCATGCCGTCAAGCACGTCAATTTTCCTCTCTGCATCCCTTTTATTTTTTATTGTCACCTTGCGGACCAGACCGCCAAGCTTCTCATTCGGAAGTGTGTAATACAACACATTGACCTGTATTCCAAGCTCCTCATGCCACTCTTCAATTTCCAACTCATTCATGCCTATGTACATTCTGGTCTTTTTCTCATCTGAACAAAACGGTTCATAAAACTGCCCGTCTACCTTTAAAAATGTCCGAAATCCCATTGTCTTGGCAAGCTGATACGCCTGATGTGCCGGATAAAACTCCATAATGGAATGATTTTTATCCTCCGTTCCAAAGCTCGCAATTGCCTGCCCGCGGTTTACATAAAAACACCATATCGGAATTCCCTCCAAGCCGCTTATACCTGGCAGGAAACTTGAGAAAGTGGATTGCCTGTTGTAATCTTCTATTATAAAACGTCCCTTTTTATCAAACATAGTCTTTCTCCTATCCTTTTACCGCTCCCGCCACCAAGCTTTCCTGCACCTGGTTGCTCAACAGAAAATAGATTAAAATTGTCGGCAATGTGGCAATTACCATACCTGCACCAATCAATCCCCAATCTGTAGAGTATTGCCCTGCAAAGGACATAATTCCTACCGGAAGCGTACGATAATCCGCACTGTCTACCAATGTGTTTGCAAACATCAATTCATTCCATGTTCCGAGAAATGTAAAGATAGATGCCGTTGCAACCGCCGGTCTCACCATCGGAAGCATAATTGCAAGAAAGCATCTGAATATGCCGCAGCCGTCCATATATGCCGCCTCTTCCATCTCTTTCGGGATTCCCTTATAAAAACCGGTCAAAATCATAACGCTCATCGGAATTCCAAATGCGATATAAGGTATTAAGAGTCCGAGATAGCCTCCCTTTAATCCAAGTTTATCCATAATCTGAAAGAGCGGGAGAAGTGCTGCCTGTGAAGGTATCATGATACCCACAGTAAAAATGCCAAATGCGGTATCCTTAAGCTTCCATTTCATTCTGGCAATCGCATAAGCTGCCATCGCTGAGATAACTGCCACCACTGCAACTGTAACTGCCGAGTAAAATACGGAATTCAGGAAGTATCTCAAAATTCCTCCATCCGTCAAAGCTGTAGCATAATTGACAAACCGCCAAACCTTCGGCAATCCGATTACATTTTCCCCAAATATTTCTGCGTTGCTTTTTAAAGAAAAGGTAATAAGCCAATACAAAGGAAAAATCTGTGTAACTGCTATCAAAGACAAAATAATCATTTTTATACTTTTTGTTACTTTTTTGCTGTTCATCTCTCTTCCTCCTCTATATTGCAGACGCGTTTTGTTCTGATTTCTTGAAAATGCGGCTGATAATAAATGTGAATAACAAGCACTCAATTACAATGAAAAATGCCTGCGCACTTCCGTATCCGTACAAGCCTCTTCGAAACAGGTTGTTGTACATCAAGGTTGCCGGAACCTCACTTGCGTGATTTGGTCCGCCGCCCGTCATAACATAAATCAGGTCAAAGGAACGCAGGGAACCCGTGATAGAAAAAATAACACATGTTTTGATAACCGGCGTCAGAAGCGGAATCGTAATTTTTGTATTGGTCTGCCACTTTGTAGCACCGTCAATCTGTGCCGCCTCATAATACTCTGTCGAAATCGACTTAATTCCGGCATAGAAAATAAGCAAATGATACCCGATATACTGCCAAACTGCCGGTACAACCGTGGACAAAAATGCCGTCTTTGAATTGGAAAGCCATGAATAGTCAAAGGTATCCCCCGAGATTGCACTGATTAAAATATTTAACAATCCATATTCACTGTGGAATATTTTCATCCATAATTGACCGATTACCATACTGGAAATAACAACCGGAACAAAGTATACCGTGCGGAAAAATTTCTCCCCCTTCACGCCATGCGCCAGCACAAGTGCCAGTATTAAAGAAATCGGAAGCTGTATGAGAAGGGAAGCCGCTACCAATACAAGAGAGTTTGCCACAGCCTTTGGAAAATAGCGGTCCGCTGTAAACATATCGATGTAGTTTTGCAGTCCCAGAAATTTCATCTTACCGATGCCGTCATATTCAAAAAGACTGTAGGTTCCGCTTATGACAAGCGGAATAAGCACAAAGCTTACAAATATTAAGAGTGCCGGCAAAACAAATACAGCGATATAGCTTTTTCTGCCTAACATTTTATCCATTTAAAATCCTCCTTTAGCTGCTTTATAATGAAAAAAGATTGTCACATTTGTGACAATCTTTTTTCATATAAAATTGCCCTAATAAAACATTTACTGGTTAATTGCCGCTTCATGCTCCTCAATAAATGTATCTACGTCTGCATCAGGTGCAAATAAAGTCTGTACTTGTTCGTTATGTATTGTTGCCGGATTTGCATCCAATGAGGTATCCCAAGCAAGTACGCTGGTCTGTCCTTCTGAAACCAAATCTTTAATCTGAATGAACAACGGATTGATGTTGCTCTCGTCTGTCTCTACATCCCAGCCACAGAAACCTGTTCCTGTCTCATAAGCTGCTTTTCCCATCTGCTCATTGATATAAATTGCAAATTTTGCTGCTTCGTCTGCATATTTTGTGCTCTTATTTACCCAGAAGGACTCAATAAATCCGCCGCAGTAATCACTTTCATTTCCTGTTCCTGTAATCATAGGAATTTTCACTGCAACTACCTTATCCGGGTTAATGGTTGCGGTATCATCTGTATATACTTGATTTGCAAACCAGCTTCCCATGATACGCATTCCTGCTTTTCCTGTGATAAATGCAGAGTTAGCATCATCATTTCCTGATTCTAATGGGTTCTTTCCAAAAGCTCCTGCATTGTAAAGCTCTAATACCTTTTCTGCCGCTGCCTTATAGCCTGCGTCTTCACCAAACGGAACCTCTCCGTTTAACATCTTGTTGACATTTTCCGCTCCTACTTCTCTCATCGCCAATGCCTGATAAACGAACGCTGCATTCCAGCCATCCTTTGCTCCTGCTGCGATTGGGGTAACACCATCCAACTGGCTTAATTTCTGGCTTGCATCAAGCAATTCATCATAAGTTGTAGGAATAGTTGCTCCCGCCTGGTCAAACAGTTCCTGATTGCAGAATAATGTCATGTACCAGGAGAAAGATGGAAGAGAATAAGTCTTTCCGTCATAAATAAAAGCATTTGTGGAGCCCGGTAATAACTTTCCTGTCACCTCATCTGTCAGATAATCGTCAAGCGGTAATAATTTATCTGCATTTACCAGCTTCTTTGCTGTTCCCGCTCCCCAGTAATAAAATACGTCAATACCGGAAGCATCGCCTGTAAATTCTGCTGAAATCTTTGTCTTATAAGCTTCTGAATCCAATGTCTGTGTGTTGATTGTTACATTCGGATTCTCTGACATATAATTGCCTACTGCAATATCATATAATTTCTTTAACTCATTTGTATCATTAGACCATTGGTGCCATACATTCAATGTAATTTTTTCATCAGAGGAAGAGTCCGTGGACGCCTCTATTGTTGTTGCTGCTGTATCATTTGAAGTGTTGCCTGTGGTTTCCTCAGTTTTCCCACTGCTGCCGCAAGCTGCCAAGCTTACTGTCAGAGTTGCTGCCAACACTGCGGATAATATCTTTTTCCCAGTTTTCTTTTTCATTTCTAATCCTCCTAATTGATTATAAATTACTTACTCCTAAAAACTTCTTTCACATCGCATGCGTTATGTTAAAATCAGTATACTCAAACTTCGCCCAATTCTCAATTTAATATTTTGCCCCAAAAGGTAACTATTTTTACTTTATATTACCTTTTGCCTCCCCTCCCCTGCAGAAAAAAACAAAGTGTGAGCAACGCTCACACTCTTTATTCATGACAAGTGAAGCTGTTTACAGCTTCATCTTGTTTTTATTATACTCAATACTTCTCCCTCTTAAACTCCTTCACCGTAACACCCGTCAGCTTCTTAAAGCAGATGCTAAAGTAATGAGAGTCTCTGAAACCGATTTTCTCCGCAATTTCATATACCTTCAAATCCGTTGTGTTGAGCAGACGTATGCTCTCCTCAATTCGCTTTTTCAAAATATATTCAATCAGGCTGATACCTTTTTCCTTTTTAAACACCCTGCTTAGATAACTCTCATTCGAATAGATTTTGGAAGCCACAAGCCGAAGAGACAGCTCAGGGTCAAATAAATTCTCCGAAATATATGTCGCTGCTTCCTCTACCACCTTATTGCCTTGCTTTAACTTTTTACTCTCATGGTATTCCATAATGATGTGCATGACCTCTTCCAGATAGCTTGTAATTTCCTCTACCGTATTAATGTGACGCACTTGCTTATAAATACGCTCCTCACCTATGAGTTGGGAAAGCCCTATCCCGTATTTATTCAACGTCGTGCCAGCCCTTGTCAGAATATTCATTGTCATCAGGCGAAGATATTCCATATCCGTCATCCTAGCACCTCGGATCAGATCCACATATTCCTTAATGTATTCCTCCACCTTATCCACCAGACAGTTTTGAACCGCAAAGAGAAAATCCTCCCAGTCAATCTCATTCTTATTCTCATTTTGATTCATAACCTCCTCGTATTCCTTGTATGTAACACAACGGTTTCTTCCAAGAAAAACAGAGGCACTGATTGCCTTTTTTGACTGCTCAAAGGCATTGGCAATACCGAAAAATCCTGTATTCCATTCACTGATTCCGATTGTTGCAGGAATCCCCATAGATTTATCCAGCGTTTCGTGTAAGGTCACAGCAATATCCTTTATTCTCTTATAGTCGGAATCGGTAAAATAAATCAGAATATTTTGCATATAGTGGGTGAAGCAGATTACGTTGTCATAATCCTGTTCCTTAATTAGATCAAAAACCTGTTTATGCTCCTTAGAAAGCCTTTCTCCGTCATCTTCCTTCAGTTTGAGGTTCAGACAGATACATCCCTTCATGATGTTTTCACAGTTATAGAGCATAAGCTTACGTCTTGCCTCCTCCTCAGGAATGCGGCACTCCACCAGTCTCTGAAAAAAGCTCTCCATCACAATATCCTGGTCTGCAAGCACACTTGCCTTCAACTCCTCGACTGCCTTTACCTGATTTTCCTCCTGCCTGATTTCCTCTTTTATTTTGCCGGCAAGCTCGGCAATTTCATCGATATTCACAGGCTTTAAGAGAAAATCCTCCACACCTATTTTCACAGCGCGCCTTGCATAATCAAATTCCCGATATCCTGTTACAATGATAATGCGACAGCTCGGGTCCTCTTTTAAAATCTTCTCCGACAGCTCCAGTCCGTCCATGTGCGGCATGCTGATATCCGTGAGCACAATTTGCGGTTTACGATGCAGCATATATTCCATTGCTTCCTCACCCGAGCCAGCCTCGCCTACAATTTCAAAGCCGTTTCCTTCCCAGTCAAAACCGTTTCGAATCAGTACCCTCTCCAGCTTTTCATCGTCCACCAACAACACTTTAATGCTCAACTGCCTCACCTTCTTCCATCTTCTTTACCCGCACTGTTATCTCGCAGCCACCGCCTACCTCACTATGTATCATAATCGGGTTCTGAATACCATAATACAACGTAATTCTCTGCTTTAGACTATATATTCCAAAGCCTGATTTGCCGGTGACGCTCTTTCCTTCCATAATGGAATGGACACGCTCCTCGCTCATTCCGACACCGTCATCTAACACAATCAAGATAATTTCTTCCTCATCCTCAAATATTTTTACTAAAATATGCCCTGCACCGTCATTTCCCTTAATGCCATGATGTACGGCGTTCTCAATCAACGGCTGCAAAAGCAGCTTTAGAATTTTGCAATTTAGCAAATGCTCCTCCACATCGTATTCCACTTTGATTTTATCATCATAACGGATATTCAAAATCGTAATATAGCTTCGGATACACTGAATTTCATCCTGAATCGTGACAAAATCAAGTCCGCTGTTTAAGCTGTTCCGATAAAAGCTTCCGAGTGCCTGCGTCATCTTAAAGCAGCTCTCATTATCCTTCATCAGTGCCAGTGCAGACACTGCATCCAGCGTATTATAAAGAAAATGCGGGTTAATCTGTGCCTGTATTAAGTCAAGCTCTCCCTTTGCAATGATTTTTTCCTCAACCTTCACCTTCTCTATCAGGTTCTGAATCGACTTCGTCATATGATTGAACACCTTTTTCAGGTTGTTGATTTCATTCTGTTCTCCGTCTATCCTGATTGGAATGAATTCTCCTTCCTCCACCATTTTCATGTGCTTTTCCAGCTTTGCCAGAGGAGTAAAAATAAACCTCGTCAGCGCCATCGAGCAGATAAAAACGAACAGGATATTCAGACACATAATCAAAATAATAACTGTCGTATAGTACGGAGTGAGTGCTTTTAAATTGTCCATCTGAAAAGAGCCCACAAGCTTCCAATCTGAAATCCCCATCTCCTGACTGACCATAATTACAGTAGAATCCTTGATATCTACCATCTCATAGCCAGCTTTTGAGGTTTTATGAGTGTCAATATACTCGGCATATTCCTCTTCATATTGGCTCGGTGGAATAATATAATTACCCTCTCCGTCCACGATAAAGAAATGTGAATCATAGACTGAGCTTACCTCCTCAAAGTAAGACTGGATTGTTGTCTCATCAACCGTTACCAGCAAAGTAGCAAGTGGCTCGTATGTGTTTACGGCACCAATCTCCTTTATGTAGGTGATATAGTTTTTATCCTTTCTCGTAGGAAATTCCAGGATATCCTCACTTTTATGGATAAAAAAGCCATTTCCGTTCGCCTCCTGCATCTGTGCATACCAATCGGTGCTTTCTATCTTTTCACTATGCACACTGATGGGACCGACCTTATATGTATTATAATAATTGTTGTACTTATCAAAGATGAATACACTGGAAATATAGTCACCCGACAACAGCATATTTACTAAACTCTTTGTGATTCGTCGCTGAATTGTCGGGTCGATATTTTTAGATTTTACATTTTTAAGGGAGTCCTGCACGTTGTCATCAAAATAAATAAGATTGGAAAACTGCGTTACATTCTCAAATACCAATGTCAGATTTCCCTTCAGGGCATTCACTGTCTGAATACCTGCGTTTCCCACCTCACGCTTGGTGTATGCCTCATTTACCTTCGAAATAATCGTAAACGTCATAAGAAAAGAGAGAAGGAGAACCGTGAGATACAATAAAATTATCTTTGTCTTAATTTTAAATCGCCCGAAAAATTTTCTTATCCCTTTCATTCCCTTCCTCCTTGCTTTTCCTTTACGCATATTTTAACATAATTTAGTCGGCAAGCCTATCTTTCATTTCAAGTATTTTCTGCTCGGATAAAGGAAGAATAGGTGAATTATCATCACATGTATTTTGATTTTCCACAATGAGCACCTCTCCCTCCTCATCCATTACATGATTGTGCCATACGCCCTTTTTGACGTTGTACAGCTTGTGCGGCTCCAGCTTTATTTGGTCAATCTTGCCGATGTCGTCCCCGCTTTCTCCGGTAATCAGCGTGCAGTTTCCTTTTAACAGCACAAACACCTCGTCCGTTTCCATATGCCGCTGCATCGTTTTTATATTTTCCAGACGCACATCCTCACAGTACTTGAGCACGGCAACCCGCCATGTTTCAAAATCCACAAGAGGCTGATAGCCTTCCTTTGGCATCTCTACCACATCAATATGTTCCTTCTTCATTGACTCCTCCTTATCTCCCAAGCTCCACCATCACAAGATGGGACTCCTGTGACAATGCTTTTATGTCACTCTCTGCTATCCACGGGGTATCGGTTTTATATGGCACATCGTCTATTGTAATATTTTTTATTTTATATTCCCCAGTCTCCAGATTTTCTTCGTTTCTGTATACAATGCGGAGATTTTTTCCTCCAAACTGCATTGCAAGTGACGCTTGCTTCTTTCCGTCAAACTGTTCTTTCAAAAGCTGCGGTTCTAGCTTCAGATTTCCAATCTCTCCCTGCACACCGTACATTTTAGTGATTACCGTTACTAACAGCCAGCTTGCCGCCCCTGTCAGGTAATGGTACATCCCTCTTCCTCTGGCGTCAATATACTCTGGCACTCCCGGATAAATTTTGCTGAGTTCAAAATTATTGCAATGCTCAAAGAGCGTGTTAATCACCTTATAGCCTGCCTTTGCTTCCCCTCTGCTATAAAGTGCATTGGCATACATAACCGCCATATGAGAAAATACTGCCCCGTTCTCCTTATGCCCATAGGCAAATCCAAACATTCTTCCAAGGTCTGTCTTAACCTCATGAAAATCTGTGTTTAGCTTGTAACCGCCGACCTGTTTGTTATAAAGATATTTATCTGCAGATTTAATAATTTCCTTGACCTGCTCCGCTGTTGCAGTCTCTGCCATAACAGAAAATACCTGGCTTGTCAGCATCATTCTGACTTCGTTATTGTTCTCTCCCTCAACTCTTCTCTTTTGGTTGTCATAATAACCATTGTACCAAGCATCACCGTTATCTAGGGCTATCCATTCTTTGCTTCGGATATGCTCCTTAATAAAGCGTCCTTTTTCCTTTAAATTCTTTGCCATGGCTTTACAACTTATGTCAACCTTTCTCCCGCTTATCTGATGGAGGCACGCTCTGCAATACTCCTCCAACAACTCCTGCTTCTGCTCCTTTGACTCATATAGCTGCCAATCCTCCTTCAGTAAGTGTAGCAGCTCTTCGTGGACAGAAATCTCATGGATACCCCGTTCCTCAAGCGTCAGCAGCAAATCTCCGATTTTCTCCAGATTGCTCGCATACATGTTGG
Source organism: Konateibacter massiliensis (assembly GCF_900184995.1). Classification (GTDB taxonomy): domain Bacteria; phylum Bacillota; class Clostridia; order Lachnospirales; family Lachnospiraceae; genus Lachnotalea; species Lachnotalea massiliensis. Next base: position 331,283 of record NZ_LT860098.1, read on the forward strand.
TAAAGGCAACGCTCTCACCGTTCTCTTTCGCCATATCCAGTGCATCGTTCCAATCAGCACCACGTATTTTTATATGATTATGCTCACCCACATCATAAAAGGCAGTTAAATTCTGTATCAAAAGGTGCTCTAAAATAGTTCCTTTGTAATCCTGCCCCTTTTCGTCTCTCACGTGATTTCCCTGACTGTCCTCCCACTTGAAGTCTTTTTCTTCACCTCTACACGCCTGTATATCCTTGAAATAGTAGTTTTCCTCTAACAATATTTTGATATCACCGGTCTGTTGAATATATAAATCAGTTGTCAAGAACGGCCACATACCGTGATCCATCCACACTCTCGTGATGTTGTTTCGATCTGCAATAAACTCTCCCTGCCTGCTCCCGATTATCGTCGCATTCGTTCCATCAATACGCACTCCCCCAAAGTTGTCAATGAGCATCTGTCTCACTGCCTCCGGCTCCATAATAAGAAGTGCGAGGCAGTCCTGCCACAAATCTCTCCAGCCCCTTCCGCCTTTTCCATAGTCATGATGCGGAAGAAAGGAACAGCCATAAATTCGTCGCAGCATCGGCTGAAAGCTTACCCAACTCATCCAGTTATTGAAGTCTTCATTTCCGGTTTCATAGCTTACATTTACTTTATCATGCCAATATTTTTTTGTCTTTTGTAGGGCAGACTCAAATTGTGTATTTTGCAGATAGTAGGAAGCTGTGTGAAGAAGCTTCTCTTCCTCCCGATCAAGCCCAATTGCAATAATTAGGCTGATTTCTTCGTCCGGCTTTACTGCATACTCTTGAAATACCAGTGCGCCCATCGCTTCATAGCCGCAGACCGAAGCCCCTGCCTCCATCATCGGCAATGGATTCTGATACAGGGCACGAGGATTTTCCAAACTTCCTCCCTCCCCGATAAACTCCTCTATCGTCGGAATATAACCGATTGGCTCCTTGCCCTGACAGCTTCCGAACACTCCGTAAACAACCTCGTTTTCCTGATGTCCTCTCTCGTCAAAAGTCAAGGTTGGCTTTAGGGCAATCCCGTTTTGCTTTGTCTGTATTCTATGTAAAAGTGCTGTCACATGCCTGTGGTCTCTTATATTATCCGCTGATCTTCCGTATAACGGGATTGCAGCAACCGGCTGAATGGTCATGCTCTCCTCAGAAATATTTCGGAGCGTCACTCGCATCAGCTCAACCTTTGCCTTGTCACAAGGCACAAAGCTTTCTATTTTTGCCCTGATTCCGACTTTCTTTGACTCACGCTCTATCGTATGACACATAAATTCTGCTTCCAAAACCGTGCTTTCCTTCTCTCCACTGAAAAGCTCCGCCTGCTGCCTGCTTGATTTTCCGGCTGCCGACCAGATATCCTTTTGATTGATTTTGCACCAGATGTTCCGTGAGGATTTATCATTGTGAAGATTTTCACTGCTTACTGGAGAAAGAATGAATGTGTTCTGATCTGTTTTACTGTCCCCGCCTAAATCGGGTGTAATGCTGCTCATCATGCCTGCTTCGTTTGCCATCGGAAAATATAGATAGCTGTAAGTTTCGGGGTTTTCCAAGGAAAATTTTCCGTTTTTATCTTTATATTGATACTTTGCCATTTTACATACCTCCCTTTTCTTTAGTATAACGAAATAACCCTAATTGCAAAATTTAATAATTTTACAATTAGGGTTATTATTTTTACTATTTTGGAGGAATACTTTTTATTCTGCTGATATTTTTGTTATTCTAATCTTATTTTCGATAACCCCTAATAGTATAAAGAGCAATGGTGTCGTAAATACCTGCGGATTATTTACCAAAGCTTGTAACATATATCCCACAATAACTGCACACCCTATTACCGCTATCGGCTGTATGTTTTTCTGCTTGATACAAGAAACCATGAGTGAAATTTGCATTCCCATATAGGATACCATCCCGAATATTCCGGTTGTCGCTAAAAACTGCAAAGGTTCATTGTGTGCATCCCAAAAAACTCTTGTAAATAAACTTCTAATTTCTGCTCCATAATTCTCTTCCATTGATTGCTGAAAACTATTTGGTCCATATCCAAATAGTTGCTGTAAAAAAGGCATATCCTTAAAATTTATAAGGGTACGCTTCCATATATAACCACGATTAGTTCCAAACGAATCTTCCAATGGAAAAATAACTGCCGCTATCACTACGATAAAAATAATTACAGCACCTAGCAAAACTTTATTTCCATATCGGTTCAAGTACTTCACATATTTGCTGTGCAGCAGCAGCCAAAAAATCACTAATGCCGCTAACTCTAAGAGAAGTATCTTCCAGCTTATCATAGTATATTGCAAAAAATGTATTCTCAAATCACTTATCCATAAGTTTTTTATTCCAGTAAACTGATTAAATACCTCTGTTATTTTCACAAGGAAACTTCCACAAACGAATCCAATACAAAGCTCCCACCATTTTTGAAGTTTTGAGGTATCATACATTGAAACAGCAAGAAATACAAGGTAAGCAGGAACTACTGCCAATAACCAGCTCTCTGACCTTGTTGCTATACAAGAATAAATCCCCATTGCTATCGCCACAAAATAACATACTTTTGACAATTTTTCTTCAGCAAAATAATATAAACCCATCAATAGTGTTGTTACAACTCCCACATATTCAGCACATATATTTATGTTTCCAAGTGTACCAATGAATATTCTATGGTCAGAATCTATTAAATTATCATACATGTGGAGCAAGTCAATTCCGCAGAAATTCAAAATGATAAGCAAAAATACGATGTAATTTGCAATTAAAAATACCCACAAAACCAACTGACTAGATTTATAAAACCTAGACACCATAAAATAGACACCAAGACATAATAAAAGAAAAAGTCCACCTACCCGTCTTCCTTGATTTCCCCAGAATGCTTCGCTTCCTATCGGGCTTAGTAAGCACGAAATACTGACTGTCACAAAAAAAACAATTGCAAACACATCTGTCAGACTTATCCTTAATTTTTTATTCCCTTCTTTTCTCTCCTCAAAAAAAGATGGCACTGCAAAAATAATTCCTATTACAAGAAATCCCATTGCCAAACTCTGAAAAAAAGCTTTTTTGACTATTGCTATATCTATATAATAGTTTTGGTAATACAATGGAAATATCCCTACCATAATAACCAAAAAAATGATTGTAATTCCTTGCATCATTAACTTATACAAATTTACTTTTTTTTCCTTTTTCGCCATTCTTCCTCGTTTTCCATTCTCTGTATATCATTATAGGGGAACTGCATATGCAATTCCCCTATATCTGTGCTTCTTCCTATATTCAGGGTTACCTATAGAGATAATACCCTATGTAAAACATTATTTATTTCTTTACTGTTACTTTAAAGGTTGCTTTTGCACCGCTCTTCATGGTTACTGTGATTGTAGCTGTGCCTTTTTTCTTACCAGTCACAACGCCATTCTTATCTACAGATGCTACCTTAGAGTTAGAAGACTTGAAACTCTTTACAGAATCTGTTGCAGGGTACATTGACTTAATCGCAATTGTAGTTGTCTTTCCAACTTTTACAGTTGCGCTTGACTTCTTTAATTTTACAGAAGGATTCTTAACTGTTATTTTTGCTGTAATTTTCTTTCCGTTAGAAGTCTTAGCTGTAATGGTTGCTGTTCCTGCTGATTTTGCAGTTACTTTACCCTTGCTATTTACAGTTGCTACCTTTGTATTAGATGATGTCCATGTAATCTTCTCTGTAGCCGTAATAGGGTTTCTTGCTACACTTAATGTAGTCGTCTTACCCTTCTGAAGTGTTACCTTCTTCTCGCTGATAGAAAGACTCTTTGTTGTAACAGCTTTTTTCTGAACAGTGATTGTAGCACTTGCTGTTGCACCGCTCTTCATTGTTACTGTGATTGTAGTCTTACCTGCTGTCTTAGTTGCTGTTATCTTTCCGTTACTATTTACTGTTGCTACTTTTGTATTGGATGATGTCCAGCTTGCCACTGTATCATTTGAAGGGAATTTAGTTGCTACCTTTAATGCTGTTGTGCTCTTTCCTACCTGTAAAGCTGCAGATTTAGCATTTAATGTAACACTTGCTACTGTTACTGTAGCAGTCGCTGTTTTTCCATTTGCTGTTGTTGCTGTAATCTTTGCTGTTCCTGATGCTTTTCCTGTTACTACACCATTTGCATTTACAGTTGCAACTTTTGCATCAGACGTTGCAAAGGTTACGGTCTTATTACTTGCTGTAGCCGGTGCAACTGTTGCTGTCAAAGTAGCTGTCTTTCCTACTGCTACTGTTACTGCTGTAGAGGACAGTGTTACACCTGTTACATCTGTTGTTACTGTTACCTTAGATGTCGCTGTTTTTCCATTTACTGTTGTTACTGTAATTGTTGCTGTTCCGTTTTCCTTCGCTGTTACAATGCCGTTAGCTACTGTAGCTACGCTATTGTCAGATGAAGTCCATGTTACAGACTTATCTGTTGCATCAGCAGGGGCTATGGTAGCTGTTAAAGCTTCCTTCTGACCTGTCTTTAATGCAAGAGTTGCCGGCTTTACTGTTACGCCGGTTACTTCTACTTCCGGTATTGGAGTTGCTGTTACTGTTACTTCACAAGTTGCTGTCAATTCCTCATTCGATGCTACCGCTACTGTAATCGTTGCTGTTCCAACAGCTACTGCCGTTACGTTTCCATCTTCTACAGTTGCTACTGTCTCATCAGAAGTTGACCAAATTACAGCTTGTTCTGCTTCTGCTGGTAATACTGTTGCTGTTAATGCAAAGCTTGAGCCTACCTCTAAGCTCTTTTCGCTCTGATCTAATGATACACTTGTTGCTTCTGTTCCTTGATCATCCGTATGACCCTTAGGTGCTGTTACTGTTACTACACAGCTTGCTATCAATGTTTCATCAGATTTTACCGCTACTGTAATCGTTGCTGTTCCAACAGCTACTGCCGTTACGTTTCCATCTTCTACAGTTGCTACTGTTTCATCAGAAGTTGACCAAATTACAGCTTGTTCTGCTTCTGCTGGTAATACTGTTGCTGTTAATGCAAAGCTTGAGCCTACCTCTAAGCTCTTTTCGCTCTGATCTAATGATACACTTGTTGCTTCTGTTCCTTGATCCTTTGTTTGACCTTGATCTTTTGTTTGACCTTGATCCTTTGTTTGACCTTGATCCTTTGTTTGACCTTGATCCTTTGTTTGACCTTGATCCTTTGTTTGACCTTGATCCTTTGTCTGCCCCTGTGTAGTCGAACCTTCTGGCGCTGCTGAAACATTCATTCCTATCGAAGATATGCTTAAACACATCGCAAGCATTACTGCAAGCACTCTTTTCAGACTAACTTTTTTTAACTTTAATTCTGTCATCCTATTTTGCTCCTCCTTTATTTTATAAAACTTTTATAGTTACAACACTCTTTTCCCTTGCATAAATATGACAATATTATAGCTTATATAGGAAAGTCGCTTGTTATCTATCACACATCCATTAGCCTTAATAACTTTCACAAATATTTATTACTTTCATAATATAAGTCAGTTAAAAACCTACCATATATCCTGTCACAAAACTAACACCTTTAGTTTACCAACTTTGTTTTTATATGTCAATATTTGGATGCTTTTTATATATTTTTTTTTAGTACAATCTAAATCCATGAAACTCAAGATTTTTTTAACTAAGTCGTATAAAAATGATATTTTATACATTTCACAGGAGCCACACCCTCGCTAAGTACTTTTGTTATTCTATGAATCTTGAAATTATAAATTAGGGAACACTTAATAAACCGCATTCCGGTTATATCTGCTTTGATATTTAAGCTATTGCAAACTTTTGAGTGTTTCGTGTCCGAAGATTTGCAGAATATTATAAGCAATTATAGTAAACTCCAACACAAGTCCATTGGTTTCGAACTTTCCGGATGGCAGATCTTCTACATCCATATCAGTCTTGATTTCACTGTGATACTGTTCACATTCTCCATGAGCATTCTATGGTTCAATCACTTCATCGTCCTCTGCTCCAAGATTACTCCACCAATTTCATCAGTGCCTCTGTAAATTCCTCCAGCTTTTGCTCTGCTTTGTCTAATGTCTCCGCCTTTACGCCGATATAAAACTTAATCTTAGGCTCGGTGCCGGAAGGCCGCACGCAGCACCAGCCCTCTTCCTCCATCTCAAAATACAATACATTTGATTTCGGAAGGTTTGTACTCGTCTTTTCTCCGGTTTTCATATTTGTCACCGTATCAGCCGCATAGTCTCGAAAACTTACAACCTTTGCCTCACCGATTTGTGCTGGTGTATTGTTTCGCAGTCGATTGATAATCTCCTCAATTTTTTGGGAGCCATCCGCCCCTTTTAACGTGACAGACTGAAGTGTCTCCTTATAGTATCCGTATTTTTCATAGATGCGAAGCATCTGATCCCAGAGGGTCAACCCCTTCGTCTTATAATATGCCGCTGCCTCACATAAGCTCATTACTGCAACAACCGCATCCTTGTCTCTCGCATGAGTTCCCACAAGGCAGCCGTAGCTCTCCTCAAAGCCAAATTCATAGTGATAGGTCTGTTCCTGTTCAAAAAACTTAATCTGCTCACCGATATATTTAAAGCCTGTCAGCGTTTCAATATGTTCTAAACAATATTCTTTTGCAATTGCCTCTGTCATATTTGTCGTAACTATCGTATCCACAATAGCACCATTCTTCGCAAGCAAACCTTTTTCTTTTCTCGCAGATAATAAGTACTCGCAAATAAGTGCCCCCGACATATTACCGGTAAATGCCTTATATTCCCCGCTCTTTGTATCCTTCGCATAAATCCCAAGACGGTCTGCATCTGGGTCGGTCGCCAGAACAATATCAGCATCCACTTTCTTTGCAAGCTCAAGAGCCAGCGTAAATGCTGCCCTATCCTCCGGATTCGGATAGCTTACCGTTGAAAAATTGCCGTCCGGCAGCTCCTGCTGCGGTACCACGTACACTTTCCGGAAGCCAAGTTCTTTCAAAATTGTTCTAACCGGAACATTTCCTGTTCCATGAAGCGGCGTGTATACGATTTTAATATCATCCGCAACCTGATGGATTGCCTCAGGATTGACTACCAAAGCCTTTAACGCGTCATAATACTTTTTGTCTATCTCCTCGCCGATTACATGATAAAGTCCCTTCTGTTCTGCCTCTTCTCTTGAAATCGTCTTTACGGAGGAATAATCGATAATAGCATTTACTTCCGTAATAATCTGTACATCTTTTGGCGCTGTCACCTGTGCGCCATCCTCCCAATATACCTTATACCCATTATATTCCGGTGGATTATGACTTGCTGTCACTACAATACCTGCGACACAGCCAAGCTCCCTCACAGCAAAGGAGAGCTGAGGCGTTGCACGAAGGCTGTCAAAGCGGTACGTCTTAATCCCATTCGCATTCAGACATAATGCTGCCTCCTCGCTAAACTCCGGAGACATTCTTCTTGAATCATAGGCGATTGCCACACCGGCATCCGCCTTCCCCTCTTTCAGAATAAAATTGGCAAGCCCCTGTGTTGCCTTTCTTACCGTATAGATATTCATGCGGTTCGTGCCCACTCCAATCACACCGCGAAGTCCTCCTGTACCAAACTCCAAATTTTTATAAAAACGGTCCTGTATCTCTTCCTCGCTTGTCAGCGAGCTTAATTCTTTCTTTGTTTTCCCATCAAAATAATCACTATTTAACCAACTGTTATAGCTTTCCTTATAATCCATTATTTCCTCATTTCCGCTCTTAGGCAAATTCCTTTACCACACAGTTTAATGCCTGCTCTACCACATGGTGCATGTCATAATACTTATATTCTGCGAGTCTTCCACCGAAAATAACCTTCTTCTCCTGATTTGCAAGATTTTTATACTCTTCATAAATACTGTTATTTTTCTCATTATTTACCGGGTAATAAGGCTCATCACCTTTTTCCCATGTCTTCGGATACTCTTTTGTTATGATAGTCTTTGGCTGTGTTCCTGCCTCAAAATGTTTGTGCTCAATAATTCTTGTGTATGGAACCTCGTATTCCGTATAATTTACCACGGCATTTCCCTGATAATTCTCTTCCTCAAGCAGCTCGCTCTCAAAACGCAGACTGCGGTATTCCAGCGTTCCGAACTGATAACCGTAAAACTCATCAATCATACCGGTAAACACTGTTTTGTCCGCCAATTGATCCAAATCTTCCCTGTTTTTAAAGTAATCCGTATTTAAACGTACCTCAATACCTTCCAGCATTTTTTCGGCAATCTGTGTATATCCACCTATCGGAATCCCCTGGTATAAATCATTAAAATAATTATTATCATAAGTAAAGCGCACCGGCAGTCTCTTAATAATAAAGCTTGGTAAATCTTTTGCACTCTGTCCCCATTGCTTTTCGGTGTAGCCCTTTACCAGTTTTTCATAAATATCTTTTCCAACTAAGGAAATTGCCTGCTCCTCCAGATTTTTAGGTTCTGTGATACCGCTTTCCTCAATTTGCTTTTGTATCATTTTCTTTGCCTCGGCGGGAGTCTTTACTCCCCACAGCCCATGAAAAGTATTCATGTTAAAAGGCAGATTGTAAAGCTCATCCTTATAAACAGCCACCGGAGAATTCGTGTAACGATTAAACTTTGCAAACTGCTGCATGTAATTCCATACCTGTTCATTGCTCGTGTGAAAAATATGCGCACCATATTCATGCACGTGAATATCCTCTGTTTTGTTCGTATATATATTGCCTGCTACATGGGCACGCTTGTCGATTACCAAGCATTCTTTGCCTCTCTTCTTTGCCTCATATGCAAAAATGGAGCCAAATAAACCGGCTCCTACAATTAAATAATCATATTTCATAGCTGCCTCCAAATTTTTATTATATACTTTTATTTCCCAAATGTTTCTAGATATTCCTTAGCCTGTTCCAGAGAAATATCCAGTTCACTCTTCGTTGCTGTCTTGCCATGCTCGAAAACACCTTGCTAAACGCGAACATTATACCACACTTTCCCCAAATCCTCAATTTTTTTGTTAAAAAAGTGTGCAAAATGGGTATTTTATTATACAATGCAAATAAGGTTTTTAATAAAAATGTGATTTTTTACACTATTTATTATATAATAATGTGATTTTTCTTGTTTTTTTTTATAAAAGAGATATAATAAATATAAACTTAGGAAGGATGGTCTTGTACATGGAACGGTTAATTTTAAACAATTTATTAAAATGGAAAAACTCGAAGTACCGTAAACCGCTTATTTTAAAAGGTGTACGGCAGGTTGGTAAGACATGGATTCTAAAGGAATTTGGCAAGGAGTACTATGAAAATACTGCTTATTTCAACTTTGATGAAAACGAGGAATACAAGCAATTTTTTGAAACTACTAAAGATGTAGAACGCATTTTACAAAATCTAATGCTGGCCGGTGGGCAAAAAATTCTTCCTGAAAAGACACTGATTATCTTTGACGAGATACAGGATTGCCCAAATGTCATCAATTCTATGAAATATTTTTGCGAAAATACACCACAGTATCACATTGCCTGTGCTGGCTCTTTGCTTGGTATTGCACTTGCAAAACCTTCTTCATTTCCGGTTGGCAAAGTCGATTTTATGCAGATCAATCCCATGACCTTCTCCGAGTTCTTGCTTGCAAATGGTGACGAAAATTTGATGCAATACCTGAAGAGCATAGATACCCTTGAGCCCATTCCCGCCGCTTTTTTCAATCCGCTTTATGAAAAGTTGAAAATGTACTATGTGACAGGTGGTATGCCCGAAGCCATATTTATGTGGACGCAAGAGCGAGATGTCGAAGCAATGCAAACGGCTCTTTCGAACATCATTGGTGCATATGAACGTGATTTTGCCAAACATCCCGATGTAAAGGAATTCCCAAAAATCTCAATGATTTGGAACTCTATCCCCTCACAGCTTGCACGGGAAAACAAAAAATTTATTTATAGGGTTGTCAAAGAGGGGGCTCGTGCCCGGGAATACGAAGATGCATTGCAGTGGCTTGTAGACGCAAGTTTGGCGAAAAAAATTTACCGCAGCACTGCACCCGGACTTCCGATTTCGGCATATGATGATTTGTCTGCCTTCAAAATTTATTTAGTTGATGTAGGATTGCTCCGCCGTCTCGCACTCCTCGCCCCTACCGCCTTTGGCGAAGGAAACCGCCTGTTTACAGAATTCAAAGGGGCACTGTCTGAAAATTATGTTCTCGAGGCACTGCTAAATCAGTTTGAGGCAACACCGCGTTATTGGTCAGAGAGTAATCCACCTCATGAGGTGGATTTCATCATCCAGCGTGAGAATGATATTATTCCGGTGGAAGTTAAGGCAGAAACCAATACTACATCCAAGAGCCTTAAAAAATATAAAGAAAAATTTGGTGATAAAATTAAACTCCGCATTCGTTTTTCATTGGATAATCTTAAATTGGACGATGATATGCTCAACATCCCCCTGTTTATGGCCGATGAAGCAGATCGGCTAATTAAAATTGCACTGGAACAGATTAATTATAAAACGAAGTAGTCACATGATATTATAAAAGCTGCCTCCTTATGCCTAGAGACAGCTTTTGTAACCTATTTTTACAAATATTCCTCTTTCCCCTGCGCTTTCAGTAAATCAACAATTTTCTTCACATCCTGTGCCTTTTCCTTGTCACATACAAGTACAACATCATCAGTCTCAACAATAATAGTATTGTCAATTCCTATCGTTGCTATCAGCCTCTTATCGGAATAGGAGATACAATTTGAAGTCTCAATGTTAATCTGGTCACCCTTTATAATATTTCCGTTTTCATCCGTATCATACAAGGCTCCGAGCGTATCCCAGCTTCCCACATCATTCCAGCCAAAGTCACCTTCCAAGACAACGACCTCGTCGGAACGCTCCATAACACCATAATCAATTGATATGCTTGGGATATCCGGATATATTTCAGCAATTGTTTCTTTTTCTTTGTCCGTATTCATGGATGCGCCGATTTTTGCCAGCTCATTATACACCTTAGGGAGAAATCTCTTGAAATCTTCCATAATGGTGGATGCCTTCCATACAAACATTCCGCTGTTCCACAAAAACTCACCGCTTCTTAAATATTTCACTGCGGTCTCGTAATTTGGCTTCTCCACAAACTTTTCGACCGTCTTAACCGTTCCGGTCTGCGCCTTATCAAATTTGATATAGCCATAACCAGTAGATGGAAAGGTTGGTGTTATTCCGATTGTCACAAGCTTTTCACTTGTCTCAGCAGCCTTGATTGCCTCCTTTAGCACTCTGCTAAAGCTTTCCTCATCCTTTATAAAATGGTCAGATGGAAAAATACACATCACGCCGTCACCATATTTTTGAATAATTTCTATCGCTGCATAGCCGATACAGGCAGAAGTATTTCTCGCTGCCGGCTCAGACAAAATATGGTCCATTCTAATGCCGTCCTCCACCAGCTCTTTCATCTTATCTGCCTGCTCTGCGTTAGTCACGATAAATATATTTTCTTTCTCAATAAAATCTGTCATGCGGTCAATCGTCTCATTAATCATCAAGCCGTTTCCGCTTAAATTAAGGAGCTGCTTGGGGGTTGTCTTTCTACTGAGAGGCCAGAAACGGGTTCCGCTGCCTCCCGCCATGATAACTCCATATACCTTCATAATTCCGATTACCTTTCCCATGCTATTTCAAGTATTTTTCTATTATATATCTCGGTCTGCCTTTGGCCTCCATATAGATTTTTCCTATATATTCTCCCACAATACCGATTGCGAGTATCTGTAAACCCCCGATTGCCCAGATAGAAACCATCATAGAGGTCCATCCTGCTATTGTAGCACCTCTGAAGTGCTGTACGATTGACCAAACTCCCATCAAAAAACTTGCCAGAAATATCAAAACACCTACTGTCGTAATCAGTCTGATAGGCTTTATACTAAAGGAGGTAATGCCATCCATTGCAAACGCAAGCATTTTCTTCAACGGATACTTAGACTCTCCCGCAAATCTCTCATTGCGTTCATATTCAACAATCGCACTCTTATAGCCAATCTGAGGAACAATTCCCCTTAAGAAAAGATTTACTTCTTTAAATTCTTCCAGGTTTTCCAAACTTCTTTTGCTCATCAGGCGGTAATCGGCATGATTGTAAACCAAATCAACCCCCATCATAAGCATTAATTTATAAAAACCTTGCGCCGTAAATTTCTTGAAAAATGTATCTGTTTTTCTGGCACTTCGCACACCGTAAACAATGTCGTTACCCTCATAGTATTTTTTTACGAACTCATCCACTACATTAATGTCGTCCTGTAAATCTGCATCCATCGAAATTACCATGTCAGCATGTTCCTTCGCTGTCATCAATCCTGCCAGCAAAGCATTTTGGTGCCCTCTGTTTCTGGCAAGATTCAATCCCTGTATCAAGGGATTCCTTTCGTAAAGCTTTTCTATAATCTCCCATGTATTATCTTTTGAACCGTCATTTACATAGAGAATCTTACTTTCTACCGAAATTATCTCATTGTCAATTAAGGTATTCATTTTCTCTGACAGTCTTTTTGTGGTTTCATGTAATACTTCTTTTTCATTATAGCAAGGTATTACTACATATAAAATTTCCTGTCTTTTCATATACTTTTCCTCATTTTTTTATTTTTAGCCAAGGCTTGTCTTTTTTTATTATACTATTCGTATGGTTATTTTTCAACTGAATACGAATTTTGCATAAACAATTGAGTAGGAAGATAATCATTAATTGATTATCCTCCTACTCGATTATCACTTACTGATATATTCACCCAAAAACCACTCCGTAAACTTGCTTAATCCACTTCTAAGTGAAGTAGCTGGTTTAAACTCAAAATCCTTCTCAAGCTCTGATACATCCGCGTATGTCTGATAAACATCCCCAGGCTGCATAGGGTAAAACTCCTTTTTTGCTTCTTTCCCCAAGGCATTTTCTAGTATTTCTATAAAGTCCATTAATTTCTCAGGATGATTGTTTCCAATATTATATATTTTATGATTTGTATTATTTATGTCCGCTACTGGAGGATTCGCCAGCATTCTTATAATCCCTTCCACAATATCATCTATATAGGTAAAATCCCGATACATATTTCCATCGTTAAATATTTTAATTGGCTCTTCTCTCATAATCTTCTCTGAGAAGGAGAAATATGCCATGTCAGGTCTTCCCATCGGACCATATACAGTAAAAAACCTTAATCCAGTAGCCTTTATACCATATAACTTGCAATAAGAATACGCCATTAGCTCATTTGATTTTTTTGTTGCAGCATATAAGCTGACCGGCATATCAACCTTATCATCAGTCGAAAACGGTACCTTATCATTCCCGCCATAGACAGAACTTGATGAGGCATATAGCAAGTGCTTCACAGGATAGTAACGGCAGCATTCCAATACATTGAAAAACCCTACTATATTAGACTGTATATAAGCTTCTGGGTTTTCTATACTATATCGCACACCTGCCTGTGCTGCCAAATTGACTACTATATCAATTTTATTATCTTTAAATATAGCTTCCAGCGCTTCCTTATCCGCTAAATCACCTTTTATAAATTGAAATCCTTTATATTTTTCCAGTATTTCAAGTCTGCTCTTTTTCAGATTAATATCATAATAAGAATTTAGATTATCAAAGCCGATTACTGCATTCCCCTTTGCCAATAGTCTTTTTGCCAAATAAAACCCGATAAAACCTGCTGCTCCGGTAATCAAAACCACTTCATTTTCGTCCAATTCCTTATAATTACTTCTCATATAAAGCCTCCAAATTATATGCTCCGTCCAACAGAATAGTATTCTACTCCTGCTTCCTTCATTTTATCTAAATCAAAAAGATTTCTTCCATCATACACAAGCGCAGTACGCATTAACTCTTTAAATTTCTCCGGTTTTAATTCCTTAAATTCCTGCCATTCTGTAAATATAAAGCATACTTGTGCTCCCTGCAACGCCTCTTCTACAGAAAAAGCATAGGTTATTCCTGTCCCATGTTTTTCCTTAAAATTATCCATTCCTACCGGGTCATATGCATAGATGTCTGCCCCCTGTTCAATCAATAATGGAATATTATCTAAGGACGGAGCTTCACGAAGATCATCTGTGCCGGGCTTAAATGTAAGTCCTAGAATGGCAACTTTCAAACCATTAAAAGTAATCAGTCTTTTACAAGCTTTTTTATACAAGCTAACTTTCTGAGCTTCATTTACATCAATTGCCGCTTTAATCGTCTTTAATTCATATCCATATTGATTTGCCAACCAGCTTAATGCCTTTGTATCTTTTGGAAAACAGCTTCCTCCGTATCCGATACCTGCATTTAAAAACTTCTCTCCAATTCTGCTGTCATATGACATTCCCTTGGCAACATCTTCTATATTAGCACCAACCAATTCACATAAGTTGGCTATGTCATTCATATAGGAGATTTTTAATGCCAAGAAATCATTGCTTGCATATTTTATCATTTCAGCACTCCGTCTACTTACACATACAATCGGAAGCTTAAATGGTTCATATATTTCTCTCAATAACTGCTCGGCTTCTTTATCTTCCGTTCCAATTATAATACGAGCGGCATGCAGTGTATCTCTAACAGCTGTTCCCTGTGCCAAAAATTCAGGATTACTAGCCACCCGAACCTGAACATCTCTTAAAAGAGAATCCTTAATAAATTGCTCCACCTTATCATTCGTCCCAACCGGTACTGTTGATTTTACTACTACCAAACAATCCTTTTCCACTGTTTCAGCTATCTGCCTCGCTACATTTGCAACATATGTCATATTAGCAGAACCATCTGGCTGTTCCGGAGTTCCTACTCCAATAAAAATTACGTCTGCATCCTTATAAGCCTGCTTATAGTTTGTTGTATATTCAAGTCTGCCTTCTTTGTAATTTTTTACCATAAGTTCTTCTAAATCTGCTTCATATATTGGTGAAACCCCCTGCCTCATGGTTTCCACCTTTTTCTCATCTATATCCACACAAAGTACATTATGTCCCACCTCTGCAAAACATACTCCAGCAACCAATCCTACGTATCCTGTTCCTGCAACTGCTATTTTCATTTATGACCTCCTATACTGTAACACTAAACCTTAGACTATTGGAATTATATTTACGAAATTACTATACCTCCCAGTAACCGAAGATCGTATTCCTTAATTTTATTAATTTCTCCTTCTATTTCAGACTGTAATGAAGTTCCCAGTTTTTCGATAATAATTACATTTTTTATTTGAAGCATCTCTCTTAACGCCTCTATGTCTGTCTGAATACTTTTACCGACTTTTACTTTAACATCACATGTTTCTATTAATTCAGTTATTTCCTTGATAGTCTCTTCGCCTAGCATTTTCATGTTACTGCTTGCCAAATAGATATTATCTACATCTGTTTTATCACTTATTAGCTGTAGCTTGTCTTTTAAAAACTCTATTTGTAATCCTGCATCCAATTTTGGCTTTTTGCCATCTTTTAGTCTCAAAAACAGTTCATCAATTTGATAAAATACACTCTTTTTAGTTTTAATGTCTTTCGAAATACTCCCCAAAAGCTTAACATCATAAAGTTTCTTTATATCTTCTGCATGTTGTAATTTGTTATTAAAAAGCACCTGAATCGCCACAATAATACACGAAAAAATAATGCCTAAAAATCCTCCCATTAAAGTATATTTTTTATTCAATAATGGCTTGGTAGGTGTATTGATTTCCGTTGTTTTCGCGGTCTCATCATTGTTCTGTATAATCTTTTCATAGGCCGCTTTTTGCTTGTCATCTAAATTATTTTTCAATGTGCCTACCTTGGCAATCATTCCATTAAGTATATCCCATTGCTTACTTTGGTAAGTAACAAGCTCTTCATTTGTTCCTTCAGTAATATATTCAGCCAAAAGCTGTATTTCGTGACTTCCTACCATTGTATCAATACTTTCTTTAGCCTCATTAACTTCCGCTTCAATTTTCTTCATCATACTTTCTAGCTTTGAACTATCATCATATAATATTTGTATCGTTAATATTGAATCACCCGCATTAACGTTACTTGTTATAAGTTCATCTGCATATGCTAAATCCAGTTTTTCATTGCTATATTCTGAAACAATTTCTGCTAACTTTTGGCTATCCAATTTTTTTACATATGAATTAGCAATAGTATTCTCATACTTTTTAATTTCTTCATCCGTGGTTTCACCTAAATCTGCTACTATATAGTAATTTATAATCGCTGTTTTGGCCTCATAAGGGTCTATAGTCATCCGTTTTGAACTATTATTATAAGACATACTGCTATTTAGTAATTCTTCTGCATTCAACAATGCATATAAGCCTTGCTGTTCATCATTTGTTAAATTACCTAAAATATCCTCAACACTCTCATCCACTTGTTCACTAGGTGTACTATCATAGTTTTTGATATCTCTAGCATATATTACTCCAGCAAACATCACTGCAAATGTAACTGCAAATGCAATAACCATTCTCCACTTTAGTAAAATTGCCCATAATAATTCTTCTATGTCAATTTCATTATTAGTAGTATTCATTATCATTTAACCTCTTTCTTCCTATAAATATGCTTTTTAAATTCACCTTCAATCTTAAAGTATATCCTTTCAATCAGATTAGCAACCTTTATTTCCAAATTTAAAAACACTTTTCTTCGTATACATTCCACAATAGCGATAATTATTATTAGAATAAATATATATAACAAAATTATCAAACTTAACTGTTTTGAATTCTGATATTTTAAAACTGACAATTTTGGGATTAATTTTGTCATCGCCAACTTCATTATCATACTATGGAATACCAATATTGGGAAAACATATGTTGCTGCAATATTAACACTCTTTATATAAAAATTCTTAGACTTAAAGTAGTAAAATAACCATATAGAAGCTACAATAACCAAAACATTATTATCTCTAGAAAAAATATTATGAATACCATTTGTAATTTCATAAATCGTCAAATCTAGTCCAAAGTGAATGCCTGTTATTATCCCCAAAAACCATTTTCCTGGCATCTTAATATTATCAAAATACATTGCAATTACTCTTCCAATCAAATATATCAGTATTACATTAACAACACCTTTGCCATAATCCTGCATTATTTCAAAATAAAACATTGTTGGAAAGATAGAAAATAGAATAAACAATAGAGCAATAAACTTTATTAATATAGTTTTCCCAAATTTTTCGCATAGTAAGTTAAGAAACGGAGACAATAAGTATAAAACCATATAACAAGAATAAAACCAATTGATTCGGGATGCAAATGGTATACAGGCTTTCACTAAGAAGATAATCATATCTAGCTTTGAAGTAAAGTCACCAGCTACAATTTTAATTATCCACGATAACACCATATAAAATATCATCATACTTTCAAATAGGACAATTTTCTTAAGGCTAACGCCTTTTATACCATAGTAACCGGTAATTAAGATAAAGCAGGTAACACCACAGTTAAATAAGGAATTAATAAAAATAAATACCCTACTGTTAAATACATCCAAGCCACCAAACAATGCAAATGTATTGCCAAAGCCATGCATACACATTATCATTAATAATGAAATAATTCTTAATAATTCTATACTAGAATTTCTCTCCTTAGCCATTATCATCCTCCATTTACTGCTGTATTTTTTTGATTTTATCACAAATAAAATCAACTTGCTCCATTGTTAAATCCGCATATAGAGGTAACGTCAAAACTCTCTTTGATATATGCAATGCCACCGGTGTATCCTCCACATCATATCTTCCATGAAAACAATCAAATGTATTAGTCAGTGGATAAAAATATTTTCTTGTATATATATCAAATTCCTTCAATCTATCGTATATATCATTTCTTGTAGTTCCAAACAATTTTTCGTTAACAACAATAGGAAAATATGCGTAATTAGCTTCAACACCCTCTTGAACATAAGGTAATTTTATTCCATCAATGTTTTTCAAATTATCTCTGTATCGTTCTACTACCGCTTTTCTTTTTATAATCTCTTCTTCGACATGTCTTAAATTACATACTCCCATTGCTGCCTGAAATTCATTCATCTTTGCATTTGAGCCTACACCATCAATGACTTCTTCATTTCTGATGCCAAAATTTTTTAATTGTGACAATGGCTTTTCAAGCTCTTTGTCATTAAAACAAATTGCACCACCCTCAATTGTATTAAATACCTTTGTTGCATGAAAACTAAACATAGATGCATCTCCATATGCACCGATACCCTTTCCCTTATATTTAATTCCAAATGCATGTGCCGCATCATAAATAACTTTTAAGCCATACTTTTTTGCTATCTCTTCAATCTTTTCAATGTTGCATATATTTCCATATACATGAACAGGTATTATTGCTGTGGTTCGATCTGTAATTAAACTTTCAATTTTATCTTCATCTATTGTGTATGTATCTGGTTTGATATCACAAAAAACAGGAGTCAAATTATTTCTCACTATTGCATGGGTTGTGGAAGCAAAAGTATATGGTGTCGTTATTACCTCACCTGATAAATTCATCGCTTGAATCGCCAACTCTAACGCTAAGTGTCCGTTTGTGAACAAAGATATTTGTTCTACCTGTAAATATTCTTTTAATTGTCCTTGAAGTTTTTGATGAAAAGCACCCATATTAGTTAGCCAATGCGAATCCCATATAGACTTAATCTCCTCTATGTACTCTTCATAATCCGGCATGGATGACCTAGTAACCTGTATTTTTTCCATTATTCTGTTTCCTTTCTGCATTTTATAAATTCCTCTTTTTTTTCTAATAAATCTCTTTTTCTTTCCTTTAAACATTTTGCTGGAATCCCTGCATATATCTTCCACGCATCTGTTGTTTTATTAACTAAGCTCATTGCCCCTATTGCACAGCCATCAGAAACAATTACTCCTGGTAAAATACTTGTCCCAGTTCCAATAATAGTATTTTCCCCTATAATAACTTTCTTTTTCTGTACTTTCTTATATTCTTCCGGAATCAAAGGACTAGTCATAGTTTCTCCTGAATAATCGTCACTGATTGCATATATTACAACTTTTGAAGAAATATTCGCAAAATCTTTTATCTCTATTCCCGCCTCTTCATCTCCGCCAAATAATCCTGTATATGCAGCAACATGTATATAATTTCCAATAATTATGTTACCGCTTAAAATACAAAAATCATCAATGCGTACATTATTACCAATCTCAATATCAGCTCCACCATATATACTCGCCTTTTTGCTGATCTTTACATTTCGACCTATGCACTTTAAACCTAATTCATTTAACTCATCAATTGTATAAAAACTATTCATCTATTATCTCCTACCTACTATATACTTTACTGCCTCTTTTAGCTTATTCTTATCTATATACAAACTAATAGAATATATTACAAAGTATATTATAAAGCTCTTTATTCCAGCATGCAACCACGTAATCGCTATAAAAATAGCAGCTAAAGCTATTTCCATTATTAATAATTTATAAAATTTTCTATTTAATATACTTCCTATATAAATCTCTGAAATTACACTTCTAATTACTATTGCCAATGCCATGCAAAGCACTACCATTGAAAAATTATTAAAAACATATGCACTAATAAAACATAATGCTATGCTGACTGCAAGTGATGCAATGTTAATTATCAACAATGCCCTTTCTTTTCTCAATACTTTCATATATGTCGAAAACAACATTTGCATTTTTCCGTCAAAAATACATATTATAAGAGTGAAAATCAAATACCGAAAACTTGTTTGATATTCCGGAAGCCAAATTTCCAATATACTTACAAGCGGTATATACAATATCAATATTCCAGTTAATAAATGTGATAAAATAACTCTTGCAATTTGATATACCTCTAACTTTTTGCTATCAGTGATGATTCTAAGCATAGGAAACATTACCATACCTATTTGATTAATAAATTGCAAAAAAAAGTTAGTCATAGAAAGCGAAAAAGAAACAATAGCAAATGTCTCAACCCCCCAATGCCAATCAATTATTTGCCTTCCAACTCCTAAAATCAGCACACTAACAACACCTGATATTAGTAAAACTGCACCAACCTTTATGTTTTCAGCTCTGTCACGAAAAATTTCCTTATCGTAATGAACTCCTCCAAAAACCAAATCTCTACAGCAATAAACGCTATATAACATCGCCGTTATTCTCGATACTATATATCCCATAATAATATTTTTAAAATCTATATTACCAAACAGAAAGACAATAACTAAAAATATCAGAAAAACTGATTTTTCTATCATAACACTGGTTGAGAATTGATATGTTCTATTAACTGCCTGCAAAACTGATGAAAGAAAACCCGTTGCATTATTTATAATCCAAAAAATACAAACTGCTATAAGCACATATTTTCTTTCATAATTATCAGCATAGCCAAAAAATACAATTGCTGCAATCGTGGCAAATACTAGCTGTTCAAACATAGATATCCAATAATTTGCACCGAGCTTTTTAAAATTTAAGTTTTTATAATCTTGCCCGCCAATTCTTAAATATATTCCATCATTAACACCAAGAAGTGCATATCCTACATATCCCACATAAAACAAAAATAGCTGCCAGTACCCATACTGCTCTACACCAATAATTTTAGGTATTACAAGAGCCATCGTTAAACTAAGTAATAAAGAAATACTTTGAGCACTAAATGCATAAATTATATTACGTTTAAATCCAATATTTTTTGTATTCATTTTTTCCTTCAATTGCCTTTACTCATGCACACTTTATATATTTTTAAAATAGTCTTATATACTTTCGGAATGCGAGCTGCTATACTTAACCTAATTCTTGCTTTAGTATTTAAAGCATTAACAATATTTTTATATTTATCACTACGCAATTCTCCATATGTCTGATTTGTCATAATAATATTAAATTCTTCCAATATTATTGCATCTTCTATGGACTTATAATATTTTCCATTCGTATCATCATTAAATTCTTGATACATTTTCACCTTAGCTCTATGATGTTCCAACCGTTTTTCCTTATCGTGCTTTACAACTTTATTCCAGCTTCCAGGATGATTTTTTCTGTACACGCACATCAAAGAATTCATATAAAAACCTTTTCCCCGTGACAAACACAATAACTTTATCGGCTCATCTTCTATAGGAGCCCCTAAATAAAATTTAGATACAGTACTGAAACATGACCGTCTTAAAAACAAGGAAGCCGTCGGAAATATCCACCCCTTTTCTAACACAGCCTCTAATTCTATCATCCGCTCACAATCAAAAGCCCTTAGTTCTTCTTGTTTCTTATTACCATATACCTCCATATATGCTCCATGACACAGATAAGATATTTCTGTATTTTTTTCCATGAAATCATATTGTTTTTGTAACTTGTTTTCGTCACACCAGTAATCGTCTCCCTCACACAGAGCAATATATTTTCCTTCTGCGATTTTTATATCCTCATAAAACATTTTTTTACCATATTGGTACTGATTTTCTTCCTCCAATAATAATTTTATTTTATCAGGATATTTTCTTTGATATTTTTTAAGTATTTCTACCGTTCCATCATTCGAGGCATCATCATGTATAATAATTTCATATGTTTTATCAAACTTCTGGCATAGTATTCCTTCTAATGTATCTTTGATATATTCCTCATGATTATAAGTTATACAGCAAACACTTATCATAGTTTTCATGTTTTCTCTCCTAAATTAAGCAGAACTATTATCTCCAAAATATATTATTTTCCAGTGCAATTTTATTGGAATTCCATGCATTGCCGCTTAATGCATAAAACGCTAATGCCGAAAAAAATAAAAATATTATCCAAATTAATATCTGAAGATATTTTTCTAAAGTTTTCTGCTGATATTTCCAAAGTATAGAATAAGCTATTCCATCTAAAACTAATAAATTTCTTGAAAGTCTCTGAAAAATTGCATCGACAAAATACAAACTACAAATCAGAAGGAAACACAAATTCACCAATATGATTAATTCCACAACTTTTTCCTCGTGCCGCTTCATATTATATCGGCAAGAAAACTGTTTCTTCCACACCAATGCACAATTTCCTCTAGTAAAAAAACAAAGTAATATTAAACTGCTCATCTGCCAAATAAGTAATATGAACGAAGTACTAAACTTGGGTAAACTGCTTAAATATAAATCAACGACTGCATCTGTTGTAACTAACCTTCCAACTGTATTTATTAATTGCGGTAATATAGTTGTAATAGCAGGTAACGTCAATACATATATTACCATATACCTTTTATTTTTACGAACAAATGGAATTATTACTAATAATAAATATATGATATAGGCACTATGTTGCACTGTTGCAAAAGCAATACATAAAATGTACTTAAAAATACTTTTTACATCATCCTCCAAAAGATAGTGCAAAGCAAAAATCAACACAGCAAAAGCCGCAAAATTTTTCAATTGTACAATATTATCAATCAATGGAAATATATACATAAAGCTATATACTGCTTGAGGCTTATCCGTTAATTTTACAATCCCTCTATCCAAAATAAAAATAAATAACGCTGCCCAAAACATCACCAAGGATTGATATGATAATCCTAATTTTAGAAATACTATACATATTAAATTATAAAAAAACTCTATTGTGAGTTTAATTGTACCTATATTATCAAATACAGATTTATAACCAGGTGTATCCACATTTAAATAGCAACCACCAATTAATATCCACAACCAGAGTATTTGAATATATCTAATCCATTTTTTTTCCTTCAATACTAACGGAAATATAATTAAAACTACTGTAATTAAATATTGCATTATAAGTTCTCCATCAATCAAGCAATCCTAATCTTAACATTATTTTATATTTGAGGTTTTTACTTCTTAAAATAAAATAGTGCATATTAAAATACTTCTTTTTTATTTCGTCAAAATTCTCTTTAGTAACTGGTTCTAATTGTTCTTCAAAAACATTAGGTACAATTTTAATTGACTCAGAACATAATACATTCCCTTTAACCTTCATTTTTCTTTTTTGAAGGTGTATATATGCATACTCTTTTTCTAAAATCTCATTTTTTTCTCTGTAAATATATAGTAATCGACCTTTGTTCCACCAAAATATACCTTTTTTGTTCTCATATATAACTAGATGTCTATCGTTTTCCAGTCCAACCATCCTAAAATTAGAAGATTTTGTATAAATATCGGCACAATCAAATTTAGTATACATAGGATAATTATTTTCTTCATATATGTTATTTATACTTCCTCGAAAACCTTCATCAAACACTAATTCACGTGAATAACAGAATGCCTTTTTATACAAATATTCATCTTTATATTTGCTCATAAATCGTCTGTTATTTTCATAATTGTTTCTAAACAGGGTCAAATGCCCTACAGTATATATCTTATCATACTTCTTTAATATTTCCTCTGTTATAAAATTATTCAACTTTCCCCACACAACATCCAAATCACAAAATCCCCAAAAATCGTAGCATTGTATATCATCTTCAAATATATAACCATATGCGGGTTTTAAATCACATAATTTATGCACACTTTTAATTTCAAAATAAAAATCAAATTTTTTCAAAATTTTTTCTTTCATTTCATTAAAAGATATTTTTTTAACAAGTACATTTTCTGGATAATCATATATTTTATTATTATCTGTATATATAATCCAATTAAAATCTTTATTATTTTTGCATGAATTTAAAAAAATTTGAAAATAGCTTGGAAATTCACCGAAATATGGTATAATTAACACAGTTCTCATATTATCTTCTGCTCCCCCCAATTTTTGCTGTGATATATATTAGATTGTGCATTTTGTATTTTATTAACTTATGCATAAGTTTAAAATATAATATAACTACACCCTTGGTAAAATATATTTCACTAAAATCCCCCCTAAACTTATCTTGAACATTTTTATTATCCACAATTATCTTAGCCATATTAATTCGCTCTTTCCAACTCATCGATGCCTTAGATGAAAAAATATCCGTAATATAGTTAATAACGGTTCTTATAACAACCGCATTTTTATACTTATTTGCGGTAATAGCATCAATGTTTTTGTATCTAATAAACTCTTCTGCCGCTGTATCAAATTTCCAAATCATATTCATAAAACTTTTATGAAACGAGGACGTTATGCTATTTTTTCTCATTCTATAATAGACTGTACATTCCTGTATATATGCCAATTTTTCAAAATGCTTCATACATTCTATATTGAAAAAATAGTCGTCAACAGTCGATCTTGATATAAATCTTATATTATTTTTATCAAGACTTTCTTTTTTAAATAACAACGAATGTGATCTCCATCCTCGTCCGGCTCCCATCATAACTTTTAGCGCAAATAATTCAGGGTCTTCAATACACAATTCTTTACTGAAATGAAATTTTTGCGCAAATACTATATCGTTTTCATCTATACAGTAATATCGATCAGGCATAACCATGTCTGCATTCGTTTTATGCATTTTATTAACCAAGTTTAATACTGCATTTTTTTCAAGCATATCATCACAGTCCAAAAATATGATGTATTCACCTTTCGCCAACTCTAACCCCTTATTTTTAGCACTTCCGGGGCCTGAATTCACCTGATGAATTACCATAATATTAGAATGTCCTTTTGCACACTCATCACAAATTTGTCCCGATGCATCCTTTGATCCATCATTGACCAATATCAATTCTATTTTAGCATAACTCTGCTTTACAACAGAGTCTATTGTTCTCGCCACAAAGTTTTCTGCATTATACACCGGAACTATTATCGAAACCAGTCCTTCCGTATTTTCCATATTTTCCATATATTCCATAATCACTTGGTCACCTTTCCGCATATATCTCGTATTTCATTATTGTTTTTTATCTTACTACTAAACACCCCTTTAAAAATCCATCTTTATTGCTATATGTTGGTTACTGCCGTCTCACGTTTTTGAACAATAACACTGTTATCAGCATATTCTCCCTTTAAGACAGTTCCTGCTCCGACAATACAGTTATTCCCTATTTTTGTCCCACGTAGAATAACGCTATTCGCTCCTATCCACACATTATTCCCTATTTCTACCGGTGCTACAATAAAGTCTTTATTATTCAAACCACCCTGCACACGAAAATCATGGTCATGGTCATATATCAGCACATTCGGACCAAACTGTACATTATCACCGATTTTTATTTTTTTGTGAGAAACCACCATACAGCCATAATTCCACGTTACATTTTTTCCAATTATTACGTTCCCATCTTTTCTTACACGTAGATGGCAGTTGCCTCTCATCCTAAATTTTTCTCCTATTTCAATCCTTCCACCTTTTGATATTTCTACCTCCGAAAAAGGGGAGCATATATTGATAATCCCGAATTTAAACTTACTTCCATTAAATATTTTCTTCCAGACAAATTTGCATATTGTAAAAACTTCACATATTCCAGCTCTTATTATTCGTTTCATATAAATATTTATTCTCCATCATTTAATGTTTTTCTATCTCCTTCATATATGCCCCAACAACTATCTGCCTGTCAAATTCGCTTTCTACCTTTTTTCTAGCCTCCAAGCCCATTTGCTTACGTTCTTCATGGCTTAATGCCAAAAACTTTTCTATCTTTTCAATCAAGTCTTTTGTGTCTTGTTGCTTCACTATATATCCTGTCACGTTATCTTCAACCGTCTCCTTACAACCACTTCGATCAGTAGTTATAACAGGTCGTCCGCATGCTGCACTCTCTAGGCAAACATTTGACATCCCTTCTGGATAAAAAGATGGATGCACGGTACAGTGTGTCCGAGCTATAAAGTCACTTACGTTCCTAATCATTCCATGATATAAAACTATTCCTTTTTCTTGCAATAACTTTAATCTTTCCTCATAATTTTCCTCACAAAAACCGCATATATGAAAACGTGTATCTGGATATCTTTGGTGAATATATTCCGCCATACCTAGATATTGTTCAATTCCCTTTTCTTCCATTATTCTTGATATAAATATAAATTCAATTGTATCAGAGTTCGGATACTCTATTAAAGGAAACCGCTGTAAATTAACACCCGATCCCGGTAATAACTGGGTATAGTATTTTGTAGATACTTTATTTTCAAAAAATACTTTGTTTTCATTATTTTGAAAAAAGATGCATTGTATTTTTCTAAATGCAATCTTATACAAAACTGTTGTGATTAATTGTAAAACTCCTGCATGCTCAACTGCAGTTCCTAACCCTGTAATGTTAGCAACATATCTGGTCTTACATATCCTTGCGGCTATTCCACCATATATATTAGGCTTAATTGTGTAAGTAAGAACTATACCTGGCTTTTCATCTTTTATTATTTTGCAATACCGCCTTATCACCTTTACATCGTTAAATGGATTTGTTCCATGCCTTTCAATCTGCGTCTCAACATATCTGGCGCCAAGATTGCATAAGTCATCTATCCGCTCACCATAAGGTGAGGATATGATAACCTCATGTCCTTCTTTCAGTAATCTTTCAACCAATTCTAATCTGAAGTTATATATTACTACGTCATGGTTTACAAGAAATAATACTTTTTTTTTCTCATTTCCTTCTGTTTTCTGAACAGACTGTTCAAAAGTATTTACAATATAATTTCCCTTTTCATATTTACTCATTTCCATATCATAAGTCAGATTTCCAAACGCTTTATTGGTTAATCCACCTATCTTTCCCGGAAACTTGCTGGCAAGTTTTACTGCAAATCCCATCCCTCTCAAAAAATATATTTTCTTTGCATTTGTCAATGCAATCTGCCTTACCATGTCTGAGGTTGATACATATTCGTTGTTCTGAGGGAAAAATATTCCTTCATCTCCGTTTATTATAATTAACTTAATAAATTCACACAGATTATCTATATGAAGCATACTTCTTCTATTTGCTATTTTAGGGAAAATCGGCACTTTATGTGCTATTTTAGATAACATCTGATAATTCCCTTTACTTCCTTTTCCGTATATCATAGGCGGTCTGATGATTACTACCTTAAAACTTGCGTCCTGCAATGTCATAAGCCCTTTTTCTGCCTGTAATTTACTATCTCCATAAAAATTAGCTGGTTTTGGCTTGGTTGAAGCATTTAACATCTTATCCTTGCCATATGGTGCACTATCTCCATACACAATGATACTGCTCATAAAAATAAACTGTCCTACACTCTCCTCTTTTGCCTTCTGGGCAACTGAAACAGCTAAATCACAATTTATTTCATAATATTTTTTCTTTGTTTCATCAGATACATTTCCGACATCAGCATGAGCTATTCCAGCCACATGAAATATCGCATCATAATCTTTAAACGATGTCTCTTTCCACTCACCATCTTTTGTATCTACTGTATCAACTTCAAACTCTATACAATCAGAAAGCCAATTTTCTACCGACATTCCAATGTAGCTATTAGCACCGGTAATTAGTATTCTTTTCATTTTATTCCTTTTCCTTACTGGCTGTGCCTGTTCCGCCTTCCACTATTCCGTCAGATCTAAGAACAGAAAATACCGTTCCAACAAAACATCTTACATCAAAGAATAATCCCATTTTTTCTACATATTCTCCGTCCAATCCGGCTTTTACGGGAATTTCCAGTTCATCTCTTCCGTTAATTTGTGCCCAACCGGTTAAACCCGGTCTTATATCATTTGCACCATATTTATCTCGTTCTTCAATCAAATCATATTGATTCCACAATGCTGGTCGGGGACCGATTACACTCATGTCACCTATTAAAATATTAAATATCTGGGGTAGTTCATCCAAACTTGTCTTTCGTAAAAACTTTCCAACCTTTGTTATATATTGCGTTGGATCGGAAAGCAAATGTGTCGGCATATCCTTTGGTGTATCAATATACATAGTCCTGAATTTAAGTATCTGAAAATGTGTCTTATTAATTCCGACTCGTTTTTGTTTAAACAATATCGGTCCTTTACTATCAAACTTTATCAAAACAGCAAGAATTATCAGAACGGGAGACAAAATAATACAACCCACTCCGCTTAGTACAACATCTGTCACTCTCTTTACTACACCATAAATTTTTTTGCTTTTTTTCATTTTTACACTCTCACACTTTATTTTTACATGATTTTTGAATTACTATAAAATCTATTTATTTTGTATTGAATACGTAGGAACAATCCTCTGCACCCATTCTCTGATATCATCCGGCTCCTGTACAACGTACTCCTTTATTTCTTCCAATTGATTCAGAAACTTTTCTTCATTCATATCAATTGGCTTTCCGATGTGAATTAGCTTATTATGTGTGTCCTGCATTCCCTCTTCCTTCATAAGCATTTCTTCATACATTTTTTCGCCCGGGCGCAATCCAGTAAATTCTATCTTTATATCTTCATCTGGCTTATGACCTGACAAAAGAATTAAGTTTTTAGCTAAATCCAATATTTTTACAGGCTCACCCATATCCAATACAAATATCTCGCCGCCCTTCGCATAGGCTCCTGCCTGTAATACCAAGGATACCGCTTCAGGAATTGTCATAAAATATCTCACAATATCCGGATGCGTTACCGTCACCGGCCCTCCCGCCAATATCTGCTTTTTAAACAGCGGTATTACGCTTCCGTTACTTCCCAATACATTTCCAAATCTCACTGCCACGAATTCAGTCTGGGAACGGTTATTATACGTCTGTATAATCATCTCACAAATGCGCTTTGTCGCCCCCATAATGTTCGTAGGATTTACAGCTTTATCTGTACTTATCATAACAAATCTCTTTGTCTGATATTTGTCGGCAGCCTGAACCACCTTCCACGTACCAAGCACATTGTTTTTTACCGCCTCGTTTGGGCTATCCTCCATCAGCGGCACATGCTTATGTGCTGCTGCATGGTATACAATATCCGGTCTGAACTCGTCGAATATCTTATTTATTCTCTTTGTATTTCTTACAGAAGCAATAAACGCATACAAATCTAATTCCGGAAATTTCTTCTTTAACTCGTTTTGTATGTCATAGGTTGTATTCTCGTAAATGTCTACTATAATAAGCTTTTGCGGCTTGTGGAATGCAATCTGTCTGCATAACTCGCTTCCGATCGAACCTCCTCCGCCAGTAACCATAACTACCTTTTCTGAAACGTATTCCAAAATTGAAGTCAAATCTACACTGATTGCTTCTCTTCCAAGTAAATCATTTACATCTACTTCCTTCAGCTTTGCAACCGATATCTCACCATTTGCCAGCTGATACATTCCCGGAAGCCTCTCCAGAACACATCCAGTTTCTTTACATATATCTAATATTTCTTTCATTTCCCGTTCCGGAAGTGTAGGAATCGCAATCAGTATTTTCTCTACCTCCAGCTTTTGCACCAGTTTGGGAATGTCTTCCCTATTACCCATAACCTTTATTCCATGAAGAAAAGACCCTTTTTTAACAGGATCATCATCCACCAGTCCAACCACATCCATTTCCAAATGAGAACTACTGTTTATTTCTTTAATCAGTGCATTTGCTGCTGCTCCGGCACCCACAATCAGTACCCTTTGGCGGAAATGAGCATTCACCCTCATCCCAATCAATCCGCGTATCAAGCGATAAATATATCTTACTACGCATACAAATATAAACAGAAAAATAGGGTACAAAATATAGCTTGAACGGGGCATCGGAACTCTTTCACGTATTTCTATCATACTAATAATAGGGTATAAAACACTTGCAATCCCACAGGCACATGCAATATAAAATAGTTCTCGCCCGCCTGCATACGTCCATATGCTATTATACATCCTAAATACATAAAATATGATGAGTGTTAATACTATCAAAATAGGTAATATCTCCACTGCCCTTTCAAAGTAAATTCTATTACCATTATTAATCACAAATTCAAAACGTATTAATAATGATATCTGACACGCTGCTATAATTGCAACAACATCATATAGTACAAAAAAAATCTTTTTTATATATAATTCTAAATTATAATTTCTCATTATTACATGCTCCTGTTTCGGATTTTCTTGTCCCCAAATGAAATACTAACATTTATTATACATTTTTTTCATTTCTTATACAACCCTATTATTTTTTAACTTCCCTATCTGATTGCATCATAATTCCCATTAAAAAATAAGCTCCTATCCAAATAGCATATGAAAATGGCTGCTCTAACGGCTCTGACATGGCAACCATAAAATACCCTACACATACTGCAAATGGTAACATCATATCGGAACTTTTTTTTGCTAAGAAAACTCTTTTTACACCTCTAAACAGTAGATTTCCCCAGAGTAGCAAATATGGGATTATAATAAAAATACCATATCTGTGGGATATATCCAAAAAGGCATTATGAGCAGATGTTCTTTTACCATTCACAGTCCCTTTTTTCTCATGCCCCAATAAATTCATCTGCCTTGCATAGGCCTTCCAATACGTGGTTCTTCCATTTGTTAATTCCTCTAAACTCTTTGCACTTATAGATTTTATTATACGGTTAGATTCTTTCGTTTCATTTATTATATTGTTTGATGCCTCAACTTTTAATACAAACCATTCATTTAAATTTAACGATATTTCCTCATCCTTATATACATCTCTTTCTATTGTGAATTGCGTTTTTAATATATAGGGAAGATTTTCCACAGACCACTGCATTGTAATATTTTGAATTATAATAACTATTCCCAATACTGTGATCCACCTAAAATTAACCTTTCCAAAAACCTCTTTTCTCAGCTTACACCAATAAATGCAGTAAAAAAGAAACACCACACTCATAGCCAATAGATTTCCTCTTGACTGCGTCTTCCATGCAAAAAACAAAACTGCTACCCACTCTAGCCATACCAAAATCTCATATTTCCAATTTTTCTCTGATAATCTTATACTCGTCCATGTTCCTAATGCAACCGCAAAAACCAAGGTAAGGTAATCACAAAATGTATTAGGGTTATAAAATAGTCCCAAATATCTTTTTCCAGGAAGCTCTGGCCTGCATACCAAGCAGAAAACAACAGTACCTATAAAAGTCAGATGTATTGCATTGCTAAAATCTCTTATCCACAAATACTGTTCATCCGAATTATGCCAAATAAAAAACAGCATCCCCATTACAAGAAGCATAACAAGTCCTGCTCCTGAGTATATTTTACTCACTGCCAAATCTGATATACATGCCATAACAAAAAGAATAATCCAAGAAATCATTCTAATATTTTTCCAATCCACCTTGTGTAACTTTTTTTCTATGCTCAAAATTACAATTCCGCAAAATATAACCACACACACACATAAATTGGTTGAATACTTCTTAGTAAATAAATTCATATTAAATATAACAGTCAAATATAATATTATTGATACAAAAAGTAAACTAATTGCTCTATGTCTATTTTTATTCGATATTTTAGGGCGATACTTTAATATAAAATTTCCTATATGGATATATAACATCTGCAATATATCTATACCTTTATAAAGGTTCCCTTTCAAATGAAATTTGTTTATTATAAGATATGCACTAAACACTATCACCATATATGCTAGAATAAAGCAAATTAATACCTTTACAAATTTTTCAGGCGCAAAATTTAAATATGTCTCTCTAAATTGTACTGCTTGTAGCTTAAATTCTAAACCAGGATGCTCATTTACGGTTACTAAAACTTTAACCGTTTTTTCTTTAGTTAAGATTGGTATCTGGTTTATGCCTTCTTGTAATTGATAATCATTTGATTCTATTTTCACACCATCAGCATTATAATACGCTATATTCCAATTCATGCTTTCTTGATTCATATCTACGATTTTTACAACAAAATAATTCCATACATAGGCTTTTCTACTTATATTGAAAACTTTGGAAGCGTTGTTTTCTTTTATTGAAACCATATCGCTACTCTCGTCATACTCCCATCCAGCCCCATTATTTATCTGTCTCTGCCACCAATCAACCTCATAAACCTCACCCACATCATACAGCTTATCAAATGACCTAGAACCACTAATCCACATACCCGCCACTGACATGCTAGCCACAATCCCTATCATCAAAACAATAACAAATATCAGACCATGCTGTTTTATATAATCAATCGATTTTTTCTTCATTTGTTTTCCTCCACACTTCCTGTCAGTGCTAATCAGTCCAAACAAAGGCAGCCCGGACATTAACCTTCCGCCTGCCTTTACATTCTATTTTGCCTCTTTCAATATACACAATGTTTTTCTCGCCCCATCCGCCAAATGCGTAATGGGCTTCCAACCTGTTTTGAGTATTTTATCTGCATTCAGCACCGCACGCTGAACTGGTGAAAATCCCTTTTTCTCCAGTGTGTCCGGCAAGTCAAATACTATTTTTTGTCCTCCTGCCTCTGCAATACATTCCGCAAGTGCTTTGACAGTCGCTTGAGAGTCTGGATCTGCTATATTAAAGGCATTTCGATTATCACCACATATGAGTATCCATAAAATTGCCATAGCAGCATCCACAACATAGCAATGAGAGCGTTCCAAAGAACCATCGCTCTTCAAAACGATGTCCTCTCCATTTAATACTTTTCTAAAAAATTGAGACATTGCCCTGGTATCTT
Organism: Konateibacter massiliensis; assembly: GCF_900184995.1. Taxonomy (GTDB): domain Bacteria; phylum Bacillota; class Clostridia; order Lachnospirales; family Lachnospiraceae; genus Lachnotalea; species Lachnotalea massiliensis. The sequence continues at coordinate 363,997 of NZ_LT860098.1, forward strand.
CCAAGGTCATAGTCGGTCCATAACAATGACACGGACGCGCGATGACAACCTCCATACCATATTGCTCTGCATAGCATTGACATAAGGTCTCTGCTGCCCGTTTACCTGACGGATAACAGGCACGCGGGCTGGAATAATCCACATACCCACAGTAATCCTCCGTAAATCCGTTAGTCACGGTATCGTCTGCCTGACCATACATTTCTCCCGAGGAGACATATAATACTCTCTCACTCTGAGATGACACTGCGAATTTAAGAAGATTTTCCATTCCGATTACATTTCCAATCAAGGTATCCACCGGATATTTTGCAAACATATACGGATTCGCATTACTTGCAGCATGAATAATAAAATCTATCTTACTCTCTAAATTTAAAGGCTGGCTGATATCCTGCACAACAATATGTAAGTGTGCAACATCTTGATTTTTTCCGCTTAAAAATCTTTGCTCCAGCTTTTCCTTACTTCTTCCGAGGGCATAAATCTCTATACCCTCCTGAAATATTCTGTTCCTATATAGCAGAATATCGACAAGACAAGAACCAATCATTCCGTTTGCTCCGGTTATCAAAATACTTTTCCCCTTTAGCCTATCCCACGGAAAATCCATTTCCATTGCTTTTTGTATGTCATCTATATAAACTCTGCTATCTAATAACATCCCTTTTCTCCTCTATTCCTGCTTTGCTTCCGCAAACTTAGCTTCCTGAACCCAAAATGGAATCTGATTCATATTCAAACCTGAGATACTTGCCATGTGCCATGCACTCTTGGTAATTTCCTCCAGTGCTGCCGCAACCTCTGTCACCTGCTTTAGCGTTTTTCCCCAGGTGTAGGCTCCGTGCTGAGCAACTAAAATCCCCGGCATATCCACAGTATTTCTAGCTTTCATAGCTCTTTTGATTGCTTTAGCAACCGATTTATCATAGTTTTTATCAGACACATCCTCTGGCAAAACTTCTGTATATTGAATCTCGCCTCGGAAATATTGTGTATGGTAGGTACTAAACGGACGAATTCTTTCTCTCATCTGCGCCCATACCATTGTATACCCTGATTGTGTAAATAATATGTTATCAATATCTTCATATATTTTGTAAAGCTCTAAATGAGTTTCATAATCAAATGCCGGCTTCTTTCCTTCCAGCAAGGCACCCTCACTATTGATAACCGATATATATTCAGGTGCTGTATTATCCTCTCTCGAAACAATTACAACATTTCCTGTCGTACGGTCAATTGCTGATATTGAGCCTCTTTTTAATGCCAAAAAGCCTTTGTTCTCCATCTCCAAATAGCTTTCACACACTTGTTTTTTTAAGTCTTCCAACATCTATTTTCTCCTTCAACCTTCATGCACATGCAACAACGCTCTAAAAATCTGTAAATCTTCGTTTGTTGTTATTTTCAGATTTTTTTCTGAGCCAATCGAAAAATAAACCGTTTCTCCTAACAAATTCATCAGTACGCAGGATGCAGCCGTATTGGTTATATTCTGCTTTCTGCCTTCCTCATGTGCCCACAGAAGTTTCTTAATCGGATAAGTATGCGGTGTCTGAGTACGCACCAGTAAATCTCTTGAAATAGATTTAGTTGCTTCCGTTCCACCTTCCTCAGTCAGTTCAAACACTGCTTCCACACAAGGGATTGCAGCCACTGCGGAACCCGATTCCTTACACACACTTAAAGAATCAGAAATAATATCATGGGATACCAGCGCTCTGTTACCGTCATGAATCATAATAATATCGTCTCCGTCACAGTCGTTTGCCACCGCGGTAAGTCCGTTGTAAATCGATTCCTGTCCTGTTCTGCCTCCCACAACAACCCATTTGAGCTTTGTGATCCCATACTGCTTTGCGTATGCCTTTAAAATCTCAAGCCATCCCTCCAGGCAAACTACCGCAATTGCATCAATGCTTGGATGCGCTTGGAATTTCTCCATTGTATAAATAATTAAAGGCTTGTCTTCTACATTAATGAACTGCTTCGGAACACTATTATGCATTCTTGTTCCGGTTCCTCCGGCCGTCAACAATACTATATTCATGATGAATTCTCCTTTGTCTATTTTACCTTCCAACATTTGATTATATGAATTTCTCTTTCCTCCTCGGAAGGGAGCCCCATATAATTCTTGCCATACAAGTTACTCAAATATAAGTCATAGCCTTCCGGCGCCCAGAATTCGTAGCCTTCAAACTTAACTTTAAACCTATTATCAAACGACTCTCTCGGTACTCTTTCCCGGATACCATGCCCGCCTCCTACAATACAGCCTACATATTTACATTCGTCATACTTGAGCTGTTTTCCATAGTTTTGTAGTTTACTCAAAAAATGAATATGCCCTTTTAGGCGCAATGGTGCAAATGCCACCTTCTTAATTGCCGTTCGTATTGGATTTCCCGGCTCATACGGTGCCCAACTTCTTCTGACCAGCCATTTGATCTTACGAGCTTCTTTAAAATACGGTACACATTCTGACATCTTTTCCGGTAATCCGTCCATCGGAAATACGTCAAGCCAAGGCGGAAGAAACTTCGGCAATGTTATCAGCTCTGTCATATAATTGTCATTTACAACTCTGATAAACGGTCTGGTGTGCAGTTTCGGATGTGTCTCAATGGAGCGAACTGTATAATCTCCATACTTTCCCTGTGTAAGCTCCTGAAACTTTTCATAGTCCGGGCGCGGCATCAGCACATCAATGTCATCATCCCACGGAATAAAGCCCTGGTGGCGAATAGCACCCAATAAGGTACCTCCCGCCAGTACATATCGCAGATTATTTTTATCACAAAATTCTGCAAAATCCAACAGTATTTGCAATTCAATATTCTTGATTTCTCTTATATCTACTTCTTCACAATTGCGCAGATTGGAGATATTCTCCAAATTAACTGACCAACTCATAAATCACACCTATTCTTTCATAAAATTTACTCTTGTCTCAAATGTGTATGCCGTTCTTTCGGTATTTGATTATAGTCTCCATACAAATTCGTTAAATATACTTGAAATCCCTTTGGGACATAAAATTCTTTATCTTCAAATAAAAGCTTAATTCTCTCTTCTACGTGTTTTTTTTCTATTCTCTCTTTTCTTCCGTATTTTGCAACAATACAGCCCACATAATCGCATGTTTCAAATTTATATTGCTTTGCTGTTTTGGTTATCTTATCAGCATAATACTTTGCACCGATAAGTCGAAACGGAAAAAATAATATCTTCTTTGCAATTCTTTTACTCGTTTTTTCAATATCCTGCTCGTCACTTGTCGCCTGCCACAAAAAATATTTCAGATGCCCTATTTTTCTAACAAGCCGTTTAAACTCTTTTTCCTCTTTCGGTAGCCCATCAATCGGAAATATATCAATCCACAAAGACTGAGGCTCCTGCATTAATTTGTACGATACCTTTATACTTTTATCCACCACCTTTATAAAAGGAATTGGGAAATTCTCATACTTGTCTTTCCATAATACTTCATATTTCTCTGCCATTGTTCCGTTTGTCAGTTCAATAAACCGTTCAAAATCCGGTCTGGGCATCATAACATCAATATCATCATCCCACGGAATAAATCCGCTATGTCTTACCGCTCCCAGCAAAGTTCCGCCGGCGAGGCAATAACGCAATCCGTTATCATCACAAAAACCGGCAAACTTTGTTAAAATATTCAATTCCGCTTTTTGAATTGCTTTCAATTCATTATAAACTTCCATATACCACCTTATATTATGTCAACCAACATTTTTTAGGACATAAACTCTTCGTATGCACGCAGCACTTCCTCTGTATTTCCCTGCTGTTTTATTACTCCCTCATGCAACCATAAAATACTGTCACACAAGTTTCTCAATGTATCCATACTGTGAGATACAATAATAACCGTGCGTTCGTTATTGCTGATAAGCTCTTCCATCTTTGCATAGCTTTTCTTCTTGAATTTTGCATCTCCAACACTCAGCACTTCATCAATTAACATAATCTCTGCTTCTAAAATCGCAGTGATGGAAAATGCAAGTTTCGAATGCATACCACTGGAATATGTCTTTACGGGTTTATCTATAAATTTCCCCAATTCCGAAAACTCTATAATTTCATCCATTTTTTCGTTGATGTATTCTTCTGTATATCCCAGTAACAATCCTGACAAATATATGTTTTCGCGGCCGGTCAACTTCTTCTGAAAGCCGACTCCGATAGAAAGGAGAGATACCGAATGACTGTGCAGGTCTATGCTTCCTTCATCCGGTGCAAAAATTCCTGCAATTGCTCTTAGCAATGTGGACTTTCCACTTCCATTTTTCCCGACTATGCCCATTATTTCACCCTGAGGTACATTAAAGGAAACACCTTTAACCGCCTCAAAAATTTCAGCTTTACTTTTTTTAAGTTTAAGCAGGCTCTTTTTAATTGTCATCTTGGTCAAAGAACGATATCTAATTTTTAGGTCTTTAACCTCTATTGCATATTCCTGTCCCATATTATATCACCTTCACATAACTGTTTTCGTATTTGTGTATCACATTTACACCAATGCAGGACAAAACAAGTCCCACAACAAGCCATAACAGCAGCCATGGCAAATCAGGTGTCGTAGAGTATATCATGCAATCCCTCATGCTACTGATAATCAATGCCACCGGATTGAACTTCAGCAAAATAGTCGCATAAGGCTCATCAACTCTGCCCGCAATTGAGTAAAAAATACCGGACATATAAAATACCAGTTTCAATAAGACGGTCATTACATTTGCCAAATCTTCCACAAACACACCAAAGTGAAGCAATACGGCGCTAAATCCAAACGTCACAACCCCCAGTATAAGCAGTATCGGGATAACAAACAATATATTTAAGCTGATTGGAACACGTAATATAACCATCATAATAAGCACTAAACAAAAAGAAATAAACATCTTAAATCCGTGAGAAAACATTTTAACAAAAATCAGAATATATTTCGGAATATATACTTTCGTTACAATCTGAGCATTCTTCGTCACCAGCGTTACACTTTGCTTTACTGTTCTCTCAAAGAACTGCCAGCAGGTTAAGCCAATAAATACAAATGCCGGAAAATACTGCTCTCCTTTTCCAAATACAATCAATGCAATAAAAGAATACACCAGCATAAACAAAAGCGGATCCAGTATCCACCACAGCCAGCTTAAGTGTGAGTTAGCTGTCTCTGACTTCAACTCCGCCTTACCGGAATATATCGTGTATTTGTAATATTTTTGTATCTTTTTGATAAACTCTTTCATTCGTCCTCCTCGAATCAGAAACTTTTTATCGCTTCATAATTCCGCTTACAATTATCAGAATCATAAAAGGTAAAAAACGCTTCCTGACGCTGCCTATATTCAATATCATTTGAGAATTCCTGACTCCCGTAATGCACAATCTGTTCCACCAGTTGTTGTCTCTCCTTACAAATCGGTCCAAACCCATCTTTCTCATAGCTGAAGTAGCCTTCTTCATAATGCTCTTTTCTAAATTGCGAGACATCAAACTGAAAATATATCTGCGGCTTTCTCATATAGCCAAAGTCCATTGCTATACTAGAATAGTCCGTAATAAGCAACGCTGCCGACATCAATAGCTCCTGTACTTCATAATTTTTTTCATCGGCAATCTTAATATTGTGGCTGTTCGCATGAAATGCCCTGCCAAACTTTTGCATCTCCCGATGAGGGTAAAAAATTAACTGATATCCGTTTTTCTCTATATATTGTATCAAATTTACATCGTCCAGCAGACCCTGCCATTCTTTATAATACTCCGTCTCTTGAAACACTTCCAGACGTTTCCCATCCACCTTGTTAGAATCAGATGGAGGTGAAAGCCAGCCACGCCAAGTAGGCATAACTAAAATCAGTTTCTTATCTGTAACTGCATGATACAAGTTATCAAAGCGGCACATTCCTGTTAACCTTACACCGCCTGCAGGATAGCCGAATTTTTCTTTTACAAATTCATATTCTCTCTGTACACCGCACATAAACATCTGGATTTTAGAATTTTTATAATGCAGAAATTCCACATTATCCTTCGTAATCCCATGCTGTAAAAAGACCCTTTTATTCTTCCTTATCTCATAAACTTCAAGCAGGTAACAAACTGCTGCGTTAGGCTTACCACCCTTTTGGGTACTGACATTTTTTTCTGCCGCCAAATAGTAAACCCAGTGTCGGAAGGAACCAAACTCTATCACTTCCCCCAACAGCGCTACCTTTTCATAGTCAGGTGACTTTCTTTTTATTGCATATACCACATCCTGCTTTGGTTCTTTTTCTCTTATATAGCGGAACAGCCAGTAACCATTGTCCCTCGCCTCATTTGCGTTTTCGCATAGTAACCACATGGAGGAACGTCTTCTTCTCAGCACCGCGCCAAAGGGCAACGCCGCAACAAAAAGAAAAACATGCAGAATATCTTTTATCTTAATCTCTTTGATTTTAACCCAAAACCCTTGTTTCATGCTCTTTTGCACCCTCTATTATTTCCAGTAATATAGTTCTTAAGTATATTACCATATCACTGTATAATCGTCAAACGTTATCCCTCTTTCTTCATCCGCAGGCCAGCCAGCTTTAGTTAAGGTAAAACATTTCATCCACTCTGTTTCCCCTGTCATGAACGTTATTATACTGAACGCTTCTGTATTCATTTATCAAATCATAATATGGAGAATCCACATCCTCATAATCATAGAGTTTACCATCAACACCATAATACCCCACTGAATTCATAACCGGCACCTGTTCGTGAACACTAAGAAGATACTGTTGATATGGTGTTAGTTCAAGTCCAATTTTATTAAAGATGTAAGCTGACAGATAGTTTAAGCTAATTCCATCCACCGTTTCCTCCTGGATATCATAATTTGCCCATGCGAAGAAAGGAACTTTGTACTTCGTCATTAATTCCTCCGTGGTCAAATCATTCTGGCTTTTGCCGAATAATTTCGCAAACCATGTTTTTGAAAGTCCCGGCTGATGGTCACCAAAGAAAACAATAACAGTAGGGTCATCCACATTCTCAAAATACTCTATCAACTGTTCCACTGCTTCATCTGTATATTTTACAAGACTTAAATAGGTTTCTGCTTCTGCATCATAATAATCTTCATCTGTAATTTTTATTTTCGTCTCAAAATTCGGATCCGTGGCTGCATTCCCATAGCCGCCATGATTTTGCATTGTTATATTAAACATAAAGAACGGCTCATCGCTCTGCACTTTGGAAGCTTCATATGTCTCAATAATTTTTTCAAAATTAGCTTCATCAGACACAAGACCTCTCAGCTTTTCACTGTCACTGAAAGCGCTAAGTGAAATAAATTGTTCGAAGCCCAACATCGGATATACAGTTGCCCTTCTAAATCCTGTAGGAAGATATGGATGCATGGCAAGATTTCCTGTGTAGTTTAGACTCTCAAAATTATACACAATGCTCGGAAACTTGTCCTTAATATATAGAGAATATACAATCGCACCTGCCGGCAGCAAGCCCATCGAGTTGCCCGTTAAAAATTCAAATTCCGAATTAGCTGTATTTCCACCAAACACCGAGCTGTATGCCCACCCCTTGATCGTGTTCTCATCAAGACTTCTGATAAACGGCATATAATCTTCATTTGTTTCAAAGTCACCAAGCGTCTTTAAATCTGCAAATGATTCATCCATGATTATAATAACATTTGGATTTTCTCCTGTTCCGGTATTATCACCGTATTCCTCTGCAATATCTTCTACCAGCTTAACACTATATCCCTCCGGCTCCTTTACCATAAGTGGATTAATCGACCGAACAAATGCAACAAATGTTCCATATTTTCTATATCCTGAATGTGGATTGAACAATTTTGGCTTAACATTCCATTCTGCAAGCTGATTAGAAAACACAAACACATGCAGACAAATAGCCAAGTAAGCAACATACACAACCGTAGCCGGAACTCTTAATTTCCATGTTGGAAATGCTTTGAAGCTTTTTAATTTGCACATGACTGTGACAATAAACAATGTCATAATAATCATATAACATATATGATAATCCATAAACAACTTGTAATCATTCGCAACACTCGCAGCCGTTTGAATTGAAAATACATCAGATGCTACCAGCGCAACACCTCTAAAGCTGTATATATAGTAGTTGATTACACCAAATAGGTTGATTACAATTGTCATTGTGATAACTGCAATCTTTATGCTGTTAGTAATGATAAGAAATGTCAGCACAATAACAGACAATATAATAAAATCCAACAGGATATACCGCTTTCTTATGCTTGAAATTACTATAGTATAAATACTTTTCTGAAAAAATTCAAAAGCAAAATAACAATAAACCGGCGACAGAAAGAATAGTGCCCATGAGACAAGCTGATTCACCCTATCGCTCCATTTGATTTTAATCAACGCCAAAATAATGGTCAGCACCGCAAATATAACTGACACAATGGCAGTGTCCAACGTATTCTTATTCACCGTTCCGTCCTGGGCATAAATAATATATCCTTTATTAACTCCCAGAAAAAACCATAGCCAGATTGCCGAAGCAATCAATACAACATACTTTGCAATGCTGTTTACATTTTCTCTTGTAACCGTTTTCTTTAAGCTCCCTCTTAAATTGAATTTCTTTTCCTGCATTTTTTTGTCCTTACTTTAATTTTTGCTCTGCAAAAGCTGTTTTAAAACAGTTTTTCCGGATATACGCCATCTGCTATCAATTGTTTAAATGAAGCCACAACGACTTCTTTGTCTTCTTTATACGTTACACCAAACCATCTATCCTTGCTTTCCAGTAATTTGACATTTGCTTTTTCTGATTTAATCAAATTGTCAATGATAATAGGAAGAAGATATTCTTTCTTTTCCTCTGCATTCCCCAGATTCTTTAAGAATTCGGAAAATCCTGTTTCCAATTCATCCATAATACTAGGCAAAAATCCCCACATATTCATAGACACATAACTGTTCTTGTCTATCTCTCTTATTGTTCCATCTGTCGAAGGTGCAATTGCCTTATCGCCAACCTTTTCGATGCCACTCGTCTCTTCCACGTCAACAAGATATAAATCGCTGTTAACACTGCACACACCCCTTGTCACAGCTCCGTTGTCGCTCAATGTATTGCCTAAGATAAATCCTGCCATACAGTAATTGTACTTATCTCCCTTATCTTCAGCACTAACCAGATAATCATGAATTTTTACAAATGCCTCTTTACCGTAATAATCATCTGCATTTATTACCGCAAACGGCTCTGAAACGATATCTTTGCACGCAAGAATTGCTTGTCCTGTCCCCCACGGTTTTGTTCTTCCTGCCGGCACTTCAAAACCTGTTGGAATATCGTCAAGCTCCTGAAATGCATATTCCACATGAACTACCTTTTCCATTCTTCTTCCAATTATTTCTTTAAAATCTTTTTCCAAATCCTTTCGGATAATGAATACCACTTTATCAAATCCTGCCTCTATGGCATCATAAATAGAATAATCCATTATAATTTCTCCGCTTGGTCCAACCGGCTCCAACTGTTTGATGCCCCCACCAAAACGACTTCCAATTCCCGCCGCCATAATCACCAATGTTGTACTGTTCATGTTTTTCCTCCAAACTTTTCAATTTTTTTACTTAATTATAACATATCTCCGTGTTTTTTCTATCTTTTTACTCAACTAATTTATATATCACATAATTTTGTGTGCTTCCAAAAAGCTCGTATCCATAATCCGCTATCGTTTCTGTTCCACTTGAAAAATTTTCAAATACGATATATTCACATTCTTTCTTTTTTGCTTTTTTTGCTATATATTTCACATCGGGCTCCGCACTGTTTAATTGCAGCAACACTTTATACCGATATCCTTTTTGGACATCTTTTCCCATATTTCTTCCATAAAGAAGATTGATATTCGCATTATACTGTCTAATGTAGGACACAATGCTTTCCGGCACTATTATCTTTGTCGCTCCCCCATCAGGTGCTACCATCTCGCAGATTTCAATTGCTTCCTGCGGAATCTTGTATAAGTTTTCTGCCTTATTAAAAGTTTCTGCATTGTAAACACTCTTTCCGCCAAGCACAATAACAAGCAGTACCCCCACAAACAGTATTCTCTGTTTCGACCTTTTACCTGCCTGTTCAATCAATCTGGTTGCTGCAAAAGCAATTATTATGACACTCGGAACAAGCCAGAATATCCTCCAATAAACATCCTCACCTGCAAAATGAGTCAAAACAAGTACAATCGGCGGAAATACGACAACAGCTATCAAAGCAATAGCATAATATGCCATTTGTTTGTTTTCGTTTTTCTTTTCCTTTATCAGCAGAACAACTATTGCGGCAATCAGCAATAGCTGAACCACTCCATCTGCCGCATATCGCTCATAAGTATCTTGCACAATTTCCCAGCCACTTGTAAACATAACTTCCTCCATTGTAATTAACTAATTATGATATAGATAATTCCGCAAACAATACACGGAAAACAGCTTATCAGATATCCAACAGATCGTTTTATCTTTCTTGTCTGAATGAGGTCTGCAAGCGCAAAACAACCAATACTGATGGGCGCAAGAAAAACTCCCATCGAAGAAACATGGCTGGATGCCGATACAACCAAAAACAATATCAGCCAAAAACACCATACATTTTCTTCTTTTCGAATTTTATAGCACAAGTATAATACAAATGGTATCAATCCCGCCGCAAGAAATGCTTTTCCCTGCCACAGTCTCATCAGCATAAAGCTTTGGGTCGTATTCTCTGAATAGCCTCCGAATATATTCAAGAAGCTTATCAGAATCAAAAAAACGCCCAGATATTTATTATCTTCAAACCACTCTTTTCCCCATAGGTAATAAACCACATAGACAAAGAGCAATAAAACAAGCGGTAAAAATACGTGCGCATAGATAGTTGGATGAACCCCTGTAAGCTCCGATATTACAGCATAATAAATCGAAAAAGGTGACAACACATATCTGCTTGGAAACTCAGAGTAATTCAGTCCGGAATACGGACTCTGCCTATATAAATTGTCGTTTGCGATTGAGGTGCTTGCCATCGCCACATAAAATGCATCATCATCATCAATATGTTCATATTCCACATACACATATGCCTGTATCAAAATCAAGACAACTGCTGCAACAAGGAAAAAATTAAATCCTTTCAAAGCTATCGGAATTTTCTTTAAACAGTTCCACAACCTCTTCCAATTTAAAGCAAGTGACACGACACTCAAAGCCAGCCAGAGAATCTTCATCACCAATATAAGCAGGCTAAGTGAAGTCTTCAAATAAATTGCGATAAGAGCAATCGGCTGAAAAATTCCAAGAACTGCCGCAAAGCCAATCACAAAGTTAAGCGCAAGGTTATCTCTGCTATCCTGTTTTAAAAATCTTGTAATCAGATAGCCAATCAAAGTCGGTATACATAAATTCCAGTATATCACTTCCAGTATATCAACTAAATCAATCATCCTTCGCCTCCTTCCGGATTTTCAAATACCTGAAATGCCTCAAAGGTGTTCACATAAATAAATCCGTAATTTTCCGGGCTGTCCGCCTTCAACTGGTCATCGAGCAAGATCAAATAATCACAGCCAAGCACCTTGGCAAGCTCGGTGAGTTCTGCCATATCGGGTGCCGGATCTGCCAGCATAGCACGCATATCCCATATATTTTCATCCTCTTTTTCCGCCCAGTTTTCCGTCTGTTCTGGGGCACAAACTAGTCTGATAGAAGCATTATGTTGACGTATAAACACTCCCTGCACCTCGGAAACCGCCACAGTAGGATTTTCTCTCACTGCGGTTACACAGTCTGCCAAATCCACCGCTAGATCATATACTTTTCCTTCGTTGGCGGATTTATGAAAATATTCGCTTGTGTAGACAAATTTACCGCTAAAAGCCACGAGGCATATAATTCCCGCCATAACAATAAGCTTCTCCTTCTTATCCGTCAGGCCTTTATAGACTACGGTCAGAGCATAAGAACTGAGTATTGGAATTAACAGCACCATTCCAAGCCGATAAATATGATTGTCCCCTAAAATCACTGATTCCTGCTTAAGTAAAAAGGGATTTAACAGTATCATACTCCCTATTATGGCATAAAGAAGAATAACCCTTCTTCTCTGGTTCGACTTTACGAGCATCATGCCGAATATCGCTGTCAATAAAAGGGTTATTTTTCCAATTCCTCTATATACTTCCAGTAAAGTTTGCACATTAGATATGAATTCCTGCATCCTTCCTCTTCCTTCTTGTAATCATCTTCTCGATAGTAAAACTAAATCCCAGCACCGCAACCAGAAGTATCGATAACACAATTCCCGTTGTAGGCACTGTCATAATTCCTACAATAATCATCATGAAAAGCATAACCAAATCTATTTTGGTCCGATTCTTCCTTAATAATTTAAATCCAAAATAAAAAATTCCCGGAAGAGCAATATTATATAAAAAACTTCCGCCCTGCCAAATTGTAGTGGACAGCATCTCATAGGAAGAAGCATAATTCCTTCCGATAAAGAAATTACCCACACAGATGATAAGTAAAAAGATGCCCATCGCTCTCTTATCCTGCTTAAATAACAAAAGTCCAATCTCTCTGTACAAAATATAACCGATTGGAATAAAAAGCATCGGCACCACAGTGTGACACATAAACGCCGCCGAAACGCCTGATATCTTCGCAAGCATTGCCCAAAATACAGGAAGGGAGGACAACACATGATACTTGTAGTCACTCCACTGGACTTCTGTTCCGGTATATGGTGAAAACGCAAGTATTTTGTCACTGCTTAAAGTTGTTGCCGTCATTCCCACGTAATAGGCATCATTCGCATGCAAAAATACATACCTGACGCAGACGACAATCTGTATCAGAATAAGTACAAGAATTATACCATCTAAATAGGTAAGGCTCTTTCTTTTTATTCCCCAGCTCTTTACCTGCTCCTTTAAGTAACTCTTTGCTGTAACGGCGGAGATTATCACAATAATCACAACCACTCCCGCCCAAACCATCGTCAGCATTGTAAGGCTCTGTCCCATCATAGTCGCGGGAACAGCAAGCAGCTCAAATAAGACAAGCATCATGATACAGCCGTATAATACCGCTTTCAGCATTCCACTCTGTTTTTCCTTGGCAATCCTTATCGGTACAATTCCCAGCAGTAATGCCACTACAAAAAAGAGAATTACCATCTCAAAGCTCTTTAGCATTTTATAAACTCTCCATGTATTCCTTAATAGCCGTTTCCCACGGCATAAAAGTAAAATCGGTTGTAAGCTTTAGCATATAGTTTTCTAATACTGAATATGCCGGTCTCACCGCCGGTGTCGGATATTCTGCTGTTGTGATAGTCTCCACCTTGGTAGATTTCCCTGCAAGTCTGAATACTTCTTTCGCAAACTCTGCCCAATTGCAAGAGCCCTCGCATGTTCCGTGGAACAATCCATAGTTTTCTGTCGAAACTAGATATGCTATCATTTTCGCAAGCTCAGAAGCACTTGTCGGTGAGCCGAATTGGTCCCCGACTACTCTTACCTTATCATTTGTCTCTGAGAGGCGAAGCATTGTCTTTGCAAAATTTTTGCCGTCTCCATAAAGCCAAGCCGTTCTGATAATGAAGTAATCCTTTGCAAAATCCTTCACAAAATTCTCTCCCGCAAGCTTGCTTGCTCCATATACTCCCTGCGGATTTGTGGCGTCAAACTCAATGTATGGTCTTGTCCCATTTCCTTCAAATACATAATCTGTGGAGATATGAACCATCTTTGCTCCGACTTCCGTTGCTGCAATACTTAAGTTTCTTGGTCCGATTGCATTAATTCGGTATGCATTATCCTGGTCTGTCTCGCAAACATCCACATTTGTGTGTGCCGCACAGTTAATAATCGCATAAGGCCTTACCTCGCGTATCATTTTTACAGCCGCATCCAAATTTGTTATATCAAGCTGCTCTGTATCTGTATTTATTAGCTCATAGTCTGTGTTGGCATACTGCTTATTGATTGCTCTTCCTAATTGACCGTTACCGCCGGTTACTAACAACTTTTTCATTATAATCTCCTGTTTATCTTTCTTTTCTATATCATTCCCTGATTTATCTATTTTCTTCCATATATACTATCACTATTTTTTATCTACTGCAAATAAAAAATGCATATTTTTTCTTTCTTCCAGCTTATGTAGTTCCATTTCAAAGTCTTGTCTGTTTTTCTGTTCAATGCTCGCCAGTATAAGACCTGCAAAAAAAGAGAGAAGTGCCGCCATCGCCACAAACCCACATACAATAAGTGTAGGAATTCTGCTCACCAGCCCTGTTTCTAGAAATTCCATAAAAATCGGAATAAAAAATCCCATACTTAGCACAAACAATACTGCCGCCAGCAGAGAGAAAAACTGCATCGGTTTATAGATGCGAAACAGTCTGGCAATTGTTTTCATCACCTTTAGTCCATCTGAATAAGTATTCAATTTTGATTCACTGCCAACCGGCCTGTCCCTGTAATCAATAATTACATTTTCCACTTTCATATTTTTATCAATCGCATGAACACTCATCTCGGTCTCAATCTCAAAGCCCTTTGACAAAACAGGGAACGATTTAACAAATTGATAACTAAATGCACGATACCCTGTCATAATATCCTTAATATCGCTTTGAAATAACAGATTAATCAAGAGGCAGACAAAGGAATTTCCGAAATTATGAAACTTTCTTTTATTTTCAGTAAAGTAGGTCGAGGACAGCCTGTCTCCCACTACCATGTCTGCCTGATAGCTTAACACTTTATCAATCATGCTTCTTGCGTATTCCGCCGGATAGGTATCATCGCCATCCGTCATGATATAGCATTCCGCATTAATTTCCCGAAACATTCTCCTTATTACATTGCCCTTCCCCTGCATATATTCCTTCCGAACCACGGCACCCGCACGTTTGGCTATATCTGCCGTGCCGTCTGTCGAATTATTATCATATACATATATGGTTGCTTCCGGCAGATTTTTCTTAAAATCTTCAACAACCTTTTCAATGGTTTTACTTTCATTATAGCAAGGTATCAATACTGCTATTTTATCCATTTTTCTTCCTCCGTAAAATTCGTCTTACACCCCTCTTATCATAAACGATTCTTATGAAATAGGCAAGTCATACACATATTGCTTTTTGGGATAAAATTTAGTATTCTTAAACAAAATATAATTTATATTGTAAGGAGTTATTTATGAAAAACTTTATAAAGCATTTGGGCAAAGGAGCCCTAGCTTTTATTCTCGTCTTTTTTTTAGGATTCGTGTTACTTTTTTTCAGTCATCTGCTTCCTTCTGAGAGAATCGCTCTGCATGTTCGAGAATCCGGCAGTGTCCTTCAGACCGAAACTGATTATTGGGTTATCACACATGGTGATATTTCCTCTACCCTGGACAACTTTACCGATGCCATCATGCTGCTTTCCGCAGGATATACAGGTGACGGAAGCCTGCTTGAGAAAACCGTGTACAATTACCGCATTTACGAAAAAGGAGCAACAAAAGGGGAATCTTGCTTGGTTTGCGGAATCCTAACGGGAGATTCGCTTCGAGTCCACACATATGAGTGGTACTGGCAAGGATTTCAGACTGTCTTAAAGCCTTTGCTTTTATTTTTTAATCTCACCGAGATAAGAAACTTAAATATGTTTGTTATTATTTCAAGCATTGTGCTGATATGCCTGCTGTTGCACCACCGAAAAAAAACTGCATATATCCTTCCTTATATAACAGCCCTTTGCTTTTTAAATTTGGGAACTATTTTTATGTCCCTACAGTACTCCACTATTTTTCATCTGGCATCTGTCTCGATGATTGTTATGCTGCTGTTTTATAACAACGATAAATTCCGCTTACATATATGGATGTATTTTATGATTATCGGTATGTGCACCAGCTATTTTGACTTTCTTACCTACCCAATTATGGTGCTAGGCTTTTCCTTGATTTTATACTTTATATTGAGCGAAGAAGAAAAGCTTATCCCTGCAATCGGGAAAGCTGCCGGTTTTTCCTCCCTCTGGTTTATTGGTTACCTTGGCATGTGGGCTTCTAAATGGATTCTTGCCTCTCTTGTCACCGGAACCAACCAAATCTCAAAAGGATTGAGCAAATTCCAAGAGCGAAGCAGCAATACAATAGGAGAAACCTCTTTTACCTGGGTTGAAATGATGCAGAACATGAAGAGCTATTTGGAAAATGGTGTAACCTTATACTTGGTTGCCGCTTTACTTTTTGCTTCCCTTCTTTTCATTTTAATAACAAAAAGCTATCGTCAAAAGAATAAATGGATTACATCACTTATGCTCCTAGGTATCTCCGTTTATCCTTTTATCTGGTATACAATTGCGGCAAATCACAGTATGCAGCACAGCTTTTTTACTTTTAAAAGTATGGCGGTATTTGTCTTTGGTTTTAGTTCCCTTTTCATGCCATACGTAGACTTAGGACTTATCAAGTCTTCCAAAGTATGATATACTTTGAAAGATTATAGATTAATTATAAGTGAGGTATATCCATGAAACATGCATACGGCATTGTTGCATTCAACAACTGGGAGCTGTTGGAGAGACTGATTACACTTCTTGATGATGAACGCAATGACCTTTACCTTCATATTGATAAAAATATAAAACTAACAAATATAGAACGCTTTCAGGCATTAGCCAAACGCTCGCATGTCTTTTTTTTAGAGCGCCTGGACGGAAGCTGGGGAACACCGGGACTTGCCGATATACAGCTCGAATTTTACAAGACAGCCACAAAAAAAGATACTTATGAATATTATCATCTTTTATCGGGTGTGTGTCTTCCCTTGAAAACGCAGGATGAGATACACGACTTTTTCAAGCAGAATACCGGCAAGGAATTTGTTCACTTTGTCTCAAAACCTCCTGTGGAGGACCATCTATACAAACGCTATTCTCTCTACCACTTTTTCCTTCGCTATGTGCGAGGAGACGGATTTTTTAGAAAAGCACTCCTTGGCGTTATCGGAGAAAAGATAAGCGTCGCACTGCAAACCTTGTTTCGAGTTGACAGGCAGGCAGATATCAGGGATATCTTAAGCTATGGGTCAAACTGGAGCAGCGTGACACATGAGCTGGCGGTTTACGCAGCGGAGCGTATTGAGGAGATCAAAAAAAGAACCCGCTATACTTTCGCACCGGATGAATGCGTTTTGCAGACACTTGTGTATTCCTCCCATTTTAAGGACAGGCTTTACTCTATGGAATACAACGATGACTATCACGCAAATCAGCGCTATATTGACTGGACGAGAGGCAATCCTTATGTATGGACCGCAAAGGATTACGACGAGCTTATGAACTCCGATTATCTCTTTGCCAGAAAATTTGACTGGTCAACAGACAGTGAAATTATAGAGCGTATTTGTCAGGAAATTTTGAAAAAGCAGCAAACCACCATGGAATAGCAAAAGGGGAACTATATGAAAAAAGCATATGATACAATTATTAATTTTTTAAATCGTTTTTATATACCGATTTTTGTGTTGCTGTCCGCCGTACTCTTCTATTTGTGCTTCTACCGCCTTGATGTCAAGTGGGTAGCCGCATGGGATGAGGCAAGGCACGGCATTAACGCCTATGAAATGTATAAGAACAAGGATTTTATTGTAAATACCTATAATTATGAAAATGATTATTGGAATTTAAAACCGCCTCTGAGCTATTGGGGCATTATGCTTGGCTTCAGGCTTTTTGGTTTTCAGGTATTTTCCCTGCGGTTTTACAGTGCCCTTTGTTATTTTATTACCTGTGTGGCTGCAAGCCTTTTTGTAAAGCGTTCCAGCAAGCTTGCTTCTCTCTTTACAATGGGATTTTTCTGCGCAAGCGGCCTTGCCTTTGTCGCACACATGGCGCGTGCGGGAGATGCCGATTCCATGTATGTCATGTTTTTTACGCTCGCGATGCTTGCGATGATGCTGATTCATGAAAATAAAAAAATGCTCTATGTGAGCGGTCTGTGTTTTGCACTTGCCTTTCTCACAAAAAGCTGGCATTCCGGCATGATTGTTATAATCGGGGGACTTTATCTGCTTCTTACCGGAGAAATCAAAAAATTAAAATTAAAGGAATGGCTTTTCTTTTTCCTTTCCTTTAGTGTACCGCTTCTGCTCTGGGCAATCGCGCGCTTTATCGCCGACGGACCGACATTTTTTATTGAAATGCTGCAGACAGATTTACTGAATCGTACACGCGAAGCTGCTGAAGGGCATGAATTCCCTCTCGCCTTTTATTTTGAATATATCTTCAAGGGCTATTATCAAAATATGGACGGCTCCTATAATCTCATCGGAAAGGACGAGACGTCGGTTAATTATATTTACAGTTTTATTCTGGGTATTTGTGCAGTCGGTGCAATCTATTTTCACCGGACCTTCCAGAAGGAGAATATTAAAAAGTTCCTCGGCTACGTACTTTGGTTTTTTATTCCGTTTGTGGCATTCTCTCTTACCAAGACGAAATTAGTATGGTATGTATACCCAACACTTATTCCGCTCGCCATGGTAGGGGGCATCTACACTGCCAAGCTGCTAGGCTCCAAAGAAGTACTATATAAGGCAAGATGGACATTGCTTGTTGTTGCAGCATTTTTCCTAATTAAATATACAAACCTGAATGTTTCTGCTATTCAATCAGTTTCTGGGGATACCTTCCAAGATTTTATTGCAGAAAGCGTATCACAGGATTCTGCTTATGCAAGTTCAAACGCCTATCTCTTTCTAAACGGCGGCGAAGAACCTTTGAGTGAGTGGTCGCAGGACCAGCTGTTCCTCGGTGAAATCAGTGGCGATTACCGTTGCATGAGCGGCGGAATAGACGGATTTTTAGCAGAGGAAAACGAAGGCGTACTCTACATTTCCGCAGATTATTATGAACAGTTTAAAGAGGAGCTTACGTCCTACACGATCTTATCCCAGACCGGAGATTATTACTTATTGAGTAACCGATAGGACAAAACAAAGCGGACAAGTCCGCATTAACTCCCTAGTCCCTTGATTTAAACAAAGGCTGTAACCAAATTCATGGTTACAGCCTCTTTTTTAATCTTACTCTCAACGAATTACTTTTTCTTCCAAATCACTCTTCTTAATCCATACAAAACAAGCATTTCTGCCAGCGATATGACCGTCAGCACCGCCATAAACAGCAATACTGCTTCTTTGTATCCCAAGCCTTCCCAGAAGGTTCCAAACAGTGAAATCACAAATATTTGATTTAAGAACATTGGATAACTTATTTTTCCCAAAAAGTTGACTGCCGCATTGGAAAACAGCTTCTCTGTGTGGGTTTGACCTGAAAATGCAAGTATCACCGCAGATGCAAGCAGAGCAATTACATAGAAGTCTGTCTGCGTATGTCCCACACCTGCCATCAGTATCATTGCCAAAATAAATACTGCAATTTCACTGCCTGTCAGCAATAGCCTTGTTTTGCCCTTCAGCTCTTTCTTCCCTATCGCAATACTTGCATAATAGGAAATACCGCCTAAGCACATTCCCGCAAATGCTCGCATCAGCGCATCTGATATATCGAATATCTTAGCGCCTCCCCACACATCGATGCTTTCCGCATTTTTAGAGAAAAAACAATAGATAAGCAGGACTGACAGAGGCATAACAAATTTCACAAACTTTTTCTCCCACAGTTCCAGCAGAGTATAGATAAAATAACCTGCCAAGAGCATAGCCGAGATATACCACGCCGGATAGTTATAAAGCACAAACCCCTTTAATCCGGATATCTGCAAAAAAGAAAGCTCCCAGACAGACTTACCGAGACTAACCAGCCACTTTCCAATGCCCGCTCTTTCGCTTAGCATGCTAAATGAAAAAATCATAAAAAACGAGATGATATAATATGGATAAAGATTTTTTATTTTATGGACCGTAAATTTCCATGCGCTTATCTCTTTTCTCGCTTCCCTGTTTTTATAAAAGCTTCGAAACAGCAGATAGCCTGACACAAGGAAGAAAAACTCCGTAGCCGCATATGCTCCGTCAAAATAGGGCGTTTGTCCAAAATAAGAATTGCTAAAATGCATCACAGCTATCGCCGCAATCAATAGAAAACGCATAAGCTCTATAGAGCCGTTTCGTCCGTTTTGTTCTTTCATTTCTTCCCCTCCCCCTTTTCTTTCCTTCAGTTGGTGCTTGCCTTAAACGCCCACTTTTTATTCAGAATAAAATTAAGCGGAATTGTAACGAGCAAGCTGATCAGCGGTGATATATATTCCGGCAGATGTAAAATTGCAACCCACAAAAATAACAGCGCTGACGAGCAGACATATCCGCCTGCGTAAGACATTACACATTTTATAAACGCTCTTATAAGGGAACGCTCTTCGCCGTCCTGCTTTTTGAATACATACTTATTATTCCAGTAAAAAGCATTGATGATGCCTGCCATATAACCGATAAAATAGCTCACCTGATAGTGAATGCCGATTGCAACACAAATCACATATACCACATAAGTAAGAAGCGTATTGGAAAGACCCACCATTCCAAACTTGACAAACTGCATCAGACTCTGCCATTTTTCTTCCGGAATCTGAATTCCAAACAATCCTGCCAGCCAAAAAACAATTTTTCGTGCCAGGCTCTCAACAAAGTTCCAAACTGTATTTAACATAAAGCAACTCCTTTTAAATAGTGTGCGTGAACATAATATTTTTCTTTCATACAAAAACATGAGTCAATTATGACTCATGCTCCTTGCTGTCTTTCTCTACAATTTCATCCACAATATACGGCGGTCTGTTTCTGGACGCATCAAGCGCTCTCCAGATATATTCACCGATAATTCCAAGCATCAACATAATAAGCCCTGAAGAGCATAAAAGCATTGCCATCAAGGAGGTCCATCCCTCTACATCCACATCTGTGAAAAATCTCTGGAACACTATAACAAGTGCCCATATCACAGAAGCTCCGAAAAAGAGAACGCCCACTCCCGACATAAACCGCACCGGAAAATAGGAAAAACTCATCATCGAATCAAGTACCAACTTAACCTTTTTTGACAGGGTCCATTTGGATTCCCCGATTTCTCTTGCCCCGCGGTGAAAATAAATCATATCCCGCTTAAAGCCTACCCACAGCACCTGAAGCGTAAGCGCTGAATTTTTCTCATCCAGCATACGAAGCACCTCAATCACTTGGCGGTCTATCAAATAACAGTCAAATCCTCCCTTTGGCATGGAGGACATAATAAACTTTCTTACAATCGCATAATACAGGTTTGCAAAAATTTTTTCCATAAGGCCGTCGTCTCTGTCCGCTCTCACGGCAAGAACAACCTTATTTCCTTTTTCCCAGCTTTCCTTCATTTCCAGTATAAGCTCTGCCGGCTCTACAAGATCAGCCTGCTTCACAACGGCACAATCCCCACTGCAATTCATAAGTCCAGCAAGAACCGCCGCGTGCTCGCCGTAGTTTTTGGATAGCTTGACCAACTTGACATTATCATCAAGCGCCTTAATCTGATTCATGACATCCCATGAATTGTCCTCGGAGCCGTCATCCACAAAAACAATCTCGTAATCACCTAATTTTTCTAATATTTTCGCCTTTAAATCTTCATATAAAAGCATAATCGTATCTGCATTATAATATACCGGAACGATAATCGACAATTTACTCATTTGAAACTCCTACTTCCCTCAAAAACTCATCATAATCTCGTATATATTCGGAAGAATCATAATGCTCACTTGCCAGAACAAGAAGCACAGAGTCTTCTGAAAAATCATACATATCCTTCCATACATTGATTGGAAGATAAAGCCCCATACGGGGTCTGTTTAACTCTATCACTTCGGTCTCTACACCGTTATCCACCTTAACCTTGGAGGTGCCGCTCACATTAATCATGACAAATTCTGTCTTCTTGTTCGCATGCTGTCCTCTCACTACCTCTGAATCAGAGCCGTAAATATAAAAAACGCGCTTGATCGCAAATGGGATATCCATCTCTCCTTCTACGACAACAAGATTACCTCTATCATCACCCAAATCCTTAAATTCCAAAATCTTATATTGATCATGTATACTCATTATAAAGTATTTCCTTTCATTCTAGAATCTATTTATTGCATCAATCACAAAAGTCTGCTCTTCCTCTGTCATTCCATTGTACATCGGAATGGATAACACGGTATCCGCATAATTTTCTGTAATCGGAAAATCACCTTTTTTATATCCAAGATAAGCGTATGCCTCTGATAAATGCGGAGGAACCGGATAATGAATAATTGTACCGATTTCTTTCTCATTAAGATAGTCTACCAAAGCATCTCTTTCCTTGCAATTGATAACATACTGGTGATAAATGGAAGTCGCCTTCTCTCTCACCCTCGGAAGCTCAATCTTAGAATTGTTAAGCTCCTTATCATAGCGTCTTGCAATCGCAATCTTTTCCTCCGTCAATTCATGCATATGGGAAAGACGGACGCGAAGCAAACCTGCCTGTAACTCATCTAATCTCGAGTTAGTACCCACTAATTCATTATAGTATCGTACCTTGCTGCCATAATTTCTATATATGCGGAAATCTTCCGCTATTTTATCGTCATTTGTGGTAATCGCACCCGCTTCACCAAATGCCCCAAGATTCTTGGACGGATAAAAGGAAAAACAACCGATATCTCCAAACGTTCCGGTCATCTGTCCGTCAAACTCAGCACCGTGTGACTGCGCACAATCTTCCACAAGTCTTAACTTATATTTTTTAGCCAGTGCAACAACCTCGTCCATCTTACAGGATTGTCCATACAAATGAACAACTAAGATTGCCTTGGTCTTGTCTGTAATCTTTTCTTCTATTTTTGATGCATCAATATTGTAATATTCATCCGGCTCCACAAATATAGGTGTTGCGCCGTTCATAGTAATTCCCATCACACTCGCAATATAAGTATTTGCCTGAACAATCACTTCATCGCCTTTTCCTATTCCAAGTATGCGGAAAGCTATCCATAATGCATCTAACCCGCTCGCCAGACCTACACAATGCTTTGTCCCTATGTATGCTGCAAACTCTTCCTCAAAGCTCTTCACTTCATTCCCCAGAACATACCAACCAGAACGAAGCACCTCCAGTGCTTTATCCTCGAATTCTTTCTGATATAAATAAAAGCCTCTGTCAAGGCGATTAGGCATTATTTTCATCTCGTTAACCTCTTTTCAATCTTATGTTACAGTCCAGCCATAACCGAACTGACACCTATCACATAATAACCTTACTTATTCTAACATGCCCCATGTAATTCGTCAATGTCTGAAAAATCGTAAATTCCTCATTCGCGCTACCTAAATTAAGCTTTTCTTAAGATTTTATTTCTGCTATCTTCTTCCAAATAAAAGAAGATTTGTAATCCTCGTCTGTCTTGCCATATAAATCAGACCGGCACTCGCAGCACTCATCAGAATAAAAGTCAAAACCACAAACAAAAGCCCGCTTGCAGAATACAAATCATACGTCACTCCCTGCGGATTCAGCCTCGTTGCAAAATGGAAGTGAACAGTATAAACTTCAAGCGTATACATTCCAAGCCATGCAAGCTTAGATTTTATTACGTTTTCCTTACTTTTTAGAAAAATATAAAAAATAACATAGGAGCCGAGAAGCCCCTTCACAATCTGCATCACCAAAACAGGCAGCGTGCTGTCTCCAAATATGCAAAGATACACAAAAAGCGCCAGACATAGCAAAAATCCCACAAATTGAAGCTTTTCCTTAATCAATGCCGACAGCTGCTCCCGATATACGCTCACGAAATACCCCGCAAAAAACGGCGGCATGTACCGTATGGTCAGTTCCGGGCTTAAAAAGCTGTTTCCAAGCAAAAGCTGCAGCACAAATATACCTGACAGCATCCCAAATATAATTGTAAAGCTGGCAAAGGCAAATCTTGGGTATTTTTTTTGAATTTTGCCGTTTAAAAGCTGCGCTGTATAAAGAATCACATTTAAGAGAAACAAAGTCATCAAAAACCAGAGTCCGCGCTCCGTCTGAAATAGCGTCTTCTTGATTCCGAGTGCCAGATTGTCCCATTGCTTTAGGACAAGCCATGTAAAAAAAGGCACAATATAAGTAACTGCCCGTTTTCCCAGTATCGAACGCCACTCGGTCACACTCTCTATCGGTGCTTTAAATCCCATAATATATCCGCTTATCATAATAAAAACGGGCATCTGCACTGCCTCAATCATCGGATAAATATATGGATCATTTATTTCATTTAATATTAAGATATGCCCTATCATAACGAGAAGAATGGCAAAGCCCTTCATCGCATCAAGGGAAGTATTTCTCTCACGCATGAACTCGGAACTCCTTTTTATCAAATTATTACAATTGAACCTATTTTAGCACACTTTCTATTTTATGAATAGATTATTGCATTATTTTGTGATAAGATAAATTAATTAGAAGTAATTGTTTTCATATCATAGGCATTTCCTATGATATGAAATAGCTTAAATTTAGGAGACTTATATGAAAAAACTGCTTGTGCAAATCTATTTATTTTTTCATAAAATCATAATCAAGCTGGCATGGCACATTTTTACCCATTGCCGGCTAAATCAAAATAAAATTGTGTTCAGTAACTTTAACGGAGGCGGCTATGGCGATAATCCAAAGTTTATCGCACAGGAAATCCTTGATGCAAAGCTTCCTTACGAGCTGTTCTGGGTATGTGGGGAAAAAAACAGCATTTTTCCGTCAGAAATTAAGTTAGTAAAACCTAACACGCTTGCCTTTGTCTATCATATGGCGACTGCGGGCTTTTGGATTGACAACACGAGAAAGCTGTACTATTTCAAAAAGCGCCCCGAGCAGTATTATATCCAGACATGGCATGGCGGTCCGGGGCTTAAAAAAGTAGAGCGCGACTGTGAGGCTGCTTTAAGCGAAGAGTATAAAGCATACGCCAAAATCGATTCGAAGCATATTGATTTGTTCCTCTCCTGTTGCAGATGGTGCAGTGATTTATATCATTCCTCCTTCTGGTACAGCGGTGCCTTGCTGGAAAAGGGAATTCCGAAAAATGATTTATATTTTAAAAATCCGGAGCCGATTCGAGAGAAGGTCTTTTCCCATTATAAACTCGACCGCTCCAAAAAGCTTGTCATGTACGCGCCTACCTACCGTGATAACCGAAAAACGGATATGTATAACTTGGATTGCGAAGGGGTATTAAAGGCTTTTGAGAAGCGCTTTAGCGGCTCTTTTGCTCTTTTAATACGTCTGCATCCGAACGTGGCAGAGCAGGACGGCATTTTTACTTATACCGATACGATTTTAAATGCCAGCCGTTATCCGAATATGCAAGAGCTGTTAGTCGCATCAGATATGATTATAACCGATTATTCAGGCTGTGCCTTTGATTTTCCTCCACTAAAAAAACCGGGCTTTTTATATGCAGAAGACTACGAGGAAATGAAACAGGTTAAGGATTATTATTTTTCTCTGGAAGAACTTCCTTTTTCCCTAAGCCGGAACAATAAGGAGCTTATTCAGAATATTGAACAGTTTCAGTACAAACAATATGAATCAGACTGTGAGCGTTATGTGAATGAGATCCAATATTTTGACGAGGGCAATGCCTCCCGTGCAGTTGTGGAAGTCATTACAGAACGTATAAAAAAACGAAACGGAGGGTTATAGAATGTATCAGCTTGCAAAAGAAAGCGATGTGGCGGAGCTGCTTTCCTATTTTGAGCAGGATTTAAAAAACTGCCTGTACAGCTACATTGACTTAAAAAAATACGGAGTGGAACACAAGGATTTACAAATTTATTTTCAAAGGGAAAAAGACGGACTCACTTCTGTTGCGACAAAATATTACAACGGCTTGCAGCTTTATTGCTTGGAGCAGGATTTCCCGGTGGAAGAGACAGTCTCTCTCATTCAGGAACTGGCTCCCTCGATTATCTCCTCGACACCTGACGTAATCCGACTGCTTTCACCGCATTTTTGCCCGGGATACGAGTTGGAGAAAGGCTTTGTCACCTCGATATCCAAGATCCTTTACACCGACTTATCCTTTCATGTAAAACCTGCAGACTTCGAGGATTTGGAGGAAATTGCAAATCTCATCTGCATGGATGAGGGCTTGGGCGGACATTACACCGTGGCTGACTTGACAATGCAGCTTTCCAGCCGTATGAAAGAGAACTTCGGACGCAACTATATTATCCGTCAGGAAGGAAATATTGTGTGCCATGCTGCTACCTATGCCGAGGTCGACAATCTGGCAGTTATAAGCGGTGTTATCACCCATCCGGTACATCGTGGAAAAGGCTTTGCGCTCACCCTTGTATCCAAGCTGTGTGAAGACCTGCTTTCGGAAGGCAAACAGCCTCATCTGTTCTATTACACAGAGAGCGCCGGATATTTATATAACAAAATTGGCTTTCGCTCCCCAAGTGGCTGGGCGAAACTGGTAAAACACGAGACAGTATAATTTTTTGAAAAGAGGTAGAATTATGTATTATGTAAACCCAAATATAAAGGATGTGGTCCGGATTTTTCCGCCCCAAAACCGTTACGGCTATCTAAGATTGGATATGAACGAGAATCCGGAAGGACTTCCGCAGGATTTTGTAAACGAGGTATTGAAAGAATTCACACCGGAATTCTTGGCAACTTACCCGGAGCCTGATATATTTATTCAAAAATATGCTGACTTCATAAACGTAAAGCCGGAAAATATCTGTATTACAAACGGTTCAGACGCAGCGATTCGCTATGCTTTTGAAGTTTTTGCCGCACCCGGAAGCAGTGTAGTCACCGTGACACCAAGCTTCGAAATGTACGGTGTTAATTGCAATATACTTGGACTTGTCCACAAGCCTGTGTCCTATGACGCTGACTTTACAATCTCAGTCGATGCCATTGTAGAGGCGATTGACGAGACAACAGATATTGTTGCACTGCTTAATCCAAACAATCCGATCGGACCAAACTTCAACTTCGATGAGGCGAAACGTGTCATTGAGCGTGCAAAAGAGGTGGGTGCCGTTGTTATTTTTGACGAGGCTTACCATTATTTTTGCAAAAACACCTTTTTGGAACTCATTCATGAGTATGATAATGTACTGGTTTTCCGCACCTTCTCCAAACTCTTTTCACTTGCGGGCTGCCGCCTCGGTATGGTAATCAGCAATGAGACGATAACGCACTATCTGCGCAAGGCGCGTCCTTCCTTTGAGGTAAATGCACTGGCGTTAAAGCTTGCTGAAAGAATTCTGGACCACCCTGAGGTGTTTGAAGAGCTGCAGCAGATTTCTGCTTCCGGAAGAGACTACCTACTTCGTGCCTTAGAGGACAACGGCTATGAATATTACCCGCAGAGCGGCAATTTTATCTTTTTTAAGCCGCACACGGATGTGACTCTTCTCACCGAGAGATTGGCAGAGCGGAAAATCTTAGTAAAAACCTACGGGAATGATTTATTAAAAAATTACATTCGTATCAACACAGGCTCCCCTAAGGTAATGGAGCAGTTTATGAATACTTTGGTTGAACTTGATCATTAAAGGAGGTACTTAATGAAAGCATTTTTATTAGCGGCAGGTGTCGGAAGCCGTATCAGCCGTGAGGTGTCAAAGCCTAAAAGCCTTTTGGATATCGGCGACGGAACACCTCTTATCCGCCACACGGTGGCTTTGCTGCAAAAATATGGCATCGAGGTTTCCATTATTGTCGGCTACAACAAAAAGCTTTTTTTCGAAGCATTGGAAGGAATGAACGTCACCTTTTTTGACAATCCTTTTTACCGCGTCTCAAACAGCATTGCCTCCCTTTGGTTTGCAAAGGACGCCTTGATTGCAGGCGATGATTACTTATTTGCCAATGCCGATGTGTTTTTCGAGGAGGACATCTTAGAAAAACTGCTCCATGCAAAAGAGGATATTACCATGCTTGCCGACTACCGTAAAATCGAGGAGGGCGATTATTTCTTCCACTGCGAAAACGGTCTGGTCACCAAGTACGGCAAGGAGCTTCCTGTATCCGAGCGCACCTGTGAATATGTGGGTATCGCCAAGGTCGGAAAAAATTATATTGAGCATTTCAAGTCCGTTATGATGGAGATGGTAGACAGCGAGGATTACAATACCTGGTGGGAAACCGTTCTCTACTCCCACTGTGAGGAATTTCCGATTCACACGCTGGATGTGGCACCTCATTTTTGGTCTGAGATTGATTATATTGAAGACTATGAGAGAATTGTTGAATATGTTAAGAAATTACATGAATAGTAGTGAAAGCTAGGATATAAAGAGCTGCCAAGCTCCTCATGCATGAGGGACTTGACAGCTCTTTTGTTTTACTTCTTATATTTTACTAATACTGTTTTCCGTTATCTCAATTTTTCCTTCTTTTAACAGACGTCCTACTGCCCGTTTAAAGGCATTTTTACTCAAACCAAACTCTTTCTTGATAATCTCCGGAGACACTTTATCATTAAATGGCAACGCTCCGCCGCGTTTCTCAATCGCTTCCATAATCAGCTTGGAATCATCGTCCATCTGTAGATATGCCTTTTCCCTGACACTCAAGTCCAGCCTGCCATCCTCTTTTACATTGATGACTCTCGCCTGTACTGTATCACCGATTTTCAGACTTCCATATGCTTCTTTCTTGCTGATAAGAGCGGAATATTTATTGTCAACCGCCACAAACATTCCAAACTCATCGCTCTCCTCATAAATCGTTCCCGTCACCCGGTCCTCTTTCTGATAAGGAGATTCTAGCTCTAGATATTCATACACGTTCATAGTAGCGCACAGACGCTGGCTCTTATCAATATAGAGAGCCACCAGGCAATGATCTCCCGGTTTCACACGGCTTGTCTGCTCCTTGAAAGGCAAGAACAAATCCTTTTCCAGACCCCAGTCCAAAAATGCTCCGATTTTTCCAACCTCCAGCACCTCAAGAACCGCTACCTGTCCAAACTCAAGCTTTGGCTCCCTCACCGTCGCAATAAATCTGTCATTGGAATCTTTATAAATAAATACCTCTATTACATCGTGCAGCTTTGTTCTCGCAGGCACTTGTTTTTTCGGCAGAAGGATTCTGTCCTCCGCTTCCTGTGTCTCAGCCAGATAAACGCCGAACTCCACTTCCTTTACTACCATTAATTCCTGTCTTTTTCCTAATTTAAACATTTCTATTTGTATGATAATGATAGGGAATTATCATACGCTCCTTTCTCCTTTATAAGAAGTGTTTTTACTTCTGATCATACTTTCCTACGATATAACAAACTCGACGACTGCATATGTGTTATCATTCTCGTCGCACAGCTCTATAATATATTTTCCGTCCGCAATTGATTGTTTCGGCACAATAATGTCCTGATAGACCGCCGCTTTCTTATATTCTGCCCGCATCTGCTTTACAAATGCACCCTGCGGAAGATATTCCTCCGCCAACTCAATATACTGCCCATTGTTCACATGATGATTGGTGTCCAGATTGCTTCTTCTCACCCGAAAGCTCTCTAAACGTTCTGATTCCTCCGGAAGCTTTATCTTTCTTGGTAGATAAACCATGTCCAAAGGCGGCTCCAAGTCATAGCCTTTACTGTCTTCCTCCGTTATCTTAGTCGGATGTCCCGTTTGAAGGTCCACCAACGCCCAAAGCGTATTTGCCGAAGCTGCAATCTCCCCCTTCTCATCATATATCACAAAGTTCCTCGCGCCATACAGCCCCTTAAAGTCATGCGCCCACGTTCCGACCTTAATCTCCTCGCCAAGCTCTAACTGCCTTTTTATGTCAACCTGCCAAGATGTCAAAAGCCAGCCTTTTCCTCTTTCAATCAGCGTTGAAATTCCCTGACCGATATGCTCCGACTGAAACGTACTGCAATCTTGAAAATAATTTACAATTGAACTGACGGTTGTTCTTCCGTCCATATCTATTTCACTGTATCTCACCTTTGTCTGAAAGCTGAACATTGATATTTCCTCACTTCTTTTGTCTCTCTGTTGTTTAAAAGCCAATGCCACAAGAAAGTGTGCATTTCTTTTACATCATAGGAAATTCGCAGACATTTCCTATGATGTAAAAAATCCCTGTAAGAACTCTTACAGGGTCTAGCTGGGCTACAAGGATTCGAACCTTGAGATGCTGGAGTCAGAGTCCAGTGCCTTACCGTTTGGCGATAGCCCAATATTCAAATATGTCTCTTGTTATTTCGTCAACAAAATGTATTATATACGATATAGAATATTATTTCAAGTATTTTTTTCATTTTTTTCAAATTTTAAAAAAATTACGCTATAATATATTTATCAGCCATCCCCAAAGGGATGGCCGCGCTTCTGCTATTCTAAATATTTCTCTGCTTCTTTCTGGGATAACGCAAATTTCTCTTTCAACTTTTCTATAATAGTTTCATCGGAAAGATTAAGTTCTCTAAGCGCTTCAATCATAGCTTTTACTCCCAATTCTATTCCTTCTTTTTTTCCCTGAGTAATTCCTTGACTTATTCCTTCCTCTATCCCATGCCTCCTAGCGTCCTTCAGCTCTTGTTTCTTGTCCATAATCGCCATCTGCCTATGCAAATAATCTAGCCTTGCTTCCTCGTCCTGATTGATTTTCTCCAGCTCTCTTACAACCTCTCCCATCACTTCGTCCTCCTTTCCTATTTGCTTATATTCTTCCCACGTGCTTGCCTGAAACATCTTCGCCCATTTATACAGGTCACTCTTTTGCTCTTCCTCGCCTGCATTCTTAAGCTTAGTTAGTTCTATTGTGTGAAATTCTATCTTGTCTGTATATATCTTTCCCGTTTCTTCATTCATAAGCCGATACCTTGAATGAAACTGTTCCACATCATCAAATAGTGTAAAATCCAATATACTGATGCTAACGCATGGATGAATCTCATCATAGATAGTGCCTGCTTTTACCTGCTCCGTATACATCTTACACGTGTAAAACAGGGAACGGTTTACCCAAAATTCAAAGCTTCTCACTTGCAACTCAATATTAATTCGTGTCTTTTCTCTGATTGTTACATACACATCCAATATCCCAAGCTTGTCATCTACGTGCTCTTTTTCTAAATCCTTCTGCATCGGCTGTATGCAGGTTATATCTTCACGGTCATAGCCCAGCACGTCTGCAATTAAGGCTCCAAGGATTGTTTTGTTTCGCATGACATATTGAAATGCAAAGTCTACTTTTAATAGTATGACATCATCCGTATTATTCATATCTTCTCCCCTTTATTATACCTATCTTTGCGTGTTTCTACAACTAAAGAATCAATTCGACTAGCATCCCTTCAAAAATTCCAAAAGCATCCCCCCCGTATTCCAACCGTATCTTTTTACCTATTTGAGATAATTGGCTGATTCGCCATGAATTAAGATGGGATTTTACTCCCTGTGTAATCCAATAAAGTATCAGAGAATTAATAGTAACACAAAACGATACTAAGTAGCTAAATCTGATTTTTTATTGCTTACCAGCTTACTGTATCATTCTTTTTATCAAAATACAATTCCTAATTTTTTTTATAAATATAAAGAGTGGTACTAAGTTATACCCTCATGAATATTTAGAATCATGACCATCCATAAATGGATGGTCATAGCTTTTGTTTTATAACAAGTAAAGCCGCTTGCAACCTCATCTTGTTTATCTCTTTGTCAAATCCTGTTGCGTCAATACTCCGCCTTCACAAAGTCCTCAAGCGCCTTTAAACTTCGACGCACCTTTTCCGTATCAATGCAATATGCCATGCGGAAGTACCCCGACACACCAAAGCTGTCACTCGGCACCAGAATAAGATTGTATTTTCTCGCCTTAATGCAGAAGCTCTTTGCATCTTCTTCAAGCGCTTTCGGGAAAATATAAAAGGTTCCGCCCGGTCTGATCACCTCAAAGCCAAGCTCTGTCAGCTTATCGTAAATAAGCTTCATATTTGTCTCATACACCGCCAAATCACTCGTCTTGTCAAGAACCTCCGCAACCGCAAGCTGAACGCTGGATGCGGGACAATTATGACCGATTCCGCGGCTTATCTGCCCACACATAACAGCTATAATGTCGGCATCTGTCCCTTTCGGATTCGCTGCTATATAACCGATACGCTCCCCCGGGAGGCTAAGGCTCTTAGAAAAAGAATAGCAGGAAAGAGAGTTGCTGTAATATTTGCTTGGATAAGGCGCTTTCTTTTGGTCGAATACAATTTCACGATAAGGCTCATCGCTGATCAGAAAAATATCATGCTCATATTCCTTCTGCTTTTTCTCCATGATTTCTGCCAATCTCTGTATAGTTTCCTCCGAATACACCACCCCAGAAGGATTATTCGGTGTGTTAATCAAAACCGCCTGAACCTTCTCGTTCAGAACCGCCTCAAATGCATCAAAATTAATCTGGAAGCTTGTTGTATCTGCCGGAACTACCTTTAAAACAGCGCCGGTCTTTCCCACATACTCATGATATTCTGGAAAAAACGGAGCAAAGGTAATAACCTCATCACCCGGCTTCGTCACACATCGAAGCGCATGTGCCAAAGCTCCTGCCGCACCGCTCGTCATGAAAATATGCTTCGTATCATAGTTCATGTCAAAACGCTCATTCAGACTCTTTGCAACCTTTTGGCGCACCTCGGTATTTCCAAGAGAAGGGCTGTAGCCATGCAGCTCGGAGGAACTTTTCTGCTCAAGCAGCTCCTTCATCACCTTTGTATAATCCTTATGCACCGGAACACTCGGATTTCCGAGACTGTAATCAAATACATTTTCATAGCCTATCCTGCTTCCCAGCTCCGCTGCAAATTCGGACTGCTCCCGAATAATCGACTTGCCCTGTAACATTTCCTTATATGCCTGATTAATCATTGTCTGTTCTCCTTTTTATAAGCTAAAATAATCAAACCTTGCTGCGAGAATTCTTGTTTATCTCTTCCGTATACATATATACTACTATGAGTTTACCACATTTTCCTGTTTTTTGTCTTTATAAATTCAAAGCAATTTCTTATTGCATTCGTGCGCATAAATACTTTGCAATTTTCTATAATATAACAAAGTGCCAGCTTTCGCTGACACTTTTCACTGCTACCATAAATTTCGGTAGATTTCTTTTACCTGAGCCTTTGTCGGCACTCTCGGATTTGTTTTTGTACACGCATCCGACAATGCTGCTTCGGCTAACACGTCTATTTTAGCCATATATTCACTCTCCGATATCTTTTCCATCTGGGAAATACAAATCGGAATGTTCATTTCTTTTAGCATAAACTGGATCCAGTTTACAAGTGCTCTTACTGTTGTTATTTCATTAAAATTATTTAAACCCAGCAGCTTTGCTATATTGCAATATTTACGCACTGCAGGCAGGTATTCCTTTTTGGTCTTGCTGTGAATGTTGATATCACTGTTAAACTCAATAATATGAGGCAACAGCATCGCATTTGCCCTGCCGTGAGGAATGTGGAAATTTGCCCCCAGCGGATGTGCCATACCATGATTCAGTCCGAGTGAAGCTGAATTAAATGCCAGTCCTGCAAGGCAGGAAGCCACATGAATCTTTTGCCTTGCGTGCATGTCGTTGCCGTCCAGATATGCTCTTAACAACCATACACCACAGATTTCAATGGCCTTTTCTGCAAGTGCCGCAGAAA
This sequence comes from Konateibacter massiliensis, assembly GCF_900184995.1. GTDB lineage: Bacteria > Bacillota > Clostridia > Lachnospirales > Lachnospiraceae > Lachnotalea > Lachnotalea massiliensis. The sequence goes on from NZ_LT860098.1 coordinate 397,770, forward strand.
ATTCATTGTTGTTGATACTGACATATGCCTCGATTGCATGGGTTAAAACATCCATTCCCGTATCCGCCGTCACTGCCGGAGGAACACTTCGCACCAGCTCGGCATCCAAAATAGCCTCGGATGGAATCAACTCATCGGATACCAATGGATATTTCACCTGATTTTGCGGGTCGGAAATAACTGCAAAAGAGGTAACCTCTGAGCCTGTCCCGCTTGTCGTCGGAATGGCTATTAACGGAATGTCTCCAAATCGCTCAATATCCAGAGCAAATTTTTTAATGGATTTTGCAGAGTCAATGGCGGAGCCTCCTCCGACTGCGATGACTGCCTCTGGCTTATATTCCAGCAGAGCCTTTACACCTGCCACAATCTTTTCCACCGGAGGGTCAGGCACTACATCGCTGAACACCTCAAATACAGAGCTTCCTTCCTCCAACCGATATGTAATCAGCTTCAGCATACCGCTTTGTACCACAAAAGGGTCTGTTATAATCATGACCTTCTTATAAGGAAGCTCAGCAAGACGGTCCAACGCGTTCTCGCCAAAATATATTTTCGTCTTTATATCAAATGACTTCATATCTCTGCTACATCCTTTCCGAACCTATTGTATAATTGTTATTTATTTATCATATTATACTACATCAGCTTTCGTTGTGCAATACAAAGTCAAACAAAACAACAAAATACCACAGAATAATCAAAGAAGATAGGTCGGCAATTCACATATCATATTGGATACTATCTCTCCATGGGCCGGTTTATTCTGATCGACAGGCTGTTTTACTACCGGCTTTGATGCCGTTTTAGGCGCTGCCTTTTTCGCTGGTTTTTTGGAAGTCTGCGGTTTCACTGCTTTTGGGGTCGTTTTTGCAGCCGGCTTCACCGCCTCTTTTCCCTCTGTTTCTTGCTTTTCTTTTGTTTCTGTTGTTTTTTCCGCCTTCTCCACAATCTTTTCTACTACTTCGTCCTCAACCTTCGCTATCACGGTTGCGTTTGCTGCTCTTTTGATACTTTCTTTACCGATTGCCATAGTTCATTACCTCCTCTGCCAGTGCCATGTATTCCTTGGCGCTTCTGCTGCTTTTTTTATATGCAATTACCGTTTTACTGTTATCCTGTGCCCACTCGATGGAACTGTCAACGCGGACATAGGCATCAAACAGATGCACATCATCCACCTCCTGCAAGGTCTGGATTGTCTGCTTGAAATAATTCTTTCGCTCATCCACCTTTGTGATTACCACTCCCATCAAGGATAAATCCGGTGCAATCTGCTTTACCTCATTGATAAACTCAAACATATTCGCTAGTCCGAACAGACCCCACGGACTTGCCTCCACCGGAACAATCACCTCATCCGAGGCACATAGGATATTCATAACCCAGCCTCCAAGAGTAGGAGGCGCATCAATCAAAATATAGTCGTATAAGCCGGACTCCTTTATCTTGCCCAGACACTTTTTCAGGATAAGCTCCCGCTGCCATTTCGTAAACAATTCATACTCGATGGAGCTCATCAGAGTGGAGGACGGTATCAAATCCAGATTTTCAAACTCTGTATGAACAATATAGTCTGTCAGCTCTTTCTGTTCCTTAATCGCATAGTATAAATTCTTATCACTTCTTGCAAATTCCAACACTTCCTCCTCTGAAAAAAAGGATAGGGACAGGTTGAGCTGCATATCACCATCAATGAGCAGCACCTTTTTTCCAAGCAGTGTCAAACCATATCCCACATTGGAGCATGTGGTTGACTTTCCGCTTCCTCCCTTATTGTTTGCAAAGCATATCACCTTCGTCATTTCCGTTCTTCCTCCTGCCGCTTTGTCACTATGTTATCATAAGCAAAAATGCTTCTGATCATGCTCCAAAACTTCGTTTTGCCGCTAAACTATTAGATAAAACCAAATACTCACTTCGTTCGTGCTTGGTTTTCTTCCGATAGTTTATATTATATCTTTTTCTTCTTTGCATGTCCATCTATACCAAAGCATCTTTTCACCGTTTATTTCTGCCTCCTGCTCATAATGAAAGCCAAGTTTTTTCACCAATGCGACGGACGCCTTATTATCCTGCTGGATAAAGCAGTTCAAGCTATGGCAGTCAAACCTTTTCACAGCAAGCCGAAGAATTTCCATACATGCTTCGTATGCATAGCCCTGTCTCTGGAAGTCTCCGCCTATCACGTAGCCCAATTCCATCTGGATTTCTCCGTCCACCTCGCGGTTGCTAAGCCCTGCACGCCCAATCAGCCTGCCCGTCTCTTTCTGTATCAGAGTCCATAGCCCATAGCCGTAAAAGCCGTACATATTTTTGATATATGCCCTCGTAAATTCTTCCTCCTCCTCTCTTTCATAGAGAGGCTCCAAAAAACGGATGATCGATTCATGGGCATATAATTCATACAGCTCGTCCAAATCCGCGAGTGTCATTTCTCTTATAATAAGCCGCTTTGTCTCTGCAATCACAATCGGCAGTTGATGGTATCTTTGATAAACCTCTAAGACAAACCGGTAATCTATCTCCCAAAAGCCCTCCGCAAGCATATCTGCCTTAAATAAATCCTGTTCTCCAAGCTCCTTATTGTCATAGGCAAGTGTCGGGATTTGCATGTCATGGCAGCCGTCTATGACCGCTTCATAATCGCTGATGACCAGCCATTCCTCTTTTCCGGTTCCGGTCTTCTGCCCGTAATCCAGAGGCAGAGCAAGTACCTCCACCTGATTTTCCTGCAAATCCGATATAAGTTCCTCAAAGCCTTCAATCCCTTTGTATGTCTTTTTATCCTTCAAATCCACCCCATGAAGCTGTACAAATATTGTTTTTAGCATAAGTATTGTCCCTCATTATAGTTTCGCCTTTACTATTTCTATCTTATCATATAAAATATAAGAACGGTGATTATAAAACCAATTTTAAAAATAATTTTGAAAGGAAGTATTTCAATGGCAAATAATCCAATTGTTACAATCGAAATGGAAAGCGGAGACATCATCAAAGCTGAATTATATCCTGAAGTTGCTCCGAACACAGTAAAAAACTTTATCTCTCTCATAAAAGAGGGCTACTATGACGGCTTGATTTTCCACAGAGTTATTTACGGCTTTATGATTCAGGGGGGCTGTCCAAACGGAAACGGAATGGGCGGTCCTGGCTACTCCATCAAGGGTGAGTTCGCCCAGAACGGCTTTACCAATGACTTAAAGCATGACCCAGGCGTTCTCTCCATGGCGAGATCTATGGCTCCTGATTCCGCAGGCTCCCAGTTCTTTATCATGCACAAGACCTCCCCGCACTTAGACGGTGCCTATGCCGCATTCGGTAAGGTGACAGAGGGACTTGAGGTTGTTGATAAAATCGCAGAGGTTTCCGTTGATTACAGCGACAGACCATTAGAGCCACAGATGATGAAAAAAGTTACGGTAGAGCTTTTCGGCGAAGAGTACGGCGATCCGGAGAAGCTGTAGAAATCGTTTAGATAAGCGGCACACAATGCCATAAAAATTCCCCATAGACGTAAGGCTGATGTTCGATAAACATCTTTACCTTCCCGCCTATGGGGTTCTTTTATGTAAGAAATTGTGAGCTTTGCTCACACTTTCCTATGACATCGGTATAATTTCTATCCAATAACCATCCGGATCAGAAATGAAATAGATGCCCATCGCCTCATTCTCAAAGCAGATAATGCCCATTTCCTTATGTTTTTCGTGAATCTCGTCATAGTTATCTGCCTGAAATGCCAGATGATATTCCAAATCGCCAAGGTTATACGGCTCTTTCCTGTCTCTCAGCCAAGTGAGCTCCAACTTGAAATCTGTTTGCTTATCACCCAAAAATACGAGTTTAAAGGAGTTATCTGCCGCTACACTCTCCCTTACCGGTTCCAATCCCAGTGCATCCTTGTAAAATTTCAAACTTTTTTCCAAATCAAATACATTAAAATTAAAATGATTAAATTGTACCATGTTATTTCCTCCTATCGTTAACTGATATCCTTCTTTAAAACTTTCGGCTGCCGCCGCCATGCCTGTTACCGCTGCTTCCGATGTGTGTAGAGGGTCTTGAACCTCCCATCCCGGCACCAGGCGGTGGATTCGTCTGAATCTTTCTCTTAATCGTGACCGTGCGCTGAAATACATCATGCTGTCTTAAAATCTGGCTCTTGTGACCACTTGCATAAGTATAGCCATTCACCGTCATTTTACTCTTATTTCCGCTGTACATAATAATGACAACGACAAATCCTACAACAAGGGCTGCCACAATCTTTATCGCCCAATCTGTCAGAGTATTATCCTGTGCTGTCTCCTCCCCTGCAATTTCCACTCCATTTTCTACCGCATTTTCCGCTGCTGTTCTTCTTCCCACATCGATATAGCGCTTTGCCAAATCCACATAGGTCGTCATAGCGTCATAATACTCCTCATCACCTAAGTGAGAGGCAACTTGATCCATTATATTATCCGTGGCGTTCTGCGAAAATAAATCAATACATTCTCCGCTTGTCGAGAAAGCAATTTCTCTATCTCCCATCGCAACCAGAAGGATGGTTCCGGTTCCCATCTCCTCCTCATAGCCAAAGCCATTATAGTCAAAAAAGTCATCCGCATACTCTGTTGATGTCTTGCCGTCCAAACTGTCCACTGTCACAATGACAAAATCCGCCTGCATTTCCTCCGTCACATTCTGGCAAAGCTCATTCAGGCTTTGTTCCTCCTCTTCGGATAAAATATCTGCATCATCATAAACCTTCTGTTCCGGGCTTTGAAAACCGCAGGCAAACAGAAAAATAAAAATAGTCATAAACGTAATTATATATCGTTTCATCTCTCACCCTACCTCCTACAAAAAGATGCTTAACGCATGAACGAGCGCAAAGGTTACCGCTGCAATTCCCGTAAACCAGCCTATCGTTTTTGCCACACTCACAGGTAGGTCACCTACGACCTTTCCTGTCTGGCCGTTCATCGCGAATATAAAATTCTTTCCTGCATAGCGATAGTTTAGTATCCATACCGGAAGAAGCACGTATTTTGCACTTCTCCTGTTCATGCTGATATTTTCATATAAAATAGAGGTCGTGGCATAGCCGCTTATTGTACCTCTCGCCGCTGCGGATGCATAGCCGCTGATACGTTTTTCGACCCTCTCCCCCAAATCCTTGTCTGTATAGGAGTATTTTTCTGATAAAAATCCAGAAAGATATGGCATCTCAAAAGGCTTTAAAGACTCGTAATTAAACGGCTCTAATTTATCCATAATACCATCTTCCATCTTTTCTGAAGCATCGGCGGGTACTCTGTTATATGTAGTAGCGACCTCGCGATATACGTCGTAATGGTCTGTGTGAGTGTACTCGGTATCTCCCCTTCTCTCCACACGAACTCTCGTACAATCGGCTCTCAGAGAAACCTCCGTATCATAATCATACAGCCAGAACGGCACATAGATTCCGCTTATTTTTTCAATTGTATTTCGGCTTACAAAGCTCTTCGGGGTAAGAAGACCCTTTCTGCACCACTTTAAATAGGCAGCCTTCGCTTCCTCTTTGCTTACAGAAAAAGGAATCACCATCGAGGGCCTTGCCTGTATAATCCTGTCTTCCATCAAGGTAGAGTTTCCGCAATAGTTACAGAAGGTAGCTGTGGTTGTCATATCCGTAACCAACTCTGCGCCGCAGCTAGGGCAGTGATAGGACTTTACCTCCATCTGATCTTCCTGTTCCCTCGTCTCCATTTCATCCACACTTTTGATTGTCTGACAGTGAGGGCATACCAACTGCTGGCTTTCGCTGTCAAACACCATATTTGAGCCGCAATTTGGACATTTATATACTAAAACCATAATTCATCTTATCCTTTCTTAGTCGCTCCTCAAAATCCGCTACATGAAATATATCATATTTTTACAACTTTTGCACTATCTTTTCTGTACTTGCCGTTACAGTTCAGCCATAAGGCTTCACTGTAACCAGTTACGCTCCAACCATAGGACTCGAACCGTAACCGCCTTCATTCATAGTTTATTCATATAACATTCAAAAAACCTTTACTTCTCACTCATGAATTATTAATTTCTGTTTTATATACTTAATTCAAGGTTATTACTAAAACCACTAAATTTTAATATATAATCTTTTTCATATTATATGCCAAGCGGAGTAATCTGCTTGGCATCCTCCCTTTTATCCCCCTTTTTTATTTCCCTCATTGGAAATCGATAGAAATTTTTTATGATAGAATAAGTCACTTTGTGCCTAAATGCACGCAGCACATTCTTTGTTCCACAAGAATATTTACCCGCCCCAAAACATAAGCTTTATGGAATATACTGCAAGGTGTTTTTTAATGGAAACGCTTATCCTAAGCATTGATACGATAAACCAAATGCTAAACCGCTTTATTTGGGGTCCAGTTATGCTCGCCCTATTCCTCGGCATTGGGCTTATGTTTACAGTTCGCACGGGGTTTTTTCAGCTTTTTAAAATCAGGCTCTGGCTTGGCAACACTCTTTTTGCATGCTTTAAAAAAACGGATGCACGCAAAACAAAGGATAAGAACTCAATTTCCCAGTTTCAGGCACTTTGCACAGCTCTTGCCTCCACAATGGGTACCGGAAATATCGCAGGCGTTGCGACTGCCATAGCTGCCGGAGGACCCGGTACAATATTCTGGATGTGGCTGAGTGCTTTCCTCGGCATGATGACCGGCTTTGCAGAAAAAACCTTAGGTATCAAATACCGCTATAAAAATAAGGACGGTTTTTGGGTCGGAGGCGCCATGGTCTACATTGAAAGAGGACTGGGTCTCAAATGGCTTGCTGTTTTGTTTTCTATATTCTGTGCTTTTGCCTCTTTTGGTATCGGAAATATGGCTCAAATCAATTCCATTTCAAGCAGTCTGTATAATTCCTTTGACATTCCTCCAATTTGGACCGGAGTCGTGGTCGCATCTCTCGTCTCCCTCGTCATTATGGGCGGAATCAAACGAATTGCAAAGGTGACAGAAAAATTAGTACCCCTGATGTCTCTCCTGTACATGATTGGAGCATTTGCCGTGCTTGCAGCAAATGCAGATGCCATTCCGTCTGCTTTTTCCTTGATTATGAAAGAGGCATTTCAAGTCAAGTCGGTGGGAGGCGGCATTGCCGGCTACGGAGTTGCAACCGCAATGAGAATTGGTATCTCTCGCGGCGTCTTTTCCAATGAAGCCGGACTCGGCTCCTCCGTTATGGTACATTCCGCATCGGATGTAAAAGAGCCTGTCATCCAAGGAATGTGGGGGATGTTTGAGGTTTTTGCAGACACCTTGGTCGTATGTACCTTGACAGCGCTTGTTATTCTAACCTCCGGCGTTTACAATATGGAAACCTATCTTGCCAACACAGCGGCAAATATTCCCAACTTGGACGGTGCTCCGCTGACTGCAAACTGCTTTTCTTCGGTTATCCCTTATGGTGCACAATTTGTTGCCGTCTCCATCCTGTGTTTTGCACTTGCAACCTTAATCGGCTGGTCGTATTACGGGGAGCGCGCCGTGGAATATCTCTTCGGAACAAAGGCAGTCTTTCCTTATAAGTTATGCTACGTTATCGTAATTGTGATTGGTTCTGTCGCTTCCATCCGTCTTGTATGGGAAATTTCCGATACCCTGAACGGCTTTATGGCGATTCCGAACCTGATTGCACTTGTCCTGCTATCCGGGGAAGTCGTACAATTGCTAAGGGATTATTTAAAGAAACAACATTGATTAAGGGCTGGTGCAAAGCGTGTGCACCAGCCCTTCTTATTTTGTCCCTGCCTTCTATTTAGAGTGACTTGCAAGCCATTCAAAAATAGTAAGCTCATTTCCATCAATCGTTTCTTTACACTCATTGTTTAATGTGTAAATCCAGGACCAATGTCCCATATATTCATATGGCTCTGTTGTAGAGTCCGTTTTAAAATACTTTCCTGTTGTATCCACAACATTATCCCACAGGGTATAATGCGCATCGGCTGCCCCTGCTTGCGTAAGCTGTTTATAGATTGCATTTGTATAATCATCAAGTGCAACCGGCTCACCGCTTTCATCTAAAGAAAAGTTATAGGTCATCGTTGTATAGTCCATCTCTCCCGCATAAACCGGAACAGTTCCATCGGTCTTTGCATGTGTAAACCAGATCGGTACATCCTTGATTGCCTCAATTTTTTCCGCTGTAAGCCATTTTGCTGAGTATGCTTCACAGATTGGATATGCTGCCGCAAAATAGTCCGGATAATTAATAATCATATTCACGGTCATATAACCTCCATTTGAGCAGCCTCCGATGTAAATCCTATTTGTGTCAATTTCAGGATGGCTTTCTACATATTCTTCAATCAATCCCATCAGCGCTTCTGTGTAATAAGATTTCCCGTCACTTTTTTCCACCTTATCATTCCAGGTTTCCGTTCCGTCATAATCCATCCACATCGTCGTACACTGAGGCACCAGTACATAGGCTCCCGTTTCACCAAAACAAGTCTGAATTTCTTCTGTCGCCAGATTTACCACCTTATTTCCATATATGGCAATGAGAGGATTTTCCCCCGCCTCTCCTAAGCCATGAAGCCAGATGATTAGTGGATTGCTTCCTTCCTCGCTTGAAGCTGCTTTCGGTGTAAAGGAAGCATATTTTAGTGTGATATCATCCTTTGTGTAGGTACCTGTCAGGTCAAACACATCCGCAATCAAATTTTTATTGCTCGCGTAGCCGTTTTTATCGGTGACAGTCATCTCTACTGTGTTTCCTGCGTTTGTTTTCAGCTCATTGCTTTTTACAAGCTCCACAACATAGCTTGTATCGACATACACGTTATGATTTGTCAACATATTGTAATAAAGAGGAGAGCCTTCCGATAGGTTTGCACCAACCTGCATCTCAAGTGTGAGGTAGGTGCTGTCCTCCGTCTTATTGCCCTCTGCATCGGAAGCATATGCTGCCGTCACAACGCGCTTTGCCGTCTCTTCTGTAAGCTCTGTATCCGTCGTCATTGTCTCCATATTAGCCGCATAGTATTCTTTCACTGCGGACACCGAAAAAGTGTCAGTCGTCAAGCCCGAAGTATCCATTACCTCACCCATGTCAAGCACTACCTTCGTGATGGCAGGTCCCCAATCAAATCCTTCCGTCACAGTAGTATATTTTACATCGGATAGGTTGTAAACTTCTGCATTTTCTCCGCTTGCATTCTCCTTGCCTGTCTCTTCTGCTGTAGCCGCATCGCTTCCACTCGTCTCTGTCGCACTATTTTGGCTGCTGCACCCCGCAAGTACTGCCGTCATGGCAAGTACCAATACTAAACCTATTTTTTTCATATTCCTTCTCCTTCAAAATTAATTATTTGTAACTGTTTCATACCTTCTTAAATATAATTATTTTACTCTGCCCATAAGCTTACATTATCAAAGTGTTCATCAAGCTTTCCGCTAAACCAGCGTCCGTTTAATACCTGCTGGATAATCGTGGTTTTTGCTTCTTCTGATATCGTATTGTTCTGCTCCATCTGGCTTATCACGTCATCATAGGAAATGGTGCGGTCCTGCATTTCGATCTTTGCCTTCTCCTTATCCGCATCTAAAACAAGTGTTTTTCCTGCTTCCTCCTTTGACCATGCTTCCCATTCTGTCAAACCTTCGCCATTCGGATCACCACTTCTGAGGAAGTTCGCAAGACAAGCTCTAAACTGTTTTCCTAAATCCTGCGCACCTTCTGATGCATATTGATCCGGGAACATTGCCTGATAGGTCTTGTTGTTTGTGTCTATAAACGGAACAAAAATACCGTGAAATGCACCTAGATTTGCCATATCCCCGACTACCTCAGCATCGTCCCCCCATGGAACCGCACAGGTATAAATGGCTGCCTTGTAATTATCTCCCATAATTTGTGCTGAATCTTGTGCATTTACCAGCTCATATAGCAGACTTCCATACTTTTTGGCAAAGGTATACTCCGCAAACTTCGTCTCGTCAGTAAACAAAGAACCATCCCCATAAGCCTCTGCAAAATAGCTGTCCCCCAATGCAAAGAAAGAAAATTCTGATGTTCCGGTAAGCATTAACAGCGGCACAGAGTTGTATGCCGTTATTTCGAAGCCTTCTTTCGGTATGACCGTTCCATCTGTATACAGATGCGGAAATACACTCATACGAATTCCTGCATTGGTCATAACCTTGGTCAAGCGCTCCGCCGACAAGCTGTACAGATAATCCGCTACCTCAGTATCCTCAGATTCAAGCCATGCCTTCGCCTCTTCCTCTGTCGCCTTCATTCCATCCTCCACTGCAAGCGGTGCCAAAGCCTTTGCAATCGTCTTAACACTCGCATCCGTGTCCGCCAATGTCATCCCTCCGCTGAAGGAAATCGCTTTGTCAAATTTTCCTTCAAACAACGGGGAAATCAAAAGTGCCATTACATCTCGTCCGCCTGCCGAGAAACCGGATACTGTAACGTTTTCTGCATCACCGCCAAATTCTCCAATATTCTCCCTTACCCAATCGAGAGATTTTGCAATATCAAGCAGTGTATAGTTTCCTGAAGCCTCACTTGTATCGTCTGACTTTAGCGCCGGAAGACAGTTAAAACCAAATACACCCAGGCGATAATTTAAAGATATAAATATGCAGTTAGCATCATTTGCCAATGTCTCACCGGATACCTCCAGCGATGTACCCGACTGGTTATTTCCCCCATGGATATAAACCACTACCGGCAATCCCGTCTCCTCTGTGTTTGGTCTATAAATATCAAGATTTAAACAGTCCTCGCTGCCTGTTACTTCCCCATTTGATACCTGCATACCAAGATTTCCGCCAGTTGATGCATCAAATGGCTCTGCCCAAGTGTCCGGGTCCTGTGGCGCCTTCCATCTCAATTCTCCGACAGGTGCCTTTGCATACGGAACTCCCATCCACTCTAATGTCTGATTTTCCTCATCTATATAACCCTGCACCGGACCAAACTTTGTCTCGCGAAGCGTTGCATCCTCTGCTGTCTCCTCTGCTGTCTCCTCTGCTATGCTATCACTTGTCTCTGTACTTTGCTCCACTGTGCTTTCAGACACTTCACTTGTCTGTGTCTTGTTTTGAGTGCACCCTGACATAACTGCCGCCGCTGTCGCTACACACAGCAACCCCTTTAATAAGTTCTTTTTGATATAAATCCTCCTTTAATCGTTCTTCTCCTTCTACCTATAAAACTAAGTCTGTCCCTCCCTTCTTTCGATTGGCAAAAACTAAAAAGAATGTGACTTGGCACATTCTCGCGCCGAGCGCCGTCTGTACAGCCGACATTTTCTTTTCGCACAAGTGCGCATAATAGTTTTCATTTCATAGAAATTTTATGAAATAAAAAAACCTAAGTTATCCCCAGATTTCTCTAGTGATAACTTAGGTTTTGCCTGCATAACCAGTAACAACCCCAATACATTTTCGTATTTTTAACCAAATTATTACTTGTTATTTTAATTCTTTTCCGTCATTTTGTCAACATCATTTCTTAAATTCTTTTATTTCAAACTTTATATTCGTCATTTTATATATTTTCCAGCTTTTATTTGTCAAATCCTTTAACTATTTTCCCCTGTGTACTAAAAATTATTAAGAAAAATGAGGCTATCTCACGATAGCCTCATTCATTTTATTCTTTTTATGCTTTTCCAACAGAACCGAATAATTCCATTTTCTCAATTACTGTTGCTTTGATTGCTTCTGTACCAGGAGCTAAAAGCTTACGTGGGTCAAAGCCTTTTCCTGATAAGTCTTTTCCAGCTTCAATATATTTACGTGTTGCTTCTGCAAAAGTAAGCTGACATTCTGTATTTACATTGATTTTTGCAACTCCAAGAGAGATTGCTTCTTTAATCATATCTTCCGGGATACCTGTACCGCCGTGAAGTACTAATGGCATTTCTCCTGTTAATTCCTGAATTTTTGCTAATACATCGAAGTTTAAACCTGTCCAGTTTTCAGGGTATTTTCCGTGGATATTTCCGATTCCTGCTGCAAGCATTGTTACTCCAAGGTCAGCAATTGCTTTACACTCGTTCGGATCTGCCACTTCACCGTTTCCGATTACGCCGTCTTCTTCTCCGCCGATAGAACCAACCTCTGCCTCGATGGACATTCCTTTTTCTTCACAGATTTTAACTAACTCAGTAGTCTTCTCAATGTTTTCTGCGATTGGATAGTGGGAACCATCAAACATAATGGATGAAAATCCTGCCTCGATACACTTCATACAACCTTCAAAACCGCCGTGATCCAAATGAAGTGCTACCGGTACCGTAATGTTCAATTCTTCCATCATTCCATTTACCATGGCAACTACAGTTTTATATCCTGTCATATATTTTCCCGCACCTTCTGATACACCTAAGATAACCGGGGATTTTTTCTCCTCTGCTGCCATTAAAACTGCTTTTGTCCACTCTAAGTTGTTAATGTTGAACTGACCAACTGCATATTTTCCTGCTTTTGCTTTTTGAAGCATTTCTTTCGCTGATACTAACATAATCCTTACCTCCATTTATTATAATTTATAGGGTACGAATGCGCTGATGTGCATTCCTACACCTGTAGTGACCCTATTACCAAAAATATTATACCTCATTTTAATAAAAATGAAAACCTTTTAATTGTTAAATTTTTCACCTTCTCGACATTATTCTTCTGCTTCGCTGTTTTGCTGAATCAGAAGAGGTTTGTCAAGGTCCACCTTAATCTGCAGAGCCTGCTTATTATTGACGATAATACATTGCTTATGGTCACCGCCGAATTCTCCGTCCAATGTCCACGGAACAGCTTCGTCACAGGTTATAACTACCTTATCCGTCTTATAGGAATAAATATATTTTGTATCCAGCTCTTCAATCAGAAGAGTGGCAATAATCTCTTGAAGCTCAATGGGATTATTCGGCTTTTTAATAAAAGCTGCCTCAAACAAACCGTCATCCAGTAATATGTTTTTTGAGGTCATATGCTTAAAGCCTCCTACTGAAATTGAATTGGTAACCATTCCGAAAATAAATTCGTCCTCAATTACCTCACCGTTGCACTCAATCTTCATCACATAGGATCTTATGGAATTGAGACGTTTTACGCCCTCCAGCAGATAAGCTGCATGTCCCAATATATTTTTTACCTCCTGCCTCGTCTGATAGGATACCTCTGTAAAAATACCAAACGCAGCAATATAAACAAAACTATCTTTATTAAAGCTTCCGATGTCGCTTAAGAAATAATCCTCTCCGACCGCTACCTCTGCCGCACGCAGCATATTTTTCGGTATCCTTAAGCTGTTGGCAAAATCATTGGTGCTTCCTGCCGGAATATATCCAAGCGGAAGCCTCTCGTTTCTCTGCATCATTCCGGAAACAACCTGATCAAGTGTCCCATCTCCTCCGCTGCACACTACAATGTCATACGTACCCTCCGGCAAATCTCTTGTAATCTCCATAGCATCCTTCCCGCTCTGGGTTGGATAAACAGTGACTTCATAATTTTTTTTGGTGAATATATCCAATATATCCACCAGCTTATTTTTAATCAGAGCTTTGCCTGCATGAGGGTTAAAGATAAACATCATTTTCTTCTTCATTCATGCACCCCTATCACCATACAGGAAACTTATTTCTTTTCATCGCTTGCGCTTAAATATCTCTCTATGTCTGAAATTGCCTCTTTTTCGTCTGCTCCCTCTGCGGATACCACTACGGATTCGCCTGCTGCCAAGCTCAAAGTCATCATACCCATGATACTCTTTGCGTTTACCTTTTTCTCTCCAAATTCAACATAGATTTCACTTTTATACTGGCTTGCAACCTGCACTAATAAAGCTACCGGTCTTGCCTCCAGTCCTGATGGAATTTTGATTGTGATTGGTTTCTTTGTCATAATATCTCCTCCTTGTGGAATTCCCTAAGATCTTGCGCTATGTTACTCAATTTCCTCAGTCTATGGTTAACCCCTGACTTTCCCACGGGTGGGTTGAGTAATTCACCCAATTCTTTCAGCGTTGCTTCGGGATATTCTAACCGAAGCTGCGCAACTTCGTCCAGGCCCTCAGATAATCCTTCCAGACCCATATGCTCTTTTATAAAGTTTATATCATCAATCTGCTTTACGGCAGCCGATACCGTTTTGTTAATGTTAGCCGTCTCACAATTCACCTGACGGTTAACAGAATTTCTCATCTCTTTTAATATTCTGACATTCTCTAAGTTCATCAGAGACACATGTGCTTCCATGACGTTGAGAATTTCGACAATCTGTGCCCCCTCTTTGATGTAGACAACCTGATACTTTTTGCGTTGTACAATCTTCGCATCCATATCAAAGCTGTTAATAATCGCTTGAAGCTGCTCTGCCTTTTCCTTTTGCAGACAGACAATTTCAAAATGATAAAACTTCTCCGGGTCACTGATGGAGCCTGATGCTAAAAATGCACCTCTTATGAAAGCCCTCCTGCAACAGGAATTTTGTATGACCAGGTTACTCACAACGGAAAGATTTTCCTTTATCTCTCCATTCTCAATAAGCTTACAGGCATTTAAAACCCTTACAGAGTCCTCATGTCCTTTCATCAAAATTGAGTATGTTCTGCTTTTCTTTAAATATACGTTCCTACGAATTGAAATTTCAGTATTTATATTAAATGTTTTTTTAATTAAAGTAAAGTACTTTCTTGCAACCGCCACATTTTCGGTGTGAACCTTGATGCAGTATTTATCCTCAGCAGAAATCAAAACCTTGCCGCAAAGGCTTATAATAGCAGCGATTTCGGCAATTTGACAATGTCTTGCAGAGCTGATTTGTCTTGAAAGTTCATCTTTTACATCACTTGAAAAGGACATTTTGCCACTCCTATCTAGACGCCTTTTCTGATTGCATCTTTTTGAATGTCTCTATGCTCCACCTTTAAGCCGTATTCCTTATTTTCACTTAACCGCTCAAACAATTTATTGGACAGCGTCACCGATCTATGTTTTCCACCTGTACAGCCGATTGCAATGACCAGCTGGTTTTTGCCCTCAGCGACATAGTTAGGAATCAAGAATCGTATCATATCCTCCAGCTTATCCAGAAATTCTCCTGCCACCTCAAAGCCCATCACATAATCCTGAATTTCCTTGTCATTGCCGCTTTTCGGTTTTAACTCATCAATATAATAAGGGTTAGGGAGAAATCTCACATCAAATACCAAATCCGCGTCACTTGGAATTCCGTATTTAAATCCGAAGGAGAGCACTGTGATAAACAGGTTGTTGAAGCCTTCATTATTCACAAATATCTTATCCAGCTCACTCTTTAGCTCTCTCGTCAAAAGCTGACTTGTATCTATAATATAATCCGCCTGCTTCTTTAGGAAATTAAGTTTCTCTCTCTCTGCTATAATTCCCTGATCTACACGCCCTTCGCCCGCAAGCGGATGGCTTCGTCTCGTCTCTTTATAACGTTTTACCAACACTGAATCCGATGCGTCTAAAAATAGAATTTCATATTGAAATCCGCTTGCGACCAAATCCTCCAGCACATACTCAAGCTCGGAAAGTGCCTGTCCTGAACGGATATCCACTCCCAGAGCAATATTATTCACATCAATTGACTGCTTAAAGGTCAGCTCCGCAAACTTTCGGATTAAAAGAAAAGGGAGATTGTCTACACAAAAATAGCCAACATCTTCCAGCATTTTCAATGCCGTACTTTTACCTGCTCCTGACATTCCTGTTACAATCACAAATCTCATAATTTCCTCCACCTTTGTAAATCCAGTTTCTATTATATTTTATACCAAAAACACTTAAAATTTGCAACTGTTGCCTATCTTCACCGTTACTAAAATTCGCCAAGCATTTTTACTTCCGTCTCTAATTTTACACCAAACTGTTTTTCCACCTGCTCTTGAACATGGTGAATTAGTTTTATAATATCCGCTGCCGTAGCATCACCCTTGTTGATAACAAAGCCGCAATGCTTCTCTGACACCTGCGCACCTCCTATGGAAAAGCCTCTAAGTCCTGCATCCATAATAAGCTTTCCGGCAAAATATCCCTCCGGCCGCTTAAAGGTACTTCCGGCACTCGGAAATTCCAAAGGCTGCTTCTCCGCCCTGCGCTCTGTGTAATCGTCAAGCAGCTTTTTAATCTCTTCCGGATCTCCCGGCTCCAGCTCAATGCACACTTCCAGTACAACATAATCATTCGTCGCAATGATGCTTGTTCGATATCCTAACTTTAGTTCGTCCTTACTAAGTTCAAATACATTTCCCTCCCGGTCGATTACCGTCACGCTTTTCAATACCTGCTTCATCTCACCGCCGTAGGCACCCGCATTCATAACCGCGGCGCCTCCTATCGTTCCCGGTATCCCTGAAGCAAATTCGAAGTTTTTTAAGCCTGCATCATACGCCGCTTCGGCTATCGCAGAAAGCAAAGCTCCAGCCTGTACTTGAATCAGATTACCATTCACCTGAATGGTATTTAGATTTTCTAAAATATGGAGTATTGCTCCGTGGTAGCCCAAATCGCTCACCAGCAGATTACTTCCGTTGCCGATTACACAAAAGGGCAATTCTGATTTTTTAAAAAACAAAATTAAATTTTTTATTTCTTCCATCGTATGAGGCATTACATAGTAATCCGCTTTTCCTCCTACTTGAAAGGTAGTATGATTGCGCATAGGCTCATCCGCCAAGACATATTTGTCTCCTACGATACTCTTTAGCTGATTATATATTTCCTTATCCACGCTAACTCCTCGGCTCTATTTTTATTCTACAAGAAAGTGTAAGCAAAGCTCACACTTCATGCCAAGGTGCGAGCAAAGCTCACACCTTTTTATTATTTTATGCCGTTTAATCTATTTTCACTACAATATCATACAATATCTCATTCTATATTTCAACTATAGCACAAGCTTTGCCGCCCCATAAATTCCAGCATCGTTTCCAAGCTCAGCCAATGAAAATTTAGCATCTTGGCATGCCGGGAATGCTCGCTTTACATAGTGCTTTTTAATATAGTCAATCAAAATATCTCCGGCTTTTGAAACACCGCCGCCAATTACAAAGATTTCAGGATCTGTCATCGCTGCTGCATTTGCAAGAGCGGTTCCCAGATATTTACCGAACTTCTCGGCAACTTCCATGGCTAGCTCATCATTTTCCTTTACCGCATCAAATATCGTCTTTGCGGAAATTTCTCCTGTTCTTAAAACAGAAGGCTTGTCCGTAGCCTCCAGAGCCTTTTTTGCCAGTCTCACCACACCGGTTGCGGAAGCCATCTGCTCTAAGCAGCCCTGTTTTCCACAGTTGCAGAAATCTATCTCATTGTCCTCCACATGCATATGCCCAAGTTCTCCGCCTGCACCATTTGTTCCGGTTATAATCTCACCGTTCACAATGATACCGCCGCCTACGCCTGTTCCAAGGGTAACCATAATAAGATTGTTATTTCCGCGTCCGCCGCCCTGCCACATCTCACCGAGTGCCGCCACGTTCGCATCATTTCCTGCCTTTACCTTCAAGCCTGTGAGCTGCTCCAGCTCTGATTCAACATTAAAGATACTCCAGCCTAAGTTTACTGCTTTCAAAATAGTTCCGTCCGCTTTTACCGGTCCCGGCACTCCGATACCGATTCCTGCTACCTGTGCCTTGCTGATTTTCTGTTCTGACAATTTCTCTTCAATGGAATCCGCAATATCAGGCAAGATGTACTTCCCGTTTTCTTCTTTTCTCGTCACAATTTCCCATTTGTCCAGCACCTGTCCATCCGCATGAAACAGTCCTATTTTTACCGTAGTTCCTCCAACGTCTACACCAACGCATACTTTATCCATGAATTAAACCCTCTTCTTTGCTAAATTATTCTGTACTCTGTTATATAATTCTTTTGCGGCATTATAGCCCATCTTCTTCTGTCTGAAGTTGACCGCTGCTGATTCACATATGATTGCCAGGTTTCTGCCCGGACGTATTGGAATGGAATGACATACTACCTTATTTCCCAAAAATTCGGTGTATTCTTCCTCCAGACCAAGTCGGTCATACTCTTTATCTCTGTCCCAGTCCTCCAGCTTGATAACAAGATCGATAGACTGTGTTTCTTTTACACTTTCCACACCGAACAGCGTCTTTACATCTACAATTCCGATGCCTCGCAGCTCGATAAAATGCCTTGTGATATCAGGAGCGGTTCCAATCAAAGTGTCATCGCTGACCTTGCGGATTTCTACTACGTCATCCGTTACAAGACGATGTCCTCTCTTAATAAGTTCGAGTGCAGCCTCACTTTTACCGATACCGCTCTCGCCCATAATCAGTACGCCTTCACCGTAAACATCCACCAATACGCCATGAATGGAGATTGTAGGAGCAAGCTGTACATTCAGCCATCTTATAATTTCAGCCATAAAGGAGGAAGTGGTCTTCTCTGTCTGAAAAATCGGCACTCCATTTTTATTTGCAATTTCCAGTATGTCCTGATCCGGCTCCATCTGTCTGCTATATACAATACACGGAATTTTACTGGAAAGAAGCTCATTATAAATTTCAATCTTTCTCTCCTTGCTCAGACTCTCCAAATAGGTGTATTCCACATACCCGATTACCTGAACACGTTCTGCATCAAAATGATCAAAAAATCCGGTCAGCTGAAGCGCCGGGCGGTTGATATCCGGCTGTGTAATCTTAATGGAATCCAGTGCAATATCCGGTGTTAAGTTTTTCAGATTCAATTTTTTTACAATCTTGCTTAATTCTACACTTTGCATACCCATTTCTCCTTTGATTTAGTATTGTTATCATATTAACATATTTCAATTTTGAAAACAACCAGTCGTTATTGTTGCAGCTCTAATTTTTCCTTCGTATGAAAAAATTCATACACTTTCTGGGCTGCCGCCTCCGTCATATTCGGGACATTTTTCAGTGTCTCCACGTCGGCATTCTTAATTTCTTCTATGGAAGCAAAACGCTGCATCAGCGCCTTTCGCCTTGCCGGACCGATTCCCTCAATATCATCCAGAATAGAATGTACCTGTCCCTTACTTCGAAGCGACCTGTGGTACTCAATCGCAAAACGGTGTGCCTCATCCTGAATTCTCGTAATTAGGCGGAACCCTTCTGAGGTGCGTTCAATCGGAATCTCCTCGTTTTGATAGTACAAGCCTCTTGTCCGGTGGTTGTCATCCTTAACCATACCGCACACCGGTATATTCAGGCGCAGTTCCTCAAGCACCTTCAAGGCGATGTTGACCTGTCCGCGCCCACCATCCATCATAATCAAGTCCGGAAATTTGGTGAAACTTCCGAATTCGGTGTCCTTGTCGTTTCTCTCCTCGATTCCATGTGTAAATCTTCTGGTCAGCACCTCATTCATGCTCGCATAATCGTCCGGTCCCGACACTGATTTTATTTTGAATTTGCGGTAGTCGCTTCGCTTCGGGTTTCCGTTTTCATATACAATCATGGAGCCTACAGACTGATAGCCGCTTATGTTGGAAATATCAAACGCCTCAACCCTTGAAATATCAGAAAGCCCCAGAAGCCCTTCTATCTCCTTCATCGCCCCGATGGTCCGTTTTTCCTCTACCTTGATTCTCTCCTTATCCTTGGTCAGAACCATCGCCGCATTCTTCTCGGCAAGTTCCACAAGCTTTTCCTTGCTTCCCTTCTTCGGTACACGTATGTAGACTCTCTGACCGCGTTTCTTGGTCAGCCACTGTTCTATCAGCTCCATGTCCTCAATCTCTTCCTGAATCATAAGTTCTTTTGGAATATATGGAGTTCCGCTGTAAAACTGCTTGATAAAGCTTGAGACAATTTCCCCCTTCGTATCATGAATGGAAATGTCCATATGAAAATGTTCTCGTCCGATCAGTCTGCCGTTTCGAATAAAAAACACCTGAACAACCCCATCGTTTCCATCTCTGGACAGGGCGATTACATCCTTGTCCTCAAGATCATGGTTTGTAATCTTTTGCTTTTGTGCAATCTGCTTTACCGCATTTAAAAGCTCACGAAACTCAATCGCCGTCTCAAATTCCATGTTTTCTGAGGCCGTCAGCATCTTTGTCTCCAGCATTTTCTCCACCTCGCCCAAATTTCCGTTCAGGAAATCAAGCACCAAGGCGACGGATTTTCCGTACTCCTCCTGCGAGATATAGCCTTGGCATGGTGCATCACACTGCTTAATATGGTAATTTAAACATGGTCTTGCCTTTTTGATATCTCTTGGCAGATTCCGGTTGCAGGTACGGATTTTGTATATTTTCTGGATAAGGTCTATCGTGTCCTTCACGGCACCCGCACTTGTGTAAGGTCCAAAATACTTGGATTTGTCCTTCTTCATCGTTCGGGAGAGCATAACCCTCGGAAAAGCTTCATTCACAGTAACGCGAATAAACGGATATGTCTTATCATCGGTCAGCATTGTGTTGTACTTTGGTCTGTGCTCCTTAATCAGGTTGCATTCCAGCACCAGCGCTTCCACCTCGGAATCCGTCACAATATACTCGAAACGTCTTATTTGGGTTACCATACGCTCTATCTTAACCGTCTTGTTCCGGCTGCTCTGGAAATACTGTCTCACCCTGTTTTTCAGACTGATAGCTTTTCCGACATAGATGATGGCATCCTTCTCATCATGCATAATATAAACTCCCGGTTTTGCGGGAAGCTTTTTCAATTCTTCTTCTATGTTAAACATAAACACTCCATGGATTTCTATTGTCATGAATAGGAAAAACTTTCTATGATATAGGAACGTGTGAGCAAAGCTCACACGCTGCGCCTGAGCCGTTGCGAAGCAACTACTTCCTCTCCGTGAGGTGCGCATCCTATTCTTTTATATCATAGGAAATCCTTTTGGATTTCCTATGATATAAAAGAATACCCTTTTCACTTGTGTTATTCCGTGAAAAACGTATTCTTTTATTGTTTTCCTGTATCGTTCTTACTTATAACATTTTAATCTAGTCAAACAGCTCCGGTCTGGAAGATTTGAAAGTATCCTCCTGAGGCTTTGCTTCCTCTGCCTTTTCCTCGGTTCTTGACTCCTCCTCCGGCTCACTGGAGTAAGTGTAGACTCTTCTCGTCTCAGCCTTTTCTTCCTTCGGGCTTTCCTGATTTATCACAGGTGTGATCTCTATTTCAACTGCCTCAGTTTTATCTGTCTCTGCAGTCACACTAAGCTCCGCCTGTTTTTCGTCCTCGGATTTCTCAATGACTTTTTGTTCTGCTTTTTTATCCTCTAACTCAGGTTCAATACCTCGAACTTTATTGAAGATTTCCATAAATTCTTTTCCGGTAATCGTCTCTCTCTCAAAGAGGAAATCAGCAATCTTATCAAGCGTTTCTTTATTTCCTGAGAGTAATCCTTTCGCTTCATCATAACATTCCTTCAGAAGCTTCATCACTTCCGTATCAATCTCTGCCGCTGTCGCATCCGCACAGTTCAATACAGATCTTCCGTCCAAGTACTGGTTTTCTATCGTCTCTAAGCCCATCAATCCGAACCTCTCTGACATACCATACTGGGTAATCATCGCTCTCGCCATCTTTGTCGCTTTTTCAATATCGTTGGAAGCACCTGTCGTAACGGAGTTAAATATCAGCTCTTCCGCTGCACGTCCGCCGAATAACGTTACAATTCTGGCGCGAAGCTCATCCTGGGTCATCAGATATTTTTCCTCTTCCGGTACCTGCATAACATAGCCAAGAGAGCCCATAGTTCTCGGCACAATCGTAATCTTCTGAACCGGCTCTGCATCCTTTTGCAGTGCTGTAACAAGAGCATGTCCTACCTCATGGTATGCGACAATCTTCTTCTCTTCCTTGCCAAGAATTCTATCCTTTTTCTCTTTACCGGCTATAACAACCTCAACTGATTCAAATAAATCAGACTGGGAAACAACGGTCCTTCCGCTCTTTACCGCGTTGATTGCCGCTTCATTAATCATATTTGCCAAGTCGGAGCCTACCGCACCTGATGTTGCCAACGCAATTGCATCCAAATCTACGGTTTCATCCATCAAAACATGCTTTGCATGTACTTTTAAAATATCAACTCTGCCCTTTAAATCCGGCTTGTCTACAATGATTCTTCTGTCAAAACGACCCGGTCTCAAAAGCGCCTGGTCAAGCACCTCCGGTCTGTTTGTCGCTGCGAGAATCAGCAAGCCCTTGGACGTATCAAAGCCGTCCATCTCGGATAACAACTGATTGAGCGTCTGCTCTCTCTCGTCATTTCCGCCGCCGTATCTGCTGTCACGACTCTTACCGATGGCATCAATCTCATCGATAAAAATAATACAAGGTGCACTCTGCTGTGCCTGTTTAAATAAATCTCTTACTCTGGAAGCACCGACACCTACGAACATTTCCACAAAATCCGAACCGGATAAGGAGAAAAACGGCACCTTTGCTTCACCTGCTACCGCTTTGGCGAGCAAGGTCTTTCCTGTTCCCGGAGGTCCAACCAGCAAAGCACCCTTTGGAAGCTTCGCTCCGATCTGCGTATATTTACCCGGATTATGAAGAAACTCCACGACTTCCTGCAAGGATTCCTTTGCCTCATTTTGTCCGGCAACATCCTTAAATGTTACACCTGTCTGCTTTTCCACGTATACCTTGGCATTCGATTTTCCGACACCGCCCATCATGCCGCCGCCCTTTGACATTCTTCGCATCACAAAGCTTGCCATAAGCCAAATCATAGCGAGCGGAAGAATATAGATGAGCACAATATCAAGAATTGCAGATCGTGAATCCGCTACCTCCTGCTTGTATACCGCACCCGCTTCATCTAATTTATCCTGTAAATCAGGATCAGGGAACACACCGGTATAATACTTAATCGGTACGAGCTCTGATGGCTGTTCTTTGGGAGTAATGACAATTTTATTGCCGTCGGAAGAGATACTTTCTACCTCTTTATTGTCCAGCATAGTCATAAACTCATCATAGGTTATCTCTTTCATCGTGCCTTCTTTGGCCTTATCTGTTAAAAAGCTCATCACCAGCAGTACAACTAACGAAGCAACAAGAAAAACCATGATGGTCTGTCTATTTTTAGGATTATTATTACTATTATTATTGTTATTATTATTCTGATTATTGTTATTGTCCATTCTCATCCTCCTTGACTTAATATATCTTATTATAGAGATTGTTTCGTCATAAATCAACTCCCGAATTGTGAATTTTATTACACAATTTCTTGTTTATAAAACGTTTCAAGTTATTTTATTTATTTTTTAAATTAGTGCTGGATTTATTTTATCATTGGTTGTATAATATATTGGTTGTATTATGTCTTTTAGCAAATTTCTTACAAACTCAATTGAATCGATTTATCGGTTCAATTATTGCTTTATAAAGGTAATCAATTCACTATAACAAACCCATTTCATCATTCATTCAAAGGAGGAACATTAAATTATGCCAGTAAAGTATGTCTTTGTAACAGGCGGTGTTGTTTCAGGACTTGGTAAGGGAATTACTGCTGCTTCTTTAGGAAGACTTCTAAAAGCCCGGGGTTACAAAGTAACCATGCAGAAATTTGACCCTTACATCAATATCGATCCAGGTACTATGAATCCAATCCAGCACGGTGAAGTTTTCGTAACCGATGACGGCGCCGAAACCGACCTTGATTTAGGTCATTATGAGAGATTTATCGACGAAAGCCTGGATAAAAACTCAAATGTAACAACTGGTAAAATCTACTGGTCTGTACTGTCGAAAGAGCGCCGCGGAGATTTCGGAGGAGGAACTGTTCAGGTTATTCCTCATATCACAAATGAAATCAAGAGCCGTTTCTACCGCAACTTTACAGATAAAGATACAAGAATTGCCATTATTGAGGTTGGCGGAACCGTAGGCGACATTGAAAGCCAGCCTTTCCTTGAGTCCATTCGCCAGTTCCAGCACGATGTAGGACGCGAAAATGCCATTTTAATCCACGTTACCCTCATTCCATACTTGAAAGCCTCCGGCGAGATGAAAACAAAGCCGACACAGGCTAGTGTAAAGGAACTGCAGGGAATGGGTATCCAGCCTGATATCATTGTCTGCCGCTCTGAGCAACCGCTTGACAGACAGTTAAAGGACAAGATTGCATTATTTTGCAACGTGCCAAGCAATCATGTTCTCCAGAACTTGGATGTGGATATTTTATATGAGGCTCCGCTTGCAATGGAAAGCGAGCAGCTTGCACAGGTTGCCTGTGAATGTCTGCATTTAGACTGTCCTGAACCGGATTTGACTGAATGGGAAAATATGATTACCGCATGGAAGAATCCAAAGCATGACGTTACCGTCGCTTTGGTTGGAAAATATATACAGCTTCACGATGCTTACATCAGCGTGGTCGAGGCATTAAAGCACGGCGGGGTTGCAAACAGCTCCACAGTTCAAATCAAATGGATTGATTCTGAACTTGTGACACCGGAAAATGCTTCTGAATTGTTTGCAGACGTAAGCGGCATTTTGGTGCCGGGCGGCTTCGGAGACAGAGGTATCGAAGGAAAAATAACTGCAATTCAGTATGCCCGTGAAAATAAGCTTCCTTTCCTTGGCCTGTGCCTTGGAATGCAGCTTTCTATCGTGGAGTTTGCAAGACATGTCGTAGGTTATAACGATGCACACAGTGTTGAACTACAGCCTGATACTACCCACCCTGTTATCCACTTGATGCCGGATCAAAATGGTATCGAGGATATCGGGGGTACTTTGAGACTTGGCTCTTATCCTTGTATTTTGGACGAAAGTTCAAAGGCTTATGCTCTATACGGAGAAAAAACTATTCACGAGAGACACAGACATCGTTATGAGGTAAACAATGATTACCGCAATGTTTTAATTGAAAAAGGAATGATGCTTTCAGGTTTATCACCGGATGAGAGAATTGTGGAGATGGTTGAGATTAAAGATCATCCTTGGTTCATCGGTACGCAGGCACATCCTGAATTAAAATCCAGACCAAACCGCCCACATCCGTTATTTAAAGGTTTTGTGGAAGCGGCACTGAATTATAAGCACTAAATAATTTCCTCTTCGTGAGGTGCGCATAAATAAGATGAAGCTGTAAACAGCTTCACTTGTCATGAATAAAAAGGGAAGCCTAACTGATGTCAGGCTTCCCTTTTTGTTTTATTATACATTTACAAAGCGTTTTGTCTCTCTGTTTAATTTATCAGAAGTATCCTTCGTGTTGTTTACCTGTTCTACAATCGTGCTCATTGCCTGTACCAGACCGTTTGCATTTGTCGCAACATTCGTTACTCCCTGTGTACTTTCGTCTATTGTAATCGAAATTCCGTTTAGGGCGCTGCTCACTGCCTGTACCGTCTCTTTCAGCTCACCCGAGCTGATTGCGAACTCATTGATAATGGAATTAAGATTTTCCGCATCACGCTTATATTCCTGTGTGGAACGCACGAAATCTTCATAATCGTTTAATACATTTACACTTACAAACTCTATCATAGATTCTGAATTGCTGACAAGCTCTTCTACCGCCGAAATAACCATTGTACTGATTTCTTTAATGTTGTTTGCTGTATCTCTACTGTTATCTGCCAATACTCTTATCTCATCCGCTACAACCGCAAAGCCTTTTCCTGCTTCGCCGGCTCTTGCCGCTTCAATAGAAGCATTCAATGCGAGAAGGTTGGTCTGACTGGAGATATCCAAAATCTGTCCTGTCAATTCATTAATCTTATCTACATTTTTACTGCTTTCCAACGCAACCTGTAATCCTGTATAGATTTCATTTACTTTCCTGTCGGTAAGCCCCTTGCTGTTCTCTGCGCTGTTGTTCATGGTCTCAGCACTTTCCTTAATGCCCTTTGCCATTGTGAACCCTTCCACCGCACGCTCATTCATCATCTCACAAGCTTCCAGTATATCCGCTGCATTTTCTGTAAGCTGTATAACCGTTGAGGTTACCTCCTCCATACTTGCAGACAATTCTTCCGAAGTGGAAGAAACATCATTTAAGTTGTTATCAGACTGAGAAATTTCACCTTCAATTTCCTGAATGGCATCATTGAGATGATGTGCCTCCGTTTTAATGGATTTTAAAACTCCCTGCATACATTCAAGCAAATTATTTACTCCGTTTGCAATCTGAGCAATCTCATCCTTAGAATTAACCTGTATTCTCTTTGTTAAATCGCCCTTGTTTTGGTTAATTTCATTAATCACTTCTTCAAGCTGCCTATTTGCTGACTTTGCAGGTCTGACAATCGTAACCAGCGTCATCCCCATAATAGCTGCTGCTACCATAATGCTGAGTATCGTCATTGCAAGAATCAGTTTAAATCCCCACTCCAATGCACCTAATTGTGCACTTTGTTCCACTGCAAGTCCCGTTTTTACATAGGATATAATACTCAGCGAAAACACATTACTGATCAAACTAAATAGTACTAAAACAATTAGCATTCCACCAACCTTAAGACTTATCTTCTTGTTCATATTCTTCCTCCATATCTCCTCTGTTGTTCCTTCTTACCTTATCCCTTTTATCTTAGCCCTTATCTCTTATTTACCATAACCATTTGGATTATTTGACTGCCATCTCCATGAGTCTTCACACATCTTTGCCATATCACGCTCTGCCGTCCAGCCAAGCTCCCGCTTTGCTTTCCCAGAATCAGCATAACATGTCGCAATATCACCTGGTCTTCTCGGCTTAATTTCGTATTTAATCTCCTTACCGCACGCTTTTCCAAAATTCTGAATAACATCCAGTACACTGTAACCATTTCCGGTTCCCAAATTGTAAATGAGTACACCGCCCTTTGTCTGTTCTAGCTTTTCGATTGCCTTTACATGCCCCAATGCCAAGTCAACTACATGGATATAATCACGCACTCCTGTGCCGTCCGGTGTATCATAGTCATTGCCAAATACTCCGACACATTCCAGCTTGCCAACTGCAACCTGTGCAATATACGGAACAAGATTATTCGGTATTCCCTCCGGATCTTCCCCGATCAAACCGCTCTCATGCGCTCCGATTGGATTAAAGTAACGAAGAAGTATCACGTTCCACTCCGGATCTGATACCACAAAATCCTGCAATATCTCTTCCAGCATAAGCTTTGTTCTTCCGTATGGATTGGTAACGGATAACGGAAAATCTTCTTTAATCGGAACCGTCTTCGGTGAACCATACACTGTCGCAGAGGAACTAAATACAATATTTTTTACATTGTGGTTTCTCATAACATCACAGAGAACTAAGGTTCCGGTTACGTTATTATAGTAATATTCCAACGGCTTGCTCACCGATTCACCCACTGCCTTCAAACCGGCAAAATGAATAACTGATTCAATTTTTTCTTGTTGAAATATTTTATCAACTGCCTCCCTGTCCAATAAATCATTTTTGTAAAACTTAATCTTTTTCCCAGTAATTTTTTCTACCCTTTTGATTGCCTCTTCACTGGAGTTACAAAGATTGTCTACTACTACCACCTCATATCCTGCATTCAGCAGTTCAACGCAGGTATGACTTCCAATGTAGCCCGCACCGCCTGTCACTAAAATAGCCATAAAATCTCCTCTCAAGTGCATTAAAACACATAATTTATATTCTTTTTATAATAACACCAAATTCGACATAATGCAATGGAACTACCTCACTTTTACTGTTACTATTTTACTATATCCGCCATATATTTTTTTACCGGATACGGTCTTATATGCTCTTATTTTGAAGTAATACTTGGTGTTCTTTTTTAGGCTCTTCTGTGTGTACGTTACGGTTTTTGCTGATTTCACCGTCTTCTTCAGCGTGTAACCCGAAGATTTTTTTGTTGACATATAAATTTCATAACCGCTTGCTCCATCCACCTTCGTCCATGAAAGCTTTGCCTTCTTACTCTGAGCAGTTCCGGTCAGCGTCGTTGTCTTTGGCTTTGTGGCAGTTGTCAGAACCGAGGAGTAGGTTCCATAGGTGTATTTGCTGCCTGATTTTTTATATGCCCTAACCTTATACTTATAACTCGTTCCTGCTTCTCTGGACTTATCCGTGTAAGTATTCTTGGACGCTTTTTTATTTGTCGCTATCTTTTCATATTTCTTCGTGCTTGTATTGTAACGGTATATCTCGTAGCCGGTCACACCGCCTTGCTTCGTCCAATTGAGTTTCACTGAAGTTGTTGTCTGCGTGGCAGTCAAATTCGAAACCTTACCTATTTTACCGGTCACCGTGCAAGTCGCCGTCTTTCCGTTTGATGTCTTTGCCGTAATTACCGCCGTTCCAATTCCGGTTCCTGTAACGGTCCCGTTGGCATCGACAGTGGCTACGTTTTGGTTGGAAGTAGACCAACTGATTTTGGAGCTTAAAATTGCTACCGGCGCCGTCGTTGCGGTAAGACTTGCTGTCTCACCGGCTTTCAAGGTCAGTGATGTCTTGCTTAGAGAAACGCTTGTCGGCGGTGTCAATGTCGTATTAGTCGTAAACGCCTTAATTCGTGCCGTTTCTCCGTAAGGGCTTAAGTCTGTCCACTTGGAGCTAGAGGTTATTTTTGTAAAACTCTGTCCCGCACTTGTGGCATTTGTAAAATTAATCCAATCTCCGTTTTGATAAGTGCTGTCGCTAAAAAAATATACTCCGCTTGAAGTGCTCTTAGAAAGACTGATAACAACGGAAAATTTCGTTCCCTCAGCCACTTCAACAGCCTTGTCCAGATTCACCGTGTAATACCCCACATAGGAGGTCTTTCCTGTCTTTGGAGAAGAAAGCATTGCGGTTCCACTTGTCGGGTCACTGCTATCCTTTACATTGGCATATATCTGAATGCTGTAATCCACATTGACATCATAGAGAGCAAAGGATACTGCATTAATAAGTTCAGCACCACCTGCCGCATTGCCTTTTGCAGTAAAGGTGTTCGCAATGCTTCCGCCATTATATACAGCGTTATAGCCTACTCCGCTGGAGCCGTCATATTGATAGTTGTGGTCGTAATTGTCTGCCGTTTCAAAATCAAATACAAAACCAATACCGCTTTTCATTGATATATCTTCATAAGATATCCAGAAATATCCGGCATCACCAAAGCTGGTTCCCCAGCTGTTTTTAATCAGCCATGCACCATTACTGGAAGGTCTTGCACCCGAATTAAATTTTTCCTTACTAAAGCTGTCATCCCACCCTACAATAAGGATGGCGTGATTTGAGCTTGTATATTTATTATTATAATAAGCATAATTTGCTGCATTGTAATAAGTGGATGAACCATTCGTCGTTTGATCACTGTAATAAGATGCTGAAACCGCACCATATTGTGAGATAAGTGTTTTTACTGCTGTCGTATCCGTCATACTTACCCAGTAGGCATTCTGCATATGGTAAGCATCGTCATATGCCAGACTAGCGGGCGGAGAATAACTTAGACTCGCACTTGCGGTCGGAGCCTTGGCCTCATCTGCTGCACCAATCCAGTTTGCCAGTGCAAATGTAGTAAACACACCGTTTCCACCCACATCAAGATAATTATCAATCAGATTCTCTGTCTTATCCCCTGCGGTATTGCCAAGGGGATCTGTCACTGTATGATAGAAGAAATAAGATAGCTGCAATTCAGATAAATCAATGCTGCTATTTGCAATTCCCTTTTTCAGCAGACTGCTCTCCGCCATTCCGATAGCAGAATAAGCCCAGCAATTTCCCCAGTTTCCTTGATTCTTCACCGCAGTAACATACCCTTTTGTTCTGGAATCGTAGCTAGATGCCAAAGTTGCCATCGTTCTTGAGAAATAGGTGCCATCATCGATAGAGGGAATATCCAGCTCCGTGACTTCCCGATATCCCATTGTTCTATCCTGTATCTCTTCTTCTGCTTCAGTCTCTTCTTTTGTCTCTTCACTCTCGGAAACCTTATCCTCGTCAGTTCCTTCTGTATCAGTCACTTCGGCACCGTCTTCTGTTATGGTATTATCAGTTCCCTCACCATCTGTCACAGTTGTGTCAGTTCCTGTTTCGGTATCGGTTGTATCGGTATCGCCCATGCCTGTTGTATCCGTATCAGTATCCGTTGCACCGGTATCTTCAGTGCCGGTATCCGTGCTTTCACCATCGGTTGCATCCTCTGCCTGCGTGCCGTCCGTCACTTCGCTTGTATCTGTGCTCCCCGAATTGTCTGTGGCGCCTTCTGTTGCTGTACTGCCGTCGGTCGTATCAGTACCTGCTTCTGTTGTGGTGCTGCTTACAATCTGTGCCGTAGTTATATCTACATTTGCAAATGCCTCTGCCGGAAATGCACTTAGTGTCACACTGACAGCTAAGGCAATCGCCCCTATTTTTGCTAGCATCTTCTTTTTCAATGTTATTCCCCTTCCTCATCCTCATTGATACTTGGTACTTTTATGTCAACATCACGATAAGTATTCTTATGCTCTTCCTCCGTGCCATCCTTATCTGAATCCTCTTTTGTATCGCTCTCGCCCGTGCTATCGGTTTCATCCTCTGTTTTTGTGTCGTTTGACTCAGATACCTCGCTGTCCGACGAACCGGTATTTTCCTTGCTTGATTCGCTTTGCGAATCGGTGGTATTTACTGTGCTTTCGTCCGCTTCTTTGCTTTTACAGCCCACCGCGGCTATTACGATAAGAAATACCAGTACAAATATCAATCTCTTATTCATATCTTTCTCCTCTTTTTAATTGGATAAAACTACCTGCTCCTATAATCATACCTTATACCTTTTTTAGTTTCAATATCTTTGTGAAATTTTTGCGTTTCCGCGAGGTGTGTATAAAAAAAGCATCCTAGTGTTCGGATGCTATTTCTTACATTCATTTTTATATTCAAATTTTCTTTTTACCAATCCTTCACAGTTCCGCAAATCGTACTATATATCGTATCCGCAATCTGTTTATAGCCTGCTGCCCCCGGATGAATTCCGTTGTCAGGCACCTCTACTGTAGAGGAAGCATAAGGGCTTTCTGTCTCGGTGCTTGTGTTAAAATCATTGGCGCTGTCAACCGTGAGTGCCGCAGGAACCAGATATACCTTATCGTAAACTGCAAGCTTGTCCGCCAGATAGACCATCAAATTATATACCTTCTTGTCCTCCTCGTACTTATATCTGCCGGGAAGAAGCGCAGTACTGTGGCTGCTTTGCCACGAACCGATACCGTCCTGGTTGGAGGCATAAATTGTATTGACCATATAAATGGGAATATCAGGGTCCGCCTCCCTTATCAAATCAATGATTTTAATAATTTTGCCGCCGTTTTCCTGCGGGTCTACATCAATTTCATTTGTTCCGAGAAAAATCTCGATTACATCAGGATCACAACCCGTCGTTGCCTTATAATAATTCCAGTCAAATTCACCTGTCTCGATATTATAAAATGGCTGCAAAGGGTTGCCGCTCTCATATTGATAATAGGTTTCATTCAGGTAATCATCTGCGGAAAAACCTAATCTTGCCTCACTTTTATAGCCGTCAATGTCTTTTGTTCCAACAAACTCAATATTTCCCTGTGCCAGCTCTGCCAAATGCAGATATGTGTTAGCGTCAGAGGATAAACTGTCGCCGATTGTCAAAATAGAAATCTTTCCCGAAAGGCTGTTGCCCACAAGGGACAGTACTGTACTTTTCGAAGCTACCAGCTCCATCTTATTATCATAGACGCAAAACTCCAGGGGATATTCCCCTGTCAATTCCTCCGTTGCCGTAACGGAAAATTTGCGTTCCATATTTCTCCCGATATCACATACCCATGTCACGTTGTAATCGTCAATCTGCTCTCCCAACGAAGTAATCTGGCTGTTATACAGCTCTGTCGTAATACCGTTCGCAACATAGATAACCTCCGGAAGATAAATCTCAACCTCATCCTGAATGGAAGCAATCTTTGTGGTTGTTTCCTCATAATTGCTGTTTATCTGCGTCTGCATCGCCGCGAGCGACTTATTTAACTGTCCTATTTTATAAAACTCATAGGTGGATAATCCAATCAAAACTACGATTAATATAGCTAAAATAATTCTTTCTAAAATACGTTTCTCTATTTTCTTCATACCGTAAATAACGACTCCTTAATTATAAAATGCTATTACAGTATAGCTTACTATTTTATTTTTTTCAATCTGTTTAAAATGAAAAATAAGTGTTTCATGATTGTAAATCACATTTAGGTATTGTAGTATTAAATTGGGGGAAAATATTTGCATTTTATTTTATGTAAATATTGTTAGGAGTATAAAAACAAGGAGGGTAAAGATATGTTAAAAATAGCTATTTGTGACGACGAAAAACAATTCAGAGAGAGCATAAAGGAGTATGTGTTACAATATACCAAGAAAATGCTCATAGATTGTGAAATTGATACATATTCCTCGGGAAAAGATTTTATAGCTACCGGAATTGAGATGATTAAATATAAAATAGTATTCCTCGATATAAACATGAGTGAGATTGATGGAATTACTACAGCAAAGGTAATCAGAAAATATAGTGAAGAAGTATTTATTGTTTTTGTAACAGCATATATCGATTATACACTGGAAGGTTATAAAGTAGAGGCTATTCGCTATATTTTGAAAGACAATGATAATTTTGAACATTCGATAAAAGAATGTCTTAATACTATTTTCAAAAAAATTAATTACCAAATCACAAAAGAACGATTTGAATTTAACGAAGGGGTAAAAGTTTTAAATGTAGATAGAATTTTATATGTAGAGAGCAGCTTACATAAGTTAGATTTTCACATCATGGAACAAGATCTAAAAATTTATTCCATGTATGATAGATTAGATAATATTGAAAGTAAATTAGCAAAATATGATTTTATAAGAATTCATCAAAGTTATCTCGTAAATTTGAAATATATTAAATGTGTGCATAAATTCAAGGTATTATTAAGTAATAATATAGAATTGGTAATACCTAAAGCTCGTTACCGCCAAGTCAAGGAAGTATTTGTTGCTTATAAAGGGGAAATGTAGATGTTTATTAATTTTCATGGAGCATTCATCATAATAATAGAAATTTTATGCTGTAAAATATTTTATGAGACTTTTGATAAAAACATGCGTTTTAATAAGTTTGTTTCCTATTGTCTCATCGTTCTTCTTATGATTTTAGTATACTTATTAGCTATATTGTTACCAGAACATTTTCTTATAAAACAAATTTTAATAATTTTACTTACGGCATTTATTATGAGTATTTATTCCGATGTAACCATTAAAAAATCAATTGTTTTATCTTTAACATTTCAAAGTATTCTTTTAGTAATAGACTATTGCACCTATTCGATCATTAGTTATTGGATTTTCACCTATAAGAATATTGAAGCAAGATATTTATCATTCGAAATGTTAATTGTTGTATTTGGAAAATTGTGCTTATTCTTATTATTGCTTTTAATTAAAATCAAATCAAAGAAAATGGTGACTCTAATTGAAACGGAATGGAAAAAATTTATTTTTTTCCCTATTTTCACCATTTGTATTATTGCTTCTATGTTATCAGTATTCAAATTTGTAGAAACTATAAATCAAGCAAATATATTGTTTATTATAGCAATTGGACTTGTCGGCTTAAATATTGCAGTGTTTTACTTGATTAATGATATTCTGGAACGAGAATATAAAATTCTTGAGCAAAAAATGTTTATTTTTCATGCAAAAAATCAAATGAATATGTATCGATCCATCTCAGAAAATTACAATAAACAAAAGCAAAAAGCACACGAATACAAGAATCAAATTATGTGTATTGAAGCATTATTGCAAAGAAATCAATTTGAAGAATTAAACAATTATATTGGAAATATAAGAAAGTCTTTGCATTCACAAATAGATACCATCAATACAAATAACGTAATAATAAATTCTATCATAAACACAAAACACCAAGAGAGCTTAGAGAAAAATATTGTTTTTGTCGTTAAAGTGAATGATTTATCCAATATAAGAATCAGTGACGAGGATATTGTTATTATATTGTCAAATTTATTAAATAACGCCATAGAAGCGGCAGAAAAATGTGTGAAAGATAAAGTTATCAAATTAAAATTCCTTGCCGAAGATGATGAAATAATTCTTTCTGTTAAAAATACATTTAGCCACCCACTAAACTATAAGAACGGAATATTTGAGACTACAAAAAACTCAAAGGAAGAGCATGGCATTGGAATGAAAAATATTATCAAGATAATAGAAAAATATGATGGTATCTATGTAGTTAAAAATAGTGAAGAAGAATTCTACTTTTCAATTATGATACCTAAATAATCAAAAACATGCATATAATAAATAGTCAGATATATATGTTATATATTACTTATTTTCCCTCAAATAGTTTGTTTGCAGGTTCATTTTCTGCAAAAAAGTTCCATTTTCTGTTATAGCTATTGCATTTAAAGCTATTTTATTTAAAATTAAATTCAGGAGGGGGTCGTAATAGAAAAAATAGTTGTAAATATAGTGGAGCAGATGGTAGAAGAAAATATTATTAAAAATACTAATAGAGAAGAGTTTGTATATGCAATTACATTATTACTTGAAAAGTGGATAACCATATTGACTATTTTAATTATTAGTGTGATTTGCAGCAGACTGTGCCCTACCATTATTTTTCTGATAAGCTTTTTTCTGTTGAGAAAATACACAGGTGGTTATCATGCAAAAAGTTTTTGGCAATGTTACTTCACAACAATTTTTACTTATTTAGCCCTTATTATGTCAGATGCCCTAATTATAGCAAATCAAAATATAATGTTTATATTATTAACAGGATCTGTTATTGTCATTATTTTCTTTGGAACAATAAATCATCCCAATATGGACATGAATATAAAAGAAATTACGGCATCAAAAAAAGTGGCAAGGCTGTTGGTGGTAACAGAAGTATCTTTCATATGGTTTGCTTGGAAAGTCGGTGTAAATATAATTTATATTGTATACATTTCATGTGCAATTATATTATGCGCTGCTTTACTTTGCATCTCTAAACTTTTAAATCAGGAGGTCAATCGTATATGAAAAAATTAAATAGTAAAATCTTAAAAACAATAAAATGCATAGCCGGTATTGAATTAGAAAATAGTATTTATTCCTGGCCGCCTCCGTGTTCAGGAATCTTTCATCAGCCTAAAAGACCCAAAAAAAGTGACAAAGTTGAGTAATTAAAATTAGGCGTAATTCAGATAAAGGGGTGATACCATTGGACCGATATATTGTCTTAAAAAGGATATTGCAAAAACAATGATATTATAAATTAGGAGGGGAAGCTCATGAATAATAACTGTTTTCCGGATGGAAAAGCCACCAAACCTGATTTCTTCCGCACGTTCTTTTGTTTCAATAATTGTATAGTTATTTCAGATGTGAGTAAACCTACAAGATATAATTTATTTACTCCCGTATCTGAATATGTTGCTGCTCCCGGAACAGTCTCTGTTGCAAAAGGTGTAAGCACTACAATCAGTGCTTCTGTGACAGGAGGGGTTACAGTGGATGCCGAAATTTTAAAAACAAATGTCGCTTCAACACTTGGTTCTTCTGTTACAGTTACCACAACACAAACCATATCCTACCAAATATCTTCTGAATATAAGGGCAGAGTTGTTCTAAGGTATTCGCAGGATCTCTATACCTATACTGTGACAAAGAACGGTAAATCTTACAACTGCTCTGGCTATACCGCTGCATATGACGAATATTATGCTTTAGAGCAAATACCGTTATAACTGAATCATTAATATAATTGATAAGAGTGTATACAAAAAGTATACACTCTTATCAATTATATTAAAAATAGAAGGCAAAAGAATGTAAAAATAGTGATTAAATTTAAGTAAAAAATAAATAAATTTATAAATATACAATTGTAATTCTTCCTCATTTCCCCTATACTTATCCAGTAAAACACATGACTAATGATATGAGGAGGATTTTTTATGATTAAAAAATTCAAAGCAGAGGGATTTAGCTCCCTTTTTACCAAAATTCTTACCTATATTGGTGTACCGATGGTGATTGCCTTTTTAATTGTGGGCATTATTGTTACAATTCTTGTAGGAAATACCGTTGTTCGTCTCACAGACAATGAACTAAGCGCTCAATCGCAGGCGGCAGCAAATGAAATCGAATCCTATTTCAGCCGCTATTACGAAATAGCTGATCAATTCTCTATGAACAATCAGGTTGTAGAATACTTTACCGATTTAAAACCAGGCATGGATTTGGAACAGGTAGACGCCTATGAAAGCCTTAGGCAAACCTTAAAAAATGCACATGCAGCAAACAACGATACCGTGCTTGCCGTTTGGCTTGCCGATGTTGACGCCAGCAAGGCTTTGCTCTCAACCGACGAGATAACCCCGGATGGTTGGGATATAAACAGCCGCCCATGGTTTGTTCAACTTCTTGAGGAAAATAAAACAATTATGACAGAGCCTTATGAGGATTCCGTGACACAGAGCCAGGTTGTAAGCATTGTTTCACCTGTTTATGCACCTCAAAGTCAGGAAATTATCGGTGCGGTCGGCATCGATATGACATTGGACAAGCTTAAAACTATGATAGACACATATACGCTGCGAAATACCGGTTTTTATATTTTGGCAACCGATGGGGGACAGATTATTTATCATCCCGTTGCAGAGGATATCGGTCTTAATATCTCCGATTTGGATATGTCCACCAACTTTAAGGATGCTATTTTATCTCAGACAATCGGCTCCTTAAAATATAAGTCTCACGGCACTTCGAGCCACGGATACATTGCTCCTGTCGGCGAAACCGGCTGGCTGATTGCAACCGGTCTGCCAACCACAGAATTTAATGGCGAATACCGCACAATTAATATCGTAATGATTATTACATTTTTGATTGCTGTCGCTTTTATTTCAGCAATTATTCTGAAGATGTCCAAACAGATAGTCGAGCCTATAAAAGAGCTTACGAACACTGCCAACCTTATTGCAGACGGAAATCTTAATGTTTCCGCAGACATAAAAGGCAAGGATGAAATCAGCCAGATGGCGGCTGCCATCAATCGTACTGTTGTACAGCTGAATCGCTATATCGACTACATAAAGGAGATTACCCAGGTATTGGAGAATATGGCGTCGGGAGACATGCGTATTCATTTGAAGCAGGATTACGTAGGAGAATTTGCCTCCATTCGCTCTGCCTTTGAAAATATCTCTACCTCTCTAAATAATACGCTTCATCTTATCAATGAAACGGCTGAGCAGGTTAGTGCCGGAGCAGACCAGGTTTCCGGAGGGGCACAGGCATTGGCAATGGGTTCCACCGACCAAGCTGCATCGGTGGAAGAATTAAATGCCTCCGTCAACGAGGTAAGTGAGCAAGCTGCTGCTAACCTGTCCAACATTGGGGCTACCGTTCAGTCTATTCAACAGGTGGTTGAACATATTGAAGAGGGAAATATTGAGATGCACCGCTTAACCAGCGCGATGGAAGAAATCAATGCTGCCTCCGCTCAGATTTCTAATATTACAAAGGATATTGAGGATATTGCTTCTCAGACAAATCTCCTCGCATTAAACGCTGCGATTGAAGCTGCAAGATCCGGTGAGGCAGGTAAGGGCTTTGCCGTCGTTGCAGAAGAGGTTCGCAAGCTTTCTGCCAAATCAGCGGAGGCTGCAAGCAGAACCGCCGAACTGATAGCCGTTTCTGTCAGCACCGTGGAAAAAGGAGCAGAAATCGCCGGACATACAGCAGAAATTCTTCAAAGAGTTGGCGAGAGCGCCAATACTATGACAGAAAGTATCACAGAAATCGAGCAGGCTTCTTCCGACCAGACCTATGCAATCGAACAGATTAAGGAAGGCTTAAATCAAGTCTCCGCTGTAATTGAGACGAATGCTGCCACCGCAGAAGAAAATTCCGCCACAAGCGAGGAAATGTCCGCACAAGCTACCACCTTGCGCGAGGAAATCAGCAGCTTTAAGCTTACTGCTAAATAATTTCCTGATATAACAAAAGCAACAAACCAATTTGATGGTTTGTTGCTTTTTAATTTTCTTTTTATTCGTTACAGGTACTAATATGTAAAGATTTGCACCCAATACTGAGTTCCTGCGCTGTTTTGCAAATTGCCGACTCCAATATTTACATAGTTTGGATTCATGATATTTGCTCTATGTCCTGGGCTGTTCATCCATGCGGTTACTACCTCCTGCGGAGTTTTCTGTCCCCATGCGATATTTTCTCCTGCGCCCCTATATGTTATGCCTTGTTCCTTCAATGCCGTTACGAAGCCACTTCCGTCCGGACGGACATGTTCAAACTTTGTCTGAATTTCACTTGCTCTTACTGTCGCTGCCTTTGCAATCAATGCATTGTTCGTCAAAGGATTAAGTCCCTCCTTTGCACGCTCTACATTCACAAGATCCACTACCTGCTGTGCATAAGAAGCATTTGAAGTTGTGTTCTCTGTTGTGCTGCTGTCCGTTGTTTCAGTTGGTGCTGTGGTTTCCGGCGTTGTAGTTTCCGGGGTCGTTGTCTCTGGCGTTGTGGTTTCACTTGGCGTTGTGGTCTCCGGCACTGTTGTCTCCGGTGTTGTAGTTGTATCACTCGGCGTTGTGGTTTCCGGGGTCGTTGTCTCCGTTGGTGTTGTCACACTGTTATTCGGACAGTTTGTCCCATTCTGGCTGCCGGTTGAAGGAGTGGATGTTTGTCCCGTACTCGTGTCTACCGTTGTTGTTCCATTTGAATTTTTGATTACAATCTGTGCCAACTGATTACAGTTTTGCCCGTTTAGCTGTTCCTGAACACTTTTTACCGCATCGGATAAGCTATTGCAGTCTGCATTTACTCCCGCACTTTTTAGCTGGCTCTGCAAATCCTCTAAACTGCAATTTCCGTTAATTGTCACTGCATTTTGTCCGCGGCTGCATTGGCTGTAAGAATATAAACCTGCCGCTTCTGTTTTCA
Source organism: Konateibacter massiliensis (assembly GCF_900184995.1). GTDB lineage: Bacteria > Bacillota > Clostridia > Lachnospirales > Lachnospiraceae > Lachnotalea > Lachnotalea massiliensis. The sequence goes on from NZ_LT860098.1 coordinate 436,741, forward strand.
TTGGTATCAGGTTCACTGCCATGGTAAGTGCCACTACTCCCAGTGTTGTTACTTTCTTCATTGAACTTTCCTCCTTTAGAAATGTTACGAATTTATTACATATCTATTACAAACATATAATAACATTCTTCCTTCTAACATTCCATCGGGAATAAATGGGAATAGCGGCAAGAATACATATTCAGCCTATCAAAGTGCTAAAGGCATTGTACACGTCCAAAATTCCATAGCCCCAGTCTCTGTTCGGGAACGTCATTGCAGGGTCCCGTTTTGCCCCCCGTATAAGAAAATTTTTGATTTGCAGTGTATCCATCTGAGTCTGGTTTCCTTTGACTACTCCCCATTCTAAGAGCATGGCAACAACACCTGCTGTAAACCCGGCTGATATACTTGTGCCGGACTGCTCAGTGTAGGAATTTTGAAGTCCGGGCACGGTCATATTTACTCCCGGTGCGGCAAATGAAGGATTAATTACATTTTCTACCGTGTATCCCCTACTGGAATAAATGTATAGTCCGTTATTCCGGTAATCATAGGCAGCGACAACAATCGGAAGAGACGCATTTCCCGGTGTGGTAAGCGTATAATAAGGGTCAGGCGTTACAAAACGTGTTCCCTCCTTCAAAAAATTGTGTATCGGGAGCCAGATATTAAAATTAGGCTCAATATTAATTGCTGAATAAACACGGAAACGCCAGATTCCCTCCATCGGATTCTGAAAACGAATCAGAATAAGTTCTCCACCGGTTTGCGATTCAACCAACTCGTAATCCACAAAGACCTTTGTGTTTTCAAATATAAAGTTTAATTCCCTCGTCTCCTTCAGTCTTGCCGGAATACGGGGAACATACTGCCCTGTGGGAGACAGCAGGTCTATAGAAAATATATTCGGGCTTCGTCCCCATAGTTCCATAGAAAACCCTGTATTGTCAGGTCCTATATTTAACTCTACCGTATCATACCCGATGCTTGGATCCACCGTGGCTGAATAGTGATGTCCCCGGTTTCCTTCATTTCCCCCCGCAATGCTGACACCTACACCCCTTTGCCCCGAGATAGAAGTAATATAGTTGCTTAAAGGTGTCTGCAAATTATGTGCCCCCTGCGAGGTGCCAAGCCCGATACAGATAGAAATCGGTCTCTCCAGAGTTCTTGACACGTTGAGGAGATAACGGATTCCCTGCATAATATCATTTTCCTGATAGCATTCCACACCGTTCGGTATGAAAAAAAATCGCTTTAAGTACTCCTTTGCCTGTTTCAGCTTTACCACGACAATTTTTGCCTCCTGCGCAACACCTGAGAATCCTCTTGCCGCATTTCTTGTTCCCGCAGCAATACCCGCCACTGCGGTTCCGTGACCGTTCTCGTCTGTGCTTGGCACAACACTTAGCGGTGTGGCACTGATTAAGGCAAGATTAATCTGCTCCTGCGTGTACTCCGTTCCATAGTAAAACCCTTCGGGGCCTCCATCATCCTGAATCGTCTGGTCCCAAATTGACATGATTTTCGTTGTCCCATCCTGATTTTTAAATGCCTCATGTTGATAGTCTATCCCGGTATCGATTATGCCAATCAGCACACCAAGCCCGGTCAGGTTTAAGTAGGCACTGTTTTGTATTCTGGCGACACCGGTGTCCTCCAGGCTGTTTAAGTCCATCAACCCAAAGCAGCTTGGATAGACACTATACGAATATCTTTGCATAAGGTTATCGGGAAGACTTTCCAATGGCAAATATGCAACCGAATATAAATTATTGATATTTTCAACGCAAAAATCCGGAAGTGCCTTAACACTGTCAGGTATCTCATCAATTTCAAAAATCAAATCCGCATAGTTCTCATCCACAATGCGCATTGCACAACTTGGATCCATATTTCCCTCCTACTCTTCCTATATTATTCCTGTGCTGAATTCTCCCCTCTCATTGACGAGAAATACTTCCATTAAAATAACTTTTTCCTTCCAGTCATCAAAGGTAACCGGATTTCCAAGCAAAATTGCATTTGCAGTCTCCACCGCAATCTGTCCCATGCGATATGGCTGCTGCGCAATTGTACCCTGCATATCCCCTCTTTTGATTGCCTCAAGCACGGATGGGTCTGCATCAAAACCGACAAGCATGATTTTTCCTCGCTTCCCCGCCTCGATGATTGCCCTTGCTGCGCCGAGTGCCATCGTACCGTTTTCACTGAAAACTGCCGCCAAATCATCTCCATAGGTTTCCAGTATTCTTTTCATCGCGATATATCCTTCTTCCTCTATGCTATTTGCGGTAGGCTCCGCCACCAGCTTATAGCCTTTTTCCCGCATGACACTCTGAAAACCCACTCCCCGTAAAAGGGCATATTTAGCCGTCTCCTGCACCTTGATAATTACCATATTTTTATTTGTTATACGATATCTCTCCAGTAAATCGAGCATATATTCCCCCGCCAGTATACCGCCGCCAAAGTTGTCAGAGACAATAAATGCCGAGACATCCGCACCTCCGGTTCCTGTATCCATCGCAATAACCGGTATATTTCGTCTTTTCGCATTCTCCACAATAATAGGTAGAAGTTCCGGATTAAACGGTGCAATGAGTAGAGCATCGACTCCTCTTTCAATCAATTCCAGGCTTCCCAGCACCATTCTGCCGGAGCTGCTCTCCTCGTCATTTTCCCATATGGCAATTCCAAGCGTTTCCGCCTCCGCGAAGACCCCCGCCTCCATCTCCTGCCAGTATTCTAAGGAAGCGTTGTATACAGACCAGCCAAAAGTAAAATTGCTTTTTGGCGGCGGCTCTTCCTCCGCTTTAATCTGGACACAGTTATTTTGGCACTTAATATTGCTGCTTGCAAAAACAGAAAAAAACGCTTCCCCATTCTCTTTTTCCACGCTTAAAATCTGAAATTCCTTTGTATCAGTATGATACATTCCAAATGTTAAAGGAAACTTTTCCCATCTAGACACCGGCGGACACATACAACCTATATTGATGTAGTGGTGTTCACTGCGATAAATCACAGGAAAATGGCTATGCCCCATAACTGTAATATGTACCAAATGCTCACCGCAGTCACGCAGTGCGCTGCTTCGCTTATACATAACAGTGTGCTGTAATACAATATCCTTCTGCAAAATCTGATGCCCTGCAATACCTTTATTTTGATACATTAGCCTTACCTCACGCAGGGTAGCGCTCTCAAACTGACTGATGCGAATCAAATAATCCTCCGACATCCCCGTCACCTCAATCAATGTATCAATCAGTACGTTTACGACATCTACACCTAACTTAAAATTTTCATAGAAAAAAGAAAGCTTCGGCAAAAAATCCTCGTAGCTGAAGGCACTATATTCCCTAAAATCAGCAATGGATTTTTCCGGCTCCCTTTCCAGAAGCCTTTCTATTCGGTAGGCAATCGCTCTGGACACAAAGTATCCCAAGGGCAGAGGTGCAATCCTGCTTATAAAATAGGGCGCGTTAATCACGGTACACTCATGCCCGTGCATAAATTGAATCGAACGGTCATAGGTTGGTGAATAAGTGCCATATTGAAATTTTATCACATAACCGCTTTTGCTTTTTAATTTATATAAATCAGACTTAACTATATTGATGTCATGGTCACCGGGAATGTAGACCATTCTGCCTTGAACAGCTTCCAATACCTGCCGAAGTGCTCCCTCCTCGCCTAAAACGTTCGGATTTTCTGCAATAATTTCATCTAACGAGGGTGGTATCTGGGAAGGGGGATACATCCAGAATTCAAAAATATCTCCGAGAAGAATTACCTCCTTCACATCGTCTGCCAAATCAACAATACTCTTTAAAACCATCAAGAGATAATTTTCATGAATTTCTTTTCTGTACCAGACAGTCGGGGAATTTATCCCGATATGGATGTCGCTTAAGACAATAACGAGGCTCCTCTCTTTCATATATCCTCCTATTTCCCTATTACAAAATAGTATATGAAAGAAAAAAGCCTCTTATACCTTAAGAACGCCCTCCTAATCTTCCTTCGAATACACAAGACTGCGTTCTGACAGCGCATCTGCAAGCCTCTCGTCCCCCTGCGCCTCCATATCTCTTGCAATCCGGTTAAGGGTATCCGCTGCCTCCTGCCCCTCACAAAACAGCATGACTGCAATCGAAATAGCAATATGGGAAACCTTTTGCCTATGAAAATACAGCTTATCCGTTTCCAAGTTCTGTCTGAGCATATACCGCTTGACGATGCTGTTCAAATTGCGAAAGTAACGCATCAGTTCCAAGTATTCCGTCGTTCTGTCAAGGACGCAGGAAATGCCGCTCTGCATTTCGTTTTCACAGGTAGAAATCAACTGCATGGACAGCTTTAGCTCACCTGTCGTATCAGAGGCTTCCAGCAGGACATCAGGACGTTTTTGGTAGCATTCCATAAAATAGGCTTTGGCTCCCTCCACATCCTTTTTTGCAAAATATTCGGCAAGCTTCTCCTTCATCTCCCTTGTCTCATATTTTTCCGCGGACATTCCAACCATACATTCATATGCCTTTAATTTTCTCGTCTCCACCCATACAAGCAGCAAAAATTCCGAGATAAAACCAAACACCCTCCGATGGTAGGCATCGTAGGCAGATATATCAATCCGCTTTTCAACCTCCTGCAAAATATCAAAAAGCCATTGTGCATACTCATCAAAAAGAGGCTTTGACGCCACCATGATATTTCCGAAATAGGACTCCTTGGAATGGACCAGACGTTCAAAGTTCTCATAATAATCCGGATATTTTTCTGCAATCACCTTCCCTGTCTCAATCAGGTCGTTAATGTTGTGCGCGTCGGCATAGCCATCATAGTAGGTATAGTCATACTGCAGCCTTTTTGAAGTAATCACGTCGTATTCCTTTAGGATCGTAAGCAGCTCCTCCTCCTTGAAAATCCTGCCAGCCTGATTAATCAAATATCTTCGATAATGGCAAATTCCTGCATAATCTGCTTCCTTCTCATTTTTCCAAACCCAGTAAACCCCTGTTAATTCGCTAAATGAGCCATTTAAATGAGAGATATTTTCTCCTGTGTTGTCCCCTATATAGCCCAAATCTTCGGATAAAGCACGCCCCACATGAAGCGGTACGTACATCTCATCCTCTGGCTCCTCGAATTTTTTATGCGTCATGGTAAACATTTTTACTGCCATGCCTCTCCTCCTCTGGTGTCGTTTTTGTTATTTTAACATTTTTCAGAATATAAAACCAGCAGCAAAGAACATGTCTTGCACATTCCTTGCTGCTGGCTACTTTCTACCAACCTAAGCTGGGAAGCTTATTTTGTTTTCGCCTTAACCGGCACCCATATTTCACTGAGATAGTCAGCCGCTGAATTGTCACCGTCCGTATACATCTCAATGCTTATATCCGCTGCTATCTCATATTCCCTATTGTTTGGAAGCCATTCAGAGAAAATTCTTGTGTTTACCGTCTGCAATGCTCCCGGCATCGGTCCTAGGCAGGTGAAAATAGCCCAGGAATAGGCAGGAATTTCCACTACCTCAAAACCGTCGGGAACCTCTCCACCCTCGTACGTATCGGCAATAATATAGCGGAATTTTCCATTTCCCTGCATGTCATCACAGATCCCATACATGCCTGCAACCGGTGCTTCCTTTGGGGAACCATATTTTTTGTAATAATCGGTCCAGTACTGCGGAAGCTCCGCATATGCTTTTTCCATTGAAAATTCCTTGCCCAATCCTAGTACCTGAAATGCCTCTTTTTTCTCAATTCTGTAATCCATATTTGTACCACCTTCCACTGATATTTTTACAAAAAGTCGATTAAAAGTCTGTAACCGGTAGCTGTTTTGCCTGATTTGACTTGGGGAAAAACCATGAAAACGGCTGAATGCTTTTGCAAAACTCTCCGGCGTCTCATAGCCATATTTATAGGCAATATCGATTACTTTATCCTTGCTTTGCACCAACTCCATCCCTGCCAGGGTAAGTCTGCGGCTTCGGATATATTCTCCCACCGTGTAGCCCGTCAATATCTTAAATCCATGCTGGTAATAAAAATGCGACATGTGCACACTGTCCGCAACCTCCAGCGAGGTGATATTCTCAAGCAAATGGCTTTCCATAAATTCAATTGATTCGTTCAGCGCTTCCATCCAGTTCACAGTTTTCTCATCTCCTTTCCTCTATCATAGCAAAGTGCCCTGCACCCTTCCTGTCATTTTGTGCTTAGATTTGTCTCAACTTACTATTCTAGTCATTCATCTTACTTCCGCACTTCGGGCATACATTTCCCTTCTGATAAACGTAGCCGCAGCGGTAGCAGCACTTCACTTTATGTACTTCCTTCGCCATATAGGAAACATTTCTCGATTCCGGCTTTTCCTTTAGATAACCTACAAAATGATTGAGAACTCTTGCAATATTTTTCAAATCTTTTGCCTTCAAGGAATTTGATATTTTTATCTGTCCGCTCTTAGTCCGCAAATAAATTCCTCTTCCAAGCAGCCCACTGCTTGCAAAAACCTCTTCGATATTCATGACATCTATCTTTCCGCCCTCCATGAGAGAACGGTAAAAAATATGGTTCGGTGTCAAAATAAAGCCGCTCTCCCCGTTTGCTGCATAGGATATATCACAAATCAGAATTGGATATTCATACTTTTCTTTCCCGGCTGCATAGCTTTGAATCGCATTGTTCATGATAACTGTTCCGGCATCCTCCGCTTGTCCGCGCAGCATCTTTCTGACCTGATAAAAATGAATTCTTGAAACATCTCTGACATAGGAGCCAAGCTCCTTGCTCAATTTGCTGACAAGCTGCTCGCACTCATCGGATTTCAACTTCGTTAAACGTTTGTCAATCTGATCAAGCATATCATTCTTTAATTCAGGCAGATATTCACCGAGCAAAATTTGCTCGTATACCTGCTGCCCTTCCTCGAAGGACAAATCAGCAGGCTCTCTGCAAATATTCTGTATCGACACAAGGTCCATATCGTATACCTTTTGGCGGAGCTTTTCCAGCACCGGAGTTACATTCCGCTCTTCAAAATCCTGCTCCTTCAAGCGGTTGTAGGTTTCCAGATAGGAGGAACGGTTTCTTGGATTACTCCGCTTCATAAAGGCAGATATCTCCTCCTTTTCCGCCTCATCCCGTCTCTGCTCCAACATCTTTTGATAAGGCGCTGTATCAATCTCTTTATAATCTGCCAGCTTTTCCTTAAGCTGCTCATACTGTTTTTTGCTCAGATTAAACGGCAGCTGCTTAATCAGATTCTCAATTTCATTTTTTCCTCTTTTGATAAGCAGTTCACTGAGGCTGTCCAAAACAGACGACTTGACGCTCTCCTCTGCCTCCTCGACTTTGATTTCCTTTATTGCACGCTTGATCTCATTGTAGCTTTTCGTCTTATATGCCTCTGCCTTGCCTTTTAGCTCTTTCTCCGTCTCCCGCGCTATTTTTTGTTCCAGTACTTCTATTCCTCTTTTTCGCTCTTCCTCGGAAATGGTCGTGTCGGAATGAATTTTAAATTTTAATTCCTTGAGTTGGTGCCTTGGAAAGTTCTCTAGCTCCCGCTCAAAGCTCGCTGTGTCACCACGCTCCAGCAAACCTGCAAGGCGCTTGAATATTTCCGTCGAAAGAGGCAGGAGCTTTGTGACTCCGGCATCGTTCTCCTCGTTGTCTTGCGTGTCAGTATACCCTGCATACCCGCTGCTGTTTTCGCCGTCTCTGTCGCTTTCTTTTTCTTGGCTTTCGCCTTTGCCTGACATTCTGGTTCTTCCGCCTCCAAATCTACTACCCTCCGTGTCGTCAGCCCTTTGACTTCCTCGCCTTTCGTCTTTACCGGCTCCTTTGGCTCCGCTTCTTTCTCTCTTGCTTCTGCCTTCTGCGTCACTGTCCCTACTTGCCTGCTCCCATTGAGGCATCTCATTGCGTGCAGCTTCTCTTTTCCGGATTTCCTGCTCGATGGCTCTCTTATACTTTTCTACAATCTCCTCCGGATAAAATCCGGCTTCCAGCTTCTCCAGAAGCTCATTCAGCTCCTCCTGCGTCATGGCTTCATAATCCTCAAACTGCTCAGCAAGGTTTGAGCTTTCTTCCTCTTTTTTATCCTTTTTCAGATAATCCGATTCGTACTCGTTGAAATTGCTGTTTGACGTTCTCTGCCCTTTTTGTCCCAGAAGCTCCTGATAGTCCTCGTAAGCCGCCTTGTCGTCCTCAAAGTTAAGACGGAATACCTCTCCCTCCGCCAAAAGACGCTTTGGCTTTGGTGTATAGTAGCTGTTACAATCCTTACAGGTGTATGCCCTTGACAAATAAACCGGCTCTTCATCCGTCTCAATACGAAATTCCTCGCCTCGCGGATAGACAAGCATATGCAGCTTTTCACCACAGAGAGGGCATTTGTAATTCACCATATAAAACTGGTTCCCCAGACGGGATTTTGCCTTGTCCTGACCGGTCAGCTCTGACTTTGTAAAGGACATCTTCTCGCTTGTCCACACCATCTTATGCCAAAGTCCGATGCTGTATTCTTTCTCTCGTGTCTTAGCCTCCTCTTCAGGCGTTTCCTCCGGCTCATTCCCCGGCTGTTCCTCCTCCGGCTTACTCTTATCCAGAATCATCTGGATCACTTCCTCGTAGGTGGTCTGGATACCTGACTTGTAAAACCGCAGATTATCTCTGGTCATAGATACTTCAACGTCAATCTCTTTTACGATATATTGGAGCAGCTTATTCAACTGTTCATAGTCCTTCTCTACCTTTAGTCCCTTGATGCCGCCCCATTTTCCGAACGTGTACAGTGTCATGTTCAGGGCGTTTTCAAGCATCTCGTTATCTCCCATCTGCACTGTGGAATCCTCATTGACTGTCACGTCAATGATATTGCTGTATGCCCTCTTGCTGTCAAAATTAAAGAAAAAGGAACGTCCTGTCCCAAGAAGCACCAAGTCATTGTTATTAATCAGGAAGATTTCCGTCCACTGAACGTTTTCTCCCATTGTTTTTATAATTTTATGAAATACTGTTTTTAACTTATCATTTGCCTTTAATAGAATCATATACCCTTACCTCCTGTTTTCATTATAACCTGAGTCGGGTATTTTCTCCATAAAAATATAAGAAAGTGTAAGGTGCACATAAAAATCGGTGGTTCAACATCGAACCACCGATAAAACAAAATATTATGTTAACTATAACCTCTCAAGTACTCTCCCGCTTCACAAGACTAACCGGAAGGGTCGTCCTGCTCGGTACTATTTTTCCTCCTGCTGCGTCGATAAGCAGGGAGATTGCCATACCAGCCATCTCCTTAATCGGCTGGTGTATGGTCGTGATGGTAGGCGTGGTCAGAGAAGAGAGGAATACATCGTCAAATCCTACAACCTTTAGCTCCTGCGGAACCTTAATATTTAGCTTGGCGCACACTTGAAGGGTCTGTGCGGCAATCAGGTCACTGCTCGCAAAAATACCGTCGATATCTCTGCCCGAAAGCAGCTTCTCCAACAGCTCGTGATACTCCGTTGAATTATACTGTGTCTGATCTGTCTTTAATTCTCGATGCTTTACGCCATATTCCGCGCACACCTCCACAAACCCGATTTCTCTTTCATCTGCCGGCATAAAGTTACCTCTCACACCGCTTATGATAGCCAGATTTTTGCAGCCTGCCTCTATCAAATGCTTTGCCGCAAGGCGCCCGCCCTTTAGGTTGTCACACTCCACAGCGGCGGTTCCCATCTCCAGACATCTCTCTATCGTGATAATCGGATAATCGATTCCCTTAAATTTATCCATCTCCACCGTTCCGCTGCACAGGATAATACCTGCCACGCGATTTCGGTTGCACATGTCCAGTATTTCCTTTTCCTTCTCATCCCTATACTTGGAATTAAACAGCAATATCTTATACTGACGGCTGTTCGCCGCCGCCTCAATATGACTAATCAGCTCTGCAAAATATGGGTGACTGATATGGGGAACAATGACACCAATCGTATTTGTCGTCTGCTTCGACAAGGACCTTGCCATCTCATTAGGCTGATAATTTAATTTTTTCATCGCGTCGTACACGCTTTTTTTCGTTTCTTCACTGATATAACCCCTGTTATTGAGTACACGCGATACGGTGCTGACTGCCAAACCGGTTTCTCTTGCTACGTCCTTTAATGTTGCCACTTTATTTCCTCCGCACTCTTTATGAAATGATTTCATACAGACAAAACTTTGCGTCTTCCCCGCAATTTAGAAGAATTTCTCTCTCTAAAGGCTTGTCTTCCACTTCAAACACTGCATATATTATATCATTATTTGCGGTGATTTCAATCACTCCACGATCAAATATCATACAAAAATCACTAACTTCTTGTTTGATTGTGATTTCGTCCTCCTCCACCTTCAAGACACCGCTTGCCGCGTCATAGGTTATTTCGCTTCCCAAAATCCTCCCTGTAAAGCCCTTCTCAAATGTATGCGGAGTCTCTATCGTGACAATCAGCGTTTCTTTTTCCCAGCAAAGATTGATATCTGACTTTGTATGTTCTGAAAAGACAAGTTTTTTCTTCTCCTCTATCTCTCTTGCAAGACTTTGTCGAAGCACTGGCTCTCCTTCCTTTTCTATGAGGGAAAATTCTCGAGGAAGCCCCATACAGCCAGTATATAATCCGTCCTTTGTCTTCGTTCGAAGCCATGGGATTGATATCACTCTTTCACCCACGTTGGAAATTGTCTGGGCAGCATAGGGAATTTTAGTCTGATATGCCTCTCTCCTTATGCCGTCAGTATGAAATTCATACCCATCGAAGTCTCCCATATAGTAAAATCCATCCGCGCACCAAAACACCCACTTATCCGCAGACTGTCCATGGCTTTCTAACGAAAGCCGGAATAAATCAGGGCATTCAAAGCCTCCATCCAGCTCAAAGCGTTGGCTTATCTCAAAGTGCTTCAAATCCAGAGAGCGAAGCAAGGCAAATTCATTGTTTTCGAGCCAGAGACACATAATATACGCTTTGGATTCCTCATGCCAAAATACCTTTGGGTCTCTGTTTTCCTTGCAGATAGCCGGAAGCACCGTTTTCCCCTTTATAAGCGTCTTCCCTTGATCCAGACTGTAAGCAAGCTTCTGTACAAAGCTCTTCCCCTCACTCAGCTTATTGGCGCTGCCCGCCGCAGAGTAGTAGAAAAGCAGTGCTTCCTTGGGAAGGTCTAACAGACCAAACTCATTCACCAGACCGCAACCGGAAAAAATTGTACCATCCGCATCTGGGAAAAGTACCGTATCCTTTTGTTCCCAATGTGTCAAATCCGTGCTTACCGCGTGTCCCCAGCTCATATTATCCCATTGCGTATCAAACGGGTTGTACTGGAAATACAGATGATATACGCCATTTTGGTATACCAATCCGTTCGGATCATTTATCCAACCATAATCCGGTGTAAAATGCAGGAGAGGACGATGTTTTCTATTTTTTATTCTATCATCTGTTACCATGATACTCTCCAAAAACGCCTCGGTCACCTCCCCCTCAAGGGCAAGCTCCTTTCCCTGATACGGCTGAAGCGGAATATATGCAAAAAAATCGTGCTCATATATTCCCTCCTCGCCCGTTCCAACCGGAATGTTAAGCTCCGTACAAAAGTCTCCGCCTTCCCGCAAAAAGAGCTTTTTCTTCTCCTTTTCTGCCTGTATGGGAATTGCGAGATACTTATCCTTTTCTTTTATTTTAATATATCGAATGTGACTTTCCATTTTTCCTCCTAGCTATCTTCGCCCTTTATAGCATATACATTCTCGCTTCATACGGGTGGAATACCTCCTCATACTCCACCTCATAGTTAGCAGTCACTAACTCCTTTTTCTCACTCTTAAGCTCGCTGATATTCTGTATGACACGCTCCCTATTATGGAAGTTGCAAATTACAAGAAGCGTTTTTCCCTCATACTTTCTTGTATAGGCAAAAATATCTTCATCCTGTTCCAGTAAAAGTTCAAAATCGCCGTATACAAACACCTCATGCTCCTTTCGAAGCTGTACTAATTTTTTGTAGGTATGAAAAATCGAATTTTTATCAGCAAGCTGACTTTCTGCGTTAATTCTTGTGTAATTTTCGTTTACCGTAAACCATGGTATTTTTGACGTAAATCCTGCATTTTTTTCTGACGACCACTGCATCGGCGTTCTGGCATTGTCTCTTGCCTTGGCATAAATGGACTCCAAAATTTCCTCCTCGGAATATCCTGCCTCTCTTCTTGCCTTACACATACCGTGAATCTCAATATCAGGATAATCCTCCGCGCATGCAAGTCTTATGTTTGTCATTCCCAGCTCTTCCCCTTGATAAATATAAGGCGTTCCTTTCATGCCATGCAATAAAATACCAAGCATCTTAGCACTCTCCAGCCAGTATTCCTTGTCGTTTCCCCAGCGTGATACAATGCGGGGCAAATCATGGTTATTCCAAAACAGACTGTTCCAGCCGTCCTCATGAAATGTTATCTGCCACTTTTTCATGACCTGCTTCAGCTTAAGAAAATCAAGCGGTGCTAAGTCCCACTTTTCTTTTTCTGGTACCTGGTCCAAATTAATATGGTCAAATTGAAAAATCATGCTCAGCTCCCCTCTTTTCGGGTCGCTATAGAGCTTTGCGATTTCCTCGTCAGCTCCCCAACACTCTCCCACAGTAAGTAAATCCTTGCTGCCGTAGGTGTTTTCAGCCATCTCCTGTATATATTCATGAAGCTTTGGTCCATTGCTCGTTATCTTTTCATCCGGCACTTTTCCAATCAGTTCAATCACGTCCATGCGAAAGCCCGCAATTTTTTTATCTATCCAAAAATTCATAAAATCATAGATTTCCTCACGCACCTTCGGATTCTCCCAATTCAAATCCGGCTGCTTTTTGCTGAAAATATGAAGGTAGTACTGTCCGGTTTCCTCCTCATACTCCCATGCGCTCCCTCCGAATGCAGACGCAAGGTCGTTTGGCTCTTTTTGATCGACGGGGTCTCTCCAGATATAGTAGTCACGATACTCGCTCTCTCTTGACTTCTTCGCCTCAACAAACCACTTATGCTCATCAGAGGAATGGTTTGCCACCAAATCCAGTATAATTTTAATTCCGCTCTTATCCGCTTTGTCAATCAACTCCTCCATATCCGACATCGTTCCGAATTCCTTCATAATAGCTCGATAATCGCTGATATCATAGCCGTTATCATCATTCGGGGAGGCAAAGACAGGGCTTAGCCATATCACGCCAATGCCAAGTTCCTTCAAATACGGAAGTTTTTGAATAATTCCCTGCAAATCTCCTACTCCGTCCCCATCACTATCCATAAAGCTTCTCGGATAAATCTGATATACCACCTGATTATGCCACCATTTCTTCTCCATTGAAAATACCTCCTACATGAGTAAATGGGAAAGCAAATTTTTAGCTTTCCCTTCACCTTTTACAGTTCTAATTTTTTTTCTGCAAATGCCTCGTCCGTATAAGTAACAGACAAGTGTTTGCTCTTAAAATCCGCGTGTAATACTGCTTTATGTTTGCCATTTACTCTCTCGATCATCAATTCACCTTCATCGGAGGACAGCATATGAAACTCGCCGTCAAATGCGCTGTGGGTATTTCTAAATTCCATCAGCTTCAGCAGCGACTGTACCACAGACCGCTCTACCTCTGTGTCAATCTCATCAAGCGTATAATAATGACGGTTTATATTTCTTCCGACCTTCGTCTCCTCCAACAGCTTTAAGTCATTCTTTCCTGCGAGAAGCCCCACATAGTACACCTGCGGTATGCCCGGAGCAAAAAACTGCACGGCTCTTGCAAGCAAATATGCGGCATCATCATCGCCAAGTGCGGAATAGTAGGAGCAGTTTACCTGATAAATATCCAGATTGTTGTAAGCCGCTGTGTTATAAATTTTCTTTACATTCGCCCCGAATTTGAAAATGTCCTCTTTTGTTCTCTCAATTTCTTCATTCGGAAGTAAATCTTTAACGTCTACAACCCCGATGCCGTCATGGGTATCAAGCGTTGTAAACTGCTTTCTCGGGCAGATTTCAAGCCAATTTTTCAGATACTTTGTCTGTCCGTAATACAAAGCATGAATTAAAAGCATCGGTAGTGCAAAATCATATACATAATAATCCTGTCCGGCAATCTTTTGCTGCATTGTGTAATGCTCGTGAATCTCAGGCAGAAGCTCCACCTTGTAATCTGCTATGATATCCTGACATTCATTTAAAAACTCCCATACATCCGGCTCAATGAAAAAACAGCTTGTTCCGGCTTTTTTTGTTGCATAAGCAAATGCATCCAGTCTGATCAGTGCCGCTCCGTGTTCGCACAGGAAGGTCAGATTATCCTTGATAAAGGCTTTTGCCGTATCCGTCTTACAGTTGATGTCAATCTGCTCTTCATCAAAGGTACACCATACCTTTTCCGAGGTTCCGTCCGCAAAGTTTGCCATGGCATAAGGGGCTCTCGGCTTTCTTTTATATATCACATCTACCTCCGCCTCAGTTGGTTCGCCGTTTTCCCAAAAATCCTTGTAGCGCAGGAACAAATCCTTGTATTTAGAATTGTCTTTATTTTGCAGGAAATCCTTGTAGTATTCACTCTGCGCAGAAATATGATTAATCATATAGTCAAACATCAGATAATACTTTTCTGCCAAACGTTTGACATCTTCCCAATCACCGAATGCCTCCTCCACCTTATGGTAGTCCATCGGCGCAAAGCCTCTGTCTCCCGAGGAAGGAAAGAACGGCAAAATATGTACTCCACTGATTGCCTTCGCAAAATGCTTATCCAGCACCTCATTCAAATCCTTTAAGTTATGCCCCATTGAGTCCGCATAAGTAATGAGCATTATTTTATTTTCTATTTTTTTCATCGTATTTCTCCTAATCGTTCTTTTCTAGGGGTATCACCAAGCTGTAACCCATTAAGACTTTACCGCTCCCGCAACAACACCGCTTATAATCTGCTTTTGCAATGCAAGATACAAAACTAAAATCGGTGCTACCGTAAGAACCAGCCCTGCCATAATCGTGCCATAGTCTGCGGAGTAGGTGCCGTAAAATGCATAGGTGGACAGAGGCAGTGTCATAATCTGCTTCTTTCCAAGCACAAGCGACGGCAGCAGGTAGTCATTCCAAAATGCCAGCACATTCAATATGACAAGCGTCGACGTAATTGGCCTTAACAACGGAAATACCACCTTAAAGAAGGTCTGTGTCTTGCTGCATCCATCTAAGCATGCCGCTTCCTCCAAGGAGAGAGGAATGCTGCTCTTGATAAATCCCTGAAAAATGAAAACCGACATACTCATCGCAAAGCCCACATGGAAAAAGATTAATGAGGTTCTGTGATTTAGCATGTTTAACTTTGCTCCGTAGATGGAAACCAAAGGTATCATAATCGCCTGAAACGGAATAATCATCGAGGCTGCCATCAAGGAAAAGCAAATAGTTGAAAATTTATTTTTTGCCCTGACAAAATAGTAGGCTGTCATTGCCGCTAAAATAGTGACAATCAGAGTGCTGAAGCCGGTGATAAATAAAGAGTTTCCGAAGCTTCGAATAAAGCTCATCTTTTCAAAGGCAATTGCATAGTTTTCTAGTGTAAATCCCTTTTCCGCTGTAAGGGCAAACGGATTTTTGATAATATCTCTTTTATGTTTAAAGGAGTTTAGGATAATCAGTACAAAGGGAACCATATACAGTGCAAACATAATCACAATTGACAGCAACTGAATACCGTCAAGGGCAATTCGCCTGGCTCCGCCGACTTTGTTTTTTGTATTCATTACGCCTCAACCTCCTTCTTTTTTCCAAGGTAAATTTGTATTCCGCTGATTACCGCTACAACAAGGAATAAGAACAGTGCTTCTGCCTGGCCTACACCATAGTTTCTTGCAGTAAACGCTTTTTCATATACATGCATTGCGACCAATCTCGTTGTTCCGTAAGGCTCTCCGCCCGTCAAGGTCAGGTTCACATCATAAACCATGAATGCTCTTGAAAGAGTTAAGAACAGACAAACAACAAAGGAAGGAACCATCAGAGGCACGATGATACGGTACATTCTCTGAAATCCCGTAGCCCCGTCAATGCTTGCCGCTTCCAATACGTCCGTGGACAAGCCCATAAAGCCCGCAATGTAAATCAACATCATGTAACCGGATAATTGCCACACGGTTACGATTACCAAAGCCCAGAATGCTTTGTTCGGATCCGAAAGCCATGAGCTGCTAAATATTCCCCAGCCTGTACTCTCTCCCATATTTACCAAAACTCTCGAAAAAATAAACTGCCATATAAATCCAAGTACAACACCGCCAATCAGGTTTGGCGTAAAAAATCCGGTTCTGAAGAAATTCTGTCCCTTCACTCCGTTCGTTAAAGCATAGGCTAGTATAAAGGCAACCGAGTTGACTAAAACCACGGAAAAGAATACATATTTCAATGTCAATCCCATAGAAGACCAAAAATTCCCATCCTTAAATACTTCTGCATAGTTTGCTAAGCCTATGATATTTTTCGTTGCCGTAACGCCGTTCCAATCCGTCAGGGTAAGATAAAATCCATATAAAAACGGTACAATAACGACTGCCAAAAAGACAAATACGCCGGGTAACGCAAATATGATAAGATTTTTAATTTTTTCTACAGGCTTGTTTCCCATAGTTCCCATACTATCCCGTTCCTTTCTTTGTTCATAAGTACCAGACAGATGTCTGCCCGGTACTTATGCCATTTACTATTTCTGTGCTGTCCAGTAGTCTGACAGGCTTTGTGCCAATTCTTCTTTTGTGCTCTGCTTTGCAATATATTTCTGCATTGCGGCTCCCATTACACTCCAGTGGTCAGAAGGTGCGATAAAGGAAGAGTTAAATGTGTTTCCTTCTGCCATTTTTGTCTTGATATCTTTTCCGAGAGGATCAAGCGGCTGGTATGTATTGTTGTCACATGCCGGTATCAATGCGCAGGTTTCAACTAGCATCTGCTGTCCTGCCTCTGCGTATACAATCCAGTTTAAAAACTCTTTTGCCGCTGCCTGCTGCTCTTCAGTTGCCTGAACCTTGTCAATCATAACCTGCTTCGTAGGAGAAGCCTGGATTCCTGTATTTGCAAAATCTGTTGTGTCATTTCCTAATACGAACGGAAGGAAGCCGTATTCATCTGTTGTGGAAGCTCCTGCCTCCTCGATGTTTGGCCAAGCCCAGCAGCCGTTTGCCCAGATTGCAGCATCACCGTCTGCCAAGAAAATAGGGTCCTGCTCATATAATGCCCCCAACGGATCTTTTCCGTTGATGTTGTACTCTAATAACAGATCCATCGTATCCACAAACTGGTTAAATCTCTCATAATCCGCAGGAGCAAGCTCACCGCTCTTCAATTTGTTGATTACCTCAGTGCTTCCTGCGGTTGTTCCGTCATAAGTATCATAGATAAATCCTAACTGATGTGCTCCGAGAGACCAATCCTCTTTTGAGATAACAACCGGATTTTCCATTCCCTTTGCTCTTAGATTCTCAAGCAGGCTCTTTAAAGCGTCATAGGAATTGATTGTTGCCGCATCAAAGTCCTCACCCAAAGTCTCTTTGATTGCCGTCTTGTTGTAGATCAATCCTCTTCCTTCAATACAGAACGGGAAGCTGTATACTGCATCATTTACCTTTGTAACCTGTGTCTCACACTCTGCAAGCCATTTTTCATTTGATAAATCAAGGGCATATTCCTCTGCCAAAGCAACGATATCTGTTGTGTCAAGCATTGCCATTGTAGGTGCCGTGCCTGAGTTGTAAGCACTTGTAATCTTTGTGTATGGAACCTCGCCTGCTCCGCATGCGATGACGTCTACCTTAATTCCTGACTCTGCTTCAAATCTGACTGCCATTTCCTCCAATGCTGATTGGATTTCACCCTTGCTGTTCAGAAAAGAAATCTCAACTCCGGATAACTCCGTTGACGAAGCTGCGTCTGTGCTTTCATTTGTGTCTGTTGCATCTTCTGTCTTAGAAGCCTCCGTACTCTGACTGTCTTTGGTTGTCTCGTTTGCCGTGCCGCTTCCACAGCCCGCCAGCAAACCCGTTGATAGAGCCGCTACTGATAACAGTGCAATAAACTTTTTCATTCTTACCATCATAAAATTCCCTCCATAATCATATTGCGTAGCTTTTTGTTTCGTATAACAACTTGTTATGATGTGATAATATCATGCTTTACAAAACATGTCAATCGGTTGACATATTGTTTGTATATAATTGTGAGTCTAATTTTTCAATATTTAGAATATTTGCACAAAATTAT
Source organism: Konateibacter massiliensis (assembly GCF_900184995.1). Lineage (GTDB taxonomy): Bacteria > Bacillota > Clostridia > Lachnospirales > Lachnospiraceae > Lachnotalea > Lachnotalea massiliensis. The sequence goes on from NZ_LT860098.1 coordinate 455,057, forward strand.
CTTTGAGTTGGTGTTGTATTGTTTTTATGTAAATACAATTTTTTATTCTAGAAACCCTCTTTATGTCAATCGATTGTCATACTTATTTCATTGATAGAAGCCAAAACTAAAACTGACGGTATTTGTGCAATTTGCTTGAATGGAAAATTGAGGAATTGGACATTGTGCTAAAATCAAACAAAGCATCTTTGAGGTTCTTAAAATGAATTTCAGGTTATTTTATGTAAAGCGGTTGATATACCAATCTTATTTTACTAAATTACACAACTATTGCAACGCTTAAATATGGTTAGCAGCATCGCGGTATGCATAGAAGTGGTTTTCAGCGAAACAAAATTAAAACGCGGAGCCGGCACTCTATCATAAATATAGAGTGCCGGCTCCTTGTTACTTATTATTATTTAAACACCTTCTATATAACAGCTCAGCCATTCATAATCATTTCTGCATGGCTGAACTGTTACAAATCATCATAATTAATCTGTGTCACACCCGCCTGCTCCAGAAATTTCTTCGTCATTGGATCACAGAGCATATCTACCTCCTGTGTCCTTGGAATCGTGAGAGAGGAGTTGTTCAAAATATAGCCGTCCAGATATCCCGGATGACAAATCAGCATATCGCAGCCGTCCTCATGAGGATTTTCCACCATCTTTTTCAAAGACTCAAATGGATTGTAGTCCGGCAGCATGCTTTCCATCATGACATAAACCTTTGTGCTTCCGATTGTAATCGGGTCGCCGCCAAAGGACATACCGGAATATTTCAAGCCGTATTTTTCTGCCACTATTTCAAGTCCCCTAAAAAAGTTGTGGCTTGCCACTGCGTGCCCTTCAAAATAGTGCGGCTTTTCCCCGACTAGTTCCAAGAATCTCTCATACTGCGCCTCAATCTCCAATATTACCTCGTCCAGTACAACAAAGTCTTCCTTTGCCTGCCTGTACTCCTTGGAAGCCTTAAATTCACCCTTTTCATTTGTGATGCTCGGTATAAGTGCAGGGTCTGTAATAGGCTTTCCGACGCATATATTCGTATGCTGCCCAAAGCAGACCGGCACGCCTTTTAACAGCTCAAGTCCGTGGTTCACTGCCGGCATATTTGCCATAACGCCCACGCTGCTTATAATACCTTCCTTGACACTTTTGGCAATACCGTAGTTCACTGCCTCGGAGTAGCCTAAATCATCTGCCCTCACTAATATCTTACTCATGTTAAAGTCTCCTTCCCTTGCTTATGAGACTTTTATTATCTTCTCCAGTTTCTGTACCTGACCAAGTTTTTCAGTCTCAATTTTTTCATAATTATCTGAGTTTGTCACAACAACAGCAGTTGTCGTCACAAAGCCTGCATCCTTGATATCCGAGATAGAGAAATCCATCATAAGCTGACCGCACTTTACCTTGTCTCCTGTCTTTACAAGAGGGGAGAAGCCTTTGCCGTTCATCGAAACTGTATCCATTCCGACATGAATCAAAAGCTCAATGCCGTCTTTTCCCAGCAGTCCGATGGCATGCTTGGTGTCTGCCACCTGAATAACTTCCCCGTCAAAAGGCGCATACATCTTTCCTTCTGCCGGTTTAATGCCGCATCCATTTCCCAATATTCCCTCGGAAAATACACCGTCTGCTATTTCTGCCAAAGGGATAATCTCTCCTTCGATTGGTGCATAAATGCAGTTTTTCTCTGTATTTTCTGCAATGTTATCCTGTTGTGTTTGTTGTGGTTTACTTTTAAATCTGTCAAAAATTCCCATGTACTTACTCCTTTTTGTTCTATATCGTTATTTCTTGTTGTCTTTCCCTCTTCATAATACCCCTTATTATTATACAGGAGAATCTTGACTTTTCCAACTATTAAAGCATCACTCTGCCTTCAAATCCTCCGCTGTAAATCCAAATAAATAGGTTAGTACCGCTGATACAACAAGTGAGATAGCAACTCCGATACAACCATTTATCATATTTGCAGTACCTCCGCCTACATAGCCGAGCACAGCAAGGAAGTTTGTTGCACCCATTACATAAGTTCCGACGCCTGTGATACCTGCATATAAACCGCCGCAGAAACCGCCGATTGCCATTGCAATAAACGGGCGTTTATATTTAAAACCAATTCCATATAATACCGGCTCTGTAACACCGCCGAGAATTCCTGAAATAAAATATCCCAAAGAAAGGGACTTCTCACTCTTATTTTTCAGACGAAGGAATGCACCCAATGCCATACCAAAAGCTGCCCATGTCGCATATCCGCCCGCAGTCAGTACAAAGTTGTCCACTCCGTTTGTCATCATAGCTGTAATACCAAAAACAATCAATACCTGATGCATACCTGTCATAACAAGGAATTCCCACAGTGCCGCAACGACTGCCACCGCAATAAAGCCACCAACGTTTCCAAATGCGAGAAGACCATTTCCTACATATCCGCCAAGTATGGAGCCTAAAGGTGCAAACAGACATAATTCCAGCGGAACCATAACTACCATTGTAAGGAATGGTGCAAAAATCGTGGATAGTACATCTGGTACGACCTTTCGAAAGAAGCGGTCAATGTAACTCATCACCCAGATAGTTAAAATAACAGGTAAAACAGTCTGTGAATAATTATTGACCGGAGCCGGTATGCCGTATACCGTAAATGCAGTTCCTGAATCTGCCAATGCCATAAAATCCGGCACTAAGAGCAGCGCTGCCGCATAAAGCCCCATGATTGGGTTCATATTCAGCTTTTTAGCTGCCGTAAAACCTAGAAATATAGGTAAAAAGTAGAAAAATGCGCTGTACATAAAGCTGCACAGCATATAAATATTACTATCTGTTCCTGCAATTCCAAGCATATCCGGTCCGATAATCACCTGTACCGTCTTAAACATCGCTGCTGTAATCATGGCTGGTATCATAGGGGTCATACTTCCGGATAAATAATTCAATATATTACTTCCGATTCTTTTCGGTGTCAGCTTTTCTTTTTTCTCATCCAGATTTTCATTGAGGGCACTTTGCTCTGCAATTCCTGCTGCCTTACAAAATGCAGAGTAGACTTTTGGTACGGATTGTCCAATAATAATTTGGAGCTGCCCTCCCGTGTTTACCACTCCGATGACTCCCGGAATTTTCTTTATCTCCTCCTGATTTGGTATACTTTCGTCTTTTAAATTAAGACGAAGCCTTGTCATGCAATGGGTTACCAAACTTACATTATCCTTTCCCCCAACAGCCGTCAGCACATCTGCTGCAATTTTTTGGAACTTTTCTTCTTGACTCATATTTTTTCCTCCTTCTTAATAAAGCTCTTTTTTATTATCGTAGAAAGTTCAGAGAACTTCCCTATGATATAAAAAAACCCAAAACACTAAGACACGCTTTCGCCTTCTTATTGCCTTGGGTAATGCCTCCATAACGAGTAACAATCCTGCTTTTTATTCAGTTGTCTTCTCCGTATTGCGAGTAATGCGGTTGATATGTATCATCAAATACAATATCTCATCTTCCGTACTGCTCTCTTGCAGTCTGCTTCCGATAAAGTCTGCCACTTGCGCGGCACATTCATAGATTTCAGGATTTTCGCCCTTCATCGCCCGTATTACGGAAGCATTGTCATCCATGAATTGCTTCTTTTCCTTCACCCTTTTCACATAATAACGCATATGCGTGACAAAACGGTTATAGTTGAAACCGTCCCGGTCTATCTGAATGGAAAAGAATTTTTCAATCTGCTCTACAGCTTCATTGATCAGTTCCTCACTGCCCTGTACCTCTTCCTCATATGCCGATTCCTCCTCCGCATTTACAAAATGCATGGCGATATTTGTAATCTCGCTCTCGGGTAATTTGACATAGAGCTTTGCCTGTACTAATTTTACCGCAAACCGCCCAAGCTCTGTCTCCTTTGGATACAATTGTTCTACATCATAGGAGAACAGCATTTGCAGCTTCTTGTATTTCTTCAGCCGAACAATGGCAAAATTAATATGATCTGCCAAACTGATAATAAGATTTGGATTTAGGTTGCAGTTTAAGGTTCTTCTTGCCTTATCCACAATCAACGCCGAAACTTCAAACACATTTTCAGGTACGTCCTGAATCAGGCTGTAAAACCGGCTGTCAATACGATAAAAAGTCATGGAAATCAAGCTTAAGTCTGTAATTTCATAAGGCATGGATGGGAAACCAAGTCCCTTTCCAAAAGCAATCAGCTCCTTATTATTACCGTCAACACATATTGCTACGTTGTTATTTATTTTCTTAATTGCCTGCATTTCCCTCCTCCTATCCTGTTTATAAAACAAAAAAACCCTTCGAACACAGTACACCATCGCAATACAAATAAATGGGGTAATGCCTCAAAGAGTAACAAACCTTATGTGTAGAGTATAGGTGATAATGAGATTTAAGTCAATGCGTCAATTTTCATTAAATTGGGACTGTGATTTTGGTAAAAGTGCATAGTTTTTATTCCATCACAATCCCAGCAACGCTCAACTGCTCCCTCAGCTCCAAAATATCCTGGTGATATACGCACCCTTGCATGCCCTGTCTTTTTCCCAGCCTACTCCTGTGAACCCGACTTTTTCCAAAGTCCCACGGCATAAATAAGCAATAATACCACCTGAATTGCCAGCAAAATAAGTGCTTTTTGATCCAACTCCCCCTCTGTCGTCATGGAAATAAAATCATGGCTGGCATGCCAGATTATGACAATCCATAGGCTTTTTGAGATACTTACAATCTCTGCCAGAACAAAGCCGACCAAAAAGGCGAACAGCATCTGTAATACGAGATAGAGAATATTTTTTCCATTCAATGCATTTATTAAGTGCAATACACCAAAGATAACCGCAGATACGACAATTGCCTTCTTTCTCCCCTTTTCGCGTAAAAAGCGTAACATAAGTCCTCTAAAATAAAGTTCTTCATTTATGCCTACCGCTATTGTAAAAAATAAAATAATCACATATTGTGCGACTGCCATCTTCCTGTCAAATCCATATATGATTATCGGAATGATTTCCATTACAATCAAAGGAATATACCACCACAATGCAACGCTGCTGCTTTTTTCAGCCTTGCGCAAGCCATAATCGGAAAGCCCTTGACTTGATTTTTTCATAATAAAAATTCCCACTAAAATAGATATACACAAAAATATGATTGCTGTCACGTAGGTCAATTCATCACCAAATTCTGCTATTTGGGATATCGCCATGCCAAGTGCCGTTAAAAAGGTACATAAAAGCCCAATTAATATAGCAGAAACATAAGGATGCCTGCTTCTAAAGTTTTGTTTCATTTTTTTCATTCTCCTCTTTTTTTAATTTCAGTAGCAATCCCATAAAGGAATTGCTTAAAAGTCTTTTTATTTCTTCATCGCTGTATCGGCAGCTGTTTGTGGCAAACATAGATGCGATACCGTGCGTTGTCAACCAGATTCCTGCATATAGCTCTTTTGCACTGATCGGACTTAGCGCTGTCATTTGGCACAGCATTTCCAAGACTTCATCATCTCCCTCCGTGGAACCTACAATGTCCAGCATACTTTGCTTCTCAAAAACATCGGACATGAATAAAAGTTTAAATAAATTTTTCTCCGTTTTGGCAAAATCAATATAAGCCATCCCCATCTGAAGAAATCCATTTTCCTCCTGTTGCCCGGCTTCCATCATGAGGTTGTTATAAATCTCCTCTGCCCCGGTATAAACTGCTTGCTTCAATCCCTCCATGGAACCAAATACCCGAAAAATAGGGTGGACCGAGCAGCCGATACGCTTTGCTAAATCTCTAGCATTCAAGCTCTCAAAGCCTTCTTCTCGTACCAATTCAAGCGCAGTATTTAACAGTATTTCCTCTGTGATTTTTACTTTTGGCGGCATAAAAACAACTCCTGTCATTTTAATAAGTATCATTAGTTACCTAACACTTGTTATTATTTTATTTCTTTTATCGTAAAATGTCAATACCATAACAGAAAAATCCCTTTACTTTTTGCGTAAACTGTAATACCTTTATATTAAAACGGAGGAGAATAAATGGACAAACGACAGATGCTTTTAAAGCAGCTTGCTCTTGTAGAAAAGCAGGAGGCAAAGCTCTTAAGCCAAAAGGAAAATGAATTTGTAAAAGCAAGGATGAAGCCTGCTCTTGAAAAATTACATGAGAAAATTCCTGCTCCTTTGAAATCAGGACTGGAAACTGCATTTTATAAGGGATTTCAGCTTGTTTTTCAAAAAGGAAACACTTATATTGAAAAGACATACAACAGGGAAAAGCTTGAGATTGAATATGATTTGAACAATTACGCCATCGACAAGCATTCCAGCAAAAGGCATTTGAAAAAGCTGGACAAGTCCTCAGGTCAGTCCAAGGCTGTAAACCAGTCGATTGCCGCCTTGGAGGGGGGTATTCTCGGATTTTTCGGAATCGGACTGCCGGATATTCCGATTTTTATCTCCGTCATGGTAAAGACCTTGAATGAAATTGCATTGTCATACGGCTATCCGTATGATACCAAGGAAGAAAAGGTTTATATGCTCTTTGTTATCTGCGGCGCCTTGTCTAAGGAGGAAGAGCAAAAAGAGTATACGAAAAAAATTAATTTGCTCGGTAAATCAATTGATACTTCTGCTCCCGTTGACTATGACCTAGACACTGTCATGAAGGAAACCGCAGCCTTGCTCTCCGGCACTCTTCTCGCCGCAAAGGCAGTGCAGGGTATCCCAATTGTCGGAGTTCTCGGCGGAGCTGTCAATCCCGCTATCATAAGCCGGCTTGGAAAATATGCAAAGATAACCTATAAAAAAAGATTCTTACAGAAGAAACTGAAAGAAAACTTATCATAAATAAGAAAGTGTGAGCAACGCTCACACTTTCTTATTTCGTCCTCTTCTGCGCCTTACGATTCCTAAAATAACCGCCCACAAAGCCTTTCATTCCCGACCAAAAGTGTCCGTTTACCATGCGGACCATCTGATTTGCCATCTCCATTGTGATAATACCGTTGGTCATTTTTGCAATGCCTCTAAACGGCATATTGTAAATAAATAAAACATTGAGATTGGGAACTCCTTTTTCCTCGCTGCGATTTTTTATTCCCGTCAATACCTTATAAGCAAAACGTGCCAATCCGCTTTTTGCATAATACATCTGACAAAGGGCATCATTGACATTCAAAATTCCATTTTCGTTCCAATGTCCGTCCGGAATATCATGTCCCAGCAATGCAGCAAATGCTTCATCACTTACATTTTGGATCTTACCGCTCTCATACACTTCCATTGCTTCCTTGTCATACCAAACCGTTGCACTTGTTCCATCAACATGAATGTTATCTTTTAGCCTGATATCTGCGCTGGAGGCACCGATTAAAATATCATAATCGCCTTCCTCTATCTCCCAAGCGTTATTTCCCGCATTAAAATAGCGGAATGCCTTGTCGTCAAGCGTGATTGTCACACGTTTTATCTCTCCGGATTTCAAAAATACCTTGGTGAAGCCCTTCAGTTCCTTTACCGCTCGGTATACCTTAGAATTTCTTGCACCGATGTAAAGCTGTGCAACCTCTGCTCCATCCACCTCTCCGGTGTTTGCCAGGGTAAAACTGACCTCCTGCCCATTGATTTCCAAATCTGAGTAGGCAAAGGTGGTGTAGCTAAGTCCAAAACCAAACGGAAACAGAACCGGAACCTCCGCTTTTTCATAATAGCGGTAGCCGATAAACAGCCCTTCTCTGTATTCTGCATTATAATATTTTCCCGGAAAATAGTTATGAGCCGGGTTATCCTCGCACTTAACCGGAAGAGTTTCTGAAAGCTTTCCGCTCGGGCATACCTGCCCGGTAAGCACCTCAAGTATTGCACCTGCCTGTGCCTGACCGCCAAGATAACCGTGTACGACTGCCTTGCAGTTTTGAATCCAAGGCATCTCAATCGCAGAGCCTGCTGAGATAACAGCCACAACATTTTTATTTGCCTTAGAAAGTCTTGAAAGCAGTGTAATCTGATTATGTGGAATCGCCATATGGGTACGGTCCAGCCCTTCCGTCTCACTGATTTCATCCAGCCCCATGTAAAATAAAACTACCTCTGCCTGCTTTGCAAGCTCCATTGCCGCCTGCTGCATTTGTGCGTCCACCTTGCCGTTTCGCTCATAGCCTTGCTCAAAACCAAGCATGTTTAAATCAAAATCCTTTATTACATCAACCGTATTGTCAAGTTTTGTACAATTTACAATAGAGGAGCCGGCGCCCTGATAGCGTGGTGTTTTTGCAAAATCACCGATAACCGCCACCTTACAGCCCTTGGCAAGCGGAAGAAGCTTCTCTTCGTTTTTCAGCAATACAATGCTCTCTGCTGCCGCTTTTTGGGCTGCTTTATGATGCTCTTCTTCCTTCATGCCCTGTCCCTTGTTTCCTTTTAATGCAGGCTGTACTTCATAGATGATTTTTAACATCTCTTCCACTCGTTTATCAAGTATTTCTTCGTCCAATGCCCCATTTCGCACAGCTTCCACAAGTTCTCTGTCGCTATCACCACCTGTCGTTGGCATTTCCAGATGATTTCCGGTACGAACCGATTCCACATGATTGTTAGAGCCGCCCCAATCTGTCACTACAAAGCCATCAAAGCCCCATTCATCCCTCAAAATATTCTGAAGCAGCTTTTCATTCTCGCTCGCATAAATGCCGTTCACGCGGTTGTAGGAGCTCATAAGACTTCTCGGCTTTGCCTCCTTCACCACAATCTCAAAAGCAGCGAGATAAATTTCACGCAATGTTCTCTCATCTATGATGGAATCGCTTGACATACGTCTAAGCTCCTGACTGTTTACCGCATAGTGCTTCGGGCAGGCAGAAATGCCGTTGCTCTGTATCCCCTTCACCTCTCCCGCTGCTATTTTTCCGCAAAGGTACGGATCCTCACTGTAATACTCAAAGTTTCGTCCGCAGAGAGGGCTTCTCTTCATATTCATACTCGGTCCAAGCACGACTCCTACGCCCTGAGCAATTGCTTCTTCCCCGATACATTTACCGATCATTTCTGCTATGGAAGGATCCCAGCTATTTGCTATCGTTGCTGCGGTCGGAAAACAGGTTGCCGGAAGACTGTCGTTTAAGCCCAGATGGTCACCGGCACCGACCTGTCTTCTCACTCCGTGAGGTCCGTCCGAGAGCACTACCGTAGGAAGCTCAAATCTTTCTACTGTTTTCGTCTCCCATATATCTTTTCCTGACAGAAGGGAAGCTTTTTCCTCCAGTGTCATTTTGCTGATTAATTCTTTACAATTTACCATGGTGACTCCATCCCTTTCTTTTTTGATTATTCTACCTTTTTAAACCTGTTTACCTCAGTATTTAATGCATTTACCGTCTCCAGATTATGCGCAGCTTCATCGCTTATAGTTGTGATGGAATGAAACAGCGTATTTGTGTCCTCATTGGACTGAATCACTACGTTGACACTCTCCTCCACCGCTATTGAAATGCCCTTTATTCCGTCTGCCATATGCGCCGCAATCTTTCTAAGTTCCTTGGAGCTTTGCCCAAAACCGGTAAGCATTTCATTGATAGCAACTGCATCCTCTTTATAGGTACTTGCAATGTTTACAAATTCGTCATAGTCGCCTAAAATTTTTTCCGTAATATATGAGATAATCTCATTGGAGTTTTCAACCAGTTCCTCCACAGAGTCCAACACAAGAGTATTTGTTTCCTGAATGTTGCTTGCGATATCCTTCGTATTTTCTGCCAGTTTTCGGATTTCCTCCGCCACAATAGCAAAACCGCGTCCTGCATTACCTGCGCGCGCCGCCTCAATGGAAGCATTTAATGCCAACAGGTTAGTCTGAGAGGATATTCCCAAAATTGTATTTGTCAATTCATCTATTTTTTCAACAGAACGACTTTTCTCAATCGATGCTGCTATCTTCTCACCAATCTGCTGTAAAATCGTCTCCGTCTGCTGCTTACTCTGATTAGACTGGGTGCTGATACCTTCAGCTCTCTCCACAATACCCGCAACCTGAGCTGAATTATGCTTTGCGGATTCTTCAATGGTATTCGACGCCGAAAGAACGGTCTGGGCTCCGTTGTCAATGTTTTGCAGTGTTCCGCTTATCTCCTCCATGCTTGCAGACATCTCATTTAAGGCACCGGAAATACTTGAGGTCGAATCCTTACACTCCAATATGTGATTGTTCATCGTTTCTGTAGAAAGGTGAATCGCCCCGGAGCCGGACTTAATCGAAATCATTGCCTGCTGCAAAGTCTCCAAGAAGCGGTTGATGCCCTTTACCATCTCTCCAATCTCATCCTGATAGGTGCTGTTAATACGGATGGTCAAATCTCCTTCCTCTCTCTCAAGCATTTGAATGATATGGCTTAAATCGGTGTTCACCTTTTTAAGCGGTGTAATAATCGTCCTCATGCAGATGAAAAATGCCGCCGCAACAGATACCACAAACAATACTGCCATGCCCCATACAATAACGGTTGCCCGTGTCACCCTGGAATGTACCAGACTGGTCTCATGTGCGATACTTGTATCCAAAACATTCTGGAACTCTGACTCCGCAGCCGTCATGCTTGTCAAAAGTGTTTCCAGCTCTGCATAAGCAGTTTTGGCAGAGTTCTTGTCCTTTGCTGCAACATAATCCGCAATGACTGCTGCCTGATTTAGATATTCCTTCATCGTTGTCTCGTATGGCACGTAGGCATCCGCCAGCACTGTACTCATGGACTTTTCTGCGAATGTATCACTGATGACCGCGATGTCATTTACGACATTCTCACTTTGTGCTATTGTCTCCTGAAGCACTTTTGCCGTTTCCTCTGCATCAGCTTCATTGTCACCCAGAAGATAGGATTTAACCGACAGATTGATTTCGTTCATATCCTTTGCCAGCTGCACCTGATTGTATTCCAGACTGAGAAAAGAATCGGAAATCAAGTCCGTGGACAGCTGAACCTGAGAATTGGTAACTCCGCTCAAAGCTGTGTTTATAATGAATAACCCCGTTAGAACAATTAAAATAAATAAAATACGATGTCTTATTGATTTATACATAAGATTCCTCCCTAAATTTTATCAATAAGCTTATCATATCACATAAACTTTCCTTGACATTCTCTTGGCATAAACTGTTAGTTTTAAAGCACAAACTGCATAGGAAGTTGGGATAGTAAAAGATAGGGATTCGATAGAAAATCAGAAAATAAAGTGATAGGGAAATTTGGGGAGTTATTCGTTGAATAAGATTCTTTCTAGGGGCTATACTTGTAAATGCCTAGGGTATATGCTATACTATATCTAGGCAAGAAACGAGATTAGTGCCAGATTGGCACAAAATGAACCCCCGCGAATGGCAGTTCGCGGGGGTTCTTTAGGCTAATTGTCACTGTTGTTACCGTCTAGCCATTTGCAGATGCAGTGGCAAGCCACACCTGCTACGACGGAAACTAAAAACGAGATTAGTAATTCCAAACTGGCACCCCCCTTCCGTTGTCGGATTGGGTAGTGACAACATATAAATTGTAGCATAACACATCAATTAGGTGAAGATTATTTTTTATGTGCACTGACTATAGATTGGATTATTGCGTCGCTTGCCTTTCTCGACAAGAGAGACCGCAAGAGAAAAAATGCAAGTGCTTACTCCTCCGGCGCCGGTATCACAACATTCAGTTCAAACCAGTTTCCGCGCTTATTTATCGTCACCCAGCCATTATATTTTTTTGCTGTGTATTTAATGCTCTTTATTCCATAACCATGATACTGTTTATTCGCCTTTGTCGTGGTGGGCAGACTATCCTCAAATTCCAGATTTCCCTCAAAATAATTCTCAAAGCGAAGTACAATGAAATCCTTTTTGGAAAGCACTTCAACGTGAATCAGTCTTTTTTCCTGCTCCTCAATCTGTATTTCACATTCAATCGCATTGTCCAACGCATTTCCAAGTATGGTACAGATATCCATGACATGCATAAAGTTCAAAAGCTTGCCGTCCACAACGCAGGTCAGTTCGATATTGTGGTTTTGGCAGGTGATGCTCTTTCCTGTTAAAATGGTGTCCACAACAGAGTTACCCGTTTTATTCTGTGCCTCATAAACCTTAATTTCACTCTCCATCTCATCCAGAAATGCCATTCGCTTTTCCGAATCCTCCTCGGCTCTGAGCACCGCAATCTGATGCTTTAGGTCGTGGTATTTGCGGTTTACGATATCGATGCTCTCACTGGACTTTCGATACAGGGTATACTGGCTTTGCAGAATATTCCGCATAGCGTCCAAATCATATTTTGCCTGCATCTCTTTTCGCAAAATGTGATAGGCATATAAAATAGTCAATCCACTCAAATCTACTAAGGTTCTGATATTGAATATCTCCTTTGTAATCTGGCTGCTAAAAGGTGTATTCGCATAGACAAAACTTAAATTGCTCACAAAAAATACTGTCGCCCCTACAGCGATAACAAAAATCAGCTCTTTTGCCGTAGTCCACTCCTTCAAAAGATGCATATGCTTTCGCTCTATCATATAAATACCAGAAAACACGAGCGCATAAACACCGACTAACATAAGTATGTTAAGCCAAACATCTGTGGTTCCAGAGCTTTGCACCGTGTAATAATAAAGCTGCCATTCCAAGGATGCCGCAAACTCTGCTAAAATAAATGCCCGGATACAGTAATACCCCGCATTCACCCATGTCAGCTCACAGCAAATATAAAAATAAAAAAGCATCATACCAATCGCAAGAAACATACCAAAGAGCCAGAAGGATTTCGGAAAACTTCCTACAAACTCTTGAATAGAGCATTGGATAAACAGTGCCGCCACCATAATAATTCCCAGAGAAATACCCTGATATTTTTTTCTCAGAAGGGAAATATAAATCGAACATGCCGCCCATTCTGCGATTCCGGTATACAATCTCGGAATTTCCGTAAGAGTTATCTGCTCCATTACATTGCTCCTCCCAAATAATTTGTCAGTTCCTCCATAAACTCCTTCTTTCTGGCACGGCTGATTACCAGACGCTCTCCGTTTACAATCACACAGCCGTCCTGAACGCCGTCCACAAATGCCAAATTCAAAAGGCTCCCTTTGTTACACCGGAAAAAGTTGAAATCCTTGAGCTTTTCCTCTATTTCCTTCATCGTTGCAAAGGTAACAAATTCCTCGGTGCGCGTATGAAAAATAAGCCTGTGTCCCTGGCTTTCAATATAGCAGATATCAGCTATATAAAGCTTTACCGTTCCGCCTTTTATTCCTACGGCTATAAAATTTTTGACTCTCTTGTTGATTCTGCCTATGGCTCTGTCCAAGCTTTGGGAAAAGGAGAAATAGGAAACCGGCTTCAGTACATAGTCTGTAGCATTTACCTTATATCCCTTTATGGCATATTGCGCCATATTTGTAATAAAAATAATAATTACCTCCGGATCACTTTCACGTATAATGGAGGCTGCCGTCATTCCGTCCATAAATCTCATCTCTACATCGAGGAGAATCATGTCATATTCCGCCTTATAATTTTCTACAAGCTCATCTCCGTCGGAAAAAGCTGTGATGCTCATTTCCTCGCCCCGTTCCCGCTGATACTGCATAATATAATTTTTTAGCTGCTCAATGCTTACAGGGTCGTCATCTACAATGGCTATACGAATCATTTTTTACCTCCTTGCATCTACCATCCTTTTCAGAAACAAAAAATACTTCTGAAAACACTTGAAAACTTTGACTTGGTTTTCTTTGATAAGTTACATTATATAATAAAATCAAAACTTTTCCTACCTCAAAGAACAAAGAATGTGCAAGGCACAAGAAAGGAGCTGGCAAAACAGTGTCAGCTCCACCTTCCTTATTCTATTTTCAACTTCTACTTACTCTGGTTTGCCAACCATTCAAAAATAGTAAGCTCTTTTCCGTCAATATTTTCAGTACACTCATTATTCAGTGTATAAATCCATGACCAGTGTCCCATGTATTCATATGGCTCTGAGGCAGAATCCGTCTTAAAATACTGTCCTGATGTATCCACAACATTATCCCATAAGGTATAATGCACATCTGCTGCCCCTGCTTCTGTGAGCTGTTTATATATTGCGTTTGTAAAGCTATCAAGCGCAATCGGCTCACCTTGCCCATCCAGCGAAAGAGTGTAGGCCATTGTTGTATAATCCATCTCTCCTGCATAAATCGGAACCGTTCCGTCGGTCTTTGCATGTGTAAACCAGATTGGTATATCCTTGATTGCCTCAATCTTTTCCGTTGTGAGCCATTCTGCCGAGTATGCCTCACAGGTCGGATATGCTGCTGCAAAATACTCCGGATAATTGATAATCATGTTTACAGTCATATAACCGCCGTTAGAGCAGCCTCCGATGTAAATCCGGTTTTTATCAATTTCAGGGTGTCCTGCCACATATTCTTCAATCAATCCCATTAAAGCTTCTGTATAATAGGATTTTCCTCCGCTGTTTGCAACCATATTATTATAGGTTGCCGTACCATCATAGTCCATCCACATAGTCGCACACTGGGGTACCAATACATAGGCTCCTGTTTCGCCAAAGCAAGACTGGATTTTTTCTGTCGCCAGATTTACTACCTTATTTCCGTAAATGGAAATCAACGGATTCTCGCCTCCTTCTCCCGCACCATGAAGCCAAATAATCAGCGGATTACTTCCCTCTTCACTCACGGCTGTTTGCGGTATAAAGGACGCATATTTTAGCGTGATATCATCTTTTGTATAGGAGCCTGTTAAGTCAAATTCCTCCGCAATCAGATTCTTGTTGCCTACAGCACCGCTCTTATCGGTCGGCATCATCTCAACCGGTCTTCCTGTCTTGGTTTTTAGTTCGTCAGTTTTTGCCACCTCTATTACATAGCTTGTATCAACATACACATTATGGCTCGTCAGCATGTTGTAATAAAAAGGAGAACTTTCTGGCAAATCAGGACCGACCTTCATCTCAAGCGTGAGATAAGTACCGTCTTTTGCTTCATTCCCCTCTGCATCTGAAGCATACACCGCCGTTACAACACGCTTTGTTGTCTCTTTTGTCAGTTCTTCCTCTGTTGCCATCGTCTCC
This sequence comes from Konateibacter massiliensis, assembly GCF_900184995.1. Taxonomy (GTDB): domain Bacteria; phylum Bacillota; class Clostridia; order Lachnospirales; family Lachnospiraceae; genus Lachnotalea; species Lachnotalea massiliensis. Next base: position 470,150 of record NZ_LT860098.1, read on the forward strand.
ATATTTGCAGCATAGTATTCACGCACGGCAGACACCGAAAACGTATCGGTCGTCGATACAGAGGTATCCATCGTCTCCCCCATATCAAGCACTACTTTTGTGATGGCCGGCCCCCAGTCAAAACCTTCTGTTACAGTAGTATATTTTACATTCGATACAATATAGGTTGTTTCTGTCTCGCTATTTTTTCCGCCGCACCCCGCAAGCGTTGCCGTCATGGCAAGCACCAATACAAAAAATATCTTCCTCATGTCCCCTTCTCCTTTATTAATTATTATACTTTAAAAACACTGTCACATTTATGGTTCCTCAACCATTAATGTGACAGCTATATAAAATAAAATATTTAATTAACTGATACCTTACTTTTTGACATATCTTCAATACTTAACCCTTCTAAATAAAGTATCCCACATGGGGTCAGCATAGTCAAGTCCAATTAATTGAGGCCGCAAGAGTTATCTGCCCCATTACATCGCTCCTCCCAAATAATTTGTCAGTTCCTCCATAAACTCCCTCTTTCTGGCACGACTGATTACCAGACGCTCTCCGTTTACAATGACGCAGCCGTCCTGAATACCGTCCACGAATGCCAAATTCAAAAGGCTTCCTTTGTTACACCGGAAAAAATTGAAGTCCTTAAGCTTTTCTTCAATTTCCTTCACCGTCGCCAAGGTAACAAATTCCCCGGTGCGTGTATGAAAAATAAGCCTGTGTCCCTGACTATCAATATAGCAGATATCCGCTACATAAAGTTTTACCGTTCCGCCTTTTATCCCTATCGTTATAAAATTTTTGACTCTCTTGTTGATTCTGCCTATGGCTCTGTCCAAGCTTTGGGAAAAGGAGAAATAGGAAACCGGCTTCAGTACATAGTCTGTGGCATTTACCTTATATCCCTTTATGGCATATTGCGCCATATTTGTAATAAAAATAATAACTACCTCCGGGTCACTTTTACGTATAATGGAGGCGGCTGTCATTCCATCCATAAATCTCATCTCTACATCGAGGAGAATCATGTCATATTCAGCCTTATAGTTTTCTACAAGCTCATCTCCATCAGAAAAAGCTGTGATGCTCATTTCCTCGCCTCGTTCCCGCTGATACTGCATAATATAACTTTTTAACTGCTCAATACTTGCAGGGTCATCGTCTACAATGGCTATACGAATCATTCCTCACCTCCCGCTTCTATTATTCTTCTAAACCTATTATCTCTTTGTGATTTCGTTTTCTTGGTTTATATTTTTCCGGATAATTCTTTTCATCTTTGATTCTTCGAATCAATCTCCATACATATAAAGCAGTCAATAGATAGATTACAACCTGAAGTGCAATAACAAGCTTCTGCCAGGTTGCCATTGTTGTATAGTAAGTAGTTCCTGGCGCCGCATTCTGTGTTGCGTTAGAATTGGCAAGTGCATAAGAAACATTATGAATTGCTGTTCTCATTGCAGTCCTTGCTGTAGCACTATCATAATCATTTAATGACCAAAGCATTGGCATATACATACAAAGGTATGTATCACATCCTGTTCTTACAGCCAGATCTCTTAAGCTGTTATCTCCCCATACCCAGTAATCGGAGATGAGCATTCCTTCAAATCCCCATTCTCCACGAAGTACATTTTGAATCAGATTTGCATTTACTGTTCCAAGTGTTTCTCCCACTCCATTTTGGGCAGGCATAACACCGGTTGCTGCACGAATTACTTTTGTTGCTGTGTTTCCATCTTCGTCAGCAGTGTATTTAATCGTCATACGTGCTTCCTTAATCGCTACTTCAAAAGTTTTCAAGTATAACTCACGCATAGCCTGCTCTGTAGCCCAAGTGGAACATAAAGCAGAACGATTTGTTTCGGTGTCATTTAAAGCAAAATGTTTGATGTAGCATACCATTCCCTGATCACCGGCCCCAGAAACACATGCAGCTGCAAGTTTTCCTGAAAGAATAGGATCTTCTGAATAATATTCGAAAACACGTCCTGAGAACTGTGACCGATGTAAATTGATTGCCGGGCAATACCAGCCTGTAATTCCATTCGTAAGCGCCTCCTGACCAAAAGCAGCACCAACCTGATATAACAACTCTGTATTCCATGTCGCTGCAATCACTGGTGCAAACGGGAACGAAGAAGACTTCGACATATCGTATCCGTTGTCACTTCCCTGAACCTTCAAACCATTCGCTCCATCCTCCTGAATGGTAGACTTAATTCCTAATGATTCAATCTGACCTAATGTATATGCTGCACCTGCAAAATTCAAGATAATCTGATCTTTATCTGCATTCCAGTCAATTTGATCCAGATAATCCTCCCATAATGGGTCAGCATAATCCCGACCTCTCATGGAAGAAAGTGTCAATCCATTTTCTTGTCCGGATACAGGCTGTTCTTCTGCATACACTGCACTTCCTTCTACATTTCCAAATGCTTTATCTGTTTCTATATCAAAGTTCAAATAATCACCCACAAGTGCAACATAATCTTCTCCCAATGTTTTGGTACGATTTGCTATTGTCTGCGGGAACGTTCCTGTCCAATTTGCACGAGTCAAAATCTGTGTTTCTGAGTTCATATAGTTGCTTGATGTCTGGAATTCATTTGTAGCAGCCACATAACTTCCTTCCCCTGTAACTTCCACTGGATTTCCTTCTTCGTCTAATTCGGATTGTGCATCCTTGTCCGTTTGGCGAATATGAGCCTCATCACTTCCATCGTACCAGAAGGTTTCAGGAAGATTTGTAATCTTGGTATCTATCACATCGTGGCTATTATTGCGCAGACTGATTTCATAGTCTCCTTCTTCCAACACGTAGCAGCCCAATGTGCCGTTTCCATTATCGTGTGTATAACAGTAGGACGCCATATCCTCCTTTGTAAAAGATAGTGTCATTGTTTGCGTTTCACCAGGAGCCAGCTCATCTGTTTTATCAAATGCAATCAGGTTAGCCACCGGTTTCTCAATTTGATTGTCGATGTCAAACTGAGTGTATGGTGCGTTGTAATATAATTGAACTACGCATTTACCAGTATAAGTATCTCCAGTATTTGTCACCTGAACCCCTACGACAATGTTCTCATCAGAATCTTCATAAGAAACAATTTCCTGTGAAAATGTGGTATAGCTCAATCCATAACCAAATGGATAACACACTGCACCTTCCGAAGAGAACGCTCCATTGCCATCAAGCTCACCATATATAAAATTCTCGTCCATAAAATCGGCAGTTTCATAATAACGATATCCGATATACATATCTTCCTGATATTCCGTGTAATAACCTGGAATTTCTCCACCATCTGTGAGACTTGAAGAGTTCAGAGTTACATTATCATATTCGAAAGATCCAATATTCTGATAGCTTGGGTCGGCAGTCAGATCACTTGGATAGATATCCACTGTTCTTCCAGATGGATTGATATCACCATCTAAAAGGCCTGCCAGCACACCAAATCCTTGCTCACCAGGATGACCAAGCCAAAGGATTGCGTCTGCTTCTAAATCCCCAGACATGAGTTCTGATAATTCCAACACTGCAGAAGACACTAAAACAACGATAACACTTCCGCAACTTTCCTTTGCCGTGCGAATAGCCGCCTTCTCATTTTCTGTAAGAGCAAGATAATGAGGCGTGCCATCTTCGTAGGCATCATATTTCTTATCACTGCCTTCCTGTCCTGTACGGCTGATCATTACAATGCCAGTGGTTCCAGATACATCATCCAACCCTTCATAAACAGAAGGAGCGTATTCATAAATATAGCTGTTTCCTCCCAACATGCTTCCTGCAACACCCGCCGCAGAAGTTCCTTCTGCTTCCATAAGTGGTTCCGGATCTTTTGCTGCATTCATCAGTTCCACTGCAGCATTATTAATATTATATTCTGTAGCCAATGCCTCTTCTGGTGTAATAGGATCCACCACCCATTTTGCAGATCCGCCGCTTGTGAGCTGACCATAGATTGGATCCAGATATCCACGTCCAAATGGCGTAATTGTACTTCCTTTTTCAAGCGGAAGTATCCCATTATTCTTCAGAAGAACAGAGCCTTCTTCCATAACCGATGCCGCCACCTCATAGGCTGCTGCCGTAGAATCTGTACTATTGGCATATAGCTGCTCATAGTAATCGGTATCCCACTCTTCTGTCCCATCGGGATTAACCGTAATTGTTTCTCCTGCTCCCAGATAGGTATTTAACGTCGATTTCATCATATTGGTTCCCGCTCCGATCAGTACATTGACCAATAATACCAGCACCATAAGTGGAATTGTAATACAACGATACTTTCTTCCATTCATTCGCAATTTTTGTTTCTTTTCCTTTTTCATCTTTTCCTCCTTTATTTTGTATCCATAAAATGCATACTTCTAGGTCTCTCCCAGCCTTTTCGTGTCTCAGCATAACAAAAAAAGGACACCTTCTCAACAGAAGTGTCCTAACCTTATATTTTTTTGTCCTATTCTTTGCATTTTTTGTTATTCTCAGCCTTTGCCCATTTGTGGAATTGGAAGTAGAATAGCCAAATGAAACATTTCATCTGCACGAATTGTCATCTCTCCCTCATATTTCTGCACAATCATTTGAATCGATTTCATTCCATATCCATGATAAATTTCATTGTGTTTTGTGGTCTTAGGCAAACCATCCTCAAATTCCAGTTTACCCTTTCGGTAATAATTATCTATGGATATGGCAACAAGTCCCAGTCGCTTTCTTACAGATAAACTAATAATCCGATCATTTGCATCCTCTAATTGAGACACTGCCTCCATTGCATTGTCTACAGCATTCGCAAACAGCGCATAAAGATCCCCTGTAGAAAGGAAATCAAGGCTCCCACCATCTGCAATGCAAGAGAAACATATGCCTTTTTTCTCGCAGATTAGGCTTCGTTCTGTAAGAATAGTATCTAGAATATCATTTCCTGTTTTTACCGACGTATCGTAGATAGAAATCACCTGTTTCATCTCTTCTATCTCTTCCGGTGTTATGCCAATTATTCTATCCTCATATTGCTCCAGTCGCTTTTTTAAATCATGACATTTTATATTAATCAATTTGATATTCTGCTCATTCTGTTCGTATTGTGTGCGTTGCTTATAATTCAATTGTCGAATTGTTTCTACTTCATATTCCAACTGGCTTTGTTCAAGGAAGCCTCCCCTGATTACCAACAAAAATATGCAGCACATAATGGAGAACAACCGAGTAATCATACATAATGCAAAACTCTCATTTTGAAAATAGTCTCTGCCACAGCTAAGTACAAGCACCATCAAAATTGTAATTACAGACAAGAATAAAACATTACGATTACCAATCCTTAAAGACTCAACTTCGTTTGCTCTCTTTGCGATGAAAGTATATATAATCCAATAACTCCCCACAAGTACAAGTTTGCTGCCAAGCCAATATACCCACTGTTGTTGCTCATCTGCTGCATACCATAGTATCAGGCTAATCTGCGATTCCAAATGTTGAACGGCATAGCCGGTTACTGCACAGAGAAGTATTTGTTGCCAACTGGCATTAAAGCAAATATAAAGTGCACCCATTGTCATAGACAAAAGTAACAGATATACAATAATCTCCTCTAACATGTGTGTGCCAAGCGTTTTTGGAGAAATCTGTACTAGCACATTACAAATTGCAACCGTAATACAACTAAGAACTAAGAATGCGCCGACAATTCTTTTTGAGCACCCACTCTTTCTTTTGAATTTCCATGCAAATAATAGCTCTGCTGCAAACAATTCCAACACATATCCTACATATGTAAAATAATAAATCCAATACTCATTCATCTAGGATTGACCTCCGCTTGCAATCCACTCATTGAGAGCCTGCATAAATGCTTTCTTTCTGGGATGGCTAATTTGTAATTCCTCATTTCCAACTTTCACAACATATCCCTGAACCTCTACGATATGTCTTGGATTTACAAGATAACAGTTGTTACACTTAAAAAAATGACACTCCGCAAGCTGTTCTTCCACTTTCGACAATGTTCCCCTAACTGTGATTACTTCATCCATCAAATGATAATGTACACTATGTCCTGATACCTCTACATAAAGCAATCTTGCAGAATCCACTCGTCTCATTCCACCGGGAACCGCAATCGTAATTTGGGGTTGTCTCTTCATTTGCAGTGCATACATAACCCTTTTCATTTTAAATAAAAAGTCTGTATAACGAACCGGTTTCACTATAAAATCTAATGCATCGACTTCGTATCCTTTCACCGCATACTGCGCCATATTTGTCACAAATACCAGTATAACTTCCCGATCTATTTTTCGCAGTTTTGCTGCCGCTTCCATTCCATTAATTCCTGGCATTTCGATGTCCATCATAATCAATTCCTGATTGCCATGATACTGTGCCAGAAAACTTGCGGCATTCGGAAACACCTGTATCTGATATTCTTCCATAATTTCTTCTTGCAATTTTTCAAAATATTTCTTTAAAACATCCGCTGCCTTTTGATTATCTTCAACAATTGCAACTCGAACCATTTTTACCCTCCCTTACCTTTTCATAACTCAAACATAATTCCTAAAAAAATACGTGCGCACCTTCATTCATACAAACTTTTGACACCCTAATCCTAGTATGCAAAAAACAATACCATTTATCCAAATGGTATTGTCTGTCTTTTATTTCTGTTTTGGCATAATCCAGAATTTCATGGTAGGATAGCTTAATACCACCTGTACAAAAATATTTAGTACATTAGCAAGCGTCGGTGCAAGTCCTGTCGGTATACCCATCTGAATAAACAACTGCTGGCTGTATGCCGGTAATGCTGCCGATACAATTACAAGCACAACCGCAAGCAGTATGTATTTTGGTACTGCGGATGCAAATGCTGCATTAGATTTAAATACCCAGTTCTTCTGTACGAAAAAGTTTACGGTCTGTGCTGCTGCTGTTGCAATTAAGAAGCTTAAAAATCCGCAAAGCATCAAGCTTCCTTCGGATGTATAGTCAAAGATAAAAAAGTGAAACGGTATTTCTTTTAAGCTTTTAAAAATAAATCCTGTACATAGCCACATTACAACAAAGTTCGTTACTGTCGCACAGTTAGATAAAATATTAAATAAAATAAATTCCCATAGATCCGGATGTGCTTTGATCCATTTTTTGATAGCGTTCATTAATTATTTCCTCCTGCTAATTTTTTCTCATATGCCTTATTCTTTCTTCTGTTACGGAAGAAGCCACCAATTATCTTTCCTAGTCCTTTGAAGAAATGACCATTCACTACCACTAGCATTCCTTCCACCATTTCCATGCTGATCATTCCCGCTGTCATCTTCGCTAAAGCTCTGAAAGGCATGTTGTAGATAAATAAAATATTAAGATCCGGTTTACCTTTTTCTTCACTTTTTATCTTCATTGCCGTTAATCGGTTATATATAAATCGTGCCAATTTGCTCTTTGCATAATACATCTGACAGATGGCGTCATTTTCACCAAGCTCTCCGGACCATTTACCGGATGGAATCGGATGACCTAGCAGCTCTTCAAATTCTTTATCTGAAATCTGCTGAATGATTCCCGTATAATAATATGGAAGAAGCGCAGGATTATATGGGTATTCATTTGTTGTTCCCTCTACTGTAATATCGGCTTCTAAGCGAATATCACTAACACTTGCACCGATCATTACTTGATAGGTTCCCATTTCGATTTCCCATTTATTTGTTTTTACATTCCAGTAACGGAAGGTCTTATCATCAAACGGAATACGAATCGTCTGCTGTTCTCCTGCTTTTAAAAACACTTTTTTAAATCCTTTTAATTCTTTTGCAGGTCGAAATACAATTGCATTGTCAAGACCAATATACATCTGAACTACTTCAGCTCCATCACAGTTTCCTGTATTTGCGATGGTAACGGAGGCTCCCTCCACATCTACAGATAAATCAGAATAGGTAAATTCCGTATAGGATAATCCGAAGCCAAACGGATATTGAACACGAACCTTACTGCTGTCATAATAACGATATCCAACATAGATACTCTCTCTAAATTCTGCATTTCTTTCCGTACTTGGAAAATGGCGAAATGCCGGTGTATCTTCGTAGCGGATTGGATATGTCTCATTCAGACGTCCCGATGGGTTTACTTTTCCCATTAAAATATCCATCATAGCACTGGCTCCTGCCTGACCGGTAAGATAACCATGCAGAATTGCCTGACAGCTATTCTGCCATGGCATCTCAATGGAAGATCCTGCACTGATGATTCCCACAACCGGAGTATTTAACTGCGCCATGCTCTGAAGCAGATCAATCTGGTTCTGTGGAATTCTCATATGATTACGATCTAAACCTTCTGATTCGCTGATTTCATCTAATCCAAAGCAGAAAAGAACAACATCCGCTAATGCTGCGATATCCATCGCCTCTTTTTTCATTGCATCATTTGCTTCTCCCATTCTATGGTAGCCACGGGATGTACCGACCACTTGAACGTCATAATGATTAATAATTTTCTCTAAAGTCTCTACCTGCGTTGGATTTACTACCGAAGATCCTGCCCCCTGATATCTTGGCTCCACTGCAAAATCGCCGATTAAAGCAACCTTTACGCCTGACTTTAACGGAAGAATACTCTTCTCATTTTTCAAAAGAACTGCGCTTTCCGCCGCTGCTTTTCGTGCCAGCTTATGATGTGCTTCCTTATCAAAATCTTTCTTTTCTCCGCGTTTTCCAAGTGTTAATACAGCATCCAGCAGACCATCTACTACAAAGTCCAGCTCTTCCATAGATAGTGTTCCATCGTTAACTGCTGCTACGATTTCTCTCGCAGAATCCAGTCCCGGTGCAGGCATTTCTAAGTTAGAACCCGCAGCCACACCCTTTACATGATTGTTGGAGCCGCCCCAGTCTGTCACTACCATACCATCGAAGCCCCATTCTTCACGGAGTATCTCTGTTAATAAATGTTTATTCTCATTGGCATATTCACCGTTTACTTCATTGTAGCTGGACATAATGGCCTTAGCGCCACCTTCTTTTACTGCAATTTCAAAACCGGTAAGATAAATCTCTCTTAACGTTCTCTCATCCAGAACAGAATTCATTGCCATACGACGTAATTCCTGGCTGTTTACAGCAAAATGCTTCGGGCATGCATAAACATTGTGACTTTGAATTCCTTTTACATATGATGCAGCCATTTTTCCTGCCAGATATGGATCCTCTGAAAAATATTCAAAATTTCTGCCGCAAAGCGGACTTCTCTTTATATTCAGACCCGGTCCTAATAAAATATCTACATCCAGTGCTTCTGCTTCTTCTCCAAGTGCATCACCAATCTCCTGGCCAAGACTCTCATCCCAGCTATTTGCAACTGTCGCTGCTGTAGGAAAGCATGTTGCCGGCAATGATTCATTTAATCCAAGATGATCTCCTGCTCCTGCCTGTTTACGAAGCCCGTGAGGTCCATCGGAGCAGAATATGGATGGCAGGTTATGCCTCTTAAATTCTCTGGTTTCCCATTCTCCTTTTCCACTGAGGAATGCAGCTTTTTCTTCTAAGGTCATTTTCTCAATTAAATCAGTGTGTTTCATTCTATTTTATTTTCCTTTCAAGATTTACATTTGAACTATCTTTTTTCCTACTTAAATCATACATCAAAATGGGTGAAAAAATATATAAGTGGCATAAACAGTAAATAATCTGGCATAAACGGTTCATCTCACTGATATATCTGTAACAAAGCGTTCGCTTGTGATTTCCTATAATAAAAACGGCAGTGGCACATCATAGCGTCCACTGCCGTTCTTCTTAATTACATGAAGAGTTCTGCATCCGAGTGCAAAGATTACCCTTTTATCTGAGTTTCAATCTCTTCAGCAAATTTGATTTTATTTGCTTTGAATCTTTTCAATACAAGAACCTCTAACAATACAATCAGTGCTGCAAAGATGATATCAATTATAATTGCTGTAATCTGCCAAGCCATTAATCCTGTTGTCATGTTTTCTGGTTCGTAAGCGCGGCTGTTAACAACTGTATACATAATGTTCTTAGATGCTGTACGCATTGCCTGAATGGAAGTTGCGCTTGTAGTATCTGTTACATGGTTCGTCTCTGTATCATATGCAACTAACATACAGTCGTTACCATTTCTAATCATACGATCGGCATCCTGATAACCATATACTCCATAGTAATCTGTCAGAACGAAACCTTTAAAGCCCCATTCATCACGAAGTACTTTATTCAGTAATCCATCAGAAGCTCCAGCCGGTTCTGTTCCGATGTAGTTAAATGCGGACATAACTGCTTTTGCTCCACCCTGTTTTACCGCAATTTCAAAAGGTTTTAAGTAGATTTCACGGATTGCCTGTTCGTTGGACCATGTTAATAACATGTTTGTTCTGTTTGTTTCCTGATCATTTAATGCGAAATGCTTAATGTAAGCATATACACCATATTTTTCAGCACCGATGATTGCATTTGCTGCCATCTGTCCGGCTAATACACCATCCTCTGAGTAGTACTCGAAGTTACGTCCTGCAAATGCATTACGATGTGTATTCATAGCCGGTGCATACCAACCGGAAACATCCATCTCATCTGCCATCTTACCAATACTTTCACCAAACGCAAGTGCAAGGTCTGTGTTCCAAGTATTTGCAATCATAACTGCGGAAGGGAAGCCTACAGATCCTGTTCCTGTAAAGTTGTTATTGATAGAAGCCGGTCCATCACAATCAATTGTAGATAATTTTCCAACACTGGAAGCTGCCATTGTCTGATATCCGCCAAGAGCAATCATAGTATCCATATCAGTGATTGTAAGCTGATCTAACAAGGTATCCCAACGCTCATCGTCGTAATCTGCACCACGTAATTCGGAAAGCTCCATTCCGTTAGATGCTCCGGTTGTCGGCATTTCATCTTGGTCATTATTGTAATCTTCCGGATTGTAGTTGCTGTTGTTCATAAACAGGCTAACTGTTTTGTCAGAAGCTGTTAAGCTAGCCGGTGCATCTGAAGCTTTAGCATAGTTTGCAAAACCGTCTGCTCTGGAAAGATAAGTAACCTCTCCCTGATCAGAAAAATCAAATTGGTTTGTTGCTACTGTTTCATCTGTAGAACGAGGGTTAGACTCATTATACACAATATTTTCTGCTACGGTATAAGCTTTTTCATCAATAATGTTATGAGAATCTGTTCTGATGGAAATTCCATAATCACCAGCTTCTAATACATAAGCCTGTGTGTTATTCTCATCATAGCTTGCCATATCTTCTGCATTAAATGTGATTTTAACTGTCTCAGAAGCACCTGGCTCTAAAACTTGTGTTTTATCAAAAGCAATTAAGTTAGCTGCTGCTTTTTCAATTCCGCCATTTGTATATGGAGGGTTGTAATAAACTTCTACTACATCTTTACCAGCTACAGATCCGGTATTTGTTACCGTTACGTCAAATGTAATTGTTCCGTCTGCCTCTGTAATATCACTCATTTCCTGTGTAAAGCTTGTATAGGAAAGTCCATAACCAAATGGATATACAACTGTCTGGTCATAGTCAATCAATCCTTCTAATGCTGCTGTTTCATAGAAACGATATCCCACGTAGATTCCTTCTGTGTAGTTTACAAAAGTAGGTGTGTTTTCAGTACCTGTGAAAAAGTCTACATAAGAATAGTCTGTAAGGTTATCATATACAAAATTGCCGATATTGTTATATTCTGGTGCAGCGGTTAAATCTGCTACAAAAGTGTCTGTTGTCTTAGCAGATGGGTTTATTGTGCCACTCAGTACTTCACCAAGTGCTTCAAAACCAGACTGACCAGTTCCCGGACACCATACAGCGCCTTTAATCTGGCTGTAATCGTTAATAAAACCAAGTTCCATAGCGTTTGCTCCGTTGTATACAACTACAACGTTATCAAAATTATCGCAAACAAGATCCATCATATCTTTTTCTGTCTGGCTTAACTGTAAGTAATGCTCACCAGCCTCGAAATCTTTGTATTCTTGAGAGTTGTCTGTGTAAGTAACCTGGCTTACATCTGTAGGAAGATCTGCACCTTCTCCACCAACTCTGGTAATAACAACAACTGCTGTATCAGAGAATGCTTTTGCATTATCCATCATCTCTGTTGTGTAAGACGCCGCTGTTGGTTCTGGTAATGTCCAATCCTGAGACCACATTCCAACTTCCGGTCTGTCTGCACGGTACGCTGTGTAAAAATCAGATAACTCTGTGTTTAAGGAGTATCCTGCATCTTCAAGTCCCTGAATAATAGATACTGTCGGATACGCATCGGATAAAGATCCTGATCCGGTTCCGCCGTAGCATGGATTTGTTGAAGCCCATCCAAACAAGTTCAAGCTTGTTGTATCTGAAAGCGGAAGCACGTTATCAACATTTTTTAATAACACAATACCCTCTTCAGCGATTGTATTAACAAGTTCTGTCGCTTCTGCAGATGTTTCCTCTGCAATTGAACCGTTTCCTGTTGCCAAGGAAATCATGGTCGACATTGGAATAAAGCAGATCATATTCACTGTAACGACCAGTGCAAGTAATGCTGCGATCCATGCCTGCGCACGAACCAATTTCTTCATTGGCTTCTTTAATTTCATGCATGCAACTGTAACAATGATTGCCAGTGCAAGCACAATACCAAAACCAATAAGATAAGGCTTGATGGAATTCAATACATTAATTACATCACTCATGTTAATTTGTAACATAGTTTTTTCCTCCCGAAATATATTATTTTCTTAACAATGCTACTATAACACCTATTTACGCTTTTTTTACATTCATATCACCAACGGTCGTTTTTTTTTCACAAATTGTAGTATGAAAATCCCTATAATTTCAAGGGTGGTTGAATGTAACTCCACTTTCCCGTTTTGTAAACGAGATTCACATTTTGAAAGTAACCTTCAAATTTTGAACCCGAAATTCCACAATTGTTATGACTTTCCCGTTTTTCTATTGCTTTTCATGGTATAATCTCTGGTAACAGGATGATTTTGACGCACAAAAACCGGACGTCACTTTTGGCTTACAAATTTTGTACTCCGAAATTCACGTCTGCTGGTATCTGTCTTTTCGTTCCATCCGGTGGTTTCATGTTCAGATTATCTTGCTACTTTTTCAAAAGACCTGGGGTTAGATTGATGCTGTTGGCAGCAACCTCTTGGCATCCTAATTTATCAGCCAGGTCTTTTCCATAATAAAAACAGAATGCTTCATACGGACTTTTCCCATTCAGCTTTTTCCTTCTATAGGAATTGATATGATTCATCATCCGATTGATATCCTCCTGCATCAGTTCATCAAAGCTTTTTCCCTTTGGCAATACCCTTCTTATGAATTCATGCCCTACCTCTATTTCCGCTTTCTGATAGGGTGCACTTGGATTGCAATAATAGATTCTGGTTCTTTGAAATCCTTTTTCATCCGGCCCATACTCTATACTCTTTGGATTAGAAAATTCACTTCCGTTGTCTGTCAAAATGATTGGGAACAACTTTCGAAAGTCCTGTCCTCCCAGCCTATGATATAGTTCATCATAAATATCGATTACTGACTTAGAGGTATTGGCCTCTCTTAGGAATGCAAGCATCAAGGATGTTTCTACAAAGAATACCGTGAGCAGAACCTTTCCACCTTTGCTTCCTATCACAGAATCCATCTGGGTCACTGCTGTATCAGGATGCTGCTCCATATACACCTCATAATCGTGATAGTTTCTTCCCACACGACAGCCTCTGTCTACCTTCAGTTCTGCTTTTTTATAACGTGGACGATACTTTACTTTCCGTGGGAGATCAATGTTCCTCACATCAAACAGACTTCCATCTATGTAATTGTATAAAGTCTTCTCGCTGCACATCAGCTCATCCTTATTATTTAAATAAATCTGATGTATAGACTGTCCTTGTTTGATCAGCGGAACCAGGATTTCATTCAGTCTGGCAATTTCTCCTTCCGTGGAAAGAATCCCACTTCTTGATTCCGCAATCTTCTCAGATGCCTGACGATGGGCTTCCAATGCGTCGTAGATTGTCTTCGTCAGCGTACACTTCTTCACTTCACTGCATCCATTACATACATAGGGGGCTTTAAATCTGCTGGTACATACTTCTTCCTCAAACTGTTCACAATACCTGTTACACAGACGCTCACACTGTCTGCATGTGGTTATCATTGGATGCTTACATTCATTTGTTCCACACACTTTTTTTCTTTTGCATCCTTTTCGATACTTGCATACATTATGGGGATAGACTGAATATCCACTACATTGCTCTACTCCATAGTTGCGGACTTCTTTTGTAATAGTAGTTCTGTCCCTCCCTAGCTTCTTGCCTATCTCGGTAAAAGTCATATCCTCCTTCAGTCCACTTTCAATCTCCAAACGATCCTCATAAGATAAAAACTTAGCCATAGTGTCTCCTTTCTCCACCGGCTAAGTTCAATATATCACGAAAGGCAGGGACTGCGCCCTGCCTTTTTGTAACACGAATTTCTCTATTCTATTTTCAAATATTTGTACCTAACTTTCCCTTTCAGACGGGAAAGTTATTTTACAATTGAGGTAATTTCAAGGGTTTCACGGGAATTTATTGTGAAATTTTTACCAATATGAAAAAGCGGTACCCCAAATAGGAGTACCACCTTTCTTCTATTTTTTGTCTAATCTAATCTCTTTATTCCCTTTCGTCAGACCAATTGACTCAAGGGAGTAGCTCGTAGTTTGTACAATCCAGATAATTGACACCATTGCAACCGGCATCAAACCAAAATGCCACACAAAATCTCCCAAGATACAAACAAGCAGTAATACCATACATGTCATTTGTACGCTTCGGTACGATTTATATGCTGATTTGTATATATTAATTTTTTCTGCTTCATCACAGCTTTCTTCCCATTTTTTTGCAAACTTCATATCAAAGACGCTTCCTCGTTTTTCAGGATTTATCTCCTTTGTAAAATTAACAATTTTCTGCTGTGCAATAGAACCGACTGCCTCGGCAACAATAAAACTGATAAACCAGCTAAGAAGCCAATCCCGGACATCTCTTTAAATGAAATTGTATAAGCACCTGCCGCTAAAAAGAAAAATGGTATACTAATTAAAAATGAGGAAAGCCATAAAGCATAGCTTAAATACACCTCAATCTGATTCAAATCCTCCTCTTTTTCGCCGTCCCATCCCTTGTATAGCTCCCGGCATTTTTTATATAAAAGAACAACCGGAATAAGAATTGCCACAGTAAGAACAAAATTGGCTGCGGGCGAAATCACCGCTAAAAATCCTATGATTGCATTTGCTATCGCATCCGCCGCGCCTTCCCCTAAAAGGTTAATTGCAACACCTATCACTCCTCCTGCTAACATAGACAAAATTAATATAACAACAAATTTTCGAAATACTTTTTTATCTTCCGCTTTTATTTGTTTTACATTTTCACTTTTCATACTTCTTCCTCCTCATAATGAAATATGTCTTCTACCGAAACCTCAAACACCTTTGCAATTTTTAATGCCAGTGTGACCGACGGCGAGTAATCTCCTCTTTCTATCTGGCTGATGGTCTGTCTGGATACGCCGACCATTTTTCCCATTTCATATTGGTTTACATTTATCTTTGCCCGGTAATCTTTTAGGCGGTTATATAACGGCACAAAATCGCCTCCTTTTTTGTTGACAACTTTTCTTGTCATTCTCTATATCTTTATCATAACAGTGACAACTTTAGTTGTCAATATAAATTTATTTATTTTAAAAAAAGTCTGTTCATAGCTTACAAAATGTGTCTGCAAATGTCAAAAAAGCAATTTTTGACTTTATATTTTAGTTAACACTTTCCTAATTAATGCGATTTTAATTAACACTTTCTTTGTTGACATACTTCGACTTAAACTATATCATAATAAATGGAAATATAAATATGGATAAATTTTGAAGGAGTAAGTTATGTTAAAATTTTTTAAGAGTATCAAAATTTCGCAGAAGTTGACCGCAATCAGCGTGTTAAGTGCTGCAATTATCGTTCTTGTTGCCGGTGTGAGCTTAGCTCATTTGGACAAGATCAATAATAACAGTAAGAAGATTTATGAAAATAGTCTGTTAAGACTAGAGTACATATATACGCTTCAAAGTGACAGCTTTAAAGAGAAGCTGGATTTAGAGCATCTTCTAAACGTTGCCTTTAAAGAAGACATGGAACATATGGCGGAAGAATTGCAAACGATTGCAGAAAATGCAGAGACATTATTTGCCGCTTATGAGCAAATTCCGTTTGACAGCGAGCAGGAAAAAGCTGATTTTGAAAATTTCAAAGCACTTTTCCCTGAATACAGGGCTTCCATTGATAAAATTGTCGAGCTTGTAAGAGGCGGAGATTATACGGGTGCCACGGAAGAATTTAAGAACAATTATCAGACACTCAGAACCCCAATCCGCGAGGGGCTTGCCGCACTTGTTGAGCAGGGGGAGGTGTCCGCTAAAGAAGTATACGATGAGAGCAACGCTATTTACACCAATTCTTTTATATTTATGACTGCTATTTGCGTGGCGAGCTTTATCATTATTATTTTAGTTAACACTGTTTTTGTTCTCTGGCTTCGCAAAAGAATGCAGAGCGTTGTCGAATTTGCAGTCAGCTTAAAACATGGCGATTTGACACAGAGAATCAAAAATACCAACAACGATGAGTTGGGTGAAGTTATTGTATCCTTAAACGAAGCCTCCGACAACATGGAAGAGGTGATCAATGAAATCACCTTAGGCAGTCAGGATATGAGTGCTTCCAGTGAGGAATTAACCGCAATCATGGAAGAAATCTCAGCAACCATGGCAGTCGTAAATCAGGCAACAAAGGAAATTTCCGACGGAACAGCTGAGCTGAGCGCTTCAACAGAGGAAGTAAGTGCCACCGTTGCACAGATTGGAGAATTTTCAGAGTCGTTATATAACAAAGCATTGGCATCTGACAAAGCTTCCATTGAAATTAAGGAGAGAGCTGCCGACGTAAGAAGAAAGGCAGAAGAATCTACCACTATTGCAAACAAGCTGTACAGTGAAAATGAAGTAAATATAAGAAACTCAATGGAAGAAATTCGAATTGTTGATGAAATTACAAGAATCGCAGATAACATCGGACAGATTTCAAGCCAGACTAATCTGCTTGCACTGAATGCTTCCATCGAAGCAGCAAGAGCAGGTGAAGCTGGCAAGGGCTTTAGTGTTGTTGCTGACGAGGTAAGAAAGCTGGCTGAGGAAACCGGCACAGCCGTTGAGGATATAAGAGTTATCATCACCAACACACATGCTGCAATCCAGAATCTAATCCAGAATACAAACAAGGTTATGGCCTTTATCGCAGAAAATGTGCAGCCGGATTACGAAATGTTAAAGAATATCGGAAGCCAGTATCAGGCTGATGCTGAATACTTAAGCCAGATATCACAAGAAATCACCTCATCCGCGGACATCATTACAAACAGCGTGGAAGAGGTAAATAAGGCAATCGCAGAAGTAGCCTCCACCACAGAGCAGTCTGCTTTCCGCTCAGGAGAAATTCTTAATAATGTTACTCAGACAACTGAGCGAACAGAAGAAGTATCCAAGGAATCGCAGCACACCTCTGAGCTTGCTCAGAAGTTAGCCGAATTGACTACTAAATTTACCGTGTAATAGCAGGTATTTCCTAGTATATAAAAAAACCAAGCTCTCATTTATAGAGAACTTGGTTTTTTTATATGTCTTAACTCTATGATATAAAACAACTTGATAAATATGATATATTTACTTATAATATTTATATAAATGAAAGGAAGTGATACTATGTCATCTATAGCTACAACAACTATCGCCAAAGAAAAAAATGAAAATTTTTCAGAAAAAGCTTCTTTTGACGCGCTATATCATGAGTTGGAAAAGGGTATTCAAAGCATGAAAAATGGTGACGTATACACAATTGAGGAAGCATGGGAGGAAATCGATAAGATTTAAACTAGCATATGGAGAAACCTAAAAAATACAAAATTGTTCTTTCAAAGGATGCTCTTCAAGATATTCGCGATATAAAAAAATATATTTTAAAACTTTTCAATATAGAGAATACGCTGAAAATTTTTCTTAAAAAATAAAAAAAGCTGTCAAAGAGTTAGATCCACTTGCAGAAGGATTTGAGAAAACCGGCTTTATAATTGAAGGATATCCCATCTATTTTAAACCACATAGTACATACTTAATTTTTTTCGTAGTCGATGATAATACCATTACCATTATTAGAGTTTTAAAAGACCGAATGTACTGGCAATCAATCATTAGTAGAATGAAAAAAATAAATAGTTAACATTTCTTTTTTCAATTACTCTACATCGTTTCTAATTTTTCCACAAACTGCTCATAAGTCATCTTACCTAATGCAAATTCCATCATTTCCAAATACATTTTTTCGCCTTTAGTATATGGTCTGTTAATACAAATATCCAGCAATTTCATCTCATTTTCTACAGGGCTTAGCACATTATGTCTCTTTGAAAATGCCTCATAATAACGTATACCAAATTTTCTTTGTGAAACCGCATTCATGTGAATTCCGTCCGGATTGGATGTTAACCCTTCTGCTGTTACGAAATAACTATTTTGCTGTTCCAAAGCAAATCTTTGTAATTCCTGATTTACCAATTTGTATTCTATACAGTTCAATCCAAAACCTGATTTTCCCAAGAAATCACCCAAACCACCACTAATGAATGGAACTTCCGGTACATTCAGTTCTTTTCGCAATGTCTCCACAATTACATGTAATTTTTCATAATATGTCTGATAGCCTCCACCATAGCTATCGTTCTCCCCTTGATGCCATAAAATTCCGATAAGCTCGCTATCCTGCATCGCAAATTTTGCCTGACTGACTGCATGTTTAAAAAATGTTTTATCTACAGCCCAATCATCCAGTGAACTTCCACCTTCTGCACAAGGAATCAAACCAATCTTATCTTCTTCATTTTCCATACACCACATTGCGGCAAAAGAACCTGCAAGTCCAACACCTGAGACAGGTCTATCATAGTTAATCGGCTCTGTCATCATTTGCCACCTACCATTACGAAGCATTTGAATTCTCTCGTTACAAATCATTGGTACTTCATCTATAAAGCCACGACCAGCCATATTTGACTGTCCAATCATTAAAACTGATTTCATTGTATTTCTCCTGACTTATATTGCTTAAACTTCCTAATATTAAAATCAATTAAAGATCAAATGCTCTGCTTCCCCCAGTCTTTCATAAAACTGTGTATAAAAGTCTTCGTTTTCCGCATATGGCTTCACATAAAACAGATTCAGCAAAAGCATATTCATATTTCGAATCTTAGTCTCATCCTGGGACTGTTTTATCTCGTCCTCCGCCGTATTCAAAAAATAGTGCCACTTCGTGACAAACTCCTCATAGCGTTTCAAATCCGGTATATCCAGCCACTTGTTCACCTTTATCTTTGTCCTGTTCTGCTTTGCACACTCATTTATCTGTAAAAAGTAACGAAAGCTCCCGTTTTCATAATACCTTCCGAGCGGAAAAAGCCTGCATATACCCGGGCGGCTTGGATGTATCGTACACCTTTCATCACTGCCTAGAAAGGTACATGCTTGTGCTTCCCCCGACATCTTCAGATTCGGCAAAATAATTCCATCCACCACCTGCAGTTCCACATGCTCCGCCAGCAGCTCTTCAAAGCTTTTCTTCAAATACGTCCGAAGACGGTGAACATCCAATGTATCCAAAATAATGGAGCCTCCCATGTCGTGGCAGCAGACAGAACAGCCCTTACAGCCGTTGCAATCCGCTTTCACCATGTCATTCGCGCCATATAGCTTCCCATCCGATATTTCCTCTAAGCTGACATTTCGTTTCATACTTTTCTCTTGTCTCCCTAAACTTCTATTCCTCTGCCATCTTTATCTGCCGCTTGGAATTCATTCTTAAAAATGTTAAAAGCGCACCGAGCACACTGATTGCCCCCGCCGCAATATACACAATCCTCATTCCAAACAAGAAGGCATCGTTTCTTCCCGGTATATAGTCCGTCACATGGTAACCGACCTTATAGCTCATCATACTATATAAAAGCGTTGTTGCCAATGCAATTCCGCACACCATTCCCACATTTCTGACAAGCGCATTGATACTTCCGGCTATTCCAAGCTTATCTCTTTCAACGGTTGACATAATGAGTGAATTGTTTGGTGACTGAAACAGTCCCATTCCTACGGACATCGCCCCGATGAATACTATCATGCTGATCACGCCGGAGCTTTCATGAAGGGTTGACATAAGAAATAGTCCCACGCTTGTAAAGAGCAGTCCGAAAAAGGTTAATATTTCGGAGCCTATTTTATCCGATAATTGTCCGCTAAGTGGCGCCACAACAGTTAAAATCAAAGGGTAAACCATAAGCATCAAACCGGCATGCTGCGGAGTGTAATTCATCACATCCTGCAAATAAAACGGAAGTATGATATTGTTACAGAACATCGCCACAAAGCTTACAAAACCACAAAATATACTGAGTGTAAACAGCTTGTTTTCAAACATTTTAAGCTGCACCAACGGGTTTGCACGTCTTTTCTCCACCAGGATAAAAGCGATAAAGGAGACAACCGCAACCGCAAAAGCTGCCAAAATAGCAGGGTTTGTAAATCCTACCGCAAGTCCTTCATTCAGTGCCACAAACAACGGCACAATGGCAAGAATAAAGAGTAATGCACCTGCCATATCCATTTTTTCCTTGGAAACTGTTTGATTTTTCGGCAACAGCTTAAGTGCTCCGATTACTGCTACAATTCCGATTGGAACATTAATAATAAAAATAAACTCCCAGTTGGCAGCCCCTACTATAAGTCCGCCAAGCCCCGGTCCCACAAGGCCTCCGAGTGCTACCGCGGTTCCTACAAAACCAAGTGCCTTTCCTCTTTCATTTGGAGGAAACACTTCGGTAATAATT
Source organism: Konateibacter massiliensis (assembly GCF_900184995.1). Lineage (GTDB taxonomy): Bacteria > Bacillota > Clostridia > Lachnospirales > Lachnospiraceae > Lachnotalea > Lachnotalea massiliensis. Next base: position 491,178 of record NZ_LT860098.1, read on the forward strand.
CCTTGATTGTTTGCCATCGTGCCAGCCGCACCGATTGCCTGAATCACTCTTGCCGCAATCAGCACAGGGTAACTGCCGGACAGACCGCACAGCAGGGAGCCAACCGTAAATACAATCACTCCAAGAATAAACATTTTTATTTTTCCGAACATATCACCCAGCTTGCCAAAAATCAAAACCGTTCCCGCTATTACAATCAAATAGCTTGTTGCCACGAATTGTATACTTGATGTCGTCACCCCAAGCGCAGTCGCCATACTAGGCAGCGCCACATTTACAATGCTGCCGTCCAGCGTCGACATAAATGTTGCGATGATAACGATAATTAATACTGACCATTTGTTAACTTTCTTTGTCTCTTTCATTCTAAAACCTTCCTTATGTGTTTAAATCAAGTGTCTTGTTAAAAATTTTATTCAAGGTTCTCTCTGTAATTCTTCTCTCTTCCTCGGTTAAATCCTCCGTGAGCAAATCTACCATAATGGCAATTTCTTTCCTTATACCCGGAATAATGCTTCTTGCCTTATCTGTCAAATATAACTTATAGGCTCTGCTGTCTCTTTCATCGCTCTGCCGCACTACATAGCCAAGCTCCATGAGTTTTGCAATAGTTCGCGTTGACATTGCCTTATCATTTCCAATCTTCTCACTCAGCCTGTTTTGGCATATGCCTTCACTTTTTTCCAAAATAAATAAATAGCGAAAAGATCCGCTGCTTAAATCAAACTTCTTCAAAGCCCTGTCGAGATAGCCCTGTGTATTTCGATATATTTTTGCATTTAACATAATAAAGTTCGTAGGTTCCGTTTGCATGATACACCACCTTTTTATTAATCATTACTTATAGCATTACCAAAATGCTGCATGATATATATTATACGTTTTAAGTTGATAAGTCAACCGTTTTTATAAAAAAGCGGACGAGTTCGCATCTCTCATCCATGAGGGACTTGGCTGCTTTTTTGCGCCGAATGCAGTCACGCAGTGACATCTTCCACTTGCATTCGTGCGCATTATAGTTTTTGATATCATAGGAAATTCGAAGAACTTTCCTATGATATCAAAAAGCCGGCAAACCCAGTTGCCTGAGTCTGCCGACCTTTTTTTATTTATGCTTTGCATCTATGGAGTTTTTATTCAATGGCGATGTAGTTCTTCTTTTCCTCAATTCCCTGTATCTCTTTTGGAATTGCAAGGCGAAGAATTCCGTCCTTAAACTCTGCTTTGATATCCTCCTGCTTTACGCCGTTTCCGACATAGAAACTTCTCTTGCAGCTTCCCACAAAACGTTCTCTTCGGATAAAATTGCCTTCGTCATCCTTCTCATCTTTGTTTTCGTTGCGATTAGCCGTTATAGTCAGATAGCCATCCTTCAGCTCAGCCTGTATATTCTCTTTGGCATAACCGGGCAATTCCATATCGATAAGATAATTGCCTTCCTTTTCCTGCACATCTGTCTTCATCATCTGAGAACGCTCAAACCAAGACGGTGATGTAAAAAACGGGTCCTTAAACATTTCATCAAATAAATTATTCACTCTGTTTGCCAGTAACATAGGTCATACCTCCTTATAAAATATCTATGTTATGTTTGTTCTATTTGTTATATATATAATATAACACTGTTTTTGAATTTGTCAATAGACTTTTTTAAATTTTTTATAAAATGATAACGGTTCCGCCATGTCATTCATAATGTGTCCAAATATACAATTTGAACAGGTATATTACTAATTGATGGGCACATTATAAATTGCACTTTCTCGTACAAACGTTTATACTATAGCATATCAGAAGGAAATCAAACACACGCGAAATAATAAGGAGAACAACATGCTTCACGGAAACGGAACAGATATCATAAAAATAGACCATCTCAAGCCCTTCTTGGACAAATTAGATGATCCCTTTATTCAAAAAACCTATACACAAAAAGAGCTTGCCCTTATCACATCCCGTCCAATTCCTCTTAACACCTTGGCGACACGCTTTGCCGGAAAGGAAGCTGTCTTTAAATGTTTGGGGGTGGACGGAAACGCTGTACTTCTAAACGAAATTGAAATTCTGGAAAATGAAATTGGCCAGCCAACTGTCACCCTTCATGGAAGGGCAAAACATCTGGCTGACCAAATGGGTATCACTACTATTTGCATTTCGCTTTCGTATGACACAGACTATGCCATCGCATTTGCGGTTGCTGAAAGAAATTAAAGTGTAACAAAGCGGACAAGTCCACATCCCTTACTCATGAAGGACTTGGCCTCTCTCTCTTATTTACACGGTATCGGTTTCTTCGGGCAGCGCGGCTTAACCGCACCGGCTTTTACGATTGCGTCCTCGTCGCAGGCTTCCAGACAGGCACCGCACTGTGTACATTCATCCTGATCAATGACGTGAATAAACTTCTTTTTGCCAAGTATCGCATCGTCTTCGCACTCGTCCACACACTCGTTGCAGCCGGTGCACATATCTGCCAGAATATGATAGGTGACATATTTAGCACAGACACCTGCCTTACAGCTTTTCTTGGTGATGTGTTCCTCAATCTCTTCGCCAAAGCTGTCCATTGCGCTTTGGATTGTGCCGGCGATTGCCGAGCCAACCTCACAGAGGGACTGCATCTTCATCTCTTGACATAAATCAAGCAGAAGCTCCAAATCTGACTGTTTTCCCTTTTTGAGGGTAATATCGGTCAGTATCATCTGAATCTGTGTCACGCCCTCATGTCCGAACACGCATCTGCCACAGCTTTCCTTTCCAAAACGGTCCGCAATTTTTAAAATAATATCCAGCACACAATCCGTCTCATCGATAATTTGAATATAGTCTGTCATGAGTATGATTTCTTCATCCAGCTTACTTTGATTTATAACAAGTCCCATCGGGTAGCCAAAGAACATTCCTTTGAACTTTCCCTTGCTTTCACAGACATTTAGAATCTCTCTCGGAGTCGTTTTCTTATTAAATTCCTGTATCCCGGTTTTCTTGGCTTTTCCGCCGACAAAGACTTTTTTCTTTTCCGCTCCCAGCAGTTCTTCCACCGACACAATTGCTGTCTGGTCTGACTCCTCCGAATTGGAGCGTGAAGGAATAGGCTTTTCGCCCTCCAGCACTTTTAAAAGTGCTGAATGGTTTGTGTAGGTGAAGCCTGCACCCTTCTTTGCCTCTATCACTGTGATTCCTTTTACCTCAACTCCTGCCGCCTGATTTTTCGGCACAACAAGATAATGTTTTGAGGCAGGATTTTTTAATATTTCTTTGCTGATTTGCTCTAAATTTTCCTTCAACATACTAGGAGAAATTGGAGCTTCTTCGTAAATCGGCATAGCATTACAAACAAATATTTCTTTCATTCTCTTCTCCTCCTAATATTCATTCCAAAGTTTTGGTCTTGTAAGGTTCAATCGCAAATCGCATTGTAAACAACGGCTTGCCTCGCAGGAAGCTTGCTCGCACGTAAATGTCTTTTCCACCGCAACAAAGCTTTCTTTTCGCACCGCAGCATCCAAGAGAACCGGATAGGAGCGCTCCAAATCTCCAAAACCTTCTGTTCTGCCGATAAAAGGATTTGCTTCTTCTCTTTCCAAAAGCTCCTCTGAGATATTGCCGTCTCCTCCAAGGTAACGGTCCATCTCCTCGGCTGCCTGACGTCCTGCAGCAATGGCAGATATGACGGATTTCGTTCCTGTCACCACATCGCCGGCGGCAAACACGCCTTCCATACTTGCGGCAAGTTTGTCATCTACCTTGATATAAGGTCCGTGGGTCAGTTCTACCTCAAAGCTTTCCGTTCCTTCCGGTCTTTGTCCTACTGCAAAAATAACATTGTCGACAGGCACAATTTCCTTTGTTCCTTCCACCAGTTCAATAACTGCTTTGCGGTTTTCATCAAAATAGAATTTGTCTACCTTTTGAAGCTCTACGCCTTCCACCTTTCCTTCTCCTACGATGCGGAGGAAGGAGTGAGCGGAATGCAGAAGGATTCCTTCTTCCCTGCCCTCTTCAATTTCGTCCTCTGTCGCTGTCATCGTCTTCTCATTCTCTAAGCAGGCGATATGGACTTCTTTCGCGCCAAGGCGAAGTGCTGTTCTGGCACAATCATATGCCACATTTCCGCCTCCTAATACCATAACCTTCTCTCCCAAGGTCTGTGCTGCATTCATGCGGGCCTTTTTCAAAAATTCTGCATTTACCACAACTCCCGCAAGATTGTTTCCTTCCAGGGGAAGAACCGTGCCCTGATGCGTTCCGGTAGAAATTAAAACAGTATCATAGCCCTGTGATAAAAGAACCTTCGGCGGCTCTGCCTTGGTGTTTAAGTTCAGCTTGATGCCAACTTCTAAAATATCATTGATTTCACGGTCCAGCACCTCGTCAGGAAGTCGATAAGACGGAATTCCGTAGCGGCATTGTCCGCCTGCTTTTTCATTTGCCTCAAAAACAGTTACCTCATGCCCCTTCTTCGCCAGATAGTAAGCCGCAGTGAGCCCTGCAGGTCCCGCACCGATTACAGCAGCCTTCTTTCCTGTAGAAGCAGCTACCTTTCTCTTTTCCTTCCAGTTATCCGGGTGGCTTGCCGCTGCTGCTCGTTTTAGCTTGCAGATGGAAAGTGGTTTGCCCAACTCGTTTCGTTTACAGGCATCCTCACATATGTGGTTACAAATACAGCCAAGTGTCTCCGGGAAAGGAAGCTTCTCGCGTATAACCGCCGTCGCCTTGTCATATTCCCCTTCCTTTATGTAACGAAGGTATCTCGGAATATCCGTATGAGCCGGACACGCAGTTTTACAAGGAACAATGCTCTCCGCATAAGACATTTCTTCTTTTATAAGTCCAAAGGCATCCATGATGGAGCCGGTCGGACAGACTTCAATACAGGCACCGCAGAATTTACAGCCAGCCTCTTTCAATGATACATTTCCGTCTGTTCCGATTCGCACCATTCCATCCTCAGTCTTTTGAAAATCCAGTACCTTGACACCGCGAAGCTCACGACAGGCGCGCACACAGCGTCCGCAACGGATACATCTGGTAAATAGATGCTTAATGAGCGGATTGCTCTCGTCTGTTGCAACCGTCCTTGTTTTCTTTTTCCAGCGCTCCGGTCCGACACCCATATACTGGTACATGGACTGAAGCTCGCATTTTCCGTATTTCGGGCAGCCCGTACAGTCCGCCGGATGGGTTGCAAGAATAAGCTCCATCGCCATTTTTCTTGTCTTTTCCGCTTTCGGACCATTTATTGTGATGTTCATTCCTTCCTCAACCTGTGTTTTACAGGAAGGAACTGCTCCATCGACTCCCTCTATCTCAACTGAGCAAAGACGGCAGCCGCCCACCGCTTCAAGCTCAGGGTGCTTGCAAAGGTGAGGAATATACATACCGGCATCCAACGCTGCCTCTAAGACAGACGTTCCCTCTTTTGCCTCAATCTCTTTCTTGTCTATTGTAATCTTCATGTTTACCTCCATATGACTACCACTGTCCGGTAGTATGCGAAGGACTGTAATAAACCAAGACCTTCGTCCTCTTCTGTCTATTACAGTCCTTGCTTTTTTATCTATCCTTTAATTAAAATTCAACTGCTTCCTCTGCTGCGTTCTCTCCTGCAATTCTTCCGCTGTTTAAGCAAAAGCCCATTGTATTTCCGGAAAGAATGAACGGATAGCTGTCACCGAAGATGTTGCACGCATCGGTTCCGACACAGTAAAGACCCGGAATTACCTTTGCCTCTTGATTCATAACCTGTGTCTTGTGGTTAATCAATACACCGCCCAAGGAACCATAGGCACCTACGTTCTGACGACAGCAGTAGAACGGTCCTTTTTCAATGTTCTGCATATAAGCACGGTCTTTTTCAAAGAGTTCATCAAAGCCTGCATCGCACATATCGTTGTATTCCTCAACCTGTTTTACTAAGCCTTCCACATCAATACCCGCTTTTTCTGCCAGCTCCTCAATTGTGTCTGCCTGACAAATCGGCTCATAGCCCTCTGCCAAATCTTTTTCCCACTGCTCGTCAAAGTGATCAAACAGGTCGTGAGGATGTACATGGGATACGATGTCCGGTCCTCTTTTCTTATATTTCTTCAACAGCTTGCTGTCAAAAATAGCATAGGCAACACTGCCTGGCTGTGCTGTAATTGCATTTCCCGTAAATGTGGTATTTGCAATCTGATCCTCCGGCATAAAACGGTCACCGTTTCTGTTGACCCAAAGACTAGGCTGGCGGAACGCTCCGTCCAAAATAAAGTGGTTCATGTTGTCCGGAAGCTGATACATAAGCTCCATTGTACATTCGGTACGACCTGCGCCTGCTTCCCAAGCCATGTTGATACCGTCACCCTTCATTCCCGGAATTGCGAAATTGAAGATAGTTTTGCCGAACTCATAACCTGTCTGCTCCTGAATCATTTTTGGATTATCGCCAAAGCCGCCTGTTGCAAGAATAACAGATTTTGCTCTTGCCTCGATTTCCTCGCCGTCCTTGTCTTTTGCAAGCACACCAACTGCTTTTCCATCTTCCATAATAATTTTGTTAACCGGTGTCTCCATCAAAAATTCAACACCGAGCTCTCTTGCTTTTTCTGTCATTTTCTTTGTCATTGCAGTTGCACAGCGAGGTCCCGGCGCTCCGCCGCCCTCAGGCTTTACAACATGCCATGTAAATTCACCATCGGAATATGCTCTCGTTGCCTCCGGAGCACTAAATGCTCTCTGCACGCCTGCGAATTCCACACCCATATCCATAAGCCATTCAATGGTATCACCTGATTTGAAATAATAATCACGCACCATACGTGCATCCACACGGTAATGCGTATAATACATATGCTTTCTGAAAGCCTCTCCCGGCGTCAGTGCAACCATATGCTCTCTCTGAATTGGTGAGCCCACCCCCAGTGGTCCCATTCCCATATTCGCTGCTCCGCCTGTCGTGTTGGATTTCTCAAATACAGTTACTTTTGCCCCATTTTCTGCCGCTGCGATACATGCTGCAAGACCGGACAAACCGGCTGCTACAACAATAACATCAGTCGTAATACTCTTCATTTGAAATACCTCCATTATTTATTTTGTTAAATTATTAACGTCCTTCTACCTACTATTATAGCGTTATAACTGATACCCCGTCCAATAGTTATTAGGAGTATCAGTTATAACTAAAAGTTATTACTCTGTCTTATATTGTTTTAAATTGTAATTCCTTATATTTGATAAGCTTCTCATTTACAACGACACGATTTTCAGGGTTTCTGAAAAAACCTCCTTGGGTATGTGCAATTTCCTCCAAATGCTTTGCTCTGCCCTCCACCGTATTTCTGTCACGGCTTAGTCCGTCCTCCTGAATCACAAATTTCCACTTTTTATCCGCTGTCTGCTCGAGTGTTCCGCCCGCACCACACACCTGACATTCAATCGGAAAATGAAGCCCATCCCACTGTACCTCACCGAGAATCAGTGCATTGGAATGACAGTTTGGGCACCACCCCATATCCTCATCGCCAAGCCATTTTCGCTCTTCAACCGGTGTGTTTACCGCTGTCATAATATTTTCTCCGACTTTTCTAGCGCGCTCTATCATCTCATCATGTAGAAGACACTGTGCAGGAGCGGGTACTCTCGTCGCCAGATACATATCAACCACCTTCATATCAGTGGTAAACATAGCCGCCTGCATTGACTCAAGCGCCATAGACTGCCAAGAACGGGTGGAGCCTCCCACTGCAATAAGAGCACTTACTCTATCCTTATGCTCAATCGCCCCTATCGTCTCAAGAAAGGCCGTCTCGTAGCTTAAGCTTCTCTGAGCAAATTTAGTAAAGGTAGAACAGGCCATCAAATCATATGTAGGTGATGAAAAAATAACCGCATCTGCATCCAGCATAACCTCCATCAGCTTCTTTTTATCGTCCTTGTCATCCAGCACACAGCCGACATTTTTTCCCTGAGACATTCCGATTGTGCAGGAGGTACACCCCGTACAGTCAAACACCTCATAATCTCTTAAATTCACCATCGTGACATCGCCGCCTGCCTCCTGACAATAAAGCAATGCCTCCTTTAATAAAATTTCACTGTTACTGTTTTTTCTTCCTGCGCTTACTCCCAAAATTTTTGCTGCCATACATTTTCTCCTTTTCTTTTTCTGTAAAGTTTAGTACAATTATCGAAAGGGAACTCCCATGCTTCTTTTTAGAAAAAAAATTGTAAAACCCCTGAAAATTTCGCATGTTGCTCCGACCTTGTTAAAATAATAACATTTTTTATTTCATAAACCATCCATCAACTATCCTATCTTTTGTGGATTTCATCTTAATTTTTCCGACATTTGTCGCAAGGACTGGGAGGACATTATGGCATACTTGGAAAACATCATTCAGCGAATTGAAACTACCTTTCAGGTGCATGTGCATGGAAATACATCGGATAACCGTCAGATTGAAAATGTGCAGTATCTCATCGCCAAAAATGAGGAGCTGCCCGCATTTCAGCCTGAGACCTTATACATCGGCAACTATCAGGATTTCCACCAGTACAGCTTAGAAGGCTGCATCCTCCTTCTCAACTGCCGCATAAGCAGCGGAAATGAGAACGGGCTCTACATTTATCAGGCACTTGACCCATTTTTAGTCTGTAACTGTATCCAAGAGGAACTGTTTCAAAGCCACAAAATTCAGCTAAAAAAAGAAGAAATGTTTCAGGTTCTTCAAGCCGGCTACGGCATACAGAGTATTCTCGATACGGCAAGAATCTATCTCGAAAACCCGATTACGCTCTGTACAACAAGCTTTTCTGTGCTGGCGGTGAGCCCAAAGCGTTTTAGTGACGATAAATTTGACTCTTATAACAACAAGTTATATTTGCGAAAAAGCTTTGTCCAGAATATGAAGGAAAAACAGGTGCTTCACCATATTTTTTCCTCCTCTTCACCGCTCATTGCCACCTTCGAAGATTCCCCAGGCGTGGAATACCTCTTTTGCAGCGTGCACATCAACCATGCAGCGGTAGGATATCTGTGCCTGAACTCCTCACTTCGTCCGTTTCAAAAGGAGGATGCCTTCTTTGTCATGGATCTTGCAAAAATGATTTCCATCGAAATGCAGAAGGACGACTTCTTTAACGAGAAATCAGGGTTAAAATACGAATATTTTCTGACGGATTTGGTCGAACAGAACTTTTTAAGCCTTGATTTTGCAACAAATAGGCTCGCCCAGCTTGGATATAACGTTTACCAATATTTCTGGGTGCTTGGCTTTACCTTCACAGGAAGCTCCAACAACCGGATGAATTCAAACTACTACATTGACCAGCTTCTGGGGATTTTTAAGCACAGCATGGTATTTTTTTACAAGGGAAACCTAATTTTGCTGCTGACGAGCAAATACCAAAATCCATATAAGAAGGTGGACAAGCAAAAACTCTTTCACTTTTTGCAATTTAACCAGATGTATGCCGCTATCAGCTTTCGGTATGAAAATCTGCTGGACACCCACCGCTACTATCATCAGGTAGCCTTTCTGCTTCGAAGCCCGCACGGCAGGATTGAGGAGCGAATGTTCAGTTACGAAGATAATTATCTGAGCCACCTTTTGGACAGTGCCCAGAATGTTGTCGCCGCCGAAACGCTGTTACATCCGGATATCCGGTTTTTAAGCCAGTATGACCGCGATAATCATACCGAATATATAGAAACCCTCCGAGCCTACTTTCAAAATAATCGAAATGCCCTACAGGCTTCTAAACAGCTTCATATACACAAGAGTACATTTTTTTACCGCATGGGAAAAATTGAGGATTTGACCGATTTTGATATGGAAAATACAAGACTTCTCTTTTCCTACGAATTTTCTTTTTATCTGTTGGATTATATGGAAACTCATTAAAATAGAAAAAAGATAACATTTCTGAAAGGAGATTTTATGTACCGAATTACATTTCAGCAAATACACTATTTTTTAGCCCTCGCCAAGACGCTCAATTTCACGGAAGCAGCAAAATCCTTGTATATTTCCCAACCTGCTCTAAGCAAGCAGATGCTTGTGCTGGAAAATGAGCTCGGTTTTTCTTTGTTAAAGAGAAATAAAAGAAATGTAGAACTGACACCGGAAGGCGAATCGCTTTATCGAGACTGGTCCATGCTTGAAAATATGATGAACTCATCGATTTACAATGCCAAGCTGCTAAAGCGAAAGACGGTCGGCAAGCTCTCCATCGGCTGTACGGACACCTTTTCTGTCGATGAGATGCTGTCTAAGGTTCTTTACAATTACCAGAGCCACTATCCAAACATTGATATCGACCTCGGAAGCTTTGGCTTTCGCACCCTGCGTGATCAGTTTAACAATCGGGATTTGGACGTGATTTTTGTCCCGGAATTTGAACTTGAAAGTTATAAGGACGTTAACAGCTTCCTGTTTCAAAAAGTAGAACTTTGCATCGCTGTTCCTTCCTCGCACCCTCTGAGCAAACGCGACCATGTGACCGTCACGGATTTGAAAGACCAGCCTCTTATTACGATTTCCCCGAAGGAATCCGTTGTCGGCGTGAGCAAAATAAAAAATATTTGCAAAGCACATGGCTTTGAGGCAAATATCGTAAAATATGTATCCAACTTAAATTCTCTTTTGCTCGGTGTAAAAAATGGTATTGGAATTACGATTTGTGACAATAAGGTGAGAGACCCTAAGATAAAGACCTTCAACCTCGACAAACAGCCCGATGACTCGAATATCTACGTGCTCTGGAAAACCGGGCTTGAGCACGCGGAGCTTGAGCTGTTTCTCGATGAATTGAGGGAGATGTTGGATTTTGATGAGGGGGAGGATTAACTCCTGCTCCTCACCATCCTCCGATAAACAATAGTCAATGACAGACCTATTACCGCCAACGCTGCCGCCGCCAAAAATGCCTTATCATAGCTGCCGCTCGAGGAATAGAGACGGCCCATAAGCATCGGACCAAAGATACCTGCCAGCGCAAAGCCGATAAACATATAGCCATAGTTTACACTGTTATGTCTTGCTCCAAACTGGTCCGCGGTAAAGCCGGGAAATACTCCCATAAAGGAACCGAAGCACATGCCGATCATTGCAATTGCCGCATAAAACAGCACAGTACTTCCCTCTTCTGCCCGGTAAAGGCATAAAAAGCCTGCAAAGGACATACAAAACGATAGCGTCAGTGTCTGAATGCGTCCAATCTTATCCGACAAATATCCTGCTCCGACACGTCCTGCAGCATTAAATAACGCCAGCACGGATATCGCCGTAGTTGCGGCTGTCGCGGACATTCCGATCATATTCTGGGCGATGGGCGATACTTGTGAAATACACATAAGTCCGCCGAAGGCACCGCACATCAGCATTGCTATCATGCAGTAGAACACAGGACTTTGAAGCATTTCCTTCCAATTCTTATCCGCTCTTTTGCTCTCGTTTTTCACTTCTCTTTTTTCCACGAAGCCATCCGGCTCAAAGCCGTCCGGACATTTCTCTATCAAGGCAGAACCCACACATATAATAACGAGGAAGGCTGCACCCAGTATAAAAAATGCGGTTGTGACACCTGTGCTTTTGATGATGTGATTTGCAATGGGCGGTATGATGACAGAGCTTAGTCCGTACGTTGCTGTGGTAAGTCCTCCGATGAGTCCTCTCTTATCCGGGAAAAACTTAACCGAATTGCTGATGGTACAGCCGTATACCATTCCCATTCCAAGCCCCTCCAGTATGCCATAGCTCACGACAAGAAACATAACGCTGCTCGCAAAACCGGACAGTATCATTCCTCCGCCAAACATCAGTCCGCCAAGGAATATAACCCTTCTCGTACCAAGTCTGTCGTTTAGCCAGCCCCCCGATATCATCGTGATTGGTCCTACCCCGTTTGCAACTGTAAATACAATAGCGAGGCTGGCACTCGTGAGTGCCCAGCCGTTTCGCTCATTCAAATATTGTGCCAGCGGGTTTGCAAATACGCTCCACGCATAAAGCGAGCCAATACACAGGTTAATCAGACAGCTCGCTGTCAAAATCAGCCATCTTCTTTTTGTAAATTTTTTATTTTCGGACATATTTTCTTTATCAAAAGCCTTTAAAAACAGGGATACCTGTATATTTCTTAGCTTTTTCCTTTCCTTCCAGCACGCGGATTGCCCCGCTTGCCATCGCCTCCATCTCAAACTCTCCCGGATATGCCGTCACCTTGGCGATAAAATCACAGCTTTCCGTTATCATGCTTACAAGTCCCTTGTTGTACACCATGCCGCCGCCGAGCAAGATACCGTCAACCTTTCCCTGCAAAGCACATGCCATCGCGCCGATTGATTTGATAATTTGATAAATCATCGCCTCCCATACAAGCTTTGCATAAGGCTCGCCCGCTTCTGCTCTCTGACTGATTTCCAACGCATCCGATGTTTGAAGATGATCCACAAGACCTCCGCTTTTCGTGCATTTTGCAAGCATTTCCTTTTCCGAATATTTTCCGGAATAGCAGAGACGAATCAATGGTGCTGCCGGAATTGCTCCCGCACGAGTCGGCGCCATCGGTCCTTCTCCCTCCACAATATCCGTTCCGTCTACCATTTTTCCTTTTTTATGTGCTGTTACGGAAATTCCGCCTCCGATATGGCACACGACAAAATTACAGTCCTCATACTTTTTCCCTATCGTTTCAGCATGGCGGATAGCCGTCTCCTTCTGGTTCAAAGAGTGGATGTGGCTTGTTCTTGTAATTTCTTTTATTCCTGTGATGCGAGCAATATCCTCGTATTCATCCACATCAGGCGGATTCACAATAAAGCAGCGTCCGCCGTATTCTCGCTTAAATTCCTCGGCAAGCTGACTTCCAAGCTGTGCCGGGTGCTGCACTCCGTTTGCCCCAACCCTTGCGTGTTCAATCAAGAGCTCATCCGCCTCATAGGTGCCTCCCTCCAGCGGAAGAAGTCCTCCTCCGCGTCCGACGAAAGCATCTACTTTATCAAGGCTTATGTTATTTTCTTTCAGCAGTGCAAGTATTGTCTCTTTGCGGTAAGGCATTTGATCTGAGATAGTCACAAACTCTCCAAGCTTTGCTGCATCATGGCTTACATTGGCAGAATAAATTACCTTATCATTTTCAAACAATGCAATTTTTGTTGAAGTTGAGCCTGGGTTAATGGCAAAAATTTTATAATCTTTCATCTACTTTCCTCCCTGTGCGCGCACGGCGGATATCGCGATATTGCCCACCAATTCGGAAACAGGTGCACTTCTTGAACAATCACATACAACCTTTTTAAAGCCCTGTAAAACAGGTCCATAAGCATCTGCATGAGCAAACTGCTGTAACAGCTTGACACCGATGTTTCCTACGTTTAAATCAGGCCATATAATGATGTTTGCTTTTCCTGCCACTTCACTCTCTCTTGTCACCTTCTTGGCGGCAATCGGCGGGCAGATAGCTGCATCAAGCTGAAATTCACCGTCAATTTTTAAGTCCGGTCTTTGTTTATTTGCTATTTCCTTGGCACTTCTAACCTTGTCTACAAGCTCATGCTCGGCGCTTCCGGTCGTTGAAAAGGATACAAGCGCACAGCGAGGCTCCCAGCCAAGCAAGGCACTCGTTGTATCGCAGGCAGAAATCGCAATGCTTGCCAAATCTTCTGCAGAAGGATTTGCACAAACAGCGCTGTCGCCGATGACAAGAAGCTCTCCCTCCGGTCCATCATAGCCCGGTATATTGGCAATTCCAACACTGGACACCGTCGTTACTCCATCGCAGAGCCCGACTATCATCTGCCCTGCCATAATCACATCTCCTGTCGTGTGGGACAGCCCGGCGAAGGTCGCATCGACCTCACCAAGTGCCTCCAGCATAAGTGCCACATAGAGGGAATCCTTTGCCTTTCGCTTCATTGATTTTTCGCTGTACATTGGATTTTCTTCAACGTATTTTATAATAACCTTCTCTAATCTTTCCTCATCCTCGCAGTCCCACAAATCAATTTCGGATACGTTGATGCCATACTGCTTTGCACTCTCTTCCAATACACTTTTCTTTCCGACGAAAAGAGGTTTGCAGATTCCTTTTTCCTTGGCTTCCTTTGCTGCCAATAATATTTTTTCTTCTTCTATTTCAGAAAAGGCGACTACAACCTGTTTTGCTCTTGCCTTCTCAAAAATACTGTCCATTATATTCATACTGTCACCTACCTATCGGTATACATAGTCTCCTGCCTGATATTTTGGAGGAATAACCGGTATCTGCAAGAAGGATTCATATTTTCCTCCTGTGTGCACCACATGATTCCCCTTGTTGTCCGTTTCCCATGAAAGCGGCTCAAACCAACCTTCACGGATATATCTGCCGGCAACCTGTATTCTAATTTTCTGTCCCTTGTGCCAGATTTTACTGGAAGGAACAATTGCGATATCAACCGGAACAATTTCACCCGGACTTAACTTTTCTTCTTTTAAATGTGACTGTACCGGCTCATAATCAGTGGAAAGCTTCTCATCGAGCGCACGGTGGGAAACTCTCATTTTTCCCCATGTACCCGGATGCGGCTCGCCTAATATGTAGGTTGGAAGCCAGTTGCCGTCCTTGTCTGCCTTCTGGATATTGATGAAGATATCCATATCGTCATGTCCCTCTGCCTCAACAAAGAGTCTGAGCTTCATATAGCCTGTGATTTCCGTATCTTCCTCAAATGCCATATCAAAGTTTACTACGCCTTCATTCGCATCGTAGCTTACCTTTGTTTCTGTCTCAACAGGCATATCCTGCATTGTCATATTCTTTGCATCAAGATAAAGCTTCTTGTACTGGGTTCTTGCCAGTGGAAATTCTTTTTCCGGGCGGTTTGTCTGATAATCACAGTCAAATGCGTCCATAACCTCAATACGATATCTAGGAGTCATTTCCCAGCCATTGTTGATGTTTCTCAAATAGCGGTCAAAAAATCTCTTTAAGTCCTCTATGTTGTTTGGATTGTACATATCCGGCCACTCCTGCTCTCTGTGCGCTCTCATCCACTTTCTTGTGGAACGGATTTTACGGAAGGCATTGAAAGAGCCTCTTAAATGGAAATGGCTGTAAGAAGCACAAGTATAGGTCGGTACCTTAATTTTCTTAAAGTCGGGTATCTTATCTTCCCAATATGCATTCATCAGCGGATATTTTCGTCCCATTGCTACCTGATCGTCGATTTTGTTCGGTCCGGTCAAGGAAGCCACGATAAATTCGTTAAAGGTTAATGCCGGAATTCCGCCCTCATAAATAGATTCTCGGTAAATGTCCGTTGTAGCCTCCCAAGGAGCGATACAAGCCAGATGCGGAGGCTGCTGTGCCGCGATACGAAACTGCGTCATTGCCACGCAGGAGTTCCCTCCCATGCCGACTCTTCCGTTGCACCAATGCTGGCTCGCTACCCATTCAATGAAGTCATAGCCATCCTTGGCATCCTGTGTTCCGAACATATTGATATCACCCTCGGAATGTCCCGTTCCTCTTGGGTCCACATTTGCGATGGCATATCCGTGGCGGCACCAATAGCCAGGGTCAGGCGATTCAAATTTGGACATGGTGGAAATCGTTCCAGGCGGTACTCCCATAACCTGCCACTCGCTCATTCCGTCTCCCGGACGTTTTCCGTAGTAGCTCCATGATACGATGCAGGGAATATTTGTCTCACCCTCAGGACGATAAATGTCCACATATATCTTGGTTCCGTCCCTCAAAACAACAGGAACGTCCTGCTCGCAAAGAATACCATCTTCGTTTACATAAGCGCGCTGATTGAATTTTGCACAAAAACCATGTGCGGTTGCTGCAATTCCCTCCATTTTGGATAAATCTAAGCCATCCTCCGGGTCTACCGGAACTCTTGCCTGGCGATAAAGTGTTTCCACCTCTTCACCGTTGAATACTTCTTTTTTAGAAAATAACTGCGGTTGTTCCATGCTGCTCCTCCTTCTCCATTTTGGTAACTGTTTTGTACTGAAATTTAGCCTTCCACAAGCTGTACGATATAGTCTGCTGCCTCTTTAACGGTCGCCTTTCGCTTAAAGTCCATAAACGGAATTTCCACGTCAAACTCGTCCTCCAATGCTGTTGTAAGCTGAGAGTAATTTACAGATTTCATATTCAATGCTTCAAAAGAGGTATTCTCTGTGTAGTCACCCTCTCCTAAAATAACAGTTAGTCTCTCTTTGATTTGTTCCACTACTTCTTCTCTTAACTCCATAATCGCTCCTATCTGCCTTACGGCTTTGAAATACTTCTTGTTCTTTGTACCATTAGTATATATAATATAATTATTGAATTCATTGGGCTTGTTCACAAAGTAGCCGAGAAATCAACAGATTGATTTGTGCAAACGCACAAAGAGGAGGAGACAAATGGAGTTATTTTCAATCAAAGAATATTTAAACTCAGACGAGATACAAACCTTCGGGAATTCGGATGCCACGATAGATATCCGCACGATTAAGCTTCTGACCAAGGATCAGACAAGATTTCACAAAAACATCCTGTATCTGGGACCTACCGAGCTGCTGCCTGATGCCAATCTATCTCTTGACTCCACAATCCTTTGCTATGGAAAGTCTCCTGACCCTTCGGTATACCAAGGCTCGAAGCTTCGTATTTTATATATGGAAAATGAGTTTGACTGTGCCAAAATGTTCAACGACATCTCTGATCGTTTACAGGATATTCAGAAGATCAATACCGCACTTCACCTTTTAATCAATGCTTTTTTCACGGAGCAGGGTCTTCAATATCTGACCGACGTTGCCCATGAGGTATTCGGAAATCCGCTTTTTGTTGTGGATACAAGGCATAAATATCTTGCCATGTCCGCAGGAACGATAGCCGACACGACCTTTGCCTCAGAGGAAAATAGAATTGGATATATTAACGCAGAGGGGCTTGCGTATTTGAAAAAGAACCGGATTGACGAGAGAATCCGGGAACAGAATGCGCCCATTTATTTTGTAAACCCACTTCACAACAAGGGCATGATGGTGGACGCTATCACGATTAACAATATCGAAGTGGGACATGTTATGCTCTATGAGCAGGACCGTCCTTTTGGAGAGTTTGACAGTATTTTGCTTCACCGTACCAGCCGAATCATCTCGATGGAGCTTCAAAAAGACAGCTTTATCCGGGCAAATAAAGGTTTTATGTATTCCTACTTTTTGGCAGAGCTTCTCGACAATCCGCTCAGCAACTATTCCACAGTTGCCGAAAGGCTTGAGACAATCGGCTATGATTTAAAGGAGGACCAATACATTTTGGTGATCCCTGCACAGAGTTATCGGGATACCTCAACAAAGTTAGACATCATTGTGGAACAGCTTCGCTACATTCTGCCTCACAGTATTTATGTCATTTATGAGAATTCCATCGTCTTTTTAATCAGCCGAAACCGTAAGGAAGGCATCACGGAACACGAGCAAAGCCAACTGACGCAGTTTCTGACAACAAATGAACTGACAGCGGGAATGAGTAATTTTTTCGGGGATTTGAGAGATGCCAGACGCTTTTACAAGCAGGCAGTAAAGTCTATTGATATGAGCAAAAAAATGAACCGGCAAGGGCCGATTCACTATTATTCTGATTATTATTTATATCATATTTTTGAAATGTGTGAGCAGGAGGAAGAAATCCGCTTTTTCATCCACCCGGGTATGATGAGGCTTCTCCAATACGATGAGACGCACGGAACTGATTTTTTGACGACTCTGTACGAGTATCTGGAATCGCCCGGACAGCCGACACAGATTGCAAAACGCCTCCATATTCACAAAAATACACTCCTGTACCGCATGGATAAAATCCGCAGCATCATGGACTGTAAAATTGAGACTGGCGATGAGTTTATGTCCTTTGGTCTGTCATATAAAATTATGCAGTATTTAAAGCTCGTGTAGGCATTAACCCAGATTATGGTATTGTCCCAAGAACTCTCTCGTTCTTTGATTGGTGGACTGGAACATCTCCTCAGGCGTGGTCTCCTCCACAATGACACCCTGATCCATGAAAATCATACGGTTGGAAACATCCTTCGCAAAATTCATCTCATGGGTCACAATAACCATCGTCATTTTTTCCTTCGCAAGCTCTTTGATTACCTTCAATATTTCCCCGGTCAATTCCGGGTCGAGGGCGGAGGTCGGCTCGTCAAAGAAAAGGATTTTCGGGTTCATCGCCAGCGCTCTTGCGATGGAAACTCGCTGCTGCTGTCCGCCGGATAACTGACACGGATAGTAATCGGCACGGTCAGAAAGCCCCATCTTTTCGAGGAGAATCTCTGCCTCCTTGATTACCTTCGCCTTGTCACGCTTTTGTACATGAAGAGGCGCATCGATGATATTTTTCAACACCGTGTAATGCGGAAAGAGGTTAAAGTTCTGGAACACAAGCCCAAAGGACTGCTGTATCTGCTTTAGCTCACTTCCCTTTTTATATACGGTTTTTCCGTCTATATCGGAAGCCGCACTTTCACCAAGATAGCTTAGATTTCCCGAATCCATGCTCTCTAATAGTGTTGCGCAGCGAAGAAGCGTTGATTTTCCTGAGCCGGAGGGACCGATGATGGACACAACCTCTCCCTCTTCCACGGACAGGCTGATATCCTTGAGCACTAAAGTTCCGTCAAAGCTCTTTTTTACATGATTCATTTCCAATAACGTTTTCATCTGTGCTCCTCCTATTTATAGTAGCTCATTTTCTTTTCCCAAAGCTCCATCAGCGCTGCAACAATGAAGTTGAATACATAGTAAAATACCGCTGCCGCAACAAAAGGAAGCATACTTCTTTGTGAGTTTGCAATGGCTTTTGCGATGGTGAACATTTCTGCATATGCAATGGAAAAGGCAAGTGAGGTATCCTTTACGAGCGTGATTACCTCATTCGTAACAGAAGGTAAAATCCGCTTCACAACCTGCGGCATAATGATTTTTACAAAGGTCTGTGCCTTTGTATAGCCGAGTACCTTTGCCGCCTCATACTGCCCCTGCGGCATGGATTCAATACCGCCGCGGTAAATCTCTGCAAAATAAGCAGCATAATTGATTGCAAAGGCAATGATTACCGCATAAGCACGATAAGAGGAGGAAATCGCAATTCCAAATATGTAATAAGGTCCGAAGTACACAACCAAAAGCTGCAGCATCAACGGTGTTCCTCTCATAATCGATATATATATTTTTGCCAGATTGCGGATAAATAAATTCTTTGACATCCTTCCAAATGATATCAGCAATCCCAGCGGAAGGGAAAACACCAAAGTCATCACAAAAATAACTATCGTTGTGACCATTCCGGCGCTCAGTTGTCCAAGCATAGCGGATACGCTCATTTTTGCCTCCTAACGAGTTAAGAGGACATATCATTATGTCCCTCTTTCTCATCTATTTAAATTTAAAAATTTTTTCCGATTATTTTCCTAGAATACCTACATCTTCTCCAAAATATTTTGTGGAAATCTCTGCAAAGGTACCGTCTTCCACCATTTCAAGCAAGGTTGCTTCCACTTTGTCTCTTAATTCCTCGTTTCCCTTTAAGAAACCGATGCCGTATTGCTCACTTGCAAGCTCTTCGTCTAATATCGTGAATTTGTCTTCTTTTCCTAACAACTGGAATCTTGCCACACCGACATCAATCGCAATCGCATCAACCGCTCCGGACTCCAAGTCCATAAATGCTGTGTTATACTGGTCTACGGTCAGAAAGTCACCAAAGGATTCAAGCAAGTCCTTCTTAGAAGCGTCCTCAAGCGCAGCCTGTGCAGAGGATTCCTTTTGAACCTCCACTACTTTTCCTGACAAATCTGCAAGTGTGCTGATGCCTGAGTCTGCCTTTACAATGACAACCTGTGAATTATTTACATATGGTGAGGACCATGTGTAGAGATCTTCACGCCCATTGATCGTAAAACCATTCCAGATACAGTCAATCGTTCCTGCCTCCAGCTCCATGTCCTTTGCGTCCCACGCAATCGGCTGAAGCACAATTTCCTTACCCATGCGCTTCGCGCATTCTGTCGCTAAATCTATATCAAAACCTGTGAATTCACCGTCATCCCCCACATAGCCATATGGCGGGAAGTCCTGGTCAAATCCCACGGTAAAGGTATCGCTGTTTTTGCTCGTCTCTGTGCTGCCACCTGTACATGCTCCTAAAGAAAGCACCATTCCCAATGAAAGTACAATTGCCAAAAGCTTTTTCATAAATTTCTCCTCCTGTTTTACATGGTAATATGTTATTACTCTGCCACAATAAAGTACCCATATAAACTACCACAAATGAAGAGGGATTGTCAATGCTGAGTTGCGTTCTATTATCCTTATTATCTCAAAAGTTCTTCTACCATTTCCCGTCGTTCAAACAGCACACAGCCGCCTGCATGGTCCTCAAGCAATACATCTTCCTCCTGCAAGCGTCTAAACAATCTTGAATTCAAGGCTTCCCTTATAGAGGTTTCCTTTACATTAATATCGGAATAAGGTGAAAAAGGACAGGGTTCCGCACCGCCATTGGAATTGATATGGAAAAATCCTCTTCCGGCTGCAAGACATCCTCCCGACGTCTTCTCGTCTCCCGGGAAGGAAACAAATACCATATCCTCGTATTCCTCCCTGATACCAGCCAACTTATCCTTTAAGTATTCCCTTTCAAAATCTCCCGGTGCCAATTCTTTTGCTTCGCTTGTCACAGGCACAAATTCAACATAAATAACCGCCTTACAGCCTGCCTCATATAGATAATTCAAAAATTCTTTAGAGGTCACCTCTGTTAAATTCTCAGTCGTTACCGTTACCGAAGCGCCGAATAAAATACCGTTTTTCTTTAACAGTTTCATGGTCTTTTCAAGACTGTTGAATACACCCTCTCCACGCCTTTGGTCCGTTATCTCTTCCTTTCCCTCAATACTTAACACAGGGAGTAAATTTCTATGCTTATCAAACAGCTCTATGTAAGAATCCTTGATTAAAGTTCCGTTAGTGAAGACAGGAAACAAAATATTGGGAATTTCAGATGCCGCCTCCAACACATCTCTTCGTATCAACGGCTCTCCTCCTGCCAGAAGAACAAAACCGACTCCTATATCGCTTGCTTCTTTAAAAATGGTATGCCATTCTTTATCGGATAGCTGGGACACTGCTTTTTCATCATGACAGGCGTTATTTGCCCTTGCATAGCAGCCGGCACAATGAAGATTACATTGGCTGGTAATACTGGCAATCAAAAACGCGGGTACATGCTCTCCCTGTTTTTCTGCCTTTCTTCTCAACTCCGCCGACTTTTTACTGGCAGCGGCATATTTAGCCATAAAAATACTTTCTCTGGGGTTTGAAAAAGAAGCTTTTAATGCACCCTTCACAATGTTTTCAACTCCCTTTGTCATATATCCTTCCAGATTAAACTCTTTTTCCATAAAAACCTCTTTCCTTTTTGGTGGCCTTTTATTTTAAATTGCATTTAATTAAATTGCGTTTAACTAGTTATAATGGTAACTGATTCTTGATTGCTTGTCAATATTTTTAAGGGTTTCTTATTTATATATATGATGAAAATTTTTGAAGGTTGCAAAAGCTCTGCTCGAACAAAATGCAGCTTTTCATTCATTTACGCTCTCAGATTGTCTATTTATGTTTTTTGACTATTAAATTTTTTTAAAATATGTTAATTATATAGTATATTTATAGGGAAAAATAGCAGATGTAATTTTACTAAACATATTTTTTTGAATAATAAAATTCAAATAACTAATAGCGTTTCAGCAACTTGGAGAATATTTAGTTTTACATAGAAAGGAGATTTTTTTAATGAAAAAATATTTACTTGCAACTTTTTTGATAGTATTAACATTGATAGGTTGTAGTTCAGCAAATAATAACAGCAAAACAGAAGACACTTCTAATACCGAAAAGGTATCAGATGATTTGAAAAATATTTTTGAAACAAACGGATATACCTTTTCTTCTGAAAATGCAAATAAAAATATTTTAGAAGGAGACAGAATAAACATAACTTTAAATGATGCCGAAGACCTTCAAGTATTTATTTATGATTCTATAAGAAATGCTGATTTAGATTCGCAGCGCATTAGTTCTGATGGATTTTCATATACAAAGGATGAGATGTCTAGTTCAATTGATTGGAGTAAGTCTCCACATTTTTATAAATATAATAATTTAATTATTTTATACTTAGGAAATAATGAAGAGCTATTAACTTTATTAACTAATCATTTTGGAAATCAAATAGCAGGAGAGTAGAAAGCTGTTTCCTAGTTAAGAATGTAATAAAGTGCGTAAGTTACCAGTAACAAACTTACGCACTTTATATTACACTCTTAACATAGCAAAATATCTATCTTCTTTTACCCTATTACCGCTCTAAGCCTCCATACCGGTATAATGAAGGATAGCATCCCGCAAAAATGCCGCAAGCCCGGGCTGATTCTTATCATAATAAGCAGTAAATCTTTCATCTGCCACATACATCTGGGCTAATCCCGCATGGGCTTCCTTCGTGTACTCCTTCCAAGTGTAACTAAGCCACTTCCGATGCAGCTCTGCCACCTTTTGTCCTAGTTCTCCGGCAGGGTCTTTTGTTGCAAACGCCTCCTCCAGAGTCTCCAGTATTTCCTGACCAAGCTTTTCAAATTCCTCGTACTGCTCCTTGGTCATGTTGAGCATTTTCTGATTGCTTTCATCTACAACCTCGTCACTGTACTTTTCTCTGATTTCTTTTCCGTATTTCTCCTCATTGTCATCCACTAATTTCTGCTTAAAGCCTTCAAACTTTTCACTGTCACGCATCTGTATCATTCCTTTCTTATAGTCAATTGTTTTGTGTACATTTTTAATCAGCAGCTCCAACTGCTGGCGTTGTGCAAGAAGCTTGACAAGATGGCTGTCCAGTGCCTTTATTTCATCGAAGTCTTTTGATTGCAGTATTTCCTTTATGGCAGAAAGCTCCAGCCCCATTTCCCGATAAAACATAATCTGCTGCAAACGATCAACCTCCTTCTGGCCGTAAATCCGATATCCCGATGAATTAATTCTCGCCGGCTTTAAGATATCAATTTCATCGTAGTACCGGAGTGTTCTTGTGCTGACCCCAGCCAGTTTTCCTAATTTTTGCACTGTATATTCCATGCTGCACCTCCTTACATTGACAGTGTAAACCTTTCCGTTGCGTGAATGTCAATAGGTTTTTAAAAAATATTTTTTATGATTAAGTATGTGATAAAGCAGGAATTCTTAAACGCTCTCTTTCTATCTCCTCTAACGGAGTTCCTTTTATAAATAAGGTGGTATCTTCCTCCTGATTTTCCCTAACCTCATATCCCTCACCAGATAAGGGCGCAAAGCCGAGCACTACGCTCGTTACCTCTTTTCCAAAAGCGGCTGTTATGGTATCAATTTCCACTTCTTTCGGTGCAAAAATATTATGCAAATGCAGCACACCCTTATTAAGCTCGGCAATGACAAGCGCGCTTTGGCTTTCTATCTCATAAACATTCTCTTTCATGAATTTCGTTGCATAAAACAGGATTAACGCTGCATTTTCCTTCATTGCCATGCCACTCTGTACAGCGCTGGTGTTTATAGCCCGCTCCAACCTGCTTCGATTTTCTTTTTCTTCCATGGATATCCTCTTTGCAGTCATTTCCGTGTTGTTGCTTACCGACTTTAAATACTCATATTCCGTGGCTTTTTTATAGCCAAATTTGGGATAAAACTCCAACACACTATCATTCGCAAATAGGAAATAGCCTTCTGTTTTTTCCTTGTAATCCTGTTCGATTTCTTCTATCAGTCTGCGGATTAAACCCTTATTACGATAAGCTTTGTCTGTCATAACTGTTCCAAGCTGAATATAGGTGTGCAATTTATTGCCGTGGAAAAATTGCATCGGATTGACCGAGACATTTGCCACGACTTTTCCTTTATCCAAGATGGAGTATGGGATATAGTTATCGTTCCAATATCCGTTTTGATACCAGTCCTCGAAGTCAAAGCCGTATACGGACTTGGCTAAGTCGTTGAAGCTTTTTCTTAAATCGGTGTTATCTTTATAGCCTTTTATCAGCCTATAATTTGAGTTCATTTTGTCTCTCCTCGCATGAAAATGGATATACCATTACTATTAAAACAATTTTGCTATGCCAGCCCGCACCTCCGGTAAGCAATCACAAAAAGCCCCGCTGCCACAAACACATTAAAAACCAGAATACTTCCATCTCCGATTGGAAGTGAAATGTTGTCTATCTGATTCATCAAATCATTTAGCTGCTGAGAATAGGTGAACCTCGACACCTTGGAAATCGTGTCGTTAAACATAGATATCATCGGCAAAAAGGAAAAAATCATCATAACAACTACCGTAACCGAGGTGGCAGACATCTGATTTTTGCTCCATGTTCCGATTGCAGCTCCAATCAGAGTGGAAATCAGAATACCAACCGCCATAATTCCAAGAAAGGAAAGCCGCTCTCGTGCTGTAAATTCTCCTACTGCCGCAAACACGCCACTTCCAAGCATGCAAACTAGAAAAATGTATGACCCGACTCCAAAGAGATACTCTCCCGCCTTCACGTTTGACATAAGAAGAACGCGCAGTGTATTATACTCCTTCTCCTCGGAGAGGATGGAGGACATCGCAGTTAGGGGTGCCATACCAATGTACATGGTCGCAAACAAAAAGACAAAATAATTTGGGGGCATCCCCTCAATCTGAATCGCATTCTGCATAATAGCAGAAAGTGCCGGAAACATAACAAATTGCACCAATACACCCTTATTTTTAAAAGTGTCCTTTACCTGTTTTTGAAAAATAGCTATACTCTTTCTACTCATCTGTTTCCAGCCCCCTTCCTGTAAGCTCCATGAAAACCGTCTCCAAATTCGGCTCCGTGGAGTGGATACTCTCAATTGCATTGTCTTTTAGGTAGCCCGTCAGGACAGCAATCGCGGTCTCATTATTAAAAAGCTCTATTTGCTCGCCGCTTTTTGTCAAAACAAGCAGCTTGTTCTGGTGGTTATATCTTCTGCATATATCAAGAGGCTCCCCATACTCTACGATCCTGCCCTGATTTAACAGTGCCACGTTGTCACAAAGCTTCGTGGCTTCCTCCATATTATGTGTCGTCAAAAAAATGGTAGCGCCTCTTTCTTTTTCCTCCTGTATCAGCTTGCGAATCGATACCGCATTGACAGGATCAAGACCGCTTGTTGGCTCATCCAGAAAAAGGATTTGTGGCTTATGCATAATCGCCCTTGCCAAAACCAGTCGCTGCTTCATGCCTTTGGAAAGATTGCTGACACTCTTCTTTTCTGCCTCCTCTAAGCCTACGCGGCAAAGCACGGTATGAATATCGGCAAGCGGCATTTCGTAAATTCTGGCAAACAAAGCCAGATTATCATAACAGCTTAAGCGCTCATAAAGCCCTGTATTATCAAGTACCATACCAATCTTCCGAAAATCGTCACCTGTTATTTTTTCATTGTCGCTCTCAAATATTTTTGCACTGCCGCCTGTCTGCTTTAACTGTCCCGTGAGTATTTTAATCAACGTTGTTTTTCCTGCTCCGGAAGGTCCGAGCAATCCAAATATCTCACCCGGCTGGATATCCAAACTAATCTTATTTAAAACTGTGTTGCCGTGAAAGCTCATCTCAATCTCTTGCGCCCATATTCTACTCATCTTTCTCCTCCTTCTCCCACTTTTCCTTCAATTTGTTCAAGCCCTCTTCCAGCTTACGGTTTTCCGTTTTGGTCTTCGCTATAAAAATGGTTGTGCTGCCGACCACACATAAGGCAAAGCACAAGAAAAACATTGCCCAAGGCTGCCACATATTAACCGGAAACCATTGAAATACCACAACAAATACAACCACAGTTAAGAAAACAGAAAGAATCATGCTGACGCTTCTTATTCTTCCGGGCAAAAATTTTAGCAGCGTTCCACTTTCATATAGGCAATTCCATAAGGTCACAAGTATGGACAGAAGGAAAAACTGTGCCATTACCTCACTGGAAACACCTTCTTTTCCCAATCTGAAGAAGGTTGAATATTCCTGTGCAGTCTCTCCAAAAAGGAAGGTAAAGCACATCATACAAACCATCGTGAATCCAAAAATGATAAAAATATGACCGATATAGTCCAAAATTGTTTTTTTTCTTTCCATTTACTTAACCCCCAATCGTTCTTTCACATAGTCAGCATACTGCCTTGATATCATTAACTGCTCGCCGTTGCTCATGGTGGCACGAAGCTTTCGGTCCATATCTGCTTTCAGGGATACAATCTGCTTAAAATTGATGATACATGACTTGTTTGCGCGAAAAAAATCCGCCTTGGTGAGCTGTTCTTCAAGCTCATACAGGTGAAGATTTGTCTCATAGACACTGTCTCTTGTATATAAAAATACTTTTTTATCCACCGTATCAATATAAAGCACATTTGCTACATCTAAAATGTGTGTGGCCCCGTCCCTTACTCCCGTCAACTGCATGTCGAGCATGCGAAGCATTGCCACAATTTTTTCTATTTCCGGTGTCAAATGATTACACGTAATTGCTACTTCTGTCTCCGCTGTATCAGCCTCAGTCTTTATGATTACTTTCACATTCTCACCCTTTCCTCTTCTATATTCTAACTATAGCAAAGTCTAATGCGGCTCACAACAAACTTTTCCTTTGTTGCCGGATTTTAGTGCTAAGTTTCCCGAAATAAAAAAACCCGACGCCCTATATTTCACTTATCAGGCATCAAGCTTTTTGTGTAGCTTAATATTTATTATTTTGTTTTATACGTCTGTATCATGTCCAGTTTTTGCACACATCAACCCATTCTTTATAGCCAGAGTAGGTTTCAAGTTCCTCTATCGTAAGCTCAATCGCACTGTTGCTGCTTCCACACGCCGGAAAGATTGTTTCAAATCGTTTCAGGGATTTGTCCAAATAGATTGTCACTCCTTCGTTGACTCCAAACGGGCATACACCACCTACCGTATGTCCGATTTTTTCCTCTACTTCATCCGGAGTAAGCATCTTTGCTTTAGCACTAAACTGGGCTTTATATTTCGCATTGTCAATCTTGGCATCTCCTGCCGTCACAAGCAATATCGGCTGCTCATCCACCACAAAGGATAGCGTTTTTGCTATTCTTTCCGGCTTACATTGCAGTGCCGCTGCCGCTAACTCCACTGTCGCACTCGATACGTCAAATTCCCGAATACGCTCCTCCATGTTGTATTTCTTAAAATATTCTCTTACTCTCTCAATTGCCATGGTATCCTCCAACTGTCAGTATATCTTTTTTCATTTCGGAATGCTGCGAAAATATATCACATTACCGTCAGGGTCGTAAAAGCTCATATTTCTGGCTCCCCAAGGTCTTGTTTCAGGTTTCTCTATTACCTCAGCACCAAGCTTTAACACCTTTTCATATTCCCTGTCTACATCTTCCACCGTAAAGGCAAGGCACATATTCCGATTATCATTATTTTTTCTGCTTCCGTCATTGTAAATCGTCAGCATCGTTTCCTCTGCAATGAGAGTCTGGTGTACTTCGTCATTGCTTTGGTTGTCAAGCTCCAACAGCTTCTTATAAAAATCAGCCAATCTGATCACATCATTGGTCAGCAATCCAACTTCACCAATTCGCATCATTTCATCCCCTCATCTTAGATTTATTTTACCCTCTGATACATCGGATGGTCTTCATTAAACTGCACTAAATCCCACAGGTTTCCATACAAATCTTTAAACACGGCAACCTTTCCGTAATCCTGCACCTTGGGTTCTCTTACAAACTCGATACCAATTTCCTTCATTTCCTTGAAATCTCTCTCGAAATCGTCTGTCCCTAAAAACAGAAATACCCTTCCTCCCGCCTGATTCCCGATAAATTCCTCCTGTATGGGCTTTGATGCCTTTGCAAGCAAGATAGTCGTTCCGTTGGAGCCGGGTGGGGATACCACTACCCATCTTTTATCCTGCTCTGCCTGATAAGTGTCTTCTACTAAAGTAAAATGAAGCTTTTTTGTATAAAATTCGATCGCTTCATCGTAATCTCTTACCACTAACGCTATATGTACTATGGATTGTATCATTGTTTTTCTCCTTTATGGGTATCTGGTTAAATTTATATTTTCCTCATTATACCACCTACGTCCATAAAAGGAAGTCTTTTTATTCCTTAGAAAATAATTTTTGTGTTTTAAATACAAAATCTGCATTGTTATTCATGATGCCAGAGATTATTCCTATCGCAGCACCTTGTTTATAATTCATAGTTTTAAATAAAGCCAGAAACTCCTCACGTGCTTGCTGCATCATTGAGATAGTGGTTTTTCGATATTCGTCATCATAAACATTATAGTCATCGGAGATATCATTTTCATTTTGCGGACGATCTTCAAGAAAATTTACAAAACCATTCGGATGAGCAAATGCTTTATTTGTTTGATGGCATGTAATAAATCCTTCCAGATTTGCCAAACGCATTTGAAAAGCCTTATCAAGTCCTGCCAGATCTTCTTCCAGTGTTAAAGACCTCGTACCAGTAAGGTCGTATGAGACCTGACGAGTGCCTTCTTCATGTTCCTTTGTAATTTTATTATAGATGGTTTCGTATGCTTCCATAATAGATTTCGCTAAATCCTCAACATCGTAGTTCCCATCTTTCAAAGTCAAACTACTTATATCTCTCATGGCTGTATAATGCTCCCAAGTAACTTCATTTGTTACTGCACTTGTTATATCTCTAACATCTGTATATTCAGTCGTCAATCCGAGCTTATTCAAGTTTTCTCTTAATGCTGCTCGTCCTTCCTCTGATATTGATACATCAACTGCCTGATTTTTATAAGAAAGCAATTGTGATTTTACTGTGTTGGTTTTTCCTAATGCAAAATCTTCTGCCAAACCAATTAAATATGTGTTTTGATGATGATTCATTTGTTGAATTTTCATAACTGTCCTCCCCTAAGTGAATAGTTATAGTTGAGCAATTCTCACCACGTGTATGCTTCTTCTCCATTATGGATTGATTTTCATAAATTACTTTGCATATTTTATATATCGGTATATATTCTACAAAACTTAATTTTCAACCGATATACTGACTATTCATGCAATTCCAACGGTAATCCGTCCGGGTCAAAGAAAAAGGTCATCTTCTTATTGGTAATCTCATCTGTCCTAATCGGTTCTATCTCTATTCCAAGCGCATTTAACTCCCTAACCGTCTCTTCCATATTCTCAACACAAAAAGCCAAATGTCTAAGCCCGCATGCCTCGGGATAGCTTGGACGCTTTGGATTGTTATTTCCGGAGAAAATTTCGAGCTCACAGCCATCAAGCTCCAAGTCAAGTTTATAGTCGTTTCTCTCTTTACGATAATTTTCTCTGATTACATTAAAACCTAGTAAGTCTACATAGAAATGTCTTGATTTTTGATAATCGGAAACAATAATTGCAACATGGTGTATCTTTTTTAGATTCATAGTCGTTTGCTCCTTTATACTTCTAAAAAAGTACATGGGCAGTTAAGTTCCCATGCACTTTTTCGTTATTTCTATATTCATTTTATAAGGTAAACGCTACTGCCTATTCCTTGTCATACAAGAACTGATCCGGCAATGTCACCTTAAAATCCTTCGCCAAGTCTCTAAAGTTTTGAGGCTGGATTGTCTGCAGCTTGTGAGGGGACATGGATAGCTGTTTTACCAGTATCTCAGCAGATTTCTCAACCGTATGCATCAGACCGAAGGTCAGGTCAAAATCGATTCCCGAGCAGAACATTCCGTGATGTGCCCAGATTGCGACATCATATTTCTCCATCAATTCTGCCGTTTTGATTGCGATTGCCCTTCCGCCCGGAACCATCCAACCGATTACGCCGACTCCGCCTGGGAATACAACCGGACATTCCGTTGCCATCTCCCACAGCTCTCTTGTAAATACCTCATCATTTAGAGGCAACACAAAAGTCAGCGCAATAATATTCGTTGTGTGGGCATGATAGATAACACGGTGTTCGCCGTTTGTCACTCGCTTTTTCACCTCATGATTCATCAAGTGGGTCGGCAGCTCGCTTGTCGGCGTGCCTCCCTCCACTAGGCCCCATCTAATTCGATACTTTGTCCCGGTTTCATCAAGCTCAATAATCGCAATACATGCCTCCGGGTCAACAATAATATTTCTAAAATACTTTCCGCTTCCTGTCACAAGAAAATATTCTCCTGCAAGTCCGGGAACATCAGCTCCAATCTCCATCCATTCACCTGGTGCATTCAAACGTGGCTGAATCGACTGTACCTCATCTGACTTTAAGCGATAACTTAAGTTTCCGCCGTTACGCTCATGCCAGCCCAGTTGGTAGCCGTCGTCTGCCATCTTTATAAATCCTTTTACAAATTTCGATTCTAAAATTCTCATAATAACGTCCTCCTTTCTTCTAACTATATTGTACCATAAATACTAAGCTCGTGAAAGACCTCACCAAGTGCGATTACTATAACATAAGACAGAAGATTGAAAAGTCAAAATTGTACATCAATTCATACTTTTTTTCAGCTCTTCCATTCCCACTCTCTTCGTAAATGCAAAAAATGTCTCACCGTCTATCTGGTTCTCCTTGAAAAAGAGAATTAACTTTTCCAAAACCAAATGTGCCTCTGTCGACTTTATGCGACAGTCCATACTCTCGGAAAATTTCCCTTCACCCTCCAATGCACCACCGATCCACAGTGTAAATGCATCAACCGGACCATCTTCGGTTTTTATAATGGCACCCTGAAGGCTTAAGTCTGCTATCTGTTTCTGACCGCAGGAGTTCGGGCAACCCGTGACATGAATTCGAACCGGCGTATCCAGTTCAATTTTTTCATTTAAATACTCTGCTATTTTCTTAGCTCTGTCCTTTGTCTCCACAATTGCCAGATTACAGTACTCTTTTCCGGTACAGGAAACTGTGTAGCCAAGAAATGTGCTTGGTTTCGGAGATAAGCGTTTCAGCAGCTCTAAGGATAGTACGTCTTCTACATCCTTATCATCAATTCCTGTAAGAAGCAGGTTCTGCGTCAGCGTCGTCCTGATGGACTTATCACCATATTTTTCAGAAATATCG
This sequence comes from Konateibacter massiliensis, assembly GCF_900184995.1. Classification (GTDB taxonomy): domain Bacteria; phylum Bacillota; class Clostridia; order Lachnospirales; family Lachnospiraceae; genus Lachnotalea; species Lachnotalea massiliensis. The sequence goes on from NZ_LT860098.1 coordinate 522,324, forward strand.
GCAAGCTCCAAAAGCTCCTCTGCATTTACCTCACCAAACGGAACATTAATTCCGATATAGTTTTTATTTGCCTGCTTTTGTGGGTGTGCACCGTAATAATAGGACGCATTCCAGTCAACCAGCTTATCTTCGCCGCAACCTGTGCTGACAGAAACATATTCCAGCAATTTTTCCTGAAACCTCTCTATTCCCCAGTCACGTATTAAAAATTTAAGGCGGGCACGGCCTCTTTTCTCACGATAGCCGTAATCTCTGAAAATCGTACATACTGCTTCCGCCACTTTAAGCACCTCATCAGGCTTTACAAAAATATCAAGCTTTTGTGCCAGAACAGGGACTGCTGACAGTCCGCCGCCAACCCATACATGGAAGCCGATTTTTTCTTTTCCATCAAACTCTTTTACCGCGGGAGTAAAGGAGATATCATTAATCTGCGCATGTCCTGCGTTGTGTATACTGGAAGATATGGAGATTTTGAATTTTCTCGGTAAATTAGAAAAATCCTTGTTCAGGACAAAGAAGTTATTTACTTCCTCAACCAACTCTCTCGTATCCATAAGTTCATCCTTATCAACTCCCGCTAATGAATTGCCCACAATCGTACGCGGGCAGTCTCCGCAAGCTTCAAAGCTGCTTAACCCACAGGAAGAAAGTCTTTCAAAAATATCGGGCAGATTTTCCACCTGTATCCAGTGAAACTGAATTGCCCCTCTTGTCGTAACATTGGCAACTCCGCGTCCAAAATCTCTGGCAATTCCTGCCAAAATCTTTGCCTGCGCAGAATTCATCATTCCTGAATTAATGCGGACTCTCATCATAAAATATCCGTTCTTAGGCTTTTGCTCGTACACGCCTGCCCATTTGAACAAGTTCATGTCCTCCGGAGTAATGGAGGAATAACCTGTCTTCGAATATTTATCAATAATGGTCTGGATAACATCCAAACCGTCCTTATTTAACTTAATGTGTTCTACCTCATTCAGCTTATCGCTGTTTGACCAAATTGCTTCGTATGACATATATTTCTCCTTTTTATAATGATTAGATTTTTACCGACTTCTCTTAGTACTCATAGTCAATGCAGGCACGGCTTTCTCTCACCTGCGTGATAAACTTTCCGAATGCCACGTGTGTCGGGTGTTTCTGGTATTCGTTTAAGCCGGCTATATCTTCAAAATCACAGATAAGCGCTAAATCGCAGTTAGTTTCCGGTGTTTCCTTATGATTGCATACTACCTCAAGCTTTTTGAGTGTCGGTATCTCTTTCTCAAAGCTTGCAAGCATTGATTTTGCCGTTTCCAGATTCTCTGTCTTTTCATTTTCCTGTAATTTAAACATTACAATGTGTTTTATCATGTTATATTCATTCCTTTCAGAGTGTTGTTCCGCTATTTTTAATTATTGCGTGCCAACTGTATTTCCATCAGTGATATATTTTCACGCATCCTCTGCGCTGTCTCCCAAGAGATACGTCCGTTTTCATACATTGTCTGGATATTGTTACGCTCAATTTGAAATCCCAGTGTTACAATGTCTTCTACATTTAGCGTCACGTTTTCTTCGTTTACCAAGCCTTCCTCTCGCTTTAAGTCATCCTTCTCCTCATGTCCGCTCCATATGGACAAGGAAAGCTCATAGTCTGCTATATATTTTTTTACCAGCGAATTGCCTTCATCCAGTGCTTTTAATTTCTCCAGCACATACATATCATTCGATTTATACAGCTTATATATCCTCTTTCGAACCTCAACTGCGTTCTGCTCACTCCTGTCAAACTTCTTGATGGCACGCCTGACAACGTTAATCCCCCGCAGATCGATTTTCAAAAACTTTTTCTTATTCCTGTTTACGATATCTATGAATATTTTCCGTCATCGGTTGTCATTGTCAGCAAGTCCTCCTCGACCGTATAGCTTCCATATGGCAAGTAACTGCTCAACATATCATAGGAAAATGAAATTTTATCACCTTCAATGGTAAGGCTAGGCAGCCCTGCTATCTCTTCCCCGTACTGCTTCATTATGTAGTTTCCATCCGTTACAACCACATTGTTTTCTTCCTCAGTACACCCCACAAATACGTTCATTGTAAAAATTGCCAGTAATATCATTATTATTTTTTTCATGTTCATTTTTCCCCTAATTATTTTCTATCAAATATATACTAATTATTCTCTCCCGTCAAATCTGCTCCTGCATAATTTTCATCTTATTGTCCTTAAACTCAACCGTGGCAAAGGAGCCGTTTATCAACTGTATCTGGGGTGGAATATGCCCGATGTCACAGCCGAATAGTATTGGGATATCCATGCCGTCAAACGCCAGCCGAAAGGCATCTGCAAGATTGAAGTCCTGCTGCTGCGAATATCCGTAAGGACGTCCGATTAGGAGTCCCTTACAATGGAGAAACCAGCCGTTTTGCCGCATTTGCCAAAAGGCACGGTAAAGCTGTGTAGAATTCATATTACAGCTCTCAAGTGCCCAGATAAAACCATCATTCTTATATTTTTCAAAAAAAGCAGAAGTATCTGCAAACCTTGTTCCAATCAAGGGACAAAGCACATCCATACACCCGCCAATCATCCGCCCCGAAAAGCTTCCCTCCGGCGAGCCTCCAATCGGGATAACCAGAGTTTCCTTATCCAGAATATATGTCTCCCCTGTTTCATCCCCGTAGTTACAAAATTCACCGTATTTTTCAGAGCTGTGCTGTATCGTTTTATCTTCTGATAATAGATTATATAGAAATAAATCCGATGGGTCAATATTTTTAAAGCCCATGTTCATAAAACTTGAGCCATGAACGGTTGCAATATCACTAACTAAAGTTAGCGGCAAAAGCAGCGTGGTGATGTCAGAATAGCCGCAAATCCACTTTGCTTCCAGTTTGGAAAGTTCATCAAAATCAAGGTGCGGAAGCATATCCATCAAAAATTCTCCTCCATAGGGCGGGATAATTGCTCGCACTTTCTCATTCATGTATAGCTCCATAAATTCCTTTGCTCTGGTTTTTGCATCTGCACTCACCATTTTTTCATCATGTCTTACAGAATCGGTCAATATGACCTTGTAGCCTAACTGTTCCACATTTTTAACTGCATGTTCCAGCACTCCATGCAGATAAGGCGCCACTCCTGAGGAGGGCGCGCATACTCCGATTGTATCACCTTTTTTTAGTAATCTAGGATATCTCATGTTGTCTTTCCCTTTGCTGTATTAGAATTTCTATTCACATAATGCCTTGGCAATCTCCGCTGCCTTGTTAAAATCCTCCTCTTCCGGATTCCACTGGCATTTCGCCTCTGCTTCCACTACGGAGAAGCCTGCGTTTTCTAATCTCTCACGAAGCACCTTTGTGCCCTCGCCGCTCCAGCCATAGCAGCCAAACACTGCAGCCTTCTTGTTCTTAAACTTTAACTCCTTGAGGAAATCAAGCCAGCCTCCCATCGAAGAAATAACACTTCCTCCTACTGTCGGTGCTCCAACTGCGATTGCCTTGGAATTGAATACCTCTGTCATAATATCATTTTTGTTTGTCTTTGATATATTAAATATTTTTACCCTTGTATTTGGTGCAAGCTGTGCAATCTCAGCACTAATTTTGTGAGCAAGCTGTTTGGTTCCGTCCCACATCGTGTCGTAGACAACCGTAATCTGGTCCTCCTGGTAGTTCTGTGACCACTCATAATATTTCTCCACAATCTGCATCGGATTTTCTCTCCAAATGGAGCCGTGGCTTGTGGCAATCATATCAATCGGCAGATTTAAGCCTTGGATTTCTTCAACCTTCTTTTTTACAAGTGCAGAGAACGGATTTAAAATGTTAGCATAGTATTTTCTCGCTTCTTCCCACAGACGGCACTGGTCCGCCTTGTCGTTAAACAGCTCCTCCACCGCATAATGCTGTCCGAATGCATCGTTTGAAAACAGGATATTGTCTCCGGTCATGTAGGTCGCCATACTATCCGGCCAGTGAAGCATTTTCATCTCAACAAAAATAAGCTTCTTTCCGTTTCCGATATCGATTGAATCGCCGGTCTTTACAACCTGATAATTCCATTCCGGATGGTGATACTGACCTGTCAAAGACTTTACACCGCTTGCCGTACAGTAAATTGGAGTGTTTGGTATTTTCTCCATCAGTGCCGGCAGGGAACCGCTGTGATCCACCTCACCGTGGTTTGCAACGATAAAATCAATCTCATTCAAATCAATTTCTTTTTCCAAATTGTCAATAAATTCCGTAGAATGAGGCTTCCAAACCGTGTCGATTAAGACTGTCTTTTCTTCCTTAATCAGGTAGGCATTTTGGCTTGAGCCATGATTGATGGAATATTCCGATCCGTGAAAGGTCTCCAGTTCCCAATCCATAAATCCAACCCAGTATACATTGTTTTTTACATGCTTCTTCATTATTGTATTCCTCCTTCATATTTCTGAAATAATAGTGCGTTTTCCGTAAAGATATGAATATAAACATCTTTCACTAACTCGTGCAGTTTCTGAAACGTCAGGTGATAGGAGGCACAGCCGTCCTCCGGGGCCGTAAAATCATTGGTGCACACCTCAATCTCCTTTATGATACTTCCTGCTGCCTCGTGCTCATCCTCCAGCTCCTTTACATATGCAGGGCTTCCGCCGCCTAAATAGGTTTTCTTCATATAAGGAAACGTGAGTTTTTCTTCTTTTGCAAAATGTTCCTGTAACTCTTTTCTCAAATCGGAAAAAAGTCCGTGCAGCGAAACAAGCTGTTCCTGGTGATGTTCGTAGTGTGCAAGAAGCACTTTATTTATCAGCCCATCAATTTCCGCAAGGAGCTTTCTCTCCTTTGTGTGATGAGTATCAACGATATAGTCGATAAGTTCAGGCACTTCCATTTCACTCAAACGCCCTACCTCAAGCACCTCTCTGTTCTCTGTGTGAGAACCCTCCTTCACAAGCTTCTTATTCAGCAGCTCAATAAAACTCTTTGGATCAATTCCAAGCTCCTCAACTGCATCCTCCAGCCTGTCCTTTCCTCCGCAGCAATAATCAATGTGAAAATCATTAAATATTTCAACCGCTCTGGGATATGCTTTTACTACATCTGTTACCTTCATGTCGTTCGTAATCATTTTTTATCCTCCTATATATCTATGTTTCAAAATGTTTTGTTCCTTTTGTAAGCATAGTATATCCAAGTTAAAAGAATAAAAATGTGATTCAAATCATTATTTCAAAAAATATATAAAAGTTTTTACTCAATCGGCATTTTCAAAAATTTCTCGCAGAATATCTGTATTTTGTACATGGATCTTCTTGTTACCCTCCAGCTTGATTGCACCCTCTGCCTGCAATTCTCCAAGCTTTCGGCTTATGGTCTCTCTTCTTATATTGATATAGGCGGCGATATCCTCTCTCGTCAGCTCTATCGTCTTTCCTTTTATTCGGCTGCTTCGAAGTAAAAGAAAGCCCGCTACCCTTGCCTTGGCATCGTTGACGGACAAGAGCCGGACCAGTTCATTGGTCAGAGAAAGCTTTTCCCCTACTACATTTAATATTTTCACACCGATTTCAGGTCTTTTTAAAATCAAAGCCTGGATATCGCTCTGAGAAATCAAACAGACTCCCGCCTCACCGAGCGGGACGGCATTTGCCCCAAAGCTCTTTCCGCCGAAAATATTTTGTTCTCCGTATATATCTCCATCCACAAGGATATCCAAAACATATTCTTTTCCCTCAAAGGAGTAACGGTTTATTTTTATTTTTCCATAGCGGACAATCATGATTTTATCCGCGGTATCCGTCTCATGAAAAATAGTATCGCCCCTCTTGTAGTCAAGGTGCTGTGCCTTCGCAATCAGTTCCTTTTGTTCCTCAACGGAAAGCGGCTCAAAAAGCGCAATCTTGGAGGTACACAGGTGATTGCATGTCATACAGTTATATTCCATGTTCTGCTCCTTTCCTGTGGTGGATTTTTCTTGTAAAGTTATAAATTTCTAAACATTGTCCCCCTCAATCCCTTTCGAGTGCTTTATATCACCAATGACTTCATTATATATTATTTTAAATCTTGTTGCAGCTTTTATGTATTAATAGATGCATTATTTTGCCTTATGCATCTATGATTGCATATCCTTTACATCTTTTTATATACAACTTTTTGCCCTTAAGAATGGAGTTGCTCAGACTCCTCCAAAAGCTCCAAAATTTTCGGAGTACATCGTCTGCCGCCACAGCTCCCGCTTCCCGCCCCGGTAGCCTTTCGCACCTTTTCCAGCGTATCCGCTCCCTCGGCAATCACCTTTTTCATCGTGCTTTTGTTGATTGCCTTGCAGATACAGACCTTGGTGTACTTGTCCACAATATCCTGATTCATATCACTCATGGCTTTCCTCCCCTTTCTTCTTTAACCTTTTAGATAGCTTTCTCAATACCGACTCCAAGTATTCGCGTTCCTTTTTCTTTAGCACAGAAAAAGCAGTGGTTCCCTCTGCTGATTGGTTTGCAAGCAAGGTATTGCAGTCTTGCAGCAAATAAAGCAGTGTCTTATTTTCCTCTTCACTTATCTGCTTATTAACATTTTGTTTCTGTTTTTTGACTGATTTCACTTTATTTTTCTTTTGCTTCTTTTTTTCCTTCGCCCATGCCTCGCCTTTACTGCAATGAGGATTGTTAAGGGAGCAATGTCTCTTGCAGTGCGGGCAGTGTTCTTGTTTTTTGTTTTCTTTTTTCATCATTTGCCTCCTTAACGAACCTTTTAGATATTTCCATATTACTATATCGCTGTGCTTTTTAGCAACTGACAATAAATGAAACTTATCTTGACTTTTTCTAAAAATTTATGATAGAATACTAAAAGTTTAATCACTGCGTATAACTGTTCAGCGTGAGACCATTTGTTGGTTTCACGCTTTTTTTCGCAGAAAATCAAAAGAAAGCTGAGGATTTAAAATGGATTTTTACATGAAGTTACCTAGAAACAAGAAAGAATTTGCGCTGTTTATGACTGTTATTTCAGTCATTTCGGTAAATATTATTGCGCCGCTTATTACCTGCTTTGAGGCAGGATTTCATCTGTATGTATGGGCAGATGCCCTGAAGGTTATTCCGTTTATATGGCTGAGCGTTATTTCCCTGGTATTGCTGACCTATCGTCCCGCTGAGTGGCTCACCCACAAAATCGTGAAGGACGGCGATAGCTTTAATACTGTGATGCTCGTCAATATCTTATGCACGGTTTTCCTTATGTCTATTTTCCTGACCATAATCGGAACATGGATTGGCACCGGTGCTGTCACCATGCTTCCTATCCGTCGCTTCTTCTATCTGTGGCCGAGAAATTTTTCAATTTCGTTTGCGGTTGAATTATGTATTGCACAGCCGATTGCACGGTGGGTCATACTGCTCAAGCACCGGACAGAGCAAAATTTTTTGATACCCGAAGAATAGCCTTGGTCACAAAAACCCGCCCGGCTTCACCGCCGGACGGGCTCTCATAATCTTTTTATATCATAAACCAGTTTCCTTTATTTCCAAGCGCAAAGCTTCTCAGAAAGGAAATCCGTCACTGCAAAGAGCAAAAAGCCTACAATCGAAATTACGATAATTCCACTGTACATTCCGATGTAATCAATCCTAGACCACGAATCCACAATATAATACCCCATTCCGTATCTTGTTCCATAACCTTCCACAAAAAATAATACGGACACCGCTGTTCCGAGGGAAATACGAAGGCTCGTGAGCAGCTCCGGCAAAATTGCAGGAAGGGTGATGTGGCAAATGACCTGAAGCGGTGAAGCTCCTGCACTGACTGTCACGAGATAAAGGGAGGAATCAATATTTTGAATGCTGTCTCGCACGGCGACAATGACCTGAAAGACAATAATCAAAAATATAATCGCAACCTTCGAGCCGTCACGCATGCCAAGCAAGAGCATGGCAACCGGGAGCAGTGCCGTCTTTGGTATCGGATAGCTGAAATAGACAAGCGGATAAAGCACCTTGTTTATTCCCTTTGAATATGCCATAAGCATTCCGACCGGGACACCTACCGCCAGAGAAAGCGCAAGCCCGATTCCAATCCTCTTGAGGCTGATGAGGATATGTATCAAAATATGGTCCTTCCATACTCTTCCAAAGTTGGCATACACATCAACAGGATTGGGAACTACTGTCGTATTCGCTGCCAGATAGCCGATATACCAGAGAAGATTCAGGAGAAGAAACCCTTCCAGAAAATGAAGGCAATGCGTTCTTAATTTTTTCAAAACTGCACCTCCCTCTCATTCTCATCTGCTTGCAAAAGCTTATGAAGCCGTTTCTTCTGCACAAGAAAATCGCCTTCCTCCGGCTCCATCTCGCCAAAATAAGGATTTTGAATGCGTGCAAGCTGTCTGCCGCCTTCTCTTCCAAGTACAAGAATTTCCTTCCCAAGATACAGTGCCTCCTCCATGCTGTGCGTCACCAGTATCGTAGTCGGCTTCTTCTGACGCCAAATCTTCAAGAAAAGCTCCCAGCCGTCTAAACGCGTAATTGCATCCAAGGAAGAAAACGGTTCATCCATCAGCAAAAGATCCGGCTCCTGCAAAAAAGCGCGGGCGATTGCTCCTCTTTGCACCTGCCCGCCGCTTAACTCGCGTGGGTAGCGCTCCAATAGGGTATCAAGCTGCAGCTCGCGACACATCTCTTCCAGCTCTGCTTTCTTTGCCTCCTCAACATGGCGATTTCGGAGTTTAAGCGGAAGAAGGCAGTTTTGGCGCAGGGTTTTCCACGGAAGAAGACCGCAATTTTGAGGGATAACCGCAATTTTATGAAATTTAGGGTTCAAAGGTACGTTTGCACCTTCTCCCTCCATGTAAACCGCACCGCTGTCAGGCAGGAGCATTCCTGCAAGCACCTGAATCAGCGTTGACTTACCGCAGCCAGACGGCCCTAACACGGCAAGTATCTCTCCCTCCCCCAGATTGAGGGAGAAATCGGAGAGCACCGGCACCTGACTGCCCTTTCTTTTGTAGCTTACGGAAATTTCATCGATTATCAGCATGTTTTTCACCTGTTATTTCGCCTCACTGTAAACATCGTAAGTAACCTGCTCGTAGGTCAAGGAAGCATCACATAATCCTTTTTCACTTGCCCATGCCACGGCTGCCTCAACATCTTCCTTTGGCGGAAGCTGGCTTGTACGGAATGGCTTAATTTCAACTTTACCGATCATTTCCTCCGGATAGCCGACTGCCTCGATTACTGTTTTTTCATATTCGGACAAATCTGTTTCATTCATGTAGTCAACCGCTTCGTTATATGCCTTGTAAAGGTTGCGAATCGCCTCATTCTTGCTGTCCAGTGCGGTCTGTGAAAATGCAGAAACAGCAGGGTAAAGTCCATTCTCATTTGCAGTGCCAAGCTGGATTGCTCCGTCTGCTAAGGCAAGTGTTGCAAAAGGCTCCGGCAAAAGTCCAAGGTCAATCTGGTCATTTCTAAGAAGCTCCAAACGATCCGGAATTCTCGGAACAACCTCTTTTACCACGTCTGCTGCTTCCATTCCATTTGCTTTCAAAATACTGTCCAATGTATATTCAATTAAAGTATTTTCTGAAATTGCAATGCTCTTTCCTGCAATCTGGCTGATATCAGTAATGCCACTGTTTTTACCTGCTACCAGAATATAATCACCGTCTGTGATACCTGTGATTTTTACATCAAATCCAGCATTTTGATACATGCAGATACCTACATAATCGGTAAGCACACCATCCAGTTCTCCTGCCTGAAATGCAGCGTCACGGTCCTTAGCGGAAGTAAACACCTGCAAATCCAGTTCAAAATTATATTTGTCTGCAAGATTATTTTCATTGATAAGTACATAAGGAATAACATCGGAGGATGACATCATACCGATGCGAATCACTTCCTTCGGAGCGTCGGCGGATACCGCCTCCTCCTTTTTTGAGCAGCCTGCTGCTGCAAGCAGCATTGTAAAAACTAACAGTGTTGTAATAATCTTATTTTTCATAGTGTCCTTCCCATCTTTCATAATATTCATTTTCAATTTCTAATGCGTCGAGGGTTTTTCCCACGACAAAATTAATCAAATCATCCATCGTCTGAGGATGGTTGTAAAAGCCGGGCATAGCCGGAAGAATAACGGCTCCCTCTCCTGAAAGCTTTGCCATATTCTGCAAATGTGTGGTGGAGACAGGTGCTTCCCGCGGTACAAGCACGAGCTTTCGCCGCTCTTTCAGCATAACGTCCGCCGCTCTTGTAAGAAGCGTATCCGTTATTCCACATGTGATTTTGGCAAGACTCGACATTGAGCAGGGCACGATTGCCATCCCATCAAATCGGCTGGAGCCACTTGCAGCAGCGGAAAACAGATTGCTGTTATCCTCATGCACAATTTTTGCCTTATTTTTGCTCAAGCGCTCTATCTCCTCGGACAAAGTGGTGCCTGTTTCGTATTTTAACACCTCTTCCCCAAGAGAAGATGCCACAACATGTATCTCCATGTCCCGCATAGATAGCTGCTCCAGCAGGCGTAGAAAATAGATGCTTCCGCTTGCGCCTGTCAGCCCTAAAATTATTTTCTTCATTTTCATCTGTATCCTTTTTGATATTTTTTTAACAAATATTCTCGCGATTTTTTATTATGATGAAGGGTTCAAAAGTATTTTACTCCTTGATACCTACGGATTGTTACGCACTTTGTGCTCCCACAATCCTAAAAACATTCGAAATCCGCCCTATTCGGGCTACTTTCTCATGTTTTGCGGGTCCCAAGGTCATGTGTTTTCATGCAAGCATGAAACGCATGACCTTTTGACTCTGGTATCTATCATACAAACGCGTCCAGCAGTCCAAACACCAGCAAGGTGATGCTGACAAGCTGGTTGACACTGTAGGAGGCAATGTTTACATTAGTGAGGTTTGTCGGCGAAACCATGCGGTATTCTGCGACAAACAGGATTGCGATTATTCCGATGCCGATAAAATAAATAATACCAAACTGCGGCACTAAGATGCCTATCAAAATCAGACAGCAAAGCGTAATGATGTGAAACAGCATCGCAATCATAAGCGCGCCCTTCACACCAAAACGAGCCGGTATGGAGTGAAGTCCGTTTTGTGTGTCAAACTCGTAATCCTGACAACCGTAAATAATATCAAAGCCTGCAACCCAAAGTGTGTTCGCAGCTCCCATTACAAGCGGAATAAACTCAAAGCGCCCTGTCACGGCAAGCCATGCGCCAACCGGAGCGCAGGCGCAGGTCACACCCAGTACCAGATGGCAGAGGTAGGTAAAGCGCTTGCAGTAGGAGTAAATGATAAGTAAAAACAGTGCTATCGGTGAGAGTGCAAAGCAAAGCCAATTTAGCTTGTACGCACCAAACAGCATGGCGATAAAACAGATTGCGGTAAATACAATTACTTCGCCCGATTTCATCTCGCCCTGCGGAAGCTGCCGGCCTGCAGTTCTTGGATTTTTCGCATCAATCTTTGCATCAATAACGCGGTTTATTGCATTTGCACCGGTTCTGGCTCCCATAAAGCAAACCAAAATCCAGATAAGCGTCGAAATCTTCGGAAGTCCTTTGGCGGCAAGAACCATGGAAACCAAGGCAAAGCTGAAGGAAAATATCGTATGTGAAAACATAACAAGCTTTCCGTATGCCTGTATCTTTCTTCCTATCTTTTTAATCAATTCCATATTCTGTCCACCTTTCCGTGACCGCGCGCTTCATTTCCTCTGTCATCTCAATGTCATTCGGCCACTCTCTCGTAAGTCCCTCACTCTTTAATTTTCTTGTCGCGTCAATGCCAATCTTTTGTCCGAGAATTACCAAATCTCTTCCCGCATCAATATTGTTAAATACCTTCCACATCACCGTTGAACTATCCTTTGGATCAACGGTGTTATCCACACAGATAACAAATTTCTCGGGATTTATCCCCATGTATTCCGTCACGGTTTGTTTTCCTTCGAAATCCTTTGTCTTGTTGATTGGCAGAATCACGATTGTGTCCTCCAACCCTTCTTCCGCAGGCAGATTGTTTTTGGTTGCATCTACACCGAGACGGCAGCCGTAAAGTGCCTTGCCGGATGAGTGATCCAGTGCATCCAGCGGACCTTCACAGAAGAAAAGACTCTCTCTTACCTTCACGTTTTTTAGAACCGCTTCCTTCACCTTCTCAAGATTTTGAACATCCACCGTCTCATCCACAGCGACAATAAGCTTTGTGTACATCATCTGCCCCATGCCCCACATCGCATTCATAACCTTGCGTGCCGCGCCGGGATAATTGTTCTTAACCGAAACAATGGCACAGTTGTGGAAAACTCCCTCAAGCGGAAGATTCAAATCAACCAGCTCCGGTATCTGCATCTGCAAGAGAGGCAGAAAAATACGCTCCGTCGCCTTCGCCATATAACAATCCTCCATCGGAGGCTTGCCCACCACAGTCGCAGGATAAACCGCCTCCCTCTTGTGGGTAATACACGTCACATGAAAACGGGGGTAAAAATCCGCCAGTGAGTAATAGCCTGTGTGGTCGCCAAAAGGACCCTCCAGCACCAATTCCTCGGTCGGGTCCACATACCCCTCCAATATAAACTCGGCATCTGCCGGAACATAAATATCATTTGTGACAGATTTCACAAGCTTGACGCCTTTCTTTCGAAGCCAGCCTGCCAGCATCATCTCATCAATTTCCTTTGGGAGCGGTGCTGTCGCGGCATAGGTGATTGCCGGATCACAGCCAAGCGCAACCGAAACCGGCATCTTTTGACCTTTTTCAGCATAGGAAGCAAATATTTTGGAACCATCCTTGTGCTTGTGCCAATGCATCCCTGTGCTTGTCCGATCTAGAATCTGCATCCGGTACATACCGACATTCTGCCGGCGGCTTCCCGCCTCTTTCGTAAATACGAGCGGCAGCGTAAAAAACCTCCCTGCATCCTCCGGCCAGCACTTTAGCACAGGCAAGGAAAACAAATCAGGCTCTCTCTCAATAACCTGCTGGCATTTCCCGCGCCGAAAACTCTTATGCGGAAACACATGCAAAAGCCGAAAAAATCTCGGAATACTTTTCACCAGTCCGCTTATTGAAAAATATTGCTCAAAATTTAAATAGCGGGCAATTTCCTCACCGATATCGTCCAGATTCTCCGCTCCAAGCGCCATGCTCATACGCTTGTAGCTTCCCATTGCATTCATCACAACGGGATATTTTGACCCCTTAACTTCTTGAAACAGCAAAGCAGGACCGTGCGATTTACTCACACGATCCGCTATTTCAGTTATTTCAAGTTCCGGTGATACCGGTACCTTTATTCTCTTTAATTCCCCTTTTGCCTCCAAATCCGTCAGGAAGCTCTGCAAATCTCGATAAGCCATGAAAATACCTCTTTCTTTGCTACTTCGAGATTATTATATATCCAATTGGATAAGTTTGTAAACCTTTTTAGACATTTGAGGGTTTGTTGTATTCTAGTTCTCTAAATCAGCACCGTCGCTCGCAATCACCTTCTTGTACCAATCAAAGGATTTCTTTTTGGAGCGGGCAAGTGTTCCGTTTCCTTCATCATCCCTGTCTACATAGATGAAACCATATCTCTTCTTCATCTCTCCGGTTCCGGCAGATACCAAATCAATACAGCCCCAAGGCGTGTATCCCATCAGATCAACACCGTCTACGTTTACAGCGATATCCATCTGTTCAATGTGCTCTTTTAGGTAAGCAATGCGGTAGTCATCCTGAATACTTCCGTCTGCCTCCACCTTATCAACTGCTCCGAGACCGTTCTCCACGATAAACAGCGGCTTCTGATAGCGCTCCCACAGCGTATTCAATGCAATACGAAGGCCAATGCCGTCAATCTGCCAGCCCCAGTCACTTGCTTTGACATAAGGATTTTTTACACCCATGGAGAAATTACCGCCGATATCCTCTCCTTCTTCCGAAGATACACAACTTGAAGTATAGTAAGAGAAACCAAGGTAATCCACGCAGCCTTCTTTTAGAATCTGATCGTCACCTGCCTCCATTTCAAGCTTTACGCCTTGGCGCTCATATTCCTTAAGCTGATACGCAGGATAATATCCTCTTACCATAACATCGGAATAGAAGTGATATTTTTTGGTATTCTCCATCGCCAAGGCTTGGTCTTGCGGCCTGCTTGTCAAGCCGTAGGTTGCTCCATAAGCAATCATAAGCCCTATCTTGTTCTCAGGGTCAATCTCATGTCCCATTTTTACCACCTTTGCACTGGCAACGAACTGATGATGTACCGCCTGAGCCTGTACCTGAGGTGTCATCTGTGTCACACCGCCTGCAAAAAACGGCAGCATTCCCATAATGTTAATTTCATTGAAAGTCATCCAATATTTTACTTTTCCTTTGTAGCGGGTAAATAAGGTTCTGCAGTAGTTTTCGAAAAAGCCGATGCATCTTCTGTCAAGCCAGCCGCCGTACTTATTTGCAAGTCCAAGGGGAGTCTCATAGTGGGAAATCGTAACTACCGGCTCAATGTTATATTTTCTCAGCTCGTCAAACACGGCGTCATAAAATTTAAGTCCTTCCTCATTTGGCTCTGTCTCGTCACCAACCGGAAATAGTCTTGCCCAGTTGACGGAGAGGCGGAAGCACTTAAAACCCATTTCTGCAAATAACGCAATGTCCTCTTTATAGTGATGGTAAAAATCAATACCGACATGACTTGGATAATACTGACCGTCCTGTAAGCCGCACACAGCGCCTTCCGGCAGTCCTTTGTAAGGCATGATATCCTGTGCACATTCTTCGCCCTCTTTTGTCGTAAAGGTAATTCTTCTGGATACGGTATGGCTTCCCGCTGTCACAACATCAGCAGTGCTCAAGCCCTTACCGCCCTCAAAAACTCCTCCTTCAAACTGATTTGCAGCGGTAGCACCGCCCCATAGAAAATTTTTTGGTAAACTCATTCTTTTCTCCTCCTATGCGATCAATTTCTGTTTCCTGTTAACCAAAGTATAGCATAACCAAAAACTGTTTTCTTTATTTAGAAGGAGTTTGGACCAAACTGTCAGAAAAAGGCTATTCCTTTTGACACTATCGTGTCAGTCCGGAAAGCCTTTTTGTTTTTCTAAGTAATTTCGGTTTCTGTTACACCTTCAAAATTCCGTTTCATTTTCAAATATAGGTCCTTCTGTTTATCATAGCGTTTTACGAGAAGTCCCATATAGATAAGGTCAAAAATATAATTCGTGCTGATTCCGATGGCACTGTGCTCAATGCCTGCCGGAATATTCCCCTCCACCATAAGGACAACCTCATCACAGTGCTGCTTCATCTCCTTTGAGGCAGCTCCCGCAATGCCGACCACATAAATACCATAGCGCTTCAATGACTTCGCAATGTTTATGATGGACGGGTTTCTGCCCGAGAGACTGATCACGATAGCCGCCACCTTGACATTGTTCTTATTTGTTACCCAAAATGCCTCATTGATGGAAGTAAACGCAGAGCTTTCAATTCCGATCGTGCCAAACTTATGCGCCGTTGCCTCTCCAATCGCATAGCCAAGCCCGGAGGAATAAAAATCAATCCGGTCCATCTGGTTGAGCTGGTTCGTAACCCGTTTTATCACATTGTGATCGAGCTGCTCATGCATTTTGGAAAGCACACTCTCATAGAGAAAATCAAGTGTTTTCATATAATCAGAATATTTACTCTTATTGTCGAGAGCGAATAGCGAAGCGGGATCAGGTGCTTTGTTCGCCAGCGCATTCTCCGCAAATATCAGCTTTTTCAATTCCTGATACCCTGTCGTTCCAAGCTTCTTACACAGCCGTATAACGGAGGATTTGCTCGTCAGCGTCTCCCTGGCAAGCTCCTCTGCCGTAAACTGCTGCACCTCCTCCGCATGGCTTAAGATGTAGTCCGCTATGCTTTTTTCACTTCCCGTAAATCCTGACTGATTACGCAGCTTTTCCAGTATCATTTGGTTACCTCTATATTCGTTGGTGTTTTTAATTTCATTTTATCTCGTATCATCTCCAAAGCTTCCTGCCTAAACAGCTTTGTCTCGATAGAATCCGGCGCCGCGACGGCACCCTCCTGCACACTCAGACTGCGGTACTGCTTTGGCGAACATTCATAATGCTTCATAAATACCTGATAGAGATACCGATAGTCGGAATAACCGCATTCCTGACAAATCTCCAGCAGGCTCTTATTTGTATTGCGAATCAAATATTTTGCCTGATTAAAACGAAGCTCTCCAATGTATTCCTGAAAGGAGCGGTTTAAATTTTCCTTGATAAAGCGCGACAGATAGTTCAAGGACAAATTTTCCTCCTTAGCAAGCGATTTTAAGCTTATTTTCTCCATATAATGGTTTTTGGCATAGCGAAGAATCCGCTTTAGGCGCAGTGCCTTTTCTTCATTGCTCTTTTTCTCAAGCTCCGTTGTAATATGGTATGGAAACTCCTCCAACAGCTCTTTGAATATCTGATAAACAAGTGCCGCACATTCCAAGCTGTAATGTTCTCCCTGGCAAAGATAGGCGTTTGACAGCTCAAACATCAGTTTGTGAAGTCTGTCATTCTCATATTTTGCAAGATAAAAGGAGTCA
The DNA here is from genome assembly GCF_900184995.1 of Konateibacter massiliensis. Taxonomy (GTDB): domain Bacteria; phylum Bacillota; class Clostridia; order Lachnospirales; family Lachnospiraceae; genus Lachnotalea; species Lachnotalea massiliensis. Next base: position 538,917 of record NZ_LT860098.1, read on the forward strand.
AATTCCAGATAGGAGATATACGGGGCAACGTTTTCAAAAAACTCCGGTGCAATCTGAAGGCAAATCATAAAAGGATTCTGCCCTGCCGCCTCAATCTCATGAACCTGATTGGGGTTAAAAATCACATAGGAGCCGGCTTGAAATGATTTTCGCATCGTTCCCACATGAAAAATTGCCTCACAACCAAGATTGTAAACAAGCTCAAACTCCTTGTGCATATGGGGCGAACGATATTTGATTTTATTGAACAGCAGATTGACCGATTTAATACTATCAGACTGTATAATCTCAAATTCACCTTTCATGTACTTCTCCTCCCTATTATAAATTCTATTATAATAAAAAAACAAAAAAAAGGAAAGCTAAAAGGTAAGATTGTACTATTTTATTGGGTAAGAAAGCCCATGATTTTTTCCCATAAACCGCTATAATAAAGGTAACAGATAACGATAATCATTTTATAAAGGAGGAGCAATATGTCATATTTTAATGTAGGAAAAATCAACTATGAGGGAGCAGAGAGCAAAAACCCGTTTTCCTTTAAGTTTTATAACCCCGAAGAACTTGTGCTTGGAAAACCGATGAAGGACCACTGCCGCTTTGCCATGTCCTATTGGCACACCTTTACTTATATGGGAAACGACCCGTTTGGCGGAGCTACAATGTACCGTCCTTGGGATGTGACGGAAGATTCCGTTGAAAAGGCAATCGAGCGTGTACATGCAGCGTTTGAATTTATGGAAAAGATGCAGATTCCGTTTTTCTGCTTCCATGATGCAGACATTGCACCGAGAGGAAAAACTCTTGCAGAGACAAATGAGATCTTGGATAAAATTGTTGCAGTAATCAAAGAGGAAATGAAGCGCACCGGAATCAAGTGTCTCTGGGGCACAACAAATGCCTTCGGCGATGACAAATTTGTTCACGGCGCAGGAACTTCCTGCAACGCAACTGTATTTGCTTACGCTGCCGCACAGATTAAAAAGGCGATGGAAATTACAAAAGAGCTTGGCGGCGAAAACTATGTATTCTGGGGCGGACGTGAGGGCTATGAGACACTTCTAAACACAGATACCGGTTTGGAGCTTGACAATCTGGCACGCCTTTTGAAAATGGCGGTTGACTATGCAAAGGAAATCAATTTTACCGGACAATTCTTAATTGAGCCAAAACCGAAGGAGCCAACAAAGCACCAGTATGATTTTGACACAGCTACCGTACTTGCTTTTTTAAGAAAATACGATTTAATCGACTATTTCAAGCTGAATATTGAGGCAAATCACGCAACGCTTGCACAGCACACCTTCCAGCATGAATTGAATCAGTGCCGGATTAACGGAGTACTCGGAAGTGTTGACGCCAATCAAGGTGATCCGATGCTTGGCTGGGATACAGACCAATTCCCGACTAACCTTTATGACACCGTACTTGCTATGTATGAAATTTTACTGGCAGGCGGACTGACAAAGGGCGGACTCAATTTTGACTCTAAGGTACGCCGCGGCTCCTTTGAGGAGGACGATTTATTCCTTGCCTATATTGCCGGAATGGATACCTTTGCTCACGGCTTGAAGGTTGCTGCCGCATTGCTGGATGACAAAGTGTTAGAGGATTTCAAGGCAAAACGCTATGCAAGCTACACAGAAGGACTTGGCAAGGACATTGTTGAGGGCAAGGTTGGCTTTAAAGAGCTGGAAGCTTATTCACTTGAGCATGGTGTGACAAAGAACACCTCCGGCCGTCAGGAGATGCTGGAAGCTATTTTGAACCAATATATTGTGAATGTAAAATAAATAAGGTATATACAAGATAAAACAGAGAGGAGTCCGTTGCATTCCCAAAAAATAAGCAACGGACTCCTCTCCATTTTGTTATATCAATCAATAAAATTTCTATTTTTTATTTCAAATAATAATCCAAAACCAGCAAAAATTGAAATAATACTTCCGGCTAAATTCATACTCAGTTCACTCCCTATCCCCCATGAATTGCTTTTAAGTATTAATATTATTCCAAGTAAAAATAAAAAAACCAGTATAAATAATAATGATATTTTAATAATTGTATTTTTTTGCAATATAATTATAATCACCCCCATTTTCTTTTAATTATATTAACGCAGGCAAATTTGTCAAGTATAATCATTTTATAAGAGGTGGCTAGTTCCATTATATAGCTCATATTGACAATCAAATACTACTGCATATCGCATCCATCCATTCAAATAACTCATCTAAATCATAGTCACCCGCATGAAGAACACCCCAAGGCAGGTGATAATCCACCTCGACACCATTGTTTCGAAGAAACAGCGTCAGTATTGCCGATATCGCAAGTGAAGTATCTCTATCCACCGCACCGTGGCGAATACGATAATGTTTCGCCGTGTCAGCCTTGTTATCTTCGATGTAATTCATCGGGTTCATCATCTTAACCTGCTTTTCGTCTGCCAGCTCACCGTTTACAGCACTATGCCTTTTGCTAAACTCTGTAAAATGGCGAAACTCGGTGTCTGCGGTTCCAAACAGCTCATTTTCAGGTGTTCCCATTGAAATGTTATCAAATGCCAGTGTCTCCTTCATTCTGGTTCGGAAAAGCACATATTTTTCAAAGTCAACGGCTGTCACCTTTCCAGCTTCCACGGTCAGAAAGTCAAGGCTTCCGGCTGTTGCCTTATGAGACGGGCTTTGCATATTCCGTAAATCCTTACCAAGGTCCAACACCCGCTGCGCCGATGCCATAATCTGTTTCGTCACAAACTCCTTAAAACTTCCGTCTCCGTCCTCATCCGCTTCCATGACTGCTCCGTCCGCGTCTCTAAGCTTCAGCCCGTTTAAATAAGCCGGAAACAACGCTTTCGCCTCCTTGGAAAGTTCCTGCTGAAGACTCGTCATCTCACCGTCCACCGGTGTCATGGTCGGTCTTACCTCACCTTTTGCAGGCGGACCAAATTTTATTCTGTGGTAATTATTTAAGCCGCAGAACTCCCACTCATACGCCATATCCGCATGGTCTAGGTTGGTGATTGGGCAATAGCAGGAGGACGCAAAAACATCATCTCTCTCCTTAGCCGCACCAAGCTCTTTCAAATACGGCTCGTAGTCAGCATGATTTCCCGTTGCTCCAAGCAAAGAAGAAAGCGCACCGCCGGCACTTGTTCCGTTTGTGATAATCCGTTCCACATCCCCCGGTACCTTTCCCTTGTTATAGCGAAGATAGCGGATTGCCGCCTTCTGATCCACAACACAGGCCGGTGCCGTACCAATGAACTTTCCTTCTTTATTTTTTAGACCTCTGCCCCTCACTCCGGCAGACACAACGACAAAGCCCCGAAGCAGCGCATAAAACGTGGCATTCGTATCTCCCATAAAATTTTTCCCCGGACGCTCGACAGGTCCCGGCATATAGCCGCCCACGGTGTTCGGAAAAAAGATTGGTGCCGTATGTAAATCCCATGCTCCAAAAGTCTTTTCTTCATAATATGCCTCCGGCACAAAAATACTCAGCGAATGATATTTTATATCTACGGGATTTTTCACATATACAATATTTTCAAAAGCGCGGTAAGTCAGCTCCTTGTCATCCAATATCACCGTCTCAACCGTGTACTTTTCATTATCAAACTCTAGCTTATACGCCATATTTACCTCCTCCATTGCCTCACCGATATACTATTATTAGTTTCATTATACGAAATCGGTATTTTGATATCAATTCCATATTAGAGTTGATATATTCCATTTCGGAATACTTCTGCGAGGTACGCATAAATAGTTTTTTATACAATAGGAAGTTCGGAGAACTTTCCTATTGTATAAAAAAGCTGCCGCCAATTCAGGCAACAGCTCCATTTATTCAAATCCTATCTTATCTTTAATTCAACTTAAAATCCGCAATCGAGCTCTTCAAGTGCCCTGAGCTTTCATTTAACAAATCTGTCTCTCCTACCAAGGCAGTCGCCTCACTAAGCAAAGCCTGCACTTCCTGGAAAATCAAGTTCACCTTATCCGAGCTGTTGTCTGCCGACTTTACAATATCCTCAATCCGTGAAAAAACACTTGCAATAGAGGAAGAAAGCTGCTGTGCGGTATCCCGGAAATCCCCGACCATGCAGTTGATGTGGTAAGCATCACTGCTATACTGCTCCACTATTTTAGAGAAATCATGATAGTCCTTCTTTACATTGTTTGATATAAAATTCAAAAGTTCACTTGATTCCTGAATTAATTCTTTTACCGCTTTTACTACTTCCTTGATAACTACGTCAATCTTTCCTGTATTATCCGCAGCGTTGAGAGACAGCTCACGGATTTCCTGTGCAATGACAGAAAAGCCTTTTCCGCCTTCACCCGCTCGGCTTGATTCAATTGAAGCATTTAATGCAAGAAGGTTGGTCCTTGATGAAATCTGAATAATTGCCGTCAAAAGCACACTGATTTCATCGATAACCTGTGCATTTTGAATGGTTTCCTCCAGTCTTGTGCTCGTCTCCTGCAAAAGCGTTTCAGCGGTTTTGATAGAGCCTTCAATCGAACTTCTGGCAGAGATTGCTTTTTGCGAAAAATCCTCCGAAATATCGCTTCCCTCTGTCGCTTTTTTGGCGATCAACTTGACTGCTTCTTCAATCTTAGATGAAACAGAATTAAGAACTGCCGCATTTTGGGAAACAACCTCCATATCACTCGATACGTCTTCCGCATATGTATTAACCTCTTCAATTTGCTGGTGAAGCTCGGACAAGCCCTGCACATTTCCATTTGCAACGCTGTCTATGACAGCGGACTTGTCCTTCACCGTGTTAATCAGCTCTTTCAGGAATCCTTCATCTCATTTAAGTTATAAGCTAGCTCACCGATGGCATCCTCACTTTCAATATGAAGTTCATGCGTAAAATCACCCTCGCCCATATATTTGAAATGCTCATTTAATTTTCCGATTGTCTTAATCAGCGTCACCCGCCCAATTCCAAAAGAAATCACTCCAACTATAATGCCGGCAAACACACATGCCACCGTGAAATAAGATGCCGCTGTCTCAGATTTTGCAGTCATAAACAGGCTGGCAAACATGGGAAATATCACTCCCATTATAACTCCTGATAAAATACTTAAAATTAAATATCTCTGTATAATGCTCTTCTTCATTTGTATATCTCCTAAAGTTCCCTAAATTTTCATTTTTCTATTCATCATGATAAATTGTTTTATCATCAAACGCAAGTGAAAATTCTATAAAATCCTTTAGCTTCTTTGCCTTCCCCAAAATCTCCTGGGATTTTTCCGAATAGAAAAAGTAAGTTCCCTTTCCCGCTTTCTTTGCATTATACATGGCGGCATCCGCCTTTTTTACCAGCTCTTCCGAATTTGTGGCATCATCAGGCGCCATTGCAATTCCTATGCTGACTCCAAGCTTCACTTCGTTATCTTCAATATAATATGGTCTCATCACATTATGAATAATATTTTGCGCTACCTCATTGATATAATTGATATCAGGTACATTTTCCAACAATACCGTAAATTCATCACCACCGATTCGTGCAACCGTATCATTTTTCCGAATACAGGACTTAATTCTTGCCGCGACCTCCTTAAGCGTCAAATCTCCTACCGAATGTCCGAGTGTATCGTTGACCGCTTTGAAACCGTCTAAATCGAGCAGAAGTAATGCCATATTTCTGGAATTCTGTGCAGAACAGACAACAGCCTTGTCTATCCTCTCAAAAAACAGAGTTCGGTTCGGAATTCCGGTCAAAGAGTCATAGTATGCCAGTGTGTAAAGGTTGTCATCTGCCTTTTTGATATTGCTTAAATCCACGGAAATTGCAGTGTAATAATCCTTATCCTTCTGGGCATGCTTCATCGCCGAGATAGACATATACTTCGGATACAATTCACCGTTTTTCTTCTTATCCCATAACTCTCCCTCCCAATATCCGTTGTCGGTGATGCTCTTCCACATTTCTTTATAGAAATAAGATGACTGTTTTCCTGATTTCATCATTCTCGGATTGTTACCGATAAGCTCTTCCTGACTATATCCTGACATTTTTTCAAACGCCTCGTTCACTCTTATAATCGTACCCTCGCTGTCTGTAATCAGAATTCCTTCCACCGCAGAGTTGACAATGCGCTCAGAAACAAGAAGCAATTCATTTAGTTTCTCAATATCCAGTTGTTTTGTAAGCAGTTCTTTTTCTCTTTTGCGAAGAATAGATACCCAAACTCCCAGTAAAATACATATCACAAACATGAGAATAAGTGCCGCAATAAGTAGAGTCTCGTACATGGTTTCACCTCCTTATTCGTGCAGTCCTTTATTCCTATATCATACTGTAAATCCACAACTTCTTCAACATTTTTCGACACTAATTGACTTTGTTTTTTTCTTTTCAGTGATATAAACTATAATCCGGATTTTGCAGCAAAATAGGTAAAAAATCCCACCATTATCGATTGACTTTGTCAAAAATAGTAACTATACTTAATATTAGCAACATTTCATTATAATTTTAAAACAGTTGTTAGTCTTAACTAACGAGAAAGGACGGTTGTTTTATGTTTAATTTAAAAGGAAGAGTTGTTGTTGTTTCAGGTGCATCATCAGGACTTGGAGCTCAGATGGCAAAGGGGTTTGCTGCACAGGGTGCTGACCTTGTCATAACCGCAAGAAGATTAGAAAAACTGGAAGCTCTGGCTGCTACTATTCGTGAAATGGGTGTAAAATGTTTACCGCTAAAATGTGATGTTACCGATTCCGCAATGATAAATCAGGTTGCAGAGCAGGTGGAAAAAGAATTCGGCAAGGTTGACGTTTTGGTAAATTGTGCCGGTTCCGCAGAAAATGCGGGAGTTCTTGATATGACAGATGAACAGTGGAAATTTACGATTGATACAGATTTAAACAGTGTATTTTATGTTACAAGAGCATTTGCTAATATTATGAAGAAAAATAATTATGGAAGAATTATCAATATCGCTTCCATGTACGGTTTGGTAGGAAACACTGCAATTGATACGGTTGCTTACCACTCCTCCAAGGGCGGCGTTGTCAACTTCACAAGAGCGGTTGCTGCCGAGCTTGCAAAATATAACATTACATGTAATGCAATTTGTCCGGGCTACTTTATGACGGAGCTTACGGAAAGCACTCTGAAAACAGATGCTTTTAGTGCTTATATGAAGGCTACGGTTCCGTTGGGACGCTACGGAAACGAAGGAGAGTTAAATGCAGGAGCAATTTTCTTAGCAAGTGAGGAAGCATCCTATGTAACCGGTGCTATTTTGCCGATTGACGGTGGTTATACAGCTGTATAATTAGATTGATTGATAAACCGGGCAGAGTTGGTTTTTGCAATTCTGCCCGGTTTTTTGCGCACCTCGCGGTGTGGAAGTGTTTGCTGTGCCCTCTCTTAGGTGCGGAGAATGTACACCTTCCTTATTCTTATCTTTATGCCCTACTTTGTCTCGCTCTCCTCAAACCGTTCCTCCATCAATGAAAAAATTTCTTCATCCGTCAGATGATTTTCCATATTCAGAATCAGCATGACACGGCTGTCCTCCTTGGCATACAGAAACTCTCGCTGCCAGTGATAAAAATGAGGTCCGTCACCCAAATTGCGAAGATAGCTCATAAGTCCCGAAAGAACCCATGCGGTCTGCTTTACGTCGGCAAGGCATTCATTTTCGTAAAAGTCCTTCCATTTACCATGTTCACGGCTTCGCATTGCCTCATCAGCTTTCAGATAGTGCTTTCTTGCTTTGCCTGCGAGATAAAAAGCCTTTTGATAATTCTTCTCAATTGCTTCAGTTAGACTTTTAGCTGCCTTATAAGCTCCCTCAAAACATTCATAATGGATTTGAGCCTGTAAAAACAGAGAATCACGAAACAGACATTCACTATGCCCCTCCAGAGAAGCTGCCGTCTGTTCACACATTTTAAAGTATTGATAATACTGTTTTTTTGCCTCGAAGCACATTTTTTGATATGTTTTCACCTGTTTGCTTAGAGTATCATCCTCCATCAGCCAAAGCAGCTCGTCTGCCCTTTGCTTATCCCCCATATATCTCGATATCAAAATGCGGGCAACATGGTTTGAAAACTGCTCTCCGGCATGCTCATCCTCTTCCTTTCCATACGCAAATGCATATTCGGGATAAGCCTTTAGACAGTCTGCAATCTCTGCCACGCCCTCGCCGCCATAATAGCGCTCGACATAGCTTTCTCTTTGCCTTTCAATATCTACACTGCCCTCTCTCCAGAATTCTCCGACAAAGTCCAGCAGATAAACATGAGGCTTCACGTTTGAGCAGTTGATAATCCAGAAGTCATCTACACCTTTCTCTAGCACTTCTCCCAGCTCTTTTTTCACAAACTCCGGGGAATTTGGAAGCATGGTGATATGGTTTGCCGCCTGTAAATCATAAAAAGAAACATGATAATAAATTCCATGACTCTCTTCATTTTTCTTCTCAGGCAGTGCATAAATTCGTGGGTTGTGGTTATTCTGACGCCTTGTCACCATCTTACCAAAGCCGTTGTCCGCCCAGATTTTAATAATGTCTGTCGGCAGCTTTAAATGCCCTTTCTGGTACAGCTCCATTGTTTCACCGTATAGATTGGTACAGCAAGGGGCATCTTTATCATTTTCCTTCACCAAATCATACTGCTTTTTAATCAGCATACTCATCAACTCACCGCGTGCCTCGTCCGTGTCATAACGTGGGTCATTGTCCCAGAACGGACAGTCTCCTTGCCCGCGAAAGCCCAAATTCCAGATAACCTTTTTATCCTTTTGCCTCTCAATCCCTTCTCTCCAAAGCCTCTCAAACTTTTCCGGATGCTCCTCATAGGATGGATTCAGATCAGGATAGGCTCTCGCAAACATTTCCGCTCCAAGCGGCTCTGCGTGATGGTGCGTGATAAAAAGTCCCGTTTCCGCTGCCAAGTCACGGTAAAGATGAGCATTCCTGTCTGTTCCCGGAATCACCATATTTCCACCCAACCGGAGCAGCGCTTCAAACACCATCTCCCATGGCTCATCCTTCCTGCGGTTTACATACCAGGTATGGAGCAAAACCTCATCGTTGACAAACCATCCTCTGTATCGGATAGCAAACGGCTTCGACCTTTTAAGATAGTTTGAACTAACTTCATAACTCTCCTTCGGAATAAATTCCTGATCATTCCAAAACCAAAAGTCATTCACTCCTAAAATACTTCGGCTCACCTCGTAGATTCCGTAGATAAAACCTAACTCGTCCGCTGCCTTGATTTCCAGCCTTTCCTCAGATACCATCAGCGCAAAGCACTCCGCTTCAAATTCTCCTTCCGAAAGTAAAAGCCGGATTTCTGCCCCCTCTCCTTTAGTATCTAGACATGTCTTTCTTATATCTCTTCTTAAATTTTCCGCCGCTATCTGTACCGATTTTATCGCAATAGGGGCGGTCACTGCTGTATTCTTATTTATAATAATACTCATGTTTATCTCCTTCTAAAAAAGGCGCCAAAATTTTTCAATTTACAGCACCTTTTTTATTCTTTATTTTATTAGCCTTTAATTCCGTCCATCGCAATACCATCCACCAGATATCTCTGGAAAATAATAAAAAACAGAATAATCGGCAGCAAGGATATCACTGACATGGCGAACAGTCCGCCGTAATTGTTATACGAATTTGGGTCTAAGTACATATTGAGCGCCAACGGGATTGTAAACTTATTTGTGCTGTTTACAAATATCAACGGCTGGAAGAAATCCTGCCAAATCCAGTAAAAAGCAAAAATGGAAGAAGTGATAATCGCCGGTTTTACAACAGGCACTAATATTCGAAACAGGATTGCAATACGTCCGCATCCGTCAATTTCGGCTGCCTCGTCAAGCTCTCTTGGAATCCCCTGAAAGAACTGCACCATCAAAAAGATGAAGAACGCTCCGCCGAAAAACCAAGGCAATATCAATGAAATTCTTGTATCAATCAGATTTAATTTTTTCAAGATTATATACTGTGGCACAACCATTACCTGAGCCGGTATCATCATGGTCATCATGACACAACCAAACAAAAGGTTTCCGAAGCGGAATTTAATTCTGGAAAATGCATAAGCCGCAAACAGAGAGGTAATGACACATCCAAGCATTCCCACAACGGTGACAAAAAGGGAGTTAAAGAAGAAGGTACTAAACGGTACTCCTCCAATTCCTGCAAATCCACTTTTATAGTTTGTTGCGGCATCCCACACCTTTGGGATAAGGGAATAGGCATCCTGAAACATCGTCTGGTTACTCTTAAAAGAACTTGCCAGCAGCCAGAGCAGCGGATAAATCATAATAAATCCAAGCAGGCAGGCTCCCATGTGGAAGATAGCAGAATTGACTTTTTTCTTGTTTTTCATGCCCATTTTCTAGTCCCTCCCTGCTTCGTAATGTACCCAGTTATTCTGAGTCTTAAATAAGAATACGGTGAATACACCGACAATTGCTACCAATATCCATGCAAGAGCACAACTGTATCCCATATCAAAATAGGTAAAGGCGCGGCGATACAAATATAATACATAGGAAAGTGTGCTGTCCAGCGGTCCTCCGTCCGTAATAACGTAGCTCTCCGTAAATACGCGGAAGCCGTTTATAATCTGCAAAATTAGATTGAAGAAAATGGTAGGAGTCAGCATTGGAAGCGTAATTTTAGTAAATACTTTCCAAGGCTTCGCGCCATCCACCATAGCCGATTCGTAAAGCGAATACGGTATCTGCTTCAATGCAGAAAGGAAAATCAACATGGAAGAGCCAAACTGCCACACACCCATCACAACGATTACACCGAGTGCTGTATGAGTATTGCCAAGAAAGGATACCTTCTGGTCAATTCCAAGGCTTCCAAGCAGTGACATGATGACACCCTGATTGCCAAACATCTGCTTCCACACTACAGAAACTGCAATGCTGCCGCCAATGATAGAAGGAACATAATACAAGGTACGGTAAAGTCCAAGTCCCTTGTGTTTCTTATTTAAAAGCATGGCGACAAACAGGGCAAAGGCTAATCGAAGCGGCACCAGTGCAAAAACATATGCAAAGGTAACTCCCAACGCCTTATAAAAGGTTTTATCTCCGGTAAGTGCCCTGACATAATTATCGACACCGATAAATTGCGGCTTATTTAACAGATTAAAATCGGTAAAGGAATAATAAATGGAAATCACCATCGGAATCAGCCACATTAGGATAAATCCGGCAATCCATGGGGAAAGCATTAAATATGCCGCAATGTTATCCTGCCGCTTATATTTCTTTTTAACTAAAGTCTTTGTTTTCATTACAGTTTCAACCTCATTTCTTCAAAAGAGAAGGAGACTGGTATGTCTCCCTCCTCTTCTGCTTTTCGTGCTAATTATTTCTTGCCAAAATTGCATTTGCCTCTTCACGGAAGCTGGCTGCTGCATCTGCAGCACTTGTCTGACCATAGTAAACACTGTTTGCAGCATTTGTAAATGCCCCATTTACCTCAGACATTCCAACTGGATCCGGTGCCGGTGTTTCTCCGCAAAGTGCCGTAGCAGCATCAATTGAGTTAAACATATCCGTCTGCTGCTGTGTCAGGTTTCCGCCATCAACCATATGCTGACGGATTACTGATGATACAGGGGTACCTCTCTCTGCTGATAAAACATCATTTGCTTCCTCTGAATTGATAAACCAGTTGATAAATTCTGCTGCTTCCTTTTTCACCTGTGAAGTTTCTGCCACAGAGAAGAACATGCCCGGCTTTGACCATAAGCCAAGATTCTGAGAGCTGTCGGAAAGCGGCGGTGTAACCATTTTAATATTTTCATTTACTGTGCTTACCTTGGAAGCATAGTTGTTCCACTCTAAAATCATTGCAGCATCGCCTGTTACAACCGGTCCTGCCTCCTGACCCAATGTAGAAATCTGCGCATACTCATCAGGATTTGGCATAGCCTTCGCGTCCATCAGACCGCTCCACATGTTAACGAAATCCTCAAATATTTTGTCATCTGTGTAGCCCAAAGACTTATTGTCTTCACTAAACAGTGTTGCACCATTCTGTCTAACCCAGTAGTTAAAAAGGTTTGTATCGGCTACACTGTCAATAGAAATGCCATACTTACCTGTCTTATCATAAATTTGCTTGTTGATGTCAAGGAAATCACTCCATGTCCAATCGCTTGTAGGCTCTGTTACACCTGCCTCAGCAAAAACTGCCGGATTATATCCAATGCTGAGCATGGAGGTGGATAATACCAACGCAGCCATCTTGTCATTTACATTTCCTGTGCTTAACAGATTTGCATCGATATTGGACACATCGATGGTACCGTCATCAATAAATTCCTGTAAATCTGCTACTGAGCCATTCTTTGCATATGTACTCAGGTAGAGATAATCCATCTGCACGATATCAGGCATTGAGCCGGAAGCAGTCTGCGTTGACAGCTTGTCGAAATAGCCGTCCCAGCCTGACGGCGAGGTCTCAAATGTAATATTTGGGTGGCTCTCCGTATATAAATCCAACACTTTCTGTGTCAGCTCATGTCTTGTCTGGCTTCCCCACCATGCAATTTTAATTGTAACCTTGTCTCCTGTATCAGCCGCGGTATCTGTATCCGTCTTTGCTGTATCGGTTGTTGTTGTCTCTGTTGTATCTGTCGTTGTCTCTCCGGTTGCTGCTTCCTTGGAAGAGCCGCCGCAAGCTGCAAGTGATAATACCATGCTGCCTGCAAGTGCAAGTGCTAAAACCTTTTTTAAAGTCTTTTTCATTTTCCCTTCTCCTTTTCATTTTGTGTTTCAATGTTTATAATGCTATTCTAATCAAATACCTTTCTGTTTTGAATGGAATTTTCGGAGTAATGACTTGAAAAAAACCGACTTTTTTATTTTATCCAAAAAGTCGGTTTTCTTCTATTTCTTTATTTCACCATATCGCGATACTCCGTAGGCGACATTTCCGCCACTTTTTTAAACGCCTTTGAAAAATACTGTCCGTCGGCAGGGTAGCCTACAAGCTCTGCCAACTCAGAGATTTTCATATCCGAATTATACGTAAGGAGACGTTTTGCCAATTCAATTCGAAGTTCCAGCAGAAAGGTTGAAAATTTCACCTTTTGGTTCTTAACAAATATTCTTCCAAAATAGTCTTCATTCATGTAAAGAACCTCTTTTGCCAGATACTGTATACTCATTTCAGGATTTTGCAGGTTTTTATAGGTTGACATAAGAATGCTTCTGACCCGCAAATCTTCTTTGGTCTGTACTTCTTTTGTCTGCTTTCTTTTGATAATTCCTTCTGCTGTTTGCTCAAAAAGCTCCCATGCCTGCTCCTTACCTACACTCCGGTAGGAGAAGGAGACTTCTTCCCCATAGAGGACTTTGAAAATCCATCTGCACACTTCTTCTTTTTGCTTTATCATATAATTTTCCAACTCCATCTTTATAAAGGCAAGATGCAGCTCAAACAAAATATCATTGTACTCCGTAATACTGCCAAGCCGCGAATAGTCTACCAGTCTGGAGGATTTTCCCTGCATCTCACGAAACAGCTCATAATGCAGCAATTTGTCTCCGTGTTCAAGGGATCCGATTCGAAACAGCTCCTCAATCTGGAGATACAAGGTGTTTACCTCATGGAGTGATCCTTGTTCACTAAGTGCCGCTGTAATGGAAAAACTCGTTATTCTCTTCATCTCCACCTTGGTCCGGTCAAGCATCGCTTCAACTGCTTCCATCTTTTCTGCCTTAATTAAAAACAGCACCTCATTTTGTATCGAAGCGGATAAAATAATGTTCTTTTCGCCCAGTAATTCTCCTACAATGTTTTCGAGGCAAAACTGCTCCAGATAATCAATCTTGTTTTCAAAGCGCATCGAAAGTACTCGAACCTGTTGCTCCTCCGATTCAAGCTCCGCCAGAAACAGCTGATATTCTCTCTGAATCTGTTCGCGGTCTAAGAGCATATTTCGAAAAATCTGTTCCTTCGCTCTTGGCAAAAGTCTCCGCACCGTGTCGTGATACTGGCTGCTTTCCTCCTTTTGCTGCTGCTTTTTCAAAATACCCGCCTTTACCTTCTCAATCACCTCGACAATTTTCTCTTCATCGCAAGGCTTTAAAATATAATGGCGCACGCCCTCTTCCATCGCCTGACTGGTAAATTCATACTCGCCATAGCCTGAAAGCACGATAAATTCTACCTCAGGAAAGCTCTTTCTCGTCTTCTTAATCAACTCAATACCGTTCATAACAGGCATTTTAATGTCGGTGAGGACGATATCCGGATGGCATGTCTGTATTTTCTCAAAACCGTCAACCCCGTTCCATGCCGTTCCGACCAGCTCAATATCATAATTCTTCCAAGGAATAAACTGTGCCATTCCCTCACATTCAATTTCTTCATCATCCACAATCAAAAGCTTATACATTCTGTACCTCCGTCATCTTCGGAATGCGGATTGTAATACTTGTCCCCTCTCCAAGCACGCTTTCAATTAAAATCTCACAGCTTGGAAAAGCAATTTTTAATCGCTCCCATATATTCTTCAAGCCTATTCCATGTCCCTTCGGCTTAATTGTAAAATCTCTTACCATCCTAAGCTCCTCTTCATCCATCCCCGGACCCGTATCCCTAACCTTCAATATAATTTCATTCTCTTCCTCGATTACTTTTATTACTATATCGCAGCTTACCAGGGATTTCTCTACACCATGATAAATGGCATTCTCAATCAACGGCTGCAAAATCATACGCGGCACCTGATAGCCGGTAAATTCTCCCTCCGTTTCGATATGAAAGTTCGCCCGCTTCTGATAACGGAATTGCTGGATTGTGATATAGCTCTTTGCCATCTCAATTTCTTCCTCCACGGTGGCATAAGACTCCTGCGCAAAGGATGCTCGAAGAAGCTTTCCAAGCTCCATAATCATTTTGCCTGCTTCCTGATTGCGCTCTGCCTTCACAAGCCAGTTTAGGGCATTTAATGTATTATACAGAAAATGCGGGTTAATCTGTGCCTGAAGCATCTTATATTTCGTATCCTTTATGAGCAGCTGCTTTGTATAATTCTCATGAATTAACACATCAATCCGCTCAAGCATGACCAAGAACTCCTGTGAGAGCATACCGACCTCGTCCATTCGCTTCTCTGCCGGCAAAAGCTCTCTGGCGCTGTTAAAATCGCCGTTCTTCACCGTCTGCATTGATTCAGAGAGTCTTTTTAACGGACGGGTAATCGTGGCGGAAACCTTCTTCATAATGGCAACCATAAAAAAGAACATACACACAAACAATCCAAGCATTAGATAACGAACGAGCATCGTCTGTCCGAATATTTCGCTGTACGGGAAGTAGTTTACATAAATCCAGTTATTCTCGGCAGATTTCAAATAGCACATAAAATAGCGTTCACCCTGATACCGCACAATTTGATAGCCCTGATTCTGGTCAAACTCGGACATATCCGGCACTTCCTCGCCCTCGCTGTAAATAATCCCCTTATCAGAAAAGACAAAAAGCGTTGAGTTGACCGATTCCAAAGACTCCTTTTTCTTCTTTATCATTCCCGAAATATCACTTGTGATAAACAGGGTACCAAGATAGTCAAAGCTTGCATTTTTCTTCTCAAGGATATCCCTGCCTGACACCAGATAAGGATAATCCTCAGTGGGAGCCTCTGCCACATAGCCGCCGCGCTTTTCCTCGAAGCCTTTCAAAAGCTCCTGATACGTCTCCTCCTCAATCGGTCCTCTGTCTGTTCCGGTCAGAAAGCTGACATTTTTTCGATCCACGTACATGATATTTTGGACAAGCGGATGAATGTTAATTTCGTCCAGAAAAATACTGCGAAGCTGGTGAAGATGATAATAGTACTCCTGTGAGAGATAGCGGGATCCTGCCGCCTCAGCCAGGTGCTCCTGCACCTCTGTATTCATCGCCAGCGTGTAGCTTAGATTCTCAATATCCTCCAATCCATCATTTACCTCCTGTGTAAAAAAATCCAGCTCCTGCAAGGATTTTTCATACAGCTTCTTGTCATAAATATTTAAGCTGAGCTGCAGCGCAACAATGGAAATAAAGCAGAATGCTCCTGCAAAAAGCAGGTACACTACCAGCATCTTATCCTGTAATTTTAAGTTTTCAAATCCGTGTTTTAAGCGTTTTATCATAGTCGTCACCACATCACTCCGTAATTATCCTTTTACTTTGCGAAAAGCAATGAGAATACATTTAAACTGTTTTCTCATTGCTTTTTTCTATTTCAATCTTTATATAAATAGCTCTCATTAATGCTTTTCAAAAATTCCCACCCATTATATCATGTAGTATTGACATTCTATCACATCTTAAGGAATTTTTTAACCCCCCAGTTTTAAATTTTTTAGAAAAAATAGTTGTATAATTCATTTTATTTTTTATTTAAAGTCGAATATTCATGATTTTATGCATAAAAAATTCTACATTTTGCTCTATTTTTCAGGCTTTTAGTCCTTTTTGCTCGTTTTATGTAAACCTTCTAATAACTCAAAATTTAATTATAAAAATTTAGTAAAATGTGTTAATTTTAATTTGAGTGTGATATAATGTATCTAACAATCATTATAATATTTCATCATAGGAGGGTAATTTTATGGCTAATTTTACTAATGCAACTACATTTGAGATAGTTGCAATCTGGTGCGTTCTTCTGATTTCCTTTTTAGGCCTAGGCTATGCAATGTTGCTTAGAAATCAAATTATGAAGTATGATAAGGGTACGGACAAAATGCAAGAGGTATGGGGTTCCATCAAGTCTGGCGCTGATACCTACCTGAAAAGACAGTTAAAAAGCATTGTACCGCTTATTGTTATCCTTACTGCAGTATTATTTTTATCCGTTTATGTGGTTCCGCCTTCAGAAGAAGCTTTAGAGCGTTTCGCGGGCAGACCGGAGGGAACTGTCAAAATCATCATAGGACTTGGACGTGCCATCGCTTTCGTTATGGGTGCATGCTTCTCCCTAATGGTTGGTCAGTTCGGTATGAGAATGGCGGTTGAAGGTAATGTACGTGTTGCCTCGGCGTCAAGAAGAAGCTTTGGTGAAGCCCTTAAGATTGCATACAGAACGGGAACCATTACCGGTATGCTGACAGACGGTCTCGGACTTCTCGGAGGAACTTTGATATTTATGATATTTGGTGTTGCCGCACCGGACGCTTTGCTCGGTTTCGGATTTGGTGGTACACTTCTTGCTCTTTTCATGAGAGTTGGCGGTGGTATCTACACAAAAGCGGCTGACGTAGGCGCAGACCTTGTAGGTAAAGTAGAAGCAGGCCTGCCGGAAGATGATGAAAGAAATGCTGCTGTTATTGCAGACTTAGTAGGTGACAACGTTGGTGACTGTGCCGGAATGGCAGCCGATATTTTCGAATCCTACGAGGTTACAATTGTATCCGGACTTATCCTTGGTCTGGCACTCATGCACCTTGACGGCGGAAACCTAAAATGGATTGTATTCCCGCTGTTAGTTAGAGGTATCGGTGTTCTCTCCTCTATCCTTGGTACATATTTAGTAAAAGGCTCTGATGATTTAAAGAGCGGCAACGCAATGGCTTCCATTAACAAAGGATTCCATGTATCTGCCATTATAAGCTTGGCTTCCTTCGCACTTCTCTCCCATTTCTACATGGCTGAGTGGAGACCTTTCTTATCAGTAGCAGTAGGTATCATCCTTGCTTTAGTATTAGATGAAATTACAAAATATTTTACAGATACACATTACAGACCTGTTAAGGACATTGCAGCTTCCTCCAAGACAGGCTCCGCAACACTTATTTTAAGAGGTATCGCAGAAGGTTATGACAGTGCAGTATGGCAGACAATCGTAATTGCTATTACCATCCTCTCCTCTACCTTTATTTATGGTGATATGGGTGTAACATATGTTCTGTATGGTGTTGCCATGACAGGTATCGGTATGCTTACTCTTACCGGTAACAACGTAGCGATGGACTCTTTTGGACCGATTGCCGATAATGCAAACGGTATTGGAGAGCTTTCCGGTCTTGACGATGATGCCAGAAAAATTATGGATCACTTGGACGCTACCGGAAATACAACAAAAGCAATCACAAAGGGTGTAGCAATCGGCTCAGCCGTTATCGCTGCTGTTTCACTGTTTGGTTCCTACCTGACAGATATCACAAAGATTCAGACTCAGATGGGCGCTACCGAAACTATTTTTGAAACCGGTATCCGTGTTTCCGAACCGATTGTATTTGTCGGCGTTTTAATCGGAGCGTGTATTCCTTGGCTCTTCTCCTCACTTATTATCAATGCTGTAACCCGTGCGGCAGCCAAGATTGTTGAGGAAGTCCGCAGACAGCTTAAAATACCTGGACTTATGGAGAAAAAAGTTAAACCGGATTATCAGCAGGCTGTTGATATTTGTACCGTTTCTGCACAGAGAGAATTGCTTCCTCTCGCTCTTATCGGTATCTTAAGTCCGTTGATTGTAGGTATCTTACTCGGTGTTGAGGCACTCGGAGGCTTCCTTGCAGGTGTTATTGTTTCCGGTCAGCTCTTAGCGGTATTTATGTCCAATGCCGGAGGTGCATGGGATAATGCCAAGAAGAGCATCGAAGACGGCATCTATGGCGGTAAAGGCTCTGAATCTCATAAGGCAGCCGTTGTAGGTGATACGGTTGGTGATCCTTTGAAGGATACCGCAGGACCTGCATTGAACCCGATGATTAAGGTTATCAACATGGTATCTCTTCTTGCAGCACCTGTTCTTGTACAGTACAGCGCTACAAGCTGGGGAATGATTGTTACCTTGCTGATTTCTGCTGTCGTAGTTGTTCTTGCAATTTTGTCTTCCAAGAGAGGCGGACTTTTTGTTAAAACGAATTAATGATTGTTGATAGGTGGTTATAATATAAGAGGAAGCTGCTCGCAGCTTCCTCTTACTATGGATTTAAAGCCTATTTTTATCCCAGCTTCTTTTTATACTCACTAGGCTTCACTCCGACAATCCTCTCAAACACCTTATTAAAATGGTTGATATCCACATAGCCGACCAACTCACATATTTCATAAATCTTTAAGTCAGTCTCCTCCAAAAGTTTTTTTGCCCTGCCAACTCTCAAGCCAATCAAATAAGTCTGATAGTTTTCCCCTGTCTTTTTTTTGAATAGCTGGCTGAAATAATAAGGATTAATAAAGAATAACTCTGAAATCTCGTTCAGACTTATATTTTTGTTAAAGTTCTTATTCATATATTCCTTAGCTTCCTCAACCACATCCCTTTTTTCCGGCACACTGTTTTTTAACATCAACTCATTCATACTCTTTAACATATTAAAAATCCAGTTTTTTAGCTGTGTGGTCGTTTGGAATTTCTCGATACTTTCCAGTGAGAAAATATTTTTTCCTAAATATTCATTCAACTGTATCTGCATAAAAGACATTTTTCGAATTCCAAGCAGAATTAAATTAAGGCTGATTCTTTGGAGATCCGTCGGCGATAAATCCCTTTCCTTTTCAAGCTTTCGAAAAATATCTTCGACAACCAGTTTATATCCCTTATCGTCCATATTATCGACACAGCTCTCAAATTTTTTGATATCCTCCTCCGCAACCGATTTGGGCTTTGAATCTATATCACAAATTTGTTCATAGGTGATAACACAATTTAAGCCCTTAATAATTTTATAATTCAAGGCACACCGTGCCTCCTTAAAAGAAGCTCTGATCTCTTCCGCTCTGCGATACATCATGCCGGTTCCGATGTTGACTGAAATTCCCAGCTTTTCAGAAAGCGCCCTCCTTAATTTTGCCATTGACTCGTAAAAGCCCTGCTCCTCCTTGTCAAATGCGGCTATTATGACCGCCGAATCCTCCGTATCAGAAATCACAATACTTTCTTTGTAAGAGCTTAAATGCTGTGTGGACAGCTCCTTTACCTCTTCCAAAAACAACCCTCTTTCTTTGTTTAAATTGTCTCGATTCCTTTCCACAATTGCGCATACATACCATTTACACGCCGTAGAAAAGCCTAAGCTTTGCAGATCTCTTCGGATTGTTTCCGGTGTCCCTTCCGTTCCTTCCAAAATATCGCGCAGGGCATATTTCCGAATTGTGTGCTCCATTTTTTGGTCCTGTTCCTGCTTTTCCTTCTCATTCTGCACCAAATTGCACGTATTTGTCAGCACTGTGCACAACTCCTCTTCCTCCACAGGCTTTGTAATATACTCCTCCACTCCAAGGCCGATAGCTGTTCTGGCATATTGAAACTCTGCATATCCACTCAAAATGATAAACCTTGCGCAAAGTCCCGCTTCCTTTAATCGGCGAAGCATGTCAAGTCCGTCTGACTCCGGCATCTGGATATCAGTCAGAATAATATCAGGTTTTAAGGAAAGTGCCTTCTCATATCCCTCATTTCCGTCAAATGCCAGAGCCACCACCTGACAGTCCGGCATAAGCCGTTCAATCAGGAAACTGATTCCTTCTGCAATGCTTGGCTCATCATCTACTACCAATACCCGGTAAATCATAGGTTCTCCTCCTTTGAGCCCTGCTCTCTCACGGCAGGAATACAAATTTCTACAACAGTCCCATCTTCCCCACTTTTTACTACCTTTAAATAATAGTCATCCCCATAATACAGCTTGATTCGTTCCGCTATATTTTTTAATCCAATTCCCGCCTTTTTCCCCTCGTCCTTCTCTTCAAGCTTAAGCTTATCAACTTCTGCCATGAAAAGAAGAGCGTTTATCTTCTCCATTCGTTCAGGCGGCATTCCTTTTCCGTTATCACATATTTGAATGGCAACAGCATTTTCGTTTAAAAGCTCTCCTGTCACCACAATATGCAGCGCAATCCCCCGTCCTCTTAGTCCGTGCTTGATGCTGTTTTCAATAATAGGCTGGAGCACCATCGAAATAACAGGAACATCCTGTATCTTTTCATCAAGCTTCACCTCAAGGGAAAAGAGATTTTGAAAACGCATATTTTGAAGCTTTATATAATTTTGCGCATACTCTAGTTCATCGCTTATTTTGTGTGGCATTGTACTGTCACTAAGTGTCGTTCGAAACATTTTTGCCAATATCTTAATCATATCCGCTACCTCATCTGCCCCATTCACAAGTGCCTTCATGCGGATTGATTCCAGCGTATTGTAGAGCATATGAGGGTTAATCTGCGTTTTCAGGGCAAGATATCTTGCATTCTTTTGCTTGATTTCAGCGATATAGACATCCTCTATCAATGCTTTAATGCGAAGCACCATGCGATTATAGCTGTTTACCAAACTTCCGATTTCATCATCCGATTCCTTTTGCAGAAGCTCCTTGTATTCTCCTTCTTCTACTTGTCCCATACGCTTTTGCAGCCTTCCAATCGGCTTTGTAATCATTTTGCTGAAAAAAGAGGATATGATAATGATAACGACCATGCAGCCAAGCACCGCAAAGCCCGTTACATACCCAATCCTATTGATTTTAAAAAGCAGGCTGCTCTTTGGTATGACTACGTTTACCTTTAAGTCTCCCTGTTTTGTCTCATTTGATAAGATTAGATAGTCCTTCTCCTGCTTATTATCCAAAAGAGGTGTGTTTTCTGCTTTTGCCTCCTCCCATGTAATTCTGCCGCTTGCCACATCTGAATCATATAAAATTCCATAGTTGGAATCCGTAATGCTTATCTTTATATTGTACTGGTTCCTTGTAAGTAAAAATTCATCGCTTAGCTCAATCAATCCTGCCGGTTCCAAATCAAGCAGCAGCACCCCTGCGTAAGAGCCGCTGTAATCCAAAATTTTTCTTCCCACTGTAAAAACAATTCCATCCTGATTTCTATCACAGTAGGAGCGGTCATGCACCGCTGTTATAACCAGATTTTCTTTTGATGCCACAATGTCCTGAAGCCATTTTTGCTCCTTTAAAATTTCCTTTGATATAAAAGTTCCCTCATTGTTAAATTGGTAAAACTGATCTTCACTTGTCAAAAAACAAATATTTTCAATTTCCGGCTTCAACGTCGTAAGGCGCATCATAATTTTTCGTAAATCCAACTGATAATTGACTCTCTCCATTACGGTCGCCTCATTGTTATTATCAAGCTTATAAATAATATCGTTATCCACCAAAACTGTCTTCGTAACCCTGTCATATTCCTCGATAAAATCATCTATATTCATCACAATCTGCGAACTGAACGCCGAGGCAAGCTCAAGAGAGGTCTCCTGCAAATTTTTTACTGAAACCCCATAGATAATCAAGCATGCCCCCATAAGCGGAATGACGCATGCGAGCAGATAACTGATAATCAGCTTTTTTCTAAGCTTCATATTTTTAAAATTTTCTATAATCTTACGCATTATTTTCCCTCGCCACTGTAAATGTTTCTATGATTAATCCTATGACATTAACCCAAAGAGACTAGTTATTATGTTAACCAGTCTCTTGTTGTTCTTAAGCCATATTTTGTGTGTTTTTTCAAGCCTTTATTACTTTATTTGAGCATATCATTTTTCTACAGCCGCGTCAAACCTTTCAAGCTGCCGCCTGCCATCAACCTTTTACCGAGCCAAGCATTGCGCCCTGTGCAAAGTACTTTTGAAGCCACGGATAAACCGCAATAATCGGAATAATCGCAAACACCACTGTCGCCGCACTCAGCGTGGCTTCTGTGTAGTTTACATTTGCCACCAAGGATACATTGGCAATTTCGCTGCCTCCGCCGATTAACTGACGTATTTTTAGCTGAAGCGGAAATAACTTGGTATCCTGAATAAACATCAGCGGGTGCTGGAACTGATTCCAGATGGTTACCGCATAGAACAAGCCTACCGTTGTCAATACCGCTTTGGAGGACGGAAGAATTATTTTATACAGCATTTTGAAATAGCCGCAGCCATCAATTTTGGCTGCCTCCTCAACCTCCGCCGGAAATGCTTTAAAGAATGTTCGCATAATTGCTAAGTTATAAGCTGTCAAAATGTGGGGAAGAACCAATACCAACGGATTGTTAAACAATCCCATTCCCTTTACTGTCAAAAAGTACGGCACAATCGGTGCCTTAAAAATCATAGTGATAATGACAAAGAGCATAAGCAATCGTCCCATCTTAAATTCTGTTTTTGAGAGCGGATATGCCATCAGTGATGTCACGGTGAGAGCTAGCGCTGTGCCGACTCCGGTAGCGGCAAACGTAATAAAAAATGCTCTCCACAATCCGTTATCTGTCAGGATATATTTCCATGATTCCAGTGTAAAGCCAACTGGAAGCAAATTAACAATGTTCATATCTGCTGCAGCCTTGGAACTAAACGACATTGCAACAACACTAATCAGCGGTACAAGGGCGATAAAACCGAGTATAAGCAGGAAGAACGTGATTACATTTCTAAATATTTGGTCTTTTACGGATTCTTTCATTACCACAGTCCTCCATCATCTGAAAATTTATTTGCCAGCTTATTAAACGTCATTACAAGGATAAGACCAATGACCGACTGGAATAATCCCACTGCGGTCGTAAAGCTGTATTGTGCTTTCTGGATACCGACGCGATAAACATAGGTATCGAAAATATCTCCCACGCTATATGTCATCGGTGTTATCAGGTTGAATACCTGATCAAAGCCAAGCTCCAGGAAGCTTCCGATATTCAAAAGGAACAGCGTCAAAATAGTAGGTATCAAAAGCGGGAATGTAATATACTTAATTCTGCTCCATCTGGAAGCTCCGTCAATGGCAGCCGACTCGTAGAGAGACGGATCGATTCCGCTGATTGCCGCCAGATATACAACCGTTCCCCAGCCTGCTTCCTTCCAAATGGAGGAGATTACATAAATAGGGCGAAACCATGTTTCTTTTTGCATCGCCAACACGGTGTCCATTCCAAGAGCATTGCGGGCATTGTTAAAAAGTCCTCCGACTCCGAACAAATCAAAAATTAAGCCGCCCACAATAACCCATGAGAGAAAATAAGGGATATAGATGGAAGTCTGGATAACCTTTTTTACCTTTATATTCTTTACCTCATTTAACATTAAGGTCAACACAACCGGTATCGGGAAAATCAACACGGTTTTCAGCAAACCAAGCAGTAACGTATTTGTAAAAATCCTCTGAAAATCTGAGTATGTAAAAAGTGTCTTAAAATGCTTTAAGCCTACCCATTCACTGCTTAAAATTCCTTTAAAAACTGAATAGTCCTGAAAAGCGATAACGCTTCCAAGCATTGGTACATACTTAAACAGGATAAAGAACACCACTCCGGGCAATACCATAATATAATAAGGCCAGTATTTCTTTATATTGTGCACTAAGCTCGTTTTACTCTTTGGCAACGGCATAGTGACTGCCGTATTTTTTTTTGACATCTGACAAACCTCCTAAATTTATTTTTTCTTCTTCCTAAATGCCTTTTCTTTATTATCTAATATTGAAAGAGGCATCACAACGGGCTAATTTTATATTTTTCTATGCCTATTTTAAGAAGTGAAATTGTTTTTTATAATTAAGGGGGCAATCCGGTGCTGTACACCTTTTGCCCCCTACAATCATTTATGCAAGTTCAAAGTCAAGGAAATCAATGCTTCCTTCTCCTTCGTAACAAAAGAACAGAGCATGAACTCCATCCGGAATGTGTGCCTCTCCGGTAAAAGCCCTCCATGTCTTCTTTTCATTACTTTCTGTTTTTATTAAAATCTTGGCACAAGCTTCCCCCTCCGGCTCATTCATAACCAAGAGCCTGCCGTCTGCGTTTCCTCTTATTCTTACGGTTATCTTATAGTCTTTTTCTCTATGATAAAATGAGAAATATTTAAAACCTGCCACTGCACCGTCTCTCATATTCGCAATATACTGGTTCGGACAGCATTCCCTATCCTCTCCGTCCTGCGTAAAATATGGGTATTTACTCGTTTCTTCTTTTTTTCTTAAAACAGCAACTCCGTGCTTTCCCCATAGGTTGCAGGCAATTCTGGCTTCATATCTGCCAATCCCTTGGAGCGGTCCTCCGTTTAACCCGCAGGAGGTCACTTCCACCTGAGGAATATGACCGTTGGAAAGAATCCTTATTTCCTCTGCGCATCCCTGCCTGCTGTACTGAGTATGATTCGTCTGACGATGATAAAACAGATACCATTTTCCGTTAATAAACTCTATGCCCCCATGTGTATTACCCGGGAAGTTTACAGGAGCATTTCTTCCCTCCATACCGATATCACATATGTCTACAAGCACTCGCCCAAACGCATAATCTGAATCGGGACGGCTGCTCGTCGCATAGCACAGGGAAGAGCTTCTTATATCGGAATATACAAAATAATACGTTTCTCCAATTTTTCTCACTGAGCTTGCCTCAAAGAATTCATGTCCTTCAAAACCTGTTCCCGCGCTGTTAAAAATGGAAGGAATCAACGGCTTTACTTCTCCCTCTATTGTGAGCATATCCTTCTTTAACCTCATAACCTGTGAGGACTTGTTCTCCTTGTCATCCATCACGCGGGCAGCATTGCCGGAATAAAGATAAATTGTCTTATCCTCATCAATAAAAATTCCCGGGTCAAACTGAGTAAAATCGCCTTCTCTTCTTCCCAAAATGCTTCCATCCTCATGGCGGACCATACCGAGATATTCATATTTTCCGGCAGGAGTATCACATACCGCCACGCCAATCTCAGGCAATACGTCCAAACAATAATACAAATAATATCTGCCATCCAATCCCTTTGTGACATCCGGCGCCCACAGGCAATGGCTTCCATCCTCATTTCGCGGGTCCTGCTTCTTTTCATAGATAGTTCCCTCGAACCTCCAGTCTGTCAAATCTGTCACAGGGGCAGAATAGCATACATAGTCCTTCATACAATAAAGCTCTCCGTCAAATGCGTCGTGGCTGCCGTAAATATAAACCCTGTCACCAAACACATGGGGTTCTCCGTCAGGAATATATTCATAGGACGGAAGATATGGGTTAAATGCCTGTGGCTTTCTTTCCGTGTGAAACGTAACAGGACCAATAAGCCCCATAGGCGGTATGATTGCATTTCTGGAAAACCTGTCACACTGTGCATAAACAAGGTTAGTTGCGATTTTGACTATAATCTCGTTTTTCTCTTTTTCTAACATGCCCGTTAAATCATAGCGATACGGTGGGTTAAGCCTTACACCTGCCGACCTTCCATTGACAAATACCTCTGCCGCTTCATAAGCCTTTCCAAGGTCAAGCACACATGCATTTTCCTGCTTTTCCATCCACGTCTTATAATAAATATAACCTGCAAATTCCGGTCTCCACCAGAAAAAGTCCTTTAATTCTCTGGTTGTATCAATATATTCTGTTTGGTCCGGATTCTCATAAAATGCTGCGGATATCTCAAACTCAAACTCCCTTTTTTCCTCCACGAGCTCAATATTCTCTTCTATTGAAGCCTGATAGCTTCTATCCGTCTCAATCAGATAAAGTGTCTGCGTCGGTGCAAGCTGCAGTGTTATTCTTCCGTTTTTCCAATCCGCTCTTTGTGTCAGGCAATTTTCATACGGGTCATAAATGTAGATTGCGGCATTCTCTCTTAAATTCAGGCAAATCTCGGTATTTACCTGCCGTTTCGTCGATTCATTAAAAAACATATGAACTCTCGTGTTTTCTTCATTCTGAATATAATGATAATAACGCAGATACGGTATTTTCTCCGTCATATCAATATCCTTGCAGCCATGCTCCTTTGCCTTTTTCTCAATCTCTTCCTCCGCTATGGCAGGTATAAACAGCTCTTCTGCCTCTATTTTCTCAGAGGTCACCTGGTAGATTGGAAGCCCTGACTGTACTGCTTTTTGAAGCCACGTTTTCAAAGAGGAAGGATATTTTTGTGCAGCCGGAATAAAAAGACAACGGTAAGAAGTCAGCTCTCCCACCAGCTCAGTTCCCTTTGCCTCCATGGATAGCAGCTTTTCCAAAGGAACCGTGTCGTAGTCCATCTGATTCTCCATCAGCTCTTTTCCGATTTGATGGAACATCATGGTATCACCTGCCCACTCCAACTCTGCGTGGTATAAAACAGCCGCATGGATGCTTGCCTTTCCCCCGTTTAGCAGATGGCAAGCTCTGTTGAGATATTGAAATAGATATTTCATATAAGGATACTGGGTATTCTTTCCTCTCCCGTAAAAATGAGGAGGGCAGTCTGGGTCCGGAAATTCTTTTTCCGTAAATGCATGCGGAACATATACATTGATACCCCGGACAAGCATATGGTCCGTCAGCCATTTCATCAAGGACAGACCTTCCATCCAGCCATAGGCTCCGTAAAGTTCACACATGGCACGTCCTTTTGTCTTCTTCTCCAAGTGCGCCATAGAAGTTCCAAGCTTTGCAAGACCATAGTAGTAAAATGCACCGTCTGCCTCTTTGCCCAGACTGAAGCTGTAATATGCCTCATTCATTTCAGGCATAACCTGATGCTGTATAACATCGACTCCTGACATATGCTGTCCGTGAAGCGCCTTAAAATAATGCCCGCAGCTTGGGCCAAGTCTGGCATGAGTATTGTTATCCTCAATGATATGTCCAATGTATTCAACACCGTGCTCCTGGCACCATTCTCCGATATAATCCGAAAAATTTTCCTGGTAAAGCTCCGTCACAATGTCCATATAGTGATATCTGATCTTCTGTGCGGCTTCCCTGCCCTCGAACCAGAGGAAAGGCAGGTTCACTCGCATCTCCTCACCCAATCTCTCCTCCAAAAGTTGTTCTACCCTCTTATCCCAAGGCAGCGGCATCTCCGTTCCCATCTTCATATCCATTGAAAAACCGGTCTCTGCCGTCAGATTGTAAAAGCCGGGCTCATCAGAGAAAAAGCCTGCCAGCGTATTGCCAAAATACTCTTTAAAATGACTGTAATGTGATTCATACACCTCGTCTATCAAAAGCTTTACGGAGTTTCTGTCCATCATATTAATATAATCTTCCTGACTGGAAACTCCCCCGGTCTGTTCCAAAATTACGCTAATGCGGTACTTGCCTTCCGGTACTTGAAAGCTAAGCCAGCCATCTGCAAAAAATTCCGTTATATTTCTTGTATTGTCAATCCAGATTTTCTCTTTTCCACGCTCTGTCATCAGGCAGGCTACCACCCTTGTCGGACGCTTTGACAGCGGCTTTCCTTTTTCAGAAAGACCATGCTCCAAGTCGATTCGAATACGGTAATCTTGTACCGGTCCTTCTATATCGAATTCCCGGTGAACCAAAAATTTACGTTTTAGGCTGTCTTCGGCAAGTCTTACCTTTCCGTTTGCAAAGCCCGTCGGAAAGTGTGAATCGTCTAATATCCACACCTTCATTCCTCGTTTTTTTGACTCCTCCAGAATAAGAGCCACATCCTCCCACCATTTCGGTCCGACAAAATCAGGGTGAGGTCTGGACTCTAAGCAAACCGCCTTGATACCTGTCTCCTCGATTTTCTGGATATATTCGCGAATAATCGCTTCTCCCTTTCCATGAAGCCAGAAAAAGGGCAGTATATAATTTTCTTCTTTTCC
Organism: Konateibacter massiliensis; assembly: GCF_900184995.1. Classification (GTDB taxonomy): domain Bacteria; phylum Bacillota; class Clostridia; order Lachnospirales; family Lachnospiraceae; genus Lachnotalea; species Lachnotalea massiliensis. Next base: position 567,463 of record NZ_LT860098.1, read on the forward strand.
TTCCAAAACTTCCTGTAAACGGTTCCTGTTGTTCATAAGCTTCTCCTCCTTTTATTGTTTACTATTCTATTACAAATTCCACTCCATCCTCTGTTATACTGCTATTACTAACCCATACACGGTAGCTTCCTGCTTCTCTGGCAAGCTTGTTATCCATATTATGAAAACACAGCATTTCCTCCGTAATCTGAAACTCTACATTTCTCTCCTCTCCCGGCTCTAATGTAACCTTGCAAATGCCTTTTAATTCTTTCACCGGGCGCACCACACTGGCAGAAATATCCTGTATATAAAGCTGCATTGTTTCTGTTCCGGACCTTTTTTCTGTGTTTTTTACAGTTGCAGACACTTTTATCAGGGGATTGTCTCTATCTGCATTAGCTGCGCTTAATCTTGTCTTTGAAATTTCAAATTCTGTGTAGCTCAATCCATATCCAAACGGATACAAAGGCTCATTTGGAATATCCAAATATTTAGAGCGATAAAATAATCCTTCTTCCCCGCTCATCTTTGGGCGCCCCGTTGCATATCCGTTATAGTAAACAGGCACCTGCCCTACAGAATATGGAAAACTCATCGGCAGTTTACCGGAAGGGTTATATTCACCTGTAAGCACGTCCAAAATGGCATGGCCTCCCTCCGTCCCCGGCAGCCATACTTCAAGCACTGCCATTGATTTTTCCGAAACCTCCCGCAAGTCAAGCGGGCGTCCGCTAAACACGACGGTTACAATTCTTGGATTTACCTTTTGTATCTTTCGAAACAACTCCAACTGTATCTTTGGAAGTTTGATATCTGCACGGCTCGCAGCTTCACCGCTCATAAGCCTGTGCTCGCCTAGACAAAGCACCACAACCTCTGCACTTTTTGCAGCTCTAAGCGCCTCCTCCATCTGCTTTTCTTCTTCCTCCGCATAAATACCAAGCTCCCTCTCTGTCAATGTATGACCAGCATTACGGCTTAAATTCATTGAATTTTCTCTTTGGAGCATACCACAGCCTTGTGCAAATACAGCCTGCCCCCTTCCAAGCGCTTCCTCTGCCGCCTCTCTTATGCTGACCGCATCTTCTGCCTCGCCTTTAATCGCCCATGCGCTGTGCAACTCCTTACTCTCAGCGTATGGACCGATAAACGCTACCCTAGCCTTGGCTTCTATTGGAAGCAGCTTTTTGCCTGTCTGAATGTCCTTCTCATTTTTTAATAGTACAAAAGAAGCTTTTGCCGCCTCTCTCGCTAGTTTTCTATGCTTACTGCAAAGAATAACTTCCTTTTCTCTCTCTGCGTCACCGTCCTTAAACGGATTCTCAAACAAGCCTAGCCTGTTTTTCAATCTTAAAACCCGAAGCACAGACTCATCAATACGTCTCTCGTCAATCTCCCCGTCCTCCACGAGTTTTTGCAGATTATTTGCATACACGTCGGTACACATATCAATGTCCACCCCTGCCTCTATCGCTTTTTTTGCTGCTTCGCGTTTGTCCGCACAAAAGCCATGAGGAATCATCTCCTCAATAGATGCCCAGTCTGAGATAACGACGCCGTCAAACCCCATTTCTTTCCTCAGTACATCCCGAAGGAGCCATTGGTTTCCTGAGGATGGTATTCCGTTTAAGGTGTTGAAGGAGGTCATAACAAGCTCACTTCCAGCTCGTATTCCGGCTTCATAGGCAGGAAGATAATATTCTCTTAACGTATGCTCGGAAAGCTCTACATTGTTATACTCTCTTCCTCCCTCCGGCGCACCGTAAGCTGCAAAATGTTTTACACACGCTGCTATGCTGTCCTGCCCCTTTACCTGCGCTCCCTGAAAGCCTGAAACCATCGCTTCCGCCAAAATGCTGTTTAAATAAGGGTCCTCTCCGGTAGACTCCATTACTCTTCCCCACCTGGCATCCCTTACCAAATCTGCCATAGGAGCAAAGGTCACATGTACCCCGCTCACCGCTGTCTCGCTCGCCGCTGCCTGCGCAGTTGACTTTACAAGTTCCTCATCAAAAGTTGCACCCAGTGCCAAAGGCATCGGAAAAATAGTTCGAAGCCCATGAATCACATCCAGCATAAACAAAAGTGGAATATGGTGCGGCTGTTTTTCCATATAGTTTTTCTGAATTTCCCGCAAAGTTTCTGCTCCTGAAATTCCTAAAATACTTCCTGCCTGGTTTAGCTGTTTTTCTGAAAAGCGATTACTTTGCATTCCTCCTGTCACAACCGCTTCCTTCTCATAGTAGCTGCCCGGTATTTGCACGAGTTGGTTTATTTTCTCTTCCAAGGACATGTCATTTAATAGCTCTTTTAATTTTTCCTCTGTCATATGTGCCTCCTATCTTTTATAAACACGTAGCTCCACTTTCTTGTATTCATTCTCCCATATTCCATAATCACGTGGGAGATAACGCAATCCTTTTGCCGGATCCTCCACAAAAACACGATTATACAAATTAGATGTCACAACTATTTTGATTGTATTTCTTCCGCTGTGAAGCAGCTCTGTAATATCAACTCTCTTCATCACCTGGTCCGGGAAGTCCGCAGGCTGGTCGTTTACAAATACAGTAAAGGTGTCTGATACATTACCTAGCGATAATATATACTTTCTATCGTCTGGCTTTTCATCTTTGATATCAATAAAACCGGAATAGGTTCCCCTTCCGCCAAAATGCTCCAGCTTTTCATCCAGCATTCTCCATGGCATAAGGCTATTGAGGTCTATTCTTATTTTATCTGCTGAAAAACGACTTCTCAAAAAGGATATCTCCTGCTCAGCGTTCGGCTTAAATTCCTCCAACTCAAGCGTCGTAAACTGTACCGGATATGTTTCCACTGTTACTTTTGCCTTCTCTTTTTCTTCCATCTCACCGGAAAACAAAGCAAAAATAACCATTTCGTCCTCCTCTATCTCAATCCGGCCCGTCATATATCCTGTATTCTTGTCATAGAAAAATATCTCTTTTTCTTTTTTACCACTCCAAGGATTGCACCGATAAACCGTTCCCATTCCTTTTAATCTTACCTGAATATTCTTTCGACTCACACTTCCCGGTCTGACATAGCTGCCTTTTGTCGTTCCCTTCTTATAAACTGCACTACATGCCAGCTCATTCGTATTTGGAGTATTCGGTGCATATTCGACACGATTATATCCATAGAGCATAAAGTATTTTTTCTGCCCTTCTTTCTCAACTCTCGTCGCCGTCGCTATATCCATTTCGCCTTCCAGCCATATCTCAGGTTTGACTTCCAGTTGTTTTAGCATCTTAGGAACCATTTCCAGATTATCTACGTGTGCAATACCGGATAAATTCCAGACCAAATCCATTTCAATCTTCCATTCTTTTTGTTTCTTGTCTGTACTCCATTCACCGTAATATCTGCTGCATACCGGTTTTTCTCCGACCCACACAATCGGAAGTCCCGATAAAACAAATCTTTTTATTGTGCACAAAAACTCGGTTGAGATTTTTTCTGTTTCCGGAATAATCAGGCATTTATAACCTGCACCTTCCTTGTCAAAAACATGGTCCTGCACAATGTTCTCCCCCGCCATCTGTAACAGATACTCGGATATAAATTCATAGCTGTATCCACTGTTTGATAATGCTCCGCCGTCATCATAGAGGCAAAATTCACTGCCCAGCCCATCATTTAAATAGCTTGCCCTGAATATCACACAATCAACTTTTGCCGATTTTCGAAACAAGATATTTAAGCGTGTTATCGTATCCATGCAAGCTCTTGCATCTGATACTGACAGCGTACGATTCCAGTTGTTGGACACCTTTTTCATGAAACCTTCAAAACCCGGCCATTGCACGTTTGGAAGATTACCGTTTACAGAAGCTTCCCCCTTGTATCCGCCAGAGTAAGAAGCTCCGTGAAGCACTTGGGCGTTCATGCCTGCCATAAGACTTCGCTTCACCCACCAAAAGAGGTCCTCATAGTCCTGCCCATAACTATTACCAAACTCCGCCGCACACTCAAAGGAATATCGTTCCTTTCTGCCAAGGTGAACGGCTGCCGCCATTGTCTTTTGAAAATCCAGCGCCGGACGTCCCAATGCCTCATTCTCCGGAACTGTGACAAATAATCCGCTTCGTTCAACCTCAAGCGGTTTATTATAGGCTGCCTGATAACGAATTGTTTTTCCGTATTTCTTTGCCATCTTTTCGAGCGCAGACAGATGGTTTTCACAGTATAGCTGTGTCAGCGTCTCCTTATAGTCATTATTAACCATATCAGAAATCAAAAAACCTTCTGACTGATAGCCCGGGACATCGCAAGGCGGATAATACCCCTCTGAGCCGATAAATGGAAGATAGGGCAAAAGCGAATAGCCCCTTCTCTTCTGAAACTCTTCCAATAAATCAGGTGTCCAATCCAAAGAAACCTTATATTCCAACGAATCGCAGAAAAATGATTCCATAGAGTCATAGCAATGCTCTGAGAAAATGGTATCCCAATAATTCTCGCAAGCTCTTGCTCCCTTTTCACTTAAATGGTCTATCACATAACACTGCTCAACATTTGTTTTTTGAATGGCGGGCTGGCTATAAAATGCAAATACCTTCCAGCTTTCCTTCTCTGCTTTTGGGAAACGATAGCTTAAAATTTCTTTATCTTCTACTGTTTCTACATAGGGCATTAAATCTATGTAGCTGTCTGTTAGCAAAATGCCGGCATTCTTTTGTAAATATGCCATCGCATGTACCAACTGCGTTTTTCCTTCACTTTGGATGCTGCGTGGGCTAGGTAGCTCACCAGTGTAATCACTTTCGGCGTTCACCATCATTTCACCAAATGTCAGCTCACAAAGCACTGCCTCATCATCTGCCGATAAAATAGTGGGTGAAGATATGGGCCAGCCGGGACCGTTTGTGATATCCATAGACATACCAAGCCTTCCTGTCTCTTCACTTACCACTTTCATAACGCAATTCCAACGCTCGCCGCCCCAGCCCGCATCACCTTTCACTATGTCATTTAGGAATGCCGCATCTGATACAATTAACGATACTACCTCGACGCCGCCAAACCCTCTCTCATACAAAGCCTGAATTTCCTTTCTGATATCCTCTTCCTCCACCGCTGCCGCCGGAAGCCAGTATCTTATTTTAGGCCTCATATTCATTGGGAGCTCATCCCATATTTTTAATGTTTCAATGTCCATTTTTATACCTCAATATAGCTGATTACACAGCTCGCACTGCTCATTCCGTCTGTATCCGCCCATACCACCGCTCTTGCTTTTTCTCCTGTCAAAGCCACCAGCACACTTGCACACCCATGATACATGTGTATAAATTCCTCATTATATGGCTCACTGCTCATCAAATTTCCGCTGTCCACCGCCAGAATACGCACCGGTCCTTCTGTTCGAAAACGTACAAGGGAACTTTCCCTAAAATAAGGGACCCCGGCTTCATCCTTTGCCCGCACTGTCAGCAGCATCTGGTAGCCCTCCTCCATCGGTAGTTTTACTATTTTTTTGTCAAATTCCAGCTTTACTGCTATATCCGGTGTTACTGTAGTGTTCCGGCAAACCTCCACTCCGTCTAAATAGCCAACTACCTCCACCGTTCCGGGCTGGTATGGAAGAAATCCTGATATTATATGATTCAGGCAATCGGCAGGCTTTGGCAGGTAATAACGCTTCTCATTAAGATATAACCTCACCTCATCACAATTACTCGAAATGATATAAGGAATTACTGTCTTATGAAACTGTGGAAAATGCCAGTGTTCTGCATAAATAGGGGTATCCCAATGCTCCTTTACCCCTTCATCCGATAAGGAATAATCCATCACTGCAAAGTGTACCATCGGTTTTTCACTCCAATAGCTCTGCATTATATAATAGCTGGGTCTGCGCTCATTGTTTGTTCGAAGCATCGCCCCGCTCCAACCCTTGGCAGGGTATCCCATCGATTCACCTAAATAATCGTATCCGGTCCAAATCATTCCTCCGATACAGTAATTGTATTCATAGGGAATCAGGGAAGGATTTTTATCCGTGAAATTCTGCATCTGCTCACTGTGACCCATAAAATACTGAAAAATTTCTGTACCTAAAATCAGTTTATCCGGTATCATTTCATGTATTAGGGAATACCATTGTTCCTGATAGTTGCAAGAGATAACATCCACAATTTCAGCAATCTTTTTGATGCGTTCCACTCTTTCTATGGTATCGTAAATCTCTGTATCGTCTGCCTCATCAACGAACTGCTGGATATCTTCAATCTTTGATACATCTACCATGCTTTCTCTCTTAAAATGCGGGTTCATGGCATAGGTGATTGGTCTGGTGCTATCCATTGTCAGAATGTATTCCTTGAGCATTTTTAGAATTACAAGCATGGAAGCTTGTGCCTGATTTTCTACTTCATTTCCCACACCCCATATAAAGATGCAGGCACGATTGCGGTCACGCTTTACCATCGCCTCCACATCTAATTTCCACTGCGTATCAAAATATCTGCCATATAGACCTGCTGTCCATTTATCAAAGCATTCTTCATAGACATAAAAGCCAATTTCATCACATAAATCAAGAAACTCTTCAGAATGGGTATGATGAGCCGCACGAATGGAATTACAGCCCATCTCTTTTAATGTCAGCAATCTTTCCCGCCAAATCTCCTTCTTGACAGCAATTCCACAGCAGCCTGCTTCCTGATGAAGGCACACTCCCTTCAGTATCACCTTTTTTCCGTTTACATACATACCCTGATTTGCAATCATAGCAATTTCGCGAATGCCGATTCGCATCTCTACTTTATCTGCTTCCCTCTCACCATCTATGAGCGATACCGACAGCAAATATAAATTGGGTTCCTCTGCCGACCATAATTTTGCATTTTCTATCTGAAAAGAAATCACTCCGTTTTCAGCCTCTTCCTCATACTTTATACCTGTTTCAGCCTTTTCCCACAGTTTTAAAGACGCCTTAACCCGTGATGATGTTCCTGTATCTACAAAGATGTATGCATTTTTTTCTTTTAATGTGGTTGTAACAACTATTTCTCTCTCATCAAGATGCTTTTCCTCTGCTTCTATCCATTTAACCGTGCGATAAATACCGCATCCACTGTACCATCTATCGACAGGAGCTACCGTATTATCTACTTCAATAAAAATTTGATTATCCCCTGTCTCCACCTCTTCTGTAATATCCAATCGGAAGGAACTGTAGCCATATTTCCAGCCTCCTACATTCTTATCATTGATCCAGACAGTACAATTCTCATATACCGCCCCAAAATCCAAATAATAGCGATAGCCTTTCTTTTTTTTAGATAGTTTTACCTTTTTTCGATACCACCCTTTTCCCCATCGCTCCCGATATCCCTGTGCCGCTCCCTGCTTCATTTCTTTATGAAACGGCGCATTGATTGCCCAATCGTGCGGAAGTGTTATTGGTTTAAAATTCTGTTCTTCCAATTTATTTAATGCAAATTCCCAGCCTGTCATAATTTCATACTCTGTTCTTGGCATAATTTTCTCCTTATTCACTGCTCTCATGAATATATAACAATAAGGGGAAAATAGTCCGGCTTGCCAGCCTGATTTTCCCCTTATTTCTAGTTCTGTCTTCTCTTATTTATTTCAGTGACCCATACCAGTCTCTGGCAGCCTTTGTCACCTCTTCACCACCACTTGCATACCATTTTTCAACAAATTCATCAAATTTTTCAATCGGATATTCACCTATAATGATTTTCGTTGCATATTCGATATAAAGTGCTCTATTTTGAATATCAGGATAGTTGTTATAAATAGATGCCGGAATACCGTCACCAGCTATTGGTCTTACATATTGCTGATTATCCTGCAAATTGCGGATAGACTGTGAGATAGACCACTCTCTTTCCTGTGTCATCTGTCCTTTTAACAACTGGCTCTGGAAATCAACTGTCGCAATACTATTATAAGGAGTAAGTACCAGATTCTGCTGTGTTTTTTTATCATCCGGAAGTCTTACTAAGTTGTCACCAACTTTTGTGCTGTGCATACCTTCCACTCCATTATAATAATCATTCCACAATGAAGTATCTGCATATGCATTCAGCATCTTCATAATTGCCATAATCTTTTCTTCATCATCCGTATTTGCTACAACATAACCTATTCCCGTAATCTTCATGGAGGTGTAGTAACCTTCGTATCCCGGCGCTGAGAGAGCCGGTAATATTGTAATATCAGGCTTAGCACCTGTCGTGCTTTCTATTGTTTCGGCATACATATAGGTTTCCTGTGGAATATGGAACCAATTTCCTACGAGATTAGAATTGATTTTTCCGTCCCATGCCGCTTTATCATTAAGTAAAGATTCAGGATCAATTAAACCTTCTGCGTAAAGGGATGAAATCCACTCAAGTGCATCTCTCATATTTGGCGTTACAGCAGAATAAGTCAGCTCACCGTCATACGTATCCCATTGAGGATAGCCTTCGCGAATTGCAATTCCATACATTGCAAATAAGTGATCCATCCATCGAGCTTCCGCACGTCCGCCTGTCGGTATTTCATCCTGCACTCCATTTCCGTTCGGATCATCATTTTTAAATGCTCTCAGCACATTAACATACTCTTCCTGTGTGGTAGGCATTTGAAGTCCTAATGCATCCAACCAGTCCTGTCTTATCATTCCGCCATCACGTCCATAACTGATTACATTCGGAATTGTATAAATTCTTCCCTGTCCTGTCGGATCATTGGCACGCATAACATTCCAAACCTCTTCCGGAATCAGGTTCCAGAGATTAGGTGCATACTCCGGCAATAATTCTGTCAAGTCCAGCAGTGCTCCGCTTTCAATTAAGTTTGCCTCCATTCCGTCAACAGGTGCAAAAACATCCGGCATTTCTCCTGCTGCAATTCGCAGATTCAACTGCTCCTGATAGGTCGCTCCACCGTTCCATTCTACGTATGGCTGTATAATGCCAACTCCAATCAAGTCTTTATAAAAATTATACAGTTCACTGTCCTTTTCTACGGGCAAATACCCTGTGTTTGTTCCCCATAGCTCTATGTCTGTCACATTGGAAGCTTCCCCTGGGTTTTCCGCCTGTGCAGTGGTGTTCTCAGTCTGGCTGCCAGTACTGCTTGTATCAGCAGATTTAGATCCGCAGCCCGTCAGCGTCACAGTAAGCATAACTCCTGCACAAACGCCAGCAATAACTCTTTTCCATCTCATAATAAGTAAAATCCTCCTATAAATTATTTTAGCTTTATCGCGATTGCTTAATGTAATTATCAATAAAATAAGCCTAAACTGCAAGGGGGTATACTTTAGATTTTGCCCTGTCATTTTTAAGATTATTTCCAACAACGTATAAACTATAAAAATTGCAGATTTGCAATTTTTATAATACAAGTAGTATAATAAGTGCTATACGCATAAAAGTGAATATCTAAAGAAAGTAGGTGTAAATTATGTCACAAGTTACGAAACGCGCATTAGAAACTTCACTTAAAAATTTGCTGTCAATAAAGCCGTTGGATAAAATAACAATCAGTGATATTACGGATGATTGCGGTATTAACAGAATGACCTTCTACTATCATTTTAAGGATATTTATGATCTTGTGGAGTGGTCTTGTGTGGAAGACGCTAAAAAAGCTTTAGAAGGCAAAAAAACTTACGATACTTGGCAGCAGGGCTTCCTTCAAATATTTGAAGCCGTTTTGGATAATAAACCGTTTATCTTAAATGTATATCATTCTGTGAGTCGGGAGCAGGTTGAAATTTATCTCTATAAGCTGACCTACGATTTAATGATTGATGTTGTGGAAGAAAAGGCAAAAGGTATGTCCCTTCGACAAGAGGATAAAGAATTTATTGCTGATTTTTATAAGTTTGCATTTGTAGGGCTTATGCTGGATTGGGTGAAGCATAATATGAAGGAGAATCCGCAACATATTATAGACCGTCTGTCACTGCTGGTATCAGGCAATATCGGCACCGCTCTGGAACGTTATCGAACCGATAAACCTACATCAAAATCAACCAATTGATTAAAAAAACATCGATTATTTCGCCGTGATAAAACTTTTATCACGGCGTTTTTTTTGTTTATTGGGCTGCACATAGAAGTTTGCTACAATACAGTTATCAAAAGAAAAACACTTACAGGAGGTAAATAATATGTATTATTCTAGTGGTAACTATGAGTCTTTTGCAAGACCTAAAAAGCCGGAAGGCGTTGACAGTAAATCCGCATATATCATCGGAAGCGGACTGGCTGCACTGACTGCTGCCTGCTATCTCGTTCGTGACGGTCAAATGAAGGGCGAGCATGTGCATATTCTTGAAAAAGAGGAACTTGCCGGAGGAGCCTGCGATGGCTACAAATATGAAAATATCGGTTATGTTATGCGAGGCGGACGAGAAATGGATAATCACTTTGAGGTTATGTGGGATTTGTTCCATTCTATTCCCTCCATCGAAACCGAAGGTGTCAGCGTTCTGGATGAATATTACTGGCTGAACAAAGAGGACCCTAACTACTCCCTCTGCCGTGCCACCGTAAACCGTGGACAGGATGCTCATACAGAGGATAAGTTTGCTATTTCCGACAAAGGTTCGATGGAAATTATGCAACTGTTCTTCACTCCAAATAAAGCTTTGCAGGACAAACGTATCACCGATGTTTTTAGTGATGAAGTATTGAATTCCAACTTCTGGCTCTACTGGCGTACCATGTTTGCTTTTGAAAATTGGCACAGCGCATTGGAGATGAAGCTATATATCCAGCGTTTCATTCATCATATCGGTGGGCTTCCTAATTTCAAGGCTCTTCGTTTTACCAAATATAATCAGTATGAGTCTATGATTCTTCCTATGTTGAAGTATCTGGAAAGCTATGGGGTTCAGTTCCATTTTGGAGTGAAAGTGGTTAATGTTCAGTTTGACTGTTCCGCTGAAAAGAAGGCGGCAACCCGTATTGATATTATCCGAAACGGTCAGGAGGACGGCATTGATCTCACCGAAAATGATCTGGTATTCATCACCAATGGCGGCTGTGTAGAAAACTCTTCCATGGGTGACCAGAATACACCTGCTCCTTTTAACAAAGAAATCAAGCCCGGCGGCGGTTGGGATATGTGGCGTAAGATTGCGGCACAGGATCCTGCTTTCGGCAATCCTGATAAGTTCTGTTATGACCCGGAGCAGACCAACTGGATGAGTGCAACAGTCGAAACTCTTGATCAGCGCATTATTCCTTATATTAAGAATATTTGTAAACGTGATCCTTTTACCGGCAAGGTTGTTACCGGGGGTATTGTCACAGCAAAAGACTCTTCCTGGCTGATGAGCTGGACTATCAACCGACAGCCTCAATTCCGTGAGCAACCTAAGGATCATTGTCTGGTTTGGGTGTACAGTCTGTTTACTGACAAGATTGGTGATTATATAAAGAAGCCTATGCGAGATTGTACCGGTAAAGAAATCTGTATGGAGTGGCTGTATCATATGGGCGTTCCGGAAAATGAAATTGAGGAACTGGCAACAAACAGCGCAAATACTGTTCCTGTCATGATGCCTTACATTGATGCATTCTTTATGCCTAGAGCATATGGCGACCGCCCTAACGTAGTACCGGATGGAGCAGTTAACTTTGCATTCCTCGGCCAGTTTGCAGAAACACCAAGAGATACCATTTTTACTACAGAGTATTCTATGCGAACCGGTATGGAAGCCGTTTATACTCTTCTGAATGTGGACCGTGGTGTCCCGGAAGTATGGGGCAGCGTATACGATATTCGTGCCCTGCTGGATTCAACGGTTAAACTTCGTGACGGAAAGAAAGTTACCGATATGCATCTCGGAATAAAGGAAAAAATGGTTGTGAAGAAACTGCTTGATCGTATTTCCGGTACAGACATAGAGAAGCTTCTGAAGGAATATGATGTAATCTAGATGTTGTTTTTCTCTGGAAAAACCTGCTTAGCAAAAAATCCTGAGTATACGCATTGACCGTGCGTATACTCAGGATTTATTCAGTCTGTTGCAATGTTTTTTACACAACTCTGGTAATCGGAAGCTCATTGTTAATTCCCTTTGACATCAAAATCTGGTGTAAATCAATAATTCCGTTGTTAAACGTAGCTGCACAGGCGCATAGATAAAGCTCCCACATACGGGCAAACTCCGTTCCGCGCTCCTTTTCAATCTCTGCCTTATGTTCCACGAAATTTTCTCTCCAGTGAAGCAACGTCTTATTATAATGTCTTCTCAGACTTTCCACGTCAAGCGTATAAAAGTTATATTCAGGAAAAATATTGATAATCTCGCGAAGTGACGGAACCATACCACCCGGGAAAATGTATTTCTTTACCCACGCATCGCCCGGATATTCTCGCAATGCACTGATATAGTGTAGCAAAAACAGTCCGCCCGGTTTTAGTACCTCGCTGATGCACCTTAAATATTCCTCGTACTTTCCTCGTCCGACATGCTCAATCATTCCGACACTGACAGCTCTGTCAAAGCTTGCCTTAAGCTTAGGGAGGTCTCGGTAGTCCATAAGGCGGACAGTCAGGTAATCCTCCAGCTTTTCTTCTTTGATTTTGGCTTCAAAATATTTAAACTGCTCTTGGCTCAAGGTAATACCCGTGCCTTTTACATGGTATTTCTTGGCAGCTCGTATCAGCAGAAATCCCCAGCCGCAACCGATATCAAGCAAGTTCATCCCTTCCTTAAGCTGCAATTTTTCCAAAATATGATCTGCCTTATTTATCTGAGCCTCATAAAGAGTGTTGTCTTCATTTTTAAAGTAGGCGCAGGAATAACTTAGCGTCTCATCCAGCCACAGCTTATAAAAGTCATTTCCAAGGTCGTAATGCGACTGTACCTCTTTTTTCTGATTTGCCTTTGTCTTTGATGTCAGGATAAGCTTTTTCAGTTTATTATGGTTTGTTGTAAATTTCCCCATCTGTCCCAAAAATAAATTTAGTATATAGTAGAGGTCCTTATCTACCTCGATATCTCCTCGCATATAGGCTTCACCAAGCGCAAGCGATGTGCTTATTAAAAAATCTTTTGCAGGCGGCATTTTATTTACCGTCACAGTAAATTCCGGCTTGTTTTCTCCGACTCTTTTTTCTTTTCCATCCTGAACAACTGCGAAGCTTACCGGAATAAGCCCCTCTAAATAGTTGACTAATAAGTCACTCATGTCCTGCCTCCTTGAATAGTATTACTCAACATAATTTTGGTCAATATTTTTTTGTTTTATACTGCTTTTAATTAGTATAAGATTCTCTATTAAAATGTTGCAAAAATAACATTGTAAAAAATTGCAATTACCGCTTTGATTCGTATATACTTATTCCATATACGAAAGGAAGTGGGAAAAATGTTGATATATAAATTACAGAAAAAGGAAGACCTTTCAAACAGCGAACAGATTTTAGCGGATTTTATTCTCGCCAATACTCTGCGGGTCTGTAATATGAGTACCCGTGAGATTTCCTCCGAGGCGTTTGTCTCCTCTGCTACCGTGGTACGTTTTGCAAAAAAAATGGGTTTTGACAGCTATGAGCAGTTTAAACAGCAGCTATATGCGGAGTGGAGCAGCACCGATGAGAAATATCTGACGATAGACGCTGATTTTCCCTATGATGCCGATACGCCCTATGAAACTATTTTTGACCGTATTGCAGGGCTTGAAAAAAAGGCAATCCAAGAGACAAAAGAGATGATTCATCTTGATAAATGGGAAGCTTTGATAGAGGACATTGCCGGCTGCAAAGCCATTGATCTATACGGTGAGGGCGTTTCCTATGAGACGGCTCACTCCTTTGCCAGCAATATGAACCGGCTGGGCTATGATATTTTTGTGGAAAAAGACAGAGCAAGACAGGTACACCGGAGCACAAATCTGTTTCCGGATCACTTTAATTTATTTCTGTCCTATTCAGGCGAATCAAACTTTAGCCTGTCCATAGCCAAAATGTTGCACAAACACAAATTGAAATCCTTGTCTATCACAAGCGAGCGTCCAAACCAGCTTATGAATCAGACAACCCACCATCTCTCTATCGCCAGAATGGAGGGCAAAATTACAACAGGGGGTATCTCCACGATATGCTCCACTATTTCTTTTGCCTTTCTTCTCGACTTAATCTATTCCTGTGTATTACAAAAAAAATATGATGAAAACCTGGCACATATCCGGAAAGGTATTTATGCGGCGAAAGAATTTGAGTTAAACGGAAAATAGTACAAAAATAAAGCGGACAAGTCCGCATCAACTCCCTAATCCCTCACTTATAAGGGACTTGGCTGCTTTGTCGCGCCGAATGCAGTCACGTAGTGACATCTTCCGCTTGCATTCGTGCGCATAAATATGAAACATTGTTTCAAAAAACAACTTTCTTTTCTCTTTTTCTGAAACAGCCCGTCAAAACCGTCTCAAATCATTTACAGAGGGTAAAATAATTGTTATAGTTGCCTTGTTTAAAGCAATTGCCAAAAGGCAAAAGGAGGATTTTTGATTATGGGAAAGAAGGATATGTATCAAAAGACAGCAAAAGAGGTACTAGAAGCTGTCGGTGGCAAAGAAAATGTAAAACAGGTTACACACTGTATGACAAGGCTTCGTTTTGACTTAAAGGATGACAAGCTACCGAATCAAGAGGAAATCAAACAGATTGAAGGCGTTGCCGGTGTGGTTCAGTCCGGGGGACAGTATCAGGTCATCATCGGAACAACTGTGGAGGCGGTTTACACCGAGCTGATTCAGATTGGTGGTTTCACCGAGCAGGAAGCTGTAACCGAAAACCTAGACGGCTCAAAGAAAAAGCTAACAGCAAAATCTATTTTAAGCTCTGTCTTTAATTATCTGTCCGGCAGCCTGACACCGCTGATTCCAATTTTACTCGCGGCTTCCCTGTGCAGAACAGTGGCGGCTGTGCTTGGACCACAGCTTATCGGGGCTATCACAGAAGAAAGCAGCCTTTACATTCTATTTTCCTTTGTGGGCGACGCGGGATTTTATTTCTTGCCGATATTTCTTGGCTACTCCGCTGCAAAAAAGCTGGGCTGCAGTATCCCGATCGGAATGCTTTTAGGCGCTGTGCTGGTTCATCCGACCTTTATTAATATCGCGACGGAAGGCACGCCATTTAGCGTTTACGGTATTCCGTCCATGACAGAAAATTATGCAAGCACTGTTATTCCGATGATTTTAATTATATGGATTATGTCCTATGTGGAAAAATTCCTCAAAAAGTACTCACCGGATGTATTGAAGGTTTTTCTAGTACCTTTCGGTACTCTGCTTGTTATGCTTCCTCTCGCTCTGTGCGTGTTTGGACCGGCAGGAGCCTTCTTCGGAACATATATCTGTAACGCAATTATCAGTGTAAACAGCGTAGCCGGACCTCTCGGAGTCGCAATTATCGGCGGAACATTTGCTATTTTGGTATTGACCGGTATGCACCCTGTACTGTTTACTTATTTATTTGTCACATTCCCAATGCTTGGCTATGACACCTTTATGGAACCCGGCGTCCTCGCTGCAAGCTGGGCTGGCACCGGTGTTGCGATTGCCTGTGCATTAAAATTTAAAAAGAAGGAAAACCGCACTCTGACAATCAGTTACATTATCACTTGGTTTATCGGAGGAGTCGGCGAGCCGCTTTTATACGGGCTAAGCGTTCCTTATAAAACACCGCTGTATGCCGGAGCGATTGCAGGCTTTATTACAGGTCTTGCGGCAGGACTTTTTAATCTGACCGCATATATTTTAAACACAAGCAACGGAATCTATTTGCTTCCTGCCTTTGTGGGCGGCTCAACTTCAAACTATATTGCATTGGGCGCAACCCTTGCCATCGGCTTGATAAGCGGTTTCGTCGTAATGTCCTTTATGAAGTTGGATGAAACTATAAAATAGTAGTAAAAGGAGACACAATGGAATACTATCAATCAGAAAAATTAAGCGAACGACTCTATCGTATTACAGAAATCGGCGGTGTCTGCTGTTATCTTGTCGTAGGCGACAGTAGAGCGTGCTTGCTTGATACCGGCTGCGGCTACGGAAACCTAAGAGAATACATAGAGACAATAACGGATAAGCCTGTTTTTGTTCTTCTCACCCACGGTCATCATGACCATATGGGAGCTTGTGCACTTTTTGACGAGGTGTATATAAATCCCGCTGACCTGCCTGTGTTTACAAGCTTCGGCGTGATGGAAAAGCGTCTTGAAGAGGCAAAATCATTTGAGGTGCTGTCTCATTTCACAGAGAAGGACTTGGTACCTACCCGCACAGAAAAGATAAAGCCTGTCGTAGACGGAGACGTATTTGATTTGGGTGGAATTACAATTAAAATGCTTCTCGTGAAGGGACATACACCGGGAATTTTATGTCCGCTGCTTGTAGAAGAGCGAACGATTATTTTCGGCGATGCATGCGGTGTGGGAGTTTTGCTGTTTGATGAATTTTCCTCCACGGTATCAGAATATCGAGACAGCCTGTTAAATCTCAAGAAATATGAGAAGGATTATGACCGTATTTACCGTAATCATGGTACCTTTTCCTCCCCGAAGGAGCTGCTCGACAATGTAATCGAGTGCTGCGATCTTATCCTCGCCGGGGAAGATGACCACCAGCCGGTTTCCATACATGGTTTTGATCTGTTTGCGGCAAAAGCAGTAAATGAGCACGGACGCATTGATGGAAAGCAGGGAAATATTATGTATAGTCTTGAGAAAGCTCGATAGATAGAAAACAGTCGTCATTTAGGTAATGACGGCCGTTTTTTCTATTATTAGCTTACCTTTTCCAATTCTTCTTTCTTCCCCTTTTGGGAGTGCTTATTGATTTGAACGGACAGAATAAGTCCAAGTATAAGCACAACTCCCATAACAAGAAGCGCCGAGGAAAAGCCTGCTGAAACAGATTGCTCAGCCGTATGATCTGTGTTTAATGCTCTAAGCTGTGCAGATGCCATAACTCCCAGATAAAGAGAGGAACCGATTGCTGCCGCTACCTGCTGCAAGGTATTTAAAATGGCTACGCCATGAGGATACATCGGCTTCGGCAGATTGCTCAGCGCTGTCGTCTGTGACGGTGACAGTGTGCTTCCGATTCCGATGCAAAACAAAATATAAACCATCATAATTTGAAGCAGAGGTGTCTCGGTATTTGAAAAATACAGTATGGACAGCCCGATTAATATAACCGCAAAACCACAAGGCAACAAAAACTTGGAACCGATTTTATCATATATTTTTCCGCTCAAAAGTGACATTACACCGTTTACAAGTGTCGCGGGCAGAATAACCAGTGCCGCGATAAAAGCGGTTGCTCCGAGTGCTCCTTGCAAAAACATAGGAAGCATGACATTCATTGTAAAAATTGTCATCATGGAAATCATAACAAGCCCGGCACCGATAGAAAATTTTCTGTGCTGAAACGTTTTTATCTCAAGCATCGGCTCCTTGAGCACCAACTGGCGTTTGCAAAAGAAATATACGGCTCCCAGTCCGACCAAAAGAATAACAGCTCCTGCAAGCATATTTCCGCCTGCGCTCAGTTCATTTAAGGCATAGACAACTCCGCCGACACCCACGGTTGATAAGAGCAGGGAAGCAATATCCAGCTTCGGTTTTGACAGCGTTGTGATATTTGCAATATAAATATAACCCATGCCCATAAGCAGGATAATAACGGGTATAAGCATATAAAACAGCATATGCCATTCAAAATATTTTAAAACAAATCCTGAAACAGTCGGTCCCAAAGCAGGTCCTAACTGTATCGCGCAGGAACAGATTCCCATTGCACTTCCGTGCTTATGATGCGGTGTAATTAAGAGTACAACCGTCATCATAATGGACACCATCATTCCTGTGCCGAATGCCTGTACCATACGGGAAACAAGCAGCATGACAAAGGTGTCAGACAATGCTGCACCGATTGTTCCGATTAACAAAACGCTCATTGCACTGAGGTATAATTTTTTAATTTCAAAGGTCTGGATTAAAAATGCTGTAATCGGAACCATAACGGCAACGATAATCATATAGGCTGTGACAATCCACTGTATCGTGCCTGCCGTCACCTTCATATCCTCCATCAGGATGTTAAGAGAAACATTTAGGATTGTCTCATTAAACAGCCCCAAAAAAGCACTTAATACCAGTACAATAAGTACGGCGGTGGTATTTACTTTCTTCATTTCAACTACATGTTCTTTGTTATTCATACATTTACTCCTATCTTAATATTGTTAGTTTTCAAAGATAAAAAGCAGACAAGTCTGTGTCAGCTCTAACTCTCTACTCATAAGGGGACTTGTCTGATTTTTTTGCGCCGAATGCAGTCACGTAGTGACATCTTTCCATTTGCATTCGTGCGCATAATATTTTTTATATCATAGGAAATTGCAAAGCAATTTTCTATGGTATAAAAAAAGAGCGCAAATCCAAATCTGGATTTACGCTCTTGCTACTCGACTTTTAATACTTTATCATATTTTTAAATTTTTTTCAATCATTTTAGTATCGGTGTAATGTAGGCTGCTTTTACTCATTTCTTTCGTCTTGCTTTTTCTCCAGAAATTCTTGAATATATCCGCCTACCTCATCCTTGTCTATACCAAGGACGACAGCCATCTCTCCGTATAGCTTTTCCTCTGCCATATGGAAATAGCGTTCATCTACCATCGTTACCTTTTTTCCGTCCTCTTCACGCTGCTTTTTCCTAGAATGCAGCGTCTTGATAATCTGTATTAATTTACGGCAATCACAGCTGCTTATGGCATTTTTGTACTCCTGCTCCCGCCCTCTTTCATCCGCAATCCACATAGGCTCTAAATCAGGCAAATCACCAAGCAAATCTGTTATCTCTTCTTTTGTCATAGCATGGCGGATAAATACTTTTTTATTATCTACGGGAACAAAAACCTTGCCATTGGTATCATAAATGGGTATCAGCGTATAATAAATCCTGTTATTTGTCATACTGCTCAACTTTAGCTGTCCTACATCCTCCACCTTGCATATTCCATTGTTTCCATACACAACCGTATCGCCAACCTGAAACATATTCAATCTCCTTTACTTTCTATCCTGCAAAAACGTTTAAAGTTTCCTTCTTCTCCTACCCATCTGCCGTAAATTTTCCTTCCTCTTTTATGAGATTTTTTCTAGCTATATTCTATTATAACACTTTTATTTCTTTTTTGTAAGGAGTTTCGCTCTATAACTGTATTTTCAGCTATTATTACCGGAATGATGTGAGTATGTTTTGTGCAAGATTATAGCAGTAAAAGGGTGTGCAGGGCATATTCTTGAGCTGACATGGCGGATGCAACCGAAATCTGTGGTAAATAGATCCAATTCTACATTCTCGAAACTTCATGCTCTACAGCTCTATCTCTCCCGCAAGGCAGTCCACTGAATTCTTCCCGATAAAAATTTCAAATTTTCCCTTTTCCACAACATAATTCATTTCGTTATCATAATAACCAAGCTTTTCAAACGGTATGGAAAACATCACTGTCTTTTCCTCACCAACCCCTACATGCACCTTCTTAAAATCCACCAGCAGCTTTACCGGACGGACGCGCTTTGCCGCAACATCTCTGAAATAGCACTGCACAATCTCATCTCCGTCATATTCACCTTTGTTTTTCACCTTCACAGATGCCTCAAAGCAGTCCTTTTCTTTTTTTAATATAAAGTTACTGTACCCATATTCCGTATAGCTTAACCCAAATCCAAACGGATAAAGCGGCTTTAGAGGTGTGTCCAGATATTTTGAGGTAAATTTGCTCTTTCCTCCCGGTCTTCCCGTGTTCATATGCGCATAGTAAACCGGACATTGTCCTGATTTGCAGGGAAACGTCGCCGTAAGCTTACCGCTTGGATTTACTCTGCCGTATAAAATATCAAGAATAGCATTGCCTGCTTCCACACCCGGATGCCATGCTTCCAAAATAGCCGGGATATTCTCGGAAACCCAAGGTATTGCAAGGGGTCTTCCGTTAAATACAACCGCGACAACCGTCTTTTTTATCTCCAGTAAATGTGCAAGCATTTCCAGTTGATATTTGGGAAGCGTGATATCTGCACGGCTTGCCGCTTCTCCGCTCTGGTCTTTATCCTCCCCGATTGCCGCTATCACAATGTCACAGTCTTTTAACCGGTCAAGCTCTTCTCTGACTACCGAAATCTCTTTTGTTTCCTCATTTTGTTTCGTGCCCGCAATGTAGATAAAGTCAATCTTTTGTTCTTTAAAGGCATCTACAAGGCTTATGCAGTCCTCCCCGTCAGCACCGATTGCCCATGCTCCCGTCATCTCGCTTCTTCTGTCTGCCAGATTGCCTACTATTCCGATTTTGCTCTTTGGTTTTAAAGGCAGCACATTCTCATTTTTCAAAAGGACCATCGATTTCTGAGCGGCTTCTCTGGCAAGCTCTCTATGCTCCGTCCTTAGAAACTCTTCCTTCTCTCGCTTTTCACTTGTCTGATATGGATTCTCAAATAATCCTAGTTCAAATTTAATTCTTAGAATATTGGCAACGGCATCGTCCAGTACTTTTTCATCAAGCTCTCCGGACCGGACCAGTGCTGCAAGCTCATTGATATAGCTGTTCGAACTCATATCCATATCAACACCTGCCTCCAATGCCTGTTTTGCCGCCTCTCTTTTATCCTCTACAATGCCGTGGTTGACACACTCTGCAATTGCGTTAGCATCACTCACCGTCATGCCGTCAAATCCCCAATCTCCTCGAAGCACCTTTTTCAAAAGCCACTCATTTACCGTACAAGGAACTCCGTTTAGGTCATTAAAAGCAGGCATAACTGCCCTTGCCCCGGCTTTGATGCAGCTTTCATATGCCGGAAGATATTCTTCATAAAACCGCTGCAAAGACATATCAACCCGATTGTAATCCTTTCCCGCTTCCCCTGCACCGTATCCGGCAAAGTGTTTTATACAGGAAGCTAAGGCGTCCTCTCTTGCCAGGTCATCTCCTTGAAATCCCTTTACCTTTGCCGCTCCAAAGAGGGCATTTAAGCGGACGTCCTCGCCTGCCCCTTCACTGATACGTCCCCACCTAGCATCCTTTGCAACGTCCACCATAGGTGCAAACGTCATGTGAATACCGGAAGCTGTCGCCTCTTTTGCCGCAACACGCGCAGTTTTTTCCCACAGCTCAGGCTCCCACGCACAAGCTTCCGCCAGCGGTATCGGCATAACTGTGCGGTAGCCATGTATCACATCATATCCAAAAAGCAGGGGAATGCCAAGTCTTGTCTCCTCCACGGCTATCTTTTGCAGGCGATTTGTTGTCCCCGCGCTTTTGATTCCATTGTAAGAACCGATTTTTCCTGCACGAAGCTCGTCCTCGTGGAAGTCTTCCTTTGCCGTGCTCATCAGCCTTCCAAACTCTTCTTCTGTTATCTTCTTATCAAACATCATGTCGAGCAGCTCCTCAAAGCTAACCTCAAAGGCCCCTACCAATGAGGGGCCGCATTGCTGCAATTGACCTACTTTTTCTTCCAAGGTCATCTGTGCAAGTAATTTATTTATTTTTATTTCTATTTTATCGTTTTTCATTCTACACTCCTTTTCCGGCACTCCTAACCTTTCACTGCTCCCATCACTAGCCCCTTCGCAAAATATTTCTGGAAGAAAGGATATACAACCAAAATCGGTAAAATACCAATCACGGCGATTGCCATTCTTGCAGTTGTTGTCGGAAGCTCTGAGGTGTCTATCCCTCCTACATTTGTGCTTGCCAAGAATGAAATATTCGTATTAATCTCATTTAAAATATTTTGAATGGTATATAAATTTGCCGCTTTATCCTTGCTCAAATAATACAAACCGTTCTGCCAATCGTTCCAGTAAGCAATACCTGTCATCAGCCCGACTGTCGCAAGAATTGGCACAGAGAGCGGCAATACAATTTTAAAGAAAATATAAAATTCATTTGCACCATCAATTCTGGCTGATTCGTATAATTCCTCCGGTATGCTGTTCTGAAAATAGTTTCGTACAAGCATAATCATAAACGCACTCATAAGCAGGTTCGGTACAATAAGTGCCCATATCGTATTTTTAATATGAAAAACCTGTGTGTAAATCATATAGGTCGGAACAAGTCCGCCGTTAAAAAGCATCGTGAACACAACGAGAAAATTCAATACCTTTACGCCCGGAAGCTCTTTTTTGGAGAGCATGTAGGCAAGCATCGAGGTCATAATAAGGCAGACGCTCGTTCCGATCACAGTCACAAGTATGGTCATGCCATATGCTCTCGCATATCGTCCGATGTCCTGAAGAAGATACTCATAAGCACCGAGTGACCATTTTTCCGGAAAATAGCTGTAGCCGTTCGCCATAGCGGTTTTGTCGTCGGTGAACGATATAATAATGAGCAGAACAAACGGAAGCAGTGCAAGCAGAGAACAAATGGTTAAAATAATGTGAGATGCAAGCTGCCATCTTTTTTGGTCTTTTGATATCATAGGAACCTCCTTTTAGAATAGTGAGCTGTTTTTATCCAGCTTACGCACAACCTGATTTGCTGCCATGATAAAGATAAAGCCTACCACCGACTGAATAAAACTAGCCGCCGAGGACATACCGATATCATTTCGCTGTAGCAAGGCACGGTATACGTAAGTGTCAATTGTCTGTGTCGCATCATAAAGTGCTCCTTGATTCATCGGCACCTGATAAAATAGACCGAAATCTGAGCGAAAAACCTGACCCAGGCTTAAAATAACAAGCATAATAATAGTCGGACGAAGCAGTGGAATTGTAATTTTCCTGTGCTGCTGCCATCTTGTAGCACCGTCTAAGGATGCAGCCTCATAGAGCGAGCCATCAATTCCAACGATGCTTGACAAATATAAAATCATTCCAAATCCGATTCCCTTCCACTGATTTACAAAGGTCAGGATAAACGGCCAATATTTTGCCTCCCCATACCAGCTTACACTCTTTCCTCCAAGAGCCGTGATGATACTGTTGAAAAGTCCTGTACCGGGGGATAGATAGGCAAATACCAAGTAGGCAACTACAACCGCTGATATGAGATATGGCATCAATATAACAGTCTGGTAGAATTTTTTAGCCGTTTTGTTCATCACCTCATTGAGAAGAATGGATGAGCCAACACCAACGATTACGCCAAGGACAATCCAGAATAAATTGTAGAGCAGCGTATTTCGTATCATGATAAAAGCATCGCCCGTCTTAAACAAAAACTCAAAATTCTTAATTCCAATCCACTCACTATTCCAGATACCCAAATTATATTTATAGTTTTTAAATGCAATCTGCAAGCCTACAAGAGGCATATAATTATTGATAAACAAGTAAATGAAGCCCGGCACTCCCATCAAATAAAAGGGAATCCACCGTTTCCAGTTTATCTTTTTCTTTGTATTTTTTTTAACCGCTTCCACGTTTATACCTCCTGTTTCATAAAAAAGTGTAAGAATTTCCTATAATATAGCGGAGGGAGGAGAACGTCTCCTCCCTCCGCTATTCATCTTTTTATTCTTGATTCTTTGATAAAAATGAGTCTAACTGTGCTTGATTTCCTGCAATAATATCGTTGTAGCCTGCTTTGTCAAGTGCCGCTAAAAACTCTGCAAGATAGCTGTCCACATCGTCCACCTGTCCGGTTACTAACCTTGGCATATATTCTGCAATTACGTTGGACACTGCTCCCGCCTCTGCGGAAAATTCTGTCACATCAAAGGAGTAGCCTAAGATTGCTGAATTTGGAACGCCTTCGTTATAAGCCTTTACATCATCCGGGTAGCTGTCTGTGTTTGGTGCTGCTGTGTAAGTATCAACCGGATTTCCGAACTGGGTAAACATGGAGGTGTAACCTGCTGTTCCGGTAGTCGCACCTTCCGCCGTTGTCACTCTTGTTGTACCTTCCACAATTGTATAGTTTTCTCCTTCTATACCATACTGTAAGAGATTTGCAACATCAGCATTTTCATATATATAATTTAAAAACTCCATCGCCTTCTGAGGGTTTTCACTGTTTGATGCAATTCCCCACATTCTTTCTACAACAGATGAGGTTGATATAACTGGATCCTGAATCTCTGCAATATCAATGTTAAAGGATTTTCCCGTGCCCCATGTAGCAAACTCAGACATATTGTAGTTTGCAGATGTTCCAAAAATATTTTGTGAATTAAAATATTCCTGTACGGTTGTCGAATCGGTTAAAGAGTCGGAAGGCATATAGCCTGCATCTGTCCATTTTTTCATCATATCAGCATATTCCTTGAATTCATCACTTGCGTATACGCTTTCAATTGTCGTGTTATTCGCCGGATCTGAAATCATACCGTAATCTCCGTTTGTTCCGAAGATTTCAAGATTATACCAAAACTGTAATCCAAGAGTTGCTGCATTACCCATTGAAGTTCCATAAATACCGTGCTCCTTTAAAATTTCGAATGCCTCTTCAAAATCAGCGTAGGTTGCACCGTCTTTAATTTCAATTCCATATTCCTCTGCCATATCCTTGTTATATACAAAACCTCTTCCGGATGCCAGATAAGGATTTACCGGAAGTGCATACTGAACACCGTCAATCTGTCCTGCAATCAGGTAATCGGATACCAAATTTACAAGGGTCGGTGCATAAATCAAATAAGAGTCAATCGGCATCAAAATTCCGTCATCTGCAATATCGCTTAAGTTCTGTGTCAATCCTACACATACAAGGTCCATTTTTTCACCGCTTACAATATTCATAGAAGTCGTGGTCGGAAGATCTCCGATAAATAAATTCTGGATATCAACTTTACAATTAATTGCCGGTACAGTAATTTCATTGATTGCCTCTTCCACCTTCTCCACATCGGTGAGGTCCGTTGAAATATTAACCAGTTGGATTGCCACTGTATATGGTTCTCCTTCATCGGCACCGGAAGCTGTTCCTTCCGCCGCATTGCTCTCTGTTGTTGTACTCGACTCCGTACTTGTACCCTGGCTTGATGAACCACAGCCAACAAGCATAGACCCAACTAAGGCTGCTGATAAAAATAAGCTCAAAAACTTTTTCTTCATGTGTTTTCCTCCCTATACACTGAATGCTTTATTGATTGGTTGCATTTATATTAACAGGCTTTTTTTCTTTTCGATAGAATAATTATGACTTGCCGATGATACATTTATGACTTTTATTGATAATTCTTCTGAATTTCCTAGCATATAAATAAGGAGCCTGTTAAACAGACTCCTTATGATTCTGGCGATAAACCGCAGGCGCAACACCCGTACTTCTCTTAAATATCTTTGTAAAATAGGAATAATGATTGAAGCCTACGCTGTCCGCCACTTTATTAATCGGAAAATCCGTATTCACTAACAGCTCTTTTGCCAAGCGCACTCTCTCCTCCGTAATGAATTCCAAAATCGACAGCCCTGTTTCCTTTTTGAAAATACGCATCAGATACTGAGAATTTAAAAAGACCACATTGGCGATATCCTCCACATAAATCGTCTCCTGAATATGCTCAAGAATATAACGTTTGGCAGCATGCACTGCATTATCATGGCTTTTATCTGCCTCCTCCTTGGCAATTTTGAGCACAAGCTCTCCCGGAAGCTTTTCCACCTCTGTTTTATTTTTAAGCCGTTCCACAAGCTGAGTGATAATCTCATTCAGCTCTGCATAATCGACAGGCTTTAGCAGGTAGTCGGCGGACCCCAGTCTAAGAGCTTTTCTCATATACTCAAACTCAGGATGGCAGGTCAGATAGATGCATTCCGTTGTGGGATAATACAGCTTAACCCACTCAAAAAGCTCCAAACCGTTTCCCTGCGGCATTTCAATATCGCATAGCATAAAATCAATCTTTTCTTTCTTGAAAACCTCCTGCGCCTGCTGCATGGAATTGGCGGTAAAGACGTTTTCTACGCCGTACTTCTCCCAATCTACCCGCCGTTTTAGAGCATTCACCGCAACTACCTCATCGTCAACTAAAATCGTATTCAGCATCTTCTTCCTCCTTTCCCCTTCTCAGAGGAAGTATCATCTCTACCTCTGTTCCGTGTGGATTCACTTGCAAAATCTTAAGCCGTGCTTCTTCTCCATATATGGTGTCCAGACGCTCAATCGCATTCTGGATTCCAACACCAAGCCCGTCTTGATATATTCTTGTTTTTCTAAATATTTCAACCTTTTCAATCAATTCATCCTTGATACCCTCTCCGGTATCAACCATTCTGATTTTAATATATTTGCCATCCATATTTTGTCCTATTACAAAAATATCAATTTTGTTCCCAATTTTCAAGGAATGTTTGATAGCATTTTCTGCAAAATTCTGGATAAGGAGGGGAGGAACAAGGCAATCGGCAATCTCCTCGTCAAACTCCACAACCGCAAAAAACGTTTTCGGATATCTTGCCTGCTGAATTTCAAAATAATTTCGAATATACTCCATCTCATCGCAAAGCTTTACAAAATCAACATTCGCATTGACCACATAGCGAAAATACTTTGACAGGCAAAGAATCATCTTTTGAATGAGCGGGTATTCCTCCGGCTCATAGCTATATATGATATTCATGGCATTTAAAATAAAATGAGGCTGTATCTGCTGGCTCAAAAAGCGCATCTTGATGTCCTTGCTTTTTAGCTGCTCTTCGTAGACATCAATTTTTAGATTGGACACTTCCTCCATCATATGGTTAAAATTACGATTAATCTGTTCAAACTCACTTCCTGTATGGACATCCTCCGCAATCCGAAAATCCATATTTCCTGCCTCTACCTCTTGCATAGCCTCTGAGAGCCGGTTAATCGGTGAAATCATCCATCTTCGCAGCGCACCAATCATAATAGGCAAAATACAAAGCGCAAGCACGGAGCATACCTTTAGTATTTGCACAATGGCTGGCAAATCATTTGTAATTGCATTTTTAAATAAAATCTGAACAACATAGAGATTTGCATATTTAGAT
This sequence comes from Konateibacter massiliensis, assembly GCF_900184995.1. GTDB lineage: Bacteria > Bacillota > Clostridia > Lachnospirales > Lachnospiraceae > Lachnotalea > Lachnotalea massiliensis. The sequence continues at coordinate 594,438 of NZ_LT860098.1, forward strand.
TTTGCCTTTACAAGGACATATGACTCGCTTCCATATGAACCATGTTCCTTATCAAGCTCCACAGCCGTAAAATCACTCTGGTTTGAATAATGGCTATTTCCCATTTCATCCGTAAAAGCTCGAATTGTATCACCACTGTCCCCGAAAATCTCCATCTTATCCGCAAGGCGGCTCAAGTTAATCCATGCACCATAGTAGCCTTCCTTATACTTTGAGATAAAAAGAATATTTTCTGTATCCTCGACGCTTACAATTTCCCACTGTTTGAGATTCTCTACCGTTTCATCCTCAATCCGTTCTTTCACATAGCTTGTCACAACCTTATCGTAAGTGCTATAATTGCTGCTTATAATGCTCACGTCCTTCTGAGGAAACACCGCAAAAACTCCGGTCACCAGCTTATTGTCCTCCCGGATACCATCAAAGGTGTTCTTAAGATTGACCGCCGATTGCAGCTGATTGTAATATTCCTCCTTATCGTCTACTTCCTTTACATTGATTCTTCCAAAATCAATATCGTTGATTGCCGTCTCGTGCATTTTCATTGTGATGCTCTCAATCGCACTGTCAATTTGGGACATATAAAGATTCAATGCGCTCTGCGTTTCCAGGGATATCTGATTCTCAACCTCCTCGATCGTAAGACTGCTGAAAACCAGGGTTAGGATATTAATCGGCAGTATCAGAATCACAATGATAAATACAAGACGAAAAACAGAGGTCTGAAAAATCTGGTGCAATACTTTTTTAAGCTTCATAAGCGTCCCCCCTTAAAATAAAGTTTTTTATACAAAAATAACTGAAAGATACAAAAGTTTCCTATCTTTCAGTTATTATATTTATCTAGTTATTTTATTCGGTTATCTATTATGCTTCCACTGAATTCTCAACAAGGTAGTCCATCATAACATCCCAAAGAACGCTATCCATCAGCTCCTCTTTGCCATAAGCTTCTACCAATGCGTCTCCAGACTCGTAACCGTAAGTAGTTGCCATCTCAGCAGCTTTTTCATTGAATATATCATCTGATACAGTCAAATCTGCATCCTTTACAATCATTCTGAATATCATCTCTTCTGCCGCAACCTGCTTTGCATAATCCTCAACGCTTGTTCCGACATAGCTTGACATAAACTCATCCACGGTAACGCCCATCTGCTCTGCATATGCAGAATACATGGTGTTAATCTGCTCGCTATATTTATCTACTAAATCCTGAGGATATTCGGTTATCTGACAGTTCTCTTTAACGGTTGTCCAAATATCTCCCTGTTTGGTACTTTCTGCATCAGCTTCCATTGACTCTTGTAACTGGGCTGCAATATACTCTCTGTATTCATCAACTGTCTTAACCTCGGAATTTGCCTGAACAAATTCATCTGTAAGCTCCGGTACTGTCTCTGTACTGATTGAGTTGATTGTAACGTTGAACACTACATCCTTGCCCGCTAAACTCTCATCATACTCTTCCGGAAAAGTTACATTAATGCTGACAGTCTCTCCAACCTTTGCACCAACCAACTGCTCCTCAAAACCATCAACAAACTGGCCGGAACCAATTGTTAAATCATATCCCTGTGCTGTACCGCCGTCAAAAGCTACTCCGTCCAAAAGACCTTCATAGTCAATGTTGGCAATATCTCCTTCTGCTACAGTGTCTCTGTCAGTAATTTCCGTAGTTGTCGCACTGCTTTCCAGATTAGACTGAATCTGTGCTTCTATGTCCTCATCTGTCACCTCTACCGGCTGCGTTGTCACTGCAATTCCTTTATATTCTCCAAGCGTAACATACTGGCTATAATCCACATCTGCTGTTGATGTAGTGCTTTCTGTTTCTGTTGTTGTATCTTCTGTTTTCGTCTCTGAATTCTTTGCACAGCCTGCCATTAACACTGCTGCACTGATTAATATGGCTGCTAATTTAATATTTTTTCTCATTTTCGTTTCCCTTCCGTGCTGTTTTATACACCTATATCGTTATAACATATTTTCAACAAAAATGAAAGTAAATTCACAGGAAAATCACTTTTTTCTACATATAGGCTTCTTCTTCCATTGTGTATTCTCGTTTTTGTTCTAATACACTCTTTGTTATTTCTATCTCGGATTCCGTCACCGTAACGGAGAGCACATCCATCAGATTTATCTCATAAGGCTGAACCTTGTCTCCATATTTATCCGCTATTACCTTGACAACCGGTCTTAACGGCATATATCTGTTCTGTTCCTTTACAAGAGCAAGCGTTCCGTCTGACAGGCGTACCATGGAGCCGTTCGGATAAACGGCTATTCTCTGGATAAATATTCTCACCAAATCAGCATCAAATTTTGTTCCACTGTTTTCAATCAAAAAATCGACTGCCTTATTCGTCGGCCATTTCTTGCGATAGCATCGGTCAGAGGTCAGGGCATCATAGACATCCGCAATTGCACTAATCCGTGCAAATTCGGTAAGTTGTTCCCCTTTCAGTCCTCTTGGATATCCGCTTCCGTCCAATTTCTCATGGTGATTCAATGCAATTTCCTTTGACACTGCAGGAATATTTGGCGCATCCTTTAACAGCTCATAACCACATTCCGTATGTTTTTTGACATACTCAAACTCTTCATCGGTCAGAGCATCCTCCTTGTAGACAATATCATGATCCAATACAACCTTGCCAATGTCATGAAGTAAAATTCCCATCGCCAATGAGGAAAGCTTTTTTCTGGAATAACCCAGGTTTTCTCCAATCAAGAGTCCGTATACCGTAGTGCTGACAGAATGAGAAAATGTATATTCATCGGATGCGCTTAAATCAGTCAGACTGACTTGCAAATCATGATTGCCAATCACATCACTTATAATATTTTCTACATTGTCCGCCAGCTTGTTAAGCTTTAGCGTCTGTCCTCCCTGCACATCATTTAACGTATTCATCAATATATCCTTACAACGCTGCCTGTTTTCCTCAGACACCGCATCCGGTATATCAATATCCTGGCTCAGCTCATCCACCACATACAGATAATGAATTCCCATATTTTTTAAATTGGCAATATATCTTGATACATTGGATGTACCGCTTTTTATAAGCAGGCATTCACCGGCATAAACATTTCTCGCCAAAACCATTGATGCATCAATCATCTCTGTTGCAACTAATCTCATTTTCCTTCCTTTCCCTATAATAGGGGCGACAAAAGTCTTGAAATCTGCTCCTTAAAGCGGATAATAAACGGTCTGTTTGCGTAAATATAAGGAGTAATCTGCGTGGAGTGGTTCAAATCCTCCATAAATATATTCTCAAGCTTTGCCGCGGTATCCTGATTATAGATAACCGCATTCACTTCAAAATTCAGCTTAAAGCTTCTGATATCCATATTTGCAGTGCCATAGCAGGCTACCTTCCGGTCAATGACCATACCCTTGGCATGTAAAAATCCGTCGTCATACGTGTAACATTTTGCTCCGACACTGAGCAAATCACTCATGTAGGAATAAGTCGCCCAGTATACAAACGGGTGGTCCGGCTTACACGGTATCATGACTCTGACGTCAATTCCTGACATTGCCGCTATTTTTAGTGCATCCAGCACGACGTCATCCGGGATAAAATAAGGCGACTGGATATAAATATTATTTTGCGACTTGTTAATCAGCCTCACATAATTATTTCTTATATTTTGATTCATAGAGTCAGGACCGCTGGATATAATCTGTATCCCGTTGCTTCCGGTTGTCTCCAGCTTCTTTTCCTCAAAGTATTTATCGGTATGAAACAAATTTTCTTTAGCGGCATAATTCCAGTCCAGAATAAAACGGACTCCAAGCGATATCACCGCGCTTCCCGTGATTTTTAGGTGGGTATCTCTCCAATTGCCAAATTTCTTGCTCTTTCCGATATATTCCTTTCCCACATTGAAGCCGCCCACGAAAGCCGTCTTTCCGTCAATCACCACAATTTTTCTGTGGTTACGGTAATTAATACGAAGGTGAAGCCGCCTTAAGAATGCCGGAAAAAATTCTGCGGTCATAACGCCGTTCTCTCTCAGCTTTTTCACGTCACTTTTCTTTAGATATCTGCATCCCATACTGTCATACAGGATTCTGACCTCCACACCTTCTTTTACCTTCTCAATCAAGGCTTCCATAATACGAGTAAAAACCTCATCACTCCTGATAATATAATACTGTACATGAATATATTGCTTTGCCTTCTGAATCTCCTCTATCAGAGCATCGAATTTTGTTTCACCGTCTGTATAAATCTCAATTTCATTATCATCCGTGTAAACCGCATCAGCACTTTCCAAATTGTAGAGAATCAAATCAGAAAATTCATTGATATCGTTGCTTCCCGACTTAAATTCGTTTTTAAAAATCCTCTCCTCCTGTTTGCGGATTGCGGAATTTAGTTCGTCTGCAATCTCCTTGGTCCGAAACATTCTTCTCTTATGCATATCCTGCCCTATCAGCATATACAAAATAAATCCTACAATCGGAACAAAATACATAACCAGCAGCCACGCCCACACGGATTTTGGATCCTTCCGCTGAAAAAAAACAATAACAATAGACAGTACCAGATTGATATAAAATAAATTCGCCATGACAGCACTTCCAGCCGCTGTTGAAATATTGATTACCGTTTCCATAATGTCCCTCGCTCATTTCCTTAAGTTTCCTTAGTCCATTATATCATAAATCGTCAACTCGTAAAATACCTCGCTAAGGATTCCCCTCAAGGCTCATGGTCAGTCGCTTTGTGTCATGCTTTTAACCGTATATTCCTTCGGCGTAATTCCTGTATGTTTTTTAAAGACTCTGCTAAAATAATAAGCATTGTCATATCCCAACCGCTCTGCCACCTCATATATTTTCAGCTCACCGGAGCATAGAAGCGCTTTTGCGTGCTCTATTTTTACTTGGTTGACATAATCTGAAAATCCTATTCCGCTGTACCGCTTAAAAATAAGGCTTAAATAGCTGGAATTCACCTCAAGGTGAGCGGCTACATCTGTGAGCAGAAGCTTTCCTTCCACATGCTCTTTGATGTAGTTCTTTGTCTCGACTGCCAAGCGACTGGAATAATCTTTATTTTCGAGCGACATCTCTTCACAGATTGCACGGGATAGCGATGCCAGCCAATCTACAATCTCACCGACCGATTTCAGACCGTTAATATATTGAAAGCCGGACTCTTCATTTTTTATCGTGTAGGAAATCATTTTTTCTCCCTTATCCATCGAAGTAAGCACAAAATACAGCAGCTTATTGCAGCAATCCTGTAATTGTTCAATACGCGGGTTCATCTCCCTGAACAAATCCCCTATATTTCTAAAAATCGTATGAATCCCCTGTGCATCCCCCTGCTCATAACAGCTTATAATCTCTTTGCTAAACAAGGTAATATCAAAGCTTTTCTGGGCGAGAGCCATTTCTTCCACCTCATCAAAAAATACAAGGTTTCTTTTGCCCAAAAGCCCCCTCCTCGCTTCATTATATGCAAGAAACAGCTCTTCAATCCGATGCTTGAACTTGCTGCACCCTATCTTTAACTCCACGTTGAAATATTCTCCGTTGACCTGTATCATACGTTCCAGCATTTCCTGGACTTTCATCCTGATTAAATCACCATTTTTTGTTTCTTTTGCGGAGACAATCATTAAAAACTGGTAGGAATCAATGGGTATCACATAGCCGCAATGTATTTTGTTTATAATCTCAAAGCAGGTATTCTCCACGCAATGGTAAATGTTCTCTTCCTCACTTTTAATCATATTCGCACGATTTTTCATTGTTAGGGCGAAGCAAAGGAGATACAGATTATCGCACAGACGCTCATCTATATCCGAGACAAGCTCTCGAAGCTGCTTTCCCTCAATAAAATTATTGAGGGCACTTTTAAATATTTTCTCAATCTGCTCCTTGGACGTAAGTTTCGGGTTCACAGACGGAATTTGCTTTCTATAAGTGCTTCTTTCTTTTGCCATATGAATTGCATTTGTCAAAACTTCTGCGTTTAAATCAAGCTTTACCAGATAATCTACCACCTGAAGGCTCACCGCCTCCCTTGCAAAGCTAAATTCCTCGTGGCTCGTGAGAAGAATAAACTGCGGCATGTAGGAAAGCTTTTCCTTGCACTGTTTCATCAGGGCAATTCCGTCCATCACAGGCATTTTGATATCAGTTATCACAATATCAGGTTCCTTCTCCTCAATAAGTTCATACGCCTGTTCTCCGTTTGATGCCATTCCGACAATATCAATCTCTTCCTTTTCCCAATCCAGCATACTTTTGATTCCCACCTGAACCAGCAACTCATCATCAACTATAATCAGCTTATACATACCGAAATCCTCTCTCCTTATTTTCTCTTTGGAAGTGTAATCATAATCTTGGTATACTCATTCACTTTGCTGTTTATCACCAGCCCATAATCCGCACCATAGTAAAGCTGCAGCCGTTCCTTTACATTGCTGATCCCCATACCGCTTAAGCTATCTTTCGTCTTTTCCTTCTCTCCATGCAGAATCTGACCGATGCGTTCCTCTGTCATGCCGATTCCGTTGTCCTCCACTGTAATCTGCAGGCTTTCCTCCTGCTCTCTCATCTGTATCATGATGACTCCTATATCAGACTTAGGCTCCAATCCGTGAAAGATAGCATTCTCAATTAACGGCTGAAGGGTAAATTTAATAATCTTATAGTTTTTCAGTTCCTCAGGAATCTCATAGACAACCCGAAAGGACTCTCCATAACGAAAACGCTGTATTGTCACATAGTCCTCTATAATCGCAAGCTCTTTATCGATTGTGATTTCATCTGCCACTCCCTTTGCCATATTTCGCAGCAAACGGGAGAGTGCCGTTGCCATTTCCCCGATACCGCTGGCTTTTTGAATTGTCGCCATCCATTTAATAGAGTTTAATGTATTATATAAAAAATGAGGATTGATTTGTGTCTGCAGTACTTTCAATTCCAGCTCCCTCTTATTTTTCTCATCATTTACGGATTTTTCCATCAGGGAAACGATATTGCTGGACATCTGATTGATGCCGCTTCCGATTTTTCCAAATTCATCCTCTGTATTCATCGAGACATCCACAGAGAAATCCCCCTCTGATATCCGCTCAATTTTATTTAATATTCTCTTGATCGGACGGTTCATAGAGTAACTTAGCACAAAGGGCAGCAAACATGCCATAATACCAATTCCGATTACAATGGACAGCATAATGTTTACCATTACCTTTTTTTGTTCCTTTATCTCCTCTTTTGACAGCTCTTGCACCATATACCAGCCCGTGATATCCGATTGACGGAATACCGCCGTAATCTTTTCTCCCTGTCTTTCCCAGACCGTACTTCCTTCTTTCCGGTCACCGATTTTTTCTAAAATCTCATTATAGTTCTCAAGAACGGAACCGATTTTTTCTTTGTCCTTGTCCGCTATCACTTCACCCTTGTCATTCATCATGTAAACCCTTGAATCTTCATAGCCGGAATAATTTTTCAAATACTCATAGGGCAGTTCACTGTCAATTCCAATCACAATAAATCCCACGTTTTCATGACGCAAATAGCTGTATACTGGTCTTACAATCGGGATGATATAATCCGACTTTCTGTAAGTGAACTCGTTTTTTGCCAAGCCGATCCATTCAATATTATCTGCCTCGTAAAGGGGTAAAAACCATTCACTGTTCCTGCATATATCAATGTCCTGCAAATCACCGTACATTTTTCCCATCTGCATGACTACCTCTGTATTCCCGCCTATAATAACATTCTGAAAGCTATCGCTCACCGTCGAACTGTCCATCATACTGGAAAACAGCTTAATAAAGCTTACCACTTGAACGCTGTTGGCGTCACTGATTTTTTCCTGCTCTAACAGTCCTGCCAGATTGCTGTTAATCGTTCCCCATTCCATAATCGATATAATCTGCTCAAAATCCTCGTCAAGCTTATCCATGACCAGCCTTAAATTGGCACCTGTCACATCAATCATATTGTCTATCAAAAGCTTTTGATAGTTTACATAAATAATACTACTAATTAACACCGATAAGGCAAGTGCAAATATCACTGCCGTAAAGGTTAATTTTGCTTTTATCGTTCCCAATAATTTTTTTCTCATAAGAGTCCCCATACACAAAAGAATCCCCTATGATTTAGATACTGCCTTCTGCTAAACCCAAGGGGATACTTCTATTCATTTTATTTTATCATTCTAAATCTCTTTTATTATACCTCTATCCTTTGATACCGCTCGTGGCAATTCCTTCCACAAAATATTTCTGCAATGCCAAAAATACAATCAGCACCGGTATCAACGTCACAAGTGCCGCTGCCATAATCAAGGAATACTCTGCTGAGAACTGGGTCACAAAAAGTCTGAGTCCTAGCTGTATCGTTTTCTTGCTTGTGGAATTCAGATAGATGAGAGGTCCCATAAAATCATTCCATATCGTTACAAAAGTAAATATGGTGAGTGTCGCAAGACCCGGCTTCACAAGCGGAAGCATAATCCTTGAGTAAATCCCAAATTCACCCAAACCGTCAATCCTAGCCGACTCTGACAGCTCTCTCGGAATACTGATATAAAACTGCCGCATCAAAAATACTCCGAATGCCGAAAATGCCTGTAATATAATCAATGACATGTGGGTGTCTACCAACCCGAATTTCTGGACCATAATATATTGTGGTATCATATATACCTGCCAAGGTATTGCAATTGTAGATATATAGGCTATAAATAAAAGATCTCTTCCCTTAAATTCCAGCTTAGCAAACGCATAAGCTGCGAGACTGCTTGTAAAAAGCTGCAACAGTGTGATGATTATCGTCAGCTTTGCCGTATTCTTAATAAAAGTAAACAGGGGAATTTTATCCCATATATCCGCGTAGTTTTGCCACCGGACTGTCTCAGGAATCCATGTGACCGGATAAGTAAATACATCTTTATTCAATTTGAAAGAAGCCGACAGCATCCAAATAAAAGGTACAATCGCAACAAGGCTTAGAAATATCAAAAGAATGTATATACTCAATTTTACGATTTTTTGTTTCGTTTGTAAATTCATTTTTTCACCTCTTTTTTACATATAACTAACCCATTTTCTTTCTGATCGGAACTGTACCAATGTAATTATCAAAACAATCGCAAATAAAACAACGGACATTGCACTTGCATAGCCAAAATCAAACTCTGAAAAAGCCTGATTGTAAATATAATACACTAGGACATTTGTGGCACGTCCCGGTCCTCCGTTTGTCATAGCATAGATAATATCAAATACTTTAAAGCATTGAATGGTTAACATAATTCCAACAAAAAAGGTCGTCGGTGTGAGCATCGGCAGAGTGATATAGCGAAATCTTTGAAACGGTGTTGTTCCGTCCAGATTTCCCGCCTCATAGAGGTCTCTTGGTATTCCCTGCAAGGCTGCCAGATACATAATCATGTAATAACCCATATACCTCCAGACGGAGAATAAAATAACCGTAGGCATCGCTGCTTTTGTGGATGCTCCCCATCTTGGAGGATTATCAACGCCGATTGCGGACAACAGCCCGTTAATCGGTCCCATATCAGGGTGAAAAAGCATGTTCCACACAACAACTACCGCAATCAACGATGCGACATATGGAAAGAAGAATACTGTTCGAAATATATTTCTTCCTCTTATTTTCGTATTTAAAATCAGAGCAAGTCCCAATGCCGCAATCAACGTGATAGGAACTGTTCCAACCGCATAGTAAAATGTATTAAAAAAGGAAATCCGAAACGTGGAATCTGAAAACATTCTTGTAAAATTAGAAATTCCCACAAACTGAATTGGGTTTGCACTATCCCATTTTGTCAGGCTTAGAAAGAAAACAAACAGAACCGGTAGCAAGGTAAAGACAAATAATCCGATAAAGTTTGGAAGAATAAAAGCGTAAGCCACCAAATTCTGTCTAAGCACCCGCTTTTTACGTAAATTCATAATATACCTCCTCTTTAGGCATACAGACTGACCAGAGGCCAGTCTGTTATCAAATCCGATTATTTCAGCACTTCATCCTGAACACGTTTGTTCAAAATTGTAATTCCTGCCTCTGCCGAATTATTGTTCAGCATAATCAGCTCATGTTCTTCTCCGATAATTTTGTTAATGGAGCTCCAGATATCTCCCAAAGGAAACTCGATGCTTACATCTGTTGTATTGAGAAGAAGCTCTTTTCCGTGCTCCGGAAAACCTTCATTTCCTACTAATGTCTCTAATACTTCATCCGAGTTATATGCCGGAAGGATTCCGCAGGATGCCAGAACCTGTGCTCCCTTTTCTCCGGTGACAAATTCAACAAAATTCCATGCCATGTCTTGATGCTTTGTATTTGCTCCGATTGCTACCGGTGTGATTGCACCTACACCTTTGCTGTCCATTCCTTCCACTGTCTCACAAGGCAGAGGGGCAACGTCATAATTGACAGTCGTTGTACCGTTTGCTAAATTTTCAATCATATTGTTAATAAACCATGAGCCCATCGGCATCATTGCAACCTGTCCATTATAGAAAGGTCCGCTGTAATGGATATTACTTGCTACAATTGTAGAATAATCCATAGCCGTCTTATCCTCGTTCTGCATTCCGATTACCGTCTCATAGTAAGGCTTCAAAAAGTCGTAATTTCCTGACATTAAATCATAGTTACCGGTCTGCATGGCAAGATTAGAAACCGACTGTGTCCATTTGTTGTTCAAGGCACCATAAATCTTTCCACCGCCTTCTCCTGATGTCAATTGCTTTGCCAGCTCTCTATATTCTTCGAGTGTCATTCTCTCACTAGGATATGGAATATTTGCTGCGTCAAATAAGTCCTTGTTGTAAAATAACATCCAGATATCCTTACGGTAAGGCAGCCCGTAAATGGAATCTTCCACCGCATACTGCTCCACCATTCCGCCATACACAGACAAATCAATGTTGTTTTCCTGTATCAGACTGTCAATCGGCATAAGCTGTCCTTTTGCTATCATTGAGGTATAAGACGCAGTGTCTCTGATGAACACAACATCAATATCGTTATCCCCCGACATCATAACCGCTACTTTGTCAGAATAATCATCTGCCGGTGACTCAATTACATTTACCTTAACATTTGGATATTCCTCCTCAAAGGCAGCTACCAGCTTACTGTGGTACTCCAAAGAGGTATAATCCCACATCGCTACGTTCAGCGTAATTTCTTCTTCTGCCGCCGTTTCCTGTTTCGTATCCTCCGTGCTGCTGCTTCCATTGCTGCTTGTCTCACTTCCCCCGGTGCTACAGCCGCTTAGCAAAACTGCACTTGTCAGTAATAATGCTGCACTTCTTTTTAAAAACTGTCTTTTTTTCATATGAAGTCCTCCTTTTCTATGCTCTTAGATTACTGTTTCTAAAAGGATTTTTAAAGTTTATATCTTTTGTTTTCTATTATTATTTTAAAAAATAAACATATTCCCCTAAAAAATAATACTTTCTTTTGATTTCTAATATTTTTTATAGCATAGGAAGTTCGGAGAACTTTCCTATGCTATAAAAAAAGACCATTCTGCTCATGAGTAGAATGATCTCTTTAATATTTAATCTTAATCTATTTTAGTAGAAACAGTGGTTTCCGATTACATAACCATCTGTGCCAATTCTGGATACGGAGTTAAAATGCAAGTAGCTTACATTTGTAATTCCTGCTAATGCTTCCACAGCTGCCTTCTTACAGTCTCCGCCAACACCGCTTGATAAAAAGTTTGCCAGTGTTCCGTTTGCTGCACCCGGGAACTGTCCGCTCTGATAAACAACTCCGCTTACTGTACTTGGGTATCTTCCGCTATTCATACGGTTTACTACCACACTGGCTACTGCCAGTTTACCTTCGTAAGACTCTCCGCCGGCTTCCATACGAACCACGGCTGCGAGTAAAGCTGCATCTTCGCTGTTTGCAATTTCAGCCATTCTGGCTTCTGCTTCTTTTCTTGCCTTTTCTTCCTGAATTGCTTTTTCTTCTTCTATTGTCAATGCTGTTCCAAGAACGTAATCCACAGTTACAAACTGACTTGATACAAAGGCACTTGTATCACTTCCAAACTGGATTTCTACCCAATCGCCTTCCTCTTCGATTACGTCAAGCTCTTCGCCGTTTTCTGCCATATCTAAAACAGCTCCGTCTTCACTTGCTTCTTCTCGAATTCTCAATGCGTCCGTATTAACTGTAGCAACTAATTGTCCGTCTTGTTCTGCCAAAGCCTGCGCTTCATCATCAAATGCCAAATATTCATTTTTTACATAGCCTTCTGTAACGGAACCTGAGCTGATCTTTGTCCACTCGTCACCTTTTTCAAGGATGTCTCCCTCTGCGCCCTTGTAAAGCTTACCTACAACTTCAGCTTCCTCGTTTGCATCGCTTCGAATGTTTACAGACTCTTCTACATTTGCCATTACCTTGTCAGACCATTCGGATTTCACTTCAGCATCTTTTGCCGCTGCAAGCTTTTCTTCATCCGGAATTTCTGTCTGAGTGTTCTCAGCATTCTCGATTGCTTCATTTACTTCTTGCTGTGAAACATTACTTGAGGTATCTTCCTCGGTTACGTCCTGTGCATCTTCTGCCTCAGTATCCTCTGACTGTGCAACCTCTTCGGCTGTATCCTCAGTCTGAGCTTCCTCTACCGTCTCTTGAACCTCCGTTGTATCACTTTCTGATACTTCTTCACTGCCTGCTGCCTCAGCCGTATTCTCTGATACGCTGTCAGTGTTCAAGGCTGTCTTTCTTAATTCTGTGCTGCTCTCCGTATTCACGGTTTCTAATGCAGCCAATGTTACGCTCTGCGTAAAAATTTTGGCAATACCCGCCTGCGTCTTCATGGAGGTCTTTCCTCCCGCCGGTACTTGGTCTGCCACAATAGCATCAAGTGTTGTCGTTACCTGACCTGGCATATAGAGTGATGAATATTTTCCAATTCCACTGCTTGCCGCCATTGTTAAGCTCTGATATTCTACTGATGTTGTCAAACTATATGGAGCAGTATCAGATGTAGTGTCCGGTGTTACATTCGTAAATGCTGTCATTGACGTAAATGCTACCGCCGCCAGACCGCCTATAACTACCTTTCTGTTTCCTAACTTCATGTATACCTCCTAAAGTCACAATTGAATTGATAAATAATTCAACTGCGTTAATTCTGTATTGCCATTGAAATATATTGCATTATTATCATTAAATTAATGCTTTTTTATTACAATTATTACAAAATTATTAACTTTTATTACGGAGTTATTGTAACAGAATTACTTTTATTTGTCAAGCATACTATTTTTTGGTTATACTACTTATTTCGACGCTGTCTTGCCGTTTCATACATGAGGATAGAAGCCGCAACACCAGCATTTAAGGACTCTACGCTTCCCTCCATCGGTATTTTCAAATAGGAATCTGCCATGGCGGATAATTCTTCGCTCAGACCATTCCCCTCGTTCCCAATCATAAAGGCGCAACCCTTGGTAAAATCAAGCTTTTCGTAATCCTGACTTTTCTTTAAATGGGCGGCAAAAACAGAAATTTTATTTTTTTGCAAAGTTTTTATTGTATTTTTTGTGTCTTCTGTGTAAAAAAATGGCACACGATAAATGGAACCCATGGTTGAACGTATTGTTTTTGGATTGTAAATATCAACACAATTTTTACTCAAAATAATGCCGGACACTCCCGCTCCTTCGCCTGCTCGAAGAATGGTTCCCATGTTTCCCGGGTCCTGTAAATCCTCCAAAATCATGATGTGAGCCGGCTCTTTTGCCAGTATGTCCGAAAGCTCATAATGAAGCTGCTGCACAATGCACAAAATACCCTGGGGTGTCTTTGTATCGCAGGCAGCAAGAAACACACTGTCTTCCAGCACTTCATAGTTAATGTCACCTAACAGCCTCTTATTGTCCTCTTTTGCAAGAAATGTTTTCGACACATAGACCTGCCTGATTAATTCTCTCGGTGCCTCCAGAAACATCTTAATACCTTCCACGATAAAGACGTCTTCTTCTTTTCTAGCCTTTGATTTCTTATTAAGCTGAATTATATGTTTTACCTGCTTGTTGCTTATACTTGTAATCATTGCATTCCTTTCTGCTCATGGAGGCTATTCCTGATTGTTCAAGCCTTCCAGCATATGGTTATCGCCCACAATAATAAGAATTTGCCCCTTTTCAAATGGTAAATCCGGGTTTGGGTTTACGGTTACATCTTCACCGGTTCTTACCGCAATAACATTTACCTTTAACCTGTCTCTTGGGTTTAACTCACGAAGTGTTCTTCCCTCCCATGAGTGCGGAAGCTCCATCTCAACCATACTGAATTTGGAGGATAGCTCCACAAAATCCATAAAGTGACCGGACACTAAATTTTTAGCAATTCGAAGTCCCATTTCATATTCCGGAAAGGCAATCGCATCGGCTCCTACCTTTCGAAGCACTGTCGCCTGTACCTCGGTGTATGCTTTTGCCATGACATAAGGAACTCCTAGCTCCTTTGCAAAAATAGTTGCCATTATGCTTGCTTCCAAGCTCTCCGCCATCGCAACAATCACACCGTCCAGATTGTTAATGCCAAGTGATTTCAGCACATTAAAGTCCGCCACGTCTGCCGTGACCGCATAGGTAACCTCATCCGCTATCTCGCTTACCTTCTCACTGTCCTTGTCCACCGCAAGCACCTCACAGCCGCTCTTTGCCAGATTAAGTGCCACGCTTTTTCCAAATTCTCCAAGTCCGAAAACCGCAAACTCCTTCATTCGCATGCCCATTCTCCTTATCCAATCATAATTCTTTTCTCAGGGTAATGAATCCCCATATCTCTACTGTTTTTCCTATTCGTCAGCGCTACAACGAGAGTAATCGGTCCAATTCTTCCTATGTACATGACAATCATCACAATAACCTTGCCTGCCTCACTTAAGTATGGTGTAAATCCTCTGGACAGACCCGTTGTTCCTAGCGCGGAACTGATTTCAAAAACGACATCCATCAAAGGGGCATCCTCCGTTGCAGAAAGCAGGATAACTGCGGTTAAAAAAATCATAACTCCAAGTGTTACCACAACAAGCCCCATACGGACAATATCCGGAGCAATTTTACGTTTGAAGACTTCTGTATCACTTCTGCCCTTTGCAAAGGATATCGTCGTCAAAATAATCATTGCAATCGTCGTTACCTTCATTCCTCCGGCGGTACTTGCCGGCGCTCCTCCGATAAACATAAGCACCATGCTGACCACGGCGGAAGCATTTGTAAAATTTTCCTGCGGAAGCGTCATAATTCCTGCCGTTCTCGTCGTGACAGACTGAAACAGGGAGGACATAATTTTTTCTCCAAGCGATAGTTCCTTCATGGTAAGCGGATTGTTATATTCCAGCAAAAATATACTGACAAAGCCTCCCAAAATCAAAATTCCGGTTGTCACAATTGCAAGCTTTGAATGAAGTGTTAATTTGTCAAAAAATTGCCTCTCTTTTATATTTTTTTGCCATGTTTCAATTGTGACACGAATAACATCCCACCAGACCGGAAAACCAATTCCTCCTATTATAATAAGTGCCATGGTCGTGATATTAATCAGAATATTTCCCCTGTACTCCGTGAAGCTTGTATTTCCCAAAATATCCATACCTGCATTGCAAAAGACAGATACTGAGCTAAAAACCGCCCGCCAAATTCCGGGAATTAATCCAAATTGAGGAATAAAATGAATGCTGTACAAAACCGCTCCAATTCCTTCCACAGTCAGGGTTCCCTTCACAATTCTTCGTATCAGCTTTCCCATGCCGTCCATCGTATCAAGCCCGTAGGACTCCTGTATAATAATTCTTCGATTCAGCGTGATTTTCTGATTTGCCACAAGCAAAAACATCGTCACACAGGCAACAACACCGAGTCCCCCTAATTGTACGAGAATTAGTATAATGATTTTTCCAAACAGACTCCAGTGGTCAGCCGTACTCACAACTGTAAGCCCCGTCACGCAGACCGAGGTAAACGCCGTAAACAGCACATCGATAAAAGCCGTTTTCTGCCCGTCCGCCGCCGATATAGGAAGGGAAAGCAGGATTGTCCCAATTAAAATAACCCCCAGAAATCCAAGGGAAACCAATTGCGTTGTGCTAAATTTATACATTTTATAATTTTTTATTTTTTCTAACACAGTTATTCACCCTTATAATTTTATGAAAAGTGTGAGTTTCGCTCACACTTCGCGCCCGAGCGGGTTGCGAAGCAACAACTTCCACTCCGCGAGGTGCGCATAGATAGCTTTTATCATAAAAAATTTTCTATGATATACAAAATGGCATGCAGACTACCGCAGCAGCTTACACACCATTTTCTATTATTTATAACAAGTGAATCTGTCTGGGATTCCTCTTGTTTGTATCTATTTGACTAGATAGCAAGCACTCTGCTCACTTCAAATTCGTAATCATCAATTCCCTTTTGCATTGCCAAAGCCTCATCAATATCAAAGTCCACATAAGCGCCGTCTTTGTAGCCTACCACTCTGTTTGACTTGCCCTGTGCAAGTAAATCTGCTGCATAAGCGCCCATGATAGAAGCTGTCACACGGTCTCTACAAGTTGGGCTTCCGCCACGCTGCATATGTCCTAATATGGTTGCTCTTGTCTCAATTCCGGTAGCTGCTTCAATTCTTCTTGCCATAGCCTCCGAATGTCCGATACCTTCCGCATTGATTACGATATGATGCTTTTTGCCTTTTTTTCTGTTGTTGATGATGTTGTTAATCAACTGCTGCTCATCATGGTTGTATTTCTCAGGAAGTAAGATATCCTCTGCGCCGTTTGCAATACCGCACCATAATGCGATATAGCCTGCATTTCTTCCCATAACCTCAATGATACTGCATCTCTCATGAGAGGTGGAGGTATCTCGAACCTTGTCGATTGCTTCCATCGCTGTGTTAACTGCTGTGTCAAATCCGATTGAATAGTCTGTACAAGCAATATCAAGATCGATTGTTCCCGGAACGCCGATTGTGCTGACACCAAGCGCTGCAAGCTTCTGTGCACCTGCAAAGGAGCCGTCTCCGCCGATTACGACAAGTCCGTCAATGCCATGCTTTCTGCAAATTTCAGCACCGCGCTGCTGTCCTTCCGGAGTTCTAAACTCTGCACATCTTGCTGTATAGAGCACGGTACCGCCGCGCTGAATCGTGTCGGATACACTTCTTGCGTCCATATCGATAATCTCTTCATTTAAGAGGCCGTTATAGCCCTTCATGATTCCCTTAACCTTTATGCCATTTGCAAGTGACTTGCGCACAACTGCTCTGATTGCGGCATTCATACCCGGCGCATCGCCGCCACTTGTCAAAACACCGATTGTCTTAATTTCTTTTGCCATTTCAATACCTCCCATGTGGTAACTGTCCTATGTTAAATGTTAAAACTTTGCCAATAAATTAACATTATTCTCTATTCTAATGCATTTTGGTAAGGTTTTCAATATTCTTTTCTACAACTTTTACATTTTTTTCGCCAAAATATTTTACTAATTCACCAACAAGCATTTTATCTGCCCTAATGTTCCTTGACGGAGGCAGTTTTTTCATCGCTTTTACATCCTCAATATAGATGATAATTCCATCATTTCCGTCAGAGGCTTGTATCATATTATATAATGTTTCTTCTTTTTCCTGAAATAATTCCTTATTTGCAAATTTAATCCATACCTCTTTTTCCAGAGCGTCAAACGGAATGATTTTCTCGCAGATAATTTTTCCGTCCTTCTCATCCTCCGCATTTACCTTACCCTGAACAAACACCTTGTTGTCCACAATGAGCTTCGCGGAGTTTCGCTCGTAGTCATTCGGGAAAACAACGACCTCAACAGCTCCAACTAAGTCTTCAACTGTAATAAATGCCATCATCTTGTCATTTCGCGTATGCTTAATGTTCTTGCTCGTTATCATGCCACCGACCACAACTCGTCTTCCGTCCTCCGCTTTGATGGTATTCGTCTCCTCATCAATCAGAAAATCAGAAGTAAAATTCGTCACATTTTTGCGCCAAACCTCCTCATATTCCTCGAGCGGATGACCGCTGATGTAGATTCCCATGACTTCCTTCTCAAAGGCAAGCAGCGTTTCCTTGTCGTATTCTCCCACATCAGGAAGCTTTACGTCAAACTGCTCCTTCTCCTCCTCGCTTATAATATCAAACAAAGTCATCTGACCGGAAACAGAATTCTTTTTCTCCTGGCTCGCCTGATCCAGCACCTGAACATAGACCATCATAAGCTGCCGTCTCGTGCCGCCTAAACTGTCAAGGGCGCCCGCCTTGATAAAGCTTTCAATTGTACGCTTATTCACTTCTTTTCCGGAAAGTCTTGTGATAAAGTCCTTTAAATCCTGAAATTTGCCGTTTTCTTCACGCTCTGCCACAATTGAATCGATAACAGGACGCCCTACACTCTTAATTGCGGAAAGTCCGTAACGGATGGAATCTCCGGAAACGGAGAAATTGCCCTCCCCTTCGTTGATATCCGGCGGTAGGATAGAAATATTCATACTTCTGCAAACCAGGATATACTCGGATACCTTATTTGTATTGTCTAGAACTGAGGTCATAAGCGCCGCCATGAACTCCACCGGATAATAATATTTCAAAAATGCCGTCTGGTAGGAAACAACCGCATAGCATGCAGCATGGGACTTGTTAAATGCATATTTGGCAAAGTCAATCATGTTGTCAAAGATTTTATTTGCCACCTTTTCCCCGATTCCGTTTGCGATACAGCCCTTTACGTCCTCCTCCTCGTTTCCGTAAACGAAGTTCTGACGCTCTTTTTCCATAACAGACGTTTTCTTCTTTGACATTGCTCTTCGCACCAAATCGCTTCGTCCAAGCGTGTAGCCCGCCAAATCACGCACAATCTGCATAACCTGCTCCTGATAGACGATACAGCCGTAGGTCGGTGCCAAAATCGGTTCAAGCTGCGGGCAGTCATACACGATTGCTCCGCTGCTGTTTTTTCCTTTTATATACTGCGGGATAAAGTCCATCGGTCCCGGTCGGTAAAGGGAGATACCGGCTATGATATCCTCCAGATTTTGCGGCTTTAACTCCTTCATAAAGCTCTTCATACCGCCGCTCTCCAACTGGAATATACCCTCGGTTCTTCCGGTGCCGATGGATTCTAATACAAGCTTGTCATCATAGTCAATGTTATCCATATCAAGGTCGATGTCCTTGCTCTTTTTCACGAGGCGGCACGCATTCTGAATAACAGTCAGCGTTCGAAGCCCCAGAAAGTCCATCTTCAAAAGTCCAAGCTCTTCAAGCGTGGTCATCGTAAACTGGGTCGTGATTGAGCCGTCCGATGCCTTGGAGAGCGGAACATATTCATCCACTGACTTCTGGCTGATTACAACACCTGCCGCATGCATGGAGGTGTGTCTTGGCAGTCCCTCTAACCTTTTGGACATATCAATCAGATATTTTACCTGCTCATTGTCCTCATAGAGTTTACGAAGTTCAGAATTGCTCTTCAGCGCCTTTTCTATTGTAATACCAAGCTCCATCGGTATCATCTTGGAAATAGAGTCCACAAAGGCGTAAGGCAAGTCCATAACACGCCCTACATCTCGGATAACGCCTCGCGCCGCCATCGTACCGAAGGTGACAATCTGCACCACACGGTCCGTTCCGTACTGTGCCACCACATGGTCAATAACCTCTTGCCTTCTCTCATAGCAAAAGTCGATATCGATATCGGGCATAGAAATACGCTCCGGATTCAAGAAACGCTCAAAGAGAAGATTGTAGCGAAGCGGGTCAATATTTGTGATACCAAGACAGTAGGAAACAATACTTCCTGCCGCCGAGCCTCGACCCGGTCCTACCATAATGTCATTATCTCTGGAATATTTGATAAAATCCCACACAATCAAAAAGTAGTCGACATAGCCCATCGTATTGATGACGTTCAGCTCATAGTTCAGACGCTCCTTCAACTCCTCAGTCACATCCGGATATCTTGCCGCAAGTCCGTCAAAACAGAGCTTGTTTAAGTATTCCCAAGAGGTAAAGCCTTCCGGTACATCATATTTTGGCAGCTTCGTCACACCAAATTCAATTTCCACCTCACAGCGGTCCGCAATTTTTCCGGTATTTTCAAGCGCTTCCTTAGCATAAGGGAAGAGCTGCTCCATCTGCTCCGGCGACTTTACATAATATTGTCCGCCTTCATAGCGCATACGGTTTTCATCCGCAAATTTCTTGCCCGTCTGAATGCAAAGCAGAATATCATGAGGCTTCTCATCCTCCTCATAGGTGTAATGAATATCATTTGTTGCAACTAACTCAATGGAAAGCTCCTTGCTCATACGAAGAAGCTGCTGATTTACATTTTTTTGCTCTGGTATCCCATGGTCTTGCAGTTCAAGGAAGAAGTTTCCTTTTCCAAATACTTTTTCATATTTTAAGGCTACATTTTTTGCCTCTTCATAAAGTCCTCTGGTGATGTATCTCTGGACCTCACCTGCCAGGCAGGCACTCAGTGCAATAATTCCTTCATGGTATTCTTCAAGCAACTCCATATCGACACGAGGACGGTAATAAAATCCCTCAACGTAGCCCTTCGATACAATTTTCATCAGGTTATTGTAACCTGTGTTATTCTCTGCCAGCAAAACAAGGTGATAATAGCGGTCATCGCCGCCTGTCAGCTCCCTGTCAAGTCTGGAATTTGGCGCCACATATACCTCACAGCCAAGAATAGGCTTAATGCCTGCCTCCTTCGCCGCCTTATAAAACTCAATCACGCCGAACATTGCCCCATGATCGGTGATTGCCGCACTTGTCATCCCCAGCTCTTTGACGCGGTGTACATATTCTTTTATCTTATTTGAACCGTCCAGCAGACTGTATTCTGTATGGACGTGCAGATGTGTAAAACTCATTTGTAATTGCTCCTTTATTGCTATGATGCGTCATAGACTTTGTTTACAATAGTGATAAATCCTATATTTTATTATAAACATTTTGAGAGGGGTTCGCAATATGATTCGTGAAATAGAATCGTTGTGCAGATAAATCACTTTCTTATCTCCCTTATAAATTTACTTCCCGCTTTTACAAAATGCCTCCACATTTCTCTTAAACAGCTTTGCTGGGCGGTGCCCTGCCCCTTCCATGACCTTATCCGTCTCATTTACAAGCTCTGCTATCTTTCTGCGAAAATTCGCCGCCAAAAGCTCCTCATCCAATATAATTTCAAATGCCTTTTGAAGCTGTGTCAGCGTAAAATACTCCGGCATCAGGTTAAAGACAATTTTTCCGTCTATCTCCGCGTGGCTTCGAAGCTTTTTCAGCGCGCAGACAATAATCATCGCATGATCAAATGCCAGACCGTCTGACTCCAGTATCTCATAATGAACTGATTCATGGTATTCTTTAAAAAGCTTTGTCTCCCGCAGCCTACAGGAAATTTTGATATCTTGAAAGCAAAGCTTTAAGCTATATATTATCTCAAGCTCAACGCTGTCCTCACTCTTTATATAATCTCGCTTTTCTGTCTCTTTTTTTAGCTCAATGTCAAACCACTGTGCTTCTCCGGCATCATCCCCTGCGTGCAGCCTGCATTTATTTCCGTCCATCAGTGCCATAAAAGTATTGGAGATAACCCATCCCCTCGGGTCCCTGCCCTTGTCGCTGTACACATCGACAAGCTCCATGTAGGCTCTCTCGATATGAGTCTCCTCATACAATTCGCGCGCTGCCGTCTCCCTGATAGTTTCGTCCTTCCTTGCAAACCCGCCTGGCAGTGCCCATGCATTTTGATAAGGATGTGTCCCCCTTCGGATCAGAAGTATTTTTAACTTTTGTTCAGGAAGTTTTCGATAATTATCCTCCTCATCCGCCATAATCGTAAATACTGCGATATCTGTCGCGATAGACGGTCTGTCATATTTTTCTATATCATAGTTTTTCAAAAAATCTTCTTCTTTGCTTGTTTTTTTCATATTTTCCACCTATATTATTCATTTGCATAATTGTTTCTGCTCATCAACGACCACTGGTAAAAGCCGTAAAATGCATTGAGCAAATAGACTGACCACATGGATACCTGAATCCAGTCACCTGCCAAAACCCACATTGTCACTGTAATTATGTCAACCACAATCCAAAGTGCCCATTGCTCCTTGTATCGAAGTACCATAAGTGCGTTGGCAACAAGCGATATCACAAGTGTCGTGCTATCCAGCCACGTCTGGTTTCCGCCAAGCATCTCCAGTATATAGCGGCAGATAATAACACCAACAGTCATCCCCAAAAGATAAAGTCCAATCTGGTTGATGCCCATTTTCTTTGATTTAACCACATCCTTTTCGATATTCATATGTTTTTTCCACATATACATACCGATAAACTGTGTCGGCAGGTAATAAAGCAGATTCAGCGCTACCTGACCGTAATATTTTCCGGTGGCAGCTATAATAATATACGCCGCTATGTTCACAAAGCCAAAATAGTACTGAGACTTTTTCCCGCCGGCGCAAAGTACCACACAGAACACACCGCATATGGCAGAAAGTGCATTGATAGCCAGATACAAAGTCGTGCTTTCCTTATCAATCATCACAAAATATGCGGTAAAGCTGATTAACAGCAGCACCTCAAAATACTGAAACGGTGTCATAAAGCCTGTGATTTTTGTCATTAATTTTGTATTTTTTTCTTCCATACTTATTTCCCCTCTTTCAATAATTTGTCAACAAGTTCAACTGCCTTTAAAAATCTCTTCTGATAATCGCCGGATATCACCTCAAAGCTGATATTCTTCTGCCTGTACAGCTCCTTGATTTGATTGCTGTATCGCTCTCTGTCAGCTGCAATCACAGGACTTCTATCCCCGTCCTGAACGAATTTTACGTCCGGCTCCAAGAAAAGAACCAAATCATATCGGTTAAGCTCTGCAATCGCATCCGCCAGCGTTTCATTTGCCGCTTTCCCTTTCCCCTCCAGAAATTGAATGTAAAACTTTGTAATCAGGCAGTCCGTGTCCTCAAAAAGCACTCGATTACTCTGCAAAATCGCTTCGCGTTCCCTTATTTTATGCGCCAGCAATATATCTGTAAAATCCTCCGGGAGCATAAGCATATCCGTACCGGAGCGCTCCGAGATATCACGCCCGACCTCTTCCAGATAATTTGTGTTATAGTAATTTGCAAGATTTATGGTCAGCGTTGACTTTCCTGTACTCTCCCCGCCTATGAGCAGCACCTTTTTTACATAATATGGTTTCACCACGCTTGGAAGCCAACTCCAGCAAGCCAGCGGATTCTCCCTTATTTTTGTGGAAGAAATATCGTCCCTCTGAAAAAAGATGTGTTCTGATTCAGGGTAACATTTCGCCCAAAAACTGTTTTCATCATAATCGCTTCCGCAGAAAACCACATCTATTTTCTTCCCCGCAAATACCTTTACCTTAGCGGCATCCTCCAGCCAGTACTTCTCTGTGTAGTCCTCCTTGGTTTTTGCGGTATCATTTAAAATGTATATTCTGACGTTTCCAATGTGTTTGGTAAGCTGATAAATCCAACGGTACCGCACTCGGACGTCGATTTCATCGCGGTTTAGTCCTTCACTGATCACAATAATTAAATCCTCACATTGGTTTGCGGCTTCTATGATGCAGCGGACGTGCCCTAAGTGAAGTGGGTTGAAGGAGCCTCCATACATTCCACACTTATATTTCATTTTGATTCCCCCTTGTTGTACGCGGTTTGCAAGACTTTTTGAGCCATTCTTGTTATTTTAGGTTTATTGTTATATTTGTTTTGATATTATCATAAATATAATATCAAAAATCGGATTTGTCAACTACTATTTTAAATAAAGCGTGCACAAGATATAAATGAAAAAACTCTCTTGTTTCAAAAACCCCAGAGTCCCAAAAACGGTTCTCCGAGGTTTATATATCATCCAAGTGTGGCAAACCCACAATCTATATCAAGTTCTTTTACTCTATGCAAATTCCGTATCAATTGTGACGATGACCTGATAATCCGGAAGCTCTGCCAGCAGTAGGTTTTGAACCTTCTCCTGCAAGGCTGCCCTGTCACATTTAAAATCTAAAATAACATCGCAAAAGACTTGCTTCTGCTCTTCGTCCACCACTATGCCGTGGCAGCCCAAACAATGTTTTTCCTGCGCCTCAAACTCTGATAAAATCTCCCACACACGCTTAGAAATTGGCGACGCACTATTGACTGCGTAAATTCCAAAAACCAAATAAGCATGAAACTTCTGAAAAATCCTTACCTGAAGCCTATGTAAAATCGGATAAATATCCTCCACCGTCCTGTCGTGATCAATCTCGACATTGATACTTCCGGTGTAAGTGTTTGGTCCGTAATTATTTAAAATAAGGTCGTGAACTCCTAGAATTCCTTTCTCCGCCCTAATTTCCTCATATATATTTTCTGAAAGCTCTCTGCCTCCGCGCTCACCTAAAATCTGATTTAGCGTTTCGCGAAGCACATCGTATCCAGTCTTAATAACAAATATAGAAATGACAGTTCCTGCATAGGCATCAATTGAAACATCTGTAAAACGATATACAAGAGCCGCGATCAGTGCCACCGCAGATATAACCGCATCGTTTTGGGCATCTGCACCGGAGGCAACCAGAGCGCCTGATAAAAGCTTCTTTCCGGCATTTTTTGTATAAATTCCAAGCCCTATTTTTATAAAAATAGTAAGAAATAAAATAACAAGTGTAAGTGTAGAGTAAGATACCTGCTGCGGCTCCAAAATATTTTTTACAGAAGTGATTGTCATTTCTGCGCCGGTCACCAAGACGATGATGGCAATTATCATGCTCGTCAGATATTCGATTCTGCCGTAGCCAAATGGATGCTTCTCGTTTGGCTCCTTCTGCGCAAGCTTTGTCCCTATCATCGTAATAAGTGAGGAAGAAGAATCAGCAAGATTGTTGACTGCATCTGAAGAAATCGCAATAGAGCCCGATATTGTTCCAAGAAAAAACTTTAAAATCGCCAATATAACATTGGTGACAATTCCGGTTCCGGATACTCTCATTATTTCGCTCTGCCTTGACAAACTTTCATTTGCAGCTTTGCTCATTGCTTTCACCCTCCCTTATCTTAATCCTTTATGCACTTTTTCGCTCTCTTTTCTTTTTATCCAGATAGGACACGGCTGACAGCGCCGCGATGTTTCCCTCTCCGGCTGATTTGATATACTGATACGGCTTTCCAACGATATCACCGCAAGCAAAGCAGCCCTCCATGCTCGTTTCCATTTGTCGGTTTACAACGACATGATTGTCCTCGGTCTCCAGTCCCGGTACAAGCTGGCTTGGCGCAACACTTTCCCTGAGAATGAAAACTCCGTCCACCACATAATTATTTTCCCTTGTTTGCAGCATTTCTACCTGTTGTGTCCCGCATATTGCCTTTGGCACCTCGCGAACAACCTCGATTGCTTCTGAAAGGGAAACCTCCTCTTTGTACCTCGGAACATAGTAAACTTTTTTGGCTATCTCCGCCATAAATTCTGCCTCTGCTTCTTCTTTCGGGCTAAAGCCGATAATGGCTACCGTTTTATTTCTATACAGCGGTGCATCGCAGGTTGCGCAGTAGCTCACTCCTTTTCCAAGCAGCTCAATTTCGCCCGGATATGGCTTGCCAAGAACGACGCCTGTTGCCAAAACAACAGAATCTGCCTCATAGATTTCATCTGCGCCCTGAATTCCAAAATAGTCGCCCATATTGTAAATGGCATTTACTTTTTCCTCTGTAATCTCAATTTCCATTTTGTCGAGATGCTCTTGGAATGCTTTTCCCAAGTCCTCTCCTCCGACAACGGAGAGTCCAAGATAATTTTGTATGGTATGTGCCTTTTGCACCTTCGTGCTTAAGTCCTTGTTTCCGATTAATAAAATACTTTTATTGCGAATTTTTGCCGTTATCGCAGCCGATAGCCCTGCGGGTCCGGTTCCGATAATTGCGATATCATAACGTTGCATGGTGGTTCTCCTTTTTATTTAACTATCTTCTTTGTTTCATTCTTCTATTTATTTTATTATTTTCTCTGCAAATCTTTGAACTTCTTTTAAATCTTCTGAATCAGGTTTTCCTTTATGAAGCATTTTAAAACTGCCTCGGCAGTGGAATTCCTGAGCGTCTACTGTTATGCCTTTTTGCTCCAGCAACTGTTTCACCTGCTTGTAGGTAGATGGAAGAAGGGCAGCCGTGCTGAAGTTTACAACTCTCTTTACCTTTTCCTTATCCAATGAAGCAATGAATTCTTTTACCTCCGCGTCTACGCCGGCTGCATATACGGAGCTTCCTAGGAATAGGATGTCTACCGGCTCTGTAATTGAGGTTTTAGTAGTTTCTGCCGGGGTGCCTGTTGTCTGACTGATGGCGTCTGCAAGTTTTTTGGTATTTCCGGTTTTTGAGTAATAGCGGATTGCTATGTTCATGATTTTGATCTCCTTTTTTGGGTGGTGACGGTTGGCGGGTTAGGGGTTTGTAACTTTGTTAAATTTTTATTTTAATTGATTTTAATTTAATTGTACACAATCTTTTTACCATTGTCAATAGACGTACTTCTATTTTTTTATTTCTATTCTTGTTTATTCATGTTAAAATGGGATATATATACAAAAGTAAAAGGGTATATTATTATTGTATGCTTTCATATACTATTTATTTCTAAGGGGGTACTTATGAGATGTCCAAAATGCGGCAATGATGATTGCCAAGTAATTACGGAAACAACTACTTCAGGAAAAGACTTTTATTTCGGCAAAGGTTGCTGCGGAGCAATTCTGTTCGGTCCTATCGGTGTTTTATGCGGGGCTTGCGGAAAAGGCAAGCAGATTACCAACAAATCATATTGGGTATGCAGCCATTGCGGCAAAAAATTCAGGGTATAGCAATGACAGATAAGCAGTGGTTATACTGGATGGAAAAAGGTTCAAAACTCGGATGTCACCAGATGCCTGAGAGGAGTTTTTTCTACAAAGGTTATCAATTCCCGGTATGTGCAAGATGTACCGGGGTTATTTTGTCTGCAATTTTAGCGAGTGTTGTGTTTATAAAGAAAAGAATTCCTATTCGGTATTGCTTGCTGATGTCCGGAGTTATGCTTACGGATTGGGGCCTTCAGTATGCCCAGATATGTGAGTCTACTAATCGAAGAAGATTTATAACCGGGATGATTGGTGGATTTGGGTATTCTACTTTGCACTTGTATTTTTATAGATATTTGGTTGGGAAGATTTGGGGGTTGGTGAAAGAGTAGGGACGTCTTCCACTTGCATTCGTGCGCATAAATAGTTTGCAGTTTCCTGTAATCATGACCACCCGTTTGATGAAGGGGTGCTTTATATTTCGCACGCTTCGCGTGCTCAACAGGGTCACGACCCATAACAAAAATCCTTAGGAATTCATAATTCCTAAGGATTAATACCATTACATTACTCGATTACAATCAAGCTCTCTTTCCAACGTTTCATTTTAAAATGTCTGCGTACATAATATAGTGCGAATAATGCAAATAATGCAACATCTACAAGAATTAAAATGATCTGAAAGCCGTACAAGTGACTTGGATTATTCTCTAATGCACTACTGTTTGCAATCATGTAAAGGATATTGTGACATGCATTACGCATTGCCTGATGTCCTGCTGGTGTATTCTTTGTCTCATCTGTAAGACCGGATTGTGCCATAATTGTAAGCTGTAAGTCATTTCCAGCTCTTAACGATGCATTGATATCCTGTGTATAACATGCCATAACACAGTCTGTAATTACGCATCCAACAAATCCCCATTCATCACGAAGTACTGTTGTAAGCATCTGATAGCTTTCTGCAACCGGAGTAGTTCCTATACGGTTGTAAGAAGACATGATTCCCATTGATTCGCCATCTTTTACTGCAAGTTCAAAACCTTTCATATAGATTTCTCTCATTGCCTGCTCATTTGCCCAAGTGCAGAGTCCACCTTGACTGCGATTCGTTTCTTGATCATTTAATGCATAATGTTTTGTATAGCAATATACGCCACATGACTGAATGCCTTTTATTTCAGCAGCTCCAATTATACCTGTTAATGTTCCATCTTCCGATACATACTCATAGTTACGTCCACTGAATGGACTTCTGTGAATATTAAGTCCAGGAGCATAAATTCCTGAGATTCCATAAGCAATTGCTTCCTGACCAAATACCTCTCCCATGCGTTCTGCAAGTTCCGTATTCCATGTGAATCCAAGTACACTCTGGGCTGCGAACTGATTTCCGGTAACTCCGGCCATAATATTATTTACACCGTTTGGTCCATCACATTCTGATAAATATGGTTTTCCAACACTCTTCACTGCGAAGGTACACCATCCACCATTGGAAATTAGCATTTCCATATCATTTAAGGAAAGCTGCTGTAAAATCAGATCCCATTTCTCATCATCATAATCGAGGCCTTTCATGTCTTTCAGTTGTAAGCCATTCTTTTTGAAGATAATATCTTCTGTCTCGCTATCATCGTAGGTTCTTTCACCAGTAAGCTCTGCTAACTGTTTATCTGTAGCTTCTTTCGAAGCAGCTACGCGTTCTGTTGGCATTGTACCAGCCCAGTCGGCACGACTTAGATAAGTAATTCCTGTGCCAAAGCTTACATCATCAAACTGATTTGTTGCTACAACTTCATCAGTACTTCTTGCATCATCATTCTCTTCGTTATAGATATAGTCACGATCTACCGTTACGGTACGGCTATCAATGATATTATGGCTATTTTCCTGAAGATTGATTGCATAATCTCCAGCTTCTAATACATACGCGCCACCCTCGGCTTTCACTCCACTGTAATCATAGCTTGCCATATCTTCATAACTAAATTCGATTACAACTTTTTCACTTGCGCCTGCTTCCAACAAGCTTGTCTTAGCAAAATCTACAAGAACCACCTGGCTCTTTTCAATTCCACCAATTGTATAAGGTGCTGTGTAATATATTTCAACAACGTCTTTTCCTGCGGTAGCTCCAGTATTGGTTACTGTTACTTCCATAGAAACATTTTTTCCATCTGCTGTGAAACTTGTAATCTGTTCATCAAATGATGTATAGGAAAGTCCATATCCAAATGGGAACTGAACTGTTTCATCATAATCAATAAACCCGTCTGCTGCTGCAGTCTCATAGTAACGATATCCAACATAGATACCTTCCTGATATTCTACATAATGATAATTATCACCACCTGCTGTAGCATCTGATGATGTTCCTGCAAACATTGCTGTATTCACATAAGTTGCATTTGTATAATCATAACCACCAAAATTATAATAAGTTGGGTTGCTTTCTACTTCATATGCAAATGTATCTGTTGTATGACCACTTGGATTCACAGCACCGGTAAGTACTTCACCAATTGCATTACATCCTGTACTTCCTGGACATCCAACCCAAAGAGAAGCATCTACCGCTTCATGATTTAAAAAACCAAGTTCCATTACGTTTGGACTGTTTAAAATAACAACTACTGTTCCAAAATTTTCTTCAGCCATCTGAAGGACTGAAAGTTCACTATCCTGTAATTCTAAGTAACTTTTTCCAGCATCTCCGCCTTCAATTCCTTCCATCTCTAGTTGGCAGTCAAATCCTTCCCCTCCAACACGGGAAAATACAACGATAGCTACATCACTAAATGCTTTCGCATTCTCTATTAATGAAGTATCGTATTGGTCTGCTGGAATTTCATAGATACCAAAATCACTACCTAATAATTCTTTGTTCTCTCTTGCTTTAGCATTTTCTTCATAATATTTCTGTATCTCTGTATTTGTGATAAAATCCGCATTTTCAAGCCCCTGAATCAATGTAGTATTCTTACTTGAATCACCGGATCCTGAACCGGTTCCACCATAAGTAAAATCTATAGACCCTGTTCCAAATACATTAACATTCTTCTCCCCATTCAATGGAAGTGCACCATTGTTGGTTAACATAATGATTCCTTCTTCTTCCATTTCCTGTGTAATCTTCGCAGATGCTTCTGTTGCGTTTAATGCATCTTCATCTGTTGGCGCCTCTGATAAGAAATTATTCACAAATCCGAAATATGGCGATACCACATTCGCAACCACCACATTCACACCCAGCAAAATTGCCAGTAAAAAACTCATCAAACCAAAGGCAATTCGACTTGGTCTGCGAATTTTCTTCACCTTTTTTTCTTTTTTTTCCATAGCTTCCTCCTTTTATTTGCAACTGACTTAAAATAACTAACTTAATTTTATCAGAAAAAATTCTTCTGTACCTTTTCTTTCATATTCGGTACGAATTCTGGCAGTTTTTACATGGCACATAAAAATTTATTTGATATAATAAAAGAAGTAATGATTAAAATATGGAGGGGTATATGAAAATTGCAATTATAGACGATCAAATAGATGATTCATCCTATCTTGAAAAATGCTTGAAAAAATATATGGATGAACAGAATCTGCCATATTCTGTACAGGTATTTTCAAGTGCACTTTCTTTTCTTGATTCTTTTTCAGCAAATTATCAGCTGCTTATTTTTGATATAGATATGCCTGAATTAAATGGTATTGATGCAGCAAAACGCGTACGTCAGATTGATTCAGATGTGCCTCTTATGTTCATTACCAACATGCCACAGTATGCGGTAGATGGCTACTCTGTAGATGCCATTGATTATGTATTGAAGCCAATATCTTACTCTGACTTCCGTCTGAAAATTCAAAAAGCAATGCGATATGTCAAGCAGGAAACAAACTGCCGACTTGGTTTGAACACTATTGATGGATATGTTTGTATTATGAGTTCTGAAATATATTACATCGAATCCCAGCTTCACTATCTGATTTTTCATACTTCAAAGGGTACCTTTAAAACACGTAACACTTTAAATGAAATAGAAAAAAAACTTGCATCATTTTACTTTTCCCGAAGTAGTGTAAGTTATCTGATAAACTTAAAATATATGGATTCCATACACGGAAACGAAATCGAGGTCCATGGAACCCAACTTAAAATCAGCAGAACAAAAAGGGCTTCTTTTTTGTCTGCATTCACAAAATACATGGGAGGCTTATCCGAATGACACCTGTACTTGCCTTTGAAGAGATGCGCTTAGAACTTCAGCTTCTTCCTGCGCTGCTCATTTTCTTAATTCCATTTGTTCCGAAAAAAAATCATTTTGTCATACGCTGTGCTGCAAGTATTGTATGCCTCTCTCTGGCAGCGCTACTTTATTTTCCAATTTTTCATAGTAAAGCAGATCCTGACCATATTATACTCCTTGGATTATGGTATCCCTCATTTGTTCTTGTTGGAGTTCTCTTTGCTAAATTCTGCTTTTTTATTAATTGGTGTGACTCTATCTTTATCACAATTTCCGCTTTTGCCGCTCAAAATATCTGTTACGTGGTTATTCATCTGTTCGTGGTTCGCTACTTATCCCCCGGACTCCACCAGCATTTGTTATTCTATGTATTCATCTCTACATTATTTTGTGCAATTTTATACGCATTCATTTACCGTACCTTTGCCAAGCATCTGTCCGAATGTGAAGGGCATCTTTTTGAAGATAATTGGAAGAATATTTGTTTCTATCTCTTTGTTTTTGCCCTCATGCTTACAACTCTGATGCATTATCAGCACCTGTTTGAAAGTTACTCTGAGGAGTTTTTACAAACTTCCTGCTTTATGGGCATTACCTTTAGTATCTTCCTGCTTACCGTAGAATATGGTATGTTCCGTTCACGCACCATTTACAAAGAAAATGCCAAGCTTGAACAATACCTTCACAACAGTGAAAATCATTATGAAATGTCCAAAGAAAGTATTGCTATTATTAATCGAAAATGCCATGATTTGAAACACCAGCTAAAGGTTCTCTCTCAAATAAGTAATGCTGAACGTGAAGAATATATAAAAGAAGCTCAGAAAGATATCATTTTCTACCAGCAAATGGTTCATAGTGACAGCGATGTAATCAATACTATTCTTGCTGAAAAAGGATTGGTCTGTTCTGAGCATCAAATTCATTTAAGTTGTTCTGTTGATAATGTAAATTTATCATTTTTTCGTGTTGCCGATCTTTATACCATTCTTGGTAATGCCATTGACAATGCTATCGAATATGTAGAGGACTTTCCTTCTGAAGAAATGCGTGTAATTAATTTTCGAATCAGTCAGAAAAAACAGTTTCTAAATATCCAGGTCAATAATCCCTATGAGGGAGTTCCTGTGGAAAATGGGATGCTTCCTCACACTACCAAGCATGACGAAACATCCCATGGTTTCGGTCTAAAGAGTATCAAGTACCTTACAGAAAAGTATCATGGCTGGATGGAACTTTCTACTTCAGATGGAGTCTTTACTTTACAGTTAACATTTCCTTTATAGTTACCCTAGGCACCTCTGTATGATAAATTATATAATATTCCATAAATCGTTTTACAGCAAAAGAAGCTGTTTTCTTATCCCTCACCATCAACCACAATCTGAATATCTATCTTCTTACTTATTACATATAGATAATATATCGAGTATTACAACAAGCAACGAATAAAAGAGAAACTAGGATGGATGAGTCCTGTTGAATACAGACTCAGACTCTTGGCAGCATAAAAAAAAGCGAAGTGGAAAATCCACTTCGCAATAAAGTCTAACTTTTAGGGGTCACATCAAAGTTTATATATTTTAAAACAATCAATTGATTCAAATTAATTATTCTGAAATAATAAACTGTAAACAAGTTATTTCTTTTTATTTTTAATCTGGTATATATTCTGCAATGTCTTCTATTCTACAATTAAGTATTCTGCACAGATTATTAATTGTAATCATTTCAATATTTGCATTATTTTTAAGTCGATCAGTTTGTCCCTTGCTGAAATGGTGATTACTGATTAATTGATATGTTGATATATTTTTTTGTGCCATTGTTTCCCAAAGGCGCTCATACACTACCACTAAACCATCTCCATTTCATAAGCTATTTCAGTACTAATCTTACAATAACCCATTCACAATGAATATGCCCCGTATACGGGGTATGATAAAGATAATGACTACTTAACAACTTCATTCACACTGGTGGTCTGTTACTATCATAACTTATTATTTTAAAAATCTTTCAATATTTTTTAACATCGGTGTTACTTATCTGTCTTAGTAATCATCGATTATTATTCTGCGTATTTTACGATCAAACTATCATCTAAAATCTGGAAAGTAAAAGATTCTTTTATATAAAAAGTAACCTCTTTTTTCGTATGCTCCTGGTATCCTAATGAAAAATCTTCTCCTAATACCAAATCAAGATTTTCATTATCATGAGGTACTAACAGTGCGCCCTCTAAAATTTCAGATGAGTATACCTTTCCGCCGATCATCTCTTCAATCGCTGCTTTTAAAGGAGTCTGACTTGGAAGTGACATGATTGTGGTATAAATACTTCTTGATACAAACAAATCCATACCTTCATTCACAAAAGCTCCTTTTAATTTTAAGATACCCTCTGTGATACTTCTTTTAATACTTTGCTCATCCGTTCCAAACGAGATAACTTCCGATGAAACCTCTGTTAATCCACGAATACCAGCTTCAGGATTACCTTTCCAAATTGCCTTTTCCTCAAACAAAGCAATCTTCTTCACCGCTGCTTCTAAATTGGAGAAATCAATATTCTTGTTTCCTCTAACCGCATTGTCAAGCTCCCAGCGATTTAAAGTAAATTCTATTCTTGTTTCTACAAGTGGTGTAACCTGATATCCAGCGTAAGCTACATCATCTTCATAGCTGACTTTTCCTAACTTCCCGTGGTTATATGCTACATAATCAGTTCCTTTTTCATC
Source organism: Konateibacter massiliensis (assembly GCF_900184995.1). Taxonomy (GTDB): domain Bacteria; phylum Bacillota; class Clostridia; order Lachnospirales; family Lachnospiraceae; genus Lachnotalea; species Lachnotalea massiliensis. The sequence goes on from NZ_LT860098.1 coordinate 628,377, forward strand.
CGATACGTGAACTGCTTTTCTTGCAATCAATGTAGATAAAAAGACCTCTTTTGCTCTTTCATCAATCTGTTTCCATACATTTTGATTAATTGGTGCTAATTCTCTATACATAAAATCATTCCTTCCTTTCTAATTTTTCATTCCGTTGCCGGGTTACGATGTATATCTAGATATTATTTCAGTTTTCCGATTCCAAGTCCTGCTGAGGTATTTGAGCCTTCTGACGAAGCACTTCCCCCTTCTGTTGCGTCTTCTTCGACTGTAAGCAGGCTTCCAGAGGTAAATAGATAAGTTTTTAATTCTTTATCCCAGCCATCCATATTACGGCGTAACCACTCTAACGTCATACAAGCGTGTTCAATTTCCTCATCTCTATTGTGAGCAAATACTTCTTGTAATTCCTTATCTGTCGTAACATCCACACGCTGCTGGTAAAACATGACTGCTTCTAGCTCTTCCATAAACGTTTTAATCGCTCTGGTAATGTTTTTTGTTCCTTCTGTTAAATTTGCTTCTGTTTCTGTCCAATGATCTGCCATGTGTAACCTCCTTTAGTTTAATAGTAATTATTACTGTTATTGTTTCTGATTATATTTTACACAATTAATTTGATATAAGCAAGATGTAATTTATTAAATTTTTTAGGATTTTGGGAGCAAGGGATTAATTGAGGAGGGATGGTGGCGGGGGTTTTGTAGTAAAAAGCATTATGGTTTTATATGATTTTAAGATGTTTTTTATAACTGTTGTTTAATCTTATTTTTATTTTTGACCCTTTACAGCATATTTATATATTTTATAGTCTGTAGTTTATTTGTGGTCGTTTTGCTCCGAGCATCTACATTTACTTTTGATTATAAATCTCATAGTAGGAATCTACAAAAAATATACTGCTAATTATTTTGTGGCGTTTCATATTATAAGTTGCTACAGCAGACAAAAAAGGGGCTGTAAAAAAACAGCCTCTATATTTTTGCTTCATTTTTTATTATTATCCGTAAAAATTGAGTCACTTATTAAGCCTATGGCTTCATAGGCGTCGAATTGCACATTTTATATTACTCTTTCAAGCGGTTATGGATGCTCGATATCTTTTGTTATAATACTTGTAGAGATTATAACCACAGGAAATCAATCTAAATCCCAAAATTACAGCATTTGCACCTCTTCGCAATAGTCTTTTATAGGATCTGTCCCACTTAATTATTCCAAACGTTCCCTCTGATTGGATACTTCGATTCATACACAACAAGGCACCATGGATTGACTCCAAATTATTTATCACTTCTTGATGTATTTTTGTCAGTTCTCGCTTCAGGCTTACCGTTCTGTTTCCCTGTGTTCCCTTGTTGCATTCGCTTCGAAAGGCACATCCATTGCAGTTTTCACATTCGTATATTTATTCTGTACGACCATACTGATTTTTATATACGTGCTTTTTATATTTAAAAATAAATTTTTTATCATTCGGGCAGATAAGATTTCCTTTATTATCTCTTTTGAAATTAACTGCTCGGTATGGATTGTTGTGATATTTTTCATTCTTCGTTTCTTTTTCAAACATGGTGAACTTCATATATTTTTCCATTCCATACTCCTCACAATAAAGATAATTATTGTAAGAACCATATCCCGCATCCGCAACAGGATACTTTGGATAGTGACCGTAAATAGCATTAAATTTTTCCATTAATGGTACAAAACATTCCATATCTGAGGCATAAGGTTTTGCATCTACCACGGCTATATATTCATCACATACTGCAACCTGCAGGCTGTACGCAGGAAGGAGCTGATCATTTCCCATATAATCGCGTTTAATTCTCATAAATGTAGCATCATGATCAGTCTTTGAATAACTGTTCCTTTTTTCCCCACACACTTCGATATGATTTGCATATTTTTTCAGACGATTAAGATATCCCTCCATTTCCTGGTACTGTTTTTGATGCATACTTTTTCTACGACCTATACCAAAAACAAATTTTGTAATATCAAGATTTGTTGCATTCTCATAGTTTTCTAGCACTTCTTTGACATAATCAATTGCATATTCTTCTCTTTTTTCAAGTTTAATTCCCAAAAAACCTAGGACCTCTGAATTCATAGAATCAATCAGAAATGAAATCTTTTCAAATACCTTGTTCCTATTTCTGATGCATGATTTTTTCCATACCCAGGTGTAACGATTTGCGTTAGCTTCGATTTTGGTTCCATCGATATAAGTATGGTCTAAATCAACCTGTTCTTTTTTAAAAATATATGTGTTGATATCACAAAAAATCTGTTCTATTGAAGTCGTTAATTCATTGCGAATAAAGTTGCCAAAAGTAGCAAAGGATGGCGCTTTAATACCATCAAGAAGATACATATATCTGATATCTGTTTTGCAGAGCTTTTCAATATCTCTTAATGAACGGATGCCATGCTCCATGAAAGCGAACAGTATAACTTTAAGCATTTTATCTGAATCACATCTTGGACGACCTGTTTTGTAGTTCTTTTCTACAAAGTATGGTATAAGGTCAATGTGATCCATTACTTCACATAAAGTATATACTGGATCTGAAATGTCGATTATTTTTTCAATATTTAATGGCAATTTTAACTGTCTTGATGTAAAATTGTCATTGGTAGATTTTTTTATTAGCATAAATAAATTATACCAAAAAATCGCTGAAGTCTCACGACCTCAGCGATTTTTCTTTTAGAGCTGTTTTTTTACAGCCCCTTTTGATTTTATTAATTTATAAACTAGCGAGTATTATTCAAACTCCCTACCGAAAAAGATGTATGTGATGTTTTTTGATTTAACTTAATATATTTTCGTTAAGTTTTTACACTTATTATACATATTATATGGTTTTTCAAAAGCTTTTAATATCAATTTAATATCAAAACTTACAGTATATAGTTACTCTACAACATATCCCTTTCCTAAATCAGATATTTTATATTCGTATGGATTAACATCCATTTTTCTTATTACAACACCTTTTTCTTCATCTAATTTCTTGAAAATTTTTGATAATCTATATGAATTAATATCAACCTCTCCAGCAATATCTTTAGCCGGCGAAAATTGTTCTCTAGTACAAAGCTCTAATATAATTAATAATTCTTCCTTATTTACCAAGGGTAGTTGATTTGAAATATTCATATCTCTTTCAACATCAGAATCAATTCTTGATTCAATTTTAACTTCCGAATGGCAGTTTGGGCACTTAAATCCTGTAAACTTTAAACCATCTAATTCTGATTCATCAAAAACACGTGCACATGTTTGGTTAGTACACCTAATCACTTTTACCTCTTTAATCTGTTCAAGGACAAGATTTGTATAATTAAATGGTCTCTCTATAAAGTATGTTCTACTCTCATTTCCACTCGGCTTTCCCCACAATATGTTATTTTTCTTTGCTAGTCCATAATTCAAACAATAAATATTTACTTTCTTGCCATCTCTATTAGATCGCTCTTCATACTTAGTGATAAAATAATTTAATTCTAAAGAATCCAAATATTTATCTGTTTCTTGCAGTATATGGAAGTGACTTGAGTATGGTAAGTTCTTTAAATATAGTTTTCCTTCTAGTTCCCCCTTCACAATTTGACTTTTTATATCTTTTGCTTTACTAACAATTGCATCACGTATTTTTTTTAACTGTTCTATGTCTCTTTTTTCATCAATAGACATTAAACAATATGTACTTGACTTAAAGAAAGCATCAATTTTTTCTTCATAGTATTTTTCTGAAATATTTTCAATATCTTGTCTTGTGATTTTTTTATTATAAATAATTACACTTTGATATAAATATGACAATATATAACCAATAATACGCGGTACATTCATTGAAACTCTAAAGAAGGTCGCATAGATATCATTAAATGATTGTTTATCATCAAAATATTTCCCAAATCCTTTAGTAAAATATTCAAATCTATTGTCTAGAAGCCTTTTAGTAAAATCAATCGCATTTTCTTCCATTTTATTCGCATCGAATTCCGAATATAACTCATAAAAATCCAAATGAATTATATCTATTTTACCTGGATCAATCATACCATAATGTACCCTACTAGGGTAAAAAGCCACCTTAAATTTAATAAACTCATCAGACCAATTATTCAAAGGTGCAACAATCGTATCAATGAATGATCGTAAAGATGTAGTTTCGATTTCCGATATATCATCTAACATTATTATAAGTTTTGTAATCTTCATGCTTTTTAGAATATTTTTAACTTCAGAAATTATATGTTTTATTTCAAATACTTTTAATAAAATATCAGTATACTCCGTTTCAGTGCTATTACTGTTTTCACTTGCTATACTGGATGAAGATCCCACTTCACCTTTAGCTTCCATTTTAGACATGGAAACCGACACTCCCATATTACTTTTTTCAGCATCTTGTATTGCTTCTTTATTCCCATTAGATTTTTTGACACTTTTTTGTTGTAAAACAGGAATTTCTATACTTTTAAATATTTCATTATCATCAATTTTTTTTCTTAATTCTGAGATTCTATTTTTTATTTCTTCATTACTGTTTCCGGTCAATACTCCAGCAACTTTACTCAAAATTGTTTGGCGTTGCTCATCAATTTCCTCATATATTCTTTTTAATACACTTTGTATAAAATTACGACTAATTAAGTATTTATTCAAATTATTTTCATCAAAATATTGAGACAAGTATTGTTGATTTATTGCTTGTGCTTGTGACGATTCATAAATTGTTTTTACATCAACATAGCATGGTAAATATTGCGTTTTCTTTCGATATTCATTCTCTAGCTTCAAAAAAATGGTTGATTTTCCAGTCCCTTTTCTTCCAACTAAAAATGTTGTATTATCTAGCAAACATTTATTCAGTACTACATCACTTGGAAGTAAATCAACATAGAGTTTATCTAGTATGCTTTTACCACTTTCATCAATTAGATCTGCTCTCCTATATTTTTTCAGAGATTCTGCAACATTAACAAATGCATTCTTTTCTTCTTGTGTATACATTTTCAAAGTCTCCTATAAAAATTTATTTTTAATTATTCCTTTTTCCATATCATCAATACTGTAAACATGTTCCATCACTTCAAATGTCTCTCTCAGATTCCCCCTGGCACTCTTCCAGCCAATCCCATCAGTAAACCATACAAAGGTAAATCCATCAATTGTATCCGCTTCCTGAGATAACATTTTATAACTTCTGGCAGTCTCATTAAGCTTAGAGCCTCCACCCCCATAGAAGTTTGTTTCAATTGCATATATCATATTATCTGTCTTAGCTACAAAATCAAACCTTTTAGCTGCCTTCCCTTGGTTTGATAATTCTGACAAATCAATATTCCACTTTCTTTCAATATCAATCAAATACATTTCTTTGAAGTAACTTATGTCTTTAACAAAACCTGCTGATATAATATACTTTTCCACCAAATTTTCCATTTGATGTCCACCTCTGTTTTTACGACCATTGGAATCAAGTCCAGTCTCAATTCCAAGAGCGTAATCCACAAGATTATTTACCAAATGGTTAGCAATTATATCAAACAGTCCAGTATTTCTCATAAACACTTTGTACTGCTCGACACTATAATTCATTTTTTTGAAATTATATAAAAATTCACCTTTTTCATCCTGTGCATATATCTCGTTTCCTCTAACTGCAAGTAATAATGGAACGCAGGATAATGTCTCAGGATATTTTGTAATAATTTTTTCAAATTCTTCTTCTATATTTTTTGAACCAATAAGTGAATTAAGAATGTTTAGTTCCACTTTAATCTCTTCAACATTCCGTACCACCTTGTCAAAATCAATATAATAGTCATATGTAGAAATACTCGCTTTGAATTTCGCCAGCCATTCGTCAAAATTTCTAGTTGTCATTTGCTACCTTCTCCAATCTCCTCTGTGTTATTTGTAGATACTCTTCCGTATTATCTATTCCAATAAACTTGCACCCATATTTTAAAGCTTCTACCCCTGTTGTTCCAGAGCCACAAAATGGATCTACTACAACTTGTCCTTCTTCTACCGATGCAAGCATAATTCTTTCTAACAAATATTGTGGTTTCTGCGTTGGATGTTTTCCCTCTTTCTTTTCAGAAGGTTTGGTTAAGTTTCCCACCCAAACATCTTTCATTTGCTTTCCACCGTTTATTTCTTTCATTTTTGCATAATTAAAAAAATGCCGAGACTTCTTGTCATTCTTCTGTGCCCATAGAATTGTTTCAGTAGAATGAGTGAAGCATCGACATGCTAAGTTTGGTGGTGGATTTGTTTTTTGCCAGGTTATGTTATTAATAATTTTAAACCCTTCCTGTTCTAAAGCCATACCTATCGAATAAATATTGTGTAGTGTCCCCGATATCCATATACTTCCATTTGGTTTTAGTACTCTTTTACATAACTTAATCCACTTTCTATTAAACTTGTGTTTATCTTCAACATTTATTTCTTTACTGGAACCTATTTTATCCCATGACCCCTTATTTACTGAAACCATCTGCCCGCCTTGACAAGTGATACCATCATTACTTAGGAAGTAAGGCGGATCTGCAAATATCATATCTACAGAGTCTGGTTTCATCTTTGCAAGAATTTTCAAGGAATCACCCAGTATTAACTGGGTTTCCTCAGTCTCATAATAAAACGGCACTTTCTTTTTGAATAAGTTTTCCATTTTTTCTCCATAACTTATCAACGTTTTATTTGGTCAATATTATAATATAAATTTCCAACATCAACCCATTTTCGAGGAGGGAACCCTTTCGCTTTAGCTCTCTGAACCGCTTCATCAAATGTATGATTTCCTTCATTTTTACAATAAATAGCTTCTAAATATCTATAAAAACACATCTTTCTTCCTTGATAACGTTCTCCAGGATAATTAATATCTTCTTGAATCGCTATATAAACCATTAAACCAGTTAGTTCTTCAAATGTAAAACCACTATTGAAATCTATATTATCATAGTTTTCTTTCTTAACATCTTTTCCTATGAGAGCAACGTCCTCAACATATTTTTTTAAATGACTACTATTCTCTTCTTTTGTTTTATTGTAAAGGTCTTGCATGATTTCAACATGTGAAATTGGTTTTTCTACATTTCCCTCAACTAAATAAACACAGTAATCACATTTTGTTTTTGTTGTTTTATACCCCGGAAATCTAATTGCTAACTTCTTGTAGTTGTTTAAAATCTCAACCTCTTTATAATATTGTTTTTCATTACTTCTATTTGGAGCAAGTTCAATTATATCTCCATCTTTCGTAACATAATCAACTATCTTATCCTTTTCTTCACTATACCCCATGCTTTCCTCCTTAGTAGTTACAAATGATTACTTCTTCTCCAACACGATTTGCTGCATCAGAGTTAATCATTCTCTTTACACTTACCACATCAATCTTATATCCCTTATTACCATACAATTCATTAATAAGTTCTGTATTATGATTTGTCAGCATACAATAACAACCTCTTTTTGTTAATTCATCATACAGGCCTGCCAATCTTTTATGACTCTCTATATCAAACCCTTCTTTTGTATATGACTCGAAAGATGTAGGATTCAAAGGAGCATATGGACTATCAATAAAAAGAAAGTCACCTTTTTTAGCATTTTGGCATGCAGCTTGAAAATCACCTTCCAAAATTGTTACATTTTTTAGATATTCAGATATTGCTTTAATAGAATTTTCATCACAAGATGTACTGCGACTATTGTTATACGGCACATTAAATAATCCTTTACCATTCACACGATATAAACCGTTAAAACAATGCTTATTGATGAATACAAACAGTGCTGCCAACTCAACATCAAATTCTTCTCTCATCAGCTTATCATTGTAATGTTCACGAAGAGAATAAAAATACTCTTTTCCATCTTCCCACATAGCCTCGTCTAACTCTTTTAAATTTTTCAAAAATTCATCTGAAGCATTACAAATCTGTTTATAAGCATTTACCAAAGCTTTGTTAATATCATTAATCACCGCACTCGTTGGAAGCAGCTCAAAAATAACTGCACCGCCTCCAACAAATGGTTCATAGTAGTTATTAAAACTTTCTGGCATTCTCTCTCTTATCTGTGCCAGCAACTGACGCTTTCCACCTGCCCATTTTATAAACGGTGCTATATTAGAATTGCTCATAGGTTCTTCCTCTTCTCTAATCCATCAAGTGGATAAATTCCCACTATCTAATTATAGTTTGAAATGTCCAAAATGACAACCTAAACTTTCACTCTTTGTGAATTAAACTTACTTCTGAAACACAAAAATATATTCATGTGCCAAAAGTAAAAAATCATTGTTCTGTTTTTCCCAATAATCTGTCGAACGACAATTATACTGTTCTTTGATAATGATTTCTTTTAGAAAAAAACCCTGTTCCAAAAATATATTCATTACTTGAAATCCAAGAGGAACTACTTTTCCGCCACGCCTAATATCCCCTATCATTACTGCACACATCTTACTTTTTTTCAGAACTCGATATGATTCAGATGCAACTTTTCCCATTTTACATAAGAATTCCTCTACAGTTAATAGCGAAATATCACCTATTACGTCTTTACTATACTTGACTATATTAGCATATGGCGGATGCATACAGATAAAATCAATTTTTCCATCCTTAATAAAATCAAGATTTGTAGCATTTCCTTGTTGTATGTGCATTTTTGAAATTGTCTCACATTGGAATTGTAAGTTATTTTTAGAAATTAAAATAGATTGCGGATTAATATCTATACCAACCGCATTTCGATTTAGCAATTTAGCTTCCACAAGAGTGGTTCCACTGCCTAAAAATTGATCTAAGACCCAGTCGCCTGGCTTTGAATACCTTAATATAAGATTTCTTGGTATGTATGGTGACCAATTACCTCGATACTTTCCTGAGTGCGTTGCCCAACTTCCTCGTTCTGGAAATGACCAGATTGTTGTCAGTTCAAGCCTAAAATTATTTGGTTGTAAACTTATATGTCATACCTCCTTTATGTTTAATAGTTTTACTATACTCTAATTCATCCACACAATCAAATGCTATTTTTTTTCACTATAAGTGAATTTATATAAAGTAGCATACATGAGATAATATTCACAAATAGTGAAAGAGGTATGAATATGCAATTTTCTAAAGACACTGAGCTTTATCGTGTTATTGGTTCAAATATAAAGCGCTATAGGGAGCAGGCACATATGACACAGGTTCAGCTTGCAGATGCTGCACAAATAAGTATCAGTTACCTATCAAAAATTGAAGCTATAAAATGTGATAAGAGCCTTTCCATATCTGTACTAAACCAAATTGCAAACGTACTTGATATTGAAATTACAGAATTTTTTAAGGAGGGGTAATTACTAATGAAACTAATTAATGCAAAAACAAAAATTAACCAATTAGCTCACATACCATTTAATTGCTATCTTAATCCCGAACATTATCACAACATTATTGTAAATAAGGGTAAAACAGGGCAGATTCTTGAACTAACAATTGGGCTCCAATTATCAAACACAACTCTAGATTTTGAAGATGGGGAATTAAAAACTAATAAATGTGACCGTACTGGTAAACCTTTAGAGACAATGTTTATTACACAAACAGCTTCTATTATAGATGAACTTCTTTATCATAAACCTTTTTGCGAAACAAAACTTTTCACCAAACTGCAACATCTATTATACGTCCCAATCAGTAAAGATGGTTTACCTGATGAATGGATGTATCTCCCTTGCATTGAAGTTGATTTGTCTTTGCCCCAATATTTTGAATTAAAAAAACAACTTGAAGCTGATTATGATAGTATTTGCGAGCAAATGAATCAGCAACTTTCGCTTTCAAATAAAGCAAGTTTACATACTGTTAATGGTAAATTTATTCAAATCCGAACTAAAGATTCAAAACCATATACACCAATATATTCACAAAAATATGGCAGGTATATTTCAGATAAAAACCGTGCTTTTTACTTTAAAAAAGAATTTATGAAATATATTGTTTCTTTAGAAAACAAATAGGAGGATTTTTACCATGACATACGACGAAATGCTTGAAATAATTGAAAATTTACCTTTTGACCAAATGACTAAAGTTTATTTCAATGGTTATGAGACAATTTTAGTATACAGACCAAGTGCTCTTTCAGAACGATTTAAACATTATGATATTAAAACTAATTTTCAAATCTATTTACAAATTGGTGATGATAAACCTTTTAGACCAAATCATCTTCGCTTACTTATTGACCTTAAATTAAGATCCCGTGAATACCCTAAGTATAACAATAAACTCTTACTTGCTTTTGATAAAATTTTTTATGGTGAAGATCCGCTCAAATGTATATCAAGCCTAAAAAAATATGCATATGTTCAGCATATCAATCCCATCGACATTACAGCCGTTCTTGCTCAATTATTTATTATAGAGCAAGATATTGGTTATGGCAGACGAAGTACGTTTGACCCACCTTCTCTATATATTCAAGGTTGGATAAGAACATTTATTGACGCAAACCAAGAAATTGACCAAATTGTATATCGAATTAGCCGGAACACTCCACCTGCTATCAAATATACGTGTAAAGATAATAAGAATCACAAATATTATAACCCATCTGCTCAACCTTTATGGTACAAATAAGTTTTAAAGAATAGCAAGGAGAACAAACCTTGCTATTTTTTACCGATATTTTCTCCACCCCTCATAATACTCATCCACCTGTATCCAAGCCATTCTTAAAATTATTTTTCAATATTCTTTTTCAATCCTATTCTGCCCGAACGTATATATACCATTTGATAACTTAAACTCATTCATAATTTCAATACTTCTATTATCTTGTTGTACTGTAATGACAATTATATATGATCCAGGTTCTAACTTCACATCATTGAGCAAATATTGATACTTCCAATACAATATCTCTCCACTAAGTACTTGTGCCGATCCAATTTCATTTCCTTCGTCATTTTTTGCACTTATATGCTTTGTTTCTTTTGCAAATAACAATTCACTCTTGTCTATGTTATCTTCAACAAAAGAATTAACCAAATCACTATTTCCAACAGACACTTTAAGACTAACGAAATTTTCATCCGATTTATTAATTAAAGTTATTATTCCATCACTTTCATAATTCACTTCAAGATGCGCAACTTTATGCTGTAAAATAACAAATGTGAATATTAAAAAGCAAGTTAAAACCCAAGTACCAATTCTTTTGAAAAATATTATAATCTTACCAAATTGGATTTTTTTCTTTTTTAGTTGAGGTATAAAAATAAATATTCCTACTATACATAATACCATTACTGCTCCCACATAAACATACTTAAATGGTGCTTCATACAAATATATCGAAACTGGAATTACCAATAGAATAATAAAAACTAGCACCTCAATTAAAAATTTAAAATCTGATATCAAACGGAAATATCTTTTATCTGATAACGTATCATACTCTTCATACTTTTCATCCAATATATTATAACGTTTTAAATCCCCAATAATAAACCATATAATTTCAAAGAAAATTACAACAGTAGCCCCTAATGGCGCTAAAAACAATATCCACATATAAATATAATATAAATGTCCACTTTCAGGCCATATATTAATTACATTTCTTGTCATTTTATATAATATGGTACATATCGTACTCAAGATGGCAACTATTGCAATAATCGTTCCCAATCGAATCGAACGTCTATTTTCCTTCTTGTCTTGTATTTCTTTCTCTTTTACTGTTGTATCATCATTTTGGATTGTCTTGCAATTTTTTCTTTTTTCCACTTTTTCCTTTGTCCTATTTTTCATATTTCTCAATCACCTTTGAGTAATCGATATTCCTCCATTCTTTTTTCACGCCTGAAAATATTCAATATCATTTGAATCAGGGTTTGGATCACACCTCTATATCCATACAACCTATGGCACGATTATTGTATCTCCAATTTATATTTTTAACATCATAGGATAAAACAAATGCTCTAATATACTTTTAAAACAAGCATTTTAGAGCATTTTGTCCACTATTCAAACTCAATCGTACTAGGCGGTTTCCCCGTACAATCATAAAGCACACGATTAACCCCTTTCACCTCATTCACAATCCTGCTAGTCACCTTCCCAAGCACGTCCCAAGGAAGCTCCGCACTCTCCGCTGTCATAAAGTCGGAGGTAGTTACCGCTCTTAAAGCAATCGCATAATCATACGTTCTCTCATCGCCCATAACACCAACGCTTCTCATATTGGTCAGCGCTGCAAAATACTGTCCAAGTCCCTTATCAACTCCGGCGTTCGCAATCTCTTCTCTGTAAATCGCGTCTGCCTCCTGAACCATTTTCACCTTTTCCGGTGTTACAGCCCCGATAATACGAATTCCAAGTCCAGGACCTGGGAATGGTTGTCTATATACTAAATAATCTGGAATTCCAAGCTCTAATCCAGCTTTTCTTACCTCATCTTTAAATAAATCGCGAAGTGGCTCAATAATTTCTTTAAAATCTACATAATCAGGAAGTCCGCCTACATTATGGTGGCTCTTAATCACCGCTGATTTTCCAAGTCCACTCTCAATGACATCCGGATAAATTGTTCCCTGTACCAAGAAATCCACGACACCAATCTTCTTTGCCTCATCCTCGAATACACGGATAAATTCCTCACCGATGATTTTTCTCTTCGTCTCAGGATCCTCGACACCGTCTAATTTTGCATAAAATCTATCTTGAGCGTTTACGCGGATAAAATTCAAATCATATGGGCCATCCGGTCCAAATACTGCCTCAACCTCGTCGCCCTCATTTTTTCTGAGAAGTCCGTGGTCAACAAATACGCAGGTAAGCTGCTTACCTACTGCCTTCGCAAGCATAACAGCTGCAACGGAGGAATCAACACCGCCGGACAGTGCACAAAGAACCTTTCCATCTCCAACCTTGGCACGAATTGCTTCAATTGCATTATCTACAAAGGAGTCCATTTTCCAGTCACCAGCACAATCACACACTTTAAATAGGAAGTTAGAAAGCATTTTAATACCTTCCTGTGTGTGCATAACCTCAGGGTGGAACTGAGTTGCATAAAGTTTTTTCTCAGGAAGCTCCATTGCTGCCACCGGGCATACCGGTGTTGTAGCGGTTATGGTAAAGCCTTCTGGTGCTTTTTCGATATAATCGGTATGGCTCATCCAGCAAACTGTCTTTTCTGCCACATCGCCGAATAAAAGGGAGCTTTTGTCTATCGTCACTTCTGTTTTGCCGTACTCACTTACGGGAGCGGTCTTTACGCTGCCGCCAAGGGCATATGCCATAAGCTGTGAGCCATAGCAGATTCCGAGAATTGGAATTCCAAGCTCAAAGATTGCCTTTTCATAGCGCGGTGAATCCTCACCATATACGCTGTTTGGTCCTCCGGTAAAAATAATTCCCTTCGGATTTAATTCTTTAATTTTTTCTAAACTTATATTGTAAGAATGAACTTCACAATATACATTACATTCTCTTACACGTCTTGCAATGAGCTGATTGTACTGACCACCAAAGTCGAGTACCAATACCATTTCTCTTCCCACAAGTGCTTCCTCCTATTTATTCTAATTCGTTTCTACCATTATATGATAAGCATGTCTTATTGACAAGCCATAAAATGCATAATAATTAATAAATCCGACACAAAATTATGCCAGAATTGCCGTTTCTTGTAATAAAGCTACGGTATCAGAACATTGAAGTCAAAACAAGATGACGCAGCCAGCCTCTATGCCGTTTGAACCGGTCGCCTCTCCTTCAAGCTTTTTCCGTAGATAAAACGCACGGTAAAGCAAATAGCACGGAACAGCCAGTCCACTGTCATAGCAATCCAGATTCCCTTCACTCCAAGCCCGAAGTATTGTCCGAGAACATAGCTAAACGCAATACGCCATGTCCACATAGAAATAATTGCAATTACCATCGTAAACTTTACATCGTTTGCGGCACGCAGGGCATTCGGCAATGTAAAGGATGCCGGCCAGATAATCATACAGCAAATGCTGTGATACATGATAATCCATCTTGTCACCGAGGCGGTTTCCGTCGACAGGCTAAACCACGATACAATAAACGGGGTTGCGGCTAAAATAAGTAAATTAAGTGCTCCCATAATGACATAGGATGCCGATAGAAGCTGCTTGGTGTACTTTCTCGCCTGCTTGTAGTCATTTGCTCCGACGCACTGACCCACAACCGTTATAAGGGCTAGTCCCATCGCAGAGCCAGGTAGACAGGCAAACGCCGCTATCGTATTGGAAACTGCGTTCGCTGCTATTGCAACCGAACCAAAGCTTGTCGTAAGGCTTAGTACAAGGATTTTTCCCACCTGAAACATACCATTTTCCAAGCTGTTTGGAACGCCGATGGCGAGAATTCTTCTTATTAGATTCCGGTCAAACCGTAAAATTACCCGCCTTGCATAGTGTACCGGATTCTTCTCGTTTCGAAGGAGAACGTACATAATGACAGCTGCCACGGCTCGCGATATCGTCGCGGACCATGCAACACCTGCTGCACCCATCGAGAAGCCATAGATAAAAATGACATTACCCACTATATTTATAATATTCATCACCAGGGAAACGTACATGGAAATCTTCGAATTTCCCATTGCACGAAAAAGAGCCGCACTGGAATTATAAATCGCCAAAAACGGATAGGATAATGCCGTAATCAAAAAATATGCCACAGCATTATCCATTATTGATTGATCCACATTGCCGAATACCAGCCTTAATATGGTACTATTGCCGATTAGGGCAAATGCCATAATGATGATTGAGATGATGCCTCCCGCCAAAAGAAGCTGATCAGCCGCTTCGCAGGCCCTTTCCTTATTCTTTTGTCCAATATATTGTGCCACGACTACAGCACCGCCCGTCGCAAGCGAGGCAAACACGGTAATGAGCAAAATATTAATACTATCTACCAAGGATACGCCGGATACTGCGCTTTCTCCGGCGCCGGAAACCATAATCGTACCTACCATTCCTACTGTTACTGCTAATAGCTGCTCAATAATAAGCGGAACTATTAATCTGACTAAATCTTTCCTCGAAAACATATCTATTCCTTCTTTTGTTTTTTATATATATTACCTTCGTCTATCATACCACAAATTATGTAAAGTTTAAGTGGTTCTTTTGCTTTTTTTAAATTATTTTACAAAAACTCAATAACTCTTATGATAGCCTTGGTGCAGGTATTTTTCTTTTGTCGCCAATCCACCTCTGATATGCCGCTCCGACTTATTGATGTCAAGAACTTTTCTCGCCTGTTTTGCCAATGCCGGATTGATATTTACCAGACGCTCCGTCACGTCCTTATGTACCGTAGACTTGCTAATGCTAAACTGCTTTGCCGTCTGCCTCACTGTCGCATTGTTGCTGATGATATAATTGGCAATGTCCACTGCTCTCTCTTCAATATATCCTTTCAAAAAAATCCCTCTGCTTCATGTGTTTTTACATTGTATGCGGCTGTTTAGAAGGTTAGTACACAAGGTTATCATTTCGTTTTCATACTGTTACAATTCTCTCAGTTCTTCATTGACTTATTATCTTGATAAAGATATAATATACTAAATTATCTTATATTTTTTGTGACATTTCACAAAGATTGGGGAATTATTTATACAGGTTGTTCATTTTACACCATAGAATGGGGGAAATTATGTTACACATTAAATCATTAGATGAAGGCTTAACTATATTCAAAGCACTTGGTTCCGATATTCGAATTGAAATCATTAAACTTTTGCTGGAAAATATAAACATGAATATGAATGAGCTGGCTTCCAAGCTCAATATTACAAACGGCGCTCTCACCAGCCATATCAAAAAGCTGGAAGACTGCGGTATTATTACTATTTCCAGTGAATCAACCGGACACGGAAACCAGAAAATCTGCAATGTTCATTTAGATAAAATTCTCATTGAGCTCGATTCCGATGAGACCCCTGGCAATATATATGAAACCAATATCTGTGTCGGTCACTATTCCGATTACAGCGTATATCCTACCTGTGGAATCGCTTCCTATGATGCTTTGATCGGGCAGGTAGATGACCCACGTTATTTTTCTCATTCTGACCGCTATGACGCAGGCATTTTATGGCTCACACACGGCTACGTGGAATATGTGATTCCAAATTTGATTCCTGCTTCGCAGAAAATTGATCAAATCAGCCTTTCCGTGGAATTAAGCTCCGAAGCTCCGGGAAGCAATGACGACTGGCCAAGTGACATTCATTTCCACATTAACGACAAATGCATCGGAACATGGACAAGCCCCGGTGATTTTGGTGATAAAAAAGGAATCTTCAACCCTGACTGGTGGTATCCGGGCTGGAACCAATACGGCTTGTTAAAGCTATTGGTCATCAATAAGGAAGGTACTTTTATTGACGGAATCAAAATTTCTGATGTCACCATACAAGATTTCCATTTGGATTATAAGAGCTCTATCCGCTTTAAATTTGAAGTGCCGGAGAATTCCGAGCACGTTGGCGGTCTTACCATATACGGAAAAAACTTTGGAAATTACAATCAAGATATCAATGTGAGAATTCATTATAGTCCTATCTCATCATAATAAAGCAGCCAAGTCCCTCCGCGAGGGACTTGGCTGCTTTATTGCTCTGCCTCATTTCCATAAACCTCAATCTGCGTCAATGCCGGAAACGGCGAAGGATGCTCTGATTTTATTAAATTGCATAATTTAATCCGCTCTATTCCTTTTCTCACGATAAAAAATTCATGTGGCTTTGCGCTTTTCTCCATTTTTACAGCCTCTGAAGAATGATCGGAAAACTCAAAGGTTGCCTGCGTCCACCAATTATCATGTGGAAAATCTGCCCTTGTATATAATACAATCCTGTCAATATCTACGGCTCTTCCAAAATCTATGACCAGCTCTGCATCGTCTTGTCTGTTAATTCCCCATGATGCAAAAGGCCAGCTTCCATGATAAGTATTGGCAATGACTCCGTCAATGGCGTTTCGAACCGCAAACACAGCTTCACCTCTTGTCTCAACATTTGCAAATGCGTGTGGATAGCAGCCTGTGTCTTCATGCTGGTCCACTACATTGAGAGCCAGATTTTTATAGCCGTTAATCTCATACTCTTTTGCTTTTCTGCAAGTTAGGTAATGGAGATCACCGCTAAAAGCTTTTGGATTATAGGAAGTCTTTTTTTCCTCAAAAGGAATCGTGTACACCCACTCTTTGTCTTTCATGAAAACATAGGCTTCCTCTAATGTGTCATCTATTCGAATCACATAAAATTCCATTGCTTTGGGGAGCGTTACCGCAATTTTATCTCCCTTTTCATAAACTCCGTTATAAATAAGAACGCTCTGTTCCTCTCCAACTGCTTCAGCCTTCACCAGACCGTCCTTATCTATAATTCTAATCTGAAGTGATTTCAATTTATCTCCTCCATTATTTAAGAATTGCTGTCTCTTTTTACCAAATCATAAAATCCTTTTCCATAAATCGAAGTAATAGCTCAACAAAATAGTAATCACCGTAAATAATCGGTACCTCTCTGTCACTTTCTCTGTCATATCTTGCTGAACCCTTTTGCAATATGCCGTCTGTCTCGATATCAAAGTCGACAAACCCTTCTGACATACCTTGAAGCATCCGATAGGCAGACTGCACATATAAATCTTTTTCATGTTCACTGACATATGCGGACAGCTCCAGCAGCCCGCATGCCGCACAGGCAGTCGCTGTTGTGTCATAATAAAGAGGTTCCTTCGGTGCCCTGAAGTCCAGCAGCGATACATATCCGGTCAGGGCTGCATTGGAAATAAAATAATGCGCTGCCTTTTTTGCGGCATCCAAATATGCTGTCTCTTTTGTATAGCGATAGGCAAGTGTCATCCCGTAAATTGACCATGCCTGTCCTCTGGACCATGAGGAACCTTTTTCAAAGCCCTGTCCCTTCGGATTATCCAGAAATTCGCCTGTATTTTCATCCATCTCCGCAATATGGTTGCAGGAACCGTCTTGCCGCAATAAATAATTCATTGCCGTCCTTGTATGCTGCTTTGCAATCATCGCAAACCTTGGGTCGCCCTCCTCCTCTGAAGCCCAATAGAGAAGCGGCAGGTTCATAAGGCAGTCAATAATCAGACTGCTGGAAGCAGGGGCATTCCATGCCCTTATAAACTTACCTTCTATATTAAATCTGGAAGCGAGGAGGGATGCCGCTATAAGCCCCCTGCACCTTGACTGTTCATCTCCTGTCAGACGATAATTTGCAACTGCCGAAGGCAGCCACAAAAATCCTAAATCATGGTCGAGCTTTTCGTAATTTGCCAGAGCGGTATCCAGCCTCTTTTCCACATTGACAGCCTTTTCCTTAAACTCTGTCTTATTTGTTGCATGGTACATCTGCCACATGATGCCTGCCCAAAAACCGTTTGTCCACCAATTGATTGATGTTTCTGCCATATCTGTATATCTTCCGTCTGTCGGTATGTAGGGGATTTTATCGCCAATCCGCCGGCATTCTGCCGTTAGCTTCTTCTCAACTCTTTCATATACCTCTATGACATACTTCTTTTGCTCATCTTTTAACTTGTAACTCATAGCAATCTCCTTTCCCTATTACAACCAAGCCTTCTTTCATCTCTGTCATAACATGAGCCTCCACTTCCTGCTCACCCTCTTTTATCTCATAGACAACAGAAGGTATCTGGGTCAACGGAAAGATTAGATTCGTATTCGGAAGTGCCCTGATTGCTTTTCCGGCGCCAAACTCTGATGTAATCAGGCTATAGCCGTTTTCATCATATATCTTGGCACTATGTCCGTCTACTTTTACGGCCGCATTATTTCCGAAAGGATAGGAAAAACCACATTCATAGGCAACGCAAGCGAACCTGCTTTTAATGTTATGCTTTCTTATGTGCCCTTTCTCTGTCGGAATAAGTGTCGTCTCTACTGTTATTCCGTCAACCGGACTCCATTTTGAGTAGACAGCAGTTTCCTCAACTTTATATTCCAAGCACTTCCTTCTGACATAAATCATGCCGTTGCATTGAAATGCCAGCATACTGTCCGGGGCACAATCCTCCACGGACAGATTGGAGCGGGGCACGGAAAATCCAAGCCTTGAGGAATATGCAAATTTAGAATATTTTGCCGGTGCATGCGTATGTTCCACTGTTGGGTACTGTCCCGCCGTCAATGCTGACACCTCTCCTTTTCTGTGCTGGATCAGCATATCACATTCCTTAACCCTTTTAATGGCTGCAAGCGGCGGGAGCTCCTCCTCTTCTGCTTTCCAAAAAGTATGATCATCCGAAAGGCTGAGGCACAAAAATGCCTTTAGTGCCCAGTAGGGGGAAGACGGAGAGTTATATCCTTCTGACATAATCAGGTTTGGATAGGTATATCCGACCGTTAATAACCCTGCATAATCAAAGATTGGCTGCTTCATCCAATATCTGAAATGCCTTGCGATTATTCCTTTTACAACACCCAGATAAGGGCATTCTTCTCCCACTACCGCTGCAAATACACTCCAGAATGCCACCTGAGCAAAACGATAGGTCTGGCTTCTTCCAAAAGGAAGAGCCTTTCCCTCATCATCAAACCAATACAGAAAGGTTTCGGCAAACTTTTTTGCTCTCTCCTTGTATTGTGTACAGTGTTCTTTATCCTCCTCCATAAACTTGGCATAAAGAAGGCAGTAGAAATGAATACCAAAGGATACATAGTAATCCTTCTGTGGTCTGACGCCATCCGAATACCAGCCGTTTCCGAGATAAAACTGCTCATAACGTTCAATTCCGTACTGCATTCTTTCCTCGCTATACGGCATTCCACATTTTTTTAATGCCACATTTGTGATTACATTGAAAAAATTCCAGTTATTATCCGGCTGTGTATAGTTATTAATCTGATACAGCCATTTTGCCACATTTTCTTTCTCGTTTTTCTTTAATTGTTCCCACACCGCTTCCGGTGTCATTATAAGGTTCAGACTGATTGCTGCCATTTCGACCATACGCTGGTCATTATCGGAAAGGTCTCCCCAATATTCTTTGCTTTCGGGATTTGTTCCGCTAATGAGAGCGCTTTTATAAATATTTCTGAATTCCTCTTCTTTTCCACCGCCTACCCAGTAAGGAGTCAGTCCCCAGAGTATTCTGGATATCCCTTCCATCTTGGCAATTTTCATTCCATAGCCGGCGGCAAAGGCGCCCAAATCCAATTCTGCTTTTCCGTCTGAATAATACTTTTTCAGCGGCTCTATCATTTGTAATAAATATCCTTGTAATTCTTCTTTCATGCCAGTCTCCTACCTATCCCTTTACAGCTCCTATCGTAACACCTTTTACAAAATACTTCTGAATAAACGGATAAATAATCAGTACCGGTATCATACTCACAACAATAAGGGCATATTTGATAACGCCTGCCAATTGAGAAATTTTTTCCTGCAAGACAGGGTCTTGAACAGTGGACGGGTCAATATCGCCTGCTATTAAAATTTCTTTTAGGAAAATGGTCAACGGGAACAAATCCCTGTCATTTAAGTAAATCATGGCATTAAAGTATGTATTCCAGTGCGCAACACCGTAAAATAATACCAAAACGGCAATCACTGCTTTTGACAGCGGAAGCACCACGCTGAGAAAATAGCGGATATCACTGCAGCCGTCTATCTGGGATGCCTCCAGCAATTCTTGCGGCACATTGTTTTGGATAAAGGTCTTTGCCACAATCATATTATATACACTAAGAGCACCCGGAAGCAGCAGAGCCCATCTTGTATTGAGCAGACCCAGATTTCCCATAAGAAGATAATTTGTTATAATACCGCCGTTGAAAAACATCGTAAACGTAAAGAACAGCATAATCCAGTTTCTTCCTATCAAATCATTTCTTGAAAGGGCATATGCGGCAATCAGCGTTATAAAAATATTAATTGCCGTACCGAAAACCGTATAAAACATGGAATTAAAAAATCCAAGCCAAATACTGCTGTTTTTAAACACCGCCTCATAACCGCTTATATTAAATTCAACCGGAAGAAGAAATACTTTTCCCGACTGGACTGCCGACCCGGACGATAAAGAGGCGGAGAGTACAAAAATACAAGGGTACAATACCAACAGAAAAAATATTGTTAATACAGTACCGGATAAAATATAAAATATTTTATCCTTGTAGCTTAGACATATAAATTTATTTAATTTTGCTTTCATTCTATCACCACTCATTTCTTAAATTCTCTTAGAAAATTCCTGAACCGCTTATTTTTTTTGCAATTTTATTGACGCTGACTAGAAGTGTAAAGTTAATCACCGAGTTAAACATACTGATAGCCGCAGACAGTGAAAAATCCGTGACACCGCTCGCCAATCCGACCTTATATACATAAGTAGAGATAATTTCACTGTAATTTAGGTTTAGGTCATTTTGCATGAGCAGCACCTTTTCAAAGCCGATATTCATTACATTTCCGGCTGCCAATATCAATAGTATGGTTGCGGTCGGAAGGATACCCGGAAAATCAACATATAAAATTCTTTGAAATCTGCTTGCACCGTCAATCATCGCCGCCTCGTGCAAAGATTGGTCGATATTGGAGAGTGCCGCAATATAAATAACCGCGCTGTAGCCTGTCGTCTGCCATACCGCCGACCATACAAAAATATGCTTAAACAGCGGTCCGCTTGCCAAAATATTCGGTGCCATCTCTCCTGTAAAGAGACTAAACAGACTTCCGTAAATTCCGGTTCTGTAATTTAAAAGCTGGGTAAGCAAACCTACCATAATAACGGTGGAAATAAAATAAGGCACATAGGTTACGGTCTGAATTGTTTTTGCATAGCGCTTTAGCGGAAAGGCATTGAGCAGCAGTGCGAAAATCAATGGAATCGGAAACGTAATAAAGAGGCTGTAAAAAGATATGGTAAGGGTATTTTTAAGCACCTGTGTAAATTTATAGGAGTGGAAAAACTCAATAAAATTATCAAGTCCTACCCATTCACTGCCAAAAATTCCGTCGCGGACATTGTAGTCTTTAAAGGCAATGACCAAGCCTCCCATCGGTACATAAGCAAATATAATAATGTAAATAGCCGGAATAATAAGTAAAAGGTAAATCTGCCATCTGGCAAGAATTCTCTTTTTTAAGTCTACCTTGGGAGCGGTTAGTTTTTGTGTTGAATTTATTTTCATCTTGAATCCTTTCCTTTATTGAAAGATAGGTCAGATTTTGTTTCATCTGACCTATCAAACTGTAACATTATTTCTGCTCGCGGTCGTATGCAGCCTGTGCATTGGCAAGCCATGTATCCAATCCCATGTTCTGCAGGTCACTTACATAAGTATCCCACTCACTGATCGGCCTTGCACCCGTTATAAACTGTGCCATACTCTGGCTTACATAGGTTGAAATATTTACAATCGCTTCAGACTGAGACTGTGCTTCTTCACTTGTATAAATTAAAGACGGCAATATTTTCTCAGGATGAGCCTCATAATTATAGTTATAGTTATCCGCATAGAAATAGGAAGACTTTAATGTTGAATCATATTCCTTGGCATAAGCCCATGTATTTCCGTCATCCGCACTTGCATATCTAGGATTGATATCTCTCCAGAACTTATTATTATTCTTGCTCCAGATATCATCAATAACTAGAAGACTTGGCTTCTCATAAATTCCTGCTTCAATATAGGCATTGGAGTACAGCGGATTAAGCAGCTCTGTTTCGTCTTTGCTCCAGTCTACTCCCTCTTCGCCGTATCTTGTTATATTAGAAATATCACTGCTGTAAAATAAATCACCCAGCTTCAATGCCAGCTCAGGATTTTCACAGCTTGCGGTAATAAACCAGATTGGTGACGGATTGTATTCCATATACGGTGAATATGCAATCCCGTTAGGTCCTTGAAGCGGCTTTAACATCTCATATTCCTGACCGTTTATATTTTTATCAAAATCATTCCATCTGGACAGAGAGCCCGTACTCAGAGATCCAACCAAATTAGAGCCTTCGTTATTTAATACTGACATAAACTGAGTCTTATCATCCGTAAAAACAGAAGCAGGCAACAAGCCTTCAGCGCACAGCTTGTTCATATAAATAAGCCCTTCCTTCCATCCTTCCTGAATAAACGGTGCAATAACGGTCTGTCCGTCGTCATCTAATGTAAGAACTGCATTTGTAACAGTTGACGCCGGATAGTAAATAAAGGAGTTCATAAGAGGAATCGTAATGTTTTCTCCGTATGTACCCGCTGAAAATCCATAGGCTGCTATCTCATCCTTTGTACCGTTTCCGTTTGGATCATTCTCGGCAAATGCTTTGAGCACCTCATAGTACTCATCCGTTGTTGTCGGCATAGAAAGATTTAACTTTTCAAGCCATTTATTGTTGATAAACATTCTAAACGGCGTCATATTCCAAGTTTGCGGTTCAAATATTGTTAAACTGTAAATATTTCCGTCTGCACTTGTGGATGCACGAAGCATAGATGCTTTGTCTTCTTCTGACTGAATCGCATTAAAATTCGGTGCCTTCTCAGGGTCGTTAATCCAATCATTTAACGGAATAAAAACACCTTTACTTCCATATTCCAAAATTGATTCCGGGGTTAACGTTCCGGAACAGATTACATCCGGCATATTTTGTTTGGACGCAACCATCAGGGCAATCTGTGTCTTTGCTTCCTCTGCGTCTGCTGATAAAAACTGGAATTCAATATCAATCCCCAAATCCTCCTCCAGCTTTTTCGTCAGGTAGTTCTCCTCGTAGTCTGTAATAAAACTGTTGGTCTGCAATGCGATTGTAAGTGTTTCCTTACCTGCCTCACTGCCCGCAGCAGCATTTCCATTGCTGTCTCCCTCTTGATTTTTGCTTCCGCATGCTGTAAATGATGTGAGCAGCATCGCAGTCGTCAGCAAGAGAGCAACTACTTTTGATTTGTTTCGTTTCATATTTAGAAACCTCCTCCAAGATTTATTTAATTTGACGAGCCGTTATCGGCTTTGTCCGGTTCATCATATAATATCGCTAATTCTAAGTATACACTCACTTTCTACTATCACTGCTAAAGCACCGGATTCTTCTGTCTCACTTTTTTCAGACTGTCTCATTTCGTAAGATAGTGCCTGTTTACCATGGGTAATTCCAAAGAACTTTCTCATGATATTAAAATAACCCATGCCGCAGCTATGGGTTATTAGGATGCTTATTTTTCCAGCTCCATCATATTCTTTTTATAAACACTCGGCGAAACCCCGGTATGCTTTTTAAAGACTCGGTAAAAAGTATTTACCGCTCCAAAGCCGGACTCCTCGGCAATTTTTTCATTGCTCCATGCTGTGTTCAGCAGGCATTGTTTGGAATAGGCAATTCTATGCTCATCAATATATGCTGAGAAGGTTTTTCCGGTATGCTCCTTTAAAAAAGTGGATAAATACTTTTCAGAAATTCCAACCTCGCTGCTTACAACATCCGCCGTTAAATCCATTCTCCGGTAATTCTCTTCCAAATATTTGATAATCCGGTCTCTCAGTTCAAGATTCTTACTTTTTTTATTTTCCTCTATCCGCTCACATATTCCGTAAATAGATTGTTCAAGTATATCCAGAAACTGAATAAGCGAATGATTTTGCTGGTATTTCGGAAGTTTAAGTTCTTCCTTTGGTATAAAGGTTAATTGCTGGGTTGCCGCATAATAGGCAAAACTGATTGCATGGTATATTTCTTCTTTGTGAAACTCATATCTTTCCTTATGAACAACACATTCTTCTTTCGCCTCTTCAAACATTTTCTCAATTTCTTTTTTCCCGCTGCAAAGTATCAGTTCATACAGCTTGTTTAAGAAGCTCATATTAAAGCAACCTTTATCCGAATCATTGATGTATTGATAAAATTGTACAAAGCTTGTATTCATGTTTTTATAAGCATGAACCGTCTGTCTTGCCTGTGCATAAGCCACATTAATATTACTTATCTCTCTTTCCTTCTGGCTTAGTCCCACCAGACAAAGCACATCCGACTCCTTTGTTATCTCCTCCTGCATAGCCAGAAAAATCTTTCGAAGAGTCTCATTATCCATATGGTCCAGAGCAGGAATCAACAGAATTTCCGTATTGGACATCGAACGGACATGAAGAAATTCTTTTAAAAAATCCTGCTTTAGCAATTCAATTGCCAAAACCAGTGCCCTTTGCCCTTTATCTTCATCCATTTCACTATGAATTTGAAGATATGCCACATAGTAGCCTTCCTTTACGAGCGGAAACTTGTCGATAAATTTTTTCTCATCCTCTCTTTTATAAAAACCTTTAATAAAAATATTCTCGAGCTCTATCGCTTGTTTTTGAGTATCTGCCAGCAATATTTTGGTTTCCAGTTCATCCTTTACGGATACCAGTTTAAGAAGTGATTCTCTCACATAATCAAACTCATTTTTCTTTCCTGTACTGCCGTTTCCAAGACGCTCTGCCTCCTTCACCATATCACGAATCGGCATATACCAGTGAAGCGAAAATGCAATCGTCAAAATAAGTGCGACAAGCAGACCAATTCCCGCATAGATAAGCAAAAAGAAAATAATGTCTTCCATTTGATTATTTATTTGGGACATCGGAAGTCCGACTGTTATGTTCAAGCCCTTTTTCATATTAATATAGTTCAAGAGCTTTAATGTCCCTGCGTCGGTCTTTAAAAATTCGCTTTCCTGTATTTCACCGATTTTATCGGCTCCTTCTCCATAGTTGACAATAATATTATCAGATGAATCGGCTATTTTTATGACGCCCTCATTTAAACTCTCTTTGCTTAACAGCGTTTCCGCCAACTGCTTCGGATCAATGATAAAGGCTATGACTGCCTTGTTTGTTGTAAGATTCTCCCCCGCCTCTATGGAATCTACATATAAAACCGCATCCTTTGTTATCACCTCTTTATTGGTAACATTATATTTTAATTGTTCGACATAGACAAACGGGCTTGTCCTCTCCCTGTCAAAAAGTATCTGTTTGAATTCTGCCGCTGTCATGCCCTCCACTTCAAAAAATTTGCCATAGTACTGCATAAAATCATCACTCACCTGATTCGTCGAGACGAATGCATCATTACTATGGAAAAGAACAAAAAACATAGGAGAAAAATCGTAGATACAATGTATGTCAAACATTTGATTTGCCAAATACTTCAAATTTAAAACCTTATCTGCTGGTATCTGACCCTCGCTTTTTTTGAGCAAAATCATATTCTGGTCCTCACTGAGCATTGAGGATACCATATTCATCTTGTCAATATTATCTTCCAGTTCTGTGATTCCGGTTTCTATTTTCTGCACATTCGTTGAAATCGTATAATCACGGATATGCTTATATGCCATAAACGCAAAGGGGATACAGCCCAATACAACAAGAAAAGCAATTAATAAGTATCGCAGCATGAACCTCTTAAAAATTTTTGTTTCATTCATCTCTGACTCCATTTCACCTTGGTAATTATGTACAATTATCCAATTTATTTGCGCCTTTCATTATATCATTCACACAACAGGGTGTCAATTCCGCAGAAATACTGTGCATAAATCATAACGGTATTACATTACGTCGTTTCTGTGCTATAATATTGATTGATTTTATACCAACCCAACACTCACCCGCGAAAGGAAAATACCATGAAGACAATCGATTTAGTACTTTTTATGGGACAAAGCAACATGGCAGGAAGAGGAAATGCGCAGGAAGCTCCTGCTGTACCAAGCGGATACGGATACGAGTTTCGTGCCGTCAGCGATTCTTCTATGTTATATGATATCACAGAGCCATTTGGCGTTAATGAAAACAAGATAAACGGTATTGATGAGCCTCATATGAAAACAGGCTCTTTGGTTTCTGCTTTTGTCAATGCTTATTATGAAGCCACAAGCATTCCGATTGTTGGAGTCTCTGCTTCCAAGGGAGGTTCCTCCATAAACGAATGGCAGCCCGGCGGAAACTATTTGACAGATGCCATAGAGAGGCTTAACGCAGCAAAAGAATTTTTATTACAAAACAATTATCAGATCAGAAAAACCTTTATGGTCTGGTGTCAAGGCGAGACAGACGGTGATAACGCGATGCCTGAGGCAGAATATAAAACCAAGCTGAAAGCCATGCTCGATACAATGCTCCAAACTCATGTGGAAATCTGTTTTTTAATCCGAATCGGCAACCATCGGGACGACTCTCAAAAGTATGTTCCTATTCAAAACGCACAAACAGATTTTTGCAACTCCTATAAAAAAGCAGTTTTAGTTTCAACCAAGTTTGATACCATGGCGGCTCTCCATATGATGAAGGACCCTTTTCATTATAAGCAGGATGCATACAATACAGTAGGACAGGAAGCCGGGGAAAATACTGCTTCCTACCTAATAAAGATGTACGATAATTAATTTTTCTTAAATTCTTATTTACCGGTCACATTTTCCCTTCTCATGAATATACTAGACTATAGCTTACTAGCACTATGCCAATCGGCTGCTGGTAGGCTTTCCCATGCTTAATGCAGCGAACTATTTGCTGTTTTAGGCATGGCATTTGATACCTTCCTCCAAACCTATGAAATGCAGAAAGGAAATAGCAATGACCATCTGGTATATTATGTCAACCTGTATCTTTTTTATATTGTCATTTGGTATAGCGATATTACTCCGGGTAAAAAAGAAAAAGCCCTCGTCTTCCCCTGACGCCTTGCCCGAAGAATCCGCTGTCTTAAATGTCATACGTGATTCGACGGGCTTTTTTTATTCCCAAAAACACGACTTTTTCCACTCCTCCAAGGAAGCACCTCAGTACCAATTTGGCTGCTGCCAGCTCTATGATGACACCATGCCGTTAATCGGAATGATTGTAGACTGCGAGCCAATCACTTTTGATTTTGATAACAGGCATTGGCTGATTGAATTTTGGAAAGGACAATATTTGGCGGCAACCGGCTGCCAAATTGGCATATACAGCACCGAGCACGAAGCCATCAAAGCTCCCGGATTTCAGGGGATGTTTTATAAAAGCCTCTCCGATGAGCAATGCCGCATCGTATCTTATACCCTAAAGCGAAAAAATAAGGTATTGTTTCACGAAAGCCCTGGATTTTGCTTTGCGTCAGGCTTAAAGCCGGGAAGGTATTCAAGCCCCTCTGCCTTGGCACTAAAAGTAAAACTTACCTTCTTAAATAAAAAGCTGCTGCTTGCTTTTATTGGCGGACTAAAAGCTGCTGGTTACAGCAAAAACGAATATTCCTACCATTTTAAAACTGTCACAGTACATTTTACAAAGCCGCACACAACGCAGCCTGCCTCAAGGACTCGCGTGCAGGAGGCGATTATCCGTCAGGCAAACTATGCCAGTTGCCTGAAATTCACCCAGCTCACCGCCAATCTCTCCGGTGTGCCTAAAAAACTTGAGGCTATAAGCAACTTAGACAAGGAGCTATATGAAAAGGTGATGAAGTCTCTCTACTCTAAGGACCTGTACAGCGGATATGAATTAATCAGCCCTATTTTGCGGAAACTAGAAGAATACACAGCTACCGAAGCAGTCTCCCCACAGGAAATCTCGGACACCTAAATTGTAATAATCTTATGTTTGTATTTTAGACAAAACCTGTTTATAATTTGATTATAAGATTGAGGCGGCAAAAGTCTCAAAAGTGCCAAAAACGTCAAAAATGCCAAAAGCACCGAAGGTGTATTCTGATATAAAATATGGATGGGGAAGCTTGCTTACCCAGCAATATTTTATAATAGAATGAAGTGCAAAGCACCTTTTGGCATCATAGGTAAATCAAGCACGAAGCACCTTTGGACATCTCAATCCAAACGCAACCGTAAATACACCTTTTTGAAATAGATAGAGGATATGCTTATGAATTATAATGAAATTACGACCGAGGAAGCTCTGGACATTTTCAACGAATGTCAGCGTTTCTTCCGCACAGAAAAGACTTATTCCATATCCTTTCGTATTGCCCAGCTTGTCAAGCTGAAGAAGGCAATTCGAAGATATGAAAGCTCCATCATGAGAGCACTTTACAAAGATTTAGGGAAATCCAACTTTGAATCCTATGCAACCGAGGTAGGCTTTACACAAAAAAGTATCAGCGAGGCAATCAAAAACCTGAAAACCTGGTCGAAGGATGTTCCTGTCAAAACACCGTTTTACCTTATGCCCGCAAGGAGCAGAAAGGTTTATGAGCCTTACGGCACGGTGCTTATCATGGCACCCTTCAACTATCCGTTCCAGCTTTTGATTGAGCCGCTGGTCGGTGCTATTTGTGCAGGTAACTGCGCTGTTTTAAAGCCATCTGAACTTACGCCTTGGACCTCCATGGTTGTAGCAAAAATGATTTCTGAGATTTTTCATCCCGGCTACATTTGCTGCGTGGAGGGTGGCATTAATACAAATCAGGCATTGTTAAAAGTTCCTTTCCACTATATTTTCTTCACCGGAAGTATTCCGGTCGGAAAAATTGTGATGGAGCATGCAGCAAAGCATCTGACTCCTGTTACTTTGGAGCTTGGAGGAAAAAGTCCGGTTATCGTTGATGAGGCCGCAAACATCAAATGGGCAGCAAGCCGGATTGCATGGGGAAAATTTCTCAATGTAGGGCAAACCTGCATTGCGCCTGATTATGTACTGGTGCATTCCTCTGTCAAAGATAATCTTGTTGAGGAGCTTAAAAAGTCCATTCTCCGCTTTTACGGTGAAGATGCAAAATCAAGCGCCTCCTATGGCAGAATCGTAAATGACAGACACTTTGAACGGCTCTCCGGTATCCTTAAAGCAGATGAGGAATATTTGATTTACGGCGGTGCACAAGATGCCAAAATCAAGTATATTGAGCCTACCTTACTGGAAATTTCCGACCTCTCCGCAGCATGCATGAAGGAGGAGCTGTTTGGACCGCTTCTTCCGATTATTACCTATGAGACGATTGAGGAGGCAAAGGAGATTATTCAGACTATGCCGACACCTCTTGCCCTGTATCTCTTTACCTGCAGCAAGCAGACCAGAAACGACATTGTAAGGCATATCGCCTCAGGCGGTATCTGCATCAATGACACGATCGAGCACATCGTAAATCCGGAGCTTCCGTTTGGTGGCGTCGGAAGCTCCGGAATGGGGTCTTATCACGGAAAGCAGAGCTTTCTTACCTTTTCCCATGAAAAGAGTGTGCTGACCAGAATTGGAAGCATTGAAATGAAATTTTTAAGCCCGCCTTACACCAACGGCGCCCTGCGGCTTTTGAAAAAGGTACTGCACTAGGAGTTTTTAGAAGCTCCCGGTGCGGCCCGCGTTACATTTTCTTAGAGTAGTAGAAGCGTGCAGCCAAAAATATACCAGACTGGAGGAGCAGGACAGCAAGTGCGATATAGGACTCTGTAATGCTCCCCATCATACTGAAAATAAAAACCATTCCGGCTAACATAATCCCTGTTGCGATATTGGATATCGTATATGCAATTCTCAGTATCTGAACATTTCTTTCATCCTTCGCGCTGATTTCCTTCTCCTTCAATTTTTCTGGTGAAGAATGCTTTTGAGTAAACAGCCTTATCGCGCTGACTGCTGCAATCGCGCTTCCAAATCCGGTGAGCATTCCCATAAGACGGGTTTCTGCGTGTGCTGTCTCCGGCAGATAAAGTGCCCTCACAATTCCAAATACCGCCAGTAGTAAGCCTATTACAATTGCTCCTCCAAGATATTTTGCATTCTGGTTAAAACCTCTTAGTTTACATAACATAACTATTCCTCCTCATAAATAAATATTTCTTCGATTGACATGTTAAAAAATCTTGCTATCTTAAATGCTAGCTGAATGGAAGGATTGTACCTTCCCTTTTCCAAGGAACTGATTGTCTGCCTTGACACCTCTAATTCACTGGCTAGATCTTCTTGGCGAATTCCACGTTCCTTTCGGATTTCCTCCAAATTATTTTTCACGCCGTCTCTCAACTCCTTTTATTTTTTGTAAAGTTAACTTTACATTTACTATAGCTCTATTTTTTATATATGTCAAGTATGCTTTACATTTTTTATATAAAAAAATACATTTTAATCTTTCAACAGCCCAGATATAATAGATTTATAACAAAATAATCACAACGCAAAGGAAGGGCTTATGAACAAAAACAATTTTGCCAAAACTCCGCCTATGGGGTGGAACAGCTATGATTATTACGATACCACCGTCACCGAGGCAGACATAAAGAAAAATGCCGACTATATGGCGGCAAATTTATTGCAATACGGCTATGAATATGTCGTGGCGGATATTGAATGGTATGCCTACGATGCCGGAACAAAGCGGGACAAGCACCAGTACATCCCTTTCTCTCAGTTTGAAATGGATGAATTTTCAAGACTTTTTCCCTGCCTCGACCGTTTTCCCTCCACGGCAGACGGAAACGGCTTCAAACCTCTGGCAGATTATATCCACGGACTGGGGCTGAAATTTGGTATTCACATTATGCGCGGAATTCCTCGGATGGCGGCACATATGCACTCTGCTGTGAAAGGAAGCACACAGACTGCCAATGAGATTGCAAACCCTTACAATATCTGCCCTTGGAATCCCGACATGTACGGGCTTCTTCCAAACGAGGAGGGCTCTCAGAAATATTATGATTCTTTGCTGGAGCTATACGCTGAGTGGGGCGTTGACCTGATTAAATGTGATGATATTTGCAGAATGGATATGCCTTCCGCCAAAGAGGAAATTAAAATGCTGCACAAAGCCATTGAAAAGTGTGGCAGACCTATTGTTTTAAGTCTTTCTCCTGGACCGGCACTTCCAACCGAGGCATGGACTTATGAAAAACACGCAAATATGTGGAGAATTACCGATGATTTATGGGATAATTGGGAATCTCTGCTGCACATGTTTGAGCGGTGTGAGATATGGCAAAACCATGTATCAGAGGGAAACTGGCCGGACTGTGACATGCTTCCTGTGGGATATCTGGGAAAGGGATTTGGAAAAGAGCGAAAGTCCAATTTGACCTTAGCCGAGCAGCAGACCATGCTGACGCTCTGGTGCATCTTCCGCTCACCGATTATGCTTGGCTGCGAGCTTACAAAGCTCGACGACGAGACGCTAGCCATTCTTACCAATCAGGATGTATTAAGACTTCTTTCTCATTCACAGGGTGCAAGGCAGATTGTGAGAGATAAAAAACACGCTGTCTGGTGTACAAAGAGCACTGAGGATAACACTGTCTATGTGGCACTCTTTAACCTATCTGAGGAGGCGGCAAATGTTTCACTTTCCTTCGAGGAATTGAGCGCATCAGGCTATGAAATTACAGGCAGACATGCGGTTGAGCTTTGGAGCAAAAAAACCTTGGCACCGGCGGACAATGAATTATCCTGCGAAATAGAAGCGCACGGTACAAGGCTTTTTCGTTTTATGTAAAGTGAATTGAACTTATTAAAAAGGTGTGAGCTTTACTTACACTTTGCGCCCTCGCGGATTACGAAGCAACCACTTCTTCTCCGCGAGGTGCGCATAATATTTTTTTCATAGGAAATTCGAAGAAATTTCCTATGATATCTGGCGCATCAGATTGACCATCTCAATTGCACCAAGTGCACAGTCATATCCCTTATTTCCCGCCTTCGTTCCTGCTCGTTCAATTGCCTGCTCAATATTTTCAGTCGTGACAACACCAAACATAACCGGGATGGTACTTTCAAGGGATACGTGCGCAATCCCCTTGGAAACCTCACTGCACACATAATCATAGTGGCTTGTGCTTCCTCTGATGACCGCTCCAAGGCAGATTACAGCATCATATTTGCCGCTCTTTGCCATCTTGGATGCAATCAAAGGGATTTCAAAAGCGCCCGGCACCCAAGCAAGGTCGATGTCCTCCTCCTTCACCTCATGGCGCTTTAAACCGTCAAGAGCACCGCCGATCAGCTTTGACGTAATAAACTCATTGAATCTGGATGCTACAATTCCAATCTTGATTTCCTTTGCAACTAATTTTCCTTCATATACCTTCATTTTTTTCTCTCCTATTCGCTATAATTTAATAAATGTCCCATTCTTTTTTGTTTTGTTTTTAAGTAAAATAAATCATGCGCCGTAGCTTCCATCTGGATTGGCACGCGTTGTACAATATCAATACCGTAATCAGAAAGCTGATAAACCTTATCCGGGTTATTTGTGAGGAGACGCATTGTTTTTACATCTAAGTCCCGTAGTATCTGTGCTCCTATGTAATACTCCCGCAAGTCTCCCTGAAAACCCAAGGCAAGATTTGCCTCAAGCGTATCCATTCCCTGTTCCTGAAGCTCATAGGCACGTAATTTATTAATCAGACCGATGCCCCTTCCCTCCTGTCGCATGTACAACAGAATTCCTCTTCCCTCCTTTTCAATCTGCCGCATTGCCGCCGCGAGCTGTTCCCCGCAATCACACCGCAGAGAACCAAACGCATCTCCCGTCAGACATTCAGAATGAACTCTGCACAATATATTTTCCCCGTCTCCGATCTCACCCTTTACCAAGGCAATGTGATGTTCTCCATTCAATTGGTTTACATAAGAATATGCTTTAAAATCTCCATATTTGGTAGGCATAGCAGTGATTGTTTTGCGTTCCGCAAAGGTCTCATGTCTCTTTCGATAATCCTGCAATGCTTGAATCGTAATAAATTTAAGCTTCCACTTTTCTGCCAACTTCTTAAGCTTCGGCGTTCTCATCATCGTGCCGTCCTCGTCCATGATTTCACAGCAAAGTCCGCATTCCTTCAACCCGGCAAGTCTCATCAAATCGACCGTTGCCTCTGTATGTCCTGCTCGCTCCAGCACGCCGTTTTCCTTTGCCAACAGAGGAAACATATGCCCCGGTCTCCTAAAGTCCTCTGGTCTTGCCTCGTCTTCGACGCTTCTGACCGCGGTAACGCTTCGCTCCGCAGCGGAAATCCCCGTCGTTGTATCCACATGGTCGATGGATACAGTAAACGCCGTTTCATGGTTGTCTGTGTTTTTAGAAACCATCATAGGGATTTGCAGTCTGTCTGCTAATGCTTCACTCATCGGCATACAGATTAGTCCTTTGCCGTGTATTGCCATAAAATTAATATTTTCCGTTGTTGCAAATTGGGCAGCACAGATAAAATCTCCCTCGTTTTCCCTCTCGGCATCATCGGTCACAAGAATAATTTTTCCCTTTTTAAGCTCCTTCAGAGCCTCCTCCACTGTGTTATATTCAAACATGTCTTACCTCCTTTTAATATCCGAATTTTTCCATAAACTCTTTTGTTATACGACTCTTTGGCTTTTCCTCTGCTTTTGGCTGCATAAATTTTTCAATATATTTTCCTATGATATCATTTTCCAGGTTTACCGTATCTCCTACCACCTTCGCAGACAGTGCAGTCGCTTTTGCCGTATGTGGGATGACGGATACCTGAAAACAATCCGTATACGCCCTTGCCACCGTGAGGCTGATACCGTCGATTGTGACAGAGCCTTTTTCTACGATATACCTCATAATGGCAGGTTCGGCTTTCACGGTGTACCATATCGCGTTATCCTCTTTTTCAATCCTTACAATTTCGCCGGTTCCGTCAATATGTCCTGACACGATATGACCGCCAAACCTTCCGTTTACGGGCATCGCCCTTTCCAGATTTACAAGACTTCCCTGCTTTAATGCAGAAAGTGACGAGCGGTTCAGGGTTTCCGGCATGACATCGGCAGTAAACGTATGATTTGTAAATCCTGTGACAGTCAGGCAAACCCCGTTTACCGCAACACTGTCTCCCAAATGTAAATCGGAAAAAATCTCCTCTGCCTGTATCGTCAAGACAATAGATTTCATACCCTTTTTGATATCCGTTATTTTCCCTACCTCCTCTATAATTCCTGTAAACATGGGTATTCGACCTCACTTTCTATCAACATATCTTCACCAAGCCGCATAACAATACTGTTTTTTAATAAAAATGCATCCGATGGCTTCTCTACACCCATTCCGCCTACGGGAGTTTTGGCATTCTCGCCCCCAAAGAGCTTTGGAGCTATGTAGCAGCACACTTTGTTTACGATTCTTTCGTTTAAAGCCGACCAGTTAAGTGCCGCCCCCCCTTCCAGCAAAATACTGTCAATGCTTTTCTCTCCAAGTCTTCTCATCAGCTCTGGCAAATCCAAGTGTTTGCCCTTTGGAGGAATTGCAAGCAACTCACAACCTGCCTGCTCATAAGGCTTCCACTTTTGCAAATCATTACAGGATGTGGCGATTATGGTTGGTATCTCTTTTGCCGTGACAATTACCTGTGCTGTCAGTGGCGTTTGAAGACTGCTGTCGCATATAACTCTGACCGGATTCACACCACCCTCCATGCGGCAGGTCAGCAAAGGATCATCCAAAAGCACCGTTCCAACTCCTACCATAATTGCCGTATGATTATGGCGCTCCTGCTGCACATGTGCTCTTGCTGTCTCTGCTGTAATCCACTTCGACTTTCCACTGAACGTTGCAATTTTCCCGTCCAGTGTCATCGCATACTTCATCGTTACATATGGCATTTTTGTCTTGATAAAGTGAAAGAAAACTTTATTTAACCGCTCACACTCCTCCCTGCATACATGTTCAACCACCTCAATACCATGTTCCCGCAATATCGCAATCCCCTTTTGGGATACAAGGGGATTCGGATCAAAAGAGCCTATGACCACCTTTTTTATTCCGCTCTCGATAATTGCGTCAGTACAAGGAGGCGTTTTGCCGTAATGGCAGCAAGGCTCCAGCGTCACATAGAGCGTCCCGCCCTTTGGCGACACGACACAGCTATTTATGGCATTTCGCTCCGCGTGCGGGCTCCCGTATTTTTCATGAAAGCCCTGCCCTATCACAGCTTTGTCCTTCACTATAACAGCTCCCACCAAGGGATTTGGACTTACGAAGCCTCTGCCTTTTTTAGCAAGCTCGATTGCCATTTTCATATAATCTTCCTGATGCATAAGTTCTCCTTTCTTTTTAGGATTTTTTGAATTTGGTTTATTATGAACAGCGCTGTCTTCCACTTGCATTCGCGCGCATAATATAAAAAGCCTTGAACATAAATTCAAGGCTTAGAGTTTGAGATAATTTTGTGTTGAAAGCAGTGCAAAAAATCCGATTTCCTGTGTAGAGCAAAGTATGAGATTGCTCTCGCTCCCCCGCAGGCTGCGAAACAACCATTTTCTCTCCACACAAATACATATGATATTTTTAATATCACAGGGTATTCCTATGATACAAAAAAAGCTCTGAAATGATTCACCATTCCAGAGCTACAAAATCAAACATATGCGACTGCACATTATCCTATTTCTTCTTTCATCCAGACTATACTGTCGGCTTCGGAGTTACACCGAATCAACCTTGCGGCTCGTGGGCTATACCACCGGTAGGGAATTACACCCTGCCCTGAAGATCTTATATTCAATTGTTTCGACTATATCACGTTACAATCCTTTTGTCAAGAAAACACAAGATGCATCAGCACCATTGTTGATAATATCGTTACTGTTCACTGGGCAGTATCCCGCGAAGTCAAAATTGTGTATTTACACAATTTTATGAGGACGGCAAGCGTCAAATCACGTTTTTGGTAATTTGTGTACATCATATTGCTGTGAACACCACAAGTGTGAACAGTAACATAATATCTTTATATACCACACATGATTATCTCCTACCAGACTTCATATGGTTAAATTAAATAGAAATATCAATCTCCTTCTTTAGCTTGTAAGTATAAATAACTTTTTCATCCATTGGTGAGTCATCTAATTCTTTTAATACTGCAATACGTTTTAATAACTCCAGTGGTTCATAAACGTTTCTGGATATTTCATTCAATTCCTTCGTACTCATATTCTCAATGGTTGCCCTTACTGACGCAATTATATTTGAAATATTAATCTCTGTTTCAACTGGAAGTCCTTCCATGGAAGCGCAGGAATAATCAATAAATTGTCCCTCTTGTGCATTCGTATCCACTCCGTCATTGATATAACTCGTATTTCCGGCCTCTATTGCAGAAAAATCAAAGCCTTTGTGACTCTTCGGTCTAAGCATACTTTTTGCAAGCTTTTCAAAAGCTTCTGGATTCTTCCATAATAAATATTCTAAGTCATCCATAATTATCGTTCTACCGCTTCGATAACGTTCATATATCATTTTAACTCTATCATCCGCTTGAAAATTTAATATTGTACGGACATGGAAACCTTTCCCAACCTGTGTTTTTTCACTGTACTCTTTTTCGTTCATACTGAAACCTCCTTGTTATTACATTGTAAATCCTTTTACAATAGGAAACCCAATTACGTACACTTGGTTTATTTAGTATATATATCGGCTATTCATTCAAAAACCATAATACTTTAGTACCATATTTCTTGCCACAGATTGGGTTAAAATCAATATATTTTGTGTGAATTGTTTTACCTTTTAAAGATGAAGCTACATAAAGGCTGTCATTTAATCTTGAAAAACGACTTGA
Organism: Konateibacter massiliensis; assembly: GCF_900184995.1. GTDB lineage: Bacteria > Bacillota > Clostridia > Lachnospirales > Lachnospiraceae > Lachnotalea > Lachnotalea massiliensis. The sequence goes on from NZ_LT860098.1 coordinate 665,985, forward strand.
CTAAATTAATAATGGGGAATAGAATAAAAGAAAAATATCCAGAATTCTGAAACAAAGCAACAAAATACACGATAAATAATTAATTAACGGATTTATATGAAGGAAACACACTATTCCAAGAATATCAAACGCTTATTAACATAGTAGTAGCTTCTACTATATTAATGTCCATACCCGTTGCAGCCTATGGTGGTAACTTTAGTTTTAATCTTACTTTTAACTCAAATGATGAAATTAGAAATTTATTATTAGAATTAAAAAAACAGGGAAAAACAATTTTAATAACCAAAAAATGGATTTAGGTATGGTTATTAATAGAATTTAAATAATATTAAAAAATCTTGCTTCCTCACAAGAAACAAGATTTCAAAAAGAGCGATAGACGAGACTCGAACTCGCGACCTCCACCTTGGCAAGGTGGCGTACTACCAACTGTACTACTATCGCATATTTAATTATACCGCCAAGTATTTGGCTAAGCGGGTGATGGGAATCGAACCCACGTATCTAGCTTGGAAGGCTAGTGTTCTACCATTGAACTACACCCGCATATATGGAAACGTTGCTGTGAATGCCCAGAGCCGGAATCGAACCAGCGACACGAGGATTTTCAGTCCTCTGCTCTACCGACTGAGCTATCTGGGCGAACATCCATCATTTCCTACTTCGCTAGCAACATGATAAATTTTAACAGAAATACGCGTTTGTGTCAACCCTTTAAAAATATTTTTTCTGGCTATTTCTGCCCCGCCCTTATCCAGCCCCACCAATGCGGTATCAGCTCCTCAAGGCGAACTGTCTTGCGAATATCGTAGTCTGCCATGATTTCCATATCCTTGTTCTTGGTCGAAAGCTGCATAAAAAACTCCCTGCATGCTCCGCATGGCATACCGCCCTCTCCCTGCGGTGCCTCATCACGAAATGCAATAATACGCTTTACAACCGTTTGTCCGGTATTCATGTACATATTTAAAGCCGCGACGCGCTCTGCGCACAAATCCATCACGCCTGCCGCACTCTCAATACAGAAGCCGGTAAAAATCTGCCCATCCTCTGCCTCCAAAGCACAAACAACATGATGTGCGTAAATGAAAGGCGAGACCTCAACGGGATTGTACTGTTCCTTTGCTGCCAAATATAATTTTTCCCAAATATCCATATCCATCTTAGACTCCTCATTCCTCAACATATCTTATATTCCCTCTCTTTATAATTTCCTCATACATCCAGCATTTACGCTCATGGTCGTTAATGATGCCGCAAGCCTGTAGATGGGAATACACAGTAATCGACCCTAAATATTTAAAGCCACGCTTTTTTATGTCCTTGCTCAGCCTGTCAGAAAGCTCATTTCTGGCGACTGCCTGTCCGTTTTGATGTTTTTTGTATACGAGCGTCTGATTGTCCGTATACGACCAGATATATGCATCAAAGCTTCCAAATTCCGCAATAATTTTCAAAAAGCACTTTGCATTGTTTATAATCGCTTCAACTTTTCTTCTTGACCTTATCATGTTCTCCGTGTTCATTATCGTTTCAATTTTCTCCTCATCGTACTGTGCAACAAGGTTAAAGTCAAAATCGTCAAAACACTCTCTGAAAATTTCTCTTTTTTTCAACATCATCATCCAGTTCAACCCGCACTGCATGACCTCCATTGATAAAAACTCAAAATGCCCCCTGTCGTCGTGCAGCGGCGTTCCCCACTCCTCATCGTGATATTTCTGTGCAAGCCCTTCGTCACAGCACCAATCACATCTCTCCATATTTCACTCCTCCTTCTCCTGTAACATGACACCTTAATCCTATGATGAAAAAAGAATGTGTCTTGGCACATTCTCCGCGCCCGAGCGGGTTGCGCAGCAACTACTTCCACTCCGCGAGGTACACATAATTTCCAACGATACAAAAAAAGAAACATGACATCATGTCATATTTCTTTCTCAATTTACTGCCGGCAACCGGAATCGAACCGGTACGGGAGTATAAGTCCCGCAGGATTTTAAGTCCTGTGCGTCTGCCAGTTCCGCCACGCCGGCATGGATATTAGGAAATATCCCACTGGATGGAGAAGGATTCGAACCTTCGAAATCGTCGATAACAGATTTACAGTCTGCCCCCTTTGGCCTCTCGGGAATCCATCCATTTTTATATATGAACAGGGCTACTTGGTTGCCCAAATCAGTCCTGACAATATATAGTTATAACATAAGCAAAATAAAAGTGCAAGCACTTTTTTGGAATTAATCCAACTTTTGTAACAGTTCAGCCATGCCATTCATAATGTGCCAGAATATGCAATTTAAGCAACTATATTACCAATTGGCAAGCACATTATTCATGCAGGGCGTCTGCCCTATAGAAATAATTCTATAGGGCTGAACTATTACAAGTTTTTAAGCACCATCGCACTTCGCGCCGGAAGCATGATTCTCAGGTAATGTCCGTCCATTTTGTAATAGAAGTCTTCCTGCGTATATCCATCCTCTGTCGTAAGCATAATACGCCTCAATCTTGAGTTGTACAGCAATCCGATTTCCCATGCCGGAACCTCAGCCTTCCTCGCTTGCACATCATTGTTTACTAGGATAATCATCTGCTCTGTCTCGTCAAATCTTCCGTAGGCAATCACATGCTTCTCACCTGCCAAAAACTTGATGGAGCCATGCTTTAGTACCGGATAGCTCTTGTGAAGCGCAATTGCCGCCTTGTGAAACTCAATCAGCTCCATGTCCTCCGCGCCCCATGGATAGGTCCGCCTGTTATCCGGGTCTGTGAAGCCGCAAACTCCTGCCTCGTCTCCATAGTAAATGGTCGGGGCACCCGGCCAAGTCATTTGAACAACAACAGCCTCGCGGAGCACACTCTTGTCCACACCTTCATTTGCCGCCTCAGGCTTGTATTTTCCGACTCTTCCCACAATTTGGTTTGTTCTTGTCAAAAAGCGAGAGTGGTCATGATTTGACAATTCATTCATTGCAATCTGAAGTGACGATCCGTTAAAGCTTGCCATATGGTGTCTCATAGCACCAAAAAAACTTCCGGCATTTCCCTTTAAATCATCCCGGTAATCATCGCTGTGTTTTTCCATGCCTGTCAAAAACCATGTAAGAGGCTCCATAAAGGCGTCATAGTTCATAACCGTATCCCACTCGTCACCAAGCAGCCATTCCTTCGGATCACCGTAATGCTCGGCTAAAATAACGGCATCTGGATTACTTTCCTTCACCGCTTTCCTGAAATCCTTCCAGAAATTATGGTTAAACTCATTGCTGTGTCCCAAATCCGCCGCCACATCAAGACGCCAGCCATCCACGTTGAATGGCTCTGACACCCATTTCCTGGCGATTTGAAGAATATATTCATACAGCTTAGGTGATTCCTCGTAATTTAGCTTAGGAAGGGTGCTATGCCCCCACCAGCCGTCATATTCAGTATTATAAGGCCATGAATTGTTGGAAGAAAACTTAAAAAAGCTCCTGTAAGGGCTGTCTGCCGATATATATGCTCCCGCTTCATAGCCCTCCGCATTCTCATAAATCCGTTCCCTATCCATCCATTTATTAAAAGACCCGCAATGATTAAACACGCCATCCAGAATAACTTTCATTCCGTTTTCATGTGCCTTTTCTACAAGGCTTGCAAAAAGCTCATTGCTTGCCTCCAAATTGCTTTTATCCGTAACACGCCTAATATATTTCGTTGCCTTTTGATTGTTGGCATCGTCATAATAGAGACAGTTTCCTCCGTCATTCACAATTTTGCCAAAATGCGGATCAATATAGTCATAATCCTGTATGTCGTATTTGTGGTTAGACGGGGATACAAACAGCGGATTAAAATAAATAACCTCAACTCCCAAATCCTTGAGGTAATCAAGCTTATCCATCACACCCTGCAAATCTCCGCCATAGAATTCTCTTACACCCATGACCTCCGGATATTTGTTCCAATCCTCCACCTTCGTGACTCCATCCTGGATATAGATATATTCCCTGTTTTCCACATCATTGCTTTTATCTCCGTTATAAAAGCGGTCGGTAAAAATCTGATACATAACCGCACCCTTTGCCCATTCGGGCACAGAAAAGCCAGGTATCACAGAAAAGGAATATTGTTCCTGAATATCCTTCGTAACACCAATTTTGCTGAAATATACTTTTATTCTTCCGGTAACGATTTCAAAATAATAAAAAACAGTCTCTTCTTCCACATAAACTTCCGTCTCGTAGAAATCAAATACTCCTTTTGTCTCGTATCGGCTCATCTCATATTTATTATTCCCTGCCACAAGATAAACTGCATCAAGGTTATCTCGTTCTGCACGGAAACGAATTGTAACATTTGAATTGACCGGCGGTTCAACCGGCGTACGGTATTGCATCGTCTCATCAGAAAACAATGCGTTCCGATTCAAGGCAGGTCTCATCTGTGCCAGATATAGCTGCCGTTGAATGATATCTTCTATGCTATCCATAATAGGCTCTCCTCTTTCTGAATATACAGATATTACTTATATTTTATAATATCTTGTACTAATATACAAGGAATTTTGCGGAAATGAAGAAATAAGGTTCACTGGTTAGGCTAATTACACTTCAGCCATGCCATTCATAATTTGTCGGATTGAGCACATTTATAAAAATATATGTATTCCGACAAATTAAAAAGGACAGCCTTTCGATCTGCTGTCCTTTTTAGGAGAAGGTATTTCTTTTTATGGGGGTGTAGCAAAAAACTATATAATGTATTGGGGGGTTTTACAATAATAATTATAGCACTGCGGCTAAAATAAGTGTGCACAAAGATTTGTTTTTTTGACATTCTTTTTTATCTAATCTTTATATTGAAAGCAAACGTTTGCACTTTTTTTGCCGAAATATTGACCAGTGCTGTCAAAAAATCGGCTTTCTTCTTATATATGCGCTTTTATTAATAAAAACATGCCACACCAAAACCAATTACGCCGCATACCAGACAGATGACTTCCAGTATCTTCTCCACAACCGGATGAATAAAGTAAGCCAACTTGTCATGCTTCTTAAACTGAAACCATTTATGAAAGGCTATGATGTCGTACACGACTACGCAGATTCCTACTCCGACCTGCTGAAAGAGGATTACGTTTTTCATCCAATCGGCATATTCCTCATTGCCCGCTGTGTTATTAAACAGCGCAATCAATTCAAATATAATATACAATCCGGTAAATACAATCGCCGTAAATTTGTAATTATCAACCTTACCACTCTTACCTTCTACAATCATCGTTTCACACCATACCCTTTCCCTAAAATTCTTTTATATCCTTTTATTTTTGGTTCGCCGGTTCAATGTTAATGTTTTTACCCTTAATTTTTGAGTTTTCCATCGCTTTTAAAACCTCGGAGGCATACTCACGCGGGACTTCTACAAATGTATACTTATCATACATATCAATTGAGCCTACCAGCTTGCCCGGCATACCGCTCTCACCCGCAATGGCACCAAGGATATCGCCCGGACGAATATTCTGCTTCTTACCGATGTTGATAAACAGACGAACCATTCCTGCCTCTGCTCCGGTATTTCCAAAATCAAAGTCTTTTTCATGGTCTTCCTGCTTCTCGCCCAATGCAAGGGAAAGAAACGCTGCTGCCACGTCCATGGAGGTATAATCCTCTTCATTCAAGTGCTTCTCAATAATATCAATCATGGAGGTTAAATCCTCAGTCTCGATAATATTGGATATTCTCTCCAGCACCTTTTCCATCTTCGTGCTCTTTACATCATTTACGGATGGGATTGGCTGTGCCATAATCTTTGTCTTGCAGTATCTCTGAATATCCTTTAGCTTGTACACTTCCTTGCCTACAACAAAGGAAAATGCCTTTCCTTTTTTTCCGGCTCTTCCCGTTCTTCCGATACGGTGTACATAATACTCGTCATCCTGCGGTAAATCATAGTTAAAAACGATATCTACGTCATCTACGTCGATTCCTCTTGCCGCTACGTCAGTGGCAATCAAAATTTCCGTTTTACCGTTTCTAAAGCTGTTCATAACACGATCTCTCTGGGACTGCTTCAAATCACCGTGAAGTCCTTCCGCAAAATAGCCTCTTCCCTGCAGACCGCTTACCAACTCATCTACCATTCTCTTTGTATTACAGAATACAACGGACAGCTTCGGATCATAAATATCCAGCAATCTGGACAATACCTCTTCCTTGTTTTTCGCCTTTACCTCATAATAATACTGCTCAATATTCGGTACCGTCAATTCCTTTTTTACTACCTTAACTGTCTGTGCATCTTTTTGATAGGTCTTCGCGATATCCATAATTGCCTTTGGCATTGTCGCAGAAAACAATACAGTCTGTCTATCCTCTGGAATCTCCTTTAGGATTGTCTCAATATCCTCACGAAATCCCATGTTCAACATCTCATCTGCCTCATCAAGCACGATGGTATGAATGTTTTCAAATTTAACCGTTTTACGTCTCATATGGTCCATAACACGTCCCGGTGTACCGATTACAATCTGTGTTCCCGCCTTTAAGGAACGAATCTGCTTCACAATATCCTGACCGCCATAGATTGGTACAATTTTTAATCCGTGCATAAACTTTGAAAGACTTCTCAGTTCCTCTGCAACCTGTATTGCCAACTCTCTCGTAGGACATAGAATAATTTCCTGTAAACATTTCTTTTTTACATCTACTTTTTCTAAAAGCGGAATACCAAATGCCGCTGTTTTTCCTGTTCCTGTCTGTGCCTGACCAATTACGTCGCCGCCTGCCATCACAACCGGTATCGACTTCGCCTGAATTGGAGTAGCCTCCTCAAATCCCATTTCCGTAACTGCTCTTAATATTGCATCCGATAGTTCTAATTCATCAAATCTAACTGTTTCCATTTATTCCAAATTCCTTTCCTGATTGTATAAAAAAAAGCTCTAATACACTATGTATAGGGCTTAACTTAATTTCAACTTATTATATACAGTTCTTAAGACAAAGCAAATCATAACAGACTAATTATACCTTATGCTTCCTGCTTTGTCAAATAGTTATTCTCTATTATAAGCAGAAAATAATGCCAAAAAGCTCTGCCTTTTTGCAAAGCTTTTTGGCACTTTATTCCTTATTTCATTATTCACTTTTTATATAGGTCAGATAGGAACCTCCGGTTGACTCAAACTCATTTGTGCTGTCATTCATACCCATCTTATATATTTTGCCCGTCTTCGGATTCATAACACTGATATTCAATTCATCGTAGCCTATGATAAGTACTCTTGTGCCGTCACTCAGCCTTGCTATAACCGGCGCTCCTTCACTTACATAGTAAAGGGCGGCGCTTAGAGATGCATTGGAAAGCTCAATTGTCCTTCCTTCCACATGCTCCTTCAAAATAGAAGCAGCATTTTCTCCTCGATCCATCAGAGAGGCAGAATCCACATTCGTTCCCTCAAGCTCTAATATGGCATCTAAACATGCCGCAAGACTGTTTCCGCTTGTATCCTGTGTGGCTGTAATGCCGCTTATCGTCGTTCGGATAAGCCTGTTTCCTCGCTCCCACACATATTCCTGACTGTCATCCACCACCACGCCGTACAGGCTGTCTGCTTCATTCACTGCATCGCTCACATCCTGATAAATTCCGTGAAGCTGTCCTTTTCCGTACACATAATATTTCTCCTGCTGGTTTTTGGAGGCTTTCAGAGTAAGTGTAATATCACCCTTTGCAAGTATATGCTTCGGATTGATGATGGTTGGTTTCGTCTCATTTAAGTTAGTGCCAAATATCAACTGTATCTGTGTCTGCTTTATCTCTGTTGATACGGAGTTTTCCTTTGTCTTCCCCGCCACAATTTCCATGCTGTTCATAATGCTGTCATCTTCCACGTAGGAATAGCCGTCCTCGCCAAGCGTTGCTCTTGTCAGGCGTATAACATTTCTCTGTATGTGAGCGTCCACAATATAAATGCCGTCAACCTGATACTCTTCGACCATATTTCCCGCATTATCCTGTATGCGGATACAATACATCGGAAACAAAGCGGCTCCTGTTGAATCCGTCCCGATATCCTCCGCTTTCGCTACCCCATAGATAAAATCATCACCCATAAAACCAATCGGCATCACTCGCTCATCTTCTCCGACTGAAACTGTATTTCTCTGTCCGCTTGACAAGCTCATGATGATAATATCCGTGGAACTTACCGCATCTTCTCCGTTCTGCCAAGTAATAATACTGTTATCCGCAGAAAATACATAGCTGTCCGGGCTATCCTTACTGATTATCTCCTGATAGCTTTTCTCGGTTAAATCCACACAGTAAATCGCATTATCCACATCAATATACATCTCATTTTGCTCATTTAAGTAGGCAAACCGCTCCACCGATTCCTTTAATATCTGATAGGATTTCGTGGATGGAATAAACACACTTTCCTCCAAAGCATTCAAATTGCTGTTGTAGGTAAACACGTCGATGCCTACCTGCCCTTCATGATCTCCCCGTGTCATATAGCCATACACAAGAAAAGATATATTTCCCTCATCGTTGACATCCATAATTTTGATATCATACTGGCTGTAATTTTCTCTGGAATCCAGAACATTATCCTTTAGGCTGTAAAGCCTTACCAGCTTATTTTCCGCTATGTTGACGGAGTACAGCTCCCCCTCCTGAACAAAGGCAACCATCTTACCGCTGCTGTTTTCCTTAAACTGAACCGCACTGTCTCTGATTCCGAGCGTCAGACGATTATCTTTATAAATCAAATTCTCCTCATCAAAAATCTGATTCATTGTCCTCTCAAAATCCAACAAGTAAATACGCTCCTGAGTATATCTAATTCGATAATATTCCTCTACGTTATAGTAATCCTTTGTATCATCCTCATTCTGAACGGCAACAACATAATCCAGCACAACGCCAGCCGTTTGCTTGTCAATCTCTTTAATCTGAGGGATAGGAACACTTGCCTGTGTTACATTCAAGCTTCCCCATGTCACCTGCTCAAACTTGGAATTGATATTCACCTTATGGAAGCTGCTGTTATCGCCGCTTGAATTTGATTCGAGATAGATGACAAGGTCCTCGGCTGCCACCTTATCAAAAGTCTTCTCATTGAATTCCTTTACAAAATCCAGTTTCTCCGTCACGCTTAGATTATCGCCTTTTACAATTCTTGTGTAATAATTTATGTTCTCATAATTCTTCGTACTGATGACAATTTTAAGTATATACTCCTTGTTTTCCTCAAGGAGATTTTTGATATTCAGGGTTGCGCTGACGGTATCATTACTTTCCTTAAAGTCCTCCACTTCTGTCTGTTCCACAAGCCTTGTCGTATCAAGGCTTCTCACCTCGTAAGAAATCTTTTCTATCGAAGCTCCATAATTTTTTATCGTAATCGGCAGTGCCAGCCCTTCCGGAAGCGGTGTTATCGTATCGCGCATATAGTTTGCATCCATCTGCGTCGTATATCCGTGAAGCTCATTTAAATCCTCTTGATAGCTTGTCACATACAGAATGGGAAGCGTGGGCTCTGCAATAGTCGTAATCTGATCTTCATCTTCTTTTCCCCGAAATACGGTTAAAAAATATATTCCAATCAAGAAAACGACTACTAATACAGCTCCTTTTAAAATAGTCTTTCTCATGCTTGTTCTCCCACCCTTTCTTCTGTCAAAAGCTTTTCAAGTGTCGGAGTTACTCCCAGAAATTCCTTGCATGCCTTATAATTTTTTAAATCATTTACTGTTTTTTCCTCTTTTACAGCCCTTATCAATATATTCTTAGGCGTGTGCTCCATATCGATAAACTCTAATATCTGCACCTTGTATCTCTTGCTCTCCAACAGCTCGGCACGCAAAGCATCCGTTACAAGTGCCGCGATTCGCTCCTTGATAATCCCATGCTTAAATACAGGCCCCAATATATCATTGTTAATCTGTCTGTTCAATTCATGCTGGCAACAAGGCACGGAGAGAATTACCTCTGCCCCCCACATAACCGCCTTTTCCAAGGCATAATCTGTCGCCGTATCGCAGGCATGAAGCGTCACAACCATATCGACGCTGTCTACACCTTCAAAGTTGGCAATATCACCCTTATAAAAGCGCAGCTTCTCAAAGCCATATTTTTCACTGAGCTTGTTGCAGTTATCTATGACATCTTCCTTTAAGTCCAAGCCAATGATTCTCACATCCAATCCGTTCAACACCTTTAAATAATAGTACATGGCAAAGGTGAGATAGGATTTTCCGCAGCCAAAGTCGATAATTTTAACCTCCTTTGTCCTCGAAAGCTTCGGAAGTACGTCCTCCACAAACTCCAAAAACCGGTTAATCTGCTTGAACTTGTCATATTTTGCTTTAACAATCGTTCCTTCTTGTGTCATAACGCCCAAGTCCACGAGAAATTCCACCCGTTTTCCCTCCGGTATGACATAACGCTTTGTCCTATTATGAGTCAAAGCTGTAATATCTCTGGTCCCTGCTGATGCATTAAGCTTTTTTTGTATCGTCAGCTTTCCTTTTTTGCTTACCAGCACCGTCGCATTCATTTCATTATGCTCCAACTGAAGCTGCTTGAAGTTTTTTGTTATATTATTAACAATCTCTTCCTGCATAAATTCAACCTTATAATTCTTATGAAGCACTTTCGTACCTACATAAATCGTCTCCTGGAACCACAATTCATCCCGCAGCAAAATCGGTCTCACCACGATTTTGGAGGGACCTTCGCTTTCCTTGGGGCTGCTGATTATAATTCTGATTAATTCCGCATCTAAGCATTTATTTAGCAATGTAATTAATTCTTCCATGTCTTCCACCTTATTAAATATAGTCACGGCATACTGCCATGACTATATTTTAATTCCTTTATTGTAAAACCTCAACCTTATTTTGAATCTTTATAGATTCGTAAGATGTCAAAATCAGTACAAAGCCTTTTTGACAGCCTAGTTTAGACAACCATGTATCACCTTACCAATATAACCTTCTGCGGCATCTGTTATGTCTACATCTTCTCTGAAAAATCTCATTAAACAATAATACATCTATTAAATCTCTGGTCGGACCTCCACCGCAGGAGCCGCCCCTGCATTGATTTCTGTGGGATACCGGTGGTCGATAGTGGAAACCGTAGTTCATCATATAAATATCGTCTGCATCCGGCTCTTTTTCTTCCTCTTCCACTTCCTCCTTGACTATCTGATTGTAAATGTCTGTTCCGATTTTTCTGAGCCCCAGCCTATCCGGATATTCATCAAACATAATACTGCCTTCGTATTCCAGCTTATCACATTCTTCCTCCACAAGAGCCTGAATTGTTTTTGCCTGCGTCGGAAAAAGGCTTTTCATATATTCCGTATCTCTCTCTAGCAAGTCTTCCTCGCCTGTATCAGCCGGAAACCGCATGCCTGCGTAATAGGGCATTTGTCCATATCCATAGGGCATATAGCTTCTATAATCCATATATACTCCTTTATTTTTATCATTATACAATACTATATGCATTTTGCAAAGATTGGTGCGTAACCACTAGTAATCCTCACTAATTAAAGGAGTTGACAGGTAGACATAGGTTGCGTCCTCCTCCTCATTATAGTTCATCGCTAGACTGACATTTATTTTTTCGCCTCCAACCTTTTTATATTCGCTTATATACTTGCTGTAGCCATAAATGGTATATAAATCGTCAGTTCTCTGCTCCGTCACAATATTTGTATCCATATTTTCAAGCAAGGTATCCGCAATTACGTTTCGCTCCTTGACATTAAGCCCTTTTGGGTATTTTCCTTTGAGACTCAAGGTAACCTCTCCGGTTATCTGATTATTTTTTACAATATCTTCAAGCATATTTCGGTAAGCCAACGCACAATCTGCGGTATCAAGGAGCTTAATCTCTGCGAAAACATACTGAGTCACGTTCAGTACGCTGCCCTGCGCTTCCCCCTCCACCGTTATAAACTTAAGCGTTGTCCTTGCACGCTTTGCCTCTTTCGTCAAGGTCACCTCACCGCGCGCCTCTTCCCGGCTTTGTGTCAGCTCAAAGTTATCGTCAATTCCAAGCCCTTGTGCTATCTGCGCCAACAGCGCCTTTGCGCCTTCCGTTCCTAGATAATCTCCGGTGTATTCACCGTTTACACTTATAGTGCTCTCTTCATTTGAAAATGCAGGCTGGCTAAATGCCTCCACAATTTTGCTGTCATCCACAATATCTTGTTCTTTTAAGTGACTTATCCCCAAAAATATCCATATCGCTGCAATTAAAAATACCATTGTTTTCTTCATCAATAATCCCTCCATTTGGTGATGCTTCTAACTTGTTATTCCAAGTATTTACAGTTTGGGGGATTTTATACATTTCCCTAGGAAAAGCAGTGGCTATCTTCCATATAAGGTGGTAAAATGGGATTGATTACAGAAATGACCCAAAAGGAGACAAAATCACATGAATACCTTTGATAAAATATATGAAGTCGTCAAAAAAATTCCGAAAGGCTACGTTGCCTCCTATGGGCAGGTTGCCGCACTTGCGGGAAACAGGAGATGGGCAAGAGTTGTAGGCTATGCACTTCACTCCAATCCCGACCCGGATAACATTCCCTGCTACCGCGTTGTCACGAAGGACGGAAAGCCTTCTGAAGCCTTTGTGTTCGGTGGTGTAAATGAACAAATTGCCTTGCTTGAGGCGGACGGCATCGAATTTGTTGATGGCTGCGTTGATATGAAAAAATATCAGTGGGATATACCGATGTATTAAAATGCAGTCACGTAGTGATATCTTCCACTTGCATTCGTGCGCATAATATAAAATAAGACCGAAAATTCTCTCGAATTTCCGGTCACTTATCTGTCAAGACACATTCCTTTATTTATCTCCAAGCTCAATACGGGTCAGGGCTCTTCGAAGCGCCATCTCCGCACGCAGAGTATCAACATCCGAATCCTCGCTGTTCAATGCTCTTTCTGCTCGGATTTTTGCCTCCTTCGCCCGATTGATGTCAATCTCCTCAGGCCACTCTGCCACCTCCGCAAGAATTGTCACTTCTTCCTTTAGAATTTCAGCAAAGCCGGAGTAGAGTGCCGCACGCTTTACCTCTCCACCCTTCTCCGTAATTTTTATGATGCCCGGCACCAAGATTACGGTAAGGGGGCTGTGTCCCTTATAGACACCGATTTCGCCCTCCGTTGTTTTCAACTCTATCATAACGGCATCGCCTTCATAAAATATTCGGTCAGGGGATAAAATTTTTAACTGGAATACCTTTTCTGCCATTTGCCTTCCCCCTTATCTGTTAAGTCTGGAAGTGACATCACCTATATTTCCGGCATTTAGAAAATAGCTCTCCGGCACATCATCGTGCTTTCCGTCCAGTATCTCCTGAAAACCATGTATCGTCTCAATGAGCGGTACATATTTTCCTTCCAGTCCGGTAAACTGCTCTGCAACGAAGAATGGCTGTGAAAGAAACTTCTGCACCTTTCTTGCTCTTGCTACAAGCGTTTTCTCCTCCTCGGACAACTCGTCCATACCTAAAATGGCGATGATATCCTGAAGCTCCTTGTATCTTTGTAAAATCTCCTGCACCCCTCTGGCAACCTTATAGTGCTCCTCACCCACAATACGAGGGTCGAGTATTCTGGAGGTTGACTCAAGCGGGTCAACTGCAGGATAAATACCAAGCTCTACGATGGAACGAGATAAAACCGTCGTCGCATCCAAATGGGCAAAGGTGGTTGCCGGTGCCGGGTCTGTCAAATCGTCCGCTGGTACATAGACTGCCTGAACCGACGTGATAGAACCGTTCTTCGTCGAGGTGATTCTCTCCTGCAAGGCTCCCATCTCCGTCTGCAAGGTAGGCTGATATCCCACCGCAGATGGCATACGCCCAAGCAGCGCGGAAACCTCGGAGCCCGCCTGCGTGAAGCGGAATATATTATCGATAAACAGCAAAACATCCTTCTGCCCTTCATCACGAAAATACTCTGCCATCGTAAGCCCTGTAAGTCCCACTCGCATTCTGGCACCCGGCGGCTCGTTCATCTGCCCGAACACCATCGTTGTCTTATCAAGAACTCCGGTATCCATCATCTCATGGTAGAGGTCATTTCCTTCTCTCGTTCTCTCTCCAACGCCCGTAAAAACAGAGTAACCGCCGTGCTCTGTGGCAATATTTCGAATCAATTCCTGAATCAGTACCGTCTTTCCAACTCCGGCTCCTCCGAACAAACCGATTTTTCCGCCCTTTTGATAAGGGCACAGTAAATCGACAACCTTAATGCCTGTCTCCAGTATCTCTGTGGATGTGAGCTGCTCTTCAAATTTCGGAGCCTTTCTGTGAATCGGAAAATATTTTTCTACCTCTGGCTTCGGCTTGTTGTCAATCGGATTTCCGAGAACATTAAACATACGTCCAAGTGTATTCTCTCCAACCGGAACCGTTATAGGCCCCTGTGTTGCCTTAGCCTCCATGCCTCTGATCAGACCGTCCGTCGGTCCCATCGCGATACATCTCACCGTGTCATCTCCCAAATGCTGTGCTACCTCGATAACCAAGGTTTCACCGCTCTTTGTCAGAATCTCAACGGCCTCATTTATTTCAGGAAGTCTGCCTCCGCTAAAGCGCACATCAAGCACAGCTCCTATTATCTGAGTGATTTTACCAATATTTTTATCTGCCATTCCTTCACTCCTTTCCTCATCCTAGCTGATTGCATTTGCACCCGCTATGATTTCTGTCAATTCCTGTGTAATCGAGCCTTGACGTGCCCGATTATATTTTAAAGATAAATTCTCTATCATTTCCTCTGCATTGTTGGTCGCCGAATCCATCGCCTGCATTCTCGCTGCATTTTCACTGGCAACGGACTCCACAAGCGCATCATAAATCAGGCTTGTAATATATTGGGGAACAATCATATGAAGAGCCTCCGCTTGCTTTGGCTCATAGTTCATTCGAAAACGTCTGTCAGAATAATCGACATCCGTCTCCACGATGACAGGCAATATTCTTCTCAGAATAGGCTCATGACTGACCGTATTTTGAAAGGAGGTGTATGCCAGATAAATTTCTCCTACCTCGCCGTCCACAAACGCTTCCAAAACCGCTCTGCTTATCTCGGCAGCATCCTTATACATAGGCTCGTTGATAACCTCGGAGTAGTCTCCTTTTATCTCGTAGCCCCTTCTCTCCATATATTCTTTTCCTTTTCGCCCGACCGCATACAGATACACATCCTCTTTTGCCAGATGGCTGTTTATAATCTTTTTCGTCAGGTGCATATTGTAGCCGCCTGCAAGTCCTCGGTTAGCGGTAATCATAATGACCGCCTTTTTTCGCGACTCAATTGCTGTCAGATAATGGTGAATAATATCACCTGACATCGCAATCATCGTCGCCACCGCCTTATACATATATTCTGAATACGGCTTTGACTGCTCGGCGCGGTTTCTTGCCCTCTGGAGCTTAACCGTGGCAACCAGCTCCATAGCTTTTGTTATCTGCTGCGTATTTTGTATACTTTCTTTATGGTTTTTGATATCTCTGATGGATGCCATGTTTTCTCACCCTTTCTGGCATTATGCGAAATTTTCCTTACATTCGCCGATTGCAATCACAAGCTTCTCTTCTATCGCCTCAGACATCGCCTTCTCCTGCCTGATTGAATCTAAAATATCAGGGTATTTGGTCGAGATAAATTCCAGAAGCTCTGCTTCAAATCGTAAAATTTCTTTTACCGGAATATCCATTAAAAACTTTCTGGTCGCTGCATAAATGATGACAATCTGGTTTTCTACCGGCATCGGTGCATATTGTGGCTGCTTTAGCACCTCTTTAATTCTTTCACCTTGATCCAGCTTTTCCTTCGTATCCTCATCAAGCTCTGAGCCAAACTGAGCAAAAGCTGCAAGTTCTCTATACTGTGCTAGCTCCACACGGATAGGTCCGGCAATCTTCTTCATCGCCTTAATTTGTGCTGAACCGCCTACACGGGATACAGATAAGCCTGCATTTACCGCAGGGCGAAAACCAGCGTGAAACATTTCTGTCTCCAAATAAATCTGTCCGTCTGTGATGGAAATTACATTGGTCGGAATATAGGCCGAAACATCTCCTGCCTGTGTCTCGATAATCGGAAGTGCCGTAAGTGAGCCGCCTCCCAACTCGTCTGAAAGCCTTGCCGCTCTCTCCAAGAGTCTTGAGTGCAGATAAAATACATCTCCGGGATACGCTTCTCTTCCCGGCGGTCTTTTTAAAAGCAAGGATAATGTACGATAAGCTGCTGCATGCTTTGACAAATCGTCATAGATAACCAAAACGTCTTCCCCGTTTTCCATCCATTCCTCTCCGATTGCACAGCCCGCATAAGGAGCGATATATTGAAGCGGTGCCGCCTCACTTGCCGTAGCGGATACGATTGTCGTGTAATTCATCGCACCATACTCTTCCAGTGTGCTCACGATATTTGCCACAGTCGAAGATTTCTGCCCGATTGCAACGTAAATACATTTTACGTTCTGCCCCTTCTGATTGATAATCGTATCGATGGCAATCGCTGTTTTTCCCGTCTGTCTGTCTCCGATAATCAGCTCTCTCTGCCCTCTTCCAATCGGAACCATGGAATCGATTGCTTTGATTCCCGTCTGAAGAGGGGTATCCACTGATTTTCTGGAAAGGACACCGGACGCAACTCTCTCTACCGGTCGGTAGGTGTCGGTCTGAATCGGACCCTTTCCGTCAATCGGCTGTCCAAGTGCATTGACTACACGACCAAGCAGCGCATTTCCGGTCGGAACCTCCGCTACACGTCCTGTTGCCTTTACGGTATCACCCTCGCTCACCGCTGTGGTATCTCCAAGCAAAACGGCTCCCACGTTATCTTCTTCCAGATTCAATACCATACCAAACACTTCTCCCGGAAATTCCAGCAGCTCTCCCTGCATTGCATTTTCCAATCCGTAGATACGTGCGATTCCGTCCGCAACCTGAATAACCGTTCCGACATCGGATACCTCTAGTTTTGCGGTATATTTTTTTATCTGATCCTTGATGACTGAGCTTATCTCATCCGGTCTTAAATTCATGGTGTAAATCCACCTCTTTCCTCATTGATTTTTACGTAATATTCTGCGCCTCCAAAGCTTATAACTGTATTTGCAGCAATTGCTTTGACAGCCCATTCATTTTCATCTTAATGCTGTTGTCAATGACCCTGTCCCCAATTCGGACTATCATACCGCCGATTAACGACTCGTCAATTGTCACAGACAAACTTATTTCTTCATATTTCGTAATTTGAATCAGCTTTTTTATCAGGCTGTCCTGCTGTGCCTTCGTAAGCTCCATCGCTGCGGTCACATACGCAAGACCGATGCCTTTGTACTCGTTCACTTCGCTGATGAAGTATTCCAATATATATATCAATTCGCCAAATCTGCTCTTCGCTGCAACAATATGAACGAATGCAGTCAGCTCCTCGCTTACTCTGCCCTTTAATATCTCATCTAAAATTTCGTTTTTCTCATTTTTTGTAATATCAGGATGAGCCATCAATTTATATAATTCTGCGTTTTCACTTATTATTTCTTTCAAAACCAGAGTTTCTTCCACCAACAAATCGATTTTATTTTCTTCCAAAGCCAGTTCAAACAACGCTTTTCCATAGGTTCTTGCTACAAGCTTATCCATGTATCATACCCCATCTCTTCTATCGCTTCGTCAACCAATGCCTCTTGCATTGTCACATCAATTCTGTCGGCTATCACCTTAGATGCCATCAGGGAAGCAATTGCAATTACCTCCTGTTTTAACTCATCGGTAGCGCGTTTCTTTTCGAGTTCTGCTTCTCTTTTTGCACTCTCAACAATTCTTTGTGCCTCCAGCCTTGCCTCGTTGATGATTCTATCCTCATTTCTCAAAGCCTGCTTATGGGCATCGTTCAAAATCAATTCCGCTTCTCGGTTAATCTCTCTCAGTTTTTTGTCGTATTCTTCCTTCAGAAGCGCTGCGTCTTCTTTTTCCCTTATCGCGGTATCCTGATCCTTTTTAATTCTGCTTTTTCTAGCTTCCAAAAGATTTCTGACCGGATTAAACAACATGTAGGAAAGAAATAAAAATAGAAGAAATACATTAACGGAAACCAGAGCCAAGTCAGCGAGCAGTTGGACGTCGAGATTAAATAATCGTTCCAAGGTTCAACCTCCCTCCTTCGTGATTCTATTTTAAATGTGCAGGGTATATCTCAAATCCTGCCTCTCACATCTTCCTACAATTTTCCAATCAGCGGATTTGCAAATAAGAAAATAAATGCCAACGCCAAGCCGTATAAACTCGTTGTCTCTGCTACTGCCTGCCCTAAGAGCATTGTGGATGTAATATCGGATTTTGCACCCGGATTTCTTCCTACCGCAGCAGCTGCCGCACCTGCTGCATAGCCCTGACCAAGTCCGGAACCTAATCCCGCTAACATTGAAATACTTGCTGCTATTGCAGAGCAAGCTAAAACTAAACCTTCGTTTGTAATCT
Source organism: Konateibacter massiliensis (assembly GCF_900184995.1). GTDB lineage: Bacteria > Bacillota > Clostridia > Lachnospirales > Lachnospiraceae > Lachnotalea > Lachnotalea massiliensis. Next base: position 684,517 of record NZ_LT860098.1, read on the forward strand.
GTGTCATAATAATTTCCTCCTTATAAATAAAGCTTGTTATTCTTCTGTAGCCATTTTATTTGTTACAAATACCATCGTTAACATGCAAAATACATAGGTCTGGATTGCACCGGCGAAAATATCAAAATAGACATGCAGAACAGATGGAATGCCGAATTTAACGAAAACGGGAAGTAATCCGTAGACTAACGCCAGCATAACTGTGCCGGACAAAATGTTACCAAAGAGACGCAGTGACATTGAAAATGGGGTTGCGAGTTCACCAATCAGATTGATGGGAAAAAGAAATGGCATAGGCTGGAATAGCCGCTTGAATGCATCCGCTTTGTTTTCCCGGATATTGGTATAATGAATGATCAAAAATGTCATAAGTCCAAGAGCAAATGTAACTCCGTAGTCTGCTGTCGGTGGCCTCATACCAATCAGACCGGAAAGATTACAAAATAATATAAACATAAATACTGTTCCAATATAATTTGCGTATTTTTTCCCTTTGCCTCCCATAATACTATCAACCAGATTATCCAGCATTTCCACTGCCAGCTCTGCAACATTCTGCAAGACTCCGGGCGTATCTTCAGGGTTTACCTTTTTTATCTTCCTGTTTATCGCGATTGACAATATGACAATGATAAGCGAGACGATGAGCAAGCTTACATGTGTCGTAGTAATCCATAGTTCGTGACCCAAAAGATGGTATTTCAACAGTCCGTGAACCATAAAGTCCACATCCCCTGCCGCCACCAAAGGGTGAATCGAACCAGCGATAATATTTACCACATTATCACCTTCCTTTTTTATTATATTTTTCTAATAATTTATGCGTAAACGGTTGTATGTAAGCCGCTACCTTTAAACTCATAATTCCTATAAAACCTGTTAATATGCTTCCTGCGTTAAAATAGTACATGATTAGTACCAAGATGAATATAATTGCTGTTCTTAATGCATAAGTCTTTCTGATATGCTTTTTTGCTTGAGACTCTTCCATGTCTGTAGCATAATCCAGTGATTGATACATATGGATACACATACCCATCGCAATCAGCAGACCCACGCCCAAACCAACGGAATAAAAAATTTTGTCTTTTAAAAGGCTTAACACAACGATTTCTACAACGAAACCGTAAAAGAGAATAGAGATGAAAAGCTCTTTGACAATAAGAGGAAGTTTTTTAAGCATTGCTTTACTCCTTGTCGTCATCGATAACACTTTTTGCAAGAATGTAGGTATTTCTCCCGCCTGCGAGAATTCCAAGTATAAGCATAGGAATAAATACAGGAACGGAGAACTTCTCCTCCAAGAAAACTGCGGCGTATACGCATAAAAAAATAGGAGTCAACATGCTGATACCAAGCTGCGTGATAAGTGCGAATGTTTTGTACACGTTTTTCCTATCCTTCATATGCTTCTCCCTTCAACACCATAGCTTACTAATATTATACCGATTATCCTTTCTATTGTCTACAAATTCTACTTTTTTTAAAATAATTTTAACATTTATCAAATTTTAAACTTTAATTTTCTTCTTTTCTTCCTAAAACTTCCTTTTGAAGAAAAGATTTTTTGTTTTATATAATCCTTTCAAAAAATCCTTCTCACTTAGGATATTTACTGACTTATCGAAAGATTAATTCCGTCACTTTGCACTGTTATGGCGCCCTGTTTTGTTGTATAAACCTGAGAGTTTAAATTTTGTAATATTTTTGTAACATCTTCGTAAGCTTTTTTACTATTATTTGTAATAATACTGTATTTCGGTGACACTTTCTTAAAAAATTCTTCAGAATTATCCTTCAGATTTCCATGATGAGGAACCTTCAAAACCATGCTTTTGAGATTCGGAATCTGCTGCATCACCTCGTCTATCCTTCCCTCCTCACTGTCTCCTGCAAACAGAAAATCCGTTGCTCCATATACAAGCTTTGTAACAAGAGAATAGTCATTTTCGCCGGTAAAATCGGTGCTTATCGGAGGATAAATCGTAAATACAGCACTGCCGAGCGTTATCTCCTTGGTATCCTTTAAAGTCAGTATCGTAACGCCGCGATCTTGTGCTGCTTCCTTATATTCCGTGTAGTCATCGCTGTCCACCACACAATCTGTCTCAATAATTTGTCCAACCCCTATCTCGTCAATAATCGTGTCTGCACCACCGATATGGTCCTTGTCCGGATGGGTCAAAATCAAATGAGAAAGATTGTCAATGCCTTTCTCCGTCAGCCAGTTTACGATATCTTCTCCGTCCTCGTCATATCCCGTGTCTATCATAACCGCTCCCTCAGACGTCTCGATAACCATACAGTCTCCCTTTCCTACATCCAAAAAGGTGACCGTCATGGTTGGCAATTCAAGAGCGCCTTCCTGCGTACTTCCCATGCTTTCCCCACTGTTTTTTCCAAAGTGGGAAATACCCCACAAGAAAAGCAATGCGACGAGCACTACGATTTCCAGTACAATTATTTTTTTTGTTCTATCTTTCATTCTTTTCACCCTTGTCTTTGTTTATATTATTCTAAATTAATTTATATTATTGTAAATCCGTTTAAAACTTGCTATACTATATCTATTCTACGATATCAGGGTTAAAAGGTCATGCGTTTCATGCTTGCATGAAAACACATGACGTTGGGACCCGCAAAACATGAGAAAGTAGCCCGAGTAGGGCGGATTTCGAATGTTTTTAGGATTGTGAGAGCACAAAGTGCGTAACAATCCGTAGGTATCAGGAGGCAAAATACTTTTTGACTCCTTCATCATTCTATTATACAACTAATATTTGAATTTCATGTGAGAAAGAAAGGATTTTAATATGAACAAAATGCTGTTCCCATCCGCACCTCTGTTTCGTGACCCAATTTATGACGGTCCTACCGATCCAGTCATTATCTATAACCATGAAGAAGAATGTTATTGGATGCTCTATACCCAGCGTCGCTCTACCGCTGTGAACATCGGAGTTTCCCATATCCATGGAACGCTTATCGGTGTCGCCTCCTCCAAGAACTTAGTGGATTGGGTGTACCGCGGGACGCTTCCGAATCTGGAATTTGAGCCGGGTACCAACACCTTTTGGGCACCGGAAATTATATACGAAAACGGAACCTACCATATGTATGTGTCCTATGTTCCGGGCATTCCTACAAGCTGGAACTATACCCGTCACATTCTTCATTACACGGCAAAAAATATGTGGGATTGGAAATTCGAGTCAAAGTTAAACCTCTCTTCCAATCGTGTCATTGATGCCTGCATTTATGAGGTGGAAAAAGGTCTGTTTAAAATGTGGTATAAGGATGAGGTACATGACAGCCACACATATAGTGCTGTGAGCCGCAATCTCTATGATTGGGAGGTTGTAGGAGCAGAAATTACCGATGTTCCTCATGAGGGACCGAATGTCTTTACGTTGGACGGAAGGCATTTTATGATTACTGATTTCTGGAACGGGCTTGGTGTCTATGAGACAACCGATTTCTCCAACTGGACACGCAGGGCGGATATTTTAAATACTGCGGGCAGCCGAAAGGATGACGGGGAGATTGCACATCACGCCGATGTCGTTGTAAATGGCAAGGGTGATGAAGCGTTTATCTTCTACTTCGTACACCCAGACTACAATCCAAGTAATATGCCGAAAGATTTTGAGATGACTTATAAGGAAGCACGCACTGTTGTTCAGGTTGCAAGACTGACTGTCGAAGGTGATAATCTGGTTTGTAACAGGGACGAGGAATTTGAGTTAGTGTTATAAAAAAGCAAGAAAGTGTGAGCTTTGCTCGCGCCCTCGCGGGTTGCTAAGCAACAACTTCCACTCCGCGAGGTGCGCATAAATAGTTTTAATATCACAGGAAATTTCTTTGCAATTTCCTGTGATATTAAAAGACTTCCTCTTACCATATTTCATGGCAGGAGGAAGTCTTTTTTATTTATAGATATTTCTTTAAAACATCAACCTTGTCCAATTTCTCCCAAGGCAAATCAAGGTCATTACGTCCAAAGTGTCCGTATGCCGCAGTCTGCTTGTAGATTGGTCTTCTGAGGTCAAGCATTTTTATGATGCCTGCCGGGCGAAGGTCAAAGTTTTCTCTCACGATTTCAACAAGCTTTTCATTGGACAGCTTGCCTGTTCCAAAGGTGTCAATCATAATTGACATCGGATGAGCTACGCCGATTGCGTAAGACAACTGAATTTCGCACTTCTCCGCAATACCGGAAGCAACAATATTTTTTGCAACATAGCGTGCTGCGTATGCTGCGGAACGGTCAACCTTTGTGCAGTCTTTTCCTGAAAATGCACCGCCGCCGTGTCTTGCATATCCGCCGTAGGTATCAACGATAATTTTACGTCCGGTCAAACCGCTGTCTCCGTTTGGTCCGCCGATTACAAAACGTCCGGTCGGATTGATATAGTAATTTGTATTCTCGTCAACCAAGTCCTTTGGAAGAATTGGCTCAAATACATATTTCTTAATATCAGCATGAATCTGTTCCTGTGTCACATCCTTGTCATGCTGGGTAGAAAGCACAACCGCATTCAAATGAATCGGCTTGCCGTTCTCATCATATTCCACTGATACCTGTGTCTTGCCGTCAGGTCTTAAATACTTAAGGGTACCATCCTTGCGCACCTTTGTAAGCTGAAGAGCAAGCTTATGTGCCAGTGCAATCGGATATGGCATGTATTCTTCTGTCTCATTGGAGGCAAAACCAAACATCATTCCCTGATCACCTGCACCAATCGCATCAATCTCAGATTCCGTCATTTTGTTTTCTCTTGCTTCCAAAGCCTTATCAACACCCATTGCAATGTCAGCTGATTGCTTGTCCAGTCTGATAAGTACCTCGCACTTATTTCCGTCAAAACCATATTCCAAATTGTCATAGCCAATTTCATTTACTGTTTTTCTAACGATTGCCTCGTAATCCACGTTTGCATTTGATGATATTTCACCCATTACAAGAACAAACCCTGTGTTTGTACACGTTTCACACGCTACACGGCTCATCGGGTCCTGCTCTAGCAATGCGTCCAGAATAGCATCTGATACCTGATCACAAATTTTATCCGGATGTCCTTCTGTAACTGATTCTGATGTAAATAATAGTTTTTCCATAGTTCCTCCTAACTGTATGCTGTTTGCATACCTGAACTGTTTAATTAGTCAGATTAAGATGCCAAAATCGCACATTAATCTTAGTTTAAAAAATGTGAGCTTTGCTCACACCTAGCGCCCAAACGGGTTGCAAAGCAACAGCTTCCGCTCCGCGGGGTGCGCATAAATATTTTTTATATCGTAGGAAGTTTGGAAAACTTTCCTAATTGATATAAAAAAAAATCCGTTATAAACGGATTTGAAGTCAAATTAATCAAATCCCCTTATTGTTCGACTACTCGCTCAGGTTGGCACCTTCCTTCTTAAAGAGGGGTTGCCGTGACTTCACAGATCCTTTGTATCTCCATCACTCTGAATAAGAGAAAAATATTTACAATATTGAATTTTCATAACTTGAGATAGCTTTACCTACTATCCGTAATTAGAATACACCAAATCACATTATTCGTCAATCCTGTTTATAAAAATATCATTAATTTTTTATGATACCATAGTACCAATCCAATTGACAAGATAACCCATAATTCCTTATACTACTATTATAAGTACAGATAGTACGAATTTTAAGATGAAGGGCGGGTTTATTATGAGGCGAGTTATGATTAAGGATTTAATTCCGGGTATGATTACAGCGGAGAATATATATACCGTGAGCGGGCAATTAATTCTTCCCGAAAATTTAAAACTTACAGATAAAATGATTATGCGACTTGAATTTTATTCCATCGACTCAATCAACATTGTGGAAGAGGAAGACGAAACAGAGGAAGAGGAGGAGACTCCAACACTGACCTACAGGGAAAAAGTGGCAATCACTCCTGAGTTTACACATTTTCGTGAATCCTTTTTTGAAAATATGGAGTATTTACAAAATTCCATGAATTTGGTTATCAATCGTATTGCACCTATTGACACCTATTCTCTGCTTATGAATACGCTGAATATCTTTTCGGGTAACTTGACCTCCATCGGCGTGTTTGACATGCTTCACAATATGCGTGAGTATGATGATGTTACCTATCATCATTCGATAAGCGTTGGAATCATGTGCAACATAATGGGTAAATGGCTGGGATTTTCCAAAGAAGATATCGAGGTTTTGACACTTGCGGGACTTCTTCATGATGTGGGCAAGGTTATGATTCCCGATTCTATCATGCAAAAACCAGAACGTTTAACTTTGGCAGAATATGAGATTATTAAGACTCATCCATTCCAGGGCTATAATCTTTTAAAGAATGAGGATATCGACGAAAGAATCAAAAATGCAGCTCTGATGCATCACGAAAGATGCGACGGCAGCGGTTATCCTTCTCGCCTTACCGCAAATGAAATTGATGAGTTTGCCAAAATTGTGGCAATTGCCGATGTGTATGATGCCATGACTTCTGCGCGTGTATACCGCGGTCCTCTTTGCCCGTTTGATGTAATACACATTTTTGAGACGGAGGGACTTAGAAAATATGATCCGAAATATCTTCTCACTTTCTTAGAGCGCATTGTAAACACTTATATGAACAATGACGTTTTATTGAACAACGGAGAAACCGGCACCATTATTATGATTAACCAACTTTATCTGTCAAAACCAGTTGTCAAAACAACAACCGGATTCATTGATTTATCACAGGAACCTGATTTATATATTTCTAAAATCTTATAAAAAGTGTGAGTGTTGCTCACGCTTTGCGCCCGAGCGGGTTGTGTAACAACTACATCCACTCCGCGAGGTGTGCATAAATAGTTTTTTATATGATAGGAAGTTCGACAGAATTTCCTATCATATAAAAAAGCAGCCAAGTCTCTCATTCAGAGGACTTGGCTGTTTTCTTTCTCTTATCTCAACCGATTTTCAATTTGAACTTTCGGATGTCTTTCTCTGTCTCTACTTTTTCAATATTTCCGCCAAGGCTTCGGATTTTTTCATCAAAATCCTCATATCCGCGCTCAATATAAGTAATGTCTTCTACTGTAGTGAAGCCTTCTGCTGCAAGTCCTGCAATGACAAGCGCTGCTCCCGCTCTCAAATCCGGTGCATTTACCTGTGCTCCGGTAAATTTCTCCACACCATCAACGACTGCAGTATTTCCCTCTACCTTAATGGACGCTCCCATTCTGGTCAGCTCATCTACATACTTAAAACGATTCTCAAAAATACTCTCCGTAACGATACTTGTCCCCGAGGCAAGGGCAAGTGTAACAGAAAACTGAGGCTGCATATCTGTCGGAAAGCCCGGGTAAGGAAGTGTTTTTACATGGGTATGCGTAAGCCTCTTAGATGCAACAACACGCACTGCATCGTCAAGCTCCTCAACCTCACAGCCCATCTCTACTAATTTAGCTGTAATTGCTTCCAAGTGCTTTGGAATTACCTTTTTCACGGTAACGTCGCCCTTCGTAGCCGCTGCCGCAAGCATAAAGGTTCCCGCCTCTATCTGATCCGGTATAATGGAATATTCAGTTTTATGAAGCTTTTCAACTCCCTTGATACGGATTACATCTGTTCCCGCACCTTTGATGTTGGCTCCCATGCTGTTCAAAAAGTTTGCCACGTCTACAATATGAGGCTCTTTTGCTGCGTTTTCGAGAATGGTACTGCCTGATGCCATCGATGCCGCCATCATAATATTAATGGTTGCGCCTACTGAAACAACATCTAGATAAATATGGCTGCCCACCAGATTTTCCGCCTTCGTCTTAATCAGACCGTGTTCAATGGCAACCTCCGTACCAAGCGCCTTAAAGCCCTTGATATGCTGGTCAATCGGTCTGCTTCCGATATTGCATCCGCCTGGGAGTGCAACCTCTGCCTTTTTATATTTTCCAAGTAATGCTCCTATCAGATAATAGGAGGCTCTTATTTTCTTAATATATTCATTATCAATTGTTGTTCCCCTGATATTGGAGCCATTGATTTTGACTGTGTGTCTGTCAACCCTTTCCACGCTTGCTCCAATTTCCTCTATCGCCTGCAATAACACATTAATATCCCTGACATCCGGCATATTGTCAATCAAAACTGTCTCATCTGTCATAACAGATGCCGCTAAAATAGCCAGTGCAGCGTTCTTCGCTCCACCGATTTCGACCTCTCCAACAAGTGGATTCCCGCCCTTTATAATATATTGCTCCATAATACACCTCTATTATTATATTCCAATCCGTTTTATCGATTTATCTTCCAATTCACTTATCTTTTATCTTAACGTAACTATTCGGGTCTCTTCTGTCATGTTCTTCGTACATTGTGAAATTTATTTTTCACATTATACTATAGTACAACAAAACACGCCGTCTGGCAACCTTTTCTTGAAATTCTTATATAGAAAGTATTTGCAATATTTCAAAGTCAATTCAAGTAATTTAATGGATTTACCTGACTTCCATTTACAATGATTTCAAAATGCAGATGCGGTCCCGTGCTTCTGCCTGTGTTTCCGCTTAATGCAATTTTATCTCCCTGAGAAACCTTGTCACCTGAGCTTACCAAAATTTTACTCAAATGCCCATATCTGGTCTGCAAACCGTTGGCATGCTTTATTGTAACGCAATAGCCATATCCGTTTGACCAGCCGGCACTGACAACCGTACCGTTGCTTGATGCCTTGACCGCAGTTCCGGTCGGAGTTGCCCAGTCAACACCCTCGTGCATTCTGCCCCATCGTTTTCCAAAGCCGGATGTAAATCTTCCTCCGGTAATCGGCTTGATAAAGGTCGGCGGCTCCTGTGTTCCTATTTCTATAATCTGCGGTATTGCCTCAGTAATAATATTTTCCTTTACAATCTCACGGTCCGTTTCGGAACCGTTTCTTGAGGTAATTTTTGCCGTAACTTCACGAAAACCTGTACTTGCCTCCTGAATTACCTCCTGCTTTGTCGTATACCAATTGTCATTTTCCACATATTCAACCGGAAGCTCATACTCTTCCTCATAGGTCGTCTGCTCTGTCACGATAACTGAAAGTTCCGGTTCCGGCACAGTAACAATAATTTCGTCACCAATCTGAAGCACCGAATCCTCCTCCAAATTTTCATTCATCTCTACAATTTTTGACACAGAAGTATCATTCTTTTCCGCCACAACCGATAAACAGTCGCCGGATATCACCTCATATATTTTATTCTGCTCTTGATCTTTTGTTACCATATTAATCGCGGCGTCCAAATCCATGATATCTTCCGTCGGCACATAGGTTTCCACGACTTCTATTTCCTGCTCAAAACCAATATTCAGTATTCCGTCCGCAACCTCTGCCTCATCCGGGTTCTCTATATCCACGGATTCCGCCTGCTGCACATCGCTCTCTGCTGCCTGCACATCAGTTTCCATCTCGCCTGTTTCTCCCTGAGAACTTACCTCCGAAACAGTATCTGCCTCATTTGCAGATTTGGAAATCTTATATACGCTCGGCTCCATAGCAGAAAGTTCCTGATTTTCTTCCTCCACTAAGTCAATTGAAAATTCGTTATTTTCATCATATTCATGTTTCACTGCATTCAGCAGCTCAATCACTGCCTCCTTGCTTGACAATGTAATCGAAAAATCATCAATTTTGACTGTGTATGCTTTTTGTTCTGTTTGAACAATACATTCTTTTAACTGATTGTAAACATTCTCCTCAACCTGTTCAAGCTCGTCCAACGTTCCGACAATTTTTTTATCCGGAACAATTTCGTAATTATAATCCATATAGATGATATCCTGAGACTCCGCCGCAATTCGCTTTCGTGCCTGCGCCACAAGCTCTTTTGCCATATCTTCCTTCTCAACAATCCCCTTGTCTTCCCCATTGACTACAATATGGTAAAAGCTTCCGTCTCTGTCTCCCCTGTCACTTGTCACAGGATTGATCAGAAGCATCACCATACAGGTCGCACACGCTCCTGCAGCATAACTTATCCGTATTCTCTTTTTATATTTTGTCAGTTTCTTCATTTTGAATTGCCCCTATTATTTTTGTAATGGTGTCCTCTATTGTCAACTTCTCCTCATCAATGACAATATCTGCATACTTTTCATACAAAAGCGTTCTCTCCTCATACAGATCCTTCAAGGTCTGTCCCTCTCTCAGCACAACGCCTCTGCCTTTAATGTCCCCCAAGCGCTTCTTGAGCTTGTTATAAGACAGCTTCAAATACACTACCTTTCCTATACTCTTTAAATGCTCCATCGCTTCCTTGCCATACACGACACTTCCACCCGTGGCAATGACAGAGTGCTCTGCCTCTAATGAGGCATTAATCCGGTTTTCAATTTCAATAAAACCATCCACGCCCTCCGTTTCAATAATTTCTCGCAAAAGTCTTTTTTCTTTCTCCTGAATTACTATATCCGAATCGACAAATCGATATCCCAAAACCTTAGCCAATATAACACCGACAGTACTCTTCCCCACTCCCGGCATCCCAATCAATATCAAATTATCCATCTTCCGCTTTTCCTCAACTTTCCTATCCCAAATCCAATTATAACCAAAACAATATCGAAGTCTGAATGGTAATAAAATACTACCTCTATGTTATAAAAAATCTTCCAAAATAGCAAGGAAAATGTTACACTATTATTAACATGAGCAGTGCGAAAAAGAAAAAAACAAATTTACGTTGTGCTCGCACATAAGGAAATTTGTTTTTTTTCTTTTTCATAGGGCGAAGCCCGTAAGCGAGATGAAGCGCAGCGTAATCGAGCTTCACTGCGGGCTAAATCCCCCACCCGACGAGATAAACGCAGTGCAATCGAGTCGTACACTCACCCGACGAGATAAGCCCCGCGCAATCGAGTCCCACACCCCTCACACCCAACCAAAAATCCCAAAGAAAGGCACCCCTCAAAAAATGAATCGCATCATCTTCCACATAGACGTAAATTCCGCATACCTAAGCTGGAGCGCAGTCGAGGATTTAAAAAGCAATCCCGACCACACGGACCTTCGTACCATCCCCTCCATCATCGGCGGCGACAGGGAAAGCCGTCATGGAGTCGTGCTTGCAAAGTCCATTCCTGCAAAAAAATATAATATCCGAACGGGCGAGCCAATCGCACAGGCACTTAGAAAGTGCCCCAACCTTGTTATCGCACCGCCAAATCACGCCCTCTACAGTCAGTACAGCAGAAAAATGCTCGCCATTTTAGCCGACTACACCCCTGATATGGAGAAGCTCAGCATTGACGAATGCTTTCTGGACTTTACCTCTGTTGCACATCAATATTCATCCCCAATTGAAGCCGCAACCCAAATTAAGGATCGTGTCTACAGAGAACTTGGCTTTACGGTAAACGTAGGGATATCCTCAAACCGCCTGCTTGCAAAAATGGCTTCCGATTTTAAAAAGCCAAATTTGGTCCACACTCTTTTTCCAAATGAAATCAGGGAAAAAATGTGGCCGCTGCCGCTTAGCGAACTGTACATGGCTGGAAAATCAAGTGTTAAAACGCTAAACACGCTCGGTATCCATACCATAGGAGAGCTCGCACAGACCTCCCCAGACCTTCTGGAGGCGCATTTAAAGAGTCACGGAAGACTTCTTTGGCAATATGCAAATGGCATTGACGAAACTCCTGTTGTCGCCGACCAGACGGAGTTAAAAGGCATAGGAAACTCCACCACCCTCTCCTTTGACGCAACGGAGAGAGACGAAATCACCCATGTTTTACTTAGCCTTGCCGAGCAAGTATCAAAGCGTCTGCGTGCCGCCAAACAACTTGCCGGAACCATCTGCGTGGAAATAAAATATAATGATTTTACAAGCGTGTCCCACCAAATGCAGTTTTCAAACTCCGCCAATACTACGGAACAGATTTATAAATACGCCTGCATTCTTCTGGACGAGCTTTGGAACCACAACCCGGTCCGTCTTCTCGGCATCCGCACTACAAAGCTTACTCATGAGGATGAGCCGGTTCAGCTCTCCCTGTTTGACACTGTCGTGGATGAAAAACAGCTAAAGGCTGAGAAGGCAATGGACGCCATCAAAAGCCGTTTTGGAACTGACGCAGTCGTTCGGGGAAGCTTTTTGAAAAAGTAGGAATTGAACAAAGGCAGGAAGTCACGTGCTATGGCAAGGCTGCCCTACTTCAGCGTAACAGGGTATTATATCTTTCAGAAGTAACATAAACCCCAAGATAGTCTTTTAAAATTAAAAATGCAATATATAATTGACATTTAGCAATATATAATGTACTATTAGATTATAAAGGAGGTATTCCATGAAAAACAAGAGAATGAAAATTGCCCGAATGGAAGCCGATATGAAACAAGAGGACTTGGCAAAAGCCGTAGGCGTCACCCGTCAAACAATCGGGTTGATAGAATCAGGGGAGTATAATCCTACACTAAACTTGTGCATAGCAATTTGCAAGACACTTGGTAAAACATTAAATGATTTATTTTGGGAGGAATCGAAATGAAAAAGGAAAATTTGCAAGATGAAAGAGTTATAGGACAACGCCGTAAAATAAATAGTGAAGCATATGGCATTTTAATGATTGCGCTTCTCTGTTCAATGCTCGTACAACAGTTTCTGCTGAACGCTCCATTTGAGCAATATGCCGTTGAGTTTATATGCTTCTTCGGAATGTCCTTTTATATAATAATACGGTACATGTCCTCGGGACTTAACATATACGGTGAAGAAAAACGGGCTAAAGCCCTCACTTTTGTGAACAGTATAGTGTGCGGAATAGTAGTAACGGCGATTAACGGTATTTTAAACTATATACAATACGCAGAACGCTATAAGGAGGATGGTATAGGTTATTTTATCGCCGCGTTAGCAGTTACTTTTATCAGCGCAACCCTTTTGGCTTTTATTGTACTATTTTTTCTTAATTATCTGAATACGAAAAAACAGGAAAAAATTAAAAAACAGTTAGATCAAGAAGAACAGAACGAATAGCTGTGTGGTATCCTGTGCCACAAAACCAGCGGGGCATCCCTAAACAGAGGATACCCCGCCTAATGTTCCAATTCCTATCTTTTTACTCTTCCATATCTTTTCTTCGGCTCTCAAAATAGACAAACCGATCAATCCCATCCAAAATGTTTGCAAAGTTCTCCCGCGGTGCCACATCGATATACCGCTTTAATATTTCTGTCTCCGCATCCCCACGATATTTACTGTAAAATATATCATACAGGTTATGCCCTCTGACATAGATACGGATATACTCCATATTTGCCTTCAAGTCTTCCTTGCTTCGTATTCTCGCCCCTGTAATCTTCATCATGCGCTTCATGCTCGGAAGCTTATACAAATACGCCTTAAATTTGTCATACAAAATATTGTAAAAGTCCTCTTCCGTTTTTATGACCCCAATTTTACTCATAACCTTCGGGTCCAAAAAGTAATTTTCAAAGGAATAATATTTTAACACAAGTACATTTTTCGGCTGCACCCGCGGTACATTGTCAAGATCCTCCTTTGCCCTCTGCTCATAGTAGCTGCAAAGCTGCCTGACAAGGTAGTTCGGATTTTTGCCGTCGCTGTCTCTTATCATCAGAAACTGATCTTTCAGATACAACTTATTTATGTACTTTAGGTTTGCATACGTCTTAATGTTGGTACAGCTATTGGTGGGAATGATGGAAATTCGTTTTAGCATTCCCTCCTCATCGTAGATTTCTGAATAATACTTTTCCAAAAGGAGCGGCAGTCTGTTTCCGTCCTGCTTACCCTCCACGATGAAAACAAAACTTACATTCATCATATCATTAGCGGTGTAGCCCAAATCATCCAAAATGATGTCGATGTCTACATCCTCTTTAATTGCAGTGTTATAGTCCTCATCTGCCACCACCTGCTTAATCTGCCTGCTGGCAAAATTAAAGAGCATATTCGGTGAATGTGTGGAAAAAATCACTTGATTTTTCTTGGACAGACGGTACAAAATCTCACTTGCCACCTTTTGAAGCTGCGGGTGAAGATAGATTTCCGGCTCCTCAATCAAAATAATGCTGTTTACGCTGTTTGCACGCTCATTATACGCCTCTAACAGAGAAAAGATATAAATACTCTTAGTGCCTGCTCCCAAGGCGTCTATGGAGCCAAGAGTGCCCCTCTCCACGTTATCAACCAGTGTGTCCGTCGCAAGAATTTTATCATAGTCAAAATTCATCACATATTTTACGCTCTGCGCTTCACCGTTGTTTTTGTGAAAATAGTAATTTACCCGGCTCTCAAATTCCTCGATATTCGTCGTAAAAAGCTTATATTCCAAAAGTCTTGCAGTCTCAATGATATCAAGCTCCTCAGGAGTCTTCTGATGGATAAAACCGACACACTCAAAGCAACGGCTGCACGGCTTTTTTCCGTCAAACATGCATTTGTTGTAGCGGAGCTTCTCCAATGCCTTATTTCCCTGAAAACTGAAAATATCCTTCTGAATGTTACTCAAATCTCTGCTACAATCCAGATAATGGATTTTGGGAAGTACCTCTTTGATGTACTTATTGTCCTTTTTTACCCCGTCGTAGTAACGCCGCTTGCCTTCCTTATTGATAATACAAGTAAATTTAAGCTGCTCCTCCTCCTTTGAGTAGCAAGGCAGCTTCTCTATAAAGTCCTTTTCCCATATCTCATAGCGCTTATACCGGCTCACGATTCCACGTTCATTCATGCCTGCCAAATCCTCATCATCAATATTCAGCGTAACGCTTATCTCGATATTGGCATGCTTTGAAAAAAAGTAGGTCTCCTTTATCTCATAGTCTTCCGAAAGTGCTAAAAGAGCATCCATAACCACAGATTTTCCTGTATTGTTCTTGCCGACTAGAATCATTGCATTGTCGATTTCGTCAATCGTCAGTTTCTTAATGGATTTGAAGTTTTCAATTGATATCGCCGCTATTTTCATCTTTGCCTCCCGACCTATCTTCTGCTCGTCTTCTTCGCCTGCCCCTTTGTTTTCTTCCGCACGGAATAACCAAAAGTTCCAAGCTGTTCCTTCAAATTATAATATTCGCCGTGAGAATACACCATTAAATCAGAGGAGTTTAGCTGGAATTTTCCTTTGCTGTCCATGTAAGACTCCTCAACATCCACCGCCACGACCTCTGCCAGAAACATATGGTGGCTGCCCAATTGCTTTATCTCCACCACTCTACATTCTATGCTGACCGGACTGTCATCGATGATTGGTGCATATTTTAATTTGTCTGCTTTTCCCTTCGTAAGCCTCATTTCCTGAAACTTATCGACATCTCTGCCAGAGCGGACACCGCAGTAATCGGTTGCTTTTGCAAGCTTCTTTGTTGTCAGGTTGACTACAAACTCCCCGGTCTCCTTTATCATTTGATAAGAATGCCGCTCGGGGCGGACGGAAATGTAGAGCATCGGCGGGGCAGTGCACACGGTTCCCGTCCATGCCACCGTGATGATGTTGGCATTTCCCTCCTTATCCGCACAGCTTACCATAACGGCAGGCAACGGATAGAGCATATTTCCCGGTTTCCATACTTGTTTCGGCATTTTCTGCCCCTTTCTGCTTACTGCTGCATCGCACTCATAAATGCAGGAATAAGCTGTTTCTTTCTTGAAACTACATTTTTTAAAATATAAGAGTCACTGTCAGACTTTACATCAAACGCACTCTCTACCACGCTGTTTGCATCCTTGCCCTGACAGATTACCTCTGTGGATTCCTCAATAATATTAGTCAGCATAAAGAAAAGCATATCAATTCCGTGTTCCTTATATGCCTTGTCCAGATACGGCAGAAGCTTGCTCTTAATTTCTTCCAGCTCCTCAGCATTCATGGAGTTAATTTGACCTACCCCGAAGGAAGTTCCGTTTACGCTGAACTTCTTGAAATCCTGATAGAAAACCTCCTCAGGAGATTTGTTTTTCAGATTACTTCCCGCGCGGAACATTTCCTGCGCAAACTCTTCCACATCAATTCCCGCTATCTGTGCCAGCTCCTGCGCTGCTGCCTTATCCACCGAGGTACAGGTAGGAGAGCGGTACATCAGTGTATCGGAGAGAATTGCCGCACATAAAAGTCCTGCGATATGAGGCTCAACCTCAATATTTGCCTCCCGATACATCTTATACACAATTGTAGCAGTACAGCCCACAGGCTCATTTCTGAAAAATACCGGAGAAATAGTCTCCAAGGAACCAAGTCTGTGATGATCAATGATTTCTAAAATCTCTGCTTCCTCTACCTGGTCTACCGCCTGAGATGCCTCGTTATGGTCAACCAAAATCAACTGTTTTCTTGTCATATTGAGCAGGTTACGTCTGGATATCATGCCGATATAGGCACCTTTTTTATCAACAATCGGAAAATCACGGTGTCTCTTTTTTGCCATAACATCTTTTACCGCTTCCGTAAAATCTTCTGTCCTAAATGTAATCAGGTTGTCCTTTCTCATGAAATACTTAATCGGCATACTTTGATTAATCAGTCTTGCCACTGTATATGTATCATGAGGGGTGCTGATAATAACGCAGTCTCTCTCCTCTGCAAGCTTTTTGATCGTCATGGATACCTTGGCACCCTCACACACGATAATGCAGCTTGCATTCATCTCAATTGCGCAAAGCTGTGATTCATAGCGGTTTCCCAAAATAACCAAGTCGTCCGGATCAATAAAGGTTTCCATCATATCAGGATTTGCCGCCGCAATCAACACCTTTCCTTTCACAAAATAAGCGTGTTCATTTCCGACAACCATCGTACCTTCCAGCGTCTCCAAAATATTTTTATACTGTGTCCTTGCCGCGGACAGTATGGCACTGTCAAATACTTCCATATAGGAGGTTGTGATGTCACCGATGGTGATAAGCCCCTCCAGATGATTCTCTTTATTTGTAATAGGTAAGGTCACTACATTCTCGTCTTTCATAAGCTGCCATGCTTTTTTCAGTGAAATGCTGCTTCTTACCCCTTCTGTCTCTCTGATTTCAATATCCTTAATCTGTGTTCCGACATCGGACATATATGCCGGAGCCTCCACACCAAAGCGATTTAGGACATACTGTGTCTCCTCATTAATCTGCCCTGCTCTTCTGGCGCAATGCTCCTTATCGGATATTTTATTCTTGAGTGCCGTGTAGGCAATCGCAGAACAAATAGAATCCGTGTCCGGATTCTTATGCCCGATAATGTAAATCTTATTATTTGTTTTTCCCATTTTTTCATAATTCCTTTCAAAACTTGCTATTCAGCCTTCGGCAGTGCCACAAGGCTAAACCTAATTCTTAACTCTCATTTTTTCTTGCTGGTTGGATCTTTGTCAATTTTTATATAATACCTATAATGTTTGTGACGAGCAAAACAGTGATAAGAAATAGAAACCACAGAATAACCTTATTAAAGCGGCCTATGGATTTTATCTGCTTTTGCTGCTTTTCCTCATGCTCCTCCAGCATTGCCTTGACACTTTTATAAAGCTTGCCATTTTCCTTATTCATATTTTCATCTAACTGATTTTTAAGCAGGGTAAGCTCGTCCGAAAATTCTCTTTTCATCTCCTGCACTTCCTGCTTCAATTCTTCTACTGCCTTATCATTTATATTCTGTTCATTTGTCTTAACTTCAATTCCTTTTATTTTGGTAACGCTTGCCTCTACCAAAGAATTGATTTTCTTTACAAGTTCGACATTTTCTCCTGTCTGCTTCTTCATTTCCCTCAAACACTGCATCGTGGTCTCAGCAATACTCTTGTCAATACTGCTGTCACGATTACTAATCATATCCATTAATCCAGCCATTTTCTATTCCTCCTTTATTTCCTTCCTTCTTTTCATTCTAACTACTTTTCACACATATTTCCACTGTTTTTTGCATATTCTTTCTTTTTATTATAGAATGCACTTTAAGCCTTTTTTGCGGTTTTTACATATAGCTGAAGCATCATGGCATCTTCGTGTTGTGCATTATTATCTAATTATGACGTCGATACGGTTTTCATTTGTGTATCTTTTACAATATATTAATACAGTGTTCATATTTTGTTCATAAGTGATTGCTATACTGATATTAAGTTAAAGATGTAAACATCTTGACAAAAATCGCTAGTTTCGTAATGTTTTCATTACACAATATAGATAAATTTTTTCATAATAGCCTCGGTCTTGTCGCCGGGGCACTCCTCATTTTATGGGGAAAAAAATAAAATTGTATTATTTTTTGCTTCATTTCCTATAATATAAAAATACCCCGAAAGTCAATTTTCACCTTTCAGGGTATTTTTATCTTTGGTCAAATCATATTTCTCAAGAATTTAATTTACACCAAAATGGTCAAACAATATCTTCTCCGCTTCACTATTCCACAAGCCTTTATGGCTTTTGCAAGATTCTGCAAGCTTTTGGAATAACGGGTCATTCTTACCTAACTCCTCAAAATCATCGATTGCAGTCAGCGGCATATCAAACTGTGTATAGGTTAATTTCTTTCCGCCTGGAATGTTTGGCAGGTTCAAGGTTGCATCTGCCACACTGTTTAATCCGCCTACATGAGTAACCATAACAGCTGGCTCAATCATTTTCTTGGATGCCAAATCAATTGCCTCGACAAGATCATCCGTATTTCCGCCTGTCGTTCCAAGTATATGTGTGCTTGTGTAATGTGTATTGTAAAGGTTGATTTCTGCCTTAAACTGGTTATCAGACGGTCCCGCAAAGAAGTTCATACAGCCATCAAATGCAAGCAGGGTATCACCCATTTCAGCAACCTCACGAATCGGAACATATACAAATACATCATCATAGCCATGTCCGTCCGTCAACGCCATAAGCTCCTCCACCGGATTGCTCATCGTTGCGGTATTTACATAAATCAACTCAATGCCTTTCTCAGCAGCGGTTGCCTCGGATATTACTTCTCTTGCTCTCTTGATTCTGTCATCGCTTACATCTGTTACAACGAGTCTCTTTGGTTTATTTTCCATGCATAAGCCATAGCTTACCGCTCCAAGTCCCATCGGTCCGCAGCCGCCCATAACAAGTATGTTGCCGTCTACCTTTGTTCCCATCGCGTGTTCATAATTTTGTTTGTTCGTGTGATAATTTGCATGATATCCGCCAATAATACAGCTCATCGGCTCACCAAGGGATGCCTCAAAATAGCTCTCGCCGTCATAGTCAAGCAGACAGCCAAGCTCCATTACTTCCTGAGGGATAATGCAGTAGGTGCACGCACCGCCGAAAAACTCATAGGAGTAACCCGGGGATGCAAGACTTCCTTTATAATTCAACGCAGGCTGCAAAGCAAACTTCTGGCCCGGCTTGAACTGCCCTTCCCACTTGGAACCAACTGCAACAATATCACCTGCAAATTCGTGTCCGATAATAATCGGGTTGGTATCAATGTTCTGTGGCGCACGTTTGTGCTTCTTTCCCTGCTTTACCAGCTTGTAGGTTGACATACAAATACTGTCGCTGATGACTTTGACTAATATTTCATCGTCTTTTATTTCCGGTAATTCAAATTCCTCTAAACGCAAATCATCCATTCCATACATTCTGACTGCTCTTGTTTTCATTGTTTTTCCTCCATTTTTCAAAATAATTCATTAATAGAACGTGCCTTATCGGCATAGTATTTATGCTACAAATTAATGATTTCGACTTTTTTTGCAAGCTCCTCCACAAGTTCCTTGGAAGGTGGCTTTGTGCCCTTTGTTGTAACCGCTCCGGCCGACGTCGCAACACCTAATCGGATACATTCAGTGACTTCCATTCCCTTATCCGTTCCATAGGACAGTGCCGCTACCATAGCATCTCCTGCGCCTACTGTTGAATGAGCATCCACCTTTAATCCCGGGCATCTTATGCTCTTTTCCTTCGTCAGAAACAATGCACCCATCTGTCCTAAGGATATCGCTACCATTCCAATGCCCATATCAAGAAAATTCTGTCCCATGCTAACGAGCTCTTCCTCGTTTGCACGATAATCCATACCAAAATATGCTTCTACCTCTGAACGGTTTGGCTTGATAATATCCGGCTTTGACTTTAAGGAGTTGGCAAACAGCTCGCCGTCTGCGTCCAAAAATACCTTAGCGTCTTTCGCCTTCACCTTTTCAATTAAGGTGCTGTAAATGGTTTTATCCACACCATTTGGAATACTTCCCGCAAATACAAACAAGGTGTCTGGATTTGCATATCCTTCTAATTTCTCTGTCAGCGCTGCAATTTCCTCCTGGCCGATTATCGGTCCCGGCTCATTCAGCTCGGTAACAGCTCCGCTCTTCTCCACAACCTTTAGGTTTGTTCTGGTTTCTCCCGTTACCGAAATAAAATCAGATTTGATTCCCAATTCCGTTAAAGCTTTTTCAATAAAAGTCCCGGCGCTTCCCCCGATAAAACCGGTAGCGATTGACTCTCCGCCTAATTCTTTGATTGTCTTTGATACATTAATTCCTTTTCCGCCGGCATCCATGATGACATTCGTTAAACGGTTTAAACTGCCATGTTCAAAACTTGCCAAATCTACTGTCTTATCAATCGCCGGATTCATTGTCACTGTAATTATCACTGTTACATTCCTCCCGTTCCTGTAAATGTGTTGAATATGGTATCCGTGTCACTTCCAATCAAATCTTGAACTGCTTCAGGAGTTGACAGCTTTTCAGCAATATTTGCCAATATATCCAAGTGTTCTTCTCCTGCCCCTGCAATTCCGATTACGATATAAACCTTCTCATCATTCCAAAGCGTTCCGTCCGGAAACACCATAACCGCAATACCTGAATTCTGGATTTTTTTCTTAGCCTCTTCCACTCCATGCGGGATTGCAATTCCGTTTCCGATGTTTGTTGAAAAAGTTTCCTCTCTCAAAATCATTGCATCCGCATAATCAGCATCTACATATCCACCTTCGTATAAAAGCCCTCCGACATGACGAATCACATCTTCTTTCGGTTTTGGTTGACAATTTAATATAATATTTTTTTTCTGAAGTAGCTCCGGTTTATTCGCTTCCTCTTCTTTTCTTTTAAAAAACATACCATCACTCCTTTAGGTCTCTCCTTGTTTTTTCTTTGTTTCTAAGCTTATTATAGCGCTTTTTCTTTGTTTAAATCAATTTAAACAAAATTGAGTTTGACGCTATTTAATATGGACATTCTTAAAAAGTGTGGGCAAAGTTCACACTCTACGCCGCATGAAGTCACGTAGCGACATCTTCCACTTGCCTTCATGCGCATAAAAGTCTACCCGCCTGCATTTTCAATTACAGACGGGTAGCCACTTTAGGATATGATCCTTTATTTTATTTTTACTGATTTTTTAGAGGAATCCTCACTGTATACTTTTTTACCGGATACGGTGATATATGCCTTTACCTTAAAATAATAGGTTTTCTTGGATGTCAGTTTTTTTACGGTGCAGGTTACTGTACTTCCTTTGGAAACAGTTGCTACCTTCTTATAAGTTCCGTTTTTAGACGTCGCCGCATAAATCTCATAGCCGCTCGCCTTATCTACCTTACCCCATGTCAGCTCAGCCTTTTTCTTCTCATTGCTGGTTACGGTGGTGATGGATGGCTTACCCGGTTTCTTTACGGTAATCGTAAAGGTTGCGGTTTTCTTGCTTGCATCTTTTGCCTTTACAGTAATTTTAGCTGTTCCTGTGCCTACTGTGGTGACAACGCCCTTGGAGCTTACCTTGGCTACCTTTGTATTGGAAGAAGCCCAAGTCACCTTGCTGTTGGTTGCATTGACTGGCGCTACGGTAGCTTTCAGCGTTACCTTGTCTCCTACGGTAACCGTTTGTTTCTTTTCATTTAAAGTAATCTTACTTACCTTTACATCACCTGTTTGGACGGTTACTTTTACCGAAGCTGTCTTTCCGTTTACTGTTTTTGCTGTTATCGTAGCAGTTCCTGTTTTTTTTGCTGATATGACACCATTTTTGTCTACTGTTGCAATCTTTGTATTAGAGGATGCCCATGTAAGCGTCTTATTCGTTGTGTTATCCGGAGTGAAAGCAGTGCTCAGCCACTTAAATTTACTGCCTTTTTTCATCGTAATCTTGTTGTAATTCAACGCTACAGAAGATGCCTCTACTTCCTTTTCCTTTAACGCAACCATTGCATTATTCAATGCTTGCACAGCATTGTTTACTGCTTCCTGTGATACCTCATCATCCATTAATACGCTTTCCGCTGCACTTAATGCTTTTTTTACCTCTGCATAGCTTTCTGCCGTGTACTTACTGCTGTCCAATGCTTTTGCACTGTTAATTACAGCCTTTAATGCGGTTTTATCTGCTACGGCTTTTGCTTTCAATGCATCTACCGCATTGTTTAATGCTCTTACGGCTGCATCGATTGCTTCTTGTGTGGCATTGGCATCCGCCCATATGCTCTCGGCTTCACTTAATGCCTTTTGTACCTCTGCATAGCTTTCTGCGGTGTATTTACTGCCATCGATTGCTTTTGCACTGGAAATGGCGCCTTCTAATACCGCTTTGTCTACGGTTACGATTTCTTCTAAGTCAGCAATCGCATCATTGAGTGCTTCTACAGCCGCATCTACAACTTCCTGCGTAGTATTGGTATCTGCCAATACCTCTTCTGCATCACTTAATGCTTTTTCTACCTCTGCATAGCTTTCTGCTGTATACTGGCTTTTGTCGATTGTTTTTGCATTGGAAACGGCTGTCTGTAATGCATCTTTGTCTACCTGCGTTTCTGTCTTTTCTTTCAGGTTCGCAATTGCATTATCGAGCGCCTGTGCTGCTGCATCTACGGTTTCCTGTAATGCCATGTCATCTGCCAATATAGTTTCTGCTGCACTTAGAGCCGCTTCCACGTCTGCATAGCTTTCCGGTGTATATTTGGTTTTATCCAATTCCTTTGCTGTATTGATTGCAGTTTCCAAGGAACTCTTATCAACAGTCTCTCCCTCATCCCCCGCTGTCTTTGCAATTCCAATCCAGCTATACATAGGCGCTTCGTTGGCTACCTTCATAAGATGATATTCCACTACCGTTTCCTGATCCAGGGTAAAGGATATCGTTCCCTTGGTATCGGCGCTGCGCAAATAAATAATTTCTCCGTTTACGGTCTGGCTGGCTCCTGTGGAATCTGTCCAGCTTACACTTGGTTGCATATCGCGGAGACGTCCGCTTCCGTAAAATTCATGGTATCCTGTTGTCAGCTCATAAGTTCCCGCATCCAAAGTAAAGCGGTAAACCATAGGCTGTGTTCCGCTTGTCTTATCCCGCAGACCAACACTATACTTATCTGTACTTGTATAGCTGTCCGGACGGTCTCCGCCGCTTACAGTTGCACTTACCTTATAGGTGCTGTCATTCACAAAACCCCATCCACTCTCTGAGGTATAAGCCGCATCAGAGATGTTGTTCTTCAGATTTGTCACCAATGCTGAAACGGCATTGTAAGGTTTGGACACCGCTGCGACGGCATTATTATTTACATAGCCAATTCCCGTACCGGCGTTAATAAAGTATTGAAGATTAGCCGGAACAACCTCAACAGTTGCACTTACCTCAAATCCACTGTCTTTTATGGTTCCGGTTACGGTCAGGGTATCATATACCGTTAAGGCTGAAATGTCTTCCGTGTCCCAAATCACTTCTTTTGATACCTCTTCTTCTGCTGCCGTGGTACAGGTCAGACTGGAAGGAAGGCTTAAGTTTCCACCCGCATAAGCGGCAATGGATACTTCTTCGGCTGATACTATGGCATCTCCTTTTTTAAGTCCGTCTATGGCATCTTTTAAAGCATAATATGCATTATCAATCGCCTCTTGACTTGCAGCCTCATCAGCTTCTACTTCCTGTGCAGCCTCAAGCGCACTTTGGAATGTATTCCAGGTAGCTTCTGTATAATCTTCATTCTGAATTTCTGCCGCCTGTTCAATCAATGCCTTCAATGCGGTACTGTCGGTCGCATTCAGCGGAAGTACATGAATAGCATCCAATACCATTTTCCCTGATTTTACCGTTACAGTTACGCTGTGCGCCGCATCTTCTAAGCCAGTCAGCATATAGGTGGAATAATGCTGGCTGCTGGAATTGGTAGCTGCATTTTCCGCTACTGTTTCTCCGTCTACCGTAATATCCAGTACGGCAGTCGCATCATTTGCCCCAATAAGTGCAAAGCCTGCTCCCGTCATGTCAAAAGAAAACGTAGAATCTGCGGTTGAGGTGGTACTCTTGGTACGATACCAGTCATAGCTGCTTGCACCGTCTCCCGCTGCAATAGTATCCCATGTACCTGTATAACTCACTTCATCTGAAGCATTATCTATCAGCTCTGTCGCGTAAGGGATATAACCTGACAGCTTTTCTACTACCAGATTATCAAAGGAGGTAGTTTCCCAATTGCATCCCAGACGTACTCTTCCAAAGTATTCCGGATTTGAGTCTACATAAGAAGTAACGTCTTTCCCGTCTATTCTTGCAGTGATAAGCTTTCCTTTTCCCTCCAGCTCCAGCTTATAGCTTCCGTTCTGGTTTGCTGTTACGGTTCCGCTTGCTAATGTAGTGCTGCGCTTTTTCAAGGTCCAGCTTCCGCTCTTTGTAATTTGCAAGCTGTATCCGCTTCCTTCAAAGTTCATCCCTGTCTGCTGACGGATATTCAGTCCGCCATAGCCTGAACCTGCTACAGTAACATCTACGCTTGCTTTATAGTTCATCCAACGGAAATCACCTACTACGCAGTTTGGCGTATTGTTGTTCCATTGACCGACAGACTTGCTAAGTAACTGCTTTAACTTTCCATCCTCTACGGCAAATGCACCGCTTACATCCAAAATATATCTAGGTTCATTTCCGCGTTTTTCCAAATAGTCTGCATCATATCCGCTGTAATTGAAATCATCTGCATAAAGGATATTGTCGGTAGTATCCAGCGTTCTTCCTGTACTATCTGTATCCAGTACGCTCTTTTCTTTCTCTTCGGGCAAACGCTCTGTATATTCCGGATTTTGTTCTGTATCCAAGGTAGTTGCAGTTATCATAGAATACGGAGCAACGGTTACATTATAATACCCGTCTGCATACTCCGCCTCTCCCTGATACTGTAAATAGCTGTCTGTTTTCGTCTCCCATATTTCTACAGGGGCACCTTCTGCCAGCTCCATATCCTTTGCTTTAATCTGATAATTCAGTGTTTTATTGCTGTTATTTACGATAACCACAGAAAAATTGCTCTTATCCGGTGCAGCCAATGTCATATAACTTGGGTTTCCGTCTTCATTTTTCAAATGATCGGATCCGCTTGAGTTATTGCCGCTTGCATTGGCAATTACACGCCAGATTCCGGCTGTGTTATCCTCATTTTCCCAACCGACTTTAGAAAACTTAGTAAAATGCTGCATCATATAGATAAACGGATCATAATGAACATAACCTGCCCAAGGCTCTCTTGCACTTAAAATTTCCTTATGGTCATACTGAAGTCCCTCATAGAAGGAACCGATGGCTGGCTGGAAAATATAATGAGTCTTACGGGAATAAACAAAGCTCTTGATAAAGTTATCTGCCAGTCCCAGAGGACTTTGGAAACCACCGATGGTTTGGGCTCCATATGCCGTTGTCTTGTTTTCATGATATTCAGAATAACTAAAGTTTGCAACTCCTTCGCTGTACCATACTTCCTTATCATCTACATCAGCCATAGTACGGTAATCTGCCGTGGAGGTTGCATCTCCTGCTCTGTAGTGGAAGCCTACGGCATCCACTGCATTGTAAAGCACGGAATCTGCTCTCATACTAGGTACAATATTCAAACTGGTATTTTCATCAGAAGCAATGATTTTAATATTATGGTAAGCTTCTATTGCTTCCTCATCCATATACGCAGGAAACTCTGTTTCTGTCGCTACCCTGTTCTTGTACCATTTTATAAATGCTTCATCCGGGTCCGTTGTTTCATTTTTATCCGGATCCACATAATCTACTATGTAATGATATTTTTCATAGGCATCAAAAATGGTTTCCCTATACCATTTATATACCGCCTCATAGCCGGCACCTGTCTTGTCGCTGCTCCATGCGCTGCTTACCCACGTAGGCATTTCCCATCGCAAAAAGCTCACCTTTACATCTGGATTGATGTCCTTTGCATCTGCTGCCAATTGGAAGCCCGGGCTTCTGGAAGCGTCCGCTTCTTCGTCCTCAAAACGCATGGTACACGCATCTGCACCGGTAGAGTTATTTCCGTCATTTCCCATTTCCATCTTCACATGGTCAATTAACGGATGTTCTCCTCCAAACAGCACCTCAAGCATTTCCTGATAAGCTTCCGGATATTCTTCCTTGTAATCCATCAGAAGGTTACTAGTACTGTTGCCGCTTAATACACCAAAGCCTTTATAGGTCAATCCGTTTTTATTAGCTGCAGCTTTTGCTACATCTGCTCCGTCTATAACAATTTCTGTAGGCTTGTTCGGAATTTGCACTTCTCCTTTGGCTACAGCAAACCAACTAATCACGGGAGCTTCCCCGCCTGTGGCATTTTGTACTGCCATCGTAACAGTACACGCAGTGTCTACGGTAAAGTTTACGGATTTTACCGTAGAACTTCCAATACCGGATACGGTAGCTGTTTCCGAAGTAACGCTTGTCATACCCGTTCCGCTTAGTGCCAGCTTCATACTTCTCCCATTCCACCACTCATAAAATCCGGCGGTCAGAGTATAAGTTCCTGGCTCCAGATAATATTGGTAAGTAAGAGCTGTTGTTTTGCCGGAACTGTACCAGCCTGTCTGAATTTTTTTCGTCACATCCAGTCCGGTAGTTCCTTTTTCACTGAAGTTGGTTCCTACTCTTCCCCACTTGTCCGTTGTATTATACACCTGATCTGCCGCTTTGTTTAATAAAGTGGTAGGAGTCAGAGCTTGTACTGACGTATAAGCTTTGGATTCTTTTCCTGTATCCCGGCTTGCATCAACAAAATATACAAGTTCGTTTTCTCTAGAAGGAATTACCTCCACTTGTGCGGTCACCGTATCTCCCGCCTCTGTACTTCCTGTTACCTGTACGGTTTCATAGGGAACTAAAAAAGTATTTTTCCCCAACGACCATGTGACAGGGGTCTGTACCCCGCTCACATCTACCGAATCAGGCAATGTGGTGTCTGCAATATTGGTCGCAGACTGATAAGCTGCCCCATAGACAGTAGCTGTTCCTGCCGCAAAACTTATGCCCCCGGGCATACTGGGCAGAATCATACTCAGGCCAAGCAGTATTGCAAGGCCTCCTTTACTTCTCTTCATAATACCCTTCATAACTCTTTTTCTTCTCCTCCCTTAGTCCCCTCCTATTTACGATACGACAGCATAGGGGGACTCTTTATTTTTTGTTTTGGTTCTCCTATGCCGTCCATCTTAATTTTATATAATTCAAATAACTTATCCATGAAAAATTCTAATAAATGTTGCATTATTTTATCAACTTGAAATCAATCAAAATTATTTCATGTGATATTTTACAATATAATATAAATAATACATATTTTTCTGTGCACAATGTCACTATGCTATGCATGTAAAAAAAGGGTGTTGCCCCATCACTTTATTTTAGTGATTTGGCAACACCCTCTTGCTACACTCCGTCTATATACTGGTTGAAATATATCTTCAATTGTTTGGCAAGCATTCCTTTGATTTCCTCTTTATCTCCCCCAAAAATAGTACTTAAAAATTCCTCGTCTTCAATCAGACTGCTGCTCAAATGCCCCAGTATTCTTCTGTTTATTTCAATGTTTTCATCGTCTGGCAAAAGCATGATGATAACAACGTGAATGGACTTAAAGTAAGGATCCGAAAAAGCTTTTAAGTCTTTGGTTAAACAGATGGAAAAGCTTGGCTTTATAACTCCCTTTGTGCGCGTGTGCAGAAGAGCAAAATCCAGTTCCGGTACAATCTGCGTTGCAATCTGTTCTCTTCGCTTAATATCTTCCTGAATTAAGATGCGTTTTTCATTGTAAGGTGACAATTTCTCTGTCACTGCCATCAAAAGCTCATCAAACCCGATATCATTATTGACCTTCATACATTGAAAATCCTTAATCATAGATTTTATCTGAGCCACCACAAAATTGACTGTTTCAAGCTGACTGGAAAATTCTGTTTCTACATTTTTTTTCTTCGGAGTTTTCTCATAAAGCCTCACCTTAGACTCTATCTGTACCAAATCCTCCTCCGGCAAAAGAGGGCTGACCCTTATAATATCCGCCGCGACATCATTCAAATCAATGCTTGAAATAAGGAAATCCACCCGCTTTAACACAACAGGGGTCAAATCCTCTTTTCCAAACGTCATAAGCGCAGCTCTTTCTCTTAAAAATCTCTTCAGTTTTGTCAGCATTAATCTGGATATACCAATACCACTGGCACAGACAATTCCAATTTCAACCTTCCTCTTGTTCTCCTTCTGATTTTCAAGACGAACCGACGCCGCACCAAAGTGCATAGCAAGAAAACCAACCTCCGCTTCCGGCACTTTGTACGAATAGCGTCTCTCAATTAATTCTCCTACCCGCATACATTTTTGGAATATTTCTGGATAGGTCTCCTTAATCTGCTCCAGTAACGGATTGTAGATGTTCATCTGATTTCCCAGACGGACAAATGTAGGCTGCAAATGTGCCAAAAGCCCGACGATAAACTCCTCATCCTGCTTTAGTTCATAGGACAGCTTATCATCATATTCTTCTATCATCTCATTGATAAAGTTTAATAATTCTTCCCGCTCTCTCTGACTCTGCCCCTCCATTCCGTCCTCCGTGACGTATTGCAGCTTGGCTCCCTTGATGTGAAGGCAGATATAATCTATCTCGATATCCGGGATCTCTATTTGAAACTCCTCCTCCAAAGAATTTACAATATGAAGTGCCAAATTGTAATCATCATCTCGCTGTGTCAGCTTTTGTAATTCTTCATTCGGCTCTATAATTTCTTGCTGTAAAATCCGGTTAATCGCAATGGTAACATGAAGAATCAGACCGACATACGAATTCTCTGTCAGCCGCAGTATTCTTTTGTCCTGTATGCTCAGGAAACAAGTAATAACCTGCTTTAATATATCATCATTTAAAAGATTGTAGATGTCACCTTTCTTGTTTCCGATTACTTCTAAGATTGTTCTCTCTTTTCCTTCAAAGAGATTTTTGATAAGCTTGCTGTCTATATTCTCATCAATAAATTTTCTCACGGCAAGGCGGTAATTTTTCTCGCTGCCTTCCAAGACAACACCGTAACCCTGTTTTCTCATGATGGTTAAGTCAAATTGGTGAAACCACTCCTCTATGACTTCCATATCATTGCTGATTGTCGCCTCGCTTACACCAAATATATTTCCGTAATAATACAGCTTTTTAGGTGTTCTGTCCTTTAATATTTCTAAGATTAACCGTTTTCTTCTCTCTTCTTTGTCTGCAGAATCAACTATGTCTTCCGCCTGCAGCGCTTCAAGGAGCTTCTTTTTGTCCGTTTCTTCACCAGTCAGCCATATTCCGATGCCTGTTTTCGTTTGCAGGGATATCCCGTATTTTTTCAGGGAAAGCGCGGTACATTCCAATTCTCTTTGCACCGTTCGTTTGCTTACCTTAATTTTATCTGCCAAATTTTTAACTGATACAATATCATTTTCCTCTAACATAATCAGTAATATTTGTCGAAGACGCGGTGAAAAAACCATATGCTCACTCCCTTTTTTATTCTTCTTTAGTTCTATCTTATACAATTTTTACAGTGATAACAAGGTCAACTTAGACCGGGAGAGGATTTCTCCTCTCCCAGTCCGTATCATTATAATATTTCCCCTAGTGCCTTCCTTTATTTCAATTCATTTACCAGTATGTCATACTCTGGTGCTGACAGGAAGTTCTTAATCAGAACGAGCTTCGCATTTGGATTGCTGTGTGCTGCTCTTTCTCTTAATTCTTCATGTGTTACAACCACCTGGGCATCTGCCGGGATGGAGGAAACGGAAGAGTGAACTACTTCGATACGTTCAAGTCCTGCTTCCTTTAATTTCTTGCGAAGTACGGTTGCTCCCATTGCGCTGGAGCCCATGCCTGCGTCACAAGCAAATACGATTTTCTGAACAGATCCTACTTCAATTGTTGCTGCTGCTTCGCTTCTCTGTCCCTTGGAAGCTGCTTTCATATCTTTCACTTTATCTTTTGCTTCATCTAACTCTACATTTTTACCAAATATTTTTAATAACGGTACAGCTACTACACAAGATACCACTGTTGCTACTAAAACGCCTGCCAATACTGCAAAGTAACCGCCCTTTGGTGTCATTGCAAGTACTGCGATAATACTTCCTGGAGAAGCCGGTGCTACTAAGCCGCCGCCAAAAATACTGAGTGTAAAGATTCCACTTGCTCCACCTGCCATTGCTGCAAGAATAAGAACAGGGTTCATCAGTATGTATGGGAAGTAAATTTCATGGATACCGCCAAGGAAGTGGATAATAATTGCACCCGGTGCTGAGGTCTTTGCAGAGCCTTTACCAACAAGACAGTATGCGATTAAAATTCCAAGACCCGGACCTGGATTTGCTTCGAGTAAGAAGAAAATGGATTTTCCTGCTTCACTTACCTGCTCAATACCCATTGGTGACAAAATACCATGATTAATTGCGTTGTTTAAGAATAATACTTTTGCCGGCTCAATAAAGATACTTGCGAGCGGAAGAATGTTGTTATCTACGAAGAAACCAACACCTGCTTCCATTGCTGCACTTAGTCCCACTACAATCGGGCTGATTCCCTTCATTGCAAGAACTGCTAAAATTGCACCAATGATACCAACGGAGAAATTATTTACCAACATTTCAAATCCTGTCGGAATTTTTTCACGTATTACCTTATCAAATTTCTTGAGTATCCATGCACTTAGCGGACCCATTAACATAGCTCCTAAGAACATCGGAATATCAGATCCTACGATAACACCCATTGTCACAATAACACCGATTACTCCACCTCTGTCTCCTGCGACTGTTTTACCGCCGGTATAAGCAATTAACAGTGGAAGCAGATACGTAATCATCGGGCCTACCAGCCCGCTTAAACTCTCATTTGGAAGCCAGCCTGTCGGAATAAAAAACGCGGTTATTAATCCCCATGCTATAAAGGCTCCAATATTGGGCATTACCATGCCGCTTAAAAACCTACCAAATACTTGAACTTTTTCTTTCATCTTTGCCCTCTCCTTCGAAAAAAATTGATGGTACTTAAGATATGATTGATCAGTCATCTTCTTTTCATACACTCATTATAATGGCAAAAGTACTAAAATTTCAATTTGAACAAACGTTAATTTGTCATTAATGAATAATGACATGATTAAAAATACCAAAACACTTGACAATTTGCAGATAAATAAGTATATTAGAAATTACTAATATACTTATCAAGGAGATTATTATGGCAAAAAAAAAAGCTTATGTTGCAAAAGACTGCGTCGCTTGTGGCTGCTGTGTGAAGGTCTGTCCTCTCGACGCAATATCAGTATACAAAGGATTATATGCATCCGTTGATACAAATAAATGCGTCGGCTGCGGAAAATGTGCGACCGCCTGCCCTGCACAGGTTATCACAATTGAGGCGAAGGAGGCAGTTTTATGTTAAAGCAAAAGCGCTGGTACGATTACCTTTGGATTGTGTCTGTTGTTTATCTTATTCTAGGATTTTTCAATATTTTATTTGCGTGGTTCGGACTCCTCTGCTTTATGATTCCTCTTTTGATTTCTATTATCAACGGAAACAAAGCTTACTGCAACAAGTATTGCGGACGCGGGCAGCTCTTTGAACTTCTGGGCGGCAGATTTGGATTATCCCGAAAGGCTGCTCCTCCGAAATTTTTGCGTTCCAAATGGTTTCGTTATGGATTTTTAACCTTTTTTATGACCATGTTTATTCTGATGCTCTACACAACCTACCTTGTCTTTGGAGGTATGTCACTTAAGGAGGTCGTGACATTGCTGTGGGTATTCAAGCTTCCGTGGCATTGGGCTGGCGTTCCCGGTGTAACACCGTGGGTGGCTCAGTTTGCCTTTGGATTTTATAGTGTTATGTTAACCTCCACAGTGCTAGGTCTTATTACCATGATGCTATTTAAACCCCGCTCTTGGTGTGTCTATTGCCCAATGGGAACTATGACACAGGGAATATGCCAGATTAAGCATAGAAAGGATGATTTAGATGGAAGAAAAAGCAAAGCAAATTGCTGAAATGTTAAAGGTTCTCGCCAATGAATACCGGCTACTTATTCTCTGTGAGCTGATTGCGGGTCCCAAAACCGTAGGTGCACTTGGGAAAAAGATGCCAAACATCACACAATCAGCGTTGTCACAGCATTTAGCACTTTTGAAATCCCACGGAATTTTGGACTCGGAAAAGTCCGGACAGAACGTAACTTATTCAATTGCTGATCACAGAGTTGATGCTGTTATTTCTGTGTTAAAAGAGTATTATTGCTGTATGGAAGACTGAAATCCACTTCAAGTAGCCAGTTGCCCGTCAAATGAATTTATCATATACGAAAAGGGTACAAAATCATGACACACAAATTAGACAATCCAAAGCGGATTGAAGAATTAAATCCAAAAAAGACACTTATGAGAATCGGGCTTTCCGAACATGGAGATTTCTGCGATATCGGTGCAGGTACCGGAATTTTTACCTTTGCCGCTGCTCAGACAACCAAGGGAAATATTTATGCGGCTGAGATATCCGCTTCCATGAGAGAAATTTTGCATGAAAGAAACAATGCACCAAATGTTTTGATAGAAGATTCTGTAAGCAAAGTTCCTGATTCCTCCTGCGACATTGCACTTCTGTGTACGGTGCTTCATGAGTTAGATGATGCGGCAGGAATGTTAAAAGAAATACAGCGGATTTTAAAAAATGACGGATTGTTAGCTGTTATTGAATTTCATAAATCCGTTACTCCGATTGGACCGCCCGTAGAACATAGGATTTCAGAGAAGGATGCCGCGGATATTTTAACTGAAAATGGATTTGAAGAAGTAAAGCGATTTGAACTAGGGGAAAATTTTTATTGCTTAGTTTTTAGAAAATAAGATATAGAAAACACTGAAGCCGGAGGTTTATCTCCGGCTCAGTTTATAAACAATCGTTGCTGTTTCTTTCTTAATGCCTTTCACGGCAGCTTTTTTATTGCTGACAACTAGACTGAGACCACTTAAAAAACGCTTTGATTTTTGTATAAATACCGTCTGCATCCAGACCATATTTCTTGATTAGCTCAGCAGCCGGACCAGATTCTCCATACACATCATTTACACCAATCTTTAATACTTTTGTCGGAGCATTGGCAGATAATGTATCACACACTGCACTTCCCAGCCCGCCGATTATAGAATGCTCTTCCACAGTAACTACTTTTCCTGTTTCCTTTGCTGCTGCAATAATTAACTCTTCATCCAAGGGTTTGATGGTATGAATATTAATTACTTTCGCCTCAATTTCTTCTGCCGCTAATTTCTCAGCTGCTGCCAAAGATTCCGCTACACAAAGGCCGGTTGCAACAATCGTTAAATCTTTCCCTTCACGAAGAACTATACCTTTGCCAATTTCAAATTTATAGGTTGCTTCCTCATTAAATACCGGAGTAGCTAACCTTCCAAAACGCAAGTAAACAGGTCCATCATATTCCATTGCTGCTTTTACTGCCGCTTTTGCTTCGACGTCATCAGCCGGATTAATGACGGTCATACCCGGGATTGTTCTCATTAATGCAATATCTTCATTACACTGATGGGTTGCTCCATCTTCCCCTACGGAGATACCTGCATGAGTGGCACCAATCTTTACATTTAAGTGTGGATAACCAATTGAATTACGAACCTGCTCAAATGCACGTCCTGCTGCAAACATAGCAAATGTACTGGCAAATGGAATCTTGCCGGCAGCTGCAAGTCCCGCCGCAATACCCATCATATTACACTCTGCAATACCGCAATCAATATGTCTGTCTGGATATACTTTTTTAAATACACCGGTTTTGGTCGCTGCTGCTAAATCTGCATCTAATACCACTAAGGTATCATATTGTGCACCAAGTTCAGCCAAAGCATTACCGTAACTCTCTCTTGTTGCTATCATTTTTACTTCCGGCATAATGCTTCACCTACCTTCTCCAAATCTGCCATTGCAGCTGCGTACTGTTCATCATTCGGTGCTGCTCCATGCCATCCGGCGTTATTTTCCATAAAGGATACATTTTTACCCTTTACGCTCTTTGCAATAATTGCAGTAGGTTGTCCTTTTGTTTCTTTTGCTTCTTTAAATACTGCTGCTAAAGCGTCAAAGTCATGAGCATCCACATTGATTACATGGAAATTAAATGCTTTGAATTTCTCGTCAATCGGATACGGGGAACATATATCACATACCGCCCCGTCAATCTGTAAGTTATTATTATCTACAATAACAGTTAAATTATCTAAATTACGATGTCCGGCGAACATAGAAGCTTCCCAAACCTGTCCTTCCTGAAGTTCACCATCCCCAAGTAATGTATAAACACGAAAAGAATCCTTACTTAACTTTGCAGATAATGCCATACCAACCGCGGCTGAAATTCCCTGTCCCAAAGAACCACTGGACATATCAACACCTGGGATATGCTTCATATCGGGATGTCCCTGCAAATAAGAACCTACATGACGTAATGATTTTAAGTCTTCTACCGGGAAAAAACCACGGTGAGCCAATGTCGAGTAAAGACCGGGAGCAATATGTCCCTTAGAAAGAATAAAACGGTCTCTGCCTGCTTTTTTAGGGTCTTTCGGATCAATGTTTAATTCTACAAAATATAGATAAGTAAGAATATCAGCTGCAGAAAGAGATCCACCCGGATGTCCTGATTTTGCGCTATGAACTGCTGTAATGACGCCCTTACGAATTTCATTGGCAATCTTTTGAAGTTCTAATTTGTTCATTTGCTACCACCTTTTCTTTATTCACCAAATACCGCTTTGTAATCCTGCTGAAACTTTTCAATTCCTTGGTCTGTTAATGGGTGTTTTGTCATCTGTTCAATTACGCTGTAAGGAACCGTTGCAATATGTGATCCGGCTAATGCACAATCAGTAACATGAATTGGATTACGCACACTTGCCGCAATAATTTCTGCATCTATATCGTAAATTTGGAAAATCTCTGCGATAGTACGGATTAAATCAATACCCGGCTGCGAAATATCATCTAAACGTCCTAGGAACGGTGAAACATAAGCTGCACCTGCCCTAGCTGCAAGAAGCGCTTGATTTGCCGAGAAAATCAGGGTAACATTCACTTTAATTCCTTCACTTGCTAATACTTTGGTCGCTTTTAAGCCTTCTACTGTCATTGGAATCTTAACAACCATGTTCGGGTGAATTTGAGCAATATCTCTACCTTCGGCAACCATACCCGCCGCATCAATTGTAGTAGCTTTTACTTCGCCGCTGATTGGACCATCCACGATAGAAGAAATTTCTGCAATAACCTGATTAAAGTCTCTTCCTTCCTTCGCAATTAAAGATGGGTTAGTTGTTACACCACAGATAACTCCCATGTTATTTGCTTTTTTGATATCCTCCACATTTGCTGTGTCAATAAAAAATTTCATGTTTTTATCTCCTTTTTAGTCACTTCTGTCCATAATAAGCATTTGCACCGTGTTTTCGGTAATAGTGTTTATCCTGCAATTCTTGCGGTGCCGGCTCAACCACTTTATTAATCATTTCACAGCGTGCTGCCATTTTTGCGACTTCTTCCAGAACAACCGCATTATGTACTGCTTCCTCTCCATTTTTTCCCCATGTAAATGGTCCATGGTTTTTGCATAAGACAGCAGGAACTGCTTTATAATCTTTTTCTTTAAAAAAATCTACAATTAACAACCCTGTGTTTTTCTCATATTCACCATCTATTTCCTCTTTTGTCAGGCACCTTAAACATGGTACCTCTCCATAGATGTAATCTGCATGGGTTGTTCCATAACACGGAATACTTCTGCCAGACTGAGCCCAGCTCGTTGCCCAAGGTGAATGTGTATGTACAATGCCTCCGATATCTGCAAATGCATTATAAAGTTCTACATGAGTATCTGTATCTGAGGAAGGATTATATTTTCCTTCCACCTTATTTCCTTGCAAATCTACAACAACCATATCCTCAGGTGTCAGCTTATCATAGTCCACGCCACTTGGTTTGATTACAAAAAGACCTTTTTTTCTGTCAATCGCACTTACATTTCCCCAAGTAAATGTGACCAGTCCATATTTCGGAAGAAGCATATTCGCCTCATATACTTCTTTTTTTAATTTCTCAAGCACTGTATCTCCTCCTTTATTCCACTCACTCTATTCTATTATCAAATCAGGATTATCAGAAAAATGTTTTAAAATCACGATTGGGTCCGTGGAGGAAAGATTTTGAATTTTTACACCTTCTTTTGCAGCTTTTTCTGTCACAAAATACTCATCATGAGTCAATTCACCATAACGAATCAATGCAGGCGATTCTATTTCCCATGTTCCAAATTTTCCGTGTCCTTCCAGACAAATCAAGCCGTATGGTGCCGAATCAACAATCGTTACCGTTTGCCCTGGTAGAACCGTTAACCGTTTTGCAGAAACACAATCACACTTATAGCAAATCCACTCCTCAATGTATCCTTCTTTTTTCATGTCTTCTAATGGGCGAACAGGTTTTGGTATCATATAATTCTGCTCGTGGAAATCAGGATCTACATTTTTATCCCAATCTATCACATCCAATAAGTAATCATAATTACCCAACTCTTCTTCCGGACAGTTTTTCCACAATAAATCTTCACCAACAATTTGTCCGTTCATCAGCACTGACTGATACATTGCATATACATCGGAAGCAAATTGCGGTTCATATGTACAAAGTGAGCCTGGTGCATGTAAAATTCCAGGATCTACCTGAAATCCAGTATCCAGCTGAAGCTTATACGCTCTGGAAAGTCCCAGTATATCATTATCGCCCTTTTTAAACTGCTGTAACTTATCAAGCACTTGCTCTTTCGTTGTCTCAGGATTAAACCCAAAAAAGGTAAACGGAAATTCTCCGCCATGATTATTCAACTGCGCCGGAAAGAAATACATTTCCGGTTTTCCATCTGCTCCTACACGGGCAGCATGTTCCTGCCTGTGGTGTATATGATGAGGAAGAGGCCCTGCGTTATCAAAAAACTTGGAAAACATTGCCCAGCGATGATATTTCTCCCAAAGAACAGAACCGATAATCTCTTCTCCCATAAGTTCAATTGCATCTCTGAGTAGTATTTTCTCTGTTCCTTCCTCATCCACTACAATATAACTTAGTCCTTCATCCTCCGGTGTTCCTGGTCCGTTTTCAGCCCATGTAGTGGAAGAAAGCCAACGTTCATCAATGCCTCCCCTCTGCCCTAACACAAAATAATCATCGGGATGCAGCTTAATTCTCTTTCCAGGACGACAAAATGAACGTGGTACCCATGTCGGTGCCAGTCTAAAAATGCCTCCCCCATTCTCCAGTGCTTTTTCTACCAATTCCTTTTGTTTCATATTCTATAGCTCCTTTCTTCAAGTATTACTTGGCATATTTCATACCATTTTCTGGTTTCTTTCAATCATTAAGGATGTTCATAAAGGTATGCAGGTACATCTTTACAGCTTAAATATTCTCGCAAACAATCCACAATATATTCATGATCTTCAATATGATACAGGTTGGAGGCAATAACTGCTCCAACTGTAACGCTTACGCCTTCGATTCGTATAGGAAAACCTCCTCCACACAATGCATATTCCTCATTTTTCAACCCGTGAGTTTCTGTGGCGGTACCATCCGCTTCCCATAATAATGCAGATAATAGTGAACTTCTTTCCATTAATTTGACTGTATTAAATTTTCGTTCCATCCATTTTTGATTCAACAGATTCGTTCCATCCGGGCAATACTGAAACACAATGCATCCGCTGTTCATACGAATGGAAACAGCAATTGTTTTTTTCTTTTTTTTCGCAAACTCAACCATGAAATTTCCCAATTTGAAGGCTTCCTCATGGTCAAACCTTTTAAATCGGAGCATCTCTTCTTGCTTTTCCAAAATTTCTAACTGTTCCATTGTCTTCGCACCCTTCTATTCCAATCATGATTATTGTACTTCAGGCACCGTTACACCCCAGGCAGTGCGAATACTATCCATAATTTCCATAACCTTAATGGTCTCAGAATGAGATATTTCAGGGCACTCAATTTGACGTTTTTCAATTGCTCTTATACAAGCCTCCACTTCATACTCATATCCTGTAATTTGTTCCGGTACTTTTATAAGTTGGATTTCTTTATATTCCGAATTAAATACTCTGATTTCCTCAGGATTATTAATGTTAGTAATTTCAATGTATCCCTTGGTACCAAATATGGAACCGTTCCTATTTTGTACCGCATAAACATTAGATTGCATCGTTGCCACTTTTCCATGTTCAAAGGTCATTACAATACTGTCTACCATATCAACACCATCCTTAAACAATGCCTTGGCTGTAATCTCTGCTTCCTTTTCACCGAATACCATTCTTGCAAAATGAATCAGGTATACTCCAACATCCAAAAGCGCACCACCTGCCAATTCAGGGTCCCATATACGTTTCACCTCGCTCAATTCATATCCTAAATTTGCAGTAAGGGAGGTCACTTC
This sequence comes from Konateibacter massiliensis, assembly GCF_900184995.1. GTDB lineage: Bacteria > Bacillota > Clostridia > Lachnospirales > Lachnospiraceae > Lachnotalea > Lachnotalea massiliensis. Next base: position 723,297 of record NZ_LT860098.1, read on the forward strand.
TCCAATAACACCACTTGCAATGACATCATCAATCATTTTGCGGGAAGGCATGTACCTTGTCCAAATAGCCTCTGTTAACAGCAGTTGCTTTTCTTCTGATAACGTTATAATTTCTTTTGCTTGTTTTGCATTTACGCAGAATGGTTTCTCACAAAGCACATTTTTTCCTGCTTCGAGACACATTTTAGCGCATTTATAATGAAGCGTATGAGGAACGGCAATATAAACCAAATCTATATTTTCATCCCGTAACATCTCTTCATAGGAACCATAGACCTTAGCAATTCCATGCTCTTGAGCAAATACCTCTGCCTTTTGTATCTCTCTGGATGCAATTGCATATACTTCAATATCTTTCATAGAATTGACGGTATATGCCATTTTACTCGCAATTGCTCCTGCACCCATAATCGCCATTTTTATCATTTTTCTTCCTCCCATCTAATCTTTAATTTTGTCTGTCAAGAATCTCTCTCATACTTTTATTTGCAAACCGGATATCATCCTCCCAATTCGGTTGTCCAACATCCCATAATTCTGTAACATAACGGCGAACACCCATGTTCCATGCTGTGGAAATAAGTCGCTCAAACTCTACATGTCCACTGAAAAACGGAACCTCACGAAATATTCCAGGGGACGTCTCTTTCAAATGAAGTGCAATTAATTTTCCCTTTCCCAGTCCCAAATCTTCACATACGTCATGTTTATCCAATACTGCCGCATTTGTAATATTTCCTGTATCCGGATATATCTTCAAATATGGTGATTCCACCATACTTACATATTTGACACCTTTTCCTGTGGTATTCATAAAATTATTTTCCATGGTTTCAAACCCGAGAAGAACCCCTTCTCTCGCTCCAATGTGTGCTGCTTTTTTAACATTTTCTAAAAAATAATGTTTTGTCTCAACAGTTGACTCACCAAAATAAATATCATATCCAGGAAGCATCACTGTTCTAATCCCTAAATCAGCAGCAAGCTCAATTGATTTTTCCATGATTTCCATAGCTTTTTTGCGCACTTCCTCAGATGAGTCACCAAGCGCGTATTTCGTAAGCGCACTAACGCTCATAGAACCAATTGGAAGCCCAATTTCAAACGTCGTATCTACAATTTCTCTTCTTTCATCAGCACTCATATAAATGCGATTTATTTTTTCTTCTGATGCATCGATGCTGATTTCCAAGTAATCATATCCGTTTTCTTTCGTGCATTTCAATTTTTCACGCCAAGTCAGCGTATTTCGCATTGCTTTTTCATAAAGTCCGATTTTATATTTTTTCACAACATTACTCCTCATATTTAATTCTTGAAGTGACTCCATGCACCGCCAAGTCCATCAATAACAGCACGATATGTTGCGTACTTTTCTTCGTAAATTTCTTTATATTCTACTCTTGGAACTATTGTTTTTGTAATGGTAACGGTACGTTTTACTGCATCCTGATAGTCGTTGTAAATCCCCGCAGCTATTCCTGCCGCCATAGCCGCTCCCTGGGCTCCAATTTCCTTATCTTCAATTACATCAATCGGAATCTGCAATGCATCTGCGAAAATCTGAATCCAGACATCTGAGTTTGCCGCTCCGCCTGATAAACTGATGCTTTTAGGCACCTCTCGATTTTTAAGTAATTTTTTTACATGTGTCACATGAGAAAATACAATTCCTTCATATACCGCACGCAGCATATGCTTTTTACTATGAAATGCTGTCAGCCCAATAAACGTCCCTTTCGCCAAAGGATCCTCATTTGATCCGTTCAAAAATGGCAAAAAGATAACATTACTATCCTGTGGTTCAATAGATGACACCCACTCATTGGTGATATCATAGATCGAACCCCGTGCCTCCTTTGCTCCTATCTTCTCATAATTCATTAAATTTTTAATAAACCACTCCATATTCCCGGCTGAAGTAGGACTGCTTTCTTCTACAAGAAAATATCCCGGGATACAAAAGAAAGAGTTTAAGTCCACCGTTCCATTTGTAACCGGCTCCTTTTTAATAAACTCATTGATACTCCAAGTCCCCGCAATCATACACATCTTCTCTTCATCCGATAGCCCAGACGCAATTCCGCAAGCATTTACATCAAACATACCTGCGGCAACCGGGATCCCTTCCGGCAAGAGCGTTTTTTCGCTTGCAGCTTTCGTAATATGACCACAAATATCAAAAGAATTTCGCAGCGGTGGGAGCTTGTCATAGCATTCCTCTATCCCAAAAAGTCTCATTAGCTCTTTATCATGCTGCTTTGTTGTGAAATTTACCAGATTAGAGCCTGAGCAATCTGTGTATTCGCTATATGCTTCACCGGTCAGCATGTAGCGGATATAATCTTTTACAGCAAAAATATACTTGGTTGCCTCTAACACCTCTGGTTTGTTTTCTTTAAACCAAGCAAGTAAGCTGACCGGCTGCACAGCCAATATTTCTTGGAATGTCATTTCATATACTTTTTCATTTGTACCATTCTGGTACCATCTTTCTACCTGTGCCCATGCGCGTGTATCCGTAGAAACAATGCCGTTATACGATGGCTTCCCATCATAACCAACCATGTATAATCCCTTTCCATGTCCTGAAAAAGATACCCCCGCAATATCCTCGGGATTAATTTCGCTCTTTTCAATTGCTTTTCTTATCGCCGCAACATTCACATCCCACAGCTCATCCATATTTCTCTCTGTATAACCAGATTTTGGCGTAATTGTCACCGTTGGCTCACTTGCGACAGAAATCTGCTTTCCGTTTTCATCGAATATTGCCACCTTTGAAAATGTTCCTCCATTATCAATTCCCATCAAATATTTCATGCTTTGTCCTTTCCGCTCCTTAAGATGAAATCAGCTTTTTACAAAGTCCGGAATAGCTTTTGTACTCCGGACTTTCCTTTGGATTAATTTTCTGATACCTCCGTCGGAACACCCGGACAATTTGGTCCAAAATGCTTCAGAAGAACCAAAGGCTCAACTTGACTTAAGTTTGTAATTGTAATGCCCTCTGTTGCTGCCTTTTCAGATACAAAAAACTCATCTGTGCTCTGCTGTCCAAAATGAAGAAGAGTAGCAGCCTCACAGTCATAAACTCCAAATTTGCCGTGTCCCTGCACAAAGATACAGCCATATGCAGCGCCGTCCTTAATCGTAACTGTTTGTCCCGGATTGATTGTCAATTCTTTTGCCGATATATATGGATTCGCATATGTGATCCACTTTTGTGTGTATTCCTTGGTCTCCGTTTCAATCAAAGGTTTGCGGAAATAATGTTTTCTGTAATGCGGATCCACATTTTTTTCCCAATCCAAAAGATTAAACACCGCATCAACACCATTGTCATCAGCTTCACATTCCTCATTAAGCATTTCATAAGGATAGATTTCTCCTGATACAATGTTTTCGTAAACTGAATTTACATCTGAATTCCACTGCGGTTCGTATGTAAGAACCGATGCCGGTGCGTGAATCACTCCTGCCGGTGTATACCATCCCGTTCCCAGCTCAATTCTGTAAGCCCTTGAAATATCTGTTATTCTTGTATCATCATCCGCAAAACGGCGAATTCTTTCCTTCACTTCTTCCGGTTGAATATCCGGATCAAATCCAAAATATGTATAATTTGCTTCTCCCAGATGATTATTTAGCTGTTTTGGAAAATAGTAACATTCTGGTTTTCCAAGTTTTCCTACTTTGGCTGCATCTTCAAATGTTAAATGCAAATGATGGAATAATGGATTCTCGTTATCAAAATACTTGGAGTACATCGGCCAGCCATTGTATTTCTCCATGAGCTCTTTTCCCACTAAATCTTCGCCCAGAACTTTAACTGCTGTTCTCAAAGAAAATTTTTCATCAGAGTTATAGTCCACGCATACATACGCCATACCTTCATCTGCTTTTGCAAGTACACCATTTTGGGCTGCAATTGTTGAGGCAAACCATCTTTCAGTAATAGACCCTCTTTCCATACCAAATGCAAAATAATCATCCGGATGAAGTTTTAGTCTGTGACCTGCTTTTCCAAATCTTCTCGGAACAAAAGCCGGAAAGAGACGTAATACCCCTTCTCCTTTTTCAAAGGTACTCTTAACAACCGCTTCATCCTCTGTTGCATCTGAAACAACCAAATTTCCGGTTGCTTTTGCCTCTGCAAGTCTTGCATCCAGCTCATCTCCTGCTTTTATTGTCAATTCTTTTTCTGTCATATCCATATTCCTTTCTTTCGCTGCACTTAACAACTCTTTGTTAAAATCTTTGTTTTATCGCTTCAAACTCTTCGTGACTATTTAATATACAAAACGTAATGGTGTGTTCCATACATTCGCCAGGATTAATGTATTTCATGGATCCATTCAGGGTGGCGTCCTCAATTCCGTCAATCGTAGAATTACACGGCTCTAATCCCATTACATAATCGCCTGCGCCCATCATTTTCCACTGCATAAAATGATCTAGAGAATTTGTATCAAATTCAATTGCCACTCCCATATTCAATTCTTTATTAAAAACTGCTACTGCCGTCATTTTTTGCTCATCACTTTTTAATGTGTGATAATAGCACATTTCCTCATAATTCGGATCAGGAAGCTGGGCCTTCATCCAGTCCTTAATTCCTTCTTTTGCATGAGCATTTCTGGCTTTTATTTCCTTTGACGGAATAAATATCTCGCTTTCTGAAGTCAAAATAGGATATCCAATATTACAGTGATAAAGAATCATATGACGCGCTTTTTTATATCCTTCATTTACCACTCTGTCTTTAATTGTAATTTTTCTCTCTTTATAGCCACATTTTATTTCTCTTTTAAGCGCCAGCTTATCTCCAAAAACAATTGCATCTCTGACTGTACCGGTTATCTTTACATAAGGGTTATCTTCCTCGTCCTCTATCACATACGTGACATCCTCTGCCGGGGTGTGGGAAGCATTTCCATGAAGACCATATTTATTTCCTTCATATTCACATGGCGCCCCTGCTATTTTTAGTCCGCAGGTTGTCATAAATCCCGCTGTAAAGCTCTTAAGAAATCCCAGGCCCTTGTCATCAAAGTACTCAGGAGATACTATTCCGCAAGGAGATATAAATCCAAAGTTTTCTCCCAAAAAATCAAGGTTTGTAATATCCAGTCCACGACTTACATTCACCTCAAAATGTATTCCAGAACGATTTTGAACATCAATCATCGTCACACCATTGGCCTTACCATCTTGAAGTTGAATTTTCTTTGCTCTAATTAATTGGTCTCTATGACCAACATATTTTTTTTCTTCTTTATAGTTCATAATCGTTAAACACATACACCTTTCTGCAAAATAATATTGCCATAACGTGATGTATCTCCTGTTTGAATTACTACATATGCTTTTTCAGCCTCTTCATAAAATTTCAATCTTTCCAGATAAACAAACTCCTTGAATGCCTTATCCGTATCATACTGTTTAAGAAGCTTTTTATAAGTTTCCCAAATAGTAACTTCTGGCTCATGCGGCAGCTTTTCCATTAAACGTACAGAATTATCTACAAAATAATCCAAGGGATAAAACGGAAGAATGGCTTCTAACAATTCAGGTATCTCTACACTGTCCATGCGAACAACACGTTTTGCATGAGCCGTTCCCGGAAACCCCGCATCTGCAATCACGATATAATCGGAGTGACCCATTTCCATCATGTATTTCACCAAATCCGGAGGAAGAATTTTCGGTATTTTTTTCAACATATTTACACCTTCTTTGTCAATAAAAGGTATCATCGAGTGATACCTTTATATTGTTGTGAGTTTTTATTTTAAAATAAAATTATTTTGAAATTGCTTCCACTCCACCTGTAAGGTAAGCATCTACATTATCTTTTGTGATTGCTTGGAAAGGAATACGTGTATCTGCTTCATAGTCTTCTCCTTTTACAATCTTAATCGCTACATCAACAGCTCCAGCTCCCTGTCCTGATGAATCCTGGAGTACAGAAACTCCTTGCTCTCCATTTTTAACTGCTTGAACCGCATCATCAAGTCCATCAACGCCACCGATTACAACGTCAGTTCTTCCTGCTGCTTTACAAGCTGAAAGTGCACCTAAAGCCATATCATCATTTTCACACACAATACCTTTAAGCTCATCGCCATATGTAGTTAACCAGTCCTCTGTAAGTGCCATTGCCTCATCACGTTTCCAGTTAGCTGTCTGTACTGAAAGCACCTCGAAATTGTCAAGCATTCCGACTTTCTCAAATCCAGCGTAACGACCAACCTGTCCCGACTGTCCCATAGGTCCTTCAATAATACAAATCTTTGATCCTTTTTCAAGGTTTTCATTGAACCATGTTCCAAGAATTTCACCCGATTCTTGATCTGTACATCCTACAAATGCAGTATAGTCCTTGTCGGCAATATCACCATTGCAAATAACAATCGGAATTCCTGCTTCTTTTGCCATAGATACTACCGGCGCACTTCCCTCAACATCCTGCGGAATAACAATCAGTACATCAAGGTTTTGAGCAATCAATGTTTCAACATCACTAATCTGTTTGTTGACATCTCCTTGTGCATCAGCCATTACAAGCTTTACACCGCTTGCATCTGCCTCAGCCTGTGCTGCATCTGCGATAGCTTTAACAAACATATCTGAATTTGTTTTTGAGGAAAATCCAATTGTAATTTGATCTCCTGAAGCCTCGTCTGTTGTTTTCTCTGCTGTCGTTGAATCCGTGTTTTCTGCTGTTGCTGAATCTGTGTTTCCTGTTGTTGCTGAATCTGTGCTTCCGCATCCTACTACCATTGACATAACCATAGCTGTTGCTAACAATGCTCCTAATACCCTCTTTTTCATTTTGTAAATCCTCCTTTAATTTGTTTGGTGTTTTATGTTTAATATCATGTTGATATTAAAGCCACTTTACTTTTTCATTCTCTTTGAATACATATCTAAAAATACTGCAAGGACAATTAATATTCCCTTAACGATTTGTTGATAAAACGAGTTAATATTTAAAAGATTCATGGAGTTAGTCACCAGTCCCAAAATCATAAAACCAAAAACTGTTCCCGTAAGAGAGCCTACACCACCTGACATACTGGTTCCGCCAATAGCTGTCGCAGCAATTGCATCCAATTCATAGCCCTCACCGGCAGTCGGTTGTCCTGAGCTGATACGAGCCGAAAGGATTAGTCCTACAATGGCAGCGCAGAATGCAGAAATTACATAAACCATAAGCTCTACTCTTTTTGTTCTTACACCGGAAAGCTTTGCTGCATTTTTATTGCCACCAATGGCAAATACATAGCGGCCAAAGGTTGTCGTTTTTAAAATAATTAACCCTGCTGCAACTACAAGCACAAGAAGAATGATTGGAATAGGTATTGCACCCACATATCCTTGACCGATTGCAAGAAACGCTTCATCCTTGATGGTGAATGGCTTTCCATCCGAAAAAGCAAGTGCTATACCACTTCCCATAGTAACCGTGGCTAACGTTGCGATAAACGGCTGAAAACCAACATAAGCAACCATTACACCGTTGAAAGCTCCAAAAACAAGTGAAATTGAGACAGCTGCAAGACACGCTACAAGCCAATATGTTCCCTGCTCCAGCAAATATCCCGCAATAACACTAGTTATCGCTACAACAGCTCCCACCGAAAGATCAATTCCTCCTGTCAATATAACAAAGGTCATTCCAACCGCAATAATTCCATTAATTGAAATTTGTCGAATAATATTAATGATATTTTTTGATGTCATAAACACTGGTGATGCAAAGGTCATTACTATTACAATCGCAAGAATTACAAATACAAGTGCAAAACTTCTGAGCGATGTTCCTCTTTCTTTAAACTTTTCCATGTTAATCTCCTCCTAGTGCTAATTTCAAAATTGTCTGCTGGCTTTTTATCTCTTCTGCTTCTAGTTCTCCTACAACCTTACCGCCTGCCATAATGACTACTCTATCGCTCATTCCAATCAGTTCAGGCATTTCTGAAGAAATCATAATAATTGCAATACCCCTTTTTGTCATCTCCTGCATAAGACTGTAAATTTTTGCTTTTGCGCCAACGTCTATACCTCTTGTTGGTTCATCCATAATCAATACCTTTGGTTCTGAAAGCATACACTTCGCTAATACTACTTTTTGTTGATTTCCACCAGATAAACTGCTTGCCATATCTTCAATTCCATTCATCTTAGTTGTCATCTGTTTTGCATACTCGTCGCATACCTTTTTTTCTTTAGGCTGATTAATAAATCCTGCTTTACTTAGTTTGTTGAAATTTTGCACCGAAATATTTTCTTTAATATTCCTATCCAGAATTAATCCCAACTCTTTTCTATCCTCTGAAGCCATAATAATATGATTTTTAATCGCATCACTTGGATGCTTAATTTTAATTGCCTTACCTTCAAGGGTAACCTCTCCGGAGTCTAACGAATCGTATCCGACCAACGCTCTCATTACTTCACTTCGCCCAGCGCCTACAAGCCCGGACATACCCAAAATTTCTCCCGCATGTACTTTTAAATTTACCTTTTCAAATACACCTTTTTTTGTAAAATTCTTAAGTTCAAGAACTACATCACCTTTTTTAGCAGTATTCTTTGGATACCCACCTTCCAATTCACGGCCAACCATCATATTAATTAATTCTTCCGGTGTCGCTTCTGAAACCTTAACACATCCAATAAATTTGCCGTCTCTTAAGACTGATACTCTATCAGCTAACTTAAATACTTCTTCCATTCGATGAGATATGTAAATAATCCCAACTTTTTTTGATTTTAAATTATCAATAATTTGAAACAATATATCCGTTTCTTTATTTGAAAGTGATGACGTTGGTTCATCCATAATAATAATTTTTGAATTGTAAGATACAGCCTTTATAATTTCCATCATCTGTATCTGAGCAATATTCAAATTTTTCATTTTCATTTCTGGTTTGATAAATTCTGAAAGCTCATACTCATCAAGTAATCTTTGGGTCTTTCGGTTTAATTCTTTCTTGTTTACAAACGGCAGCCCCTTTATCTTTTTTTCTTCTCTTCCAAGATAGACATTCTCAGCAACTGTCATTTCAGGAATTGGGCTTAGTTCCTGATGGATCATAGAAATTCCTGCAGCTAGCGCTTCACTTGCAGATGTAAAATTTACATCTTGTCCGTCAAGACGAATCTTCCCTTCATCTTTTGTGTAAATTCCCATAATAATTTTCATCAAGGTCGATTTCCCCGCACCGTTCTCTCCCATTAGAGCATGCAGCTCACCCGGTACAATAGAAAGCTCTGCGCCACTCAATACGGGTACCCCACCAAAGGATTTGCATAGACCTGTAGCTTCTAGGACATATTCCATATCTTTCACCTTTATTCCTTCCTGTTTGGAAAAACGTTTTTCTACGATTAATATACTCTTTGCTAGTACTTTTGTCAATAAATCAATTTATTATTTTAATTTTTCTGTCATATTTAATATATTTTATCAGTGATTTTTATACAAATTGCACATCTATATTGAATAAATTAATGAACATCATTATCATTTAGAGAAACGTTTTTTCATTTTAAGCAAAAAAAAGACTGACTATACGCCAGTCTTTTCTTAAATAAAAGCATTTCATTTTTTACCACTCATTTAAATCCCAGTCTTCCGTTACTCCCTCCATTGTAGACTTCCGTATAACCAAACGGCTTTCCAGCTTTATACCAACCGCTAAATCATTTTTACCTTGTTGTTCAATTCTATCAAACAATATCTCCGCGGCTTTCTTTCCAGCCGTTTTCTTCTGAATATGTATTGTTGAAATTGGTGGCTCTACAATGCTGGATACAAAAACATCATCATATCCTATTAGCTTTATTTCTTCCGGTACTGCCTTCCCCTTTTCTTTTAGTACCCTAAGGGCTCCAATTGCCATCTGATCATTGCTGCAAAACACCCCATCCATATCGGGCACGTCATTCAGCAGTTTTTCCATCGCAATATAGCCGCTTTGATGAGTATAGTCTCCATATGCAATCATTGTATCCTTATCCAATTCCAAGCAATTTTCAGCCAAACATTTTTCGTATCCTTCAATACGCTCCTGAACAATCTGCAATTCATTTGATCCGGCGATATGGCATATTTTTTTACATCCGCACTCAACCAGATGCTGAACTGCCTTTTGGGCATTACTATAGTTATCAAAATAGACAGAATCAATTCCTATCCTAGTTAAATCTCTCTCCAAACTTACGATTGGCGTTTTTTTATGTCTTTGATCTGCCATTTTTTTCAAATCAATAAAATATTTATCTTGGCCGATTCCTGATATTGACGAAACAAAAATAATTCCATCCACACGACTCGCTAATAGTTTATAAAACAGCTCCCTTTCTTTTTCAAGTGCTGTTATTCCTCCTCTTTTCCCATTTACATCACAGATAATTATTTTATATCCTCTTTCATCTGCAACTGTGTTAATCCCTCTTACAACATAAGGATAAAAAACTCCACACATGTCCTCTGTAATTACACCAATGGTGCCAGATTTTTTACTCTTCATACTGGCTGCAATGGGATTCACTTCATATCCCAAATCTTCAACTGCTTTTTCTACTCGCTCTGCTAATTCGGGGCTGACATATTTTGATTTATTCAGTACATTTGATACTGTAGAAATAGAAACTCCCGCCCGAACTGCCACATCTTTTATACTAATCATATTATCATCCTATCCATTTTTTTCTTTTTAATTTTTCTCCGACTTTTCTCGTAAAACGTTTTTCTCATTCTTTTCTACATAATATACCTACTTTTATATCTTGTCAACTTTTACCATTAGTTTACAGTGCCCGGAGAACTTTTCTAGGATATTAAAAAACACCTGAAAACATTAAACATGCTTTCGGGTGTCTTATCCTTTAAGAAAAGGCTACTATCAACTATCTTAACTAATTAACATTATTGGGAAACAGGCTCTTTGCCCTATTTCTCTACTTAACAGCTTTCTCAATCAATCTCTCAAAAGCCTCCACAAATCGTTCATCATCCTCCATAGTCCGTTTCCTAGGTCCTTTCAGATGATTTTTCCCGGATGCCCGCCGTGCCTTTTTGCTTATATGTCTCTCCATCAGCATCTGGTCTATATTATCATTTGTGTACCATTTCCCGGATTGGTGAATGCAAAATGCACCCTTTCCAAGCGCCATCGCTGCCACTCCATAATCCTGTGTGACAACGATATCGCCCCTGCTGCACAGATTAATCAGTGCAAAATCAACCGCATCCGCTCCTGCGCCGATTATTTTTATTTCACTATAATTTGACGTAAGCACATGGTTGGTATCACAGAGCAATGTTACCGGAATATTGTGTTCTTTTGCAATTTTTTCTACAATTCCTACTACCGGACAGGCATCAGCATCTACAAATATTTTCATTTTGCTCCTCTACACCGCTTCCTTGCTTTCACCGCTCTCACACCGCTTAATTGCCTCATTCAAGGACAACATCCTCGCATCCAGCATAGACACCATGTCAGCGCATTCCTTTAAATCCGCCTGAATGGTATCCGGCGCATTTCCCTCAAATTTATAATAAATCTTATGCTCCAGGCTTGCCCAGAAATCCATCGCAATGGTTCGAATTTGTATTTCCACCTTCGTGTCAACCACCTTATCTGACATAAAAATCGGAACAGTCACAACCAAATGATAGCTTTTATAACCGCTCTCCTTCGGGCTTTCAATATAATCCTTGACCGCCAATATTTTCAAATCACTCTGGTTGCTCAATATCTCTGCAATCCGATAAATATCCGACGTAAAAGAGCAGGTGATTCTCACGCCTGCAATGTCATTAATATACTTCACCATATTGTCAATCGTTGATTCATGCCCTTCTCTTTTCAACTTTTTGACAATGCTTTCCGGTGTTTTTAACCTTGATTTCACATGCTCAATCGGATTGTATTGATGCACATGCTGAAACTCGTCATTCAATATATCAATTTTTGTCACAATTTCTTTTAATGCTGATTTATACAAAAACATAACTGTTTTCCAAGAATCAATATCATCATAAAATACTTCCGTAAAATCCATAAATTCACTTCCCTCTTAGCTTACTGCGGTCTTATACCAGTATGCATGATATAATCGCCTATGAAATAATTATACCATAAGCAAGCGGATTTGTGTTTATTTGACAAAAATTTCACAATATTTTAAGGATTTCGTTATTTTTCTATTCCGTATCTCGCACTCAAGCCTTGGTCAAAAGGGTGCTTGATTTTTTTTATCTCGGACACATAGTCGGCGGCATCCAAAAGCGCGGCGCTTGGGGAATTGCCGGTCATAACTACCTCTAGATCTTCGGGCTTTTCTTTCAAATAGGAGAGTATCATCTCTTCACTGATAAGCCCTGCCCGTATCGTGTATATCACTTCGTCAAGAAGGAGCATATCAAACTGCTCAGCCTCAGCTCTTCTGGTAATTTCCTTAAACTTATCCGTATAAAAGCGAAGACGCTCTGCTTTTTCCTGCTCGGTCATCTGAAAACTGAATTTCTCCTGCTCCAAACCGTCCACTATTGTAATATTCGAGATTTGATTTAACACATTTCTCTCACTCGTTGTATTGTCCTTCATAAACTGATAGATAAGCACCTTCATGCCAAACCCAGCCGCGCGGATAGCAAGCCCCATAGCAGACGTGGTTTTTCCTTTTCCGTCCCCGCAGTAAATGTGTATTTTTCCTGTTTCCATGCTGTAACCCTCCTATTTCTTATACGCAAGAAATCCTAATGAGATTTTTATGATACAAAATGTGCCCCAGCATATTTTTGCGCCGAGGGCGGACACGCAGCCGACATCTTCCTCACGCTCGAGTGCGCATCTTTTTCTTGTATCATAAAAATCCAAAAGGATTTTTATGATACAAGAAAACTGTACTGCGACATATAAAGATTATAATATTCTCCCTTCTGCTCAATCAGTTCCTCATGATTTCCCATCTCTTTAATCTGCCCCTTGTCAATATACATGATACAATCGGCATTTTTAATTGTAGACAGTCTATGAGCGATGATAAAGGATGTTCTTCCCTCCAAAAGCTTTGCAAGTCCTTCCTGCAGCATCATTTCCGTCTCGGTGTCGATGCTTGAGGTTGCTTCGTCTAGAATCAATATTTTCGGGTTTGCAAGCAACGCTCTTGCAAAAGAGATAAGCTGTCTTTGTCCTTGGGAAAGTCTGCTTCCTCGCTCGTTTACCTCCGTATTATACCCCATTTCCATATCCATTATAAAATCATGAGCACATACGGTTTTTGCCGCCAAGACGACCTCTTCATCCGTTGCCTCCTTGTTTCCGTAGCGAATATTATCCATGATAGTACCGGAGAAAATAAAGCTGTCCTGCAGCATAACGCCCATCTGCTTTCGAAGAGACTGGATTGTCACCGTATTAATGTCAATGCCGTCAATTAATATCTGTCCGGACTGAATATTGTAAAAGCGGCTTAGCAGGTTGATAATCGTTGTTTTTCCGGCTCCTGTCGGTCCCACGATAGCGTAGGTCTCTCCTTTTTTTGCCCCAAAACTTACCTGATCCAAACGCTTGATTCCATCATCATAGGCAAAATCTACCTTTTTAAATTCCACCTCACCCTTAATTTCAGGCATTTCAGTTGCTCCCTCTGCATCCTTTACCAAAACCGGCTCATCTATTGTCTCAAAGATTCGCTCCAAATAGGAAATGGAAGTTAGAAGAGAGTTATAAAAGCTTGCAAGTGTTGTAATCGGTGTCCAGAAACGACTGATATATCCGGTGAAGGCAATCAGAACACCTGCCGTGATTGCAGCTTCTCCGCCGAGCATCCAGTTGATTCCAAGCACAAACACCAAAGACGTTGTCAAAACGGATATCGTATCTACAATCGGGGAAAGCATCATATTATAGCGCACTGCTTCCATCCATGCACTCCGGTAATCGCTGCTTAATTGGTTGAATATATTTCGGTTCGTCTCTTCCCTTACAAAGGACTGCGTTACGCGGATACCGTTTAAGCTCTCCGCTATGTAGGCGTTTAGATTGGACTGTTTATTGCTCTCAATCTGCCATGCCCTTCTCTGCTTTTTCTTAACCGTCCAAATCAGAGCCGCCAAAACCGGAATACCGCACATACAGATGATTGCCAGCTTTACGTTAATACTCAGCATGAAAAAGATGATAAAAATTAAGCTGCACAAATCGGTAATCGTGTTTACAATACCATTGGAAAGCAAATCACTTAGATTATTTACATAGTTTACCACACGAACCTGAATTTTTCCATGCGGTCTGTCATCATAGTAGGAAAACGGCAGCTCCTGCAAATGGACAAACAAGTCTTTTCGCAGCGCGTGAATAACATTTTGTCCGACGCGGTTCGTGAGAATAATTTTCGTTTTGAGACTGACACATACAATAACGGCAATCACCATTGTTGCAACACTGAGTATTACAATTCCCTTTATATTTCCGGCAGGAATATAATCGTCCATAATCGTCATAAAAAATCTTGGCGTCAGCATGGAGAGAGCACTGGATACAAGCATAATAATAATCGCTTTTATCATGTCCGCCTTGTAGGGTCCGACATAGTGCGCCAGACGCTTTAATTGCCCCAAATCAAAGCCAGAATCTAAGGTTTCATCAATATCATATTTATTTCTAGCCATAATTATTTCCTCCTCTTCTGCCCTTTTATGTATTCTTTAAAATCCTTGTTGTTTTTCAAATGATTAAATTCTCCGTACTGGTGGCTGAACACGGTATGATAATAGCCCTTCTTCTCAATAAGCTCCTCATGTGTTCCCTGTTCCACAATCCTTCCGTTATTCAGTACAAGAATGACGTCTGCATCCTTAATTGAAGAAATTCGATGCGCAATGATAAACACGGTCTTTTTATTCTGTAAGCCCGAAAGCTCCTCCTGAATTCTCGTCTCCGTCTCCATATCAACCGCCGATGTCGTATCGTCCAAAATGATGATGGCAGGATCGGTTAAAAGTGCCCGCGCAAGCGAAATTCTCTGCTTCTGTCCTCCGGAAAGTCCCATTCCCCGCTCTCCTACAATAGTATCGTATCCGTCCGGCATTGCTCTGATAAAACCATCTGCATTTGCCACCTTCGCCGCCCATTCTACCTCCTCAAAGGAGCAGTCCGGTCTGCCATAGGCAATATTTCCCTCAATCGTATCGGAAAATAGAAATACGTCTTGCATTGCCATTCCGATATTCTGGCGAAGCGAATACAAATCCATATCTTTTACATTGATGTCGTCGACATAAATGTTTCCCTGCGTTGCATCATAAAAGCGGCACATAAGATTCATAAGCGTGGACTTTCCTGCTCCGGTCGCTCCGATGATACCTACCGTCTGTCCGGATTTGATTTCAAAGTCCACGTCATGCAGGATATCCTCGTCATCCGCATAATAGGAAACGTGTTCAAAGCGCACGGTACCCTTTAGCTTCTTCTTCACAACAGCATTCTTCGGCCTCTGGATATCCGGCTCATGGCTAATTGTGGAAAATATTTTCTCAATGGATGTCATAAATCTCTGAATATCATTAATCAGCCAGCCCGCAGTACGAAGCGGGGTGGTGAGCATCCACAGATAACCGTTTATCGTTACCATATTTCCAAGTGTCATCTGACCGCGCACTACCATAATTGCGCCCGGAAGCATTAAAATAAAGGTCAGCACGTTTGACAAAAATTCGAAAACCGGTATGTACTTTGCCCATATATCGGCACCCTCCAACTGTACTTCTCTGAAATTATCATTTTCCTTATTAAATTTTTCTATCTCATAGTCTTCTTTTGCAAAAGCTTTTACAACTCTGTTTCCACTTATATTCTCCTGTGCAAACGCATTGAGGCTTGAAAATGCAAGTCGGTTTTTCACAAAAGCAGGCTTGATTTTTTTCACCTGAAGATAGGTCGTGAGTGCCGTAAATGGCAGAACAACAATCATCAAGAGCGCCATCTTCACATTAACCGTAAACATCATAATAAGCGCAAAGACAAACACAAAGACAGATTCCATTGTGGCATAGATGACATGCGCAATAAAATGTCTGATTGCATCCATATCTCCGGTCTGTCTTGACATCAAATCACCGGTTCGGTTCTTATTATAAAAAGTAAAGTCCTGCAAAAGCAGTCTCTTATAAACGGAATCTCGCAGGCTGTAGAGTGTACCCTGAGACGCCTTTTCCATAGTCATAATCATAACAAAACGAATTATGCTTCGGACAATCGTTGTCGCTACAAGGAGCAAAATCAGCTGCGGCAGTAAACCTGTCTGTCCTCCCTTTATAACGAGATCTACAATTGACCCTGAAACCTTCGGGCTGATAACCGCCAGCGCTGACGCAATGGGGATAATTGCCAGTCCGGTCAAAATATATCTGGCGTATTTTCTTAGATGTGTATAAAACCACTTATACGGTGTCATAACCAAATTCCCTTCCTTTTATCTTTATCGTTATTGGAGTATATCGAAATTTAGCCCAAAATAAAATGTACTTTTCGACACACATGATGTATATTATTATAAAGAAGCATGATAAAATATGAGTATTAAAAAGGTTTTTGGCAATATCTTTAAGCAACGGAGGAACATATGTGTGACTGCAGATTCGACATTACTTACAATGATTTAAACCCTACGGTACTATTTGTAAGCAAGGGAAAAATGACGAAAAATTCCCGTTACCACAATCACGATTTCACGGAAATCACCTTTATTTTGTCCGGCAAGGGTCAATACCTTGTGGAGGGCATTACCTATGACGTTTCTGCCGGTGATTTATTAATCTGTAATTCCGGTGTAAACCATAATAATATAGTATTGAATGAAAAGGAGCCGACCACAGAATTTTTCGTGGGCTTTACGAATTTCCATTTTAAAAATATGCCGTGTAATATCATTACTTTAAAAAACGGAGATTATTTGATGCGAACAAACAGCAAGCTCAGACAAGAGCTTATCAAGTGCTGTTATGCGATGCTTGCCGAGAACGAGACAAACCAAGCCGGAAAATATTTTATGATAAAGGCAAATTTAATTCAGTTTCTCCTTCTCATCATTCGCCAGAATGTGGAACCTAGCCATCCGCAGGAGAGCTATCATTTTGACAGCCACCACAAAAATGATGTGGTAAATCAGATTATTTCTTATCTGGACACTCATTATAATGAGAAAATTTCGCTGGATAATATTGCACAGAATATGTATTTAAGCTCCGTTTATATCTCCAAAATTTTCAAGGATGAGACGGGTGAGTCACCGATTAACTATTTAATTAAAATAAGGCTTGAGAAGGCAAAGGAGATGCTTGTTTCGCTTCACTCGGACAGTATCAAGGAGATTGCCAATCTGGTCGGCTATGATGATGTATATCATTTTAGCAAGCTGTTTAAGAAATATTATGGGATTTCACCGCTGCATTACAGAAAGAGCATGGTAGAGAGAGTGGGCTAAATAATTTTGATTTTTACGATAAACAGTTTGTGAAACCTATTTATAAGTGTTATAATAATATTTGTATGGTACAATTTTCCTACTTCCATATTTTAGTTATTTAAAGAAAGGATTTTTAACCTATGTTCCGTTTGTGGGCTAAAATATATACAAGCAATCGCCTTATTAAGGATATAACAATCGAAGATGATTCCGCAGATACCAGAACTCACAAGGTTTTTCATGCATTGGAACAGATTTGCTATGCGTTTGACCTTAGTAAACCGATTTGGCTTGAATCAAATATCAAGGAATTTAAGCATCACAGTAAGGCTCGCTTTACAAAGGATTCTTTTGTTGACGAAATTGATTTTGATTTTTTGGAAATTCACGTGATTGAAGAAGACTAACTTATTAATCATTTGTTTTTAATTACAGGGGTGGGTATAAATGCAGGATATTTCTTTTCATTCTATTTCCGATTCCAGAATTCCGATTGCAATTACAGATTTGAAGCTGACACTGCAATACGGAAATAAGTCTTTGTACACGTTAATCGGAAATGATCTGTTTTTTTCCATTTATAAGGTAGTACTTCCCAAAGACCGTGCTCGTCTGACAGAGTGTATTAAGTCCATTGAGAAAAGAAAAAGCGTCACTGATGTTTTTTCAATTTTATACAGCGATAATGAATATCATCATATGCTTCTCAATTTTAATTACATCGAGGCGAACAGGCTGATAAGAATTGAATTTCAGTATTTATCCGATATTATAAATGAGCATGCCCGCCTTGAGCACGAGCTTATAAAATATCAATCCCTATTTACGCTTGCGGGGGACAATATTTTTGAATACGACCCGGAAACCGATAAATTCAAGTTTTACTGGGTCAATGATAAGCAGAATGTCATGTATTTTAACGGCCTCTTTTCCACATGGAAGGAGGATGTCCAACATCATGATTATATTTCCTGTGTGGATTGGTCTGTCTTTTTTGATATGTGTGAGTCCATCCAAAATTGCATCAAAAGTTTTGAATACCAGCTTACCTCCAGTATTTTATCCGATGGTGAGATTTTTGAGACGACCAAGGTGAAGGGTCTTACAATCAAAAACCATCAGCATAAAAAAATAGTGGTTGGGGTCTGGTTTTCTTTTAATGCGATTCATGAGCTCAAAGAAAATCACTTTATGGACACCCTGCACAAAGACGAACTAACCGGGCTTTTAAATAAAAGAGAAATCACAAAATATGCCGAGAAAACCTTGCGCCATTCTCCTGAAAACAACGTCTATTTGTTTATTATGGACCTCGATAATTTCAAGCAGTGCAACGATACGTTCGGGCATATGTTCGGCGATGAAATCCTAAAGGATGTTGCCGCAATTTTGAAAAATACGATACAGCAGCATGGTGTAGCCGGACGCATCGGCGGTGATGAGTTTTTGGTTATTTTGGAAAATATAGATTCTGAGGCTCTCCTTCGAAATATGCTCCGCTCTATCCGTGCCAATATTCAGTGGCTTTATCGCGAAAAGCTCTCTGCCTTTCAGCTTGGCTGTTCGATGGGCGTTACCTGCTATCCCAGAGACGGCGAAAGCTATGACACGCTGTTTAAGGTTGCCGATTATTCGCTGTATATTGCTAAAAACAAAGGGAAAAACCGTTATATTATATATGATCACCAGCTTCACGGTCCGGTTTCCTGCAATTGTGCCGATAATTCCATCCTCACACAGATAGCTCCTAAAACAGCAACAGCAACCTTGGCTGACGTAAAAAAGCAAACCTCCCTGCTTTACTCTGAAGGAAAATATGCGTTAGCTGATATGCTTAAAACTTTAAAAGAGTTTTATGATTTACATAATATATCCATTTATGTTTCAGGTGAGCTCCATGAAAATTTAAGCTTTGATGATGAAAATGTGCTCGTTTCTCTTCCGGCACTTTTTCAAGATGACTATCTGGCACAGTTTGAAGAGGAGGAGGATTCCTATTGCGCCGCAAACATCCGTAATTTTGAGTTTATATATGGTGAAATTTATAATTATTTCGCAAGTATTTCCTCCACCTCCTACTATCAGTGTCTGTTGTTGGATTCAGAGGACAATATGCAGGGAATTATCAGCTACGAACGTTCCACCATTCACTGCTCGTGGCCTAATGATACAAGACAGATGCTTTCTTTGATTAGCCGGATTATCGGGAATGTTTTATTTGGATGATTTTAAAAAGATGGGGGTATGGTGATGAGTCAGCGTAAATTAGTATTGTATATCGCTTCAAGCTTAGATGGATATATTGCCACAGATGAGCACAACTTGGACTGGCTATTCGCCGTCGAAGGTGAGGGCGATAACGGCTATACAACGTTTTATGAGACAATAGATACGATTCTAATCGGAAGAGTAACTTATGATTGGATTATTGACCATGAAAAAGGTAATTTTCCATACAAAGGCAAGGAATGCTATGTTTTTTCCAGAACTAAGAAGGATGATAACGAACATGTAAATTTTATCTGCGAAGATATCATTCAGTTCTCAAAAGATTTAAAAAATAAAAAAGGTAAAAACATTTGGCTTGTCGGCGGAGGAGACTTGCTTAACACTTTTATCGAAGAAAAGTTAGTAGACGAACTTATTGTCACTGTTTCTCCGATTTTACTTGGTAAGGGAATTCCTCTATTCCGAAACAATAGTTTTCAAACGCCCTTATCATTGAAAAGTATCAACCGCTTTAATCAATTCGTTGAACTTCATTACGAAGTTGTATGATAATGAATATTAACAAATTGCAACGCAATTTCCTATGATATTAAAAACAGGAAAGCATAATCTCTACGCTTTCCTGTCTTATTTTTACAATCTCTTTAATAATTCTTCTCTTTCTTTTTCAAATCCCGGCTTGCCAAGCAATGCAAACATGTTTTTCTTGTAGCTTTCAACACCCGGTTGATCGAACGGATTTACTCCTAACAGATAACCGCTGATACCGCATGCAAATTCAAAGAAGTAGAACAGCTCACCTAAATAGAATTCGTTCTGCTCCGGAATTTGAACCAAAAGGTTTGGAACATTACCGTCTGTATGAGCTAAAATCGTACCATTCATTGCACTTTTATTTACAAAATCCACGCTCTTTCCTGCTAGGTAGTTCAATCCATCCAAATCAACCGGCTCCTCCTCCAATAGGATTTCGCACTGTGATTTCTCTACATTAAGTACCGTCTCAAACATGATTCTGGCGCCGTCCTGAATAAACTGTCCCATTGAGTGTAAATCTGTTGTCAAATCAACCGCCGCTGGAAGAATACCCTTCTGGTCCTTTCCTTCGCTCTCGCCATATAACTGCTTCCACCATTCGGATACATAGTGTAAGCTTGGCTCATAATTGGCAACAAACTCAACCTGTTTTCCTTTTCTTAGCAGGATATTTCGAACTGCCGCATATTTTAAGGAATCGTTATCCTCAAATTTATTTTCTAATGCTCTCTTTCTTCCGCTTGCCGCGCCTTCCATCAGTTTTGTGATATCCGCTCCGCTTACTGCAATTGGAAGCAAGCCTACTGCTGTCAGAACAGAAAATCTTCCGCCTACATCATCCGGCACTACAAAGCTCTCATAGCCTTCTTCTGTGGCAAGCATCTTTAATGCTCCCTTTGATTTATCGGTTGTCGCATAGATTCTCTTGGCAGCCTCTGCTTTTCCATATTTTTCTTCCAATAATTTTTTAAATACACGGAAAGCAATTGCAGGCTCTGTGGTCGTACCTGATTTGGAAATGATGTTCACAGAGAAATCCTTTCCTTCCAGTACATCCATCAAATGCTTTATATATGTACTGCTTATGCTGTTTCCAACGTAATATATTTCAGGAGTTTTTCTGGTTTCCTTAGAAACAGAATTGTAAAAGTTATGTCTTAAAAACTCAATTGCAGCTCTCGCTCCTAAATAAGAGCCACCGATACCGATTACTAAGAGAACATCTGAGTCTCCTTGAATTTTCTGTGCAGCCTTTTTAATATTTTCAAACTCTTCCTTGTCATAGTCAACCGGAAGGTCAATCCATCCTAAAAAGTCATTTCCGGCACCGCTTCTTGATACCAGCTTTTTCTTTGCGCCTTCTACAAGGTCGCCCATCATACTGATTTCTGTTTCATTTACGAACGATAAAGCTTTTGAATAATCAAATGTAACTTTATTTCCCATTTGTACACACTCCTTTATATCACAGGTTTATTGTTATTATTTTATCAGTCTATATTGTAGCAAAGTAGCTCTATGAAATCAAGATAAAAATTGAGTCAGTACATCCTCGATAATCGCCTGTGCATTGCTGTCCAACGAAGTTTCCGTATCCGGCTTTTTATTTTTATCCTTTTTGTGATAGTGCAAGAGAACCTCTTTATTTTCTCTCTTCACCTCACTGATTGCCGGGATTTCCTCGAGCATTTCCCGCTCCTCCTCCGTTATGGCACCTACATTTACAACCTCATGCGTCAGGTGATTTTGAAGCGAGTTTTCAAAAAAATCAACAAGATTTGTGTAAACTACATTTCTCTTATAATCCGTATCTAGGATGACATCTACAAGCTTTAGAATAAGAATGGAGCCTATTCCGTATATTTCATAGAGTGCTCCCATTTTCACACTATAATTCGCTAAATAGCAGATACAACCGCTTGCTATCCCAGCCGTGCCGCAAAGCCACGCCGCTACAATCGGAATACGGTTGTAATGGTACATACTTATTTTCCCTACCTTGTGTTTATACATATATTTATTTACAAAAATATGTACGTTGTTCACGCCCAAGTTTAATTTATGGCAGTTCTCAAATTTCAGCTTCATCTGTTTAATCAACTTGTTTTTTGATGCAGGAACATTTTCTGACTCCTCCATCAGCCTAATATAAATAAGTGTCTGTACCACCTTGACAGCCACCGCAAATACGGTCGCAATAATAATTGCATATCGAATGATTTCCCCTTTTAATAATTCTTCCAAAATAACTACCCCTTTCTCTTTCCATTCTCAAAATGTCCTTATGGCTTTCCCTCATAAACGATTATAGCTTATGCGGGATGGAAAAAAAAGATGGGACAAGGGAAAATCGTTTTACAAAAAGCCTTTATTTACAAGGGTTTTTGACATTTTTACAACTCTTTAAGCATATTCTCCACTAAAATGACGGAATGCTCAATTGCTTTTTTCTCAAAAGTCGGATAGTCTACCGTTGCGCTGTCATCTGCCTTATCAGAAATGGCGCGCAAAATTACAAATGGAATCTGATTCAGATAAGCGGTCTGCGCAATAGCAGCTCCCTCCATCTCCGTACAATAGCCATGGAAATTGTTCTCAATTCTATCCTTTACACCTTTATCCGAGATAAACTGATCGCCCGTCACAACGCGCCCGATATGGGCGGTGATATCCGGTATCTCTCTCTCACAAACCTTTTTTGCCAAATCAATCAGCTCTTTATCAGCAATAAACGTTGACGTCTCCATTCTCGGTATCACACCAAGCTCATATCCAAAGCCCGTCGCATCTACATCATGCTGCATCGCATCGCTTGATATTACAATATCTCCAATATCAATCTTGTTTTGCAGAGAGCCTGCAATTCCGGTGTTAATCACACGGCAAATTCCAAAATCATCTACCAATATCTGCGTGCACACCGCCGCGTTCACCTTGCTGATGCCGCTTCTTACAATCACAACCTCCTTACCATTCAGCGTTCCTTTGTAAAATTCCATTGACGCCTTTTTTACAATCTCGGTCACCTGCATCTTATCCTTTAAAATATTTACTTCTTCTTCCATCGCTCCGATGATACCTGTTACGCTCATTTTAATCTCCTTATTTCTATGTTTAAGTTTTGTATACTATGTTCGTTTGTCCATGCCATAGCTTCATTATAGCAAATTTTTTTTTATTAACCTAGTATATTTCAATATTTTTTGCTATACTTGAAATGAAATGGTTACTGTTTACTGGGCAATATCCCGCGAAGTCAAAATTATGTGTTTACACAATTTTGCGAGGGCTACAAGCGCCAAATCACGTTTTTGGTGATTTGTGTGTATCATATTGCTGTGAACACCGCAAGTGTGAACAGTAACATGAAATGTAGATAGGAGGTCTTGAAATGAACTACAAGACAAAAGGAGTCTGTTCACAAGAAATTAACTTTGAAATAGAAGATTCTATTATAAAATCAGTGGAATTTGTAGGCGGCTGTGCCGGAAATACCCAAGGCGTTGCTCGCTTGATAGAAGGCATGGATATAAACGATGCAATCCATCGTTTAGAAGGCATCAGATGCGGTTTCCGTCCTACTTCATGCCCTGACCAGCTCGCGATAGCACTTCGTCAGGCATTACAATAATCTGGAGGCTGTTTTTTTATGAAACGAATTATACTTACCGGCGGCGGGACTGCCGGACATGTGACACCAAATATTGCTTTGCTTCCAACGCTTAAGGAGGCAAATTATGATATTCATTATATCGGCTCCTATGACGGCATTGAGAAAAAGCTGATTTGTGACTTTAATATTCCATATCATGGTATTGCCTCCGGGAAGCTTCGAAGATATTTTGACATAAAGAACTTTACCGATCCGTTCAAGGTTCTAAAAGGACTGAATGAAGCGGTTAAAATAATGAAGCAGCTAAAACCTGACATAGTCTTTTCAAAGGGCGGTTTTGTATCAGTTCCGGTTGTTTATGCTGCCAAACGATTGCATATTCCGGTTGTAATTCACGAATCAGACATGACGCCGGGACTCGCCAATAAGCTGTCTCTCCCTTTTGCAAATAAGGTATGCTGCAATTTTCCGGAGACGCTTCAATATTTTCCCGATGGAAAGGCTGTACTTTCCGGATCACCAATTCGTCAGGAACTACTTTCGGGCAATAAGCTTGCCGGCTTAAAATTTTGCAATTTTACCGCAAATAAGCCTGTCATCCTTGTCATTGGCGGAAGTATGGGTGCCGTTGCTGTGAACAACGCTGTCAGAAGTGCTCTTCCAAAGCTTCTTGAGCGTTATCAGGTCGTTCATTTATGTGGAAAAGAAAAGTTGGATGATTCTCTTAACGATACAAAGGGTTATGTTCAGTTTGAATATATCAAAGAGGAGCTGCGAGACTTATTTGCTATGACAGACGTTGTTGTGTCAAGAGCCGGCGCTAATGCCATCTGTGAGCTTCTCGCGTTAAAGAAGCCAAATGTGTTGATACCATTGTCTGCTGCCGCGAGCAGGGGCGATCAGCTATTAAATGCCGCTTCTTTTCAAAAGCAGGGCTTCAGTGAGGTAATAGAAGAGGAAAAAGTGAATGATACTCTCTTGATTGACACGATTGACAAGGTGTATCAAAATAGATCATCTTACATTGACAAAATGTCAAAAAGCAAGCAATCAGATGCGATTGGTATTATCGTAAAATTGCTTCAAGATATGTAAAAAATATACACATATTAACAGAGGGTCCGCAGAAATAATGCAGACCCTCTCGTGCGCGGAGAATGTGCTTTGCACATTCTTTTTTATTGCTGCAAGATACTATCCCTTTATCTGCTCAGCAATCGCTTCCATCTCTTCCTTTGTTATCTCGTGGGTGTTCCAGCCAACCTTGGCATCGTCACCCTCAAAGCGGGGGATGAGATGAATATGAAAATGAAATACCGTCTGTCCCGCAGCTGGCTCATTATTCTGAACAATATTAAAGCCATCACAGGAAAGTGCTTTTGTCATTTTCTCTGCCATTTTTTTTGCCAAAACAAATGCCTCTGCTGTCGTTTCTTCGCTTAACTCATAAATGTTTTTAGCATGCTCCTTTGGTAGAATCAATGCATGCCCCTTCGCTGCCGGTCCCATATCCAAAATTACTTTGAATTTGTCATCCTCATAGATTACAACAGACGGAACCTCTCCTTGCGCGATTTTACAGAAAATACAGTTATTATCCTTCATTTTACAGTCTCCTTCCTGATAATGTCACATTATGTTACATTAATTCATTTGTAATATTTATATTTTAATGCTAGACTTAGTTGGGGTGATTAATAAATGCTAAATAACAATGACAGAGAACAACTAGAAAAATTAACGGAAACAAATCCTGAGCTCAAAAATATAGTATCTAGGTTAGCCGAAAGTTATAATTTTAATATCGGCAAGTTTTCGCACGAGCTGCGAAATCCGCTTACGCTTATCAGCAGCTCCTTGCAATTGATTGAAGCCCAACACCCGGAGGTAAAAGACTTTCGGTTTTGGAATGAAACAATGGCTGATATTCAATATGTCCTCTCGCTGCTTGATGAATTAAGCAAATTTAACCAGAGTGATATTTTAAATCTATCTCAATTTGAAATAGGTGAGCTTGTGGATTCTGTTTGTTTTGCTGTTCGCAATGATATCTGCGATTCTTCTTGCACGCTTACCTGCACATACAGCAAATCACTTCCGAAAATAACCGGCGATGCCATTAAGATTCGTCAGGTGATAACTAACCTGATTAAAAATGCAAAAGATGCTGTTAATCCTGAAAATGGCTCTATTCAGGTAACCATACTGGATGTTAATCCGGATAAATTTCAAATATCCATCGCGGATAATGGATCTGGAATACCGGCTGAGTTTCAAAATACGATATTTGAACCATTTGTTACACATAAGGCAAATGGCTCCGGCCTTGGTCTGCCCATCTGCAAAAATATTGTGGAGGCGCATGGCGGAAGCATTACCTTTGAAACACAGGAGAACATCGGAACAACCTTTTACATAACCTTGCCGATTTCTCCTAACTAACACTTGTGCCGGTGAAATGTCATATCCTCCCGGCACAAAAATTGTCACTTGCATTAGTCAAAGCGGATATTCGTAATCCGCTACGCTACTTACTCATAACCTTATTACCACTTCGTGGTATTTCAGTAGGTGCTTGAACACCTACTGAAACAGGCAAGTTGCATCCTCGCTTGAAGAAGCGGGGGACTTCCTTGATAAGATTAAAATACAAATATTTCATCTAACAGGCGAAGCGTTTTAAAATCACCCTTTGCCGTCATCTCGCCCGACATAAAGGCTCTTTGGAACGTCATTTTTCCGTTTATAATACTCTCTATAATCTGATTTGATATTTTTATGTCAACCCCTACATTTTCCCGGTCACCGTAGTAACAATTCAGCTCACCCCGATTTACCTCTAAAATAAGACGTTTTTGGTTATCTGTGACAGTAATGCCAAAGCTGACCTTCACCTCTTTGTTTGGAACAAAGTGTGACTTAAAGTCATTGATATATTCCATTTCATTCGATACCTCTTTAAAATCCATTTTTGATTTAAAGAGATTTGCAAGCTCCTCAATATCTTCCTTTTGCTTCTTCACATACTGGTCATCCGAAGCGTACTTGGACAACTGCTCCGTCTCCTGCGGTGAAAGCTCCATGCCCTTCGTTCTCAGCACATTCTGCTTTACTGCCATATTGCTTGTCGGCAAATTCTTCAGCTTTTGTGAAATCGCTCTGTATAGATTTTCCGATGCCTTTTCAATCAAAACGGCGTAGTCCTCATTCACCTCAAAGCTTGCCAAATCATCCACATATCCGCAGATACCGTTGCATTCCAAACCACCTAGCAAAGTCCATGCGCTTGAGAGTGTAAGACTTGCTTCTCTCTCACCATATGTGGTTGACATAACTACCGGCTGCATATATACATTACTAAGCTTCTCCTTGTCCGCATATAACCAGCATGCATCCAAAAACATCTGCATATAACCGCCAATTCCAAGCCATTCTACCGTTGTTGCTAAAATAATGCCGTCTGCCTCCTTCAGCGTCTGAGGCAATGTCATAATGGCATTCTTCTGCTCAAACAGGTTATACTTAACCGTCTCAACCCTAAGCTCAGTTAACACCTGCTGCATTTTATTGACTACATACAAAGTCGGATCATCAATCAATCCTCTTCCCCCGTAATATATATTAACTCTCATATCTACCTCCTGCATTGTCTCAAACGATTCTCTACTCCTTATTGTATAATATCACTGTCTAAAGGGCAAGAATGTTTTTTTCTCCGATAAAGTAAAATTGCTAAAATAATTCCGCAGATTAAACCGCCAATATGCGCCGCATTATCGACTCCGTTTTCGGAAAAACCGTGATATAACGTAAAAATGACAAGCAGTCCAAGCCTTGCCGACGTCATATCCTCCAATCGCCCCTTATTCACGATTACGATATAAAATAGCGCTCCGATTACTCCAAATATTGCTCCCGAAGCACCTGCCGATACGACAATCTCTCCCTGCAGATAATTGTAACCGCAAGACAAAGCACTGGCGCCAAGCCCGCTAAGCAGATATATAATGAGGAATTTGATTTTTCCGACCGCTCTTTCCAGATTATCCCCCAGAAAGAAAAGCACAAGCATATTATTGAACAAATGCTCTATCCCAAAGTGTAAAAACGTAGATGTAAATAATCTGTAATACTGCCCATAATCCACGATAAGAGGTGCAACCGCAGCACCATGGTTTATCATATATCTGGAATCCTGTGTAGAGCCGCCAAGCTCCAGCACAATAAATACCATGATATTAATCAGAACAATTAAATTCGTGCAAAAAGCATTTCTTTCTATTTTATATTTAAGTTCTCGAAACATCGTCAGTCTCTCCTGTTTTTTTATAAAGAGACATTAACACTTTACGAGAAGAATGTCAATTAGCGAGAAGCCAGATATTTTTTACTGAAAACTACATATCTTTATTGAAACACATACTCCACTGCTGCAAAATGAAGTGTATCCTCCGGAAAAATCTCCACCGTTTCATTTGCTTCCAGTCTTTTTCCGTTATGGAAGGTTCCGTTCGTGGAATTCAAATCCGTGAGATAATAGCTCCCCTCATCCTTTTTAATTTCCGCATGAATCCTGCTTATTGATTCGTTTTGTATCACTCCGTCCACATGCTCTTCCATTTTTCCGATTAAAAAGGCTTTTTCTGAAAGCTCAAAGCTTGGATATTTCTCTTTGCTTGGTGAAAGCTTGTGCCGTGGCTGACGGCATGCAAGCAGTACGGTGTTTCCGTAGCTTTCTGCCTCCGACTCCGGTTGAAAGTTTCTTATTACCGTTTCACTTATCAAAGAACCTTCGCTTTCCATCTGACTGTATCTTGTCACGTTTTGGGATGCTGCTGCTCCTGTTTCCCTTTTTAATACCCAATTCGGCTCCACTGCCACTGTTCTGCCCCGTTTTTCTTCCTCCTCCATGACAATCAAGCTTTCCTCCTGCTCCTCTTTTTTTGCCTCATATTTTTTATAAAACATATAACCTGTCAGCACCGCTGTAATTAGAAGCACACCGCCAATTTTTAGGAAAATATCATTACTTAATTTTAAATCGCTTATAACTTCTCTATTCTGATAGAGAAAATAACTCAATAATGCCAGAGCTGTCACGATCACGATACCTCCCATTGCATACAGCTTCTTACTCCTTTCCTTTTCTTGGGAAGCATCATTTTCTTGTCTTTCCTCTGTATCAAGATAAGCCGGCTCTGTCACTATTTTTCTGCCCCCCTCTATCTTGTTACTTCTTTCTATTTTGCTGCCTTTCTCTATTCTCTTACCACGTTTTAACTCTGTCTCACTTTCAGCAATATCTTCTTTTCCTTCCTCATTTTCCTGCCCTTCGTCACTGGCAATGGAATTTAAAATATCTTTTAGGGAATAGTTTTCATTCATCGTCTGGCGATATAGCTCATAGGCAGTCGCCACCGCATGCTTGTCCTCATGGTTAATTCTCTCAAGAATATACGCCGTGAGCGCGTGAAAACTTTCGCTGATATCATGTTCATAGCCCGGCATATAACAAAAATATATCCGACTGGTCTCAATATTCATATAAATAACATCCGGTTCCAGTACAAAATCATTTGGATTCAGCAGATATTCCTCACTGTTTTCAATTACCTTTAGAAAGCTTGTGATAATCACATTCAGCTCTGTCTCCCCAATTTTCTTCTTTTCATAAATACGGGCAAGCGGCTGCTTTGAGGTTATTTCATAAAAATATTTTACGACTCCGTCTAGCTTTCTTACATTGCATCTCAATATAGCCGGAATCTCATTTGAAATCAACATCCTCATGCGGTAGTCCTCAACGAGCCCCGCTGCCTCATCACTTAATATCATATAATTATTGTTTAAATCCCGTTTAAACTCCCGGTTCATAAAACTCCCCCTATCTTTTACCGCCCAAGCAAATTTTCTAAAATCCTGCAATTTCGGATAAATGTTACCGGCTCTAACCGTTTCATCGATTTTTCAGCGTTTATTGTATAATTATTTTTTAAAAAGACCGATGATACAAGATACATACTTGGAAATTGAAATTTCCCGCTGCATGTCACGGTAATCTTTTTGTTTTCCACCTGAATATCTGTCGTGATTCCCTTTGTTGCAATCACTTTATTCAAAATGACGTTCTGACTTTCCTCCTCCAATTTTTGTTTTATCTGCGCATTTGACAAGATTTTTTCGTTTGTATATCGGTTTGCCAGAATGATCGTACCCTCGGCTATTACCGCCCTGTCATGCAGAAAAAAGCTTATAAAAATTAATGCAACAAGCGTTCCTAAAATAAGAGGCATAAGCAAAGCCGCCTCTATCGTATAGCTCCCCTTTAACTCCATACCATTAAGCCCCCCAAAAAAGCAAGAAACAAAAACGGGATAAACGGAAGCTCATAGTTTCTTCCCACCAGCTTACCGATTAAAAGTAAAATACCAACTCCTGCGGCAAGAAATGCGGCAGACATAAGAAGAAATAAATTATCAAAAAAACCTAAAAACAATCCCGTTACAACCAAAACAATGCCGTCTCCTTTTCCAATTTTCTCCCTTGTGACAAAGCACACCAAAAGCGCTGCCAGCCCGATTGTCATCCCCCCTAGAATAGAGAGCAGGGAAAGAGGTTTATATATAAAATTGCATGCAACCCCTGCCACGATAAAGGGGAACAGTAACAATACATTGATTCTCTTATATACCAAATCCATTATTCCGGCAATTCCAAGCATACTTGCCACCAGTATTTTTATTGTATCCATAAGCCCTCCTTATTCTAATACCCACATCTTGAGCAAGGTGTCCTATCCCCTGCCTCAGAAATCGGAATCGCAGTCACATCCCTTCGGATACCGCTACAATCTCGCACCTTGTGATATCTGTCTCCCGTGTCTGTAATATAATAGAAATCAGTGTCCGGCCTCTCCCCGCAAATTTCACACTCATGATATTTTCCTCCGCTGCTGTTTCTAAGCAGAGCGATCTCCCCCTTGCTTACCGTCGAGATGGAGAGTTTGATATGGGTGCATAATCTGTCTCTATGATAAACCGTTCCAGTCTTTGTAATATATACAATTTCCTCCTCGGCATCCTCTCCCTCTCCTTTCGCAGATTCATAGCCTGTCCATCCCCTGATTCTTGCCCGCTGCATCACTCGCACCTGGCTTAAATTAAAAAAATTACATGGAATTTCTATTTTATAGAGCGCCACGATATCTACCATATCGTCCTCTTTCATAAAGGAGGACAACAGAAGATTTATTCCACTCTCAATATGGTTATGCTCATAATAGTACTCTCCTAACTCCTGTTTCACCTGACTGCCTACATACACGCTGCTGAGTGCTCCTGCTGCCACATCTTTCAATTGTCCGCTCGCAATCAAGCTGTTGCTCTCTGCCCGGCTATATACATAAGCATAAAGTGCGAGGTCTTTCCCTTGCTTATATAGCTCGTTTCCGATTTCAGCCTCTGTCCTTATTACCTCCGTAAAATACATAAAAAAACAAATTGCAAATAAGAAAAGAGGTAATACCAGTGCAGTCTCCACTGTAAGACTTGCCCGTTGCGAGGTGAACGAAGACACCCTTCCCGTCTCGGAGGTCCATCTGCCATTTGGGGTTGACAGTTTTTTCATGGATAAAGAAAATCGTGGAGAGTGTTGTTTTATTATATTTTTTATGTTCCGTTTGTGGAAAGGCATCTTCCTTCACCTCTTTTCTTACAGCTTAATAATAGGAAAAATCTCGTGTCACGGTATGACTGTAGCTTTCGCTGCCTCTTTCCAGCGCCTGAAACGGCAGTCTTAAAAACAGGCTGTCCGTCCTATACTGCATGGAAGCTGTAAAGCTCTGTGTACAGTTGTCAATTTTAAAATTAGGACTCTCAAGCTGTATTGTCCTCTCAATCAAATCAAGACTCCTCATTATTTTTTTATTGTCAGCTTCAAAAAAAATAAGAATTTTTAAATATCCCCTATAATCAATACCATCTTCGTCCTCCTCCCCGCTGTCAAGAAGCTCGCTCAGATTTTCCAGATTACTCAAGGATAGATTCCAGTTTCCGGCATTCTTTATCAATGCTACCTTTTTCCCAGACATAAGCATTCTAAGCTCTATCACACTCTCTGCAAATGCCCACGCAAGCAAAAGTGCCATTTCTAATATTGCCACAAAGACAGGTCCCAGATAGCCGACAATAAGCGTGGCAAGAGACAGCGCCTCCTGTCTTTTTACAGTGTCCGTGAGAAGATATACAAAGTTGATTCCCTCTCGCATCAAAAGCAATTTATTCACCACCGTTTCTAAATTTTGTCTGTCACTCTCTTTTCCGCATAAAATATACTCCGCCTGATATTGAATCCCCTTGCCACTTTCTGTCTCCCCACTCAAAAAATCAGGAAACTTTTCAAATAGGTATTCATTGAAAAGTGCTTTGTTTAGGACATTATATTCCTCCCCTGAAAATGCCCCATCTCCTTTTTCTAGTTCTCTCTTTGACGCCACCTCACTGAAATTGCTGATTTTTTTATCTGACAAGGCAGAGGAATCCTCCAATACCAACTCCAGAATTGGCGAGCTTTGTATCGACTTGATCGTATCAGCCGGATTGGAAGCCTCGCTTGGTTTTTCCATCTCAACCTTACTCTCATCTCCATCTGCATCCTTTAACGCAGCATCATACTCACTTTGATATTTTTCTTTTGCGCCCGCAATCATACTTTCCCCTCCGCTCTCTTCCTCCTTATGGCTCTTAAAGCTTTCCTGCTTTTTCACAACGCTTTCATCATACTGTCCTAGAAGGCTCTCTGCCAATGAAATGCCAAGCTTATTTTTCATATAGGAAACTGCCTGGCTGTAATACGCTTCCCCTTTATCATCCGTTGCGAGTACATATTTTTCGGACGTAACACTTTCAACGGAAGATCTCCACATATCCGATTTGTATAGCAGGGACAATGTCTCCATATTTTTATTTACATCTGTGTTATACTCACCGAATTCTTTGATTCTTGCATTGACACGCTCCATGCTGCCATCTGCTGTTCCATAACCCATATCAAGGAAGAACAAGTCATACAGCTCAAGCAGCTCTCTGTTGTACTCGCCAAAGGCGGAAAACACCCCCATATCTGTTATATTCTGAAGCTGCATTCTAACTCCCTGTAGTCTGGCGCTTTCTATCGTGGTGCAGACAACAGACAGTATGAGGGTAAGTATCAGACTCAAAAATACAGTAATATGTCCTTTTCTATAATATTTTGTTTTACCCATTTTAAGCTCCTCCTCTCACCCTTTCTATACTGAGCACCTATTTTTTATTTCTTCAATATAAATTGCGTTTTTATTTTCTTCTTAGATGGCATTTGCATTTGAATTTATCTTTTCAAAAATTTTCCTTACAAGTGCCTCTAACTGGTCTTTGAATATGGCTACCAGTGCAATCAAAACGACTAAAATTAGTATCACCTCCACAACCCCTACTCCGTCTTCTTCTTCCATAAACCTTTTTATTGTATTCATTTTGCTCCTCCTCTTTCTTAAATTTATATATTACATTTGAAAGGACATACATGCGGGAATCATAATGATGATAAGCACCAGTATGAGATTTAAAAACATAGGCATCATAAGCTTTGTTCCGGCTTCCTCGCCGGCTATTTTTGCATATGCCTTGCGGTCCTCAAAGGCATCCAGACTTTCATTCCCCAATATTTGGGATAAACCTCTTGAACCTTTTCGCAGATTTTGCGTAATCAAGGATGATAGCTTTAAATAGCGTTGATTTTTCGCCCTTTTTCCAAACTCCTCATACGCTTTTGCCTCCGATACTCCACTCATCATTTCATAATAAGTGATAAGCATTTCCTCGTAGGCATAGCGATAGTATTTCTTGTTTTTCTCTTTCTTCTCTCGGTAATCGAGTGCCACCTTCTGCCATGCACTCTTCACCGTCATGCCTGCGCCTAAAAGCAAGGTCAGCTTGCTTACAATATCAGGATAATCGGATAAAAGCTGCCTTTCCCTCATTTTTATCTTCGTTTCCAAATCCTTGTCTTTTCCATAGTAAATTAAAATAGATGTCAATACACCGAGTGCACCTATGATTGCTCCTGTACTACTCTTTGGCTCTTTCCATACAATTGTCTTTCCCGCTACATTTAATGGAAGCTCCATATACTGCTCTGTTGCATTGCTTTCGTCTGCAATATTTATCTCCTCAGACAACTGCTTCATAAGCTCTTCCTCTTCGGATAAAAGAGGCGGCAAAACCTTTACCAAGATATTACAATCATCCGAATATTCCTGATAACTCAAGGTTGCCGTCAGCCTGACGCTGACACCTTCCTTTTCCAAATCCTCATTTGCAATCTCTCCACTTGTTCCAAGCACGTCAAAATTATCAGTTTCCCACTCAATTGTGACAGGAATACCCTCTATTTTGGATGGAAGCTTTAAGTTACTCCTTACCTCCTCCAAGGAAAAATTACCTCCCATTATCTTAGTTGGAAGCATTTCCTTGACCTGCTCAAACAGTTTTAATATCTCCTCTTTCGTCAACTTCTGCGCGCTAATATTAACCTGTATACTCTGTTCTTCCTCTTCAATGGACGCGGTAAGCGCCTTCGATTGCTTTCCCTCCGCATAACTTCCCCTCTCGATATATTTATCCTCAATCAGAATTCCATCACCCATCTGTCCCAAAACGGTAAGAAGCATAAGTGCGTTTCCCGTAAATATGATGAGAAGAGAAAGTGCAATTTTTTCTGCGTAATATCCCTTAATATGCATCGAGGTGCGGTCCGTTGGGTTAATCTGTTTCAGCTTATCCACCACCTGAGGCTTTAGAAGCCCTTTCCTAAACATCCCTTTTTTTCTCTGAAATACCGTCTCTACAATTGTTACACTCACCTTATAGAAAGGAACAAAAAGCTTTGAGGAGGGGCTGTATGATGTAATATCTGTTTTTCTAAATAGGAAAAAGATGAGAAAAAAACATAACATAACTCCAATTCCAATCACGCTCTCACACCTCCACATCCACAATCCTCCTGCCCATAAAATAGGCAAAAAGATAAACTCCAAGACAGATTGTCATAACGATAATTCCAAATACATTTTTATACAGGATATTAAAATAGCCTTTTGAGGTAATTCCTATGTAGAGAATAATGAGCATTGGAATCATATTCATAATCTTTTGCTCCAGCTTTTTGCTTGCCAAAAGTACATCAATTTCCCTTTTTACCTCAATTTTTCCTGTAATGCTGTTTGCTGTCATATCAATTATGGCAGTAAAATCGCCGCCTGACCGCTTTGCAATGGTAAACACCTCTACAAAGCTCTTGATATCCTCATCACCACTCCGGTTTGCCAAATCAAGAAGAAGCACCTCTATCGTCTCATTCATCTCAAGTCTTCGCATGATATGATACAGCTCCTTCATAATAAGAGCATCCTTTGTATAGACTAAACATAACTCCTCATACACCTCCGCAAACGCATTTTCCACCGAATAACCTGCCGCCAGAGCGCCGGATAAACTATTGATGGCATCCTTAAATTGTAGATTAAGCTCTTTTTTTCTTTTTTCTAATAATCCTCTCTTCTTATCCTCATAAAAAAAATTTAAGAACAAAAACAGTATCATTACCGCAATAACCGAGTGATAAAAAAGCCAGCCAACCACACCACAAAGCCCAAGCCATTCCCCTCCATAAAAAAGAGCCTCCGCTTTCGTAAATTTATATTTGCTATAATCTATCATCTTTCCCCCCTGCTGCTATGAGCACTTAGAGAGTGTAGTTTACTCTCTTATGTGCGAATGTACTCCGATTTCTTTAATGAGGTCCTTTCGAATTTAGGAAATCGGAGCTTCCTTGCCCCTAGCACTTAGAGAGCGTAGTTTGCTCTCTTATGTGCGAATGTACTCCGATTTACAGCTCAATTCCCGCAGCTCTCAGCTTGTCTCTGTATTTCAGCTCCCCTGTTTTATTTAAAATCCCAATAACCTCTTCCTTTTTCCTATCTCCGGTTTCCACAAACTCATACAGAGGTGAGGTTATAATTTCGCCGTTATCAAAGCCTGTGATTTCCACAATCTCCAAGACCTTTCTGCTTTTATCCCTAAGCCTTCCAAGATGAACAATGATGTCAATTCCCGACTGCAGCTGCCTTCTCACCGCCTCAAGCGGAATATCCATTCCCATTAAAATCATGGTTTCCAGTCGGCTTAACATATCCCGTGAGCTGTTTGCGTGCCCACTTGAAAGCGAGCCGTCATGCCCCGTGTTTAAACACTGCACCATGTCAATCGCCTCCGTTCCTCTTACCTCTCCGACAATGATTCTGGTGGGCCTCATACGAAGTGCCGACTTAATCAAATCACGGATAGAAATGGCACTGCAACCCTCCACGTTGGCATTTCTTGTCTCCAGCTTAACCAGATTTTCAATTCCTAAAATCTGCAGCTCTGCTGAATCTTCAATTGTAATAATTCTTTCGTCCTTGGGAATAAAATTTGACAATGCATTTAGAAATGTGGTTTTGCCGGAGCCGGTTCCCCCACTGATAAAGATATTGTAGCCTGCAATAACAAGCTTTTCCAAAAAATCGGCTGCTTCCTTACTAATCGAATTCCATCTCAGCAAATCCTCCATGCCGATTGGCTTGTCCGGAAAGCGCCGAATTGTGACAATCGGGCCATTAATTGCAACGGGCGACAGCACAATGTTTACTCTTGCTCCGTTTTCCAATCTGGAATCCACAATCGGTGTTGATTCGTTTACCACCCGGTTCGTCCTAGCCACAATCTGTTGGATGACGTCTAAGAGCTTGTCCTTGCTCTCAAATGTTTTCTCCCATCGGTACAGATGTCCTGTCCGCTCAATAAATATGTTATCTGTGCCATTTACCATGATTTCCGTCACCGTATTGTCATCCACCAGCTCCTGCAAAATATCAAGCTTTCGCAGAGAATTAAAAACCTCCATGCGAAGGATATTTTTACTTTCCAACCCGATGTACTCCTCCTTTGACAATTCAATAATAAAACGGTCAATCATCTCATAAATTTCCGTATCGGATACCTCCCTTGAAATATCCATTTGCTCAAGCACATAATTTCTTATCGTTTTTAAATATTTTATTGCTCTCTCTTCCATAACGCTCTAGCGTATCACCCCCCTCACATAATCACCAAGCTCACTCCAGACAAGCTGCTGCGCATAGCACTCCCTGCTTCCGAAGCTATTGTGATAGGGCAGCTTTATCTTTTTCATGCTGGAAAGAAGAAACTCATAGCCAGTCTTAGTCAAAAGTCTTTCAAACTGTTCTATCTTGGCATTGGAGAGATAATCCTCACGAACCGGCACATAAATTTGATCACACTCGCCAAGCAGCTCCAAAAGTCCGTGTCCCCCGTCCCCAAAGTCCACAATGACCGTATCGTATTTGCTGTTTGTGCTTATCTCCCGGAAAAGCCTCTGCCATTCCTCTTTTTTTACCTCCCAAATATCCGTCGGCGACGACACCGGAGGAATGTAATCCAAGTTGTTCACGGACTCGACTATCCCCTCCAGCTTTACCAGTATATTGGATTTGTCTTGTCTGAGATAATAGATAACATCTGATAAATCTGCCTTATACTCCTTCTGAAAAAGCAAGGAAAAACCTGAGTATTCCTCCAAATTTAAGTAAAGTACCGCCCTCTCCCTTGCCATAATCTGGCCCATCGCCAGACAGAACGAAGTTTTCATGCTTCTTTTTACAGGGGAATAGACACCGATAATTTTGCACTTTTTATTCAAAATGGACAGCGGCTCGTCCTCTCTCTCTGCATAAAAGTTCATGATATTTTTTAAAATTGCTTTAGCTGATTGGTATTTATAGATTGCCGGATACTTTTTGCCAGCCAGCACCGCCTCTTGCTCCGAGATAAGTATCGTCATACCGATATTTTTCTGATTGGCAAGCTCCATATTCATTCTGTCACTGATGAGGAGAATATCTACAAAGTTTTCCCTTATATAATCCAAGATGCTCTTTTCTTCTGTAAATGCTTCCGCAAAAAATATACTGCTTTTGCTGTTAAAAAAATCTGCTAGACTGTATGCGTATGCCGCCTCGCCGTCACATATTGCAATGGTTCTGTTTGTCATATCATTCCTCCCACATAACATAAAACACTGATTAAAATTGGCAGAGTAAAATGAATGGTACTGCATTGTTCTCTCGAAATCACCGGAAATTGACCACCTTTGCTTTGAAAAACCGCAGCTACATAATGTGCAATATTTAAAAAGGAAGCAAAGAAAGTCCTATGAATTATAATTTTCCCGATTGAAAGAGCTGCTCCAATAACAAGTGCCAGTATTATACACCCCAACACCTCCTGCCAGCCGATAACTCCTCCTATGACTGCAAATAACTTGATATCCCCTGCTCCCAAGCCGCGTGTCAGAAATACCGGAAACAACACAACTACAGGCATAACAACACCAGCTAAATAACCTGCCGCTTTGTATTCAACACTTGACAAATCGTCTGCTATTTTATTTTCTCCTCCAAATAAGACCGTGCAGACAAAACCCATCAAAAATCCTGCCAGTATCAGCTTATTACTGACTTTTCCGGTAGAAAAATCCATAATTAACGCAATAATAGCAACAAGGGACACAACTAAAAATTTACCAATTTATCACCCCTAACCTTGATTCTTATTCAATTAAAAAATTGGAAAGCTTCTATGCAGAATGCATAAAAGTTTATAGATTTGTTTTGATTGAGCTTATTATATATTAGCTTTTTGGATTTGTCCAGCTTATTTTCAAGACTGTTTTCGACTTCTTTTTACAGCCAAGCGCACAAAAATGGGAAAAACCTATATTTATGATACTTGTCACAATTAATTATAGGAATAATGCTTTTATTTTTCCACGTAGCAACAAATTTATTAGTTGCTAATAAGTAGAATATTTTTTTGCTTTCTAAATATACTGAAATAAAGCAATCGCATACAGCAGGGCAAAGCCCGGAACCCCTAGTGCACCTATCGTTCCTACTGTACCTATATTTATGCCGACAAAAATATTTACCCCACTTGTCAAAAGAAAGGCATTGAGAATATGAATGCCAATCGCTCCGAAAATCATTCGGAGAATCACATTCACAAGTAATTCTACTTTATTTTTAGCAAATACTATAATAAGAACGATTGCACAAATCACAAGTATAAAAATAACTGCTTGCTCCAGACTCATTTCTTATCCTCTCTTGCATAACTAGTCTATAAATAAATATATGTTAGTTTGTTTAATTTATTACCCAAAATGTATATATTTATTTATTTTGCACTATACTAGTAAAAAGAGGTAATTATTAACAGCTAAACATGGTTTAGCCATTTGTAAGTGAAGAAAGCAGGGATATATTGATAAAAGAGTTCTTGAGCAATATTAAAATTATACCACCGATAAAAGATGAAGCTATCGCACTTCAAATCTATCACAACAAGGAACGACTCAGCCTGTTATCTGACTTGGAACGAGCAAAAGTGGATTTAGACGTTGCATATTCTAATTTTGAAAACGTTGTTGATCCGGATTTGATTGACAGTTGCATTTATGAGCTGAATGCAGTTCAAAAAAAATATAAATTTCTGTATGAGCGGGTAAAACAGCATGAATTAGAGAAATTTTCATAAAAAGAATCTGTTGCAAAATAACTAATATTTAGCTATGAGCAGCAGCTTCATTCTATACCAAATTATAAAGGACGGCTAAAATCTCAATCTATGGATTTTAGCCGTTTTTATTATTTTCTATATATTAACTATGATAAATCTTCTCCACACGACTCAATCACTTTTTTGTACCAGTAAAAGGAATCTTTTTTGTATCGATTAAATGTACCTTTTCCCTCGTCATTTGCATCTACATAAATCATGCCATATCTTTTTTTCATTTCGCCGGTGCTGGCTGCAACAATGTCAATGCACCCCCACGGCGTATAGCCAATAAGGTCAACACCGTCTTCAATCGCTTCACTCATTGCTTTTATATGACCTCTCATATAATCGATACGGTACGGATCGTGAATGCTGTTGTCCTCTTCCAGTTTATCATCCTGACCCAGACCATTTTCGACAATCATAATTGGGAGCTGATATCTATCATAAATTTCATTTAAAAAATATCTTAATCCATCCGGATCAATCTGCCATCCCCATTGGCTTGTTTTTAAATATGGATTCTTAATCCCAAAAATTAAGTTTCCGGCAGTTTTATCTTCCTGATCATGTGTACTTACACAGCCGGTGGAGTAATAGCTAAATGTGAAAAAGTCTACGCAGCCTCCTTTTAATGCCTTTTCATCATCAGCATCAAGTTCAATCGCAATATCATGTTCTCTAAAATAACGCTTTACATATCCCGGATATGCGCCTCTTACCTGAACATCTCCACAGAAATAAAATACATTTTGTCTCTCAGACTGCGTTAACAGCATATCTTTCGGATCACAGGTCAGTGGATATTGACAAATACCTGCTATCATGCATCCAAACTGATAATTGCTATCAATACCGCGCCCCAAAGCAATTGCTTTTGCGCTGGCTACCAGCATATGGTGTAAAGCTTGATACTGCTTTAATTTATCACTTTGCATTTCCTTTTTTAATTGGTCTAAGTCCTCTTCCCCCGGTATAATTCCCGCTGACATTCCCTTTTCTCTTACTGAATAAATTCCGGCGGAAAAATATGCATTACCGTCAATAGCAGCACTGTTAATTTCATTAAAGGTAAGCCAATACTTTACGAGTCCTTTATATTCACTAAATAACGTTTCACAATATTTTAAATAGAAATCAACGCACTTGCGGTTATACCAACCATCATACTCTTTAGACAAATGAAAAGGTAATTCATAATGTGAAATAGTAACCAAGGGTTCAATTCCGTACTTTTTTAATTCTTCAAAAACACTTCTATAAAAATCTAACCCCTTCTGATTCGGTTTTAACTCATCACCATGTGGATATATTCTTGTCCAATTGATTGACATTCTAAATATTTTGAAGCCCATTTCAGCAAATAACTTTATATCTTCTTTATAATGATGATAAAAGTCAATTGCAGTATGAGATGGATAGATAATGTCTTTTTCAATAGTCTCGGTGAAAAGTCTCGGTTCAGTTCTTGAACCAAGAGTAAGATGATCTATTGTTGAGTCTAGCTTTCCATCCTCCATAAACGCACCTTCAGATTGATTTGCACACGTTGCTCCACCCCAAAAAAAATCCTTTGAAAAACTCATTTACTCACCTTGTATGATATTTGTAAAAACTAAGTATCACACATTTCCTTTCTTTCAATTTATGATTGTAGTAACAAAAACTTTTATAATACCGTTTCAATTTTGCACTTTTTTTATTATGCCCGCTGCTCCTCTTCATTAATTCCAAAAATAAATGTCAAAACAAACGTCACTCCCATTCCTGCAACTGCGGCTATAAGAAACCAGATTATATTATTACCAGGACCTGTAAAAGTAACCGTTGCAAAAATTCCGCCAGAGCCAGGGAATGCATAGCATGCCACTCCTTTTATTCCCGCAATCAAACCTGCCACCCCATTACCAATCATTGCCGCGTATAATGGTTTTTTGTATTTAAAAGTAATACCAAACATTGCAGGCTCTGTAACACCTCCAATAATTGCTGTTGTCGCACAAGAAAACGCTGTAGACTTAATCTTTGGAGATTTAGCCTTAAAGCCAACCGCTAAACTTGCAGCAAACTGATTGAAATTAGATAGAATCATAGCCGGAAGGAAAAATGGATCTAATCCTAATGAAGCAAAAGCCTGCGTCCAATATGGGGTCATCATAGTATGCATTCCTGTCATTACCATCAATGGCAGCAAGGCACACAATATAGCTACTCCAAGGAAACCAACCGTTTCATATACCCATATTACTGCTGCCGCAACATATGTTCCGACATAATAGCCTATTGGCGCTGTAATAACTAACGTAATCGGCAACATAATCAGTAAAGATGCCGTTGGAACCAAAAATGACTTTAACATATCAGGACAAATTTTATTTATTAATCTTTCTACTTTACTTAACACATAAACTGTAATGATGATAGGAATTACAGTAGAAGAATAATTCGTTATATATGCAGGCAATCCAAAAATTGTCATTACTGTTCCATCAGTTGCAGCGGCAATAAAACTCGGATAAATTAAAAATGCGCCCAATAACATACCTATTCCCATATTGGTGCCAAATTTTTTGGCACTTGTTGCACCTAAGAATACAGGGAAAAAGTAGATAAACGAGTCACCCAGCCAATATAAAAACTGATAAGTCGTACTTGTTTCCGGCAAAATACCTGCCATATTGGCTATCATATAGATAACCTTTATCATACCTCCGCCAATCATCATTGGAATTAGAGGAGTAATACTACCTGATACTGCATCCATCATACCCATTAAAATAGATTTGACTGTAACTTTTTTTTTTGTTAAATTTGTATCTAAATTCTCTTCAACCACTTTTTCTTTTGTTATTCCGGCAAATTCGCAAATTGTAGCATATGCTTCTGCAACTGCCGGTCCAATAACAATTTGTAATTCATCGTTTGACCACTGGGTT
Source organism: Konateibacter massiliensis (assembly GCF_900184995.1). Classification (GTDB taxonomy): domain Bacteria; phylum Bacillota; class Clostridia; order Lachnospirales; family Lachnospiraceae; genus Lachnotalea; species Lachnotalea massiliensis. Next base: position 765,824 of record NZ_LT860098.1, read on the forward strand.
CCCAACACTTTGTCGGCATTTTCGATCGCTTTCAAATCAACCAATGCCCTGTCTTTTAAATTAAAACGTAGTCTGGTCGTGCAATGTTGAAAATATGTAATATTTTCTTTACCTCCAATAGCCTTAAGAACTATTTCACTAAGTTCTTCATATTTTTTTGCCATAATTCTTCTCCTTTACATAAACATAGTTTTATATGCAAACGATACACGCGCGCTTATGAATCGCTTTTGCCTAAAAAAAGCCTCAGAAACACAACAAGGAAACTCCTTTTATGTTTCTGAGGTTATGCCCTGCCGGTAACAGTCCTCACGTGAACATACACGATTTACATGAAGCATCAGATATAAAGTCTCTTCTTCATCTAATATCCAATTTTTCTTTCTATTTAAATAATTGCTTATTTGTAATACACATTCATATGCCTCTGGTACTTCTTCTATCATTGACAATAACAACTTCTTATTTTCACTTGCAATAGATTTATTCTCCGCTATTCTTTTAAACAAGCACTGCAAATGTGACACAAATCTGGAATAGCTGGCTGTTTCTTTATTAATTTCTATATTAAAATAGTTTTCAACAATCTTGGTAATTCCCTCCATCAGTTTGTCTGAATCATGCCCTGCATTACCGTTTAATAAATATAGCTCCGAATTTACAATATTCATTGCAATTCCAGTAATTTCTTCTTTGGGCAGTTTAATATTCATCTTACTTTCAATAATTTTTAGTGCATATTTTCCAACATCTATTTCTTTTTCATAAAAAAGCCTAAAATCATAACTCAACGGAAAGTCAAACGTTATCCCCTTTTTATGTCTGTCGATGGCAAAATTCAAATGATCTGCTAATGTAAAAATCAAATTTGGATTTAACTTACTTCCTAATTTTCTTTTTGCATAATCAACTATTTCAATAGATACTTTCAGCACTTCTTCCGGTATTTCATTAATCAGTTCTATATATTTATCATTAATATCATAAAAGGTTCTAGAGATTTGAGATAAGTCCTCCAATTCACAAGGCATTTTCATAAAACCAACACCTTTTCCTGAAACTATGATTTCTTCTCCATAGCTGTCTAAAGCAAGAGCAAAATTATTATTTATTTTTTTTAATAATTTCATTCTATCCCCCCTTCAAACTAACAACAAATAATTTTATCATTACATAAAACTTTTCGGTTCATATTTATTTTGGTAATTATATCATTAGCAGCATCCGTTATCACAAGTATTGTTGTTACGTCATATCCCTTACTTATCAATAAATCTTTATCTAACTCAATAACCGGATCTCCTGCCTTAACCCTATCCTTTTCTTTCCTAAAAGCTTTAAAACCTTTCCCATTTAGTTTAACCGTATCTATACCAATATGAACCAACACTTCTTTTCCGTCGTCCATTTTTACTCCAAATGCATGATTTGACGGAAACAGCATGGTAATGACGCCGTTGCAGGGAGAACAAATTACATTATTTGATGGTTCTATAGCCACCCCATCTCCCATGGTTTTCGTTGCAAACACATTATCCTTAACTTCAGTAATATCAATACACTTTCCATCAACCGGAGCATACAAATTCTTATCTATCTTCTTTTTAAATATACTAAGCATATCTTCACCTCTTTTTCCAAATAAAAAAACCCTTCAAAGCGCATAATTATAAAGTCAAATTTATAGTTATGCCTCCCGAAGAGTTACAGTCCATTTATTAAATTATATTTCATATCATACTCTCTTTTTATATTTTTGTCAATTCCTTTTCAATCTATTCTAGCTTTTTAAAAAAGTAGTTACTTTACAACCTGCCGGGTACGAATGCAAAACGAAAATTCACTACATGACAGTAGGTATTCAGGGCAAAAAGCAACCAAATCCCTCATAAATGAGAGATTTGGCCGCTTTTTATACGCGAAAGCCTCTGTTCGTCTCAGGGCTGGCATAGTTCTCTGATAGTGTTCCTTTTCCGTAGGTCAGTCCTGCGTAAACCTGTTGGGTGTTTCCCATAAGAGGAGCAGACTTATCTCCCTTTGAAACCTCCCCAAAGGCCTCTGAAAGCTTTCCTATCATTCTCTTGATTGCATCAAAATCCTGCGGCTCTCTTTTTATTGCGGACTGAATCAGCAGCTTATTCATATAAATATACAGCTGCATTAATTCCACGGCAATCGGATATTTTGTATCCAATGCCGACATCAGCTCATGAATACATGCTCCTGCTTTTTTCGTGGTTTCCACAAACTCGTCTATTTTGCCAAGCCCGTAGTATTCCATCGCTTCATCAATATATTCCAATGTCATATCATAAATCACAACAACAAGCTGGCTGCGGTTACTTTGTGTGATACGCATAGAAAAATCGGATATTTTTTCTTTCTTCATAATATGCCTCTTAGCTTAACAACTGCAATACTGTCTGCGGTTGGTCATTCGCCTGTGCAAGAATAGAGGTTCCCGCCTGCATTAACACATTTTCTTTTGTGTAGTTTGTCATTTCTTCCGCCATATCCGTATCCATGATTCTGGAGAACGCCTCTTCTAAGTTAAAGGATGTTGCGTCAATACTGCTATCCGCAGATTCTAAGCGGTTTTGGTAGGTACCTACCGTACTTCTCGCTGACTGGATTTTGGTAAGCGCATCGTCAATTGCCGTCAAAGAACGATTCAAGCCTTCCTCGCCTATCATGTTCAAATTGTCAAGTCCCAATGCTTTTACTGAAACATCAGGAAGTACAATATCAATGGTCTGCCCCTGATTTGCTCCGATTTGAAGAATCATGGAACCCATTCCGGTCGCTTCGATATTTACAGTCGCCTTAAGTGTCGGGTCATCAGCCATTCTGGTAAGTGTATCGCCCTGTACCGTAAGATTTATCTCAAAGCCGTTTCTATCCGTAATTGTCACTTCGTCACCGTCAGCAGCATAGGTTGCCGTCGTGGAAAAACCTGTACCGATATCCAATTTAACCTCGGCATCCACTCCGATTTCACTGATATTGCCGTCTGCATCTGCCAAAGTATCAAGTCCTAAAGCCGCTAATAAGGTTGCATTCTCGCAGCTTATATTCACATGGGTATCTGAACCGTATTCTTCTGAAACAAATAACAACGTCGTTGTATTGTTTGCAAAAGAAACCGTTGTGTATCCGGCAGAATCTCTTGTCGCATCTGTATATGTATTTGCAGCGGTTGTATTGTCAATCGCATAAAGATTTACATCCGCGATTTTGGCACCGTTTCGTAATTTTTCATAAACCTCGTCGGCTGTATCTCCTTCTTCAATCTCAACTTCCACACCGTTAATTGTGATAGTTCCTGCCTCTGCCGCAGTAACCGGGTCTGACAGACCTACCGAACCTGCTCCCTGAACAATTGCCTTTTCCGGTGCTGTGAGCACTTCAATTGCATAATTTTGCGACGCAACATTTTTTGAATAAGAACTCACCGTAACAGACGGTGAATCTGTAAAACCACGGTAAGACATATTCCCATTTAATAAGGTCTGCCCGTTAAATTCTGTATCTCTTACCAGACGGTCAATTTCCTCTGTCAGCGAATCTACTTCTAACTGAATACTCTCTCTGTCACCGTCCGCATATGTTCCGTTCAAAGACTGTATTGTAAGCTCACGCATTCTTTGTACAATTGTATTTATTTCTTCCAATGCACCCTCAGCTGACTGTAATACCGAAACTCCGTCCAAAGCATTTTGAGAAGCATTCTCAAGTCCTTTAATCTGAGCCCTTAACTTCTTTGCAATGGCAAGTCCTGCCGGATCGTCTTCCGAGCTGTTAATCTTATACCCCGAGGATAATCTTTCCGTTGACTTTGCAAGTCTGTTTTCCGTGCTTTTTAATTGGTTGTTTGCAATAATTGCAGATATATTATAAGTAAGCTTCATAGTCCCTCCATCTGTACTTATTTGTACTTCACTTTTTCAACTAATAGTTTTATCGGTTTATTTTCCTCAAAACTTTAGCCTTTCTTCCATTTTCCTGTTACGAGACTGCTGTCTTTTGCATGGATACTACAAAGGCTCTTGCCACACTATATAAATCCTTTGTGCTTATGCCCGTATCTTCCCCACTCTTTTCCTGACCATCTTTCCACTTATTAATATCTAAGCTCTTGCTTGTAATATAGTCAATTTTGTCTGCTTCCAATCCGGAGGCTGCAAGCTGTGCCTGCCATTCCTCACCATTTTGCTTTAACAGCTCAAGTCCTTCCTCATTATCCACTGCAATGTAGCCCGTGACACTGCTTCCCTTTAGAGTAAACTGGGCTGCTGCCTTTCCCACGGCCTCATTTTCCATCGTGACAGTTACCTGACCTTCCTTTGTTCCGCGGATAACCGTCAAATTCATAGATGTTATTTCATCACCTATCTGGAGAGGGATTTCATATTTTTCTTCGCGGCTTAGATTTGTTGTGAGCCTTATTTCATTTCTTAAGAGCTTTAGTTCCTTTAAGTCTAATGAAGTAACCCCATCTTTTTCTGTCTGTTCGTTCACCACAGATATTGCAGCGTTTTCAAACTCCTCATAAGCTGCTGTCATATCCTCTTTGGAAGTCAAAGAGTCTGCAATCTTATCCATCGCTTCCGTAAGCTCGGTGCTTTCCTCCTGATCATTTAAGAGGTTTTTAAACATGCTTCCTCGTTTGCTCATCATCGCTTCCGCTGCCAGAATATTACTGATTGTCACTGGCTGTTTAAAATCCGAAAGCATTTCAATCACACTGCTTTCCACCTGTGAAGCCTTCTGTATGGTAGCCAGCTGCTCCTTATAAAATTGCTTTGTAATCTCGCCATCCGCTCTTGCCTCGACAAGCTTATCCACAAACTGTTCAAGCGGCATATCGGTAATCGTTCCCTTTTCAAAAACCTGCGTCAGCTTATCCGGTGCAATCTCCCGCAGTGCCTTATCCACAAGATTGTTGTGGTAGGTAGTGCTTTCTTCCTGCTGCTTCGTCTGTCCCTGGTCTGCCGCTGAATTTCCGCCAAATGCCGTGTTAATCTGGTCGCTGATGGAGGTTGACTGGAAAGTAAGAGATTCCAATTCGCCAAAGTTATTATCTACCTTCACGTCAATTCCTTTATTCTGGCTGCTTCTCACTCCGGTCAAAAGATTGCTCAGCGTAATGCTTGCATTCTGGTTTACCAGTGCTCCGACCACCCCTCCGTCCGTCTTTTCAACATTGTTAAGCAGACGGTATATTCCGATAAAGGAATCACGTTCCTGTTTCGTTATCTCATCATTTTGTTCCATTCTCCAGAGAAATTCGCTATACTTTTCCTGCGTGTTATCCTCTCCTAACTGGTTTTTCATATCACTAATCTGATTATTCAGCTCATCAATATTCATATCCAGTGGATTGATACCTTCTCGAATCATATTTAGTACAACCTTTGGTGTCAGATTCGATATTGTCTCGTTGACTGCGGCATCTGCCGCTTTTACCGCATTGATATTATCCGTTGTAATTTCCATACTGTTGTAACCTAAAATCCGAACTGCTCTCTGATTTGACTCTGTCGTGTCCAGTCCCATATCGGTCAAAATATCATCTACATTCTGGAACGCTTTCGATATCTTGTCTCCCATATCACTTCTAGGCTTTGTCATCAACGCTTCATAACTCTGGTTTGCCGCATCATAGGTTGCCTTTAAAGACGTACCCTTTGCATGGATTCCATTGATGGTATTCGGTGTCTCACCAGAAACCACACTGCCGATAACGGTATTCGGTACGTATTTAATGTCCGCAATTTTTGTTGATATTTCTTTCAGGGAATTGATATTCTCCTGTGTTTCCTCAACATCACCCTGGCTCAAAAGCTGCTTGTAATAAGCATCCTCCGCATTTTTCAACTCGTTAATTAAAGTCTGTAAATCTGTCGTCTCTATGGATATTCCCTGTTTCAGCAATCTGTAATTGGCTTCCGATGTCATTTGCAGACGAATTTCCTCCAACTGCCTTCTCGCCGTAATCAGAGCAATATTTTCTTCTGTCACCTGAACGCCTGCAGTTGTATTGCTTGCCTGCGTGTTTGCAGCCGACGCAGCAGTTGTCTGTGTACTTACGGTTTGGCTGTTTGCTTGCACACCCGTTGCCGTACTCTCCTCCTGCGCTGCCTTTAAATTAGCAATTGTAAGCGGCAGATTTCGGTCCACCACTTGCTTTAAGTTCTCATCCGTAGTCTTTTCTATAACCTGACAAGCCTCCTCAGCTCTCTGTGCAAAGGAACCTTCACCTGTCAGAAGTGCCTGTGAAGGTCTTCTTCCGGCATTCAATGCCTGTACGATGCTCTCCATCGTATCCTCCTCAGAAGTAGGAAGAGATAAATTCTTAAGCGCCTCATACTGGCTCAACGTATCCTTTGTGAGCGGAATATGATTCTCTATCAGCTTCTTCGCATCGGACATTGTCTCTTCGTTTACCTCTAATCCTGCACTCTCAATGACCTTGCCCATCTGCTCATTTAAGCCGTTCCAATTAAATTCATCGGAGGTTTTTCCATAATAACCGCTGCCCTCGCTGAAATACCCGGCACCATAGGTTCCGCCCTCTATGCCAAGTCCGCTGTATTCTGCCTTATATACATTTTCAATTGTCGGCGCAAGTCCGTTGTTGATGATATATTTTGATGCACCGTCAGAAAGTGGTTTCAACTGGGAAGCAATCTCCAAAGCCTCCAGCGATTCTTCCATATTATCTTTCGTGAGAGGAATATTGTTTTCCTGAAACTTTTTCGCCAGAGCCGCCGCAGTCTGGGAGCTTCCCGAAACTGCCTCAAGCTCCTCCTTGCTGATATCAGCGGTTGCCTCAAAATCCTCACAGTGCGTTGCCAGATAAATTTGTATCTTATCCGTCACTGTGACGACAGTCTCCACCTTATCCTTCTCTGTGTCATAGCCTTCCTCGTTAAGCTCTGATAAGTCTGTGCCGGTAGCTGTGTTTCCAAGTGCAACCAAGGCGCCCCTTACAAATTCAGACGGGTTGTTTGACACCGCATCCATAATATCTTCTTGACTGGTTTCTCCCAGCTTAAAAATCTGATTTTTACTGTCAGAGGAATCCCTTCGAAAAATATCCTGTCCAAATATTTTCTGCGTTGCATTATCAATTGACTTCTGTGTTCCTTTAAATTCCAATTTATTTTGAATACTGTTTAATTCGGTGTTATTATTTACGTTCATGATTCCCTCCATACAGAAATTCCCGTATTTACAACTCTATGCGATATATTTCGGCACTTTACCTGCAATTCTTAACAGAGGTATCACGAATATTTTGAAAATGGCAAAATCCTATGGTTACAGTCTCATCGCGTGACAAGATTGTAATCTGCTATTCAATATCAAAGTCAAAATAGGTGCTTGGATAAGGCTCATCCCTTAGCTGAAAGTGCCACCATTCCGTTCTGATTGAGTCAAAACCTGCCGCATCCATAATGCTTCTTAAATATTCCCTGTTTTTATGCTGCTGATCGGTTATCTTGTCTGTATCATAGTTGGATATGGTATCAAGCATATCAAAATAGCTGCCCATATCGACCTCGACGCCCTCCTCATTCACGATTGTAATGTCGACTGTGCTTCCTCTGGAATGTCTGGACTTTTTGGAAATATAGCCGCTTGTAAACAGTATGTCTTTTTCCAGCGAAGGGTAAAAAATCTCCTTCATGCTGTCGTTGCTTTCCTGCGACCAGCGCACAAAATGATCCACCGCTTTTTGAGGGCGGTAGCCGTCATATATTTTAAGGTGATAACCATCCTCTAAAAGTCTGTCCGATGCCTGTTTCAATGCATCTGCCGCCTGCGTTGTCAAAATAGCAAGAGGTGCCGCATAACCGTCAATTTTTTCTCCGACAAAATTGTAATCCGTGTAATAGCGGATCTCAAGCTCCGCTGTCGGTATCACGTCATCCACATAGACAAAACCCTCCGGCAGGTTGTATTTCTTCGCGATTTCCGCCTCTTTTTCTGTCTCTCCTTCTGCTGTCGTCTCCTCCTGCAAAGCCGTTGATGAATTTCCCGCTTCACCTGTCATTCCTGTTTCTTCTGCGTTTTCCTCAACCTCAGCGTTTTTGGTCTCTTCGGCACTCTCCGTTCCTGCCGTTATTTCTTCCTCTTTACTGCTTTCCTCTGATTTTGTCTCAATCACCTGCTCGGTTCTCCCACAGCCTGCCAAAACCAAAACAAAGGTCAGCAAAAAAAAGCTCTTCTTCCACACAGCAATTCCCCCTTTTCTAGCTCAACAGCTCTAACAAATCATTTTTATCAAACGTGATATTAGAAATTTCGTCCTCCGATATCACCTTATCTGCCAAGTCCTTCTTCATCTCCTGCAAGTTCAATATTTTTTCCTCGATTGAATTTTTGGTAATCAGCTTAAATACGGACACCACATTTTTCTGCCCAATTCGGTGTGCGCGGTCCGTCGCCTGATTTTGTGCCGATACATTCCACCACGGGTCATAGTGGATAACGATATCCGCTCCCGTCAGATTTAATCCGGTTCCGCCTGCTTTTAAAGATATGAGAAATACCTTCGTGTTATCCCGGTTGAACTCCTCCACCATCTGATAGCGCCTTGCTTTCGGCGTCTTCCCTGTAAGAACAAAATAAGGGATATGCAGCTCATCCAGCTTTTTTATGAGAATGTCAAACATCGTTGTAAACTGGGAAAACAATAATATCTTATGTCCGCCCTCAACACCATTCTCAATCAAATCCATACACGCCTCCAGCTTTGCTGAGCTGCCTTTATATGCGTCATAATAAAGCGCAGGATCGCAGCAAAGCTGACGAAGCTTGGTGAGCTCCGCCAATATCTGAAGTTTGTTTTTCTTAAATTCCTCGTCTGACTTGCTGTCAATGCTGTTTCGAAGCAGCTGCACATTTGCCTGATAAAGCTCTAGCTGCTCTCCTTCCATTTTGGAATAGATGGTATTTTCCAGCTTGTCCGGCAAATCCTTCAAAACATCTGGCTTCAATCGTCTCAAAACAAACGGACTAATCAGCCTTTGCAGACGTTTTAGCGATACCTCATCGTTTGTCTGTACGATAGGTGCCTCGATTTCATTTCTGAAATGACGATAGCTGTACAGTAAACCCGGCATCAGATAGTCAAAAATGCTCCACAGCTCACTTAAACGATTTTCAATCGGAGTTCCTGTCAAGGCAAATTTTACCTTTGCCTGAACCGCCTTCACCGCTTTAGACGCCTGTGTCGCCTGATTTTTGATATACTGCGCCTCATCAATGATTTCCGTCTCAAATAAAATATTATTATAATGTGCTGCGTCTCGCTTTAATAAATCATATGAAGTCACAAGAACATCATATTCTTCGAAACTTTCAATCAGCGTTTTTCTCTCCTGCGCCATGCCTGCCACAATGCATGTTTTAAGCTCAGGCGCAAATTTCTCAAGCTCTGATTCCCAATTGTAAATAAGGGATGCAGGGCACACAATTAAGCTGGTGCCTTTCTCCTCCTCCTTCTGTGAAAGAAGCAGAGCAATGATTTGAAGCGTTTTTCCAAGCCCCATATCATCGGCAAGTATTCCTCCAAAGCCGTAGGCTGACAAAGTTTTCAGCCAGCGATAACCATTCTTTTGATATTCGCGCAGGGTAGATTTCAAGGTGTATGGAATTTCAAATTCCGCATCCTCTACTGCCTTGATATTTTTAATCAGGTTCTTAAAATAAATATCCCTGTGATATTCCACTGCCTCATTGCTTTCCCGCAATATCTTGTCCAAATACAACGCCCTGTTTTGCGGCAAGATAATCTTATTTTCCTTTAATTCCCTAGCGGTCAGGGAAAGCCCGTCCGCCAGCTCTGTAATCGTGGAATATGAGCTGTCCTCTAAATTGATAAACTCACCGCTTTTTAGCCGGTAAAATTTCTTTCGTCTCTTATAGCTGTCTAAAAGCCCTGCCAGTTGGTTAAGCGGCATTTCTCCGGCATCCAGTGTAAGCTCCAGCAGCCCGCTCTCCAAGGACACACCGATGGACACCTTCGGGGAAGATATGACCTTCATTCCCTTAAAATTATCGGAAATAAATACTGTTCCGATTTCCTGAAAATCGCTTATCCCGCTTTCCAAGAAGTGAAAGAGAAGCTCATCATCATTTTTAATGAAGAACGCCTGCTCTTCCTCCTTTGTCGATCCCGCAAAATATTTCTTCCCCAAAAGATAAGCATTGCACTCTGTCTTTACATCCCGATACACTTCAATTGGATTGAATTTTTCAAAAATATTATATTTTTTTCCCCCGTACTTTGCGTAGATTGTACAGGTGACATAATTCTTTTCCGGCGAATCCAGATAGATTTCTATTTCCGTAGCAGGCGGCATATATGCCTGAAAATCCATTTCACGGTACTCTATCTCGCAGTGCTCCGACAAAACCGGAAGAATGGATGCACAAAAAGTATTATAGTCATCCTCACTTAGGAATACCCTCTGTTCCCCATTCATCGTAAGCATATGAAAAACAGGTTTCATTTCTTCCTTGTATTCTTCACTGCTCATGTAAATACCATCGCTTTGCACCGCATAAATTCGCTTCGTTCCCATCAGAACATGGTTTGTATCTTCAAAATAAATGCTTGCTCCTTTATTTTCCTTCTCAATATAAACCTTAATATCAGGATTTTTTCTAATCAGTCTCAAGCCTTTTTCTTGCCTGGCTGCCGTAATCAATATTTCCCTGTCCTCACACAGTTCCATAAACTTATCCAGTTCAGACTCCGAAAGCGGAAGATATCGCAACGCTCTTTCATAGTATTCATAGTCGAACACTTCACTGATATGATGATAATTTTCAATATTTTCTATAATAAAATCTAGCATTTTAAGGGCTTCTTCCGTAAAAGCAGCCCTGTCATGTGCAAATTTTAATTTTTGCCCGTATTCAAAATAATTTCCGTTCTCCACGTTGTCTACAAATTCGGTGAGGCTTCGTATTACATATTTTTTCTGGCTGCCGATTTTGAAGCTTACCTGCACACCATCTTGTATTTTAAGCGAAGGAATAAGCTCAATATCACCTGCGAGCTTTTCCTTATATGCCTCCCTTTTATTCCGGTATGAAAGTTCATAGATTAAATCCTGAATGGCTTTGGAGGTCACTCTTTTTATCTCGCCCTGCCTCGACTGTTTTTCATATTCTAAAAGAAAAGCACCGCGATGGGCGCAAATTCCCCAGTATCCCATGCCGCAACTGCATGAGCTTTGATTGATTTGCTGTTCCTTATTCAGGGTAGCCTGCACTCTGTAATTTTTTCTGTTCTCAATTACATCTGCCCCAATTGTAACTTCCTCGCCGCAAACATCCTTCACATGCAGGTTTCTCACACATCCCCTCATTTGAAGCTCATTTGCATGCTGAAAGCTCACATTACTCTGGCAGTATTGTCTGATTGCTTCCCTTGTGATTAACATGGAAACACCCTTTCTGATAAACTATATGATTTCTGACTTCCAGTTACAGCCCTGTTCCAAAATATGAACCAGCTCCTCGAGAATTAATCTGTCCTCTTCCTTAAATCTCGCAAATTTAGGGCTGTCGATATCGAGTACACCCACAACCTTTTTGTCTATTATAATCGGCACTACAATTTCAGAATTGGAAGCGCTGTCACAGGCAATATGCCCCGGAAATTGATGTACATCCTCCACAAGCTGAGTTTTTGCCTCCTGTGCCGCTGTTCCGCACACACCTTTTCCAATCTGGATTCTCGTACATGCCACCTTGCCCTGAAACGGTCCAAGATAGAGAGTTTCTTCCTTCAAAAGATAAAATCCTGCCCAATTGATTTCATCGAGCGCTTCCCATAGAAATGCAGCGGTATTGCTTAGGTTTGATACTAAGGGTAGTTCAGGGTCTATGAGGGCTTTCAGTTGAGTGATTGATTCTTTCTGCATATTTGTCTCCTAATATTAGTTGTAATATTTTATTATATCACAGATAAAAACACTTTTGTTTATGCAAATTAATTTTTCTGGATCCTAAAACAAAAACACCGCCGCGCTAAACGGTCCCATCGGAAACGCCACCGAGTATTCTCTGCCGTCACATTCCTTCTTCTCCGCCTTAAAGGTCCTTGTCGTCCACTCAGCCGTCCCGCCAAACTGCTTCTCATTGCTGTCTAACAAAAGCTTCACATTCTTCTTGTAGGGTATTCCGACCCGGTAATCCTTCCACTCTACAGGTGTAAAATTGCAGATAAAGAGCAGATTATTTTTTCCTGTCTCCGACCAGCGCACAAAGCTGAAAATGCTTCTCTCCCGGTCATTCGCGTTTATCCACTCAAAGCCGCCCGGCTCCGTATCCCGTTCATACATGGCCGGATATTTGGTGTACAGCTTTTGCAACTCCTTCTGGTAGTTCCAAAGCTGTTTATGAGGTTCTTCCTTGAGTAAGTGCCAGTCAAGCGCTCTCTTCTCGCTCCACTCCTGAATCTGACCAAATTCCTGGCCCATAAATAAAAGTTTCTTTCCCGGATGCCCCATCATATAAGTGTAAGCCGTCTTTGCATTTGCAATTTTTTCCTCGTAATCACCCGGCATTTTGCTCAAAACAGAGCGTTTTAAGTGCACAACCTCATCATGCGATAAAACAAGGATATAATTCTCACTGTAGGCATAGGTCATGGCAAAGGTCATCAAATTGTGTGCGCCTTTTTTAAAGAGCGGATCAAGCTTAATATATTCTAAAAAGTCGTTCATCCACCCCATATTCCACTTAAACGTAAAGCCGAGTCCGTCTTCCTCCGTCTTTCCTGTCACCTTCGGCCATGCGGTCGATTCCTCTGCAATCATCATTGTTCCGTGATTTCTTCCGAGCACGACAGAATTCAAATGCTTGAAAAACTCCATCGCCTCTAAATTTTTATTCCCGCCAAACTTGTTCGGAATCCATTCACCCGCATTTTTTCCGTAATCTAAGTAGAGCATGGAAGCCACAGCGTCCACGCGCAATCCGTCAATATGATAGTGCTCAATCCAAAACAAGGCGTTTGCAATGAGAAAATTTCTCACTTCGTTTTTTCCATAGTCAAATATCTTTGTTCCCCAGTCGGGATGCTCTCCCTTTCTAGAATCAGCATATTCAAACAGCGGCTCTCCGTCAAAATCTGCAAGTCCGTGCTCGTCTCTTGGAAAATGCGCCGGAACCCAATCCAGAATGACACCTATCTTATTTTTATGAAAATAATTTATCAGATACATAAAGTCTGCAGGCGTCCCATAGCGCGATGTCGGCGCATAATAGCCCGTCACCTGATATCCCCATGAGCCGTCATACGGGTACTCTGCAATTCCCATCAGCTCGACATGGGTGTAACCCATCTCCTTTATATAGTCTGTAAGCTCATGCGCCAGCTCCTTATAGTTATAAAAACCGTCCTCGTCCTCCGCCTCGGCATGCTTGCGCCATGAACCCGGATGCACCTCGTAGATGGAGACCGGCTCTTTTTTCATATCCTTCTGCTCTCGTTTTTTCATCCAGACCTTGTCGCCCCAGCTAAAATTATTGATATTCGTCACAACGGAAGCATTTTCCGGACGAAGCTGCGCGTAGTTGGCAAAGGGGTCCGCCTTGTATATCTGCTTTCCTTCCTTTGTCGTGATGAGAAACTTATACATCTGGCCCTCTAAGGCTCCCTCCACAAAGGCTTCATAAAATCCGATCGGCTCCAACCGTCTCATGGAATTTGCCTGTTTGTCCCAGCCGTTAAAGTCTCCCACGACGCTTACCTCTTTTGCATGTGGTGCCCATACCGCAAAATATACACCCTTTTTTCCATCCAGCTCAATTGGATGTGCTCCAAGTTTTTTATAAATCTCATAGTGAGTTCCCTCACCAAAATAGTATTGATCCAATTCTCCCAGACAAATTTCTGTGTTTTTTCTCGCCTCACTCATGTTAAGTCCCCCTTTGGCTACTCTATTCTGATAAATACCGCTGAATTAGCTTTTACGCTTACTTGTATTCCATTTCCTTGTATTTCGATTGTTTCACCGGTTTGTGCATTTTTAGCTGTCCTTACCTCTGATAGAAAGGTAAGCGGAATATAGACATCTGCCGCATTCTCATCATTGTTTACAAGTGTAATAAGAGCAGCCTTTTCTGTGTATCTCGCAAAAGCATACTGTCTGTTGGTTAACATAAGTTCTCTGTATCTGCCCGTCAGCACATCCGCATTTTCCTTCTTTACTCTGCCAAGGCTCTTGATAAATTCCGTAAGTTCCCTGTTATGTCCGGTAAAATTGCGGTCGTTTATGTCAATTCGCGGTCTTAGCGGGTCATCACTGTTATTTTCTTTCTTGCCCTCAATTCCCCATTCCGAGCCATAATAAATGGATGGGATTCCCGGCAGTGTGTAAAGCAGTGCATAAACCGGAAACAGATGCGCCTGATTATTCAGTTTGCTTGCCAGACGGTCAACATCATGATTGTCCACAAAGGAGTAAAGGACAGCATCTTTGCAAAGTCCGCCATTTTCATCAAACAACCGTTTTATCGTATGGGCAATTTCAAAATAATTATGGTCATTATGTCCGGAATATAGGCCCTTGTGCAGCTCATAGTCTGTCACCGAGTGAAGCGTTTCATCATTTGCCCATTTTCCATAGTCTCCGTGAATCACCTCGCCCATCAGCCAGAAATCCTCTTTTTTCTCCTCCGTAAACCGCCTCATCTCCTTCATGAACTCAAAGGTCAGGCAATCTGCGCAGTCCAGCCTGATACCGTCAATGTCAAACTCCTCTATCCAAAACCCGATAACATCCAGCAAATACTGAACAACCGAAGGATTATACAAATTTAAGTTGGCAAGCTCATAGTGTCCTCTCCATGCCGAGTAAGAAAAAGAATCTCCATAAGGGGAAGAACCGCCGAAATTTATATCCCTATACCAATCCTTATAAGGGGAAGCCTCCCCTTTTTCCTTTAAATCGCGAAAAGCAAAAAAATTCCGCCCTGTGTGATTAAAAACACCATCCACAACAACCTTGATTCCCGCCTCATGAAACACCTTCACAAGTCTCTTAAAATCATTGTTATCCCCAAGTCTTCTATCCACTAAGCGATAATCTCTTGTGTCATATCCGTGTGTCTCCGCTTCGAAAAGAGGTCCGATATAGACCGCATCCACACCAAGCTCTGTCAGATGAGAAACCCATCCTTCCAACTCCAAGAGCCTGTGTAAAGCCTCCTGAATGTTATTCTCCTTCTCCGCCCCTAATGCTCCCAAGGGATATATATGATAAAAAACTGCCTCGTTGTACCATTTGCTCATGCTGCCTCCTGTCTATATACCATTCGGTATATTGCAAATACTTTTTAAGAAAATCAGAATGGAATTACACCTTATTTTTTGCGCACCTAATCCTCAAGAATAAATTCCATGCATAAATTGATGAACCAGCGTGAAAACCTGCTCATTTGTGATATTCAGCTCACCGTCCTCACTCGTTTCCGACACATATAAAATATACCCATTAATCGTTCCGACAAACCCCATTGCAAACTTCTGCTGCCTGCCATTCATATTTCCAAGCAGCGGCGCAGCATTCTCAAAAATCTCCAGAACAATTCGGTTTAGCTGTGCGATAAAAGGCTTTACCGCTTTATGTGCTTCATTTTCCTTCGCATAGTAGGTCAGTGCCAGCATAAAAAAATAAAATTTTCTATGCTTTTTTGCCAATTCTACATACGCTGCCGCCGTCCTATACAGTGTGCCGGGCAAATCGCCTTCATAGCGACTCTGCGCCTTCATCTCTCGAATGAACTCGCCTCCGTAGCTCTCCAGTATCTCCTTCAAAAGCCCTGTTTTGCTCCCAAAATAATAATAAAGCGTAGGCTTCGTAATTCCTGCATTTTCTGCAATCTCTTGTACGCCCACGCTGTCATAACCTTTTGTGTAAAACAAATCCAGTGCTTCCTCTAATATCGTCTCTCTCGTATCCAACCATTCACCACCCCTTTTGTCTTATATTTTTATTGTACCAATCGGTATATAGAAAGTCAACCTTATCTGAAAACAATGGGAGGTGCACATAATATTTTTTATATCATAGAAAAAATCCAGTCAGAATGTTTACCATTCTAACTGGATTTTTTTGCTATTAAAAAGAATTCTAATTAAAAAATCTAGTATCTTATGCTTCTTTCTTTTTTGTCGTAACATCAAAGATAACTGCCGCAAGCAATACAAGTCCCTTTACTACCTTCTGATAGTTGGCATCCACACCCATGATATTCATTCCAAGGTTGATAACACCCATCAGGGTTGCACCGATAATAACGCCCGGAACAGTTCCGATACCGCCATATGCAGAGGCACCACCGATAAAGCAGGAGCCGATTGCATCCATCTCATAGTTGGTTCCGGCTGTCGGGTTTGCGGAGTTAAGTCTTGCTATCGTAATCATTCCGGCAACAGATGCCAGGAATGCCATGTTTAAATATGCTTTAAAATATACCATATCCGTATTGATACCGGACAGTCTCGTTGCTTTTTCATTTCCTCCTACCGCGTAGAAATATCTTCCCGTTGTAGTCTTGGATGTGATATAAGAGTAAATCAAAATAATTACGATTACCCAGATGAGCACGGTCGGAATTCCCTTATGCTGTGAAAGCTTGAAGGTAAAAGCAAGAATTGCGGCACAGATAACAACTGCCTTTCCTACCATATTTGCAAAGCTCTCCATCTGGTATCCCTTTTTTGCTCTGTTGTTTCTGTTTTTGATTTGCAGCACAACATAGATGACACAAGCGATAATACCGGCCAGCATACAGGTAATATTAAAGCCGTTTCCACCGAAGATATCCGGCACATAAGTGTTGAACAATTTCAAATAATTATCCGGCATAGGCGCTACCGTAAGTCCGTTTAATATAACGTTGGAAAGTCCCCTAAACACAAACATTCCGGCAAGCGTTACAATAAACGGCGGTATTCGTTTAAAGGCTATCCAAAAGCCTTGCCAAGCTCCGATTGCAAGCCCCACCAAAAGCATAACGATAATCGCAACCGGCACCGGTACATGCTTATTTACCATCAAGGTTCCTCCGATTGCGCCGACAAAGCACACAACCGAACCTATGGAAAGATCAATGTTACCTCCGGTCAAAATACATAACAACATGCCTGTCGCCAAGACAAACACATAAGCATTTTGCGCAATCAGGTTATTCACATTGGCAGGAAGCAGCATTTTTCCGCCCGTTCCCACTGTAAATAAGACAAATACCAATATTAGTATCAATATCATGGTATATTTTTTTAATATTCCTACAACTTTATCCATAGTCTTACTCTCCCTTACTTGATTTCAAAATATGTGACATAATCCGTTCCTGACTTGCCTCCTCGGCTTCCAGTTCGCCCACGATTCTGCCTTCGTTCATAACATATATCCTATCACACATTCCAAGTACTTCCGGAAGCTCCGAGGATATCATGATAACCGACTTTCCGGCTGCCACAAGGTCGTTGATAATACAGTAAATTTCATATTTTGCCCCGACATCAATGCCTCGTGTCGGCTCATCCAAAATCAATATATCCGGATCGGCAAACATCCATTTTGCAAGCAGAACCTTCTGCTGGTTTCCACCGCTTAGGTTTCCTACATTCTGCTCCACGGTAGGGCATTTTGTATTTAACTTTTCCTTGTATTCCACCGCCACGTTATATTCCTTGTCGATATCGATGATTTGATGACTGCTTACCTCTTTTAGATTTGCAAGTGTCGTATTGATTCGGATTGGATTAGAGAGGATAAGTCCGTTTCCTTTTCTGTCCTCCGTCACATAGGCAAGCTTTTTATCAATTGCTTCCTTCACGTTATGTAATACTACTTCTTCTCCGTTGATTGTAAGGCTTCCCGATATATTTGTGCCATAGCTTTTTCCGAATACACTCATGCCAAGCTCAGTTCTTCCCGCACCCATCAGTCCGGAAATTCCTACTACCTCACCCTTTTTCACATGGAAGGAAACATTATCTACTACCTTTTTCTCCGTATAAAGCGGGTGATACACTGTCCAATCCTTTACCTCCATATTGACCTCGCCTATTTTTTGCGCAGTCCGTTTCGGGAAACGGTCAGTCAAATCTCTTCCAACCATGCCCTTTATAATGCGGTCCTCCGATATGTCATCCTTTTGTTTATCCAGGGTTTCAATCGTAGATCCATCTCTTATAATCGTAATTTTATCTGCGACATAAGAAATTTCATTTAATTTATGGGAAATAATAATGGAAGTCATTCCATTTTTCTTAAATTCCAACAATAAATCCAGCAATGCCTTTGAATCAGATTCATTTAAAGATGCTGTCGGTTCATCCAAAATCAATAGTTTGGCGTTTTTGGCAAGTGCCTTTGCAATCTCAACAAGCTGCTGCTTTCCAACACCGATATTTTTTATTAATGTTCTTGAGGTTTCTGAAAGTCCGACCTGCCTTAAAAGCTCATCCGCCTTTCCGTATGTTTCATTCCAATCAATCGCCGACTTTTTGCCACGCTCATTTCCTAAAAATATATTTTCTCCAATTGTCATATGAGGAATCAGTGCCAACTCCTGATGTATAATGATGATTCCTTGTTCTTCACTATCCTTTATTTTTGTAAACTTACATGTTTCACCATTATAGATGATGTCTCCCTCGTAAGAACCATAGGGATAAATACCGCTTAATACATTCATCAATGTAGATTTTCCGGCTCCGTTTTCGCCAACCAACGCATGAATTTCGCCTTCTTCTACTTTTAAATTCACATTATCAAGAGCTTTTACACCCGGAAAAGTCTTGATTATATTTTTCATTTCTAATATTATTTTAGCCAATCCAGCGTCCCTCCAATACTTCTTAAATGGGCTGCTATGTCATAGCAGCCCATAAATATTCCGTCCTACTGTAAGTCTGCTTCTGTATAGTAACCGGAGTCAATTAATAATTCTTTATAATTGTCTTTATCTGCAAATACTGGCTCGCAAAGGTAGCTTGGGATAATTCCTGTGCCGTTGTCATAAGACTCTGTATCATTAACCGGTGCTGTACTTCCTGTCATGACTGCATCTACCATCTTAACAACCTGTGTAGCTAAATCACGAGTATCTTTGAAGATTGACATAGACTGTTTTCCAGCAATCATATTCTTTACGTTTGCCATATCGCAATCCTGACCGGTAATAACAGGCCATTCACCTGTGTAGTTTGCATCGAGTGCATTTTCTACACCAAGAGCAGTTGAGTCATTGGAGCAAAGTACTACGTCTAATTTGGTTCCGTCTGCATAGTAAGAAGAAAGAATTGCTTCCATTCTTGACTGTGCTGTCTCAGTTGACCAGTTTGCTGTTGCAACATCAGCAAAATCCTTGGAGCCGGATTTAACAACTAATTTACCTGCTTCGATATAAGGATTTAATACATCCATAGCTCCGCCATAGAAGTAGTTTGCATTGTTATCTCCTGGGTCACCTGTAAAGATTTCCATATTGAACGGACCTGCTGCATTGTCAAGATCAAGAGCATCCACAATGTATTCGCCCTGCTTTGTTCCTACCATATAGTTATCAAAAGTTGCATAGTAGCTTACTGCATCAGAGTTCATAATCAGACGGTCATAAGCGATAACAGGAATATTTGCGTCCTTTGCAGCCTGTAACGGTGTTCCAAGGGAATTTCCGTCAATAGATGCAACTACTAACAGCTTACAGCCGTTTGAAATCATATTTTCAATCTGGGAAACCTGTGTTGCCACGTCGTTACTTGCATACTGAAGGTCAACCTCATAGCCTGCTGCTTCCAGCTGTGCCTTCATGTTCTCGCCATCCTGATTCCATCTCTGTAAATCCTTGGTTGGCATTGCTACACCTACTAATCCACCTGCTGCCGCTGTATCAGTTGCTGCATCAGTTGTGTCTTTCGTATCCGTCGCTGTGTCTTGAGTCGTTGTTTCCGTTTGGGTTGAGGATGTCGTCTCTGTAGTTGAGCTGCTTCCGCAACCTGCAAGCATAACGCCTGTTAATGCTGTTGCAAGAATAACACTGAGTAATCTTTTTTTCATGCTAAAAATACCTCCCTAAGTAATGTTGCTTAGTAACCCGGATACCCCTCCGTTGTTACGTTATCTGCTACACTTAGACTATATCATGTTCATACTAGCACTTACTTGCCACCTTCTATATATTTTTAACTGGACAAAAGGATAGCACTTTTTCATTTTGTGCTATCCTTTTGCAAAAATTTCCTGTTTAATTTTGTTCTAATTCCGTATTCTCCTCATCCGGAATATTTAAGTAGACGTCCTCCCCTAAGTGAAAGCCCGAATCAATGATGACTTCATCCATATTTTCTGCTGTCACCGCAATCGGCTCAAGCTTTATGTACGGCACTTCATATTTGTTGTCACTGATCGTATCAGTAGTTCCAATCTCCTCCGATTTCGCGAGCATTACCGCATATTCTGCCGCCGCCTTTGCAAGCTTTTCCACAGGCTTATACACCGTCATAAGCTGAACTCCCTCAACAATTCTTTGGCACGCATCTAAATCGGCATCTTGCCCAACCACCGGTATCGTTCCTGCGAGGCGCCGCTCCGAGAGATAACGCACCGCCTGACCTGCAAGACTATCGTTTCCGCACATAATTCCCCCTATCGTGCTTGCCACCTGATAGTTACTGCTTAAATAGGAATAGACAAGCTCCGGCTTCCAGCCCTCTGCATTCATGACATCTGCCACCTCTATGCCGTTTTGCTTCATCACCTTTTGAAAACCTTCTTCAACAAATGCCACATTTGTGTCCGTCGTAGGACCACACATCATAAGCAGTGGCTTATCCTTATCCATTGACCCCGCAAGAGCCTCTGCCATCAGCTCTCCAACCCTCTCATTGTCAAAGGATATATACAGATCAACATCTGCCTCCGATATCAGTCTGTCGTAGGCGAGCACCTTAATCCCTGCTTTTTTTGCCTCACGCACAACATCCGTAATTTCCCCCGAATCAATTGCCACGATAACAATCACATCTACCTGCTTATCAATAAAGTATTGTATTTGCGAAACCTGGGTCTCTAAATTCCC
The DNA here is from genome assembly GCF_900184995.1 of Konateibacter massiliensis. Classification (GTDB taxonomy): domain Bacteria; phylum Bacillota; class Clostridia; order Lachnospirales; family Lachnospiraceae; genus Lachnotalea; species Lachnotalea massiliensis. The sequence goes on from NZ_LT860098.1 coordinate 786,950, forward strand.
GTTTGCATTCTGTACGTTTACTTCAGCACCCAGCTCCTTTGCCGTTGTCACAAACACGTCCCTGTCTCTTTCCCAACGCTCTATCACGAAAGAATCAAAGCACATTCCAATTTCTATCTTGTCATCCTTTGCATTGCTGCTCTGCGCACCCGTCTCCTTCTGGCACCCTGCCAGCATGGCGACCACACACAAAACAACGATGGACATCACTGTCCTTTTCATACTCCTACCCCCTTCCCTCCTTGTATTCTGTCGGTGTCACTCCAATGTTTTTCTTAAATATTCTGCTGAAATAATTCGGGTCTGCATAACCGATGCGAAGTCCGATTTCCTTCATACTCATATCCGTATTATTCAGAAGTTCCTTCGCCTTATTCATCCTTATATTTGTCACATACTTAACAAAATTTTCTCCTGTCTCCTCCTTAAAAAGCTTGCTGAAATAATAGGGACTTATGTCAACCTCCTTGGACACCTCGTCCAACGAAATATCCTTATGATACTGCTTCTCAATATATTCCTTCGCCTTGTCAATGATGGTGCTTGAGGTTTCCTGCTTCTTCCCTTTTACATTCTGGCAAGCCTCCCATGTTTTTTCCAAAAACCAGCGTCTTATTTCATCGTTTCCTTGCATTTGATTTAAAACTTCCAGATATTCTGACCTTGATCGGAATTTATAAACCATACCGCCGCTCTCATAGGCAATGTGCTCCGACCATAGCACAAATTCTAAGGCTTTGAGCTTAATATCATCCCTATATTCTCCGTGTTTTTCCTGCATCCAGTCAAAAAACTTCTTAGCAATCTCATTGCCCTCCGCCACATCGCCGCGTCCCACGGCATCAAAAAGTTTTTTCTCAAGCTCAATTGGATAATCTTCCTCATAATCACAGCCCAACGGCAAATCCTCCACATGCGCCACACTTCCTCTCGCATGTAGCAGCGCCGTAAGAGCCTCGTTGTAGGATTCCACTGCTTGATTTATATTTTTGACGGAGCCAATTCCAATCCGAAACTGTAAATCCATTCGGCTTTTTAGCTTTCTCGCAAGCTGTCTTGCCTTCTCAATCAATTCAATTCTGGCATCATAGTCCATGAGCTTCTCATCATACGGTATCAAAACAGCAATCTTATTTGCCATGACAGGACCGATGATGCCCGGAAAATAATCCTTGATGCTGTCACGGATATCCCGATAATTGGATTGAATTCGAATACCGCTACCCACCGCATTTGTCATATGATTGTTTTCCTGATTTTCTCCACACACAAGCGAAAGCATGTAACCGTAATCCACATTGATGCCAAGCAATTGTTTATAATTCTCAACATCTTCCTCAAAATGCTCCTGAAATAAAATAGAATAAATCAAGCCACTCTCAATAACAGGGACTACATTTTCCAGTTTTTCTCTTATCATCAGGTCATTTCTTCTCTTTTTTCTTTCCTGATCAATAATTCCCATTGCCCGTCTTAGAATTTCTACAATTTTATCATGTAAAATCGGCTTATTAATATATTCCATAACACCGAGATTAATTGCTTCTTTCGCATAATCAAACTTGTCATAGGCACTCACGACAATGAAAATAACCGATGAATTGTGCTTCCTGATTTCCTTCATCGCCTCAATCCCGTTAATCCCCGGCATCTGAATGTCCATAAAGGCGATATCGGGCGAGAACGTTTCTGATAATTCGATGACATTTCTTCCTGTTTTTGCGTATTCTACAACACATTCATCTTCAAAATTTTTCTCAATGATAAATTTTAATGCATCAATCACAATTCCTTCATCATCCGCCAGCATAATCTTGTACATCTATTTTTCCCCCTCCGTTATCGGAATATAAATCGCAACCTCGGTTCCCATATTTTCTCCAACACTTGTAATTTCCATTACATCCTGCTTTGAGTAAAACAGTCTGAGTCTGTTTATTACATTGTCAAGTCCCACGCCGTTTGAATCCTCTGAAATATCCTTTTCCTTCAGCTTACTGCTCATCACTTTTTCAATCAGCTCCTGACTCATGCCGATGCCGTTATCTCTCACGCTGATGCAGACATGATCCTCTTCCCGAAACACAAGAAGTTCAATCACGCCCTCCCAGTCGATATCTCTGATTCCATACTGAATACTATTTTCCACAATCGGCTGCAGCAGCATGCTCGGCAGCCTTACATTTAAGTATCGTTCATCAATATTCTTCACAAACTTAATCTCACCGGAAAAGCGCACATTCAAAATATAAATATAGCTGTCCACCAGATCAATTTCTTCTCTGAGGGTAACGGATTCCTTGTTATTTTTTACGTTGTATCGGAAAAAATCTGCCATATTCTGAATATAGCGGTAGGTTTTATCCGCCCCTTCCATCATAGCAAGCTGTGCCCCCGCATTCAGCGTATTAAACAAAAAATGAGGATTAATCTGTGCCTGAAGATAACGAAGCCTTGCATCCTTTAAATGATTCTCCATCATCAGCTCTTTTTCCTTCATGGAAATTTCCAGCTCCATGCTTTTCTTAATCTGCTCAATATAATTTTGAATGCTTAATACCATTTGGTTAAACGCCTTTGTTACAACCTCTATCTCATCTCTTGATTCAACCTCCACAACCGGAATATCAAAATGCCCCTTTGCCACGAGATTTGCCGCCTCCGAAAGCTTGACAATCGGATTAATCATCTCCCTCGTAAAAAGAATAATCAGGATAATATTGGCTATTGCAATTACAATTAAAATTCCCATGCTCAAAACCTCTGAATATTTTAAGGAGGACAAAAGCAACTGGTAATTTCCTGTATTTTCCTTAAACTGTTCGTTATTTAGGCTGTAAATATAGGCGTTGATGTACTGATACATCTCTGCTGCCTCATCGTAGCTTACTCTGTATTTTTCAACATTCCTGCCGCGCTTATACTCAATGGTCTTGTCCGTTATCTCAAGATAGCTGAGAGACATATTTTTTATGTTTTTCTCAATTATTTTACTATCATCATTTACGATATCGGAATTCAGCCCATTCATCAGCTTCAAATACTTATCTTCGTTCCTATAATAAGCTTCCATCGCATCGGAGGTCTTCGTGTTTAAATACTCCTCCATCGATTCCTGAACCTGCTTCAAAATAGACTGAAGTTCATTTAAGTTAACATTGCTGATATAAACCTTATCAATCTCTGAAATCATTTTATTCATATTCTGGTTCATAATCATATTCACGACTAATAAAATGCAGGAGGTAAATAAAAATACTGCAATCAGCTTTGTCTGTATGGAAAACCGGATACCATTCCCTTTACTCTGCCGTCTCTTCGTCATAATTCAAATACTCCCCAACATTTTCTTTGGTGATAAGGTTAATGTCTGCCGACATATATTCACTGACATGTCCGGTATTGCTGTACTCTTGCAATGCGTCGATACAGTATTCTCCAAGCTCCTTGTAATCAATGGATATCGTTGAATTGATTACCTCTCTGTCGATTGCGTTTAAAATTGTATCGGAAGTATAACAGCCCATGATATTAACCACACCTACCTTGTTATAATCGACCACCGCCTGGTAGGCACTCGTGGTGCTTACCTCGTCAAGGCAGATGATAATGTCAGGCGTTTCCTCCTCATTGATAAAAATATCGCGAACTGCCTCCTCTGTTCCAAACGTGCTTTTGTTATTAATAGCAAGGGCATTCAGGTGATAGTCCTCATTTCTTTCATCACCTTTCAGTGTATCCCTGATTCCCGCATAAATAATATTTTGTATCGTATTATCAGAATTGGTATTCATCAGCACTAAGATATTTCCACCTTCCGTCGTCTTCAACACCTGCTCACCATATACCTGACCCATGCTGTAACTGTTTACTCCCACAAAGCTCTTGCGTCCACTGTTGGTGCAATCAGATAAAACCGTTATGACCGGAATACCTTTTTCCTCCGCTTCACTGATTATATCACGAAGCCCGTTGCTCTCATCTCCCTCAAGGATGACTCCATCAACGTTCGAATCGATTGCGATATCCAGAAGCTGACTCTTTGTGTAGTTGACTGCCAAGTTCTTACCCGACAGCTCCAAATAGATATTATTCTCCTCCGCTTCCTCCTTCGCACTTTTATAAACTCCCTCCCAAATGGTGTCGGAGCTATCATCCGCGATGAAAGCGTAATGCTTTTCATACAGTTTGTATTCCACCTGATTCTGCTGTTTTACCTTTAATGAATTTTGAAAATAGAGCAGACTTCCTCCGGTTGACATAATTATTACAACAAAGAAGATAACCAGAACCCATATCATTGTTTTATTCGATAAAATATTTCTTTTTTTCATGCCTAAACCCCACGTCAATCAATTATGCAAATATTTATTTGTGCATCACATACATATTATACAATACTTTAGTAACAATATCTATATTTTTTACTCACTTCAACCAAATACATATGTTTTCTTCTGTTGTTTTTTGTGGGTTTTGTATAGTTTTGTTGGTCGTGACAAAGCAGACAAGTGCATATTAAAAAGGCTATTCGCCTCTTTCAAGACGATAGCCTTTTTTGCATTTACAAATTTTATCTTGTATTACTTTTATATGATGTCTTCAAAATCGCTTTCCTGTAAGATGACTCTTTTTTCCTCATCATATCTTCTCTTCATAATGACATCCTTTAGACGTTTGAATTTCTTCTTATTATTCTGTGCAATTGCCTTATCGATGATGTCCTTTACCTGCTCAATGGTAAGGGCTTCTTCATCTTTTTGGATATTCCCAAGGCATGTATACAGTGCAAGTATTGCCATATCATCGATAGCGTACATCAATGTCTTTGCATACTCTTTTCCGAATTCAACCAGCTCATCATTATTGTATTCCGGCAGCTCTATCCGGTAGGTTATCTGGTTTGCAAAATCTTTATCTCTGCCCAGCACGCCCTCTATTCCGGCTTTTGTATCCTCCAGGATAAGCATAATCTCTTCATTTGCCTCACGAATGGTTGACATAATATTCTTAATTGCCTTTTCCGTAAGATTTCCGGCTTTTTCAATAATTAAAACGCCGCCCTCCATCTTGTCCATCAAGAGCTTCATATCCTTCGTATTAAGGGAATTTGCAGATATCTTTGCAACCTTGGCACTCTTTTTATTCTGTGCCATCTGAACACCCTTCGCAATTGCCATTCCAAGCGTTGTTTTTCCGGTCTGCTCATTACCGATCAATGCGATATTCCCCGCCTCAAAAGGAATTCCCTCTTGATTTGCCGCATTCATCGGAGCAAATATTTTATTTAATGACTTTTCTACACCGCGCACAGATAAAAATGCTGCGAAAAGCTCCTGCTGGCTCTTCGTCAATCCGCCTGGCTGACTTTTCTTACTCTCATCTGCTTGCCTGCTGTCATCCTCTTCGTCCTCCAGCTCATCCTCAATCATAGCTTGAAGATTCTTCGGCAGGCTGGACGTGATTCTTCCCTCAATTGCCGCAGCGGCGTTATCATCATCCTCCGCTTCATCCAAAACCGGCTGGCCTGATTGTTCTGCAATATTCGAGGAAACCTCGTTTTCTTCCTGCGCAAGCTCAAGCTCGGCAAGCGTCTGCTCATCCAATCCTACCTCATCTAAATCAAAGTCTTGGTCATCCGCCAAATCTGTCATTGTTTCTATTGAAGCGTCCTCATTCAAATCGGCTTCCGATTGGCTTGCTTCCTCTAAGTTCACATCCGCTAAATCTGGCTGATTTAAATCTACTTCTGATTGGCTTGCTTCATCCAAATTTATCTCCGCAATGTCTTCATTACTCAAACTTATACCATCTAAATCAATCTCTTCCAGCCCGATATCTCTCGTGCTCAAGTCATCCGGCTCATTTTCCAGCGTAGCTGCAACCTGTGCCAGTGCCGCATCCTCTTCAAGAAAGCTCGCTTCCAGTGCCGCTACAATTTCATCACCGTTTGCCTTCATCTCTTCCTCAGATATGATAAGAGCAAGCTTTGCCATAATATTTTCCGCTTTTTGAAGCGCTTTGCCCTTTGTCTCGTTCAGACGCTTTAATTCCGCTTCCTTGATTGCTACTTCCGCCGCAGATTTCATCTTCTCCCATTCATTCAAAACATCCTCGATTTTCATCTGACCCGTAATCTGTTTTTCCAGAATGTTTGCCTCCGGCATATAAAGACTTATCTGTCCGTCATTTTCCTGCGCAAGTATTCTGTCGAAGCTCACCTTCTCATCCGGTGCATCTTTGGAAATCTCCATCTCACCCGGCATTTCAACCTGTAAAGTCTCCGGCACTATCTCATTTTTCTCAAGCTCTTCATCAAATTTCAAATCAAGAATCTGGCTGTCTTCCACCAATCTTCTGATATTTTCCATCGTCGTGTCAACAGCTTCCTTCTCTGTTGCACTCATAATCTGTTCCATGCTCTTTGCAAGCTCCGCCTGCAAATTGATGGTATCATATTTTCCAAGGTTAACCGGCTTTATTTTAATGTCATCCGGGTCTACCTCCTCAGAAAACATCTCCTCTGTAATTACTTCCAACCGGGAAGTGTCCAAAAAGGCACTATCGTCCTCTTCATCCTCGTCGAAGAATTCGGTTTCTTCCTCCTTGACATCATTTCTGTGCTCATACTTCTCCTGCTGCTCCGACGTCAACGGGCGGTAAAGCATCTTCAGCTCCATTGCCTTTTCTACATACTTGCCCTCACTAAACCAGAGAATAATCTCATCGCACTCTTCGATGCACCTAGAGCCCATTCCTGCTTCGTGATACAGATGAGCCAGCTCATAAGCCCATTCCTCGTGATATTCTCTCTCCTTAAATGCCTCCATAATAGGAATCAGTTCCTCCGCAGAAGCACCCTTCGCTTTATAAATCTTGTATTTTAAAATATCAGCCGCAATATCTCCCGGTGATAAATGCACAAATTCTCGGTAGTAATCAATTGCTTCCTCATAATCTTCCATCTTGATTGCGAGCTCTGCGAGCTTGTATACCATCATTCTTCCGATTGGCGAACGGTCATAAGCCATCAACAAAAGTTCATGGCTCTCTTCGTATTTTCCGTTTTTCTCATAAATATCGCTTACGGTACAAAGCATGGAAACATTTTTTACTCGTCTCCAGTCAATCGTATCTGCAAGTTTCATTGCAGCTTCAAAATTTCCCTCATTCACAAGCTTTCTGATTTGATCCGCTTTTATTCTGTATTCATACTTGTCCATTACCAATCCACCTCTGCCATTGTCCGCACAATGTTTTTTGTCGCCTACACTGTATTTAGTGTATCATATGGGTATTATCTTGTCAAAAAAAAGCTAAAATATACGCGATAAAAAACGAATGTACACAGCAAAAGAGAATTTATGCCAAACATAACATAAACTCTCTTTTGTGATTTGATTCTATTCAATTGTTTTTATTTCAATTACTTTTCATTTCATTATTGTTTTTCATTAATCGGAGGCTTCTTTTGTGATTTACGCCTGTGTATATTGATATACTATGTATTTCCCATTTCATCAATTATTGACAGTTGCAATCTGATATTTCAAATGTCTTTCACAGTACATTTTCAATGCTTTCACAAATACATTTTCTAGAATTATTCATTAATTTGAATTCTTGAATTCTTTGCCAAGATTTCTCGTCTCTCAACTTGAATTCTCAATTCGCATTAACTAATATTTTCTATGAATCTATCTGCTTTCACACTTTTATAAAATGTTTCTTTACACATTCTATAAAACTATCAGACTCTTTTCGTGACTTCCTTCAATATGTGGGTTTTCTGATCACTCGTATATATCTCCGGTTTCTTCTCTCCGATTCATTTCTCATTTGTTTTTTTCCGGAATTCTCTATATTTAAATTACACAGACATTTTTTTAAACCCCGTCACGGCATATTGAACGATTGACTCTTCTGGCATTCCCACTGGAATCATCCTCTTTCCTTCGAATACTTTTAATTAGTTTTTTCTCTTTCTAATTATTCGTATTGTCTTATATGCTTTATCTCTTTGTTAAGCTAATCTTAGCATAAGAGTCTTATTTTGTCAATGCAGTTTGTCATTTATTGTATTATTATTTTTCTTTATGTCGCTTTCTTTTTTATATTTTGTTTATTGTATTAATTTTCATGTATTTTCTGTTTTTATTATCAATAGTGAAAATATCCCATTTCCTATGATATAAAAACAGAGCGAAAAATGTGTTTCATGCATTCTTCGCTCTGCTTTGTTTTAATTTTAGTCTCTATAGGTATTAATCAAGCATCCTTTTAAAATAATGTTTCTCTCATCATCTGTCAGCTCACCCATCCTCAGAGTGAATTCCTTCAGTGTGTCTCCCACAACGAACGCCTTCATTTCCGTCTGCTTTTCCTCAACTGCTTTTTTGATATCCGGCACGAAGATATAATCACCATTCTTAAACGGAAGCTCCTCTTTATCAATAATAAATGGAAGCATACCCCAGTTAATCAGATTGGAGCGGTATCTCTTTGTCGCATACTCATTGGCAATATTCGCCCAGCCACCGAGCACTCTCTGACATGATGCAGCCTGTTCACGAGCGGAACCGTCTCCCGGCTTCACTGCAAAAATCGTACTTCCGATTCCTGTATTTTCATTATTTACAGAAGCGTATTTCTCTTTGATTGTCTTAAATACAGGTTTCAGCTCGGATAATGCTTCCTCCGGTGCCTGTCCTGCTCTTCTTGCATTCTCTGCCTGATGCACTTCCTTTGCTCTTCCTACATATTCCGGATCTTTTCTGGAAAGCGTAAACTCTGCCAGTCCAATCGGGTTAGAGCGGTATGAGGAGGTCTCTCCGGACGGAATTAATTCGTCCGTTGTCGTAACAGGATCATGAATCTCAGATACAACCTTAATCAGCATATTGTCAGTAAGATTTGACATTTCAGGCCAATCCTTAATATTTGGACCAAACTTAATCTCAACGCTTGGGTCTGCAACTCCCTTGCTGTCAAATACACGATTTTCATATATTGTCTTATCAAAGAAATATTTTGGATTTGTAAAATCAACATCCATATCTGTTGCCGCTGTCAAATATCCCTTGTTTGCTGCCGTAGCCGCAATGGAACGAGCATCCATAAGTGCAACTGAAGAAATTTGTCCGTTCTGCAGCTTAGAGCCTTCGCGGTTCGGGAAGTTTCTTGTTGAGTGTCTGATACTGAACGCATTGTTAGCCGGTGTATCGCCCGCGCCAAAGCAAGGTCCGCAGAATGCTGTTTTCACAACTGCTCCTGCTGCCATCAGCTTCGCAACACTGCCGTTTTTCACAATTTCCATATAAATCGGAGTACTTGCCGGATATACACTCAATGTAAACTCATCCGATCCGATACTTGCGCCGTTTAAGATATCCGCCGCATCACAAATATTTTCAAAGCCGCCGCCTGCACAGCCTGCAATAATTCCCTGCTCTACATAAAGCTTTCCGTTTCTCACCTTGTCTCTCAGGCTGAAATTCACTGCTCCGCCAAGACTTACAAGTGCCTTCTTCTCACAGTCTGCAAGGATATCCATCAGGTTGGCATTCAACTCCTCAATGGTGTAGGTATTGCTCGGGTGGAACGGCATAGCAATCATCGGCTTTACCTTGCTTAAATCCACATAAATCATACCGTCATAGTAAGCAACCTTGTCCGTATTCAGCTCCTCATAGTCTTCTTTTCTTCCGTGAATTTCATAGAACTCTTTTATTGTGTCATCTGTCTTCCAAATCGAGGAGAGACAGGTGGTCTCTGTTGTCATTACGTCAACACCCATTCTAAAATCAGCGCTTAAGTTCGCCACTCCGTCTCCGATAAATTCCATTACCTTATTGTTTACATAGCCATTTGCAAACACTTCACCGATGATAGCAAGGGCAACGTCCTGAGGTCCTACGCCCTTCTGCGGCTTTCCGGTAAGATAAACGCCCACTACCTTCGGCATATTAATATCGTAGGTTTTGGACAAAAGCTGCTTAACAAGCTCCGGTCCTCCTTCTCCGATTGCCATTGTTCCAAGCGCTCCATATCTGGTATGGCTGTCGGAGCCAAGAATCATCTTGCCGCCGCCTGCAAGCATTTCACGCGCATACTGATGAATAACCGCCTGGTGAGGAGGAACATAGACACCACCGTACTTTTTCGCACTGGTCAGTCCAAATATATGATCATCTTCATTGATTGTTCCGCCTACTGCACAAAGGCTGTTGTGGCAGTTGGTCAGTATGTAAGGAATCGGAAATTTCTCCAGTCCTGACGCTCTTGCTGTCTGTATAATTCCTACAAAGGTAATATCATGGGAGGTCAGCTTGTCAAATTTCAGCTTTAACTTCTCCATGCTTCCGGATGTATTATGTCTTTCTAATATACGATATGCAATTGTTCCTTTTGCTGCTTCTTCCTTGGAAGGAACCGCAGAACCCAGCTTACTGCTTAATGCTGCGCTTGCTTGCTCATTGTCTTCAATAATTTCAGTGCCATTTAATAAATATGCACCGTTTTTGTATAATTGTACCATTCTGTTTCCTCCTCTTTCTAAAAATCGTACTAGAAAATATTATAAAGGTATCTGATTGTAAAGTAAAGTGGTAACTTTTTATTTCAGTCACTTTGTGTTGTATTTCCGCCATGCTGCTTATAATTTAGTCGGCAAATCACATTTATAAAAGCACACACATCTACCGTCAAATTATGAATATCGGGTATCCTGCCGTAGAAATATTTATACAATTTTTGTTGTGTGGCTAAGCCCCCATATCCAATTACAGAAATATTTTCGAAGTCCTAAACCACATTGCAAAATACGATTGTTATATAACTATACCTTATTTCGTGAGTTTTTACAAATCAAACCTCTTATAATATGATTGATGATTAAAAAAGGCAAATAGTCAAAATACAATTTTGATATAAATATTGTTTGCAAACGCTCAATTATAGCTCTATGAATGGAGGTTGAATTTGTGATAGCTTTACTTATTTTGGAAGTTTTGCTGCTAATTGCTGCATGCTTCTTTATTCCAAAGGTGGTTTATTCCCCTAAGACACATGAATTTGCAAAGACTCAGTATAATAAATTTCTTCACAATCTGTATGGGGATGAGCATGAAGATTAAACAAGTCTATATATTCATAACCGTTGTTTCATATGATTCCATACCCAAGTGAAAAACATACAGACAACAGCAATTAATACGCCGATTGGAATAACCCAATAAACTGTAAGATTTCCAAGCCCTAAGATTTCCTTTATCGCTATACTATAGGTGATTAAAAGCCACTGCATAATATAGATGGTATTCAGATTTGCCGATATATATTTCACGGTATTTTGTATTCTTCCTTCAATCAAACAGGAAAAATAATAGTATACAGATATGGAAACACCTATGATACTTGCAATCCATAGGGTGCTGATGAAGTTCTGCTGATAATAGGAATCTCGTGCACCCACAAAATAGCATCTGACATCAATTCCCAACGCAACGCTTCCCGCTGTAACACTGATTAATGCCACAACACTAAGCCACAGCACTCTGCTATAAAAATTATGTTTATCACTAACCCGCCGAAGCAGATAAGCAAAGCAGATTCCCATAACCGGATATATAAGCCACAGCGTTGCAGGAAATGCGATATAGTGATTTGTATAGAACATCAGTCCCAAAACATACTGTAATACTTTAGGAACAGAATCAAAGGAGCCTATAAAAAGTGTTCCAAACACCTGAAAAACAAGAGCTGCACACAGCAGCATCCAAGGCTTTAAGGATAATTGCTTCATCAGCGCCACAAGCAGAAATGCCATTCCTGCAAACTGCAATATATCTATGGTTCCGATGGTATCGATTAACGCCTTTTGATAGTCTGTTTCCAATTCCATTCCCTTTGCAATTATCATGAGCAAGGTTTCTCTAAAAAAGTTTAACGCATATCCCATCAGAATTAGCTTAACACCACGACTGGCAAATTCCTTTGGAGAATCATGCTTTGTATATACCATTCCTACTCCCATGGCAAACATGAAAATCGGTGCAGCCATGGGCGCCCCAAAAAATTTAATAACCAAATGTAAAAAGCTTTGCGGCATGATACTGCTGTCCAATACACTCATATTGTCGCAGACATGAACAATGACCATAAAAAAGATTGCAAGAGTCTTTGCCACATCAAATTCAAACTGTCTTCCGGTATTTACTTCTTCTTTTACTAATATCGACATCTTATTTAACCTCATTTTCACCTACCATTTGCTTGCTAAACAAAAAGCATGTCAACGGAACTTCTTTTCCAAGCTGCAGCATGATATCCTGACTTTCAACTTGTTCAAATCCACGATGCTCATAAAAATGATAGGTGCAGTTGGTGTCTGTGAATAGATATAACAACTTGCCAGCCTCCCGTTGTTCCAGTTCTTTCATCATGTAAGAACCTATGCCTTTCCCCTGCATATTAGGATCTGCAACCACAAAACATATTTCACCGTCAGGATTTGCCCTCTTCTTATAATTTTGAAGCATTTTCCTGTTTGCATCCTTATAAGAAAAATCCTTGTCTCTTAATATGACTTTCATAATGAGCTCCATGGTTTTTACATAGAGCCCTTTCCAAATGGATCGATACCTTTTAGGTTCTTCCCTCACATCAGCCAATACTAATCCAACAAGTTTTCCCTCCATGTAAGCCGCTATCATTTGTGTTGCTCTTTGCATTTCCATATACAAGAAGTATTTTCCGTACATATAGAGTTCCTTTTCATTTTCCATGTATCGGTTGAAGTTCATCCCCTTTACGGCGAATTCGATTGCCTTATCATAATCTTTTCTTTCTAGTTCTTTTAATTCAATCCGCATATTTTCATCTCCCTTGTTTTGGTGTATAATCGAATCATAATGTATCACGTTACGTGACTGTCAATCAAAAAAATTATGAAATGCAAAACCAAGGAGAATAATATGCAGGACAATCTACTTCTGACAACAGGTCAGATGGCAAAACTACACAAAACAACAAAACGTTTGTTACAATACTACGATGAAATCGGTCTTTTTTCTCCGGCTATCAAAGGTGAAAATGAATACCGCTATTACTCATATGAGCAAAGTCCGGAATTGGAAATCATCCTTTCCTTGAGTGAGCTTGGAATGAAGTTAAGTGAAATCAAGAATTATCTTACTTCACGTTCTCCTGAAAATTTATGCTCTCTTCTTAGAGAAAAACAAAAACTTCTCAGAGAAAATCTTAAGAACTTTCAACTGATAGACCAAATGCTTTCAAACCATATAAATAACGTGGAAAAATCCTTTCAAATTCCTTTTAACTCAACATATAAGGAATATCAGCAGGAAGAACATCTGCTTGCTACACCTGAGACAACAGAAGATTCCATAGAAACAATTTATAAGACTATTTCAGGAACCCTCATTAATACCGATGAGCGCCATCTATATTGTCATATATATGGCTCTATCCTTCCACAGTCCTCCTGGCAAAATCACGATTACACAACATACAATCGCTATTATTTCAAAACGGTAGCGCCATCCGTTGGAATGCCCTTATTAAAAAAGCCAGCGGGCAATTATCTTTGCATCAACTGGCTTGGGAACTGGGACACGCTTAAAAATGCTTATTCTATTTTAATAAAGTATGCCGAGGATAATGACATAGCATTAACAGGGGATGCCTATGAGGATACTATCCTTGACGGTTTTTCTGTGCAAAATGAGAATGAATATGTCACCAAAGTCATGATTCAGATTGCATGAATCTCTCTAAAACATGAAAACGAATGACAAACAATAATGCCACTCGTTTTGTTTAACATATTATATATTATTATCCTTCATCTACAATTAGCATTGTTAACACGTCTGCAAGAATTCTCATAGAGGCCTCTACTATTACTTTATTCGATTTTTAAACCAATTGTTTGTTTCATCGACTGTATCTTGTGTAAGAATATTATTATAAACTTCACTATGCAGCCATTCTAAGGTTTTCGTACTTAAGTACTTTTTCATTTCCTGCTCTGCTTCTAGCATTACAACACTTATCAAACAAGGACATTTTGTATGCGATTCCGGCAAATTATTCTTATCTAATAGTATATTATTTTGCCTAATTTCTGCACACTGAAAAAATGGCTCATTTCCCTCGACTGCCTCAACGATATCCCAAAATGTTATTTCGTTTGCTTCACGTGCAAGTTCATATCCACCTTTTGCACCTGGCACTGATTTTACAATTCCAGACTTGCCTAACTTTGTATATACTTTAGACAAATATGTTTCTGATACTCCTTGAAATGCTGCCAAATCTTTAATACCGATTGATTTCCCCTCTTCGATATTAACCATATATAACAAACAATGGATCGCGTATTCTACTCCAACCGAAAACTTCATTCTAACTCCTTCTAATGCTTGATTTATCCTATTCTTATTCTACATATTATAATTAATTGAACTCTATCATATCATATTTTCTTTGTATTTTCCATTTATATGTATTGACATTTCTATTTTTATATTGTATTTTAATTACAGACACATTTTATCCGCGATAGTATTTATCTGAATTCCAAAAGATGTGTGATATAGAAATATAGTAAATAATCTAATAAAAAGGATGGTATTTTAAAATGTTAACAGAAAAATTATATGAAGTTTTAAATCACGAAGGTGTTGTTTCTATTGTTTCTTGGGGAAATGACGAACCACATGTAACAAATACATGGAATTCCTACTTAGTTGTTACTGAAGATGAAAGAATTCTAATTCCTGCTGCAGGACTTCGTAGTACAGAAGCTGATGTTACTGTAAACAATAAAGTTAAAGTAACATTGGGCAGTAGAGAAGTTATAGGATTCAACGACTACCAAGGAACAGGTTTCTTACTTGAAGGAACTGCTAAATTCTTTGACTCCGGAAAAAACTTTGAAATGATGAATGCAAAATTCCCATTTGCAAACAGAGTTCTTGAAATCACTGTAAATTCTGCAAAACAATTATTATAATGGGATTAAGGATTAGAGATATAAAAAGGGGGATGTCGCACTAGCTGTGATATGCTCCCCCATATAGGACAATAAAATGTAAAAGTCCTATATGGGGTATTTATCATGTCTACTTTAGAGGGATCATATCAAGTTCTCTAATCCTCTTTTTTCTTCTTAAAATGATAATAAAAAGCAGTTGAAGCAATCATAACTGCAAAGACTATGTACATATATAAATTAGACATATTTAGTATCCGAATAATACCTACCAAAAGAATACAAATAATAATAAAAATATGCATGATATATGATTTGTTTTTCATGTACCCCTCCACAATAATATAACTTGTCTGATTTTATCATGCAGTCAAAAAGAATGCAACCCATAGCTATTTGGTTTACCAGTCTGACTTTTTTCTTTTCTAAACATTCTACAATTTCCATTAGGACCTTGACACTTCTGCTTAGTCAGAAAAAATCCAGTATGTAAATTTCATCACCCTCACGCACATACTCTATCATAAGTTGGAGTTGTTCCCTCTTGGTATCCTTACCCGATACCTTCTCCGTAAACCATTTGTCAATTTCATGTTTCTCTAATGCTTCAGTCTGTCTTTCCTCATTTTGCTCTACTGTACTTACTCTCACATATCCTATTCTCATATGCCATCCGCCTTTCAATAAATAAATTTCAGGCTTAAATCGCCATGTTAAAATAGGCTACACCCTTGTTATGCAATTCCTGCTATCTCTAATTTTGTAAAAATAGAATTATGTAGGATTGGGATTTGGCACTATTTTTTTCATGTAAATTTAAACTTACCTATATTCATTTATTGGCAGGTTTTGTGGCATACCCTTGGTAACCAAAAAGTAGGACTAAAATGGTTACCGGCTATTGGGATTTGGTGGTTGCTTACGTTTTATAAAGGAATAGTACCTTACACCCCAAAATAAACAAAATATTGATGTTAGAATTTAAATAGTACAAGTCAAAATGAGAAATTCCAATATAAAAAATTATGGTACAATACTTGTACTGAATCATGGAGGGTCTCATTATGCCGAAGAACTATGACAAACAATTTAAATTGGATTGCATCCAGTACTATCATGACCACAAGGAGCTTGGTTTGATTGGCTGTGCCAACAATCTTGGAATCAGCCACCAGTCTATATCAAGATGGCAAAGAGAATTTCGTGAGACAGGTGATCTCGAATCTAGAGGCTCTGGAAATTTCTCTTCGGATGAAGAAAAGGAGATTGCCCGTCTTAAGCGTGAATTGCGCGACACACAGGATGCACTTGATGTGTTAAAAAAAGCCATCGGCATTCTGGGAAAATGACGCAAGCCATTTACCTCGAAGTATCTGAGAAGACAGAAGCTTCCAAGAAAAACGGACGCCGTGTTTCTGTCTCCAGAGTGCTGCGAATCTTAGGCGTTTCACGATCGGGATATTTCGCATTTTTAAGAAAAACTCCTTCAAATACACTCGTACGAAAGAAAACTATAAAGGCCAAAATAAGAGAGATTTATGATGGCTCCAAACAAAACTATGGTGCTCCCAAAATCACCAAAGAGCTCAAAAAAAAGGGAGAAGTTATTGCAGAACGAACGGTTGGTACCTACATGAAGGAAATGGGAATTAAAGCGCAATGGGTAAAACCATGGACAATCACTACAAAAGATTCTGATTTTAGTAACGAACTTCAAAATATCCTTGATGAACAATTCAATCCTGACCGCCCTAACGCTGTTTGGTGCACCGATATCACTTATATTTGGACCGTAGACGGATTTGTCTATCTGACAAGCATTATGGATTTGTATTCCAGGAAAATCATTGCATGGACACTTTCAGAAACGTTAGAGGTTTCTTGTGTAATTGATGCCATAACCAAAGCAAAAGCACGTCGCAAAACAGATCTTCCGTTGATTATACACAGCGATCGCGGCTCTCAGTATGTTTCAAAAGCCTACAACGAAGCAACCGAAAATATGAAGCGTAGTTATTCAAAAAAGGCCTTCCCATGGGATAATGCATGTATTGAATCATTTCATGCACTCATAAAACGGGAGTGGCTGAACCGATTTCATATCCTCGATTTCGACCAGGCTTATCGCCTCGTATTTGAATATCTAGAGGCATTTTATAATACAAAACGTATCCACAGTCACTGTGATTATATGTCACCAAATGACTTTGAAAAACTATATGAGCAGAGCCAAGATGGCCGCCTGCTTCTAGCAAGTTAATGTGAGGAATTTTTTCTCATTTTAACTTGTACTAAATCTTGACATAGGACCACTCTTTTTCTGGTAGATGATTGTCTACTCATGATTGGTGCTATTCTCTTATAGTCTAGTGATTAGGGTAAACATTACTTCAAAACCCTCTGTATCGTTTAAATTATGTTGATTTGGGCATAAAAAAGAATGTTACATTCAGTGGTATGCTGAATGTTACATTCTTTTAAAACTTTCATTATATGTATTCTTATATTTCTTAAATTTAATTCTGTTTATTACTGTTACTTCGTCTTAGCAGATATTGTAACTGCCTCTCCGGTTTTTGTACCGTAAGATTGTTTATTCTCTGCAACAACTTTAAACTTGTACTTGCTTTTTTCTGTCAATCCGGTGACACGATAAGATTTCTTTGTCACCGTATCAAGTTTTACCCATTTTTTTGTTGTATCATCATACTGGTAAACATTATAACCGGTGGCATTTTGAGATTTATTCCATGTCAGATTTATAAAATTTTCACCAATCTTTGATGCTTTTAGTTTAGTGACCTTATCTGGTTTTTCCATCGCTTTTGTTTTCTGCGTGATAGTAGTTTCTTTACTAACAGTTGTAGTTTTATCATTATTACGATATGCCACAACTTTGAATTTATAATTCTTATTTGGCTTCAAGTTTTTTACTGTATAATTGGTTTTACTTACTGTTGCTATTTTATCCCAACTATCGCCATTCTTCTGATACACATAGTAACCAGTTGCTTTGCTTGCTTTACTCCATGTTAGTTTCATGGAGTCTTGCTTTATTTTAGATACCTTTAATGAGCTTATTTTACTTGGTTTAACAGGTGTTGTATCAACTACTTTCATCCCTAATATATTTTTACAATAACCATATACAAAAGAACTTTTTTCGGCATGAACTGTAACTTTCTTTTCAATACCCTGAAATGGATTAGAATCAGTCCAATTGTAAGACATTTTCTTTACAGTGCTTGGTAAATATGCATCTTGCAATGCAGTATTTCCTATAAATGCTAACATGTCAATATGCGTGCAACCTTCTTCAATAATAATAGTCTTTAGTTTCTTATTCTCGGCTAGTGCACTTACTCCAATATATTTAACCGATTTTGGTATCGTCAGTTCCGTTATATCTGTATTAGTAATTGAACTCGCATCAATTGCTTCTACTGTGTTTGGTATTATTAAGGTTGTTATGCATCATATGTATGAGTACTAGTTCCTGTACTTCCACCTGTTGCTCCATTTCCATTGTATGATACATAGTAAGTATAAGGGTCAAATTTAACTTCAAGTGTTACATTATTTCCTGGAATGTCTTGTAAATCTACCATGATAGAAAAATCTTTACCTGTACCTGGAGTCCATGCACTGATGGCTGTGGTACTCCAACTCCATAATTGCAAATCAACTTCATTTGTTCCATCCTTTATTTTAGCTACACCTGCTTTTACCTCGGTGTCATAAGGTATTAATCTTGCAAGTGAATCATTTGATGATGTTACAGCTGAAAGTTTATATCCTACTGTTGGATATTTAATAGTCAGTTTATAACTTTTTCCTGCTTGTCTTACAAAATTTTTCTCTCTACTTGTATTATTATATGTATAGCTATCTTTACCAACTAATCTTATTCCATATGTAGATGATTTCATATCACCTGAACTTGGAGCTGTTATTCCTGCTCCTATCTGACCCATGTATCCGGGATAACCTGCCATTGTCTCTTTTGTTACTGTAGTATTAAATATTGATAAGTCTCCTTTAGCTGTGGTGTTAGCTGTTTTTAACCATTCTCCTAACCATATGTCATAAGCACTTAAATTTGGAGTAATAATATTTACATATGTACCATACAAACCATCTGTTGTACGTACATTTAGTGTTACACTTCCTGTTTTGTTTGCAAATTTTTTATTGGCTGTATTATTCCCATTGGCTGGGTTTGGATATGCGTATGGTACTATTATAAAAAGCGCTGATACTAATATGGTTAAAATAGTTAATACAATTAATTTTTTCTTATTTATGTATTTAAATAATTCTTTCTTGTTATTAAACCTTAAGCTCGCTCTCATTTGTTCTCACTCCCTTTACTTCATGTAATTACATAAAAATCCAAGTACGTTTCAACTTGGATTTTTATGACTATAATATACTCTAACTAATTGCAAATTATTTTATATTAGTATGCTTTATATACTCTATTGCAAACATACCATTTTTTAACGTTTTCTTTGCCTTTCTCATTGGTTGCCCTTTTTAATCTCTCATTTAAGTATTTTTTATCCGCTGATTGTATCATCTTTTTATAGCTATTTAATTTGCTACTTGGTATCTGAATAGTTACTTTTTGAGTTTTAAGTTTCGTATTATTGAAATAAGATTTTACAAATAAAGAACCTTTACCAATAGATTTAAGCTTCTTAGATTTAATTTTAATTTTAACTGCTTTCTGACTAAAATCACATATTGAATAGTTTCCAACTTTTGTTAGACTGCTTCCCAGTGTTATGTTGGTTAAACCTGTATTTGAAATTGAGTTATTTCCTATTGTTTTTACACTGTCTGGTATGACTAATTTTTTAAGAGAGTCTAGTTCAACAAATGAATAGTTTCCAATTTTAGTTAAAGTCTTTGGTAATGATATACTTGTTACCTTATACAAAGAATTAAAATTTCTGTTTCCGATACCTGTGATACCTTTTTTTACTACTACTTTTTTAATACTTTCTTTGTATTGAGCCCATGGCTCTGTTGATTCACCCTTATCATAGTCCCATACGTAATTATAAGTACTGCCTGTACCACTAATCGTTAATGTCTTACTTGATGTGTCGTAATTCCAGTATGCTGTTTTTCCACATTGTCCACTTGTTACACTTGTTTCCTCTGCTTGTACAACTCCAACGTTTCCTACTGGTGTTAAACCGCCTGACACTAATGCCAATGCCATTGTTACTACTAATAGTTTCTTGATTAAATTTTTCATGTTGTTTATTATCCTCCCTCTTCTTCCTTTATTTCTGTTCAACGCTGATTGGTGTAATTACTATATTTTCTGCTGATACTCCCGTTTTTCTTTTCATAACGTCCTCAATCTGGGCTCTTTTGGCATCGGTTACCTCTGACATATTAACGACTACATCTGCTGTATCATCCGTGATTGATACGACAACATCTTCAAATCCCTTGGACTCTAAAAGAGTTTCAGCAGCTGCCTCACGTTCTGCAATGTCAGTCATTTTAATCATGGCGTCGATGGCAGCTTGTTTTTGTTCGTCTGCAATAGCTGTATTGTTAATAATCTCTAATAAAGCTTCTTTGTTTTTTGCTCTTACCTGCTCTCTTGAAAGTTTTGCTTCTGCAATAAATCCTACATTTGTTGTTGCACTGGTAAGAACTGCTTCACCTGAAGTAGTATCTCCTGTTTCTGTGCTTTCATTTGTCGAATCTGTTGTAGCTGTATCATTCGAAGTTGTATCTGCTTCAACTGATTTAGCTTGCAATTCTTGTATCTGTGATTGCAAATCCGTAACACTTGTCTGTAATTCTGTTAGCTGATTATTTGCATCAGATAATGCTAATTCTTTTTCTGATTTAATGTTTTTTAAACTTTGTCTTTGAACTAATAAATATCCATTTCCTAAAATTGATATTGATAATAAAATTACTAAAATAATAAAAATTTTTTTATTTTTCATAAGTGCTTTCCTCTCTTGCAGTTATCTACTGTGAACTTTATCTACCCTAAACATATTACTGTAACTCAAGGCAACAATAATTTTTGCCCTTCTTTTAATTTGTTATCATTTTCTATATTATTTAATTCACAAATCTTTTCAACCATGTCTTTGTTGCCATATAATTTCATGCTAATAGTTGCTAATGTATCTCCCTTTTCAACAGTATAAGAATCTTCATTTTCCTGTGAGATTTGCTCATTTTCTGTACTATTTGACTCAATAGTCTTTCCAAGTGTTTCCTCTGAGCTTTCTATTTCTGTAACAACTCCGACTGATGAACCTGCTTCACTTGGACTTACTTCATCTGATGTTAAATCTAAATCATAACTTTCAATTTCACCTTCCTTATTTGGTGATTTTGAGTTTAAACTTTCATCCGAACTAGCATTGGTTGTTTTTTCAGTTGATTTAGCTTGTAGCTCTTCTACTTGGGTTTGTAAATCCGTAACACTCGACTGTAATTCGGTTAATTGATTATTTGCATCTGTTAAAGCCGTTTCTTTTTCTGCTGTTGCTTCTTTTAAACTTTGATTTTGAATAAACAAAACTCCGTTACCTATTATAGAAAATACCAATAATACCACAATTATAATAGTTTTTTTGTTTTTCATATGTATCTCCCTTTTCCTTCCCTTGTTTTCTCTTTTTATTATATTTTACCATAATTATACATTATATTATTCATTTAATCAATTACAAATAGTGTACTGATACTACACCAATTGTTATGCTTATCACTTTACAATTAGTGTAGGAGGTGTTTACTCAATGATTAAAGGAATGGCTGACAAACTTAAACAATTACGTGTTGAAAATGGATTATCACAAAAGGAAGTTTCCAATATTTTGGAAGTGTCACCTTCAATTATTTCTGGTTACGAAACTGGTGAAAGAACTCCAAGTCTTGAAAATTTACTCGCATTATCCTATTTATATAAATGTAGCACTGATTATTTATTAGGTAGAAACCAAGATAAACCATCTGTTACTATTGATGTATCAAATCTGAATCAAGAGCAGATTCACGCTCTTCATGTTTTAATTAAAACAATAAAGGCATGAGAACTTTTAATCCCATGCCTTCTTTTTTACTTTGTATGATAGTTCCCAAATATCTTTGCTTAAAATGGGTACCCTTTCTCTATGTTTCTACATCATCATGTATTTCATCTGCCGGATCACTCTTTACCATGATATGATATTCTTGTGTACCATCTTCTTTGTAAACTGCAACTGCTCCTAAGTAATCATATATTTTTATGGCTGTCTGTGTTAACTTTTTGTTTATGTCCGATACTACTACTCCAAAATCGTATACCCTTTGTGATGACATATTGTATTTTATTAGGTGTGTGGCTTGAAGTGTAGTTGCATACACAAAAACTTTTGTGCCTTCGTAAGCGATTATCTCATATAATCCATGGTGAAATTCTGGTCTTTTTAGTGCGGCTACAATTATGAATCTGTTACACAGCCTACAATAGTCTCTGTTAAACTCTACCCTTATCTTACCTGACTTTTTTAACTCTATAATTTTTAGAACTTTTGGAACTTCTTTTGCTTGCTCCCATTTTAACTGAGGTTTTCTTTTTGTTTCTATTGTTACTTTCTTACTTCCTACTGAAACTACTTTGTAAAATTTTCCTAAACCTTTATACCTCTTACTGTTCCATTGGTTAAATGGCTCTTGTTTTATTCCACCTATGATTGCTAACCTTGGAACCTCCTTAATACTACTGACTGCAAGGGATTGTATTCCTACTTTTGTTGCTCCGTTTGTTAGCTTTTTAAAGTGCTTTATGATTTCTTCTTTTGTCTCTACTGAAATCTTTCCTGAACATATTTCATACATATACATGAGTTGTCTTGCTGTCATTTCATCTAAACCTAGTAGTTTTAAATTCCGTACATTGTATGGTTTGTTGTAGCTGATTAATTCTGCATATGTTTGCTCTAGTAAAAGGATTGCTTGCTGGTCAAATCGTAGCTTTATTAAGTATTCTCGGTTTATGTCTACTTCATCAAACTTTACTTTTTCTTCTTTGCCTGTTTCTTCATTATAAATATAGTTATCCATTTATTCTCCACCACCTATTAATATTAATAATTTTCACTCAACTAGATGCTTCATTTAGTACCTTTTTCCTTAAACCACTCGGAAATTTTCCACACCAATTTTCTACACCAATTTTTTCTTCTGGGAAATTCTTCTCAATTTTCTCCTATTTTTTCCTTGGATTTTTGACCCCGACTGCATACCTATTTTTTCACTTTATGTATAGCTGATTTTTTACCATGTAGAAGTTGAATCTATCAGAAGAACTCTCAACTTTGAACTTACGCCACAAATTTATCAGGAAGAAATTGTTTTTCTTTTTATTGTTGGTAATTGACTTATTGTATATAAACTTTCCACTACTGCACACCCTTTGTTCTTGCTCTATGCTTGGTAGGGAGAAAAGGGAATGAATGAAAGGTTTTGAGGTACTGCTTCCCTGCTCTTTTTCTCATTGGGATAAAAAATAAACACTACTCACATTTAAATGAATAGTGTTTATTCTGTACTTCTGTGTTATAGATAATTTCTGTGGGCATATGAGGTATCTATTACTATGTAATCTTCTTTTACTTGCTTGATTCCTATGATTACGTCATGTTCCATCCACCGCTTTATTTGCTCTAGGTTAAGCTGATATTTCTTATCCTCTCCATTGATTGCTATTATTTCTGTTTTCTCACGGAAAGCTTTTACTTCTAAAAGTATTAATGTTTCAGATGTGTCTTCTCTTTTACCTTCCCCATCTATATAGGAGATTTTGTCTATGTTTTTTATTCTGCCGTTTAATACTACCCTATGCCCTGGACTACTTTTCTCTCTATATTTCAAGCCTACTATTTGATGCCCTTGTTCTAGTAAACTCTCTATGTTTTCTTTGGCTACAATAACACTTACTTCTTTCTGTGTATTGTATATTTTATAACCAATTATGCTATCGTCTGATTTTGATTTTACTCTTCCAATTAAATATGCTGTTGTTTCCATGTGTTTTCCCCTTTTCTATGCTGGTGTTTGGTTACTAAGCAATGGTTTCAGATAAACTCTGTTATCATATTCTGAGTGATGAATGATGTACTGCTCTCCTACTTCACTTAACCCTACGATGTAATCGTGTAATAGCCATTGCTTTATTTGATGTAAATTAAGAATATATAACTTGTCCTCTGCATCTACACAGAGGATTTCTACTTTATCTTCAAAATCATATACCTCTATAAGTACAAGTGTATGAACTGAATTACTCTTTCTTTTGCCGTCTTTACCTAAACATGACAAGTGCTTTATGTTACTGATTTCAGGGTTTATTACTACTTTTTCTGTGTACTCATTCTGCTTAAATCCTATTATCCGTCTGCCTTTTTTTACTTCTAGTATGATATCTTCTCTTGACATGATCGTTGACTCTCTTGATTTTGAATCATACAGTTTATATGCTACTGTATGGAAAAGACCTTGTTTTACTTTTCCTGTTACGTATAATGCCATTGTTTTTCCTCCTGCTTTCTTCTTCGCCTTGCTCTCTTTTGCTTCCCCTGTTTACCTTAAACCTCCTATTAGTTTTTCTAATTGTTGAGCCGGACCTCCAAATAACTTTATTAAATAGAGAACTATATCAAGCTCATTTACATAAATGAGTATTATGCCAACTACTATTATTACGATACACCTTAATGTTACTTGGCTTGCCGTCATGTAGCTCCTTTGGTCTGCATTATATTGTGGTAAGTCTTCTTCGTACTTTACTGCTACCCAGTAACCAAATGATAGCTTTTCTAATACCCTCATTCCTATATCTACATTAGTGTCGATTAACCAACCTAACATTAAAGAGATTGACCAACAAATTAAAAACCATCCCAGTATCATGAAAAATGTTCTCATGGTATGCATTCTCTCTGTGTTGGCATCTGCTGTGAACTCATCTTGTATCTTTGCTACTATCTTCAGGTCTAAGATTATTACTCCATCTTGGCTTAATTCATATGCATAGAAGCTTTTTAGGTAGTCGTTTAATTCACTATGGTTGACTGTGTAGATGAACTTGTTTTCTTTTAAATATGTGTTCCACCAATCTAAGGAAGCTTCTGTGCTTTGACTTTCTATCCATGTAGAGTATAATGCTGAGTCAAATAGTCCACACTTTGTTGTTAATGCATAGAACCTTTGCTTTTGTTCTGAGTCTGCGTTATTACCCTGTGCTTCCTCTTGTTCTTGTTTTTGTTTTAATTCAACGTTATAATCCTGCAGTCCTACTTCTGTTCCTGGAAACATTAGTGTTGGTTTAATGCTGGTATTCACTGTTTCATGTTCTAGGTTGTCTATGGTTGAGGTACCACTACTATTTTCTTCAGCTGGTGTTTTTGCTGGTGTGGCACTCTTTAGAGTGAGTGAAACTACTTTGGCTTTATCTGCATAAACACTGTTGATACTTTCAGCATCACAAAAGTCTGTAATTTGTAGTTTCGGACTGTTTACGACTTCTACTCCATTCCTATCTACGAAAGAAGCCATGTCGCTCTCTTTACTCCACTTGGGAGTGAACTGCGAATACTTTGTATTGTTGTAATTCTCCTGTACTATCCAATCAGTAAACTTAATTCTTATTTTTCTACCAAAGATGGCGAGTGGTTCATCTGTGACGAACTCAGGTGCATAGGTTGCTTCTAGGTAATCTCTTAAAATGATTCGACCACATTGAATCGTTTTAGATGCTCCATCATCTATTAAACTATGACGGATTTCTGTTGTTGTCATGCCTTTGATTATGAAAGAAGATTTTCCTGTTTGAGTTTCGTTATCTGCTCCTGATACTGTCAGGTAAGAATTCTCAGGGTTTGATATTGGTGTACCACTTGCTAACCAACCACCATTGCCATCTGAATCATACTTGATTAAGTTTCCAGTCCATAAGTTGATGCCTAAACCTGATTTTGTTAATTCTCCTGATACGGTGTTATCTTGATTATCAATTAAACTGCTTAATATTGAGACTGGATATTCTAAGAGATAAACTCTGTTTATTCCATTGTCTGTTGAAAATATATACTTACCCTCATTTAAACCTACTATACTGTCAAGGTTATTTACTGCTTCTTGGGAAAACTCTGTGAATTTGAATGATAATGAGGGTACACCCCATTGTTTTACTATCATGTCATAGCCAGGTTGTGTGTTCTGCCCATTCAGTGGCTGGTCTAAACTATTTTTAATTATTTTGTTCTCTTCTTTGGTCATATCGAGGAGGGTTACTGCTTCTCCATTTTCATCTAGTGCTTTTACAAAGTAATTGTTGAGAGTTCCAACGTTTACCTTTGTTCCCTTCTCTGTCTTTTTGATATTGCTTTGTAATAACTCTGTTATCCCATCAATTGAATTAGTACCATCTGACGAAAAAATGTCTGGTGATAATACATAAACCTCAAAGCCAAATTTCTTGTTTACCTCCGCAGCCACTTTATCATCTACTAATACCATTGGCTCTGCAACGTTTTGTACACCTTCTGGGTTTGTATCATATGTATCTGCTGTATCAGTGAGTACTCCTTGTGAACATAGGTAATTGGCTAAAGCTAAATCATTTAAACCATCTGTTGGAGTGTAATCTGACTCGGATTTGAATACTTTCTTTTGCTTTCCATCATTATCTGTTATTGAATCTGCTCCAAAATAGGTATGTATATCTAAACCATCTATTTTGACATACCTTGATATACTTCGTGTTAGTGTTGTTTTACCAGAGGAAGCGAGTGATTCTGCCTGCTCATCATATTTACTTGCTATGTTATCTAAGTTATTTATTACCATTTCATGAGTCTTTGAAGATATGAAGTTTGATGCATACAGTTGATCTGCGATTTGCTGGTTTAATGATACTCTTTGATGCATTGCTGCATTTATATCTGTGTCGAGGAAATCCTTTAATCGTGCTGAACAACCTACTGTTGTGAGGGTAAATAAACTTATTAAACTTATGAGTTTTATACGCTTTAAATTCTTTGTAGTTTTGGATTGCTTGGACTTTTTCATTGTGTTTCCTCCCTTTGGTTTAACTCCTATTTTTTTATTAGTAGGCTCGATTGTTATAAAGGGCGTGTGGCGTTAACTTTTCATCAGTTACTTTTTTTACCCCTATGATTGTGTCATGGGTGAGATAGTCTTTTATTTCATCTAGTTTTAGTAGGTGTAGATTATCTTCAGCATCAACACATAAAATTTTTACTCTCTCTTTAAACCCACGCAGCTCTATTAACACTAAGGTTTGCTTGTTTTTGTGCTCACGCTCTCCTGCCCCATTTAAACGTGATAAACTAGTTATCCCTGTTATTTTAGAATTTAATATTGCATAATCATAGTTTTCAGTTCTATATAACTTCAACCCTATGATTTTATACCCTTCTAGCAGTTTTGTTGTAACATCCTCACGTGCTAAAAGCATACTTTTCTTTGTCTCTGAATTGTAGATTTTGAAGGCCTCTGTTCTTCTGTCTGTGCTTACTATTTGTCCTGTTACGTATAATGGCATATGCTCATCTCTCCTTTTTACTGTTGATGGTGGTTATTTTTTCACCATTTATCCTTTTAATAAATTACATCTATTACTTACTGGAATGTTGAAAATGAGGCATACGATATTGGAGGACACTGTTCTTTGGTGGGGTTGATTGATATGCTGGAATTGGTGAGTGTTGGGAAAAGAATTGAGATTATTTAATGTGTTAGGTGGATTTTCTTAGATGAGAGGATAAAATAAACAGTTTTAATATGTGTTTTGATGTTGAAATTTGTTGAACAATTTTGTATATTTTGATAAAATAAACTTATTATTGATTAATAAGGAGGTTTACAAATGACAAAACTATCGAAAATTAAAGAATTACTTTCTAAATTACCTAAAAATGAATGGTTAGAACTTAGTGATATTCACAATTTTATATCCACCAATATATCCTTAGATGACGGTGACTTATCCCCTATTAATGACTCCAATAACTACCCTAAATGGAAACGCACTATTCATGGAGCATTATCTAATTATAAGAGTAATGGAATAGTTGACCACATTCCAAAAGTGCCTGCTAAGCGTTCTAACTCGGGTAAAGCTGAAGAACCAAAGTATATGTTTCTTAAATAAACATCATTTCTAACTAATATATATTTACAAAATAAACCGAATGTAATCTGGATGGTGAGTTGATTACATTCGGTTTTTTGTTTCTGGTTGTACTCTCTATTGTCTCTTGCATAAATTCTTGATATAATCAAGTTGAACAAACTTAATCGGAGAGTCTAGAGAGTACAGACGCCACTGAGACTGGCACACAGAAACATGGGTGTTTCTTGTTGTTGATATTTCCCCACGAAAGGAAGAATAAGATATGTTCATAGAAACATTAATTGGTCTCATATTTATCATATGTGTATCATATGGTGCTTATGATATCCTGAAACGAATCTAGTAGTAATGCTCACTGCCCAAAGTAGTGAGCATTACTTATATCTATTCTTTTAAAAAATATTACCTTATTTATTATTTAAATGCTTGGTTTAAGGTTAATTTATATAATTGAGGTGTTTGAAAATGAAAAAACGAATGTAATCTTGATGGTGAGTTGATTACATTCGTTTTTAAGACCTATTAAGCTGCTTTGTCTTGTATTCTGTTTACTATTACCTATGTGTTTACCTGTTAAACATACCTGGTATACCTTTATTAGTATCTATTGGGCTATTTCCTTTACTTTTGCCTTGCTTAATTACTTTAGTTTCATATTTCTTGATTATACTCTTTATGTTGTCTATTCCTATTGCTGCATCTACTATTATATTTGGATTTACTATGATGTAA
This sequence comes from Konateibacter massiliensis, assembly GCF_900184995.1. GTDB lineage: Bacteria > Bacillota > Clostridia > Lachnospirales > Lachnospiraceae > Lachnotalea > Lachnotalea massiliensis. The sequence goes on from NZ_LT860098.1 coordinate 815,890, forward strand.
CATGCAGATGACAATTTCTTTTGTGTCTTGAACCCTTTTGCTATCTCTTTATATTTAGCTGGGTAGCTGAATACATCATAATTTTGCTCATTACAATAATTGATTATTACTGAATTTTCTTGCTCTGGCTTCAATTGTAATACTTTAATATCCGTTAGTATCTTATCTGATATATCTGTTGTATCTAGTACCTTTGTGTTTCTTTTTACTATTATTCCTATTACATTAAACTCTATTGATGCTCTTTCTCTTATGTGAAGTTCTTTCTCTGTTACCTTAGTACCTATTTGGTTTACATGCTTTGACTCATTACTTTCATACAATTCATAAGGTTTATCAGCATACCACTTTTTAATATCCTCTAAACTTGCACTTATATTGATGTTAGAATTTAAATAGTACAAGTCAAAATGAGAAATTCCAATATAAAAAATTATGGTACAATACTTGTACTGAATCATGGAGGGTCTCATTATGCCGAAGAACTATGACAAACAATTTAAATTGGATTGCATCCAGTACTATCATGACCACAAGGAGCTTGGTTTGATTGGCTGTGCCAACAATCTTGGAATCAGCCACCAGTCTATATCAAGATGGCAAAGAGAATTTCGTGAGACAGGTGATCTCGAATCTAGAGGCTCTGGAAATTTCTCTTCGGATGAAGAAAAGGAGATTGCCCGTCTTAAGCGTGAATTGCGCGACACACAGGATGCACTTGATGTGTTAAAAAAAGCCATCGGCATTCTGGGAAAATGACGCAAGCCATTTACCTCGAAGTATCTGAGAAGACAGAAGCTTCCAAGAAAAACGGACGCCGTGTTTCTGTCTCCAGAGTGCTGCGAATCTTAGGCGTTTCACGATCGGGATATTTCGCATTTTTAAGAAAAACTCCTTCAAATACACTCGTACGAAAGAAAACTATAAAGGCCAAAATAAGAGAGATTTATGATGGCTCCAAACAAAACTATGGTGCTCCCAAAATCACCAAAGAGCTCAAAAAAAAGGGAGAAGTTATTGCAGAACGAACGGTTGGTACCTACATGAAGGAAATGGGAATTAAAGCGCAATGGGTAAAACCATGGACAATCACTACAAAAGATTCTGATTTTAGTAACGAACTTCAAAATATCCTTGATGAACAATTCAATCCTGACCGCCCTAACGCTGTTTGGTGCACCGATATCACTTATATTTGGACCGTAGACGGATTTGTCTATCTGACAAGCATTATGGATTTGTATTCCAGGAAAATCATTGCATGGACACTTTCAGAAACGTTAGAGGTTTCTTGTGTAATTGATGCCATAACCAAAGCAAAAGCACGTCGCAAAACAGATCTTCCGTTGATTATACACAGCGATCGCGGCTCTCAGTATGTTTCAAAAGCCTACAACGAAGCAACCGAAAATATGAAGCGTAGTTATTCAAAAAAGGCCTTCCCATGGGATAATGCATGTATTGAATCATTTCATGCACTCATAAAACGGGAGTGGCTGAACCGATTTCATATCCTCGATTTCGACCAGGCTTATCGCCTCGTATTTGAATATCTAGAGGCATTTTATAATACAAAACGTATCCACAGTCACTGTGATTATATGTCACCAAATGACTTTGAAAAACTATATGAGCAGAGCCAAGATGGCCGCCTGCTTCTAGCAAGTTAATGTGAGGAATTTTTTCTCATTTTAACTTGTACTAAATCTTGACATAGGACCATATTTGGGTGTACACCATATAGTATTGTGTACTCATTATTTATTTTCATTGTTGGCAACTCCCTATCCCATTTATATTCTTTATATAAATAGTTTACCATTGTTTTTATGCGAGTACTATATCTTTTCTTTCTCTTTTTTAATTTTTTCAATCTGTAACCCCTTTTCTCCTTTAAATAAATTAATTATTTAATATATTTAATTGCTTAATTTTCATATTCTTATGAAAAAACGAATGCAATCTTGATGGTGAGTTGATTACATTCGTTTCTTTTATTTTTTAGATACTAATTAATTGTCTTTTACTGATGCTTCTATTCCATTTATTACTTCTCTATGATACCCTGGTAAATCTACATGATTTTCTTCTGCTTCTTTGGCAGTTTTTGCTAATTTTGACTCCATTGAATCTTCTGAATTAATATCTGCATCTAGCTTTTGATTACTCATCATATTTCCTATTGCTTTATTTTCACAATTTTTAAATCTTGTCATTGCATCTAATTCTTCTTGTGTGTAACCTGATAAATAGGCATCCATCAAGTCCTTTTTATCTGCTTGAGTTTTAGCTACTACTTGTGCTTCTGTGGTCATGTAGGAATATGCACTGATGTCTACTGTATCTTCTGTTATGTTTTGATAATATGCTAGGTTGTTTCTATCGAATGGGACTGTTCCTTTAAAACCTGATGCATCTGCTTCTCTGTCTATTGTAGTTGCTGGGTCTGTAGTCTCACTTCCTGTTTCAGTACTACTTGCGTTTCCTGTGTTTGCTCCTAGTGCTGCATCAGTTGCATAACCGTCTCTGGCTGCTACTGCTGTGTAGGCGTTTGTTACCATTTCTAGTAGGTCGGCTTTGGTGATTGCTTCATCCCAGTTGGACTCTGTTACGTTGTCTCCTAGTAAACCGATTTCTTTCGCTACTACCATTGCTTTGTATAAATCTTCTGGTGCTCCTTTATCTACATTCTGTAATGAATACACTAATTCATATGATGTTAAATAATCTTTGCTGTCACTCTTATCAAATCCGGCTTTCTTGGAGATATCTCCTCCATTTTTACAATCACTGTAACTTGATGCTTTGCTGGTGTCTATTGAGTTGTATTCATCTGCAAAGTATCTTTGTACTAACATGTATATGGCTTCTGCTCGTGTCATTGTGCCATTGTAGGTTGTAGCATTTAAACTCTTGTCTGCTAACCCTAAGTAACCGTAGTTTACGAATGGCTCTGCTGTTGCGTTGTACTCTGATGTACCTACTGCTGTGTCGAACTCTTCATCTGCTGTTAAACCATCTGTTACTGGATATTCTGCTCTGTAGACTGCGGACAAGACCTCTGCTCTTGATAATGTATCGTCTGCGTTATATAAACCTGTTTCGCCGTCTTGCAATATATTGAAGTAGGCGTTTAGAGCTGCGTATTTGGCTACTCCCATTGAACTTGATGTGGAGTCTGCATCTACGTCTGTGTAAACATTACTTACTGCTTGTTGGACTGCTTGCTGAACTTCTTCATTCTCCCAGTATCCTGTGATGAATTGTTTATTTTGGAAGGCATTATAGAGGTTGTTGTTTCCCCACTGATTTCCTTCTTCGTCTATATAACATACACCATTCTTTGAATCGTCTCCATAAGCTACTATGCCTAATGCACTGTCAAAAGCTGTTCGAAAATCTGGATAGGTTTGAAGTTTATCCAGGGGTTGCCATGTAAGGTGGAGTTTCTTTGTATATTCATCTGTGGTGCCTGATACTTCTATCTCAATTGCTTGACCTGAATTAAACTGGTCTAGTAAACTATTATTCTTTGTACACCCTACTAAATTTATTAAACCTAATGAAATTATTAGTGTAACTGCTATTTTATCCCTCTTCATCGTTTGTATCCTCCCTTTGTTACCATGTATAGGAAAATTATACCATTTCATCATTTGTATGGAAAGTACTTTTATTTCTTCTATACTGTCGTATTAAATAATTATTAAATTAAACACTCTTTGTATTGCATATGACATGGTTCGCCTTTATAATATTTATTGTGACATATGAAGTCATTTCCATTTCTTTGTCACTCCTTATTAATTATTTATACTCCCCTCAAAAAAGACATCTATAGCTCCCCTGTAGGTGTCTTTTTCATTGTGATTTAAGTTGAGGAGGAGATCGTAGTTGCTCTGTTGGGCTTGTTGACTCGTTTTATATCCTTTGCTTTCTTCTACTAGTACCTTTGTCGTTTTTTTCTTAGTCCTTGTTACTCTGTTATTGGCTTTGTTGGAGGTTGGTGGGGTGGTGATTGCATTCTATTAGTATCCTCTTATCCTTCCTCCTATAAGTATAAATTTTTATCCATATTGTTATTTGTTTTTCTTATATGTTGTGGTAAGTGCTATTATATTGACACTCTGTTGTACTTTTCTTTGAAATGATAAGGTTCCCATAAATTGCTTCTTAAAGTGGTTTCTCCTACTTTTTATTTAAATCTCTGTGTCTATATGGATTGGTTTATATGGTGCAGTGGAGGAGTTTTCATTTTCTATACTGGTTGGCTCACTGTGGCTTTATTTTATCCCTTTGTACTCCCCCTTATAAATAAACCCTATATGGCTAAGGCTTTAATTTACTTGAGTCTTAGGTTTATTAACAATAATGCTCTGATGGAAATTGAGTTTGAAATTCTCATTGTAATACTTTGGACGTCGGATTGTAGAACTCATCTTTTTATGTAAAGGGCGTGGAATTGAAATGTTGAAAAAAGGCACCCCTCTAAGTTCTTTGTATCACTTAGAATTGGAGTGCACTTGTTAAGAATTAAATGCTGGTTTAATGTCTTTCCTCTGCATGAGCTAGTCTCCTTTCTTTAATTGAGTAAGCACTTTTTTTGTTATTTATAGTTATATTTTGCTATTATTATGTTATAATTAAATATCACAAATAAACTGTTAGGAGTTTTACTATGGATAAATTCTTCGACTTTGTTAAAAATAATCCTGCTGTCATTGCATTGATTCCAGCCTCAATCCAAGCCGTTGTTTCTCTACTTACTTTCTTAAAAAGAAAGAATGAGATCCCAAAAGCAACATATTCCAATATTAATTATGGTAATCAAATCAATGCTGGCACCAATTCTCAAAACACTATTAATGATTATTCTAATAGTGGTAATACAACTATAAATAATAACCATACAAATAACACATCTTCTAATACAAGTGGATATGACGCTATCGGATATTTATTGCTATTTTTCTTTGCACTTGTTATTGTTCTTTGTTTCTATTTGCAAAATAAAGATATTATTTTATCATCCGTTTTTATTTTAGTTTTTTCATTTTACATTTTCAATTTTCTATCGCTGCCGAAAAGTCAACAATTAATAATAAAAACAATAATCTATGTAATATTGACTGCTCTATGTTACTTTTTAATTTCTTACAACTACTTTAAACCAAATACATTTGACAGCTTTGTAACACAAATTAATAACACACCTATATTTATAGATAAATGCATATTAGTTAAGAATAATGGTCTAATACTTTACTACATATGTTTTCAAATTGGTGCTTTATTACTCTTGTCTGTAACACCGCTTTATAATATTATGAATAATATAAAATTTCTCACCTCTAGTAAACCAGGAGAATATTTAAGCCCTACTATTTGTTTAAGTTTAACATTAATCCTTTTGTGTATTCCCGCAATTTTACCTTATTTCATTTCGACGTGGTAGGTTTGATATCTATCACGCTTTTCCTCTCATAAAATTGATACATTAAAAAATGCCTTTCCTATCCTTTTTTAATAAAATTCTAAATTATCTTATTGTTCATTTAATCAGTTATTGGTATCATTAATAACTTTCACAAAACTCGGTTTTCTTTCCTTATTTTCATCTCTATTATAATATTCTTTAACGTTTCTAAAAATTGTATACAGTCCATCTTTATTGGTTTCCCCATAGTCTAATAATAAATTTTTGAATAAATAAACAGCTCCTTCTTTTGTATTTACACGAATTGAAGATGTTTTCCCACCGGCAATTGATTTATAGCTATTTATCTCAAATTCGTCGGGAATGTCCAAGAAGTCCAAAATCAGCTCTTTTAGGCAATTTGAATAAGATGGAAATCTAACTTTATCCATATAATGTTTTTCAAAATATTCATGTATTTCTTCTTTATTCTTTGTATTTAATTGAACGTTAAAGACAGTATAATATTCTGCCTGTTCACTTTCAAAAAACTTTCTTTCCATTTCATCAATGCCCTCATTTGTCTTTGAAATAGTTGTTTTTAAAAAATCAAAGGCATAAGTAATTTCTTCTTTATTTTCATCTATTATCATAGATACTCCTTTCAAACCAACTAATATAAATCATATACTTTCCTCAAGCTTATCTTCTTTTCGTATTTATTAATCTTACATTTTTCTTTATAATACCACACTTTTATGAACTGTCATATTACATTTTCAAGATTTTCCCCTTTACAAAATCCGCATTATACATGTTTATTTTATCCATATCATTCCTGTATACCGTTTTTTAGCTACTGTAATTCGTGGCTTATAATTTTATTGAACTTACTATTGCTACTACTGAATTTGCTCTGTTTACTTGGGTCTTATTTTTTCTTGTTGTAAATCCTTTAAACCCTTTTACATCTCTAATTCTCCCATATCCCACTTAGCCTTACATTTTCCCACTTAAACTATTAAACCACCTGGAAAACCCCTAAATCAAAGCCAAATCCCTATCCTAAGGCTCGGACTGGCTCTGTGGATTTCTGGAATTTCATTTTCTCTATCTATTCATATCTTTCAAATTCAATCATACAGTCACCACATACTATGTTAATGTCTTTGGTTACTCGGCACTTATTTCCACAACATGGGCATTGTAGCTTTCTTGTACTACTCTGTTTCTTTGGTGGTGTGATAGTTATTGAATTTGAGCCATTTGCATCTGTACCTGGGGTTGTGCCTAGACTTAGTTCCATAAACTCACTTCTATTTATATCTATTGGTTTCTTTATACCATATTGCTCTATTACTTTAATCAAATCCTCACTAGGTTGTGTTACTGAATAACCTATGTATTTTTTGTAGGTGATGATGAGTCCTCGCTTCTCTGCTTCTTCCTTGAATAGTTTGTTATGGTATCTACCATGAGATGATATTTCTTTTATACCTTTGATAGAGCAGTAATAATGGATCATCTCATGCAGCAAACTCGCGATTAAATTTTCTATAGGACGATTTAAGTGCTCAGCAGATAGATTGATCTCATGGAGCCTTTGTCCCTCCTCTACTCTCCAGACTGGTTGTACTGTAAAGTGACCGTTACTTCTTGGACTGCTCATTATCGTAATTACAATTGGTGTTAGTTCATTATTAAAATAAACCTCATTGAGGACATCAAAGCCTCTTTCTAATACTTCTTGCATATCTTTTAGCATATTATTTTCCTTCCTCTCTTAACTCTTTTAACCTTTATTGGTAGAGGTATATAACCTGGATTCTCGGAAACCCATGACGAGAATCCTAAAAACCCTTATAAATACTAAATTCTTTGCTCGTCATGCATTTTACGCATGATGATGAAAATTCTGCATTTAAAATCCATGAAAGCATTGATTTTACTACATTCCCCATTGTTTCTCGTTATGAGTCCCGAGAATCTAGGATATAATATAAGTGCCGATTTCGTAGTCGTATACTACTAACTATATGCCTATAAATTAGGCACTGACTCTTTGCCAGTGCCATTTGAATTACTATCTATGTCTTAGATAAACAACCCCATTTAAAATAAGAGCTATTTCTTTTAGCTTTTCTGTTATAACTGCTACATCACTTTCCTTTATAGAACAAAAATCTCCGTCCTCTGTGTATCTACAAACGAAACAGTTGCCCATGATTATCTCAACTAGCTCTCCGTTCTCTAACCACGCTACTGTTGGTTGTAAACCTAGCAACTTTCCTTCATCATTGCAAATCAAATCTAACTCGTCAGTTAAACTAACGCATTCTATTAAACCCTCTACGAACCTTTGCTCTTCTTTCAGACTGTTTTTAATCTCCATTACTGCTCCGTCTTGCCCTATCACGAATCCATATACTTTCATATGTTACCTCCAATATTTATTTGATTTGATATAAATACTGTAACGCTTATTTATAGTGATGTCTGTGGAGTTTGTATACGGAGATTAGTTGCTATTTTTGTTGATGTTGTAGAATACTTGATCCATATTTTATAAACATATTTTAATTTGCTTGACATTTTTATTAATTAAAAATATAATAAAATCAATTATTTGATTGGGGGTATTGTGATGAGAGATATTAGTCTTACTATTTTATTTCAGGAAATGGAAAAAGCTTATAGTCAACAAAGTTGGAAGAAATTCTATAAACCCAAGCTTGAAAAGTTTTTTAATGAATATAAGGACAGAGGGCCCATTGAGAGTATATCTACTTATGATGTGGAAATGTTTTTAAAAAAGTTTGTTCCTAATTCACCAATTCATGCAAACTATTATAATGCATTAAGTTCATTTTACAATTTTGCATATGAACACTCAAAAGTCAATAACATTATGTTGGAAATACCAAAACCTATTATAGAGCGAAAAGAACCTGTTTATATAGATGATAATGATATCATTTTGATTAAAGACTTTATTTCTAATTCTAAAAACAAATTATATGATAGACTATTATTAGGGTTAATATTGTATACTGGTCTACCCAGAAGATATCTGTTTGATTTGCAAAAACATAATATAAGACCAGATGCTATCTGGATATTAGACGAAAATGGCGAACATAAAATACCAATTAGTAATAGCCTTAAAGATATTATTAAAGAATATACTGAAATTACAAAGCATGTAAGCCCATATAGCAAAGTATTCAAGTATTCACAGGACACCTCAATAAGTTCACGTATATCAGAATTAACAAAAAAGATAACTGGTCATTCTTATACTCCTAATATTATAGGAAATACTTTTATTAAAAATGCCTTGTCTATTGAACCAGATATTTATTCCATAGGGCGAATCGCTTTAAAATCTGTTGCAACAATAGAAAAGCATTTTTCATCACAAATTGACAATGAAATATTTGAACGTCAGCAAGAAATAGTTAATGGAATATAAATCTTATCATATGAGTTTAATAAAGAGAAAGCGTTTATTCAGTTAACACTTTCTCTTTACAATAACTAAGATTTACTCTGCAATTTTGATTTCTTTTGATGCTCTCTCATAAATATAAACGCTATCCGATAGCCTATCATCCATATCAACCTGAGTCCTATTTACATCTCGAACCATTTCTCTTAACATCTCAATGTTTACGTTCTCACTTACTGGAATTAAAATACATTCATGGAGTGATGATGGGAGAATAAACAAGTCACTTTTTAAACTCTCTGCAAATTTACCAATTTCATTATTTTCATAAAATAGGACGGATGCACCAAATAGCTTTCTGCTATTGCTTATTACATACATTGGAGAGTCTTCATCCATTAAGTCTGCCATGTCTTCCTCTAGCATGTCTGATATTATATCACTCATAGACTTTATTTCTACTGGAAGAAGTCTCTCCACATTTGCTTTTGCTATTTCATATACTTCTTCTATTTTGACATTCCAAAGTCTCAAATGATTGTTATAAATACTTATTGTAGCATCCCCAAAATCCTCTGTGTTTATCATTACATAGAAATAAATTGCTAAATCTAAGTGACGTACATATGGAACAATTTTTAAAAACTCTTTGTTTAATTCGTAATTTACCAGCTTGTAAACTATCTTATCTTTGATCTTGTTATAATCTAAGAAAGTCTCCATATCAATCGGTATGTCATGCTTATGTTTTTCATAAGTCAGAAAAATATCTTCTACTATTTCTTCCATTTTACCTTTTGACCTATACACCTTAAAAAATGGTTCTAAATAAATGGTAGGTATCATTTGGTTTTCTTCTCTGATGTTTAAACCATGTAATGTTAAACCATTATTCTTTAGCACCTCTGTTATTGAAATTTCTGTCTTCCTTCCTTCTAGCTGCTTTTCAACTTCTGATTTTACTGTTTCCATAAATAATTCAAAATTCATTCTCTTTTACCTCCATGTTTAAATTTAATAAGTATATTGTTTTTTAACATGGTGGATTGTACCGCTGGGAATAACTTTCGCCTAGATGGGTGAATAGCTAATATTTTAAATGAATAGTTTAATGGTTTTAGTGATACTGCTGCTTTAATATTTTTTTTAAATATTTATTTCTTTTTATAGTGTGTTTTTAAATTATAATTGATGAAACTCTCATTTATCTCATTGTTTCTATTTCTTGGCGCAAAAATAGACCAATAACTCGATGAGTCATTGGTCTAAAAAGTTGAGTCAAAGTTGAGTCAAATCACTCTACCTAACGTCTCAAACCCTTGCAAATACAGGGTTTAGTCCATAACGTAAGGCATTAAAGCAATATGTCTTGCTCTCTTGATTGCAACTGTAAGAGCTCTCTGATGCTTTGCACAGTTTCCTGTGATTCTTCTAGGAAGAATTTTACCTCTTTCAGATACATATCTCTTTAATTTGTTTACATCTTTATAATCAATTGTATTGTCTTTTCCACAAAATACGCAAACTTTTTTTCTTCTGCGCATAGGTCTTTTCTTGAACTGACCTTCTGGTCTTTCAGTCTTTTGGTAAGCCATAATGAAACCTCCTTCATTCAAATTTTATTTTAACAATTAGTTAAATGGTAATTCCTCGTCAATTCCGTCAGGAATATTCATGAAACCATCGCCTACTGCCGTAGTCGGTGACGGTTTTGCTGCCGCCTGATAGCCACCCTCGCTGGCAGCACCTTTGCTCTCGGCAAATTCGTGCTCTTCTACAACAACATCTGTTGTGTAAACCTTCTGGCCATCCTTGTTTGTATAGCTTCCTGTTCGGATACTTCCTGTCACTGCAATCTTCATTCCCTGGCGAAGATACTTTTCTGCAAATTCGGCACTTCTTCCAAATGCAACACAGTTAATAAAATCCGCAGTAGGTTCACCTTCTCTTTTAAATCTACGGTCAACCGCTAAACTATATCTGGCAACTGCTGTAGCGTTATCGCCTTGAGAATATCTTATTTCTGGGTCTCTTGTTAAGCGTCCCATTAAAATCACCTTATTCATAATTTACCTCCATCGATACGCGTCTTGCAGTCAGGCAGGTGTGAAAACACACCCGATATCAGACGCTAAAAATTTTTATAGTAACTGATTACGCATCCTGTCTTACGCATAAATATCTAATAACAGTTTCCATAATACGAATGTTTTTCTCAACTTCGTTCGGACAATCTGAATTAGATTCAAACTGAATGAAGTAGTAAAATCCTTCTTTCATTTTCTGAATTTCGTAAGCCAATCTCTTCTTACCCCATTCATCAACGTTTGTAACAGTTCCACCGAAACGTGTGATGTATTCTTTCACTTTTTCGAGCGCTGCAACTCTTACTTCGTCTTCAGATTTTGCGTTAAGAACAATTGCTAATTCATATTTGTTCATTTTAAGTACCTCCTTTTGGTCTCTGGCCCCTTAACTCGTAAGGAGCAAGGAATTTATAATATATCACGAATAAATATGATACCATATATGTCCCATATTTTCAAGCTTTTTTTCGCAAATCCTTTGTATTTTTTTCCACAAGTTTTCGCTCAATCATAATCTGATGGGCACATCCCGTACACTTTAAACGAAAGTCCGCCCCGACCCTTAAAATTTCCCATTCAAAGCTGCCGCATGGGTGTTTTTTCTTTAATTTTACAATGTCTCCGACTTCATATTTATATTTGGCTTCCATTTTACCTCCTCATGTTTTATATTGCTGATTTATTTTTACCGAACCTCAATTTGAGACAGTACCTCGCCGATTTTGCCACTGATAAGCAGGTTTACCCGCCTGTCCATCGGCGTTGCATCCTTATTAATCAAAATCAGCCTGTCCCCCTTGTAGTAGTCAATCAGTCCCGCTGCCGGATACACATTAAGCGAAGTTCCCCCTATTATTAAAACCTCCGCCTTGCTGATGTAATTGACTGCCGAGGACAAAATTTGCTGGTTTAGCCCTTCCTCATATAAAATAACATCAGGCTTGATTGTTCCGCCGCATTCACAGATTGGAACACCTTTTACTTCCATAATATAGCAGGTATCATATTCCTTTTTGCATCTCTTACAATAGTTTCGATGTACCGAACCATGGAGTTCCAGCACTTCCTTGCTACCAGCCATTTGGTGAAGACCGTCAATATTCTGCGTAATGATTGCCCGCAGCTTTCCTGCTTCTTCAAGCTCAGCAAGCTTCCTGTGCGCAGCGTTTGGCTGTGCATTTGGACAAATCATCTTCTTTTTGTAAAAGCGGTAAAATTCCCCCGTATTTTTTTGGTAAAAGCTGTGACTTAATATCGTTTCAGGAGGAAAATCATATTCCTGATGATAAAGCCCGTCCACACTTCGAAAATCAGGAATTCCGCTCTCTGTAGAGACACCGGCACCTCCAAAAAATACAATATTGTCACTTCTGTCAATTATCTCCTGAAGTTGCTCCATTTTATCCACCTCTTTCTATAAATACATTGGTATGACAAACATTCTCAAGCAAACAAGACAAACAATTATAATCCAAAGACTTACCGCAAACAGCGCACCCTGTCTTATCTTTTCCCGTCCTTTTATCAATCCGGCTAATTTATGAAGTCCGACGGAAACAAAATACATAAGTGCTGCAAGCATCGGCAGGCTGTATCTGCCCTGCGGCTGATAGTCATAGGAATATGCCGCCCATATGTTCAAAGCATTCGGAATAAGTACACAGAGCAACATGCAAAAATTAATCAACCTGATACTGCTATTATCCAATGCCGTTAAATAGGTTCTCTGTTTTTGCGGAATCAGCATTCCTGCAAGTCCGACTATAATAAGAAACAAATATCCAATATAAATCCAATCATAAACTCCCACCGCCATATTTCCGAACATCGCAATAAAGCTTTTGGAGGTCAGTATAATAAAATTGGAATTTTTCAACATATACCAGATAGAATAACCCTGATTATAATAAGTCTCATGAATCGAAGGCTTTAATGAATCAATTGCGTATGTCTCCGCATATTCATCCCGGATGCGAAGCCCCAAAAAATCGCCGTCATAAATCAGATAGCTTCTTACAAACCACCAGCCAATTCCGATTAAAACAATCGCAGAAATAAAAACCCCTTTTTTTAACAGCTTTGCCCATTCTATGTTTATCCGCTTGTCCCTTAATTGCACATAGAAGGTTAAAAATAGTATCATACTGCATAAAATGTAGCCATAAGCATTATAATAGGACATCGCGCACAAAATAATCCCTACAGCGAGCTGAATGCAGGATTTCCTATTCCAATCCGACTCCATTCCGTTCATCCATGCATATACAATAAGAATGGTTGACATAAGTGCCATCGAATCCGTATTGACATAGGTATGCATAAACAATTGCATCGGCAGTAATACAACGAGCAGCGTAAACATCCATGCAGACAGCGCGTTATCAAATATCTTTTTAGACAACTTCCTTGTCAAAACTGCCATTATCGTACCGATTATAATATTGACCAGCCTTGCAAAGAGAAGCAATGCGTATCCGTTCATCGTAAGAAAGGAGCCGATTTTTACAAATACGGCCGATATCATATAGGGAAGAATCGGCTGAAACGCATAGGAAAAGCCCCATGTTCTGTCAAGAATCTCCGGATCTCCGCCATGCGGCAGACTCCAATGCACGAAAATATATTGGACAATAGAATAGCGCATCTTTTCGTCCGGTCCTGATCCAAGCGGCTGTATCACGGTCCAGCCAGTCAGAATAAGCAGCACGCCTATTACAAAAAGCCGGTCTAATATTTTTTCTTTTTCGTTAAACCATTTTTCCATAGTATCCCCTTACTTTTCTGAATTTCCTATAATCGAGCAAAAACTGCAAAGCAATTTCCTATGATATAAAAAAGAATGTGCCAAGGCACATCCTCTTGCATAAATTGCGGGGGCAGGATTTGAACCTACGACCTTCGGGTTATGAGCCCGACGAGCTTCCAGACTGCTCCACCCCGCGTTATTCCTAATAAATTCAAAACGGCTACAAATACTGTTTCGTCCCGAACAGCTTTAATTATATAACTCTACTCTTGTTTTGTCAAGTATTCCCACATTTGTTATCCGCTCTACTTACTCTATTATATGCTGCCTTTTCATTTCTATTCCAGCAATATACTCGGGAAAACAGAATTTTTTTTAGCTTTTTTGTACTAAAGTGATAAAATGGTAGATTTTTGTTGAAATATGTTGATATTGCTGTTATTTTCATGTAAAATTAATACTAATATTAAAATTATATATATTTTATAAATTAACTATAAACAAACTATTAATTTTCCATTGTTTTCCTATACTGATTATTGAAAGGTCAACACGGCTCTATGAAACCAAAACATTTATTTTTTAGATGGCTTTACTTTGATACTGATAAACACTTTTTACAAGAAAATAAAGAAAAAATTGATCGTTTGAATTCATCCTCGCTGAATATGATGAATGGCGTTGCTGCTTTCTTGTTTGCCGTTCTTTCCATATACAGCAAATTCACCTATGATGTTGCTGGCCTTTTTAATCTTTATCTGGTTTATTTTTTTGTATTTTTCATTATTAGTATACTTTGCATACATATTCAGCACTTTAATTACAACATATCGCGTTACTTTTTATATTTTGTCATAGGCATTATCTATGCGTTCGGAATATATATCGGCTGTTTTAATATACCTGACCTAGTGTCCGTTATGTTTCCTGTATTCATCATTTGTCTGCCTTTGATTTTCATACTTCCTATGATGGAGGTTACACTGTTCAACCTGCTTTTTGTCATACTCTTTATTTATTTTTCCAGAACCTTTAAGGAATATGATGTTGCATTTATTGACCAGACAAATATTCTCGCCTGCTTCTTTATCAGCACGGTTACCTCTTATGCCGTAAACCATGCCAGAATTAAGGAGCTTACCGTAAGATATCAGCTTGAGCACGCCTGCAACATTGACGATTTGACACAAGTACACAATCGAAGAAGCTTCAATAAATTTATTGTAGATGCATTTGACAACGCATCTGCAGATAAATTTACACTTATGCTTATCGACATTGATAACTTTAAAGATTACAATGCTTCCTACGGTCACATATGCGGTGATAACTGCCTTATTTCCATCAGCAAGATTTTTCAGGATTTTGAAAAAAAATATGGCTGTTATATTGCCCGCTACGGAGGTAAAGAATTCGTGCTTGTCGACTCTTTCCATAGCCCTGAGGAAATTTCTTTTATGGCAAAAGAATTGGTTCAAACTGTATCCGACCTAAATATTGAACATATTAAGTCCACTCACAAGAAAGTGACCATCAGCATTGGAATTTCTTCCAAATCGACTGTGGGTATCACAAACTACATTGACCTGATTAACTTGGCTGACGATGCCTTGCTTCAGGCAAAGAAAAGTGGCAAAAATACTGTTATTTTTGCCACACATTCCGCTTCTGCGCTGAGAGTAACTGATTAGTTACTCTCAGAATTTACTAAAATACATTCTTTTCCATCTTCTGCTTTAACTCAAAGCTAATATTTTCAATCACCATTCCACTCTGTGCAAAGTAAAGCTTTATATAATTATTTGTTGTGAAAAACGGACCAATCTCTCTCTCAATCTCAATCCATTTTCCTCCCGTTCCATTGATGGTAATCGTTTCAAACAGAACTCCATTGATAAAGATGGACACCGGAATCTGTGCCAGCTCCTTAGCATCCGATTTGACTCTCATTTGCAGTGTGTACGTTCCATAAATCGAGAAGGTCAGTCCATACATCGTACTGGAGCCCTTCTGTGTATCGAGCCCTGCCGTATCAATTGTAATACCATCATTCACATCAAGGTAAGTAAGATCAAAGCCTGCACTGTCACCTTCTTTTCTCTTTGACACCACCGCAAGCTCTTCCTCGCTTATTCTTCCTAAACTTCTCTCCATGCAAGGAAGTTTCATCAGCGCCCTACAAATATTCATTCCGCTTCGTTGAAGCACACCGCGTCTTAGCGTTTTATTGTTCAGGCTTTCTTCAAGATTGTCATGATTGCTGTTTTCTTCCGCATTTTCAATTACCATAAACACATCATTTTGTCCTCTTACCATAGCGGCTGTGTTTTGTGTGGACGGATTTTCACCCTCCTCATTCATATCAGCCCACCAATCGGTCATAACCATTCCCTCATAGCCCCACTCACCTCGCAAAATAACGGTCAGAAGGTCATAATTGCTTGCGGTATAAATTCCATTAATAGCACCATAGGTTGTCATGATAGAGTAAGCTTTTCCCTGTTTTACCGCAATCTCAAAGCCTTTTAAATAGATTTCCCGCAATGCCCTCTCTGACACAACCGCGTTGAACAAGCGGCGATTATGCTCCTGATTGTTTGCGGCAAAATGCTTAATTGTTCCGGTTACTCCGTAGCTCGCCATGCCCTTTAACTGAGCAGCCGCCATCGTTCCTGTCAGATAAGGGTCCTCCGAAAAATACTCAAAGTTTCGCCCATTCAAAGGATTTCTGTGTATGTTCATACCCGGCCCCAGCAAGGTATCCACATGATTTGTGCGAAGTTCAAGTCCAACTACGGTAAACAGCTCCTCCAACAGCTCCTTGTTAAAGGTACTGGCAAGCAACGTTCCGTTCGGAAGGCTGAACGCCTCGGTTCCGCAATCCATACGGATGCCGGAAGGTCCGTCAGCACAGCAGCCTGCCGGTATGCCAAACTCCATCAAGCTGTCTGACAGCCCACCAAAGGCGGAAGCGGTTCCGGGTGTTACCTTACTTGAGCACATCCCCTCACCGCGCACCAGACAGCTTAATTCCTTGTCTGATAGCTGAGCAATAAACTCTTCCAATGTATTTTTCTTGTCAAAAACATCCCCAAGCTTTATTCCCCTGTCGCCTGTATATGCAATCTCCTTCACCGGATCGTTCTCTATTCTCTCCCTCATGGAGTCAGCCCGAAGCGGTACATTCTCCCATACCGGAAGCAAAGAACCACCCTTTTGCTCCGCCTTCATTCTCTGAAATGGGTCAACCGGTGCAAGAGCCTGTCTGCACTCTTCAACTAGCACAAGCTTCGGCAATGCAAAAGAACCTGCTTCACTTGTTTCTCTGACATTGTTTCCGATATAAAACTCATAGCTTCCCTCTTCCAATACATAGGAGGATTGATGACCTGTCACTCCTGTTTCATCATAGGATGAGAGCTGATAATCTTCTATTGTAAAAGTAATTTCTTGCTCTTCGTTCGGCTCCAGGCTTCTTGTTTTCTCATAGGCAACAAGATTCTTAATCGGTTTTCCAAGTACGCCCTGTGGTGGGTTTACATAAATCTGCACTACCTCTTTTCCCACAACGTCACCTATATTTTTGACTTTCGCCTTAATTATCGTCTCTTCCTGTTTTCTCACGAAATCAACGGCAGATAGCTCAAAATTAGTGTAGGACAGTCCATACCCAAACGGATACTGTACTTTATCCTTTGCAAAGGTCTCAAAATAGCGGTATCCCACATAAATATCCTCTGCATAAACGTCAGAGTAGTCTCCGCCAAAATGCTCTGTGGAAGGATAATCCTCGATGGTATAAGCGATTGTATCAGGCAGCTTCCCAGACGGACTTATTTTGCCAAGCAAAACATCTGTAACTCCATTTCCGCCTTCCATTCCTCCCTGCCATGCGTACAGTATCGCAGCCGGCTCATACTTTTTGACCCAGCTCATATCGATGATATTTCCGACATTTAAAATAACGACTGTACGTTTAAAACTTTTGCAAACCTTAGAAAGCATTTCTTCCTCCAAATCGGTTAAAAGATAGCTTCCCTTCTTATTTGCATTATCCTGATCTTCTCCTGCTGTACGACCGATAATCACAAGTGCCAAATCGGATTCTTTTGCGGCATCATGGAGCACGTCATCCGGTATGCTCATCTCTGCCTGTGACCAAGGTTCCAATCCCCAGCCGGCACCCTTGTCAAACGGATTTTCCTTCAGCCACTCTTCATATACATGAAGAAGCTTTTCATTCAGCTTTATCTCCTCTTTTTTGAGGGCATCTAAGATTCCGACTACATATCTGGTGTTGACTAAGCCCCCTGAGCCTGTCCCACTTTTGTAATAGTCAAACTGAATTCTTCCAAATACAGATACACGTTCCTCTTTTTTAATCGGAAGTGCATGATCCTTATTTTCCAGCAATACCGCACCCTCTGCCGCACTTTTTCGTGCAAGTCTTGCATACTCTTCCCAATCAAGTTTATATTTGTTTTCCTGAAACACAATTATCCCCTGCCTTTTCCAATTTTGTATAAGCCTTTTATATCTTGTATTATAATATAGAGGATGTATAAAGCATAGTAAAAAATTTGATTATTTGCTATACTTTTATGTGTTTATTCCTCCTCTGGATATACCATTTTCCATTCTCTTCGAATATCTGTCATAATCTCCATAACATCCTTCGTATAGTTAAAATGGATAAAATCCCCTTCTCCCAAAATGGTCTTTTCCATATCCTGCATTTCATAGTAAAGTGCGTCTGCTCTTACCCCTGTCGTAATGTGCTCCTGCTCTCCCGTTTCCGTGTAGGTGATAACAGCCTCTTCTCCTCTTGGGTATTCCATAATTTCAATATAGCCCTTCTCACAGGCAATTGTACCTCGTTTCGGCTGCTTTGAGTGGAGTGTCAACGCAATCGTTGCCATCTGCTCGTGCTCATTCATTAGAAGAATCCCTGCCTGCTCATCCACGCCAGACGGCGCATATCTTACCTGAGTGCGAATAGAGTTTGGTTTTGACTCCATATACCAGCGAACAAAAGAGATAGCATAAACACCAATATCCAGCAATGCTCCACCCGCCAAACTTCGGTTAAAAAAGCGGTTGTTCATATCATATTCTTTGTAGCTTCCAAAATTCATTTGTATCATTTGCACCTTCCCTAAAGCTCCTGACTCAATGCGTGCCTTAATTTCTTTGTGTATCGGCATATGATAAATCGTCATTGCCTCCGCAAGCACTAGGTTCTTTTCTTTTGCAAGCTGCTCAGCTCGTTCCAGCTCCTCACTGTTTAGCGTAATGGATTTTTCGCATAAAATGTTCTTTCCATGCTCAAGTGCTTCCTCTATATATCGGATGTGGGTATTATGTGGTGTTGTGATATAAATAATATCAACCGACTTATCTCTGACCATCTCATGAAAATCATGATATATTTTTTTTACTCTATATTTTTCAGCAAATTCCACAGCCTTTTCATATGTTCTATTTGTCACTCCATAGATGGATTTTCCGGCCTTTGAAAGTGCCGTCGCCATCTCATTTGCCACCACACCGCAGCCTAAAATTGCCCAATTTAATTCTGTCATATCCTCACCATACCTTTCTATACTTATGTGTTTCCTTGTCTCTTAAAGCTTTGTGTCCAAAATCAGCTCGAATGCTATTCTTTTGCTCATGACAAGCAATAATTTCACCATCCTTCTTATTTGATTTTAACAAATAAATAATCAATTAACAAATACTTAAATTGTTTCCCTACTATTGAATTTCTTCTAATAATTTAATGCCAAGTACCGTTGCTGGTATGCGGTAGTTTGGAGAAAGATTAGAAAGAATAACAACTCCTGTCTGTGTTTTTACATTAAATCCCATGTAGCAGTTATATTCACTTGTACCACCATTGTGCCAAACAATATTATTATCTGTATCAATAATCCAAGCCATGGCAATTTCATCCATCCTTATTCCCATTGTCTCATAGCTTTCAGAATGTTTATTAACTTTCTTTAAACTCTCATGGCATCTTTTAAAATAACCTTCTTCTTTCATTTGAAGGTTCAGGTAACTTAGCATATCAACGATATCGGATGTCACTGCTCCGGCAGACATATAGGCATCGTCATCTTTCCAATCCCAGTAATTGTTTAAATCTCCACGATTATCTGCTATTCCAGTGGCTGTAAGTCCTACTTCTTCCTGCATATATTCATTAAGTAAATCCGTATAGTCTTTATCGTAAATCTCTTCTAAGACAAGTCCAAGAATAGCATATCCAAAATTAGAATACTGAAATGAATACTCTTGATTTTTAAGCTTTGTACTTTTTATTCGGTTTATCAGCATCTCATCCGTAATTCCATAAAAATCATTTTTTTCTGTAAAGAAATTATTTATCATTGGGGTTTTAAAATAATATGCTTTATATCCTGATGTATGTGTAAGTAATTGTATTATGGTAGGAAAATATCTTCCTCCCGGTAAATCTAAATGGGTATCAATTGTATCCTCTAACGATATTCTTTCTTCTTCAACCGCCTTGCTAATCAATGCTGCCGTCATCGTCTTAGTGAGAGAACCTACTTCATAAGTGTGTAATTCTGCCGGTAACACTGCTCCGTTTTCTCCATACACCGTATATGAGGTAATTCCATTCTCTACAATTCCTACTGTTATAACCGCATTTTTATTTTCTTTCGTTGTGTACTCTAATGCTTCTTTAAATGACAGCTTCGGAACCTTACTCAACTGATATTTTCCGTACAAACTTAATCCTGCAACCGCAATAGCAATGCAGACTATCAATACTATAATTGTTCTTATTAAGATTTTAATTTTTCCCTTTTTTGTACCTCTCATCCCCAATACACTCCCTTATAAATTTTTATTTATAACTTATTTTATAAACCTTTATAACAAAGAATGTGCTTTGCACATTTTCCGCGCCCAGGCGGATTGCGTATCAACTACTTCTACGAGGTGCGCATAAATATTTTTATACCATAGAAAATTTGGAGAACTTTCTAATGATATAAAAAAGCCCTTAAAACATTATGTCTTAAGGACCTCGTCTAGAGGCGGCAACCAGATTTGAACTGGTGATAAGGGTGTTGCAGTACCGAATGGATTTCCCCTAAAGCTAGTATTTGCAAGCTTTCATAAATGATGTAACAATTCATGACAAATTTTACCTAACAAAATTACTAAATATATTTTTTTAAATTATTGTAACAATCAGATTAAAAGTATAGTATAATATTAATAGGAAATACTATATTTATCTCTTCACTTATAGTTTGGAGACAGTAAAGGCTTTTCCCATTGAGCCAGATAATCAATGGGAATTTTATCATTGACAAAATCATTATAATCAGGTACTATATAGTTAATCCTTTACTTATAGTTTGGGATCAGTAAAGGCTTCGACTACTGGGCCAGATAACCAGTGGTTTTTTTATTTCTTCCAATCCGGACTACACTTTATTTTTTCTGCTGCTTGTTCATTATCTACTATGTATGCTGTAACAAATCTACCTTTTCCTTTGCTATCTAAACTTATTACTACTAAATAATTTTCTTCTGTTATAAAGGTCACTCGTCTCGTATTATCGTATTTGTTTTTTGCATGGTCATAGCCTTGCTTGGGAATAATTAAAGGACTTTCCAGAACACTTCTTATCCAATCCATTCTTTCTCCACGACTTTTATCAAATATACTTTTTTCCGCCTTCCATGAAGCCACCTCCCTTTTATAAAATGAATGTTCAAACCGCTCTGGATAAAAATAAACTTTTATTCCATCATGCGTGGTAATAGGAGAAGCTTTGCAGTAGTTTTCAATATAATATTGCTTATACTCTTTTTCTTCCCTATAATTCAGTAAAGCTGGGAGGTTCATTAACATTCCCCCTTTTGTAAGTCAATTTTAAATACATTAAACTTCTTTAAATTGCGATTAGTCGGCTTAATTGAATGTCCTAAATTTTCTTCAATTGTATTAATTATCACATTCTTAGCTACAGAATCACCTTTTTTACCATAATTAAAATAATAACAAACAGCTCCCATAATTACATTTTGCATCTGTAATAAAACTGACTCTTTAGAATTAATAGCCTGTATAAGTTCAACACGTTCAATTGGCGAAGACTTATTTAAATACATTTTTAAATCTTCTAAACGAGTTCTCTCCTTATTTGTTTTAAAATCTGTATATATTCTGTATTTGTCATTGGATTCCAACCAATGGTTTAATAATTGATAATAAAACTTATAGTAGCCTAATTCCTGATCTGAATTATTAAACAGAGTATTATTAACCTCCTCTGCATCTATCACAATCGTTCTAAAGTTAAGCTCTTCAAGCTCAAAAAACAACTCTATCAACTCTACATAAAACAATAATTTATTGTTAGAAACGCTCCCCCACTTAAGTTCTCCATAAACTTGATGCTTATGACACAGATTTGTAATTCTTTGTTTTATAGTTGCGCGGTCCTTGTTTGGAGCCATTAAACCTCCAATACAACAATACTTGTTATTTTCTTTTATACTGTTTTTATTTACTAATAAGTCTTGCCTACTCTCATCACAATATATATCAAAAAGCATCCCTCTTCACCTCAATTCAGCTCGATTTTAAACTTTCTTTTCATAATGACATCAAACATATCTCTTATAGCCCACAAATCATCTTCTGTAGAATCAATAGGAATTATTATTTGAGCGACCTTTCCAGAGTCAACTGGATATTTTTGAATTATATACTCATTTTTATCAAGTGTATCTTCTTTGCTCTCATATTCTTGTTTTATTGGTAATTCCTTCTGAATTACTTCTTCGGAACAAAGAGGGCTTGACAATAGTACATCCTTTTTATCTTCGATAACTATCTCATTCGCCAAATTATATTCTAAAACTCCTGCTCTTATTAATTCTAATTGTTCACAATTTTCATAAAAAATTTTTGCAGCCATATCCTTAGCACTTTTAGTTATCTTAAAGCTAGTCATTAAAATATTAGCTAAAACAGCTACAGACGGAAGTGCTTTCCCATTATATATTTCAATTAATCTACTATATAGTGGCGCTTGACCAAAACATTCTAAAGCAATTTTCTTAACTGATGTATCATCTATCGGGTATAAAATTTTATTTGCATTATCTGTAAGTTGAATTGTTGAATTACCAGTAGTTATTAATCCAAATTGTTTAGCTGTACCAATTTTAGATGTAAATGATTTGGTTGTTATACTTTTTAATCCATAACTTTCTGCTACTGCTACATACGCAACTGATTTTGCTCTAAAAGAATCTATTATTTTTATAAAATCTAAGCAGTCATTCCAACTTGCACTTGGATACATAGCACTTTTTTCACGTTCTGACATGCAATCACCTTCCTTTTATATTATAATATTACAAACTTGTAAATATGTCAATGCCAAACTTATATTTTTGTTTTTATTCGATAATAAATTATTATAAGTTCTCTTTAAAAGTTCAACTTCTTTTCTGTTTAGTTTACTCTACTCTTTTCTTAATATATATCATTCTGAATTTCTTCTATACTATAAAAGTATATTCATTATTTTGCTAATCACAAGGACTTTTTATTTTATCATTTATTACTATTAAGTTATAAGCTTAATAATAAACAAATATAGGTAACAATATTAAAGAGCCTGCAACCTTAGACTCTTTACCCCACTTATATAACCTCTTAATTGATACATAATATATTTTTCTTTTTCTCCGCATCTATAAGCTTTGCATAATGTTATGTTATCCTAATATCACCATATCCAACAATAGAAGCAATAGTATGGTGTTATTTTCCTGTATTATTAATTCATTTATATTACACATTTTTAAGTCATTTACTCGTTCATAACAAAACTTAGCAAGCTCTTCACCCATTGTTTCATCTGCAATACAATAAATAAAATTAAAGAAATTTACATCACAATCATTATAAATCCGTTTGGAAAACATCTCTTTCATTTGTACAATCATCGTTTCAGTCCCTCCAAATACATCTACAAAGTAGAAATAAGAATTTATTGTACTACCGATAAACTGTTTAAGTATTTTACATAACGCTGGTCTCTTTCGTTCCTCCCCATATACCCTTACACGGAAACGTTCTTCCTCATCCTCCTCTTTTATTGTCAGCTCTATTTTGATGTTGCATAACTGCTGTACTTTGACTTAAGAAAACATCGAAACATTTCTTCATCATACCATGCCTGCTTCAAGTTCTCTTCATCCTAGCCCTCACATCGCTTATAAAAGCATCAAATTGATCAGGATTTTTTCTATACTCCACTCTAATATATCACTTACACCATCTGTAATTTAACATATAGAGCTCATAAAGCAAAAAAGGTACCCCTCTTTTATATCCTTTGGCAAAAATACA
>NZ_LT860098.1:845000-916578 GCF_900184995.1 Konateibacter massiliensis
CAGTCAAAAAATTGCTGACATAAGGGGTTAAGGCTGATGCAGCAACAATTGTAATAATAAATGACAACGTCGTAAACAATTTTTTAACGAATCCTAATCGATATCCATTCAGGGCACATAGGATTAGGAAAACAGAAACTACAATTACTAACCAATTCATTTTATCCTCCGATTTTATCTCTCGTTCTTTAAACCTAATTTAACTTCAGATTG
Source organism: Konateibacter massiliensis (assembly GCF_900184995.1). GTDB lineage: Bacteria > Bacillota > Clostridia > Lachnospirales > Lachnospiraceae > Lachnotalea > Lachnotalea massiliensis. The sequence continues at coordinate 845,214 of NZ_LT860098.1, forward strand.
ATGACCTGCGTGCTGCCTGCATCAATAACAATGTATTTATTGAAGGAAGCATCCGGTATTACGTTTAACAATGCCTTCTGAGCTGTATATTGGAACTTTTTAAGCCCCGACATTTTATAAACACTAAACTCCATCTCACTGACAATAATCACTTCTTTTTCACTTATTACAATATTTGTATAATCCTGGCTGAAATTCAATGTTTTCACCTTGTTTCCTTCCAAATCATACAACTCTAATCTATACTTTTCGCTTGTATCCGAATTTTCAAAAACCAGTCCGAAATAAGTTTTCGAGCAGAATACACTTTCTATCTCCTCTTCGACCTCTATCTCTTTTATCATTTCCGGTCTTTGTTTTCCTTTATAAATTCCGACCTTTCTATCGCCAAAGGCAACCGCCGTTGTCTCGTTTGCATATTGGATGCTAGGAAATACACTGCTGTCATAGGTATAGGCACTCACCAAATGATCAATCTCGTTCTGTCCGACAGAGCCAAAATTGTAAAAAGCAATATTTGTCTTCATAATTCCGCTGTCAGCATATAAATAGGAAACCGCCAGTTTTTCTCCATCATCCGAAACGGCTATATCCATTGGATAACCGCTCTTTGTCATCGGCTGCTTACTTGTTACCAGTTCATTTCCTTCTTTATCAAACACCTGTATCAAGGAGTTGTTTCCGTCATCAAGCACCGTGTAAACAACTCCTTGACTGGCAACCTGAAGCTTTTCAATTGGCTGGTTAATACTAATTTCCGCTTGCAGCCCCTTCGTATTGAAAACATAGATTTTATTTCCCTCTCGGTCAGCAACTGCTACATATTCATTACAAATATCCACCATCGGATTAATCATCTCAAAGGTCTGATTCCATAATACCTTATCGGTATAGTCCGTATAAGAGGCGCCATCGTTGCTGCATTTCAAAATGCCTCCCGCATATTCATAATAGGTTGTTGTTGTCGTATCTGTTCTTTCCACCGTTGAAATAACATTATAGTTTGTATATACCTTATTTTGAAAATACAGGTAAGATCCAACTCCGATGGCAATCAATACCACCAGAATAATAATGATTCTATAAAAAACCGCCACCCTGTGTATAAACAACTTTTTCATGAAGGAGCGGTCATCGTTATCCTTTTTGTTCTTTAGATATTCTCTTATGTTTGGCATTTCTCCCCACCCTTTTATGCTTTTTCTTTCTTTTTCGATTATAACGTATTTTCATTCTTTTGGGTAGCATAAGTAGTTCTTTTTTTCATTAAGGGAGCAAAATCTTCTGCCCTGCCTGTATCTTATTATCATTTTTAATGTTATTTAATTCACAAATTTGTGCTACCATATCCTGCGTATTATAGATCTTCATACTGATTTTTGCCAGAGTATCTCCCTTTTGTATCGTGTAGTACTGAGGCTCTTCTGTCTTGGTCTCCTCCGCGGTTTCCGTGGAAGCACTTTGGTCCTGACTGCTTTCCTCCAAAGTTTTTTGCATTTCTTCCTCCGTCGAGTTAACCTCGGTTACAACTCCTGAAGTCTGCTGCTGCGTATCAGTCTGCTCGGTTGCGGCACTATCTGTCTCCTCTGCTGCCTGCTCCTCTTTTTTCTCCACATCCCCGCTTACATTCTCAACCGGAATGGCAGACTGACTCATCGCTGCCTGCGTATCCTCGGCAATCTTGGCATCATCTGCATTTGAAGCGGAGGCTGTCAGTTCATTCGAGTCATTTTTATCTGCAAACCACTCTTCGGCTATCTTCTCGCTGTTTACCGCTTGGGAAATAGAATTTAGGGTTTGTTCCATATTTTTCATCTTGTCATAATTATTTATCATCGTGATTCCTATCACAACGACAATCATAACCAAAAGAGTGCTCACCGAGTACATAAAGGTAGCCATCTTTTTCTGATGCTTCTCATCCTTCCTCTCCTGAATAATACTCCGAAAGCTCTTGGCGGCATTGTCCTCCACTTGCTCCATGGAACGCTCTTCCTGCTTTTTTTCCCGCTCTTTTCCCTGGACCATGTATTCCTGCATCTCTTCATTTTTTTCATAGTAGATGTAATAGCCCATCTGCCGTACAAAGTGTCCGCTTTGAAATACATAAAAGATTTCTTCATTTTCGAGCTGGTCTATTTTCATAAATACCTTGTCGTTACCGGCAAAGTTATCGATATGCGCCTTGATAATTGCATCGCCTGATTCTCTATGAAATGCCTGCGAGGACAAAAACCAGCCTACGATGTCCTGATTTGGAAAATATTTTTTTATTTTGCCGTAAATGCCTGTCCATGTCTGTTCGGAAAATTCTATGTTATCCCTGCCAATCTTTACATCCTCCGCTTCCACGACACCACTGACAAAAATATACTCACAGGAATTGTGATAGGTTGTGTATCCGACCAAAACGGCAGCCCGCGGTTCCTCCATACTCTTAAACGCGAACTGGTTGATAAATGTGATGGCATAGTCTTCGATATAAATCTTCCTTGTCTCATCAGGTATCCCGATTTGCCTGATATTTTTTGGCAGGCGTATGTACTCGTCTTTTTTATCATTTTCCTTACTGTAAACAATTTCTATCACGTCTACTCCCCTCCATGTCAATAGAATTAATGTGCCAATTACACCTTGGGTGCTTTTGACACATTAGATTTTATCACGGTCCGAGCGGCAAATTTATCAATATGTGTCACTTCATTTTAACAAAATTGCGACATGCCTTATGTTTTTGTGCAAGAAACTGACTTAATGTGTTTTTATTCCTCCCTGTTTTTTAGTGAAATTTGTAGTCTGGATTATTTTGTCATTAAGTTTTTGCCTCAAAAAGGAATATATTTTACCGGATAAGTCTAAAATTATCTTATATCATGTTGCATAAAAGGAGGGCTTTCATTATAGATAATTCTATTTGTTACTTTAATTCGAAAGATAAGCTTGCCGGCTTTCAGCTTGCGGAACGCTTATCCCAGCTGCTGCTTGACCACAAGCTTATTTATGAGACCATCATCGTGCTGTGCATTGGCACGGACCGCGTCACTGGTGACAGCTTAGGTCCTCTCGTCGGTTATAAATTGTCAAAGAGTCGTCTGCAAAATGTCAAGGTGTACGGAACGCTTCAAAGTCCCGTCCACGCACTTAATCTGGCCGAAACGACCAGGGAAATATATGATAAATATTCCAATCCGTTTATTATTGCAATTGATGCTTCTCTTGGAACATCCAGCCACTTGGGATATATTACATTAGGAAAAGGCCCTCTCACCCCCGGTTCGGGAGTAAAGAAGACCTTGTTGCCTGTCGGCGATATATTTATTACCGGAATCGTAAATGTTTCCGGTGTACTTGACAATCTTGTTCTTCAGACAACCAGACTTGACACAGTTATGAACCTTGCCGACTGTATTTCGCTAGGAATTCGTCTGGCGGAGAGAAACGATTATTTCACATGTATTTTACCGAACGGTAAATGTAACCAGTTAGGCGTAAAATGATCGAAATAGTAATCTGCTATTTCAAAAAAGCCACAATACTTGTCCGTCATTCCAATGATAAATGCTTCCCAACTCTTAGGTGGGACAACCGTGAGCGGCCACATATGCTTCAATATGATTTCCTGCTCCAGCTTGTTTAGCTCAAAATGTTTCTCTGCATTGTTTAATGCTACCCGTGGGTGCGTCATTGCGTGGAAGTGCTCGTTTGTTTCCTTCGCATGGGTTCTCCAATCATATAAAAATAAATCATGCACCATTCCTGCCCTGGCTGCTGCCCTAGCATCAAGCCCTAATGACTTACACACTTTATAATTATAGTAAGCTACATTAAGGCAATGCTGGTAGCAGCTCGTGGTACAGTGGTGGGGATATTTCTTCATCTCCAAAACCACTGGATGTTCCGCTAAATCCTTAATCTCTTCATAAAATTCCTGATATAGCTTTCTCTTTTTTATATCCTGGCGTTTTTCTTTCTTTTTCTTCAAATAACAGCACCCCTATATCTCTATTCGCCCTTCCAATGCACGAAGAAGCGTCACCTCATCTATGTACTCTAAATCTCCTCCCACCGGTACGCCGCTTGCAATTCTGCTCACCTTGATTCCCGTTGGCTTTATCAATTTGCTGATGTACATAGCCGTCGTTTCTCCCTCAAGACTGGAATTTGTGGCAATGATAACTTCATCTATATCCTCCTGAAGCCTCTGCATTAATTCCTTCAGCTTTATATCATTAGGGCCGATACCAAGCATAGGAGAGATTGCACCATGAAGAACATGATAAACGCCCTCAAATTTACCGGTTTTCTCATATGCCGCCAAATCCCTTGTGTTTTCCAGTACCATGATGGTCTTACTGTCTCTCTTAGGGTTGCTGCATATCGGGCAAAGGTCAGAATCGGTCAAAGTATAGCATTGCTTACAATATTTTACATTCCGCTTTGCCTCAATGATGGAATTTGATAATCCTTCTACCCTTTCAAGCGGCATATTTAAAATATGAAAGGCAAGCCTTTGCGCCGATTTACTTCCTATACCCGGAAGCCCTGACAATTCCTCTATCAATTTACTAATCTGTCTGCTGTAAAGGTCCATTAGAACGGAAATCCTCCGCCCAGACCTCCTAAGCCGCCTGTAATTTTAGCCATTGATGAGGATGACAGCTCTTCAATCTGTCTGATCGCCTCATTCGTTGCAGCCATAATCAAATCCTCAAGCATCTCGATATCATCCGGATCCACTACTTCCTCCGATAATTTCACTTTTGTGATTTCCTTCTTACCTGTCATGGTAACCTGAACTGCTCCACCGCCTGCTGATGCAGTAATCTCTTTTTCTTCCAGAGCCTTTGTTGTCTCTTCCATCTGCTTTTGCATTTTCTGAGCCTGCTTCATCAGATTATTCATATTTCCAGGCATTCCTCCCTGAAATCCTCCACGTTTTGCCATTGTTTTAAATCCTCCTTAATCTTCAATTACAATATCCATATTGATCACTTGTTGTATATCAACATAATTTTCTTCAAAGGAACTGCCGCTTTCCAGCATTCTCATATCGACCTCCACGGTCTTTCCGATATTTCTGGCAATACATTCCTCCAGTTCCGTCTTGCGCTCCGGTGTATTTACGATACCGTCCGCCATCAAATCACTGAAAACAATAATCAGTCTGTCATCATTTCCAACACTGAGTTTTGCACTCTTCAAATACGGCTTTACCAAACCTGAAACACCCTCGACAATGCCTCTCCATTGCTTCACAACATTTCTGACATCCTCCGAAATTGCCTTCGGAAGTGGCACGTTGCTCTTTTGCACGGGCTTTGCCTGCTCTCTTTGTGGCTCCTGCTGCATCTGCACGACAGGGCTTAGGCTCACACCGTTTTCGAGCTGCTTTTCAATGCTGCTGATTCGATCCACAAGAGAATCCAGATTTATCTCCATTGCCGGTTTACATAATTTTATAAAAGTAATCTCTATTATAACCCTCTTTTGTGTCGAATATTTGACTTGATTGGATAGTTCGGAAAAAATACGGATGTACCGCATAATTACATCAAGCTCCAGCATATTTGACTCTTCTTTCAGCCGGCTTAAACTTTCGCTTGATACATCCAAAACCTCTTCTATATTATCAGAAGTCTTCACCAACATCAAGTTCCTTAAATACCAAGTGAATTCCGATACAAACTGGGAAAGCTCCCTTCCCTGCATAATCAGCTCATCAATCTGGGAAATAGCCGCAAGCACATCCTTGTTGACGGTGCTTCGAAGCATCCTGCTGAATACTTCCGTATCAACCGCCCCTAGCACCTCCAAGGCATTTTCATAGGTAAGCTTCTTTCCAAGGTAAAAAGCAATACATTGGTCTAAGAGACTTAGTGCATCTCGAAGAGAGCCGTCTCCCATCTTCGCAATGTAGCGGAGTGCTTTCTCCTCCACCTCTACCTGCTCCTTATCGCTTAATTCCTTCAACCGTCCGTAGATTGCCTCAATCGCGATTCTTTTAAAATCATACCGCTGGCATCTGGATAGGATTGTAATCGGTATTTTGTGCGCCTCCGTCGTTGCCAAGATAAAGATAACATAGGATGGCGGTTCCTCCAAGGTCTTCAAAAGTGCATTAAACGCTCCTATGGAAAGCATATGAACCTCGTCAATAATGTATACTTTATATTTTCCGGAAGTCGGAGAGTAGGAAACCTCATCCCGAATCTCTCTGATGTTGTCTACACCGTTGTTGGACGCTGCATCTATCTCAATTACGTTTAAGGAAGAACCTGTGTTGATTGCCTTGCATGTTTCACATTCGTTGCAAGGGCTTCCGTCAATCGGATGCTCACAGTTGACTGCCTTAGCAAAAATTTTTGCCACTGTAGTCTTTCCGGTTCCTCTCGTTCCGCAAAACAGATAGGCGTGTCCGATTCGATCAAATTTAATCTGATTTTTTAATGTCGTAACTATATGCTCCTGACCTTTTACGTCCTCGAACTCCAAGGGTCTGAATTTACGATATAGTGCTGTATAAGACATGCTGACTCCTTTCGTACCAGAGTTCTTTAGTCTCCAAAGCTTATGCCTCCAAGCTTTGCTTCTTTGATAATACTTGAATCTGGTAATACCATTTTAAGCTTTCCAGCCACTTCTTCCAATGGTACTTTGCTAATTTCTCCGTCGACAACGGAAACCATGTTCCCGTAATCTTTATCTAATATCAATTGTGCCGCCGCAATTCCAAGTCTTGTAGAAAGCACTCTGTCATAAGGACAGGGACTTCCTCCTCTTTGCATGTGCCCCGGCACGGTTATTCTTATTTCTTGTCCTGTTTTTTCCTGAACCTGCGCTGCTATCTCATAAGAAACAGATGGGTAAGGACTTTTCTTCATTTTTTCCTTTAATTCTTTTTTGGAAAGCTTGGCATTTTCCTTAGAAATGGCACCCTCTGCCACCGCAAGAATGGTAAAGCCTTTCCCCATTCGCTTTCTCTTCTCAATCGCTTCAATTACCTTGTCAATATCATAAGGAATCTCCGGTATTAAAATAATGTCCGCGCCTCCGGCAAGTCCTGCATGAAGTGTAAGCCAGCCTACCTTATGGCCCATAACCTCCACGATAAACACCCTTCCGTGAGATGCCGCAGTCGTATGGATGCAGTCGATTGCATGACTCGCAATATCTACCGCGCTCTGGAAGCCAAAGGTCATGTCCGTTCCCCAGATATCGTTATCAATTGTCTTTGGAAGGGTGATGACATTTAATCCTTCCTCTCTGAGCATATTGGCTGTTTTGTGCGTTCCGTTTCCTCCGAGCACAACAAGGCAGTCCAACTTTAATTTATGGTAAGTCGCCTTCATTGCTTCCACCTTATCAAGCCCGTTTTCGTCCGGGACACGCATCTGCTTAAACGGTTGCCTCGATGTCCCAAGAATCGTACCGCCTCTTGTTAATATACCCGAAAAATCACTTGCCACCAACATCGTATATTTTTCATATATCAATCCTTTATAGCCTTCCGAAAAGCCATAAATCTCTACTTCCTTTATATTATTTGTAACACCCTTTACAACACCTCTCATGGCTGCATTTAACGCCTGACAGTCTCCTCCGCTCGTTAACATACCTATTCTTAACATGTTTTGCCTCCATTCTTACTTCTCTGAAAGTATTAAAATGTGGTAATCGTGATGTATTCATTATATTATACTTTTATTATTACCACAACAATTTATTCTATTGACTAAATTTCACAATCTGTATTATAATAAGGCGGTGTTCCTAATACGGAGAGATGTTAGAGTTAATGTATCGCTCTCCAAATCAGGTTACTTGCTTTGGAAAACCGAAGCATTATATTTATATTTTATATATGGAAGCGTATCGAAGTGGTCATAACGAGCCTGACTCGAAATCAGGTTGTCGAGCAATCGGCACGTGGGTTCGAATCCCACCGCTTCCGTTAAAGTTATCACTGTACGAGCCCGTGAGGGAAACATTTATGTTTTCTCTTATGGGTTTATGTTATATGTAGAATTAAATACAGCTTCGGTGAATGGAGGATAATTTTTTGTATAATGATGAAATACGGTATTTAACAAAGCAGTTACTTATTGAATTTAACATGGCTTCAATTAGAGAAAAACGCAATCGTAATATTCGTGAAGATTATTTAGAAGCTTTGCCAGAAAAATACTACCCAGTAAAATTTATTATGATGCACAATACCGTACATGAAGTCCGTACTATGGTTATTTTCGATGATAAAGGAGCATATGCATTTTTAGATATGTCAACAGAGAGATACGAAACGATACCTGTTGCTATTGGAAGTAGCGATGGGGAATACTCGTTATTGGATGAGGCTGGTATTAGAGAAAAAATGCCATACGATGGAAAAGAGTATACTGAAAAAGTTTACAAAAAGCCATATAGAAAGCCATCTTTTAGGAAAAATATTTTAACCTTATATAATAACCGATGTGCTGTATGTGGCAATAATAATGTTGATGTTTTACGAGCCGCACATATAAAAGATGCAGCTAATGGAGGAATAGAAGAACCTTGTAACGGCATATGTTTATGTGCAAATCACGAAATAGCATTTGATAGAGGAACATTAAAGATTAATCCTGATGGAGAGATTATTTCTTCGGTTGAAGATATTACGATTAAAGCTACATACATTGAACATCCAGAAAATGAAGATGATTGGCCTTCCAGAGAAATGCTAAAATGGAAATATGAAAAAGATAGTGGCAACTAATGTGTTTGACCAGTGAGGCCATGCCTCCACCAGTAGCGTGACGCTGCACCAAATTCGTAGACTGCATCTATTTTGGCCTAATGACACATGGTATCCAGGTTGAAATGGATGCGAAATCGCATTTATTTCAACTTGATTTTTTATGTTATACTTGTAAATATATTGAGTTTCAGATTATTTATATAATTTCCAAAGGAGATTTTTATGCTTTTCAGAGAAACAGGAGATTTTAACCTGCCGACCATTATTCTTCTGCATGGTGGCGGATTATCTGACTGGTCTTGGGATAAAGTTGCCGAAATACTAAAATCCAAGTATCATATTGTCATGCCGGTTATTGACGGTCACGGAGACGATGGATATACAGAATTTACCAGTATTGAGGAATCTGCAAAAAAAGTGATTTGGTATATTGATGAAAAGCTTGGCGGAAAGGTTTTTGCCATCGGCGGGCTCTCTATTGGCGCGCAAATTACTGCCGAAGTTTTGTCTATACGAAATGATATTACCGAGTTTGCTATCCTTGAAAGTGCACTCGTTTGCCCAATTAAAGGAACGACTATGCTGACAGTTCCAACATACAAATTGCTTTATGGGCTAATTAAGCGACGTTGGTTTTCAAGAATTCAAGCCAAATCTCTCTGTGTACCGGAATACGATTTTGAGCGCTATTATCATGACAGCCTGAGAATGTCCCGGCAAACACTTATCAATATAACACTCAGCAATGGAAATTATGAGCTGAAGGATTCTATCACAAACACAAGTGCGAAAGTGCTGATTATTGTAGGCTCAAAGGAAATACGTATTATGAAAAAATCCGCCGAGCTGTTGCACAGCAAGATCAAGAGGAACCAACTCTATATCGCACAAGGAATGAAGCATGGAGAACTTAGCTTGATATATACAGAAAAATATATAGAACGACTAAATGCTTTGTTCGCAAAACGAGCATACTGAGAACGAAATGTCTGCATCTATTTTGACCCAATGACACAACGTTGTCGGGCTAAAATGGATGCAGGATTATATCTATTTTAGCCTAACTTTTTGTGTTATACGAAATAACGAGAGTTGAATTTCGTATTATTGATATGACATGCAGATGCTTGTGAATTTATTGGAGGGTACAAGTGGGGAATTATGTAATAGAAACAAAAGAGCTCGCATTAAGAGAATTAACTATGAATGATTTTATGCTATGGTATCAAATATTATCAGATCAAGAAACAATGCAATATTACCCAAGAGTATTCGATATGGACAAAACAAGAGGTTGGATTGACTGGAATCTTGATAACTATAAAAGATACGGCTTTGGTTTATGGGCTATTATTTTAAAGGACACCAATCAATTCATTGGAGATTGCGGAATCACCATGCAGAATATTTATGGTGATGGGAATTTGTTCCCTGAAATAGGCTACCATGTTGATAAGCGTTTTTGGTGTAAAGGGTATGCTTCACAGGCAGCGAAAGCCTGTTTAAGATATGCTTATGAAAACACGGACCTTAATGAAATATTTTGTTATCAAAGATGGACAAATATACCCTCAAAAAAAGTGGCTGAAAAAATTGGTATGTTATTACGTAAGGAATATTGGGATGAGAAAAACACAAAAACATGCGTGTATTCCATTACTAGAGCAGAATTTTATGCGCTGACATAAAAGATGAAAATTCTAAATTTACAAGATTTCCAGCTTCTTATAATAAGCATAATAAGAACGAAATAGTTGTATCTATTTTGACCGAATGACACAAATTTTATTGTATGGTATGGCGTGATATATATGTTGTTGCGTCGAAGGATGATATGGAATTATCGATGCAAAGTAGATTAGAAATGTTGAAAGTAGTAAATCAGTTGCCTTGCGATTATGAGTTTAGTAAAAAATTAATATATAGCAGTAGAGAATATTTTTAATAGTGATAGTCAAACAACAGTTTTGGCTATTGATAAAGATATAATTGGATGCACAACACTTTGTTACATTGAAATGATGCTCACATTCTCACGCCCAACAGGCAGAAGTACACATTTAATGAATGTATATATCAATAGTGAATACCGTAGTCAAGGAATCGCATTAGTGCTAAAGACCCCTCAAGTTCCACAAAATGTTTTATAATGGCAAAACTCAGGTGAGGGCAGCTTTGAAAACTCTTCTTGTTCAGGTGTATATTCATAAGGATTATCCAATGCATCGAGAAGCTGGTGCATTTTGTTTAAATCTCCCTCTTCAGCAGCATTCAGCGCTTCTTCCACTCGGTGGTTTCTTGGAATAATAGCAGGGTTATGCCTTTTCATAAGCATCTTGCTTTCATCTTTTGATTTTGATTGCGCGTTAAGACGTGCTTGCCATCGATTATGCCAATGATGATAATCCGGGCTGGAAAACAGAGTCTGACCATCGCTCTTATCAAATGTTAGGGATTGGAATGTCTTCGTATAATCTGCTTGGTGTTTTTGCATAAGTTGCAAAAAATCTTTAATCAATGATTGATCTTCTGCTTTGTCATTATACAAGCCTAGCTTTGCACTCATTCCAGTTAACCAATGTTTCTGATATAAATCCCAAAACCTTGAGAGCTCTTCTTGTGCAAGCGTTACAGCCTGCTTCTCATCATTATGTAAAAGGGGAAGCAAGGTTTCAGCAAAACGTGCCAAATTCCAGACAGCCATATTAGGTTGATTTTCATAAGCGTACCGGCCATGTATATCAATAGAACTAAAAACAGTAGCCGGATGATAAACATCCATAAATGCGCAGGGACCATAATCAATGGTTTCACCGCTAATGGCCATATTATCTGTATTCATTACACCATGAATAAATCCAACCAATTGCCATTTGGAAATCAGAGATGCCTGCCGCTTTATCACTTCTCTTAACAGTAGCAGATATTTGTTTTCAAATGTGGCAATGCCTGGAAAATGGCGTATTATGGTATAATCAGCTAACCTGCGAACATCCTCTTTTGTTCCAAAGTATGAAGCATATTCAAATGTTCCTACACGAATATGGCTTGCTGCAACACGTGTTAAGACTGCTCCAAGAAGATTTCTCTCGCGTTTCACAGTTTCTCCTGTTATTACAACTGCTAAACTCCTTGTTGTTGGAATTCCTAATGCATGCATTGCCTCACTAATAATATATTCCCGCAGCATGGGGCCCAAAGCGGCTCGCCCGTCACCACCCCGGGAGTATGGAGTTCGTCCAGAGCCTTTTAGTTGAATATCAAAACGCTCTCCAGAATCTGTTATTTGCTCGCCAAGAAGGATGGCGCGTCCGTCTCCTAACATGGTAAAATGCCCAAACTGATGTCCTGCATATGCCTGCGCCAAGGGCTCAGCCCCCTTTGGAATTTCATTTCCAGCAAAGACCTCCAATTGCAGAGATGCCCCAATAGAAGCCGCTAGTGAATTATTAAAAATAATAAGCTTGGGGTTTTGCACAGGGATTGGATATTGTTTCGTGTAGAAAATATTTGGCAGCTTCGTATAGCTGTTATTAAAATTCCATTTTTTCTTTTCCAATTTTCTCATCCTTCTTAAAAAATGATATTTGAAGCACTCTTAGTATCTGCTTAATTTTATTAAAAAATTAATACCGGAAAAAAGTATTATGAAATATACAGTATCGGCATGGTCCCTAACTGCTGCATAATCTTTTCTCGTAAAAACGACTCGGCCTCTGCACGGATATCGTTTCGATAGGAGTATTTGCCACGCCCACGTCCGGTCATGGTTTCCCGGTCGAAAAGCTGTATGGCATTTGGGAAAGCATCTGTGTTAATAGCATTTTGTACGAAACTGTACGTCATTAGTATAATTTCTATAAAGCCATTTTGCATAACCTTGTCGCTCAGCTCTTCTGCCAGGTACTCTATGAGTTCCCCGTACAGACTCTTCCAGTTTGGAAGGAGAATCACGGGTGCAATCAACATCCCCACCGGATATCCCGCCTCTGCCATGTCGTTTAGTGCACGGATTCTTGCAGGTAGTCGGGAAGTTCCCAGCTCTATGCGATTTATTATTTCCTGCGGGTTTACGCTCATGCGAAATATGGTTTTCCCGCGGTGGTCAAGGTTAAGCAACGGAGTTACCATATCAAATTTTGTAGGAAACGTCAGGCTACCGTGGCCTTCATGAGCAAAACGCTCGATTGTATAGAGCAAATTATCCGTTATTGTATTTTCCAACAGCAAATCACTGTTACTTCCAATCTCAAATGTTTGCGGTACGAGAGCTGCAGCATCCTTTTTAAGCAGCCTGTCCAACATTTGCTCACGATTGACAAATAGGCGCAGATAGGCACATTTATTGTAATTACATACCAGATAGCAGTATAGGCACATCGCCCTGCAGCCTGATGATGTGTAGGGTACCAGCCAGTCAGAAACCTTATGATTCGGCACATATCGGTGTGTCTTTCTGATCCCGATAATCAGATGTTTTTTTAGCTTTGGAAAGTCCCGATTGTCCGCCGATGTCATTTCCGTTATACGATTGTGATTTTCTATCTGCCTCCATGGCAGATTTGCATATTTGCGCTGCAGCATCTGTCCTAGATCATAATCAAGCGCAGCCGGCTCATAATACACCGCATCAAAGTCCATACTCACTCTGAACACCTCCTAACGGTTATAGTTTACCGGAAATAGTAAAAAATATTCTGAAAAGTCGATTCTCAGGAAGCGACTTCTTCACATTTATATGATAAAATAAATATTTAAAAATAACACATAGGAGGGTCATAGTATGGTTAAAGCGATTTTCTTTGATTTAGACGGCACATTACTAAACCGCGAGAAAACAATCTCAGGAAAAACAAGACTGACATTAGAGAAATGTAAAGAAAAAGGTGTTAAGCTTTTTATTGCCACGGCACGTCCTCCTCTTTTAGACAAAATGCTGTCTTGGGATGAAAACATGTTGTCATTGTTTGACGGCGGTTCCTATTACAACGGCGGTTGTATTAAAATAGGCAATCAAAAAGAATATCAGCCTATCACTGATGAGATTGTGGAAAATGTTGTTAAGCTTGTTTGTGAATATGAAAAACTAAACATTGCATTACAATTAGAAGATGAAAAACATGCATTTCGTTATCCACTTGATGATAACGGATATAAAAGCTGGGGTGTTACTCTCGAAGAATCCCTTGCCTTGGGAGATATACACAATCTAAAAACTGTTAAAATTCTTATATTTTTTGCAAATTTAATTGATTCTGTTACGCCGATAGACGATACGCTTATTGCTTCTCTAAAATCCTTATGTCAAAATAAAGCGCAGCTTTATTTAACTGATGGAGGAAAAGCTGTACAAATTATGGGCAATTCTATAAATAAATTTGAGAGCATAGAGAAAATACGCTCTATAATAGGCTTGGAGAAAAATGAAATTGCAGTTTTTGGCGACGATGTAAATGATATTGAGATGTTATCAGCATATCAATATAGCTTTGCAATGGGAAATGCCGAGGCTCATGTGAAAGAAAAGGCAAGATATGTTACACTCGATAACGATAGTAATGGGATACATCATGCGATATGCGACGTGCTTCAAGTTCTGTAACAAAAAATCATCCTGTATTCATTAATTTTAAAAAATTTCTTGCATTTGATTTTTAATGGACTTATCCTTTATCTAAGGATATCCTTCAAAACTTAAAGGAGGAAATTGTATTACATGAATCAGGAAAAAATAAAAGAGCTTGAAACCAAAATAAACGATGCATATGGCAACATTGCAGGTATCGTTGTATTAAAAGATGGTAGAACACAATATGAAAATTACTTTAACGGATGCACTGCTGCCAGCCGAATCCATGTTTATTCAGTATCAAAAAGTATTATTTCCCTATTGATTGGGATTGCCATGGACAAGGGATACATCGAAAGTATTAACCAGAAGGTATTGGACTTTTTCCCGGATTACCCGGTTAAACGGAAAGAAAAAACAATACAGAATGTTACACTTAAGGATTTACTCACAATGACAGTTCCATATAAATATAAATTTGGGCCTTACACTTACCTAAAATATTTCATGAGTGATGACTGGGTAAACTTTACACTTAATTTATTGGGAGGCAAAGGGCAGATTGGGGAGTTTAGATACACCCCTCTCGTTGGTCCGGATATTTTGTCGGGCATTCTTGCAAAAGCAACCGGGCAATCTGTATTTGATTTCGCAACAGAAAATCTATTCTCGCCATTGGGCATTACGGTAGAAGGTAATGTGGTTCTCCATAGTGCAAAAGAGCAAAGTGCATTTAATAAATCTAAAAGTATCAGTGGATGGGTTGTTGACTCAACCGGAATAAACGCAGGAGGGTGGGGTCTTACTCTCTCCCCTGCGGATATGGCAAAGATAGGTCAATTATACTTGGATGGCGGAATGTGGAATGGTAAACAAATCGTATCGACTGGATGGATAAACGAGAGTACAAAGGAGCATAGCCGATGGAAAAAAATTAACCTTCCATATGGTTATCTATGGTGGATTATTGATAAAAAAGAGCATGCCTGTGCAGCTATGGGAGACGGCGGGAATGTGATTTACTTCAATGCAGAGAAACAAATCGTCGTTTCTATTGCTTCTCTTTTTGTACAAAATGCAACCGATAGAATAGAGCTTATTAGAAAACACATTGAACCAATCTTTTTAGATTGTGTATGATAAATCCCAATTTATAGAAACACCCTGCTTTTTATGAAAAAGCAGGGTGTTTTTCTTTTTTGTCCAGAAATCCTAAAACCCACCCTTTTATTAACATTTTGTTTAGTCTACGGAGCGTGGATTGTTTTTGTAGACTTGTTCCTATAAAATGAATGCGAGGTGAATTTAGAGATGAATAAAAATATTGTAATATCCGCAGATGGCTATGACCGAATTGACGGACGAAACGCCTACCACTCAAATATTAAGCGTCTTACTTTAGGCACACCAAGAACGGAAGAAAATAAAAACATGCAAATTGCGGTACAACTTTGGAAAGAAAACGAGGATGGAACGTCAGAAATACACGTTGAACTTCCCATTCATCAGATATTTGACCTGATGATTTTTCTGAGCCGCACCCTGCTATACTTCAAGGAAGCCTATAGGATGCCATTGCTCTATGACCCAGACAATCCAACGATAGAGCGTCTTGGTGTACAGGGCGGAGTGCTCCCGATAACAGTTTGCACCCAAAATCCCGACATCAACCGTGACATACAAAACTTTTCCCAAGCCTTAAATGATTTGGGGGAACTGACAGGTGAACGGCTTAGGACGCTCACCCGCATTATGGAAGAATTGGAGTGCTATTAGCAATGGAAAACAAATGGATTCTGTCACCGAACAGACAGTTGACAGAAGAAGAAAAATCTCTTGTCTGGGAAAAACCCGCTTCTCATATTGAAAGCGATGCGGAGCAGCGCATTTGCGAGTCAGTCAAGCATAACTGGGAGCGGTCGGAACTGAAAATTACTAATGTCTTGCTTGAGGGAGATGCCGGCTCCGGTAAAACCCAACTGGCTAAAGCATTATCTGCTGATTTTGGTTTGCCTTACACCAAAGTAACCTGCTTTGCAGATATGGATAAATCCGATATACTGGGAGCCATTTTGCCGGTATTGCAATCAGAGCAGGGGGATGGAAGCATAGAGTATAAATACTATCCGTCCGAAATCGTGCGGGCATATGAAAATGGCTGGCTTTTAGAAATTCAGGAGCCTACGGTTATCCGGGACGCAGCGGTATTGATGGCGCTCAACTCCGCATTGGAGCCGGACGGCAGTATTAATCTGCCAAATCGTATCGTCCATCGTCACCCGGATTTTATTGCAGTTATTACAACAAACCGTGGATACAACGGCTGTCGTCCGCTAAATGAGGCTCTTCGTGATCGGGTGCAGCATGCAGAAAAAATGGATTTGCCGCCAATCGAGATTATGGTTGAACGAGCGGCAGCTAAAACAGGCTGCTGCGATGCCGAGCTGCTGCGTACTTTTGCTCAGGTTATTGTTATTCTCGACCAAACAGCCAAGGCCAATGCGATAAAAGGCGTGTCCGGTATGCGGTCTTACTTCTTTTGGGTGGACGCGGTTTTGCATGGCAATGATGCAGAGAAGTCTCTGTATTATAAGGTTATTTACAAAATTACTACCGATCCAGATGAAATTGCTCTATTAGAACAGGCAATGTCCCGGCATGGGATGTTGGAAGCACTGGAAGAGGTTGTTTTTCAGCACAGAAAAACCAACGGCGAAGTTTTGGAACTTCGGGCAGACGGGGATTTTGAGGTACTGTCCCACACGCCCGATAAAGAATCCGTCCCTGGGGTGGCACTTCGAAAATCCCCTGACAGTGAGGGCAAGTCCAGCGGCTCCTCAGAAAATACTATAAATACACAAGGTTTGGACACCTGCGATGATGGCTCTCCCATGTATCATGAGTTACAGCCGAAAGAGCAGGAAAAGCTGGCAGAAGAAAAAAGTGCCTACCGCAAGCACCTTAACCAGCAGGCGCGGGAGGCAGTCAAAGGTTCCTCCCACGAAAAAATAGGTATGATTGTCCACCAACCAGAGTCCACACCTGCCCATCGACAAGAGTATTGTCAAATTGCTTCCACGCTCATGCCGGTTATCCGGGAATTAACACGAAAGACCGAGCCACTTTTGGAGCATGAACTTTCTGTAGAATTTGCAAACAATCGGGTTTTTGGAACAAAGTTTCATGCTGAACAAATAGCGTCACCGGACTTTCGTTATTTTTCCAAAAAGCGCCCGCCGGAAAAAGAACCCTCGTTGGCCGTTGCACTGCGTATTGACCAATCCGCCTCCATGAACGCATTTGGACGTCTGGAGGCTGCAAAGCAAGCTGCTGTGGCGGTCTATGAGTTTTGTGCAAGCTGCGGTATTCCGGTGCTGATTTACGGCGATACCGCTGACCGCTCGCCAAAGGAAAAAATGTCTCTATACTCTTACATTGACTGGGAGGAGCCAAGGCTTAACGACAAATATTCTCTCATGGCAATTCAGAGTATCAGCAACAATCGCGATGGAATGGCGCTTCGGATTTTAGCAGAAAAACTGGTAAATACTCCCCAAACGACCAAGCTGTTAATCAGTCTAAGTGACGGACAGCCCAAAGCGATACCGGACTATACAGGCGATGGTGCTATGGACGACATGAAACAGGTAATCCGTGATTACAGCAGAAAAGGCGTACTTTTTCTGGCTGCTGCCATTGGACAGGATAAGGAAACGATTTGCGATATTTATGGGCAGGAGCGATTTATAGATATAACTAATTTAGAACAGCTTCCGACCCGTTTAGTTCAAATCATTGCTAAGTACCTATAAGCTGTATATATTTTTGTTTCGATGGAGTTCCCTATTCTATCAAAAAACCCACCATTTCTATGAAAATCCTTGCATAAAAATGGTGGATTTTTGATTTTGAATACATTAAAAACAGATGAATTTAAATTTAACTGTCATTTCCGTTGATACACATTAATCTTAATTAGAAAAAATTTATTTCATTTCATCCTTAAATTCCTCATAAAGTTCCGGTAAAATCGCTCTTAAATTAGTATACTCCTTAACATTATGCTCCAGTAATTTCATAGCAACTGATTCAGGTATCAGCTTTGCCGGGGGAAACATCGTTTTTTGGGGCTTTCCGTCTTTTACACAATAGCCCATCCAGAAGCGAGTTCTTAATTCACATCCATTTTCCGTTGGACGCAGGAAGTGTAACATAATTACCGGGTTTTTCTCATTGCCGCCACAAATAATTGTACCCTTAAACTTTTTTAGCTCCGTTTCGTCAAAACCAATATCTTTTGGATTTCCAAAATTAATTTCTATTTTTTCTTTTCCACTTCCAATATCTTCAATGACATCGTGAATGGTATCCCAATACCGTTCCTTCATTGATAATTTTGAATTCTTTGCTTTTTCAGGATGTTGTGTCAAACAATAATAATGTTCTTCCGGATCCCATATTTTGTATCGCATTGGTTCAAGTCCGTGCCATGCAAAGAACCAGTCAAACATTTCCACCGTAACTCCCGGCATATTTGTTATATTTGCCGCCGTTAAGGTCCCATCCTTCATACGCGTCCATCCAAACTCTCCCGGAAGATAACCGTCTTTAAATAAATTATTTATGTTTTCTGGATTTAAGGCAGTTTCCGGCGTCAGTGGATTGTTCTTCAGCATTTCCAATTTTTCTTTCGGTATTGGCGCCATATCTCTAATAAAATATTTATAATATGGTGACATTCTCTCTTCTTCACTAATCGGTACTCTATTCATTTTCTTTCCTCCATTGTTTTTGGCTTGCTGTTATGTCGTCATTATATCTTTGATTGACTTTTTTGAGAAATACTTTAAAATTTATAATAGTATAAGTTTTTTCTTATAGGAGGGTTTTATGACGCATAAACAATTACAATATTTTATAGCAATCGCTACAACAAAAAATGTAACAAAGGCTGCACAAAAACTATATGTTAGTCAACCAGCGCTCAGTAGCCACATCAAGCAGCTAGAAACCGAATTAAAAACTCAATTGTTTATTAGAAAACATAGAAATGTAGAACTGACGCCAGCCGGTGAACTTTTCTTAATCCGTGCAAAAGAACTTTTAATTCATCAGCAAAATATTATCAATGAAATTCAGGCATTATCTAAATCTCAGGAATCAGACCTGCGTCTCGGTTTTATGACTGGAAATATTTATCGAAACATTCCGGATTTACTCGTCACTTATAAGCAGGAAAATCCTTCATTTAGCTACAGCATTACCAATACCAGCAGCGTTGAAATATTTGAAGGCGTCAAAAATCATACATTTGATATCGGTTTTATGCTGTCTTTTTATGACGATACCAGAGAGAAGTCTTTTGAAAATCTTAGTTATGAAGAATTAATTACATCGTCCGTTTATGCGGTCCTGCCACCTGCCCATCCTTTATCTGGTAAGAAAAGTCTGACATTTAAGCAGCTAGCCAACGAAACCGTTATTAGTACTGAACCAGAATATGCGCCTTATAGTTATGAATACATTATTCAATACTCAAAAAAAATTAATTTACAACATAAAAAGATGGTCGCCAGCAATGACATTATTGATGCACTAAATATGGTCCGTTCTAATCTCGGAATCTGCTTTCTTGCTACGGAGTTTTTGCCAAATTCGATAAATCAATTGAAATTTATTCCCATAAAAGAAGATATCCTCATCAAGTTTATTGTAATCTGGGATGAACATTATTTAGCTCCCTGTCATCATCAATTTATTGAATACATAAAAAACAATTTAAGCACAACATGAATATGTAGCATTTAGCAGCACAAGCGCCAACAGCAAAAGTTCCTATGCTATAAAAAAATCCCACAGAAAAATTTTCTGTGGGATTTTTTTATTCTATCTGTTACTCTTTCATTCGAACAAGCTCAATCGCTTCTTTACCGGTCATATGCTCAATTGTTACTTCTACCATACACACATGCTTGAACTGTTTCTCAATTTCCTGCATACGTCCTTCCACCTCTTCCGGTGAATATCGCTCTGCCAGTTTTTCAAGCGCAGTTCTTTTCTCCGTTTCCTCATCCAAAATGCGAGCCTTACCAAATGCAATAACACTTCTAAAATAAGATGTGTATTCCTTTGGCACTACATCATCCTTGTCAATTACACAAAAGGACACTTTATTATTACGGGCAATTGCATCCAGCTTGTGCCCTGTTTTAGCACAATGAAAAATAATTTTAGAATCCTCATATACATAGCTTAGAGGAACCGCATAGGGAAAATCATCATCTCCCGCCACCGCAAGCACTCCTGACGTTCCTTTCTTTAAAACATCTATACAGTCCTCAAAACTTAATTCTTGTCTTTTTCGACGCATTTCTCTAAACATACCGGCACCTCTTTTCATAAAAATATTATAGCTTCCTAATTATTATATAGGAAATAACATTACATATCAAGGACACCTATTTATGCTTTTATTTTACTTCGTACAGCTTTTCGCCGGCTTTCACTTCACCTGATGCCTGCTGCTCAATTCCTGCATAGGAATCAATATTTGTCACAAGAACAGGTGTTACAAGACGATATCCTTCTGCCTTGATGCCTTCCATATCAAACTCTGCAAGCACATCTCCCTGCTTGATTTTGTCTCCGCTTTTCACTTTAATATCAAAATACTTACCATTCAGCTGCACGGTATCAATACCGATGTGAATCAGCAAATCCACTCCGCCGTCTGATAAAAGACCCAAAGCATGTTTTGTATCAAATATCATAGATACAGTTCCTGCAAATGGAGCTGTCACAATTCCCTTTGTCGGCTCAATTGCAACACCGTCACCAACCATTTTTTCGGAGAATACGCCGTCGTTTACCTCCGCCAAAGGAATTGCTTCTCCTTCCAACGGTGCGTAAATTACTTCTGTCTTATTTTCTTTTGCATCCGCATGAGCCGCATTTGCTTCAACAGACTCTGCCTCATCAGACATCGGTCCTGCCAAAAAATCCTCCAAATGGCTCTTGATAATATTTACCTTTGGTCCATAAATAACCTGAATTCCGTTTCCTTTTCTCACAACACCCGCTGCCCCTGTGGATTTCAGAACAGCCTCCGATACTTTGGACGAATCCATTACAGTAACTCGAAGTCTTGTCGCGCAGCAATCTACATCAGAGATATTTGCTTTTCCTCCTAATCCGGTCGTGATCGTTGCTGACAGAGCATCCTCCTCTGACATCCCAACGGTATTGGAAGAAGATGAACCGCCTGCCTGTTTTGCATTATAATCTGCTTTTGTATACAGCTTTGTTTCCTCATCATCTGCTTCTCTTCCCGGTGTTTTCAGATTTAATTTCTGAATCAGGAAGCTAAATACAAAGTAATACACCACAAAATAAATCGCACCGACTACCGGTATCCAAAGCCAACTTGTCTTTGAATTGCCTTGAAGGATACCAAACAGGAACAAATCAATAAATCCGCCTGAGAAAGTCAGACCTACACCTACATCAAGCATATGCATGAACATATATGCCGCACCGGTCAAAACCGCATGTACACCAAACAGCAGCGGAGCAACAAACAAGAAGGAAAATTCTAACGGTTCCGTAATACCTGTCAGCATAGACGTTAAAGCTGCGGACAGTAAAAGTCCTCCTACTCCTTTTTTCTTAGCTGTTGTTGCATTTCTATACATAGCGAGAGCTGCACCCGGAAGACCGAAAATCATTACCACAAACTCACCGGAGAAAAATCTTGTCGCTGAGGATGAAAAATGTGTTGTTGTCGGGTCTGCAAGCTGTGCAAAGAAAATATTCTGCGCACCTTCCACAACTTTTCCAGCCACTTCCATAGAGCCGCCCACTGCTGTCTGCCAGAATGGAAGGTAAAATACATGGTGCAAACCAAACGGTATCAAAAGTCTCTTAATTAATCCATAAGCAAGTGTTCCCGCATATCCGGAAGCCATTACCAGATTTCCCAGAGCATAGATTCCGCTCTGTACCGGCTGCCAGATATAGAACATAAGAATTCCTACAAACACATACACAACGGTACTGATAATCGGAACAAATCTTGTTCCTCCAAAGAAGGACAATGCCTGTGGAAGTTCAATTTTATAAAATCTGTTGTGAAGCATTGCTACACCGATACCTACGATAATACCTCCAAAGGCTCCCATCTGCATGGATGTGATTCCAAGTACGGAGGTAGTCGCTCCGCTCATCATAGCTTCTGCGCCACCATGCAGGTTAATCATGTTTCCGATGGCAGAGTGCATTACAAGAAATGCAATTCCGGCTGAAAGTGCCGCAACCTCTTTTTCTTTTTTAGCCATTCCTAGCGCAACACCAATTGCAAATATAAGAGGAAGGTTCCCAAATATAACGCTTCCGCAGGCATTCATAACAGAGAGCACCACATACAGCGGGGTCCCCGGTCCCATAATCCCCATGAGTCCATAAGTTTCTAAAGTTGTCGTGTTAGTAAAAGAGCTTCCCAAGCCCAAAAGCAATCCTGCTACCGGCAGTACTGCAATCGGCAACATAAAGGAACGTCCGATTCTTTGCAACACACCAAAAATTTTTTCTTTCATTTTTTAATCCTCCTAAAAATTTTAATCTATTAAAAAGCGGATAAGTCCGCATTAACTTGCTATGATATAAAAAAAGACCAAAGTATAAATACACGTTTCCCATGTATTCTTACCTTAGTCTTGCCTGCTTTACCAGTCACAATCCACGCTATTTTATTGTTATAATAAAACCTTGCCTATTCCGGCAGGTTCATTCTTCTTAAATGCACCGTGAGAAATACCTTCTCTTCATTCGAAATATCTCTCTTCAATGTATTGTGTACATGCATCGCAATCTGCTCCGCACATTCATAGTCAAGAGGATAACGCTCCTTAATCATCTTTTGAAACACAACGTCATCATCCTTCGTCACCTTATTATTAAACAGCCTCTGCCCAAAATATTTCAAGTGAGTCACAAACCGGTCATAGTGCATGGATTCCTCATCCAATTCCCGTTCATAGTAACTGCTGACAATCCCCAGCACCTCTTGAATAAGCTGGGTAATCTCAAACGTATGGCTCATCTCCATATCCAGTTCTGCATTGACAATATGCAGTGCGATAAACCCCGCCTCGTCATTGATAAGGTCCACATTCAGCTTCTCGCGTATAAGTTCCAGTGCATGCTTTCCAATTTCATACTCAACAGAGTAAAACCGCTTAATCTCCGTCAAGAGAGCATTTCGATACTCAAGTCCCTGCTTTTTTCTTTCGATTGAAAAGTTAATATGGTCTGTCAGCGTCAGATAGACATTCTCATTCAAAGTCTTCTTCAGCATTGTCTTTGCATAATCAATAATCTCGGTCGAGACAGCAAAATATTCCGGCGGTATCTCTCCCAGCAGCTCTTGAAGCTTTCCTGCTGTCGAAGGATTCGCAATGCGGTAAACCTTCTCAATCTTATCTTCCACCACAATATCGTTTTTCTTTTTCTGAAACCCAATTCCAAGACCACGCAGCAAGATTTCCTCACCCGACCCGTCTTGAGAATAAACAATATTATTGTTTATAACCTTGGTAATCTTATACATTAAAAATTCTCCCACCTCATGAAACAGAAAAATGTGAATAGTTCCTATAATTAAAAAAAACCACCTCATACGGAAAAACTCCCTATAAGATAGTCTTGCCTGCATGACCAGTCACAATCCACTTCACTATAAATATAGGCATAGAATATCAGATTCCTTTTTTAATGTCAATACCCTAAAGAAATTATCTAGCCAAACTTATAAAATGTACAAACCAACAGTTCATGTTATAATGTAACATATCGGAAGAAAATCAAGCACGAGCGAAGCGAGTATTTGATTTTACCCGATATGTTAACGAGAAAACATCGTTTTCGAGTTTTGTCTGAAGCGCTTTTTGCTTCTGACAAAGAAGATCGGAAGAAAATCAAGCACGAACGGAGGATTACCAATGAAACTACTGCATCTTGCAGACCTGCATATCGGAAAACGCGTAAATGAATTTAATATGATAGAAGATCAGGGCTATATTCTGAATCAGATTCTCGATATCGTAAAAGCCGAAAAGCCTGACGGCGTTTTAATCGCAGGGGATGTCTATGACAAGAGTCAGCCCTCCGGCGAAGCGGTTGTCTTACTGGACGATTTCCTGACAAAATTGACAAGCATTTCACAATCTGTTTTTATCATAAGCGGAAACCATGATTCGCCCGAACGTCTCGGCTTCGGAAACAAGCTTCTTCAAAATAACGGTCTTTATATCGCAGGCGTTTTTGACGGAGGTTTACAACGTATTTCCTTGGAGGACGAATATGGAACTATAAATATTCACCTCCTTCCCTTTATAAAGCCCGCCATGCTGAAACCTTATTTCGAACAAAACCCAGATACTTATGATGAGGCTCTTCGCCTCGTTCTCTCTGCTGCCAAAGTAAATACCGCAGAGCGAAATGTTTTGGTTTCTCACCAATTTGTCATAAATAAGGGACAGCAGCCTGAGCGTTCCGATTCCGAAAATATTTCGGTCGGAGGGCTCGACCATGTGGAGGCATCTGCCTTTGATGATTTTGACTATGTTGCTCTAGGACATATACACGGTCCGCAAAAAATCGGCCGCGATACCATCCGCTACTCCGGTTCCCCTCTCAAATATTCATTTTCTGAGGCACTTCACAAGAAGTCCGTTGTGAAAATAGAGCTGAAAGCCAAGGGTGACATAACTCTTGAGCTCCTTCCTCTCACCCCGCTTCATGACCTCCGAGAAATCAAGGGTCCAATTGACAATCTGCTTAAAATCGGGCGTGAGGACGCGGAACATTCTTTGGATTACATCCATGCCACCCTCACCGATGAGGAGGAAATTTATGATGCTGTCGGACAGCTTCGGGAGGTCTATCCAAACCTGATGGCGCTTGATTTTGAAAACAGCAGGACACTGCCCTCCCATTATCAGGAGATAACTGCTGCCTCTGTGGATTTGAAAAGTCCGATTGATTTATTTGCAGAATTTTACCAGCTTCAAAATAACATTGAACTCACTGATGACCAACAGAGCATACTGGAAGGAGTTTTTAAACAGACAGGGGAGGACAATCTATGAAACCATTAAAAATCATTATGAGTGCCTTCGGCCCTTATGCGGAGAAAACAGAGCTTAACTTAGACAAGTTCGGCGGCTCCGGTCTTTTTCTTATCACAGGAGACACCGGTGCAGGAAAGACCACAATATTTGATGCCATCGCTTTTGCTCTTTTTGGCAAGACGAGCGGCACTACCAGAACCGCAGACACCCTTCGAAGCGATTTTGCAGCTCCTGATGTTAAGACCTTTGTGGAGCTTACGTTTTTGCACCGCAAAAAAATATATACGATAACAAGAACTCCCAAGTACGAACGTCCCAAAAAGAACGGGGAAGGGCTCACAACAGAAAATGCTGATGCAGTTTTACAGCTTCCAAGCGGTGAGGTTGTCACCGGTTACCGGGAAGTAGATGCCAAAATTATTGACCTTTTAGGTATTACCTACGGACAGTTTAAGCAGATTGCAATGATTGCACAGGGAGAATTTTTAGACCTTTTACTTGCAAACAGCACAGAGCGGGGAGAGATTTTC
Source organism: Konateibacter massiliensis (assembly GCF_900184995.1). GTDB lineage: Bacteria > Bacillota > Clostridia > Lachnospirales > Lachnospiraceae > Lachnotalea > Lachnotalea massiliensis. The sequence continues at coordinate 871,176 of NZ_LT860098.1, forward strand.
CGCCGTGTTTTCAATACCGCGCTTTACCAGAATGTTCAGCTTCTTCTAAAGGATCAGGAAAAAGAAGCAAAAAAGGAATGTGATGCCTTAGAGCAAAGCATCTTATCCTCCGTCTCCTATCTTTCCTGCCCTGACACAGAATCGGGGAGCCTGCTGCAAAGCCTTATAAATACCGCCACCATTCACAATGCCGGAGAGCTTTTATCAGCATTAAATACTGTTTTAACAGAGGATACCACCGGGCGTGAAGCACTTTCGGTTCAAGCGGAACAGATTGGTCAGGCAATTGCTGCCCAAATATCTGTTATTACAAGTGCGCATTATGTGAATCAGAATTTTGAAGCTCTTGAGAAAGCAGTTCAGCGCAAGAACAGGCTTGCACAAGATTTGGAATTACACAATCAAAGAAAAACCGCCTTTCAAAATGCCGAGAAAGCCTTGTATAAGGTTTATCCCTTAGAATCAGAGTTGATAAGAATTCAAAAGGAGGAGAATACACTGTCTCTAAGCTGTGAAACTTTAACCTCCCAACTGTTATCGCAGGAAAAAGATTTCGAAGCCGCTAAAATCCTTTATGAAGCCGAGGTTCAAAAGGAGGGCGAGCGCGAACAGCTTGCAGCTTCCATCGATCGGCTTTCAAAGCTGCTTCCAAGCTACGACACAGCAGATAGTCTTTCCAAAGAGTTACAAGCCATTGAGAAAGAACAGTCTGAAATTACCGCCAAATACAACTTTATTTTGGAAAAACGAACTGCTAATCAAGAGCAAAGGCTTACCTTAAATAACAAGCTTGAGGAACTGTCCAAGCTGGATGTGAATATCGAGTTATGTAAACAAACTGCCCAAGAACTTTCTGACAAGGAAAAGAAACTGACGGGTCTACTCACTGCATTGAATAGCTTAAATACACTGCTTGGCGACGAGAGCCGCCTAAAATCCCAGTACCACATTGCGGAAACTGCTTTTCAAGCTGTGCAGGACGATTATATAAAAAAAGAGCTTGCCTTTTTCAGAGAGCAGGCAGGGATTTTAGCAGAGAATCTACAAGATGGGGAACCTTGCCCTGTCTGCGGCTCAACCGCCCATCCTAAAAAGGCTTCTGTTTTAGGCGAAGCTCCAAGCAAAGAAGAGCTGGAACAGCTAAAACAAGCAGTTGAACAGGCAAGAGAGACATTGCAGACCGCAGGCAGTGCTTCCGAAGCTAAAATAAATGAAATTAAATTAAAACAAGAACAGCTTCTGGAAAATGCAAAGTTTTATTTCAGCGACAGCGAACCTTCCATAATTTCTCTGCCACAGGGGATACAAGCAGGGCTTGATGAATTAAAACAGCAAAAAGCTGAAAACCATGCGTTAGCGTCAGCATTGGAGATTCAGAGTATTCAGAAGGAAGACTATAAAAAGAAGCTGGAATTGCTGGAAAAAGAGCTAGAGCAGACAGAGATAGAAAAAGAGAAAACGGAAAGCAGGAAAAATCAGCTGATATCTTTATTTTCCTCTAAGACCGGGGAGCTAAAAGTCTTAACTTCTTCCTTTGAATACGAGGATAAAAACCATGCCACTGCTATTCTAGATACTTGGCAGGAGAAATTAAACACCTTAAAGAAAAGCCTAATGGATGCACAAGTCTTATACAATGACCTAAAAAATAGTCTAAGTTCAAATAAGACCTTACTTGAAAATAATAAGGAACGACTGAGTCAAACTGCCAAGGACAAACAATCTGCCTTTACTGCTTACAGGGAGAGGCTTGCTGAATGCGGATTTGAAGGTGAAGAGGTTTACCATAATTCTCTTAAATCCGAACAGGATATAGCCACTCTCAAAGCTTCCTTGGAGCAGTATGAATCCGAGACAAGCTCCGTGGAGCAGGATATTTTACGCCTCACAGCAGAAACCAGCGAAAAGGAAAAGCAGGATATTTCTCTGCTGGAGAGCAAACGCCAAGAGTTAGAGCAGGAAAAACAGCAGCTAGAGCTGTCCATTCAGGCTATTGCCTCCCGCCTAAGCACCAATACCCCAATTGCCAAAAATCTGGACAAAGCGATTTCAAGCTCTGCTGCCAAGCAGCAAAAGTACCTTGTAATCCGCAATCTTTCCAGAACTGCTAATGGGGAACTCACTGGAAAGCAAAAACTTGCCTTTGAACAGTATGTGCAGGCATCCTATTTTGACCGTATTTTAATCGAAGCAAATAAGCGGCTTAAAATAATGACAAACAGCCGTTTCGAGCTGCTTCGCGGAAACGAGGCAAGCAACCTGCGCTCCCAGACCGGACTTGAAATCAACGTACTAGATTACTATACCGGCAGAATCCGCTCTGTTAAGTCACTTTCCGGTGGAGAAGCCTTCAAAGCCTCTCTTTCTCTGGCACTCGGACTTTCCGATGTCATTCAGAGCTACGCCGGAGGGGTGGAGATTAATACCCTGTTTATTGATGAGGGCTTTGGGGCATTAGATGCCGAATCTTTGGAACAGGCGATTCAGATTTTGTCCGGTCTCGCTTCGGGCAGCCGCCTTGTGGGAATCATCTCCCATGTAAGCGAATTGAAGGAACGCATTGACAGACAGATCGTGATTCAAAAGGATAGAAAAGGAAGCCGTATCTCACTTTTATAGATTGTTACGGTTCAGCCATGCGTCAAATTGTAACAATGACTACAGCTTCATATTTTATTGTTATATACATGGATTTTATATAAAAAAGAGTATATAATTATTACATCGTATTTTAAAGGAGGTATACATTATGTCAAACAGTAATTTTGTAATAACCTTAAATGACGGATTAAAGCTGCCTTCCATCGGCTTCGGAACCTACAGTTTAAACGGTGCAAGGGGTGCAGAATCCATGAAACAGGCAATTGATATCGGATACCGTCTGATTGATTCTGCCTTCAATTATGAAAACGAAGGCGCGGTCGGTAAAGCAATCAAACAATGCAGTGTTCCGCGAGGTGATTTAATTGTAACCTCAAAGCTGCCCGGACGTCATCATAAGTATGAAGAAGCCCTTACAACAATAGAGGAATCCTTGTATCGTGCCGATTTGGACTATTATGACTTATATTTGATACACTGGCCAAATCCGATTACAGACAGGTATGTAGAGGCTTGGCAGGCACTTATTGAGGCTAAAAAGAGAGGCTACGTCCGCTCCATCGGCGTATGCAACTTTTTGCCGGAACATCTGGAACGCCTTATAAATGAGACAGGCATAGCCCCTTCTATCAATCAGATTGAGCTTCATCCTTATTTTAATCAGGAAAAACAGCTTCAATGGAACAAGGAGCATCAAATTGCCACGGAATCTTGGAGTCCGTTGGAACGCGGAAGAAATCTTCTCTCCGAAAGTGTTATTTTGGATATCGCAAATATCTATAAAAAGACACCTACTCAGGTTGTCCTTCGCTGGCATATAGACAGAGGTGCTTTACCGATACCGAAAGCATTTTCAAAAGAGCATCAGATAGAAAATCTGGATATTTTTGATTTTGAGCTGACGTCTGAGGAGATTGCGGCAATCAATAAGCTGAGCAGACCAGACGGACGAATCAACAATCAAGATCCAAGCAGTTATGAGGAATTCTAGGAGGTAAACAATTTTTTTCCTATCCACATAACTTTTACAAATTTTCTTGTTATCCTATCTGTATCATTTGGCAGGAGGAAAACAAAATGAAAGCCCAAATCAAAACAAAAAAGCTTAGAATTGGCAATATGACCTGTGTGAGCTGTCAGAATAAAATCGAAAAAAGGCTTCGCAGCACAGCAGGTATTCAAAGCGCGACCGTGAGTTTTCGCGAGGGAACTGCGGACATCACGTTTGATACGGATATTATTTCCTTAAAAGATATTATTACTATAATCGAAAAGCTAGACTATGACGTTTTACCTGACAAAGCAGGAAATACACCTGACACAAACCAAACCATCGGTCTGCTTATTATTATTATTTCTCTCTATATATTGCTGCAACGGTTCGGCATTCTAAATCTGCTTGTCCCAAGCCAGCTAGCACAGACGAACATGGGGTACGGCATGCTTTTTCTCATCGGCTTGATTACCTCTGTTCACTGTGTCGCAATGTGCGGTGGCATCAATCTCTCTCAGTGTCTTCCAAAAGAGGAAACATTGGGAGATAAAAGCCGTATTTCCACTTTAAAACCCGCTTTTTTCTATAACTTAGGCCGTGTTGCCTCCTATACCATTGTCGGATTTATCGTAGGGGCACTGGGTATGGTTTTTTCTTTTTCCAATACAACACAAGGATTATTAAAGCTCATAGCCGGAATTTTTATGATTATTATGGGAATTAACATGCTTGGAGTTTTTCCCGCGCTTCGCAAACTGACTCCAAGAATGCCCAAAATATTTGCCGGTAAAATTAACCGCCAAAAGGCAACAGCCGGCAGCCCTTTTTTGATTGGATTGCTAAACGGACTTATGCCTTGCGGACCGCTTCAGGCGATGCAGCTATATGCTCTTTCCACAGGCAATCCGCTTGCCGGTGCATTTTCCATGTTCTTGTTCAGCCTCGGAACTGTACCGTTAATGTTTGGACTTGGCGCACTCGGCACCATGCTCGGAAAGAAATTTACTCGGAAAATTATAACAGCAGGCTCCGTCTTGGTTGTTGTGCTTGGACTATCCATGCTGACGCAAGGGCTTAACCTATCCGGTTTTTCCCTTTCCTCTCTGATGATGGGTAATTCTAGCTCAAGTGACGTTCAAAGCAGTGACGAGGTTGTCATTGAGGATGGTGTACAGCTTGTATCAAGCACACTCTCCTCCGGACGCTACCCAGCCATCACCGTTCAAGCCGGTATTCCGGTAAAATGGACCATCAACGCACCAACCGGAAGTATCAACGGCTGCAATTATAAGATATATATACCAGAATATGATATTTCCTATGAATTTCAAACGGGTGACAATGTGATTGAATTCACTCCTGACAAGACCGGAACCGTTCCTTACAGTTGTTGGATGGGAATGATTCGAAGCTCTATCACGGTGACAGGGCAAACCGGTGATATAGAAACACCGGTGGAAGACGCTTCAAATCAGGAGGAAGACCTTAATGAGTTCCCTGAAATTGCTGTGCCTTCTACCGGCGGTTCTTGTTGTTATTAAACAAATTAGAAAGGAGTGAGAAAAATGACATTTCTCTTAAATCATTGGCATTGTATTTTACCCGTAGCAGGTTTAATTGCTGCTGCATTTCTTCTGCGCGGAAAATCCGATAAGCAATCAGAGGACAAAGAATAATCTAGTCTTCCTTAAAGGTCATGGAACAGGTTATTTCACGATTGTTTTCCTTTAAATAATCTGCTCCCCAGCTATACATCGCTTCCAAAATCGGCCGGATGCTGTTTCCCAAATCGGACAATTTGTACTCCACCTTCGGAGGCACAACCGGGTAAACCGTACGTATTACCAAGTTATCTTCCTCCAACTCACGAAGCTGCTGTGTCAGCATTTTCGGAGTGGCTTGGGAAATCAGCTTGCTCAACTCACCAAACCGCAGCGTACTATTGACAAGATGCCATAAAATAAGGGATTTATACTTTCCGCCGATTAAGTTTATTGTTGTGTCAACGGGGCAATTATATTCAGGACGGTTATTTTTCATATTCTGTACTCTCCTTTGATATATTTTTTATATTATTTTTCCTTTTTATTTATACAATCAATTTAGTTTATTACTTTCTTAAACGGTATCATTCATTTTCCCTTCTGTCAATAGCAAACTTTTGGCACTATTCCGGACACTATACTTTTGTATAGTATTTTACCGAAAAGTGCATACTTGCAAAAAGATAATAATTGTTGATACAATAGCATTGTAACAAGAAAGTGTGAGCTGTGCTCACGTTCTGCACCCTATCGGGTTGCGAAATAAGTCAGTGAGGTGACCATTTATGAATAGTCAGGTATTAAATATTAGAGGCATGACCTGTGCAGCTTGTGCCCAGCGAATAGAAAAAACAGTCCGAAAGCTTTCCGGCATTGAGCAGGCAAATGTGAATCTTGCCAGTGAAAAGCTTTTTGTGGAATATGATGAAGCGGTTCTTCCGCTGGATACCATCAAAGCGGCTGTTACAAAAATCGGCTACGAGGTGGAGGAAAAGACGAAAAACAGCAATGTCACCATCCCAATCGGCGGCATGACCTGTGCCGCATGTGCACAGCGTATAGAAAAAAGTCTTAAAAAACTAGAAGGTGTTGAGAATGCATCCGTTAACCTTGCCACTGAAAAAGCAGCTGTCTCCTATGATCCACAGCAAATCCGACTTTCTTCTATTAAGGAAACCATTGAAAAAATCGGCTACCAGGTATTGGAGATTGACAAAGCGGATGCCGCTGCTGAGGATCGCGCCAGAAAGCAGAAGGAAATTAAGCTTCTCTGGACTAAATTTATTGTTTCCGCTATTTTCTCGGTTCCGCTGCTCTACATTGCGATGGCGCCAATGATACAGTTTATACGCCTTCCTTTCCCGGCAGCGCTTGACCCGATGCGATATCCTCTTATCTATGCATTGGTTGAGGTTTTGTTAGTCATTCCGGTCATCATTGTCGGGCATAAATTTTATACAATCGGCTTCAAGGCATTATGGCAGAAAAGCCCTAACATGGACTCCCTGATTGCCATCGGCACAAGTGCCGCAGTGCTTTACAGTATTTATAATACCGTGTTGATTGCCAACGGTGATTTTCACGCGGTGGAAGCCTTGTATTTCGAATCAGCCGGTGTTATCATTACGTTAATCTTGCTTGGTAAGTCCTTGGAGGCAGTTTCCAAGGGGCGTACCGGAGAAGCAATCAAAAAGCTTATGGGGCTTGCACCAAAGACAGCATTTATTCTGCAAAACGGACAGGAAAAAGAGATTTCGATTGATGAAGTGGAAATCGGCGATATTCTTATCGTAAAGCCGGGTGCCAAAATTCCTGTGGACGGTACGGTTCTCGAAGGACACACCGCAATTGATGAATCCATGCTGACCGGTGAGAGCATGCCCGTAGATAAAAAAGCAGGTGATCCGGTTTATACGGCTTCCCTCAATACAACAGGAACCATTCAATTTAAGGCAGAAAAGGTCGGAAGTGACACTGCTTTGGCACAGATTATCAAGCTTGTGGAGGATGCACAGGGCTCAAAGGCTCCGATTGCTCAAATGGCAGATATTGTATCCGGCTACTTTGTTCCGGTTGTATGCGTTATCGCATTGCTGGCAGGTATCGCATGGTTCTTCGGAACAGGAGGAGACTTAGAATTTGCACTGACCATATTTATTTCCGTGCTTGTTATCGCTTGCCCTTGTGCCCTCGGCCTTGCCACTCCTACCGCCATTATGGTCGGAACCGGAAAAGGTGCTGAAAATGGTATTTTAATCAAGGGAGGAGAAGCACTTGAAACCGCTCATAAAATTAACACAATTGTTTTTGATAAAACAGGAACCATAACAGAAGGAAAACCAACCGTAACGGATGTTTTGACAACTGACGGCATGGAAAGCAGCTATCTGCTTCAACTGACAGCTTCCGCCGAAAAAGGCTCCGAGCACCCTCTTGGACAGGCAATTGTCTTGGGTGCGAAAGAGAAAAATCTTGAGCTTTTTGCTGTTGAGAGCTTCCAGTCACTGACCGGACGCGGTATCGAGGCAAAGATAAACGGCTTGACTGTATTGGCAGGAAATAAAAAGCTGATGGAAGAGAGAACTATTTCTCTCACTGAGTTAGAGGCAGAAAGTGATAAGCTTGCTTTGGATGGTAAAACACCTATGTATATTTCCATTGACGATAAGCTTGCAGGGATTGTAGCTGTGGCAGACGTTGTAAAGCCAAGCAGTAAAGCAGCAATAGAAAGTCTTCACAAAATGGGCATTCAAGTTGCTATGATTACCGGTGATAACAAAAAGACTGCTGCCGCTATCGCAAAACAGGTCGGAATCGACAAGGTTCTGGCAGAGGTATTGCCGCAGGATAAGTCAAATGAGGTGAAAAAGCTTCAGGCAGAAGGCTTGAAAGTTGCCATGGTAGGTGACGGTATCAACGATGCCCCGGCACTCGCGCAGGCAGATATCGGTATTGCGATTGGCTCCGGTACTGATGTGGCTATGGAATCCGCAGATATCGTATTGATGCATTCTGATTTGATGGATGTTCCGACTGCCATTCAGCTAAGTAAAAATACAATTCGAAATATCAAACAGAATTTATTCTGGGCGTTTGGATATAATGTAATCGGTATTCCGATTGCGGCAGGTGTTCTGCATTTATTTGGCGGACCACTCTTGAACCCTATTTTTGCCGCTGCAGCCATGAGCCTAAGCTCTGTTTCCGTATTAACAAATGCTCTCAGGTTAAAAAAATTCAAACCTGTCAGCTATGAAAAGGCAGGTATATAATAATGAAGAAATTAATAAAAAGAACAACTCTTATAACGATGCTCACTACTTTGGCAGTATTTTTTACTGGCTGCTCCTCTCTTGATGTTGTCAGCCAAGATTCTGTTTCTTCATTTGACAAAGTATTAAGCGCCATTCCAGATTCCGTTACCGCTGATGAAGCAATCGGTGGCTGGTCATTATCTGCACCGGACAACAGCGTACGTTTTCTGTGGAGTCAGGATTACAGCCAAAGCCCGTCCTTCGACATTATGCTTGAGGTTGATGCAGAACCCTTTTTAAATGCAGGACTAGACCCCGAAAAGCTGCCGGATAACTATATCTTTTCTGATAATAAGCTGATAGTCGGAACAAAATTAGGGGATGATAAGTTAGTTTATAAAGATGCTGCCACCCCTATTGCCTCCTATGAACAGATTGTAACCAACTACGGGAAATCAGTTGGGTATCACACAGCAATGGACCATTATAATGTAAGTCTTGGTGATGGCAATATGTTCGAATGGGCAAAGGATATGGATACAAGCTCCGTTACAAAAGAAACGCAGGATAAGGATATTGTTTTTGTGTTAAATCCCGAACCTTTGATCGCTGCCGGTGTTGCCCCTGAACAGGTAGAGGGCTGGTCTTATGCGACAGTCAGTGTAGAAATTAACGGCAAGGCAACAGACGTATACAAATTTTTGAAGCCTTTTGATTTACAGTAATTTTATAAAACTGCTGCCAAGCGGCATTTTAAATAAACAATTTTAAATATACAAAGAATATGGAGGAATTTATAATGGAAAAATCAATTATTAATGTAGAAGGAATGTCATGTGAACATTGTGTAAAGGCTGTAAATGGTGCCGTTAGCGCATTAGCAGGTGTTCAGAACGTTTCAGTAGACTTGGACTCTAAGACGGTTACCGTAGAATATGATGCCGCTCAAAGCTCCTTAGAGCAAATTAAGGCTGAGATTGAAGATCAGGGCTATGATGTAGTCTAAAAGCATGAATAAAAGCAGCAAAAATATTCTCGTCGTAGATGACGAGCCAAAAATTTTAGATGTTGTATGCTCCCTTTTGGAGAGTAAAGGGCATCACGCCCTGCCTGCGGAAACAGGCAAAAAAGCCTTGGAGATGTTTGACGCAGAAAACATCTCCCTTGTGCTTTTGGATTTAATGCTTCCTGACATATCCGGTGAAACAGTATGTCAGGCAATCCGCAAGAAATCGCGTATTCCGATTATTATGCTCACCGCCAAGGCGGATGAGGAACATATTGTAAATGGTCTTGGGCTTGGAGCCGATGACTATATCACAAAGCCCTTCGGTCTCAAGGAGCTGTATGCCAGAGTGGAAGCAGTTCTTAGAAGAACGGGGGATGATTTGATTCCCCTCACCGCTAAAAACTCTTGGGGAAGCGGAGATTTAATTATTGATTTCGAGAAAAATATGCTGCAAAAAAAGGGAATCTCCCTTACGCTCACTCCCAGTGAGTGGAAAATTCTCTCTGCGCTTGTAAAATATCCGGGCAAGGTGTTTACACGCGAAGAGCTGATTGAGATTGCTCTTGGCAGTGATTTTGAGGGCTACGACAGAGCCATCGACAGCCATATTAAAAATATCCGGCAAAAGCTGGAGGACGATCCTCGAAATCCGGCTTATGTCATAACCGTTCATGGTCTGGGCTATAAATTTGGAGGTGAATAGCAGATGAAAACACTTCGTTCCCAACTATCCCTCTCCATTATGCTCGTCGTTCTCGTCACTGTGGTACTGATTAGTCTTCTCTCTAATATTACAGTCAACAGACAGTTCGAAGAATATATTACAAATCAAAAGCAGACAAGAAGTGAATACATTGTCCATGATTTAAGCAGTCAGTATAATACCGATACCCAAACATGGGACAGCAATTACCTTCACACCATCGGCATGTACTCCCTCTATGACGGATATTTGCTGACCGTCTATGACAATTCTGGTACCGCCATCTGGGATGCGGAAAGCCATGATATGACATTATGTCATCAAATTATGGATGAAATCACAGAGCGAATGAGCCACCGAAAAAGTCAAGGCGGCTTTACAGCTCATACTTATGACCTGACGCAAAACAATGAAAGGGTAGGCTTGGTCTCTGTGAAATATTACGGACCTTATTTTTACAGTGAGAATGACTTTGAATTTATTAACACCTTTAATACGGTTTTAATTATCATAGGCATTATCTCTTGTATTTTTTCCCTCATTGTCGGCTGGCTTCTCGCAAGCCGGATTTCCCGCCCTATTGTTAAAACTGCGGAGATTGCCGAGCATATCGCGGAAGGAAATTACAATATACGCTTTGAAGGCAACACAAAAGCCAAAGAGTTAAGTCATCTTGTTTCCACAATAAACTGTCTTGCCACAGACCTTGAAGCACAGGAAAATCTGCGAAAACAGCTAACGACCAACGTTGCACATGAGCTTCGTACTCCTCTCACCGCAATTCGCTCTCACCTCGAGGCAATGATAGAGGGAATCTGGGAAACAACTCCGGAAAGACTTACCGGCTGTCTGGAGGAGGTAACAAGATTAAGCAGTCTCGTTGCAGATTTGGAGCGGCTTGCAAAGGTGGAAGGCGATAATTTAAATTTAAAGCAATCTGATATGGATATTTTGGAAGCAGTAAAAATTATCGCCGGCAATTTCTCGGCGGAGGCAGAAAAAAAAGGAATTACGCTGACTATTGAAGGCACACCCTCCATTGTATACGCAGACAAGGACAGAATCAGTCAGGTTATTACGAACCTATTGTCCAATGCGATTAAATATACGCCTGAAGGCGGTCGCGTGAGCCTAAAGGTCAAGGATAGCGAAACCAGCGGCAGCCTTAGTGTGAAGGATACCGGAATTGGTATCTCAAAAGAGGATACCGCTCTTATCTTTGAACGCTTTTACCGGACCGATAAATCACGTAATCGAAAGACCGGAGGCGCCGGAATCGGTCTTACCATTGCAAGATCGATTGTTCATGCGCATGGCGGCAGCATTTTTGTTGAAAGTGTAGAAAATGAAGGTAGTGTTTTTACCGTTGTATTACCCAAGAGCACGAAGCAGTAAGAATGCAGAAATCATCTTCCACTTGCATCTGTAGGCATAAAAAATCAAACAAGGAAATTTTTGTACTTTTATTTCCATGTTTGATTTTTTTATAATATCTGAATTTCATACTTATATTTATCACTTCGATAGATAGCCTCTGTATATTCAATCGGTACCTGATCGCCTATATAGGCAATTTTTTTAAACTTTAATGCCAACTGACTTTCCGGTTGATTCAAAAGCTCCGTCTCAAATTCATTCAATATTTTAGGCTCTATGGTTTCCTTCGCACTGCTTAGTTCATATCCATATTTTTCTCGAAATATTTTATAAAGGGACTGTCCAAAAATTGTCTCGACCGACATATCCACGAACCGGTGTCTGGCAAGCCAAACGGTTTCTATGGCAATGGGTTCATTGTCAATGAGCCTTAACCGCTTTATTGTAATGACATATTCCTTATCCTCTGGCAGGTCAAGAATTTCTTTAATTTGATGTGTCGCTTTTTTTATATCAAAGGAAATTATCTTAGAGCTGGTAACATGCCCCTTGCTTTCCATCTCCTCCGAAAAACCTATCAACTGAGATAACTTCTTATACTGCTTTGGCCTGGCAACAAAAGTACCTCTGCCCTGCTCCCTGTATAAAATACCGTCATTGACCAATTCCATGATTGCTTTATTCACGGTCATTCTGCTTACTCCCTGAATTTTACAGATTTCTCGTTCCGGCGGAATGGCATCCCCCGGTTTTAATTGCTCGTTTTCTATCATATTCAGTATACTGTCTTTTATTTGATAATATAGCGGAAATCCATTTTCCTTTAAAACCTTATTCAATCGTTGTCATTCCTTTCATTGGATTTCTTATTGACTCTTATTTTACTCTCTCTGTCAAAAATATTCAATAACGCTTTTCCCATACTTCTGTGTATTAATTGCTGCAATAAAACCCAAAGGCTAAATTATAACAAAACGCAATTCAAATGCTTGAAACAACTATATGGTGTATACCATTTTTTTATGATTATACTTTATCCTTTATATAATCTCAAGTATTTTTACTATATTATTTTTACTTTTTCCTTTTTATTCGATATATTGTACCTATTATAGGATTGTTTGTTTTATAAAACATATACCAATTTATTAAATGGTATAATAAAAATTTAAAATATATATTTACACTTGGTATATTATTATATATAATAAAGATAAACATTAACTTCAACAAAAATAAAGGAGAGTGTACTATTGTGATTAAACTTATTAAAGCACGCGATTATGACGATATTAGCAGAAAGGCAGCCAATATTTTATCTGCTCAGGTTATTTTAAAACCGGATTCGGTTTTAGGTCTTGCCACCGGGTCTACCCCAATTGGTATATACAACAAGCTTGTGGATTGGTATAAGAAGGGTGATTTAGATTTTTCGCAGGTTCGTACTGTAAATCTCGATGAATACTGCGGTCTGTCTAAGGACAATGATCAAAGCTATTATTATTTTATGAATCATCATTTGTTTTATCATGTAAATATTGATTTGAAAAATACCAATTTTCCAAACGGCATGGAAGCGGATGCTAACAAGGAATGTACCCGCTATAATCAAATTATAGAAGATATGGGTGGTATCGATATGCAGCTTCTTGGGATTGGCACCAACGGGCATATCGGATTTAATGAACCCAATGATACCTTTATTCCGAGCACCCACCAAATAACTCTTTCTCAGGAGACCATAAACGCAAATTCACGTTTTTTCAGTTCTATGGAAGAGGTTCCAACACAGGCTTATACCATGGGTGTTGGTCACATTATGAATGCAAAGAAAATATTAATGGCTGTAAGCGGAGAAAATAAGGCTCAGATATTAAAAGAGGTTTTAACCGGACCGGTAACACCTTTCATACCTGCCACCATTCTTCAATTTCACCATGACGTTACAATTGTTGCGGACGAAGCTGCTTTATCCGCTTTAGAGTAAAATCAGACTGGAGGAAACACTATGCTTATAAAAAATGGTTTTGTATTTCAAGAAAACTCCACTTTTCAGAAAACTGATATCGCCATAAACGAAGAATTATTGGCAGATGTTTCTACGGATGGTAAAGAAATAGATGCCTCCGGACTTTATGTTATTCCGGGTCTTATCGACATTCACTTTCATGGCTGCGTAGGCTATGACTTTTGTGACGGGACCTCAGAGGCATTAAAAAACATTGCTGAGTATGAGGCAAAATGCGGCATTACCTCCATTATCCCCGCAAGTCTTGCCCTGAATGATGAAAACTTAGAGAAAATCTTTGAAAATGCACATAACTACAATAACGAAAGCGGTGCCATGCTGATGGGTATCCATATGGAGGGACCTTACCTTGCTCCCGCTAAAAAAGGAGCCCACAATGAAGCTTATTTAAAGACACCTTTTGTCACTCATTTTAACTCCTTAAATGAAAAGTCAGGAAACATGATTAAAATCTTATCTCTGGCACCTGAACTGGATGGTGCTTTGGATGCCATTGAGGAATTAAAGTCTAAAGTCGTACTTTCTTTAGCCCACACTACCGCCGGATATGAGCTGGCAATGGAAGCCTTCCAAAAAGGTGCAAGCCATGTAACGCATTTATACAATGCCATGCTTCCTTTTTCCCACAGAGAACCCGGTCTGGTCGGCGCTGCCTTTGATACGCCTGACTCCAAGGTGGAATTAATCAGCGACGGAATCCATGTATCTCCCCCTGTAATACGTGCCACCTTTAAAATGTTTGGCAGGGACCGTATTGTCCTAATCAGCGACAGCATGCGTGCCACAGGGTTGGAAAACGGTGAATATACACTGGGTGATTTGGCTGTTACCGTAAAAGACAATAAAGCAACCTTACATGACGGTACCATTGCCGGCTCCGCAACAAATCTTATGGATTGCATGAAAAAAGCAGTGTCCTTTGGTATTCCTCTTGAGGATGCCGTTACCTGTGCCACCATAAATCCCGCAAAGCAAACAAAAATCTATGATAAAGTGGGAAGTATAACCACCGGAAAATATGCTAACTTAGTCTTATTGGATAAAGATCTTAATGTTGTCTCTGTTATCCTAAGGGGAAATGTTATATAGTATTTAAAACAAAGCAAACAAGTCTCTCACTCAGGAGAGGCTTGTTTGTTTTGTTGCGCCAAATGCAGTCACGTAGTGACATCTTCCATCTGCATTTGTGCGCATATTGGCACGAAGTGCCTTTTGTATCATAGGAAATTCGAAAGAATTTCCTATGATACAAAAATAAAGCCGTTGCTTTCGCAACGGCCCTTTTTTTATTATTCAAATTTATTTTAATCCACGCGTCTTGCTTCGAATACCTACCACAAACGTTACCTATACAGTTAACTCGGCTCAGGCGACCTTGCGGCACACAGAAGGTTCTACTTAGTGCTGCTCCATTCCTGACCTGACACATTTCATAGATTCCTGTTGCGCAAGACCCAAACGTCAACATCACTTATATAGGGCAGCTCTGCAGTAGAATACCCTAGGCAAAACATCACTCCTGCTATAGCGGATTGCAGGTACAGGGCACCGCTAACTCCCCAGCTGCGTGGAAACTTTATAACATATTTAATTGGTTCCAAGGGTTTAATTATATCGTTCTTTTCAGTGATTGTCAATGTTTTTGGCGAAGTTTCATTGCTTAGACACAGAAGCTTCCTCGTTGCAATCCGGACTGCAATGTGCCGTATCATCAGGCTGCAGTGCTTTCTCCTTTTTCTTCCTCCTGAGTTTACCAAAAAACTCCTTCAGAATCTGACTGCATTCCTCCTGAAGCACATCATACTCAATTTCCACCTGATGGTTGAATTCCTGCATTTGCAGCAAATTAAGAATAGAACCGGCACAACCCGCTTTGGCATTCATGCTCCCGATTACTACCTTGTCAATTCTAGACTGTACAATCGCTCCCGCACACATTTGACACGGCTCCAGTGTTACATAGAGTGTACAGCCCTCAAGCCGCCAGTCCCCAAGCTTTTTGCTTGCCTTATGAATCGCCGTCAGCTCTGCGTGGGCAAGAGTATTTTTGTTTGTATTTCTTTTATTGTACCCTCTCGCTATAATTTTATCCTGATAAGTTATCACACAGCCAATCGGTACCTCATCTATCGCATAGGCTTTCTTCGCCTGTTTTAAAGCTTCCTTCATATATTTTTCACTATCCGTCATTGCTTCCTCCAAATACCGTTCGCCTTCACAAAATTTTGTGTTTACTATTCTTTTCTTATTTTATTTGCGTTATAATTATGATGTTGGAGTCAAATAGTATTTTGACTCCTGATACTTACGGATTGTTACGCACTTTGTGCTCCCACAATCCTAAAAACATGAGAAATCCGCCCTGTTCGGGCTACTTTCTCATGTTTTGCAGGTCCCAAAGTCATGTTTTTTCATGCTAGCATGAAAAACATGACCTTTTGACCTTGGTATCATGATACAATTCTAACATACGAAGGAGACATTGTGCAAATACATGGTTTTAATAAAACAACTTTATTAGATTATCCGGGGCATCTTGCCTGTACAATCTTTTTAGGAAACTGTAATTTTCGCTGCCCGTTTTGCCATAATAAGGGGCTTGTTTTAGCGCCCGACAACGAACCTCTTATTCCTACCGAGTATGTTTTAAGCTATCTTGCAAAACGGAAAAATATTTTGGAGGGCGTCTGCATTACCGGCGGAGAACCAACATTATCTTCTGATTTGGAATATTTTATCCGTCAGATAAAGGAAATCGGTCTTCTTGTTAAATTGGATACCAATGGCTACCGCCCTAATGTTCTTCGAAAGCTTACAGACGAAGGGCTGCTAGACTATATTGCAATGGATATCAAATCCTCACCTCAGCACTATGCACTTCTTGCAGGATTAGAGACAATTGACATGAATAAAATTGAGGAGTCCATACATATTATTAGGAATACAGCCATTTCTTATGAGTTTCGAACGACCTTGGTAAAAGAGCTTCACTCTCTGAAGGATATCGAAGCAATCGGACAGTGGCTTAAAGGCTGCGACCAGCTTTATCTTCAAAATTACAGGGAAAATGAGCATGTAATCAATCCGATTTACTCGGGCTTTTCCAAGGACGAATTGCTTGTCTTCCAAGAATATTTATCTCGCTATATAAAGCAGGTTCAAATCAGAGGTATAGATTAAAGGGGAAATCTTATGTTAACTTATCATGAAACAGACAGACTTATTTTAAGAATACTAAACACTGGTTACGCCCAGCAGGTTTTAGATTTCTATGCAAAAAATATGGAAATCTTTGAGCCTTACGAGCCTATCAGACCTGAACATTTTTATACAAAAGCTTATCAAAAAGCACTTTTGTCTGCAGAATACAGTTCTATGGCAAAAATGCAGAGCGTGCGGTTCTGGGTTTTCAAAAAAGAAGATCCCGATAAAATTATCGGAACCGTATCTTTTTCTAATATTCAGTCCTATATTTATTCAAGCTGCAACATCGGCTATAAGTTTGATAAGGAATATCACCATCAGGGATTTGCGCTTGAAGCCTTGCAAAAATTGATTAAAATTATTTTTGAGGAATGTGAACTTCATCGCATCAATGCTTATATATTACCTAGCAATCTTGCCTCCAAGGCACTGATTGAGCGCGCCGGCTTTTCCTTTGAGGGAATTGCCCGAAAAAACATCTACATACAAAACAGCTGGGAGGATCACGAGCAATATTCCCTCTTACATGAGGATTTATAAGTACTAATCCGTTATATATTTATACCAATAACCAAATCTTCCTGTTTTATATTCGGATACCTGTGCCGGTTTGAAATCATTAAATCCAAACAGTCCGGCAACCAACTTTTCTTTGTTGCAGAAAATTCCGGGCACACCAATGATAAAGCGATCTTTTACTTTTCCCAATATCAGATACTGGTAATTGTAAAATCCATGAAGCACAAAACTGTTGCTGCTCAATATCCACTGTTGCTTTGGAAGAATTCTCAAATCCTTTAATTCAATTCTAATGCACTGTATATCCCGCTCCGGGAACGGGCTGATATTTTTATATTCCGATACTAACCTGTTCCAGTTTTCACTTAGATTACTTTCCGGCTCTTCCATTGGTTCTGATTCCGGCTCCGGTTTTGTTTCTGGGTTTGCTTCTGGATTCTCTTTTTCCCAATCCTTTTTGTAAGGCTTCTCCTCTACTGGAAGAAACGAAGCACCTTTTTCTACTTTCGGCTCGACAACCAGTTGTTTTCTCTGTGCCTCCTGTTTAACCAGAGACGGCTCTTCCTTTTCCTCCATAGACATTGCTTCCAGCTGTTCTTCCTGATTCCTTCTGTCGGCAAAGAAGTTTATGACATTGCTAGGCTTATGAGCCTTTTCCTCCTGATATTCCTGAAAACTCTCAATTGTAGCAGTCGTATCCTTCCAAAACGTTGCATATTTTTTATTACCCGAGGATATAACGGCTAGGCCCTTTACATCTGTAAAGCACTTTGATGTATGATTGATATTCTCCGAATGTCCTGTCATTTGAAAATCTGCATTTGTACCCTTTCCTTTCAGCTCCCCTGCGTACAGACCAAGCAGCTCTTTTCCTTCCTCTACAAGCAGATAAACTGTCCACTTCTCATAATAAGTATTAAATATTCCTTTTAAATTCATTTTTATCCTGAGAACATTATTTCTGCACTCTATTTTTGCAAATCCTGAGTTTTTTACTTTGACACCCCTATCATATAAATATATGTATGATACAAATCGTTGGTATTCCGCCACGGACTTGCCCTCCTAATTTCATTATATAGGTATTATATTCTAAGTGCTTGTCAAAAATGAATGAAACGAAAAACCGACTATTGTTTCATGAATTCAGGGCGTAGAAAATATTGAAAGTGCTCCTTGTTTACGTCAAGGAGCACTTCATTTTTAAAGTCTGTATTTTATTTTATATTACCTTCACAATGCTCAGTGATTTATCTTTCGATAAATCGATAAAATCGTTTTCTGTTTTTACAAACGGCCTTGATAAAGAGTTTTTATTTAACATAATAACACTTCCAACCACACCATTGTTCAAAAGAACATTATTACCTATGTAAGATTGCGCTATCATCTCCATGAGAGGAAGAATATACTTTGGCTCATAATGCTGCAAGGCATTGTTTTCAAATTCTCCGATTACTGTGAACGGGCAGATTGCTTCCCGATAACAGCGGCTTGCTGTCATTGCCTCATACGCATCCGCAATTGAAACAATTTTAGCAAACTCTTCTATCTGATCACCCTTAAGCTTGTTCGGATAGCCGGAACCATCACATTTTTCATGGTGCATCAATGCCGCCATAATAGCTCTTTGGTCTAAATTTTTTCCTTTTAGGATTTCATAACCAAACTCCGCATGCTTCTTCACTATCTCATACTCATCCGGGGTAAGTTTTCCTTTTTTACATATGATTTCCTTCGGTATCTTCACTTTTCCGATATCGTGGAAAAAGCCTGCCATTTTAAGTGCATCCACATCACTTTGCGGCATTTTAAGCCATTCGCCAAACACCTTGCAAATAAGAGCGACACTCATAGAATGAGCATAGGTCAAATCGTCCAACTCTCTCATACAGTGGAGCATATCAAAAATAAAGATTCCGTTATTACTTACCTTTGCAACCCGGTCTATCATAGAGTCAACCAGAGCACTGTTGATTTCTTCCGCCCGAAATGCAATGTCGTCCATCATTTTTTCTGTTACTTTAAGTGAATCATTGAATGCCTTGTAAAATTCCTTGAAGCTTTCCGATTGCTTCATCTTTTCTGATGCCGTAGGAGCAGAACCTTCCTCAATTTCTTCCGGCACTTCCTCTGTCGCTTTCGCCGCCGTTTTGATATATATCTCTCTGATATGGTAAGATTCCAGCAGTCTGATACCACGAGCCGTGAGTACCGTATTTGCTGAAACAATGAGTTCATCAAACGGTGTGTAAACATCTTTTGCCACTATCATATTTGGCTTCAAATCTCTTACTTTTATTATTTTCATCATTCGCCCTACCCCTCGCTGGTTAACATAAGAAAGCGTAAGCTCTTCTCACACTTCGCGCCCGAGCGGGTTGCAAATCAACTACTTCCTCTCCGCGAAGTGCGCTTAATTGTTTTTATCTCATAGGAAACTCGAAGACATTTTCTATGACATAAAAAATCACTTCGTAATTGGCTTATAACTCTTATTTCGTATTATAACTTAGTATAGTATAAAATATTGCATTTTTCAACTTTTTACCATTTAGTTTATACTTTTTACAGATTTTTAAGACTATCTGCCAATTCAGCAAACTGTGAAAGCGTGAGTGCCTCCCCGCGAATGTTCGAAGATAATCCCATTCCCTCCAAACAGGAAGTAATCTCCTCTTTACTATAATTGATATTCGGTGCGTTGTTAAGCCCGTTTACCAACGTTTTACGCCTCTGATTGAAGGAAGCTCTGATTAACCCAAACATTAGATTTTCATCCTTCACCTGAACCGGCGCCTCCTTATGACTCGTAAGCCGGATAACGGCAGAGCCAACGTTTGGCCTTGGCATAAAACAGTTAGGCGGCACATTTGCCACAATATACGGTTCGCAATAGTACTGAACCGCAAGGGAAAGTGCCCCGTAATTTTTACTTCCGGGCAGTGCCTGCATTCTCTCTGCGACCTCTTTTTGCACCATAATCGTAATACTCTCTATCGGCACATGGTTTTCAAATAATCCCATGATAATCGGCGTTGTAATATAATAAGGCAGGTTCGCGACAACCTTGATCGGCTTTCCTTCATTCTCTTTCTCAACAAGTTCATTTAAATTAAGCTTCAAAACATCCTGATTGATAACGGCCACATTGTCATACTCTCTCAGGGTATCCTCCAAAATCGGAATCAGCATTTTGTCAATTTCCACCGCAACCACTTTTCTTGCATTCTCCGCAAGATACTGTGTCATTGTTCCGATACCCGGTCCGATTTCCAGAACGAAATCTTCCTTCGTAATATCGGCAGAGCGGATAATTTTATCGAGAACGTGCGTATCTATGAGAAAGTTTTGCCCAAACTTCTTCTGAAACACAAACTTATATTTATTTAGTATTTCAATTGTTTCTTTTGGATGTCCTAATGTCGCCATTCTTACCTGCTTTCTATTCGAAATAATTTCCGTGCATTGTCACGGGTAGCTCTTACTACATCATCATAACTTATATTTTTGATTGCCGCAATCTCTTTTGCAACATAGGGCAGATTCAGTGAAGAATTCCGCTTTCCCCTGTTTGGCTCAGGTGCAAGATAAGGCGCATCCGTCTCCAGTAAAATACGATCAATCGGGGCATATTCCACTACCTCTTTTAGTTTCTTGGCATTTTTAAAGGTCAGTACACCTCCGATGCCAAGATAATAGCCCATATTCAAAAATTCCCTGGCTGTCTCCTTGGAATAAGAAAAGCAGTGAATTACACCTTCTAACTCCTCTGCCTTTTCCGCTTTCATCACATCCAGTGTATCCTTCGCAGCGTCTCTGCTGTGAATGATAATGGGAAGCTTCTCTTCCTTCGCCAGTGCGAGCTGCCTTTGAAACCATTTTATCTGAATCTCTTTTCCCGGTTCCGGCCAGTAATAATCGAGCCCAATCTCTCCTACTGCGACAACCTTGTCCTCCTTACAGCATTGTTTCAGCCACTTGAAGTTTTCCTCGTTCAATTCCTCTGTCTCGCTTGGATGGACACCCACCGCACCGTAAAAAAAGGGATATTTTTTCGTAAGCTCAAGTGTGGATTTTGTGGAGGCAAGACTCGCCCCCACATTTACCACATATTCTATTTCATTTTCCTGTAAGGAGCGTATAAGCTCCTCCCTATCTTGATCAAATGCATCATCATCATAATGAGCATGACTCTCAAATATCATAACTTCCTCCATTAGCAGATTTCTGCTCCTGCCGGCATATCCTTTTCCGGTACCATGAGGCTTAAGTTTCCTTCTGCATCCTCAGCACACAAGAGCATTCCTTCTGAAAGAATTCCCGCAAGCTTTGCAGGCTTTAGGTTTGTTACCACCATAACCTTCTTTCCTACCATCTGCTCCGGTGTATAATTTGCCTTAATTCCTGATACAATCTGTCTTACTTGGCTTCCTACCTTTACCTGGGAGCAAAGTAATTTCTTGGATTTCTTTACCTCTTCACAGGCAATAATCTCACCAACCTGAAATTGCAGCTTTGCAAAATCATCATAAGTAATCTCCGGCTTTGCCTCGATATCAATGCCTTCGCTGTCTGCCTCTTCCGGTGTTGCCTCAGCTTGCCTTTGTTCCTCTGCCTTTGCCAGAACTTCCTCCAAATCAAGTCTTGCAAACAGGATTTCCGGTTTATCTGTCACCTTGTTTCCTGACGGATATAAGCCATAGCTTTCAAGCTCCTCAATCGTTCTTGCCTTCGTATTTAACTGCGCCAAAATCTTTTCCGCTGTTTCCGGCATAAAGGATGCCAGAAGGGAAGCTCCGATTGTGATGCCTTCAATCAGGTTGTAAAGTACGGTTTCCAGACGAGCCTTTTTCTCTTCATCCTTTGCCAGCGCCCAAGGAATTGTCTCATCAATATATTTGTTACATCGTTTAAACAGTGTAAATATCTCAGAAATGGCATCCGCCACTCTAAGCTTCTCCATTTTTGCCTGAACCTTCTTCGATGTCTCCAGCGCAAGTGCCTTTAATTCTTCGTCAACTGGTTCTGTCACACCTGAGTTGTTTACCGTTCCGTCAAAGTATTTATTTGACATAGAAATGGTTCTGTTTACTAAGTTTCCAAGAGTGTTTGCAAGATCAGAATTGATTCTCTCCACAAGCAGCTCCCATGACATAATTCCGTCGTTTTCAAACGGCATTTCATGGAGTACAAAATATCTCACGGCATCCACACCGAATATTTTAACCAGATTGTCAGCATAGATAACATTTCCTTTGGATTTACTCATTTTACCTTCTCCCTGCAACAGCCAAGGGTGACCGAATATCTGCTTCGGAAGCGGCAAATCGAGTGCCATCAGCATAATCGGCCAGTAAATTGTGTGGAAACGAAGAATATCTTTTCCAATCAGATGCAGCTCGGCAGGCCAATTTTTTACGAAACGCTCGTCATGGTTTCCATCCGCATCATAGCCGATTCCGGTAACATAGTTGCTTAACGCATCAAGCCATACATATACCACATGCTTATCATCAAAATCCACCGGTATTCCCCACTTAAAGGATGTTCTGGATACACATAAGTCCTGAAGTCCCGGAATTAGGAAATTGTTCATCATCTCATTTTTTCGTGATTCCGGCTGAATAAATTCAGGATGGGTGTTGATATGCTCAATCAAACGGTCGGTATAATTGCTCAATTTCAGGAAGTATGCCTCCTCCTTGGCAGGCTTGCACTCGCTGCCGCAGTCCGGACATTTTCCGTCTGTAAGCTGGGACGCTGTAAAGAATGATTCACAAGGTGTACAGTACATTCCTTCATAATGTCCCTTGTAAATATCGCCCTGCTCGTATAATTTTTTGAACATTTTCTGCACTTGTTTTTCATGATATTCGTCGGTTGTTCTCACAAATTTATCATAGGAAGTATTCATCAAATCCCAGATTCCCTTAATCTGATCAGCCACGCCATCCACGAATTCCTGTGGGGTAACGCCTGCCTCCTGTGCCTTTGCTTCAATTTTCTGTCCATGCTCATCGGTACCGGTCTGGAAAAACACATCATAACCCTCGAAGCGTTTGAAGCGCGCAATGCTGTCCGCCAATACGATTTCGTATGTGTTGCCGATATGAGGCTTACCCGATGTGTAGGCAATCGCCGTTGTCATGTAATATTTTTTCTTATCCATTTTATTTCCTCGCTTTCTTTGATAGAGAATGTGCACAGCACATAAATAATTTTTTATCTTATAGGAAGTTCGAAGAACTTTCCTATGAAATAAAAAAAGCCGTCTTCATGTATTTACACAGAAGACGACTATTCATCGCGTTACCACTTCTCTTTATCTGTTTCTCGCAAAACAGACCTCATTAAGTACTAGGGAATCCCTTATACTCTTTCGCTATAACAGGCGAATCCCTGTCGCAGCCTAACGGCAAAGCCGCTCGGTACGCCACTCAGAAGCCATCTTCAAAATGCATTCAAGTATCCCTCTCAGCGTATTGGGATTTCTCTGTAAAATGAATTACAAATTTACTCTCTTCGTCACAGTGTTTTCTTTGTATCTTTTAAGTTATCACAGTAAAATTAAGATGTCAAGGGGTTTAATGTTTTTGTCGAAATGAAACAACTATTAATTATGAAAGCCATGGAAAGTTTAATTTGCAAACTTTTCATGGCTTTCCTTTACGCACTTAAATCACATACTCAATATCATCAACCGTCTTTCTGGTCTGTGTCTTATACATTAATACACATTCTCTTTGATGCAGCTTACCAAGCTCATAATTTCCATCACCTTCACCGTTTAAAATCGAATGCAAAATTTTACGATTCATTTTCTTAGGGGAATCCGTCACCATCTTAATTCCCTTTTCCTTAAAGGGATTTTTCCGATAATAAGGATCAAAGGCATATACATACTTGTCATCCATACCGGTCAAAAGCATGTAGTGCCAGCAGCCAAGCATCACTCTTACAACTACAACGCCTCCCTGCTGCAAACACTCTGCAATGCGGCTGTTTTGTCCGAGGTAAACCTCCCTTCCTGTCACCATCTCACAGAGAATCGGCCAGCTCTTTACCTCCCCAAAATGGTTCAACCAACTTGACAGAAACATCATCGCCATACCGGTCGTGCCGTTTTTGTAGGCCTCTCCCTTGTCATTGTAGCTGTCTAAGCAATATTGCATAATTGTCTTTACCACATCCGGGTATATTTCCTCCCTAGGAAATAAATAATTTATGCCGTTTAAGATTGTGGTCGGCCCGCAATCATATTCTGTTGATTGATAACTAAGAGGATTTTTCATTTCCTATTCCTCGCTTTCCATCAGCTTTCGTATAACGTTGGTGCTCTTTACCAAGGCATCAACCGTTGTATATTCCTTGCAGGAATGTACCTGCTCCATACCGCAGGCAATCACAATTCCGTTCATTCCGTATTTTACCAGATTATTGTTGTCACTTCCACCAAAAGTTTTTGTCAAAGTTACCGGAATCTCAAGCTCTTCACAAGCCTTCTGATATCTTCTCACGACAAGACTCTCCTTATCCGTCTCATAGGCATAGCATTCTATTCTTTTTTCTAAGCGATAGGAAGCTCCCATCTCTTTCGTCACCTTAGCTGCAATCTGCTCTATTTCGTTTAGCTGCTCCTTAGCCTTCTCATGGCGGTAGCTTCTGATTTCTCCTCTTATTTTGCAATAATCGGAAACAATATTGGTAGCGGTTCCTCCTTCAATGGTTCCAAGATTTACTGTTGTCTCAGAATCCACCTGCCCTTGATTTACCTGGCCAATCACCTGAGCTGCTGCCCGAATCGCATTAATTCCCTCTTCCGGTGCAAAGCCCGCGTGAGAAGCCTTTCCGATTACTTCAAGGGTAAACGCAATCAAGGTTGGCGCCTGCAATGCCGCCGTTCCGATCGGACCGCACAAATCAAGCACATAAGCTTCTTTTGCCTTAATGATACTTGGGTCAAATACCTCGCTTCCCTTCAAGTATACCTCCTCGGCAATCGGAAGAAATACTTCGATATCGCGGTGTCGTGCATTGTTTTCCTCAAGTATGCGGACCGCCTCCAAAATCGCGGCAATTCCCGATACATCATCCGCTCCGAGCACTGTTGTTCCATCGCTGGTGATGGTACCGTCCTCCTGTATGATTGCCTTTTTATGGAAGCCCGGCATGACCGTGTCCATATGTGAGGAAAATAAAATAGGTGCTCCCTCTATATTTCCCTTTTTAAAAGCAAAAAGATTACCTGTGTCGGATTGGTAATGCTTTCCTGCCTCATCCTCCATGACCTCAAAGCCCAACTGCTCAAACTGCTCCCTTAAATAATCTGCCATTTCCCGTTCCTGAAAGGATACCGAATCAATACTTACCAGCTTTTTAAATTGTTCTGTCAGCCTTTCTATATTTACTTGATAATCGTTTATTTTCTCGCTCATTTTTACACCGCCTTTATTTTCATACTATTCATATATGAATTACTTTTTTGACTATCATACCCTTACTTTTCTCGTTTGTCAATGGGTATTTTCAACCATGATATTCCTATTATACTACAATTACAAGGAATTTAAAAAAAGTGTGAGCGTTGCTCACACTTTGCTCCCGAGCGAGTTGAATTCCACTCGTTTGAACTATGTATTAATCTTCATTTTATTTACTCAGGTCCGCACTTATATAAGATCATAGGAAATACAGACCGGACGGCCTGTGCGGGGCTCTCTCACAATCTCTGCATCAATGTGGAAGGTTTGGCGGAGTACCTGAGGGGTCATAACCTCCTCAGGCGTGCCGTGCTTAACGATTTTCCCAGCGCGGACGGCAATCATATAATCGGCAAAACGTGTGGCAAGATTCAGATCGTGGAGTACCATCACAATAGTGTGCCCCTGCTCTCTGTTCAAACGGTATAATAACTCCAGTACTTCCAACTGATAGGATAAATCGAGATAAGTGGTCGGCTCGTCCAAGAGAATCAAGTCTGTCTGCTGAGCCAATGCCATGGCAATCCACACCCGCTGGCGCTGACCGCCGGACAGATTATCAATCGCCTTGGTTTCAAGCTCTGTAAGTTTTGTGACCTCCAATGCCCAACTTATGATTTTTTTATCCTCATTTTTCAGCTTTCCAAAGCCGTGCTGGTGGGGAAATCTCCCATAGGCTACCAACTCATTCACCGTCAGCCCGGAGGGAGCCTGCGGAGACTGAGGCAATACCGCCATCCTTCGCGCCACCTCCTTGGTAGGTAAATTATAAATATCATCTCCGTTTAAGTACACCATTCCATTTTTCGGTTTCAATATACGCCCAATTGCCTTGAGTACCGTAGATTTTCCACAGCCGTTGGGGCCAATGATGGTCGTTATTTTGCCTTGAGGAATTTGCATATCTAAATCATCGACCACAAGATAATTCTCGTAGGCAATGGATAAGTTTTCTGTTGTAATGCTGTTCATCTTTATCATCCTTTCGTTACCTCCTGCTCTTTGCCAGCAGGAAGAAGAAGTACGGAGCCCCTATAATACTCACCATGATGCCGGTGGGGATTTCCAAAGGCTGTACTATCACCCGGGCAATGGTATCAGCAGCCAAAACCAATACAGCGCCTGTCAGCCCACAGACAGGGACTAAAATAGTATGTTTCGGTCCCACTAACTTCCTTGCCATATGGGGTGCAATTAGCCCGACAAAGCTGATACTGCCGCTTACTGCCACGCAACAGGCAGCCAGTGCAACAGCCACAGCCAGCAAGCTGCGCCGTTCACGCTCCACCGAGGCACCTAGGCTGCACGCCACATCATCCCCAAGGTTCAGCACATCCAGCACACGGGATTTTGCCAGCACATAAGGAATCAATATTAGCAACCATGGCAGCAACGCAAGCACAAAGTTCCAGTTACTCCCCCAAATACTCCCTGCCTGCCACGAAGCGACAAAGTTGTACTGTGTTTCGTCCAGCTTTACGACCAGCACAGTGGTCAGCGCGGAAATCCCCGCCTGTATCGCAATGCCTGTGAGAATTAGGCGCATGGGTGCAATACCCTCACTTTTTTTGTGGGAAATTGCATAGATAATAACTGCTGTCACTCCTGCGCCGGAAAGAGCCAAAAACGGCAGGGTAAAAATAGAAAGAAAGGACTGTGTTCCAAAGAATAACACATATAATATGACCATCATTCCCGCGCCTGCGTTGATACCAAGCAATCCCGGGTCTGCCAGAGCATTTTGGGATACACCCTGAATGATGCATCCGGAAAGGGAAAGTCCTGCTCCCACAAGAAGGGAAACTACAATACGGGGAAGCCTGAGTTCAAATAAAATTAGATTTTCTTTTACACTTCCGCCGCCAAAAAGCGTGCGCAGCGTATCTTGGGGAGAAAGCTTTGTATAGCCGGTATTCATGCTGATGATAAACGAAATGAGAAGCAGCACGGCGCAACTGATTATTACAGCCGTGTTGCGCAGTACAATTTTTTGTTTATATTCTTCATTTTTCTGCTGTTGGATTGTCATCACAGTGCCCTCCTTTGCTTGCGTGCTAAATAAAGGAAAAAAGGAATACCCACAAGAGCAATCAAAGCGCCGATTGGAGTTTCAAAAGGCGGGTTCAGTGTTCTTGCTCCCATATCCGCCACCACCACCAGAAGCGCTCCCAGTACGGCGGAGACCGGGATAATCCAACGATAGTCCACTCCTACAAGAAAACGCGCAAGGTGCGGAACAACCAGACCCACAAAGCCTACTGCGCCCACAACGGATACGGATGCTCCTGCCAGAACCAGTACGATGACAGAGCATAACACATTGATTAACGCCGTATTCAATCCCAAACCTTTTGCCACCTCTTCACCCAGACTTAAGAGGGAGATGGAGCGTGAAAGAAAGATCGACCCCAAAAGTGCTCCCGCAATCCACGGCGTCATAATTTTGACCTGCTGCCAGTTAGATCCTGCCACACCGCCGGCTGTCCAAAACATGATATCCTGTGCCACATTAAAGTACAGGGCGATGCCCTGGCTGAGTGCCATTAAAAATGCGCTGACCGCAGCACCCGCCAGAACCAGCCGCATAGGTGCAGCACCGTCACGTCGGAAAGAAGCAATACTATTGACTAATCCTGCACCCAATGCCGCACCTAAAAAAGAAAATAGGATAATCTGCATATAACTCATGCCGGGAAAAAATGCAAAACAGATTGACAGCATAAATCCCGCTCCGGCATTGAGGCCCATCAAACCCGAATCCGCCATTGGATTGCGGGTCATCCCCTGCATAATAGCTCCTGACACAGCAAATGCCGCACCCACAAGGGCGCTGGCAAGCACACGGGGCAGTCTTAAATCTACCACAATGAGATGCTGTGTGTTGTCTGCATTAAAATGGAATAAGGCATTCCATACCACGGGCAGCGGTATTTCCGCTGCACCCTTGGTAATAGAAAATGCCATCAACAGAACAAGAAGACCGGACCCTCCGGCTATAATCAGCCACGCTGCCCAAATGCGGCTTTTTTCCTTTATTTGAACCGAATATTCGTTCATTTAGATACTGCTCCCATAAGACTTTGAATCTCATCCAAAGACCATTCTATGGACAAAACATCACCCGATGATAAACGAGAACCGAGCACGTAAACATTTTCATTTTTTACGGCTGATAATTGCTTCCACACTGAGTTCTCAAAGGTTTCCTGCACAAATGCATCATCCTCTTCGGTTTGTTTGATAACAAATATGTAATCCGGGTCATATTCCGGCAGAATTTCAAGGGATAACTGCATAGCACTTGTTAAATTAGAGATATCCTCAGAAGGAACGCTTAATCCAAGATATTGATATACTGTAGGAAAGGTGCTGGAAGGATAAGTATACATGTTTTTTTGAGAGAACTGAATCACCATGGCTGTCTCCCCTTCTTTCACCACATTGCTAAGAGATTCCTTAATCCCAGCCAGCTTGTTGTCAAACTCTTCAAGCCATGCCTGCGCTTCGTCCGTCCTGCCTGTAATCTCTCCTATTGTCTGTATGTTTTCCAATGCGTCGCCAAAAAAAGGACCTACAACTGTCGGTGCGATTTTTTCCAGAGCTGCCAGCGTCTCATCATCGGTCACCTTTTGAGGTGTAATAATCAAGTCCGGATTGAGTTCGATAATCTTTTCTAGATTAAGGCTGCCTACCGCACCTATGGATTCGATTCCCTCTTTCTGCTCATCGTCCAAATATTGAAGCCAGCCATCCGCCACTCCCAGCGGTTTGATTCCCAACGCAATCAACTCACCCGCCATATTAACAGCAACAATCCGTTGAGGCTGAACCGGAATTTCTACCGTTCTGCCCGCCAAATCGGTATACTCTTTTGTAGCCGCGGCTTCTGTATTTTCTGATTGAGAATCAGAAGTGGAACAACCGGCGAGTATGCCGGTAATCATTATAAGTGAAAACAATAAAGCAATCGCTTTTTTCATAATAAAAACCTCCATGTAGTTTGTTTTGTCTAACCGTGTGTTAGTTTAGCAAAACTATATGCATATTTGAATGTTCAAATCATTAAACTACATATCCATTACGTGAATCGCACATTTTTTGAAAAAAGCTTGGCGCAATACCGTATTTTTTCTTAAACTGTTTACTGAAACTAAATCCATCGGAGTATCCCACCGTCAGTGCAACATCTTCTACGGTTAATCCGCCGGTCTTTAAAAGTTCTGCTGCCTGCTTCATCCTGCAATTATTCAAATGACCTGCCGGTCCCACATCAGAGAACTTACGAAACACATAATAAAGTCTGTTCTCCTTAATACCAAACTGCCTTGCAATAGAAAGAATATCTAAATCCTGTGTGCAGTGGTCCTCGATATATGCAGAAACCCGGCTATACAAGTCGCACGCTTCAATATTCTGATCATCCATTGAATTAGAAAGCATTTCAGAGAGTATATTATAAAATGTACTATTTGCCCGTAACCGACGTATATTTTTATCTATTTCTTGTGTCCTGTACAATTGGACAAGTAATTTCTTTATCGCCGGCGTTTGATAAGTATTTAAGTAATATCCACCCGGCATATCATTACTGTGTGAGCCAATAATATCGTAAGCTATAATGATAATATCCCATTTATTTTCACCCACAGTAGCATAATCATGCCAGCAGTCAGGTCCTCCATGAAATACTGTATTATTTGATGCTATTCCTTTGGCATCGTTAAATTGCATTTTTCCTTCACCGGATAAAGTAAATACCAAACCATAGTCTTCTTCAATTGTAGGACCGGCATAACGAAAACCAGGCTCATGCTGCACTCGATACACGTTGTTGACAACAACAGCAGAATGATTATAAAAATTAGACAGTTTCTGTATATCCATGACTTTACACCTCCTAGTCAACATAACAGTTAGCCATAACTAACCATTATATAATACTCTATTTTAGCATGGTTTTCAAGGATATCTTCCTCTTCCGATTACCTGTGCGGCTCACCATCAAATGCAACTATTTAAATATTTCTGCATGGCCTAACTGTTAGGCATATCTCATCCCATTCCTTTATATATTATAATAACGATAATAACCGGAGTCATCATGCTACATAAATGTAAAAAATATCTTGGGCTTTTCTGCTGCGCGCTCTTTGGCGTCGCCGTCGCTCTTTATTTTGCCTCTCTGCAAAATGTAATTCATCAAACCGCCAGTATGGAGTCCACACAAGCCTCTTTTCAGGAATTTACGACAAGGCTGTTTCAGACCGAAGTGACGGAAAATACCTTGTCTCTCCATTATACCCTCCAAAATCCCGAAAATTATGCCATTGAAGAATACCCGATTACCTTCGGAGATTTTTCAGAGCAGAGCCTTTTGGAAAATGAGGCGTCCCTAGAGGAGTACATAAAAGAGCTGCAAACCTTTCCCTACAATGAGCTGAGCAAGAATCAGCAGCTCACCTATGATCTATTGTATGACTATTACTCCAGCACCTTAGAAAATTGGGACTTAACCTACTATTCTGAAGTTCTGAGTCCCACCACAGGCACGCAGGCGCAGCTTCCGATTCTTTTAGCGGAATACAGCTTTCACTCCGAGCAAGACGTCATTGACTACCTAACCCTTCTCACCAAAATGGACGACTATTACAGCTCTATCCTTAGTTTCGAAAAGAGAAAATCCGACATAGGGCTTTTTATGTCTGATGAAGTTGCCGCACAGATTATCGATCAGTGTAATGATTTTATTGCAGAACCCGAGCAAAACTATTTGCTCACCACGTTTAACAGCCGCGTTGATGAACTTTCCGCCTTAAGCGATTCTGCAAAATCCAATTACAAGCTGCAAAATAAATCCATTTTATACAGCGATGTCATACCTGCTTACCATATTTTAATTGAGGGGCTCACCGATTTGGCAGGCACCTGCGTCAATTCCCAGGGGCTTTGCTATTTTGAAAACGGACAGCGTTACTATGAATATCTCGTTCAAAGCAGCACCGGCTCATCCAAATCTATTTTTGAATTAAAAAAACTTCTAAATGCCTACATGAAAAATGATTTAACCCAGATGGCGCAAATTGCTGCCGAGGACCCGACTATTCTCACTGCCTCCGACAGCTACAGCTTTGATTTGACGGACCCCGCTCTTATACTGGAGGATTTAAAATTGAAAATATCCACTGATTTTCCGACACCTCCCGATGCGAATTACACGGTAAAGTATGTGGATTCCTCCCTGTCAAAACACCTAAGCCCTGCATTTTATCTGACACCGCCCATTGACAACATCGCCGACAACTCTATCTACATCAATCCTGAAAATAATTATTCCAAAATTGATTTGTACACGACGCTTGCACATGAGGGCTATCCCGGACATCTGTACCAAAATATTTATTTTAACTATAACAACACCGATCCAATCCGCAACCTTCTCAACTACAGCGGCTATTCCGAGGGCTGGGCAACCTACGTGGAGATGTATTCTTACCAATTGGCTGATATCGATTCGAATCTGGCAAAGGTTTTGCAGCTCAATAACGCCATAACCCTCTACCTGTACGCCAATATGGATATCGGAATTCACTATGACGGCTGGACCTTAAAGGATACAGCGGACTATCTGGCAGATTACGGAATTGAAAATGAGGATACTGTGTCCGATGTTTACTGTGCCATTCTCTCAGAGCCGGCTAACTATTTAAAATACTGCATCGGCTATTTGGAATTTATGGAATTAAAAAAGACTGCCAAGAATGCTCTGGGCAGTGACTTTTCCTTAAAAGATTTTCATCAGTTCCTATTAGATACAGGACCTGCACCTTTTTCAATTATTGAAAAATACATGAATAATTGGATTAATGATAATTTTTGAAAAAATCGGTCATATTTGTAATCGCCTTTACCAGAATCAGGGTTTCCTCCTTGGTAAGACCCTTCACGGTAGCCTTAATCATATCATCGTGAAACTTCTGGTGATGGTGATATGCCTTTTTTCCTTTTGCTGACAAGGACAGCAAAACAACACGCCTGTCCTCTTCACTTCTTACACGCTCTACATAATTTTTCTTTACAAGGCTGTTTATGGCAATGGTCAGCGTACCAACCGTCACCGACATTTTTTTGGCAACCGCGGACATATTTCTCGGACTTCCAATGCCGATTGCATCTATGATATGCATATCATTGCCAGTAATATCCTTGAATTCCTCTGTAATCAATGCTTTTTCTTCAATATCCATGATATCATTAAAGAGATTCACTAATATTTCATTAAAGCTATTGTAGATATCCACGACGTCACCAACTTTCTCTTAGGATATCCACATTATACAATATTTGCGACTTTTTCACAATATCCTGCCTATTTTTTTACATTATTTGTTACCGCACACCATAAAGCTAAACGGTGTAATCTCTTTTGTCTCCCTACATCATTCGTGCCAAAATAGCCGATAATATTACTCCCGTAATTGTGGATAGGAGTGCACCTGCAAGCGTCCACCTTGTCTTTGTAACCTTTGCCGCCATAAAATAAACGCTCATTGTGTAAAATACCGTCTCTGTGCAGCCCATCATAATGGAAGCCGTCAGACCTATGTAGGAATCAGTACCATATTCCTTAAATAAATCAAGTGCAAGCCCTGTCGCAGCGGAAGAGGAGAACAGGCGCACAATCGCAAGAGGCACAAGCTCCGACGGAAATTGGAGATAACTCGTAAGACCTCCCACCAATCCCGCCAAAAAATTCAGGAAGCCGGATGCCCGCAATATGCCCACGCCCATCATCAATCCGATGAGCGTCGGCATAATATTGAGAACGGTTTTAAACCCGTCCTTTGCCCCTGAGATAAATTCATCGTAGATATTTTTTTTCATCAAAAGCCCGAAACCTACAATGTAAAATATCATAAGGGGCATAATATAATTAGATAAAAAAATCAGTACTTTCATTGATGTCTCACCGCCATAAATTTTGCAAAGATAATACCTACAATAGTTGATATCGTGGTCGCCACAATGGTAGGCGCCGTGATGATAGAAGGATTTACCGAACCGTACTGACTCCGGTAGGCAATGATATTAATCGGTATGAGCTGCAAGGATGAAATGTTAATAATCAAAAAAGTACACATTTCGACACTTGCCTTTTCATTCTCATGATTTAACTCCTTTAGGCTCTCCATTGCCATAAGTCCCGCCGGCGTTGCCGCCCATCCAAGTCCTAAAATATTAGCGATGATATTCGTCGTGATATACTCTCTCGCCTTGTGATTCTTTGGAATATTCGGAAACATGAAGTCCACAAACGGCTTTATCTTGTCTGTTGCCGCCTTTATAATGCCCGACACCTCCGCAATTCTCATCAGACCTACCCACACACCCATGATACCCACCATCGTAATACAAAGCTCCACGGCTTCCTTGGCGGAATCAAGTGCGGCTGCTGTAATTTCCGGCATTGTACCATTAAAAGCACCATATACAATTCCAATCAGAATCATGGCTCCCCATAAGTAATTAAGCATAAAACCACACACCATTTTTTAGTATATTATGCCGATAATATACGAATTATAACTAAATTGTTAGGATTTTATATGTGTTTTATGTATTTTTAGTAATTTCTCTCTATTTCTATTTGACAAATGACGTGTTATAATTGTACAAGTGGAAGTTATATTCAAAAGAATAAGGAGAAAAAGTTTATGGAAATTACAACACTTCTTGGCGTACTTACCGGTATTATTGCGGTAGTTGGCGCCATGTATTTTAAGCATCTCAGCTTCGATATCTTTTTAAATCCGGCGGCATTCTTTGTTATTTTTGTCGGAACTGTAGCTACTGTTTTAAATTCCTTTCCGGGCAAAAATTTGAAGAATATAGGTGCATTATTCAGAATTCTTTTTACAACGCAAAAAACTGGGGGAGAAGTTGAACTTATTAAGCTTATGATGGAGCTTGCAACAGAAGCAAGAAAAGATGGTCTCTTATCTCTCGAAGTAAAAGCCAACGAGATTGAAGATCCTTTTATTCGAAAAGGAATTCGTATGGTTGTCGACGGTATGAGTGAAGAATACATAGTAGACGTTTTAGGAACTGAAATAGAAGCAATAGAAGAAAGACATCGTACAAATGCGAGCATTTTTTCATCCGCAGGTATGTATGCCCCTACTCTGGGTGTACTTGGTGCCGTGTTCGGACTTATTGCGGCTATGGCACATATTGATGATACAGCTGCCATGTCAGAGGCAATCGCGGCTGCCTTTATGGCAACAATCCTTGGTATCTTTACCGGTTACGTATTATGGAATCCGTTTGCAACAAAATTAAAAGTAAAGAGTCAGGATGAGGTGTTACTGAAGGGTATGGCAATTGAAGGCTTATTATCCATTCAAAAGGGTGATTCTCCTATTATGGTACAGGACAAGCTTATCTCTGTATTACCTCAGTCTGAGCAGGATAAAGTATTAGAAGAATTAAGTCACGAATAGGAGGGGACCAAGATGGCTAAAAAGAAGAAAAAACAGCACCATGAAGAAGAAAATGGTGAAGCTTGGCTGTTACCCTATTCTGATTTAATGACCTTGCTGTTAGCCGTTTTTATTGTTCTCTTCGCTGTTAGCAAGGTAGATCAGGCGAAATCTTCTGAAATGGCAGAGGCATTTCGTAGCACTATGACTACCGCTGGATTTGAAGGCAGCGGCGTATTTGAAAACAACGGTACTTCTCCGCTTCCTCTCTATCCGGATGGTTCTGACGGTGAACAGACTCTGACAGAGGGCGGAAATTCAGATACAGAAAATCAAAACGAAGGGGAAGGTACCGGACTCGGACAGAGCGAGCTTGATAATCTCGAGGAAGTACAGACTACCTTGGATACCATGTTTGAGGAAGATGGGGTAAGCACATCCGTTTCTACCTACATCGATGACAGAGGACTTATTATCAGTCTCGACAATGCCATTCTCTTTGATTCAGGAAGTGCTGAAATTAAGCTTGCAAATGAAGATACTCTTCTTCAGATTGCTAATACAATTAATGCATTGGATAATTATATCCGTATTGAGGGTCATACTGATAACATTCCAATCAGTAATTCTATTTACCCTTCCAACTGGGAATTATCTTCAGCGAGAGCTGCCAGCGTAGTTAAATTATTTATTGCAAAATGTGATATTAATCCTGAAAAGCTTGTAGCGGTAGGCTACGGTGAGTACAGACCGATTTCTGATAACTCAACCGCAGAGGGCAGAGCCCAGAACAGACGAATTGATATTATCATTCTAAGCGAGAAATACAATAGTTTGGAGAATCAGCTTAACGGTTCATCCACAGCGCAATAGAAGTGTTAACATACTTAGCTGCTATTATGCAGAGCGACTTAATTTATAAGTTTGTTCTGTATGATAGCAGCTTTTTATTGCTTTAATAGCCACTTTTTAACTTCCTTACCATAAATTATCGATGGAAACCATGTATAAAACGCGTTACAATTATTTTATACATGTAAAACAATATTATTTGGAGGTCAAAGATTGAAAAAGAAATATATTCTCATACTCGCTTCTGTTTTCCTTATTCTTGCCGCCATTTTCATCGGTATTCAAAGTCAGAAGCCAACAAGCATACAAATGTCTTATCCTGACTTTTTAACTGCCGTTGAAGGCAAAGAGGTAACAGAAGTCACCTTCACAAATGATGACAATACATTTGAAGCCAAACTTACAGCAACACCGGACTCGGTTTATCTTGTCCCAAATCCAAAGACAGAAAATTTTACGGAGTATTTACTTCTTCAAGATATTACTGTCCAATATGAAAATACAGGCATACTTCCGCTTAATTTGCTTCTTATTATCGGTGTGCTCGGTGCCGCAGGCGGTTTTTGGTATGTTCGTTATGGAAATAAGATGAATTTGCAGTCGGACTCACTTGTTATGAAGAAAACAGCCATGACTAGCAATGCAGCTAAGAAGAAAAGCAAAAACTCCTTCGTTAATTTAAATTCGGTAGCGGGCAATGTAGAGGCAAAGTCCATGCTTGAGGATGTTATCAGCTTTATTAAAGAACCAGAGAAATATTCAACCGTAGGCGCGAGAATGCCAAAGGGTGTTCTTTTGTATGGTCCTCCCGGCACAGGTAAGACTCTTCTTGCAAAGGCAGTGGCAGGCGAGGCTGACGTTCCCTTCTATGCAATGAGCGGCTCTGATTTCGTTCAAATGTATGTAGGGGTAGGTGCAAGCCGTATCCGAAGCTTATTTCAGAAGGCAAAAAAGAGTGAAAAGGCTGTTATTTTTATTGATGAGATTGATGCGATTGGAAAAAAGAGAGGAAAAAGTGCTTCCAGCAGCAATGATGAGCGCGATCAGACCTTAAATGCACTTCTCACAGAGATGTCCGGCTTCCATGAAAATTCCGGAATTGTCGTGATTGGTGCCACAAACCGTCTTGACACCTTGGATGATGCACTTCTTCGTCCGGGACGTTTTGACAGACAGATTGAAATAGGGCTTCCTGACGTAAATTCCAGAAGAAAAATACTGGCGCTTCATGCCAAGACAAAACCAATTGCTGATGATGTAGATTTAAATGCATTATCCAAATCTACCGTTTATTTCAGCGGTGCCATGCTTGAAAATCTCCTCAATGAGGCAGCGATTTATGCCGCTAATGAAAAACATTCAGCAATATCAAATGAACACATAGAAAAGGCATTTTACACGGTTATAGCGGGTGCTCCAAAGACCGACCGCTCCTACATCACAAGCCGCGACTTAAAAATTACGGCATACCACGAGGCAGGCCATGCGCTGGCAACAAAGCTGCTTCTCCCTGAAAACTATATATCCAAAGTTACAATCATTCCAAGCGTAAGCGGCGCAGGCGGCTTTAATCTGACAATTCCAAAGGATACCTTATATCAAAACCAGAGGCAGATTAAGGCAACCATACAAACCCTTCTTGCAGGGCGAGCTGCCGAGGAATTGATTTTTGGCAGTGACGAGGTGACAACCGGTGCCAGCAATGATATCCAGAAGGCATCCCGCATGACACTTGACTATATGAATAAATTCGGAATGGATTCGGAGCTTGGCCTATTCAGCTTATCCTGCCTTGATTACGAATCTGACAGCCAATTAATTCAAAAATGCAGGGAGTTTACTAACGTCCTGTACGACGAGACAAGGCAGCTTCTTAAGGACAACTTGAATCTTCTTGAACAGATTACACTTGAATTACTGGAAAAGGAATCTTTAAATGCAGCCGATATTGAACGAATTTGCGCATAAAAGAATTTTAATTTATTGCTTTTATACTGGAATATAATAATAGAGAGGATTGCCATCGGTTTATTTCTAAGCCGCACTGCAATCCTCTCTATTTATAGTTTAAGCAAAGCACCATACACATCTCTCTTTGAGATTCCTCTATCTTTTGCCACCAGCTTCATTGCTTCCTTTTTATCAATTCCTTGGTTTACATAATATTCCATGTGCTTCTCTATGGACATTTCGTTCCATTTTTCTCTGCTTTCCGCTTCTATTTCTGCAAAGCTGATTCCTTCTATCACGATGACACACTCACCCTTCGGCGCATTTTCCCTGTAATACTCCAGCGCCTCAGTAAGTGTTGTGACAAATGCTGTCTCATGCTTTTTCGTCAGCTCACGGCAAATCGTAACTCTTCTGTCCCCAAGCGACTCGTATAGCTCCTCCAAAGTCTTTACCAGGCGATGAGGTGCTTCATAGCAGATAATTGTCCTCGTCTCAGTTTTCAGTTCCTCCAATATAAGTGCCTTTTCTTTCTTATCCGCAGGCAAGAATGCCTCAAAGCAAAAGCGTCTTGTGGAAAGCCCGGACAATGTCAACGCTGTGATGCAAGCTGCTGCTCCCGGCAGAGAAGTAACCTCCACATTATTTTCGTAACATACCTTGACCAGCTCCTCACCCGGATCTGAAATTCCCGGTGTTCCCGCATCCGTTATCAAAGCGATATTTTCCCCTGCAAGCATTTTATCAACCAGATACTTTGCTTTGTCATATTTATTAAACTCATGGTAGCTTGTCATAGGCGTTTTTATCTCAAAATGGTTTAACAGCTTAATACTGTTTCTTGTATCCTCCGCTGCAATCAAGTCAACTTCCTTCAATGTTCTCACAACACGGAAAGTAATATCCTCCAGATTACCAATCGGAGTTGCACACAAATATAATTTTCCTGACATAATATCCTCCGTCCGCAGCATTCTTATATACTCCGGCTATCTCTGATGTCATTAACAGTCTTCTCAATAGCCATATATATCATAAATCTCATCCGTATACTTACCCTGCTCCTTATAGACAATAAGCGGAGCTTCCACCGTTATCCTCGATTTACCGCCCTTTAAAGCTTCAATTAACACCATATTCGGCTCTTTATCCACATAAGGATATACCAGCTTCATCCTCTTTGGTTCCAGCTTGTATTTGACCAGCGTCGTCATAATCTCCACCAGTCGAAACGGTCTATGTACCATATAGAATCTTCCGTTTACCTTCAAAAGCTTTGAGCCCTCCCGAATCACATCCTCCAGGCTGCAGCATATCTCATGCCTTGCAATCGCCTTTGGTTCATCAGGATTGACAAGCCCGTGGCTGTTTGTCATATAAGGCGGGTTTGTCGTAACAACATCAAAAGAGGCAGCCCCAAAAATTTTTGAGGCTCCCTTTATATCTCCGGTGACAATATCAATTTTTTCATCCAGGCGGTTATATGACACACTTCTTCTTGCCATATCCGCACTCTCTTCCTGAATTTCAAGGCCTGTAAAATGCTCTCCATCGGTTTTCGCCTCAAGTAAAATGGGAATAATTCCTGTGCCGGTTCCTAAATCCAATGCCCTCTCACCCTTTTTTACCTTTGCATATCCCGACAACAGAACCGCATCCATTCCAAAACAAAACTTTTCCGGATTCTGTATAATTGAATAACCATTTCTGTGAAGCTCATCCAGCCTTTCATTTTCATTCAGCTTAATTGTCATTTAGCTTAGATTTCCCTTCGTTTTTCTCTAACATTTCTAATTGCCTAAGCTCTGCATCGCACAGATCAATTTTTTCTTTTCTCTTCTTCGGCTTAAATCTCAATTGATCTACCTTATATTCCCGGATTTCCTTCTCGTCATTCAACGTAACAATTACCTTAACAAGCTGTCTCAATACGTTTACACTCTGAACCTCGCCCTTTAGGCTGTCATCCGTTGTCACAAAGTCACCAACATTCGGAAGCCGGCTGTTTAAATCCTCATATGTTTCCTCTTCATTCTTGAGGCAGCACATAAGTCTTCCGCAAACACCTGAAATCTTCGTCGGATTCAAAGATAAATTCTGCTCCTTCGCCATTTTAATGGAAACAGGTGCAAACTCAGACAAATGTGTATGGCAGCAAAGACTTCTTCCGCAAATGCCGATACCTCCTAAAATCTTTGTCTCATCTCTGACACCGATCTGGCGAAGCTCAATTCTTGTCTTGAAAACTGCCGCTAAATCCTTTACAAGCTCGCGGAAATCAATTCTGCCGTCCGCTGTAAAGTAAAACAATACCTTGTTATTATCAAATGTGTACTCTGCGTCAATCAGCTTCATCTCAAGCCCATGTTTTTTTATTTTTTCAAGGCAGATACGAAAAGCTTCCTTCTCTTTTGCCTTGTTGCTTGTCTCAACTTCATCATCCTCCGGGGTTGCAACTCTCATTACCTCTTTCAGAGGCTGTACCACCTTTGAATCCTCAACCTCCCTCGGACCTATTACAACAGCTCCGTACTCCACTCCTCTTGCAGTTTCAACAATCACATGCTCTCCTGCATTTATATCAAAATTCTTTGGGTCAAAAAAATAAATTTTTCCCGCAGCTCTAAATCTGACACCAATTATTTTTGTCATCCTAACTCCTTCCGTGTTATCCTATTCCATCCCTATCTCTTTTAGTTTTCCTTGATAGTTAACAGCAAAAGTTCCATTACCAATTCAAAATTAACATTTGCATTTAGTCGAACCTTAGCTTTTTCGATGGCATTGATAATATTCTCAATACCGTTGTAAGACCTTTTATTTGCCTGTTTTTTAATATCTGATATACTTTCTTTAAAAACCAGACTATTTATATCATTTGTCGCTTTAAATAAAAGAACATCACGAAACCACATAATAATTAAATCCAGATAATCTTCTATATTTAACTTATTTTCAGCTATTTTCTTAATATATTCAATTACCTCATACATCTCCATATCATCCATATTGCGGAGCATGGAAAAGGTATCATCTCTAAGCTCATCAAAATCCTGTGTGGAACCCAGCTTAATGGCTTTCCCCACATTCCCCTGCGCAAATGCAACACTGATATCCGCTTTATAATCAGGAACTTCCTGAACCTCCATCAAATATTTTCGAATCAGCTCATCCTCGACAAACTTTAGATTGAGCGTAATACATCTGGATAAAATAGTAGAAAGCAGTGCTTCATGATTCATTGTCAGAAGTATAATAATTGCATAGGCAGGCGGCTCCTCCAATGTCTTTAGAAGGGCATTCTGTGCTTGAACGGTAAGCTTGTCCGCCTCGTTTATAATGTATATCTTATATTTGCCGCTGTAGGGCTTTATTCCGATATCATTGTTAAGCTGTACTCTGATATCATCAACACCGATACTTCCCGGCTTCTCGTGAGATACCCAAATAATATCCGGATGATTTTGATTCACTGCCTGAATGCAAGACTGACACTTTCCGCAAGGCTCGTCATTTCCTGTCTCACACTGGAGCGTCATGGCAAATGCAGAAGCCAGCATTCTCTTTCCGGAACCCGCTTCCCCATTAAAAATATAGGCATGTGAAATCTTATCAAGTTTAATCGCACTTTTTAAATGTTCTATAATTTGTGTATGACCTATTATGTTTTTAAATCCAGACATTATTGTACTCCAATCTATTATTATGTGACTATATCCAATAACAATCCTTTTATTTCATCTATCTTGTTCAGTATATTCAGATGGTCCTTTTCATCGCGCATCAATTCCTTTGCAAGCTCATCTAAATTTTCATCTATCAGTCTGACGATTCCGTACACTCTGTGACGTCCGCGTCTGTCCAGAAAGTTTTCTCTTGAGAATTCATGTGAACGGCTTACTACTTCGTTCATAAATTCCTTTACCAGACCCCGGTATGTCTTCATATCACGAATATCCATATGCTTCGCAAGCTTATCACCCTGCTCGCTTATTTGCTGCATCAATCCGCTTAGCTTGTCCTGTAAGTCTTTTTCCTGTATGCTGCTGATTAAAGTAAATTTAAAACTGCTGTCGGTCTGTTGAATTTTTCTTGTATTGTCAATCGCCGCCGCAGATGAACTTTCATTAACCTTTAGATTCACATTCTCACCTCTTTCTTATCTATATTATACATAAAGATTTTTCATTTT
The DNA here is from genome assembly GCF_900184995.1 of Konateibacter massiliensis. Taxonomy (GTDB): domain Bacteria; phylum Bacillota; class Clostridia; order Lachnospirales; family Lachnospiraceae; genus Lachnotalea; species Lachnotalea massiliensis. The sequence continues at coordinate 913,363 of NZ_LT860098.1, forward strand.
ACAACCTTGTTTATATAATCAGAAACTTCCTGTATACAATCCAGTAAGCCTTCATTTTGAAACCTTTTTCCGATTCCGGCTTCCACTAATTTCTCCTCGGAAAAATCCTGCTGATCCGCCAGAAATCTTCTGCACATTTCCTCATATTTGGGAAAGGTCTGCCCTTTCTCACGCTTAAGTGCTCTCTCTAAACGAAGCCCATCCTCCACTTCAATATAAATCGGTACGATTGATTCCTCCCCGTAATATTCCTTTGTCTTGAGATAGGATTCAATTGTGCCTATCATCAGGTAATTTTCGGTTTCCAGATTAATCTGAGAATCCTTTGCCGTAAAATATCTCCAAATTCCATAGACCGTATTATATGCCCTGACTTCAATTACCTTTCCGTCCTTCTCCAACCGTTCAAATTCTGAATCATCTACAAAAATGTACTCTTTTCCATTTGTTTCTCCCTCTCGAATCGGTCTTGTCGTATACATCAAAACACTTTTCAGCTTCAGCTTATCATCACCTAGTATTTTTTTATATATTGTGTCCTTGCCAGAGGAACTTTTACCCATAATATAAAATATTTTACCCATTTTTCCACATTTTCCTTTGAATATTCATCTTGTTATCTATTTTTAATCTTGAGTTCGCTCCTACTTTTGTATCATAAACGAACTACCTGAATCTTTCTATTTGAGCTGTCCTTCATACCCTCTATGGAAAGTCCCATGTCAGCGTATTTGTGAACCTGTTCAACAAGCTTTCCTGTAATCTGCTCTCCCGGCGCAATCAAAGGAATACCTGGCGGATATAAGTAAACGTATTCCGCTGCTATTTTTCCCTCGGCATCTTTAAGCTCACAGTCAGCTTTCTCTTCATTTTGTGCCTTCGTTATTGTCATACACACTTTTGCTTCATAATCTATCGCAGTACCTATCTCCGCCTCCGAAGCTAGCGTAATTTCTTCCTTATCTTGTCTCTCATTTACTTCATCGTCAATCTCATGTAAAGCCTGAATAAGACGTTGGTATCCTGCCTCTGTATCCATAACGGAGGTCATAGCTAATGCATAATCACCTGCCGCCATCTCTAGCTGTAAATGATAGTTATTTAATAAGCGAGAATATAATTCCTTACCTGATATATCGGTATTTTTCACTGATAAGATTAACTTAGAGCGGTCCAAATCATAAATATCATTATTGCCGACTATATTTTCTTCGACCATCTTTATTTTTTTTAAATCGGATATCCCATTTCTCAAAAATGAAAGGTTATCTGCATAGGAAGAAAATAGTTGTTCGCCTTTTTGCTTAATCAATTCAACACAAGAATCAATACTTGCCATCAGCACATAAGATGGACTGCTTGTCTGATAAATTGACAAATATCTTTTTAATTTATCTCTATCTACTCTGTTTCCGTTTACATGCATAATTGCCGTCTGCGTCAAAGAAGGCAGCGTTTTATGAACACTGTGGATAACGATATCTGCTCCCTTACTGTTTGAGTTTTCGGGAAAGTAGGGGTGAAATCCAAAATGTGCGCCATGTGCCTCATCTACAATAAGAGGAATATGAAACTTATGAACCTCCTTTGCAATTGCCTCAACATCTGATACAATCCCGTCATAGGTAGGAGATGTTATGATAACTGCTTGAATATTTTTGTTTTTTATCAACAATTGTTTTATATTTTGAGTATTTAATCCACAATTTACACTATATTTTCCCATTTTTTGTGGATAAATATAAATATTTTTCAATTCATTGAGGAAAACTGCATTATATACTGCCTTATGACAATTGCGTGCCATTAATACAGTTCCACCTTTTGTTGTACAGGCAGAAACAGCACTCAATATACCGGCAGTTGTCCCGTTTACCAAAAAATAAGATTCCTCAGATTTATAAAGCTGTGCCGCCTTTTTCTGCGCGTCCAGCAAAATTCCCTCACTGTGATGTAAATTATCAAACCCGTCAATTTCCGTAATATCAAGGCTGAAGGGATTCACAAAATCTATTTCACGGTTTCTTTTATGCCCGGGCATATGAAAAGGATAGTAATCAGAATTGCTATATTTTTTTAATTGCTCATACAAATTCATTTTTCTTCTCCTTTCCAATTTTTCTAAATAAGTATATCATAAAATGTCCTATGCTTAAATATAAAAATAGGAAGTGCTGATTTTTCAACACTTCCGTAATATTTTAATATAAATAAAAAAACTGCATCCAAGTTCATTTTGTAATATACAGTCTTTGCAGTGAGACATCGGGGATTCGAACCCCGGACAACTTGATTAAAAGTCAAGTGCTCTACCAACTGAGCTAATATCCCATTTAATGCCCAGAGCCGGAATCGAACCAGCGACACGAGGATTTTCAGTCCTCTGCTCTACCGACTGAGCTATCTGGGCATTTAACCTATTCAGTTAAAAATTGCGGGGGCAGGATTTGAACCTACGACCTTCGGGTTATGAGCCCGACGAGCTTCCAGACTGCTCCACCCCGCGGTAATAATATATAATTTTGTGATAAAATGGATGGAGAAGGATTCGAACCTTCGAAGTCGTAGACAACAGATTTACAGTCTGCCCCCTTTGGCCGCTCGGGAATCCATCCATAAAAATTTAACACTTCTTCTTTTAAACAAGTGCTAAACTTAAGCCGACGATCGGACTCGAACCGATAACCTGCTGATTACAAATCAGCTGCTCTGCCAATTGAGCCACGTCGGCGCAGAAAAATAGATAACAAAAATGGGACCTACAGGGCTCGAACCTGTGACCCTCTGCTTGTAAGGCAGATGCTCTCCCAGCTGAGCTAAGATCCCATGGGTAAAAAACAATATTTAGTTAAAAACGACCCGAATGGGACTCGAACCCACGACCTCCGCCGTGACAGGGCGGCGCTCTAACCAACTGAGCCATCGGGCCAATAAAGGTTTATACCTTCAAAACTGTATATAGAATTCGAATAATTCAATAAGAGACACTAAGGAAGTTCGATTTCGTTTCACTCTATCGAACGACCAACGCACTAAGCTCTGCCTTCGCTTCGCTCGTCAATTGCTAAGTGCTTATGGTCATGCCCTCGACCGATTAGTAACAGTCAGCTCCATACATTGCTGCACTTCCACCTCTGTCCTATCTACCTTGTACTCTTCAAGGGGTCTTACTAGCTTACGCTATGGGATATCTCATCTTGAGGGGGGCTTCACGCT
>NZ_LT860099.1:0-1393753 GCF_900184995.1 Konateibacter massiliensis
AAAAGGTCCGAAAGGAAGCATTCTGGGGCTGAATAGAAGTAGAACCATAGTGGAATGTAAATATATATGAAAAAGTTAATTACATTGATTTTAACGAAAATAGAAGTAGAACCATAGTGGAATGTAAATATATATTCGTAGCCAAAGGAGTTACGAGCGTATTAAAATAGAAGTAGAACCATAGTGGAATGTAAATTTTACTTCAATCTCGTTATTCAATGGACTTACTGCAATAGAAGTAGAACCATAGTGGAATGTAAATGCTATTCCATCGACAATAATTGCCTTATCGTATGATTATAGAAGTAGAACCATAGTGGAATGTAAATCAATATGCTCATGGATATGTGTATAGCAGTAAAAGAATAGAAGTAGAACCATAGTGGAATGTAAATTAGAAACGGCATTGCACTAGTAACAAGACAGCTTGTAATAGAAGTAGAACCATAGTGGAATGTAAATTGCCACGCTGATACACTGTTCAAAGCTCCTGTTTTATAGAAGTAGAACCATAGTGGAATGTAAATATGGGAGCCAAAAACGCAGCCATTATGAGTGATAACATAGAAGTAGAACCATAGTGGAATGTAAATGGTAATATAGCTATTGATTGCAATATTAACCTCATCATAGAAGTAGAACCATAGTGGAATGTAAATGACTGACGAGTCGCGTGAAACCTTCAAGGTGCAGGGATAGAAGTAGAACCATAGTGGAATGTAAATATAGGGGTAAGAGATGCGCCTCGGCATCGTCAGGCCTAATAGAAGTAGAACCATAGTGGAATGTAAATAAAATAGAACAACTGCAAAAAATTGCAAATGCTTTATAGAAGTAGAACCATAGTGGAATGTAAATTTGAGTGAATATGCCTCCTTTTGTGCTATCCTTAACATAGAAGTAGAACCATAGTGGAATGTAAATTGTGATGATGCAAAACAAGGACACTAATTATGTCCATAGAAGTAGAACCATAGTGGAATGTAAATTCACAAGCGTATTGTTTTCAGTTTCCTTCTGCGTCTTATAGAAGTAGAACCATAGTGGAATGTAAATTTTACCAACGCCGTTGCGTATGTGCATCCGTATGCTTATAGAAGTAGAACCATAGTGGAATGTAAATACAGAAAGCGGACCGCGCCTTAAATGTGTTAGTTGCATAGAAGTAGAACTATAGTGGAATGTAAATGAAATATATGCATTATTAGCATCTCTAACGTAAATTGATAGAAGTAGAACCATAGTGGAATGTAAATGATCCATGTAGCAGCTATACTTAATTCTGACATAAATAGAAGTAGAACCATAGTGGAATGCAAACAAAAAATCATCTGAAATGTTTATTATAAATGATGAAATAAAAGTAAAACCATAATGGAATGTACCTTATCAAAAAAATACTGTATATGACAAAATAAAGATAATAAAATAACACCCTAATGAAATATAATTCATAAAACAGAAAAGCTAAGCATGTGAAAAAATGTAATATTAGCCGAATTCCCTTTGACTTAGCGTCTTAGCATCCCCCCATCCCCACAAATTTTCCCACTCCCACCTTGACAAAACCCAAATAAAGCAATATACTTATAAAAATAGTTTGATAATCAAAGTAAATTGAAATTACTACCTACATAAACATATAAACGCATAAACCGAAAGGAGCAACACCAAACATGGCAGCAAGAATCATAGGAACCGGGAGGGCACTCCCCGAACATGTCGTGACAAATGATTTTCTATCAACCATTGTTGATACCAATGATGAGTGGATTCGTGAAAGAACAGGTATCAGAGAGCGAAGAATTGCAAGAGAAGAGACGACAAGTTCATTAGCTGCAAATGCCGCGAAAAATGCCCTTGAAAATGCAGGGATTACAAATCTGGAAGTAGATTTAATCATAGTAGCAACCTTCACACCGGATAACTATATGCCAAGTACAGCGTGCATGGTGCAACAGGAGATTGGAGCTGTAAATGCGGTATGCTTCGATATAAACGCGGCATGTACCGGATTTTTGTATGCATTAAGCAGTGCCTATGCCTATATTCAGTCGGGTATGTGTAAACATGCATTGGTTATCGGAGCGGAAACCATATCAAAGGTAATTGACTGGACCGATAGAGGAACCTGTATCCTGTTTGGAGATGGTGCAGGAGCAGTTGTACTTGAAGAAGATAAAACAGGAAAAATGACTTTTGTGCAAGGTTCGGACGGCAGCAGAGGCGAGGTATTAACCTGCAAAGGCAGAAACGCAAACAATCTGTTTACAGCGAAAGAGGAAGAGGAAACGGCCATCTATATGGAAGGGCAGGAAGTATTCAAATTTGCAGTGAAGAAGGTGCCTGAGTGTATCGAGCAGCTGATGGAGCAGACAAATAGCGATTATACTGATATTAAATATTTTTGTCTCCATCAGGCAAACAAAAGAATTATAAGCTCCGTGGCAAAACGCCTAAAGCAGCCGGAGGATAAATTCCCAGTAAATTTAGATAAGTATGGAAATACATCGGCGGCAAGCATACCAATCCTTTTGGATGAGCTTTATCGCAGCGGGCAGATTGAAAAAGGAGATAAAATAATTGTTTCCGGCTTCGGCGGCGGTCTCACATGGGGTGCCGCGTTGATTGAGTAAAAGAGAGCATGACTTTTAGGAAATAGCATAAATAATTGTAACTGTTCAGGGCCAATCTCGAAAACACGTAGTGTTTTCGAGATGTGACGTATCCGCCAAATAAATTTGATAAAGAGTATGCTTAGGAATGCGAGCATTCTACGCATATCTTCATCAAATTTGCTTGGCTCTGAACAGTTACAAATAATTTATAGAAAGCTGTAAATGATAAAGTGAAATACGCATAAATAATTCCAAATATGGAACAATATATACCAATTATAAGATAGGAAGGGTATATAGTGCGATGAACGAAAAAATAAGCAGCGAGCTTCAACTAAATATAAACAAGCTAAATCAGACACTGTTTGTGGATAAAAACTATGATTTAAAATACCGCACCTTGTATGTGGGGGGGAAAGACGTCTGCATCTATTTTATTGACGGATTTCTGGATGACCACACAATGGAAAAACTGATGGAAATTTTTATCAGAATTAGAAAAGAAGATATGCCGGAGGAGGCGCATGAGTTTTCCAAACGCTATATACCTTACGGTTCTGTAAATTTAACGGATGATTATGAGCAAATCACTACCTCAATTCTGTCAGGAATTTCTGCTTTGTTTATTGATGGCTATGCAAGGGCTTTTTTGCTGGACTGCAGAAACTATCCGATGCGAGGGGTAGAGGAACCGGAAAAGGACAGGGTGCTAAGGGGCTCAAGAGATGGCTTCGTTGAGACGGTAGCAATGAATACGGCGTTGATTAGACGTAGAATACGATCGCCTGAATTGGTCATGGAAATGCTTATGGTTGGGGAAAGCTCTAAGACTACGGTGGTAATTGCCTATTTGGACAGCAGAGTGGACCATGAGTTTTTGGATGAGCTTCGAAAAAGAATTGAGGATATTGAGGTAGATTCACTTACGATGAACAGTCAGAGTTTAGCGGAGTGTCTGTATCAGTATAGCTGGTATAATCCATTTCCAAAATACAAATTTTCGGAGCGACCGGATACGGCAGCAGCTTGTATTTTAGAAGGAAATATTGTGATTTTGGTAGACAATTCGCCATCCGCGATGATTACGCCGTCTTCTGTGTTTGACATTATTGAGGAAGCGGATGATTACTATTTTCCGCCCGTTACGGGAAGTTATTTGAGATTAACCAAGTTTCTTGTCAATTTTGTCAGCCTAGCCTTGACTCCGGTTTGGCTTTTACTCATGCAAAATTCAGTTTTGGTGCCGGACTGGCTGCATTTTATTATGATACAGGAAACGGTTAATGTTCCGCTGATTTTCCAGTTTTTTATTTTGGAAATTGCCATTGACGGACTTCACCTTGCAGCAGTCAACACGCCGACTATGCTAAGCACGCCTTTGAGCATTATGGCGGCATTAGTTATGGGAGATTTGAGTGTATCCTCCGGCTGGTTTAATTCAGAGGTTATGCTTTATATGGCATTTGTGGCGATTGCAAACTACTCTCAGCCAAACTTTGAGCTTGCGTATGCATTTAAGTTTATGCGAATGATTACATTGGTACTGACGGCGGTGTTCAATGTGTGGGGCTTTATTATCGGATGGATTATCACGATATTGGCGATTGTGTTTAACAAGACGATTGCCGGAAAAAGCTATCTCTATCCTCTTTTTCCATTTAATCCGAGACAATTCCTCAAACGCTTTATACGAGTGAGACTTCCTCATAATGATAAAGGTGTTCGATAAGGATTCGTGAAAAATAGTAGAAATATATAGAAAAATATGATATAGTCTTATTAGAAAACCGACAGCTCCTTCAGTTGTCGGTTCATATGTTTCATCGTTTCCTTTAATAAAAAAGCGACGGAGAACGACATCATGTTAGGAGGATGGTTTATGCGTAATTTTGTGATAACAACCGATACAACATCAGATTTACCAAAAGACTATATGAAAGAGCATAATATAACGGTATTACCTTTGTCTTATATTTTGGAAGGAATTACCTACACGCAGGACAATGGATTGGAGTTTAAGGAATTTTATAATAAAATGAAAAACGGATCAATGCCGACGACCTCGCAGGTTAATCCGACTCAGGCAAAGGAAGTGTTTCAAAAGTTTTATGATGAGGGATATGATGTACTTCATATCGCATTTTCCTCAGCACTCAGCGGAAGCTATAACAGTGCGAGAATTGCGGCGGAGGAGATGCTGGAGGAGCATCCGGACTGTAAAATTGAAGTAATTGATTCGCTCTGTGCCTCGATGGGAGAGGGGCTTTTGATACATAAAGCTGTCTTGATGAAGGATGCAGGAAAATCCATCGATGAAATCGTGCAATGGATAGAGGAAAATAAATTACATGTGTGCCATAATTTTACACCACTTGATTTATTCCATCTGTATCGCGGCGGACGTGTTTCAAAGACGGCGGCAGTACTCGGAACCATGATTAATGTAAAGCCGATTCTTCATGTAGATAATGAAGGCCGTCTGGTTGCACTTAGCAAGGTGAGAGGAAGAAAGAAGTCTTTGATTACGCTGGTTGACAATATGGAACAGCAGATTGGCAGTTATATTGAGGAAAACAGGCGTGACGGTGTGTTCATCGGTCACGGCGATGTTCCCGAGGATGCCCAGTTTGTGGCAGATTTAATAAAAGAAAGATTTGGAATAGAAGCTTTTGTGATTGATTATGTAGGACCTGTAATCGGCGCCCACACAGGGCCGGGTATTCTGGCATTGTTTTTCATGGGAGAGACAAGATAACAAAGTAGAAGGAATTTCCTATAAGATAAAAACGGCAGTCATTCAAGCAATTTTTTGCAAGAATGACTGCCGTTTTTTGTATCAGTATCATAGGAAGTTCCTTTGAATTTTCTATGTATATTAGCGAATAAAAAGATTAAGAACAGCGAAAATACCCGCTGAAATAATAATCGTAACCGGAATAGTAGTAAACCATGCATAAACCATTCTCTGAGCGGTACTCCATTTAACACCTTTAATACGAGAGGCTGCACCGACACCCATAATGGAAGAAGAGATAACATGGGTTGTACTTACCGGAAGACCAAAGTGTGTTGCGACCTGAATAACCAAAGCGGAAGAGAGGTCGGCAGCAACAGCGTTTACCGGCTTTAATTTCATAATCTGAGTACCTACCGTTTTGATGATACGCCATCCGCCGATTGAGGTTCCGAGTGCCATTGCAAGTGCACAAGCAAACTGTACCCAGTGAGGAATTGTCATATCATTTTGGAAACCATGGGTTACCAAAGCCATTGTAATAATACCCATTGATTTCTGCGCATCATTTGTACCGTGTGAAAACGCCTGCAAGGCAGCGGTAACAATTTGGAACCTGCGGAAACCAAAGTTTGCTTTTCCTAAGTTTGCTCCTTTAAATAACTTTTTAAATAATGTAAACATTAAAAAACCGGCTGAGAGAGCAATGATTGGAGAAACAAGAAGTGATGCAACGATTTTTCCAAGACCGCCAAATTCGATTGCGGAAGCACCTGCATCGGCTAAAGCAGCACCTGCGAGAGAACCAATCAATGCATGGGAAGAACTGCTTGGGATACCAAAATACCAGGTAAACAGGTTCCACATAATTGCGGTAATCAGCGCGGCAATCATAACGGTAGTACCGTTTGCAATCAGCTCTAAGTCAACCACTTCTTTAGCGATTGTTTCTGCAACGCCGGTAGAAATAATTGCACCTAGAAAATTCATAATAGCAGCCATGATAATAGCATTTTTTAATGCCATCGCCTTTGTTGAAACTGCTGTTGCTATCGCATTGGCGGTATCATGAAAACCATTGATAAAGTCAAAGGTTAATGCGAGGAGAACAATTAATATAATAGCAACCATGTTATCCTCCTATATGTTTTTCATAACGATTGTATCCAGAGATTTCGCAACTAACTGACAGGCATCTACTGAACTTTCAAGCATTTCATAAATATCCTTGTATTGAATGATTTTAATCGGATCACTATACTTTTTGAATAATTTACGGATAGCCTTACGCTCTGTCGTATCACAGATTTCCTCGTAAGATTTTACATTTACAGTATGTTCTTTGATGTTTTTGAACTGCTTAGATACCAGAAGGTCAATTGCGTGATATAGCTCCTCGGTACAGGAACCGATATATTTTCTGAATTCCTCCATGTATTCGTCAGCCTCTGTCAGACCATACATGTAGAAGTAAACAACAACCTCTTCCAGCTCATCGACAATATCATCCATTTTTTCAGCAAGTAACAAGATATCCTCATGCTCAATCTGCGTGATAAAAGCATGATTTAATTCAACAATTGTCTCGTGAACAAGGGTGTCACCCTTTTTCTCAAAGTCCTTAATTTTTTCAGCAAAAACTTTTAAATCAGTTAGTGAACGAAATTCGTATTTACTAAATGTAGCGCCGCACTCTTTCATGTTCTGTGCAATCTCAAGTAGTAATGTTAAAAGTTTATCTGGTTTGCGTTTCATTTTTTCCTCCAGTTTCATCGTATCCGGAGCTATGTAACAATAGCGTGCGGACGTATTTGTTGTTCTTTTTATATGTGTTTTTTAGACAATTAGGCAAAAGACACCCGATTAATTTTATCATAAAATAAAAATTAATTCAATCGTAGTTATGTAAAATTTATGTTATGTTTTTGTAAGAAAAATTTGGAAAAAATCTGAAAAATTACAAGAAAATATGAGCTCAATTTCTTATCACCTCAAAAAAGAGTGCCCCCAAGACGGAACACTCTTTTGATAAAGCAAACTATTTCTTACACGTATCAAAGGCTGGGTTAAAGGCATAGAAGTTTTTAGAGTCAAGATGCTCCTGAACAATCCGAAGACCTTCGCCGAAACGTTGAAAGTGAACGATTTCTCTTTCACGTAAGAAACGAATCGGGTCACAGACTTCCGGGTCATGTATCAGCCTTAAAATGTTATCATAGGTGCTTCTGGCTTTTTGCTCGGCTGCCATATCCTCCACCAAATCGGTAATCGGATCTCCTTTTGACTGGAAATAGGTAACCGTGAAAGGATTTCCGCCGGCAGACTGCGGGTAAAGGCCGAGAGTATGATCGACATAATATTTGTCAAAACCGCTCGCTTTAATTTCGTCAATGGTTAAGTCCTTTGTAAGCTGATAAACAATTGCACAAATCATTTCCATATGTGCCATTTCCTCTGTTCCAATATCTGTAAGCAATCCGCTTACATTGTTATAAGGCATTGTGTACCGCTGGGAGAGATATCGCTGGGAGGCAGCTAATTCTCCGTCAGGACCGCCAAATTGGGTAATGATAATCTGTGCCAGCTTTGCGTTTGTCTTTGTGATGTTTACGGGGTACTGCAATCGTTTCTCATAATTCCACATTTATTAATAACCTCCTTCCCAAGGCATTGGATTGCAAGCCCACTCCCATTTTTGCGACGGAAGAACACTGTCGATGGTCAAAGGGCCAAAGCACTGGGAATGTTTTTCAAGTAAACTCTGCCTAACCGGAATTAGTTCGTTGATGTATTTTAGCGCAGTTTCATCCATTGGGTGGGTATCCAAATATAGGGTAGCCTCCACAATTCCAAAGCTCACCATACTTATTTTGTGCATTAAGCTTCTTCTATCTACATTTGTCATATTGTTCATCTTAGCAACACCTACTTCCTAAGAAAGGTTTGTTCAACTCTGGGAAAATAGTGCCAACTTCCAGTCCCTTTTCTAAATCATATATTTTATCCCAGTGCTGCCAAGGAACGTAGCACATGCCTACTGCAAGATTCTCCAAACAATCACGCGTGGGCATAACGGTGGAGGGGCTCATTTTTTGTCTGTATCCGCAGCCACAGGACGGGTTTGCGGTTCTAGGGTTTAGACATGACTGTCTATTATTGTTATCCAAAATAAAACTCCTTATTTGTTTATTTAGTCTTATTTTATGTGGTGATTAAAAAATGGTTAATAAAAGATGAGAGAAATGAAGAAATAAAATTGACTATCGCAAAAAAAATGATAGAATATAGGAAGAGAGAAAAATCCTATAAAGCTGTGAGAATATAATATGTTATTTATTGTAAAAAACACATGGAAAATAATAAAAGCTAATTTTATAGAATTATTCGTGTTTTTATTGTGCTATCATGCCGCTTCTATTCTAATCATTTATAATTTTTACTCCTCAAGCATCGATTTTGCTTTAAAAAAAGCCGGATACAGCTATATCACCGTAGAAAATATAATAGATTTTATTGGAAAGCCCATTTCAATTGTTTTAATTGTTGCAAATGCTCTGATTATCTTGTTAATGATTGGATTTGAAATCATTTGTCTCTTAGAAAATTATAGGGCGGTAAACCATAACGTCAAGTTAAAAGCGTATCATATATTTTTGGTTGGCATTTTCAAGACAGGGAAAATATTAAAAGAGGGAAGTATTCTAAATTTTATTCCCGCTCTATTTGTATTGCCTTTTATTTGCCTTCACTTTATTGTGCAGGAGGTTGCAAATGTAAAAATACTGAATTATTTGGCACAGTATATTTATGAGAGCTTCCGTTACAAAGAGGTGCTGTATCTGATTCTTTTTGCTATTCTTGCCGTAAGCTTGCTTTCTGCTTTTATCATGCCATTTGTGGTACTTGGGGAGAAGGATGCAAAATATGCTTTTACTAACAGCTTCAAAATAGTGAGAAAGAAGGCGAAAAAGTCCTTCCTCTATCTGATTGAATGGAATGTTTTTTTGTCAGCGGTTGTTCTGGTGATATATGCGCTTGCCATTGTGGCAGCGGCACTCCTTGTATCCGTTTTTTATAAAGATGATGTGGCACTTGCCAACTTACTTATTATCTGTGACTGGATTAAGCTCGTCACGGGAATTTTGAGTAATATCTTGGGAATAGCGGGAAATATGGCATTTATCTACAGCATTTATTCTCTGTACCGCTTTGACGCCTTTCACGATGAGAATAAGGAGCTTTATGATTACACGGCACTGTCAAGCGGTACGTTAAAGCGTGTGACGCTGGTGATAAGCGTGGTCATTGTGTGTGTGGAGGGCTTTTACAGCTACAAAATGGTCGAGAAAAGTACGACGATTGCGCAGGAGGTTCTCGTGACAACGCAGATTACCGCCCACAGAGGAGGTGCCGCGTATGCGCCGGAAAACACAATGGCAGCCTTGATGGCAGCGATTGAAGTGAAATCGGACTACGCGGAAATCGATGTGCAGGAGACGAAGGACGGAGTGGTTGTTCTTCTTCACGATTCGAGCTTGAAGCGGACAACCGGCTATAATCGGTATATTTGGGATGTAACGTTTGACGAGGTGGAAATGCTGGATGCGGGCAGCAAGTTCGGTCGGAAGTTTTCCGGTGAAAAAGTTCCGGCGTTGGAGGAAGTAATCCAGTACTGCAAAGGAAAAATAAATCTCAATATTGAAATAAAGAGCAATGGGCACAATGACAATATTGTAAGCAATGTTCTGAAGGTGATTGAGGAGAATGAGGCAAATGATTACTGTGTCATAACTTCGATGGACTATTCCCTGCTCAGCGAGGTCAAGGAGATAAACCCGGATATCAGAACGGGCTATATTTTAAAGATGGCATTCGGTAATTTTGAAAATAAAATCAATGCGGACTTTTTAAGCATTAAACATACCTACGCTTCCAAGAAGGTAATTGCGGCGGCACATGATGCAGGTAAAGAAGTTCATGTGTGGACCGTAAACTCCAGAAGCGATATTGAGCGAATGAAGCTTCTGGATGTGGATAACATTATAACGGACAGACCTGTTACCGTAAGAGAGGTTTATGCAAGCGAGGAAAACGGGGCGGGCTTTATTGAACTGTTAAAAATTATAACGAGATAGAACTTCTCAGATGGAGGATACGAAGTGATAAATTTATTGAAACCATTTTCGTTTCTGCCGGCGCTGCTTATGATGTACATGATTTATTCGTTTTCGGCGGATAGCGGAACCGTGTCGTCAGGGCTTAGCTATAAGGTAAGTGAGCAGATTGTGGTAACTGCTGACAAGGTACTTGATTTAAACCTTGGCAGTGAAGAAATCAGCTACTATAAAGAAAGAATCAATTATCCCGTCAGAAAAGCGGCACATATGACGGAGTATGCATGTCTTGCCGTGGCGATTGCTTTTCCGCTCTATGTATATGGGGTGAGAGGAATCGGGCTTATGATACTGACAGGGACACTTTGTGTATCCTACGCCATGCTGGATGAGTATCATCAATCCTTTGTGGCAGGAAGAGTCGCGTCTCCAAAGGACGTAGCGATTGACTCCATCGGTGTCATATGTGGTGTTATTATTGTACGAGTCGTCGGCTGGACGGGCAGGATGACGATATTTAGACCAAGGAAACGAGTTGTGAAGAGGAGAAAGTAAAATGACAAATGATATGACAACAGGCAATCCAAGGAGCCTGATTTTTAGATTTGCAATTCCGTTGCTGATCGGTAACATATTTCAGCAATTTTATAATATTGTAGATGCCATGATAGTAGGACGATTTATCGGTGTGGATGCACTCGCCGCTGTTGGCTCTACGGGCTCACTGATGTTTCTTGTTTTGGGTGTTGTGATGGGTATGACAAGCGGTTTTGCGGTGCTTATTGCACAGAGCTTTGGCGCCAGAGATGAAAAAAGAGTGCGCCATTTTACCGTTATGTCGGGCTACCTTTGCATCATCATGGCAATTTTCTTGACAATTGTGACATTGATTGGGATTGATCCGATGCTGCGCCTGATGAATACGCCGGAAAATATTTTTGCGGATACAAGTAAATTTATTAGGATAATTTTTGCCGGCATCAGTGTAACAACGCTTTATAATATGCTTGCTGCTATTTTGAGAGCACTCGGAGACAGCAAGACACCGCTGCTGTTTTTGGCGATTGCGTCTGTGGTAAATGTGGTATTAGACCTTTTCTTTATCATTGTATGCAAGATGGGAGTGGAAGGAGCAGGCTATGCAACTGTTATTGCGCAAGCCGTGTCCGCGGTGCTCTGTCTCGTTTATATCTCGAAGAAATATCCGATACTGCGGATTAAAAAAGAAGATTTGGCGTTTTCAGGCAAAAGTGCTGTTAATCTAATGATAATCGGAATTCCGATGGCGCTCCAATTTTCCATAACGGCGATTGGAACAATTATCATACAAGCGGCATTAAACGGTTTAGGTATTGTCTATATTGCGGCATTTACGGCAGCTTCCAAGGCACAGCAGGTTGTGACCCAGCCGTTTATGTCACTCGGTGCCACAATGGCAACCTACGTCGGACAAAATACGGGAGCCGGAAAGATTGACCGTATTAAAAAAGGTGTGAATGAGTGTATTAAAATGTCACTGGGTTACAGTGTGATAGCGGCGGCGTTCTTAATATTCTTCGGACATTACGCGGTAGCAATGTTTGTGTCTGGCAGTGAGATTGAGGTAATTAAGACAGCACAGCTCTATTTTAATATTACAGTAGGATTTTTCCCGGCACTCGGGTTAATCTTTATCTACCGAAATACGCTTCAAGGCTTGGGAGACGGCTTGTTCCCTATGATGGGCGGTATTTTTGAACTGATAGCAAGGGCGATTGTTGCCTTTACACTGGCAAAGATTTTGGGATATGTGGGCGTTTGCTTTGCAGATCCGGCGGCATGGATAGGTGCGTTGATACCAATTATTCCGGTTTACTACATACGAATGAAGAAGATGACAGAGCGAAAAGTTAAGGATAATGTAATGCTAAGTTAATCAGAATGTAAAATGTATCGGCTATGATAATAGGTAACATATGTCAATTTATGCAAAAACATGTGAAATAAACAAAAAAGAGGAAAAACATGAAAAAGAAAAAATACTTGGTTTTATTATTAATGGCGGCACTGGCGACAGGCTGTGCCGATAAGAATACAAAGGTAGAGGAGACTGTTGCGGCAGTGGAGAGCAATGCGGATGCAGTTCAAAACGATGAAGCAGCAGATACCGTAAATACCGAGCAGGAAGATACGGACGCCGAAGTGACAGGAACACAAGAGGACGCAGACACCGAGGCAGCAGGTACGGAAAATACCGAGGCAGAAAATTCTGACACAACGAGCGGTCAGGAGACAAAGGAAGTAGAGCAGATTTCTCTGGACGGACTCGATACCGAGACAAAGGGCTGGGGACCGGGCGGAGATGTGAATGAAAATAACGTACCGGTTGGTTCTACGATGTATCAGGACAAGTACGGACATTTGAGTGCTGATTTTATCCGGACAGATTCTGAAAATATTTTCTTAACCTTTGATGAGGGCTACGAATATCCGGAAGCAAACTCTCCAACGGGAAATACGGCACAAATTTTAGATACCTTGAAGGAAAAGAATGTAAAGGCAGTATTTTTTGTGACACTTCCTTATGCAAAGACAAATCCTGACTTGGTGAAGCGTATGATTAATGAGGGACATATTGTCGGCAATCACAGTGTAACTCATCCGTCCAACGGACTTCCTTCTCTGGCAACAGTTGAGGACCAGCAAAATGAGCTGACAGGGGTACATGACTATGTACTTGAAAATTATGACTATACAATGAATTTATTCCGCTATCCGACAGGAGCATTCAGCGAGCAGTCACTTGCCATTGTGCATAATTTAGGATACACCTCTGTATTCTGGAGCTTTGCCTACAAGGACTGGCTGACGGACGCTCAGCCGGATAAGACAGAAGCACTCTCAACGATGAAAGAAAAACTTCATCCGGGTGCAATCTATCTTCTTCACGCGGTTTCCACCACGAATGTATCGGTGCTGGGAGATTTTATTGACGCGGCTAGAGCACAGGGATATGAATTTGAGCCTTATGAATAGTTAGAAAAAATAGGATTGCTGATTGGAAAAATTAAGTGTATAATAGCCGTTAGGGTATAAGAGCCCGGTTTTCAATTATTTGTGAACAGGAGAGTTAATAAAATGAAAAAAATCAGAACAAGATTTGCACCAAGTCCGACAGGAAAAATGCATGTCGGAAATTTGAGAACAGCGTTATACGCATATTTAATTGCAAAGCATGAAGGCGGAGACTTTCTTTTAAGAATAGAAGATACGGATCAGGAGAGATTTGTTGAGGGCGCATTGGAGATTATTTATCGTACATTGGCTAAGACAGGCTTAGTCCATGATGAAGGTCCTGACAAGGACGGCGGAGTAGGTCCTTATGTGCAGAGTGAGAGACAGGAGCAGGGCTTATACCTGAAATATGCCAAGGAACTGGTAGAAAAAGGAGAGGCATATTACTGCTTTTGCGATAAAGAGAGACTGGAAAGCTTGGAGCAGGAAGTGGCAGGAAAGCGTATCGTTGTCTATGATAAGCACTGTGCATCTCTTTCCAAGGAAGTGGTTGAGGAAAAACTGGCGTCGGGTATTTCTTATGTAATCAGACAGAACAATCCGACAGAGGGAACGACAACTTTTGTGGATGATATTTACGGAGATATATCGGTTGATAATGCAGAGTTGGATGATATGATTTTGATTAAATCAGACGGCTATCCAACCTACAATTTTGCAAACGTGGTGGACGACCATCTGATGGGCATTACCCATGTAGTTCGCGGAAATGAGTATTTATCTTCCTCACCGAAGTATAATCGCTTGTATGACGCATTTGGCTGGGAGGTTCCGACATACGTACATTGTCCTCTGATTACGAACGAGGAGCATAAGAAGCTGAGCAAGAGAAGCGGTCATTCTTCCTACGAGGATTTGATCGAGCAGGGCTTTTTGACTGAAGCAGTTGTAAACTTTGTGGCACTCTTAGGCTGGAGTCCGGAGGACAATCAGGAGATTTTCTCTTTGCAGGAGCTGATTGAGAAATTCGATTACCATCATATGAGCAAGGCACCGGCGGTATTTGACATTGTGAAGCTGAAATGGATGAACGGCGAATACATTAAGGCGATGGATTTTGATAAATTCTATGAGATTGCAGAGCCTTATTTGAAGGAAGCGCTGACAAAGGACTTTGACTTAAAGAAAATCGCGGAAATGGTAAAGACCAGAATTGAGGTATTTCCTGACATTGCAGGCTTGGTTGATTTCTTTGAGACTTTGCCGGAATATGATATTGAAATGTACGCACATAAGAAAATGAAGACGAATGCAGAAACCTCACTTGAAGTCTTAAAGGACATGCTTCCTATTTTGGAGGCACAAGAGGATTACAGCAATGATGCTTTATATGCGACACTGTCAAAATATGTCGAGGAAAAGGGTTATAAGAATGGTTATGTGATGTGGCCAATCAGAACAGCAGTTTCCGGCAAGCAGATGACACCGGCAGGCGCAACAGAGATTATGGAGATTATAGGAAAAGAAGAGTCCATTCGAAGAATTAAGGCTGCAATTGAGAAGCTGAGTTAATAATAGAGTATAAATAAGGAGATGTTACAGGGCAGGCAGAGAGCCGGTGGTGTAATGTCTCCTTTTAGGTTTGGATTAAAATGCAAATATTTGTGTATTCACTGTGCTCCGGATGGAGTATAATTAAGGTAGTTCAAGGAAATAAATACTAAGGATAGTAAGATGTACGAAGAGGGATAAAAAATGGACATTCAGGAAAAACGAATAACGTTACGAAAAGATTTGATAAGAGTTTTTTGGGTAGTCTTGGCATCGATTATAATGGCATTAAATATCAAAAGCTTTGTAAGTGCGGGAGCACTTATTCCGGGTGGTTTTACGGGGCTCACGATACTGATACAGGAAATTGCAAGGGAATTCTTTCACCTTACACTTTCTTTTGCGGTTATCAATATATTGCTGAATTCTGTGCCGGTTATAATAAGCTATAAATATATCGGGAAGAAGTTTACCATTTTTTCTTGCATTACGATTGGGCTTACAAGTGTTTTTACCGATTTGCTGCCGTCCTACCCAATCACGTATGATATTTTGTTAATCAGTATATTTGGAGGAATGGTGACCGGAGCTGCCATCAGCATGTGCCTTTTTGCAGATGCCACAAGCGGCGGAACGGATTTTATTGCAATTTTTTTATCCAAAAAATACGGAATTGACGCATGGAATTATATATTGGTCGGAAATGCGGTTCTGTTGCTTGTCGCGGGCTATCTGTTTGGCTGGAACAAGGCACTTTACTCCATTATATTCCAGTTTACCTCGACCCAGATGGTTCATTTATGTTATAAGCGCTACAAAAAGAATACACTGTTTATTATTACCGATTACCCGGAACAGGTGGCAAAGGCAATCAGCGAGACGACACGACATGCCTCCACCACATTTCACGGATTCGGCACCTACGAGAAGAAGGAGAGAACATTAATCTACTCTGTTGTGGGCAGGGAAGAGGTAAAGAAGGTTGTGGCGCGAATCCGCGAGGTGGACGATAAGGTATTTATCAATATTATTAAGACAGAGCAGTTGGAAGGGAATTTTTATATTAAGCCGAATGATTAGGAAGACAGTTCCATATTGTGAAAGAAAATTTATAATAGAATAACAAGAGCTTAGGTTAGAGACAGTCGCTAAAGCGGGTATCCCTAACCTGAGCTCTTGCTTTACGTTATCCCGGCAAAGCTTCCTCTTGTATAGAATTTTTTGAAAATCCATTGACAAAATAAAATTTAAGCACTATACTGTGTATTATAAAACATCACAGTAATACACATATAACACACCAGACACAGTTGGAGGGGAAAATTTGAATATTATTATATCAAACAGCAGTGAAATACCGATTTATCAACAGCTTAAAAACCAAATTAAGGAGGCTATTTTGACCGGAGAGATAGGAGACGGCGAGCTGTTGCCCTCTATCCGCAATTTGGCAAATGAGACGAGGGTCAGCGTGCTGACGACAAGACGTGCCTACGATGAGTTGGAGGCAGAGGGCTTTATCAAAACGGTTCATGGAAAAGGAAGCTTTGCGATGTCAAATAATTTGGAGCTGCTAAAGGAGGCAAGGCTGAGACAGGTGGAAGAAAAGCTTTTGGAGGCATACCAGATTGGAAAGGCGATTGGCGTCACCAAGGAGGATATGCAGGCGATGATGGATATATTATATGAGGAAGGCGGTAAGTAAGATGGAGTATGCGTTGGAAATCAGTGGTTTGGAAAAGGAATACACAAAGGGAAATCAGGTACTAAAGGGGATTGATTTAAAAATAGAAAAGGGAGTTGTCACGGGCTTTATCGGAATGAACGGAGCGGGCAAGACGACCACGATTAAGCTGATTTTAGGGCTGATACGGGCGAATGCAGGGACGATTAAGATTTTTGGAAAAGAATTAAAGGAAGCGGAAAAAGAAATCAAAAACCGAATTGGAATTGTGTTTGACCAAGGCTATTTGTATGAGGATTTAAAGCTTGCAGATATGAGGAGAATATTTGCGGGGGCCTATTCAAACTGGGATAATGCTGTTTACGAGGAATATCTCCAAAAATTTCATTTAGACGAGAAGCAAAAGGTAAAGGAGCTGTCGAAGGGCATGAAAATGAAATTTTCTCTGACACTTGCGCTGTCACATCATGCCGACCTGCTTATCATGGATGAACCGACTTCCGGCTTGGACCCAAAGGTGCGTATGGAATTTTTAGAGATAATCCGTGAATTTATGAAGGAAGAAGACAAAACTGTGTTTTTCTCCACGCACATCACGACAGATTTGGATAAGATTGCGGATAGAATCATTATGTTGAATCAGGGAGAGGTTATACTGGATGAAGAAAAAGACAGACTGCTTGAAGGGCACGCCTTGGTAAAGGGAGAAAAATCAATGCTCAATGCGGAAAACAAAAAATGGTTTGTCTTGCTTGAGGAGAGAGGATTTTCCTTTGAGGGGCTTACAAATAAGAAGGAACGGGTAAAACGGGAAATGGAACGCGCAGTGTGTGAAAGACCGACAATAGAAGATATTATGGTTGCCTATATGGGAAGGTAGGGAAGGATATGAATTTAGCACTTGTAAAAAAAGATTTCAGGCTTGTATTTCGAGGAAATGCAGCACTTGTAATATTGCAGATGTTATTTATACTGACCATAATTTCTGTGAATTTCAGTGCGATAGGATACTCGATTGTAGGATATAGCGTGATGACAGTGGCCTTCGGCTGGCAGATATTAATGACAGTCAGTGAAAAAGACAAACAAAACAACTCTCTGGCACTTTTGACGGCAATGCCTTTTAAAAGAGATAATATAGTCAATTCCAGATATCTCAGTGCGATGCTTGGCTTCTTTGGGATAACCGCCGCATACGAAATATTTGCGCGATTGATGACAGTTTTTCATATCAGTGTTTTTAAAACGCTGGACATATCGACTCTGCTTGTGACATTTAGTGCTTACGCTCTGTTTGTAAGTATAACCTTACCGTTGTATTTACGATTTAGGGATATCGTAGTAAGAGGGATTTCCATATTCCTTATTCTAGGCAGTGTGATAATCGGGATAAGAATATGGGAGGCAACAAATATCAGCCTTGTGCTCTTATCAATTGTCTGGCTGCGTGAATATTATGAGGTGATATGCATCGGCATTGCCGCGACTGCTCTGTTTGTTTCCAGAGCCATTGCACTTTATCTGCTTCAAAAAATGGAATTTTAGGGAGGAATGGCACGATGAATCTGATACAAAAAGATTTCCTGCTTATAAAAAATAAATTGTTACTATATGGAGCAATCTGTCTGTTTATTGTGGTTCTGGCTAGATTTGCCACCCCGTATGAAATGATAAATAGTGCGATTTCAGCAGCGGTAGGGCCGATTTTTGCATATTTTGTCACGATGATTGCCTTTGAAGCAGAGGGAAAGCATAAATCAGAAATACTTACGGTGACGCTTCCTTATATGAGACACGAGATTATACGGGCAAAATATAAGAGTGTATTGCTTACCGCTGCTCTGTTTTATTTGATATGTATTATAGTGGAAGCAGGCTTTGCCTGGATAAATGGACAAAAGTTTACGGGAGGAGGAATTGTTTGCGGAATTGCGTTGAGTCTTCTTGTCTATGCGTTTATGATTCCTTTTTTTGTGAAGCTTGAGTATGTAAAGGCAGCTAATTTGATGATGATGGGTTTTATGATGCTTGGTGTGCTGGGCGCTCTTGTGTCAAAAGTGTTGCAAGGCAGTAAGCCGCCGGCAGTGCTTTTTGAGAAAATGGGAAGTTTTTCTATGCTGGCAGCAGGAATTGCGGCATTGGTATTCTCTTATTTGATTTCTGAATTTTTGTATGAGCGGAAAGAATTTAGTTAAGCATTTTCCCTTTTATTGTCATGAATAATTTAATAAAATCCTTCATACTTCCATAGTGAGAAGTATGAAGGATTTTGTGATAGTAATGATAGAAAAATTCTTTTTTATTTCTTAATTAAAAAACCAAGCATATCAAGCCTTTGCTCAATCTCGTCCAAAGTCTCTTCGCTGTCTGCCTCAACGGTGTGAGAGTGAACATCTCCACTTAGCACATTCAACGGAACAGCGTTGGAGGATTCAACTTTTTTCATAAAGGCATCGACATCGCGCCGAGAAGACAAATTTAAGCTGCCGGTAAGGACACCGTACACCTCATGTTTCACCATGACGTCCTTGACAAAGCCGCCGCAGTCGACAATGGCGTATAGCTCTTCTCTGATTTGATCCCTGTTGTGTGTCACATTAAATATTCTGGAGGGATTGACAGAAGCGACCGGAAACAGTATGTAGCCACGGTTGGTCGACAATATATTATAATCCGCCGCCTTTAGTACGGCGATATCCTGTACGATAATCTGTCTGCTCACTCCCATTTGTTTTGAGAGAGTATCCCCCGAAACAGGAGTCTTGGAATTTTGCAAGGTATGAAGAATTTGCTTTCTGCGTCTTTCTACGTCCATAATCAATCCCTTTCTAGTCAATAAGTTCTATATTAAAAGTATAGCTTACCCATCTGGATTTGTATATAGAATTTCTGCACAAATAGTACATGCAAAATAATACACTTTGATTTTAAGAGAATTTAGAGTAGAATAGAAGAAGCAGTAAATTTACAAACATGGAGGAAAAATGGATTTAAATTTAAATAAAGGGCAGCTTCAGGCGGTCAGACATGTCAATGGCCCATGTATCGTAATTGCACCGCCCGGAAGCGGCAAGACGATGGTTATCACCCAGAGAACGAGATATTTGATTGAACAATGCGGAGTAAATCCGGCAAATATATTGGTTATCACCTTTACAAAGGCAGCAGCAACAGAGATGAAGGAGCGTTTTTTACGCCTGATGGGAAAAAGTGTGCCGGTATCCTTCGGAACATTTCATGCTGTGTTTTTTACCATATTAAAACATGCCTACGGCTTTCGTTCAGAAAATATATTAAAAGAAGAGCAGAGAATTGAATTTCTAAAGGAAATCATACATAAATTCGAATTGGAAATTGACGATGAAAGTGAGTTCATCTCCGATATCACGGGGGAAATCAGCCTAATTAAAAATGATAGAATTGCCTTAGAGCATTACTATTCCACAAACTGTCCGGAGGATGTTTTCCGAAAGATTTATCAGGAATATGACAATAAGCTTAGACAGTCAAAGTTGATTGACTTTGACGATATGCTTGTGTACTGTTATGAGCTGTTTGCGGCGAGACAGGATATTCTAGGGGCGTGGCAGAAAAAGTATGAGTATATTTTGATTGATGAATTTCAGGATATCAATAAAATTCAGTACGATATTGTCCGAATGCTTGCAAAGCCTCAGAACAATCTTTTTATTGTCGGCGATGATGATCAGTCAATCTATCGGTTTCGAGGGGCGAAACCGGAAATTATGCTTCATTTTGAGGAAGACTATAAAGATGCCGTGAAGGTGCTTCTTGACATGAATTATCGCTCTACAAGCGCAATTGTGGAAGGCGCAGTGCGGGTTATCAAAAATAATAAAAGCCGTTTTAACAAAGAAATTCACACCATGCATGGTGAGGGAATTCCGATAGAAATTAAAAAATGGAAGGACCAGAACGAAGAAAACATGGAAATTGTGGAACGGATATTGGAACATAGGAAGAAGGGCGGAGAGTTTCAGGATATTGCTGTTTTATACCGGACGAATACCCAGCCAAGAACTCTGATAGGAAAGCTGATGGAGTACAATATTCCGTTTAAGATGCGGGATGTTCTGCCGAATATCTATGAGCACTGGATAGCGAAAAACATTATTTCCTATATCAATCTGGCAACCGGGTCCAGAGAGAGAAAGGAATTTTTGCAGATTATCAACCGCCCGAAGCGCTATGTGAGTCGCGAGTGCATTGACAGCATGCAGATTTCGTTTGAAAATATGAGGGAATTTTATAAGGATAAGGACTGGATGATTGAGCGGATTGACAAGCTGGAATATGACCTGAGAATGTTGGCAAAAATGCCTCCTTACGGGGCAATCAACTATATTCGTCACGGAATCGGCTATGAGGAGTACTTGACGGAATACGCAGAATATAGGCGGATTAAGCCGGATGAACTCATTGATACACTGAATGAATTGCAGGAGAGCGCAAAGCCCTTTAAAACTTATGGAGAATGGTTCCTTCATATGGAGGAATACACAAACGAGCTTCGTGCCCAGATGAAGAACCGAAACAATCAGAACAACAGCATTTCGCTTGCCACCATGCACAGCTCAAAGGGGCTTGAATACAAGCACGTATTTGTTATTGATGCGAATGAGGGTATTACCCCGTTTCGAAAGGCAGTGGTAGAGGCAGATCTAGAGGAAGAGAGACGAATGTTCTATGTTGCCCTCACAAGAGCGAAGGAGCGGCTTTATGTCTATTCCCTTGAGGAGAGGCTGGGGAAAAAGCTTGAGGTGTCCAGATTTGTCGGAGAGCTGATTGTGAGCAAGCAAGAGCTGACGCCGTCCACAGAAATCATTCACAAGAAATATGGCGAGGGCATAATCAAAGCCGTGGATAAGGATAAGCTGATTATTTATTTTAAGAAGAGTGAGCGGGTATTGGTGCTGGACAGCAATTTTTGCATCAGCAACCAGTATATACAGTTAAAACAATAAAACAGATTGGAGTGACGAAGGAGGATGTTGGATAAAAACAACTTTGTTTCCTTTAATTTTCTGAAAAAAGAGAGTTATACGGGCAGCATGAAGGGGATGAGATATCGCTTAAACAAGGAAGCGGAGCCGGAGGTTAAATTAAAGGTAACGATTTGGCCGGAGCCGTATTCCTATGAAATGACAAAAGAGGAGAAGAAGCAGACGGCAGAATTTGAATTCAGCAAAGAGGGTGAGGAGGCAGCCGTGGAGTGGTTGAATGAGCAGTATGAAGCGCAAAAAGAGCTGTGGGACAGCGTGAATCCTCATAGGTAGCAAGGTGCTCATAAATAGTTTTCATACTGGGAAATTCCTAGTATATGAAAAAAGAATGACGGTTTTCCGTCATTCTTTTTTTATCACAGAGGGATTAGTCCTCTGAATCAAGCTCATCAAATTCTTGGGAATCTAACAATTCATCAAAAGCATCTGCAACAAGCTCGTACTCGTCATCATCCTCGATGTTTGCCAACTGAGGTTCTCCGCTTTCATCTTCTGTGTAACGGTATAAAAATACCTCACCTTCCTCATTTTCACCCTCTTCGTCAAGCGGAAGAAGTGCGATGTAATCCTTACCATCCACAGGGAAAATTGTTAAAATAGCACATTCAACAACAGTATCATCGTCTAAAGTCAAGGTTACAGTAGATTCCACGTCAAAGCCAACTTCTTCGTTACAGCCGCAATCGCAATTTTCATCATGTTTACTCATTTATTGATCCTCTTTTCAATCTTAATATAATGGAATACTTTATTAAAAGTATAAGTATGTTTAATGTAACAGAATTATGCCCGAAATGCAACCAGAATATTTTTTTGCAGGCCCTAAAATCATGTTTTTTCATGCTGGAATGAAACACATGATCTTTTAATTTTGGTATCATATCTTAAATATATATAAAAAAGGGGGAAAATGAAAAAAATATGTTGACATTATCCAGTTTTATAATAAAATGAAAATGATAGAATTTTATAAAATTTGAGAGGAGAAACTTTCGTGGTTAGCAGTAGTACAAGTGAAGAACGTACCAGTAGAGGGAGCTATTCAAATAGCAATAATGGGGGCAGACAGGAGTACAAACCTAGAAGCAGTTACAACAAGGATTTTAAGTCTGGTACAGATGGAGACAAAAAGGATTTCAGAAGCAACAATGGCGAGAAGAGAGACTACCAAGGCCAGAATAATACGGAGCGAAGAGAGTACCGAGGACAGAATGGTACAGAGCGAAAAGAGTACCGAGGACAGAATGGTACAGAGCGAAAAGAGTACCGAGGACAGAATGGTACAGAGCGAAAAGAGTACCGAGGACAGAATGGTACAGAGCGAAAAGAGTATCGAGGACAGAATGGTACGGAGAGAAAAGAGTATAGGGGACCGGGTAACACGGAACGAAAAGATTTCCGGAAAAGGGACGGAAATGAGAGACCAAATTATAACAATCCGAGATATAACAAGGACAAAGATGATGATTATGGTCAGTCAAGAAATAACCACGGGAAAGATTCCAGGGGAAGAGGCAATGAGACAAAAGATACGAAGGTTAAGGAACAACAACCGGATAAGATGGACATTGTAAAGCGTCTGGAAAAAGAAAAAAAGGCTATGCAGAAAAAAAATGATGCCAATAAGAAGGCAAAGGCAGCAAATGCAAGACAGCCGGCAAAAGTAAAGAGAACAAATAATATTGACTGGACGAAAGAATATGAAAATGATTCATTTGATGATGATGACATGTTCTACACGTTTTAAGTTTTAGATAGAAAACCAAATCGACACAAATCAACTCGTTGCTTTGTGTTTGGTTTGGCTTTTTTGATATGATTGGAAACTCCTCTTTTTTATGAATAAGTAGAATAAAATTTCCAAATATGTTAAAATAAGTCAGGAGTATAAATAAAATAGAAAACGAGTAAATATGAGGTGAAAAAGATGGAAGGCATCCGTATTCAGCCAAAGGCAGACCCATCAACATGCCCTTTATGCGGTGGTGAGTATAAGCAGATAATACCCGAAATTGTAAAATGTTCTGCCTGTGGCTTTGAGGAAAAGAGTACTTTTGGAATTGTAAAAGAATACATAGAAGAAAATGGTATACCAACTATATTGGCAGTTGCAAAGGGCTGCAATGTGCCGGTTCGTAAAATAGATAACTTTTTAAGGAATGGGCAATTGGAAATTCCGGAAAGCTCTGAGGTATTTATCAAATGCAGGCGGTGTGGTATCGATATCCGTTTCGGCAAATATTGCAAAGAATGTGCGACGATATTAGCACGTGATTTGTCAAAGTCATTTGAGATAAAGGAAAGTGAAATTGGTGAAGTTCCAAAGAAAAAGCAAGGAAAGATGCGTTATATTAATAAGGAATAGCAGGTTGAAAAAGATGGAAACCATCATAGAGTGAGAGCTCTGTGATGGATTTTTTATATATAGGAAATTTCTTTGCAATTTCCTATATATAAAACTAATTATGCGCACGAATGCAAGTGGAAGATGTCACTACGTGACTGTATTCGGCACGACAAAATAAAAAAGTACTTTACTTGTCGTAGTAATTATGATATGATTACTACGACAGATAAAGTACGACAGTCGTAGTAATTGATACATCAGGATAGAAAAGAAGGTGATTGGTTGATTAGCAGTGATGTTATTCGCGGATATAACGATATTATGATTTTATGTTTATTGTTGGAAAATTCCTCTTACGGATATGAAATATCAAAAAACATCCGGCAGATTACAGAGGAGGAATATGTGATGAAGGAAACAACACTTTACTCCGCGTTTGCAAGACTTGAGAAAAACGGATATATCACCTCCTATTTTGGAGAGGAAACACAAGGAAAGAGAAGAACCTATTTCAAAATAACGCAGGAGGGTATTGCGTATTATAAGGAAAAATGTGAAGAGTGGAAGTTGACTAAGGAAGTTGTAAATAAATTTATTAAGGAGATGGAATAATGGAGACAATTCAAAGCTATTTAAACAGTATTTTTAACGGGTTGCCGCACACAGATGAAATCCTGAGACTAAAGTTAGATTTACAGGACAGCATGGAGGAGAAATTCCATGAATTAAAAAGGGAAGGCAAAACTGAAAATGAAGCAATCGGCATTGTGATATCTGAGTTTGGAAACGTAGACGAAATTTTAAATGAAATGGGAATTTCGACAGAATTAAGCGAGGAACAACTTCCTGACGTAAATCTGGAGGAGGCAAAGGAGTACATCGCCCTAAAACGCGGCTCAAACAAAATAATTGGTGTGGGAGTGAGTTTAATTATTTTGGGTGTTGCATTTATATCAGCTTTCGATCAGGCGGTTGAGGATAATCTGATTTTTACTCAGATGTCTGCAAGAGCGAGAGAAAATATTTCCCCTCTTTTTCTGTTTATCTTTCTCGTACCTGCTATCGGCATGTTTATATACAGCGGCACCAAACTTGAGCGCTTTAAGTTTGTAGAGGAAAATAGGTTTCGCCTAACACTTTCTGCAAGAGGAGTGATAGAAAATATATGCAATGAAGCAAAGCAAGGAAGAATGATTGGGCTGATTGTGGGAGTAAGTCTGTTGATATTGTCTGTATTGCCCTCAGTGATTGGAGATATCATTAGTGAGTCGGCAAGTAATTATAGCGGTTCCATTTTATTGACGATGGTATCAATAGGAGTTTTCATTCTGATTACGTCAGGAAGCACGGTGACTGCCTGCAATCAATTGCTTCAGGTTGAGGAATTTGATCCGAGGAAAAAGAAGGAAGGAAGGTTAATCGGTGTTGTGGCAAGTATTGTCTGGCCAATAGCAGTCTGCATCTTTTTGGTCTCCGGCTTTGTTTTCCAGAAATGGGGTATAAACTGGGTTATATTTCCAATAACAGGTATTTTGTTCGGAGGATTTTGTGCGGCTTATTCTGCTGCAAATCAAGAAAAACAGTGAAAGTAAGAATGGGATAGAAGGAATGAAAAAAGTGTGAGCAAAGCTCACACTTTTTATAACATAGGAACATTCCTATGTTATAAAAATATGATGCGCACCTCGCGGAGAGGAAGCAGTTGCTTCGCAACCCGCTCGGGCACGAAAGTGTGAGCTCTGCTCACACTTTTATGCTTCCACTAACACCTGTACAACCTCGCCAACAAATGCATGATGGTAATCCTTCTCCGGATACCAGTGTTCATCTAGGTCTTTTTCAACAAATCCATTTGGGTCCAACTGCTGCTTGAACAGCTTGCGGCAGATTAACACAAGCTTTGCCTCTGCAAAGTAAGGTGCATTTGCATCAAAGACAGGGGTAAGTCCTGTTTCCTTTGTCTTATCAACGTCACGTCCTGAATTTGCACCGCAGTAGCCAAGTGCTTTTTTATGTTCCGGGCCGAAGAAATTGAGGGCATAAAAATCTTTGCTGTCCACAAACTCCAATGTATATCTCTGCGGGCGAATCACGGTTGTGGCAACGTTCTTGCCCCACATAACGCCAAGTCCGCCCCAGCTTGCTGTCATCATATTGTATTTTTGCTCATCCCCCGCAGAAATCAGCATCCAGTCCTTGCCGATTAAATGAAAAGGATTTACATTCAGTTCGCTTAAGTTTACTTCTTTTAACATCGTATTACCTCCGAATATTTATTTTTTGTATCTTTATCATATGTTAAAATAATATTTTTGACAAGTACGCACTTAAAAGGTAGTTGCAACATGCTTCATAACAACGCAGCCATACATATCTAAAAAAAATCTTGACAAAAAAAAGGAAAGTATATATACTTTGAATATCAAACTATTTGTAATTCAAAACAATGTAGAATAAAGGAGAAATAACTCATGTTAGAAAGAATGAAGGAAATTATAGCAGAACAGTTAAGCACAGAGGCAGGTGGAATTACATTGACAACCTCTTTTAAGGAAGACTTGGGAGCTGATTCCTTAGATTTATTTGAGCTTGTAATGGCGCTGGAAGATGAGTATTCAGTGGAAATTCCGTCAGAGGATTTGGAAAAGTTAGTTACCGTAGGAGATGTAGTAGATTACTTAAAAGGAAAAGGCGTAGAATAATATGAAAACCAGAGTGACAGAGCTTTTGGGAATTGAATATCCAATTATCCAAGGGGGAATGGCATGGGTAGCAGAACACAATCTTGCTGCAGCCGTGTCAGAAGCTGGTGGCTTTGGGCTGATTGGTGCTGCGAATGCCCCGGCAGAGGTAGTGAGAGAAGAGATAAGAAAGGCAAAACAATTGACAGATAAGCCGTTTGGCGTAAACATTATGCTGTTGAGTCCTCATGCAGAGGAGATTGCCAAGATAGTAGTGGAAGAAGGGGTAGCGGCTGTCACAACAGGAGCCGGAAACCCTGAAAAATATATGAGCATGTGGAAGGACGCAGGCATCAAGGTAATTCCTGTTGTTGCTTCCGTTGCGCTTGCAAGACGTATGGAAAAATACGGAGCAGACGCAGTTGTCGCAGAAGGCTGCGAATCAGGCGGACACATCGGTGAGCAGACAACTATGACTTTAGTTCCACAGGTTGTTGATGCAGTGGAAATCCCTGTTATCGCCGCAGGCGGTATCGGAGACGGAAGAGGCTTTGCCGCAATCCGTATGCTTGGAGCAGAGGCAGCACAGATAGGAACCCGTTTTGTGGTTGCAAACGAAGCCGTTGTTCATGAGGCATATAAGCAGCGCGTTATCAGCGCAAAGGACATCGATTCTGAGGTGACGGGAAGGTCTACGGGACATCCGGTAAGACAGCTTAGAAATAAGATGACAAGAGAGTACCATCGCATGGAAAAAGAAGGGGCAGGATTTGAAGAACTTGAATACCTGACACTTGGCTCCCTTCGAAAAGCCGTAGTTGAGGGCGATATCGTGGATGGAACTGTTATGGCGGGACAGATTGCCGGTTTAATAAAGAAAGAGCAGACCTGTAAGGAAATAATTCAGGAAATAATGAGAGAAGCAGAGCAGCTATTGAAGCTGTAACAAATGATTTTAGTATGGTTTTCGGCTATACTAAAATTTTTTGAAATAATACTTTGATAATCAAAATAAATGTCGAAATTATGGCAAGTGAATCTGCTTATAGATTCACTTATATAGGAGAAACGATATGAGTAAAATAGCTTTTATTTTCCCAGGGCAAGGCGCCCAGTATGTAGGAATGGGAAAAGATTTTTATGAAAACAGTGAGGTGGCAAAGAGCATATTTGACAAGGCTACCGAGCTTGGAAGCGAAGATATGACAAAGCTTTGCTTTGAGGAGAATGATAAGCTGAACATTACGGAGTATACCCAGATTGCAATGCTGACGGTATGCGCAGCAATGCTTGCGGAAATTGAGAACAGAGGCTATAAGCCGCAGGTATGTGCGGGGTTAAGTCTTGGCGAATACAGCGGTCTGCTTGCCGCAGGAGTGCTTAGCTTTGAGGAGGCATTCAAAATAGTGGAAAAACGAGGACGTTTTATGCAGGAAGCAGTGCCGACAGGTGGTGCAATGGCGGCGGTTCTCGGACTTGAAACCTTAAAAATTGAAGAAACATTAAAAACAGTAGACGGTATTGTACAGATTGCAAACTACAACTGTCCGGGGCAGATTGTTATTTCCGGGGAGGAAAAGGCGGTTGAGGCGGCAGGAGAGGCATTGACGGCGGCAGGAGCAAAAAGAGTGTTAAAGCTCAATGTAAGCGGTCCGTTCCATTCTCTTATGTTAAAAGAGGCAGGAGAAAAGCTTAAAACAGTGCTGGATGGGGCAAAATTAGAAGATGTGGCAATACCTTATGTAAGTAATGTCACAGCAGACTATGTGACCGATAAAGCACCAATCACGGACCTTTTGGAAAAACAGGTCTATTCCTCGGTAAAATGGCAGCAGAGCGTAGAAAAGATGCTTGCAGAAGGGGTAGACACTTTTGTTGAAATCGGACCGGGAAAGACCTTATCCGGATTTATGAAGAAGATAGATAAGACAGTGAAAGTGATGAATATAGAAAAATATGAGGACTTGGAAAAACTGACAGAGCTGTAAATCCAAGTGACAGGAGAAATAAAATGTTAAAAGGAAAAATAGCACTCGTTACAGGGGCAAGCAGAGGTATCGGAAGAGAGATAGCAATTGCCATGGCAAGAGAGGGCGCTTTTGTGGCAGTCAACTACAACGGCTCCAAGGAAAAAGCGGAAGAAGTCATCAAAGAGATTACTGATTTTGGCGGAGCTGCAAAGGCATACCAGTGCAATGTAAGCGATTTTGAAGCGTCGGCAGGGCTTATCGCAGAGCTCATTAAAGAGCACGGAAGAATTGATATTCTTGTAAACAATGCAGGCATCACAAAGGATAACCTTCTCATGAAAATGAAGGAAGAGGAATTTGACGATGTAATTCAGATTAATCTAAAGGGTACATTTAACTGCATCAAGCATATTTCCAGACAGATGCTAAAGCAAAGAGCGGGCAAAATTATCAATATTTCTTCCGTATCCGGCATCCTTGGCAATATGGGGCAGGCAAATTACTGCGCTTCAAAGGCAGGAGTAATTGGACTTACGAAATCGGCGGCGAGAGAGCTTGCTAGCAGAGGAATCACGGTAAACGCGGTTGCGCCCGGCTTCATTCATACAGAAATGACAGAGGTTTTGCCGGACAGCGTAAAAGAGCAGGCGGCAGCTCAGATACCATTGGGAAAATTTGGAGAGACAGAAGATATTTCTAATCTTGTATGCTTTTTGGCGTCAGACAAGGCAAATTATATTACGGGTCAGGTTATCAGCGTTGACGGCGGAATGGCAATGTAACACGAAATCACAGCTTCATGTGAAAAGGAGAATAGAATGAGACGAGTAGTAATAACAGGCATGGGTGCTATCACACCGATCGGATTAAATGTAGAGAAATTTTGGAGCAGTGTAAGAGAAGGAAAAACAGGCTTTGGAGAAATCACGAAGTTTGATACGACAGACTATAAAACGAAGCTTGCGGCAGAGGTAAAAGGCTTTGAAGGAAAGAACTATATGGACGTCAAAGCGGCAAAGAGAATGGAATTGTTTTGCCAATATGCCGTAGCGGCAACGAAGGAAGCACTGGAGGATTCGGCGCTTGACTTAGAAAAAGAAGATGCTTATCGCGTCGGTGTATCAGTTGGCTCCGGTATTGGAAGCTTACAGGCATTGGAGAGAGAGCATGCTAAATTATTGGAAAAAGGACCGGGAAGAATCAATCCTCTTTTAGTTCCGCTTATGATATCTAACATGGCAGCAGGAAATGTTTCCATACAGTTTGGGCTGAAAGGAAAGAGCATCAATGTAGTGACGGCTTGTGCGACCGGAACAAACTCCATCGGAGAAGCATACCGAAGCATTCAATGCAACGAGGCAGACGTTATGGTAGCAGGCGGAACAGAAGGCTCCGTAACTCCTATCGGAGTAGGAGGATTTGCGGCACTTACAGCACTTTCTGACTCCACAGATCCGGCACGCTGTTCCATTCCGTTTGACAAGGAACGAAGCGGCTTTGTCATGGGAGAGGGCGCAGGCATCGTGGTGCTTGAGGAATTGGAGCATGCAAAGAAGCGCGGTGCTAAGATTTATGGTGAGATAGTCGGTTACGGTACAACGAGTGATGCTTACCATATCACATCACCGGCAGAGGATGGCTCAGGCGCAGCAAGAGCGATGACAAATGCGGTTGAGGAAGCAGGGCTTAAAAAAGAGGACATTATCTACATCAATGCCCATGGAACAAGCACACATCACAACGATTTGTTTGAGACAAGAGCAATCAAGCTGGCATTTGGAGACCATGCATACAACATGAAAATCAATTCAACTAAGTCGATGGTAGGACACCTTTTAGGAGCGGCAGGAGCGATTGAGTTTATCACCAGTGTCAAGGAAATACAGGAAGGCTATATTCATGCCACAGTCGGCTATCAGGTAAAGGATGAGGAATTAGATTTGAATTATATGCAGCAGGGCGAAGAGACATCGGTTGAATATGCCTTAAGTAATTCCTTGGGATTTGGCGGTCATAATGCAAGTATTTTAGTAAAAAAATACAGTGAGGTGTAAAATGGAATTTGATAATATTGTAAAGCTAATCAAGGCGGTATCCGATTCCTCCATCACGAATTTCGTGTTTGAGGAGGGAGACGTAAAGCTTTCACTTGAAAAAAATACGCAGACACAAGTTGTCTCGGTGGCAGGAGGTATGCCGCAGCAGATAGTTGCACAGCAGGCAGAAAGCAAACCGGCGAGTGCTGAGGGAAAAGTGCTTCAGTCTATCTTGGTCGGTGTATTTTACAGCGCACCGGGTCCTAACGAGGAGCCTTTTATAAAAGAAGGCGATACCGTGAAAAAAGGGCAGATTGTCGGCATTATTGAGGCGATGAAGCTCATGAATGAAATTGAATGTGAATGCAGCGGCGTGGTAGAAGAAATTCTTGTAAAAGACGGCGACATGGTAGAATACGGACAGCCGTTGTTTCGAATCAGGGAAGCATAGAGAGGATAACGTGTATGTTAAATATAAAAGAAATCATGGATATTATTCCTCACAGACAGCCGTTTTTGTTAATCGATCGGATTGAGGAGCTGGAACCGGGCAAGAGAGCAGTGGGAACGAAATGCGTATCCTACAATGAGCCGTTTTTTAACGGACATTTTCCAAGTGAGCCGGTTATGCCGGGTGTATTGATTATTGAGGCACTGGCGCAGGTGGGAACCGTTGCGATGCTCAGTATTCCTGAGAACAAAGGAAAAATCGGATATTTTGGCGCGATTAATTCCGCCAAATTTAAGAAAAAGGTTGTGCCGGGAGACGTGCTGACCTTGGAAGTAGAAATTATAAAGCAAAAAGGACCTATGGGAATTGGCAGTGCCAAGGCATATGTAGACGGAAAAGTGGCAGTTGTCGCTGAACTTACATTTGCGATAGGTTAAAAGAGGTGCAGGGAAATGTTTAAAAAAATTTTAATCGCAAATCGTGGAGAAATTGCAGTGCGTATTATACGTGCCTGCAGAGAGATGGGTATCGCAACCGTGGCTGTTTACTCGACAGCCGACAAGGAGGCTCTTCATACCTTGCTTGCTGACGAAGCCATATGCATTGGACCTGCACCGGCAAAGGAAAGCTATTTGAATATGGAGCGCATTATCAGTGCATGTATTGCGGCGAAAGCAGACGCAATTCATGCAGGCTTTGGCTTTTTATCGGAAAACAGTAAGTTTGTAGATATGTGCGCGAAATGCAATATCACTTTTATAGGACCAAATGCAGAGGTCATCAACAAAATGGGAAACAAATCAGAGGCGAGAAGCACGATGATAGCCGCCGGTGTACCGGTTGTTCCGGGAACAAAAAAGCCTGTGTATACGGCAAAAGAAGGAATACGTTTCGCAGATGAAATCGGTTATCCGGTTATTGTAAAGGCTTCCAGCGGCGGAGGCGGAAAAGGTATGAGAATTGTCGAGAGTCATGAGGAATTCGAACATCAATTCAACACGGCACAGATAGAATCAGTCAATGGCTTTGGCGACAATACAATGTATATCGAAAAATATATTCAAAATCCAAGACATATTGAATTTCAAATATTAGCAGATAAATATGGCAACGTGGTACAGCTTGGAGAGAGAGATTGCTCCATTCAAAGACACCACCAGAAGCTGATTGAAGAATCACCGTCTGCTGCTATCAGCAGTGAGCTTAGAAAGAAAATGGGAGATGTAGCAGTCAAAGCGGCAAAGGCGGCAGGCTATGAAAATGCGGGAACCATTGAGTTTTTATTGGATAAAAGCGGAGATTTTTATTTTATTGAGATGAATACAAGAATTCAGGTTGAGCACACGGTGACAGAGACAATCACAGGAATTGACTTGGTTCAGGAACAGATAAAGATTGCGATGGGAGAAAAGCTTGGTTTTACGCAGGAAGAGATTGCTCTTGAGGGACACTCCATTGAGTGCAGAATCAACGCCGAGGACCCAAAAAAGAATTTTGCACCAAGCCCCGGAAAGATTACTAATCTTCATATCCCGGGAGGAAAGGGAGTGCGGATAGACACTGCACTTTTTCATGGATACACAGTGCCAGCAGTATATGATTCCATGATTGCAAAGGTAATCGTGCATGACGTGACAAGAGAAAAGGCAATCAACAAGATGAGAAGCGTGCTGGGCGAATTTATCGTGGAAGGGATTCACACAAATATCGATTTCCAGTATGAAATTTTAAACCATGCGGATTTCCAGAGCGGAAATATAAGCACGGATTTTATCAGCCAGACCTTTCAAGATAACGGTATCTGAGACGAGGAGAGAATCATATGTTAAAGTTTAAGAAAACAACATATATTACAATCAACAGAAGCAATGAGCGTCCGGTAAGGAAAATAGAGAAGGAGCCGCTTGACGAGCCGCATGTTCCGGAGGGAATGTGGAAAAAGTGTAACAAATGCCAGAACATGATTTACACAGAAGACATCGTAAACGGCTACCATACCTGCGCAAAATGCGGTAACTATTTTCGAATTGATGCCAAGACAAGAATCAGCATGGTTGTTGACAAGGGAAGCTTTGTTGAGTGGAATGCAGGAATTGAAAATACAAATCCGTTGAATTTTAAGGGCTACAAGGAAAAAATTGAGAAGCTGCAGGAGCAGACGAATTTAGATGAGTCTGTTATAACCGGAGAAGCCCTGATACACGGAGAAAAAACCGCAATCGGTGTATGTGATGCAGGATTTTTGATGGGAAGCATGGGATATGTGACCGGCGAGAAAATCACAAGAATGATTGAGCGGGCGACGGAGAAAAAGCTGCCTGTTATCATTTTTGCATGCTCCGGCGGCGCAAGAATGCAGGAGGGAATTGTCTCTCTGATGCAGATGGCAAAGACCTCAGCGGCATTAAAAAGACATGCGGATGCAAATCTTTTATATATCACCGTGCTGACAGATCCTACAACAGGGGGCGTGACGGCAAGTTTTGCGATGCTTGGAGATATTATACTCGCAGAGCCGGGGGCATTAATCGGCTTTGCAGGGCCAAGAGTAATTGAGCAGACAATAGGACAAAAGCTGCCGGAGGGCTTCCAGAGGGCAGAGTTTTTGGTAGAGCACGGCTTTGTGGACAGAATTGTAAAAAGAGAAGAGACAAAGGATATTCTGGCAAAATTAATTAAACTGCATGACAAAAATAGTGCTGCTCAGGAAAAGGGTGCTTCGGAAAATGAGAATTGCCCGGTATGCAGTGAAAAGAAGGAAAAAAAGACGGCATGGGAGCAAGTGCAGCTTGCGAGAATGTCCGACCGACCGACGGCTCTTGATTACATCAATGAGATATTCGAGGACTTTGAGGAGCTTCACGGCGACCGGCTGTTTCGGGACGACAAGGCGATGGTAGGCGGGCTAGCCCGTCTAAACGGAATGCCTGTCACTGTCATCGGAGAGCAAAAGGGAAGAAGCACGAAGGAAAACATTGAAAGAAACTTTGGTATGCCATCTCCGGAAGGCTATCGAAAGGCTCTGCGCCTTATGAAGCAGGCAGAAAAATTCGGACGTCCGATTATCAATTTTGTGGATACGCCTGGAGCATTTTGCGGCTTGGAGGCAGAGGAGAGAGGGCAGGGCGAGGCAATTGCAAAAAACCTGTTTGAAATGTCCAACCTCAAGGTTCCGGTACTGAGTATCATCATCGGAGAAGGAGGCAGCGGCGGTGCACTTGCTTTGGCAGTCGGAAATGAAGTGTGGATTATGGAAAATGCTACCTACTCCATTCTTTCACCGGAGGGCTTTGCTTCCATCCTATGGAAGGACAGCAAACGGGCAGATGAAGCCGCAGAGGTTATGAAAATTACAGCCAAGGATTTGGAAGAACTTAGAATTGTTGAAAAAGTAATTCCGGAACCTGATAAATTAGATATCAGTACAATCAGCACACTAAGAGACTACTTCCGATGCCACATTGGCAAATTCTTGTCAAAGTATAAGGGATATACGGAAGAAGAAGTTGTAGAGGAACGTTATAAGCGGTTCAGAAGTATGTAGTGGAGGACAAAACAATGGATATAAAACCATTAAAAATAGGTGATTTGGTTGCCAAAATTCCGGTTATTCAAGGAGGCATGGGAGTGGGTATCAGCCTATCCGGTCTTGCAGGCGCAGTTGCACTGGAGGGCGGAGTCGGAATTATATCCACAGCTCAAATTGGCTTTCGAAGCCCTGACTTTGACAAAAATCCGATTGCCGCAAATCTTAAGGCAATCGGTGAGGAGATAAAAAAGGCAAGAGAGATTGCAAAGGATGGCATTATCGGTGTCAACATCATGGTTGCGACAAAGGACTATGAGGAGTATGTAAAGACAGCGGTAAAAGCCGGAGTCGACTTAATTATATCCGGTGCCGGACTTCCGATTTCTTTGCCAAAGCTGATAGAGGGCTCTAAAACGAAAATAGCTCCTATTGTATCCTCTCTAAAATCCGCAGACGTTATATGCAAGCTGTGGGACAGAAAGTATCAGCGAACACCGGATTTGGTTGTGATAGAGGGCGCAAGGGCAGGCGGACACTTAGGATTTTCCGTGGAGGAGCTGGAGCGGTTTGACCAAAAGGAGTACGACGGTGAAATCAAAAAGATAATAGCTCTTGTGAACCAGTATGGCGAGAAATACGAAAAGGAAATTCCGGTCGTAGTTGCAGGCGGTGTTTATGACAGAGCGGATTTGGATTATTATGTAAGTCTTGGTGCAAGCGGAGTTCAAATTGCAAGCCGCTTTGTTGCAACTCACGAATGCGATGCCGACCCGAAATATAAAGAGGCTTATTTAAACGCCAAGGAGGAGGACATCGTTATCGTAAAAAGTCCGGTTGGAATGCCGGGGCGTGCGATAAACAATGCTTTTCTTGAGCGGTTAAAGGGCGGACCCATTAAGGTAGAGGTCTGCAGGAAGTGTCTATCCGCTTGTAATCCGGCAACCATTCCTTATTGCATCACACAGGCGTTAATCAATGCGGCGAAAGGTGATGTGGACAATGGGCTTTTGTTTTGCGGATCCAATGCATGGCGGATTCAGGAGCTGGTGAGTGTTAGTGATATTTTGGAAGAGTTTAAATAGTATAAGTAAAAAATAGATTGGTCAGACGGTGTCTGACTAATCTATTTTTTTGTTGACAACTATATGGTATACCCATAATGTTTGTGTAGGTAGAAAATTATATATTCGTGTGATAAAATGATTCCATAATGAATATAGAAAAATTAAGAATTAGAAAGATTATATAAGGGATGAGGGAAGTTATGGAACAAAAAAGAATTGCTGGACAAAAAGCAGCAGAATACATAAGGGATGGAATGATATTAGGCTTGGGAACAGGTTCTACAGCGTATTATATGATTAAAGAGGTTGGAAAACTGGTTCAAAGTGGCATGAATTTAAAAGCAGTTGCAACTTCAAAAAGCACGGAAAGTTTAGCAAAAGAGCTGTATATCCCTTTGGTTCAAATAGATGAAATCAATAGAATCGATTTGTGTATTGATGGTGTAGACGAAATCGATAAACATTTTAATGCAATTAAAGGTGGGGGCGGAGCATTATTTAGAGAAAAGATTGTTGCTGATTTCGCAGATGAAGTGATATGGATTATGCATGAAAGTAAATTAGTCGACAATATTGGAGCATTTCCGTTGCCGATTGAAGTATTGCCTTATGGTCATACTCAAGTTATTGAAAAACTAAAAGAGTACTCTTTTAGTCCAACAATAAGAAGAAAAGGCGGTAATATTTTTATAACTGACAATGGTAACTATATAGTTGACTTACACATAGGAAAACCTATGGACGTTAATGATATTTATAATAAAGTTAATGGAATAATAGGTGTCTTAGAAACAGGGCTATTTATCAATAGCTGTAAGCGCATTATTGTGGGTACCGATAGTGGTACAAAGATTATTGAAAATTGTGATTAGGAGACGACTATGAGTATATTTTTTATTGCAGATACACATTTTTCAGAAGACAATATTAGAAGATATGAGAATAGACCTTTTAATAATGTCGATGAGATGGATAAGGAGTTAATTTTTAGATGGAATAATCTAGTTAAAAGCTCTGATATTATATATGTTTTAGGAGATTTCGGAGCGGATAAAGGTGAATGTGTAATATTAGAAAAATTAAACGGAATTAAATATCTTGTAAAAGGAAATCACGATATATATTCGAATGAATATTATCGCAGCGCAGGATTTCAGGAAGTATACGATTGCCCAATTATATTAAATGATTTTTGGATACTGTCACACAAACCACTATATGTAAATGAAAATATGCCCTATGCCAATATATTTGGGCATGTTCATAATTCACCTATGTTCAAAACATACAGCAAGCAACATTATTGTGTTTCGGTCGAAAGAATAAATTATACACCTGTATCCTTTGAGGATATTATATATAATGTCAGTAACTCTAAAAATTAAAAGTGTTTCCAACTCCGCCTCTCCCTCATAATATATACTAACTAATCAGATGGAGAAGTCAAGTGTATTATGTCAAAAAGAAGGTAAACTACAACTATGCAAGCTATAACAACATCACTGGCAAAGGTGTTACAATAGCCATAATGGACACTGGTGTGTTTCAGCACAGTGACTTTGATAATAGAATCATCGGTTTTAAAGATTTGGTAAATGATCGGATTGGCATCTATGACGACAATTCACACGGCACTCACGTAGCGGGAATTTGTGCGGGAAACGGAAGGCTGTCGCGAGGAAAATATGCCGGAATGGCGCCAGCAAGCAACATTGTTATGATTAAAATATTGGATGACAGCGGCAACGGAGAGTCAAGTTCCATTACAAAGGGTGTGGAATGGATACTGCGCAATAAGAGCAGATATAATATCCGGGTGCTGAATATTTCAGTTGGTACATTGCCGCGGACAGGGTCGGAGGAAAAGTCCGCCATCATAGATAGTGTGGAAGAAGCGTGGGATAACGGTATTGTGGTAGTGGCGGCAGCGGGAAACAGCGGTCCGTCAGGCTATACAATCACAACACCGGGGATTAGCAGAAAAGTGATAACCGTGGGCTCCTCTGACGATGGAGTACAGGATGTATTCGGAAGGGTGAAGATGAATTTTTCCGGAAGAGGACCGACACTTTCGTGTGTATGCAAGCCGGATATTGTGGCACCGGGCATGAATATCACCGCATGTAACGCTATGAATGGAAGAGATGGGAAGGCGTATTCCATAAAGAGCGGAACGTCAATGTCCACACCGGTTGTGACAGGTGCAATCGCTCTTCTCCTTGAAAAACATCCTGACATGGGAACGAGAGATGTGAAAATAAGGATTAAGGAGAGTGCCGTCAATCTTGGACTGCCGAGAAATAAACAAGGCTGGGGCGCGCTTGATATTGAGGGACTACTTCGATAAAATAATGTTTGAGTTATGTTGTACAGCCAAGTGGTCCTGCTTATTTTGTCAGCCGGACTACTTGGTTTCTTTGTGTTAATTCATAATTCATCAAAAACCTTCATTTATAACAGACCAATTATTTTCATCTGTCCTTACTACGCTAATTATTCTGTTTTCGATTTCATTATTTTTAATTGCAGTTACATCAAAAATAATAATATTTCCTACATCATAGTTTGCCTCAATATTTTCATTAGAATATTGACTATTTGTATTCTCAGTTACGTTGATTTCTTTAATCGTCCATACTGTATTTGTGTAATAATTTAGTGCAGCAGTCTTTGCTGCTTCTAATTCCTC
The DNA here is from genome assembly GCF_900184995.1 of Konateibacter massiliensis. Classification (GTDB taxonomy): domain Bacteria; phylum Bacillota; class Clostridia; order Lachnospirales; family Lachnospiraceae; genus Lachnotalea; species Lachnotalea massiliensis. The sequence continues at coordinate 38,487 of NZ_LT860099.1, forward strand.
TGTCGTTAAGGATTCTTTATAAGATATAGAATCTTTTGTTATATTCTTTATTTCGGCTTCAATATTATTCTCTTGATTATAAGGTATACTCCTATCAATGGGTTTACTGTCTGGTCGGTTTACAAAGTCATCTTGTTCTGTAATTGAATAATTTTCAAATGAAGCAACGAAGTTACCATCATCCTGCAACTTTATTTTGATTGCCCTTGTTTCTTCTTTACCATTGATGTATGAAATTTCTAATACAATAGTATCTTCCCGTAATTCCTGAGGAAGGTCTTCAAGAACTATATTTTTAGCGCTTAAGGCATCCCAAAGTTCATTAGGCTCCCAGTTTACTACCAAATAATAATATTCGCTTTCATCAGAACCATAGGGTACGGTAAAGTTTTTTGCCGCTCCGAATTCCTCTCTTTTTTCGGTCCAGTCAACAAAATCGATCCACTGGTTTTTTACAGAATAACGTATTGCTTTTATATCCTTTCCCTGAATATAGAAACTTAAAGGCGTCCCTGTCATAGAACCGTCAGAATTTACTTTTCCTGTTGTTAAAACAGTTCCTGTACTGCTTATTTTTTCGTCCGTTCCATAGGCATAAGCTAATACAGATGTTTTATTAGAAGGAGAAAAAATATTTAATCCTAATAATATGCCAAGACAGAGCGCTGCGGCAATTATAGTCTTACCTATAGGCTTTTTATAAAAATGTATTTTTTTGATAGATTCAGTATATGTTAAAGCCTCATCGATGTATTTTGTATCTATTTCACCGATTGCCTGTGAAAGAGTTTCTTTTTTCATGATATAACACCTCTTTTTATTAAATATTTTTTCAGCTTCCCACGTATACGAGAGAGACGGACAGAAGCGTTGTGCTCAGTAATTCCAAACGTCTTTGCAAGTTCGTTTAAAGAGTCAGAAAACCAATATCGACGCACAAACATAACACGATTATCTTTGTCCAATGTACTTAGAAAGTCATTAATTATTTTGGCGAGTTCTTTCACATTATAATCTTCATCAACATTATTTTGGGAAGGGATGCAATCCTCTAATTCTTCAAATGCAATATCGTAATGGCTGTTACGTTTAAGGGCGGTATTGCTATAATATCTCTTAATAGAAAGATTACGCACAATACGGCAGACATAAGCAAGCAGGGGATCCGGTTTTTGAGGTGGTATATTGTTCCATACACCTAAATAAGCATCATTTACACATTCCTCGGCATCCAGCGTATTTTTTAAAATATTTAGTGATACTCTACGACATACTTTTCCATATTTATTCGATAGTTCTACTATAGCCTGCTCTGAACGTTCAAAAAACAATGCAATGATTTGGCTATCCTCCATTAATGTGGTACACCTCCTTTCGGTCTCAACTATATACTACGGTTCTAAAGTAAAATATCACAGATATTAAAAAATTGTCAAAGATTTGATAATAAGTAACACAAAAAAGCTTTGAATCAGTTTACAATATATGAAGAAAAATAACAATATTTCAAAGGAAGAAATTGTAAGTGACCAAAAGGGTTACGTGCAACAATCTAAATGGTATCTACATCTTTTTATTTGACCAATACCAAAAATGGAAATATAATAAAAAATGGAATTAAGGGAGGGAATATTATGAAAGACATAATAGGAATCATATTGAATCCTGTCAGAGTTAGAATTATACAAGAGGTAGCTGCAAAACAAAATATTACTGCAAATGAGCTTTGTGATAAAATGCCGGATATTCCGAGAACTACCCTTTACCGTCATATCAATATTCTGTTAGGCAGCAATATTTTTTCTGTTGTATCAGAGAGAAAAGTCCGCGGGAGTCTTGAGAGAACTATTGGTTTAAAGACAGAGGAAATGTCAAAAATCAATTCTCTGGAACTAGCTTCTCAAAATGCGTTAAGTTTTTTATGTACAAATTTGCGAGTTTTCAAAGCTATTTTAACAGTGAAGATTCAGATCCGGCTAAGGATAAGATTTTTTTAAATAATTCAATTCTGATGCTCAATAATCAAGAGCTTGAGCAATTCTTATCAGAAATGTTTGAGATTATAAAAAAACAATTTTGAAGTCGCCGAAGGAAGAAAGGCCAGAGATATTTCAATTATTTCGTCACCGAATAATAAGCGTCTTTAAGCGAAAGTAAGGAGGGGTAAGAAGTATGATTAAAATTGAAAAAGAGCATTATAATTCAATAGCTAAGCTCCTGTCAGAGTGTTTTTTGGAGGATGAGTTAGTCGTTAGGCAAATAAAAGGAATAGCAAACCCGGAAAATTTCTTAGAAAAACTATTTTTATTGCAGATGTCAGTTTTTCATAAAACACATGAAGTGAATTCGCTGGATGATAATCTCAATTCAGTTATTATCGGATATGAAAAGAAGAGATATATTTATTAAAGTAGATTGGAGAGATAATAATGGGAAATACGGATAAATTTGAAATGATAGCGAATAGATATGATACGGCTGAAAGAATCCAAATTGCAAAAGTATCATCAAATGCCATTCATGAATATTTAACGGATACGAAAGACAAGGATGCCATTGATTTTGGCTGTGGAACCGGTCTTGTTGGCATGGACTTGTTAAATGACTTTCATTCTATACTTTTTCTGGATGCTTCGCAAAACATGATCAATCAGATCGAGCAAAAAATTTCTAATTCTAATATACAGAATGTAACGACACTATGTTTTGACTTTGAAAGAGATAGTCTTTCGGATTTACATGCTGACTATATTTTTATGGCTCAGGTTTTACTCCATATTAATGATGTTGAATTAATCTTATCAAAATTATACGAGCTTCTAAATGAAGGCGGACATTTACTGATTGTTGATTTTGATAAGAATGAAAAAATAATTTCAGATATGGTGCATAATGGATTTGATCAAGCAGAGTTAACGGCTATTATGACTAAAATCGGCTACAAAGATATGCAATCAAAAACTTTTTATAATGGAAATAAAATATTTATGGGGCAGGATGCCTCTCTGTTTATTCTGGATGCACAGAAATAGAGTTAGAAGGTTTCCATTATTTTCTTTTATTCTCTATTAAATTTGTACATTAGCTTTAGAAATGTTAAGTGATAATGCGTTGATGGGTAAAATTATCTTGCTTTTACACCTATAATTTGATATAATATAAGAATATTTGAACAGCATTCTTGGAAGTCAGGGATGCTGTTCTTGTATTGTTTGTTAGTGAATTTTTTGGCAGATAAAAGGCTCTTCGTGCAAACTATGCATACCTCGCAGAAAGAAAGTATATTGCTGCGCAATTCGCCTGGCAAGGGCATGAGCAGATGCGGTTAATAATAAAAAGGAGTAATTTTATGGAATGGATAAAGGAAGGACTAAAGCTTTTAATAAATAGCTCTGGCGAAGAACAAAAGGAGTTTGAAAAATACAACAATCGATTGGTTTTAAACAGAATCCGCATAATATCCTTTGCTATTCTTTTATTGTCAATTTTTTGGATCTATATGGACCGGACAATTATACAAAGCGGTGCAGATAAGATATTTAGCGTAATGCTTGTCGTAATGCACATAATAAGTATCGTTGCATCAGTTCTATTCTTAATATTCTATAAGTGGATAGCAGGTAAAGAAGGCCATAACAAGGATCGTATCATACGTATTGTCTTAAAAACATACGTGTTTTTATATATTCTTTTTGGAGCCGTTGCGTCTATCAACAGTCAAAGATACACGGGCAATATGTATTCCTATATTATGCTTTCACTTATTGCAGCTGCAGCCTTTACCCTAAAACCGTCCTATATGCTTTTTACATTTGGAGTAAATCATGTAATTTTTCTTGCGGGTATGAGTGCTTTATGTCAGGATGAAAAAATACTTTTTATCAAGCAGTCAAATTCCACAGTTTTGATAGGTGCGGCTTTTTTACTCGCTTTTATCTTTTATCGCCACAGAATGATGGAATTTCTTTATCGAAGGGAATTAAAGGAAAATGAAGAAAATTTAAAAAAACTTTTTTATGTAAATCCGTACCCTGTGTTTATTACAAGAATGGAAGACGGAAAGATTATTGAAGCAAGTGAAAGGGCGTGTACTTTGCTGGGAATCCACGCAGGGGGCTTGGATGATTTTAACAGTATTCACGGTCATATCAAGAACGACAGCAGACAGGAACTGATAGAAGAATTAAAGCAAAACAACAGTACCTATAACCGAATTGTGGAGTATGGTTTTAAAGGCAAGCAGATGTGGGTTACTGCAAATTATGAAGTGATTGATTATCATGGTGAGAAGTGCATTTTAACAGGTATTATGGATATAACGGAAATCAGAAGAGCAAAGGAAGAGCTGTCTCATTATGCTTCTACTGATGCCTTAACCGGAATTTTAAACAGAAGAATGGGTTTTAAAAAGCTAGAAGAGCTGTTAGAGCAAGCACAAGAGGGTTTTGCAGAATTTGTGCTTTGCTTTCTGGATATTAATAATTTAAAATATATAAACGATACTTATGGGCATGGTGAAGGAGACCGTTATATTATAGCCTTCTGCGATGTAATTAAAAATGAACTGAACGAGGAAGATATATTTTTCCGCATGGGTGGTGATGAGTTTATCATTGTATTCAAAAATAAGAACAAAGCGCAGGCAGAAAGCATCTGGGAGGAGTTTAGGAAGCAGTTTGGCGAGAAAAAGCCAGAGGGAGAGGTTGCCTATAACATTACGGCAAGCCACGGTTTGTTTTATTACTGCTCAGGAATGGATATTGATTTAGAGCAGATTATTGAAATGGCAGATAAGAAGATGTATAAAGAAAAGCAAAAATTTAAGAAGGAATATCAAATTGGAGTTTAAATAAGTGCCGGGATCATCAAGCTTGGAGCAGATAACATCCTGCCGTCATATAATAGAAAGAACTCATAGAGTGGGCTGATTCTATGTATGTGAAAGTAGGATGGAGATTTGAGTATGAATGACTTTTTATTCGGTTTGACAGGAGAGATTGTTACACCGTTTGACCCGGTATATAGTGAAGCAAGACAGGGATTTAACAGGGCAGTACAGCTATTTCCCTTAATTATAGTATACTGCAGCGACAAAAGAGATGTATGTAATGCAGTGATTTGGTCCGGAAAGCATTGTGTGCCAATTCATATACGCAGCGGAGGACACAATTATGAAGGATATTCCAATGGAGATTGTACTTTAGTGATTGATATAAGCAGAATGAATCAGATGCATATCGATCCATGCTTAAATCAGCTGACGGTTCAAAGCGGGGTAACCAATAAGCAGGTGTATGAATTTGCAGCTTCAGAGGGTTACCCTTTTCCGGGAGGTACCTGCCCTACCGTTGGAGTCAGTGGTTATACACTTGGCGGCGGATGAGGGCTTTCCTGCCGTAATTTTGGACTGGGCTGCGACAGCCTGAAGGAGATTGAACTGGTAGATTATGAGGGAGCTGTTATAAAAGCGAACTGTGAAAATCATTGCGACCTTTTCTGGGCATGTCAGGGTGCAGGTGGAGGAAACTTTGGTGTAATCGTTTCTATGACTTTTGCTCTTCCTTCGAAAGTAAATTATGTTACCCTTATTGAGATAGATTATCTGGATGTGGATTCGAGAGAGCAGGAAAAATTTCTGTCAATCTGGCAGGAATGGTTAAAAACTGCTGATCCTCGCATTACCTTGATTTCAAGAATCTATAATTCCATTGATGACGGGCTCGGAATGCTGGTTAGAGGAATATTCTATGGGGAGCCGCAAGAAGCAGAGCAAATCATGGCTGACTTTCTTGCTCTTAGCGGTGCAGATTATAATATTGAGTATATGACTTTCCTTGAGGCTGTCACGATTATCGGAAGTGCGTATCCTTCCTTCGAGAAATTTCAATCGGTAAGCCGCTTTGTATTAAGGGATTTTACCTGTGTTGAGAGGGCAGAGCTTGCAGGACTGATTAGAGAGCGTCCCCAAGGGTCAGTATTTGCCGGAATATCAATGTATGCGTTGGGCGGCAGAGTGTCGGAAGTTGGGACCAATGATACCGCCTTTTTTTATCGCCATGCAAATTATATCATTTGGCTGGAAACAATCTGGGAGGATTACAGATATGCACAAGAGAATAGGGAATGGATTGATAGCCGGTTCCCTTACGTTGAAGCAATCACGACAGGCTCTTATGTAAATTTTCCATATGGGAAGCTTCCGGATTATCTGGAAGAATATTATGGGAACCATGCCAGTATATTAATGAAAATCAAAACAAAATATGACCCATGTAATATTTTTTCCTTTCCTCAGAGTATTGGAAAATCAGTGTGCGGAGATGATACGGCAGACGCTTCCTATAGAATACCGCCAAATAGTGAGGAAGGTACAATCGAAAAATCAGGTGATACAAATTATAGGGGATTTCGTTATGTATCAAAAAGGATATAAAATACAATGCAAATAAATATCTAAATGGATAAATATTCAAGTCACTAAAAAGAGTTTACAAAACAAAGTCGCTGACATATACTAATAAATATAGCTGTTTATTTTGGATTATACAGGTGTGTAATTTGAGACGCATAAAAGGGGATAGGCTGAAAGGTAGCTTTCAGCCTTAAATTTTTTGGGCAAGTAAGCGTGATACATGTATGCTTGCTTTATTGGGAGGGAAAAATGAAAAAGAAGGCGGCGGTAGCGATTGGAGTGGCTTGCTGTGTTATGCTTGGGGCTTGTCAGGATATCCAGACAGTAAAGGTGAAAACAACCAGCGTTGAAAAAAATGCAGAAGCACCAAATACAGAGGCAGCAAAGGAAGAAGAAACAAACGCAAAAGTAGTATATGATAAATCTGGAATAAAAATCGTTATGAGAGACAAATCGAGGGAAGTAAGAGATAAAAACGACAATTTGATTTTGACAATCACGGGCAATCTTCCGGTTGTAACAATTGAGAACAATTCACAGGCGGCAGAAAAAATTAATGCATATTTGGAAGAAAATCAAAAGAAGCTGGAAGCAGAGGCAAAGGAATACATAGCCTATGCAACCGATAATTTCACACTTTTGAATAAAAATCAGTTAAGCTATTGGAACGGCTATGCAATAGGAGATACTTATTCCATAGCAAGGGTCGATGAAAAAGTGATAAGTGTTATAAAAGAGAGATATGAATATGCAGGAGGCGCTCATCCAAACACGATACGGACCGCACAGAATTTTGACACTCAGACCGGAGAGCTTTTGACACTTGAGACGGCATTTACGGACGTCAATGCAGGTACTCAGTTTATTAACAGCTATCTGCTTAAAAAAATGAAGGAAACCGAGGATACGGTGGGCTTTTTTGAGGATTACGAGAGCAGTATCAAGGATATTTTGACAGACAATACCTGGTACTTATCGGATGAAGGTATTGTTATCATAAGCAATGTTTACATAGTGTCTCCTTATGCAGCGGGGATACAGGAATATACGATTCCCTATGATGAATTTCCATATTTGAAGGAGCAGTATAGGAAAAATTAGATTGGAGAAAAAGAACTATTTATGCAATACGATTACAGTGAAACGATAGAATATTTACTGCATTGGTTTGATTATAATGCCAGAATTTTGAGATGGAGAACCGAGCCAAAGGCGTATTATATATGGATTTCTGAGATTATGTTACAGCAGACAAGAGTGGAGGCGGTAAAGGGCTATTTTGACCGTTTCGTGGAAGAACTGCCGGATATTAAGGCGCTTGCGGAGTGTGATGAGGAGCGTCTGTTAAAGCTGTGGGAGGGCCTAGGCTACTATAACCGGGTGAGAAATCTGCAAAAGGCGGCAAAAATCATTGTGCAGGGCTACAATGGTGAACTTCCGGCAAGCTATGAGGAGCTTCTAAAGCTGCCCGGTATCGGAAGCTATACCGCAGGTGCTATCGCATCAAACGTTTATCACATACCGGTTCCCTCCGTGGACGGAAATGTGCTTCGCGTGCTAAAGCGCATTGCAGGAAGCTTTGATGATATCACAAAGCCTGCCGTGAAGAAGCAGCTTGAGAAGGATTTGCTTGAAATTATGCCGAAGGACCGCCCCGGTGATTTTAATCAGTCCTTGATGGAACTGGGAGCTGTGGTTTGCCTGCCAAACGGAAAGCCTCTGTGCCATCAGTGTCCTGTTATACACCTGTGCAATGCCTATAAAGCGGGAACAGAGATGCAAATTCCCGTAAAGCCTCCGAAGAAAGCAAGGAAAATAGAAGAGAAAACAATCTTATTATTCGAATATGCAGGTAAGCGAGATAGATTGGTAAACTATTATGCCATTCAAAAGAGGGAGAAAAAAGGTCTGCTTGCGGGGCTATGGCAGCTTCCAAGCCTGGAAGGGAAGAAGACAACGCTGGAGCTTGAGGAATATTTGAATGAAATCATAGAGAACAGGAAGTTTTCCTTCCAAATTGAAATAGAGCCGCTGGGCAAGGGCAAACATATTTTTTCTCATATTGAGTGGCATATGGACGGCTACCGGGTTAAAATTTTACCTCAAAGCGGGATTTCTGCTGAGAAAATGCAATCTCAGGTCGGAGAAATGCTGAAAGCAGCGAAGGAAATAAAAGAAGAGGAGCTTGAGTGGATCTATGCAAAGCAACTGGAAGAATATGCGTTACCATCAGCTTTTGATACGTATCGCGGATATATTCAGTGATGAGCATACACAGGCTAGCGATTGAAAATATTTGTGTAATTTTATCGTATAAATAGGAAGTCCTGCGTATAATGATATAAATACGCAATAAGGATATTAGAAATGGAATTTAGGAAAATAGACTTTCGGTATACGCCCGGGATAACCGCTGTAAATGAAGAGCAGTTTAATGTACACATGCAGCTTTATGAAGGCTACATCAATAAAATGAATGAAATTGATGCACTTCTGCGAGCAGGTGGAGATTATGAACAAGCAAATGCCACGTATAGTACATACAGAGGCATTAAAAGAGGAGAGACCTATGCCCTGGATGGGGTTATTCTTCATGAATTGTATTTTCAAAACATGGGAAATGGTTATAACATGCCAAACGAAACCACGCAGGATTATTTGATTCAATCCTTTGGCAGCTTCGAGGATTGGGAAAAGCATTTTGTCGCAACGGCGAAAGCAAGCAGAGGCTGGGCAGTGCTGGCTTTTGACTGGCGTTCCTATTGTTTCCGAAACATCAGTTTAGATGCTCATGATATGGGGAACATTACGCTTTCTACACCGGTTCTTGTGTTGGATGTATATGAACATGCATATTTTCTTCAATATGCGAATAAAAAGGATGAATATATAGATAACTTTATGAAAAATATCAACTGGCCTATCGTAGATAGACGAATTCTTCGAAATGTGATAGGAGAATAAAGCGATACATAACCTATTTCTGGTTTGTAAGAGTTGTCGTTGAAAATTTTTGCTCTTCTGAAATATCCCCTGCTAGTATTAAAAGTGCTTTAATATTAACAGGGGATGTTTCAATATCTGTCTATAAAATTTCTTTTAAAAAGATAAAATTTATCCTTTCCTACTCCGGATAAACAAGTCTTGTCTCATCAATCTGGTAGAGCACCTCGTTCAAAAACTTGTTTGCAAGATAATTTGCCATAGGAAGATTCATATCTAAATAGTTGCCGCAGTCCTTAGCGCTCGCGCCCGGAATTTCATCTTTGTAATCGCGGATGAATTCAAACATTTCTGTCAAAAGAGGAACAATATCCTTGGATTCATAATCACCTGCGAGCAGAAGATAAAAACCTGTCCGGCAGCCCATCGGTCCGAAATAAATGATTTTAGTTCCGTACTCCTTATGATTTCGAAGGAAAGTGGCAGCTAAGTGCTCAATGGCATGCATTTCAGCCGTATTCATAACCGGCTCGCCGTTTGGCTTGGTCATACGGATATCGAAGGTTGTAATCAGGCTGTCTCCCACAGGGTCCTTTCTGGACACGTAGACACCCGGAATTAATTTTATGTGGTCAATGGTAAAGCTTGTTATTTTTTCCATGCAGATACACTCCTTACAGTAATTTATTTAGTATCCCCATTCGGGATGATATAATGTCTATCTAATTATATCATAGGGAAACACCTGTCTGCAAACGGATTAAAAAAATAATATAATTGACAAGCATTGCCCAAAATAGTAAACTAAATATAGAGAAAGCCGTAGAAAAAGCAGTACTTAGCAGTACAATTTACAGCAGGCTGACATTGGGCAGCACCATGGTACACTTCCCTTTTACGGAGGTGTATTTTTTAAATAAATAACGGAGGAATTAATTGAAATGATTGACGACAAGAAGGTACTTTTTAGCGGAATGCAGGCAACGGGGAATTTAACGATTGGGAATTACTTGGGAGCGTTAAAGAACTGGGTAAATATATGCGATGAATATGAATGTTTTTATAGTGTAGTAGATTTGCACTCAATTACGGTGAGACAGGAGCCGGCAGTTCTCAGAAAAAGAGCGAGAGAGCTTCTGACCCTTTACATTGCAGCAGGTCTTGACCCGGACAAAAACTGTATTTATTATCAGTCCCATGTGCCGGCTCATGCGGAGCTTTCATGGATTTTAAACTGCTATACCTACATGGGTGAATTAAACAGAATGACACAATTTAAGGATAAATCAGCAAAGCATGCAGACAATATCAATGCAGGCTTATTTACTTATCCGATATTGATGGCGGCAGATATTCTGCTGTATCAGGCGGATGTTGTACCGGTCGGAATTGACCAGATGCAGCATTTGGAGCTTGCAAGGGATATTGCAGAGCGTTTTAACGGAATTTACGGAGATGTATTTACAATTCCTGAAATTTATATGGGAAAAGTGGGAAGAAAGATTATGTCTTTGCAGGACCCGACAAAGAAGATGTCAAAGTCAGATGAAAATCCAAACGGCAGTATTTACCTGACAGACGATACGGATACGGTTATTCGTAAATTCAAGAGAGCGGTGACAGATTCGGGCAGTGAAATCTTATACTCAGATGACAAGCCGGGTATCAAAAACCTGATTGATATTTATTGTGCTATCACGGATAAGACAACAAAGGAAGCAGAAAAAGAATTTGACGGCAAAGGCTATGGCGACTTTAAGCTCGCGGTAGGCGAAGCGGTGGCGGATTGCTTGAAGCCGATTCAGGAAAGACAGAAGGAACTGCTTGGTGACAAGGCATATGTAGACGGAATCATCAAGAACAATGCGGACAAGGCGGGTTACTACGCAGCGAAGACACTCCGCAAGGTTCAAAAGAAGGTTGGTTTTCCTGAACGGGTAAGATAGAAATTATATACAGAATGCTTAAAGGAGGAAAATTTATGAATTTAACGATGGATGAAGCAATTAAGGTTTTAGAAATGCAGGAAGAAATTCTTCAATTTTCTCATTTTACGAACGATGACGCATGGGAGCTTGGCAATATTATTGTCGCGGCAGCGAGAAAGCTGGATGTGTCAATCGCGGTAAGTATTCGATTGAATAGCGGATATACGATATTTCAGCATGGGTTTGACGGGACGAATCTGTTAAACGAAAAGTGGATAGAGCGCAAATTCAATACAGTCAAGCTGACAGAAAAGAGCAGCCTTCACACCTATATGCTGCTTTCACAGAATGAAGAGACCATTGAAGACTGGGGATTTAATTCCAAGGATTATGCAGCTTGCGGCGGTGCATTTCCGATCAGAATTGAGGAGGTCGGTGTCATAGGCTCTGTCATTATTTCAGGGCTTGATCATGTATCTGACCACGATTTGCTCATAAAATGTATCAGCAAATATCTGCATGTGGATGAGGTTCCAAGAATCAAGGCAATGTAGAGAAAAGAAGCAGCTTCATATCTTCGGGCAATGGCACAGAAAATGTCATTGCCTTTTTTGTGACCGGATGCAGAAAGGAAAGCTTGTGGGAGTGGAGTGCCTGTCGTTTTATCCGGCTGTAATCAGGATTGTAAATAAAGTCTCCCGGCAGAGGATGACCGATGTGCTTCATATGCACCCGTATCTGGTGTGTACGCCCGGTTTCCAATACGATAGAGGCAAGTGAAAAGCTGTTTTTATAGTCGATTCGTGTGTAGTGGGTAACGGCAGTCTGCCCGTTCTCAAAGTCAATACAGCGTTCTATAATCGAATCATCTTTTCTTCCGATCGGTGCGTCAACGGTGCCGGAGTCCTCCAATTTACCTTCTGTTACGGCAAGATATTCCCTGTGAATTTCCCTGTTTTTCACCATATCGGACAAGACACAGCCGCTGTACATATTTTTTGCCAGAAGTACAAGTCCGGTTGTATCCCTGTCCAGTCTGTTTATACAGCGAAACACAAAAGGGAGGTTTTGTTCTTTAAAATAAAAAGCCAATCCGTTTGCCAGAGAATTGTCATAATTGTTGATGGAAGGGTGAACCGGCATGTCAGCTGCCTTGTTAATCACAAGAATATCCTCGTCTTCATATACGATGGAAAGCTCCATTTTAACAGGGATGATGTGCTCGGAAGTTTCCTCCTCAATAATTTGAATCGTTAAGGTGTCATTTGGGTTTAACGCAGAATTGATATATGCCCATTCCCCGTTTTGCAAAATGCCTTTCTCGGTCTGCTTAAGATGAATGATGAGATGTCTGGAATAGCCGTGTGCTCTTAAAAAATCTCCGATGAGATATCCGGCATATTGGGGAGTGATTGTGTAGGTTAAGGTTCGGTTCATAACGTGGTTTCTCCGGTTTGTTTTAGTAGAATTTTCAATGACAACAATTATACCATGTTTGTAATAAAAATACAGTAATTTTATCGCATAATATGCTTGAATATGGTATGATTAATTATTACTTTGAACTTAAAATATTAGTATTTTACCATCAGGAGGATAAATGAGGAAGGAACGATTGATAAAGGCGATAGCACTTATACTAGTTGTGTGCTTGTCATTGAATACGAATGCGTTTGCCAGTACATATTCAAATGACAGCAACGTGGAGAATGCTATTGAAGATATAATAGAACAGCAGGAAACAGTGGATGCTGAAGCCCAAGAAGATGGAATGGATAGTGGGGATAACAGTACAGCAGAATCCGAAGAGGAAAGCACAGAGTCTGCCGAGTCACAAGAGTATATCTCCAGCTACATAGAAGAAGATTATATTATACCTGATCTCCAAGAAGGATATTCCGCCAACACCTCCTTTGCAGCCAATTATTTACTTGCAATTCCGTCCTCCTATAGCTCCAAGGACAGTTTGCCGGAAGTAAGAAATCAGGGGAGCTGGGGAGTGTGCTGGAGTTTTGCCGCGATCGGAGCGGGTGAAGCATCTCTGATTGCAAAAGGTATCACAGATACTTCAGTTGATTTATCCGAATTACAGCTGGCATACTTTTTTTATCATTCTGTCGCAGACCGATTAGGAAATACCGTGGGTGACAGCAACAATGCTTTGATAAGTAATTATCTTAATTTGGGCGGTAACAACGTCTTTACCACGTTTGCTTTGGCTGGATGGGTAGGTGCGACAGATGAAGAAAAGGCTCCATATGCATCGGCTTCCGTTGCCGGAGTCCTTCCGGATACACTTGCTTATGACGATGATTACCATATGCAGAATGCTTACTGGATTAACATGGCATCCGATACAGGGGACGTAAAGAAGATGATTATGGAGTACGGTGCAGTTGCAGCCTCCTATTATACTGACCAGACTACCGTAACGGCAAAGACGGCCTGCTACAATCCAGAGACTTATGCTTATTACTATAACGGTGTTTATCAAACCAATCACGCCGTTGTCATTGTAGGCTGGGATGATAATTACAGCAGCACGAATTTTAATGAGACAAAGCGGCCGGCTTCAGACGGAGCATGGCTGGTTCGAAACAGCTGGGGAACAGCTATGGGCGATGATGGTTATTTTTGGATTTCCTATGAAGATTCTGCTTTTAATTCTTCATCTTCCAAGGTATTTGTCTTTGACTTTGAGGAGGCTGACAATTATGAACACAACTACCAGTACGATGGCGCAAGCGGCATTTCTTCCAAGTATGTGTCGAAGGGCGGCAGCTTAGCGAATGTATTTACCGTTTCCGGAAATACAGAGGGAAATGCAGAGATTATCGAAGCGGTATCCTTTGCGTTGTATGATGTAAATGTAAACTATACGATTGATATCTATACTTCTTTGAGTGACAGCACTGACCCGACAAGCGGCGAGCTTGCCATGACTCAAAGCGGCAGCACTTCCTATACCGGTTATTATACCATACCGCTTGACGAGCCTGTGACAGTGAAGAAAGGAAAGACTTTCTCTGTCGTTATTACACCATCCAAGAGTACCGGAGATGTGCGCTTCTTTGTAGATGTATCTTACCAAAATGGTAATTGGATACAATTTGTCAACACCACAGAGGCAGGGCAGAGCTTTTTTAAGTCACATTCCTCCGCATCTTGGTATGATTTGAACAATGAGGGAGAAACCGCCCGTATCAAGGCATTTACAACAAATACAGATGTTGAGGAGATAACAACCGGCATTACCTTAAGTCAGACCTCTCTAACTTTAAAGGTTGGGGAGACAGCTGCCTTAAGCGCCACTGTTATACCGGAGAATGCCAAGGATAAGAGCGTGACATGGACTACCTCGGATGCTGCTGTGGCAACGGTTGATGAAAACGGAAAAGTAACGGTAATCGGGGCTGGAGAAGCAACAATAACAGCAGCTACTGTGGATGGTAACAAGGCAACCTGTAGTGTTACGGTAATGAGCAATGTCAGTGATGTTGCAGAAGAGACAATTTCTGTAACGAGCATTATGATAGACACCAAATCCCTTACTCTGAACTTAGGTGATAAACATACTCTGACTGCTAAAATATATCCTGAGAATGCAACGGATAAGAGTATCTCATGGACCTCCTCAAAGGACAGCGTTGCAACCGTGGACAAAAACGGAGCGGTGACAGCTTATGGGTTTGGCACTGCCACCATAACCGCCAAATCTAAAAACGGCATGACAAACAGCATTACGGTGACCGTCAAGGCAGGAAAAGCAGACGGGCTGGCAGCAAAAAGTCAGACGACAAATCAGATAAAACTTTCATGGAATACCAAGAAGAGCGTGACCGGCTACGAACTCTATCGGTATGATACGAAGAAGAAAAAGTATGTAAAAATAGCTGCTATAAAAGGAGCAGACAAGAATTCCTATACTGACAAAAAACTGAGTGCGGCAACCTCATACCAATACAAAATCCGCTATTATTTCAGCTTGAACAGCGGTACAACTTATGGAGATTATTCTGCTGTTTTAACAACTGCTACAGCACCGAAGCAAACAACCCTTTCAGTGCAGACGACTAAGAAAAAAGCGAAATTGACATGGAAAAAGGTAAGCGGTGCTTCTGGCTATGAGATATACATGTCTGCCAACAAGAGCAAGGGCTATGAAAAGATAAAGACAGTCAGCAAAGCAAAGACCGTTTCTTATACAAAGACCGACTTAAAGAGCAAAAAGACTTATTATTTCAAGGTCAGATCCTACAAAACGGTAAACGGAGTAAAGATTTACAGCTCTTATAGTAAGGTAAAGTAGCAATAAATCCAAAGAATATATTGACAGGTAATTAACAATATGGTATTCTTATTTCAACAAAAGAAGAAGAACGTTCATTCATTTGTTTGATAAAGAGTAAAAGGGAGTAGTTGGCATCAGATTTTGATGTTATACGAAGGCGTCAGAACGGTTAATAAGATTAACCCGCGTCGTATGAGTAAATAACAAGACTTTTATTACAATAGCTTATATTGTAATGAAAGTCTTTTTTGTATCATAGGAAGCCTTTAAAAGGTTCCTATGCTGCGAAAAGCGACGCACACCAAAAGAAGAAAGGAAGAGGGATTATGGATTATCAACAGTACAATCAACCAAGACCAAAGAAAAGCTTTAACGGAGACGGCATGAAAATAGCCAAGAGAATAATAATCGGTGTTGTAACTGCCATTTTGGCACTTATCATTATTTTTGGTTCCACCTATCAGATTAAGGAGCAGGAGCAGGCAGTGCTGATTACCTTTGGAAAAGCAAAGGCGGTCACAAACTCCGGTTTACACTTTAAGCTGCCGATACTGCAGCAGGTGAGAAAGGTGGATACGACCATTCAAGGCTTTACAATTGGCTACAATTCACAGACGAATGACACGGTCGATGAGGAAGCAGTTATGATAACAAGTGACTACAACTTTATCAATGTGGACTTTTTCGTGGAATACAGGATTTCCGATCCGGTAAAGGCGCTTTACGCATCACAGCAGCCTACGACAATACTAAAAAATCTGTCACAGAGCTGTATTCGAACCGTAATCGGAAGCTATGACGTAGACAGTGTTCTAACGACAGGAAAAAATGAAATTCAGGCTGCCATCAAAGAGATGATATTGAAAAAACTGGAAGAGCAGGACATCGGAATTCAGCTTGTAAATATAACGATTCAGGACTCGGAACCGCCGACGACAGAGATTATGGAAGCGTTTAAGGCAGTAGAGACGGCAAAGCAGGGAAAAGAGACCGCATTGAACAATGCGAACAAATACAGAAATGAAAAGCTTCCGAATGCGCAGGCAGGGGCAGACAAGATTATTAAGGATGCAGAAGCTTATAAGCAGGAAAGAATCAATGAGGCTTCGGGACAGGTCGCAAGATTTAACGCGATGTACGAGGAATACATTAAAAATCCTACTGTTACAAAGCAGAGAATGTTCTATGAAGCGATGGAAGACATTTTACCGGATATCGATATTGTAATAGATAGTTCAAACGGAGTTCAAAAGGTGCTTCCGCTCGATTCCTTTGTTACGATGGACGAAAGTCAGGCGGGCACAACGCAAGATAGTAACTCGACCGATACAGAAAACGAATAAGAGAGGAGAGTAGAAAAGATGAAAACAACCAAAAAAATAATAATTGCTGTCGTGGCAGTGTTTATCCTTATTGTGGCATCAAGCTCCATTGTGATTACAGCAGAAAATGAATATAAGCTAATCAGACAGTTCGGAAAGGTCTACCGTGTGGAGACTGAGGCAGGAATAAGCTTTAAAATGCCATTCATACAGAGTGCTGACACACTTCCAAATGAAATTTTGGTATACGATCTGGCCCCTTCAGACGTTATCACAAAGGATAAAAAGACAATGATTACAGACAGTTTTGCACTGTGGAGAATAACAGATCCTTTGAGGTTTGCACAGACATTAAACTCCTCCATTTCAAGTGCGGAGGGAAGACTGGATACAGTTGTTTATAACTCTACCAAAAATATCATAAGCAGCAGGAATCAGGAAGAGGTTATTTCAGAGAGAGACGGAGAGCTGACCAAAGCCATAATAGCAAATATCGGCACGACGATGGAGCAATACGGTATTGAGCTGATTACCATTGAGACAAAGCGTTTGGATTTGCCGAGTGATAACAAGGCGGCTGTGTATGAGAGAATGATCTCAGAGAGAGGAAATATTGCAGCTACCTATACCGCAGAAGGAGAGGCGGAAGCACAGAAAATAAGAAATACGACCGATAAAGAAGTAGCGATTTTGATGTCAGAGGCAAATAAGCAGGCTGAAATACTAAAGTCAGAGGGTGAAGCAGAATACATGAGAATTTTGGCTGAGGCTTATGCGGATGAGAGCAGAACCGATTTTTATTCCTTTGTAAGAAGTCTTGACGCCGCAAAGGCTTCCCTGACAGGAGACAATAAAACATTGATTTTGTCGGAGGATTCGCCGATAACACAGATTTTTAACGGATATTAAGTTTAAGTTACATAAGAGAAACAGTTAAGAAAGAACATAAGTTTTTATGATATTAAAATAGGCAGCCAAGTCCTTATTCAGTGGGGACTTGGCTGCCTGTTCGCGCCATCATGGTATTACAGCTTTTTTTCTTGACATTTCGGGCACACACCGAAAAATTCAAGATTATGTCCGGTAATTTTATAGTCAGTCTCAGCGCAAAGATTTGCTTCCAGACTCTCAAGCGGACAGGCATCGATGGAGATACACTCGCTGCACTTGATACATTTTAAAATATGCTGGTGAGAGTGGGTCTGGATTTTATAATAAAGCTTACCGTCCTGATGAACGGTTTTTGTCACAATATTTCTCTCGGCAAGCGCGTTGAGCGCCCGGTAAACAGTTGAAAAGCTCATTTTGATTTCTTTGGAGGAAAGCTCCATTATTTCTTCGGCGGTTAGCGGAGCGGTTGCTTCTTCCAATATAGAAATAATAAGATTTCGTTTTTTTGTCTGTTTTAAATCCGTAGATTTTAAAATTGAATTATTCATTACATCGCTCCTCATATGTTATTTCCAACTAAATCATAGGCTACTCTCTCTGAAAAGTCAATATAAAAAATACAATAACGGTTCAGCACCAATCTCGAAAATACTATGTGCATCTCATATATTGCTTGACATTAATAAAAAATTGCAGTATATTAAATGCGAATGATTTGCATTTGCATTTAGCATAAACAAAAATAAAGAATGATGAGGATAATAAAAATGAAAAAAAGATATATGATAGCAGCAATGATGATTACAGCGGCGGTTTTGGGCGGCTGTGGGACGCAGGAGGCAAAGGAAGACGGCAAGCTTACGGTATACACAAGCTTCTATACGATGTACGATTTTACAAGTAAAATAGCGGGAGATAAGGCAGAGATAATCAATCTTGTGTCAGACGGCAGCGAGCCACACGACTGGGAGCCTTCCACGACGGATATGGTTGCACTTGAAAAAGCGGACATGTTGGTATACAATGGAGCAGGTATGGAGCATTGGGTGGAGCAGATTTCAGGCTCTCTGGAAAATGATATTGTACTGGTGGAGGCATCAAAGGGTGTTGAACTAATCAGCGAAGAAGGCGAGGAGGAGCATAGTGATCCTCATGTATGGCTGGATGCTGAAAATGCAAAGCTTGAGATGGAGAATATTAAGAATGCACTTGCTGAATTGGACCCGGAAAATGCGGCGTATTATGAAGAAAATTATGAGACATATGCAGCGAAGTTTGATGAGCTTGACGCAGAGCTTACCGAACGTATCGGAGCGTTGGAAAATAAAGATATTATTGTGTCCCATGAAGCCTTCTCCTATCTTTGTAAGGCATACGGGCTGACTCAGACCTCGATTGGGGATTTGGAGGCAGATGCGGAGCCGGATGCAAACAGACTAGCAGAGATTGTTGAATTTGCAAAGGAAAATAAAGTTACGACTATATTTTTTGAGGAGCTTGTGAGCGACAAGGTGGCAAAGGTGATTGCAGATGAAGTCGGAGCCAAGACGGCTGTTCTGAATCCGGTTGAAGGACTGACAGAGGAACAGGCGAAGGCAGGAGAGGATTATTTCTCCATTATGGAAGCGAACATGGAGGCGTTGGAAAACGCATTAAAATAAGATAGGTGATAGAATGAGAGCAATTCAGATTGAAAATATGACCTTTGGCTATGAGGACGGCATTGTGCTGGAGGATGTGAACCTTACGATTGAAAAAGGCGATTTTGCGGGCATTATAGGAGCAAACGGAACAGGAAAGAGTACTTTGATGAAGTTGATACTCGGACTTTTGTCTCCGAATAAGGGAAATATTGTATGCGATTATGGCAAAATAGGTTATGTATCCCAGATGGGATTTGCCCAAAAGGCTGATTTTCCGGCAACGGTGAGAGAGATTGTGATGTTGAATCTCTTTCAGGAAATCGGTCTGTTTAAACGACCGAAAAAGGCGCAGCAAGAAAAGGTTGAGCAGGTGCTTCAAACTGTCGGAATGCTTGATAAGGCGGATAAGCAGATTGGAAAGCTCTCAGGCGGTCAGCAGCAGAGGGTTATGATTGCAAAGGCGCTTGTCGCATCTCCGGAAATTCTTATTCTGGACGAGCCTACGGCGAGCATTGATGCAGAAAACGAGCAGATGCTCTATGAGCTTTTAAATAAGCTGAACCGGGAAAACAATCTGACCATCGTTATGGTTACACATAATATAGAAAATATCGAAGATTCTATGAATAAAATATACCGGATTAATAACAAAATGGTGAGCAGGAGGAAGTAGTATGCTGTTTCAATATGATTTTATGAGAAGAGCGTTTGTTGTCGGAATACTGCTTGCCATTATCATACCGTGTATCGGATTGATTGTAGTACTTAGGAGACTTTCCATGACAGGGGATGCGCTTAGCCACATGTCACTTGCCGGCGTTGCACTTGGACTGATTATCGGGATTAATCCGGTGCTCGGTGCGACGGCGGCGTGTATTGTTGCGGCATTCGGAATTGAATTGATAAGGAAACGCTTCAAGCGATATTCCGAGATGGCGATTGCCATCATCATGTCAGCAGGTGTGGGACTTGCGGGCGTTTTGTCCGGTTTTGTCAGCAATACGGCTAATTTTAACAGCTTTTTATTCGGAAGCATTGTTGCCATCACCAATTTTGAATTAATGCTTGTTATTGCAATTAGTGTTATCGTTATGATTACTTTTGTGTTATTATATAAAGAGCTGATGTACATGGCTTTTGACGAAAATAGCGCCAAGATGGCAGGGATACCTGTGAAAATGATTAATATCGTATTTACCGTGCTGACTGCCCTGACGATATCGGTTGCATCAAGAACGGTTGGTGCTCTGATTGTTTCGTCTCTTATGGTAATTCCTACAGCCTGCGCGATGCAGTACGGAAAGAGCTATAAGCAGACGCTTCTCTATTCGGTGGCATTTGCAGTAATATTTACACTGATAGGGCTTACGCTGTCCTTCTATATGGGCTTAAAGCCGGGAGGAACGATTGTCCTGACAGGTGTTGTTTTCTTGGTTATTACATTGGCGGTAAAAGGAAAAAACTAGTTTAGGAGAAACATATGAAGCTGAGTGAAATTCGTATCCGCGACCCGTTTGTCCTGCCTGTTGCGGCAGAAGGGGCATATTATTTGTACGGGACAACCGATGAAAATGTATGGAAAGGAAAGGCAGAAGGCTTTCTAACCTATAAAAGTATTGATTTGATTAATTGGGAAGGACCGTTTCAGGCATTTAAGCCTGAGAAAGATTTTTGGGCAGACAGACAGTTTTGGGCACCGGAGGTGCATGAATATAAGGGAGCCTATTATATGTTTGCCTCATTCAAGGCAGAAAATTGTTATAGAGGAACACAAATATTAAAGGCAGATTCTCCGACAGGACCATTTTTGCCTTATACAAAAGGACCGATTACACCTACTGATATGGAATGTCTGGACGGGACACTCTATGTGGAGGACGGAACACCGTGGATTGTTTTTTCTCACGAGTGGACCGAGGCAAAGGATGGGAAAATCTATGCGATGAAGCTCACAAGCGACTTGAAAAAAGCTGCGGGTGAGCCGATTTTGTTGTTTTCAGCTTCCTCCTCCGGCTGGGCGCAGAATGTGACAGACGGCATCGAAGAGCCGCCAATCCGTTATGTGACAGACGGACCGTTTTTGTTTTGGGAAGAAGGCAGCTTGAAAATGATGTGGTCAAGCTTTTATAATGATAACTATGCGATGGGAATCGCCTATTCTGAAAACGGCAGAGTTGACGGTAAGTGGAAGCATGAGAAAGAGCCTTTTTTCACGAAGGACGGCGGACATGGTATGCTCTTTAAAACCTTTGAAGGAAAACAAATGCTGGCCATTCATTCGCCGAACAAGTCTCCTATGGAGAGAGCGGTTTTTATAGAAATGGAACATTTGCGGTAATCCGTTGTATAGGAAGCAGATTGGAGGACGAAAATGAAAGTAACTTATATATATCACAGTTGTTTTGCGGTGGAGCTTGATCATACAATACTGTTGTTTGATTATTTTAAGGGTGAGGTGCCTGAATTTGACAGGGAGAAGGAGCTGTACGTCTTTTCCAGCCACATGCACCATGACCATTTTAATTTAGCTATCTTTGAGGTGTTTGCAAAATATCCGAAGGTGACCTATGTTTTGTCCTCGGATATCAAGCTTAGTGACAATTATTTGGAGAAAAACGGTATTTCCCCAAGTGTGAAAGAGCAGATTGTCACAGTTGCACCAAATAAATCCTACGATGTAAACGGGATAAAAATTGAGACATTAAAATCCACGGATCAAGGCGTGGCATTTTTGGTGAGCGCAGAGGAACGGTCTATTTACCATGCAGGTGACTTAAACTGGTGGCATTGGAGCGGTGAATCAGCGGACTACAATGAGAAGATGGAAAAAGCGTTTAAAAAGCAGATAGACATGATAGAGGGAAGAGCGTTTGATGTTTCCTTTTTGCCGGCAGATACAAGGCAGGAGGATTGTTTTTGGTGGGGCTTTGACTATTTTATGAAGCAGACAGATACAAAGGTTGTTTTTCCGATGCACTTTTGGGAGGACTACACGATTATAGACAGGCTTGAGAAGCTTTCGAAGGAAAACGGATACGAGAAAAAGCTATACAGCGTAAGAGGGGAAGGACAAGAGTGGGAAATACAGATTTAAACTATATTATTGGAATTGTTGTAATTTTCGTGATTATATATATTTATTTTAAATATAACCAGGTGAGAAATCGAAACGAATTTATAAAGATGGTAAAGAGGCAGTGGGGAGCGGTGCCGACAAGAAATTACACCCAGGAGCAGCTTGAGGGTATCAAGAGATATTTTCTGATTAAGCATGGGGAGGAATTTTACATTGATGATATCACTTGGAACGATTTGGATATGAACTCCATCTTTAAGAGATTGAATAATACAAACTCCTCAATCGGAGAGCAGTACCTATACTATATGCTCAGAACACCGCGGTTTAACAAGGAGGAGCTTGAGGAGAGGAAAAGGATTATTGACTTCTTTGAGCAAAATGAGGAGGCAAGAATCAATTTGCAGTGCATTTACGGAGAAATCGGAAGAACCGGCAATTATTCCTTAAGCGACTATATTTACAATTTGGCAGATTTGGATGTGAAGAGCAATATAAAAGAATACGCGATGCTTTTTCTGGGTGTTGCCTCGATTGCGGCGGCAATTACCATTCCTACTTATGGAGTGCTGATTTTTGTTGCTGTTTTGATTCTGAATATCAGCCAGTATTATAAGAAAAAAGGTGACGTTGAACCGTATTTTGTATCCATCGCTTATATCAGCAGACTGCTGAAGGGAGCCGATATATTTGTGAAAGCTATTCCAAAGGAGTTTGGGGAGTATGCAAAACGGGTTCAGGAGGCAAAGGGAAATTTTAAGTCGTTTAAAAAGCATGCCAAGTGGGTGAAAAGCGGTAAGAATTCTACCGGCTCTATCGAAGAGGTATTGCTTGATTATGTTAAAATATTTTTTCACATCGATTTAATAAAATTCAATTATGTTCTTGCCGAGGTGAAGAACAACATCGAATATATTGACGAACTGATTGAGATTATGGGAAGCATGGAGGCGTGTATTGCGGTTGCGTCCTATCGCAGCGTGGCGGACTACTATTCCATACCGGAGTTTGCAAAAGAAGGCTCTGCGGTTATGGAAACCAAGGATATTTATCATCCGATGATTTCTAACCCGGTTGTAAACAGTATTTCGGAGAGACAAAGCGTTCTTATAACCGGCTCCAATGCGTCGGGAAAATCGACGTTTTTAAAGACTGTCGCTATCAATGCGATTTTGGCGCAGACGATTTATATGGTGCTGGCAAAGAGTTACCATGCAAGCTTTTACCGGACCTATTCTTCCATGGCACTTGCGGACAATCTCATGGGCAATGAGAGCTACTATATTGTGGAAATCAAGTCGCTAAAAAGAATATTGGATGCTGCGAAGGATGAGACACCGATTTTATGCTTTATCGATGAGGTGCTTCGAGGGACGAATACAATCGAAAGAATTGCCGCTTCGACTCAGATTTTAAGCAGTCTCAATCAGGAAAATGTCATGTGTTTTGCGGCGACGCACGATATCGAGCTGACACATATTCTGGAGGATGTCTTTAGCAATTATCACTTCGAGGAAGAAGTAAAGGACAATGATGTTTTATTTTCTTATGAAATAAAAAGCGGCAGGGCGACGAGCAGAAATGCCATCAAGCTGCTTAGTATCATTGGCTATGAGCCGGAAATCATTGAGAAGGCAGAGCAGTCTGCGGCACAGTTTATGAAAAATAACAAATGGGAGAGGTTGTTATGAAAGTAAGTATTTATACGGACGGAGCGGCAAGGGGAAATCCGGACGGTCCGGGCGGTTTTGGCACTATTTTAACCTATGAGGATTCCAAGGGAGTCGTACACACAAGAGAAATTTCGGGCGGATATAAAAAGACAACGAACAACCGCATGGAGCTTATGGCAGTTATAAGAGGGCTAGAGGCTTTAAACAAGCCGTGCGAGGTGGACTTGTATTCCGATTCCAAATATGTGACCGATGCCTTTAACCAGAAATGGATTGACGGCTGGATAAAAAAGGGCTGGAAAAGAGGGAAAAATGAGCCTGTGAAAAACATTGATTTGTGGCAGCGCCTGTTAAAGGCAAAGGAGCCGCACAATGTAACCTTTATCTGGGTCAAAGGACATGCAGGGCATGAGATGAATGAGCGCTGCGATTTCCTTGCCACTTCTGCGGCAGACGGAACGGATTTGATGGATGATGTTGTTTCATAATTACCAAGGAAATTCTTTTTAATTTCCTTGGTAATTATGATGTGCGCCCTTTTCTTAAAAAAAGCTTAACATTCTTACTATTATTGACGAAGTATTTATTTATCAGGGTTTTTGTGATATGTTAGGAACATAGAGATATTAAGGTGACTGTTTGGCGAACACAGTTACATATTAAGAATGAAAGAGATAGTGTGTATGAAAAAAAGTATGAAAGCGATTTTTATTGTTTCAATATTGTTTATCATTGGCGTCGGGCTATTTGGTCTGGTAAACGGAGATTACAAAACCAGGAAAAACAGCTCAGATAGCAGTATGCTTTCAAAAAATGCAGAAGAGACAGCGGATAGAGACAGTGCCGATAATGAAGTAAATGAAATAAACGAGAAAATCGAAACAAACACAACAGATGCAGCAACTAAGAAAATAGCGGAAAGTGAAGAAAAAGAAGCTTCGGAGGACGTTTCGGAAGCGACAGAAAGCTATAGCATAAGTGCGGAGCAGGCAGCCGATGCACAGACAGAGACGGCAGATGCGGCAAGCGGCAATGCTGCTTCGAATGTGATACTTGCACAGGGAAAGAGTGCAGCGACAGAGGAAAAGACGGAAAAGGAACAATATATTGAGAGACTCAACAGCATTGAGACATATTATGACGAGCTTTGGAATAAGTCAGATATCACCACAACTTTGGATATGAAGGAACTCAAGAATCAGGAATACACAAAGTGGGATGACGAGCTGAATACGATATACCAGATGATTAAAAAGAAGCTTCCGGAGGAGGAATTTATTCCGATACGGGATGCAGAGCGGGAATGGATTACCCAGCGTGACGAAACGGCGGCACAGGCTGCCAGTAAATATGCAGGCGGAACGATGGAGGGACTGGAGTATATGTCGTCGATGACGGAGAGTACAAAGGCAAGAACCTATGAGCTTGTGGAGATTTATTTTACAGAATAGTATTGAAAACAAAAATGGCATGTGTTACGATTATAGGTAATAACGTTAAGGAGGAGTAACAATGTCAACAAATGTATATGACATTCTGCTTGAAAGAGGATTCATTGAACAGACAACCCATGAGGCAGAGATAAGAGAATTATTAGGTAAGGAGAAGGTTACCTTTTATATAGGCTTTGATGCAACCGCAGACAGTTTGACCGCAGGTCATTTTCTTACGGTGATGGCGATGATGCACATGCAGCGTGCAGGTCACAGACCGATAGCACTGCTTGGGGGAGGAACGACGATGATTGGCGATCCTTCCGGTAAATCGGACATGCGCTCCATGATGACGAGAGAGACGATTGATTACAATGCAAAGCGTTTTCATGAGCAGCTTTCCAAATTTATCAGCTTTGACGATGACAATGCTATCGTGGCAAACAATGCGGATTGGCTTTTGGATTTGAATTATGTAGAATTTTTAAGAGAAATCGGCGTTCATTTTTCCGTAAATAAGATGCTTACCGCAGACTGCTACAAGCAGAGAATGGAAAAGGGACTTACGTTCTTTGAATTTAACTATATGTTGATGCAGTCCTATGATTTCTGGAAGCTGAACAAGCTGTATGACTGTAAGCTTGAGCTTGGCGGCAATGACCAGTGGTCGAATATCATCGGCGGAGTGGAATTAATCAGAAGAAAAGAACAAAAGCCTGCTTACGGCTTGACTTTTAAGCTTTTGACGACAAGCGAAGGAATTAAAATGGGTAAGACGATGAAGGGAGCTGTATGGCTGGACCCTGAAAAGACTTCCCCTTATGAGTTTTACCAGTATTGGAGAAATATTGAGGATGTGAAGGTTGAAGAGTGTCTGGGACTTCTCACCTTTTTACCGATGGATGAGGTTCGTAGACTCGGAGCCTTACAGGATGCTGAAATCAATCATGCAAAGGAAGTACTTGCATTTGAGATTACAAAGATTGTACACGGCGAGGAGGAAGCAATAAAAGCGCAGGAGGCATCGAAAGCATTGTTTGCTAACGGTGCGAAGAGTGCGGATATTCCGACTACCGTTTATAAAAAAGAGCAGTTGAGCGAAGGTATTGATTTAATTACCTTGATGGTGGATACCAAGCTTGCACCGACCCGTTCAGAAGCAAGACGTTTGATACAGCAGGGTGGAGTTACGGTGAATGACATTAAGATTACAGAGTTTGACAGAAAGTTTACATTGGATGATTTAGACAGTGATGGCGCTCTTTTAATCAAAAAGGGAAAGAAGGGCTATCATCAAATAAAAGCAGATTAGGAGGCGGATAGATGGATTTTATTAGAGCTTTTCTAATAACAGGCGTGGAAGGTTTGATTCTCATAGGCGTTATTGTGGGCGGTATTGTAGCCGGCAGAAAGCTTCGGGATAAGAAAGAAAATAAGCGTGAAGCATAAAACTTAAGAAAGTAGTAAGAATTGCCTCCTTGACACAGGGAGGCAATTCTTATATACTGTGTGTATTAAGACTAATAGTACAGTGAGTACGGTGAGCGGATGGTCAGAAAGGAGTCATGTATGATAGTAATTGATTATAAGGACAAAAGACCCATCTATGAGCAGGTCATAGAGAGGTTTGAGAATTTAATTATACGCGGAGTTCTGGAAGGCGGAAGCAAGCTGCCGTCCGTGAGGAGTTTGGCAATTGATTTGTCGATTAATCCGAATACAATTCAAAAGGCATATATGGAGCTTGAGCGGGCAGGCTATATATATTCCGTTAAGGGAAAGGGAAATTATGTCGCGGGCGATGCAGAAATTGCAAAGCGAAAGAAGGAGACGATTATCGAGCAGTCGAGAAGTCTTGTAACTCTTGTTAAATCGCTTGGAATTACAAGAGAGGAGTTTATGGAAAATCTGAATTATGTGTTTGAGGAGGTAGGATTATGATAGAGGCTGTAAATGTATCAAAGAATTTTCAGAATATCAAAGCGGTAGACAGCATTACGGCGACGATTAAAGAGGGAACGGTGTTTGGGCTGATCGGCACGAACGGAGCCGGGAAAAGCACTTTTCTTAGGATGGCTTGCGGTGTGCTGAAGCCGGATGATGGGGAGATCACAATTGACGGCTTGCCGGTATATGAAAATGAGGAGGCAAAATCCAAAATATTTTATATATCCGATGACCAGTATTTCTTTGCCAATGCGACAGGCAATGATATGAAGAAGTATTATAAGACCTTTTATAAAAAGTTTGACATGGAACGATTTGACGAGCTGATGAAAAAGTTCGATTTGGATTTAAACCGGAAAATCAATACCTTTTCCAAGGGAATGAAAAAACAGGTGTCCATTATATGTGGCATATGTGCCAACACAGAGTATTTGTTCTGCGATGAGACATTTGATGGCTTGGACCCGGTTGTTCGTCAGGCGGTAAAAAGTATTTTTGCGAATGAGATGGAGGAGAGAAACCTGACTCCGGTTATCGCTTCTCATAATTTACGAGAGCTTGAAGACATATGCGACCATGTGGGACTTCTTCACAAAGGCGGTATTCTTCTGTCGAAGGACTTGGAAGAAATGAAGTTTAACATTCACAAGGTACAGTGTGTTTTAAACAATGAAAAGGACGAAGAAGCCCTGTACGGTAAAATCGATGTATTAAAGACGGAGAAGAGGGGCTCTCTGATTACGATTACGGCAAGAGGAACTCAGCTGGAAATTGTGGATGCGGTCAAGGAATTAAACCCGGTATTCTGTGAGGTGCTTCCTCTTTCATTAGAAGAGATATTTATCAGCGAAACGGAGGTTGTTGGCTATGACATCAAGAAGCTTATATTTTAATTTGCTATGGGAGGATATGAAGCGGAGAATCTGGACGATTTCACTTTCCATGCTGGTATTTTTGTTCGTTTTTCCAATCCAGACGTTGATGAGGCTGGAACGCTGGGAAAAGGCGTTTTATGGAGTAAAGGCAACCGATGTTGATTTTGCAAAGATAATAAGCCAGTACAGCGGTGAGTTTTTAATAGTGGTTACAGTGACAGGTGCAATTATCTGTGCAATCAGTGGTTTCTTTTACTTATATGGAAGAAACAAGGTAGACTTTTATCACAGTGTGCCGATTAAGCGAGAAAAGCTTTTTGCAGTGTCTTATATAAACGGCATTATTATATATTTAGTACCTTTTGCGATTAATATGATTTTGTATCTCATCATCGGAGCAGCAAAGGGATATTTGTCAGGGTTGGTATTAAAGACAGCAGCAACAGCCTTTATTGTGCATTTAACAGGCTTCTTGTTTGTGTACAGCATCACCGTCATTGCAGTTATGCTGACCGGAAATTTGATTGTCGGACTTATGGGAACAGCCATATTTATGTCTTATGGACCAATCATCGTGGCAATCAAAAATACTCTGTTTACGACCTCGTTTTATACTTATTATGCTTCGGATAAAGAGTATGCTGCTATGAAATTTCTCTCACCGGTATTTGCCTATGTTCATCTGTATGAATTGGTTGAAGAAAAGTCATTTATTGTATTTTTTATAGGAGTATTGGCAGCGATAGTTGTTACGGTTGCAATCGGAATTGCATTATATAAAATTCGTCCTTCAGAGGCAGCCGGAAAATCAATGGCATTTTTTAAGACGCAGACGGTTATCAAATTTTTAATTGTAATACCAACAGCGATAATTGGCGGTATTTTCTTTATGAGCATGTCGGCAACAGGCTCGTTTGCATGGCGGGTATTTGGAATTTTGGTGATAGGCTTCCTGGCACACGGAATTATAGAAATCATTTATAATATTGATTTCAGAAGCATCATCTCCCATAAGATACAGATGCTGATTTGCCTTGGCATCGCGCTTGCAATTACCGGTATAGTCAAAGCTGATTTGCTTCACTATGACAATTATATTCCGAAAGAGAGCAGCATTGAGTCTGTTGGAGTATCCTTTAGCGGACTGGAGCCATATATCAGTTATTATGACTTTGCGGGGGAATATTACGATGAAGATGAGAGCTATGCTTACGTTAGTGATACGAAATATATGTTGGACCATGTGAAAATAACAGATATAGAAAAAGCTTATGCATTTATGCAGTATGCGGTTGAGAATAATGTGAAAGAATCAATCGCTGGGATGGAGTCATACTCACAGGTAAATGATACGAGGCAGAATATCAGTTTTACGGTGAGATATAACCTGAAAAATGGCGGGGAAAAGTACAGGAGATATACGGTTAACTTAGAAGAAGCACTAAGCTATATGGAAGCAATCTATACGGATGAAAACTACAAAACTGGTACGTATCAGATTTTAACGCTTGACAATAGCCTTATTCATGAGGTTCGTTATTTTAATTCCGTGGAGGGTACGGATGATCTGATAAAAGCGACGAGCGAACAAATGACAGAGCTTATGGATACGTTCAGGGAAGAGCTGAAGGGGCTGACCATTACGGAATTGCTTGAGGACATACCTGTCAGCCAGCTTACGGTATCTCTGGGGGATGAGGGCAGATATATAACCCAAGAGTACCTCATATATCCATCTTTTACAAAAACGATAGCCTATATGAATCAGCTTGGGGCAAATCTTGACTCTGTTCTCAATCCGGATAATATTGACTCAATTACAATCACAAAATATCCGGCGGCATCAGAGATGGAATATACGGATGTGAAAGAAGGTACGGCTGATACGGAAGCGGTAAAGACGTATGAATTCACGGACAGGGAAGATATTGAGAAAATTGCAGGAGCCCTGATTTTAGACCGCTTAAGCGGAGGCATCAAGTATAATACCGAGATTGATTATAATACAGAGGTATACATTCAGTACAAGTATGTGGGGAAAAATTATGTAAGCGCTTATATTTTATCAGATAAGCTGCCGGAGGATATTTGGGAGCGATTGAAATAAGTACTTTAAGAAAAATGAGGGAGGTATATAATGAAGCAAAACAGCGGAAAAATCCAAGCAGTCTTTTTATATGGAATTTTTCTCTTCTATATCTATTTACTGTTGTGTTTGACACTTTTTAAATATGTATCCGTCACGGAACTGTTTGATACAGGCAGAAGGATAGAGAGGGGAGTAAATCTATATCCTTTTGCCACAATAAAAGAGTATCTTACAGGAGATGCCAATGTGTCTCAGACTTTAGCGTTTCACAATGTGGTGGGAAATATCGCACTTTTTATACCGCTTGGAGTTTATTTACAGTTGTTTAAAAAGAAGAAACAGATAGGGTACAGTATACTTATCGTGATTTTAGCAAGCGTGGCAATTGAAGTTACACAGTACATCTTTGGACTTGGAGCTATGGATATTGATGATATCCTATTAAACGGCTTTGGCGGGATAATCGGAGTTTTATTATACAAGTGTATAAGTGCGGTTATACCGGACAGTGCCAAGATACGCACGGTGGTAACTGTGTGCAGTTCAATTGCGGGAATCCCGGTTATGGTGCTGGCGGTACTGGTGGCATTTGCAAATGGGCATTGACAAAAGAAATTAAATAATGCTATGAAGTCTGTAAATCTCTTTTAAATGAGGTTTACAGACTTTTTTTATATGACAGGAAATTCCTACGGATTTCCTGTAATTTATTCTGTTTGGGAATAAATCTCCTTGAAAATCGAATTGTTTGCAGCTGCCTTATCTATTAGAATGTACATATAGGAGGTAAAATAAATGGTTATTGATGCAAATATGTATTGGTTGCCAGAAGCTATATTTGAAGAAGGAGAAACAGAAAAATTTCTTTCTGAAATTCCAAAGGAATACGGAATAAATGGTTATCTGACAGAAGACGAACATATAAATACCAAGCAGATTACGCTTGAAAAGCCTCCCGGTTACCAAAATTTGAATTATGCACAAGGTGAATATATGTTAGAAACGCAGATTGCGGACATGGATGAAGCCGGTGTAGAGAAAGCTATTTTAAAAATACCGGGATGCCATGAGTGGTTGTCATTGGATACTTGTAAAAAATTTAATGATGGGATGATGGAGTATGCAAAAAGAAGTAAGGGAAGATTAATAGCACTTGCTGTTGTGCCGCCATTTGCCTCGAAGGCATGTTTTGAAGAAATAGACCGTTGCAGGGAGTTGGGAATAAAGGATTTTCAGCTATGTGCACATTACGGAGAAAATTATTTGGATTCTAATATTTTTCAAGAGTTTTTTGAAAAATTGAATGAAAAAGTAACGACTGTTTATATTCATCATACCCCTATGCCGGTTGATTACGGCAGTTTGTATGAGTATAACAATCTTCGGCGTTCCTATGGACGCTGTGTGGATCAGTCGACAGCCATAGGCAGAGAAATCTTCAGTGGTTTTTTTGACAAGTATCCCAATCTTACATTTGTCCATTCTATGCTGGGCGGCGGTTTTTTCTCAGTGGCAAATATGATGTTTCCAAAGAAATCCGCGGGAGAAACAGTAAGCCGCTTTCAAGAAAGTGATACTATCAAAGAGCAGTTTCAAAAGCATATTTATTTTGAAATGTCACATGCGCAGCCGTGGGGAAAGGAACAACTTGAATGTGCAGTCTCTGTATTAGGTGCTGATCATATTATTTTTGGGACATCATATCCGGTAAGAAAGGAGTGGCTGACAGAAGGAGCAGAATTTGTAAGGCAGCTAAATATATCATCAAAGGATAAAGAGTTATTGCTGTATCAAAATGCAAAGAGAATTTATCATTTGGATGATGTATAATCTGATAAAGGAAAGAGGGTGTAAGAGGTGGCAACAACATGTTATGCGGGAGCAGGAAAGGAAATTATTTCTATCCCCGAAGAATTGCTTCCATTGGAAGGGTTTGCAAAGAAATTGGATGATTTATATGCACGGGTCTTTATTTATAAGGCAGAGGCAGAATGGGTTTTAGTATCATTGGAAATGACATCGCTTCAAGATTATGAAGTAGAGATTTTAAAAGAAAAGGTAGGAAAAATATTGTGTGTAAAAAAAGAGGCTATTTGGATAACCGTGACACATACTTTTTCTGCGCCGCATGTACGCTCTGCCCAGGCAATACAGGAGGAAGAGGTCAGGATAAAAAATCAACTATACTGCAAGGCAATTGAAGAAGCGGTGGAAGCTGCAAGTATAAAAGCGATGCAAAGCATAAGAGAGGTAACGATAGGTTTTGGAAAGGGTCAATGTAATATCAACCGAAATCGTGATATTGAAACGACCAAAGGTTGGTGGCTCGGAAAAAACCCGCAAGGCTTCAGCGATATGACATTGCCGGTAATTATATTTACCGATAAAGAAAATAATACGGTAGCGGTTATCTATAGTTATGATATGCAATCTTCTGTCATGGATGGAGTCGTTTTAGATGGTGGAATACGTGTGATAAGCTCCGATGTAACCGGAAAAGCATCCAGGGTAATCGAAGGGGATAGTGATACGGTTGCACTTTATGTACTGGGAGCTGCCGCGGATCAGATGCCAAGAATGAAGGCAATAGAGACAACGGTTATAGGCGAAAAACTGGTGGAAACCGACCATGGTGAAAAAGGCTATAAATTTGTTGCGGAACTCGGAGAAAAATTAGGTAAGCAGGTTCAGAATGTGATGTCCTTGGCAACCTATATGGAAGATGGAGATATGAGTCGGCAAAAGGCGGTTTGCCAATGTATGGGACAGAGGCTTCCAAAGAACATGCGTGAACTTAAAGCAACCAGAAACTATGATTTTTTGCAGGAAGGCATGCATGAAGTGCCGTTGGAAATTATTTTCATTGGTGAAATAGCAATAGTTGCTCTTCAGCCCGAGATTTGCAGCCAAACAGCATATGAAATAAGAAAAGAATCTCCCTTTTCTGTAACAATGGTTTTTACAATGGTTAACGGCGGGGCAAAATATATGGCAGACGAGAAATCTTATGAGCGTATCACTTATGAAGCGATGAACTCAAAATTTGCCAAAGGCTCTGCCGAAATAGTAAGAGATAAAATATTGGAAATGCTAAAAAATAAAAGGAGGTATGAAGTATGAAGGTTGGAACAGCACGTTTTTGCCTGACACCCAAACAATTATTTTATTTGATAGGATACCGAAGTGAAAATCGCTACGAGCCTGCGACTGGTGTCCATGATGATATTTATGCCAATTCATTGCTATTTGAGGAAAATGGAAAAGAGCTGTTTATTTTTTCGGCTGATTTTCTTGAATTTGAGGAGGAGATGGCAGAGGAAGTAAAAACATTATTACATGATCGATATGGAATTGACCGTGATGCGGTTTTGTTAAGTGCAACTCATAATCATTCCTCTATTGTTTCTTACCATAGAGGATGGTACACCGGAAAGTTTGATGAGCAGTATTATGAATATCTTTTGGATATTATTATGAATAGCTATGAATTATGTAAAAAAAATGCCAGAGAGGCGACTGCAAGGTATGGGAAAAAAGTTGTACTTGGCTACTACGGAAATCGTAATCACCCGGGGAAGCCGGCAGACAATGAAATCATTGTAGTAAAATTTTATAATTCGGCGGATAAATGTTTTGCAGGCTTTGTAAACTGGGCAGTGCATTCAACTGTAATCAGTGCAGAAAACACGGAGTTGACGAGTGAATTGGCAGGGGAAGTCAGCAAAAAATTATTTGATGAATTTGGATGCTATCCGGCAATGTTGGTAGGAGCGGCAGGAGATTGCAGTAACCGAAACGAAAGAAAAGGAAATGATTTTCAAGAGCTGGAAAGAGTATCGACAGCACTTGCAAAAGAAATTGCAGAGATACCGACGGATGAAGAGGTATTGCTGACAAGGATAAAGATACAAACGCTATATCATACGATTCATCACAACATGGAATTGGAGGAAACCCCATTTCATCTGGATGCAAAAGGGGCTGTCATTGATCTGGGCGGTTTGCAGTTTTTTGTATTTCCCGGTGAACTGGGATCTGTATTTGGAATTGAGATGAAGGGGGCTTGTAAGTCTTTGGGTATTATTCTGGGTTATACAAACGGATACTATGAGTATTTTATGAATCAGGAGGAATATGGTCTCTCTTTCGAAACAATTGGCTGCAAAATACCAAAAGGTGAGCCTGAAAAGCTTGTGGAGAAGTATATACAAACATCTGATTTACTGGCAAGAAGTTAAAACTACCGGAGATAAGGAGAAGGAAATATGAAATATAAAAAATTAGTTGAAGATATATTATTAAATGTTGGTGGGGTCGAAAACATTAATAGTGTAACACACTGCGTAACGCGCTTACGCTTCAAGTTAAAAAATGAGGAAATAGCAAAGACAGATGTATTAAAGGCAATGAATGGAGTTATGGAGGTTATCCGGGCTGGTGGAGAATATCAGGTTGTGATTGGCACTCATGTGACGGAAGTTTACAAGGAATTCGTTGAAATCAGCGGAGTTGGCGGACAGGAACCTGTTACGGCAAAAGAGAAAACGGATGAAAAAACAGGGCTGCTCTCCCGGTTCTTAGGCATGATGAGCGGGATTTTCCAACCGATATTATCTATTTTGATGGCAAGTGGTATGATTAAAGCAATACTTACGTTATGTACGCTTACCGGTATCTTGACAAAAGAAAGTCAAACGTATGTAATACTGAATGCAATTGGTAATACAATTTTCTATTTTTTCCCGATTGTATTAGGCTGGAGTGCGTCAAAAAAGTTTGGAATAAAAGAAATCTATGGTATTGTTTTAGGCGGATGTTTGGTATATCCAAGTATTGTTGCATTGTCGAGTGCTGACCCGCTTTACACAATTTTTACAGGAACTATTTTTGAGTCAAATGTAATGACAGAAATCTTTGGAATACCGGTTATACTCCCGATGCAGACATATGCAAGCTCTGTTATTCCTATTATTTTAATTGTATATGTGGCAAGTAAAATATATAAGTTTCTCAATGAAAAGCTTCCATCCGTTATTCGTTCATTATTTGTGCCGCTCATTACCCTGCTGGTTACAGTGCCGTTGGCAATGATTATTATCGGACCGATTGCCATGTTTGCACAGGATTTATTAGGGGCAGGAATACAAGCATTAATCGGATTGAATCCGGGCATTGCCGGTTTGATACTTGGTACATTTTGGAGTGTGCTCGTTATGTTTGGCTTACATATGGCAATTATTCCATTATTTGCAATGAATGTTACACAGTTTGGTTATGATATTATTAATCCGCTGATTTTTTCGGGAGCATTAGCTTCTATGGGAGCCGTACTGGGAATTATCATTCGAACCAAGAGCATTGAAGAAAAAAATATTTGTGTGCCAGCTATTATTGCGACACTTTTTGGAGTAAATGAGCCTACTCTGTATGGTGTTTTAATTCCGAGAAAAAAGGTTATGATTTCCTGCTTTGTTTCCGCAGGAATAGGCTCCATGATTGCAGGCTTCAGCGGTGCTAAGTTATACCAGTTTGGTGCAAGCGGAATCATGGGACTGCCTTGCTTCATCAATCCAAACGGTATTGATATGGGATTTATTGGCCTGTGCATCGGTGCAGTGATAAGCTTTGTTTTAGCAATGATTTCGGCAATGGTAATCGGAGATAAGAGAGATGCCGCTGCTTAGTATTTAAAACTTAATGGATAAAAACAACAAAGAAAGCTGAAGAGTTAGCTTTCTTTGTTGTTTTATATGTTAATATTTATAGACACGGAAGCTGTATACAATCAATAAAATGCTTTGCTGCCGTGGACAGCGTTATATTTTTCTTGTAGTAAATGTTAACCTGACTTGTAATTTCGGGATTAATATCTATGATAGATACTTTAGAATCAGATAGATAATGGATGGGCTTTTTCATGAGAAGAGAGATACCCAACCCTTTTTCTACCAAATCAACAATATTTTCTGCTCTTTTTCCCGTAAAAGATATATTGGGGGTAAAACCAGCCTGTTCGCAGGCTTGTGTACAAATTTTATAAAGAACGGAGCCGGGCTGCAGCAGCAAAAAGTTTTCATCCTTTAACTGCTCCAGATGAAGGTATG
The DNA here is from genome assembly GCF_900184995.1 of Konateibacter massiliensis. Lineage (GTDB taxonomy): Bacteria > Bacillota > Clostridia > Lachnospirales > Lachnospiraceae > Lachnotalea > Lachnotalea massiliensis. Next base: position 75,114 of record NZ_LT860099.1, read on the forward strand.
GTTCTTTGGATAACGGATGATACTCCGGCAATACAGCAGCAAGATGATCCGTGGTATAGGGGATATGAATAAATTCATTGTCGTAATCGTCCATGTCGCGGATAAAAGCTAACTCACACTTGTTCTGTCTCAGCATATCTTTAAGCTGCGAGGATTCACCTTCTATTAGATTGACGGAAAATTTTTTGTTTTCCCGTATGAATTTCAGAATGATATCTGTAATATGGTACGATGCCATAATCGGAATGCTGCCGATATTAATATTTTCCTTAATATGAGCGGTTTTATTATATAAAGCAGTCGTATAGCGGTATTGTAAGTTTGCTATCTGCTTTGCATATTCAAGGAATGTTCTGCCGGACTCGTTTAACTGCACTTTACGTGTTGTACGGTCAAATAACTGGGTGCCCAATTCTGCTTCCATACTCTTAATATGTTTTGATAACGATGATTGTGAAATAAACAGAGAATCTGCAGCTTCAAGAAAATTTTCTGTTTCTGCAAGTATCACAAATTCTTTGATATAGTTAATTTCCATAACATAACCTCCCGATAAACTTATTATAGCAGAAAAGTCCACTTTATGCACACTTTCTTGTTTTGCAATTGACAAAGAATTTAAATGATTTTATAATAGAGAATGCTAGCCTAGGCTAGCTGGCTTTTTCTATATATAATAGGAAATAAAGCGCATCATGCTTAGATATAGAATGAGAAGAAAAGAGAACGTAGGAGGAAGTATTGTGAAAAAATATGGTGTAAATGAATTAAGAAAAATGTATTTGGATTACTTTGAGGGCAAAGGACATCTGGTGATGAACAGCTTTTCTTTGGTTCCCCATAACGATAACAGCTTGTTGCTGATTAATTCCGGAATGGCACCGTTAAAGCCTTATTTTACAGGTCAGGAAATCCCGCCTAGAAAAAGGGTGACTACCTGTCAGAAATGTGTGCGTACCGGCGATATTGAAAATGTAGGTAAGACAGCAAGACATCTTACTTTTTTTGAAATGCTCGGAAATTTTTCCTTTGGAGATTACTTTAAAAACGAGGCAATTGCGTGGAGCTGGGAGTTTTTGACAGAGGTGATTGGTCTGGAAGAAGACCGTCTCTATCCGTCTATTTACAGCGAGGATGACGAGGCATTTGATATCTGGACAAAGGAAATTGGAGTTGACGGTTCCAGAATTACACGCTTTTACCGCGATGAAAACGGAAAATGTGATAACTTCTGGGAGCATGGAGCAGGTCCTTGCGGTCCTTGTTCCGAAATCTATTATGACAGAGGTATTAAGTATGGCTGTGGTAAGCCTGACTGTAAGGTAGGCTGTGAGTGCGACCGCTTTATGGAAGTGTGGAACAACGTATTTACGCAGTTTGACGGAGACGGAAAGGGCAACTATACAGAGCTTGAACAGAAAAACATCGATACGGGAATGGGTCTTGAGAGATTAGCAGTTGTGGTACAGGACGTGGATTCTGTATTCGATATTGATACCATGAAGGCAATCCGTGATGAAATCTGTAAGATGGCAAACGTTTCTTATCAGACCGACGAGGCGAAGGACGTATCCATTCGTCTGATTACCGATCATATCCGTTCCTCAACTTTTATGATTTCAGACGGAATTATGCCGTCCAATGAAGGACGCGGTTATGTATTACGACGTTTAATCAGACGTGCGGCAAGACATGGACGTCTTCTCGGTGTTGACGGACAGTTTCTTGCGAAATTAAGCGAGACCGTCATTAAGGAATGTAAGGACGGCTATCCGGAATTAGAAGAAAAGAAAGAATTTATCTTAAATGTACTGACACAGGAGGAGAGTAAGTTTAACAAGACAATTGATCAGGGACTTGTGATACTTTCTGAGATGCAGGTTGAGATGGAGAAGGCAGATGTGAAGGTGCTTTCCGGTGAAAATGCATTTAAGCTCTATGACACCTATGGCTTTCCTATGGACTTGACTCTGGAAATTTTGGAGGAAAGAGGCTTTGCGATAGATGAAAAAGGCTTTGAAAAGGCAATGCAGGAGCAGAGAGATAAGGCTCGTAAGGCTAGAAAAGCCACAAATTACATGGGCGCAGATGTTACGGTATATGAATCCATTGACCCAAGTGTTACAACAGAATTTGTAGGATATGACCGTTTGATTCATACTTCCAAGGTGACTGTTCTGACAACAGAGACAGAAATCGTGGAGGCATTGACTGACGGAGAAATCGGTACGATTATTGTGGAGGAGACTCCGTTTTATGCGACGATGGGCGGACAGAATGCAGATATCGGTTATATTAAGACAGAAAACGCTGAATTTAAGGTAGAAGATACCGTTAAACTGCTTGGCGGCAAGGTTGGGCATATCGGTAAGGTGACAAAGGGCATGATTAAGAAGGGAGACACGGTTTCTCTTGAGGTAGATGAGACTAACCGCATGGATACCTCCAAGAACCATAGTGCTACCCATCTTTTACAGAAAGCTCTTCGTACCGTTTTAGGCTCTCATGTAGAGCAGGCAGGTTCTTTCGTTGACGGAAACAGACTTCGCTTTGACTTTAGCCATTTCTCTGCTTTGACAGATGAAGAAATCGCGAAGGTAGAGCAGCTTGTGAATGAAAAGATTGCTGAGAATTTAGCAGTAGAGACAAATGTTATGGATATCGAGTCAGCAAAAAAAGCAGGTGCAATGGCGTTGTTTGGAGAAAAATACGGTGATACGGTTCGCGTTGTCCAGATGGGCGATTTCTCAACAGAATTGTGCGGCGGTACACATGTAGGAAATACAGGTGTGATTTCTGCTTTTAAAATCGTAGCAGAGAACGGTGTTGCAGCAGGTGTAAGAAGAATTGAAGCGATTACCGGAAACGGTGTTTTTGCATACTACAATGATTTGGAAAAGACTTTAAAAGCAGCAGCGGCACTTATCAAAGCGACGCCGGCTAATCTTGAGGAGAAGCTTTCTCATTTATTAAGTGAAATGAAGGCAGTTCAAAGTGAGAACGAGAGCTTAAAGAGTAAGCTTGCGAAAGATGCTCTCGGTGATGTTATGGATAAGGTTATTGAGGTAAACGGTGTGAAGGTGCTTGCAGCAAAGGTTGACGGAGTGGATATGAACGGGCTGAGAGACCTTGGAGACCAGTTGAAGGAGAAGCTTGGTGAGGGTGTTGTTGCGATTGCCTCAGCGCTGGATGACAAAGTAAGCCTTATGGTTACCGCAACTGACGGAGCGATTAAAGCCGGTGCACATGCAGGAAATATCGTGAAGAATATTGCTTCCTTTATCGGCGGAGGCGGCGGCGGACGTCCGAACATGGCACAGGCGGGCGGCAAAAACGCAGCAGGCATTGACGAAGCGATTTCTAAAGTAAAAGAAGTCGTGGAGGAGCAGGTAAAGTAAAAACTTTTCCTAATTAGTAAAAAATATATTGACAGATAAGCTGTTTGGCAATATAATCATAATAGTGCAATAAAAAAATACCCAAACAGTTGTATTTAGCACAATACGCAACTGGAGGGAGGTTAGGTGTGAGACTATGTCAAATGTAATCGTAAAAGATAATGAGACTTTAGATAGCGCTTTACGCAGATTTAAAAGGAACTGTGCGAAAGCTGGGATTCAGCAGGAGATTCGTAAAAGAGAGCATTACGAAAAACCAAGTGTAAAACGTAAAAAGAAATCTGAAGCGGCTAGAAAACGTAAATATAACTAAAATTATAAAAGACCTCAATTATTTTAATTGAGGTCTTTTTTTCTCTTTTTTCAGGGAAAGAATCAAAGACTTTTGGTCATTCGGAACGTCTCGAAGCTCCAATATTTTTTCGAGAGATTTATTGTATGTCCAAGTTTCAAGCTTGCAGTTTGTCAGATATCCATAGGTGATACCGGGATATTTTTGGTAAGCGGTGGAAATCAGCCATGCAATTGCCATTTTGACATAATAATTGTCCTGCCGCACATCATCCAGACGTAAAAAGATTTGATTGATGTATTCCTCATTTAAATAGTGATTTAAAATAATGACAACGCCCATTCGAATCTGCCACGGATGTTTGGACTTTAACAAGGTTTCCAAGTAAATCCAAAACTCATACGGATAATTTTTGATACCTTTTAAGCCGGTGCAGAACGTATCACAGGTCACCCAGTTGCGGACACTCATGGAAAAGGTCTCAATCATATGGGTATATTCTAAAAAGCTTACGTTGCACATTCCGATAATAAGCCCTTTCACGGTTGTCTCTTCATAATAGGTATTGGAGCACATTACGATAAAAGAGCGCCAGTTACCCTTTAAAATCTCGTTTGCAATTTTTCGAAGAATTGGCATTTTAATACCGAGAATCCGTTTTGCCTTTGGCATAAGAGTGCTCTGGAAGCTGCTGTACTCCTTGTTGGCAAAGGTCTTTAGATAATTTAAATATTCCTTGTACTCCACTTCGGTCCATATATCGTAAATCAGGTTCATGGATTTGCTCCTTTTTCATTTCTAACAGTAGTTTAACATCATTTGACAAAAAATTAAACAGTATTTTTAAGTTTGTCGTAATAGAATTGTAAATTTATGCAGGATATAAGTACTGGTATTATAGGAAGAGCTATGCTATAATGTCGATAGTCATTATAGTATTTAAGAGGTACAAAGGGGGATTTAAATATGTGGAGCCGGCAGCTAATGGGAACGGACATGTATCACATTATTCATTGGTTTTTTGTATATAGTATATTAGGTTGGCTGATAGAATCGATTTATATGTCAATCTGTAATCGAAAGATAACAAACCGCGGATTTATACGGGGACCGATTTGCCCCATATACGGAGTCGGTGCTTTGACGGTATATTTTATTTTGAAGCCGTACAGCGGAAATTACATATTACTTTATTTTTATGGAGCATTTTTGGCTACCGCGCTCGAATATCTGACTGCAAAACTGATGATTCGAGTGTTCGGCGAAGTATGGTGGGACTATCATAATAAGCCTTTTAATTATAAGGGTATTCTCTGCCTTGAGAGTACGGTTGCATGGGGATTTTACACCGTGTTTATGTTTGGTTTTCTTCAAAAATTTGTGGAGGCTATTGTAAACGGTTATTCTGTACATGCAGGCATACGGATTGGCACGATTGTGATTGTCTATTTTATATTGGATTTTACATTCAGTATGCTGGAGGCGAAGCTTGAGAGAATGCCGAAATCGATGAGTGAGCTGCAAGAAACGATTAAGGCGGTAATTTACAGAAATTAACAGGACGAAAAAGCATATTCTTTTTTTAATACATTACTAAAATGTCACAATTGTTACGGAAATGACTGGGAAAATGTGTTATCATGATAAAAAAAATGAAAGAACAAGTAATTTTTTATATATCAAAGGAGGAAAAAGAGATGAGAGCTTTTGTAGATCAGGATATGTGTATTGGATGTGGTATGTGTGTAGGTGTGGAGCCGGACGTATTTCGCATGAACGATGAAGATAAAGCCGAGGGCTATGCGGATACAACAGATGCGACGAGAGAAACGGTTGCAGAGGCGATTGATATGTGTCCGGTCGGTGCGATTTCGGAAAGTGAGGAATAAATTTCATGAATCTTTCCAGCTATTTAGAGCAGCATAAATCCATTGCGGAGGAAATTGCATTTATCAAGAATAACTTAAATGCAAAAAGCGTTGAGAGTAACGCGGATGAGATTGCTCTGCATATTAACCAGTTATCCGGCAAAATCAAGATACACTTGATGAATGAAGACAAGTTTTTATATCCGTCCTTAGGCAATCACCAGGACGAGGGTGTAAGAAAGATGGCAGCTGACTATCAGACGGAAATGGGCGGCTTACAGGAGACATTTAAAATCTTCAAGGATAAGTACAACACAAAGACGAAAATATTAGAGAACAAGGAGCTTTTTATAAAGGAAGGCACCGAGGTTATCAAAGCCATTGAGCAGAGAATATCAAAAGAAGAAGATGGAATTTATCTGCATATTTCTTAGGCAAGAGGAATTAGAGCAAAAACCATATATGAAAAGGCAAGAACGCATAATGCCATATAGAGTAAAAAACTGATATGATAGAAATAGAGTATCAGTTTTTTTGATATTATAGGAAACTGTAAAACAATTTCCTATAATATCAAAAAAATTATGCGCACCTCGCGGATAGGAGGTAGTTGCTACGCAACCCGCTCGGGCGCGAAGAATGTGCCAAGGCACATTCTTATTGATGGAGGACAATATGAAATTAAAGCTAAACGGTATATGGGAAGCAGCCTTTGAGAAAAATGACGGTGAATTGTGTTATCTAAATGAAATACATCTGCCGGCAACGACAGAGCAGGAGGAGCTTGGAGAGGAAGGAACAGAGAAAACCTCTCTTTATCTCGGAAGAAAAAGACCTGTCTGCGGGGCAGTTTGGTATCGCAGACGGATTGTCATACCAAAGGAATGGCAGGGGAAATACGTGCGCCTTACGCTGGAGAGAAGCAAATTTACGAAGGTGTGGATGGACGAAAACTTTATCGGGGAATCCTATGAGACATTGATTGCACAAAAGTTTGAGCTTGGGAAGCTGGAAGCAGGAGAGCATGAAATTGCCATCAGGGTAGACAATGACTTAGCGAAGTATGAGTGCTTCCCCGATAGCTTCTACAACGGGCATCAGTATACAGAGCATACGCAGACGAATTGGAACGGAATTCTGGGTGAGATGTATTTGGAATGCCATGAGGGCATTTTTATTGAGCGTGCCCTCGTACACAGGCAGGAAAATAATATGAAGGTTCATATTGAAACAGGACTTCAAGCGGACATTGAGGTATTTCCTGTTCGGATGCAAATTGGTATTTATGAGGCGGACACAGAGCGATTGGTGTTTAAACAGGAAAAGGTTGTTAAAAATCAAGAGACAGATTTCCTGATTCCAAATGAAGTGTTACAGGAGTGGAGCGAGTTTTCACAGCCGCTTTATAAGACAATCATCTGTTTGAAAAACGAGAAAGGCGAGATGTTATGCAAGCCTCATTCTATCTTGACCGGAAGGCGCAAAATTGAAGCGGTTAAAAATGAGATAAGAATGAACGGAAAAAGAATATCGCTTAGAGGAAGTCTGGACTGCGCGATTTATCCTCTGACCGGAGCCTGCCCGTTTAGTGTGGAGGAATGGGAAGCGATTTTAGGAAAAATGAAGGAATTTGGAATGAACCATTATCGCTTTCATAGCTGGTGTCCGCCGGAGGCAGCTTTTACGGCGGCTGACAGGCTGGGCATCTACCTGCAGGCAGAGCTTTCCTGCTTTGCGAACGAGCTGTATCAGAAAGGGGATACACAGTATGACAGTGTACTGGAAAACTATCTCTACGATCAGGCAAAAAAGATATTAGAAACTTTTGGAAATCACCCAAGCTTCGTTTTGTTTGCCGTAGGAAACGAGATGAGAGGGGATAGTAAGGCTTACAATGAGCTGTTAAAGAGCTTAAAACAGGTTCGCACGGATATTTTATACAGCCAGGGCTCTAACAACTTTTTGGAGGACCCTCTGGTGTGCGAGGAGGACCAATTCTGGGTGACAATGAGGACAAGCCCGGATAAAAATATAAGGGCATCCTTTTCACACAATGATTTGCCGCTTGGAAGCATACAGAGCAAGGAGATGCTTGGAACTCTTCCAACCTATGAAGAAGAGGCAGCAGTCTCATCAATCCCCCTTATTGCTCATGAAATCGGACAGTATCAGTCATTTCCGAAATTACAGGATAAGGAGAAGTATACAGGAGTGCTGCGGGCAGATGTCTACTCTATTCTGGAGGAGAAACTGAAGGAGAAAGGCTTGCTTGAGAAAAATGAGAAGTTTTACCGTGCAAGCGGAGCATTGCTCGTTCAGTGCTACAAGGCAGAGATTGAAGCGAATCTGAGAACGAAAAATATGAGCGGTTTTCAGCTTTTGGGCTTGCAGGACTTTACGGGGCAGGGAACAGCCTTGGTCGGTGTGTTGGACGGCTTTTTGGAAAATAAGGACTTTATTCAGGCGGAGGAGTTCAAGCATTTTTGCAATGACGTAGTTGTGATGGCAGAATTACCGAAATACTGTTATACAGTGGGCGAAGAGATAGCGGTCGGAATATGTGTTTACAATTACAGCGGTGAAGATAAAACGGAAACGCTGACAGTCAGCCTTATTGTGGAAGATGAGGAGATAACTTCCCTTTGCTGCGAAACGGTAAAGGTAAACCAACAGTGTGTAGAGAAAGTCATGGAAGGTATTTTAACTGCCCAAAAGATTGATAAGCCATGTGCGGCAAAGCTGCGTTTGGTATATGGGGCATATGAAAATGAATATGACCTGTGGCTCTATCCGAAGCAGGATATTGCTTCTCTGCCGGAAAATAGGAAAAAGGGCGTATGGGTTACGAATATACTTGATACGAAGGCGGAAGACTGTCTAAGAAGCGGAGGAAATGTACTTCTATGCAATTCCAAGGCGGGAGAGGGCATTGAGGGATTTTTCCCGACGGACTTTTGGTGCTATCCAATGTTTCGAGATGCCTGTATCAAAACGGGAAATCCGGTTGCACCGGGGACGATGGGACTTTTGATTGACAAGAGCCACCCTGCCCTTAAACTTTTTCCGACAAATTCATATTCCGGGTGGCAGTGGCAGCAGATTGTAAGCTACGGCACAGGTGTTATTCTGGAAGGGGAAGAGGAGTGCAATATTATCGTTCAGGTTATTGATAATTTTGACAGAAATCATGTGCTTGGGCTTGTCTATGAGAAAAAAATCGGCGAGGGCAGATTGGTGGTATGTGCAAGTGACTTGCTAGAGCATCTTGACATACCGGAGATGAGACAGCTCTATATCAGTTTGCTCAATTACTGCAAAGAACTGTTAGAATAAGGCACCAACGACCGCTTAGCGACTAGACTTTCATCGCTAAGCGGTAATTTTTTGGAGTGGTCTGCTCCCATTTCTTAAAAGTGGCACAAAAACTGCTTTCATTGCCAAAGCCGGACAAAAAGCAGATTTCCTTTATTGAAATATTCGTATTTTTAAGCAGAAACTTAGCGTGGTTGATTCGTGTGGCGAGGATATATTCGTGAGGCGTATATCCGGTTTCTTTTTTAAACAGGCGGGTAAAATAGTAAGGGCTTAACGCCGCTTTTTCCGCTAACAGCTCCAAGGTGAGTGCCTCGCATATATGCTCGTTGATGTAGGCTGTGATATCCTCAATCACATCTGATCCTGCGAGAGAGCGTGCAGGCAAGTCCTTTGCGGTGATTAGCTGTGTCAGCATGTTTGTAATTGCCTGGGAGAGAAGTGCCTCCTTTAAAGCAGCATTTTCCCGAAATGCCATGTAAACTTTATCAATATATTTTCGAAATAAATAATCATCTCTGAGGGAGAGTACAAGATTGCTTCCCTCTGTAATCAGCTCAAAATACTGTCTGGCGACAGGTCCGTCAAAATGGAGCCAGAGAGCTTCCCAGCCCTTATCGGTATAATAATGATGAGGCTTATAGCAATCTAAAAAAACAATCTGGTTTTCCGTCGCAGTATAGGAGATATCGTCAACCACAACCTTACATTCCCCTTTTTTGACATACATCAAAAGAAAGCTGTCATAACTTTTGCGATGCAGGCTATAACCAGCAGAATAGTAAAAATGTCCGGTGCAAAGCGGATAGAAAAACATTGCTTTGGTCTGCGGACTTGCCGTATAAATATAGTAATCCGATTGTTTTGAGATACCTGTTTCATAGGATTGCATCTTTTATCACCTCCGTGTAATATTATGATGTTGGGGTCAAAAGGTATTTTGACCCCTGATACTACGGATTACTACGCACTTTGTGCTCTCGTAATCCTAAAAACATTCGAAATCCGCCCTGTTCGGGCTACTTTCTCATGTTTTGCAGGTCCCAAAGTCATGTTTTTTCATGTTGGCATGAAAAACATGACCTTTTGACCTTGGTATCATCATATTATAGAAGAAAATGAAAAAATGGTCAAGGAAGAAAGAGCAATTTTTAAATATAAAGAAGCAAAATAATAGAATGAGAAAACAGATAAAATCAGGTATTATAAAAATAGTAAAGATTAAAATTAGTTGTTTTTTTGAAAATGGAGGTTGACCATGGAAGATGTGAAAATATGGGAGGAAGCGGTTATCATTCCCACCTATGAAATCGGAGAAGCAGATAAAAATCCAATATTTCTGGAAAAAAGAGTGTATCAGGGAAGCTCAGGAAAAATATACCCTTATCCGACGATTGATACGATTTGTGATAAGAAGACGGATAAGGAATATAAGGCGGTATATCTCGAAAATAAATATATCAAGGTTATGATTTTACCTGAGCTTGGCGGGCGTATCCAGAGGGCTTATGATAAGACGAATGACTATGATTTCGTCTATTATAATAGGGTGATTAAGCCGGCACTGGTGGGGCTTACCGGGCCTTGGATTTCGGGAGGAATTGAGTTTAACTGGCCGCAGCATCACAGACCTACGACCTTTTCGCCTGTTGACTATAAGCTTGTAGAAAATAAGGACACAAGTAAGACTCTTTTAATTAACGATGTGGACCAGATGTACGGCACCAAAGGAATCGCAGGCTTTACCCTGTATCCGGACAAGGCTTATATTGAAATAAAAGGGCAGCTTTACAACAGAACGTCCATGCCGCAGACTTTTTTGTGGTGGGCAAATCCCGCGGTGGCAGTAAATGACGATACGCAGTCTATTTTCCCTCCTGATGTACAGGCGGTCATGGATCACGGAAAACGCGATGTATCAAGCTTTCCGATTGCGACTGGCATGTATTATAAGCATGATTACAGCGAAGGTGTGGACATTTCCCGCTATAAAAATATTCCGGTTCCGACGTCATACATGGCAGAAAGCTCGGACTATGACTTTGTCGGAGGCTATGATTACGGCTTAAAGGCAGGAATTCTTCATGTGGCAGATCATCATATCTCGCCGGGAAAAAAGCAATGGACCTGGGGATGCGGTGACTTCGGAAAGGCTTGGGACAGAAACCTGACGGACGAGGACGGTCCTTACATTGAGCTGATGACGGGCGTTTACACGGATAACCAGCCTGATTTTACATGGCTGAAGCCTTTTGAGGAGAAATCCTTTCAGCAGTATTTTATGCCGTATAAGGCGGTCGGAGCGGTGAAAAATGCGACGATACACGGTGCCGTGAACCTTGAGCTGAGAAAAGAAGGAATATATATCTGTGTCTATGGCACGCAACTCTTTGAGCAGGCTGTAATCCGTCTGCTACATAAGGGAGCTGCCGCATGGGAGGAAAAAACAACTCTTTCCCCGACGGATATTTTCGAAAAGACAATTTTAATCGAAGATGTTGAGAACGAGACAGATTTAAAAATTGAAGTCTATCATGAAGATTTGCTTCTGGTAGAATATGAGCCAAAGCAGAAGAAGGAGCAGGAACTGCCGGAAGCGGCAAAGCCGGCACTTTCTCCAGAGGAAATCAAAACAAATGAGGAGCTGTATCTGACAGGGCTTCATATTGAGCAGTACCGCCATGCCACCTATTTGGCAGATCCTTACTATCTGGAGGGCTTAAAACGCGATGAAGGTGATATGAGGTTAAACAATGCCTATGGAGCGCTGCTTATGCGAAGAGGACTGTTTGAGGAGGCAGAAAAGTATTTCAGGACAGCACTCAAAAGAGCGACATGGAAAAATCCCAATCCTTACGATAGTGAACCGTATTATAATCTGGGACTTTCTCTGTTATACCAAAGAAAAGAGAAAGCGGCTTATGATGCCTTTTTCAAGGCGACATGGTCGAGTGAGCAGCAGGAGATGTCCTTCTATTATTTGGGAGCAATTCTTGCAAGAGAGGGTAAATTTGAGGAAGCGCTTGCGCTTGTGACAAAGGGCTTGATTAAGAATAGTCACAATATAAAGGCAAGAGGCTTAAAGGCATATCTGCTACGAAACCTTTCGAAAAGAGAAGAAGCACTGAGATTTATAGAAGAGAGCCTTGAGATTGATCCTTTTGATTATGTGTCTATGTTTGAACGGAGCTTTTTAGACGAAGAAAATAAGGGACAGATTTTAACTGAAATGAACCTTAGGATGAGGAATTTTGAAGAAAATTACTTGCAGGCGGCGAGAGATTATGCAGAGTTTGGCGCTTATGAAGAGGCGGTAGACATGCTTTGCCAATGCACGAAAGAAAAGCCGATGCTCTGCTATTATAAGGCATATTATCTAAAACAGATGAAGAAAGAAGATATCACGCTGCTAAAAAAAGCGGAGCAGGCAGATTCTGCTTATTGCTTCCCGAATAAGTTGGAAGATATTGCAGTGTTAAACTATGCAATGGAAGCGAATGAGGACGGTGCGAAAGCCTATTATTATTTGGGGAATTTATATTATGATAAGCTTCAATACGAAACAGCTATCTCTTTATGGGAGAAATCTGCAGAGCTGGATCCTACATTTCCGACAGCTCTTCGCAATTTATCGTTGGCATATTATAATAAAGAGAAGGAGCCAGAGAAAGCAAGAGAGGTGCTGGAACGAGCATTTTCCTTGGATACAAGCGATTCGAGAATCTTTTTGGAGCTTGATCAGCTCTATAAAAAGCTGGGAGTATCGTTTGAAACAAGATTGTCTCGCTATGAGAAATATAAGAAAACCTTTGAAAAAAGGGATGATTTGTTTTTGGAGTATGTCGCTTTGCACAATATGCTGGGACAATATAAGAGGGCTTACGAGCTGATTATGAGCCGCAGCTTCCATCCTTGGGAGGGAGGAGAAGGAAAAGTGCCGGCACAGTATAAGCTGTCCTTAATTGAGCTTTCCAAGGCGGCAATGGCAGAAAACAAATTGGAACTTGCTAAAAAATATCTGGAGCAGGCTCTAATCTACCCGGAAAATCTCGGAGAAGGAAAGTTAGAGGGCGTGAAGGATAACGATATTTATTATTATCTCGGCTGCGTTTTGGAGAAAATGGGAGATGCCAGAGCGGAGGAATGTTTCTTACAGGCGGTAATCGGAACAGATGAGCCGGCAGGCATGATGTACTATAATGACCAGCCTGCCGATATGATATTATATCAGGGACTTGCCTATTTAAAATTACAGGAAGAAGAAAAGGCAGAGAAAAGGTTTAACCGTCTGGTTGAGTACGGAAGAGAGCATTTGAAGGATGAGGTTCGGATTGAATATTTTGCGGTATCCCTGCCTGATTTTTTAATCTTTGAGGAGGATTTGAATACTCGGAATCGGGCACACTGCTATTATTTAATCGGACTTGGAAAGCTTGGACTTGGAGAAAGCAAAGAGGCTATGGAGGCTTTTGTAAAGGTTTTGGAGCTTGATGGAAATCATATCAATTGCAGACGTTTGATGAAACAGCTGAAGGGAGAATAAGATGAACAGCTATGGCTACAATGCAACGTATTTGATAAAAAATGGGAAGCCTTGGTTTCCGATTATGGGAGAAATTCATTTTTCCAGAGTGCCCAAGGAAGAGTGGAGAGACTATCTGCTTAAAATGAAAGCGGGCGGTGTCACGGTTGTGTCGTCGTACTGTATCTGGATTCACCATGAGGAGATAGAAGGACGTTATGATTTTGAAGGAAATAAGAATGTCGGCGAATTTGTAAAGGTATGTCAGGAGTGCGGCTTGGAACTGATACTGCGTGTCGGACCATGGTGCCACGGTGAGGTGAGAAACGGAGGCTTTCCGGACTGGCTTTTACAAAAGCCGTTTCAGCTTCGGGAAAATAATGAGGAATATTTTAGCACGATAAGGCAGTATTACGGCAAGCTATATGAGCAGGTAGACGGGCTGCTTCTTGGGCAGGGCGGACCGATTATCGGTTTGCAGATTGAAAACGAATATGGACACTGTGGGGGTCTGACAGGTGAGGCAGGCGAGGAGCATATGAGGAGACTTACAAAGCTTGCGAAGGAAGTGGGCTTTGAAGTGCCGCTTTACACAGCCACGGGCTGGGGAGGCGCGGTAACAGGAGGATTGATTCCGGTTATGGGCGGCTATTGTGATGCTCCTTGGGACGCGAGGATAACGGAGATTGAGCCAAGCGGCAACTATGTTTTTTCACATGAGAGGAACGACCAAAATATCGGAAGTGACTATGGAATTGGGCATGGAATCACGTTTGATATGAATGCATTTCCGTTTCTCACCGCAGAGCTGGGAGGCGGTTTACAGGTGACAAAGCACAGAAGACCAAGGGTGTCGGGAAGCGATATCGGAGCAATGTCCTTGGTCAAATTAGGAAGCGGTGTCAATTTGCTTGGCTATTATATGTACTGCGGCGGTACAAATCCAAAGGGAATTTTAACAAGCTTGCAGGAGACGAAAGCGACGGGCTATGCAAATGATTTGCCTGAGCTGTCTTATGATTTTCAGGCAGCAGTCGGAGAGTATGGGCAGATATCTGATGTGTATAAGGAAATCAAACTGCTTTCGATGTTTATAAAAGATTTTGGGGAAGAACTATGTAATCTGCCTTCTGTTATACCGGCGGATAATCCGAACACACCGGCGGATTTTTTAAATTTGCGATATACGTATCGCCACGATGGCAGTAAGGGCTATGTTTTTATCAACAATTATCAGAGACGCAGAGTGATGGCGGAGCACAAAGATGTGGAGCTTACAGTTGAACTTTTGAACGAGACAATCACATTTTCAAAATTTGATGTAGCGGACGGAGATTATTTTTTCTATCCGATTAATATGAAAATTGGCGAGGCGGTATTAAAGAAGGCTTTTGCAACGCCGCTTTGTATTTTAAATGGGAAAAGCTATGTTTTTTACACAGATACGGAGCCAAATTATGAGCTTGCGGGCGAATTAGGGGATAACGAGCTTATCACCATCAGCCGCGAGGAAGCAAGGAATGCGTGGAAAGTAACACTCGACAAAGAATATTTAGTGATTGGCGACTGTGTCGTGCTTCAAAAGGATGAGGGATTGGAGCTTATTTCGAAGGGGAAAGTAAGCGTAAAGATTTATCCTGAGTTAGAGAGTGCACCGGAGGGATTTTTAAAAACCGGAAAGTCGGGAATGTTTACAACTTATGAGGCGGGAGAGGATATTGAGGCTTCCCAAGCGGAATTTAACCTGATAAAAGAGAGCGACAACAGCGTTTCTTATGAAATAGGAATACAGTATACAGGAAAGGCGGACAATTATTTCCTGCGGCTGGATTATGAGGGAGAAAGCGCAAGGCTGTATGCGGACGATGAACTGGTTGCGGACCATTTTTACTATGGGGAGGAGTGGAAGATTGGCTTAAAGAGGCTTGGGCTTCCCAAGATGCTGCGACTTGAGATTGCAAAGCTTTCAAAGGAGACTCCAGTTTATCTGGAAAAATCGCCGGAACTTGGAGCTGAGGGAGTGAAACGGCTTAAGGCGGCAGTGATTGAGAATGAGGTGAGACGGAGGCTGGAGATATGAGGAATTGCAGGCTGTGCTTCAGCCTGTAATTCCCGGGATTAATTTTTGACTTCAAACGCTTTCAATCCCATGCATAATTCCATAAAAAAAACATAACATAGTAATAATCAATATAGTCGGAGTAATGCGATGAAAAGGCTTAAGATATGGGCTTTTGTCCTTCTATTATTAATTACTTATACTTTATGTCCAATAAAACAAACTTATGCCAGTGAGTTAGACACTTCTGGTGAACAAAATACAGAAAGCGAAGAAGTCCAAGGCGAAGAAGGAGCAGAAACAGCAGATAACACTGCACTGATTGACAATGCAGGTATCGAGATTTCGGCTCCTTCTGCGATTTTGATGGAGGCATCAACCGGAACTATTATTTATGAAAAAAATTCAAAGGAGCAGTTAAGACCCGCAAGTATTACAAAGATTATGACTTTGATTATAATTTTTGATGCACTTGAAGCTGGGAAAATAACATTGGAGGATACCGTGACCGTTTCGGAGTATGCCGCCAGCATGGGAGGCTCACAAGTATTTCTTGAGCCGGGTGAAACGCAGACGGTAGATACGATGATTAAATGTATTGCAGTTGCAAGTGCAAATGACGCGTGTGTAGCAATGGCTGAGTACATATACGGCAGTGAATCAGAGTTCGTTAATCAAATGAATGAAAGAGCCAAAGGACTTGGCATGGAAAATACACATTTTGTAAACTGCAATGGTTTGGATGTTGACGGACATATGACGAGTGCCTATGACGTTGCACTTATGTCAAGGGAGCTGATTGTAAAATATCCGCAAATACATAATTATTCTACAATTTGGATGGAGAATATCACCCATGTTACGAAAAAAGGCTCGACGGAGTTTGGCTTAACCAATACAAATAAGCTGATTAAGCAGTACGAATATGCAACCGGATTGAAAACCGGCTCGACAAGTCTTGCAAAATATTGTGTATCTGCCACGGCAGTCAAAAATGACATTGAGCTGATTGCGGTCATCATGGCGGCACCGGATTACAAAGTCCGCTTTCAGGATGCTACAACCTTGCTGAATTTTGGCTATGGAAAATGTCAGGTTTATTCCGATGATAATCAGGAGCCTCTGCCTCAGATAGCAGTGAAAAAGGGAATTGAGCGAAGCGTGAATTGTGAGTATGAGGATAATTTTAAATATTTAGATGTAACAGGTGCCGATTTGACTTCTGTTGAGAAAGAAATGCAGCTTCCGGAAAGTGTAGAAGCACCGATCAATGCAGGAGATATGGCGGGGAAAATTGTCTATACATTAGGCGGAAAAGAAATTGGCTATACAAAGATTTTATATACTGCATCAGTCGACGAAGCTGCTTATATGGATTATTTTCTGAGGACATTAAAGCTATTTGTGTTATAAAAAAATGCTATGTACCGAGGGGAATTAATTCCCTCCGGGTCCGTCCTGACGAGGTCTTGTCGATTCAGGAAGCGGTTGAACGCTGGAAACAGACTTGGTTGAATTCTTACTTTGAGGTAAATCCACATTTGGGATATTGTCATCGTCCAAGTCGTCGTTAGATTTTGTGTTTTTAGATTTCATAGAGTACTCTCCTTTCACGGATAGAATGCGTAAAAAAGGAGATATTTATGCAGAAAATATTGAACTTTTCAGGCGAAATTTTAGGCTTTAATATTAGCTTGATTTATGATATGATAGCAAGGTGAAACGGTCCGCCATTTCACCTTGCTATGATTATTTATGACAAGTGAAGCAGTTTGCAGCATAGGAAATTTCTTTGCTATTTTCCAAGGAGACATATTTTGAAATATATTATAATTTTAGCCATATTGTGTATTTATCTCTATTATGAAAGCCGTGTGTTTAAAACACAGAGCTACGTTTTAAAATCAGATAAAATAAAAGAGCCGATAAAAATTGTCATGCTTGCCGACCTACACAATCATGTGTATGGGAAAGAAAATGATGTACTGCTTGAAGCCATTGACAAGGAAAAGCCGGATATCATTCTGGTAGCCGGAGATTTGATTGTCGCAAAGCCAAATAAAAAGCTGGATGTTCCGATTGCGTTAGTGAATAAATTAACCGAAAAGTATCCTGTTTATTATGGAATCGGCAATCACGAATACCGATTAAAGATATATCCGGAACAATACAAAACGATGTATGAGGATTATATGGGGGCGATAAAAAGCGATAATCTTCATCTTTTGGACAACAAACATGAAAAAGTGGTAATCAAAAATACCCCGCTGAATATTTTCGGACTGGAAATAGAGCGCGAATATTATCAAAGGCTCGTCAAAAAGAGTCTGCCGATAGATTATATGGATGGCTTGCTTGGAAAAATCAATCAGGAGGAATACAATATTTTATTGGCGCACAACCCACAGTATTTTAAATCCTATATCAAATGGGGGGCGGATTTGACACTTGCAGGGCATATTCATGGAGGGCTTATCAGGCTTCCGTTTTTAGGGGGAGTTGCATCTCCGCAGGTGGAATTCTTTCCGAAATATGACGGCGGAATGTTTCAGGAGGATGGCAAAACAATGATTATCAGTCGGGGGCTTGGGACACACACGATTAATATCCGAATCAATAATAGAGCGGAGCTTGTGAGTATTCAACTGACAAACGAGTAAATAATAAAATGAAACAGAATAAGGGATGAGAAAATGGGAATACCGGTTAAATTACAGGCATTTGAAGGTCCGCTGGACTTGCTTTTGCACCTGATAGACAAAAATAAAGTAAATATTTATGATATCCCCATCGTTGAGATTACGAAACAATATTTGGATTATATACAGCAGATGGAAAAAGAAGATTTGAATATTATGAGTGAATTTCTCGTTATGGCGGCTACGTTAATTGATATCAAATCCAGAATGTTGCTGCCAAGAGAGAAAAACGAGGACGGCGAGGAAGAAGACCCAAGACAGGAATTGGTTGAAAAGCTCATTGAGTATAAAATGTACAAATATATGTCATATGAGCTGAAAGACAGGCAGATTGATGCAGAAAAAGCATTGTTTAAGATGCCGACGATACCAAAGGAAATAGAAGAATACAGCGAGCCTATCGATATGGAGGAGCTGCTGGATGGTTTGTCCCTATCAAAGCTGCACGGCATATTCAAATCCATTATGAGAAGACAGGAAAACAAAATTGACCCAATCAGAAGTCAGTTTGGAAAAATAGAGAAAGAGGAAGTAAACCTTTCGGAAAAAATCGAATACATTAAGATATTTGCCGACGAAAATCGAAAGTTTAGCTTTCGAAAGCTCCTGGAAGCGCAGTGTGGGAAGATGGAGGTTATCGTGACCTTTCTTGCCATTTTGGAGCTGATGAAAACCGGTATCATAGCCATTTCACAGGAAAATATTTTTGATGATATTTTAATCACGGCAATTTGAAAAAAGCCTTGATTTAAAGAGAGGGAAACAGTGGAGATACAGAAATTGGAAGCGATTATTGAAGCGATTTTATTTACAATGGGAGAGTCTGTGGAGCTCAGCAAAATAGCTGCTGCGATTGACCACGACGAGGAGACAACAAAGAAAATAATACATAATATGATGGACCGCTATGAGGCGGAGGACAGGGGAATTAAGATTCTAGAGCTGGAAGATTCGTTTCAGATGTGTACGAAAAAGGAAATGTATGAATATCTGATTCGAATTGCAAAGCAGCCAAAGAAGCATGTTTTGTCTGAGGTGTTGCTGGAAACCTTGTCTATCATTGCCTACAAGCAGCCGATTACCAAGCTTGAAATTGAGAAGATTCGAGGAGTAAAGTGCGACCATGCGGTAAACAAACTGGTAGAATATAATCTAATCTGCGAATTAGGCAGGCTGGATGCACCAGGACGACCGCTTTTGTTCGGAACGACAGAGGACTTTTTAAGAGCCTTCGGCGTGCAGTCCATTGATGAGCTGCCGATGGTAAATCAGGACCGCTTTGAGGAGTTTAAGAACGAAGCAGAGGAAGAGGTACAGCTTAAGCTGGATATTTAGTTGCAGGGAAGCCGTAATGTCTGAATAATAACAATATTTAAATGATTTTTACAATATATGTTGAGAAAATCTCCCAAATGTTGCATAATAGAAGTAGGGAAGTAACATTGTCACGTTGGGAGGTATTTGTATGAGTAAGATATTAGTAATGGGACCAATTTATGCTGAAACAACTGTGAAGGTATCAAGTATTCCGTTGCCAAACGAGAGTACGATAGATAATCCTTTCGGTATTATAACGAGTTTTTCGGGACATGGCTACAATGTTTCAAGAGCCTTGACAAAGCTTGGCGATACGGTGAATTTTTTATCTTTCTGCGCCAATGATCCGATTAAACTGATGATGGATGAGAAGCTTAACAGAGTCGGAATTACGGATGAATTTCTTGTGCCGTCTTTAAGCCAGACGCCCCACACAATTGTGCTGTTTTCTGATGAGAAAACGAGGCAGGTTATCAATGACTTAAAGGAAAGCGATGAAGTAGAGTATGACGAGGAGATGTTCGACAGGGCAGTGGCAGACTGTGATATGGTTGTTCTTTGCAATTCCAATTATGCCAGACCATTTTTGAGAAGAGCGAAAGAGATGGGCAAAAAAATCGTCGTAGATGTTCAAGAAGTTAAGGGCGTTGATGACGAATACAACAGGGAGTTCATGGAATATGCGGATATCTTGTGTTTGAATTTTTCCTATGCGACCAAACCATATGAAGATTTCGTAAAGGCGATAGAAGCAAAATATGGGAATGAAATTATTATCATGGGAATGGGCGACAAGGGAGCCATGATGTATGTGAAGAAGGATAACTTTATCGGTTCATTTCCGACTGTGCGCACTCGTGAGATTGTAAATACGATAGGAGCAGGTGATTCCCAGCTTTCCGCGTTTGTCCATTTTTACATCAAGACCCAAAATCCATACTATTCATTGAAGGCAGCAATTCTTTTTGCTTCCTACAAGATAGGAAATCCAAGTGCTGCACACGGTTTCCTGACAGAGGAACAAGTGGAGTTATTTTATAGCACGATATGGAAATAAAAGAATAAAATATATAAGGTGAATATGCAGGCAAATTCATTTGCTGTGAATAACAAATGTAAAAAGAATGTACGCAAGTACATTCTTTTTATAAATAAATGAAAAAAAGACTTGCAAATATAACGAAAATGTGGGATTTTATTATAGAATGTATTTTTCGTAAAAGGATATGGAGGAAGTACGATGAAAAAAGTAGTTAAGTTTGGCGGAAGCTCACTGGCAAGTGCAGAACAGTTTAAGAAAGTTGCAGATATTATTCATGCAGATTCGGACAGAAAATATGTAGTTCCATCAGCACCGGGGAAACGTTTTTCGGAGGATACAAAGGTTACGGATATGCTTTATGATTGCTACCGGACTGTAGTGGAAGGAAAGCCGTTTGACGAGAAGCTGAAAATGATTAAGGCTCGTTACGACGAGATTATTAAGGGACTTAAGTTAGAACTGTCATTAGATAAGGAATTTGAGGTAATTAAAAAAGAATTCCAAGAGCAGGCAGGAAGCGATTACGCTGCTTCACGAGGAGAATATTTAAACGGAATCATTATGGCAGCTTACTTAGGCTATGAATTTATAGATGCGGCAGAAGTAATCTTTTTTGATGAGAATGGAAGCTTTAATGCCCAAAAGACAAATGAAGTACTTTCATCAAAACTTGCTCAAATAGAGAGAGCTGTTATTCCGGGCTTTTACGGTGCTTATCCGGATGGAAAGGTAAAGACTTTTTCACGAGGCGGTTCCGATATTACCGGTTCCATCGTAGCAAAGGCAGTGAAAGCTGATTTATATGAAAACTGGACTGACGTATCCGGTTTCCTTGTTGCAGACCCTAGAATTATCAAGGATGCAGAAGTGATTGAGACGATTACATACAGAGAGCTTCGTGAGCTTTCCTATATGGGAGCAACGGTGCTTCATGAGGATGCAATCTTCCCGGTAAGAAAAGAAGGAATTCCGATTAATATTAAAAATACAAATGCTCCGGAAGACGCAGGTACGATGATTGTAGAAAGCACATGCCGTCAGCCGAAGTATACGATTACAGGTATAGCAGGTAAAAAAGGTTTTGTTGCAATCAATATTGAAAAAGATATGATGAATTCTGAAATCGGATTTGGAAGAAAGGTATTGGAGGCTTTTGAAAAGCATGATATTTCCTTTGAGCATGTGCCATCCGGTATCGATACAATGACGGTTTTTGTTCATCAGCCTGAGTTTGAGGGAAAAGAGCAGCTTGTACTCTCTGATATCCACCGCCTTGCTTCACCGGATACGGTTGACATGGAGACGGATTTGGCATTGATTGCTGTAGTTGGGAGAGGAATGAGGGCTACAAGAGGAACAGCCGGAAGAATTTTCTCTGCTTTAGCGCATGCAAACATCAATGTTAAGATGATTGATCAGGGATCAAGTGAGTTAAATATTATCATCGGTGTAAGAAATAGTGATTTTGAAGCTGCGATTAAAGCGATTTACGATATTTTTGTGTTAATTCAGTTATAAATTGAACTTATAAAAAAATAGATTAACCACATATAGGTGCTGGTTAATCTATTTTTTGTTTAAAAGATTTAAAAAGTCCCATTCTCATATTGTCGTCCATTAATCTTCTCACATCTTCCTTTGACATTTCCTTGTTGTATTGATACCACCAGTGAACAGTGGACATGAGATTGTTTGCAAAGAGAAAAGAATAGAGCATGGCAAAGGAGTTCTTCTGTGGATTTTTCAAAGTGTCCTTATCTAATTTAGCCATTAGCTGCTGCTGTATGATTTCTATCATTTCATTATAGATGTGACGGTCGATTACAGCATGCCAGAGTACCTGGTACGGATAGCGGCGTGCCCAGAAAAAGTCAAGTATTTGCATAAACTCGTCGCTGTAGCGTTTATCCATAAGCTGTTCCGGTGAGGCTTCTATGAAATTAGGTCTGATGTTGACCTGCAGTTCCTTTAAAACTTTTTCAAGATATTTGTCCAGCAAATCATATTTGTCAAAGTAATACTTATAAAAAGTAGAGCGGTTGATTCTTGCCTCTTTGCAAATCATGTCAACTGTAATTTTATGAAAAGGCATTCTGGTAAGCAGCCCTAATAAAGAAGAATCAATATTCTCTAAAGTCTTTAGTACTCTTAAATCAATATTATCCATATTAATCTCCTTTTTGTGCAATAAACAACAAATACACTGTGTTTGTCGGATAAGCAACATAGCAAGAAAAACTAGTGATTGGTGAATGGGTTTTTGTTTGATAACATTATAACATAAATATTTGACCGGTCAAAGAAAACAAAGTTTCAAAAAAGGAGAAGAAGATGGGAAAATTCGATAATTTATTTAGTTCTGTGGAAATCAGGGGAAACAAATATAGAAATAGAATTATTAACGCCCCTACCTTGTTTGCACATTCTGTTTTATTTTTGCCGGAAATTAAAGAGAATGTTTACCGCATGGTTGAAAACCGAGCAAAAGGTGGTTCAGGAGCCGTTTCAACGGGCGAAATTTCTGTAAATGCGCAGGAGGCAAGCTGCCTGTTTTTAGAAAGACCAATTGATTTTACAAAATATGAGGGGGATGACTTTGAGGCAATCAAAGAATATGCAACTAGAATAAAAAAGCATGGTGCGATTTCTTATTTGGAATTTTGCCATGAAGGTTCACGCTCCGAGGCAAAGCCGCCTTATCAGCCGTGGGGACCTGACGCCTATGTGCGTGAGGATTGCATAGAGGTAAAAGCTATGGATAAGGATATGATGGAAAAGGTCTGTAAGGATTACTATAACATATCCAAATTTGCCAGGGAATGCGGATTTGATGGTATTTTAATTCATGGAGGACATGGGTTTAATATTCAGGAATTTATTTCCCCTTGGACAAATCACAGAACAGATGAGTTTGGTGGAAGTATGGAAAATAAAGCTCGTTTTCCTAAAATGCTTATCGAAGCTGCCAGAAAAGGAATTGGAGAGGACAAAGTAATTGAGCTCAGAATCAGTGCACAGGATGGTGTGGAGGGTGGACTTACCATTGAAGATACAGTAGAATTTTGTAAGCTGATTGATGGTATGGTTGACATCATCCATGTTTCCAACGGCTTAAAATGGGCAGGAAATCAGACGAATACCTTTTCAGACTTCTTTGATGCCCACGGTGTAAATGTGGAGTATGCGGCTAAAATCAAACAGGCAGTTACCAAATCTTATGTGGCTGTGATAGGAGGCATTAATTCACCTGAGTTCGCGGAAGAGATTATTGCAAACAAGAAAGCAGATTTCATTGAGTTGGGAAGGCAGGGGTTTGCAGACCCTGAATTTGCCAATAAGGCAAAAAACGGTGAGGAAGATAAGATACGCCGCTGCGTGAGGTGCTTTCACTGCTATCCCGGATTTTGTGAGCATAAGACGGATGTTCCACTGTGGGAAAAAGGGCTTTCCAAGGAGGAGGTTGCTAAAATCTATAGTCCTGCCTCAATGGGAGAGTGTGCCATCAATCCGAATTCAGGCTTTCGACATTATGAAGAACAATATAAAATGCCGGAGGAAGCGAGAGACGTTCTGATCATAGGGGGCGGAGTCGGAGGTTTGCAGGCAGCCATTACAGCAAAAGAACGAGGACATAACATAACCTTGGCAGAGAAAACGGATAGACTTGGCGGTATTATTAATTTCACGGATATTGATGCGGATAAAAAAGATTTATGCAATTTTAAAAATCTTCTAATTCGGGAGGTTAAAGAAAAAGACATAAATGTACTGCTCAATACAAACGCAGATGAAAATTTTGTTTTAGATATGAATGCGGATGCAATTATCATAGCAGTGGGTGCAAAGACATTTGTGCCGAAAATCCCCGGAATTGAAACAGCAAAGCAAGCGCTTGAGGTATATGATGATTTGGAAGACATCGGAGAAGAGGTTGTAATTGTAGGAGGAGGTCTTGTAGGCTGCGAGGTCGGACTTTATTTGGCTGCAGAGAACAAGAAAGTGAGTATTGTTGAAATGAACTCTATGATGGCATTTGAAACCTTTGGATATTATCGAAATGCATTGCTTGACGAGATGGATAAGCGGGGAATAACGCAATATTTAGGGGCAAAATGCATGGAGATAAAGAAGGATGGAGTTTGTATTATACAGGAAGGAGAGGAAAAATTCATACCATGTACCACTGTCGTTTATTCTATGGGGATGACAGCAAAAACAGAGGAGGCAGAACAATTAGCGCAGGCATGCAAAGATAAGAAGGTTTTTATGGTGGGTGATTGCGTGAAGCCGGGAAAAGTAGGTGATTCCGTTAGAGCCGGATATCTTGCAGCACTGCAAATTAACTAAAAAGGAGAAGAACAATATGAAGGATAAGACAAAGATAGGTTTAGTACAGGCACTGGTAGGAGCAATCATTTTGACTTTATTGATGCAGATATTTGGAATAGCAGGTTTTGGTCAATATATGTGGATGTTATTTTTTCCAATACTGCTTTTCTTTGCATTGGGGGCAAAGTTTACAATCATACCGTCCATGATTGTATGCTATATCTGCGGCGTTCTATGGGCTTACTTAAATGGAATTGTGCAGGGAATATTTGCTTCGTTCTCATCAGAAATAGTTGTAAATATTGTACCGACTATTATCATTATATTTTTGGTGCTGACCATTCATCGAAATTTACTGGAAAATACGTTATTCGGAAATATCCCGGCACTATTTTTGGGAATGTGCACGACATTTTTTGTATTTATGATGGAGGTTGATTTGACACCTCTTCATCTGGTAGCCTTCTTCCTGTATGGTATATTTCTTGCTGCGTCACTGGTTGTTTCAGGCATGGTCGCTTGCAGTATCGTATTTGGGAAAGAAAGAACGATGGCGGTATTTACAAAAACAGAAGCAACACCAAGTAAGTAAAAAAAAAGACAATGACGACATTCCTTTGAATATTGTCATTGTCTTTTTCTTTTAGCGTACTAATTCCCCATACACCCCACCAAGCTCCTTCAGACCCTCGGCAATCAATTCGGCAAACACAACCGCACCCTCGTGCTGCAAATGAGCATCATCTGCAATGCCGTCCGGATAGGCTTTGTATTTTCCCTCTTCCAAATTCATAAACCAATGTTTTGACATCTCCAAATCCGTGTCAATCAAAAGCCTCTTGCTTTTGCTGCAAAGATCGATGCAGGGAACGTTTTCCCTCTCAGCAAGCGCCTTCATAGCGTCAGGGTAGTCAAAATGGACCTTGTCCTTAATTGTCCCGTTTTCGTCAAGAAAGCGGCAGTAGAGCGGTGTGATTAAAACAGGATGAGCGCCTGCATCTCTTGCTACATTTATCATTTTCAAGAGGTTTGTCTGATAATCTCCAAAGGCTGTCGTATGTCTTTGGGGATCCTCATTCCAGTCGTTGTGCCCAAATTCAATAAAAAAGAAATCACCCTCTTTTATCAGAGCTTCGATGGCTGTAAGCCGTCCTTCCTCGATAAAGCTCTTGGTGCTTCTGGCATTTTCAGCGTGGTTGCAGATAGAAACATCCGAGGTAACATATAATCGAAGTCCCTGTGCAATGCCCGTGCGAGGATAGGTATCAATATAGTTGTCCTTGACAGTGGAATCACCTGCCCAAAAAATTCTTGTTGTCATAAATAGAAAAGCCTCCTATGTAAATAAAACTAAATTAATTTATATTTCTATGATACCGAAATAAAACATAATATGCAATAGTAAGTAAAATTTACAACAAGAGTAATCCCCAAATTAAACCTTTATTTTTCGAAGGGGTTCCGATATAATAGAATGGTATGTGCTTATGGGAAAAAGTAACAGCGATAAATGTGAGATTTCGGAAATGAGGAAGATTTTTTGGAAAGATTTAATTATAAAAACAGGATATTGTGGTATTTATTAGTCGTTGTGTTCACCCCAATCATTGTATTAGGGGTATTTTCTTACAATACATATGTGACGGAGGTTACAAGGAACGTAAACCTGTCCACCGAGGCAACTGCAAATCAGGTAAAAGAGAGAATGGACAGCGTATTAATCAGCATCAAAAAGAGTTATCTGGAGGCGGAAGAGACAGACGAAATACGATGGCTTTTGAATACCTTTATTGATTATTCCGATTATTCTGAGTTGGTTGCGGCGATTGATGTATTGGACGGTTCTACCTGGCTGTCCGAATATATTGAGGGATTTTCCTTTATCAATTTTCAGACAGGCTGGGTACTCAGTAACCGAGGACTTTATGAATATGAAAATGTAGAAAATAAGGCGGATATGGAAATGCTCTATCAATACGGAGCAAACACTCTCACCCGTAATTTTTGGGTAAACAGAGTGGGTATTGATACGTCTTTAAAGTTAAGCAGAGAAGAAGTTAATTTAAATAATTTATCCTTCGTGTGTAAACTGCCTGCAAAGAGCAAGTCGCCTTATGCATTGATGATTGTGAACCTGAATCAGTCTAAGATAGAATCGATGATAAGCGATAACCTCGGAAACAATGACATCACAGTACTTGACGGCGATGGCAACTTGATTTACACGACGAATGAGGAGATTATGGAATACTGTCAGGCGAACCTTGATAAGCTGAGCGGTGAAACGATTCAGACAATCAAGCTGGGAAATGGAGAAGAACACAACGTCGCGGTGGCAGATTCCGATGATATGGACTGGAAGTATATCGTGAGCTATGATGTGAACAACATCAAGGCAGCCGCTGATAAAATCTTATCTTTTTCGATTGTAATGGGAATTGTTGTAATTTCAGGTGTTTTATTAATTATTTTAACAAGAAAAAGAATTTATGCTCCGGTATTTACCCTGACAAATTATATTTCAGATTTGATGGATACCAATAAGGAGAAAAAACAGAGAAATGAGTTTAAGTTTATTGCCGACAGCATTGATAATCTGGTCGGGAAGAATAATGCGCTTGAAAAGCTTATGGAAAACCAGCAGGAGCAGCTAGTTGAACTGTTTGAGCTTAGACTGATACGAAGCGAGGTAAAGGAGCACCGGATTGAGCCTTACTTAAACAGCTTAAAACTGGTTCGCAAACGGTTTATCGGTGTAATCGCTGTCAATATCAGCTCACAGGATGTCTTTGAAGAGTATGAGGAGACGAAGCAGGATGCCGTAAGGCTTGCAGTGGTGGAAAATCTTCCGCAGGAAATTAAGAAGAGACTCTTTATGCCTGCTATTGTCAACGCGCGGGTTATTACAATGGCGGTGACGGAGGATACTCAGGAGCTGCTGGAAGAGAAGCTTTTGCAAATCTATGATTTGATTTCCAAATATGTATTTGCAGAATATCAGATTTCAATCCATCTTGGTATCAGTAAAACGTTTGAGGATTTATTCCATTATCAGCGGGCGTATCAAGAGAGTTTGGAAGCGCTGAAAAACAGTGAATTTTTCCAGAATGAGCAAAAAACAGCAAGGCAGACAGACAGGCAGTTTCAGCCGGATGAAATAAACGGGATGATGTTCTATTCTGATATTATGAATACGGCAAAGGGATATGTTTACAATATTGCATTGGAAAAGGAAATAAGGGAAGCGGTGGACTTATGTGATAAGGAAGCGGCATTCGCAATTGTGGACAAATTCGTGGAAGAGCTGGTAAGCTACAAGGTATCCTCCAATGAAGCATCCTTTTATATGCACCGTTTTATGATATCCATTATATTGATTGCGAGCAATGCAGGGCTTGTGATTAACAATGTGTTCGGCGATGGCGCGAACAATATCTTCTTGAGCTTTAACCAAATTTATGACTTGGATAAGATGAGCAGGTTTTATAAGTATAAGGTAATCACACCGATTATCTCAGAGCTTGGGAAATTCAGAACGGGCCGTACGATGGAAATTATGGAGAGCATACAAGAGCTGGTAATTCAGACAAAGGGTGATATTACCTTAGCGGAGTGTGCAGAACGGCTTAATTATCACCCAAGCTATATCTGGAAGATTATGAAGTCAGAAAAGAATATTACATTTAGTGATTATATCGCAGAGTACAAAATTTCAGAGGCAAAACGAATGCTGACAACCACAACTTTGACGGTTGCAGATATTGCAGCAGCATTAAATTATACAAATACGCAGAATTTTATCAGGTTTTTCAGCAAGCATGTAGGAACGACTCCGGGTAAGTTCAGGCAGGAGTATGATAAAATGTTAGATAATTAAAGTTCATTAGTAAAAAGTGATAGTTTATAAAAAGTTAAGTCCGTATACTCGGTCAATTTTATGAGTATACGGATTTTTTAATGTCATAGGAAATTGCTATGCAATTTCCTATGACATTAAAACTATTTATGGGAACCTCGCGGAGTGGATAGTAGTTGCTGCGCAATCAGCTCCGGTGCAAAGTGTGAGCAAAGCTCACACTTTTTTAGTTATCCGTCGTCGGACTGAATAATCATTTCCTTTTTGACGGAAAAAGAGAGGGAAACAGAATGATTATTTGGGAATGAAAACAAGGTAAAATCTGTGTTAAGACAAGGTTAAGGACAAGCTGGTTATATCCAAAGTAAACAAAATGATTGTTGATGTAACCCTTTTTGAATAGTATAGTTGCACTGTAAATTGGTCGGTGCAAAAGAATTGGTGTACAAAATACACAAATATAAAAAGCACAAAAGATTTATCACTAAATTTAAGGAGGTCAAATATGAGTAAGGTTGCAAGTACACAAGTGCAAAAACCTACAAGAAACAAAGGTGAATTTATAAAATATTTTAAGCAGCACAAATGGCTATACGTTATGTTACTGCCTGGAGCACTATATTTTATAATTTTCCGGTATATTCCGATGGGAGGAATTGTCATTGCATTTCAGCAATACAGTCCGTTTACCGGAATTATGGGAAGTAAATGGGTGGGCTTGACCCATTTTAGAAACTTCTTTATAGGAACAGACTTTTGGATGCTGTTAAAAAATACATTGGGAATTTCAATTTTAAGTTTGATTTTTTATTTTCCGGCACCGATTATTTTGTCTCTTCTGTTAAATGAAATAAAAAACCAAAGATATAAAAAAGTAGTACAGACTTTTATCTATATCCCGCATTTTATTTCATGGGTTATCGTGGCGAGTCTCACCTATACACTATTCAATATCAACGACGGTATTATCAATCAAGTAATTGAGGCAACAGTGGGGCACACGATTAACTTCTTGGGATTGCCGCAGTATTTTAGAGGTTTGATTGTAGGTCAAAGTATTTGGAAGGAAACCGGTTATGGTACGATTATTTTCCTCGCAGCGCTCTCCGGTGTTGATACGCAGCTTTATGAGGCGGCAAAGGTAGACGGAGCAGGAAGATGGAGATTGATGTGGCATATCACCCTTCCCGCAATCAAAGGAACAATCATTATCATGCTGATACTTCGCGTCGGATCAATCTTAAATACAGGATATGAGCAGATTTTCTTGATGCGTAACTCACTCAATATCTCTACGGCAGAGGTGTTTGATACATACATTTATCAAAAAGGTATCACAAATGCACAGTATTCATACAGTACGGCTTCCGGATTATTTAAATCCGTTGTCGGCATGGTTATGGTACTCGGAGCAAACTGGATGGCTAAAAAATCAGGTGAATCAGGAATTTACTAGAAAGGCGGAGAATTTGAAATGGCAGATATAGCGATTATAAAAAGAAATAAAAACAAAATAAAAGCCAGTTGGTCAGACCGCACGATTCAGGTATTGATTTACCTATTCACAGGCTTTTGCGGTATTATCACACTGCTTCCTTTCCTCTATGTTTTGGCTGGTTCCTTTGCGACAGAAAGAGAATTGACGGAAAAGGCATTTTTCATCATACCGACAGAAATCTCATTTAATGCATATCAGTACATCGTGCAGACCGGGGAGGTATTCAGAGGGCTTAAAAACTCTTTGTTCCTCACGATAGTGGGAACCTGTATTCAGATGTTTTTTACGACAACATTTGCATACCCGTTATCCAAAACTCATTTTAAGGGCAGAAACCTTATTTTAAATCTTGTTATTGTGACAATGCTGTTTTCGGGCGGAATGATACCAACCTTTCTTTGGGTAAAACAGTTGGGATTGTATAACTCCTATTTGTCTCTGATGCTTTTGGGAGCAATCAATCCGTTTAATATGATTATTGTAAAAAAATTCTTTGAGGACTTGCCGGTGGAACTTGACGAGGCGGCAAGAATTGACGGGGCTACGGATTTACAGGTGTTTTACAAGGTGGCAATTCCGTTATCCAAACCGGTAATTGCATCTATTTCCTTATTCTACGCAGTAGGGCACTGGAATGATTATTTTAACGCAATGATCTATCTAAATAATCCGGCGAAGGAAACGGTACAGATTGTACTGAGGCGAATCGTATTGCTTGCCGGAGAAATCCAGACAGATATTATGAACTTTGACGCAATGGGCGTACCGCCTGATAAGGCAGTAAAAATGGCGGCAACAGTAGTTGCAACCGTACCGATTTTAGTTGTTTATCCATTTGTTCAAAAGTATTTTGCACAGGGTGTTATGGTTGGCGCCGTAAAAGGCTAAAACCATTATACTATAAAATAAAAAAATTTAAGGAGGAAAAGTATGAAATTGAAGAAATTGACTGCTATTATGCTCACCGTGGCATTAGCAACAGGAAGCCTGGCTGGCTGTGGAGGATCATCTGACAGTGCAGCAAGCTTGGCAGGAACGACGGAGAACGCAACGTCTACAGAGGGCGCAGCAGACAGTGCAACAGCAGAGGGAACAACAGAGAAACAAAACATTACCGTTATGACTTATGATTATGACGGAAGTCCGGTATCGGGAGAGCATTCAGAAGAAGTGTTACAGGAGATGGAGGATTTTACTAACACACATGTAGATTTTACATGGGTACCAAACGACAGTTATGAGGATAAGTTAAGCTTAACATTGGCTTCTGCTGATGATATGCCGATGATTATCTCTGTAAGTGCAATGTCAGCAGCGATTGTTGGCGCAGCAAAGGCCGGTGC
Organism: Konateibacter massiliensis; assembly: GCF_900184995.1. Classification (GTDB taxonomy): domain Bacteria; phylum Bacillota; class Clostridia; order Lachnospirales; family Lachnospiraceae; genus Lachnotalea; species Lachnotalea massiliensis. The sequence goes on from NZ_LT860099.1 coordinate 106,649, forward strand.
TTTCTGGGATTTAAATGACTATATGTTTGATTCGGAAAAATATCCGAACCTTTCACAGGCAAACGCTTCCGTTAATGAAGGTGTCACAATCGACGGCCAGTTAATCGGTGTATACAAGGCAAGACCAATCGGTAGATATGGTATGGGCTACAGAGCAGACTGGGCTGAAAAGTTAGGACTGGATGCCCCTACCACAATCGAAGATGTATATGAGATGATGTATCAATTTACCTACGGTGATCCGGACGGAAACGGTGTTGACGATACTTATGGTTTAGCACTTTGCAAATACACAGGACCTTTTGATATTATGCAGACATGGTTTGGTGTAGGCAACAAGTGGGTAGAGCAGGATGGACAGTTAGTGCCTGTTTTCCAGACTGATGAATATATGGAAGCATTAAAATGGATTAAAAAAATGTATGATGACGGCTTAGTATATGAAGACTGGGCAGTTCGTGATACGGCTACATGGAAAGACAGCGTGAAAAACGGCGAATGCGGTATCTTTATCGACGTTTTGGACGGAGCCAGAAGTATTTGGGATTACTTTGTAACAAACGATGTACCTTCCGTTGTAGATGCAAGTGTACCTGCTTCTATGAACTTAATCGGAAGCATTGAAGGAAAAACTCTCGCGACCTCCGGTAACAATGGTTTCTTTGTTATTACTAAGGCAGCAGACACAGAAGAAAAATTAGCAGCATGCTTAAATTACTTAGACAAAATGTGCTCAGATGAGATGATTACCTTATCCTCCTACGGATTAGAGGGAACTCACTGGGAGCGCGACGCAGAAGGCTACTTAATAGATTTGGATGCAGAGGATGCCGTTTCAGCTAAGGCATATGCAGCATTAAATCAGACCGTTGCATACATTCCGAACTTGAAGGCATTAAGCCCAACTGTCAAATTGACAGAGAGACAGCAGTTAGAAGAAAAAGTAAAAGCGGAAAATGAAGCTGTTGCAGTGTTCAACCCGGCGATTGCTTACTTAAATAATTCTGAAACCTACTCCTTAAACGGAAGTACTCTGGATCAGATTATCGATGATGCAAGAACCCAGTATATCTGCGGACAGATTGATGAAACAGGTCTTCAGTCAGCAGTTGATAACTGGCTGGCACAGGGCGGTAAAACTGTAATTGAGGAAGTAAACGCACAGTATACAGCAGCGAAATAATAGAAAGCACGTAAACGAACATTTCTATTAGCAGGAGTAAAATAGAACAGAGGGCTGTCCAAGGACGGCCCTTTTTCTAAAAGACGGAGGAAGTATTATGATAAGTAATGTAAGAGTAAAAAATCTTGAGGATTCCTATGTTGTGATAAGCTGGGATAAACAGGAAGGCGCACAAAGCTATCGCGTGTACTGGGCAGATAAAGACATACCGACCATGAAATATAAATGTCTGGCAGAGACGAAAGAAGTAGAATTTAAGCTAAATAAGAGCACCCATGTTCCTCACTTTTTTAAGGTGGCAGCCGTTGTGAATGGGGAAGAACAGGGGATATCTGAGGTGCTTTCGACAAAAGTAAAAAAAGTTTTTCATGAACAGAGAGAAAAATTATCCAGGGGACTGATTGCTGTAAAGACAAAGACAGGCGTATTTTTAAGCTGGAGATTAATGATAGATGAAGTAAAGAGCTATTCTGAGACAGGACTTACAGGAACCGATTTTGTTGTATATAAAAACGGAATCAAACTTGCTCTTGTGACAGACAGCACAAACTTTTTGGATGAAGGGGGAACGGAGGAGGATGCCTATCAGGTTGCTGCTTTCACAGAAGGAAAAGAGAATGAAAAATCAGGCAAAGTAAAGTGCTTTACTTCCAAGGATAATTACATTGATATTCCGATGCAGATACCTGTCGGAGGAATAACACCGTCAGGGGAGAAATACGAGTACCATGTAAACGATATGAGTGTGGGCGATGTGGACGGAGACGGAGAGTACGAATATATTGTCAAATGGGACCCGACCAACTCACATGACGTATCCATCAAAGGATATACGGGAAAGTGCTATGTGGACTGCTATAAACTTGACGGCACCCTTCTTTGGAGGCTTGACATGGGCGTAAATATTCGTTCCGGTGCACATTACACACAGTTTATGGTGTATGATTTTAACAATGACGGCAAGGCGGAGATGGCAGTAAAAACCGCACCGGGTACAAAGATGACAGTTTATAACAAGGATGGCTCCGTAAAGACGGAAGCCTATATCACGATGCCGGAGGATGATGTGAAAAACGGTTATTCTCACACGGATAACTATGTATGCAGCGCGAAGGATTACTATGAGCATATTGTTTTGATGTTTATGGAATGGCATGTTCACAGTGAGGTTATAAGCGGACACTGGCCTGCAACCTTGGAGGAGTGCTTTGGAATTGAGAAGCAATATGAATACCCGCTTTCCAGGGAGGATGCAAAGAAGCTTGCCGATTATTTTATTCAGGTTTATGCAAAGGAGAGAAGTCCAAAGAATGAGCTGGATCAATTTGAGGGCTTTATCTATGAAGGACCGGAGTATTTGACCATGTTCGGAGGCGACGGTGAGGAGCTTGAGACAATTCGGTTCAAATATGGACGCGAGGACGACGGGCTTATGTGGGGCGATTATGCGATGAATCGAATTGAACCATGCAACAGGGTTGACAGATTCCTATCTGGGGTAGCATACTTAGATGGAGAGAGACCGTATTTGATTATATGCAGAGGCTATTATACACGTACGACCATTGTGGCATATGAGTTTTTCGAAGGCAGATTCAAAGAATATTTCAGTATCGATTCTGGTTTTGTTCCGATGAGCAATCCATTTTCTGATAATCCGCATATGGAGGGCGGAACGGATGCAACCTACGGGATTTTAGCCGGTCAGGGAAATCACAGCCTTTCTACGGCAGATGTGGATGGAGACGGCTTTCAGGAAATTATATATGGGGCGGCGGTCATCGACCATGACGGAAGCGTGTTATACAGCAGTCACGGCTATTTGCCTGATGGGACTTATGCAAAGCTTGGGCACGGAGATGCGCTGCATGTTGCCAATATTGATCCTGACAGACCGGGGCTTGAGATTTTTAACGTATTCGAGGGTGCTATGTTTGCGCCGTACGGCTTTGCGCTTCGGGATGCCGAGACAGGCGAGGTGCTCTTTGGAGAGTATGCGGAGACGGATTTAGGACGCTGTATGATAGGAGATATCAATCCAAAGGAACGCGGTTTGCAGGTGTGGGTTTATGATGTGCGCTCCTGTGACGGCAGAATATTGGAGGATAAGCTTCTCGGAACAAATCAGTCTATTCGGTGGGCGGCAGATATGACGACACAGGTGTTGGATGGTGCCGATTTATTTGGTAAGCACAGCGGTGTAATCAACGATAATATTCACGGAAATATGCTGATACCGGAAAATATGGCGACGAACAACGGAACAAAGGGAAATCCGTGTCTGATTGCCGATGTATTCGGCGATTTCAGGGAGGAGCTTTTACTTCGAAAAGCAGATAACAGCGCAATTCGCATCTATACAAATACGGATATAACGAACCACAAACTATTTACCTTGATGCACGATATACAATACCGGACTGGTGTTGCATGGCAAAACAATTGCTATAACCAGCCGGGTTATACAAAGTTTTACTATGCTTCCGATATGGAATGGGAGTATGTATTACCGCAGCTTATCAAACAGGAGGAGACAAAATGAGCAAATTACTAAAAAACATTTACACCTGCTTTCCGGAGGGAAAACACAAAGTACTGACCATGAGCTATGATGACGGAAAAGAGGAGGACAGAAGATTAGTTTCACTTTTCAACGAGTATGGAATCAAGGGTACCTTTAACCTCAATGCCGGAATTGACTGGGATGAAAAAAGAATACCGACCGGTGAATATCAAAAGCTGTATGAGGGTCATGAGGTGGCAAGTCATACCTACACTCACCCGACCATCGAGAGATGTCCGATTGAACAGGTGATTGCACAGGTAATCGAGGACAGAAAGGGCTTGGAAAAGCTTGTGGGATATCCGGTTCGCGGTATGGCATATCCAAACGGCTCCTACACAAAGGAGATTCAGGAGATACTGCCAAAGCTTGGCATTCAGTATTCCCGAGTGGTAGGAGATTCCGATAATTTTGCGATGCCAAGAGATTACACAGAATGGAAGGCAACCTGCCACCACAACCATAATCTGCTGGAATTAGGGCAGCAGTTTGTTGAGCTGTTTAAAAAGCAATACCTGTACATGATGTATGTGTGGGGACACAGCTATGAGTTTTCAGATAGGGACAACTGGGATGTGATGGAGGATTTCTGTAAGCTGGTCGGACATAGAGACGATATCTGGTATGCGACAAACATACAGATATATGACTATATGGAGGCAGCAGGCAGATTACAGTATGCGGCGGACAGCAGCTTTGTATACAACCCTTCTGCAATGTCTGTATGGATCAGCGTAGACGAGAAGATAATTGAGATACCGGGCGGAAGACAGGTAGAAATAGAGGCATAATTATGGAAAGAACCAAGCTGCATTTTTTAGAAAATAGAAGGGATCATGGCTATGTAAACTTCGGAACATTGTGGGAGAAAGGAAAGGTCTCGCCAAAGTATGGCTTTTCTCTTTTGGCAGACGGGAAGAGACAGGATATACAGACAAGAATTACTGCATATTGGCCTGACGGTTCCGTAAAGTGGGCAGCCCACAGCGCAAATATCAAAAAGGGCGCCGAGGACATCACGGTGGAAAGTAAGAGAGGCGATGAAAGCTACACTGATTCCATTCAGATATCGGAAAATTCTGAAGCCATTGTGGTTGACACGAAAAAAATGTCCGTGGTCTTTTCCAAAAAGGGAGAATATCTCATTGATAAAATTGAGACAGAAGGAAAAATCAGTGCATTTCACGGAAAGCTGATAGGAATTTTGGAGGAAAGAGGCAAAGAAGGAGCCACCATTATAAAGAAGGAGGTTCCATACAGATCCAAAATTCATGAGACTGTTATCGAGGAGCAGGGAAGGCTGAAAACGGTTATAAAAATAACGGGGATACATATAAACGAAGAGACTGGCAGAGAGGTACTTCCTTTCATTGTGCGCTTTACCGCCTATTATGGTTCAGAAGAGCTGCATATGACACATACCTTTTTGTATGACGGAAAGCCGGAAGAGGATTTTTTGAAGGGGCTTGGAATACAGTTTGCCTGTCAGATGGATGGTGCAATGTATAACCGACATGTGAAAATACTCGGTGAAACTGGCGTGTTCCATGAGGCGATGCAGTTACTTTTAAGCTGGAGACCGCCTGTTGCAAAAGGCTTGTATGAGGCACAGCTAAGCGGTGAATTTTTACAGCTTGACCGGAATACAGATAGGACTACCTTTGAGGCGATTGACGATATGACCGTGTGGGACAGCTATCGAATCATACAAGACAGCGCTAATCATTATTTGGTGAAAAAAAGCACTGGAAAAGAGGATTGCTGTTATATTTCCTGCTTGCAGGGTGAGCAGGCGAAGGGTGTTATTCACGTGGCAGGAGAAAACGGCGGAATTGCACTTGGAATGCGAAACTTCTGGGAGAAATATCCTTCCTCTTTCTGGATTGATGATATTAAAAAGGATGTGTGTCAGGTCACAGCGTGGATTTGGTCGCCGGAGGCAGAGGCGATGGATTTCAGACATTATGATGATGTGGGGCATGCAAGTGCTTATTATGAGGGCTTTCATGAGGTAGGGGCAACCCCTTACGGAATTGCCAATACAAATGAGCTTGTATTAAAAAGCTTTGCCGGAAGAGTTGCCGGTGATGAGGAGCTTTCTGATTTATATGAGGTGGTGCAAAAGCCGGCTATTCTTGTTGCATCGCCAGAGGAATACCACGAGAAGAGGGCATTCGGTATATGGAGTCTTCCTTCTCGCGAAACGGCAGTGGAGAGCTGGCTTGAGGAACAGCTTGATTTGGCAGTGGAATTTTATAAAAATGAAGTGAAGACAAGAAAATGGTATGGTCTTTTTAACTATGGAGACTTTATGCACACTTACGATAAGGCAAGACACTGCTGGCGGTATGATATGGGTGGTTATGCATGGCAGAATACGGAGTTAGTTCCGACTTACTGGCTTTGGTATGCGTTTCTTCGTTCCGGACGTGAGGATATCTATTCCCTGGCCGAAGCGATGACAAGACATTGCTCCGAGGTGGATGTTTATCACCTTGGAGAATACAAGGGTATCGGCTCAAGGCACAATGTGGTGCATTGGGGCTGCTCTTGCAAGGAACCTCGGATTGCGATGGCGGGACATCACAGATTTTTCTATTATCTAACGGGAGACAACCGTATGGAGGATATTTTTGATGACGTGAAGGACGCGGACTTCTCCTCCCTCAACATTGACCCGCTTCGTTTCTTCTATGATAAAGACAAGATGGTGTATCCGACTCATGCCCGCTCAGGACCGGACTGGTCCAGCTATGTGGCAAACTGGATTACGCAGTGGGAGCGTAAGCAGGACGAGAGCTATAAAAATAAAATATTAGTCGGTATGGAGGACTTAAAGCAGGCACCGCTTCAGTTGACTTCCGGTTCTGATTATGAGTATGACCCGGAAAGCGGGCACTTAAGATATATCGGCGAGTATGCGACCGGCGGTTCCCATCTTGCACTTTGCATGGGAGCGGCACAGATATGGACAGAGCTTGCGGACATGATAGAGGATGACGAGTGGAGAAAGATGATTGCCGACTTTGGTGTGTTTTATTTTGATACCCCAGAGGAAAAGAGGAGAAAAAGCAAGGATACAATAGGAGACCGAGAGTTTGACCACGGCTATATGGCGGCTTCGATGGCAGCCTATGGAGCAAATTATTACAAGGACAGCAAGCTTGCCGATAAGGTATGGCGTTCCCTGTTTGACATTATGCTGTCGATAGGGGACCGAGACGGCTTTGCGCCAAAGCAGGGACAGGAATATGTATACACGAAGGGCTTAAATGAAATTCCTTGGATTAGCACGAACTTCACCTCTCAGTGGTGTCTAAACGTCATTGTGGCACTAGAGCTGATTAAAAATGATTTGGCTGAAAGCTTAGAAGGGTACGAGAAAGAGTAGAGATACAAAGGGGGTGTTGCAAAGCAGATAAATAATCTACTATTGCAACACCCCTATTTTTATATCATAGGAAATTGCTTTGTTATTCTTATTTCTCAAATTCCGGCAAAGTACGTTTTAAAAATTCTCTCGTTCTTTCCTGTGTCGGATTATTAAAGATTTGTTCTGGGCTTCCTTCCTCCACAATCACTCCCTGATCCATGAACACAACCCGGTCGGAGACTTCTTTTGCAAATCCCATCTCATGGGTAACTACAAGCATGGTAAGTCCTCCGTCAGCAAGCTCCTTCATAACTTTTAATACCTCACCTACCATTTCCGGATCAAGAGCAGAGGTAGGCTCATCAAACAGCAATACATCCGGCTCCATGGAAAGGGCTCTTGCTATGGCGACTCTTTGCTTTTGTCCGCCGGAAAGCTGCTTAGGCTTTGCTTTTAAATACTGATCCATTCCAACTACTTTAAGGAATTTTATGGCTACTTCTTCCGCTTCCTTCTGGGCACGTTTTAAAATCTTTACCTGTCCTACCACACAGTTACTTAAGACATTGTGATTGTTAAACAGATTAAACTGCTGGAAAACCATTCCCAGCTTTGTACGGTATTTATAAATATCATGCTGATCGTCCAGTATGTTTTCACCTTTATAAATAATCTGTCCTCCCGTTGGCTTTTCCAACAGATTGATGCAGCGAAGAAGGGTTGATTTTCCTGAACCGGAAGAACCGATGATGCATACAACTTCTCCCGTATTTACTGAAAAATCTATATCTTTTAATACTTCATGTGTTCCGAAAGCTTTACTTAAATGCTGTACTTCTATTACTTTTTCCATTTTATTTCCTCCTCTCTTCGCAATTATACCTGCATCTGGTTCATGGAATAATTAGCCGGACCATCCAGACGTTTTTCAAGGTATCTTAGTATTCTTGTAACTGTAAATGTCATAACAAAATAAATTACACATGCTACAAAGAAGGATTCAAAGTATCTAAAGTTATTTCCGGCAACTGATTTCGTCTGGAAATAAAGTTCTGTAACTGCAATTACGTTTAAAACAGAAGTATCTTTTATATTAATTACAAATTCATTTCCTGTTGCAGGCAGAATATTTCTGATTACCTGAGGAAGCACTACGTTACTCATGGTTTGGAAATGATTCATACCGATTGCCTCTGCGGCTTCGAACTGACCTTTATCAATTGAAACAATACCGCCTCGGATAATTTCGGACATATAGGCTCCTGTGTTGATGGAAACGATAAAAATTGCGGCTCCAACAGGATTCATATGTATTCCAAATGCCAATGCTGATCCATAATAGATTACCATTGCCTGTACAATCATCGGAGTTCCTCTGAATATCTCCACATAAATGGAAAGCAGGGCATTGATAATTTTTTGAAGAATTCTTTTTCCTCTTTTCACCGGAACTGGGATTGTCTTAACAACACCTACAATCAGACCTAAGAAAAATCCAAGAACCGTACCTATCATGGAAACCAGTAAGGTCATTCCCGCACCTCTTAAAAACATCGGTCCGTTTTCTTTTATGATGCTGACTACCCATGAAAGGCTTGTCTGCTCTGCTTCGGAACCCGGCTGGTTTTTAATCGCATCATCCATCAACTGTTGACGTTGCTCCTGTGATACGCCTGCCAGAATCTCATTAATCTTTGGGGTCAAATCACTTCCCTTTGCCACACCAACGGAAATCGCCGTATCTTCTTCGTTTGTAACAAATCCCTCTTGAAACTCAACCATGACAAAATTATGGTTCTTTGCAGAAGCACTCACACCTTCCGGTCTTTCTGATACATATCCGTCAATGATTCCTGACTGGAGGGCAACCCTCATTGCAGGGAAGTTGTCCATCGCTGTTTGCTTTAAAACGCCGTCGATCTGGTCGATTACACTATAGTGAAATGTATTCAACTGGGCAGTTATCTTGGCATCGGAAAAATCCTGTATGGATGTCGCATTTTCATACTGTCCGCCCTTTAGTACGACCATGACTAAATTAGATTTATAGTAAATATCGGTGAAATCTATGGTTTCTTTTCTCTCAGCGGTAGGAGACATACCTGCTATAATCGCATCAATCTTTCCTGACTGAAGTGCAGGAACAAGTCCATCCCACTCTGTTTTTACGATTACAAGTTCTTTGCCTAATTTTTCAGCAATAATTTTGGCTATCTCAACGTCATAGCCCCCCGCGTATTCTTCGTTTCCATCAATTTTTACGCCGCCGTTTGAAGCATCGTTTTGCGTCCAGTTAAATGGAGGGTATCCTGCTTCCATACCTACTCGAAATACATTATCATTTTCTGACACACTGGTTGTATCCACAGAAGTTTCGTTTGCGGCTGCTTTTACTATATTGCCAGAGCTCATAGATAAACCAACTAGCAACGGTAAAATTAGAAGTGCTGCAAAAATCTGTATTCTTAATGTTTTTTTCAAATTTATTTCTCCTTTATTTCAGTTTATGCTGCTTTGAAAGTCTCAAGGATTTCCTAAGTCGTAATAAGTCTAAAATATAGATTAAATATTGTCAACATAATAATTGATATTATTGTTGATTTTCTTCATATTTCTAAAGACAGCTTCCATAGGTAAATACCTAAATCCTTAGCGAGGTATTCCACGAGCTTAGTGTTTATGGTATAATGCACGCGCTTAGCGAGGTGTTTTCGAGCTTAGCAAGGCAGATACCTAAATCCTTAGCGAGGTCTTTCACGAGCTTAGTGTTTATGGTATAATGCACGCGCTTAGCGAGGTGTTTTCGAGCTTAGCAAGGCAGATACCTAAATCCTTAGCGAGGTATTCCACGAGCTTAGTATTTATGGTATAATGCACGCGCTTAGCGAGGTGTTTTCGAGCTTAGCAAGGCAGATACCTAAATCCTTAGCGAGGTATTCCACGAGCTTAGTATTTATGGTATAATGAGGATTATACTTGTTTTAGAAAAAACAACAATACGAGGTGTATGCGATGAGAATGTATGATTTGATTATGAAAAAAAGAAACGGCAAGACATTGGATCAAAACGAAATAAATTTCATGGTGGAGGGGTTCACAAACGGAAGCATACCGGATTACCAGATGTCGGCAATGATGATGGCGATTTATTTTCAAGGCATGAATGATGAGGAAACACTTGCTTTGACGATGGCGATGGCACACAGCGGTGATGTCTTAGACCTATCGGCAATAAACGGCTTAAAGGCAGATAAGCACAGTACGGGCGGCGTAGGTGATAAGACCTCGCTTGTACTCGGACCTATGGTAGCAGCACTTGGTGTGCCTGTGGCGAAAATGTCAGGCAGAGGGCTTGGACATACAGGCGGAACAATCGATAAGCTGGAAAGCTTTGAGGGATTTTCAGTGGATATTTCAACGGAGCAATTTATCGAGAATGTAAATACGATAAAAATGGCAATTATCGGACAGACTGCTGATTTGGCACCTGCGGATAAGAAGCTGTATGCACTCAGGGATGTGACAGCGACAGTTGACAATATGTCATTGATTGCGAGCAGTATTATGAGCAAAAAGCTTGCGGCAGGAGCAGATACGATTGTGCTTGATGTAAAAACCGGAAGTGGTGCTTTTATGAAGACCGAGGAAGACGCCTTTGCTCTCGCAAAGGAAATGGTTCAAATCGGAAAGGGAGCGGGCAGAAATACCGTTGCGATTGTGTCGGATATGGATCAGCCGCTTGGTTTTGCGGTAGGAAATGCCTTAGAGGTAAAGGAAGCGATTGATACGCTGAACGGAGAAGGCTCCAGGGAGCTGCTGGAGCTATGCGTGACGCTTGGTTCCTATATGTTAGTCGGAACGAACAATGCCAAATCAATTGAGGAGGCACGGGAGAGTCTTTACGAGACAATTGAAAGCAAAGCTGCATTACATAAGCTTGCTGAGTTTGTAAGGGCGCAGGGCGGCAATGATGCTCCTGTTTATAACACCACACTTCTTCCGACGGCTTCCCTTGTGGAGGAGATTCCTGCAAAGGAAGAGGGGTATGTGGAGCATATTATCACTGACGAAATCGGTATTGTATCCCTGATATTAGGCGGAGGAAGAGAGACGAAGGAGAGCGAAATCGATTTGTCTGTCGGGCTGGTTCTTCATAAGAAGGTGGGTGATTCTGTTGCAAAGGGAGAGAGCCTTGCAACTATTTATGCCAATGACAATGCAAAGCTTCAGGCGGCGAAGGAAAGATTTGAAAAGACCTATTTTATTACGAAGGAAAAGAAAGAAAAACCGAAGTTTATCAGAGGAATCGTAGAATAGGCAAAGTACTGTACAACAGTATTTTTGTGCATAAATCTTGCTATAAAACGAGGATCAAACAGCAATGTACATGGAGTCGGAAAAGCCGGCTCCATGTACGTCTTGGTCCTATTTCGGGCGGTATCGAATGTTTCGTATCAGAACTTCATATAATAGCAATAGTTACATACAACTGACAGGAGGTCGTTACACAATGAAAAAAAGAGCTGCTGCCAGCCAAAAAAATACGCAGTTTATGGAGAATGTGGCAGATACTTTGAAGCTTCCAAAGGATTTGCTTTTGGGTGCAGCGATTTTGACCGTGACAGGACAATGTGAAGCGTATGTAGAAAATTATAGCGGAATTATTGAATATACGGACAAAAAAATCAAATTGCAGACAAAGACATGTCGAATCGAGGTCAGTGGGGAGCGGTTGATGATTGTATATTACACGAATGACGAAATGAAGATAACGGGTCGGATTGATGAAATAAAATATCAGCACTAGGGAGTGTGAATATGTTAATTAATCTTATGAGATTCATAAGAGGATATTTAAAAATACAGGTGTATGGCTATTCCCCCGAGCGCTTTATCAACTTATGCAGCAACCGGAATATTTTGATATGGGGCTTGGAAAACTGGAACAATCAATATGAAATGTATCTGAGCGTAAGGGATTTTAAGCGATTAAAGCCGATTTTAAAAAAGACAAACACAAAGCTAAAAATCATAAAGAGGCATGGACTTCCTTTTTTTTTACACAAATACCGGAAAAGAAAAATGTTTTTTGGCGGAATTATTTTATTTTCTATCATTCTATACATTCTTTCTCTGTTTATTTGGGATATTAATATCAGCGGAAACTATTCCAGAACGGATGATGTCATATTAGATTTCCTAAGCCAAAACAATATTTACCACGGAATGCAAAAAAAACAAATAAGCTGTGAAGAGGTAGAGCAGATGCTTCGCAGTGAATACGATGATATCATCTGGGCGTCGGCACAGATAAAAGGTACAAGGCTTTTGATACGGGTACAGGAAAACACCGACGTTGGGACAATCATGAAGGATACAACACCAAGTGACATCATCGCGCCTAAGGACTGTATTATTACAAGTATCATCACGAGAAAGGGAACACCGCTGGTGGAAAAGGGGTCCGTTGTAAAAAAAGGCGATGTTTTGGTGTCTGGCAGAGTCGATGTATACAATGACAGCGGTGAAATCGCAGATTATCAGTATTATGCTGCCGATGCGGACATTTATGCAAAGACAATCGAAGAGTATAAGGGCGGCTTTGACCTTAGTTTTACAGAGAAGAATTATACAGGGAATGAAAAATTAAGGTATTATTTAAAAATACTTAATAAAAAAATAAATATTCGAAATGGAAAAATTAGTTATAATGAATATGATATGATTACGAATGAGACACAGATGAAACTCGGCAACAACTTTTATCTGCCGCTTACCCTTGGGAAGATACAGATAAAGGAATACGTTTCGGAGGAAAAGATTTACACAAAAGAGGAAGCAATTTCCAAAGGAAATGAACAGCTTCGTGAATTTTGTGAAAATTTAATTGAAAAAGGGGTTCAAATTGTCGGAAATAATGTTAAAATACATATAGGTAAAAATTCCTGTACAATAGACGGGTATCTTACCATTATTGAGAAGACCGGAAAAAGAGTCAATACAGAAATTTTGTCAGTACCGGAAGAAAGGACTAATATCGATGAGCTTGAATGAAATTGTAATGGAAATGCCGATGGAGCACACAAAAAATGTCTTTGGGCAATTTGATTTCTTTATAAAGAAGATTGAAAGAACTTTAAATATAACAATCGTGGCAAGAGACGGCGAACTCAAAATATTGGGTTCACAGGCGGCTACGGCAAAAGCAAGAAATATTATCAACCAATTGATTGAATTATCCAAAAGAGGAAATATCATAAACGAGCAAAATGTAGACTATGCGATATCCCTCTCCTTTGAAGATAAAGAGGAGGCAATCGTAGAAATTGACAAGGAGCTTATCTGTCATACGATAAACGGAAAGCCGATTAAACCAAAGACCATGGGTCAGAAGCACTACATTGATTTGATTAAGAATAATATGGTTGTGTTCAGCGTCGGACCGGCGGGAACCGGAAAGACTTACCTTGCGATGGCAATGGCAATTACGGCATTTAAGAATAACGAGGTAAGCCGTATTATTTTAACAAGACCTGCTATTGAGGCGGGAGAGAAGCTGGGTTTCTTGCCGGGTGATTTGCAGAGCAAGGTTGATCCATATTTAAGACCGCTGTATGATGCTTTATATCAGATTATGGGACCGGAGAGCTTTGCAAGAAATATGGAAAAGGGTTTGATTGAGGTCGCGCCTCTTGCTTATATGAGAGGAAGAACGCTCGACAATGCCTATATTATATTAGACGAGGCACAAAACACAACACCGGCGCAGATGAAGATGTTTCTGACAAGAATCGGCTTTGGTTCAAAGGTTATCGTGACCGGCGACAATACCCAAAAGGATTTGCCTGCCGGCGCAAAATCAGGACTTGAGGTTGCAACGCGGGTATTGAAAAAGGTGGAAGGCATCGGATTTTCTGTGCTGACAAGTCAGGATGTTGTGCGCCACCCACTTGTGCAAAAAATTGTAAAGGCTTATGATGAGTATGAGGCCAAGACAAGTCCAAGTCAAAATTCAAATTCGAATCCAAAACAAAAGACAAGAAAGAGATAGATATGAAAGATAAGTACAATCACACACCCACCTATTACAGCGTTATGACTTTCCTTATGTATTTTGTGACAATCGCCTTAATCGGAGTCGCTTCCCTTTTAAAGGGAAAGAGCTGGGGAGAGCTTGTAGCAAATATATTAATCAGCATTGTTTTTATAACGATTATTGTATTTTACCTGACAAAGCAGAGACTTCAAAAAACTAATTTTACGAAGCTGCTTTCATGCTATGGACGTATTATTAATGTATACTGGATTCTTTTTGTTGTTTCCTTTGTTCTGACCTTTGTGCCGAGTGATATCCGCCCGATGTTTATTGTGGGCATCATTATGACACTTGTGTCGGACGAGTTTCTGGGTGTGCTGTTCCAGATTTATTTATCGGTTATGATGACACTTATATCAGCAGATTCCATAGAGGCACTGGCGTTTTATCTTGTTTCGGGCTTGATAGGCTGTGCTGTTGCGAAATATTTTTCCCAGAAAAAAAACATTCTCTATGCTTCCTTTGTTGTGCTCACGGCTAATCTGGCGGTGACAGGCGTACTGGAATATTTGAAAAACGAGACGGTAGACAGCAAATATATTATAAGCTCCCTAATCTGTACCTTCGGAGGAATTGTCATTATTGTGCTGTCTATGCCTTATATTTATTACCGCGTCGACAATAAGCTGAAAACCAAGCTTCTTCGTATCACGGATACGGACTATGAGCTTCTTGTTATGCTGAAAAATTATTCCAAGGATTTGTACGACCATTCTTACCGCGTGGCGAAGCTTTCAGAGCGGGTTGCCTATAAGATAGGAGCGGATTCGCTTCTGGCTAAGGCAGGCGGCTACTATCATAAAATCGGAAAGCTGGAAGGAAAAGACTTTATCAACCACGGCGTTGATATTGCAAGAAGCTATGCGTTTCCTGATGAGGTTGTAGACATTATAAAGCAGCACACAGGAAGAAGCCAGTCGCCAAAAAGTACGGAGGCGGCGATTGTCATGCTGTCGGACAATATTATCACAGCTTTTGAATATTTGGAGGACAAGCAAAACGAGCTTGTGTTTGATAAAGACATGGTAATTGACCAGGTGGTCGATGCTAAGCTTGAAAAAAATGCTCTGGATGATTCCGGTCTTACATTGAAGATGTTTCGTGATATTAAAAAATGCTTTAAGCAGGAGGAAAATATTTATGACATTTAATATAGAGGTTGAAACGGAGCGGGAGCTTGGTTTTGATTATGAGTCGATTGTGAATCAGGTCATTAACAAAGTGCTGGATTTTGAAGGCTGTCCTTATGAGGCGGAAGTAAATTTGGTATTGACAGATGACGAAGAGATACATAAAATTAACAAGGAATACAGAGAGATAGACAGACCGACAGATGTTCTGTCTTTTCCGATGATAGAATATAAAACACCCAGTGATTTTTCAGACGTGGAGGAAAGGGAAGAAGAGTATTTTAACCCAGATACCGGAGAATTAATGCTGGGAGATATTGTTTTGTCTGTTGACAAGGTGTTTGAACAGGCCGAAAGCTACAATCATTCAGTGATGCGAGAGTTTGCCTTTTTGATTGTCCACAGTGTGCTGCATTTATGCGGTTATGATCATATGGAGCCGGAGGAGGCGAAGGTTATGGAAGCAAAGCAGAGGGATATTTTAGCGGAATTAAACATCAACAGATAAAGAGATATAAGAGTAATGCCTATGAAAACAGGGAATTACCAAAGAATAAAAGCAAAGCTTAATAAGCTTTGCAAATCAGAGGTGCATAATGGGGAAAAGAAGAAGTAATGAGTCGAATTTTATTATACAGGGAAGCATATTAGCAATTGCTTCTGTTATATGCAGACTGATTGGTATTGTATATAGAATTCCGCTGACAAATATTATCGGCGATGAGGGAAACGGATATTATTCCGCAGCATTTGAGGTATATGGTATTATGCTGCTGCTGTCTTCCTATAGTTTGCCGACTGCAGTTTCCAAGCTTGTTTCTGCAAGGGCTGCAAAGGGAGAGAAGCGAAATGCCTACCGCATTTTCAAGGGTGCCTTGATTTTGGCAGGAATTGCAGGGATTATAGCTTCTTTGATTACTTATTTGGGAGCGGATTTTTTTGCAGGAGTTGTAATGTCTCAGCCGATGAGCGGTGTTGCGTTGAAAATATTGGCACCGACCCTTGTTTTGAGTGCAATTATGGGTGTAATTCGAGGCTATTTCCAAGGACTTGGAACCATGATGCCAACGGTATTCTCACAGGTGTTAGAGCAGATTGCGAATGCGGTTGTCAGTGTCGGAGCAGCCTTTTACCTGTATTCTTATGGTAAAAAGCTGGATGCGCTGCTATATACGAGTTCCTATGCACCAGCCTACGGTGCGGCGGGCGGTACGCTTGGAACAGGTGCGGGTGTACTGATTGGACTTATATTTTTGCTTTTGATAACAATGATGTACAAGAAGGTCATCAACAGGCAGATAAGAAGAGACAGGACGAGATATGACGAGAGCTATTCTGATATTTTTAGAGTACTGCTTCTCACGATTATGCCGGTTGTGTTAAGTACGGCTATTTATAACATTAATTCCATACTGGACCAGGGTATGTTCAATAAAATTATGACGATGCAGGGAAATTCCTCCAGCAGCGTGGCGGAGCTTTGGGGTGTATTCAGCGGAAAATATAAGCTGCTTACCAACATTCCACTCGCAATCGCAAGTGCTCTGGCGGCATCAACTGTACCGGCGCTGACGAGAGCGCTGGCAGAGAGAAACAGAGGAAGTGTTGTGAGAAAAATAAGCACGTCAATCCGTTTTACGATGATTATTGTAATACCTTGTGCGGTCGGCTTTACGGTACTTGCTTCACCGATTTTACAACTTTTATTTGGCGATTCCAGTGAGCTTCCTGCAAGACTGTTACAGATTGGTTCGATTTCCACTGTTTTATATGCGCTCTCTACACTGACAAATGGAGTGTTACAGGGCTTAAACAGAATGAACGTACCGGTCAGAAATGCGGCAATATCGCTGGTGCTTCATTTGATAGCGCTGTTTATCATGCTCACCGTATTTAAATGGGGTATTTATGCAGTGGTATACGGAAATATTATTTTTGCACTGTTAATGTGTGTCTTAAATGGAGTTGCGATAAGGCAGACGATTGAGTATGAGCAGGAAGTCAAGAAAACCTTTGTCATTCCAAGTATTGCAGCAATCACTATGGGAATTGTGGTTTTCCTTATCTACCTTGGATTGTTCCAGGTGTTGAATAACAGTATCTCCACGCTGCTTGCCATCGCTCTTGGAGGAGTTGTATACTTTGTGCTTTTACTTGTACTAAAAGGAATTTCAAGGGAAGACTTAGAGAGTATACCGAAGGGACACCTTATCATTAATTTAGCAGAGAAATTTCATTTAATGTAATAAATTGAATAATTTAACAAAATAAGTTGATACTATATGTAAGAAGTTTTATGGAGGCTGATAAAATGAAAAAGACATATATGCTCAGCTTATTTTTATTTGCGGTACTTTCCGTTTCCATGTATTATTTGACCTATAATGTGTCAAAGGATATGTACGAGGAGGATAGCAGCCAGATGGAAATAGAAGAGGAAGATCTGGTAATTGCGGCAGATGCAAATAAGGAACAGACAGTGACAAACACAACAAAATATATATTGGAGCACTATAATTCAAAGGAGTATACCTTAAACGAGGAGACTCTTCCAACGCCCGCTGATTTTGTGGGGCTTACGAGAGAAGAGTTAATCGACTACCTGCAGGAATATGAGCAGGCGCCGTCTTTGGAAGATAAGCAGCTTGGCTTTGAAAGCTTTGAGCTTGTTTCATTCTCGAAGGACCAGATTGTATTAAGGAAGTCCTATCACCCGTATGCAGATAATTATAAGTATTATATGGTTGCGGAAAATGGATATGTGACAGTTTACTATATTGATAAGAGCACGGTGTACGAGTACACGAATATAGTTGTTGACGAGCTTCCGGACGAATTGAAGGAAGAGGTACAAAACGGAAAATATATTTCTTCGCTGGATGATTTGTATAATTTTTTAGAGAATTATTCGAGTTGAGGAATTAAAAAAATGGATTATTTGAGAAATCAAATAGTCCATTTTACTTGTATAAACAGAAAAAATAAACCTCCGGCTATGCCGGTGGTCCCACGGTTTTGCTTTAGCTTCAAGCAAAAAACCTCCTATGTTATAATAATTGCGGGTTTAGCCAACCACAAAAAAGACATAGGAGGTATCCAAAATGGATATGAATAGTTTAGCCCATACTAAATGGGAATGCAAGTATCATTTGGTATTTGCACCAAAATACAGAAGACAGATAGTATATGGAAAAATTAAAGCAGATATTGCTCAAATATTAAGTACATTATGTAAGCGTAAAGGAATAGAGATAATGGAAGCAGAATGTTGTGTGGATCATATTCACATGTTAGTTAGAATACCACCCAAATATAGTGTGTCTGAAATAATGGGATATCTAAAAGGAAAAAGTTCACTGATGATATTTGAAAGACATGCTAATCTAAAATATAAGTATGGAAATCGCCATTTTTGGTGTAGAGGATATTATGTAGATACGGTAGGAAAAAATACAAAGAAGATACAAGAATATATTGCAAATCAATTGAAAGAAGATCATGAATCGGATCAAATGACATTGAATGAATATATAGACCCGTTCACGGGTGAGCCAGTACAAAAAAGCAAGAAGTAGTCCCTGAAAGGGAAGCTAGGGAATAAAGCTATAATGAAAGGCTCAAGGAGCTTGCAGGAGTAAGGAGGCAATAAAAAAGGCCCTTTAGGGCTGCCTGAGAAGGAAGTGCGGTTGGCAAAACCATCAGGCGCCTCCGGGCGCAAGCAGGGAATAGACCCTTACAGGGTCAGAGCAAGCCACCGGCTAAGCCGGTGGTCTTGACTTTTAGATAATGCATAGTATAATCAAAAAGAGCACGTATAACAGTTTTTGGCATCTATGATATGATGTTGGGGTCAAAAGGTATTTTGACCCCTAATACCTACGGATTGTTACGCACTTTGTGCTCCCACAATCCTGAAAACATTCGAAATCCGCCCTGTTCGGGCTACTTTCTCATGTTTTGCGGGTCTCAAAGTCATGTTTTTTCATGCGAGCATGAAACACATGACCTTTTGACCCTGGTATCATGATATCAAAAGCATATAAGGCTTCTTGGAGGTACGAATGAAAGAACAAAATATTGTTATCATAGGAGCCGGAGCATCAGGAATGTTCGCTGCCATAACAGCGGCAAAGAACAATGCGAAGGTTATTCTATTGGAACATACAGATAAAATTGGGAAAAAGCTGTTAGCTACGGGAAACGGGCGGTGTAATCTGACTAATCTTTCGCAGTCACCAAACGATTATCGCAGCGAAAATCAGGGCTTTCCTTCCTATATCATAAATCAGTTTGATGAGACAAAGACTCTCGAGGCATTTCGGGAGATCGGTATTTATACAAAGGATAAAAACGGCTATGTATATCCCTATTCCGAACAGGCAAGTTCCGTGTTGGCGCTCCTAAAATCAGAGCTTGAGAGGCTGAACATCGAAATCAGATACGAGGCAGAAGTAAAGGGCATTGTGAAAAAAGGAAAACAGTTTCAGGTGAATTTGAAAAAGGAAGCTATTTTTTGCGACAGTGTCATTATTGCTGCTGGCTCTATGGCGGCGCCAAAGACCGGATCGGACGGCAGCGGCTATGAGCTTGCAAAAAGTCTAGGACACCATATTATTAAGCCGCTTCCGGCATTGGTACAGCTAAGATGCAGCGGGAATTATTTTAAAAGTCTGGCAGGTATCAGATGCGAAGCGAAGCTTTCCCTGAGCATAGACGGACAGATAACTGCGAGTGACAGGGGAGAATTACAGCTTACCGATTATGGAATTTCGGGAATACCAACCTTTCAGATTAGCAGATATGCGATACGGGCATTGGATAAGGGCAGAGAGGTTACTGTTTTGACTGATTTTATGCCCGATTTGTCCGAAGAAGAATTAAACGAATTTATCCAAAAACAGATAAAGCATACACAAGACAAACAAATAGAGGAGCTGTTAATCGGTCTGTTTAATAAAAAGCTGGTTCCTGTTCTTTTGAAGCAGGCTGGAATTTCGGAAAAAGCAACATACCGCAGCTTAAAAGAAAAGGAATGCAATGCTCTTATCGAGCTGATTAAATCATTTCCAGTCAAGGTGACCGCCTTTAATACCTTTGAACAGGCTCAAGTTTGTTCGGGAGGAGTAGATACGAGAGAAGTATCAAAAGATACACTGGAATCGCTAAAAATGCCTGGCATATATTTTGCAGGAGAGATACTGGATGTAGACGGAATATGCGGCGGCTATAACCTCCAATGGGCATGGTCAAGCGGCTATGTAGCAGGCTATTGTGCAAGCAGGAGCAAAAACTAAGAAAGTAAGAGAAATGATATGATTAGAATACAGCAACTAAAACTTAATCCCGGTCACACCGAGGAGGAACTTATAAAAAAACTAAGCAAGCAGCTTCGCTGTTCTGCGGAGGAAATTAAGCAATACAATATTGTAAAGCAATCCATCGATGCAAGAAAAAAGAATGAGATCAAATTCATCTATACAGTTGATGTGAGCGTGGATAAGGAAAAGGAAGTGATGAAGAAGCTTCGCGATCCGAATATTTCTCTGGCGGAGGAGAAGAAATATGTTTTTCCGAGAAAGAACAAGGCGGCAGAGGGAAAACGTCCCGTTATTGTCGGCAGCGGTCCGGCAGGCTTGTTTTGTGGGCTTCTGTTGGCTGAAAACGGCTTTTGTCCGCTTGTGCTCGAACAGGGAGAATGTGTTGAGGACAGAGTAAAGACTGTAGAGGAATTTTGGGAAAACGGAATATTAAATACTTCTTCTAACGTTCAGTTTGGCGAGGGAGGAGCAGGAACCTTTTCTGACGGCAAGCTGAATACATTGGTGAAGGATATCTCCGGGCGAAACAAAAAGGTATTGGAGACTTTTGTGGAAGCGGGAGCGCCGAAAGAGATTTTGTACATGAATAAGCCTCACATCGGGACGGATATTCTGGCAGAGGTAGTAAAAAACATAAGAGAGAAAATTATTGCATATGGCGGTGAGGTTCGCTTTGGGAGCAAGGTGACTGATATAAGGATAGAAAAGGGCAGAATTTCCAAGGTTATCGTAAATGAAAGCGAGGAAATTGAGACGGACCGGCTTGTGCTTGCAATCGGACACAGCGCAAGAGATACCTTTGAGATGCTTCTGGTAAGAGAGATAGAGATGTCTGCCAAGGCATTTGCGGTTGGGGTCAGAATACAGCATCCGCAGGAAATGATGAATGAAGCGCAGTACGGGGTAAAATCTCATCCGCATCTGCCGAATGCGGAATACAAGCTGGCAAAGACACTTGAAAACGGCAGAGGTGTCTATTCCTTTTGCATGTGTCCCGGCGGTTATGTGGTGAATGCTTCCTCAGAACAAGACAGACTTGCCGTAAACGGCATGAGCTACAGCAAACGAGACGGAAAAAATGCAAACAGTGCCATCATTGTGAGTGTGAACCCCTCCGATTTTTCTTCGGATGGACCTCTGGCAGGCTTAGAATTCCAAAGACAGCTTGAGGAAAGGTCATACGAAGAGGGAAAAGGTGCAGTTCCAATCCAGCTTTATGAAGATTTCAGGGCAAATCGAGAAAGCGTCAAGCTTGGCGATGTTGAACCGCAAATCAAGGGGGAATACAGGCTTTCCAATCTTCGAAATATATTTCCGGAATTTTTATCGGAGTCGCTCATACAAGGCATTGACAGCTTCGAAAGAAATATACGGGACTTTAACCGGGCAGATGCTGTCTTAGCGGGAGTTGAGAGCAGAACATCCTCCCCGGTTCGCATCACAAGGGGTGAGACGCTTGAATGTAATATAGCAGGCATCTACCCGTGTGGGGAAGGCGCAGGCTATGCAGGCGGAATCACCTCCGCGGCGATGGACGGAATCAAGGTTGCAGAAGCCATTGCGCTAGAGAACGACTAGCAAATTAAAAAGATGTATGGTATAATAATCGCGCTTAGCAAGATATAATACCTAAATCCTTAGCGAGGTATTCCACGAGCTTAGTATTTATGGTATAATAGATGACAAAAATTAAATCAAAAAATAAAGCAGACAGATTTTACAGATTGGAAGGACAAGAAATGGAAGCACGGAAGCTACTAAAAGAGAAGCATACAATTGTGGTAAAGGTAGGCTCTTCTTCTTTGATACATGCCGAGACAGGCAATTTGAATTTGATAAAGCTCGAAAAGCTTGTACGAGAGCTATGTGATTTGAGGAATCAGGGAAAGGATGTGGTGCTCGTATCCTCCGGTGCCATCGGAGTGGGACGAACCGCATTGGGGCTGACACAGCGGCCGGAAAATATATCACAGAAGCAGGCATGCGCTGCGGTAGGTCAGGCAAAACTGATGATGACTTACCAAAAGCTTTTTGCGGAATATAATCAAAATACCGCACAAATTCTTATGACAAAGAATACAATGGTAAATAATTTGAGCCGAATGAATGCGAAGAATACCTTTGATGAACTGCTGAAAATGGGTGTGATTCCCGTAGTAAATGAAAATGACACCGTATCCACCTACGAAATGCAGTTTGGTGACAACGATACCTTGTCTGCGATTGTGGCATCGCTCATTCAGGCTGATGTACTTATTTTATTATCCGACATTGACGGTCTGTTTACAGACGATCCGAACACAAATGAAAATGCTGAGTTCATCGACTGTGTGGAAGTGATTGATGAGAAGCTCCTTAATATGGCGAAAGAATCCTCAGGCAGTGATGTGGGAACCGGCGGAATGGCGACAAAACTTCAAGCAGCAAAAATTGCGACCGAATCTGGTACGGATATGATTATCGCAAACGGTGAGGATATGGGCATTATCCATAAGATTATGGATGGTGAAAAGGTCGGAACGCTGTTTAAGGAACATAAAAACGAAGATTTTTATCTGATTGATTTCATAGAGACAAATCTATAACAAATAAGTTGTTTATGGAAATGAAAGGCAAGGCGAGTTAGATGGAACAGACAGGCTTAATATTAGAGGGCGGAGGAACAAGAGGCGTATTCAGCGCAGGTGTTTTGGATTATTTTATGGAGCAGGATTTATATCTGCCTTATGTAATCGGTGTTTCAGCGGGGGCATGCAACGCAGTAAACTATGTGGCACACCAGCACGGAAGAACCAAGGAATGCATGATTGACTATTTGAGGGACGGAAGTTATTCCGGGCTTAAATATCTCATTCAGAAGAGAAGTCTTTTTGATATGGATCTGATTTTTGATGTTTTTCCAAACAGCCAGATTCCGTTTGACTACAAGACGTTCTTTGCGTCAAATCAGACCTGTATCCTGACAACGACGGATTGTCTGACCGGAAAAGCGGTTTATTTATCTGAAAAAAAGAATAAGAAGCGCTTGATGGCGGCATGCAGGGCATCCAGCAGCCTGCCCCTTGTGGCACCTATTGTAAATGTGGATAATACCCCGATGATGGACGGCGGAATGGCGGATTCAGTTCCCGTTAAGAAAGCTCTGAAGGATGGCTGTAAAAAGGTTGTTATTATTTTGACAAGAAATAAGGGCTACATTAAGAAAAAAACGCCGAGAATCAACCGTGTATCCCGCTTTGTTTACAAGGAGTATCCGAATCTTGTACGGGCGATTATGAAGAGACCGGATCGTTATAACAAGACAATGGAGTACATTGAAAAGCTTGAGGAAGCAGGGAAAGTATTTGTTATAAGGCCGGAGGTGCCCGTTGTAAAGCAGGCAGAGGCAAACCCCGATGTTTTGGAACAATTTTATCTGCACGGCTATGAGATGGCAAAACAGATATATCCTAAATTGATGGAATATTTAGAACAATAAATGCAATAATACGGAGGCGAAAATGCTAGAAGAAAAGATAACAAGAATAAATGAACTTTACAGAAAGTCCCAAGCAGAGGGCTTGACGGAGACAGAAAAGAAAGAACAGGCTGATTTAAGAAGAGAGTACATCGAAAGTGTCCGAAGCAATCTGAGAGGTCAGTTAAATAACATCAACATTCAAAATGAAGACGGAAGCATAGAGAATTTAGGTGAAAAACATGCAGGAAAAAAAGGACATTAGGAAAAATGTTCTGCAAAAGCGAAGTGAGCTGACAAACGAAGAATTGCAGCAAAAAAGCGACGCAATCAGCCATACCTTTTTAAACCTCCCTGAATACCAAAATGCTCCTATGATTTATATCTATATGGACTTTAAAAATGAGGTCGTGACAAAGCATGTGATAGAGGATGCGTTTCAAAGAGGAAAAAAAGTAGCGATACCAAAAATTATTGACGATGAAATGCACTTTTTTTATATGGAAGAAGGGCAGGAATTGACGGAGGGTTATTTTGGAATAAGAGAGCCGAATGTAACCGTTCCGGTCCAAGACAGTCAGGGTGTTATGGTCGTCCCCGGTGTCGCCTTTGAGGAAAAAGGCTATCGGGTTGGTTACGGAAAAGGCTATTATGACCGTTTTTTAGCAAAAAATCCGATGTTAAAAAAAATAGCATTTGCATTTGAGCTTCAAATGGTAGATGAGATACCCTATGATATCCACGATATCCCGATGGATATTATAATTACGGAAAATAGAATGATTGTGATGTGAAATCGGAAAGGAGCTATTATGACAGATATTTTTGAGATAGGAAAGCGGGCAAAGGCGGCAGTTCCTCAGCTTAGCAATATGAGTCTTGTCAAAAGAAATGAAGGCTTGGAAATGGCAGCAAAAATGCTTGTTGAGCATGCTGATGAGATATTGAATGCGAATGCCGTTGATATTGAGAATGGCAGAAAAAACGGCATGAAGGAAGGCATCATAGACAGACTGCTTTTAACAAAGGACAGAATTCAGGCAATGGCAGACGGACTTTTAAAGGTAAAGGGATTGGATGATCCAATCGGTGACGTGGAGTCCATGAAGCAGCGCCCAAACGGGCTTCTTATCGGGAAAAAGCGTGTGCCAATCGGTGTTATCGGCATTATATATGAGGCTCGTCCAAATGTAACCGCAGATGCTTTCGGTCTGTGCTTTAAGTCTGGTAACGTTGTGATTTTAAAGGGCGGCAGTGATGCCATTCACTCTAACATTGCAATCGTAAAGTGCATCAGAGAGGCACTTGGCTCTGTTGGCGTTGACGAGGATGTTATCCAGCTGATTGAAGACACAAGCCGCGATACCGCAGTGGAATTTATGAAGCTGAATGACTATGTTGATTTGTTAATTCCAAGAGGCAGCGCGGGGCTAATCAGTACGGTAGTCAAAAATGCGACTATTCCGGTTATCGAGACAGGAACCGGAAACTGTCATATATTTGTGGATGAGAGTGCGGATTTTGATATGGCACTTGATATTATTTTCAATGCAAAGACACAGAGAATCGGAGTGTGCAATGCTTGTGAGTCTTTGGTTCTTCATGAGAGTATTGTAGATAAATTTATGCCTTTGTTAAAGGAAAGACTGGCGGTAAAAAATGTGGAGATTCGCGGCGATGAGAGAGTCAGGCAGGCAGAGCCTTCTGTTCTTGCGGCGACAGAAGAGGACTGGGGAACGGAATATTTAGACTATATTATTTCTGCGAAGACAGTGAAAAATATAGAGGAAGCAATCCGCCATATAAACAAGTATAACACGAAGCATTCGGAAGCCATTATTACGAAGGATTATGATAATGCGCAGAAGTTCTTAAATGAGATAGATGCGGCGGCAGTTTATGTGAATGCCTCCACAAGATTTACCGATGGTGAAGAGTTTGGCTTTGGAGCAGAAATCGGAATCAGCACGCAGAAAATGCATGCGAGAGGACCGATGGGGCTGGAAGCACTGACTTCTATTAAGTATATTATATACGGAAACGGGCAGATTCGTTAGAGAGACCTGCCCAAAAGGAGACGGCATGTTGTGTCATATGATACGAGATTTGAATGCTTATCTCTGTACAAGGTCTGATGACCGGAGGAAATTTGTACAGAGGTTATAAGAATATCATTCCTCCGCATTGGATTTTGTACTTATAAAAAAGAACAATTATTTTTATAAGGAGATAAATTCAATGAACATAAATTTTAGAAAATATATTATCTTTTGGATAAGTCAGTCGGTTTCACAGTTAGGCAGCGCAATGACAAGCTTTGCACTTATTTTGTGGACCTATGAACAGACAAACTCAGCGATGGCTGTCTCTATAATGGCATTTTGCAACTATCTTCCGTATATTGCAGTCAGTCTATTTGCAGGAGCGTTTGTCGACCGGCACAGTAAGAAAAAAATT
Organism: Konateibacter massiliensis; assembly: GCF_900184995.1. Classification (GTDB taxonomy): domain Bacteria; phylum Bacillota; class Clostridia; order Lachnospirales; family Lachnospiraceae; genus Lachnotalea; species Lachnotalea massiliensis. The sequence continues at coordinate 133,226 of NZ_LT860099.1, forward strand.
ATGATTGTATCGGATGCAGCGGCAGCGGTTTGCTCTTTGACGGTGTTTCTGCTAAGCAGCTATGATTTACTTCAAATCTGGCATATTTATGTGGTTAACGGCATCATCGGTTTTATGAATGCGGTGCAGTCGCCGGCTTTATCGGTGGCAACCGAGAAAATGGTTCCCAAGGGAAAAATGGCTCAGGTGAGCGGAATGAATTCTTTTTCCACGAACTTGATTACAGTTTTGACACCGGTCATTGCGGCAGCCCTGTTTGGCCTTGGCGATTTGAAAATTATTCTCGGGGTTGATTTATTCAGCTTCACGGTTGCGTTTTTTATTTTACTGTTTTATATTCATATTCCCGAAAAGGAAGCGGATAGAAAACATCATGAGACAGCGCTTGCAGGCTGCAAGACGGGATTTCGTTTTCTTTTGGAAAACAAAGGCTTGCTTGCCATCATAGTGACGATTGCCGTTTTGAACTTCTTTTCCAGACTGACCTATGAAAATATACTTTCCCCGATGATACTGTCCAGAAGCGGAAACAACAATGCGACACTCGCAATGGTAAATGCGGCACTTGGAATTGGCGGTATTGTGGGCGGAATATTGGTATCTTCGGGAAAACTGGCAAGAAATCATATTAAAATGATATATGTATCGGCGGCAATTTCCTTCCTGTTTGGCGATGTCTTGATGGGACTTGGAAGGAACACGGCAGCTTGGTGTGTCGCAGGGCTTGCGGCGAGTGTACCCATACCGTTTATTATAGCCGGTCAAAATGTTATCTTATACAAAAAGATCCCGAGCGAAATGCAAGGGCGAGTGTTTGCGGTGCGAAACGCAATACAGTTTAGTACAATTCCTATCGGAATACTACTGGGAGGTTTTCTGGCAGATTATGTGTTTGAGCCGTTTATGCAGTCCGAAAGCAATTTGGCAAATGGCCTGTCCTACCTTGTGGGAAACAGCAGCGGAAGCGGAATGGCAGTGATGTTTTTATGTACGGGAATCTGCGGCAGTGCTTTTAGCTTGTTTTTTTATAAGAGAAGGATAATGCGGGATTTGCAGTAAAATGAAGTGTGATAGTTGAGAGGAAGCAGTAAATCTTGGTAGGTTTACTGCTTTTCTTGTATCATAGGAAATTGCTTTGCAATTTCTTTCAATAAACTAAAAAAGATATTAATTTTTTTGCATATTCATGATTACTTCACATTATTTTGGTATGATAATAAAATGAGTTTGAAATATGTTGGAGGATTAAAATGGATTTATTAAAAATATTAGACGGACCGGATTTATGGAACCTTCTTTCCGGCAACTTTATGGAGGTCCTGTCCAAATATCTTATGGCAGCTGCAATACCGGTCTTAATTATAGCACTTATCAATTGTTTTTTCGGACATAAGGCATTTCGCATATTGGTCGGAATTGCGGGTATTATTTTGGGCGGCGGCATCGGTGTGGGAGCTGTTACGGGCATTTCCCTATTTATGTCAAGTAAAATGCCAAGCGTCGGTATGATGATAATTTCTGCTATTGTAGGGGCGGTTGTCATAGGATTTGCTTCCTTTAAATTGTATAAGGCAGGAGCATTTTTCATGGGCTTCGTGACAGGTGTCATACTTGGTGTGGTTGCTATGAAAATGATTAATCAAGACGAGTATGTCATCGCGGGTGTCATCGGAGGTTTGCTCATGGGACTTCTTGCCATTGATTTGTATCGTCATGTGGTCATTTTGCTGACAGCAATTAACGGCGGTATTGTCAGTGCTGCGTGCCTTTCCGTTCTGCTAAGCCAAGATGATCCATCCTTTATCTTGAAGGTTGGAATATTCTTTTCTGTTGCCGGAGTGATAGCACAGTATATCCAGTTGTATATGGCTAGAAAAAATGCTGCGGAGGAGGATGAGGAAGAAGAGGACGAATACGAGGAAGACCGCAGAGAAAAGAAGAAAAAGCGGGCGGCAAACAAAAAGGAAAGTAAAAAGGATTCCCAAAAGAAAAAGGAAAAAATAAGTGCAAAGCAAAGAAAAAACAGCAAAAAGAAGTCTGATAAAAAGAAATATGATAAAAAGAAATATAACTATGAGGATGATTTTTTCTTAGTTGCAATTTTTACCTCGATTGCTCAGCAGGTGAAGGACTTTATTGTAGAGAAGACCGGAATGGCAGAGTATGATGAATACGATGAAGAGGAAGGGGACTACGACGAAGAAAGGGAGGACGAGGAAGAAGAGGACTACGAGAATGAGATAGACGAGAAAACGGAAAAACAGGTACGAAAGCCGGATTATATCATAAGGGAAGAGGAAGAGCTGCCGAAAGTCTCAAGTGTGCCAAAGATTGTCCCAGAGGTAAGACAAAGAGCAGAGGAGATAACAGTTCCAGTCTTTGACCTTGATGATATCGGACATAAACTGGAAGAGAAGCTGGAACACAGTATAGAGGAGGAAAAGGATAAGGAGCTGGAGGATTTGATTATTAAGGAGGCCTATCGGAATTTAAAGTGATAGGCTGGAAAGCACCAAGAGGAGAGGGAGAGGTAAATTGATATGTATTGTACGATTCAAGATATTCCTGTTTACTATGAGCAATATGGAGAAGGCAAGCCTGTATTATGTATTCACGGATACTGGGTTGACCATCGTTTAATGTCTGGTTGTATAGAACCTGTATTTGAAAATATCAAAGGCTATAAAAGAATTTATCTGGATTTGCCCGGAATGGGAAAATCGAAATCATCAAATTCCGTTCACAATTCTGATGATATGATTGAGATTGTAAAGGCGTTTATTCATAAGATAATAAAGGATGAAAGCTTTTTACTCATCGGCGAGTCTTACGGAGGTTATTTGTCGATGGGGCTCATATATGAGATGCCTGATTTGATAGATGGTGTGATGCTTATCTGTCCGCTGGTCACTCACGAACGTGAAAACTTGCCTGAAAAGCAAATCATATGGCAGGATAAAGCTTTGATAGAAGAAGATGATGCAGATCTTAAATCTTTTTTAGACATGGCAGTTATAGCAACACCTGAGATATACAATAAATATAAGAATGATATTTTATCGGGAATAAAAATTGCAGACACGGAATTTCTCTCGAATTATTTTGACGGTAAGTTCAGTGATGAATATAAAAAACGTGTAAACAGTATGATTTTTAATAAGCCGTCTTGTATTTTGACAGGCAGACAAGATCAGGTTGTAGGATTTTTCGATGCCTATAAAATTCTTGGCAATTTTCCACGAGCAACCTTTGCGATACTTGATTGCGCAGGGCATAATCTCCAGATTGACAATGAATTTCTTTTTAATCAGTTATTGATGGATTGGATTTGGAGAGTTGAATTGGTGGAAAGTTAAAATGAGAAACTATTTATGCGCGCCTCGCGGAGTGACGTAGTTGCTGCGCAATCCGCGAGGGCGCGAAGTGTGAGCGACGCTCACACTTTTTTATACATACTGGCATCCCAAGGTGCTTCCGGGTCATAATCATCCGGTGGACGGTGCTGCGGGGCCGTTATATACCACCACACACCAAATCGGTCGATCACCTCAGCGGCGCACGGTGTCCATGGCAGCGGTCCTATCGGTATTTTAATGGTTCCGCCCTCGCTCAACAGGGCGTATGCCTTTTGCACATCGGCTTCACTTTCAAAGGAGACACCCAAGTGCACAACATGTTCTTCCGGTTGACGGTCTGATGATTCAACTACGGACAAAAATTCTTGTCCATCTTTGTAAAGCTCTGAATGAAAGTATGATCCGTCGGGGTTTTTTACATGATATCCCAACTCCAAACCAAACACCTCTTTGTAAAGTTCAACAGCTTCAATACTATTTTTAACATATAACCCTGTTCCTATTTGCATTATAATAGCTCCTTTGCTAAATATAAAATACTGTTGTTGTTTGATGTTTTTATTTTAGCATATGTGTTGCTGGAATTCTATCCCATCATGATGAAATAATTTGGTATAAACTTTGATAAAACGCTATTTCAGTTGAATTCCCAATAACATTAGGTTATAATATTATGGCGTTAATTTAATTAAAGAGAGGATAAGACATGAACATCGATATAAATTTAGATGAAATAGATATCACGAAAGAAGAACCGATTACCGAGCCGGAGAGACAATATTACTTCATTGCAAAAGCAAGAGATTTAGTGAAAAAGAAATCCGCGGAGATTGGCAGGCCGCTGACTTGCAAGGTTACCACGTTTGGCTGTCAGATGAATCAAAAGGACTCCGAGAAGCTCCTGGGTATCTTGGAGCTGGTAGGCTATGAGCAGGCGGAAACGGAAAAAGCGGACTTTGTTATTTACAACACCTGTACCGTGCGTGACAATGCCAATCAGAAGGTATATGGACGACTTGGATTCTTAAACGGTGTGAAGCGTGAGAATCCGAATATGCTCATTGCACTCTGCGGCTGTATGATGCAGGAGTCAGAGGTAGTGGAGAAGATTAAGAAAAGCTATTCGTTTGTGGATATTATTTTCGGAACCCACAATATTTTTAAATTTGCGGAGCTTCTTTATACAAGACTGCAATCTGAGCGATTGGTAATTGATATCTGGCAAGGAACCAATGACATTGTGGAGGATTTGCCGACGGAGCGTAAATACGGCTTTAAAGCAGGTGTCAACATTATGTTTGGCTGTAACAACTTTTGCAGCTATTGTATCGTTCCTTATGTGCGCGGCCGCGAGAGAAGCCGTAATGCAAAGGATATTATCCGCGAAATTGAAACGCTGGCAAGCGAGGGTGTAGTGGAAATTATGCTTTTGGGACAAAATGTAAACTCCTATGGAAAAACATTGGAGGAGCCGATGACTTTTGCACAGCTTTTGCAGGAAGTGGAGAAGGTAGAAGGAATTGAGCGAATCCGCTTTATGACATCTCATCCAAAGGATTTGTCCGATGACTTGATTGAGGTTATGAAAAACTCGAAGAAAATTTGCAAGCATATGCATTTGCCGCTTCAATCTGGAAGCACGAAGATTTTGGACAAAATGAACCGCCGTTATACGAAGGAAAGCTATCTGGAAGTGGCAGAGAAGATTCGAAAGGCAATACCGGATATCTCCATTACAACGGATATTATTGTAGGCTTCCCGGGAGAAACCGACGAGGACATTCAGGAAACGATTGATGTCGTAGAAAAGGTTCGCTATGACTCTGCCTTTACCTTCATTTATTCGAAGAGAAGCGGAACACCGGCGGCAGTGATGGAAGGACAAGTACCTGATCATGTAAATAAGGAGAGATTCGACAAGCTGCTATCGGTTGTACAAAAGATTTCCAGAGAAATGACAAAGCGTTTTGAAGGGCAGACGGTAGAGGTGCTTGTGGAAGAGGAAAATGAGCAGGATTCTAGTTTGGTAACAGGAAGAATGAGTAATAATACTATTGTACATTTTAAAGGCGAAAAGAACCTGATTGGAAAAATAATCAAGGTTCAGCTGACGGAATGTAAAGGTTTTTATTATATGGCTGAAATGATTTAATCTTATCAAGGAAGTGGTAATAAGGTTATGAATAAGTAGCGCAGCGGATTACGAATATCCGCTTTGACATTGATTGAAAGGCTGGATAACATGATACGTGTTGCATTGGTGGAGGACGATTCCGATTATAGGAAGGAACTGATTTCCTATTTGAAACAGTATGAAACGGAAAGCGGAGAAAAAATAAATATCGTGGTTTTTACGGATGGCGATGAAATTGCGGAGGAATACAAGGCTGATTATGATATCATCCTTATGGACATCGAGATGAAATTTATGGATGGTATGACCGCCGCGGAGAAAATAAGGCTGGTCGACAGCGAGGTAGTCATAATTTTTATTACGAATATGCCGCAGTTTGTCATGAAAGGGTATACGGTTGATGCGCTGGATTATGTGCTGAAGCCAATCACCTATTTTTCCTTTTCGCAGAGAATCGACAGGGCAATTGGGAGAATGAAACGGCGAAATGAGAAGTATATCACAATCACGGTAAAAGGCGGTATGCAAAAGATCAATGTCTCCAAGATTTACTATGCTGAGATACAGGACCACGATCTGATTTTCCATACGGCAAACGGAAAAGTTTTGACCAAGGGAACGATGCGGGAGGTAGAAGAGATGCTTAAGGAAGACAACTTTTTCCGCTGCAATAAAGGATATCTGATTAACTTGGAATATGTTCAAAGTATATTAAACAACGATGTGGTCGTGGGAAATGACACCTTGCAGGTGAGCCGCGCCAGAAAAAAGACATTGCTCGATGCCCTGAATGACTATATGAATGAGGTGGGAAAATAATGGACGCGCTCAGAAATACACCGGGCTGGAACTATGCGATTGCGTATTGTCTGGCGGTGTTGATGTATATTCAGCTAAACCCGAAGCGGATGCCCCTCTATAAGAGGCTTGGAGTTCAGGCACTTTTTTGTACCGCCATCATTACCTTTATGGTTTTTACGGACGGGCTGCCAGTCTATCTGTTTGTGCCGTGTATGCTGTGTTCCATATTGCTGATGTATCTGTTTATCTATGTCTGCTGTGATGTGTCGGCAATGAAAACGGGATATATTTTGGCGAGAGCGTTTATTTTAGGTGAGTTTGCGGCATCCCTTGAATGGCAGCTCTACTATTACAGTGTCAGCAGTCTTTATCTTCCAGGGCGTGTAATTTACCGTATTATTTTTATGCTGTTTCTCCATGCCATCGTGTTTGGACTCATGTATTTTTTAGAAAAGAAATACGAGAAGAGGGCAGAGAACAATATATTGCAGGTAAAATACCGAGACGTTTTATGCGTGGTGAGCATCAGTGTCGCGGTTTTTGCTATCAGTAATTTGAGCTATGTGTTTGGGGCAGGACCTTTCAGCAGCCAGTTTACGTCAGAAATTTTTATTATCAGGACGCTGGTGGATGCAGGAGGGCTGATTCTTTTATTTACCTATCATTTGCTGCTTCAGGAATCCCAGTTGAAGATGCACATGGATGCACTGGAAAACATGCTTCATATGCAGTACAACAACTATCAGATATCGCAGGAGAGTATTGCGATGGTGAATCAGAAATATCATGATTTAAAGCATCAGATTGCGCTTCTTCGGACAGAAATTGCTTCCACGGAAAAGCTGGAATACTTAGACCAGATGGAGCGGGATATCAAGGCATACGAGGCACAGAACAAAACAGGAAACAAGGTACTTGACACTGTGTTGACCGGAAAAAGTCTTCTCTGTCAGAGAAAAGGCATCAGTCTGACCTGCGTTGCAGACGGCGAGGCGCTTGACTTTATGCATGCTATGGATATCAGCTCTTTGTTTGGAAATGCACTTGATAATGCAATTGAGAGTGTGAAGAAGATTCAGGATAAGGAGAAGAGACTGATTCATGTATCGGTTTCGAGGCAGAAGGACTTTTTGAGAATCAAGGTGGAAAACTGCTACGAAGGTGATATTGTCTTTGAAAATGGGCTTCCCGCCACGACAAAGAAAGAAAAGCAGTTTCATGGATATGGCTTAAAGAGTATACAAAATACAGCAAAGAAGTATCACGGTTCCGTAAAAATCCATTTGGACAAGGGATGGTTTGAACTGCGTATATTGATACCTTTGAATGAGATAGAGCAGTGAGGTGCTCACTGCAAGAAAGTGTGCATATAAAAAGAGGCTGAAAAGAAAATCTTTTCAGCCTCTTATCCGTTTCAACCGAATTAAGCTATTGTTACGTTAACAGCCTGTGGTCCACGGTTTCCGTCAACAACGTCAAAAGAAACTTTAGCGCCTTCTTCTAATGTCTTGAATCCTTCAGAAACGATACCTGTGAAGTGTACGAATACGTCTTCTCCACCTTCGTCGTTTGTGATAAATCCAAATCCTTTTGTTGAGTTAAACCATTTAACTGTACCTTTGTTCATGAAAAGATACCTCCTAATAATATAATATCGTATTCCATAATTGCTATTAAAAAATCACATGCTTTCGTAAATCATGAATCAATTAATGACTTACAAAAACATGTGAAATCAAAATTCATTATAAATACTATTTCATATTATAATCGCAAAGTGGAAATATGTCAAGGTAAAATGCCCTAAAGTTTATCTATTATCAGACGAATTGTTGTATTTTTGCATACAGTATACTATTTTAAAACAATCTAAAAAGAGGAGATGAAGATAAATAAAAAGAGGGTTGTGCATAATGCTTAAAATAAAGTGGTATTTTACTTGAAATAAAAGGTAAAATTGTGCAAAGTAAATAAAAAACATTATTCTGAAATAAAAAATAGATTAATGAAAAGACTTTTTTACAGGATAATATATCTGAACCTCAATTGTAAAATAACTTTCCCGTCTGAAAGGGAAAGTTAGGTACAAATATTTGAAAATAGAATAGAGAAATTCGTGTTACAAAAAGGCAGGGCGCAGTCCCTGCCTTTCGTGATATATTGAACTTAGCCGGTGGAGAAAGGAGACACTATGGCTAAGTTTTTATCTTATGAGGATCGTTTGGAGATTGAAAGTGGACTGAAGGAGGATATGACTTTTACCGAGATAGGCAAGAAGCTAGGGAGGGACAGAACTACTATTACAAAAGAAGTCCGCAACTATGGAGTAGAGCAATGTAGTGGATATTCAGTCTATCCCCATAATGTATGCAAGTATCGAAAAGGATGCAAAAGAAAAAAAGTGTGTGGAACAAATGAATGTAAGCATCCAATGATAACCACATGCAGACAGTGTGAGCGTCTGTGTAACAGGTATTGTGAACAGTTTGAGGAAGAAGTATGTACCAGCAGATTTAAAGCCCCCTATGTATGTAATGGATGCAGTGAAGTGAAGAAGTGTACGCTGACGAAGACAATCTACGACGCATTGGAAGCCCATCGTCAGGCATCTGAGAAGATTGCGGAATCAAGAAGTGGGATTCTTTCCACGGAAGGAGAAATTGCCAGACTGAATGAAATCCTGGTTCCGCTGATCAAACAAGGACAGTCTATACATCAGATTTATTTAAATAATAAGGATGAGCTGATGTGCAGCGAGAAGACTTTATACAATTACATAGATGGAAGTCTGTTTGATGTGAGGAACATTGATCTCCCACGGAAAGTAAAGTATCGTCCACGTTATAAAAAAGCAGAACTGAAGGTAGACAGAGGCTGTCGTGTGGGAAGAAACTATCACGATTATGAGGTGTATATGGAGCAGCATCCTGATACAGCAGTGACCCAGATGGATTCTGTGATAGGAAGCAAAGGTGGAAAGGTTCTGCTCACGGTATTCTTTGTAGAAACATCCTTGATGCTTGCATTCCTAAGAGAGGCCAATACCTCTAAGTCAGTAATCGATATTTATGATGAACTATATCATAGGCTGGGAGGACAGGACTTTCGAAAGTTGTTCCCAATCATTTTGACAGACAACGGAAGTGAATTTTCTAATCCAAAGAGTATAGAGTATGGGCCGGATGAAAAAGGATTTCAAAGAACCAGAATCTATTATTGCAATCCAAGTGCACCCTATCAGAAAGCGGAAATAGAGGTAGGGCATGAATTCATAAGAAGGGTATTGCCAAAGGGAAAAAGCTTTGATGAACTGATGCAGGAGGATATCAATCGGATGATGAATCATATCAATTCCTATAGAAGGAAAAAGCTGAATGGGAAAAGTCCGTATGAAGCATTCTGTTTTTATTATGGAAAAGACCTGGCTGATAAATTAGGATGCCAAGAGGTTGCTGCCAACAGCATCAATCTAACCCCAGGTCTTTTGAAAAAGTAGCAAGATAATCTGAACATGAAACCACCGGATGGAACGAAAAGACAGATACCAGCAGACGTGAATTTCGGAGTACAAAATTTGTAAGCCAAAAGTGACGTCCGGTTTTTGTGCGTCAAAATCATCCTGTTACCAGAGATTATACCATGAAAAGCAATAGAAAAACGGGAAAGTCATAACAATTGTGGAATTTCGGGTTCAAAATTTGAAGGTTACTTTCAAAATGTGAATCTCGTTTACAAAACGGGAAAGTGGAGTTACATTCAACCTAATATATCTGAAATGTATAAAAACAATTCTCCGATTGCGTTTGAAAAATGACCGTTCACGTTTTTTATGATCCGAATAATTTGAAAAATGCTATGATGATCACATGATACAAAAAGAAAGGAATTGCAATGCCAATGAAACGGATTGATTTTAACGAAAACTGGACTTATAAGCATTTGGGTGACACCACAATAGGAAAAGCTGTCACGATACCGCATGACGCGATGCTTTTTGAGAAGCGGAGTGCCAAGAGCGCAGGAGGGATTAATACCGGCTGGTTTGAGGGGTATGATTATGCTTATGAAAAAGAATTTCACGTTCCATTCGACTACCAGAATAAAAATATCGTCTTTGAATTCGAGGGGGTATACCGCAATGCAGAGGTGTACTTAAATGGAGAGAAGGCGGCATTTCGACCATATGGATATACAAATTTTTATATTGAAGCAAATTCTTTCCTAAAATATGGAGAAGTAAATCAGATACAGGTAATTGCCCGCAATGCAGATCAGCCAAACAGCCGTTGGTATTCCGGCGCAGGAATTTACCGTCCGGTATGGATGCATGTTGCAGAAAAAGAGCATATTCTTCTAAACGGAGTCAAAATACACACGGTAAGCGCTCATCCGGCAATTATTGAGGTGAGCGTGGAGACGACAGGAAAAGGACCGGTAAGAATTGAAATACCGGAGGCAGATGTGAAAGCGGAGCAGGAAGCGAACCGCAAGGCTGTTTTTCAGTTGGAAATACCGGACGGTAAGCTGTGGAGTGTGGCAAATCCCAACCTTTACACCTGTAAAGTTACATACAAAGATGACACGGTAACGGAGACCTTTGGAATACGTTCTCTGGAATGGAATGCGAAAAAAGGACTTCTGATTAACGGAAAAAGAGAGATACTAAGGGGTGCTTGTATTCATCATGACAATGGAGTTTTGGGAGCCTGCTGTTATGCGGAGGCGGAAGAGCGGAAAATTAGAATTTTGAAAGAAAACGGCTATAATGCCATCCGTTCTGCACACAATCCTTGCTCCAAGGCGCTTTTGGATGCCTGCGACCGTCTGGGAATGCTTGTGATGGATGAGTTTGTGGATGTCTGGTATATTCACAAAACGGAATATGACTATGTAAATTATTTTGCAGAGTGGTGGCAGCAGGATTTAAAGGATATGGTGGAGAAGGATTACAACCACCCAAGTGTCATTCTGTATTCGACAGGAAATGAAGTGTCAGAGACGGCAGAGGAACGGGGCATCAAGCTGACAGGCGATATGACGGCATACTTGCATAGCCTTGATTCCACCAGACCGGTCACCTGCGGAATTAACATTTTCTTTAACCTGTTAAGCTCTCTGGGCTTTGGTGTATATAGTGATAAAAAGGCAAAGAAGGAAGTAAAAAGAGCAGAGGGAAAGAAGAAAAAGGCAGTCGGCAGCGAATTTTTTAATAACCTGGCAGGAATTTTCGGAAGCAATACGATGAAGCTTGGTGCAACCCTGCATGGCTGTGATGTCAAGACAAGAGATGCTTTTGCGAACATGGATATCGCAGGCTACAATTACGGAATTTTCCGCTATATAAAGGATTTAAAGAAATATCCGAAGCGCCTTATCTTAGGAACCGAAACATTTTGTTCCGATGCATATGATTTTTGGGAGATGGCAAAAAAGCATCCGAGAATCATCGGCGACTTTGTGTGGGCTGGCATGGACTATCTCGGAGAGGTTGGAGTTGGTTCTTGGGAATATAAGGATTATGCCCCAGAGTTTGATCATCAGGTTGACTGGATGACGGCAGGAAGCGGAAGAATTGATATCACGGGAAAGCCTTTGGCGGAAGCGGCATATACAAGAACGGCGTTTGAACTTACGGACAAGCCGATTATTGCGGTTCGCCCGGTTAATCACACAAATGAGAAGCATTCCCCGTCTGCATGGAAGATGACAAATGCAATTGAGTCATGGTCATGGAGGGGCTGCGAGGGCAAAAAAGCCACTGTCGAGGTATATGCAAGGGCGGCAAAGATAGAATTGTTAATCAATCAAAAAAAGGTTGGCGTAAAAACGTTGAAAAACGGCTGTCAGGCAATCTTTCACACGACGTATCACAACGGAACGGTTACAGCAGTTGCCTACGATGAGAACGATAAAGAAATTTCAAGGGCAGAGCTTGTAACAGCAGAGAAAAAAACAGTATTGAGAGCTATTCCGGAGAAGGACGTATTGGAGGCAGGAAAATTAAGCTATATCAGGCTGAAATACATGGATGAAAGCGGAACCGTAAAGCCTCTGATGCGAGGAAGTTTGAAGGTAAGCGTAGAAAATGGTTCTCTGCTTGGACTTGGAAATGGCTGCCCATATAACAAAAATGGTTATGTGACAGATAAGACGGACACTTATTTTGGGGAAGCACTCGCGGTGGTAAGGCCAAATGAAAGCGGAGAATTTACCCTTAAGGTGACGGACGGAAAGAACAGTCATGTATGGAAAAGTATGATAAAGGAGAGAAAAGATGCTGAAAATCAGTAAGTTTACAGTAGAAAATCTGACCAGAGAATGTGTGACAGACAACAAAGCACCCCGCTTCTCCTTTTCCTTGGAAAGTGACAGAAACGGTGCGCTGCTGCAAAATGCTGTTTTGTCAGTGGGCGATTGGAGTGTGGAAACTAAATCACAGATTGCAGTGCCATATACAGGAAAGGATTTAAAGCCATTTACAAGCTACACGGCAAATTTGGAGGTAATAGACGATGCAAATGAGAGAGCAAGCGCAAGTATGTCCTTTGAGACCGGGCGGCTTGACACTCCATGGAGTGCACAGTGGATTACAGATGGCTCCTATCATTTCAGAGAGCCGAAGGTGTCTCCGAAAACGATGACTTTTAAAAAGGAGATAGCCTGTAAAAAGCAAATTGCAAGTGCAAGGCTGTACGCAACGGCACTCGGCATATACGAATTGATTTTAAACGGCGAAAAGGTAGGCGAGGATTATTTTGCGCCAGGCTTTACCTCCTATAAGAATCAGCTTCAGTACCAAACCTACGATATCACAAAGCAGCTTAAGGAAAGCAATGAATTGATGGCTGTTGTGGGCGGCGGCTGGGCGGTAGGCTCCTTCACCTATAAGAGAAGAAACCGCGTTTATGCAAAAAGACAGGCACTTCTCTGTGAAATACGTATTTTGTATACAGACGGCACGGAAGAGATAATCGGAACCGACGAGAGCTGGCAGGTGACAAAAGAGGGCAATTATCTAGACACCGAGTTTTACAACGGCGAAATCTATGATGCCACAATCGATATGAAGCAGGTTTCTTGGCAATCAGCATCGATTGAGAAGGTGAAGATAAAGCCCGAGCTTTTGGCACAATACGGCTTGCCGGTTCGTGCAAAAGAGGAATTTTTGCCAAAATCCAGCTACCGTGCAAAAAGCGGTATGATAATTTACGATTTTGGGCAAAATTTTGCAGGCGTTATCAAGGCGAAGATAAAGGGAAAAAAAGAACAAAAGATTGTCTTTCAACATGCGGAAATACTCATGAACGGCGAGCTTTTCACCGAACCGCTTCGAACGGCAAAGCAGGAGGCGGTCTACATATGTGAGGATGGAGAACAGATTTACTCCCCACGCATGACCTATATGGGCTTCCAATATGTCGGTGTTACAGGCATTGACGAGGAGAGCTTGGAGCTGTCTGCGATTGCTTTGTATTCTGATATCGAGGATAACGGAGACTTTTCTTGTTCAAATGATATGATAAACCAGCTTCAAAGCAACATTCGCTGGGGTGCAAAATCAAATTTTGTGGATATTCCGACAGACTGTCCGCAGCGCGATGAGAGAATGGGCTGGACAGGAGATATTGCCCTGTTTTCCCCGACTGCTGCCTATAATTTTAACATGACCCGTTTTCTGGAAAAATGGTTAAAGGATGTCAAGGCAGAGCAGACCTTCGGGGGAGGAATTCCGGTGACGGTGCCGTTGGTCAGAGTGCCGTTCCAGTGGGAGATTATGATACCGATGGCGGTGGACCACTGGGGTGATGCATGTATTTTGGTGCCTTGGGCAGAGTACAGGGCAAATGGTGACAAGGGAATTCTGGAAGAGATGTATCCGACTATGAAGCGTTACATGAAGGCATGCGAATTCTGGGCAGGATTGTTTTCCTTTGGGAAACACAAAAGAATATGGAAATTACTTCACCATTACGGCGACTGGTGTGCACCCGAGACAGGGCTCTGGGGCTGGATGGGAAGAGGAAAATGGACGGCAACGGCATGTATGGCCAATTCCAGTGCTATTTTGGCAGAGATTGCAAATCTTTTGGGAAAGAAAGCGGACGAAGCCTATTATAGGGAACTGAGCAGACAGACAGCCGAGGCATACCGAACGCTTCTGATGAAAGAGGACTGTACGGTGAAAAATGAGTTTCAGACAGCCTATGTTCTTCCGCTTTATTATAAGATGCTTTCCTCAGAGGACAGAAAAAAGACAGCAGATAATTTGGTAAGACTGATCAAAGAAAAGAATTATCACATAGCAACCGGTTTTCCGGGAACACCGTATGTATTGTTTGCCTTGGCAGACAACGGCTATGCAGACGATGCCTATAAAATGCTTTTGACCGATACCTGTCCGTCATGGCTCTTTGAGGTAAAAGCAGGAGCCACCACGATATGGGAGCGCTGGGATGCCCTTCGTGAGGACGGCACAAGTAATACCGGAGCAGAGGACGGCACAGGCGGCATGGTATCCTTCAACCATTATGCAAGCGGTGCGGTAGGAGACTTTTTATACCGCAGAATTGCAGGAATTGAGGCGACAGATGGCGGTTATCGGACATTTCGGATAGCGCCTCTTATTGGAGGAGATTTGACATGGGCAAAGGGCCGGGTGATGACTCCTTATGGAAAAATTACAAGTGAATGGAAGCGTGAGAATGACAAATTTTTTATTCAGGTGGAGGTTCCGATGGGAACAACCTGTGAGCTGACACTTCCAAAGAGTGAAATCATAACACTTGGCAGCGGAAGCTATTCTTTTGAACAGGATTTATAAGGAAATTGCTATGAAAGGAATTAAATAAATGGATACAAGTAAATTATTTAGCAATCCGTTGGTGAGGACGAAAATCACCTCCGCCAACGTAAAGACAAAGGAAATGCTGTTAGGCTATTTCATAGGTCCCTTCGGTGCATTTATTTCCAATGCTATTTTTGGCGCCTACCTAAACCGCTATTATTCCGATGTTTTAGGCTGGACGGACACAGCCAGGTTTGGTATTTTTTCAGCACTTTTGCCGATGGTTTCCGTTATCTTTGTTATAATCGGCAACCTGCTGATCGGACGGCTTATTGACAACACAAGGACACCGCAGGGAAAAGCAAGACCGTACATGCTTATCTCGGCACCGCTCGTTACCATTGCCATTGCGCTGTTATTTCTGACACCGCAAAACAGTAATCCGATGGTGCAGATGATATGGATAGCAATTTCCTACAATCTCTATTATGCGGTTGCCTATCCGTTTTTCTACACAGCGCACAGCTCAATGGTTGCCCTGTCTACGAGAAACTCAAAGCACAGGGGAATGCTTGCTATTTTTTCAAATGCTTCCGGTGTAGCGGCGGTCGGTATCGGAGCGAGCATTATAGTACCGATGTTTTTACAGAGCTTCTTGTTCGTGGAAAAGGATGGAATGATTGATGCAACGGCAAGCTACGGCAATTGGAGAATCGTTATGCTGGCACTTTGTGTAGTCACCCTGCTTGCTATTTTGCTGGAATATTATTTTACGAGAGAGCGTGTCACGGAGGAAAATCTAAAGCTTGATATCAAGGAAGAGAAGCTTCCGATGGCAAAGCAGTTAAAAGCCTGCGTTTCCAATAAATACTGGTGGATTATCATCTTATATTTTCTGCTGTTTCAGTTTGGCGGTTTGGTAAAAAACAGCTCCATGAGCTATTACTGCCGTTGGATGTTCTCCAGTGTGACAAGTGAAGCATCGGCGGGCAGCCTGATGGGAACATTAGGGCTAATCGGAGGAATACCGACTGCAATTGGTATGGTGCTTGCATGGCCGATTGCAAATAAATTAGGAAAGCAGCGTGCCGTTACCCTCGGTCTTGCATTTTCTGTAATCGGTGGTTTGGTCAGCTTTATTGATATACATAGTTTCCCGATTGTAAGTATCGGTGTTGTATTAAAGGGTATTGGTTCCATCCCTGCTATGTATGTAACATTAGCACTTCTATCCGATGTGCTCGATCATTTGGAGGCAAAGAACGGCTTTCGAAGCGACGGTTTTACCATGTCGGTATATGGTGCCATTATGGTCGGAATGACGGGACTTGGAAACGGAATCATCAATGCGCTGCTGACAACAAGCGGATATAACGCGACCTTAGCGGTACAAAACGACGATGTCGGAAGAATGCTGGCATTTTGTTATCTGGGAGCAGAGATTATATGCTATGCCATAATTGTCATTTTGATGAGCTTCTTAAATGTAGAAAAGCATGTAAAAGAAGATCAGAAAATCATATTAGAGTATCAGAAGAAAGCCGTTTTGGAGAGCGGCGGCACATGGATTGAGCCGGAAGAGAGACTTCGTATGGAGCAGGAAGAGGCGGAGCGCCAAGAGGAAGAGGCAAGAAAAGAAGAATTAAGGCAGCACTGTAAAAAGAAGGGGCTAAGTTTTGATGAGGAAGAAGCAAAATACCAGAAAAAGCTTGCCGATAAAAAGGCGAAGAAATAACGATAACCTTTCGTCTGAAGTCCTCGGGGGAGAAGACGACAGACGAGTGTTATATATAATTTTATTAGGAGGTAGGATATGAAAGGAAACAAAAAACGTCGCGTATGGCGCGGATTGACTGCTGTTACGGCATCATTGCTTACGCTGACACTTACAACATCAACGGTTATTGACAGCTTTCGTACCGACATTGATAAGTTTCTCGGTACAAAGAGCACACAGTTAATCACGGAGGCGGCAGAAGGGGAAAATTTATATACCTATACGTCTGATTATTCCAACACAACAGAGCTTTTAGACGCTATTGAGGACCTTGGAGAGAGAATGAACGAAGAGGGAAGCGTATTGTTAAAGAACAACGGCGCACTTCCGCTTTCTGCTGACGAGAGCAAGAAAATATCACTTCTTGGATTCAGCAGCTACTATCCGGTTCAGGGCGGTGATATGGGAAGTACACTTTCCGTGAATACGGGCACAGATGCCGACACAGTTGACATGGTTCAGGCATTTGCCGCAAAGGGACTTGAGATAAATCCGATTATCCAGAAAATGTATGAGGGATTGAAGGAGGAATTTAAGTCTGAGGTCGTGATGCCTTGGGGACAGGCGATTGAATATTATCGTGCGGTAGCTCCTTCCACAACAGGTTATTTTACAAGTGCGGAGGCTTCACAGGAGCTTTTGGACAGTACAGAACCTGAGTGGAAAACAAGCATGGATGATTACAATGTAATGATTGTGACAATTGCCAGAGCGGCAGGCGAAAATGCCAATTATATGCCGGGGGAAGAAGGGGTAAATCCGGAGCAGGATTTAAACCAGACAGACCCGCTTGGACTTTCTGATACAGAAAGAGACATCATCAATGCTGCGGTTGCCGCAAAAGAAGGAAATAACGGTAAAGTAATTGTACTGCTCAACAATGCAAGTGCAATGGAGATTGATGAGTTAAAGAATAACGACGGCGTAGATGCGATACTTCAAATCGGACTCCCGGGCGGATATGGTTTTTATGGAGTTGCAGATATTTTGACGGGAGAGGCAAATCCATCCGGTCACTTGACCGATACCTATGCGGTTGTGAATGCGAACTCTCCGGCGGCACAAAACTACGGAAACTATGAATATACAAATCCAGACTCTGCTTACTCAATCAATTCCGCTCTTGTGGAGGCAGAAAGTATTTATACCGGATATAAATATTATGAAACCAGATATGCGGACGGCGTACTGGGTCAGGGAAATGCTCTTGATTCAGCAGGAAGCTCTACATCTGGAGAATGGTCTTATCAGTCAGAGGTTTCCTATCCGTTTGGATTTGGTCTGTCCTACACGACCTTTGAGCAGACTTTAGACAGCTTAGAAGTAAATCTGGAAAATAAGACAGTTACCGCAACCGTTACAGTTACAAACACAGGAAGTGTTGCGGGCAAAGATGCAGTACAGCTTTATGTTTCCCTTCCGTACACCGAGTATGACAAACAAAACCTTGTAGAAAAATCAGCCATTCAGCTCTTAGACTATGAGAAAACAGATGTAATTGAGCCGGGAGCTTCTCAGACTGTTACAATCACCGCGGATGCACAAGATATGGCAAGCTGGGACAGTACCTTTGACAATGTGGCAGGCACAAAGGGAACTTACATTTTAGATGACGGCACCTACTATTTTACAGTTGGAAACGGCAGCCATGAGGCAGTCAACAACGTATTGTCCGCACAGGGGCTTACAGCGGAAAATGGTATGACACAAGAGGGCAATGCACAAAACGTGCAGACTTGGGAATTAGCGGCATTTGATTCCACAACCTTTGCTTATTCCCAAAACGGTACAGCGGTAGAAAATCAGCTCGAAGATGCAGATTTGAATTACTATATGCCGGATACCGTGACCTACCTCTCCAGAAATGATTGGAAGGGAACATGGCCAAAGACTTATGAGAATTTAACAGCAAATGACGAGATGCTTGCAGTTCTTCAAAATGATTTGGTAGAAATCAAAGAGCAGGGTGATGCCTCCTCCGTCGTATTTGATGCGGATAACGAACTTTCCCTTGCGGCATTAAAGGGTGTTACGGATATTGAGGATTCTCGCTGGTCAAGCTTAATCGATCAGATTTCGCTGGAAGAAGCTATGATTCGTACCGGATTTGGCGGAACAAGCACAAAATCGATAGAATCAATTGTTTCTCCGGAAGCAATTCAAAATGACGGTCCAAACGGTATCAATTCCTATCCGCTTGGTCAGTATGCAAACAAAGATGCATCCTCCGGTGACCCGTATGTGGTTGACGAGAGTGACAAGAACTTAGACTATAAATTCGGAACAATGAGCAATGCAACGGTTATCGGACAGACATTTAGCAAGCAGCTGGCAGCAGAATATGGCACCGTTGTAGGAAACTATTCGATATGGGCGAACCTGACTATTTTCTGGGGTTCCGGTACAAATCTTCACCGTGTACCTTACAATGCAAGAAACCATGAATATTATTCAGAAGATGCCGTTTTAACAGCAAATCAGGCGGCAGCTTATGTTGCGGCAGGTAAGGAATACGGCTGTATTATCGCTCCGAAGCATTTTGCCTTCAATGATACGGAAATTAACCGTTCCGGAATCAGTGTGTTTATGACAGAGCAGAAGGCTCGTGAAAATGAGCTTAGAGGAATACAGGCAGTGATTGAGGATGCAGGGGCACTTGGTGTTATGACAACCTATAACCGTGTCGGTGTAACGGCCGGAAATGCACATACCGGTCTGCTTATGAACATTTTAAGAGGTGAATGGGGCTTTAAGGGACTTATGTCAGAGGACTTCATTCAGGATGCAAACTACAGTGTATTAAAGGAAGCAGTGTATAACGGTGTTACGATGACTTGTAACACAGGTGACAACAAAATAGAAGCAGTCAGTGTAAAATGGCCTTATTGGACATTGGAAAGCGTAAGCAAGGATGCTTCTATGATGCAGGCACTAAAAAATGCAATGCTCTGGCAAAACTACGCACTTGCAAACTCAAATGCGATGGACGGATTGTCAGTTAACTCACACATTGCCAGTGTAAACACCTGGTACGACAATGCGCTATTGGCAAGCCAGATTGTATTTGCAATTCTTACGCTCGGCTGTATTGCAATGTATATCAGAAGTATGAAAAAGCGTGAGAACGAATAAAGGAGGAGAACTATGGGATTTATAAAAAAACAGGCGGCAGGCTTTTACCTTACTGTGATTGCGGTAATTTTAGCCGCTGCGGGCATCGTTTTTTACTTAATCAATTGCAACACCGCATACTTTGTTAATTTTGGGGTAAAAGGAAGTGTTATCGCCTGCGCGGTTATCGCAATCGTTTTGGAAATCGCTTTTATAGCTGCTTCCACCCTTGCAGGGGAGAAAAACTATTTTGATATTCTGCCTGTGGCTTCGGCAGTACTGCTTGTAACCGCATTGGTAACGTTTATAAGCAGTCGTGTCAACAGCATTGCAAGTATTATGACCTTTGAAAATAACGCACAGACAATGTCTGATCTTTCCAGCGCAATTATCGGAATGGTTCTTTGCCTGCTGGCAGTTATTGTAAGTGTTACGGCTTCCTTTTTCAAGGTTGTAAAGGAGTAAGAGGGCCGTGTTATAATAAAATGGCAAAAGATAAAATACCGTGGACTTTTATAGAAGTCTGCGGTATTTTAGTTAAAACTTAAAAATAATGATTTTGGTTAATTTCTTTCAATTTTAAATTCATCGTTTTCAACCAGTATGGCATCGCTATTGCTGATGGGATATAAATTCAAAGTGGAAGAATAGCTGTCTACTATTTTCTGTGCAATTTTCTTGAAAGGTGCGTTGGTGTAATGCGGCACTGTATAAAACTCCACTAAACCTAAAGCGTCAAAGTCCAACAAGTCCGGTGCTTTTTTTACGCTGTCCATTCCCTTTACATATTCAATATTTGCCGATGTAACCATTGCCCCTGCGGATTCTCCTATATAAAGTTTACCAGCATTTATTTCTTCTATAATTATTTTATCTGCTCCTGTTTTTTTCATTTCCTGCAGCAAGAAAAAGGTATTGCCGCCTGTTACATAGATGAAATCATTTCCTTTTAATTTGACACTTATTTCATCAGCAGTAGCAGTGGATAGTTCCAACACATCAACAATTAGACCCAGTTGCTCAAGAGCCTCTTTCCCTGCATTCACATAAAAAACAACCTTTTCTACTACACTGGCAGTAGGAATAAATGTTACAGTCTTACCAGCTAAGTTCTTTTCAAACCCTTTAAATATGTTAGCTACATCTTTAAAAGATGAGACTAAAAATAATCTTTTCATATCGTGTATTTTCTCCTTTGAGTTTTTTTCTAATTATAGTATAATATAAAAAGGTGTCAAATAGTGATACCTTTTATTGGCGGAAAGGACAGGCTATGAATAAATCTGAACGATTAAATGATATGATGTTATTTTTAAACGGCAAAAACTCATTCAATTTAAGAGATTTAATGGAGAACTATAATATATCAAAAAGTACAGCACTTAGGGATATTGCATCATTAGAAAGGATTGGTATGCCTATATATTCTCAACAGGGCAGAAATGGCTATTACGGAATACTTCAAAACAGATTGTTATCTCCTATTGTATTCAACATTGATGAGGTATTTGCACTATATTTTTCAATGCTTACCCTAAGAGCTTATGAAACCACCCCTTTTCATTTGAGTGTAGAAAAACTAAAAGAAAAGTTTGAAAATTGCTTATCAGAAGAAAAAATAGAAATGCTTCGCAAGATAGAAAAAGTGTTTAGCTTAGCTGTAATTGAGCATAGCAATTATTGTTATTTTTTAAGTGATATTTTACAATACGCTATCGATGAAAAAACATGTAAAGTAAAGTATTTAAAAAAAGATACAGAACAATGTTATCACATTCAATTTTTCAATATTTCATCGGCTTATGGGCAGTGGTACGCTACAGGGCACAATTTTGAAACAAATAGTCCCCAAGTATTTCGCTGCGATAAAATTTTGGGTATTGCAGAAAGCGATCAATATCCTTCTAAGCCTCTTTCTGAGTTTATGAGGTCTTCCGACATATTGTATAAAACAAAGGATGCTACTGATTTCATAATTGAAACATCCCGAAAAGGGGTTGATTTATTTTATAAGGAACACTATCCCTCAATGAAACTTGACTCAGAAAGCGGGCGCTATTTTATTCAAGGCTTTTATAACAAAGGAGAGGAAAACTTTATTTCAAACTACTTTATAGGGTATGGTAAAAATATATTATCCATACAACCGGCATCACTTAAAAATCTAATTATTGAAAAATTAAGTGTTCTCAAAAAATATTTGTCCGAAATATAAAAATTCCTTTAAATTAGAATTGTGCTTGCAGAACAAGAGTTTGGTTTGATAATCAATAATTTTAACTTGAAATCACACATTTTTAATCCTCACATATAATATAACGAAAGGGGGCAGCAAATGTCGGGAAACAGGAATATTGCGGTGATAGGCGGCGACAAGAGACAGCTTTATATGTGTAAGCTGTTGGCTGAAAAGGACTTTCATGTAATTACATTGGGAGTCAATTTGGCTGAGACAAATATAAATCATATAGAAACTGCACAGTCCTTGGAAACCATCATGAAAGACTGTGACATAATAATTGGACCGATTCCCTTTACGAGAGACGGCATTCATATTTATTCCGACACAGACGTATCCGTTCGGCTAGACGAATTTGTCTCATTCATTCGGCAAAGACATATATTACTTGGAGGCTGCATGGATGAACTTACGGTAGAAAAGGCAAAGAGCCAGAATGCAGTTTATTTTGACTTTATGGAGGATGAGACGGTGGCGGTAAAAAATGCCATTGCGACAGCCGAAGGAACGATATTGGAGGCTATCCGGCAAAGTGATATTAACCTGTGCGAAAGCAGGTGTCTTGTGACAGGATACGGACGATGTGCCAAAGTATTGGCAGAAAGCTTGAAAGCATTAAAAGCGAATGTTACGATAGCCGCAAGGAGTAAAGAACAGAGAGCCTCGGCAAGAGAGGCAGGATTTCATACAATTTCGCTCGAAGAGGCGTCAAAGGAGCTTTTTGAATTTGATTTTTTGTTTAATACAATACCGGCTATGATTATCACAGCCTCGTGGCTCGCAGAATGCAAGCGAGAGGTTGTCATCATTGACATTGCGTCCAAACCCGGAGGAACGGACTTTGAGCAATGTAAAAAGCTCGGTATCAAAGCTGTTTTAGCATTGGGACTTCCGGGGAAATACGCTCCGAAGACCTCTGCCGAAATATTGCTTCAATCCATGGAACATTTGCTGCCTTCGTGAAAAGATTAGGAGCAATTTTATGCAATTAAACGGCATTAATATAGGTTTTGCCATAACAGGTTCTTTTTGTACATTTGACAATGTGAAAAAAGAGGTCATTCATTTAGTGAATGAGGGAGCCAATGTGATTCCTATTTTTTCCTATAATGCAATGAGTATTGATACACGTTTTGGTAAGGCGTTTGATTTTGTGAGTGAAATCCAGAAAATAACGTCAAATGAGCCGGTCACTTCCATAGAAGGAGCAGAACCCTTGGGACCAAAGGGAATGCTCGATATTTTGATTATAGCCCCTTGCACGGGCAATACGATTGCAAAATTAAGCAATGCCATCACGGATACTCCCGTACTGATGGCTGCAAAAGCACATATGAGAAACAATAAGCCGTTGGTTATTTCGATTTCCACCAACGATGCCCTTGGACTGAATCTAAAAAACATAGGCGGCCTGCTTACAGCAAAAGGTGTCTATTTTGTCCCGTTTGGTCAGGATAACTACAGTGGAAAGCCAAAATCCATGATAGCGGATACAACGAAGATTGTTGCAACCCTTGAAATGGCTTTGGACGGGGAACAGATTCAGCCGATATTGCTCTGATTCATATTTCAAAAAAACAGGTTTACCAAGCGCGGTAAGCCTGTTTTTTTGAAAATTTTAATGCTTGCCAAATAATATTTTATGTGTTAAAATAAGACATTGTGAGAACAAATAGATGGTCCTCTGTTACGAGAACGTATTAAGAACATCCAAATATTAAGGAGGTCACACAAGTGAACGATATTATTAAGAACATTGAAGCAGAACAGTTAAAGAAGGAAGTACCTCAGTTTAATGTTGGTGATACAGTTAGAGTACATGCTAAGATTAAAGAAGGAACCCGTGAAAGAATTCAGGTATTCGAAGGTACTGTATTAAAGAAGCAGGGCGGAAGCTCAAGAGCTACTTTTACAGTAAGAAAGAATTCCAATGGAATCGGAGTAGAGAAGACTTGGCCATTACACTCTCCTTTCGTAGAGAAGGTTGAAGTAGTAAGAATGGGTAAAGTAAGAAGAGCAAAACTTTACTACTTAAGAGATCGTGTAGGTAAGAGAGCTAAGGTAAAAGAGTTAGTAAAATAATAACTGAAATGAGACCTGACAGGGACAAGTACTTAATGTATGTTGTCCCTTTTTTCTAAGAAACTTGAAGGGAATGGCAACGTTTGATGAACTAAGGATGATGTGAGATGGGTGAACTTAACTTTTATAAGAAAAAAAAGAAAATTAGTGCTTCACTTTTACGAGAGATTTTTATCTGGATATTTGATATTGCAGTTGTGCTTATTATAGCATTTGCATTGGTTCATTTTATCGGGGAAAAAACCAGTATTATTGGGGAATCGATGTCTCCGACTCTGGAAAATGATGATGTTGTTATTATCAACAAATTTATATATGAGGTCAGCACACCAAACCGGAATGATATTGTAGTGTTTAAACCATACGGCAATGAGAAGCTTCATTATTATATTAAGCGGGTGATCGGATTGCCGGGGGAAACTGTGCAGATTATCGATGGTAAAATATATATAGACGGTGAAATTTTGGAGGAAAGTATTGCTGTAGAGGATATGGATAACGCAGGCTTGGCAGCAAATCCTATCACTCTTGGAGCGGATGAATATTTTGTGCTGGGGGATAACCGAAATAACAGTGAAGACAGTAGATTTGCCGAGACAGGCAATGTAAATATAGATGATATAGCGGGAAAAGCGTGGTTTCGAATTGCGCCGAAAAATAAAATCGGATTTATTGAATAGACCGCATATCAAATGTGCGAACAGCACAAATGGAGGAAATAAAGATGCATTTTCAGTGGTACCCGGGACATATGACGAAGGCAAAGCGAATGATGCAGGAAGATATCAAGCTTATCGATTTAGTGATTGAGCTTGTTGATGCAAGAATTCCGCTAAGCAGCCGTAATCCCGATATAGATGAATTAGGTAAGAATAAGGCAAGGCTTATTTTGTTAAATAAGTCTGATTTGTCAAGCGATAAAGGAAACGATGAATGGAAGAAATACTTTGAGGCAAAAGGTTTTTTTGTTGTCAAGGTGAATTCCAGGAACGGAAACGGAATCAAAAATGTAAACAGCGTGATTCAGGAGGCTTGTAAGGAAAAGATTGAGAGAGACCGAAAAAGAGGAATTTTAAACCGTCCGGTAAGAGCGATGGTAGTGGGAATCCCGAACGTAGGAAAATCTACCTTTATCAATACCTTTGCGGGCAAAGCATGTACGAAGACAGGCAACAGGCCAGGTGTGACAAAGGGAAAGCAATGGATACGTCTGAACAAAAACGTGGAGCTTTTGGACACCCCGGGTATTTTGTGGCCTAAATTTGAGGACCAGACGGTAGGGCTTAGACTTGCCCTGATCGGTTCAATCAAGGATGAAATCTTAAATGTGGAAGAGCTGGCGATAGAGCTGATTAAATTTTTAAAGGTTAGATATCAGGGATTGTTGGAGGAGCGATATAGCATTGCCGAGGTTGAGAATGAGGTGGAAGCACTTCAAAATATTGCAGAAAACCGGCAATGTAAGGTCAGAGGTAACGAGCTTGACCTTGTGAAGGCTTCCAACTTATTAATTGACGATTTCAGAAGTGGAAGACTCGGGCGAATTACACTTGAATTTCCGGAAGAATAGTACTATGATGTTTAAGGGGGAAGATACGAGGACAGACAGAAAGGGACAGGTCAGTTAGATGAAAAATAAGCGAGACAAGGGTGAATCAGAGAATAAAAGTGTGGCAAGGGAGTTGCTGGAGCTAATCATGTATATGGTGATTGTACTGGCAATGGCAGGATTGATTGTCACCTTTGTTGGGCAGCGGACGATGGTAAGCGGCTCATCAATGGAAAACACGTTGAGTGATAAAGATAATTTAATCGTAGATAAGATAACCTATCGTTTTTCAGATCCGAAAAGATTTGACATTATTGTATTTCCGTATCAATATGAGGACGATACTTTTTACATAAAGAGAATCATCGGAATGCCGGGAGAGACTGTTCAGATTATTGATGGAGATATTCTTATCAATGGTGAGGTGTTGGAGGAATCCTACGGACGTGAGGTCATACAGTCGGCGGGTAGAGCAAGTGAGGCGATTACGCTGGGTGATGACGAATATTTTGTCATGGGAGACAACAGAAATGCCAGCGCGGACAGCAGAGAGCCTGACGTAGGCAATATTCACAGGTCAGATATTATCGGCAGAGCATGGGTAAGAATATGGCCGCTTGATAAATTTGGTGTTTTAAAGCATCAGTAGGAGAATGGCAATGGAAAAGAAGATAAATCAAATAAAAGAAGAATTGCAGGCAGCAGATATTAATATGCTGCCTGTATTAATAAGAAAATATGAGACTGATGAGCGAAGCGGTGTCGTCCAATTATTAAAAAAGTATCAAAACATTCTTGATAAGATCGAAGCAGAAAAAGCAAGAATTGAGACAATGAAACAATATGAAAAAAAGTATGGAGAATACAAGGCTATCTGTGGTATTGATGAGGTGGGAAGAGGTCCTTTGGCGGGGCCTGTCGTGGCATCCGCTGTTATTTTACCGAAGGATTGTGATATTTTGTACCTAAACGATTCGAAAAAGCTGAATGAAAAGAAGAGGGAAGCACTCTACGATGAGATTATGGAGAAGGCGGTAGCGGTCGGAGTCGGAATGGTCGGACCGCAGGTGATTGATGATATCAATATATTGCAGGCGACCTACGAAGCGATGCGGATTGCGGTTAAGAATTTGAAGGTTTCACCCGATATATTATTAAATGATGCGGTCACAATACCTGGTCTTTCCATGAAGCAGGTGCCGATTATAAAGGGTGACGCGAAAAGTGTCTCCATCGCGGCAGCAAGCATTATCGCGAAAGTGACGCGAGATCGTCTGATGAAGGAATACGATGAGATTATGCCGGAATATTCCTTTGGGGAAAACAAGGGTTATGGGACAGCCACACATATAGAGGCATTAAAGAAATACGGAGCATCTCCGATACATAGGGGCACATTTATTAAGAATTTTATCTAGGGAGTTGAGCTTATGGAAATTGGTTATTCAAACATATCTTCTAATAATAAATCAGCGGGCATGGCACAAAGCTTGGACGCTCAAAATGCAAGAGCTTCCACACAGTCAGACCTGTCGGGCTTTGCCGCGGGCAAGGTATTTCGAGGCGAAATATTGGAGGTAAAAGGATCGCAGGTTTCCATAGGTTTAGAGAACGGACAGGTACTAAATGCAAGGCTGGAATCAGGAATCAACTTGACGGTAGGGCAAAAAGTTGATTTTGAGGTGGAGGCAAACAGCGGCTCTCGCATTGAGATAAGACCTGTCGCGGACACACAAAATCCCAATCCGGTATTGCAAAAGGCATTGCAGGCGGCAAATCTGCCCATTACAGATAAAAATTTAAGTCTGGTCAACGCAATGCTGAAGGAAGGCTTATCCATCGACAAAAAATCAATTACAGATATGATGAAGCAGATCAATATGCATCCGGAAACGGATACGGATGTTATCGTAAAAATGAATAAGCTTGGCATTGAAGTGACGAAGGAAAATATCCAGCAATTTGAAAATTATAAGAATTATGAGCATAGAATAGTAAAAGAGGTCGGCAATGTGGCGAACAGCCTGGCAGAGCTGTTAAAAGAGGTCCAAGGCGAGAACAAGTCACTTGCCATACAGTTGAATAATAGATTGATTGAGATATTAGGCAGTCAGCCAAACAATGTCGAAAGTCAAAAGGCGGACCAAGGTTATGCGCTTGATGGCAGGGCTGTGGCAGAAGCGGCAAAGACAGGAACTATGCCAGGCAATATACCGAATATAGAAGCCGGAGTAGGCGGCGCCAGTGTAGAAAACAAAAGCGGATTGATGGCTGGTGCAAGCGGTATGGCAGAGGCAGCAGGTGTAAATGTAAAAGTGGATGCAGGTGCAAGCAGTGCGTCTAATATGAGTGCTGCGACAGGTATAAATGGCGAAACAAACGTATCAGCGGCGGGGATAAGCGGCAGTTCGAATGCAGAGGCGGCTGGCATAACAATGCCAAATGAAACAGCAGCAGGAATAACCGGTATAATAAATTCAAATGAAACAGCAGCGGTCATAAACGGAAGTGCAAATCCAAATGAAATGGCGGCAGGTACAGCAGCAACTTCAAATTCCACTGAGGCGTTAAATACAGCAAGCCAAAATGCAGAGGCAGCAAAGGCAGGGCAACTTCCTGAAAATTTGCAGACGGGGCAGGAAAAACTTCTCCAAGCCACCTTAAACGGAAGAGAATTAGCATCTCTTGCTGAAAATCTAAAGGAGCTAGGCGCTAAGGAAACTTTACTCATTCAAGTAAAGGATGGAACCATCACAAGCCGGGAATTGCTAAATCAGGTTAAGCTTCTGCTGGAAAACGGCAACCATTCGGAGAAGGCGGATGTTCTGTTTAACAGCAAGGAATATATGGAGGTTTTAAAGCAGTCAATCAAGGAACAATGGCTTGTAAAACCAGAGAATTTAAATGAGCCTGACAAAATGTCTAAGCTGTACAAGGGCATGGAGGAACAGACCAGACAGCTTTCAACCCTCCTTGAAACAATCGGAAAAGAAAATAGCAGCTTGATGCGAGACGTGTCAAATATGAGAAGTAACTTAAACTTTATGGAGCAGGTGAACCAGAACTTTACCTATCTTCAGATACCGGTCAAATTTTCGAATGAGGAGGCTCACAGTGACCTCTATGTTTATACGAACAAGAAAAGTTTAAAGGAACACGACGGAAATCTAAGTGTGCTGCTTCATCTTGATATGGAGGTTCTGGGAATGACTGATATATATTTAACAATGTCAGGAAATCAGGTCAATGCCAAATTTTCGCTGAAAAACAAGGAATCGATTGAGCTTGTCGATAACAACTTAGAAAGCTTGATTGAACAACTCAGAGAAAAAGGCTATCAGGCAACGGCAACCGCAGAGGCAATGGAAAAAGAGCCGGATTTTGTGGATGATTTTTTAGAGAAGGATAAGACGATTACCTCTTTGAAACGTTATGCATTTGATGTGAGAACATAGAGGAGGCAAAATGAGGCAGGAGAACGATAAGAATAAAAATCCAAAACCGGATATGGATAAAATTGCCGTGGCACTTCAATATAATACGGAGGAAAACGCTCCGAGAGTAGTGGCAACAGGAAAAGGATATCTGGCAGATAAAATAATCGAGACGGCAGGTGAGTCAGATGTGCCGATTCACGAGGACGCCAAGCTGTCCAAATCTCTCTCAACACTCACAATCGGCGATATGATACCGCCGGAGCTCTATGAGGTGGTTGCGGAGGTTCTCGTGTTTGTTGACCGCATGGACAATCTAAAACGCAAGCTGGATTATGACAAGAAAGTGTGAGCATCGTATAAAAAATGAGGTAACATGGGTGAATAAGAGAAGCATAGGGGAAGATTATGAAAAGATTGCTGCGTTATATTTAAAGACAGAGGGTTATGAGATTTTGGAGCAGAATTTTCGATGCAGGCGGGGGGAAATTGATATCATCGCCAAAAAAGACGGATATCTTCGGTTTGTTGAGGTGAAGTACCGAAGCGACGAGCGGTTAGGCATGCCGGAGGAAGCGGTGAATTATAAAAAACAGCATCAGATTAGCCAGACTGCGTCTTATTATCTGGTAAGAAGAGGCTATTCGCAGGAAACGGCCTGCTGCTTTGATGTGGTTTCAATTTTGGGAAATGAGATAAGACTTTTTAAAAATGCATTTGAATATTGCGGCTAAAGGAAGTATGAAATGAATCATATAAATTTAATCAGAAAAAATGACAGAGAAGATATGGTACTTGCTCTGAAAAACGAAGTACCATATTTATTTTTCAAAAATATAGATGAGACAAATCAGGTTATACATGGTTTTTCAACGAAGCTGGGCGGCGTCAGCAAGGAGCATTTGAGCTCAATGAACCTAAGCTACACAAGAGGGGACGACGAGGAAAATGTGAATGAGAATTACAGACGTATCACAAAGGCGATGGGAGTCGAGTATGAGAGTCTTGTACTTTCTCAGCAGACGCATACCACAAACGTCCGCACTGTCACAAGGGCTGACAGAGGAAAAGGCATTGTGAGAGAGAGGGATTATGAGGATGTTGACGGGCTTATCACGAATGAAGCGGGTGTCACACTTGTGACATTTTATGCAGACTGTGTACCGCTTTATTTTGTAGACCCTGTCCACCATGCCATAGGCTTAAGTCATTCCGGCTGGAGAGGGACCGTCAATAAGATGGGAAAAAAGACGGTGGAGAGAATGCAGGAGGAGTACGGCTCCAATCCAAAGGATATGATAGCGGCAATCGGACCGTCTATCTGTATCGACTGCTATGAGGTGAGCCGTGAGGTGATTGACGAATTTGAAAAAAACTTTGGGCCTGAGATTATAGACAAAATATGTTATCGCAAGAAAAACGGAAAATATCAGCTTGATTTGTGGGAGATAAACCGATATGTACTGATGGAGGCAGGGATTTTGGAAGAACATATTTCGGTCTCTGCTATATGTACTTGCTGCAATCAAGAAATATTTTATTCCCACAGAGCAACACAAGGAATGAGGGGGAATTTAGCGGCATTTTTGGCGCTGAAGGAATAGAAAAAGCAGTTCATATGAATGCAAAAGTCAAAATGTGACATAATATGATTTTGTAATAATATCAAATTTTAATATAAATATTTTGTAAATAGGTACCAATTTTTTTTATTTTGTGTTATAATGAAACATGCTAGAAGTTAAAAAGCACAGTAAATTAATGACGGAGGTGTTTGGAATGAGTAAGTATGAATGTCCTTGTAGTTATGTATACGATCCAGAGGTTGGAGATCCGGACGGCGGAATTGCTCCGGGAACAGCATGGGAAGACGTTCCAGAAGACTGGGTTTGCCCTGTTTGTGGATTACCCAAAGACGCATTTACTGAAATCTAATTGCATAGCAGTAAAGAGTAAACAAGTGAAGCTGCTCGCAGCTTCACTTGTCATGAATAATTAACCGGAATGAATTTGAAGAGATTTATTCCGGTTAATGTAAATAACAAGGAGGAATGGTAATGAAGAAAGAACCAAGATTTTATGTCTGTAAGCACTGCGGTAACTTAGTTACATTTATTGATGAATCAGGAGCTCCTTTGGTCTGTTGCGGAGACAAGATGACTGAGATTGTTCCGAATACAGTAGACGCAGCTACGGAAAAGCACGTTCCTGTAATTAACGTAGATGACGACATAGTTACGGTAGAAGTTGGAAGTGTAGAGCACCCAATGACACCGGAGCATTCAATTCAGTGGATTTATCTGGAGACAGATAAGGGATTCCAGATGAAATACTTAACTCCTGATGATAAGCCGAAGGCTGCTTTTACATTGAATGGTGAAGAGGCAGTTGCAGCATATGAGTACTGTAATCTTCACGGATTGTGGAAAAAAGAAATATAAAAAAACATAAGAAATAAAAGAAGATGAAGTTTAAATCCCGATAGGATATATAACGTAAAGTTATTTTCTTATTGGGGTTTTTTATATCATAGGAAATTCCTACTGATTTCCTATGATTAATAAATATTATGCGCACCTCACGGAGTGGAAGTTGTTGCTATGCAATCCGCTCGGGCGCAACGTGTGAACATAGCTCACACGTTATTAGGATAAAGATCATAGATATCGGAGTGATTAAATGGACAATATGAGAATTAATTTATTTGCACTTTTAAAAAGTGTTTCAGGTGCGCAGGACTTGGTGTCTCCGCTGCTTTCGAATCACCAGCAGCAGGTGGCATATCTTTCCTGCCGTCTGGCAGAAAGGCTGGGGCTTCCGGTGGAGGAGCAGCGTGATGTCTTTTTGGCAGGGCTGGTACACGATATTGGTGCAGTGTCAAAGGACCAAAGATTAGAATTTATAGAGAACGAACCATATTATATTAATAACCATGCATTTATCGGGGCGAAGCTTTTACAGGAATGCGGTCCGCTGCAAAAAATAGGAAGTCTTGTTAAATACCACCATCTGCCGTGGGAGAATGGTCAGGGAATTTGCTGCGGGGAAGAGAAGGTTAATTTCGGAAGCCATATCATACATGTGGCAGACCGTGCATGCTCTGCGATTAATAAGGATGAAAATATATTGACTCAGCTCCCTGCTATTATTAAGGCGATAAAGGGCGGAAGTAAAAATGTTTTTGTACCAAGTATTATAGAAGCCTTGGAGCAGCTGAGCGAGGAAGAATACATTTGGTTTGATATTCTATCCCGCTATCCGGCGGATAGGATTGATACAAGCCGTTTTGAGATGGAAGAGCTGTATATAGAGGACATCATAGAAGTTACATTGTTGTTTTCCTATATTATCGACTTTAGGAGCAAGTTTACGTCCCGTCATTCAGCGGGAGTTGCCAATACGGCACGGGAACTTGCAAGGCTTTCCGGCTTTTCGCAGACGGACTGCAAATATATGCTTGTAGCAGGTTATCTGCATGACCTTGGAAAGCTTGCCATCAGCAATGAAATTTTGGAGAAGCCGGGAAAACTCACAATGGACGAATTTAATGAGATACGTTCCCATACATACTATACCTATCATCTTTTAGATGCGATTCCGGAATTTGAGGAAATTAAGGGATGGGCGGCATATCACCATGAGAGACTCGACGGAAAGGGCTATCCGTTCCATCTAAAGGGGGATCAGTTGTCAAAGGGCGCCCGCATTATGGCTGTTGCCGATGTTTTTACCGCAATTACAGAGGACAGACCATACCGGGAAGGAATGAATGATGAGATGATACTTAGAGTGCTGAACAATATGGTGAAGGAAAATGCGCTTGATGGTGAGATTGTTTCTTTGCTGGCGGATAATTTTGCAGCAATTAAAGAGATTCAGGAAAAAGCAAGAAAAGAAGCAAGTGAAAAATATGAAGCATTTCTCTTTTTATAAAAAGTGTTAGCAAATGAAAACAGGGCTACGATTGGCAGAACACCAAAGCGTAACCCTGTTTTGTGCGCACCTCGCGGAGAGGAAGTTGTTGCTTCGCAACCCGCTCAAGCGCGAAGTGCGAGCAAAGCTCACACTTTCTTATTTAAAAGTCAATTTTATTGTTATATTTTTCTAGAATGGTGTGTATCTTTTCCGTCGGACTTAACACATGTCCGATAGCAACATCGTGGTTTAAACTGTCAATAATCGTAGCGAGGAACTTGCCCATCTTTGCCTCCAAATAATATTCCTTTGAGAGAAGCTCAGGAGTACGATAGATTAAGTCGGTTGTGACAACACGGTTGATAAATCCTTTTTCATAATACTCGTCAAATTTATCAAGTCCATCTGTGAACAGGCCGAAGGTAGAGAAAATGAAAATACGGTTTGCCTTGCGCTCCTTCAACTGTTTTGCAACATCAAGCATACTTTCGCCGGAGGAAATCATATCATCGATGATGATAACATCCTTGCCCTCCACGCTGTCACCTAAAAATTCATGAGCCACAATCGGATTTTTTCCATTTATAATAGTAGAATAGT
This sequence comes from Konateibacter massiliensis, assembly GCF_900184995.1. Taxonomy (GTDB): domain Bacteria; phylum Bacillota; class Clostridia; order Lachnospirales; family Lachnospiraceae; genus Lachnotalea; species Lachnotalea massiliensis. The sequence goes on from NZ_LT860099.1 coordinate 167,009, forward strand.
CACGGCGTTTGTAGAACATTCCCATATCAACACCAAGCACGTTTGACAAATAAACAGCTCTGTGCATAGCACCTTCGTCAGGGCTGATAATCATCAGATGCTCGTTATCAATGTTCAATTCTTTTTCGGCAGAAAGAAGAGCTTTCAAAAATTGATAGTAGGCAGAGAAATTGTCAAAGCCGCTCAGCGGAATTGCATTTTGTACGCGCGGATCATGTGCATCAAAGGTAATAATGTTGCTCACGCCCATATTTACAAGCTCCTCCAGTGCGATACCGCAGTCTAAGGATTCACGGCGGGTACGTTTATGTTGTCTTCCTTCATATAAGAATGGCATGATAACAGTAATACGATGTGCTTTTCCGGTTGCCGCGGAGATAATTCTCTTTAAATCCTGATAATGGTCATCCGGTGACATATGGTTTTGATGTCCGCTCACGGTGTAGGTCAGGCTGTAATTGCAAACATCCACCATAATAAACAAATCAGTGCCGCGGATTGATTCATAAAAAGCACCCTTTGCCTCGCCGGTGCCAAAACGCGGACAAGCACATTTTGCAAGATAGGTCGTATTGTCATAGCCTTTTAACAAATTGCGGGATTTCAAATCAGACTTCGGATTTTTTCTAAAATCCAGAATATAGTCATTAACGCCCGATGCAAGTTCCAGGCAACCCTCCAAAGAAGCAATTTTTAAAGGGGCAACGGGAATAGAATTTTCTAATAAAGAAAGATCAGTCATAGCTTTCCTCCGAATAGTGATATTAAGTATTAAAAATAAAATGTTTTCCTTATCATTTATAACATCATGCGGAAAGAACGTCAAGATTTATTGCTTTTTATTATTAATTTTAGTATGATAAATAGATAGGAATAGATAAGAGAGATAGACAAGGAGCAGTATTATGAATAGAAAAGGGCATATAATCAGTAGAATTGTGCCGGGAAGTATTGCAGAGGAGATGGAGATTGAGGTTGGAGACAGTCTGATTTCCATAAATGATAAAGTGATAGAGGATGTCTTTGATTACCAGTATCTTGCGGAAGACGAAGTTATTGTGCTGGTGATTGGAAAGCCAAACGGAGAAGAATGGGAAATTGACATTGAAAAAGATTACGGTGAAGACATTGGTATAGAATTTGAAAATGGATTGATGGATGATTACAAATCCTGCCATAATAAATGTGTATTTTGTTTTATTGACCAGATGCCGGAGGGAATGCGAGAGACGCTCTATTTTAAGGATGATGACTCAAGATTATCCTTTTTACAGGGAAATTATGTGACGTTGACTAATATGAGCGAGAAGGATATTAATCGAATTATCGAATACCATCTTGCGCCGATTAATGTGTCCTTTCACACGACCAATCCGGAGCTTCGCTGCAAGATGCTGCACAACCGATTTGCGGGAGAGGCATTAAAAAAGGTGGACAGGTTCTATGAGGCAGGCATTGAGATGAACGGGCAGATTGTTCTGTGCAAGGGTATCAATGACGGAAAAGAGCTTGACAGGAGTATTTCGGATATGTCAAAATACATTCCTCACCTAAAGGGAGTGTCCGTTGTTCCGGTGGGGCTTACAAAATTCAGAGAGGGACTGAGCGAGCTGGAGATATTTACGAAGGAGGACAGCAGGGCAGTTCTTGAGCAGATTCATAGTTGGCAAAAGCGCCTCTATGAGGAATTTGGAACTCATTTTATCCATGCGGGGGATGAGTGGTATATCATGGCAGAAGAGAATTTTCCGCAGGCAGACAATTATGATGGCTATCAGCAGCTTGAAAACGGTGTCGGCATGGTAAGACTTTTGCTGGATGAGTTTGAAGAAACATTGAAAACGCTTGAGGGAGATGACAGAAAATTAACTCTTAGTATTGCAACCGGAGTTTCTGCATATCCTTATATTAATCGGATGGCAGAGAAACTTTGTGAAAGATTTCCCAATGTTACGGTCCGAGTATATGAGATTATCAATCACTTTTTTGGACCGAAGATTACCGTATCCGGTTTGATTACAGGACAGGATTTAATTGCGCAGCTAAAAGATAAGGAACTTGGCGAGAGGCTTTTGCTTCCTTGCAATGTATTAAGAAGCGGTGAGGATGTGTTTTTGGATGATATTACGCTTGCGCAATTGGAAAATGCTTTACAAGTCAAAATAGATATTGTAGAATCAAGCGGACGTGATTTTGTTGAAGCGGTGCTTCAAGAGCTATAAAGACATTGTTTTTACTATTACGATAACAGGCTTTTTTGAAAAGGAGAAAATATATGAGTAAACCGATTGTAGCAATTGTTGGGCGCCCCAATGTGGGAAAGTCAACATTGTTTAATGTTTTAGCAGGAGATAAAATATCCATTGTCCAGGATACACCGGGAGTGACAAGGGACAGAATTTATGCGGATGTGACATGGCTTGATATGTCATTTACGCTGATTGATACGGGCGGTATTGAGCCGGAAAGCAGTGATGTTATTTTGTCTCAGATGAGAGAACAGGCGGAAATCGCGATTGAGACGGCAGATGTTATTGTCTTTATCACGGATGTGCGCCAGGGGCTTGTCGATTCGGATGCGAAGGTAGCAGATATGCTCAGACGTTCTAAAAAACCGGTTGTATTGGTAGTCAATAAGGTGGACAGCTTTGAAAAGTTTATGCCTGATGTATATGAATTTTATAATTTGGGAATCGGTGATCCGGTTCCGGTATCAGCGGCTTCCAGATTAGGACTTGGCGATATGCTCGACGTTGTGACCGCTCACTTTAATAAAGAAGAGATGGATGAGGAAGAGGACGAGAGACCAAGAATTGCGATTGTAGGAAAGCCGAATGTTGGAAAATCCTCCCTCATCAATAAATTGCTTGGCGAAAAGCGGCTTATTGTATCGGATATTGCAGGTACGACGAGAGATGCCGTTGATACGGCGGTAATTTATGATGACAAGGAATATGTTTTTATTGATACGGCAGGACTTCGAAGGAAAAGTAAGATAAAAGAAGAAATTGAACGCTACAGTATTATTCGTACGGTGGCAGCGGTGGACCGCGCAGATATTGTTGTTGTGATGATTGATGCCACAGAAGGAATCACGGATCAGGATACGAAAATAGCAGGTATCGCCCACGACAGAGGAAAAGGTATTATCATTGCGGTTAACAAGTGGGATGCGATTGAAAAAAATGACAAGACTATCTATGAATATACAAATAGAATTCGTCAGGAACTTGCCTATATGCCGTATGCGGAGATTATTTTTATCTCAGCAGAGACAGGGCAGAGACTGCCAAAGATTTTTGAGCAGATTGAGGTGGTAATTCAGAATCAGAATCTAAGAGTTGCAACAGGTGTATTAAACGAGATTGTTGCGGAAGCCGTTGCGATGCAGCAGCCGCCTTCCGATAAGGGAAAAAGGTTAAAGATATACTACATTACGCAGGTGTCAGTAAAGCCACCTACATTTGTGCTGTTTGTAAATGACAAAGAGCTTATGCACTTTTCCTATACGAGATATTTGGAAAACAGAATCAGGGAAGCTTTCGGTTTTAAGGGAACCGCTCTGAAATTTATAACAAGAGAGCGAAAGGATAATCAGTAACATGGAACGATTGGTGTGTATTTTAATAGGCTATGTGTGCGGTTTGTTTCAAACCGGCTACATATATGGAAAAATTAAGCATGTAGATATCAGGCAGATGGGAAGCGGAAATGCAGGAACCACAAATGCACTGCGCACATTAGGCTTTAAGGCAGGTCTGATTACCTTTTTGGGGGATTGTTTAAAAGCTGTTTTAGCAGCATTTGTAGTGAGAAAGCTGTTTGGTTCTTCCAACCAAGATATTACGCCGCTTTTGGTAATGTATGCGGGACTTGGTACCGTACTTGGACATAATTTTCCTTTTTATCTGGGATTTAAGGGGGGAAAAGGCATCGCGGCCACAGCCGGAATGATTTTGTCTTTCAATGGTCCTATGGCGATTATCGGATTTTTTACTTTTGTGATTACAGTTGCAGTGACACGCTATGTTTCCCTCGGCTCGCTGCTTTTAATGGCAGGTTTTCTGATTGAACTGTTTATTTTCGGAAGTATGGGAAATTTTGGACTGGCACAGCCGTATTTATATGAGCTGTATGCGGTAGGCATTGTATTGACCGCACTTGCTTTTTACAGACATAGGCAAAACATTGTCAGACTTGCAAATAAGACGGAGAGAAAACTCGGTCAAAAATAAAAAATGAGGTGATAATATGAGTAAGGTTAGTATTATAGGAGCCGGAAGCTGGGGCATTGCCCTTGCGGTATTGCTGCACAAAAACGGACATGACGTTACAATTTGGTCTGTGATAGAAGACGAAGTTAAAATGCTGGGAGAAAAGAGAGAGCATAAGGATAAGCTGCCGGGTGTTAAAATTCCGGAGGATATTTTGATTACAAGCAATTTGCAGGAGGCTGCAACGGGAAAGGACATGCTTGTCATGGCGGTACCGTCCCCTTATGTGCGAAGCACAAGCAAGCTGTTAAAGGAATATGTAAAGGAAAATCAGCTCATTGTGAATGTGGCAAAGGGAGTAGAAGAAAGTACGTTATATACACTCACTGATATTATAGAAGAAGAAATTCCGGGCGTAAATGCCGCTGTTTTATCCGGGCCAAGCCATGCGGAGGAGGTAGGCAGAGGAATCCCGACAACGTGCGTGGCAGGCGCAAAGACAAGGGAGAGTGCCGAATTTATTCAGAATACATTTATGAATGAAGTGTTTCGTGTATATACAAGCCCTGATATACTGGGGATTGAGCTTGGAGGTGCACTCAAAAATGTAATCGCTCTCGCAGCCGGTATTGCGGACGGACTCGGATATGGAGACAACACAAAGGCGGCTCTAATTACGAGAGGAATTACTGAAATCAGTCGTCTCGGTACGGTGATGGGAGGAAAAAGGGAAACTTTTTCCGGTCTTTCGGGAATTGGAGATTTGATTGTTACCTGTGCCAGTATGCACAGCAGAAACAGAAGAGCCGGAATTTTAATAGGAAAAGGCTACACAATGGAAGCCGCGATGGATGAAGTGAAGATGGTAGTGGAGGGTGTATACTCAACGAAGGCGGCAGTGAAGCTTTCCGAGAAGTATGGGGTTCCGCTTCCGATTATTGAGCAGGTAAATGAAATTCTGTTTCATAACAAGCCGGCAGCAGAGGCTGTAAAGGAGTTAATGATTCGTGATAAAAAGATAGAACACTCTGAGTTACCGTGGGACTAACGATACGCATCCGACAGAATGAGTAGTTGTTTCAGCAGAGTTGACAGAGGATGAGCAGATATGTGGAAAAAAATGTTTGAAAAATTTCTGGGAGAAAGCTTGCCGCTAGACGTGAGGCAGTTTCATGTAATACTTATTATTACAGGAATGTCTTGTGTGGCGGGAACAGGCGCCTCCTATTTAAGAAATGCTTCAATGGTATGGACCTGGATACTTGTTGGAGTGCTTTTTGCTCTGCCTCTTTTATGCTTTGGAGTTCACAAAACTAAAAATATTCAAGACGGTTCTTATCTGGCAGTTGTGATTGTTTCTTTCATTGTATACCCGGTTATATTCATGACGCTGGGAGGCTTGGAGGGAGGAATGCCGGTTGCCTTTGCCTTGCTTGTCGTAATGACTTATTTTGTGAGCGATAACAAGAAGAAGCTGGTTGTTCTTATAAGCTTGCAGGTTGTTATGCTCGTTCTTCTGGGTGTCATGCAGTATGTGCATCCTGAAATTATGGTGCCGATTGCGTATAAATGGAAGCGTTATTATGATAAAACTGCGATAACGATTGTTGTGACAATCGGAATTGTGACAATTATAAAATTCCAAAATGGAATTTATCTAAAAGAAAAGAAAAAAGCAGAAGCTGCGATATCCTTTGCAAAAGAGGCAAATAAGGCAAAGAGTATATTTCTTGCAAATATGTCCCATGAAATCAGGACACCAATGAATGCGATTATCGGAATGCTTGAGCTTATTTTAAGGGCGGACATCAATGACGATGTGAGAGAAAAGGCTTATAACATTCAAAATGCAAGTGTTTCCCTTCTGTCAATCATCAATGATATCTTGGATTTTTCTAAAATCGAATCGGGAAAAATGCGTATTGTTTTTGAGCGATACCGCTTTTCTGCCGTTCTTGATGAGGTGATTAATATGATATCCATTCGCCTTATGAAGAAGGACGTAGAGCTTTTTGTGCATATCGATCCCAAGATTCCGAGTGAACTGTTAGGAGATCCGGCCAGAGTGCGCCAGATATTGATTAACATTTTAAATAATGCGGTCAAATTTACGGATAAGGGCTCTATCACGGTCTCGGTAAGCTGTAGATTCAGGCAGGAATTTGTATTTTTGTTCATCAATGTCACCGACACCGGTATCGGAATACAGGAAGAAAATATAAATAAAATATTTACAAGCTTTGAGCGTGTCGGGGAGGAGAACCATCGAAATATCGAGGGAACCGGTCTGGGGCTTGCCATCTGTAAGCAGCTTTTGGGGCTTATGGGAGGAAGTATTTCCGCCACAAGCGAGTACGGAAAGGGAACGACCTTTTCCGTTTTGCTTCCGCAGAAGATTGTGAATCGGGAGCCTATGATTCAAATTGAGGATGAGAGGAAGAAAAGAGTACTCGTTCTGGAAAAAACAAGACAGCATGCAGAGGTGTTAAGCCGTTTTTTTACACAGCTTAATGTAGAGACGTTGATTGTAAAAAATCCGGCAAATATGCGTGAGATGCTTTTCAAAGAGAAGTTTACACATCTGTTTATTGCAAGAGGCATGTATTTAATAGATGAGGAGTTTATCAAAAATCATACGCAAAATACGGCAGTCTGCGTATTGATTAATCACAGCACACCTTTGCAGGAATATAACAATGCAATGGTATTGAGAAGACCTTTAAGCGGTATTGCAATTGCAGCAGCTTTGGAGGGCGATGTAAGCAAATTAAGCTATAACAAAATAAGTCCGAACAAGCAGTTTACGGCTTCCAAGGCAAAGGTGCTTGTTATTGATGACAACGAAATTAATCTGGAGGTAATAAGCGGCTTGCTGCGTTATTACAAAATTAATTTAACCTTGGCGAGAAGCGGAAAAGAAGGGCTTAGACTTCTGCAAAGCCCGAAATATGATTTGGTGCTGTTGGATTACATGATGCCGGAGCTTGATGGAATACAGACATTGAAAATGCTGCGAGGCAAAGAAGGAGACTATTATAAGAGACTGCCGGTGATTGCCCTGACAGCAAATGTTGTGAGCGGGGCAAAGGAAATGTTTTTGGAGGCAGGTTTTCAAGACTATATCGCAAAGCCGATTGAAATTGATAAGCTTGAGATGGTATTGCTCAAACATCTGCCTGCCAATGTACTGGAATTTTCAGGTGAAATCACGGGGGAGCAGAAAGCGCAGAAGGCAAATCCAATCGAGATTAAAGGAATTAACAGCGTTGTGGGAATCAAGAACTGCAACGGAAACCGTGACAATTATGTGGAAATTTTAAAAATAACCGCCAGAGAGGGAAGGATGAAATGCCGCCTGTTAAGAGAGTGTCTGAAGAGGGAAGAATATCAACGCTACATAGTTGAGGCACATGGAGCAAAGGGTGCCATGGCATCAATCGGTGCGATTGAGCTTGGAGAGCTTGCCAAGAAGCATGAGTTTGCAGGTAAGGAAGAAAATTACGATTTCCTCCATAATAATATAGAAGAGTTTGCCGGGATGTATGAGGAACTCATTGAAAATATTGAGGTATTTTTGAAAGACAGAGAAACAGAGGAGGCCAAGCCTACACCCAAAGAGAGGGCAACGGTAGCGGTAAGTCAGACCGAAATTTTTGAGGAGCTTAAAAAGATAGAAAAGCTTCTGGAGGATTTTGAAGCATCACTTGCTGAGGAGGAGGTCTCAAAGCTGTTATTCCTTGAGATGGATGAGAAATTGAGAACGAATATAAAAATATTGAAAAAACAAATTGAAGAGCTGGAATATGATGAGGCATTGGACTTTATCAATAGCTGTTTGCAGGAAAGCAGGTAAGTATGTATAAATTATTGAAACAAGAAGGCAGGGCAAAGCGCGGAGAATTTCACACGGTACATGGAGTAATCCAGACGCCTGTGTTTATGAATGTCGGCACGGTAGCGGCAATCAAGGGCGCGGTATCCACGGATGATTTGCAGGGGATTAAGACGCAGGTACAGCTTTCCAATACCTATCATCTTCATGTGAGAACCGGAGATAAGCTTATCAAGGAATTTGGAGGGCTCCATAAGTTCATGGTATGGGACAAGCCTATTTTAACAGATTCAGGCGGATTTCAGGTGTTTTCCCTCTCAGGGCTTCGAAAGATTAAGGAGGAAGGTGTATACTTTAACTCCCATATCGACGGAAGAAAGATATTTATGGGCCCGGAGGAGAGCATGCAGATACAGTCAAATCTGGCATCCACGATTGCAATGGCATTTGATGAATGTCCGTCAAGTGTTGCAGAGAAAAAGTATATCACGGATTCGGTGGAGCGAACGACGAGATGGCTGCATCGCTGTAAGAAGGAAATGAGTCGTTTGAACGGTCTTGAAGATACCATTAATAAAAAGCAAATGCTTTTTGGAATCAATCAGGGTGGAACGTTCGAGGACATTCGTATTGAACATGCGAAAATTATATCCGAGCTGGATTTAGACGGCTATGCGGTAGGAGGACTTGCTGTCGGAGAGTCACATGAGGAGATGTACCGCATTTTGGAGGAGACGGTTCCTTACCTTCCGGTGAACAAGCCGACCTATCTGATGGGAGTCGGAACCCCTGCCAATATTTTGGAGGGAGTGGAGAGAGGAATTGACTTTTTTGACTGCGTATACCCAAGCCGAAACGGCAGACATGGACATCTGTATACGAGAAAAGGAAAACTCAACCTGTTTAACTCAAAATATGAGCTTGACAGCAGACCAATTGAGGAGGGCTGCCAGTGCCCGGCGTGCAGGTCATACAGCAGGGCATACATCAGACATCTTTTAAAAGCAAAGGAAATGCTCGGTATGAGGCTTTGTGTGCTCCATAATCTCTATTTTTACAACAATATGATGGAAGAAATCAGAACGGCTTTGGACGAAGGGCGCTTTGCGGAATACAAAAAGGCAAAGCTGGAAGGCTTTCAGGAAAATGATAAGCAGGCAGCAAAATAGGAGTTTTTTTAAAAAATGTAATAAGGTACTTGATGAAAGTGAAAAATTTGTGTAGAATGGTATCAATATGAAAATGTTTGGAACATTTGACCATTAGGAGGAATAGAAGGATGAATTTATTAGCGACAACGACAGCATCAACAGCAGGAAGCATTAGTGTTATGATCTTATACATTGCCGTATTTGGTGTGTTTATGTACTTTATCGCGGTAAGACCACAGAAGAAAGAACAAAAGAGAATGGCAACGCTGTTGTCAAACCTTGAAACAGGAGACAGTGTTTTGACATCAAGCGGTTTTTATGGAGTAGTTATCGATATCGCAGATGATACAGTAATTGTTGAGTTTGGTAACAATAAAAACTGCAGAATCCCAATGCAGAAGAGTGCAATCACTCAGGTTGAGAAGCCGGACGCAGAATAATTAATTAAAAAGCGGACAAGTGTGCATATTTTTGCACCTATTTATAAAGTACATTTATTGTATTTTTATGAATAGGTGCATTTTATTATCAACAGTTATGCTTACTATTCCTCTTGGTTATATTAAACAAAAAAATAATAAATATTTGTTATAATAGTTGAAAAATGTATAAAAATAAGCTATGATTACAAGAATAGATAAATTAGAGTGAGAAAGGAACGATTACCATGAACTATAAGATAGCAGTTATTTCAGGTGACGGAATAGGACCGGAAATTGTCGCGGAGGCGAAGAAGGTACTTGGAAAGATTGAGACGAAGTACGGACATAAATTTGATTATACAGAAGTTCTTATGGGTGGAATATCGATTGATGTTCACGGCGTTCCATTGACCGAGGAAGCTTTAGAAACGGCAAAGAGCAGTGATTCGGTTCTGCTTGGCGCGGTAGGCGGTGATGTGGGAAACTCGAAGTGGTATGGCAAGGAACCTCATTTACGCCCAGAGGCAGGTTTATTGGCACTCAGAAAAGGGTTGGAGCTGTTTGCAAATATCAGACCGGCTTATTTATATGATGAATTGAAGGAAGCATGCCCGCTTCGAGATGAGATAATCGGAGATGGCTTTGATATGGTGATTATGCGTGAGCTGACCGGAGGTATTTACTTTGGAGAGAGAAAGACAGAGGAAGTAAACGGTTTATTAAAGGCTACGGATGTTCTTACTTATGATGAGGAAGAAATCAGACGAATTGCCATTCGCGGCTTTGACATTGCGATGAAGAGACAAAAAAAGGTAACGAGCGTCGACAAGGCAAACGTACTAGACTCTTCAAGACTTTGGAGGAAGGTCGTCACAGAAGTGGCAAAAGACTATCCGGAGGTAGAGCTAGAACATATGCTGGTTGATAACTGTGCAATGCAGCTCGTGAAAAATCCGAGACAATTCGATGTTATCTTGACGGAGAATATGTTTGGCGATATTTTATCCGATGAGGCAAGCATGATTACAGGCTCCATCGGTATGTTGTCCTCCGCAAGCCTCGGAAAGACAAAGCTTGGACTGTATGAGCCAAGTCATGGCTCGGCACCGGACATTGCAGGTAAAAACCTTGCAAATCCTATCGCAACTATTCTTTCAGCAGCTATGATGCTTCGCTATTCGTTTGATTTGGATAAAGAAGCTGATGCAATCGAACATGCGGTAAATCAGGTGTTAAAGAATGGCTACCGCACAACTGACATTATGTCGGCAGGCTTTCAGCAGGTAGGAACAGACGAAATGGGAAGCCTGCTTGCAGAACAAATTTAGACACTTAAAACAAAGTAGGAAATTATAATTCATGACAAGTGAAGCTGCTTGCAGATTCACTTGTATAGGCGTATTGACGCAATTGGAGGTAATCTATATGAGAAGTGATTCAGTTACAAAAGGAGTACAGCATGCTCCGCATAGATCGTTGTTTAATGCACTGGGACTTACAAAGGAAGAGTTAGAAAGACCAATGGTTGGTATTGTAAGCTCTTATAATGAGATTGTACCGGGACATATGAATCTGGATAAAATCGTGCAGGCGGTAAAGATGGGTGTTGCAATGGCAGGGGGAACCCCGATTGTTTTTCCTGCAATTGCCGTTTGTGACGGTATAGCAATGGGCCATGTGGGCATGAAATATTCTTTGGTTACAAGAGATTTGATTGCAGATTCAACAGAGAGTATGGCGATGGCACATGCGTTTGACGCTTTGGTAATGGTACCAAACTGTGACAAGAATGTACCCGGACTTTTGATGGCGGCGGCAAGAATCAACGTGCCGACCGTATTCGTAAGCGGCGGTCCGATGCTTGCAGGACGTGTGAACGGAGAAAAGAGAAGTCTTTCCAGCATGTTTGAGGCGGTAGGTGCTTACACAGCAGGCACAATGACCCTGGATGACGTGGAAGAATTTGAAAATAAGGTATGTCCAACATGCGGCTCTTGTTCCGGTATGTATACTGCAAACAGCATGAACTGTCTGACAGAGGTGCTTGGAATGGGCTTACAAGGAAACGGCACAATACCGGCAGTATATTCGGAGAGACTGAAACTTGCAAAACATGCAGGTATGAAGGTTATGGAATTATTTGAGAAGAATATCAGACCGAGAGATATTATGACAGAAGATGCGTTTATGAATGCGTTAGCTCTTGATATGGCATTAGGATGCAGCACAAACAGTATGCTTCATCTTCCTGCTATCGCACATGAGGCAGGAATTGAATTAAATCTGGATATTGCAAATGAAATCAGTGCAAAGACACCTAACTTATGCCATCTTGCACCGGCAGGTCCTACCTATATGGAGGATTTGAACGAGGCAGGCGGTGTATATGCCGTTATGAATGAACTGAATAAAAAGGGATTGATTCGTACAGACTTAATTACTGCAACCGGAAAGACGGTAGCAGAGAATATAGAAGGCTGTATCAATAAGGATACAAGCGTAATCAGACCGGTTGAAAATCCATATAGCCAGACAGGTGGTATTGCAGTGCTTAAAGGAAACCTGGCACCTGACAGCGGTGTTGTAAAGCGTTCTGCGGTTGCTGAGGAGATGATGGTTCACGAAGGACCTGCAAGAGTATTTGACTGCGAGGAAGATGCAATTGCGGCAATCGAAGCAGGCAAAATCGTGGCAGGAGATGTTGTGGTAATCCGCTATGAAGGACCTAAGGGCGGTCCGGGAATGAGAGAGATGCTAAGTCCTACCTCTGCAATCTGCGGCATGGGGCTTGATTCATCCGTGGCACTTATCACGGACGGACGTTTCAGCGGTGCTTCCAGAGGTGCGGTTATCGGTCATGTTTCACCGGAAGCGGCAGTGGGCGGAAACATTGCGTTGATAGAAGAAGGCGATATCATAAAAATCAATATACCTGAGAATACATTGGATTTTGTTATCTCCGATGAGGAATTGGAAGAGAGAAGAAAGAAATGGCAGCCGAGAGAGCCAAAGATTACAACAGGCTATCTGGCACGCTACGCATCTATGGTTACATCAGGAAACCGTGGTGCAATATTGGAAATTCCAAAGAAATAAGACAGAGAGGTATCAAATATGCAGTTAAATGGATCAGAAGTTTTAATCGAATGTTTAAAAGAGCAGGGCGTTGACACGGTATTTGGTTATCCGGGCGGTGCCATCTTAAATGTATATGATGAGTTGTATAAGCATAAAGATGAAATAACACATATCTTGACATCACATGAGCAGGGAGCGTCTCATGCTGCGGACGGTTATGCGAGAGCCACGGGAAAGGTCGGCGTGTGCTTCGCAACATCGGGACCAGGAGCGACAAATCTCGTAACCGGAATCGCGACAGCATACATGGATTCCATACCGCTTGTAGCGATTACTGCGAATGTAGGAACTCCTCTTCTTGGAAAGGATTCCTTTCAGGAAATCGATATAGCAGGAGTTGTTATGCCGATTACGAAGTACAGCTTCATTGTTAAAGATGTAACAAAGCTTGCGGATACCCTCAGACGCGCGTTTGAGATTGCAAAAACCGGACGTCCGGGTCCTGTTTTGGTGGATATCACAAAGGATGTTACAGCGAACACGACAGAATATAAAAAGAAAGAGCCAAAGCCGATTGAGCGTGTAACAAAGACAATCAAAGAGAAGGATTTGGAGAAGGCGTTAGAGCTTATTAATCACTCCAAGAAGCCGTTTGTCTTTATCGGCGGCGGTGTTATTCTCTCTGATGCCTCAGAGGAGCTTGCTGAGTTTGTGGAAAAAGTTCATGCACCTGTTACGGATACGCTGATGGCAAAAGGAGCGTTTGACGGGGAAAGTGAGCTCTATACCGGTATGCTTGGCATGCACGGAACAAAGTCCTCGAATCTGGGTGTGACGGAATGTGACCTTCTCATCACCATCGGTGCGCGCTTTAGTGACCGCGTTACAGGCAATGCAAAGAGCTTTGCAAAAAAAGCGAAAATCTTACAGATTGATGTGGATGCTGCGGAGATTAACAAAAATGTAAAGACAAGTGCCAGCATCATCGGTGATACCAAGGAGGTATTGAAACGGTTAAATGCGAGATTGGAGCAGTTAAATCACGACGAATGGGTTTCTCATGTCAAGGAACTAAAGGTGAAATTTCCGCTTAAATACAACGATGCCGGACTTACGGGACCTTATGTCGTAGAGCAGATTTATGAGGCGACAAAGGGTGATGCCATTATCACAACCGAGGTTGGTCAGCATCAGATGTGGGCAGCACAATTTTATAAATACACCAAACCTAGATCCTTCCTTACATCAGGAGGTCTTGGTACAATGGGCTATGGCCTTGGTGCATCTATCGGCGCAAAAACCGCCTGCCCGGATAAAACGGTAATCAACATTGCAGGAGACGGATGCTTCCGTATGAATATGAATGAGATTGCCACGGCAACCAGATATAACATACCGATTATTCAGGTTGTAATCAATAACCATGTATTAGGCATGGTTAGACAGTGGCAGAATCTATTTTATGAAAAACGCTATTCTCATACCATATTAAATGATGCCGTTGATTTTGTGAAGCTTGCAGAGGCTATGGGAGCAGAGGGAATCCGCGTTACGACGAAGGAAGAGTTTGCTCCGGCACTTGAAAGGGCGATAAAGCTGAATAAGCCGGTGGTGATTGACTGTCAGATTGACAGTGACGACAAGGTATGGCCGATGGTAGCACCAAACGGCGCAATTGCAGAGGCATTTACAGAGGAAGACTTAAAGCAGAAATAGATTAAAAATCGCTGCTTCTAGGGCATATTACCTAAAGTGTGCGCGTAGCAAATACATTTGTAAGTTTTTCGCGAATACCTATTGACTATAAAATAACAAAGTTGTAAAATGGGTTAAGCGATAAACCGCATAGATCTAGCAAGATGGATTTTTAGCAGATTCACTTGTCGGGAATTAAAATTTAGGAGGAAATAAAAGTGAGTAGAGTGTACAATTTTTCAGCAGGACCAGCAGTGTTACCTGAAGAAGTATTAAAAGAAGCAGCAGCAGAAATGTTAGATTATGAAGGTACCGGAATGTCGGTAATGGAAATGAGTCACCGATCGAAAGCTTATGAGAAAATCATTCAGGATGCAGAGCAGGACCTGCGTGATTTGATGAATATTCCGAATAACTATAAAGTACTGTTTTTACAGGGCGGTGCGTCCCAGCAGTTTGCCATGATACCGATGAACCTTATGAAGAATAAGGTAGCCGACTACATAGTAACAGGCCAGTGGGCGAAAAAGGCATACCAAGAGGCACAGCTTTACGGAAAAGCGAACAAAATCGCTTCTTCCGAGGATAAGACATTTTCCTATATCCCTGATTGCTCTGATTTGCCGATCAGCGAGGATGCAGATTACGTTTATATATGCGAAAACAATACCATTTACGGAACAAAGTTTAAAACTTTGCCGAATACAAAGGGAAAAACCTTAGTTGCGGACGTATCTTCCTGCTTTTTATCTGAGCCGGTTGATGTGACAAAATATGGTATTATTTACGGCGGTGTTCAAAAGAATGTAGGACCGGCAGGCGTTGTTATTGTAATTATCAGAGAAGACCTGATTACAGAGGATACCTTACCGGGAACTCCGACCATGTTAAAATACAAGATTCATGCTGACAATGACTCTTTATACAATACTCCGCCGGCATATGGCATTTATATTTGCGGTAAGGTATTTAAGTGGCTCAAGAAGATGGGCGGCTTGGAAGAGATGAAGAATCACAACGAGAAGAAAGCGGCTGTATTATATGATTTCCTCGATTCAAGTGAAATGTTCAAAGGTACTGTAGTAAAAGAGGACCGTTCCCTTATGAACGTACCTTTTGTTACAGGAAATGAAGAGCTGGATGCTAAGTTTGTAAAAGAGGCAAAGGCTGCAGGCTTTGAAAACTTAAAGGGACACAGATCCGTTGGCGGTATGAGAGCCAGCATCTACAATGCAATGCCAATCGAGGGCGTTGAGAAACTCGTTGAGTTTATGAAGAAGTTTGAAGCTGAAAACAAATAGCATGATGGAGGATTTTTAGATGTTTAAATATAATTGCTTAAATCCTATTGCAAATATAGGGTTGGATTTATTTACAGAAGAGTATGAGAAGGTTGATGCGTTTGTGGATGCGGAGGCTGTTTTGGTTAGAAGTGCGGCAATGCATGATTTGGAGCTTTCTGAGAATCTGCATGCAATTGCAAGAGCAGGAGCAGGCGTAAACAATATTCCGTTGGATAAATGTGCGGAAAAGGGAATCGTTGTATTCAATACTCCGGGCGCGAATGCAAACGGTGTTAAGGAGCTTGTGATTGCAGGTATGCTTTTGGCTTCCCGTGATGTAATCGGCGGAATCAACTGGGTAAAAGAAGAAAAGGACAATCAGGATATTGCAAAATTAGCGGAAAAAGTAAAGAGCAATTTTGGAGGAACTGAAATTCAGGGCAAGAAGCTTGGTGTCATCGGACTTGGAGCGATTGGTGTATTGGTTGCAAACGCAGCTACCCATCTTGGAATGGAAGTATACGGATATGACCCATATGTGTCAGTTGATGCGGCTTGGAACCTTTCAAGGGGCATTAAACACAGCAAAAATGCTGAGGAAATATATAAAGAATGTGATTTTATCACCATTCATGTGCCATTGATGGATGCTACAAAGAAGATGATTAACGAAGAAGCAATTGCTATGATGAAGAAGGACGTTGTAATTCTTAACTTTGCGAGAGACTTACTCGTTGATGAAGAAGCACTTGTGAAGGCACTTGCAGAGGGAAGAGCAAAGAAGTACGTTGTAGACTTCCCGAATCCGACGACAGCAGGCAAAGAGGGCGTGATTGTAATTCCTCATCTTGGTGCATCCACAGAAGAGTCAGAGGACAACTGCGCGGTTATGGCTGTAAAGCAGATTAAGGATTTCTTAGAAAACGGAAATATCAAAAACTCTGTAAACTATCCTGCCTGCGATATGGGCGTGTGTGAAAATGAAGGCCGTGTGTGTATCAACCATAAGAATATTCCGAATATGATTGGACAGTACACAAGTAAGTTGGCACAGTTTAACATCAATATTTCAGATATGATTAATAAGAGCAAGGGCGATTTCGCCTACACAATTCTTGACACAGGCTCACCGATTACGGAGGAAGTTGCAAAAGAACTGGCTTCCATCGATGGTGTGTTGAAGGTAAGAGTCATAAAATAATAAAAGCAGGCAGGGCTTTCCTTGTCAGAATAAGAAAATGCAGTGAATTCATGAGAGTTCACTGCATTTTTTGGTCTTTCTTTCAGAAATAAATAATCCGGCTAATGTGAGTAAAGTCCCGCAAGCGGCAATCCATGTGATTGTCTCATTTAATATAAGAATTGAAGTGATGACGGTGATAGCCGGAACCATATAAATATAAATACTTGTTTTTACTGCTCCTAACAATTTGACAGCCGTATTCCATGTAACAAAACAAAGTGCCGATGCTCCTAATCCAAGAAATAGAATATTAAATAGATTAACAGGTTGCGAGAACCTTTTTAAATCCAATTCAAAGGGAAGTACGAATAATGCGGGAAGCATAAAAATAATTCCGTAAAAAAATATTCTTCGAGTAGTCTGTATCGTGTTATACCCAAATTGACTGATTTTTCTTGTGAGTATTGTATAAATAGCCCATACAAGAGCAGCAAATACCGCCAATAAATCGCCGATTGGATTTAATTTCAAAACCATACTTCCATTAAAATTAATAAGAGTAATTCCAATCATAGCGATAACAAAACCAATAAAAAAGTTGGCTTTTAATTTTTCATTTTCCAAGAACCAATGGGAAAACAATGCGGTAAAGAATGGCGCAATGGATACAATAACGCCGACATTTGACGCAAGTGTATAAGTTAAAGCGATATTTTCTAAGAGGAAATAAAGCGTAACCCCACATAACCCGGCGCCGGCAAACAGCATTTCTTGTTTTATGCCTGTCCCTTTCAGCCTGTAGGGAAATACTGCCATTAAAACAACGAACCCTATCATGAAACGAAAAAACAATATTCCGATAGGGGTAAAGCTGATAAGTAATATTTTAGTCGATATAAAGGTGGTTCCCCATATTAAAATTGTAATAAACGCCAACAGATGTCCGGCAAGTTCTTTGTTTGTTTTCATGATTTTTTATACGCTCCTCGAAATAGGGACTAGCTTTTATTTTCCTCAAATATATTTTTATATTGTTTTGGGGTAAGTCCGATTAGTTTTTTAAAAAATTTTGTAAAATGACTTTGATCCACGAAACCTGTTTGCATAGCGGCTTCTAAAGGGTCTATTCCTTTTTCCAATAGCTTTTTTGCTTCTCCAATTCGGATTGCTTCAAGGTATTGATATGGTGTAACCCCTCGCTGCTTTGTAAAATTTCTTAATAAGGTATATTTGTTTAGATTGGACAGCTTACTCAAATCATCAAGCGTAATGAACTCCGCATAATGGTTTTCCATGTAAGTGCACGACTTTTGAATTTCCGCACTGACTTCTGAAAGGTTTTCTTTTGCAGGTTCGGTATATTCTGAAATTAACTGTTCAATAAGGAAGAAGAATATTTCCTCCTTCTCAAAATCCTTTCTCTGCTCCATAATCAGTTTATGAAGCTCACGCAAAAGAAGAAGGGCTTCGCTATGGTATGCTACTGTGGTCGTGAATTTAGGAAGATAGTCAATTCCTTTAATTTGCTTGACCGTTTCCCTCATGATATCCTCATTGATGTTGATACTTCTCCAATCAAGTGCTTTGTTATCTATTTGTCGGCAAGCATGATTATCCAAAGGATTAAACAATAATAAATCCCCTGCTTCTATGGTGTAATCCTTGTTCTTGCAGGTCAGATACCGATTGCCGCTTTCTACAAATCCTATTACATAGTATTCATGGAAATGGTTGGGGAATTTCTGCATGATTCCGTTAAATTGATGTGCTTCAATTTTTAATTCATTATCGTAACACACGAAGCGTTGTTCCTGTTCTGTCATAAAATTACCCTCCTATATACTTTCATATAATTGTAGCACGAGTTTGTAATTTCCTCTTGTATGATATTGACTTTTTATTAATAAAAAAATAAAAAAAGTGGTTGACATTGATAATATATCGTGATAATATGTAAAACATATTAATCATATAGAAATGGTATGAATAGAATATGAGAAGAGACTGACCAGACAACTGGAGGTTTCAAAAAGCGTTGAACAGCGTTTTTTGGAATCTCTTTTTTGTTTATAGAAAATTGGCATGAAGGAATTCAATGCCAAATTTCTTAAACCAATTATCTTAACAGTAAGATAATGAAAGCTAAGAAAACAAAGAGAGGATGTGAAGGATGAACAAGGAGAAACTTGAAGAGGCAGATTGGCTGTTCCGTAAAATGACCCGTAAATTTATAAAAGAGAGGGATAAGATTTTAGTGGGAGGAATTAATTTACCGGCTCTTTTGATACTTCATAAGATAATACGGGAAGGTCCTCAATCCTTAGGGGATTTGGCAGAGGAGCTGGATTTTACGACAGGAGCAATCACTGCGGTTTGTGACAATCTGGAGAAAAAGGGACTTGCCACAAGAATTAGAGGTGAGGATAGAAGAAGAGTGTTCCTTGCTATTACAAAGGAGGGAAGGGAGCTCTATCTCAGAAATCAAAATATCGGCTATTGTTGCAGCACATTACTTTTTGACGGTATAAACGAGGAACGGCTCGAGCAGCAGATTGAGGGCTATAAGAAGATTATAAAAAATCTGGAGCACTTCTCAGAGGTAATATTGGAGTTGGCAAAGGAAAATGAGAAACAAAAAGATATACCGGAAATACCGAGGGAAAGCAAATATTTAAGCTATTAACTATTATATTCAGAAAAGGAGAATGATGACTATGGGACATCCAACAATTTATCCGACGGGAGCAACCGTTTATAATCCGGAAAAGGCATGGAGCGGTTATACAATTTATCAAGCAGCGCAGGTAGGAGCATTGCTGATTGGCATGAATGGGCAGGAGGTTCATTTGTGGAAGGATTTAAGAGGCTTTCCAAATAAAATTTTTCCGGGAGGATATGTGCTTGGAAGCACCGCACAAAGAGATCCTGAGTTTGGCTTCCAAGATGAAGCCGATGTGGTTCAGGTAGATTGGGACGGAAATATCGTCTGGAAATTTGACCATTACAAATACATCGCCGATCCGGGCAAAGAACCGAAATGGATGGCGAGAGCACACCATGATTATCAGAGAGAGGGCAATCCGGTGGGATATTATGCACCCGGACTTGAACCACAGACAGATAAGGGAAATACGTTAATCCTTGTACATAAAGATGTAGAAAAACCTGAAATCTCCCATCATCCGCTCTTAGATGACGCGATAATTGAAGTGGACTGGGAAGGAAATATCATTTGGGAGTGGGTATGCAGTGACCACTTTGAGGAGCTTGGTTTTGATGAGGCGGCAAAAAATGTACTGTTTCGAGATCCGAACACAAGATTTTTCGGAAACCATCATTCAGGAGATTGGATGCATATCAACTCCGCTTCCTACATCGGTCCCAATCGTTTCTATGATGCAGGGGATGAGCGTTTCCACCCGGACAACATCATATGGGATGCAAGAGAAAGTAATATAATAGCAATTATTGATAAAAAAAGCGGAAAGCTGGTATGGAAAATCGGACCGGATTATTCCGGTGAAGAGGTAAAGCACTTGGGCTGGATTATTGGCCAGCATCATGCTCATATCATACCGAAAGGGCTTCCGGGCGAGGGAAATTTACTGGTGTTTGACAACGGAGGCTGGGGAGGCTATGGATTGCCGAATCCATCTTCTCCTTACGGACAAAAAAATGCTTTGCGCGACCATTCAAGGGTATTGGAAATTAATCCTGTTACATTAAAAATAGAATGGGAATACACCCCGGCAAAAGCAGGTTTTCAGGAGCCGCTTGACTCCTATCGTTTTTACAGTCCGTATATCAGTTCAGCACAGAGACTTCCAAACGGAAATACGCTGATTACAGAGGGAGCAGACGGGCGTATATTCGAAGTGACAAGAGAGCATGAGTTGGTGTGGGAGTATATTTCTCCTTACAAGAATCAAATCAACGCCAATATGGTTTATCGTGCATACCGTGTTCCTTATGAATGGGTTCCGCAGTTGGAGAAACCGGAGGAAACGCCTATCGAACCGATAGATGTAAATGACTTCAGGGTAAAAGGAGCGGCACCGAAGGGTACAAAGTCCGTTGCAGCAGTGGCGGGAACGGCTGAATACCAAGAAGGAGCAGCCTGCGTTGCAAGAGTTGATGAACAGCCAAACTAGAGACTTATAACGAAGAAAACAATAAAATAGTAGAAAGAAAAGAGGATGGAACATTATGAAAAAGAAAATTTTATCAGCAGCGTTAACCTTGTTAATTGCAGTCGGTGCAGCAGGATGTGCAGGAGCTTCCGGTTCTTCAACAGAAAAAAACACGGAAGCCGCAACGACACAGACCACGCAGCCGGCAGAGGAGAAGACAACAGGGGAAGATGCTGTGGCAGATACCAAAGAGCCGGTTACTGTGAGGCTTGCCATCGATACGGCAGCGGGAGGATCGTTCCAGGTAAGAGTAGCAAACAAACAGGGTTACTTTGAAGATTATGGTATAGACGCTCAAATATCCAATTTTGCTTATGGAATTGATACCATCAATGCTCTTTTAGTAGGACAGTCCGACACGGCTTCGGGAGCGGACTACGCCTTGATTAACTCTCTTGGAAAAGGTGATTTGGTTGTAGTCAGCAGCCTAAGTCAGACAAACGATAAATCAGCAGAAAAAACCCTTCTTTTTGTAAAGGGGGATATCAGCACTGCCTCTGATTTAAAGGGAAAGAAATTGGGAGTACAAAAGGGAACCGTTTATGAATATATATGGGCGAAATATCTTGAGACAAACGGTATTGCGGAAAGTGAAATTGAGTATGTTCCGTTTTCTACGCCTGATGAGGCAATTGTTTCTCTGCAAAACGGTGATATGGATGCAGTTTGGATAGGCGGTGCGCTCGCCACAAAATTTGAGCAGTTGGAGGGAGTAAAGGTATTGGGAAATGTCCTTGATTCCGGAGTGAATATCAGTGCATACCTGCTTCTTGAACGAAGTTTTGTGGAAGAAAATCCGGAAGCGGTGGCAGGTGTTTTAAAAGCGATTTACGATGGCATGAACTATATACCGGGTCACGAGGAAGAGACGGCGAAGCTTGCCTTTGAAGAATTAAAGCTTCCGGAAGAAAGTGTACTGGAAGATCTTAAGTATACGAATTATGCACTTGGATTTTCCCAAGAGGATTTTGACCATTTAGAGGACATTAAGAAATGGTCGGAGGAACATGGAATATTGACAGATCAATATGATTTAAAGGATAAAATCAATGTTACACCATTGCAGAATTCCTTTCCTGAACTTTTAACTTACGAGCCGTAAAGGAGGATTGCCATGTCAGAAAATTTGGTATCAAATGCAATTTCTGTAGAGCATGTAAGCAAAAGCTTTGATAATCCGGTCACAGAAAATTCCTCTTATGTTTTAAAGGAGGCAAACTTAACCGTAGGCGCAGGAGAATTTTTTATTCTCCTCGGGCCGAGCGGCTGCGGAAAGTCCACTTTGTTAAATTTAATAGCAGGTTTTACAACGACCACTTCAGGAGAACTGAGAGTCGGAGAAAATGTGATAAAAAAGCATGGCAAAGAGAGGGCAATGGTATTTCAGAATGCAGATGCGGCATTGTTTCCGTGGTTAACCGTAAGAGAAAACATAGAATTCGGACTACGCATGAAAAAGGTATCCAAAAAAGAAAGAGAAGCGATATCCAGTCAATATATAGGGCTTGTCGGGCTTACCGGACATGCGGAAAAATTTCCTGATGAGCTTTCGGGCGGAATGAAGCAAAGAGTTCAGCTTGCGAGAGTACTTGCAAATGATTCAGACATTCTCCTTATGGATGAACCGTTCGGTGCATTAGATGCAATGACACGCAGAGCGATGCAGAAGGAGCTGGTAAATATTTGGAGAAAGACCTCAAAAACCGTTATTTTTGTCACACATGACATTCAGGAGGCACTGCTGCTTGGACAGAGAATTGGTGTGATGTCTTTGGGACCTAATTCAAAACTCACAGATATCTATCCGGTGGATTTGCCATATCCAAGAGATATCACGGCACCTAACTTTAACAGACTTTATGAAAAAATTGAACATCATTTTGAAGGGGAGGCGTGGTCATTATGAGAATAGTAAAAAAACTAGTGAATTATGGTGTTATCACATGGATTGGCATTTTCCTGTTATGGCAGTTTGCGGCATTGATGAACAATCCTGATTTCTTTCCAGGACCGGTGGCTACGCTAAAGGGGGTGGCAGAGCTTTCCAAGGATGGTTCCCTGTTTTACTATATGGGTGTGAGCCTTTGGAGAGTAATGAGAGGCTGGCTGCTTGGAAGCATCATTGCCATTCCGACAGGGCTTCTACTCGGAAGGGTTGTCTCCCTTAGAAAGCTGATTGAGCCGTTCTTACATTTTATCCGCTTTATTCCGCCGCTGGCACTTATCACATTGTTTATGCTTTGGTTTGGAATTGGGGAAGCCTCAAAA
The DNA here is from genome assembly GCF_900184995.1 of Konateibacter massiliensis. Classification (GTDB taxonomy): domain Bacteria; phylum Bacillota; class Clostridia; order Lachnospirales; family Lachnospiraceae; genus Lachnotalea; species Lachnotalea massiliensis. The sequence continues at coordinate 190,325 of NZ_LT860099.1, forward strand.
ACTGCACTCATTACCTATTCTACGTTGTTTACGGTTATTATCAATACGATGGCAGGAGTTGCGGCGATTAAGGAAGACCGACTTCGCTCAGCACGCTGTATGGGAGCAAGTGAAATACAGATAATGCAGCATGTGATTATACCCTCCTCAATCCCTTATATTTTCACCGGAATCAGGCTTGCTATGGGCTCTTCTTTCATGGCGATTATCGGGGCAGAGATGATTTCTGCAAATGAGGGAATTGGATATATGATTTGGAGTTCCAGACTTTATTTTAAGACAGATTGGATTTTTGTAGGACTTTTCTGCCTTGGCATCATGGGATTTTTGGCAGACTTTATATTGGTGAGAGTGGGAAAACAGATTTGGTATCGTTATGGGATAGGACGCCCGGTATAGGATAATACTTAGTATTGGCAAGCAGTAAATCAAATAAGATTTGCTGCTTTTTTGTGCGGACTTGTCCGCTTTGTTCTATCTTCCGGACGAAATGAATTCAGAGTAGTTTAAAATGGATTATTCTGTTATAATAATAGGTGATGATACAAAAATATAAATTGTGTCAAAATTGTACCGTTGGTGCGTTTAACACCTTAATCCTATGATACAAAAAATATCGTTACGGTTCAGAGCCAATCTCGAAAACACTGCGTGTTTCCCCGATGTGGCGTATCCGCCAAATAAATTTAATAAAAAGTATGCTTAAGAATGCGAGCATTCTTAAGCATATCTTTATCAAATTTGCTTGGCTCTGAACAGTTACAAATTATCAATTAAGAGAAAAGAGGAATTTGGTTATGGACAAAAAATTTAAGGAACTGTATCTGGCAGGAGAAATTGAATTTGAGGAAATTGACAAATATGTAAGTCACTGGAATAACAGCGATTTGGACATTACACTCGGAACCTATCTGGGACTTGATGATGAAGAGGAAGATGTATGGATTGTGGAAAGTGATGAAGCATTGCAGGAAATGCTGGACAGACAAAGATAGTGGCAGACTAAAATAAAGAGATATAAAAAGATTGGAGATTTGTATGAGTAAAAAAACGGCATGGGAAGGCTATAATGAAGCCCAATTAAAAGAAGTATTTGAATTTAGCGAAGGATATAAGGAATTTATATCAGAGTGTAAAACAGAAAGAGAATGCGTAAAGCGTGTAATTAAGGAAGCAAAAAAGGCAGGCTATCGCGATTTGAAACAAGTGATTTTAAATGAAGGTGTGTTAGAGGCAGGCGATAAAGTATATGTAAACAATATGGATAAGGCTGTGGCACTTTTCTTAATCGGAAATGAGCCGATCGAGGCAGGAATGAACATATTGGGAGCACATATTGACTCCCCGCGTCTGGATTTAAAGCAAAATCCGCTCTACGAGGACACAGAGCTTGCAATGCTTGACACGCATTATTATGGTGGAATCAAGAAGTATCAATGGGTAACGCTTCCTCTCGCTCTTCACGGCGTGGTTGTGAAGAAAGACGGAACCAAGGTGGACATTGTAATCGGAGAGGCAGAGACCGATCCGGTAGTCGGTGTATCTGACTTGTTGATTCACTTATCTGGCGAGCAGATGGACAAAAAGGCAAGCAAGGTAATTGAGGGTGAGAGCCTGAACCTTCTTGTGGGAAGTATTCCGCTTCAGGGCGAGGAAAAAAATGCAGTAAAAGCAAATATTTTAAAGCTTTTAAAGGATAAATATGATATTGAGGAGGAAGACTTTATCTCAGCGGAAATTGAAGCTGTGCCAGCCGGAAGAGCAAGAGATTACGGAATGGACAGAAGTATGATTATGGGCTATGGACATGACGACAGAATATGTGCATATTCCTCCTATAAGGCATTGCTTGAGTTAGAGGAAAGTAAAAAGACCTCCGTGTGCCTTCTTGTAGATAAGGAAGAGATTGGAAGCGTAGGAGCAACGGGAATGCACTCCAAGTTTTTTGAAAATGCAGTGGCAGAAATTATAAACTGTACAGAAGATTATTCTGAAATTTTACTCAGAAGAGCGTTCCAGAATTCCAAGATGCTTTCTTCCGATGTAAGTGCGGCATTTGACCCGAATTATCCGTCGGCAATGGAGAAGAACAACTCTGCATATTTTGGAAAAGGTCTTGTTATCAACAAATATACAGGTTCCAGAGGAAAATCGAACTCCAACGATGCAAACGCAGAATATGTTGCGCAGCTTCGCAATATTTTTGATAGAAATAATGTTGCTTATCAGACAGCAGAGCTTGGTAAGGTAGACCAAGGCGGCGGAGGAACAATCGCTTATATTCTTGCTAATTACAACATGGAAGTAATCGACAGCGGTGTTGCCCTTCACAATATGCATGCTCCGTGGGAAATCGGAAGCAAGGCAGACCTCTACGAGGCGAAAAAGGGCTATGTTGCATTTTTAAAGGAAGCTTAAGGCGAAACAGGAGGATAAAATGGCGACAGTAAAAGCATTCGAGTGTGTGAGACCCAAAAAAGAGCTGGCAGATAAAATTGCAGCTTTGCCGTATGATGTGTACAACAGAACAGAAGCGCTGGCAGAGGTGGAGAAGGAGCCAATGTCTTTTTTGAAGATTGACCGTGCGGAGACACAGTTTGACGAAAGTGTGGATACTTATGATGAAAGAGTTTATCAGAAGGCACACGATATCCTTTGGGAGATGATTGGAGACGGCTCTTTTGTGAATGATAAGGAGCATGCCTACTATATTTATGAGCTGGTTATGGACGGCAGGTCACAGACAGGTATTGTTGCCTGCGCCTCCATCGATGATTACGCAAATAACGTGATTAAGAAGCATGAGAACACAAGAGAAGAAAAGGAAATTGACCGAATTAAGCATGTCGATACTTGTAATGCACAGACCGGTCCTATTTTCTTAGCTTATCGCTCTAATCAGACAATCAATGAATTGGTTTCGGCTAAAATGAAGGAGGAAGCACTGTATTCCTTTACGGCAGAAGATAAGGTGACGCATCGTGTCTGGAAAGTCGGTGATAAGGATAGTGTGGAACTCATCGCAAACACCTTTGGTGCAATCGGACAGATTTATATTGCGGACGGACATCACAGAGCGGCATCCGCGGTAAAGGTAGGCTTAAAAAGGCGGCAGGAAAGTCCAAATCATATCGGAAATGAGGAATATAATTTCTTCTTATCCGTTCTTTTTCCGGACGATCAATTGATGATACTGCCTTATAACCGTGTTGTGACGGACTTAAACGGGCTTACGAAGGAAGCCTTTCTGGAACAGGCAGCAGAGAATTTTGACATAGAAAGCATAGGAGCGAAACCGTTTGCTCCTAGTGAAAAAGGAAGCTTTGGCATGTATCTGAAAGATGCATGGTATAAGCTGACGGCAAAGGAACATATCTTATCCAAAGATGAGGTGGAAGGATTGGATGTGTCTATTTTACAGAACCATTTATTAACACCTGTTTTAAATATCAAGGACCCAAGAACGGACAAGAGAATTGATTTTATCGGAGGAATCAGAGGTTTGGAAGAATTGGAGAGACGTGTTCATTCAGATATGAAAGTCGCATTTTCCATGTATCCGACTAAAATCAGTGAACTGTTTGATGTTGCAGACGCAAACAGGCTGATGCCTCCGAAATCTACATGGTTTGAACCAAAGCTGAGAAGTGGACTGTTTATTCATACGCTTTAAAATCAAGGAAATGTAAATAAAAAAAATTGATGGGAGGATTTGGTATGAGTAAAATATACGATTTGATGGATTGGGCGGCAATTGACGGGATTATATATTCGGAGGACGATAATCCGCATGGAGTATTAGGCCCTCATGTAACGGAAAATGGTCTGGTGATACAGGCGTTTGTGCCGGATGCCAGCCAGATATGGGTAAAGCTAAAGAACAATGAGAAGCAGTACCCGATGGAAATGCAGCACGAGGACGGATTTTTTGCCCTGTTGTTTCCAAGGAAATCTATACCGGAATATACTTATATCATAGAAGATAAAGAGGGAAAGACGAGAGAGATTTATGACCCGTATTTCTTTCCGACTGTTATCACACAGAAAGAAGCCGAGAAATTTAATCGGGGAATCCACCATGAGATTTATGAAAAAATGGGAGCGCATGAAATGACTCTGAAGGGGGTAGAGGGGGTACTTTTTGCCGTATGGGCACCTTTTGCTCTCCGCGTGAGCGTTGTCGGTGATTTTAACCATTGGGACGGAAGAGCCCATCAGATGAGAAGGCTTTGGAACTCGGGAATTTTTGAGCTGTTTATTCCGGAGGTAAAGGTCGGTGATTTATATAAATATGAAATTAAATTCCAGAGCGGTTTACCGGGCTTAAAATCAGATCCTTACGCAAATGAGACACAGCTTAGACCGGAGACTGCCTCTGTTGTCACAAATTTGGAAGGTTTTAAATGGACAGACGAGAAGTGGCTTTCAGGCAGAAAAAAAAGAAAGAGCGACATCGAACCGATGTCTGTCTATGAGCTTCATCTAGGCTCTTGGAGAAAGCCGGAGGATGGAAGAGAATTTTACAATTACAAAGAGCTTGCACCTATGATTGCGGACTATGTGAAGGAGATGGGGTATACTCACATCGAGCTTATGCCTGTTATGGAACATCCGTTGGATGCTTCCTGGGGCTATCAGGTCACAGGTTACTATGCACCGACGAGCCGCTACGGAAGTCCGAAAGACTTTATGTATTTTATAAATCATATGCATAAAGAGGGAATCGGAGTCATATTGGATTGGGTTCCGGCTCATTTTCCGAAGGATATTTTCGGGCTTGCGAGCTTTGACGGAACATGCCTGTATGAGCATTTGGACCCAAGACAGGGAATGCACCCGCACTGGGGCACCTTGATTTATAATTACGGAAGACCGGAGGTGCGGAATTTCCTCATTGCCAATGCAATTTTCTGGGTGAAAAAATACCATGTCGACGGCATCCGAATGGATGCAGTTGCCTCAATGCTATATCTGGATTACGGAAAACAGGGCGGCGACTGGGTGGCAAACATATACGGCGGAAATGAGAATCTGGAAGCAATTAAATTTTTAAAGCAGTTGAGTGATACCTTTAAGGGACAGACGGATGGAGCTCTGCTTATCGCAGAGGAGTCCACAGCATGGCCGAAGGTGACAGGAGACACGAAGGAAGATGGATTGGGCTTTGATTACAAATGGAACATGGGCTGGATGAATGATTTTCTTGGTTATATGCGCTATGACCCATATTTTCGCACACACCACTACGGTGAGCTCATATTCAGTATGATATACGCGTACAGCGAAAAGTTTTTACTTGCATTCTCCCATGATGAGGTTGTGCATGGAAAAGGCTCTATGATAGGAAAAATGCCGGGTGAAAGGGCAAACCAGTTTGCAAACCTGAGAGTTGCCTATGGCTTTATGTATACCCACCCGGGTAAAAAGCTTCTGTTTATGGGGCAGGATATCGGTCAGTATGAGGAGTGGTCTGAGGAGAGAAGCCTTAACTGGGCGATTCAAAATGAGACAGAGCATTCTGCTTTGCAAAGCTATGTCAGGGATTTAAACCGGTTATACAAAAAGCAGTCAGCCTTATATGAGCTTGACTATGAGGCGGAGGGCTTTGAATGGATTAATAATATGTCCGCAAAGGAAAATATTATTGTATTTACAAGAAACACGAAGGATGCGAATGATTTCCTGCTCATTGTATGTAATTTTGTTCCGATCGTGCAGGAAAACTATAAAATCGGCGTACCTTTTGAAGGGAAATATAAAGAGATTTTTTCAAGTGATAGAGCCGAATACGGCGGCGCCGACCATGTAAATAAGAGAGTAAAGCAGTCAAAGGTTGAGGAATGTGACGGAAGGGACAATTCAATCCGTATTACTGTGCCGCCTCTTGGCATCAGCATATTCCAGTACTCTAAGACGAAGGAGAAGGCGAAGCCGGGGACTAAGGCGAAGGCTAAAAAGAAAGAGACGAAAAGCTCCGCCAATCTAAAGGAAGAGTTGGCGAAAAAGGTGAGAATTGCTGAGGAAAATGCAGAACTTGAGAAGTCCTTGCTTGCGGCAGAGCAGGTCAAGGAGGCTCAGGAGATTCGGGCGAAAGGAAAAGAAAGATAGATTTTAAGGAGATAATTTATGTTAGCAACAGCGGAAAGCAGTGCGGTAGATACGCTGAACGAAATTCAAGACCTCAGCGAACAAATTGCAAAGGAGCCGAATTTGATTGTGGATTATTTTAAAGGCTGGATACCGGGTATTATAAACTTTGGTGTAACTATATTAATATCGCTTATTATTTATGTGGTAGGCAAAAAGATAATTCAGCTATTGCTTAAGCTGGTGGACCGTTCTCTTACGAAAATAGGAGCAGATGAAGGGGTAATTAAGTTTATTAATTCCCTGCTTCGGATACTGCTCTACATTGTGTTGTTCTTGGTTATCGGACAGCAGTTCGGGCTAAACAGTACCTCCGTTGTGGCATTACTCGGTTCAGCGGGGCTTGCAATTGGTTTGGCACTGCAAGGAAGTCTTTCTAACTTTGCAGGCGGAATTTTAATTTTAATATTAAAACCGTTTAAAATTGGTGATTATATTATTGAGCATGGAAAAGGAAATGAAGGAACAGTCACAAATATTGATATTTTTTACACAAAACTGTTAACAGGCGACAATAAGGTGATTGCGATGCCAAACGGTGGGCTGATTAACAATTCCATTACAAATGTGACGTATCAGGAGGAGAGAAGGCTTGACGTTACGGTCGGAATCAGCTATGAAAGCGATTTAAGGCTTGCCAAGCAGATTGTTGAGAACATTCTGACTGGCGATGCAGCATATTTAAGTGAGAAGGATCATGATGTATTTGTGTCGGAGCTTACGGACAGCGCGGTAATCATCGGCGGAAGAATATGGGTCAAATCAGAAGATCATTGGAGTGCAAAATGCAGAATCATTGAGCAGATAAAGCTGAACTTTGATGAAAAGAATATCATGATTCCATATCGGCATCTTGATGTGACACTCAAAAATGAAAATAGCTAGATAGCGAAACTATACAAGATGAATAATCCCGGCTTGCAAAGAAAACGGCTCTTTACAAGCCGGGAAGTTTTATGTCATAGGGAATTCTTTCGGATTTCCTATGATATAAAAATATTATGCGCACCTCGCGGAGTGGAAGTAGTTGCTTCGCAACCCGTTCGGGTGCGAAGTGTGAGGTTTGGTCACACTTTATTCAATTCAGACTATTTTAAGCTTGCTGGTATATAATAAGGACAGTGGAGACGGATTAAAAGGGGATAATCATCTTACATACGGGAGGAGAAGAAAAATTGAAAGTACTTATTGTGGAAGACGAAATAAGGCTGGCGGACACCCTGAGCCAGATTATGAGAGAAAACAAATATCTGGTGGATACGGTAAATGACGGTGCCGACGGGCTGGATTTCGCGATGAGCGGGCAATATGATATTATTGTATTAGATGTGATGATGCCTAAAATGAACGGATTCGAAGTGGTGAAAGCACTTAGGAAATCGAAGGTAAATACGCCGGTTATCCTGTTGACCGCCAAGGATGAGGTGACAGATAAAATAACAGGTCTGGATTCAGGAGCGGATGATTATCTCACAAAGCCTTTTGTTCCGGATGAACTGCTGGCAAGGATACGTGCACTGACGAGACGCCAGGGAGAGGTTGTGATGAATGAGCTTAGCTTTTCTGATATAACCTTGAACCTGTCTATGTATATGCTTCAGAAAGACAGCAAGTCGATTCATCTCGGACATAAAGAATTTGAGGTGATGCGCCTTCTTATCACTAATCCTGCGGTAGTAGTGTCAAAGGATGAGATGATAAGCAAGATTTGGGGCATGGAATCCGATGCGGAGGACAACAATGTCGAGGTATATATCTCCTTTCTGCGAAAAAAGCTGCAATATCTAGGCTCTAAGGTGAACATTGCAACCCAGAGAAAAATAGGGTATTTCTTGGAGGAGGCGTCGCAATGATAGTAAAGCTGAAAAAGAAATTTATCTTTATTAACATGATATGCGTTACGGTTATTTTAATAACTGCCTTTGGTGCTGTTTTAGCTGCTTCCTTTATCCGTGTGGAGGAGGAAAGCCGCATTGCTATGGAAACCTCGGCGGAGCGAAGCAACCGTATGGACGACTATGCAAGCAAACCGATGCTGGAGATAGGAGGTCCGCAGGGCGGAGATAAACAGCCTGCCACCTTTAAGATATTTACGGTTAAGCTGAATGAGGATAACAGCATCGATACTCTGATTGGCGATAACGTGGAGATAAAGGATACAGTGCTTGAGGAGATTGTCACAGACAGTGTAAGCAGCGGAAAGAGAACGGGTGTACTTTGGGATGTATCTCTTCGGTATTTGATGAATCAGACTGCGGAAGGCAGTGAAATTATCTTTTATGATTTGAGCAATGATATATTGAGCATGCTTCACCTCGTCAAGAACTGTCTGATTATCGGAATTGCAAGTTTTGCCGCATTTTTGATGATCAGTATTTATCTGGCAGGCTGGGCGCTGAAGCCTGTGGAAAGGTCTTGGGAGAGTCAGAGGCAGTTTATTGCAGATGCCTCCCATGAGCTAAAGACTCCGCTTACGGTTATTTTGGCAAATGCTGATATTTTGAGTGCTCATAGAGAAGATACGATTGAGCATCAATATAAATGGATTGAGTATATTAAGGCGGAAGCATCCCATATGAGCGGGCTGGTCAATGATTTGCTTTTTTTGGCAAAATCGGATGCGTCGCGGGAAAGCGTTATGATGACGGAAGTGAATTTAAGTGATGTTGTCTGGAACTGCTATCTGCCTTTTGAATCGATTGCTTTTGAACAGGGAAAAAATCTGGAAGCGGATATCGGGCAGGATATTATGATACAGGGTGATTCCGGAAAGCTAAAGCAGCTCATTATGATACTGCTTGATAACGCCTGCAAATATACGGAGAAAAACGGAAGTATTGAAGTTCATCTTTATGAGAAGCCCGATAAGGGAAAGGTATATCTGACTGTGAAGAATTCGGGTGAGCCTATTTTGGCAGAACACTTGAGTCATATATTTGAACGCTTTTACCGGGCAGAGGAATCAAGAGCGAGAGAAAAAGGCGGCTACGGTCTGGGACTGTCCATTGCAAAGACAATCACAGAGATGCATCGCGGAAAAATTTCTGTGACAAGCAGCAAGGAGGAAGGAACTGTTTTCAAGGTATCCTTTCATGTTGGATAAGCCTATGTGAAAGATTTGTGAATACTGTTAAAATTCTAAGTGAAGCACTCAATTCTTTAAGAGTAATTTAAGGTTTTGAACCTATAATCGAGTCAACGAAGGCACAAGGGATATAAATGTGTGTCGGTAAAGAAGGGTGGTGCAATGCTTACATATTTGGAGATTAGACATTTAGAAGTAAAAAGTGATTACTTTAGTAATTAAAGTGAAAACAAAAAAGACAATTAGAAAAGAGGCAAAACCCAAATTATGAGAAAATTAAAAAGAATTTTAGCAGTAAGCTGTGTAGCAATGCTCATTGTCACAGCGGCTGGCTGCTCCGGTACAGAGGCAGCATCAGAGACAGCAAGTGAGAGCACACAGGAAGAAACAACCGAAGCGGAAAATACGACAGATGCGGCAGAAGCAGAGACATCTCAGACAGATACAGCGCAGGCGGCAAGCGAAGACAGAGTGATTGGAAAGGTAACTGCGATAGACGGAAGTACAATTACCTTGGCACTGGGTGAGATGCCGCAGGCAGGAGCAAAGGGTGATATGGAGCTCCCGTCAGGAGACGGCACAGCACCATCAGGTGATTCAGCCGATGCAGCAAAGGAGAAACCAAGCCAAGATGGTCAGGCACCGTCAGGAGAGGCTCCAAGTGGAGATGCACAAGCACCGTCAGGAGAGGCTCCAAGTGGAGATGCACAGGCACCATCAGGAGAGGCTCCGGCTGGGGATGGAACAGCACCCGATATGAGTTCTTTATTTGAGGAAAGCGGCGAGACACTTACGATAACAGTGGATGATGAAAGCGTTATCAAAGTTGTTTCCGGCGGCGAAGAGACAACAGGCAGTCTGAGCGATATTGCAGTCGATACAATTTTAAGTATTGAATATGACGCTTCAGGAGAAATCGCTTCGATTTTAATTCAGAAGTAAAGAATTAATTAGAACATAATTTAATTTCCCTTAAACGATATAAAAGACAATTGGTAAATTTTGTTTACCAATTGTCTTTTTCTATATTCCACTTGAAAAACATATAAACACTGTTATAATATATGCTATGGAGGTTGATGACATGAAAATTTCAACAAAAGGACGATATGCCATACGGGTTATGATAGATCTTGCAGAGCACAACAGCGGAGATTTCATCACTCTGATGGATATCGCAGAGAGACAGGAAATATCGGAAAAATATCTGGAAGCGATTGTATCGATACTTAGCAAAAATGAACTGTTGATTTCTCTAAGGGGCAAGGGCGGCGGCTACAAGCTTGCAAAAGCGCCGGAGGAGTACACAGTTGGAAGTATATTAGAGCTTACGGAAGGCTCACTGGCACCGGTGGCATGCTTGGATAAACAGCCAAATAGCTGTGAGCGAGCATCAAAGTGTAAGACCTTGGAAATGTGGGAAGGTCTGAATGAGTTGATTCATAACTATTTTGAGAATATCACAATCGCGGATTTACTTGGCGAGGAGAATTACTCAGATCATTATGTGATATAAAAAATATCGTTACCTGAAAATAGGTAACGATATTTTTTTATATACTAGGATTAGAGGTCAAAAGGTGCTGCGCAACCCGCTTGGGTGCGATGTGTGGGCGTTGCTCACACTTTTTTTGTCCCCAATTCATATAAACATATTGACAAAGTATGTTTATAGGTTTATTATAGTTAATAATTTACTGAAAGGCAAGAAATACAAAAGGAAAGGGAAGGATTTTATGGCAAAAATATATACATCAGCCGATCAGCTTATCGGGAAGACACCGCTTCTTGAGCTGGTGCACATCGAGGAAAAGTATGAGACAAAGGCAAAGATTTTGGCGAAGCTGGAATATTTAAATCCTGCCGGGTCTGTCAAGGACAGAATTGCAAAGGGAATGATTGATGAAGCAGAAGCAGCAGGAATACTTAATAAAGATACCGTTATTATTGAACCGACATCAGGAAATACCGGAATTGGTCTTGCCTCGGTGGCAGCGGCGAGAGGATATCGTCTCATTATTGTAATGCCGGAGACGATGACACTTGAGAGAAGAACACTGATGAGGGCGTACGGAGCAGAGCTTGTACTCACAGAGGGCTCGAAGGGAATGAACGGAGCCATCGCAAAAGCGAAGGAGCTTGTCAAAGAGATACCGAATAGCTTTACACCGAGTCAGTTTGAAAATACAGCGAATCCGAAGGTGCATTTAGCGACAACAGGACCTGAGATTTATGAGGATACCGACGGTAAGATTGATATTTTTGTCGCAGGCGTGGGAACCGGAGGAACAATAACCGGAGTCGGAGAGTATTTAAAGTCCAAAAATCCTGATATTCAAATTGTTGCGGTGGAGCCGGAAAGCTCACCGGTTTTATCAAAAGGAATTGCCGGACCGCATAAAATTCAGGGTATCGGAGCCGGATTTGTGCCGAAGGTCCTAAACACCAAGATATATGACGAGATTATACGGGTTGCAGATGCAGACGCATTTGAGCTTGGCAGGGCGATCGGAAATTTGGAGGGAATTTTAGTCGGCATTTCTGCGGGAGCGGCAACCTATGCAGCCATTCAGATTGCGAAGAGACCGGAAAATGAAGGAAAAAACATTGTCGTACTGCATGCAGACACAGGAGACAGATATTTATCGACAAACATGTACACAAGCTAAATACAACAGAAAAAAGGGTGGAGACAGTCATGGATAACCTTGGTTTTAACACAGCACTTTTACATAAGGGAGGCAAAAAAAGGCAGGAGGCAGGCGCAACGCTTATTCCAATCTATCAATCCAGCGCCTTTTCCCATGAGAGTGCGGAGACATTGGAGCGTATTTTTGAAAATAAGGCAGCGGGTTTTTCTTACACGCGAATTAACAACCCAACCATAGAGGCATTTGAAAACAAAATTACAATGCTGGAAGGGGGAATTGGAAGTGTGGCGTGTGCATCCGGCATGGCGGCACTGACAAATGCCTTTTTAAATATTTTGCAGGCAGGAGATGAGATTGCGGCAGCACCCGGTTTATATGGAGGAACAATCGATTTGTTCCGTGACTTTGAAGCCTTTGGCATCAAGACGAGATATGCAAGGGAGAATACGCCGCAGGCATTTGAGGAGATAGTCAATGAGAGAACAAAGCTGATTTTTGCGGAGACAATCGGAAATCCCAAGCTTGATATCACCGATATACCGGGGTTGTCAGAGGTTGCACATAAGCATAATTTACCGCTTATCATTGATAACACGACAGCAACCGCTTTTTTGGTTAAGCCGCTTTTCCTTGGTGCAGACATTGTAGTCAGTTCCTCATCCAAATACATAAACGGAAACAGTGACGCGATAAGCGGTATTTTGACGGATGGCGGAACGTATAAGTGGACGAAAGAAAAATATCCGGGATTAGAGGAATACCTCAAGCTTGGAAAGATGGCATATATCGCAAAGCTTCGTAAAGGACTGTTTCGAAATACCGGTGCCTGTCTGTCACCGCAAAATGCTTTCTTAAACTGTATCGGCTTGGAAACCTTGGGACTTAGAATGGAACGGCAGTGTGAAAACGCCTTGAAGTTGGCAAAATTTTTGGAGGAACTTGGCGCAGATATCACAGTAAATTATCCGGGACTTGAGAACAGCCCCTACCATGAACTGGCAAAACGACAGCTGAAAAATGGTTACGGTGCAATTATTACTTTTCGTGCAGGAAGTAAGGAAAGAGCCTTTCATATAATCAATTCACTGAAATTACCGCTTATCATTTCAAACGTGGGTGACACGAAAACATTGGTGATACACCCTGCGTCTACAATCAGTCTCCACTGTACCGATGAAGAAAAAAATGCTTCCGGTGTATACCAAGATTTGATTCGTGTCAGTGTCGGAATTGAAAATATAGAAGATTTGAAGGCGGATTTTGAGAATGCCTTATTAGGAGGAGAATAAAATGGCGAAGGTAGATTATGCGGCGCTGAAAAAGGGCGGCTTCATGAGACAGAAGCAGAAAAACAACTTTTCTTTGAGAATACAGGTAGTAGGCGGAAATCTGACCGCTGAAAATCTAAAAAAAATAGCGGAGGTTGCAGAACAGTACGGAGACGGCCATGTGCACCTCACCTCCAGACAAAGTGTTGAGATACCGTTTATCAAGGTAGACGATGTGGAGGCAGTTAAGGAAGAGCTTGCAAAGGGCGGATGTAAACCTGGTGTCTGCGGACCGAGAGTTCGTACCGTGACGGCATGTCAGGGAAGTGAAATCTGTCCGAGTGGCAACATTGATACATATGATATCGCGAAAAAGCTGAACGAGAGATATTTTGGAAGGGAGCTTCCTCATAAGTTTAAATTCGGAGTGACCGGCTGTCAGAACAACTGTTTAAAGGCAGAGGAAAACGACGTAGGTATCAAGGGAGCCTTGGAAGTAAAGTGGATTGAGGACAAATGTATCAACTGTGGTGTCTGCGTCAAGGTATGCCGGGAAAAAGCAATCACAATGGAAGATAAGATGATAGAGGTCGATTATGATAAGTGCAACAACTGCGGAAGATGCGCCAAATCATGTCCGACCGATGCATGGGACACAAACCCGGGATATATTGTATCCTTTGGCGGTTTGTTCGGAAACAGTATCTCAAAGGGAGAGACACCACTTTCCTTAGTTACACAGGAAGAGCAGCTCTACCGCGTGACAGATGCGGCAATTCAGTTTTTTGCGGATAACGGCAATCCGAGTGAGCGCTTTAAGTTTACGATAGACCGTATCGGAAAAGAAACATTTATTCAGAAGATGGAGGAAGCATATCATGGCTGATTTTAACATTGACGATACCGTAGATATCACGGACGTTGTTTGCCCGGTTACGTTTGTAAAGGCTAAGGTGGCGCTTGAAGAGTTGGATGACGGACAGATTTTGGCAATCAAATTAAATGACGGCGAGCCGGTTCAGAATGTACCAAGAAGCATTAAGGAAGAAGGACATCAGATTTTAAAGCTCAACGAGAATGAGGACGGCACTTATACGCTGATTGTACGCAAGGTAGAAGACTGAATAGTAATACTTAGAGAATGTGAGGAAGAGAAGATGAATTTAACAGTGGCAGGAAGTAAGAAGACATATGACGAAGAGTTGACAATAGCAGAATTAATCAAGGTTGAGGATGTTGAAAATGCAGAATATGTGACAGTTACCTTAAACGATGAATTTTTGGAGAGAGCAGATTTTGAGACAACAAAGCTTTCTGAAGGAGATATCGTGGAATTCCTATACTTTATGGGAGGAGGAGCGAGGTAATGGCATTTACAAATGAGCAATTAGAGCGCTATTCCCGCCATATCATCTTGAAGGAGGTAGGCGTAAAGGGACAGAAAAAGCTCTTGAATGCAAAGGTTCTTATCATCGGAGCCGGAGGACTCGGAGCACCTGTTGGAATGTATCTGGCAGCAGCAGGTGTCGGAACAATCGGAATTGCAGATGCAGATGTGGTAGATTTATCCAATTTGCAGCGTCAGGTCATTCATACGACGGCTGATATCGGAAAGGCAAAGGTTGAATCGGCAAAGGAGACAATGCTTGCCATAAATCCGGATATTACGGTGAATACATATAGAACCTTTGTCAGTTCAGAAAATATTTTAGAGCTGATTGCAGAGTATGACTTTATCATTGACGGAACAGATAATTTTCCGGCAAAATTCCTTATTAATGATGCGTGCGTAATGGCAAAAAAGGCATTTTCCCATGCAGGAATTATTCGTTTTCAGGGGCAGCTTATGACCTATGTGCCGGGGGAAGGACCATGTTATCGCTGTGTATTCAAAAATCCACCGCCAAAGGACGCGGTTCCGACCTGTAAGCAGGCAGGCGTGATTGGGGCAATGGGCGGAGTAATCGGAAGCCTTCAGGCGATGGAAGCAGTGAAATACATCGTCGGACAGGGAGATTTGCTCACAGGAAAGCTTTTGACCTACGATGCGTTGAAAATGCAGTTTCGTACGGTGAAATTACCGAAAGACAATCAATGTGCAATCTGCGGCGAGCATCCGGAGATAACAAAGCTTATTGATTATGAACAGGCAGCCTGCGACTTAAAGGGGTGAGAAACGTTATGCTAAAATTAAAAAGAGGCGATTATGAGAAAATTTTAAAGCATTGTACAGAGGGGCTTCCGAATGAGGCGTGCGGTCTCATAGCAGGGACGAAGAACGGTGAGGTCAAAACGGTTGAAAAAGTCTATCTGCTGACAAACTTAGATGAGAGCAATGAGCATTTTTCCATGGATCCGAAGGAACAGTTGGCGGCAGTAAAAGATGCCAGAGCAAACGGTTTTGAGCTTCTTGGAAACTTTCACTCTCATCCGGAGTCACCGTCCAGGCCTTCTGAGGAGGATAAAAGACTGGCATATGATTCGACAAGCGAATATCTGATACTATCACTGATGGAAGCAGGAAAACCGGTATTAAACGCTTTTCATATCGACAAGGATAAAAATGTAAGCGTAAATGAAATTGAAATTGTATAGAGTAGCATAATTAATTTGGAGGAAAAAATTATGAAGAAAAATTTAAAAAGAATTGTTTCACTGGCATTGGCGGCAGGTATGACACTTTCTCTTGCGGCATGCGCAGGTTCAGCTAAGGAAACAGCCGGTACGGCATCCGGAACGGTAACACTGACCAACGTTTCTTACGATCCTACAAGAGAGTTTTATGTGGCATATAACGAAATATTTGAAAAATATTACTTGGAGAAAACCGGAACACAGGTAGATGTGGTACAGTCACATGGCGGCTCAGGCGGTCAGGCACGTTCCGTAATAGAGGGAGCTAATGCAGATGTTGTGACACTTGCCCTTGCCCATGATATCACATTGGTTGAGAATGCAGGTCTCATTGAGTCAGGTTGGCTTGATGAATTCGAAGGAAACTCTTCCCCTTATACGTCCACAATTGTTTTTCTTGTGAGAAAGGGAAATGAAAAAGGTATTCAGGACTGGGGTGATTTGACCAAAGAGGGTGTAGCGGTTATCACACCTGATCCAAAGAGCAGCGGCGGTGCATGCTGGAATTTCTTGGCAGCATGGTATTATGCAGGTCAGCAGTTTAACAATGATGAGGAACAGATGAAGGACTTTATGTCACAGCTTTATGCCAATGTAACCGTTATGGATTCCGGTGCGAGAGGAGCGACGACGACCTTTGTTGAAAACGGTCAGGGAGATGTTCTCCTTGCATGGGAAAATGAAGCACTTTTAACCGTTTCGGAATACCCAGACGAATATGAGATTATATCTCCAAGCATCAGTATACTGGCAGAGCCAAGCGTGGCGATTGTAGATGAAAATGCAGAGAAGGACAATACAACAGAGGTGGCAAAGGAGTATTTGGAATACCTCTACACCGATGAGGCACAAGAGCTTATCGGAGAGTATGGCTACCGTCCGTCAAACGAAGATATATTGCAGGAATTTTCTGATAAATTTGATTTGAATATTGAACTTTGCACAATTGACGATTTCGGAGGCTGGGATGCTGTATACGAGAAATTCTTTGTAGACGGCGGAATCTTTGATGAAATCTACGGGAATTAAAAGAGGCGAAAATTAGAATTTTTGAAAGGATTGAAACTGGTATCTGATTATGAAAGCATATCTAACAAAATTTACACGGAAAGACAGAGTTATACCGGGCTTTGGGCTGACGATGGGGGTAACCCTTCTGATGCTGTCTCTTATTATATTGCTTCCGTTAGTGTCTGTACTTGTCTATTCATTTCAACTGACACCGAGTGAGTTTCTTGAACTCATCACAAAGGATAATGTAATAAACGCATTTAAAACGAGTATTATATGTGCTTTCATCGCCTCAATCATCAACTGTGTGTTTGGAGTCATTCTTGCATGGGTGCTTGTGAGATACGAGTTTCCCGGCAAAAGAATACTGGATGGCTTAATTGAGCTTCCGTTTGCTCTTCCGACCGCGGTAGCAGGAATCACCCTTTCAAAGCTCTATTCTGATACAGGAATGTTTGGAAAACCGTTGGCGGAGCTTGGATTAAAGGTTTCTTACACAAAGCTTGGCCTTACCATCGCACTTATTTTTATCGGAATTCCCTTTGTTGTAAGGGCAATCCAGCCGGTTTTGGAAAAGCTTGATACCCAATATGAGGAGGCGGCCTATATACTTGGAGCAACAAAGACGAAAACCTTTTTTCGCGTTATTTTACCGGAGCTTAGACCTGCCTTGCTCACCGGCTTTGGCTTGGCATTTGCCAGAGGAATTGGCGAATACGGAAGTGTTATCTATATATCCGGCAACAGTGCAAAAGAGGAGACACAGGTGATTTCCTATGTCATAATGCAAAAGCTTAATTATGTGGACTATGCGAGTGCCACGGCTATTGCACTGATCATGCTTATTATTTCGTTTCTCATTTTGCTTTGTATCAATATGATTCAGATTGTCCAGTCCAGACGAACCAATCAAATTTAGGAGGTGTGGCATGCAGGAAAATAGCAGAGAAGAAAACAAAGTCACAAAAATTATTTTAATTACAATAAGCATCCTGTTTGTTGCACTTATGCTCATCGTGCCGCTTATATCCGTTATCATCAACTCGTTAAGTGAGGGTATCAGCTTTTATCTGAAATCACTTGGCACAGAATATGCCGTGTCGGCATTGAAGGTAACGCTGCTTGCTACGATCATTGCGGTTATTATCAATTCCTTTTTCGGAATCATGGCAGCATGGCTGATTACGAAATTTTCCTTTAAAGGAAAACAGGTGCTTGCAACGCTCATCGATATTCCTTTTTCCATTTCCCCGGTTATCGCAGGTCTTGCATTTATTATGACCTTCGGAAGACTTGGCTGGGCAAATGGTTTGATTGAGGGCATCAACAGTGCGCTGGGAACGGATATTCAGATTGTGTTTGCCATTCCGGGTGTAGTGCTTGCCACAATATTTGTCACCTTCCCTTTTGTCTCCAGAGAGATTATTCCGGTGTTAAACGCACAGGGAAAGGACGAAGAGGAGGCTGCAGCCTTGATGGGAGCAGGCGGATTTACGATATTTCGCAAAATTACTTTCCCACATATCAAGTGGGCGCTGCTGTACGGAATTATTCTTTGTACAGCCAGGGCACTCGGAGAATTCGGAGCGGTAAATGCATTGTCAAAGACGAGAGGAGAGACGTTTACCCTTCCTCTTGAGATTGATGCACTTTACCTGTCCGGCTCAAGTGACTCCATCACGGCGGCATTTGCGGTGTCCTCGATACTTGTTATCATCGCACTTATTGTTATGGTGGCAAGAAATATCGTGGAATATAAAGCAAAAAGGAAGGCACAGAATATCTGATTGTGTATGAGGAGAAATCTATGTATGTTGAATTAAAAAATATTGATAAACATTACGGCGACTACAAAGCCTCTGACGATATCAATATCGGAATTGAAAAAGGAAAGCTGGTGGCACTGCTTGGACCAAGCGGAAGCGGAAAGACGACAATACTTCGTATGATAGCAGGACTGGAAACTCCCGACCTTGGAGACATCATC
This sequence comes from Konateibacter massiliensis, assembly GCF_900184995.1. Classification (GTDB taxonomy): domain Bacteria; phylum Bacillota; class Clostridia; order Lachnospirales; family Lachnospiraceae; genus Lachnotalea; species Lachnotalea massiliensis. The sequence goes on from NZ_LT860099.1 coordinate 209,108, forward strand.
ATTGACGGAAAACGAGTAAATGACATTGCTCCGGCGGAGAGAGGCATAGGCTTTGTATTTCAAAATTATGCTTTGTTTCGCTATATGACCGTATATGAAAATCTTGCCTTTGGGCTTGAAATTAAAAAGGTGCCGAAAAAGCAGATTAAGGAGAGAGTCGCAGAACTTATTGAGCTGACAGGACTAAAGGGCTTAGAGAAAAGATATCCGAACCAATTGTCCGGAGGTCAGAGACAAAGGGTTGCCTTTGCCAGAGCACTTGCACCAAATCCAAGTCTTCTTCTTCTCGATGAGCCGTTTGCGGCGATTGATGCCAAGGTACGTGCAGAGCTTAGAAGCTGGCTTCGCGAAATGATACACAAGGTAGGCATCACGAGTATATTTGTCACCCATGATCAGGACGAAGCGGTGGAGGTAGCAGATGAGATTATCATCACAAACAAAGGAAGAATTGAACAGACCGCATCTCCGCTTGAAATATACAAAAATCCGCAGACTCCTTTTGTGGCGGAATTTATCGGACAGTCCGCAAAGGTTCAGGAGTATTACAAGCTGAGAGGCTTTGAAAAGGGCAATTACGACGGCGCAATTATCCGTCCTGAGTTCGTGGAAAGCTTTAAGAGTGACAATGTGAAATTCAAGGATATTATCAATTATTCTGAGACAGGTGTTATCGAGGATATTTCATTCAGAGGAAACTGTCTAGAGGTAAAGCTCAATGTCAGCGGAATTATTTTGACAACGCACCGTTCCCTTGAGAGGCGTCCAATCAGCATCGGTGAGAAGATGTGTGTCGTGGTATACAGGGTGTACGCCTATGACAAGGAAAGAGCTTATCTCTTGGAAAATAAGGAACTTGAGGGCAAGGATATTGTAACCTTTTAAGGCACTTCATGCCAAAACGCGAATATAAGGATATGGTAAATGACATGCACAAGAAATTAAATCATAAACTGATACACACAGATGTTTTAATTATAGGCGGAGGCACAGCAGGTTGTTACGCTGCCCTTACGCTAAGCAGAAATTCAGATTTGTCTGTTGTGGTAGCCGAAAAGGCAAATATAAAACGAAGCGGCTGCCTTGCAGCGGGAGTCAATGCAATTAATGCCTACATTGTGGAGGGCAGAAAGCCGGAGGACTATGTAGACTACGCGACAAAGGATGCAAACGGCATCGTGCGAAAAGACCTGCTTTTGAGCGCTGCAAACCGCTTTAACGAGGTGACCCATGAGATGGAGAGGCTCGGTCTTGTTATTTTGAAGGACGAAAACGGAAACTATGTGGCAAGGGGAAACCGCAATATCAAAATAAACGGTGAGAATTTTAAACCGATTCTTGCAAAGGCAGTAAAAGAGGCTTCCAATGTCACGGTATTAAATAATGCGAACATAACGGATTTGCTCGTGGAGGATAATATGGCGAAGGGAGCCGTGGGATTTAGCATCACAGAGGAAACCGTCTATGAGATAAGAGCTAAGGCTGTCCTTGTTGCAACCGGAGGGGCAGCAGGGCTTTATAAGCCGAACAATCCTGGATTTTCCCGCCATAAAATGTGGTATCCGCCTTTTAATACCGGTGCCGGCTATGCGATGGGAATTCTGGCAGGAGCAGAAATGACCTCTTTTGAGATGCGCTTTATCGCCCTTCGATGCAAGGATACCATTGCACCGACCGGAACAATTGCGCAGGGAGTGAGAGCAAAGCAGATTAACTCCAAGGGAGAGGTGTACGAGGACAAATACGGCATCACGACCAGCGAGCGAGTGTATGGCACAGTCAAGGAAAATCAGCTTGGAAACGGACCTTGCTACTTGCAGACAAGTGTAATCGAAGCCGAGCGGGATGAGGAACTGTTAAAAGCATATCTGAATATGGCACCGAGCCAGACCTTGAAATGGATTGAGAGCGGCAAAAATCCAAGTGAACAGGATGTAGAGATTGCAGGAACCGAGCCTTATATCGTCGGCGGACATACGGCAAGCGGCTATTGGGTAAATACAAAGCGAGAGACCACCGTCAAGGGTTTGTATGCGGCAGGAGACGTGTCAGGCGGCTGTCCGCAGAAATATGTAACCGGAGCACTTGCAGAAGGTGAGATTGCGGCACTTGATATCATCGAAAAGCTTGCGAAGCAAAAAGATATTTCTATTCAAAGGGATTTTGTAGAAAAAAGAATAGCACAATATGAGGCAATTTTAAGTAATGAAGCGGCAGACTTTTCCGTTTGGGAGCTGGAGGAGGCTATGCAGAAGGTTATGGACGAATATGCGGGCGGCATCTCTACTCTCTACCAGTTTAACGAAAAACAGTTACTCCTTGCCAAGGAAAAGATTGAACAGATTGCAGCGTTGACAGAGCATTTGGGAGCAGCCGACATGCATGAGCTGATGTTTGTGTATGAACTAAAGGAGAGGCTGACCGTGTGCCAGTCACTCATAGCCCATCTACTTTATAGAAAGGAAACAAGATGGCATTCCTTCAATGAGAATTTGGATTATCCCGATACAAATCAAGACTATTTTAAATATGTAAATTCAAAGCTGGTAAACGGAAGTCTTGAGATTGTATTGAGAGATATTGTACAGGAGGCAGAGTATGAGCATAAGAATTAATAAAGAAAAGTGCGTGGGCTGCCTGAAATGTATGAAAGTCTGTCCGGGAACTCTGATTAAGGAAAAGGACAATAAGGTATATATCAAATATCCGAAGGATTGCTGGGGCTGTGTATCCTGCGTAAAAGAATGCAGATTCGGTGCGATTGATTTTTATCTGGGTGCCGATATCGGTGGGAATGCAGGCACCATGAATGTTTCTTATGAAGGAGATATTCTCCATTGGAATATAACAAAAAGTGATGGAACCAAAAAGGTAATCGATGTGAACAGCAAAGATTCAAACAAATATTAGGAGAAAAGACTATGAGTAATGTATTATCACATTTGGATGAATTAGAGGCAGAGGCAATCTATATCATACGAGAGGTTGCCGCAGAGTGCGAAAATCCGGTTATGCTTTATTCAATCGGCAAGGACAGCTCGGTGATGCTTCATCTGGCAATGAAGGCATTTTATCCGGAGAAGCCCCCGTTTCCTTTTTTACATGTCAACACAACATGGAAGTTTAAAGAGATGATTGAGTTTCGCGATAAGACGGCAAAAGAGCTTGGGATTGAGATGCTTGAGTTCATCAATGAGGACGGTGTGGCGAGAGGAATCAACCCATTTGATCATGGCTCTTCCTATACCGACATTATGAAGACACAGGCGCTCAAGCAGGCATTGAATAAATATGGTTTTACCGCGGCATTTGGAGGCGGCAGACGTGACGAGGAGAAGAGCCGGGCGAAGGAAAGAATTTTTTCCTTCCGAAATGCCTCCCATGCATGGGACCCGAAAAATCAGAGACCGGAGATGTGGAAGCTGTATAATACGCAGATAAACAAGGGCGAGAGTATTCGCGTGTTTCCGATTTCTAACTGGACGGAGAAAGATATCTGGCAGTATATCCAGCGTGAGAATATTCCGATTGTTCCGCTCTATTTTGCGGCTGAGCGTCCGGTAGTTTTCCGTGACGAAAATATTATTATGGTTGACGATGAACGAATGAAGCTAAATCCGGGTGAAGTTCCCGAGATGAAAAAAGTCCGCTTCCGTACGCTGGGCTGTTATCCTCTCTCGGGTGGCGTGCTTTCCGATGCGGTTACGCTGGATGAAATTATTGAAGAAACCTTGAGTTCTGTTGAATCAGAGAGAACGAGCCGTGTCATTGACAAGGATGGCGGTGCGGCAAGTATGGAAAAGAGAAAGAGAGAAGGGTATTTCTAATGAATGGATTGCTTAAATTTATAACATGCGGCAGCGTAGATGACGGAAAATCAACACTAATTGGACATATTCTGTATGATTCCAAGCTGCTCTATGCCGATCAGGAAAAGGCATTATTATTAGACAGCAAGGTAGGCTCCAGAGGCGGTGCGATTGATTACTCTCTTCTTTTGGACGGTCTGATGGCAGAGAGAGAGCAGGGTATCACGATTGATGTGGCTTACCGCTATTTTACAACCGATAACAGAAGCTTTATCGTTGCCGACACACCGGGGCATGAAGAATATACGAGAAATATGGCGGTTGGTGCCTCTTTTGCCCAACTCTCCATCATATTGGTGGACGCAAAGCAGGGAGTGCTCGTGCAGACCAGACGCCATTCCAGAATTTGTTCCCTGATGGGAATCAACCACTTTGTATTTGCCGTAAACAAGATGGATTTGGTGGGATACAGCGAGGAGCGATTCGAGGAAATTAAAAAGGATATTTTGACGCTGTCAAATGAGCTGTCGCTAAAAAATGTAAAGGTGATTCCGGTCAGTGCGACAGAAGGCGATAATGTGACGAAAAAGTCAGAGAATATGCCTTGGTACACGGAAGATATTCTGATGACTCATCTGGAGCAGGTGGACGTGTCCGAGAGCGATGAGAGCAATGATTTTTATATGCCGGTGCAGCGAGTATGTCGTCCGAACCACAATTTCAGAGGCTTTCAGGGACAGATTGAAGCAGGCAGGGTAAAGGTCGGACAGAAGCTCTTTTCCCTCCCGAGCATTGAGAGTGCTACGGTGGAAAGCATATTAATCGGTGATAAAGAGAGTGAGGAAGCGTTTGCAGGGCAGGCTGTTACCATTCAGCTTGACCGCGAAGTGGATGTAAGCCGTGGCTGTGTTTTAACGGATAATGAAAATCTTCCAATTGCAAAAAATATTCAAACGACCCTTCTGTGGATGGATGATGAGCCGTTGACGGTCGGAAAGGACTACCTTGTAAAACTTGGAACAAAGATGATTCCGGCAATCGTAAAAAACATTGAATACAAAATTGATGTAAATACGGGCGAACACCAAAAAATTGACAAGGTTGAAAAGAATGAAATTATTTTTTGTGAAATCGAATTTTCAGAAAAGATAGTGGTAAATGAATTCAAGAAAAATAAGACACTTGGCGAACTTATCTTGATTGACCGTGTCAGCCATATGACCTCTGCCTGCGGCGTAGTGGACTATGTTGATAGGGAAGGCGAAAAACCATATTTTGAGAAGGACGAAATCAAGGCGGGCGGCTATATTTTTGAGGAGTTTTATTTCAATCTGGAAAATGCGTTCTTATCCAGAACAAAGACAAAGGATAAAACTTATCGTGTAGGAGACGGTGTTCCGACAGAGGGTGACAGCTTTAAGTATCCGGATTTCTTTGATATCATTGACGCGGAGGATAATGCCGCAATTCTCATACGAAATGCCAAAATCGCGAATATCATAAGTCTGAATGAGTTTGAGTACAATGGACTGCCGGTTTTAGATGAGAAAGGCTTTGCGCTTCGCATCAAGTCACATGCGGATTTTGATAATTATATGTATGAGTTCAAAAATCAAAGAAGAGAGAATAAGGGCGCTTTTGTAAATAAGTGGTCAAAGTTCGAGGGATATAGAAGAATCGTATTTAATGATAATTTTTGGATGATTTAAGTCAAAGAGAATTTAAGCGTCAAAAGTGTTTTTTCTATATATTAGTATAGAACAGAGGGAAGTCCCATGCTTGGAAGAGTGTGGGACTTTCTTTAACTTTAATTAATTTAGTATACTACTTTTTAACTTTTATTCCAACATATATTGAAATGAGTTTGAATAGGTGTTACTCTATTTATAGATTAATTAAGCCATTTTTTTATTCTAACGGATTAACAAAGTATGGACAATTAAAGAAGTGGAAAAGCTAAAATAAGACTTGATGAAGGTATGACCCCCTATTTATTTGACCTACAGGAAAAGTTCACTTCCTATGGACTTTACAACATTTTGAAAATGAAAAGCCAATATTCCATAAGGTTTTTTGAAATTTTAAAATCGTATACCTATCAAAAATCAAATTCCGTATTGAAGTCAAAAGTGGAATTGAATCTCATATATCTTATGATTGGAAATTAAAAAGTTAAAAAAATATCAATTATAAAATCAAAAAAATAAAATAGGAGGAAAAAATTATGAGTGATAAAGAAGAAAAAAACAAAATGAATGAATATAAAAAAAATCCAATGATTAATTTTTCAGATTCTATAAACCGTTCAATTATAGGTGATTTAAATAATTTAATAAAAGGTAATTTTATTACAAGAATTATTACACTAATCATTCTTGCAGCTATATTATTTTTGGTTATTAAATAATATTCACAGTGTGTTAATAGAGTAGACTAGTGCCATGCCTGGCACACTAGAAAAAAGGAATATCTAAAATAGATATTCCTTTTTTCTGGGGATTATATTAAGTATAATTTTTGACTAATGTTTAAGATAACCATTAGAAAATTAAAATTTTATACAATAAGTGAGAAAAAATCATTTGCAGTTTTTATATATTATTTAAACTGTTACTAACAATTCAATTGTATATGTAGCGGTCATTCCTGATATTCTTGCTACTGCCGATGTGAAGAGGCGCGTTCCAGATATTGAACTACCTGGATAATATAGTGTTTTGCTCCATCCAGTATTGTAACTAAAGGTATTTTTTGTTGGATATTTTTCCAAATATTTTCCCATTGGCACTCCACTATATAACCAAACTTCCCTGTCCGACATATATAGAGAACTTATACTTGGAGTCCAACTGCCTGAACAACTTGAAACTGTTATATAATCACCACTTTTTGTATAATTTATTGTTCCTACTGCTTTTACAGAATTTTCAGTTTTATTTCCTCCTGCACTGCTCTGTATTGATATTCCTGTTGAAGAAGGAAGTTCAACTGTAACTGTATATGTTTTTGAAAAAGTTTCGCTTGAAATATTATTAACTGATGCTAAACCATATGTTTCTAAAAAATTTATATTTGATGGTTTTAATTCTATGGTAACATCATCAACATCTAGATTCGTAACTTCACCTGTTTCCATGTTAATTAGTCTTGCTGTTACTACATTTTCATTTGCTTTATCTGGTATTTCTGAAGCAAGTGCCTTAAAGTCACTTATTTGAAAAATAAATAGAGTTAATGCCAAAGTTGTAATCAATAAACTTACTCTTTTCAATAAATATTTTACATTATTCATATAAAGCTCCCTTCTTATCCTGTTTTTTCTCTTACTTATTATCCCCTATTGTTAATTGTAAATGATAATAGTTGCCATTGCAAATTAAAATATGATATTTTCTAAGTATTTAAACTAAACATTAAAAGTCAAAACATAAAAATTGTAAATTATCTGCATCCCCGTCTGACATACTCTAAGTACAAAAGAAAAAGGAGGGGTCCATATGTGGAAAGTAAATCTTGAGACATTATTCAGATAAAAAATTAAAGTTATTCACTTTGTCTATTTTAAGTGTGGTAGGATTTTAAATGAAGATAGAATATCGGAAGGTTGATATTATCATAATTTTTCCGTTGTATAGATAAGCGCTTGGCTGCTTATTTTGTTGACATAAAGTCCGAGAACCATACTAGAAAACTGTCTCGCAAAAAAAATCAAATGATTCACCAATAAACTTTTTGCCACTAAACAGTACGTTTTTACCAACATTTTAAGATTTTTAAAACTTGAACTTTACAGTAAAATCGCACAATTAGAGGACTTCTACAATACCGTAAAATATGGTATAATGCACGAGCTTAGTATTTATGGTATAATAAGTGGTAGTGCTTTTCGCACTATTAACCAGCAGTTAAGAAGCTCGCCCCTTTTCTTGTCTGAGGCTCCATTGTTTTGTTGAGGCTTCTTTTATACAATAATGTTATAAGAGACAAAGAGGCAATTTAACTAAAAATGGAGGGTGACACAATGGATTTAGGAAGAAAGATTTATGAGCTTAGAAAAATAAATAAATTAACACAGGAGCAGCTTGCAAAAGCGTTGGGGGTATCCACTCCGGCAGTGAGTAAATGGGAGACCGGGACGAGTATGCCCGATATCGCATTGCTGGCACCGCTTGCAAGAATGCTTCACACAAACCTTGATGATTTACTTTCCTTTCAGGAGCATTTGTCCGAGGCGGAGCTTGACAAAATCATGACAGAGATGACGAACACCGCCTGTGCGAACGGATTGAATGCCGCCATCGAGCTTGGAGAACAGTACTTGCGGGAATATCCAAACAGTGAGGAATTAAAGCTTCGAGTGGCGATGAGTCCTTCCATGCTTGCCTATGCGGCGGATAAGGAGTACAGGCAGGATGATGAGAAATATCGAGAGCTGATTGAACGATATACCTATATGCTGGAGGAATTACTGCATTCTGCGGATGATACAATCCGTATGGCGGCAATTGGAGCAGTTGCGGGAAGATATATGGGGAGCGGCAGGTTTGAGGAAGCAGAAGCGATACTCAAAAGGATTCCAACCAACGAATTTGATGCGAGACATATATATTCGGCACTCTACCTGATGAAGGGGGATTTGGAGCAGAGTCTCGTGTATGCGCAGAAAAATATGCTCAAGGATATACAAAACTGTATCGTTGATATCCGGGCGCAACATTCTGTTTATATAAAAAATAAGGAGTATGATAAGGCAATCAGATGCGCGGAGGATTATTATACAATAACGAAGATTTCAGGGCTTTATATGATGTATGCCAGTGACCTTCTCGTTGATACTTATCTGGCGATGAATGAGCCGGAAAAAGCGGAGGAGCATTTTCTGAATCTGATTGACGAAATGAAGCATTACGGTCATAATTATGAAAACTCTTTCTATTTTTCAGAAATAGCTTCCCAACTTAAAGTTGCTGTCATTGTTGACGGGAGTGAGGTATCTGATGCAATCAGAGAATCACTTTTAAATGTTGTGCTGAAGGATGAGCGGTATGCGGTTTTGCGAAAGTCGAAAAGGGTGGAGGAAAAATTAAAGGAATTTGAGGAAGATTTAATAAGACAGGATAATAAAGAAGAAAGAGGAATGTAGAATATGGAATACACAATTAAGCAGGTATCAGAGAAAACGAGCCTATCTATCTACACAATCAGATACTATGACAAGGAGGGGCTATTACCGCTCATAAAACGAACCGAATCCGGCAACCGGAAATTTACGGATAACGATATGGAGTGGATTGGTCTGATTTGCTGTTTGAAAAACAGCGGGATGTCAATTGAGAGGATAAAGGAATTTATGCACTGTTGTCTGAAAGGGGAGGAGGGCGTCGAGGAGAGACGTGTTATATTGGAGCAGCACAAGAAGAATATCGAAAAGCAGATTGAACAGCTCAACAAAAGTATGGAGATTGTTGACTTTAAACTAGAGCATTACAAGGAGATAGGGATTTTTCATATTGATGAAGCGGTAAAAAAGTAAAATCGTGAAAAAAATATAAAACATATACAATTTGTACAAGTAAGACAATTTCAACTTTTACAGCGACTTGTATAAAAAGCCTTGACATAGAGCTACCTCTAGGGTCTAGAATGAGAATATACAAAAATAAAACCATTTAGGAGGAACAATCATGTATCAGCCAAGTGAAGACAGATATGATAAAATGCAATATAAGAGATGTGGAAAAAGCGGGTTAAAGCTTCCGAGAGTGGCACTCGGACTTTGGCATAATTTCGGTTCCGTGGATTCTTATGAGAATCAAAAGGCATTGGTTTTTAAAGCCTTTGACCTTGGAATTACTCATTTTGACCTTGCCAATAATTATGGACCGGTACCGGGCTCAGCCGAAGAGAATTTTGGAAGAATGTTAAAAAATGAGCTGGCAAATTACCGTGATGAGCTTGTGATTTCAACGAAGGCAGGCTACACAATGTGGCAGGGACCTTATGGTGATTGGGGTTCAAAGAAATATTTGGTTTCCAGCCTAGACCAGAGCTTAAAGAGAATGGGACTTGACTATGTGGATATTTTCTATCACCACAGACCGGATCCTGAGACACCTTTAGAGGAGACGATGGATGCACTTTCCCAGATTGTACGAAGCGGAAAGGCTTTATATGTAGGTTTATCCAATTACATGCCGGAGGAGACAAAGAAGGCATCAGAGATTTTGAAAGCAAATCACACTCCTTGTATCATTCATCAGCCACGCTACAACATGTTTAACCGTTGGGTAGAGGATGGATTGCTGGATGTGCTTGAGGAAGAAGGAATCGGCTCCATCGCATTTTGTCCGCTTGCACAAGGGCTTCTGACCGACAAATACATTCACGGAATTCCGGAAGGCTCCAGAGCAACAAAAAGTGTATTCCTGCATGAGAGTGACGTGACAGAAGAGGTAATTCAAAAAGTTGTAAAATTAAATGAGATTGCAGTAAGCAGAGGACAGACACTGGCACAGATGGCATTGTCATGGGTGCTAAGAGGAGACCGTGTTACAACCGTTTTAATCGGTGCAAGCAAGGTAAAACAGATTGAAGATAATGTTCAGATTATAAATAAGCTTGATTTTTCAGCAGAAGAGCTGTCTGCAATTGAGGCGATTTTAAAGTAAAATTACCATTATGATAAGATTTTTTTGAATTTCCTAGAATACAAGAGGAGAGCCCGGATGGGGAAATCCGGGCTAATATGAAAAAAAGTTTATGTAATCAAAGTAATCAATGCAAATCATATCAAAACGTCATATTTATAAGTTATAGTGAACTGTGTTGCGAAATGTATGAATTACTTTGTTATATATATAATATAACCTTAGTTTGTGTAGGGGATTTGTATAAACTTTGAAAAAACTGTGAAGGAATAAAATAATTAGGTGGCAAGGATGAAACAAATTGAATTCAGGATGGAAAGACCAAATCTGGTAAAAGTTGGGGATGAGGTGGAGGTAAGCGGCAGAGACCTTCAGACGCTTCAGGGAATGATGTACTGCTATATGATTGAACCGGCGGTTGCGATGAGCGGAAATATCCCGATCAGCGATAAGATTAACACGACAAAAGGGGTAGTCAGTAAGCTGGAAACCGGCCCGAGCTATTGGACGGTGACGGTTGATTTTGAAGATTAGCTGGAAAAAGAGGATGAAAGTTGTCTGAATATTAAGAATTTTTGCATTTTTCCAAAAAACTCTTGCATATTCCTTAAAAAGTATATATAATCACATATAGTTGATTTTTCAACAGGCTTCCGTGGCTCAGTTGGTAGAGCGATTGATTCGTAATCAATAGATCGTGGGTTCGAGTCCCATCGGAAGCTTTAAAAATGTAGCGTGTTTACAAGGGTTTTATGGATTTTACTTTGATTACCTTGATTACCTCAATAGTATAATAGAATAAAATAAGGAGGAAATTTTGTATATTGGATAAATCAACGCAAATAAATATAAATCGTAAAAAATAGGGTAGAAGAGAAATGATAATATATTTTCTCGACTACCCTATTTTATTTATTTACCTCTATCCAAACTACCCAATTAATTTTTGCAACACGACTATAACAGCACCCAAGGAGCCAGCACCCAAAATAACAGGAAATAATTTATCTCTAATAAAATCTCGCAAATCAAACTTCATCTTATTACTTTCTAAATCTACCTTCGAATTAACAGCATCAACCCTCTCTTGTAATTTCTGCTCTAATTTACCTTGTCCATTTTTCACTTCATCAATCTGATTATCTACTTTATTAGACAACTCTTTTTGACCTTGTTTAACTTCAACTAAATCATCTTTCATGGTATCCATACTGGTGGCCATAACTTTTATAGATGCAGCTATATCATAAATTGCCTTCTGCTCGGATTTTATCTCTTTAATTTCATCTTTGATATCTTCAATCTGATGTGTATTACTTTTTGTTCTTTGCTCGACTTCTGCAAGCTTTACTTCTACATCGCCCATCACATCCTCCTCGTCTTCTTTATAATGTCTAAAATGCCTTATGCTAAAGCTTTGTTCCATGTTATCTTTCCAACAACCTTATCTTTCTCTAATCCTTTTGCGCTTTGATATTCATATGTAGCGGTAGCAGTGTCAGCATTAAATGTTGTACTGAAATTCTGTGGATTAAAACCATTTACAAATAATAATCCATTCCATGCTTTTACCATGTCACCAGTATTATTTAGTTTCAAAGTTGGCAATAAAGACTTAGTTTTATCTCCTAAGACTCCATCAACTTTTAACTTTTTTTTTACATCTGTAATGGTTTTATTTATTGCAATTTGAACAATCGTAACCATTGCTTTTTTAGACAAAGTTCCAAAAACACCATCGTCATCAATTTTCGTATATGTGAACGTAGGCTGATAAGATTTTATCTCCGAAAGATTAGAGTTGATATATTCATTAATCCATTTCTGTACGATCTTAGTATTTGCTTTAGTGGCACTTTCTGAAGTAGTAGTAGTGGTTGATGTTGTTGAGGTTTTATATTCACTCATAAACAGTTCAGCTTCACGTTTTCTTCTCGCAACTAAAGCAGCCTTATACGTTGTTGCACTACCCCAATATATAGGAAAATTCTTATAATAATCGTTAACAGAGCTGCTATGCTTTATTAATTGCATTAATCCATTTGAACCGTCTGATTTTCCAAGTCCCCGATTAAAAACATAGCTCACCAATGCATCGAAAGAGGATTGATTCAAATTTATATTTGTAACATACTTATTAACGTATCCTTCAAATTTAACCAAATCCTTGCGCAAAAGTTCTATTGCTTGTGCCTTTGTTATGGTCATACCTTTATATACATCTACTCCATAGTGTCCAACTCCGATGGTAAAATATTTCTCGCCACTTAGTTGATAAGCACTTAGTTTACATCCTTCTTCTTTGATGAGGAATTCAATCCCTTTTTCTGATGTTTTGTATCCCATTTAATTCCTCCATTTCCTAAAAATAAAAGAAGAGCAGATTTAAAAATCCACTCTTCTCACAATTCATTTTTTATAATTTATTACTTTGATATAATTTGTTCAATTGCCTGTTTTACTTTATCATAACTCGTCATCGATACTAATGCTGAAGCTAATCCTATAAGCAGCATATAGATTATATTGTTTAAATCAAAGACTATACCAGTCAACTGATAATATGTAGCCGTACCTACGATACCTACAATAAGAGCTACAATTAAAGCTAATACATTTGTAGAATAATTGACCTTATCTGTAGTTAGATTTTTTATAGCTTCGACCACCAAAGTAGTCAACGTTGAAAACGCTGTAAGTAAGAGTAAAAATAAATTAATTGTCATAATAATTCCTCCTGGTCTAATTAAAATTTACTAGTTTCGATTTCTGGATTTATATTTGCTTCATCAACCAGTCCGTTTACAAGATTTATAGATCTACTAATAGTGTCTTGTTCGGCACTGTCTAATAGATCCACACATTCTTGTTTGTTCTTATATTTTATCTTTAGTTTCAGGATTGTCTCTAGATTTTCCATCTGAAACTGACTTCCCTTTTCACTCGTTGATTTCTTCATGTACCAAATTATACTGCTTATTGCCAAAGAACCCGATATCCCAACTACACCTGTAAAGAAAGCGACAGAAGAATAGTCGGTCAAGTTTATAACGATAGGTATGCACTTATTCAATACATAAAAAAATTGAGCGAAGCAAAATATTGTAACCAGTTTTGAAAAGTTTGGCTTGAGTTGTTTTAGTTTAAATTTTCTTATAAAAACACTTCCTTTTTGAATAAAATTCGGATAAATAATAAAAATTTATTGGTTGAAACTGTCGTTTCATCTTGCTAAATATACTGTTATACCGTAAAATAATTTTATATATGAGTGGGTAAGGAGAGTATGACTATCGAATGTTTACCGAAAAAGACTTTTGCGAAATTAATAAAAATCAATATGATATTATTCGATTGGCTGAAAACTGTATTGAGTTGAAATCTGTTTTAACAGGTCATTACTGGTTAATCATTTCATGTGATAATCCTAAATTTTTATTGTTTCATAAATACTCGGCTTATCAAAATTATCATAAGCAAGAGATAAATGAATATGCTCACACCCGCTTAGTGTTACGCTATATTAAGGGACATGATAAGGCGTATTATTCACGCACCCCAGACGTAAACAACCTTTAGTTATTATCAATAATCTGCTGCTTATCTTCTTCGGTAATCCACCCTTTTTCTACAGCTTTAGTTAGCACAAGTTCTCCATTTGATTTGTATAATCTAGTCAATGTATAAACCATATTACTCCACCTCCAAGCTATTTAAGATTAGGGCATCTACTGTGTCCTCAAGATACTTAATTCTCTTTGTTGTACTGTCAATGTTCTTTAAATTAAATGTTGCGACCAAGCTAACCACTTCTGCATCTTCATCCGTTACCGTCTCTAATTTTGCGCTAGAGAGTGTTTTATCTATAAAGGTATTGCATAACACACCTTCGTCATTTAAGAAGCTGATTTGCGACAAATTATCGTCTGTGAACTTATTGTAAAGTTCCTTGAAAGCATCCAAGCTTTCAACTTCCACACTGACAAAGTTTTCGGACGCTCCGTTCTGGATTTCAATTTGCTCGCCGCTTTTTAATTCTAATTTTTCCATGATTGTTTCCTTTCTGCTCTTTTGAGCATAAAAATAAGACCGATTAAGGTCTTTGCTGTTACTTAGTTAAAGTGTGGATTACTATCTATGCGATTACGCTACAAAGAAATGTCCACTTATAAAGAAATACGGATTTGAAATAGTTGCCCCTATCGCTATATAAATTTTACCGTCTGCGTCAATATAAGCACTTGATGAACCAACACTTCCTCCGTTTCCATTTGCGTCGGAGTTTGATGCCAGATATGTGTTTCTAATTGGTTTTTCTGAAGATGTAGCGACATGATAATATGCCCCCGCTGCAAAGGAACCCCCATTAAACTTAATTGCTAATGACACGTCGCAACGTTTATTAACTTTGTGCAACGACGCTAAATTTGAGTCTACTATGCAATTTGTATTTGGTGTTATCGTGAACGAATTATCAGCTAAAGTCTCCTTTATGTCGTCAATTTCACCTTGAATAACTGGACCCATATCTGCACCAAGTACCATATCAGTGTTGGTCGTTAACAGATTGTGAACTATATTTGCTTTATCAATTTTCTCATCAATTTTTCTATCAGTCATCCAAAACCTTGACTTAAAATCTACAGTCGGTATTACGCTATCGGCTGAAGTTACTATAGTATTATTTCCCTCATAGATATCAAGTTCTATCGGCTCTGAAAAGCTTGCTGGAATATATGCACCATTAACCTCTTGCTCATCTGACAATAGACTTAAAGACACTGCAAACGTGATCTCCTCAGTTAATATTGCGTTTGGCGAAACGTTTATTGATAACTTTGCTCCTGACGGACTATCGACAGGGTTTGTAAATTCAACCCGATTATATGGTACACCCTCCATCACATTTGCCGCTTCTTCAAAAACGCCGCTACTATTAAGTAACCATAGCGTAAATGATATATCCCCATTACCTGTATTACTTCCTGATATAGTAGGTGCCTTAAAGACAAAATCAGTACCTGCTTCAATAGGGTCAATATCGAGCAAAATAGAAATATCTTTATTTACTGATGTAGGCTTAAGTGTGATAAAGTTTGTGCGTTCATTAGCTTTAAAATAAGTACCGTTGATATCACTTGAGAGATATAAATAGTCGGTGCCTTTTTTAACTTTAATATAAGCCCCCTCCGTATTTCCAGTAACTTTTGTTACGATTGCCTTTCCTTCAGAAGGACTCTCATAAGTGAACAAGGAAGCAGTTACTTTATATTCTGTATCTGAAAATTTATCAGCCAATCTTAAAAGTGCAGACTTGATACTCTTGAATAAGTTTTTCAATGAAGAACCAGAAATAATTGTTTTGAGCGAAGTCGAAAGACTTGGAGCCGATGAAGTTGTACTGTAATCTTCAAACTGTATTGGAGTATCTGCCGTAACATCTTGTAATATCTCCCAATCATTATTTTCATTACTTGGTTCAGATGTAGTTGATGATACTTTACAATACCAATATGCACCATTGTGAATAACCCAATCATTCAACACATAAGTACCAACAACCCAATGTCCTCTAGGTACTAGTCCGATTCCGATACCTTGAACGCCCTGTGGTATTTTAAAGTCTAATACTTGATTATATGATGTCCCCGAATTTGTTACAGTAGCCTGTGTGCCAGGCTCGCCAGTTGTAACAGTTCCAATTTCAACTGTAGTTGATGGTAAATCAAAGTCAAAGACTGCGTGCTGTGGATCGTCCGAAGTATTTACAACAGTTGCCATATTGTAATCAACGACACTTACATTTCCAACGTCAGCGGTAGCAGTAAAATAACCCTCTGAAATCTTAGTTTCAGTGTCTTCAATAAGATTTTCCATTTCTGTAATTTTTTCTTCTGCATCTGCCGTAATCACATCGGCTTTGTTTAGGGCATTGTAGAAAAAAGTAAAATCATCTGTACTCATGATTTCACCTATAGCTGAATCATTAACTCTAATTTTAAAAATACAAGTAGTTATCGCTACCTCTACGTTGGTGTTTGTATCGGGATCTAATTCTTCTTTTGTTAATGTTATTTGAGCAGTACAATCACCGACTGACTGACACATTTGGTCTGTAATTGGCATCGCTATGTAGTTATAATGTTCCTCTAATTCATCACCAAAAACAGTCTGTTTATTAAAAGCCAATGTCCCATCTGGTTTTTTAAAAATTAAATAAGCAGTCATATTGTCGGGGATGACATACGTCTTACCATATTGTTTTAATCCTACCCACAAAAGGCGAGAGTTTTGTTCGCCTTGATTTACAGAATACAAAATTTTATCTGAACTTCTGTCTAAATCGACCTGAATAGTATCTTGCTTTGCATATTGACTTATATCTAATGCCACAAAATCACTCCTTTCCTATATTAAAAAAGAGACTGATTATTCAGCCTCTTGGTTATTTGTATTATTCTGTTCTTCTAATTGAGTGATTTTTGTATTATATTCCTCAATTTCTTTTTGGGCTTGTAAGTTGTTAGCTTCAACTAATTGTCCAAGCAAATCACGTAAGATATATGTTTTAATTGACAGTGAGAGAGGAGTATTATTAATTAATTCTGCAAGCTCATTTGAAAAAATATTTATTTGCAAACTTTCTGGTACTTTAATATCTTCGATTTTCTGCATAGATTTCCTTTCATAGTAAAATATATAGTGTGTACTTCATGTTGACGAGTCAGTTTTTAATAGATATAATGATTGTATAGATATGTAAAAGATGGAATTTGTTTTTGGCTATACAAAGGGAGAATATAAAAATACGGAGGTTGAGATATGAAAAATATTATTATAAAAAAATTGTCGTTGTTAGCTGTTTTAGTTTTAATTATCAGTTTGATTGTGCCGAGTTTTACAACAACATCATTGGCTGTAAAATTACCTAAGAAGAGAACTGTGATATATTACAATACTATAGTCATTGCAAAGGGCGAGAATATAAATCAATACTTTTATAAAAGTGGTAAAGATTATACCAATAAAGCAAAATGGTCTACTAGTAATAAGAAAATTGCCACCATTGATAAAAACGGTAAAATCAAAGCAAAGAAAAAAGGAAAAGTTACAATAACTGCTAAATATGGCGGTAAGAAATACAAATGTATTGTATACGTTGTTAGTAGAAAAACGTTATACGAAGATAAATATATTAAAATTCAAACCAAATATATGACTCAATCAAATAATGGAGCACTTCCAGAACAAATTGATGAAAAAGAATTAAAAGAAATAAAACTAAAAGTTACAAATAAAACAGAAAAAGAATATTTATTTGGCGCTACCAAGCTTAAATTAAACAGTCGTAATTTAAAACTTGGATCGCGTGGATATGGGAATACTTATTTGGAACCTAAGTCCGCTAAAGACTGGAGTATTATTACTACATGGAGCTTTGGAGATGCCAAATTTCCAGAGAATATATCTAAGCTAAAAACCGTTACGGCAACTTTTAAGTTAAGCGACAAAGACAGCAATAAGAAAATAAAAACAATTAACATAAAGAACAAAAAGGTGAAATAACACGAAATAAAAGAGGCTATTTAAATAGTCTCTTTTAATTTATTTAATTCTTCATTTTGTTCTTGGACTGCCTTCCATAAAATAGCAATAGTTGAATATAAATCTATAGCATCTTTTTTTTCATTAATTAATTCACTCGGTGTTTCTCTTTCAACAATAAACCCATAGTTTAATCTATCAATACCCTTCTTTAAATCTTGTTTCAAATTGATGTTAGAATTTAAATAGTACAAGTCAAAATGAGAAATTCCAATATAAAAAATTATGGTACAATACTTGTACTGAATCATGGAGGGTCTCATTATGCCGAAGAACTATGACAAACAATTTAAATTGGATTGCATCCAGTACTATCATGACCACAAGGAGCTTGGTTTGATTGGCTGTGCCAACAATCTTGGAATCAGCCACCAGTCTATATCAAGATGGCAAAGAGAATTTCGTGAGACAGGTGATCTCGAATCTAGAGGCTCTGGAAATTTCTCTTCGGATGAAGAAAAGGAGATTGCCCGTCTTAAGCGTGAATTGCGCGACACACAGGATGCACTTGATGTGTTAAAAAAAGCCATCGGCATTCTGGGAAAATGACGCAAGCCATTTACCTCGAAGTATCTGAGAAGACAGAAGCTTCCAAGAAAAACGGACGCCGTGTTTCTGTCTCCAGAGTGCTGCGAATCTTAGGCGTTTCACGATCGGGATATTTCGCATTTTTAAGAAAAACTCCTTCAAATACACTCGTACGAAAGAAAACTATAAAGGCCAAAATAAGAGAGATTTATGATGGCTCCAAACAAAACTATGGTGCTCCCAAAATCACCAAAGAGCTCAAAAAAAAGGGAGAAGTTATTGCAGAACGAACGGTTGGTACCTACATGAAGGAAATGGGAATTAAAGCGCAATGGGTAAAACCATGGACAATCACTACAAAAGATTCTGATTTTAGTAACGAACTTCAAAATATCCTTGATGAACAATTCAATCCTGACCGCCCTAACGCTGTTTGGTGCACCGATATCACTTATATTTGGACCGTAGACGGATTTGTCTATCTGACAAGCATTATGGATTTGTATTCCAGGAAAATCATTGCATGGACACTTTCAGAAACGTTAGAGGTTTCTTGTGTAATTGATGCCATAACCAAAGCAAAAGCACGTCGCAAAACAGATCTTCCGTTGATTATACACAGCGATCGCGGCTCTCAGTATGTTTCAAAAGCCTACAACGAAGCAACCGAAAATATGAAGCGTAGTTATTCAAAAAAGGCCTTCCCATGGGATAATGCATGTATTGAATCATTTCATGCACTCATAAAACGGGAGTGGCTGAACCGATTTCATATCCTCGATTTCGACCAGGCTTATCGCCTCGTATTTGAATATCTAGAGGCATTTTATAATACAAAACGTATCCACAGTCACTGTGATTATATGTCACCAAATGACTTTGAAAAACTATATGAGCAGAGCCAAGATGGCCGCCTGCTTCTAGCAAGTTAATGTGAGGAATTTTTTCTCATTTTAACTTGTACTAAATCTTGACATAGGACCAAATTATATTGATAAATTATTGAATTGTTTACTAATGACAGCGCGGAATTATCATATGTTGATATGTTTGTTTTAATCTTTTCAGTAGAAGATTCATATAACTTAGTACATGCCATATTACCAGTGCAACCTATATCACCTCCTTCTACATATATAGCATTATCTAGATAATCTCCGGGAGCTTCATTTCTACCAATAAGTAATTTGCCCCCATTTGTTATTTTTGTATATTTTGAGCCTTGTGTAGTTCCAAAAACAGCTTCGGTATGACATTGTATTTTATCTGAATCTAGCTTACCACCATTGAGATATACATCTCTAGCATTATCAACAAAAATCTCGCCATTCGTATAAATTTTACCACTACTTCCACACTCAAATAAGTGCTTGCAATTGGCTTGTCTATTGCCTTTGTTATCAATTACTTCCTTGCCATTTACAGCGCACACATAATAATCCTTCGAACTATTTGTGATTGAGAAGGTTGCTGCCTTTTTAACTTCAATATAAGCATCTTTGTCTTCATTTGGAGAAAAGTTAATTGTTGCGTAGTTTGTTCCTCCTTTTGAAAAATTTATAAAACCATCTTTGATAGTTACAATATTTCCTGTACTTGTACTTGTACAAGTCAATGTACCATATATATCTGCGTCAGTGCATGTTACCTTACCGGCACTATCAACATAAAATTTACTGCCAACAGATAATCCAAGATTACCGTAATACATACTACCTGTCTTTTTGTAGTAAGGAGTGGCACTATTATCGTCATTTGCATTATAACCTGCCCGATAAATAGCGGCATTTGTTATATGCCAATCACCAAAACTAGATCCGCTTTCGGCAGTAAGAGTGCCTTTTATTGTAGCCTTATTTGCAACTAATTCCCCATCGTTATTTACAGAGAAAGTAATTCCTTTTGCAGTATTATAAATAGCGATACTTCCACCAACAATAGAATTACCAACAATTTCAGAACCACCAATATATCCCGCAATGACAGCTTCTGCTAAGAGTCCATATTTAGTTTGAGTTGTTCCAGAGATGTCTTTGTAGCTAAATTTACCTAATGCAGATTTGGCTGTCTTAAAGTTATCATCAGAATAAAGAAATACATTGCCAGTTATCCAACCTTCTTCACCTGAATATGTAATATTACCCGAACCATCAGTAGATTGAATTTTGCGTAAGTGAATGCCCGATCCATCCATTGTAACTTCATTCATATTACCTGTTGATTTTACTTGTGTTACCGCTGCATCCAAGCCTTCCTGAATAATAGAAGAGAAGTCTTGAATTATATTCTTATTCTCATCTACAAAAGCCTTGTATTCGCTTATTGCATTTCCGGCAGTTACCGCATTAGCAAGTAATTCTGCATGTATATCTACCTCGGATCTCAGGCTAAGTAAATCTCCAAACTCACAACTAAAGTCTGTCAGATCGTCAAAGTTGAAAGTATAACCTAAAATTCTAACCTTTTTTACATAGTCTTTTCGAATTTCAACATTAATATAGTTGCCTAATTCAAACTTATCAGTAATTTTCTTAAAAGCTGGAATTGCAAAAATATTCTTCATTTCCATACTAAAAGATAATTGAGGAGAGGATATCTTTACTAGATTCTTGTAGGCTGCTTCATACAACTCTTGTTTTATTTCAACTCTCGTTTCAGCACTATCTGAGTCGTATACAGCGTAATTAGAGTCATCATACTCGTTCTCATGAATAAAACTCTCCAACTTTTGTTTCTGTTTTGTGGTTAGAAAATTGCTGATACTGGCACGCTGTACACAGGCGGTAACTTTAACTTGCGTTTCACTTATATATGTATCAATCGTAGTAAGTCGCTTATTCAGATTGACAATTGCATTTTTAACACCTAACTTCTTGCCAAGTGTCAGCATATACCCAGCATAAGTGGTTGGGTTTGTACTTTCGTGAGCTTTGTTTTCTAGTTGAACCGCAAGTACATTTTCAAGAGAAGTCAATTCTGTATTAAGTTGGTACATTCCAAAATTGTCATAGTAAGTTGTTGTACTATTTGAACCCTCGGTTTCAGCATAATTATACCAAAACTGGGCAACATCTTTACCTTCTTTCATTTCCGTTTCGGCATCAGTTAAAGTATATATACGATTATACAAAGTTGATTTTAATGAACGATAATATACCAATCCTAATTCGCCGCTAGTATCGCCATTTAATTTTGTCTTTTCTATAGTTATAGAATTTTGAAGTGCCACTTTTGTAACAGTAGCAGTAGTGATACACTGATTTACCGCACGTAATTTTCCAACACACACTTTATAATCTTCATATTCTGTACCAGCTTCTTGTTCATAAATTTGAATTAAATCCTCTAATCGCTCTTTTTCAACTAATAATTGATTGTATCCAAAATTATCATAATACATTGCTGGGTGAGAAGAAGTCGGGTAGTTGATCCAAAAGCTGTTATCATATAGTCCATATTCATCTGAAGCAACGGTACATATTTTATTTATCAACGTGTCAAGTTGAGTGGTGTAAGTTACTAAGTCGCTTACACCACCAACAGTAAGATTTTGATAAATTACTTTTTCAATAGCAAAATTATCGAGATAATTCTTATATGCCACAACTAAATCTGCACCCATCCATTCATCAGTGTGGTAAAAGGATAAGTCAACTATATTTGATTGTCCGAGATTTAACTCTCTAATGTTAAGATTTTCGCCATCACTTCCTTTATCTTCTCCACCATTTACCTTTAAAGAAGTGATAATGTCATCACACTTATAATCTACATTTATCTCTTTGATTAAATTTTGAAATGACACATAAATACTTGTATTTTCGCCTATGTTATCTTCCTCGTAGATATTAATTGTATTATTGTAAGTATTAAATAGAAATACACAACCAAGAGAGTCGGATACGTTCTGTTTGAGAAAACTGTATACATCCTGATAATCTATACTGAAAGAGTGTTTTTTTGTTGTTAGTCCAATGTCAATATGCCCGATTGACCAAGCCGACATTTTTTCTAGACAAATATGCAAAAGACTTAATGATGTATTGTTCGTATTATAGAATTGCACATCATCGATACTATTATCTTCACCGGTATTAATATCAAAATCATCCAAGTATACCCTTGTAAACCTATATTCAAGGCTAAATGCAAGTATTTCTTTATATTCTTTACTGTCGCCTTCTTTGACAATTTTTGGTTCTTGAATTTCAAAATAACCTAATTCCTCTACATAAATCACACGCAAGGCTTCAATTTTGTCATAGTACGGACAAGTTATTCTATTACCGTTAATATCATAATAAGAACGCGGTACATTGAACGATAACTCATTTATATCGTTAAATTTTGCGGTAAAATTTAACTCATTTACCTTTAATGCTCCAATTAAAGATTTATCTACTTCACATAGATAGACATTTGGATATTCGACTACATCAAATGGATTAAAACGAAATGACATTAAAAATCACCTATCTTTCTTATAAATCTATATTTAAACTCAATTGTACCAGTACCGCTGATTTCAAGATTATTTATTCCAGATTTCATTTCAACCCACTTAAGATTAAACATATCTTGAATTGGACGATATGTGCTGGTGTCATCTGTAATAATTTGATTAAAATTGTCTATTACAATAGTTTCAGCATTAACTAATCCAGTTAATTGTGTAACTCTATTTGTAGACATATTTTTAATTGTAAAAATTGAGCTTGTGTTTGAAACTAAAGCGGGAGTAGCAATAGTAACAATAGGACATAAATATCCCTCATAATCAGAGTCGTTGTAAAATTCCATTTTAAATGGAATATCCAATGTGTGATTAATCTTATACCTTTCAGTTTTCTCACTAGAAAATGAGAATGGTGAAGTGCAAGTCCATGCTAATTCCAATCCGGCAACCTGACTACCTATTTTCTTTTTTGTGATATTTGTACATCTACAATGAAAGTTAATATCCTCAATTTCTTTGTCAAATACCTCTAACCACTGAGGCTTATTAAGACCTAATAACCATTGAGATATTTCTCTAATCTGTGACCTTGTAAAATATGAATTATTTTTATGAACAACCTGAATTTTAAATTCTAGAACTCCACTGTATTTTATACCATAATCAGTTAAAAAAGGAGAGTGTCCTTCATCAGAAATGACCTCAATTTCTAACCCTGTATCGGCATCATAAAGTCCCGAATCATCAAATGAGGCAATACATAATCCAAAATCTCTCGAATCATATCCATTATAATTAAAAGAACTTCCGTAAACCATATTAATCCTCCTTTCATCATAGTTTCGCTTATTTATATCATAAAAATCCACCCAACCTAGATGGACTGAATTACCGTTTTTTGCATCAAAAATAGCACCTATTTTTAATCAGTAGGTGCTTAGTATTGTATTTGCTATATTAAATTATCTTAGTTTCATATACATTGGAACACAATTTTCATTAAAATGTTCCCTTGGAATTTCTTCAAAACAATTATTTATACAATCGAATTTTAACTTTTTATAAAATCCTTCTGCTTTGGGATCTGCACACAAAACAATATATTTTACACTTGAAACTTCGTTTAGCTCGTTTGCTGTATTTATTGCACTCATAACCATTATTGTACCAATTTTATTATTGACATATTCTTTGTGAACGGCAAGTTCTGATATTTCTAAAGCAGGATAACCATGTTTTTTGCAACCGTCTACGTCTTTGATTAAAGAAGACATTCTTAATGTTATGTATCCTATAATTTTTTCATTATTAGAATCATCTGCTTCTATAAATAGATATGTAACTCCGTGTCCGTTATTTAAATCTAAAAGAGCATTATATTTTAAATAGTCTTCATAGTGTTGTGGGTTATCACACATGTCCTCAGAAACTTTAAATGCCCACGCTAGTTCTATATTTTTTGTGTTGATTTTCGTTTGATAGCGTTCCATTACCTTTTTGGATATTTTGCCGCAACTTTTTTGCAAGCTTCTAAAAATTCCTTAGATACTACCTTTTCTTCACATTTGTTATCTGTTTTTACTTTTACTTCATATACATAATTTCTTGCTACTGCTGACATAATATCATCCCCTTTATTCTTCTTCGGTTCACTTTGTTCATTTTCGTTTACTTTTTTATTATCCATGATTTGTTCCTCCAATAATCATTTATATTAATAAGGTTAATAATTTATGACTATTATTGGACATTTAGATATTTTTTATGTGGGATTTTCTTTGTAATTACATCTTAGCACCAAAACACTCTTATATCAAGTGTTTTTTGTTATGTAATACTTTGCATAGCTATGTTTACTTTGAGTGTTATTAATTTGGTTATGAAACTAATTTACTCAACGTAACAAAAATAATAAAACATAAGATGCCTAGCACTTAAATCTACTTAGCGTTTTAGAACATTAATAATATTTTGATAATAGCACCTCTAAGTAGGAGGTGCTATTTAATCAGGAACCACTCTTTTTTAAAGAATAGTTCAAAGTCTTGAATGTTTTATTAATCTGAGCTGTGACGACCGACTTTATTTCATTTAAATTAGAGTCGCTTACACTTCCTTCAATATTGACCAAATTTCCAATCTGTACAGTTTTACTTGAGGAATTTGTTGTTACATTTGGAGCAGAAGATAGAATATTACTGGACAACGTATTACCAAATAAAGAACTAGGACTAATATCCCAATCTGCCAATCTAAAAAGATTATCAGTTTGTTTTTTAGTGAGGACTTGGTCTCCCTCCTCCATTATTCTCCATTTTCCGGACTGTGCCTTACCCAGAATTAATTCTGCGCCTTCTTCATCGACATTAGCTAGTCCAGCTTTTGCACTTCGAGTTCCGTTTTTATAAGCTGATACAGAAACGGTTTTCCCTTTTGTTTTGGCATAACTTGTAGCAATTTTCTGTGCATATGCTTCAGCTTCGGCTTTAGAGGAGAACTGTTTAATTACAGTCCCACTGCTGTCAACAACTTGGTATCCATTTACTTTGCTCGAACTTCCACCACTTGAAGAACTACCAGAGCCACTAGAACTAGAAGAACTACCGCTTGATGCATCAGGGATGTCAGCAGTACCAACACTCTGACTATTTAAAGCATTTAAAATACTTGTAGCTGCCTTATCAGCAGATGCGGCGATATCATCAATCGCATCTTTTACATTATTTAGTTCGCCTACAAATGCGCTTGAAGCACTCGAAAGAGTTTCACCATAACTAGCAATAGCACTCTCTCCTTGTGTCCAAGGGTTCATAATTGCATCAGATACAGTGAGATTATATTCGCTTGCTAATCCGTTCAATGTCGAATATACAGTTTCATAGTTTGCTTGAACTAAAGCCAAAGAAGTAGAAATTAATAATTCTTCATTTTTTAGACTTGCTTCCAATGTGTCAATTTCGGACTGCTTTGTTTCTTTGTATTTCTTTAATTCAGCATCTAACGCATCAACTGCCGCATCATAAGCATTATCATGATAGGTATCATCTAAGTCTGATTGAGCATCAGCCAACTCTGCTTCAAGTTTTCTACGTTTTGCCACTCCAGAAACACTAGTATCTCCAGACAAAGCATCAATTTTACTTTGTATCGTATCAACGTTATCTTGTTGTTCATTTAGCTTTTTCTGTAATTGATATTCTTCTTCAGCAACTTCTAATGCTTCTTTTCTCTTTTCGATTAACTCTTCATAAGCATCTATTTCATCTTCAATTATAGATTTGGCAGCTTCCACACGTTCTTTATTTAATTCGATTATTGCCTGACGTTCTTCTTCAGCAGCATTTACCGCTTCAAGTTGGGCAGCCTTTAATTCATTGAGCTTCTCCATATATTCCGTTGTGGAATATTTACCCTTGCGATAATCCTTTTCTAAATCGTCGATAGCTTTTGCATATTGTTGTGCCTTGTAGGTACTTGTTTCATACTGTTGAGCCAAAAGTGCAAGAGAAGTAATACCTGCGTCAGACCAACTTCCGTCCTCATTAGTCATGGACTTATTGTCGAGCAAATCCATTAGTCCGTCAATTTCATTTGATATATTGTCAATCTGATCCGTCAACAATTCGAACTTTTCCCATTTGAGATCATTAATTGCATTTTGAAATTCTTCAATCTCAATGGTACACTGCATGATTTCGTCTTTGGTGTCTTCGATACCCTGAGTTAATTTATACCAATTTTCATCATACTTATTAATTGTACCATTAGCTAATCCGTCATCTAATAACTTTTGATACTCGGAGATTTTCTTATTTAAAAGAGACATCTCTTTATTTGATTCAGATATTAACTCTTTATACAACTTAGACGATACTAAATTGCCTTTTGTTTCTTCAAGTTTAAGAGCATTTTGAATTTTCTCTAAACGGTCAGTTAGAAGAGTAGACATCTTATCGTAATCAGACTCTAATTTAGAAATTGCATCAGCCAGTTCTTCAACGGCCGTCTTAGCTTCTTTAGCTGCCTTTTCTGCATCCTTTAAGTTATCAGCCAATGCATCTGCCGTTTTTGCGCCACCTGAATAGTCAATAGAAGGAGCCGAATTTGATAATGAAGTCGTTGATTTTAATGCACTATCTAAAGCGGCTTGTGCCTCTGATAAAGCATTTTTCTTCATTATCTCCATATCTGCTTGGCTTGTTCCGCCCATTCCAATCTGACCGGATTTAGCAGCATTATAAATGCCAATAGCGGTAGTAGCTCCACCGAGTGCTGCAACAAGAGCTTGCAGATTTTGAATGTCAGAGGCCGTGCCTAAGACATTTTCACTAGCTAATTCTTTTTGTAATGCATAAATATAAAGAGCTTTAGCTGTTTCACCCGTAATCTTTTCTTCATTTATTAATGCCTGAACCTCTTGATATGTAATATTCGCAAGGTCAATGCCACGCTGAGCGGCAATAGCTTTAAGTTGAGCATATTGGTCGATTGTTAATCCTAATTGTGAATAGACATATTCCTCTGCATTGACAACACCCATTTCTTGTAGTGCCTGAACTACAAAGTCAGCTGTAGCTAAGGTCAAGTTATCCATTGCGCCACTGTTATTGATGTATTCTGTAGTTAAATCACTAAATGCTTGTTGTACTTCTTCAGCAGTAGAAGCAGTATTGGATATAACAGAGGCAAAATTTTCAAATCCATCTAGTTCACCAAAAACTTCGTTGAGAGAAGTTAAATCAGAGAAATCTATTTTGTCATCGTTTGATATGATTTTTGCACGGGCTTCATCTAGCTTTGTCATTCCATCTGAAATTTTAGACAGCGAATCGATTGCATCAGAAGTATTTAAATCTCCAATACGGTTTGATGTTTCTAAAATTTGATCTGCAATAGCGGTTATACTGTCAGTTAATTCAGTAGGAGCAGAAGTACCTAAAGTTTGTAATAATGCCTTTAATTCGTTGCTTATGAGTTGTTTTATTGCACCTTGTAGATTATCAGTTTCACCGGAAAGTGTTGGAAATTCTTGAATTAAATCTACCAAGTCTGAGTCTGAAAAATCACCAGATTTCAAACTTTCTAAAGTCGTAGAAAGTGAAGATACTTTTGACTGAAAATTATCTATTGCGGTTGACTGGTCATCGGTGAGAGAGAATGAAATTGGGTTTTCATTTGACGATGTGTTTTTTACACTTTCATACATATTTACAGCTTGTGCAGCACTTTCTGCACCATCTGTTACATCATTCCAATAATCGACCTCTTCACGAGTATTTATTGAATTTTCTTTAAAATAAACATCTAAATCTACAGTACTCGTGTTATCTTTGAACTTATTAATAGCACTTTTATAGTCAGCTACTAAAGTGTCAGTATCTTCAAAGCCTAAAGCGATTTTTAATTGGAGCTTTCCTTCTTCACCAAGATTAAGAGCATTTGCAATTTCTGTTAAAATAACATCAATTTTTTGCTGAATTTCTTCTGGTGATAACGTAGTTGCATCAAGATCTAAATTAAATAACTCATTAAACGCATCATTAACTCCATCTTTGTTGTCTTTCAGCGAAGAGATAAGGCTATTTACAAAGTTTTGCATACCTTCTTCTGTATCTAAATTATTAGTATCAACAAAAGCTGGAGTAATTCCATTTAACAATGTTTGAAAGTATGTTTGTAGTTCTGAATCTAATCCCCAGTAATTGTCAGACATTTTTCCGTATGTGATAGCAGTAGAAGCAATTTGAGCCATCTGTGTGTCTATATCAGTCTGTAACCCCTGTAAGTCTGTTTTAATATTTTGACGAACAGTTTCAATTTCTTGGTCTGTGCTATCTTTATCTAGTCCATATTGCCTTAATATATTGCCTAATATAGAATTATTTTCTTCAACACTTCCTTCAGAATAATGAAGATATCGTTTTGTAGATAATCCTACTAAATCTAAATTACTTAACTTGGATAACTGTTCAAGAAAATCAAGCTGTTGATTTCTGGAAACTTTTGTATCATAATAATTTGCAAGTAACTTCCAATCATATGATGGCATTGAAGAAGCTGACTTGGAGTTCTTATAATTATCAAATATTGATTCAACGTCACCGTCGTTGTATGTTTTTATTGCCTCGTTTTGCTTGTATTTTTCATATTCGGCATTTAAGTCAGCTAAATTTCCTTTGACAGTTAGTATTGCATTTCCTTGATCATCATAGCCCTTTACTAAATCAGGTATAATACTGGCAACCTGATTACAAATATCTTGATAGCGAGAATATTCGTCGGTCGTTAATGATACATTTTCTCCAAGTCTATTTACTCCATCTGAAAGAGCCTTATATTCATCATTAAGTTCAGAAATAGTAGAAGAGTTTGAATTTTGATTTTCTTTTAAATCATTAAAAGTATTTGTTAGTTCTTCTGCATTTTTCCTTGCTATATTTGCTTGATTTGCAAAGTTATACAGTCCCTCAACAACTTTTGAAACGACGATAGCTATCGCCATCCCGGCTATCATATTACCTGCAAGTGCAAGCCCCTTTAATGCCACTGTACTTGCTTTAGTAGCTACAGTTGTTTGTTCAATAGAAGCTCTAAATCCTTTTTCTGTTAGCTCACCAGCTTTAGCTGTCTTAGCATAATTTACAACTGAACTGTCAACTTCTCCGTAAGTTTCAGATAAAGCCTCTGCACTTAATCCGGTTTCCATCATTTTTTTTCTGAACGCTGTAAATTGAGGAATTAAATCATCTACATTTTTTTGTACACTCTTTAACGAATTTATCCACGTTTTTATTCCAGTTACACTTTTTGTAGTATCATTATATTTGAATATCAAATTTGCTTGGAGGCACTATATAATATTTTTTTATTTTATGATACAATATAAAAAAAGTAGGGGGATTTTTATGAGCGATATATATTTATGTACTAAATGTGGGTATTTTAAATTCTTTTTCAAAAAACCAGAAAGTTGCAATATTTGTGATGGTGATGTTGTCGAAATCACAACTCTAGATGACTACACTTTTGCACACATGACCGACACTGAAAAAGAGCAATTCGCAATCAACTATGTAGGTCACGATTTTGATCCCGTACTTAAAAATAAACGTATAGATTATGATGCAAATAGGAGAGCAGAGATACGAGAAAATTCTAATAAATTTGAAGCAACACATCCTGAATGTCCTTATTGTCACGGAAGAGACACTAAGAAAATTACAACAACTGCAAAAGCAATAAATACAGTTGTGTTTGGATTACTAGGAACCAAAAGACATAAACAATTTCATTGTAATAATTGTAAGAGTGATTTTTAAATATTTTTATTTATCGGCAATGAAGTAATTTATATTTTCACATTAAAATAAGATAAAAAATGAACTTCAACCGAGAATGAACTGAGTTATCATATTTTTGCATATAAAAAGCACCTTCAATTAAATGAGGTGCTTAAAAATTTATGTATTTAGTTTTGTTCTTCTGTTGCAGCTACTTGGGCTTTTATGTCATAATTTAAATATATCGATTCTAATAATTTGAAATCACAACATGCATAATTGAGTTTATGATTTTTGTTACATCCTATTTTATATACAGATGTAGCCTTTTTGTAGATTTCATCCTTATGTTTTAAACAATACATATATTCCGAATACAACAAGTCTGCATATTTTTGATCTTGTTTCGCAATCTCTTTAAATTTTTTTTCGACTAGCACGTTGTCATACGCTGGTATCATAAAAGAAAATTTTATCGTTGAGATGACTTTGTCATCTTGAAAAATTTGTAAGTTTGTTTGTTGTTTATTTGTAATATGAGAAATGGGAGCATAATAAGCTATCCCATTACATTTAAATACAACTCCACAGACAAATTTATTATTGGTTGAGTATTCTATATTTGGCACTTTCTTATCAAATTTTTGCAGATATTTAACATAATCTTTATCAATATCGTAAAATTTCATTATATTCTCCCATATGTACAATAAAAGAGCGAAGATATTATCCTCGCTCCGCATTAAGCTTTCACCTTTTCGGTAGTGAGACACCTAGCATTAAATCCTTCTGTCACGGTCGAAGAACACCTCGCATTAAACCCTAACTTATGGTGCTAGAAACCAAGCATTACTTAAATTAAAAATTATATTATAATAGGCATTTGCCCAGTATAAACATTTATTAAACGTTAGATAATTGATAACGTTATCACTTCTTGTATGTTTACTATAACACAGTAAAGTAGAATACACAATAGTTTTTATGAACAAAAGTTCAATATATTTGTTAAAAAACTGCCCAAACGGTGAACTACCCACAAGCTAAAGCTAATGGGATTTCTGACGGTTTTCTTGTTAAATTTCATCACTAGATGTACTATTAAAATAATAGAAGAGTAGTAGAACTCTTTAGAACAATATAAAAATTTGCCTCCAAGCAAGTGGCTAACGACGCCACCACAAAGTAATATCCATAATTCCCTTGTGTTTTGGACTGTATGTTTTGAGCTAATCAACTTAGCCCAGGATTGTCAGTCTCTGGGGCGTAACCCATTCGTTAATAAACGAGTTGTTCTACGCCTGCTTTCCTCTATAAAATAGAGTACCTATAGACCCTCCCTTAAACAGAATAAAAATATGGTCTGCCATATGTATATGTCTTTTGAACTTATACAAAATCAATATGTTTTTTCCGGATTTCTCCACCATTGCCGTATATTTGTTTCCAAATTCCGTTTTGGTATATTGATATAGTGGGGGAGTTCCCAGCATATTCTCCACGTAAAAGTCTGTTATCTTTCATTTACTACGTTACACGAACGGTGCTTATAGTAAAGGGCAATTCAAATTATGAAAACTTGAGTGTTTTACCTACGTCTTTTGCTCCTAATATAGAGCCTATTCCCGCTCCCAAAGTTCCTAATGGAGTAAGAAAATCTACAATTCCAGTCCCCGCTTTTGTTAAAGCAGTACCAAAATCTATGAAAAAGTTTACTAGTCCAGAATCGAGCATAGTATTAGCAAATTCAATACCTGCATTCTTCATTTTTTCTAGATGAGCAGTTGTTGATTCCTGATAAGCATTGAATTTATCCATTGCTTGTCCAGAGGAATTTAATGATGCATCAGTATATCTAAGAGCCGTGTCATAGTTGTTCATCAACACAAGGAAGTTTTCCATGTGGTTTACACCGGCAAAAGCACTAGCAATTGCTCTTTGCTGAACGTCTGAATAAGTACCCCAATTAGCACCAGTTTCATCTAATACTTCATCAAAATCTCTAAAAGTATCCATAGAATCTCTTAAAGAAATTCCGACACCTTTAAGAACCGTTTCAACATTACTTAAATCTTCACCTGAGTTCTGATAATCTTTTAATCTTGCTAATTTAATATTACCCATTCGTGAAAATACAGCATTAAGTGATGTTCCCACTTCAGACATGCTAGATTGAGTTACTTCACCAACAACTGCAGCATAACCAAGCAACTTGTCCATGCCTACACCGGCTAAGTTGGCATTATTAGCAACTTGACTCATTGCCTCGGCTAATCCACCTACGTCGGTTGCTGATATCAAGTCGACCGCCGACAATTTATCTACCACATCTAATGTATCTTTTGCGGCTACATTGTAACCTTTCATTGCACTGGTAAGGTATTTGGTACTATCCGCCGTTGACAATTTTCCGATTTTTGATAGTACTATTGCATCTGTAATAAGTGTTTCAGTATCGGCTATACTTTGTCCCTGTTTTAACCATTCAGTACCAGATTCAGTAATGTCAATGACAGTAGCACTTAATTTATCTCCTAATTGTGAATATGAATCCATATAAGATTCTATTTGCGTCTTGGAAGCACCAGTAGCCATAGTTAAGTCGGTTATTGCGTCATTAGTTTCCTTAACTGCTTTTGGGATTTTCTGTATTTGGTAAACTAATCCCATGACGGCAGAACTTACAGATATCCATTGAAGGAAACTATCTCGCGCTTGCGTTAATTGGTCTTTTACTGAAGCTCCAAGTTTTCCAATGCTTCGCATAGAATTTTCAGCAGTTTTAAAACCATTAACAATTTCGTTAAATTGCATTTTGGTCATTTGAGAGTTTAGGGCTCGTAAACTGTCTATATATGCTTGGTTTGCAGCTCTAACAGACTTTGTTGCTCTAGTATTTTTTAGGTTCCACGCTTCAATAGCATCAGCCT
Source organism: Konateibacter massiliensis (assembly GCF_900184995.1). Lineage (GTDB taxonomy): Bacteria > Bacillota > Clostridia > Lachnospirales > Lachnospiraceae > Lachnotalea > Lachnotalea massiliensis. Next base: position 242,363 of record NZ_LT860099.1, read on the forward strand.
TACTTAGTCTTTGTTGGTTTGTGACTAATAAGCTATATTCAGAGCGAAGCATAGATAAGTCATTTTTTGTTTCACCAATCGCAGATTGAAGTTTGTCAAACTGTGCTACAATCGCAATATCATCGCCACTTTCCATAATAGATTTTAGCTGAGTAAACTCAGTATTTACAGACGACATTTTCTTTTCTACAGTTTCACTAGAAAGCCCAAGTTTAGTAAAACTGTTTGTAATGGTCTGTATTTGCGCAGTAGTGTCTCCGTTGTCACCAACAAGTACTTGAATCTTATCAAGCTTTTGATTTAATGCATTTTTAGTTCTTTGAGCTGTTTCCTCTGCCTTCTTTGCTGTTTTTTCTAGCTCAGTTTGCAAACGTCTATTGTCACCTATTACCTGATTTATAGTTTTTTCAATAGTCTTGTCATCAATTTTAATATCAATACCTGTGACCTTTTTCAATTCAGCTTCAAGTTCAGGTAATATTTGTTTAACTGTTTTTATTAATTCAGCTTTATTTAAGTCAGCAGCTAGATTTAAGTGATATTTATCTAAAACTTTTTGAACTTCTGAGATGTCTGATTTTCCAATTCCACTTGAATCTAAGACTGCTTGTAGTAGGACTTTAAATTCATCCATTTGTTTAATTTCTCCCTTCGTGAATTAATTTCTACATAAAAATAACTCCCCACAAAAGGAGAGCAGTGCAATCTTAATTAATTTTTATTTTACATTTATCACTCAAATATTTTTTGAAACTTTTAAATATATCATAAATTCCACCTTCGCCAATTTCGTCTAAAAACTTTTCCCAAAACCTACCGGAAGTTACCCCAAATTCAGTACTTCCGTGTATACCTTGTGACATATTTCGAAACACATCGTCGGCATCATCTCCCTTAATATAATAGGTAACTCCATGTGAAGTCCAAAATGACGGGTCGTAAGAAACTCTAGTTGGATCTAGATACAACTCAAATTCATATCCGTTTCCAATATCTCTAATTTCGCTTGTCATAATAGCTTCAAGAATACGAAATTTCCGTTCGTACATTTTTGGAGAGTATTGGTCGTAGTATTCAGAAATTATGAATTCTTCAAGATAGTCTGGTAATTTTTCTTTTATGTTTACCATCCATTTATAGAGCTGTTTTTTCAATACTTTTTGCAAATCATTATTGTTTTTAATAGTTTTTGTCATTATTTCTTATCATCTTTATGAACATCGTCATGGATAGCACCTGCTAATTCTTTCAAAAACTCCTTTTTTACTTCCTCAGGTGTCATATCTTTAGAAGCTATAGCCAGTTTAGTTAGCATACCAATATAGTCCTCACTGTGCTCCAATGCTTTAAATATTTCAATTTTTGATTTTGCATAGAATAATTTTGATTTGATATAAGTTAACATATTTCTAATTCTCCTTGTTATAATTTACTATCTGTAAAAAACTTTTCTAAGTTATATCTATAATTAGTTCTTAACAATGTATTATCTATTTTAATTGGGTTCATCTGCAAGACATCATCAATATTAATTGACTTCTTTGATAACGTATTTGTATAGTCCAAAAACTCATCAATCATTACAAAATACGTTTGATTTGATTTATTGCGGAAGTTAAATACAAATCCAAATACACCTAAATGGCTACTAAATTTTAGCAACCCCTTTATTTGATTTTTCTTTATATTAAAACTGCACTTCTTTTCTATATTCTCAAAATCTTCACGCCAAAATGTTAGTGAACCAATTGTTGATTTTAATTCAAGTCCATAAAATGTTCTTGTGTTATCATCAAACATAATAAAATCACATTCATTAGTTGTGGTAAATCGTGTACCAGATCCGCCATTCCAAGATGATGCACTGTCGTTTAATCTCTTGACTAATATATGGTTGGGTACTGACTTAACAAATGAATCCTCGAATATTTTTCCTGGATTTTTTGCTATTTTATTCACTCCTTTTCTTGATTGTAGGATAGGAGAGTTGTTCAGCTGATTGCTCTCCAAACAAAAAATACCCACAAGTATGCAATAGAAAATAGATGTAGATATCTTATAATTGAAAATGTTCCAAATAAAAAGAACCTCTAAATTATAGAGATTCTTTATGACAGTACGAGAGAAGTAATAAATGTCTCCCATATATATTTAGTCGGGTCAATAACTTCCGACAGTTAGATATTTAAAATATCTATATCAACTTATTGGTGCTCATATAGATATTCTCTGATTTTATTAAAATTGTTCCTCCCATCTTAAAATAGGATAGGAGGAAACTGTTGTTTCATTTTGAATAAACTTCCTTGTAAAATTCGGCTAGTACCAAAAATAACCTTTCATTTTTCTCATATTTCCAGACGGATATTCCGTTTACTTCTTTTGCGAAGGTATATCTAATCCCATGTGAGGTTAAATAATTAAATTCCTCCCACCACAAGCAGGAATATTCTTTATCAATTTTTATTTTATTTTCACTCCTATCGTAAAAAATAGGCAAGTCATATATAATAACCTAAAAATAAATAGATTAGCATATATTACTTGCCTATATAATTACACTAATCTATTTTCACACATAATACTTACAGCCACTTATTTGTTTATAAGGTATATATTTATCCTTATCTGAACAAAATCTCTGACACGTACACAATCCCAATAATTCGGATTGTTCCATTTCCTTTGATTTTAATTTACAAAATAGCATAGTTTTTTCACTACGTTCTACATATTTTTCGTAGCAATTTCCACACATAATATATCACCTACAACTTATATTCGAAATTAGCTGTTCCTATTTCTCCACGATACTTGATATACGCAAATTCACCAATTTCAACAGTAATGTTTATTAATCGAATACCATAACCACGGAAATCAACATCTAATTCTCTTGTTTCTTTATTGTAAGATAATACTTTACATTTCTCTGTTTTAAATTTTTCAACAGCCATGATTTCCTCCAACATAGGAGAGGGCGGTAGTGTTAATACTACAACCCTCTACAATATTTATTCTACTGTAACTTTAATAACGTCCTTTACACCATTGTAGTCAATATTAATAAGTGTATTTCCGGCGGAAATACCCGTAATGACACCGGCAGAAACCGTTGCTACAGTTGGATCGTCAGACGTAATAGTACAATCTGCTACATCAATTCCTACATTGCTATACAAACCACCTTTAATACCAATGATTGAAATTGACTTCGTTCCATCTACAACAAGACTAATGGTAGCTGGTGTAGCTGCTATATCAGATACAATAACAGATGTTTCATTTGAAGGAATTTCAGTAATATAAGCATATACAGAACCATCAGAGCATGTATCGCCTTCGACTGCCAACGCATCACCATCTAAGTTAGTAGTCGTACTGCCAGTTGCTTCTAAAGTAATATCAAAATTACCGGACAACTGGAATGAAGGAATTTCAATTTGAACTTCTCCAACTTTTCCTTTCTTGCTGTTGTGCTTGTCGGCTGAAAGCACTAATCTACCAACGAGAGGACTGGTTTCAGCATCAATGGTAACTCTCTTAACATTGGTATTATACTGATATGTAACTTTGATGGTATCATTATCATTTCCAACAGTAATAGTAGAACCGACTGGTTCTACTTCGCTAGTAGAACCATCTGTTTTTTCCACAAATACTTTCCCCGTAGGGATTTTCGCAAGAGTTCCTAAGCCATTAACTAAAGTGACACACTCTGCAACAGCATATACGTCTTTCAATCCCTCTGAGATTGTCGAACCCACGTTAGCTGCGATATAAGCCAAGTTCCATTCTGCCATCTCAATTGAAGAAGCTAGTTTCCTTCCATACTTATATTTATAAAGTGTCTTTCCGCCTTTTCCCCCTGTTATTTCCTGATCCTCGTTTGATACATTTATAGATGTGTTGAGAGAAGTTGTACCAGTAAAAGCTAACACATCGTTATGAAAAAACGCTACGTCAGCGGTTGATACTAAAAAGTCTTTTGCATTACCTGCCATTATAAGTTCCTCACTTTCTTTTTATAAATCATTTTTTGTGCATAAAAATAAGAGGTAGTCATTAACCGACTTTACCTCTTAGCTCATCCTCATCTGTTTTGAGGTTAGCATATTTATCTTCAACTTCAATACTGGTCATCCAATGTTGTATTGGTTCTTTTAAAGTGACCATTCCCGACATTTTAGCAGTGCATGAAGTCTGATAATTTTCATGTTTATTTATTCGCTTGATATATCTCCAAAATTTTCTGATGCTTAAATTAGATATATATTCTTCAGTAACCTTTAATCCAATAACCAACGAATCAATGTAATCCTCAATGTCAGCCTTTTCTTTATTTTTCTTAGCTTCAAATTCTCTTGCTTTTTCTAATGCTTTTATTGTCTCAATGTTCATAAATTCATCGACATCGAAATCAATATCGTTTTGAATTAATATTACCTTCCTTAAATCATCAAATATTTCATCAGTAATAATCTGACCATTGATTGTAATATCATGATTTTGAGCATAAGCAATTTCCGCGTCAACACAAGCTAATCGAAATATATTAAGAATTAAATCATAATAAAAATCTAGTCCTTGAACCTCATATTTACTAGCGAGTTCAAAATTATGATGGGCATATTTGATAAATTCAAAATAACTCATTTTAATCAATTCTTTTTCTTGAAATATTGAGTCTTTCCGCAATGTTAAAGCAGACTGGCATTGTTGAAATAATAGTATGTTTTTCATCCTAATAGGAGACAATACTATATTTTCATTATAGGGAATTTCAGAATCATATAATAAATATGAATGTAATTGTTGATGATTAATCTCCACAATTATCACCACCCGAATTATAGTTTGTTATTTGATATTTCAAGACCTTCCCATAATATTTGCTGTTTGGTGAATATAAAGCCATATGATTTCTTGGTGCCGAAGATACCGAACCTATTCCATATATTTTATCAGTTCCATTTAGCGTTCTATCTATACAATCACACAATACGCCAATACGGTTTCCATAGGTACTTGCAAAATAGCCCATGTTTTTGACCTGCTTTATAGTTGGAGAAGTGGAAGAGTTTAATCGTACAAGTTTTTTACTTGTGAAAACAAAAACATATAAGTTAAAGTCTGTGAAAATTCCATTTCGAATAGTATCTATGTCTGTTTCAACTAAGATAAAAGTTTTGTCTTGTGTCGTTGTATCATCAACAAAATTATAGTCAAATATATGACCTTGTTCTTCCCACTTGGTTCCGTTTATTACCCACGATCCGCCTAACATAACGTCAATGATATCCAAGTCCTCGCATTTACTAGGTGTTGGATTTACTAGTGTAATAAAGTTTTCATTTTTTAATAAAAGATTAATGATTTTACTTTTATATTCTTCTGCTACATATAAATTCGAAATCTACATCACATCCCTCTACGTCTACATAACATCAACTATATTAATTTTAATATTCGACAAAACATTACCATCCACAACAATTTCCAATAAAATAGAAGAGCCTATTAACTCTTCATCATTCACCTTCAATTTAATTGTATTTCCACTTACAGCTTGCTCAATTTTGTCAATAAAACCACTCACAACATTCCATTCAAAGTTTACTTCATTAGTATCAATAACATTATCATCCAAATCCTTAAATGTAACAGTATAACTCCTTGCAAATCCTATTTTAAGGCCTGCATTTCCGCTGATAGTAGCAGATAAATTCGATGTTTCATCGGGTAAATTTTTGTCTGATGTGGTAGTGGTAGAGTGATAATTACATATCCATACAGATTTTCCATCTTCTAATTCTACCAATTTATCCTTATCTTTATTATACTGAACCTGTGTAAATACTAGATTTAAAACACCCTTTTCACCATATCCGTAAGCAATGTCATCTGGTCTAGTCAACTCGTAAGGTTTGCATTTTATATTGCTGCGAGACATATGCATACGAAGTCCATTATCCAACAGGAGAGTGTCATTATCATATGGAATATATACCATAAACTGATTTGACTGTAAGGTGATTGTATTATTGCCAGATTCTCCATTGTTGTAAGCAGACGCATTCTGTACCCAAGCGTACCTTGATACGATATTACCATCTGCATTTTGCCAGAATAATTCATACTGGCATTGCCTTAAATTACCATCAATATAAATCTCATCATCACAATCTGCCTCATATACCAACCATATACTATTTGCCCATTCCACATAGTCACCAGCCAATATTTTCTGACCAGGTAAAGATTCGAATTCTTTGTAATAAGGTTTTGTACCGGTATTGATTATCAGATATGAATCTTCTCCATTTAGTTTGACTTCTTTGCACGATGGATTAGTTGGAGCATTTTTTAAAATGTTATATTTTGTTTGATTTTTACTTCGATCTCTTTGTGTTGTTCCATTTATTGTAAGACGTTTATTATAAGAGTTCCAATCCATATAACACCGCCTATTCCTGTATCATTTTCTGCAAAATGTTTGTACATCTTAAAACTTCACGCTTGCATTGTTTTTTTGTAAAACTTTCTTTTCTTAAGAAATTCACCGAATTGACAACAGAGACATATTTCTGATTTGTCGCTAATTCAGGATAAGTATCTAACGCACCAACTAATTGAATTGCTACGGAATCTATATGGTCTTGAACACCATAATTATTTTCATCATTTAATGGTAATATTTTGTAAATACTACCTATCATGTATTTCAAAAATTCAGTCATAAGCCACCTCGTTTCGGAAGTTTTCCATGACTAAATGAATAATTTGAAACCATTATAGATGAATTTTTCTTTGCTAATGTGAATACATCAGTAAGTTTTGCTAATAGGTTTGCAGGACTATAAAGACTATAATCTTTTGTACTAAGTGAATTAACGAGATTATCTTCATTATTTAACTTTGGCTGTAACCATGCAACTACCATTGTTTCTGAAATAATATCTAATATTTCATCATTTAAGGTATTATTAAATACTCTTAATTCATCATCTCTATCTGTCAAATCCACCTTACAACACTTAAACTTCGCACATGCACTTCGCATATATCCATATACAATATCTTCTTTTTCAGTATCATTAAACATAGTAAGGCTATATGCGGTTACCTTATCAAGAAACCAACTGTATACTTCTGAATAGTTTGTTGTTTCCATAAGTCCTCCTAATCTTCAGGAGAAGCTAATTCACAGTTTAGGACTTCCTCTAACAGTTTTACTTTAGAAATAGAATCCAATGAGCCATCTTTGATTTTATCATTTGCTCTAATTACAACAGTCCTCTTAATAGTATCAGACATAATAGAGATTGTTTCTCTCATTTCTTTTTCATTCATTGTGAAAATATCATCTAATTCAAAAGCAATAGCATTTTCATCATAATATCTTCCAACTTGTAAAGCATCATAAATATCTTTGAGCGTATATATAGTCATATCTACACTGTGAGAGTCAATAATAGACACCCAATCTTCTTTAAAGAACATCTGTTGTCTTGCTTTCATGTCACGAATATCTTTGGCAGTAAGGGTTTGTTCTTCGCCGTAATTTTCCCAAATAAATTGATCGCCAGTTCTATCGTTAATATAAATTAATTCTCCAAAAACATTGCTTTTTACTACTAATTCATCTAAATCGCTTAATACTAATCTTTTCTTTTCAACTGCATTAGGTGACGTAGCCGAAATAGTGGTGATTTTTATATCTTCATTTTCGATAACCTTTTTAGGTCTACCTGGCTTCTTTTTTACATCTTCCATTTTATTTCCTTTCATTCATTAATTTAGGCACCTGTATAAAAACAGATGCCTAAATCGTTTATTAAGAGATGGTATAAATACCAAGTTTGTTTGCGAATGCTACACCCACACCAGCTTCTTCAGCATAGAGATAATTCTGGGTGAAGTCAGGTGTCTGTAAAGGATCGGTTACTGATAAAATACCTTCGCCCTTTGTAACATACTTAATAGGTTTCTCGTCACCAGCAATAACGACAATCTTATTATCATTGAGTAAGAATTCGTCAGAGCCAACTTTATGTCTTTGAGGAACATAGATCATATTTGTACCATTGAACTTACCATAGTAACCCATGTTATACAAATCTGTTTTTGCTTCATCAGAAACAGTAGCAGTAGTAATCTTTCTTAATGCAGACTTTGTTCCAATAATTGTACCGATCGCTTCATTTGCTGCTTCGGTATGCTGAATCAATGTCAGAAGAGTATCCTCTGAGTATGTACCAGTCTTAACATAAGTAGAATTTAATCCACGAGTAGTGGCTGTAATTCCATCATATGCGGTGTAGATATTATCATATCTATCACGGATGAAAGCCTTAGATACAGCAGCAATAAACTGATTGAAGTCGGTTCTCTTTGCAAGCAATTTCTTTAGCTCTTCGTATACTTTTATAACCTTGAGAGTAGTATCAACATTGTACTTATCTTTTTTACCTAATCTCTGTCTACGAATACCGCTTACGCCATATGCTGTATCAGCAACAATCAATTCGGTTTTATCCTCTGTCCAGAAATCAATATCATCACCAAGAGCAATGTTTCTATAATCAACCATGTTCATAAAGAACTCATTACCCTGAAATCCTTCATGTACGATTAACGGAAGAATCTCTTCAATGATTTCAAAGCAAGCATTTCCTCTTTGAAATGTTTTCCAATTTAATTCGGTTGAGCCACCGTTTGCTGAGATTAATTCATCAATCATGGCGTCAGAATTTTTAGAAGCATCTGCAAAGTTACCAGAAACTTTATTTGTAATCATATCTGTAGCCAATTTAATCACTTTTAATTTATCCATGTTATAATATCCTCCTATTTATTTTTCAATTAGCCATTAACCTTGACAGCGTATTTACCGTTTGTAAAGTCAACAATTTTACCAATAACTGTAGATCCAGCGGTAGCAGTAGCAACAACTTTTAACTTATAACCAGCCTGTAACTCTACAATTTTCCCAACAGCAGGTGTGCCATCAAATCCTTCAGCAGTGAGAGAAAAGATATCTTTTGCTGTTAAATAATCACCAGTAGCTGGTAATAAAATATCTGCCTTATTAATGAAGTCTGATAAGTTTTTCTTTCTTTCATCAGCATCAACTTCTGGTGTAGTAAGGATTGCGATATCAGTAAGTGCTGTACTTGCAGTTGGCTTAGTTGTAGCGAAAACTTCCCTCTTTCCACTTACTAAATCACCTACTACAACTACAGAACCGTTCTGTAAATCCTCATTAATTTTCAAAGATACTCTTTTAGTACCGTCATATTCGCTCGCCATTTTTTCACGAGTAATTACTGCATAATCTGCCATAATTGTATTTCCTCCTTAAAATTTGCATAAAAATAGAGCCTATTATTGGCTCGTTTAAAATGTGTTGTTAGTTGTACTTTCTACTTAAGATTCCACCGTATCCGTCATCTTCTGGTTCATCAACAGTATTATCAATGCCTGTATGAACAACGTCTGGTGTATTTTTATTTGCTACTGAGAAATTAGCGTTTTTCTTTCCGAGTAAAGCAAAACATTTTTCTTCAATCGCATCTAATTCCATATTTGAGAAATTGGCTTTTAGAGTCATATAATCAGACATGTTTGCTAGAGACTCATCAAACTTTTCAAAGATAGCATTTACAGATGATTCAAACTGTGCATCAAGTGTATCTTTCTCAAATTTCTTCAATCTTTCAAATTCAGCATTTTGGGCTTCAAAAGTTACTCTTGCTTTTTCAATGCTTGCATTCTCTTCAATAGTTACCCACTTTACAATCATTTTTTCAAAATCAGATGTGAGAGCTACAACATTGTTAACAATAACGTAAGCAAATCTTCCTTTAGAATAAGTCCACTTATTACCATCATATTCCTCTTTTTCTACATAAACAAAATTATCATCGAAATCTGCAATCCAGTAATCAAGTGCATAGAGTAGTCTACCATCTTCATCACGTTCCTCACTTCGTTTTAATGCTCCTCTTAATAATTCACGTTTCTCATTATATGTAGAGAATACTGTACTTGTTGGGAGTTCTGCTTTAGGTTCAGTTGCTTTCTTTTCAGATGCATAATTAGACACTAATGATCTAAAATCATTTTCTGAGATATCCATAGAAAATTCGCCAATTTCCTCTTTAGTTAATTCAAATTCAGCTAAGACAGAATTGATTAATTCGTCACTCAATGAATCTTTCTTAGTAAATTCAGTAAGATATGTTCTTAATTCATCTTCTGTAGTAGTGTCTGTAATTTCAAAATCTATGTTGTCTAAAGAAACTGAAAATCCAGCTAGGATATTATCAATAAATTCCTTTGTCAAAATACTTCCTCCTTCCGTATTTTCGTTATTTATGTCATCGTCATTAGACGTTTGACTTTGCTTTGAAAAATAAGTATTAAATTGTTCTAGTTTTGTTTTTATTTCATTTAATGTAAAGTTTGTATCAATTGAAGAACCAATCATTGCCGGCGTTGTATTTTCACCTAATGCACAAGCACCGTAAAATACAATCTTTGAAAATACAAAATGTTTTTCCTTATCAAAATCGCCTTCTATAGAATCTTCATCTAATTCCATACTCTGTTTTTTGATTCCGTCTCGTAAGAAAATATCTGAGTCTTCAATTTTAGTCCATACAAGACCATCAACTACTAAATATTCTCTCTCGATTCCATCTTCACACATTTCTTTTTCATATCTTGGATTACAACTTTCTGGTATTACACCATATGAAGAACCTTTATATGTGACAGAAATTTTCTTTTTATCAATAGTTAAGACGCTTCGATGATCTGAAAAATCTTTGTCGCCATTTTTATCCTTTTCAACATAACCAAGTATTGGAGTGTTATATAAAGTTGGAATAGCAGCATCAACAACATCTTTTGTAAAAATACTATTGTTCAGATTTAAACCGAGATGCATTAATTTTATTTTCACACGAGTAAATCGAGTGTCAGTTATATCTACACTGTCAAGTTTTTCAAACGTAACAGGTATCGTACGTAATTCTTTGTCCACATTTCACCACCTTTCTATGCATCAGCATGTCTATTATCATTTTCTCTTGTTTGAATGCCAGAATCAGACAGTTCTGTATCATCTACTTTTGGTCGTCCATCTTCATCTGTTGTATCAGAATTAGATTGTGTATTACTTGACTGAAGAGGCTTCCATGAGTTTACGATATCTAAACAATCTTCAAGAATAGAAGTGCCATAGGATTGTGCCGGTGTATAACCAAAACATGCTAATAGTTCATTTTTTATAGGCGCACCATAGGTACAAGCTTTTAACAGACTATCTATGTATTCTTTTTGGTTATATGTGGTAACATCAAGCATTTTCATTTCAAATTTATACTTGTCTGGGAACTGCTTTAACTTTTTATTAATTACACGCTCAATCATTCTGTGGATATGGCATACCATTTCACTGTCATTTTTTATAGAGGATGAGATAGTAGCAGAAGATGATTTTGTACTATTAAATAATAGCTCTGAAACACCACTTGCGGTAAAGAAAGATGATACAGATTCACTATAGGCATTTACTTGACTTGCAGTGCCACTTTGTTCAAATGAGAAATCTTGAATCTCATATGGAGACATACCAATTCCAACATTGTCATCAACACATTCACTAAGAAAGTCATAATATTCTAGTGCTTTATCAAAATCACCGCCAGCAAAATTGCCTTGTTCATCAAGTGGTAATTTCATAAGTAGCAATTTATAAATATTGAGTTTATCTTTTGCTTTTTCTATTTTTCTTAAATCTTCTAAATCAAAGATAGTAGTAATTAAGTTTGCAAAAATTGGGATAGCATAGTTCACATTGTCAGATAGTTTTACAGCAAATGAATATTCATCATTTAACTCTTGCCAACGATATTTTGTCCTGTCCTTCTTGTATGAATTATATTTGGCAATAAATTCTCCACCATAATTTGCAAGTTGTTTTGGATATTTATCAAAATATTGAAAATCAAATTGGAATTGTAATACGCCATCAATGTTACTTGACACTTCGCATCTGTCATATGGGAGCAATCTACAAAAATAGCTGTCGTCAGTCTTATATTCATAAACATAAGCAACGTCAGCTACAAATAATTCGGTTATAATTTTTTCCCATTCGCTTTTGATATTCATTACACCAAGAACATCAATAGTGCTTTTATAACAATCTAAGAAATTTTTTTTGCTAAATCTTTTCATATCCAACTTATATGGAACAACCACATAGGACAAGAGAGACATTTTGCTGAAATAATCACAAATTCTTCTATAATGTGGACTAACCATGTAACAATACTTTGATATTTCTATCAATTTCTTTTCGAACTTTTGTGGCGTTTCAATCCACTTAATTACATCTTCACGATTATACTTTTTGAAGAATTCGCCTTGCAAATTGGATTGATTCATATCTTTAAGAATCATTTTTGCTTGCTTGGCAAATAATGCAAAGTTCATTAGCTTCATTTTTTGCTCATCAGTAATTTCATTTTTGTTAGGCATTATGTCCTCCTCTCTACGTGTATTTTGGTTTACGGAATTGTAATTTACTCTTATCAAAAGGCTTTTCATTAGGTTTCTTTAACTTGGTTTCTAATTGACACTGAACCCAATAATTATAACCAACACTAGAAACCCTATCTTTGCGCATTCCGGCTTTTTCATAAACTTTAATGTTTACACCTTTTGCTTCATATTCAAGATTTATTAACTCATTAATTAATAGTGTTGTATGAATATAAGGGAGCTGCAATAGCATTTTGTCACTCATATTGAGCGAATTATATCCACGCATTCCTTTTAGTAACTCCTCCGCTTCAAATTCGTGCAATAAAAGGTTTATTTTATGTTGTCTAAAGCCTTCACGCAATGATAAGTACATATCATTATTAAATTGAGCAGTAGCTTGGATAGCCCAAATAACTTTTGGAGCATTAGGAACCTTACACCTTTCAGCATACACTTTGTCATTACAACAACTTAATGCCCTATACGTTTCTCCTGTCATTGGATCATACATATCTTTGATTAAGCAATCATAGACGCCCAATCCAATACCCTTAACATCTAATGCTATGTATGTACATTTAAATATTTCATAATATCTACGAATTATCAATGCAAGTTCATCTGTGTTTAAACCTTCATGATTTTCGGTATATATCATATTGCCAATGTATTTTTGATTCTCTGTTGGAATAGCACTATTGATAAATATAGAAGCCGCATCATTGTTTTGCTTTTTAGAAGCTAATAATGCAACGTCAGTAGAAATTATTCGTTGTTCTTGGGGTTTCAATTCTGGTATTTTTATTGATTTATCCGATAATAATTTGGAAATATAATCTGGATATACACATCTTTTGAGCAACCTAGTTTTCGATGTGTCTTCATATGAAAAAAGACTACCATCCTTATCTCCGTACCAAAGACAACCCATTTCCATATCCCAAGCCATTTCGGAGAAGTCAGCCTCAGACATCTCGTCAGCTACTTGCTCTCTTGACAATAAATCTTCTTTAATTGATATTTGATATGGTAAACCACAGATGAAGTATTTTTTTGTATCATTAACTAAATTAGCGCAATATGCTTTTGCCTTTTCAAAAGACCAATGGCTTTTAAACCAACAACTTGACATATAAATTTCTTTGTTTCGTTCTACAAGATGTTTATATTCCTTTTTATTTAAGTATTTTGGCGTTCTTGGAGCTGTTAAGAATTTACGCAAAACAGTATTAATTACGGTTAAATCTACCATTCTAAATTCGTCTGTGATAAGTATATTTGCTCTAGCAGACCGTCCAGAATCGGATGCAGTAACAACTTTTATCCATGAACCATTTTTAAAAAGCACATAGGCTTTATTTTGACCGACTGAATAGTCATCAATTTCTAATTTTAGATTGTCCGATTTATCTAAAAAATCAGTAGTTATCTTTTCGAGAACTTCGTTTGCCTGATTACGATTTTTTGAAGCAACACAAATTTTTGTTCCGGGATAAAGGATACATCTAATTGTACAAAAGAGAGCAGTTAACCATGTTTTTCCTTGCCCACGAGCTGCAAGGTACATGAAATAATTGCTCACATTCATCATATATAGCAAAATTATCTGAAATAGTTTTAGGGTAATTCCTAAATAGTCTTTTGCAAATCTATGTGGGTTAGCACGATAGAAACTGCACCATGTCGCAACACCGTTCATTATTTTGGCAGCTTTATCATTTGCAACTTCTTGTTCTGTTTTTTTATTAGTTTGAATCATCTAATTCACCGCCAAAAACAGCATCAAAAAGAGCTTCATCATCATCCTCGTATTCGGGCTTATTTACTTTGTATTTTTCCATTTCATCTTCATACATACGAGAATAAGTATTTTTAATGCCCATCATTTTGCATAGATGCCCAAGGAAATAAACAGTAATATATTTTACAATACCATCTACATCTTTCCATTCTGGGTCTGGTTCAGGAATAGGCTTTTCATTTTCCCATTTTCTGATTAAGGTTCCGAATGTGTTTTGTTCTGCTAATGTATTGTCTTTTGTTTGCTTTGGTTGTAAATTTGCTGTTGCTAACAAATCTTGAAATGTCTTAGTTAAGTCTTTGGTTGAAAGACCCTCTCGTTTTGCCTTTAAAATATCTAATTGGGCATAACATATTTGTTTAAAGACTTCTTCTTGAGATTTAGTGCTACATTCATGTCTGGTAGTCCAATCCAAGTATTCATCTTCAAGAAATACATAATCGTCCTCATCAAAGCCGATTCCGAAGAATTTAACCGTTTTTAATTTAGCCTTTTTTGAATCTTTTATGTCGTCAAGTGTTTCAATTACACCCTCAACACGTTCCTCATCCAGAGTGGTATCATAAGTTTTTCCTGAATATTGGGTTAAGTTGGATTTTGATATGTAACTGTGAATGCGAGATCTATTTTTGGTTATTTTACGACTTGCACTCAATAAACTGGAAGAATAATAAATATCATATTTCTCGCACATCCTTCTTATTGCTGCGTCTTCGTCACCACCATAAGCAGTGGTATAATGCTCAAATAGTTTATCCGTACATTTTTTGCAAATAGGTAAATGATAGTTCCAACCAGCATATAATTCACTTTGAGATGAAGGAAAGTTATCATCTAGCTTAGTATAATTTGTAGAACAAGTAGGGCATTTGTAAAAATTAGGTTCCTCATCTTTTGAGTATCTTATTTTTTGAATTTCTGTACTTTTAGACGGTGCAGTTACGACAACACGTCTATTTGATTTTTCTTGTGCCAATACAAACGCACCACCTTTCTTTGCAATAAAATAAGCACTCACCGCCAGAGCAGTAGTACTTGCAATTAATTTTCTTATTTATTTTTACTACCATATGAAAGCGCAGTTTAATTTGAAAATCCAATAACAATATGATTTTCCATAAGTTTATCTAATTGTTCTTGACTTAATCCAGAACCTTCATCAATAAAAAATATTTTATTTCTGTATTGACGTAAAGCCATAGCGTCTTTGTATGTAATAATAGTTGTTTTAAAATCAAATAATTTACAATTATTATCTATACCAGTAGCAAGATGCCTGTTTTTATCAACAACAATACATCCATTATATTTATCACAAAGACTGGCTAACGCATATGATTTTCCAGTTCCTCTGTGGTGCTTACCATTACAATAAAGATGACTTTTACCAGAAATAATATAATCTTCAAACATCTTTGACCATCTATTTGTATCTTCTTTTCCTTGAGGTACAACACGCCATTTTTTATGCCTCTTAATTTCACCACAATGATTTTGTTCCCATACTGCGATTTCTTTATGACCATCTGTTTCATATTCAGAATACATCAATTTCCAATCGTATTCTTTAATAAGTGAGAGAGTGTCTTTCAAAAGTCGCATGGTGTCAAGTGCACCACGAAAATCATTCTTTTCTTGTAGTGCGGTGAATTTCTTTTGCAGTGATTTTGCATCACTAATTAATGTCTCAACTGTTTCCTTAAAAATGTTTTGGTTTGTATTGCTCATAATTTTCCTCCGGCAGTAAGTTGCAAGCTATTAATTATAATGACAATAAATGTCATAACCTGAATAGCAGGGCTTGAACCTGCAACGTCTGGCTCCCAAAACCAGCGGACTTCCAATTGTCCTATATCCAGATAAAAAAGATGTGTGTAGCAAACACATAAATAATTTCTAAAATACACATACTATTACCAAAAACGGAGGTAATTAGAATGGCAGCTCATAAATCAGCGATATCAGTAGGTCTTTTATATATTCCGGTCGGATTATATAAAACAACTAGAGACACCAGCATATCTTTCAATCAACTGTGTAAAGATACTCATGAAAGAATTAAATACAAAAAAATTTGTCCTTCGTGTAATAAAGAAGTTAGTAGTAGCGATATAATAAAAGGCTACGAATACGAGAAGGACAGATATGTAACTTTCACAGAAGATGAGCTTGAAAAAATTAAATCTCAAAAAGATAAAACTATTCATATCGAAAATTTTGTAAAAATGTCAGAAATAGATTCCATGTACTTTAACAAAAATTATTATCTTATACCAGAGCCGGGTGCTGAAAAAGCATACGAACTATTACGTCAGTCTTTACTATCTAAGAAAGAAGCAGCTCTAGCTAAGACTGTATTAACAACTAATGAAGACCTTTTAGTTTTATATCCAACCAAAGAATGTATAATAGCAAAAATGCTTTATTATCAAGAAGAAATTCAAGAAATCCCCAAAACTATTCCGAAGGTTGAACTTTCAAAGCAAGAAGTAGATATGGCTAAATCTCTAATAGATTCAATGACAAAACGTTTTGACATATCAGCCTATCACGATGAATATCAACAAAAACTTCGTGAAGCAATTACAACAAAAATTACAGGGAATGAAATTGTTAATTCCGATACAAGTGCTCCTAACAACATTATTAATCTAATGGAAGCTTTACAAAAATCAGTAGAGTTAGCGAATAAAAATAACATTAAAGGAACAGCTTAATGAGTGATATCTTTGATAAAAAAGGAATTAAACCAATGTTAATTTCCGAAATGGTTGAGCCTTATGACGATGAGAATTCTATTTTTGAATTAAAACTAGATGGCATAAGATGTATAAACTATTGTGATAAAACATCAACTGATTTGCGCAATAAAAGAGATATGAAATTATTACCTAGATTTCCAGAGTTGCAATCGGTATTTAAAAACTGCAAAGAAAAATGCATTTTAGACGGAGAATTGATTACGTTAGTTAATGGAGTACCAGATTTCTATGTATTACAAAAACGTACTTTGCTAACCGATCCTTTTAAAATAGATCTTGAAAAAACAAGACATCCTGCCAGTTTTGTTGCTTATGATATTATTTATTATAAAGATAAATTAATCAAAGACTTACCATTAATGGAACGAAAGGAAATATTAAGTAATATAATATCAGAAAATAATCTGATATCTGTATCGAGATATATTGAAACTAATGGCATTGCGTTATTTAATCTAGCAAAACAACAACAGCTTGAAGGAGTAGTAGGCAAGAAGAAAAATAGCCTCTACTGGCTTGGTAAAAATACAAAAGAGTGGAATAAAGTTAAGGTTATGAAAGACGATGACTTTATTTGCATAGCTTATATAGTAAAAGAAAAAGCTACAAGTCTTGTACTTGCAAAATATGACATAAATAATAATCTTGTTATTACTAATCATGTTACTCTTGGCGTAAGTCTTTCTAAATTGAAGCAAAACGGCGCTACTCCATCAAAGTGCCCATTAAATGACATACCCAAGGGTCATGAAAACGCAACATGGATTAAACCACTAGTTTGCACGGTAGAATTTATGCCTTCAAATAAAGAGGGACTTAGACAAGCTGTACTCAAGGGTTTTAGGGATGATAAATCACCTGAAGAATGTAGAATAGGAGAGAAGTGAATTCTCTCCTTATTTATAATATTAAATCATTATCTCGAATTATCTCTTCTTGATATTTGTTCCAGTCAACTTTAGTAACTTTTGCTTCATCATATGTCCATAATGTGATAATTTCACCTTCCTCAGAGGATGATCTCTCAACTTGCTCAATATTCTTACGAATATATACATATACCTTTGAACTTATGTCGTCAAATGCATCTGGTTTAGTATCTTGTGAACCTTCTACGTGTTCCCAATCCAATAGTTTTTCCATAAACGTTTTCACCCACTTTCAATTATTCAGTTCCAGCCAATGGTCTACATGAAATAAACGTTCCTATAGCTGTGCCAGTATTAGTTGGTGTGGCATTATTGTGCATAGAGAATATTCCGCCTTGCTGTGTATTGGATGTTCCAACGTTCGACATTCCCATAGCAGGACATCTTAGGCCTGTGTCAGTTGTACCTCCATTGGCATAATCACACCAATATGTACTTGACGACCCAGTTCTAGTATTTGGAAAGAAGCCATATTCGCTAATATTCATAGTGTTAATATACCCACCTGATGCGGCTGTGGTATTTGATTCGAATGGCATTGCTATATACCCACTCCCAGTATCATTGTAATTAGCGGTGGTTGATCCATCATACATCCCTTCAGTTAATTTAACTTTATAAATATGGTTCTGATAAAGTAATCCAGCAACTCTACCAGATCTAGCTCCCCAGTAGTTTTCGATACCAAATAACTTGAGGTCTGTATTATTTGCGTTATTTCCCCAGAATAGCCCTTTTGCATTAGCAGTTCCATTATAACTTGCAGACATACTATCCCCACCAGACGAGCATCTACTATATCCGAAACGAGCCTGACTGTTTCTAGATTTACCCATTAATAATAGAAGTATCTGAAACAGCAGCCTATTGGCATAAGTATCTATATTCCAGATATCCTTGTTACTTGGGTTATTTGCTTTTGCTCTGGTAAGTTCAGATGATAGAGAAGAAGCACCATATATATTATTGGACAAACTTCTATATCTAGGATTAATATATGAATGACTGTAAATTGCTATGTAGAAATATGGTATTACATCACCGTTTATATCAATATGAGACCAACACTTAAAATCATCATCCACTTGTTTATCAGACACCAACACCGTTGTTAGATTTGTAGTTTCGTTATGACTTATTTTATAATATACCAGCGGTATTCCAACCATCGCATTCCCACCGTACGATGTATTACTAATGTCTGATGCCGTACCATCTAATTTCTTGGTATAATCATTTGGGTCTAACAGATATCCAACTGTACCATCATACTTTAACATACATGGTTTCAATCCTTTTATAAACCAAGCATCTGTCCAACTACCATACTCAAATTCACCTGTGGTGAAATTCATCTTCGCGGGTGTAAAATATTTATTATCTTCTATATATGAAATACTTGCATAAGGGTCTGATTCATTGTTATCAATAACAAACCCATACAACGTGTAGTCTCGGTCATCATCGCCTTTTTTCTTTTGCCAAGTTATATCTAAGGGAAATTGTCTAGGTGAATCATATGATTTACTTTTCGCTTGCAACCAAGAATTTTCCAGTGGTGATTGTCTTGGAATATCAGTTATATTGTCTGTCATCTTAATCACCGCCTACTTAAAGTAAATTTGTTACATAAATAAAATAATCAATACTAGTCACTGAAGTTCCTTTGTTATTAAATTTAATATGTATGCTTTCACTATTATCTTTATCTTCGCATGGAGTATTAGCAATATCTTGTATCGATGATGCTTCCAAACTTTCATAGATAATTAATCCATCGGTACTTTTATTGTAAATTTCGACAGATATATTTTCATTTGAAGAATTACTAATATATAATGTACGGATATCGTACTTATTAAATCCCGTATTTAAGTGTAAAAACGAACTGTCACCCGCAGCAACAGTCACCTGTCCTGATATTTCCTTTAACTGTGGCACGCCACCACCTCCTCCTACATTATCCCAATAACTAGCATCTGTTTCAAATGATGTACTTGACAAATGGTTTGTGTTACATCTCTTTGTGGTATTATTTATCCATACTAAATCACCAATGATATAACTTGTTGTCGATTGCCATTCTAAAACAGCCATTCTTAAGCTAGGCTTATTTGTCAAATCATTGTAATTTCCACTAAAATGTTTGTTCCAGCTCTGTATCATTTCAGTAGTAATGGTTTCGAGAAGTGGAAGATTGCCGTGAGTATGCAATTCTTCATGTGTATGATTTGTATTTGATTTTTCATTCAAGGCTGATTGTAATTGAGAAGTTGTAATATACTCTTGTAAATCAATATTTGTACTTCCGAGGTTAGCCCAACTATTACTTATGTACATATATTGATTATATACAGACTCTCCGGCAGACATTAAATAAATAGTGGTAGGAGATATGTCTATAGTTGGTAATTCTTCAACTATTAAGGTTGTAAGTTTATTAATATTACTTACAAGATTAGTTACTTCATTTTTTGTATATACTTCATTTTTTGAATAATAATTAAGAAGATTAGTTACCGTATTTTTGATAAAGTTTTCATCATTGGTTAGCTGAGACAATGCAGTTGGAATAGTAGGTATATCAGTCAAATCATTAAAGCTTATGATTGTATTAGGCACAGCAACATAGCCAGTGTCGTAATCACCGATAAACCATCGTCCAGTAGTATCGTCAATACGAGGAGTAGTACCAGCTTCGCCACGTTCCCCCTTAATTGTCGACAATGAACCAACCGGTATGGTATTACCATTTGATAAAATAGCAGTTATATTATTGTCTTCTGAAATGTTCATAGAAACAACATAAATGCCGTCTTGTCCCTTAGTTCCCTTTATAGATTCTAACCAATCAGACTCAGTTCCCTCAAATCCATTTAAAACGGCTATTTCATAAGCGGATTTTCCGTTTTCTCCTGGATCTCCTTTTATGGCACCACCACCCACCATTGTCTCTTCAACAAAAGACTTAGTGAATGATTTGGTTAAAGATGAACCAATAAAATCTATTGCCATTTTTACACCTCCGATAAATTTTTCCAACCGAAGCCGAAAAGCATATATACCATAATTCCTCCGCCTACGTTGCCAACAACACAAGTTGAACCCATTGGTGCAAATTGCTGATAAGAATTAAACGCCCCTTTTCCTCTTGACGTAGTTGTGGGCAAATCATTTATTTCTTCTTCTGTATCACAAACAAATTCCATTAGTCCAACGGTTGATTTGTCTCCGTATCTAATACATGTTCCTGCCATTTTGTTTCCTCGCTTTCTTTTGTGTATTGTCGATTTTTGACATAAATAAAACCGACAATCATAACTTGAAAGTCGGATAAATAGTTGCTTATTTTCTAAGGAAAGGGTGAGATTCGAACTCACGGTGGTTTTACCCACTCCTGTTTTCAAGACAGGCGCAACAAACCAAGCTCTGTCATATTTTCATTTTATGTCAGCGTGAAGCATTGTAATTAGCTGATTTCGGCGTGTACTTTGCCAGTTTTGAATCCACATAATGGAAACTGCTTAATGTCTTTACTCGGTGAAAAAACTTTAAAGAGACAATGTAATATTTGCCACTTTATACAAAACTCACAAGCCAAGTTTTAATCCTGTATAATAATGCTTCTATGATTAACTAAATGTAATATCAATCGAAGCGGTTACATCACTTACAATTCTAATAGAATCTGTCGGATATTCTTTATATAATTCTAATAATACAGATTCTAATTCCTCTAAATCATCGGTTTCGAAGATGGTAGTGGTAGAGCTTGACTCTGTTGTAGATGTAATCTTGTAATATTCCCAAAGATTCTTATTTTGGGTGCCATATTTCATAAGAATGTTGTATTTCATTATTTATTCTCCCTTTCAATCATTTTTCTGTTAATGGGCATAATAGGATTTGAACCTATGACTCATCGCTTAAAAGGCGATTACTCTAACCAAACTGAGTTATATACCCATGAAAAATAGGAGAGTACTGACGACTCTCCTAGGAATTCCGTGGTTGTCATGTTATTTTAGAAGGTGACTAGACCTTTAGGCTCCACTGGCACGTTATTACCTACGATTTTAAGCTATTCACTGCTTTTTTAATAAATTATCCAACCACAATTGGACAAATAGACCTTGAACCACGCAGGTTATCAAGGTACGATCACTTATTATTATTGGCTGCTTTACGCTCCATTATGCCCATAGGATTGACCACATTTAATCTAACTTCCCACGCACGTCAGAACCAATAATGTTATATATTATTGCTTATATGTATATATTCTCCGTTTGAAATTTGGAATTCAAATTAAATAATTACATTATCTTTTAGTTTTCTTACTTTAGACGTATCGGTTTTGATGTAAAATTTCTTAGTTACATCGGTTCCGGCGTGGTTCAACATAGTAGAAACATCCTCTAAGCTGATACCAGAATTTTTAAGCAATGTAGCATACGAATGGCGAAAATCATGAGGATGTAGCGTAGGAACTGCAATCATATTTCCAATTTTCTTACACCATTCATTCAAAGTCCCATCTTGAATAGGCTTATCTTCCCTCACATACGGAGTGATAAATAACCAACCGTAATCATTTATATTATTTTCTTTACGATAGTCTATAAGTTTTTCTAAACATTCTTTTGTTTCCACACTAAATGATAATTCAACTAACTTTCCCTCTTTTTCAAGTACATTAGAACAAATACGTTCTTCCAAGTTAACTTGATCCCATCTTAAATTTGCAACAGCATGAACTCTTGCCATTGTAGTTAAAGATAGAAAAGCATACGTTTGTAACTGAACATCACCATATTCCTCAAGCTTTTCACGCATTAATTGTACTTGTTCTTTTGTAAGATATGTTTGAACAGCTATAGGTTGTCCTGCTTTCGGTCTGTCTATAAATTCGACAGGGGATTCTTTAATAATTTTCTTTTTTCGAAGGAATTTATAAAACGCTGATATAGAAGACATAACTCGCTTTTGTCGATTTACGTTATTGCCCTGTTGCTTTCGCCAATAATAGTATTCGGTAATATCGTCTTCTGATGCTTCAGTAGCGGATAGATTGAACTGCGTATCATGCATAAATATAAACCATTGCTTTAAATCTGAGTTATATGCATCAATAGAATTCTGTGATAAATCTCGAATTGACATATCTACCTGATATTTCTGAAATAATTTCAATGTTTCTGGATTAATATTTTTAAGTTTTTCTTCATCGTGCATTTTAATTCGTTTACTACGTTCTGCCATTTTGTCACTTCCTTTCCGTCCATTTACTAACCAGCCTCATTTACTGGTAGGTAGCTACTTTCACCGCCCACATATTCTCTAAAATAAATTACGCTACTTCCTTAAAATACTCTAACAACTTCTTTGTAAGCCAAATTTGTCCTTTTCCGGATAATAGAGGGGTATAGGTTATGTATTTCTTACCATTTCTTTCATTTATATTTTCCTTGTATTTCATATATCCTGAATCTAGCATTTGTTGTGAAGGTTTATTTTTTAAATTGTAACTTGAACACAAATATCCTTCATCTCTACACCAATCCATTATTTTGTTTCTACCAAAAGATATATTGCTGTTATTTTGAAACGTTCCAGCAAATTCGCCAAAATTTATACAATTTTCAGCGACCGCTATAGCATCATGAAATTCCTCTTTTGGTTTCATTCTTTCGTTATCAGCTATAAGTGGAGCAGTGGCAAGTTCTACTAATTTATTGTGGGCATTGACAACTTCTAAAGAATCTTTACTAAACAATTGTAATTTGAGTTTTTCTTCTTCTGAAAGGTAACTGCCTGCTTTTAATTTTTCTTCCATAACATTAAAAGCATTAATGTATTTTAATTTCCATTCTAATGCTTTCTTTCCTGTAAATCCCATAGCTAAAAGCGAAAATCCGTCACGATTAATATCAAAACATCTATATTCTTTTCCACGATTTTTGTAGGTAGTTTCATAAAACATTTCGCTATCCAAATTTGGACAGCCAGATATCAAATTATCAATATCTCTTAATACGTGATTGTGATTCTTTCCAAACTTTTCAGAAATGTCACGACTGCTTGCTAAAATTTCTCCATTTTTACTTTGTAAAACGATTTCATTCATAAATAACTTTCTCCTTTTATTTTATATCTGTGTGGTTATTCCCACATATTTTTTAATAAAAGGAGAGGATTTATTACTGTCTCACGACATGTACCTCTCCATGATGTAATCAACATTTCGCTGATTACTTGATAGATGGAGGCTCGGTGTTCTCCGAGAAGGTATCCTTTTGTGCAATTAGGAACGTACCCTAATATTCGTTTGCACAAGTGAACCGCCCACGCCAATGGAAACGGTCATTTTGTGTTAATTGATATTTAATCTGGCAGGAGAGTAATCTCTCTAATGAGTTATTCTCCAAACAAAAAGAAGATTGCGCTATAACACACAATCTTCCTATAAATTACATTTATTATTTTCGTCTACCATATAATCCGCATAGCAAATCATCAAACTTATATATCTCGTCTAACATATCTTCGAGATAGTCCTTGCTCTTTAATATAGTAGAAAACATAATCATCCAATCGGTAAAATTATCAAGTCCGTCGCTTAGCTTGTTATTTAATGTGTTTGATAATGTATTACAATTACATTTTTCACACCCACATTCGTAATCTTCATCAACTTCTTCACCAATCTCAAACGCATAAACTATATCACTTTTTACATATGGAATTATCTTAGAATTGCATTCGTTGGAAATATATGTAATTGTAGAAGCCTCGACAACATAGTTATTATTTCTTTTAAATTTTTCACACCAGATTCCGTCAAAATTAAGAGAAATTACGTACTCGTCCCAATAATCTTCAAATTCTTCACGATGAATATCTATGGATGCAATATCATATCCGAAACAGATTAATCCTTTAATGATTTCTCTTGCTTCTTCGTATTTTGCAATGATTGATAAATCACTATAATTCTCTTTATTTAAAGATTCAAATTTGTCTGCAATATCACAGCACAGTTCTTCTACATTCTCAAAATATAATGTTTTCAAATAAATTCACCACCAATCAGATTAAGCCAACTGCTTGGCAGTTTTACTCATCTTAAACGTAATCTCATCATGCTCAGGAACACAGTACTCTTCGCCCTTGCGTTCGCCTAACATAATCTTTCCGGTTCTTTCAGGAACATTTTTTACTTTAAATGCACCAAGATTACCAAGTGCAACCTTTTCATCTTTGTTTTCTGCTAAAGTTTCAGTAACAACATCAATGTATGCTGATAATACTGCCTCGACATCTTTTCTTGAAATTTCCACCTTTTCTGATACTGCTTTTAATAATTCGTTCTTTACCATATATTTTAAATCTCCTTAAATTCTTTAATTTATTTTTTTAATAAAATAGAAGAGTAGTACAAACCATTCTTCATAGATAAGCACACGACGCCTACAACATCTGTACTTTGCAGCAATAGTTTTTTCTTGTGTCATTGCTGAATTGTCCACATTATTTAGTAGGAATTTTCTTTTCGGCTAATCCTAACTGCCATATTACGTAATTATGCATTGCCGTAATCAGAAGGCTCATGGACTCAGGTTTGGTCAACGCTACTATAATCCATTTTTCGCATAATAATAGCCAATCTACTTGTGATTGACTTATTGTTGTTAATCTAATGTAGTTCTATCGGACAATAAGCCCTTACACCTTTATTAGTACAAATACAAACCATTTGACTAGGTTTGCCCGTTAAACGTTTCTCGATGGTATAAGAGTCACCACATCCAGCCAAAGAGCCACCACGAATCATTTTTACACTGTTTGTTTCATCAACAGAGCAAGTGTGCATATGTCCAAATGTGATTGCGTAAGGTAAAAAACCTAAACTCATACATAGACTTGAAACTCCAGATTTACTAAAAGCATCGTAGTCACCATGTACCCCGATATATGTTTTTCCTCGAATGGATATGTCAGATATACCAGTATCTAAATTTCTCTTAAGCACATGAAAATTTTCAATATGTTTCAATGATAATTCCACGCCCCAACTAATCACATCATCAAGTCTCTCGTCGTGAATAGAATCGTCTTTTCTGTCCATACGAGAGTGATTGCCGCTAACATTGGACATGAATACTGTCTGAAAACATTTTGTTAATTCATAACAAAAAGATGATATTAATTCTGTCGCTATTTTTATCTGCTCAATTACATTTTCTCTATTTGTGACTTGTATTGACTTATGAATATTTCCTGAAATAAGGTCACCTTGGCAAGAAACATAGCATTTTTCAGAATTGTGCAGTTTTTGAATTGCAATAACTTCGTTCAATAACTGATTTAACCTTCTTTTAGCTACGTCAGAATTATATTCTCCAAAAAAAGAGGAAAATGTTTGTCCAATATGTAAATCACTCAAAATAATTAAAATGTCATTGTCTGAGTCGATAGTTACTTTTTCGTGAGTTTCAAAATTTGCATTACCTAAAGAAAGCAATTCATCTTCGAGTTTATCTAGTTTTTGTTCAACTCTAGCATCAATATAATTTTGCTTTTGCCATGCATTTCTTTCATCTCTGAACTTAATTTTTTCCCGTTCCAAATTTCGCCTTTGAATTTCAAATTCTTTTAATTGATTATCTGACTCTATAAATTTGGTTTTGTTTGCATTAAGCATTTTTTCAAAAGCTTGATACTGCTTCCTGAATTTCGATTCTGTAAATACTGTGTTTAAAAGATTATTTAAAATATTAGCAACTTCTTGCCAAGATCCTATAACTTCTTTATTAGAACAAATTCTATATATTAATTCTTCATCTGATTCATTCTCTAATCTTTTTAAGTCAATTCCGATAAGTCACACCGCCCTTACTCATTTGATAAATCAGAAGTATCCGCAATTTCTTCTTCCGTCTTTTCTTTCATGGAAACATCAATGTGCTTGCCTGCAAATTTCTTGTAAAAATCAGCAAGGTGTTTAATTTCTCCGTCTAAATCCATTGTTAATCCATCTTCGGATACGATACCTGATAACTTAATTTCTTCGGTAGTTGTTACTTTATGTACAATTGCATTCTTTGCCATATTATAAAATCTCCTTTTCATTACTAAATTTGAGCATAAAAATAGAAGAGTAGTGTCTACTCTCCAAATTAATTTACATTACCTGTTTAACAATATTTGATTTTCGAATCTTATTTAGATCAATCATACCTTTTCTGGATTCGGTAAAATAATACTTTTTGTATCTGGTGTAAGTATGATGTAGATCACCTTCATTTCCAAACGAATAACCTAACTTCTGTAACTCAACACTTTCTGATTTTGTAATCTGAATTATGAAAAAACCTTCTTTCTTGTTTTGTATTCCGTAAAATACGGTAATTGGGCATGAGTGATTTGAACACTCGACATCCTGATCCCAAATCAGGTGCTCTGCCAAACTGAGCCAATGCCCATAAAAATACCAATGACAACACTACCAGAACGGTAATGTTGCCATCGGCTTGAAAGGAAATAAGATTATTATTAATCACTTTTATATTCTCTTCCTATGGTTCCCTTATTTTTAAAAGAGGAAAAATCACGGGAGTTACCCGTATAGCATATGGAAGTATCCCATATTTTTTAGATGGGTCGGTTTTCTCAAAAAGTAACTTTTCAGTAACTATTTAATGTTTATATGTATTTTTAACTCTGGTTTTTATAGTATTCGATATGGAAAAAGAGGGATATATAACGCCTGCTATTGTTTTTTCTTTCACGCCAAATAAATTTTTGTACGTAGTTTCTTTTCTTGATTTCGTTTTATAAACACCTAGTCCGGGCACGTCAACACTTTCTCCATTAATTAAACTTTCAATAATTAGGTTAGAAGAAACATTATACATCTCCTCCACAGCATAGTTAGAAAATCTTCCTCTCTTTGCAACTTCCTTGATAAATTCATTTTTTGTCAATCAAACTTCCTCCGTATCTCTTGAATTTTATGTCATATAGTTTTAAATCCCCATCGTAACTTTCATCAATATATGTATCAGATGGATTAAGTTTTTTCATTAATTCTAAAACTGCTTCATTTTCATAATTAAACAAAGCAAAAAATAATAATTTGGAAATATGAGAGTATTTTTTCATATCAACATATTCCACCAACGAAAACATAGTATGTACGTTAATTTTTATGTTTTGAATATTAAATACCAAATCATCTTTATATTGAGACGTTAATAAATATTTTTCGCTTACTTCATAATAATCTTTCGACCAAACTGCATTAATTGACGACATTGTAGTTTCACACATTTTCACAATTTTGCTTAGCTGTTTTTTATTCACTGAGTTCTGATTAAATTCTGCAAATCTAAAACAGTGCGAGAGAGGAATAAAATCATTAGCATCAGTTTTTTTTGAACGATATTGATTTATTTCTCTTAGCAAATAATCCATGGTTGTTTCATGATAGTTATATTTTTTTCTTTGTGAGTCTCTATAACCCTTTGTTTGAGCTATAAATCCAAGAAAAGCCGGCTTAATTGTCTTATTACTAAATGTTGTCTTTTTCCACTTCTCTTTAATTTCTCTTATTTCTTTACCAGATGAAATGTCAAACTCTTTTTTTGCCTTATCAATCTCGATACAGCTTAAAACATTTAATATACAAATATCATGATATAATTCTTTGATCTCATCGTAGCATGAATTTAATGTTTTTCCAGACTTATTAATATAATCCCACATCAAAGTATTTAATTCCTGTGATAGATTCACGATTTCGCCAATCTTATTTTCACTGGTTTTATAATCCAAATCAGATTTTTCTTTTGCCGTGTATATTCTTTTAACCTTATTAGCAGGGACTCTATTAGCTGGGACTTTAAATACATCATAGTTTTTTAAAGCAGCATTTATAAGAATTGAATTGTTTGTCACTATCATCTGATCTGAGTCGTAGTCAGCACCAGAAAGTCTTTCCAGAATATTCTCTCCAATAGCATTTAAACACACGATTTCATCAGTCAAGTTAAAATACTTATCAATCATATCGTGTTTAATATTTGTTGAAACAAGAAGGTTTGAAGTTGATATATGAGGACTTCGACAACCTAACACTTTTTCCCCAAATGGGTATCTGGTTGTATGTATATTTCCACACGGAATAGAAGAGTGTCCATTAAACAATCCTATACTATGGAGCAACATTTCATAGGGATTGCCAAATAAGACTGAATAATTTCCATCAATTAAAACGTGTCCTCTTTTCATATTTTTTAAATATGCCTTACAGGCTTCCCTTTTAAAGTCATAAAAATATTTTGTTTTATAAAATTCATCTGATAGATTCATCATAGTGTAAACAATATCATTTTTATCTTTGAATACATTTGAAAGACTTTCATCTATATTATCAAGTAATGAACATTTTACATGATATTTTAATACATCTGTATCAGTATTTAATAAATTCACATAATCCAAAGATGGTTGTAATAAAGTATGAACGTCTTTCCTTGACAATTGTAAAGTATTCAATAACTGATAGTGGCACTGAACCATCCTACCTCCAAAAAAATGAGTCTTTTTTTCATGTTTTACGACACTGAAAGTAGAGTTTATATTTTTTAACCACTGCATAATAGGAGCAAATTTGGCGTACTTAATGCTATTTGGGGTTGTAATCAATTTTATATCTTCAATTTTGTCAGTCAATGTAATAGATTCTGGGTGTAGTTGTGAAATTTGAGTAATGTTGTTATCAGAAAACCACGTTTGAATATTTGTATTAAAACAACAGGATTTGAAAAATCTATTCCTTAGAAGAACCATACCATATTCTTTATAATCACCCATTATGCTTATATCAATTAGAGATTGTCCATCGAAAATTGAATTTGACACTTCTACATCATCTTCTTTAACTGTAATTCTTTTATTTTCATCCATTCCGACAACTACAGAATTTTCCACAAAAGTACTATCATGGTCTGGTATGATTAGAATACTCTTTGGGTCAATGGTAAGAATATCAATAGCACTACTAGTTGGAAGAGAGATATACGATTCCAAAGCCGCTAAATCTACTGCATCCCCCTCTGATATGTCTAATCCACACATTTCCCATAAATGAATTTCTGGATACAGGCTTTCCTCGACAAATAAGCATTTGCCAACCCTTGACGAACCAGACGTTCTTTTAAGCCTTATGTAGTGATATCCATTGCAATTAAAACCTTTTTCATAAAGATAATCTCGTAATTCCTTTTTAGAAAGAACAACTCCTACATTTTTGCTATCGTACACTAAATTTCCGAATTTATCCTCAACAAAAACAAAACCACTTGGTAATTCTAACGAAGTCATGTTTTGCGTTGGAATAGAAGTAATTATCCCAACTATAACACCAGAATCCTGAGCAACGTTATCTTTAAAACATAATTCTTCTAAAGAATATCCGTCCATTACATAGGTATTCTTTTTTACTTTATTAAAATCCCGACTAGTATATTTGAAGGTTACATTTATGATTTTATCACTGTACTCTTTTCCATTATGGGAAAATGTAAACTTCATGTTTTTGGAATAGATAGACTTTACAATCTCTCTAATTTTTTCGCTATCAAGGCTATAGTCTAAAGAGTTTACAAATCTGTTATAATTAATATTTCCTGATTTTGTCACAAGTCTGTAACCAATTTTATTTTTTTCTTCTTCTTTGAAATTGTTTGCCAAATATAAATCTTTGGCATCAACTGAAGGTATATAGATGGAATTTCTCATTAACAAGCCTCCATAAATCTTATTCCATAATTATTCTCTGTGTATTCTAATAAGGATTTCATATTATCAAAAATATCTTGCTTTATATCACTTGAATTACATAGTGAGATATATTTAAATTTAAGTTCTTTATTAGTATTTGGTTCTATTAAACAAAGCATAATAAAATTTCCGTCAAAATTTGTAATTTTCCACATTTTGTTTTTACAAGAATTTACTAAGTCTATATACTTTGAAATCTTTATATGCTGCTTATTTTGTTTTTCTATGCATTTTACAAACATTTCTCTTATATTTTTTTCAAAATTTCCAAACACATCTTGATTACTATACTCATACTCAGAAACTAAAGTACACCCATTTAATAAAGTAATACGTCTATAATCATCAGAAACTCTTATTTTTAAATAATCATTTTGATTACACATCTCTGTTAGTTCAAAAACAACATTTTGATATAGTTGATTATTCATCAATGCTGCTTTAATTAGTTCATTTTCTAAATCAACTAATTTTCCACGTTTATATTCTTCATATTTTTCTTTGATAAAACTTTCAGACAGCTGTGTTGAAATGATTCTTATTTCTCCAATTAATTCTTTTATTTTTCCGCTATGTATATTATCTTCAAATTCGACATCAAAATATAACATGTGAAAATTATATTGCTGTGAAGCCCAATGACTATACGGAACAATGCTTTTGACATAGGATAATGTAGAAATATGTGTTATTCGTTTGAGCAAATTTTCGCATTGTTTAACACGTTCTTGGAGTCGAGAGAATCCTTTCTTAACATCTCCTTCATAATCCAAAGAAAGAATATCTCCTTTTTGAATTTTTACCTTTATAATTTCTTCCTCAAACAATGTATAATCCATATATAAAAATTCTGTTCTGAACTGAATCTCATATATCTTAGGAGAGACTTGTTTTAATGCATATACAATTTTTTTGTCCTTAAATGAATCTAACATATCAAAAAAATAATGATTAATATTATTTTTAAAAAGTTCCTTTAAATCAATACATGATTTTTTCTTAATTGAATAATAGCACCATAGTTTATCTGAATAGTCTAACTTATCAAAATACGCTAAAACATTTTCATCTGTATTTTCTCCATTTTTATATTTCTGTATTGCATTCCAGAACCAATCCAGTCGTTCCCATTGGATCTTGTAATTCAACTTATCCTGACGCTTCCATTCAATTTTTCTCAACGCGATAGTACTGTCGTAATCATTTCTCGTATAGGTTTTAATAAAACAATCTCCATCAGAATAAATTAAATTAAATACTGAAATATCGTTCTTGCATTTTTGATTAATAAAATATCTAGTATCTACCTCAACAACATCATTCCCTAATTCGTCCCATTTAGGAATATATTGCTCCGTTTTTCTATTCGTTGTCCTGATCTCAAAATAAAATATTTTACCAGAAACAGTAGTTACGATAATATCTGGGCGATAATCTCCAAATGAAGTATGTAAAGTTTTTTCAGTCGATACATCTTCAACTTCATATTCAGTGTTATTCACTATAAATTTGCAGCCCTTTTCAAATAGCCAAGTTTTACAAATATAGTGAACGAATGTTTCCTCATTGCAGCCACCCGTTTCATGATAGAAGTGTGGTTGTACTTGATAATTAATATCCTTCTTGTAGGCTCTTGGTTTAATAATCCCCTTGCAACACGGACAATAGTATTCTATACAATCTTTTGCATCGTCAATATGAATGTAATTTGCCGACTCATCGGCAGAATCCAGGGCAACTATTAGTTGTGGTAAATCTCTTGTTTCAAATAAAATATCTTTTATGATTTAACCCTCCTTTTCATTTCTACTTATTAATTCTCCAAACGATCCACAAACCGATTGAAATTTCTAATTCATTATTCTTTTTCAATCCTCAATGTGCTACAATACTTACAATGCTATGTGGCAATAGCAGAAGTAAATTCAACCAATAAAGGAGGTTCATAGTTGAGTAATATTTTAATTGTTGCAATAATATCCATCACCATGTTGCAATCAATATCAATTCTGCTTCTCATTTGTAATTCTCTCTCAAAGAATACAAAGAAATTTATCACTTGCGCCAACAAGAAGATAACGAAGCGAATTTTAAGACTCTTGTTAATACATAAAGAGTAACCTTATTGGGATTGAGTTTATGTATATATTGTGTAGGGTCTGGTGTCTGAAAAAATGATATCAGACCTTTCAATCTATTAAATTCAAATCCTCTGTTTTTATTTCGTGTCCAAGCCAATCCAGTAACTGTCTAATTCCACGTATGCACTCATAATGAATAATGTCACCATCTATGTTCTCTAAAAATTCTTCACCATTTATAATACCTTGTCCGCAAATAGAGCAGTGGTAGTCATATTTTGGTGATATATAGTTGGGACAGTGGCAATTACAAGGATCGAATAAGCAAATACTACACATTTTCACCAACCTGACTTTCCGTATGCAATCTAAATCTTTCCTGCTCAAATAGCTCATTTCCTCTATCAAAGCATTTCATCATATACTCATATCTATCTATGTAATATTTAAAGAATCCGTCCGTTAGGAGAGTGGTAATATATCTAGTAACTTCCAATTTGATTTGGTTTCTCTCAGATGCAAATTCAACATTTGCCTGTTTTCCGATTAAATCAAGCATGGATACATCATTTCTTTTTAAATACATGGTGGCGTTGTATTTTTCAGTTTCCCTTTTGAATTCAATCATTGCAACGATTGAATAGTCGTTCATTAAATCTACCTCTATAGTATTAGCTGCTATTATTTTATATCTCAACATTTTAATTCCTCCATTTTTCAATTTTTATTATTTATTTAACTTAACCATACTTCCCAATATCCATCACAGTATTTTGTTTTTAATTCTCTGTTATTAAAATGAAATTTAGCAAGATCCATAATCTGATATATGTAATAACAATAATCCCTTTGACCAGAGCGAATACAACTCAAAATATCATTTATATATGAACAATATTCCTGCCAGTTTGTACATCCATTATATTCACCTTGTGTTTCTTCGTTCCATTTTCCAGATTCTTTTGAATACTTATTTCCAAGTTTTTTTACATCCTTACCATACGGACTCATAAATAGTTTTCTAACATTAAATTCCTTTTGCCACTTTTCATCTGTTAAATTTGGTAGTGGTCTGCCATTTGTATTAGATACAATTTTCATTTCCCTTAATTCTTCAAGTGTCATATGCATGTATTTATTCTCCTCATCTTTGTGTTTTTTCTTTTCTTGTAATAGATTTTCTAACTTGTTAGCATCTATCTGATTACTAATTCTCTTTTTGTTTGGGAAACTAGTGTTAAAATCTTCAATGTTTATTTCACCTGAATAAATGGTAGTGCTAGTTTTAGTGTTGTGACCGGTGGTATTATGATTTCCTAAATCTGTGCAAGACGTAGTTTTTATTGTCATATATTGCTTTGTTTCTCCTTTTCTGTTTCCAAATAAATTTGTTATTCATTGACTTCTCCTTTTGTGATTGCCAATTCTGGTTAATAGTTGTTTGACGATTGTTTGTTGATGTGGTAGGGTAGTGGTGTTGTATATTAATTCTCCGTTTAATTTTCATAAACTCACTTATCTTGATTTTTCTTTCTTCTAATTTGATTTGGTTATTTCGTTTCCTTTCTAATAAAATCATATTTGTTAAAAATATCGGTGTCTCGTATTTTTTCCAAATATTCTTCATATTTATTTTTTTCATATAACAACTCATATTTTTTATTTTCAGAAACGACATAGTTGTATATATCTTGTATTTCTCCATTTGAATATTTGTTTTTTTCATTATTTTCATTTGACTTTTTTAATTGGTTAAACATTTGGGCAAATCTACGATTGTTATTAACCGTATTGATATTTTTTTGAATATATCTATATGAAGATTTATATTTTTGCTGATTGGATGCGAAAATGTCTATATACTCTTTGTCACATGGCCTTCCGTATACATTTGATAGCTGCTTAATATTATTTTTGTCATCAATAACAAAATCATTTTGGCGATTAACATATAGTAATCCAAGTTCCTCTAATATTTTCGTATATTCAATTACAGTTCTAATAGATATACCTGATTTCTCGGCGATAAAGTCAATTGTTAAATTACCGACTACTCTTGTTTTACTTTGATGTGCGTCCAGATATACTTCAATAGAAGCACTAATGGTTCCAATTAAAAATACACAGAACTTTAATAATAAAAAACAATTTACATTTTTTGCTTTAAATATAATCTGAACTTCATTAAAGCTTATAATGGTGAATCTTTCTTTTTCAGTGTCAAACCAAATACTATCGCAATTTAGAAAATAACAAGTCTGATATGAGCCTTCATGAATAACCACTCTGTTCTCAATTAATTCATCAAGCCCGGTTTTAATGTATTTAATCATTCGTTTTGTCGGCTTTTTATCCATAGTGAGATAGTATGTAATTTGATAGGGTGTTAAACAATGATGGTTTATGGATGAGTTACACAAAGCCTTTATTGCACAATAAGTAGCAATGGCATAAGTAGAGTAAGTTTGTGAATTATAAATTTTTTCAGGAATAAATAATTGTAAATCGTATTTTTCTTCTTTTATGGGATAAAATCTCCTTTCTCCTTGAAAATTCAAGGATATTTTTTATCAGGGTGCAAAAAACGTGCCAAAATGAACTTTCTATCCTATAGACGTGGTGCAAAAAACGTGCCAATCTGGTACGTTTCGTGCACACTAATTCAACTACTAAGTAATTCAAATACTAAGATTATATAGGGTCTCTATTGATTTGGTTTTTGTGACGGTAAATGGGTACATGGTTTTATTCTCTATTCAATTTCTAATTCTTTTTCTTGTAAAATTCCATATTGGCTATTCTCCTTATTTGGTTTGAACATTTCCTTCTCTGTTGGGTATCCATATCATATAAATTCTCTAATTCGTTTAAGATATTTCTGTATAAGGAACCTTTGTTAATATTGAAATGTTCTTCTAGCAGCGTATATTTTGGAGACATTTTTCTAAACCATGGATTATAAGGTTTTCTATATATAGGTTCTGTTAATGCTGTTTGTTGAAGAGATTGAGATTCTTCTAATTTAGATATCCGAATATCTCGTCGTTTCTATTGCGATAGAAGTCACATTCCATCTCTCCAAATTTTTCAGTTGTAATAAGTTTTAAATTGCTCATAAAATAAATCTCTCCTTTGCATATTGAAAATTTGTGATTTTGTTTCCAATATTTATTTCTCCGTTTGTGATGCGATTATTTGTAAAAATGACGATAAAATATTGTCAGTAATAATAGGGATAGTGGTGTAAGATATAATTCTCTACTTGAAATTCAAAACTTGGAAAAATATTAACAATAATTTTGTTATGGTTGTGTGTAGTGAAATTTTCTATTTAATGTAAAATCTAATCCATTTGTTTTTTGAAATTAAATTAGTAGATATAT
Source organism: Konateibacter massiliensis (assembly GCF_900184995.1). Taxonomy (GTDB): domain Bacteria; phylum Bacillota; class Clostridia; order Lachnospirales; family Lachnospiraceae; genus Lachnotalea; species Lachnotalea massiliensis. The sequence goes on from NZ_LT860099.1 coordinate 278,723, forward strand.
AAAATTCTTTATATGCGATTGCTTAACTTTTTGGGTACTTCTAAGAGTAAATTTCGTTTTAAATAGTCTTGGCGATAATCAGATAGGGTAGAAGAGTAAATTTGAAATTTGAGTTGTGAGAGTGGTTTTTTGTAAGCAATAAAAAATAGATGAGATTATTCCCATCTATTTATAAATGTGATTAAGTAACAATATATTTTGTTACATTGATATTCTTCTTCATAAAATTTAATGCTCACAAGATAAATTTCGATTTTTATTTATAAAATGATAAATTGGTCATGTGATTTAGTTTTATTGAAATTTGGTGCTAAAACGTATCATTTTTGCCTTATTTCTCGGTAAGAAATAGTTGAGTTTTGGTGAGATATTTAGATGATATTGTTTAGATGGCTGTGAAAGATGCAAGGAATTGCTATGTAAATTTACTATATAATTATAAATTAAAAAGGAGAGTTCGGTAGAAGGGTTGTTTAAAAATTTTTGAGTGGTGTAAAAGTATTAATATCAGTAGATTTGCGTGATTTTTAAGTGAAAATATTAGTGGAAAAATCTAGACTATAAGAGTGGTAAAATGAGATTTTGAGTATTGTTCGACGGAGAGTAGTAAAATCAAGGGTTTGAGGTAATTTAAGTGGTTATTTTGATGTGAAAACAATTATCAGAAAATTTAGTTTTGCTTGTGGTTGAGAGATTTGTTCGAAGTGTTAGTCGAAGTGAATTTGAGCAATTTGGGTTAATTGTTTGTATTCGAAGTGCAATTTTAGTGGTAATGTGTGAGTTGAACTGATAGGGGCTTTTCGCCGGTGGAAACTTTATTTTAATATGTAAACGTACCCCCTATGCATAAAACATACCATAATACTACACTATTACGGTATGTTTTGCTAATAAAAGAACATATGATCAGTGACTAGCAGCAGTTGTTTTACCGTTATGATATTATCAATATGATAATAACAATAGTTCGATTATCATCTTATCAATTAGATTAATATCGAAAATATATCAACTATATTTCGAATAGTAAATATAAAAATAATATAAACTATATAATATAAAGTAACTATAAAATATATACGTACTATCTAAAAGATACCAAACAATATATCAACGCTTTTAGCAATATCATTAATAACATCATTCTTGATCAGTCGCCAATCAATCACCAATCATTCTATAATTCCGGTAAACTTATTTCTACATACATAATCTCTATTTACAGTTTATATTGTAGTTATATTATTCTTGTACCTTATCTCGCTCTACGATATCAATCACCAGGTCACAGCCGATCGCATCGCAATACATTTTTAAAGTATCTATAGTAGGATTGGTACTTTTATATTTCAAGAAATTACTAACAGTGCCTTTATTCAATCCTGTATATTCTACAATATCTTTTTGTTTCTTTCTTGTATCAATCATTTTGTGCTTAATCAAATCTATAACTTTATCTGAATTACCATCATAAATCATTGTATTATTATACCTCAATCATCATATTATAAAACCCTTACTATCTAAATCAGCCTTAATTAATGCTTTGATATAGCTGTTTACACTTTGTCCGGTCTGATCTAAATATGCCTTAACTCTTTTACCTTCTTCTAAATCTTCTTTCTTATAAGCTGCACTTACAACGATAGGTTTATATTTCTCTCTATATCTTCTGTCTGCTTCTCTTTGTGCTTCAGTCATTGCCATTTTAAACCCTCCATATAATATAAAGTTTTTCATTATAACATAATATCATGAATTGGTAAACCTATCAATTGAAATTGTACATATTATATAAATTGGTATACCTATACGGTATTACTTATTGTGAACAATGCTATTTAATAAAAAACATTGGTTTACCTATTGATATATTGGTATACCTATGCTATAATTATATCAAGATAAAGGTAAGGCAATCACACAATTCCAATCACAAAATAAAAGCCTAACCTATTCACAGTAGGTCAAGCCTTTATCTAATAATTACATAGGAGGTGTAAGCATGACGTATCCGATTGGATATCGTAGTAATTGCTTTCTAGCAATGATTAACGGCGAGTTAATGCAGTTTGCAAGCGATAGCGAATACTATGATTACATAAGCTAGCTAACACCATTCACAAGGCAGCTATAAGCGTAAGTCCTTGCGATCTTCCTAACAACAATTATATCAACATCATTCGCACCTTGTCAATTACACTTTCTAAATTGTCTATAACTATGATATAATCATTGCAGTATAATAAATGTATTAAGGACAATAGGAGGTAATAACAATATGAATATAAAAACTAATCACGAACTACAACAAGCGGTGAACAAAGCTATTGAAGAATCAGGAATTAAAAAGACATTCATAGCCGATAAGCTTGGTATAAGTAGACAAGCATTCTATAAAATGATAAATGAAAAAGAGTCTTTTTCTTTAGACGATGCAAATAAAATACTTTCTTTGTTAAATCAAGAGACAGAAACTGTAATAAAGAAAGTTGATAAAAAGTAATAAAATAAGTTGACAGTTACTTCGAAACATGATATAATTATATTAAGTTAAAGGAAAGGAAACAGCGGATCATGAGCTGTTCTCAAAGGTTCATAACCTAACTTTCCAATCGCTCTAATAATCAAATAAAGTAGACAGTAGGCAATTACGACACTGAATAGGTGCAAATCCTTAACCGATTATTAGGGTAACAAAAAAGTCCAGTAGCGACAACTACCAGACTTTTCGGGAATACTGAAATGTGTAAAACAAATTACAATACTCAACCTTCAACAAGTAGAGTATAACACATTTCAAAAAGATTTTCAATTCAGAAAATCAATTCCCAAACAGAGAATTAAAATGTAACAAAGTTTTACAACCGATTGACAATGATCTAGGCAGCCAGTCGTTAATCTTCAAAAGTTATGAGATAGACACAATTCAATATCCTTACTATGAAAATGACAAGGATATCTATATCGTAACTTTCCTATTCTATAAGGGAAGAAGTGAAGCGAAAAGGGTTATAGCTTGAATATATTCTAGTGTGATTGTCAGAGGGTCACAAGCTAGACACTGTTAGTCAATCCTGTAAAAGTAGACACTTGATAGAATATATAGAAGCCGTTACGGCAGAGCCTAATACCACAAACAATAAAAGTTACTGGTTAAGAATGAAATAGGCTTGCATATAATACGGCATAGAAAAACATAACGAAAACAAAAAAACTTACAGACTTCCTTATTATATAGGTAGTCTTTTTATATCTACAAAATTTATTATTTACACAATGCAAGTGATAAAAAGGATCATGAGTATAACGGCTTTTAAAGTATCACGAACCACCGCCAAACGGGACATAGTAAACGCTTTCAAAGTAACAGTTAAGAAATGAAAAGCCATACATCGCTTGTATTAGTAAGTAATAAAACAGAGAATTAATAAATGTGAACAAAACTTTTTAATTATGGAAAGGATGATAAAAAATGAGACTATCAAAAATTAATGAAAATGATTTACTAGAAAACAAAGAATTAAGAGAGCAGATGGCAAATAAAGTCGAGGTGTTAGAAAAAGTAAAAGAATTACTTTTAATTCCAAACACAGACAAAGCAACTATACGCCAGGTTGCTGAATATTATGAGGTAGGGGAAGAAGCAATTAAATCAATCACAAAAAGAAATCGCGATGAACTAGAAGAAGATGGAACAGTCAATTATTCAGGTAATCAAACGAAAGATTTTTTAGTAGGGTTCAACCTGAACCTAACTAACGGCAAAGGCTATTTTGAAACGGAAGGAATTAAATTTGCATACAAAAGCAATACACTTTTACCACGTAGAGCAATCCTAAGAGTAGGAATGTTATTACAAGATTCCACCATAGCAAAGGAAGTGCGTACACAGCTACTTAATATAGAAGAAAAGACATCCAACGAAACAAAAACGCAAGATATTAACGAGGAGCAAGCATTGGCTCTAGCTTTAGGTATGGCACAAGTCAGCGGAGATATTACCGCTATTACAATAGCAACTGGTAATCTGATAGCCTTTAAAAATCGACACATCGAAAAACTAGAACAGTCGAACAAAGCACTTGCAAACGGCATTCTTGAATGGGAAGACAGAAGCCGGATTAATTTTGCGGTTAGAAAGATGGCAGCCTTTGCTAATATTCCAGTTGGACAGGCTTGGAATGAACTATACAAACAAATCAAGAATAAATTTCATATTGATTTACAAAGCAGGGGTATGAAGCCATGGATACAGCATATCAACGAAAAGGAATGGCAATGTGTTATAAAATCTTTTACTGCTTTATGCAAATACTATGAAATAGATTCAAATGAAATGTTTCATGATTTAAAGATTGAGTAACAAAACAGACTTTCACTTGTCAAAGATGAGAGTCTTTTCTAATTAATAACACGAACTTAACATTGATTAGGAGGGCAATAAGATGAAAATAAAAGTAGAAGATATAGGAAGAGGAACACTACTAGACACAAACGGAAATACCTACATTGTAGACGGTGAAGAAGTAATGGACGATAACGGAAACGCTTATAATATTTCAGATTATGACGAATACGACAACGTGACAGAAATTGAAAAAATTGTTTAAATTTTATCTTTATAGGTATTCATAACTTAATTATTCATTTTGTTGTGGGTATCTATAAGAAATAAAATAGAATCAAATACAAGAAACTAGGAGGTTTAAATAATGTCAAAATTTATATATTACAAGGACAAGAACAGCGATAAAACTGCAATGCTCATTATTAGCGATACGGCAGAAATGAGAAACGAAAATAGATATATTTTACAAGTTGGTAAAACCATCACGGATCACCCTACGCAGATGGAAGCAGAAATGGAACTGTGTAAGCATGGTATTGTTTGGACAGAACAATCTAAAAAATAAACGGAGGAATGAAACAATGAAAAATAAAATAGTTAAGTCAATTGCCTTAATATCACTTGTAACGTTTTCATTTTTAACTGGGCTGAACATTAACAAACAGCCGATTAGTAATTCAATTCCTATTGCTGACATAGCTGAAATGAAAATTAATGACGATGGTTATTATCAGCTTACTTTAAAAGACATTGGACATATTGATGATGATATTAACAATGTTAGATATGACGAAGTGTTGAAAATAATTAATAAGTAGGAAGGAGACGCCAAACGCTATGAAAAAATATGATTTCTCAGAATTAGGAATTAATAAATTTTATGATACTGTATGTGATGAATCAGCCGATAAAATTCATTCAGTTATGGAAGAGGTAAACAATTCACCTTTACAGATAACAGAGGAACAGAACGCACGATTTAAAGAAATTTATGACGGTATAGCAATAATAATCACGATCGGAAATCAAACAATCTCTATTCCTAATAATGCCGACAATATAGATACTATTATAGCAGCTATTAAAGAATGTTTTAATCAAACATTGTAACAATAAAATTCTTATTTAATTGGGTGGCATAAAGGGAAACTGATATGGCTCGCTGACGACATTTAGAGATGCTATAAACAATAATGACCCATTAAAACTATTCATGTAAGCGAAAAGGAGATAACAAAAATGAAAAAACCGGACATTGAGAAAATGGACAATATGGATCTTATATACCTACTATGTATCAATCATACTAAAGAAACGAAAACGGCACGAAAAGAAGAAAAAATCTGTATAGAAACTTTATGGAAACGTGGCATAGTGAACAAGGAAACAATGTTAAAGAAGTTTGATATTGAGTAAAACATAAGAAAGAGGTATTTCGTAAGTTTTTAAATTGCTTGAAAAATTTCATATATTCAGTTATAATAATTACATTATCGGAATAAGAAAGGGTGATCTATATATTAACTACACAACAAAAAATAAAAGTTGCTTGTGACGTTGCAGGTATGAGTTTAACAGAACTTGGGGCAAAAATGGGAATGAGTCAAGCTAATTTTTCAAAACGTTTAAAGGTTGGGAAATTTACACAAGATGAATATATAGAAATGGCTAAATGCTTAGGCTGTAAATATATTTCATGTTTTGAATTTCCAGATGGTAACAAAGTAGAGTAGCATTATACAAATACGTATAGTGCTTTTTTATTACATTAAAATATAACTAAAAAGTAATAAATATTATTAAAAGGTGTTGACATACCAAAATGGTTATGATATTATAAATATAACGAAACAGTAATTAAAACAACTATTAAGTGATTATGTAAGAAAGGTTAAAAGGTGGATAATATGACAACTACAACAAATAGAGATAATTCAACAATTAAGATTTTTATAACAAATTTAGGAAAATACAATGAAGGTCATTTGGTTGGCGAATGGGTAAACCTTCCAATGACAGAGGAAGAAAAAGAAGCAGTTTTGGAACGTATCGGAATTAATGAAGAATACGAAGAGTATTTTATAACTGACTACGAAACAGATCTAAACGGCTTTAAAATCGGAGAGTATGACAGTATAGACGAGCTGAACGAGTTAGCCGATGAGTTGGAAAGTTTGGACGAGTACGAAAGGGAAATAATAGAAGCTTGTATAAGCAACGGATTAACATTTGATGAAGCAATGGAGCAAAAAGACGATTGTACGGTTTACTACAATTGTAATGATATGTCAGACGTTGCGGAACAGTACGCAGACGAAACGGGGTTATTGAATAGTATTCCCGAAAACTTACAAAGCTATTTTGATTTTGAAGCTTTTGGTCGTGATATGGGTTACGAAGGAACATTTATTTTTACTAATAACGGTAACTGTGTACAAATTTATTAATTCTTTAGCGGTGGCGGTTAAGCCGTGGGATATTCAGTTATCCGCCAGCTATTCAACTTGTGAAGTAACAAGTTACCATTTAACGGAATAACAAAAAGAGCGGAAAGCTGACACGCTAACCGCCCTAATGGAATAGAACACTTGAAAAGTTATTTCTACTCACTATCGCAAATATGAGTATAAAAGTATTTTACATTCTTTTCAAGTCTGAACATTCGTTCACTATTCCAAAGTTGGCACATTGATAACTTCATACGTTGCAGCCGTGAAGGATACGCAGAAATTACCCTAGATAACATGTAGGTGATGCTACAAGGGTATAAGTTGATTGTAAGACCTGGAACAGCGAATAAAGCGGATAATAAAGCCAGAGGAACTATAACGGAAGGATGCAACAAAAACCAAAAATAGAAAGGAATGATTGGCTTGAAAACAGAAGTAAAAGAAATACCGTTCAACGGTAACACCTTATTAGGTGTAAAAGATGCAAGCGGGCAAGTGTGGCTGGCAGTAAAGAAAGTGTGTCTTGATATAGGTTTATCAGAAGGACAGGCACAAAGGCAAATAACAAATATTCAAGAGGAAGAGCCGTTAAAATCCAACTGTTGCAAATTTGCAATAGTTCAAACAGAAGGAAATAGAGAGATAAAGAGAAAGCAACTATTTCTAAATGAAAAGGTTGTGACTTTATGGCTTGCTAAAATTTCACTAACTCCGACTGTTAAGCGAAAAAGTCCGGAAGCATATAATAAACTTCTGAAATACCAACTAGAAGCCGCTGACATACTTCACAAAGCATTTTATGAGACAGAGGAACAGAAGACTACTTTAAATTCTAAAATGGGATTAGAAGGGCATCTTGAAATTTTACAAGTACAGATTAACAACATGGAAAACATGTTAGAAACACAAACGGAAAAGCTTGATAGAGTAGTTGAAAATATGACACTCTCAACCAGACAGCAACAAAAATTATATAAGGCAGCAAAAGACCGAATTAATTATCTGTTGGGTGGCGCACATTCAAAGAACTATAAAGCTAATGCCAAAAGCTACTTTATTAACCTTTGGAATAGCTTAAAATCTCGTTTTGAGTGTGGCAGATACAAGGATCTGAATCCTATTTACTATAATGAAGCGTTTGACTTCATTTCTGAATGGGAATATACAGAAGCATAACACAATGACATAATTCACGTTTTACATACAGCTTGTAGTGGTCAAACGTTACAAGCTGATTTGTTCCACTCTGTAGAGTGATGGAAATAGTCTTGTATTTTCCTATTCAAAGAAAGTAGTTGTTAATGGAGAATATAAAAACCACTTGAAAAGTAAGTTTTATTTGAAGAATGGAGGAATTAACACAATGGATAATTACACATTAAAAAATTATAAAATTACTTTTGAAAGAAGTAATAAAAGTATCGGTTATGATTTTTTTAAAGCAACTTCAGAAGCGGAAGCAAGGTATAATTTTAAAGAATGTTATAGGCATGACGTGTATAAAATTATATCAGTAGAACAAGTAAGGTAGTCTAACAGCTACCTTTTTATATTTAGAATGGAGGGTTAGACATATGGCAGCCTGTAAAACATGGAATTATCCAGAAACAGAAACTACAAAACAGTTTGAAAAGTTGTTTTCTAAAATAGATAACATTATTATTAATAAATGGTACCAGATTAATAATAATCCTACTTTTATTTATGAGAATAACAAATTTTATTATCACATGGCCATAACAAAAAGGAATAGTATAGGGTTTTATATTGATGATTATGTTCTAAGTCGTAAAGGAGAATTGGTATACATTACAACGTATGGATATTTTAAGACCAAAGAAGATCTAATGAAATTCTTGAATAGTAAAACAATGTAGCGGAGGTATAAACATATGGAGAATATAGCATTAAACAACGGTCAAACCGTCTTAATCGGCTCAAATAGAGACATTGTAGAAGTAGTTGAAGAACATTGCAGCTATGAACTTGCAAGCCTTATATCGTCAAGAATAGTGGATATAGACGCAGAAAGATTATATGCAGAAGAACGAGCACAAACTGATGCAGACAGTTATCTTTCAGATCTGGAAAGTAAAGAATGTTGTTTGCGTGACGTATTGGAAATTGCAGAAGGATTGACGGAATATATTGAAGATGCAAAGAGGATTAACAAGGACACTATTTATCAAAAGATAAATGAACTTATAAAACTAATCGGAAATGAATTATAAAATGGAGGAATCAAAAATGGAAATCAAAAACTTATCACAATTAAAGAAAGCAATTGCAGCCGGTAACATATTTATTATCAAAGATCACAGAGTATCGGAGTTTATAGGGAAAAAGCGTAAAGGTAATGTAATTCAGACCAATGGAATATATTCCATTGTACCAGACGAACCAGAAAACAGAATTAATCAAGCCAATGGAAGAAAGGGTTCCTGGTTAGAATATGGTAAAGCTTCAGAATGGAAGTTTGATAATGGAATATGTACACTTTATAACGGAGAACATAAACCGGAAAATCTGGTAATGTCCTTCGTTTTTGAATGATTGGAGGAAATAAGATGACGAATATTATTAAAGCAGGAACATATAAGGTGGAAATTGAATTTACACTAGAAGAAGATACAGCAGAAAGCGTATTAGATAATATCTTTGAAGATGCGATGTATAATAACTTCAATGATATTTCTTCAAGTGATGTTGGAGAATATGTAAAAGTGAATGAAGATAATAAAAATACAATTATGTAATGAAAGACGAATTTCAAGCCTGTTTGGGCAGAAAGTAGGGGTTAATATATGAAAGAATTTAGAGTTGTAGACGAAGATATGAATGTTTACGGAGAATTTGATGGAATAGTGGCAGCTTGTAGAGAGTCAAATAAAGTTAGTGGTACTTCTGTATATGTGATGGATTTAAAAACTAAAACAATTAAAGAAATTTTATCAGATAAAACAGTTGAGTATTTTGCTAATTATGAACTAAGCCATGTCAGATAAAAGGAAAATTTCATATAAGGATTGGAGGAAATTAAAATGAAAATTAAAAACATTGATTGGGATGCAGACAGTGAAGATGTTTTATCCCTTCCGACAGAAGTAAATGTCCCAGAATGCATACCAGAAGAAGATATAGCAGATTACCTTTCAGACACTTATGAATTTTGCGTCAAGAGTTTTGAAATGAAGCATTAATAAACAAAAATGACTTAAACGGTCGGAAAGTAGGCAGGCAATGAAAAGATTAGGGATGTTTAGTGGAAAAATATACAGTGAAGAAGATAAAACTATGAATGAATGTAGTTTATGCATTACAGAAAAACAGGCAAATGATAACGAATATATCAGTAAAAAGAAAGAAGAAAATCTTTCTAAGTGTGGCGGTTGTTTCGGTTGCCCAATGTCTAATATGATGATTTAATATTCAATCAAAAATAGATTTCAGTAAATGGTAGGAAGATAAACATAACATTAAATCGTTCTACTTATGGAAAATCAGAAACTAAACAGAGAATAACAGTAGGAAGGTAAAAGCCTTCCTTTTATGTTGCAAAAATGGAGGAATTTAAAATGTTAGCACGAAAGAAGGTTATCTATCAACCATTTTCAGTATGCACCACGTTAGAAGATGTAAGACGGCAGCGCAGAATAACGAAAGCATATTATATTAAACAGAAGTTATTAGGTTTATTGATGCTTGTAATAGGCATAATTTCGCTCTTTACAGTACATGACGGTACATTTTTTATGATGTCTATATTGATTGGTTTGTACTTGGTATTTACGCAACAAAAGGTAACTATATTCAGAAAGGGGTAACAGCTATGAGAATAACAGGAATAATGATCAATGGAATAGAAGTAATTCCAGAACATGGACACTATTTGTTACAAAAGGATAATACGAAAATGAGATGCGATTTCGGAGAATTAAATGAGTGTATACCAGAATTTGAAGAATATTTAGAGGAAGCAAAACAAAAATTGCAAACAGCATAAATTAACAGGAGGAGGATTTATCATGAGAGAAATAGATTTAATTCGTAACTACTATGCTCTTTTAATTAGCATTTGTAAACGGAAAAGCGCAAAAGAATCTTTAATTGATATGAGGATATCGCCAGAAACAAAATAATACATATTGCCGGCTATTCAGTGAAAAATAGTCGCTTACCGTCAAAAACAAACGGATGTACCGGAAGGGAATTATATTTCTTTCGCTAACCTCGTGTAATTGGAGGTAGAAAAATAATAAAAACGCGGCTGGTAATTTTCAAAGGTTATCAGCCGATTTTAGAGAACGGTGTACTTCTCAAAGTAACAGGAAAACGCATTTCAATATAAGATTGGAGGAAATAATAATATGTTGGTTTATATAGTAAATGAACGCACAAACGGAAAAAACGGTTCCTTATTTGGTGGAATATTTAGCACTAAAGAAAAGGCTAAGCAAGTAGCAGATAGAGAAAATAGCAGAAAAAATAAACCTAATGATGTATGGTTTGATTATGTTGGAATTGAAGTTGATGATGATTTTAGAGCCAAATATTAACTTGAAATTCACATTTCAAGACTAATTAGAAAGGAAAAGGATAGGTGAAATATATGAATTTTTATCTAATACAACGTGGGAGTTTTAAAGAATTAAATAATGATTATGAAGGGCTTACAGGTAGAAATGGGCTTATTGATTTAGATTATATGGGTTCATCAGAGTTTGAGTGGGGAGCAATTCCTAAAGCATATCGTAGAATTATGGGAAATAGAGAAAATTATATTTTTTATTATTGCCATGATATAAAAGACTACAGAGGAAAAATCCTTGTAATTTTTTGCAAGAAAGAAAATGCAGAAGCAATTGAAGAAGAATTAAAAAGATATATTAAAGAACATTACCATCTCAAAGAGTTTTGTACTCTTCATGCACATTTAGAAGGGTCGAAAAAGAATAGGATGAATGAATATCAAATTGGAAAAGATTTTTTTTGGTGTATTGATATAGGAGAAGATATATCTGATTGGATGGCGTGGTTTGGAATGGATAAATTGACAGTATTTAAAAATATGATTGATAAAGATTATAACGAATGGTGGATGAAGAAGGCAGAGTCAGAAAGAATAGATGAATATAACAAAGCATTGAATTGGTAACATATATAATGAAATGTACCTTTCTTATGGTATAGATTGGAGAAAAACGATATGAAACGTATGGGATTCTATACTGGAAAAATATATGATGATTCTGTTAATCCAGCAGACATTAAAGAATGTTGTCAGTATATCAATTACAAAGAACCTATTCTTGATGATGAAGAGCTGATTATCAGAAAACGCAAGTTGTTACATGAAAGATGTATTGAATGTAACAGTTGTGAAGAATCGAAAAAAGGTGAATGATGTCTTTCAATAGAGGAGGAATAACGAGATGAAGTGGAAATTATTTTGTACTATTACAATGGGAACTTATCATATAGAGGCAGATAGTTTATATTCAGCAAAAAAGCAATTAGCAGCACAACTTGGCGTACCTGTTAGTTGCATAGATGATTACAGATAAAATGCACGTTTCTTATGGTAGGTATTGTAATTATAGAAAAAAGTTAAAACACATTGAAAATACTTGTTTGATATAGAGAGGAGAAAACTATGAAAGTTAGGGAATATATAATAAGATTAAGAAATGATAATCCAGAGGCGTACATGGTTGCCTATAAATCTCAAGAAGGAGACGGAGACAGTGCACATTTAAGCATCATATCTTTCCTGACGAAGTATGGTGATAGAAATATGGGTGACGAATATCATGATGATTTTTGTCATGCCGATGGAACAAGAAATCTTAATCAATTCATAAAGAGAATATATACGGTATAAACAGAATGCTGATTTTAAATTGAAAGGTAAGAATATGAGAGAAGATTTCAAAGTGGTTGAAAAGAATGGAAAACAATATAGAAAAAATCTTAATACAACAGGAATGTGCGTTTATTATTCTGATTTGAGGTGTGTATGCTGTAATCCAGATTGTAGCTATAACTGTAGTATTGATGATGAAATAGAAGAACAGTTAGAAAATGATTTTCTGAAAAGATGAAATCGGAATTTAGTCTGGATAAATATTATCAGTAGAACTAAATTAAACTTTAAAGAGGTGAAAAATGGTAAATAATGAATACCCAAAAACAAGCAGGACAAAGTTAAGAGGAAAACCTCTTGATGATGATTGCAAAAAAGCAAATACAACTACACATGAAATGGGTATGAAAGATAACAGGGTATTTTGCCGTGGATTATATGCGTGTGGTGGAATGTCGGAAGATATTGATAAAAAATGCCTTTTATGTGGAGCGTATGTATTTAACGATTTAAGTTAGGAGAAAATATGGAAAATATTAAAATGATTGTAGAATCACTATTGGGAGTAGCGGAGGCTACTTATGAAGTATGCACAGATGAAATCGAAAAGGCAAGAATGGATGGATAAGTAAGAGCGTACAGAGAAGTTCTTTCTCACCTAAATTAGCCTTTCGAAAAGGAGAATATATGACAGATAATGATTTAAATGATTTGGCAATACAAACGATGAGTAGTTTAATTGAATATTACGGTAATTCAGACAGCAGAAGCATTGATTGTAAAAGGGCAAAAAATTTATTAATAAAAAACTCTTTGAAAATTTACAAGGGTAATTATACATGTCCCTCCTGCAGCACATTTAATTCTGTATGGGAAAGCAGAGAACATACAGTTAAAAACGATGTTGTGTATTGTTGGCATTGCGGACAAAAAGTTCAATTAAAATAAATTAGTCTTTAATGAGGTGTTGAACATTGAAAACTTAATATTGATAGTTAGTGGTATTGTGGTACAATATAGGTATTGATGAGTAGTAAATTGGAACTTTGGAGGAGATAATGAAATGAAAGTAATGATTAAAATGATTGCTGCCGTAATTATATTTCTAGTTTATTATATTGTGTTTTGTGCAATAGAAGGTATAGATATGGGTGACCCATGGAAAAAATTAATGAAATGGGCAAAAAGTTAATTGGTATAGTCCTTGTAAATTTAATAGTCTTGAGATATCAACTACTAACTACAAATATTAAGTTAGTAGTTTTTTTACGCGAAAAATAGCTAGTTAAACTAAGCATTAGTGGGTAAGAAAAGATGAAACATAGGTTTCAACCGGCACTGGGTTGTGTCGCTGACCATTAAAAACTAATGGTAGATATTTCAAGATTATAGTATAATAACAATAACAGAATATAGTGGATAAAGACCTACATGGTAGGCAGAAAGAGGTATAGGAATGGTAGGATTGATAATTATAGGTGCAATAGCTTGGATAGCATGGCAAGTACTTAAAGACGTATCTACAACACCGTATGATCCGGGTTCGTATGGTGGTTCACATGAAGCGCAGACGAAATTCAGACAGGATATCTCAAAAGTCAGTTTTGGTGAGATGTCACAAAGGGAACTTGACAGAAATACCCGTAACGGAAAATATAGAGACAAATAAGGAGGAGTTTATTATGGGAGTAGCAGAATTTTTTATAGGATTATTTTTGATTTTAGGAACTTATATTTTTATTAAAATGCCAAGATGGAAATCGGACAATAGGGTATCACCGCCAGGATATACGACAGACTATCATAAAATGAACGTTGACAGAAATAATGGTATGAATCAGCGTGATATTGATAATAAAAATATTAATGGTGGTTATGATGTGAAAGCAGATAAAAACGGTTGTCCGGACAGAAGTGAAAGCGGAACAAATTGGATGTATGGCGGAAAATCTGAATAAGGAATGAAAGTTGAATATGAATTATTATAAGAGAGCCACTGGATAGTAAAAATCTGGTGGCTTTTGTGATTGGAAAATAGTATAATATGGAGGTGTATTAATAGTGTTGACATATAAAAAAGTAGAAAAGTTAGTTGAACAGAAAAACAAAGAGCATGACTATTCAGATATTCGTTATCCGCTTACGCTCAAAAGAGGAGTGCCAGATGCGAGATATTCAAATAGTTATAAATACACACTGTATAATGCTGCAAATAGGGGTGTAGACAGTGTTCATAAAACGTTACAAGACGTAGTGGATAGTTTGAAGGGAGAATAATTATGGCGAGAAAAATAAAAATTAAAGACTACTTAGGTGATGAGTATCAAGGTTCTTGGAACGGAAAAGAATATAGCTCAAAATTTTCAGACGGAAAGGATCTTGTACGAATTTATATCGATGACGAAGAGGTTCATGTTGAGCGTAAAGAATTAGATAAAATTTACGCTGGCGATGAAAGACTTCATCTGAAAATGCAAGCAAATTTATTAGATGAAATAATGAAGCAAGATGATGAGTTTCTCAAAAAAGTATTGAGCAAAGTTATAGGCTGTGGTAGGCTAGTTAATAGAAAAGAGCGGAACGAAATTATTACAATATTGGACAATAGCACTACATTTAAAGCCATAGAAGAAAAGGATTACAGATATTAGACGAAGGTAAACAATAATAAGGGACGAGGAAAACAGAAAAATGGAATTGAATCATTTTACAGTAAACACTAAAAATAATAGAGTTAGTAAATCGGAGGAGGTGCTAAAAGCCACTCGGAAAAATTTGAGACAGACAATAATAGATGCACAAGGTGATTGTGGGGTTGATGTGCTTGATAATACCAACTTTAAATTAACTGTTGAAGAAAACTGTTATATGGGAACTCTGAGTGTCTATGAAAAAGATATATTACTCCCTATTTTAGTAACTGGTGGAGCATCTACTGAATATAGTCGAAAATATATTTGGGGTGAAATGTTAAAAGTAAACAATGTTTTGCAAACACAAAGGTTAAATACAATACTTGATGCAAATAGCATTATTTTCCCCACCTCACCTTTAATTATGGATATTGTTATTGAGATGGTTGCAATAAAACATATTGACATAATGGAATGGACTGGTGATTTTTCAAAGTGTATAGGACATATACTGTTAGGAAGTTCAGTTGATTTCAAATAAAAGGATTATTTCATGATGTGATAGGAGGATGTTGATATGTGTATGCCAGAATTAAAGGAAATAAAGTAGTATCAATAAATGGATTTAAAGTTGAATTAGATATGGTAACTTTATTCTATGGAAGCGCAGTAAGTGGGTATAAACAAAAAAGCTATATGTTATATGACGTGGAAGTATTTGAAAGATGAAATGATTGTTTGATTGGAGCATGTGGCTCGTAAAAATAAAGGACAAACTATAAGGAAATATAAAATGTCAGTTGGAGGCTAGAATATGATTATAAAAATGAGTATTGAGAAGTATGAAGAATCTTTTGAAGAACTTAGGAATAAAATAAAATCGTTTAATACGGACAACTATATGTTTGATTTACAATTATCAGATAAGAAGATTTTTGGCAATGTATCTTCTTGTTTTGAATTAATTATAAAAACACCCGTGGTGAAAGAAGTGGAAAGAATTGAATTAGAGTTTATGTATGAAGATGTAGATAGTTATATTTATAGATTTGAACCGATAGTGAAGAATGGTCTTATTGACGAAGCTTTATTAGGACTTATGAGTTATATAGTAGAATACACTAAATAATAGTTTGATCAAGAAAGGAACAAAAATATGGTAACAACAGTTTGCTATAAAAATGAGAAAGTTTGGGAAACGAGAGAGTTAGCAGAACAGTATTTTTTAGAGTGTATGATGAAATGTGACGCGGGAAGTGAAAGAGATAGATATGTTAATATTTATTGTAAATTAAAGAGTGGAAGAGATTACTGCACTGACAATATAGATGAAATTTGAGATTTATAGGATGTAATTATATGAATGCAACATATTATAACAATGAACAACTTTTAAAATCTGTTGTTCAGCTAGAAAAAGATTGGAAAAGATTGTACCCGAATGGAGATATTGACAACCCATTATATGAAGGATTACAATATGAAAGGTACTTATGTAATAAGCGAGGACTTAACTATTGATTAGTGAAATCTAAGATTCAAGGAGGATTTTAAAATGAGTGGTATTAAATTTAAATCTGTGCCTAAACACGCAAATATTATACATGAGACCCCAATTATAGAAATTGATGGTGTTGAATTACATGGGTGCGTGACAAATAAAGACGACGATGAAATTTTAAAAGTTAAGGTTTCAAAATGGAGCGATATGGTACATATTGCTAACGCTCACACCGATGCATGACCGTGAAATCATCGTTTCAAAGGACTGAGAAATCAGTCCTTTTTTGTACGGTGAAATGTTGGATCGTCAGTACGTCCGACTAAATAATCTATAGACGTTTGAAAATAATCAGCTAATTTTATTACCATGTCTAAACTTGGCTTTTTCTGTTCATTTTCAAAATTACTGATTGTTGCTCTCGTAGCCCCTAAATCATTAGCTAATTGCTCCATCGTTAATCCTTTAGATGTACGAAGTTCTTTTAATCTAGTGGAAAATGATGGAAGAAAAAAGAAAAAAAACATTTTATCACCTCTTGACAAAAGTATTCAAATAGAATACAATGTATTCAGATGGAATACAAACGAGATATAAAAACTGGAAAGGAGAGCAAAATGAGCCAGTTAAAGAAACTTCGTTTGCAACATCATTGGACTCAACAATATGTAGCAGATGTTATTGGTATTACAAAGGCAGCTTATTCTAATATAGAAAATGGAAATAGAAATCCATCATTAAAAATTGCTTTACATCTGCAAAATATATTTGGTCTACAAATAGAAAAAATATTGGAAAAAGAATAGCGGTTTCACTCCGACCAAAGAACGAAAACCGCTACACCGTAACTTGGATTTAATCCCTAAGTCGATTACATTCTATCGTACTTTCAGGACTAATTCAAGTCAAATTTTCCAAAACAGAGCACATTGACAATTAAATCCATCCACAAACGGAGAATAACAAAGTGAAACCGTAAGCGTAATACCGTAAATTCGCTGTGAAGTGTGTGACGGATGATAAAAGAAAGGATGATATTATTATGAAGAAAAATTATGAAGTAAAAGAAGTTCCGTTTAAAGGAGACTCATTATTAGGAGTAAAAGATGAAACAGGACAAGTTTGGTTAGGAGTTAGAAAGTGTTGTCTTGATATTGGATTAACAGAGCATCAAGCTGATAGGCAAAGAGATAATATTAAGAACGATTTAGCATTATCCAAAGGGTACTCAAATTTGGATATCCCTACAAATGGAGGAATTCAAAAGGTGTTATGTATTAGCGAAAAGTTTGTCACATTATGGCTTGCTAAAATTTCACTAACTCCTACTATGCAGAAGAAGAATCCGAAGGCAGTACAAAAACTACTTGAATACCAGCTAGAAGCTGCTGATGTTCTTCATAAAGCATTTTATGAGACAGAAGAACAGAAGTCTGCGTTTAACGCTAGAATTGGTTTAGAGGGACATATTGAGGTTATGCAAGTACAGATTAATAACATGGAAAGTATGTTAGAAACACAGACCGAAAAACTTGATAGAGTTGTAGAAAATATGACACTTTCTACCAGGCAACAGCAGAAACTTTATAAAGCAGCTAAAGACAGGATCAATCATCTTTTGGGTGGCGCTCATAGCAGAGAGTATAAAGCTAATGCAAAAAGTTATTTTATTAACCTTTGGAACGGTTTGAAATCTCGCTTTGAGTGTGGCAGCTCATATAAGGATCTAAATCCCGTTTATTATAATGAAGCCTTCGACTTTATTTCTGAATGGGAATATGTAGAGGGATAATACATATAACATAATTCACGTTTTACATATGCGGTCGGTAGCTGTCAAAGGCTGTCGGCTGATTTCTGACATGCTGTATATGCGATGTCGATGGTCTTATACTTTCCCATTGTAAAGAAAGTAGTTACTAGAAATGATTTCTGGAAAGGAAGTGAAACTATGTGCTACAAAGAAGAAGTACAAAGAAAAAATGCTGAGAAGTTACAACGAAAATTTGATGAAGAGAATGTACCAGAATTTATTCAGGACTTTTTCCCACGCATAGCAAGTAGAGCTGCAAGGATTAATTATTGGTCAACTATTAAAAATATGCTTAAATGGTTAATGGAAAATAATTTCATAAAAAGAGATAAGCTAAGTGATATAGTATCTGATGATATTAAAAACATCAGACCTGCAAAGATGATTTCCTACTTTGAGTATTTAAAATATGATAAAAAGATATCACTCAACACACTAAGCACTCAAAAAAATCAGCTTGGAAGTTTTTGGGAGTACTTAAAGGAAGAACACTATCTTGACGATAATATTGTCCATATGGTCAAATCAGAAGAATTTAAGCCAGCAAAAACAAACAGAAGAAAGATGGAAAAAATGCCATTACATGAAGATGTTGAAGAGATGATTGAAAAAATACTCAGAAAGCCAGATGAATTTATAAGGATAAGAAATATTATGGTGTTTAGAGTGTTGAGAGGAACTGGACTAAGAGAGTCTGAATTAGCTGGATTAGATATTGATAATTTATTTTTAGAAGAAGAACATCCCTATATTCTTGTAATCAGTAAAGGAACCTATGATTACTCAGATAATGGAAAAGATATAGTATATCTCACTAAAGATGCAACAGCGGCTTTAAATGAGTGGTTAGAATATCGAATGGAACTAGATGATATTGTAGATAGTAAAGCCATTTTTCTCAACAAAAATGGAAAGCGTATGAATGAGGAAAATATTCAAAACATGTTTAAAACCTATTCTAGTGGAAAATTAACGCCACACATGATGAGACATGAATATACCACTATATTACAAAGAGAAACGAATGATCCAACGTTCGTACAGGAGCAAGGAAGGTGGAAGTCTGATAAGGTTATGAGGTCTGTATATGATAGTGGGGCAAGTAGGTCTTTGGGTAAACTGGCAAATATGTAAACATAAGAATTGTGTGTTTCATAGAGAATGGATTTGTGATAAAATTGAAAGAGAATTAAAAAGAATGCAAGGACGGAGCCGGTTTACCATGAAGAAAATTTTAGACTACACAATTAATAAAGATGATATGGCAAAGATGGACGATAGAGAAGTGGCAGAATTGTTAATGTACACCGATAGAGATAGAAAAGAATTAGAAGTTGCCGAGAAAATATATTGGTGGTGTGTTGAAGAAATTAATCGAAGAGAAGATGAGGTGGTTTCATGAAATGCACATTAGAAGAGGATGTTAATACTTGTCAATTCTTCAAAAGAGAGGTTCACACATGAAATGAAGGTAAATGTTCTTTTCAGGAAGAAGACGAAACAAACGTAAACGGAGAATATACAAGAGATAAGCGTTGGTATGAGCAATATTACAAGAAGAAAGATTGATTTCAAGTGAAGAGGAGGATTTAACATATGGAAACTATTTTGTATGGGGAGCATAGCGTGTGGAAATTTTTAAAAAAAGATAGATATACCAAAGAAGGAATAAAGAAAACAGAACAGATTTATGATTTTCTTCAAAAGATGAAAGAAGATGTGGGTGTTGACAGAATGAGAGAATTGTTTGATATGTGGAATGAATATAGTGATGAGACATTTTGGATTTTATCAAACATTACTCATGATAATGAATAGCAGTTAAAAGCCAGATTAATAGGAGGAAATGATGGAAAAATTTATGAACGAACCAATCCCATATGAGCGGACTAATAAAGACATTATTCAGGAATATGAAAAGTGCCAAGATAAAAAGAAAGTGGCTGTCATATGGGGAATTAGTGTAAAAGAAGTTGATGAGATATTAAAACAAGAGAAGACTTGAGGTGATGTTATATGAAAGTAAAGAGAAATAATCCGGAGTGGTGTTGTCAACAGATTGAGGATAAAATACAAGATTATAAAATAAGTATAACTGAAACAGAAAACGAAGATGTAAGAAGGCAATTAGAAATTATTGTTGAGGACTTAGAAGAAATATTATATGGATGAAATGCTGTTTTCAAATTAAAAATTATTCAGGAGGATAATATGAATATGGATAGTAAGATTAATAATTTATTATATTTAGAAACAATCATAACAAACCTGATACACCGTGAAATTGAAGAATTATTAAGAGGAAAAGAATCGGATAGTCAAAAACTTAAAGAAAGTATTATATACCAAATAGATGACAGACTGAATACACGATAAAATCAACTTTAAAAAGAAATTCATGTAAAAAGAAGTTAGAAGATATGGAATATGAGGTGAGCTTTTCTCCAGATAATTATGAATTAGTGATACGAAAATTTGATATGATAGACAAGCATTGAATAAAATCTTTGTTTGTGGTTGGAGAATAATAAACGTAAAGAGGTAAGGTAGATGAAATTAAATTTTAGCTTGAAGAATAAGGAAGCAAGTTTAGAAGCAGATGTTGAAGGGGTTATTGAAAAAGGTTTCGAGCATAGGGCTAAAAATCCTAATAGAAAAACTCGACATCAGATCAAACAAGAAGAAAAACGGTTGAATGAAGAATTAAAACAGAAAAAGTTAATTCAGGGTATGCTGCTGATGATGGGACTCATTGTTTTTGCTCTAATTATCTGCGCAATCGGATCTGCGTTGAATTGGTAGAAAAGATGTGAGAATTAGTGGTAAGATACAATGAAAGGATAGTTTCGTGGGAGGTGATGTTGTGGGATTTGATATGTACCTGATTAAGGTGGACAAAAATAAGATAAGAAATTTAGAAGAACCTTTGTGGCAAGAAATTCAAGATGCAACGATTGATGAAGTAGATAACTATTATCCTGTTTTACATGATTTTTATTAGGATCATGATGATTTACAATGGATATATGAAGAATATAATCTCTTATCGGAAATCAGTTTGACTGAAATAATTGAGTGGTTAAAAGAGAAAATAAAAACAAAAAAAACTTTGGTTTAGATAGTAGCGAAGAAAGAATGACTAAAATGGTTTATGAAAATATAAAAGATTGGATTCCTCTAAAAGAAAATGAGATTGTTTATTTTGAGGAAGATAGCTAATAAAAGAGAAATCTCTTTTGGAAAGGAGAATAAGTAATTATGGACAATAAAAAATGCATTGAGATTTTAGAAACTTTAAAATGCGACTTAGATGACAATTGGGACAAATCAGACCCTGAAATAATTCAAATTATAAATAGATATTTTTCCGCTATTGATCATGCGATTATCAGTTTATCAAGTAAGAATATGGTAGGAGAACTGATTATTGAAGACAAAAAATATATTATTTGTGGACAAGAATTGAGTTGATGATTTACTAGATAGGAGGGCTTGTATGAGCGTGGAAATGCAAATTGCTTTATTGGGTATCATAGGCACCCTTGTAGGTACAGTATTAGGTTGGTTTTTAAATAATCTGTCACAGCGAGGAAAACTTAATATATATGTTTCATCTTGGAAAGATAAATTCGAGTACAATCATATTGGAACAATGGTTCCTAGTTCAAGCATCGAACAGACTGAAAGTTATTCATACAGATTAGCACTCGATTTATATAACGATAGTGGTGAAACAAAGATAATGAGAAATGTTGAAATTGTATTTGCTAAAAACAAAGAGGTATTGTATTGCAGTGTTCCCAAAGATGAAGCAACTGGGCGAACAAGCCATCCGATGGCATATTATGATGATGTATTACCTATAAACATCCCACCAAAGACTGTTTTACATATAGAACTCTTCAAAGGGGTTTGGAAAAGTAATACCTCACTTGATTTTATTTGGAAAACTACTTCGGTATTTTTGAGATATGTAAACGAGAATAATAAAAAAGTAAGTGTTATGATTAATAAAGTAAACTACAAGGATTATTTTATTCATCATAAGACAGATGAGCAAGATAATGAATAAAAGTTCAGTTTCAATACGGGAGGGATAAATATGGATTGGAATAAAGTAAATCTAAGAAGTAAAGATAAAAATTTACCACAAGCGGACATACCTGTAATATGGGCAACTAATGAAGAAACTCATGATGAAAAGATATTCCATAAATTTATTGGATGGCTAAGTAAGGATTGTAAATATGTGGAGTCTGGATGGAAAAGATATAGAGTAACTAGTAAATTCTGGTGGCAGGAATTGCCAGATGATCCGGAAATTTAATATATAATGAATGTGAAATTTCGTAGCATTGGGAGAAAGTAGGTGATATTTATAATTTATGTAACCGGAGATACTCATGGAGATTGGATGAGCCGTTTAAATTCTAATTCATTTCCAGAGCAAAAGGAGATGACCAAGGATGATTATGTGATTATCTGTGGTGATTTTGGTATATGGGACAACTCCAACAGAGAAAAATATAATCTAAATTGGCTCGAAGATAAACCTTTTACAACACTGTTTGTGTCTGGAAATCATGAAAACTATGATATTCTTGACTCATTGTCAATTTCAGAATGGCACGGTGGCAACGTCAATTACATAAGACCATCAGTAATGCACTTGATGCGTGGACAGGTTTTTAATATTGAAGGTAAGAATTTCTTTACATTTGGTGGCGCAAGTAGCCATGATATTTCAGATGGAATTTTGGAGAAAGACGATCTCAAAATAAAAAAATGGAGAAAAGATTATTCTAAAATGTTTCGTATTAACCATGTCTCATGGTGGGAAAGAGAATTACCTTCCAACGAAGAAATGAATGAAGGAATTGCAAAACTTGCTGTTGTTAAAAATAAAGTTGATTATATTATCACTCATAGTCCATATACATGGCTATTAAAGCAGGTGGATGGTGGTAGTGGACTGTATAAACCGGATATACTGACCGATTACTTGCAAGACATCAAGCAAACTGTTGATTATAAGCATTGGATGTTTGGGCACATGCACACCAATCAAACGTTTTATTGGGAAAGAGCAAGTTGCTTATATGAACAGATTATTAGAATAGAATAATGAAATGTCCAAACGTGAATTATAGTATTAATAAAAAAAAGAAATAAATTCCTATTGAAAAAGAACAACTGTTCGATTATAATAACCTTATCCAATAATTTAGGAGGTGTCATTTTGGATAGGGTTATTTTTCATATAGATGTAAATTCCGCGTTTTTATCATGGGAAGCAGCATATCGCATTCATCATCTGGGAGGTAGATTGGATTTGCGTACAATTCCATCTGCTATCGGTGGAGATGTAAGTATGCGCCATGGTATTATTCTTGCTAAGAGCATACCAGCAAAGCCGTATGGAATTCAGACTGGAATGACGATAATGGAGGCAAAACAAAAATGCCCTAATTTATATTTGGCTCCTCCGAATTACTCTTTGTATCAGAAATGCTCGAAGGCATTTTTGACTATTTTACGTGAATATACACAAGATGTTGAGGTATACAGTATTGATGAAGCATTTCTCGATATGACAACTACAATGCACCTATATGGAGATCCTATAGATGTAGCTAATCAAATTAAGAATCGAATACGAGACGAATTAGGATTTACTGTGAATATTGGAATTTCATCTAATAAACTTCTGGCAAAGATGGCAGGTGATTTCAAGAAGCCAGATTTAGTTCATACACTTTTCCCGGAAGAAATTGAGAAGAAAATGTGGGTATTGCCAGTATCAGAACTATTTTTCTGTGGTCGAGCTACCACAAAGAAATTATTGAACTTTGGTATTAATACAATAGGAGATTTAGCGCATACTGATATAGAGTTCTTAAAAAGAAATTTAAAAAAGCAAGGTGAAATAATGTGGAACTTTGCGAATGGACTTGATTTTTCTGCTGTAATATCAGAAACGCCAAAACAAAAGGGGTATGGAAATTCTACCACCACTCAGTTTGATGTAAAAGATGCTGAGACAGCTCAAAAGGTGTTATTAGCATTGTGTGAAACTGTAGCTGCTAGATTGCGAAAAGATGATTTCCAAGCACAAGTAATATCTGTTGGCGTTAAGAGTTCCGATTTAAGTTATGCAAGTCATCAGATGATTATGAAAAGTCCAACGAATATTACAAATGAATTATATTATTATTCTTGCAAGCTATTTCTTGAATTATGGGATAAACAAACTCCTATACGACATCTTGCGGTTCACACCAGTTCTTTAACATCTGAGTTTGGTTCCCGACAGCTTAACTTATTCGACGTAACTGATTATATAAGGTTAGAAACGTTAGATAAGACAGTAGATATTATCAGAACAAGATATGGTAATGATGCGGTTAAACGAGCAGTATTTATTCAAACGCCAATTGACCATATGGAGGGTGGAGTGTCTAGAGAAAAGCGTACAGTAGATTATTCAAAGATTAACGTTGTCTGATTCAAAGGAAGGTGATTTTTGTGGGAATGGGCATCGGAATAAATGATACAATTACCGATGAAGGTGTGATAAAGGGGCATCAAGAAGAAGTGGCTTGTGATGCGTGGTTTACAGCTAGCGGCAGAATAATTATTCGCCTTATAAAACAAAAGAAAAAAGACGAAAGTATAGTTGAAATAGATAATATTCGTGTACTTTCATCATCTAAAAAGAACTTTTGTGGTATTCAAACGATAGAATTTATATGCGAAGCAGTTGTTGAAGGTTTTATGAAAAGATTTAAGCTGTTCTTTTACACAGAAGAACAAATATGGAGGATGATAATGTTGTAATAAATAAGGAGGTGTAAAAATGTGTGGACGATATTATGTTGATGATAATACAGCCAAAGAAATTGAAAGATTGCTTCAAAAATTAGACAATCGATTAAAGGTAGCACATAAATCAGGAGATGTATATCCAACTAACAGTGCAATGATTGTCAAAGGAGAAAATGAGAAGCTGATTTTAGATGAAATGATTTGGGGTTTCCCACAATATCAGAAAAAAGGTGTTATATTTAATACAAGATCGGAGTCGGCATTAGAGAAAAAGACTTTCTCGAACAGTACACGGAGTCGTAGATGCCTAATTCCTGCAAAGGGGTTCTACGAGTGGGATAGTGTAAAAAATAAAATTTCTTTTGAGCGTCAAGATGGAGATACTATGCTACTGGCTGGTATTTGGAATAATTTTGGATTGGATAGAAGATTTACAATTTTAACAACTGATGCAAATGAAACGATGCATCAGATACATGATAGGATGCCTTTAATAATCGAACCTGAAGAAGCAGAAACGTGGTTGTTTGATGAAAGTTGTGTAGAGTTTATGCTGAATAAAATACCATGTAATTTAGCAATTGTTGAAGGAAATTATCAGCAAAAACTAGATTTATAATAATGTTTGATGAAGAAAAAGACGATAGAAATTATTCACTATCGTCTTTTTTATTTTGTTTATTTAACATAAAATATGCCATTAAGCGATTTAATCGAGGATCATCTGAAACCATAATTTCATTTGGTGTGCATTCGAGTTCGAGACAGATTGCTTCGAGTATTTCCAGCTTTATGCTAGTTGATTCGCCATTATATATTTTATCTACGGTCTTGTAAGTAACGTCAATACGTTTTGCCAACTCATACCTGGTTATTCCTTTATTATCTAACTTATCTTTAATATTTAAACGCATGTTGATATCTCTCCTTGTCCATGACTATACATACTAGTGTACATATAGATAATATCATACATATAGGAAAATAAATATAGGAAATATTTTACTTATAGTTACTTGACAACCTATATGTACTTGTGTATAATATGAAATATAAAGGCACTAATCAGAGAGGAGGATGCGTAAATATGACACATAATTTAAAAAGGTTTGATATTGTTCTTGTTGATTATGGAATAGAAGTAATAGGCTCGGAGCAGGGCGGAATACGTCCATCTATTATTATACAAAATGATATGGGTAATATACATAGCAGCACAACTATTGTAATGCCATTAACAAAACAAATCAAACGCCTCAACCAACCAACGCATACTCTCATTACAAAAGGAGAAGGCAAAGGAATAGTTGAAGATTCTATGGTTTTAGGAGAATGTATGAGACAAGTATCAGAAAAAAGAATTATCAAATATCTTGGTTCTATAACTGAAATTAATGAGAAAAGAAGAATTAAGCGTGTATATGACGCTAATTTTGGAGAGGTGGCATAAGTGCAATATATAATGATGAGTATGGAAGAGGCAAAAAAGGTTGCTAAGGACGATGCAATTGTCTTGCTCGCTGTTTCTAATTTAGAAACAGATGATTGTAACACAGAATTTAAAAAGAGGAATTTTAGGGATTGTGAGAAACTTATTCAAGAAGCTGAAACAATAGCAAGGGTATATGATGATTTTGTCAATCAGTTAAGAGTTTTTACAGCAAAGCAGGTTGATGTAATTAATTATGAACCGCGAGGTAAGTTAAGTACTATACTTCTTCGAGAATAAAATTCGTGACAATTACCAAACTTACATATAAACATATGTTTGCTTTTGGTATTGACTAGAACGCGTGTTCGGATATATAATAGTAAACAAGTCACGCAAAAAGAAAGAAGGCTAATCTTTTCATCGGTGTTGGCGCACCTCCAAGATTGAACCTTCTTTCAAATTACACATATATAACATAATACACGTCAGAATTGACGCAAATTATGAAACATAGCAGAAAAGCTATGTCTAAGCACATTTTACATACTTTCACTTGATTCGTCAAGTAAATTCTTGTGTTAAGGCAGTTCTGCTATAAAATCCCAATTACAAAAAGAGAATAAGTAAGTGAGAGCTAAAGTAATAGAAATTACTTTGGTGTGATATTTTGTTGTCAAAAATCAAAAAAGGAGAAAAATACATGGCAGATTATGTTATTACAGATGGTTCACGATGGATTATGAAAGACCGAAAAGGCAAATATGTTCCTACGTCATGTGAGACTTTTGCTGACCTTTACACCCAGAGACAGGCAAATGCGTTGTACAATAATTCTCTTCCTAAAGCACTGAAAACAGTATTTCGTGTAGAGAAGGTGGACAAACCACCGTCTCTAGTAAAGCAAGCAACTATCAAGGATACTACATACAATACTGAAAAGGTTATGGTTGCTGATAATATCCAGAAGTGGTTGGACAAGGTATCTGACCTAAATGGGTTGGCTAATGATGCATTACATAGGAAAGAGGAATTATTAAAGCAATTAAGTGAAATAGACAAAGAGTTGTCCGATATTTCGCACTACATAGAGTTCGTAAATCTTAATGCAGCACAGGGTTACATGACATATAAGATGATAAAGGATAGACGCATAAAACGTAGAAGTGTCAAAAATGAATTGGAAGTATTGGCTATTATACTTGGTAAAAAGATTTCGGAAACAGCGACTGATGAAATTCAAAAGTGCGTGGCTGGAATGGATGTCAGACAATATGAGCCTAGAATTATGAAAGAGCTGTTTGATTTATGAATAATTCAATGAAAAATTAGTGGGTGGGTGTGACAATGAATAATATGCAAAAACAACAAAACAAGGGAAAATACTCTGAAACAGAAATTAAGATTATTGAAGAGTATTGTGATAATGAACTGTATATATTGAAAAAAATATGTGATCCTATAATTTTCAAAAAAGGTGTTCCACAAATGTACCACGATGATTTATATGCTCTTGCGGTAGACACGCTAGATGATAGTGTAAAGCGTTATGACGCCACTAAGGACTGCCAGTTTAAGACTTTTCTTACGGGAAACATTAAACGAACCTTTTATGATTGGACAAGAGACAATACACGTTGGAAACGTTGTAATCTGCAAACAAACGAAGAGGGGAATATTGTAAAAGATGAAAATAATAATCCTATCATTATTCCTAATATTTCAATTGATGCTCCCACCGATGACGGAATTGATTTAAGTGAAAAAGTAGCGTCATCATTTAAAGTAGAGGACGAGCTATCAGAAGAAATTGGACTTTCATCTAATGACAAAATTGAAAAGTACCTAGAAAAGTTATCTAAAGTACAAAGACAAATTGTATTATTCTTGTCTGATGGATACTCCCAGGAAGATATTAGAGAATTATTACATATAAGCAAAAAAGAATATTCAGATAACATGCTTACCATAAGAGCGTATGAAAACGTAAAAATATTATATTAATTTGGGGGACATAGTCATGGCGAAGAAAATTAGAAAACAAACATTAGCATTAAAATCGTATCTTGAAAAGATGAAAGAAGAAAATCAAGAGATTAGAAGTGACCAGGATGTACAGAGATTATCTGGTCAATGGGATAACAGTATGATTAATGAATTGGTTGCTACAGTACTTACCGATGACTATATTCCACCAATTATATTAGGAGAAGAAGAAAGAGAAGATGATACAACACAGCTTTGGGTTATTGATGGACTACAACGAAGCTCGACATTGGATTTGTACAGATATGGCAACTGGACAATTACATCAGCTATTGAAGATAGTATTATAGAGTATCAAAAGAACAAAATAGAAGATGGAAAAGTTTGTAGAGACGAAGAGGGTAATTTAATTAAGGATACTGTCGAATTTGATATTAAAGGTAAAACGTTCGATGAATTGCCAAATGAACTAAAGAAAAAATTTGATGACTATCAAATAGAAATGGCAGTACATCAAAATTGCACAATGGAACAAATATCAAAACTAATAAGGCGCTATAATAATCATCGCGGAATGAACACGGTACAAAAAGCCTTTACATACTTAAACAACTTTGCACGAAAAATTCGTGCAATTATAGATATGAGATTTTTTAAAGATTGCATGAAGGATTTGGGTAAAGAAAAAATAAAGGGTGGCTATGAACGAATTATTATGGAGTCAGTGATGGTAATGTTTCATTTGGACAAATGGAAAAAGACTCCTAAAGATATTGGAAAGTATTTAAACAATAATGCAACAGATGAAGAGTTTGATGTTTTAAAAGAAGTGATTAGTCGCTTAGAGCCTGTAGTAGATGATAATTTTAAAGAAATATTTAATATGAAAGATTCATTTATTTGGTTTGCATTTTTTCATAGGTTTTTAAAATTAGGTTTAGATGATAGTAGATTTAGAGATTTTCTTAAAGAATTTACAAGTGAATTACATAACAAAACATTTGAAGAATATGATAACAGATCCTTCGATACAGTTGACGGAGGGAAGGGTACTAAAGACAAGAGGGTCATCATTCAAAAATTGGACATGCTTGAAAAATTAATGAATGATTTTTTACATATTAAGAATGTGGAATTTAGCAAAAATGAGCTGGAAATAGAGAATAACGAAGTGAGTAAAGAGCAATTTATTGCGGAAAATGTTGGCATGGATATTGAAGATATAAAAGCTGATATGGAACTTTATGAGCAATCACTTGACGATTTACTTGATAAAGCCGTAAAGGATGGTTCGAAATTGCTTAATAAAGCAAACAGAGTATCTTTGCTGGCAATGATTTCGTATTCGTATAAAGAAGACAAGGATTTAGATGAGTGGATGCTTGAATACGCAAAAAATAATAATACATATTTTATTGACCAAAAGAAGAATTACATACATATGCTTAAAGACTTAGAGAATTTTATTAAGAAGGGAGTAGCTGCTTAATGCCTAGTAATGAATTTAATAAGTGTAATTTTTGCAGAGCATTTGATGAGTATGAGGGATGTCGCAGTTATCATTGCAATAACAAATTAGATTTTGTAGCGGTCCCCGACAAGTTAATTGAAAAAGCAAAAGAGAAAGCCATTTCTGTAACAGATGTAATTGCCTTATTAGAAATAGCAGGCAATGAAGTATAGATATTAAATATAGTAGAAAAAGGAGAGATGAATTATGTGTAGATTTAAATCAGCAGTAATCTTAAAAAACAGGGTGATATTAGCGCCAGAAGGGAATGAAAGTCACTCAGATTTATTAAGGAGTTTAAATATTGAAGATTCTCATTTTAATGCATCAAAGACATTTGTTAGAGCAGAGTTAGTGCCGCCAGATGGAAATAAGGCAATTGATATTGACAAATGGGAATATATTGTTGATCAAGATATTGTACCCGATTGGTTTGATGAAGACTCAGGCAGATATGAAATAGAAATGCGAAATGCAGTTGGCGAATATATGAAGGATAAACTTAAAAATATTATTTGCGGATATGATTGGACACCGGTTACAGAAGGAGAATATACATATTACTTCATGAATGGAATAATGTCTAAATCCAACTTTGGAAAAACAAACGACTACAGAGAATCTGCTGTTAGAGCAGATTTGCTATCTAGTAATCTACTGGCGAATTTAAAGGAAAAGTTTGGCGATAACCTTGTTCCAATTACATTAGACCTTACTTCTATGGATGGGTTTAAAGATTACGGAAATGTAGAAGGAGATCTTCTGGCCATTCCAAATATTGAATTATTAATGAAGTTTGGAAACCAAATTCAACTAATAGATAATTGGTATTGGCTTGCAACACCAAATCAGACTCCTTCTAGGAGAGATTCTTCCAACGTTCAGTGTGTTGGCTCCGATGGCCTCGTGGACTGCTGCGATTGTTGCTGGAATGGCAGGGGCGTGCGTCCGTTTTTTATCTTGAAATCTGATATCTTAGTATCTGCAAGTAAGTAGAGGGCAGCCAGTGAACAGGGCTAGGGCGTAAGCCCTGCCCGTGAGCTTTGGATGAGATTGACAACAAGGAGCAAAATAGTGAGCGAAAATAAACTGGATATTATTGTAAAAGCAATAAATCTTATGGAATACACAATGACAATCACATCAAATAGAAAAAGATTTCCAGTTAAGCATTTAATGTTAGTAAGACGTATCCAGGAATGTTGTATGGATATTTATGAATATTTGATTGATGCCAATAGGATTAAATTAGATACTTCAAAATCCGAACGACAAGAATTGCAGACCAAGGCGATTTCATGTTGTGATAAATTATCGTGTTATGTAGAACTTTCTATGAAATTAAATTTAGTTGGAACCGATACTGTTTCATATTGGCAAAAGCAAGTTAATGATGTGAAATATATGGCGATTGCATGGCGCTCTAAAGACAAACAGAGATAGATATGAAAATGGGTTGTTTGTTGCTTGACTTCCAACGTTCAGTGTGTTAACTCCAATGGCAACGTGAACTACAACGATTGTAACTGGAATGACAAAGGCGTGCGTCCGTTCTGGGTCGGAAGACGAAAGAAAGTAGGAGAAACACCGAAATTAGAGTCCCGATATCAAAAGAATAGACAACCTTTCCTGTCTGATAAAAGGCAGGATAAATACAAAGGATTGAAATATTATGACAGAAGATAAAACAGATTTTGAGGTCGTTACGGATTTTGGTAATTTATATCAAGCTTATAAAAAATCAAAATCAGGTAAGGGATTTTCAAAGAGCAGTCAACAATTCCAAGTGGCGACTCTTGATGGAATTCATCAAATAAAAAGAAGATTAGAAACCAAAACATACGAAGTATCTAAATATAATGAATTTACAATATATGAACCAAAAGAGAGAATTATTAAAGCAGGTTCATTTGTAGATAAAATAGTTCAGCACAGCTTATGCGATAACGTATTAATTCCTAAATTGGAATCTGAATTTATTCAAACTAATTATGCTGGACAAATTGGAAAGGGAACGTTATACGGACTCGATTGTTTAAAGGCACAAATGTATTTGGCATATCAGAAATATGGATATAATTGTTGGATAGTTAAAGCCGATATAAGTAAATTCTTCTATAATATAAATCGCGATATTTTAATAGATATAGTTGCTTATTTTATAGAAGATAAAGATGTATTTTGGTTGTGTAAAAAGTTTATAAATAGCACAGAAGGATTGGGGCTTCCACTTGGAAATCAAGTAAGTCAAGTATTTGCATTATTATATCTATCCGGATTAGATCATTTTGTAACCGGCGAATTAGGTGTGAAATATTATGGAAGGTATATGGACGACTTTTATTTAATTGTAGAAACAAAAGAATGTGCTAAGTGGTGTTTAAGTAATATTTATGAATTTGTTCATTCCCTTGGATTAGAATTGAATAACAAAACTCAAATTATACCTTTCAAAAATGGAATTAAGTTTTGTGGTTTTCATACATATGTTACGGAAGATGGCAGGGTTATTCGTAAATTAAAGAATGAGAACAAAAGAGCTGCAAAGAAAAAATTTAGAAAGATGGCTAACTTAGTGAATAAAGGTAAGTTAAGCAAGGATAAATTTAATGAGTCTTATTGTGCATGGAAAAATCATATTTCTCATGGAAATTGTGTTAAGTTGGGATATGAGATGGATAGGGATATAGAAGAATTATTTAATAAGTCTTGTGAAACGAATATTTCAATAGTAGATTAGGAAGAGAAATATGAAGCTACTTAAATATTGATATGAGAAATAAATAGAGTAAAAATTTTTACTCTATTTATTAAGAACCATTGATTATTTTTCTTACTGCGTAAGGAAGTAAATAATGTTCACTATGATCAATGAACTTTTGTCCATATTTATGTCTTATGTTTGTAACGTAGGTGTCGAAACCTGTATAACTGTAATCATAATTTAGTTTATTTACTATATCACAATATTTACTATTATTATACTGCCTGAAAGTCCAACAAGTATTAGGTCTAATGCTATAAATGGAACAAATGTTATCATTTAAAAATAAACATTGTTTGTTCAATTTTGAATATTCTAAGTTTATGTTGTAACTTTCGTCGTTTGTTATATGCAATATTTTGAATGGTACAAGTGACTCGTTCACAGCATTACATATATTGTTGGCAGTGTTGCCAAGATACCTTTTAACTCTTTTATTTAAAAAATTTATATGGTACTTTAACATTTCAAATTCAATAGGATCAATATAAATAGCTTGTGAACAACACTTAGAGCAGCCAATAGTGCATACGCATTTTAAGCCACAATTATGTTCGACAAGATTAATCATGTCAGTTGCACGTATTATTTCTTGTGAATTCCAATCAGTCAAATCTTTCAAATCTTTAAAATTTGGAGAAACGCCTAGATTAAAAGCTATTTTATTTTGATTATCTTTAATGTAATTTAGAATTTCTTTTGTTTTTAAATTCCAAATAAATTTACTCATATATACAACACTCCTTTGGGGAATTATAGCAAAAATAAAATAAGAAGTAAATAGAAAGATACTAGTAAAGTAGATATATAAAAAATATAAATGGAGACGAAATCAGGATTTTAACGGAAAAAAGTATCAACATATAGTGGCAAATACAATATAAACACAACATATAGTATGTAAAAAGGAGAGAAAATATGGGATTTATTAAATTCAAAGAGGAATTGCAAAAGCATTTTAAAGAAATGACTAAAGATGTGACACATTTATTTGAGGTGGAAGTAGATAAGGATGAATTATGGAATACCTATCTTAGTAGTTATCCACCCGGTACTAATAAAATATTTAGAGAACGTACAGAAAATGATTGCAGTTGTTGCCGACACTTTATTAAAAATATTGGCAACGCAGTTATTATCAAAGACAATCAAGTACATACAGTTTGGGATTTAGAACTAAATGATACTACATATCAACCAGTAGCAAATGCATTGGCATCTTTTATTAAATCTAATGTTGTAACTGATATCTATATTAGT
Organism: Konateibacter massiliensis; assembly: GCF_900184995.1. Classification (GTDB taxonomy): domain Bacteria; phylum Bacillota; class Clostridia; order Lachnospirales; family Lachnospiraceae; genus Lachnotalea; species Lachnotalea massiliensis. The sequence goes on from NZ_LT860099.1 coordinate 313,108, forward strand.
AAGGAAAAGAAAATTGGCACCGATTTCAATTATGAAGATATGAACGGAAAAATGCATAAATGGGATCATTTTTATCTTGACTTACCGGACAAGTTTGTTGATAGAAGTAGCCGTTCAATTGGAGATATTCAGGGAGGATTTAGAGATACAAGAAATGTATTTAAGCGTTCATTAGATGAAATTTCTATAAGTGCACTTGATACAGTTTTAGAACTTATCAATTCGAATACTCTCTACAAAGGTGAAGAATGGAAAGGCGTACTTACAGAATTTCGTAAATATAAGAAAGAATATGACAAATTATCATCCGAAAAAGAGAAAGAATTATATACATGGGAACAATCTGTAAAAGCTGGTGTGGCTATTGGCAGAATTAGAAACCATAGTATTGGAACATTGCTCGTTAATATCAGTGAAGATATGGATTTAGACTTAGCTGTTAAGAAATATGAACAGATAGTAGCTCCGTCGAATTATAAACGCCCAAAGGCTATTTTTACCAAGAAAATGCTTGAAGACGCACAGAAAACTATTACAGAATTGGGTTATATGGATTCGTTAAATAGAAGATTTGCAACGCTTGATGATATTACGGTGAATAATATTCTTTTCTCAAATAAGGATTCCGCTAAAAGAATTGTGGGAGTGGATGATATTTTTGGAGAAATGGAAAAAGATGTTGTTGTAAATCCTAAGAGATTTTCTAAGGTAGAGGATGTTACTGCAAAAGATTTTATTGACAATGTACTTCCAACTACAAAAGAGGTTGAGGTGTTTGTAGAGAATAAACATGATAAGAATTTTGTATCTTTAATTGCCCCAATTAATCCAGATGCTAAAACAATGTTTAAGTGGAATAATGGAATGAGTTGGGCTTACACAGGAAATATCACAGATAGTGACATGAAACAAAACGTGAAGGCTGCCGGTGGTAATGTAGATGGTGTTTTAAGATTTTCCATTCAATGGAATGAGGATGGAAAAGACAATTGTGATTTGGATGCACATTGTAAAGAGCCTAATGGTAATGAGATTTATTTCGGCTCTGATAGAAAACCAGATGTTTCAAGGTTGGGTGGTCAGTTGGATGTTGATATTGTTAATCCTGGTGGTAAAGTAGCTGTTGAAAATATTACATGGGCAGATCAATTAAAAATGCAACCAGGTATATATAGATTTTTCGCACACCAATATTCTGGTAGTGTGAGAAATGGATTTAGGGCAGAGATTGAATTCAATGGTGAAATCTATTCATTCGATTATAATAAATCAATAAGAAGTGGTGAGAATGTTCAAGTAGCAGAAGTTACTTTGGATGTAAACGGAGAATTTACCATTAAAGAGAAATTATCTGGTAGTTCAACGATTTCAAGTAGGGATGTTTGGGGAGTGAGTACAAATCAGTTTACACCAGTTTCCGTGATTTGCTATAGCCCTAACTACTTTGATGAGCAAGACGGTATTGGACACAGACATCTGTTCTTCATGTTGAAAGATTGTGTGAATCCAGAGTCACCGAATGGCTACTATAACGAGTTTTTAAAGAATGAGTTAGCAGACCATAAAAGGGTTTTCGAGGCATTGGGAGCAAAGTGCAAGGTAGAAGATTTAGAAGATCAGCTTTCAGGAGTTGGATTTAGTATGACAAAGCGAGCTGATTTAATAGTTAAAGTAAAAGGCGCAACAGAAAGAGTAATGAAAATTAAATTTTAATTTGGTCCTATGTCAAGATTTAGTACAAGTTAAAATGAGAAAAAATTCCTCACATTAACTTGCTAGAAGCAGGCGGCCATCTTGGCTCTGCTCATATAGTTTTTCAAAGTCATTTGGTGACATATAATCACAGTGACTGTGGATACGTTTTGTATTATAAAATGCCTCTAGATATTCAAATACGAGGCGATAAGCCTGGTCGAAATCGAGGATATGAAATCGGTTCAGCCACTCCCGTTTTATGAGTGCATGAAATGATTCAATACATGCATTATCCCATGGGAAGGCCTTTTTTGAATAACTACGCTTCATATTTTCGGTTGCTTCGTTGTAGGCTTTTGAAACATACTGAGAGCCGCGATCGCTGTGTATAATCAACGGAAGATCTGTTTTGCGACGTGCTTTTGCTTTGGTTATGGCATCAATTACACAAGAAACCTCTAACGTTTCTGAAAGTGTCCATGCAATGATTTTCCTGGAATACAAATCCATAATGCTTGTCAGATAGACAAATCCGTCTACGGTCCAAATATAAGTGATATCGGTGCACCAAACAGCGTTAGGGCGGTCAGGATTGAATTGTTCATCAAGGATATTTTGAAGTTCGTTACTAAAATCAGAATCTTTTGTAGTGATTGTCCATGGTTTTACCCATTGCGCTTTAATTCCCATTTCCTTCATGTAGGTACCAACCGTTCGTTCTGCAATAACTTCTCCCTTTTTTTTGAGCTCTTTGGTGATTTTGGGAGCACCATAGTTTTGTTTGGAGCCATCATAAATCTCTCTTATTTTGGCCTTTATAGTTTTCTTTCGTACGAGTGTATTTGAAGGAGTTTTTCTTAAAAATGCGAAATATCCCGATCGTGAAACGCCTAAGATTCGCAGCACTCTGGAGACAGAAACACGGCGTCCGTTTTTCTTGGAAGCTTCTGTCTTCTCAGATACTTCGAGGTAAATGGCTTGCGTCATTTTCCCAGAATGCCGATGGCTTTTTTTAACACATCAAGTGCATCCTGTGTGTCGCGCAATTCACGCTTAAGACGGGCAATCTCCTTTTCTTCATCCGAAGAGAAATTTCCAGAGCCTCTAGATTCGAGATCACCTGTCTCACGAAATTCTCTTTGCCATCTTGATATAGACTGGTGGCTGATTCCAAGATTGTTGGCACAGCCAATCAAACCAAGCTCCTTGTGGTCATGATAGTACTGGATGCAATCCAATTTAAATTGTTTGTCATAGTTCTTCGGCATAATGAGACCCTCCATGATTCAGTACAAGTATTGTACCATAATTTTTTATATTGGAATTTCTCATTTTGACTTGTACTATTTAAATTCTAACATCAATTAAGAAAAGGAGAATAAGGATTATGAGTACAGAAAAAATGTTTATTTTAGCAACTAGAAACAAGATGAGGTTTCCTTATAAGGGAATGGTTTCAGTGGAAGATTTGTGGGATATGAGCGTATCTGCGCTTGACTCAGTATTTAAAAATCTCAATTCACAGAAGAAACAAGCAGAAGAAGAAAGCTTATTAAATACAAAATCTAATGCTGATGAGGAACTCGAATTACAGATTGAAATTGTAAAATACATCGTATCCGTAAAATTATCAGAAAAAGAAACAAGGGAAAAAGCAAATATAATGAGAGAACAAAAACAAAAGATTATGCAAATTATGGCTACTAAACAGGATGAAGCCTTGCAGAATGCATCATTTGATGATTTACAGAAAATGCTTGATGAATTAGGAGAATAATATTATAGGGTTAGTTGGTGTAACGGCTGGCTAACCCTTTGAAGCAACGATTTCTTTCGAAGAAAGTAGGTGAAATAATGCAAATGGAAACGCGTGTTGTTATAACCGATTATAATAAGTATTGGAGAAGTTACAAAAATACTGTTGGGCATCACGGAACAATTAAAAGCGAAATAAGTAGTGCTGGAAATTACGCAGTGAAGATAGACGATTTACGAAATGATAAGTTTAGTAGTGCAACCGGATGTTTCTGGATTAATAAAGAATATTTAAAATTAGAAAGCGAGGAAAATAATATGAGTAAATTAACAGGATTTAAAGCAGTAGCAGTGGTTAATCAAGGATATAAAAATTATCATTTTGCTATTTACGAAGATAATACAGAGTATCAAGTAGGGGATAGAATTATTGTGTCTGGAAGCGAAACTATACATACTATTACAGAAATCATTACGCCGGAAGAAGCAGAGCAAAGATATAAGGGGAATATAACAGCCGAGGTTATAGGGAAAGTAGATACTTCTGCTTATGAAGAAAGAGTTGCCAAGAGAAAAGAAGCGGAAGAATTAAAGAAGTCTATGGATAGGGCTATTAGGGAAATGGACGAGGTAAATAAGTACGAGATGTATGCAAATCAGAATCCTATTTTGAAAGAAATGTTGGATAAATATAAGAAGTTAGTTGGGTGATGTGATGAAAAAAGAAAAGTGGTTAGTGACGGAAAGTTCTACTAGACCAGCCGGTAAACCAGACAGATGTTTTTATTGCGGCCAATTGATAGGCGAACAACACAAAGAAGATTGTGTTATTAGAAGTAAAACGGTTGTTGTAGATTTTACATTTAGAACTGTACTATCTGTTCCTGAGTGTTGGGACGAAGAACAAATATGTCTCCATTATAACGATGGGTCTTGGTGTGCTGATAATATATTGTCTGAATTAGACGGCAGAAGTGAGAAGATGGGATGCAACTGCGATATCTATAAAGCTAAATTTATTAGAGATGCAGATGAGAGAGATGAAGAAAAATATGGTGTTACATATATTTCAGAAAAAGAAAGCTAAAAAGAGAATAAATAAAAGAACAGTCTGACTAACTTTGGTCGGTGAGCAGACTGTTCTTGCAACACAACTAGGGATAATCCTGAGTTGATATTCTAATTATATCAATTCTGAAATGGCTTAGTCAAGCCTATTATCCCATTAAATAATGCTTTCATTTATTTTTAAAAGAAAGTGAAGAAATATAAATATAGGAGGAAAGAGGTTTTGTATACCGTTAAGTTGCAACTTACTCCTCATACATAATGGAAATAAAAAGAGTTTGGTAAATGCCAAATAAAAATACATTTTCTATCATGCCTATAAGATAATTAATACATAAAGGAAATTTTATTGGTTCCTTATGGTGGTTGGCATAATGATACGATTGTTGTTGTAGAAAGAAAATCAAATTAAAAGACTGAGTTCATCGGTCAACAAAAAAAGAAAGGACAAAAAATTTATTTCACCGGTGGAGCTGCGCAGCGATAGATTTGGTGGAAGATTGGGATTAAACATAGGATATTTAACATCTGATATAGAAGACAATGAATTATTTTCTCCTTATTATATAGTAGATCATATAGTCAAATACTTACCAAAGGATAAGATTATTTGGTGCCCATTTGATGATGAGTGGTCTGCATTTTATCAGAGATTAAATGAAGAAGGATTTAATGTCGTAAGAAGTTCTTTGATGGAAGGATGTAATTTCTTTGAATATGAACCTGATAATTGGGATATCGTTGTATCAAATCCACCTTTTTCAGTAAAGGACAAGATATTAGAACGATTGTATTCATTTAACAAACCGTTTGCAATATTACTTCCACTCAATTCATTACAGGGGAAAACAAGATATAAATATTTCAAAGAAGGTATTCAGATTCTTAGTTTTGATGCGAGAGTTAGCTATCACGATAAAGAACATATGGATAGTGTGGTAAAAGGAAGTCCGTTTGCAACAGCTTATTTCTGTAGAGATTTACTTCCAAAGGATCTGATAATTGAGAAACTGGTTACATATGAAAGACCGCTGATAGGATAAATGGAGGAAGCAATAATGGAATTAGTTATGTGGGTATTAGTGGATGATAATGACAAAGTAGTGGATCAAGTTTTACTTTCTATAAATGATGAAGAGAAAGCAATTGATACATTTGCAATTCGAGGTGTAAAAGGCAAATATTTCTTTGGTTATTTAAAAAATAATGGAAGTAGCCATATTTCAAAAGTAGCAAAACAAGTATTTTAAACTAATGAAATTTTAGTTTCCTTTGAAGAGAGGTGGTGGAATTATTAAAGTAATATTTTTAGATGTAGATGGAGAACTTACATATTCAGGATATAGGAATGAATTAACAAATGGCATTGATCCAAAAAAAGTGTCACTATTAAAAAAGATAGTAGATGCTACAAATGCAATTATTGTGTTGTCATCTTCTTGGAAGGTTGGATTTGAAAAGGAAACCGGTATAAAGAGAAGGTTCTATCAAGTGTTGGAAAGTGTACTAAACGATTTCGGACTAAAAATCTTCGATGTTACACCAGATATCCCAGCTCAAATTTCTGATGACAACCCAGCAGTTGAAGTAATGACTCTCGAAGACACGATTAATATCAAGTGTGTTTACGGCACTGGTAGAGGAGCAGAGGTAAGAAAGTGGATTGATGATAATAAGCCTGAGTCATATGTAATTTTAGATGATGAAAATCACGATTGGTCTGATTATGCTTTAGAGAAAAATTGGATTCAACCAAGTTGGTTTGATAAGAATGGCGGATTACATCAAGAACATGTAGATAAGGCAATTGCAGTATTAAACAGATTATAAAAGGGGAATTGTAATGAATAGTGTTACAGAAACAGTAATAGGATCGGGATTGACAATGCCAGAAGCTTTGGTTGTATGCGTTTTGATCATTGTTGTGGGTATTATTATTTATAAATTGATAGACTCGATTTTTTAATTAGAGGAGAATGTATAATTGAGAACAGAAAATGTAAAAGTAACATTTGAAATCCCTTGCCATTTTGATGAGCCTGATTGCAATGGAGATATTTATACAAGAGAGTCATGGGAAGAAGCTGTTAAGAAGGCAGTTGGATTACCCATTGAAATTATTAATGATGATGGTAGTTCGACAGTTGTTGGTGTTATTCGGGAGTTTGAATTAATTGATGATGGTGAGAATTCGTACATAAAAGCAGTTGGCTCATTGTGGCATGGTGGAACATCAGAGTCAGTTATATTTACTAGAAACAAGATAACAAGTGTTGAGTTGTGCGGTGTTGGGATTACAAAATAAGGTATGGAGGATAAAAATTGGATTTTAAGATTATAGATTGCATTGATTACATTTATATTTCAAAAAATGAAAGATATAGCACGTCTCTTGATAATTTATTTTTTGATGGAGAAAAAGCAGAAAAAACAAATAAAAATGGGTGGTACAAATTACCTCGTATTCCCAAAAACATAACAATTAAAAAGCCAAATGAGCAAATAGATAAAAGGTATGAATTAAAATCTGGTTATGCTGCTACAGAATTAATGCCACAAATCATTACAATGGGAATGTATAACACTGATGAATATGATGAAATAATTGGTTGCTATTCATTAAAATATGATGAGATAGATGGCGGATTTGAGGACGTAGAATTCACTATTGATAAAGTATACACGAAGAAAGATTTTGAATTTATTCCGAATACATATCAAGCAAGTGTTGGGCTATTGACAGAAATCGAATATCCAGAGGAAATTTATCAGGATATGCCATGTAAATTGGATTCCAAGCAGGTTTTTGATTTGATTAGGGAACATGTAAAAGCTAATATAAATACTTCTATTGCAAAAGTAACTTCTGATTATGATTTTCATTTTGAAGTGACAAGAAGTATCGGATTGGCTAATCCATATACAAAAATGGTTGATACAAATAATTCTTGGATGAATAAAAGAAGAAAGCCAAAATGGGTTGAAAAAATGGTATCTGATAAATCTGTTCCTATCTTAAATATTAAGACACCCAGTTCAAGTGATTATGGAAAAGATTGCGTAATTCCTTCTCCAATAATAGGGGAAAATTATAAAGATTTAGAGAAAAAGGTTAACAGCTATTTAGATGAAATTATGATTAATATTAATAAAAAATATTGTGAATGTCCTCAATGTCAGGGTTGGGGAGTTGTGGAGGTGGAATAAATGGCTACGATAAAATTTAGTAAAGACTATCTTAAGAACGAACTTGATTTACCTTATGAAAATACAATTGTTGATAATATTATTGACACTGGAAGATGGTCTATTTATCACGAAATAGTGTTTGCAGATAAAGGGAAGTTTTACATGACGACTTATTCAGAAGGAGCTACTGAGTGTCAGTATGAAATTCCTTGGGAATACGAAGACGAGATTGAATGTACCGAAGTAGAGTTAAAAGAAGTAAAGATTAAGAAATGGGTTCCAGTAGAGAATTAATCATAAGAATTACGAATTTCGTTGGAGGTAAGAAATGTAAATGGACAATACGATAGAAACAAAAGCTCTAATTAAGTTGATTGAAAATTCCGCAATTGGACGTTCGACGAGTTATTGGAAAGGTTTCGTCAAGGCTGATGACCTTATAAAAATAGCGAATATGATTAACAAAGGTGAAATTGATAAATTCGGGAATGACATAGCAGAAATAGATAAATAAAAATTACAGAAAGGATTAGGGTGCTGCAGCCAATAGTCATATGAGCCTTTCGGTAGTTAAAAATAGAGAAAAATATTTACTAAATGAAGATTGTCTTACAGGGATGAAAAGGATTAAGGAGGAACGTTATATTAGAAATTTTAGCAAATGATGAACAGAGAGTTATAAAACTATATGTAGAAGATAGATTTTCGTTACGAATGATAGCAGATGAATATGGAACAGATCATCATAGAATAAAAAGAATATTAGAAAAAAATGAAATAGAAATTACCAGAAAGAATAGAAAAAGAAAAAGTTCTAAGGGTTACAAAAGAAAACCATTTACAGATGAGCATAGAAAGAACATAGGATTGGCACAAAAAGGCAAGGTGGCAAGAAACAAAGGTAAAAAGATGCCAAAAGAATCTTTATATAAGAACATACTCGGACACCTACATAGAAAAGTTTCTTTAGAGTGGCTACGATCGTTTGAGGATATAGAAAAATTAAAATACTTAAACCATATTATGAGTAGAGATAGAGTTGGTAAAAACTTCGCTAATGAAGAATATATAAATTTTATAGAATATTTTTATTATAATAAAGGATTCAATAATACATATGATAATTGGATAAATGAGAATAAAGCGAAATACGCAAAGCCGTCATTAGACCATATAATTCCACTATCCAATGGAGGTGGTTGGGATTTGAGTAATCTCAGAATAATTCCATGGTGTGTGAATAGAGCAAAATTTAATTATAACCCAAATGAATGGGAACATATAAAACATAATTATTTAACGAAAGAGTGGTGATGAAAAATTACGGAAGTAAAAATAGAAAGTAACAATATTTATAACGAGGACTGTTTGGAATTGATGCGATATATTCCTGATAAATCAATAGATATGATTTGCACAGATCTTCCGTATGGTTAAGGACAAAAATCTCGAAATAAGTGGGATACGGTTATACCATTTAAACCATTATGGGAGCAGTATGAGAGAATAATTAAAGATAATGGAGCAATTATCTTATTTGCAAACGGAATGTTTACTGCTGATTTAATGCAAAGCAACCGAAAATTATGGAAATATAATCTGATTTGGGAAAAGACTCAACCAACTGGATTTTACAATGCTAAAAAAATGCCACTAAGATCTCATGAAGATATTTGTGTATTTTATAAGAAACCACCTACATATAGTCCCCAAAAGACAATGGGACATGTTAGGAAGGTAAGTAAAGCGGAACATAAAGTAAATTGCAAGCAGTCTACTGATTATGGAGTTGCTGGTCTTACTACCTATGATAGTACAGAACGATATCCAAAATCTGTATGGACTTTTGCAAAAGATATTCAGAAATCAGCATTGCATCCGACACAAAAGCCAGTGGCTTTAATTGAGGAGTTAATAAAAACCTATTCAAATGAAGATGATACCGTTTTAGATTCTTGTGCCGGTAGCATGACAACGGCAATAGCTGCCATTAATACTAATAGAAATTACATATGTTTTGAAAAGGATAGAGAAATATTTGAGGTGGGAAGAAATAGAGTTGAGGAACATTTAAAAAGTATAGACCGATAAATCTTTACATTCTTATGGTTTATTGATAGAGAGGAGAGAATTGAACGGGTTTTATGACAGAAATAGCGACTAGAAAAAGAAGATTGACTATTTGGGAGAGATTATCAATCAAACTTACATATAAAATACTTTATTCTAAAAGAGGAAAAAGAAGTAGATTGGTATTTTTAGGTGATGATAATCTGCCAGAGTTAACTTTTAGTAAATTATTGAAATGGAAATTGAAACGATAATCTAAATGAAAACGATATTTCAAGATAATAATAGAGACGGCTTATTCGCCGTCCCTGCATGAATCGTGTTTTGATATTTCTATGTTAAAGAATTTAGTTTTTATTTTTACATCGTGAATTTGGTCTTTTATACATATATGTAAAATAGCTCGAATGCCATATATAATCAAAATCACCAAAACCAAAGTAAAAACAACGCCCAAAAGAGCTTCCACATGAAGCACCACCTTTCAGAAAAATGTGAGAGTGTTACTAGCTACAGTATATAAATAATAAGTTTTTTTGATTTTCTCTACGTTTTTAATATTTTTCTGTTTTGGTTTTATATTTGATTGTTGTTTAGTCTGTTTTAGGTTTTTTTGATTTATATTATACATGATTATATCAAGGTTGTAAAGAAAAACGATATTAATTTGGATATAAAAAATATCAAGTATGCAGTTTTAAGGAGTGAATAAATGATAAAAAGAGAAGCTATTAATATAGAAGAAACAGTCAAAAAGATGTTTCCCAAAGAGCTTATCAAAGACTTACAAGATGATGAACGTATTTGTCCTACTTGTCATGGTTTGGGAATGCGAATAGAGAATAATGTTTATGGAATCCATGGTGATACATCTGAGGCCGGTAAAAGAGAGCGTTTCCCATATAAGCACCAAGCATTATCTTTTTGTCCGGATTGTTACAATGGCGTACAAAAGCTGTGTGAGTATTGTAAACAACCATTTAAGCAAAGGGGATATTACCATTGTAACTGTGAGGGATTTAAGAAAGATGAAGAAGAAAAGCGAATTGCAAAATATAATGATATGGTTTCCAAAGCGAAAGATGTTCAGGAAGCAGATGTAACAACAATGTTGTATTGTGAAGAGTTTGATAAATATTTTATCGATACAGATGACTTTTTTGAATATTGGGCTAGTGATTGTGATGATGAAGATATTATACCAGAAAGATTATGGGTGTGTTCTATTGCAGAAGTTGGTATTGATGCTGCTAATGTAATTGAAAACGCTTGCAGCGATTTACATGAGGATGCAAGTGAAAACTGTGATTATGGAAGTTTGCAGAAATTACTTGATATTTGGTGCAAAGAACAAAGTGGAACTACAACGTATTATCCTTGTTACGATGAATATATAACGATTGATTGGATAGGTACTAATGATGAATACAATTAACGAATTTAGAGGTAAATATTATTTTTTAAGTAACTTTTATGAAGCACCTGTTGCGTATGAAGGGGTTACATATAGAAATAATGAAGCAGCATTTCAGGCACAAAAAACATTTTCTGACAGAGAGTGTTTTGGAAACTTAGACCCTTCGTCTGCGAAAAAGTTAGGTAGACGTGTACAACTAAGAAGTGACTGGGAAAAGGTTAAATTTGATGAAATGTACAATATCGTAAAAGCAAAATTTAAACAAAATACTGAGCTGAAAGACAAACTGCTTAATACTGGTGATTTTCGTTTAGAAGAAGGTAATACGTGGGGAGATAGAATATGGGGAACTGTCAATGGTAAAGGGCAGAATAATTTGGGCAAAATTTTGATGCGAGTAAGAGACGAGTTGAAATGAAATGAAAGTCGAGTTTCATTAGAAAAGGGGTGGTGAGAATACAGTTACGAATGAATAAAAATGAGAGTATGTTAAAACAGATAATAGCAGGAATGTCTGTATCTTTGGGCGTTAGTATTGTTACGGGTATATTTCAGATTATGAAGAGTATGAAAATGTCAACCATTCAAGTTGGAGAATGGGATAATTCGTATAATAATGTAAATAAACAATTATATAAATTAGATCCTAAGACCTACATTAAGCATAGGACTCCTACCACTAATCAGGATTTTTACGAGCTTAGTGAAAACATTTCTTATTTCATTAGGCTGAAAAATAATAATTATTTAAAAGTAGAAACATTCAGGGATAAAAATGATAAGACTTCGTATCCGGAGCATCGCCTAAAAATATCATTCTTTGGAAAAGAAAAATACAAGAACAGAGAAGAGTTTTTAAAGAATGCCTTGAAAATGACAGATGATAAACATATCAGGGTTCAGTATTTAAATGAGTTTGACATGAGCTGCGATGTTATTCCGCATACATTTGATAATATTGTTCTCAACAACATCGTAAGAGACAGAATTGTAAAAGGATTGTCAAACTGGGAGAAAAGCAAAGAGTGGTATGAAAAACATCAACTTGTACATAAAATCGGAGTATTTCTATATGGGAAGCCGGGGACGGGTAAGTCTACTATTGCAAAAGCTATTAGTTCGATGTTTAGTAACGCCCCTATATTGACTATCGATCCAGATAATATTATGAATTCAGTTAATGGTATTCTTAGAACTAGAAAGAAATATAGTGGCACAATTATAGTTCTTGTTGAAGATTTTGATTTATTCTTCAAAAGTAGAGAAGAAATAGAGAATGTAGATTTAAACGTGCTACAAAAGAAACAAAAGGATACTAATCAAAATGCTATATTTCAATTATTAGACGGTGTATATTCGACAGATAATACTATTTATATAGCTACAACTAATTACAAAGAAAGGATAGATTCTGCACTTATAAGATATGGTAGATTTGATATTCAAGAAGAAATAGAATATTTTTGTTATAATGACGCATTAAATTTTGTTCAATTACTTGGATATAACAAGAGTGTTTTGGATAGTTTTGAGTTGGAATATCCTGTGCAGCCTTCATATTTGCAAAGTAAGGTTATGGAATATAGGGCAAGGAATCAAAAAGATAAATAAGGGGATGTATGGTATGGAAATACGAGAAATTTAAAGGTAATGGAGCTATATATGCTTTTTGTCCAAAGTGTAATTTTCATCATAATCCAAGTAATCTTGATTGTAAAACCATGATAGTAGAAATTACTTTTCAGTACAATTATTGCCCCATGTGTGGAGAATATCTGCACGACAAAGAAACTGAGACAGATGTTGATGTTACATGGGATGAGAGAGAGATTGCTGTGTTATATGAAGAATATTAATGATAGAAAAGGGTTGAAAATCAAATATGAACATATATGAAGAAATGATAGAAAAACTGCAAACAAAAGAGAAATTAAATTCCAATGATGAACAGATATTATCAAAACTTAAAAAAGAATCTAATATTGTAAAAGCAACAGAAAAATATGGTGTAGATTTTTTACATAGAAGATTTATTGGGATAAATTATACACAAGATGGGATTCCTTATGGCTTAGTGGATCTTTCACCTAGTAGTACATATATTGGAAAACACGAAGAAATTACAAACATAGGAATGTTTGAAACTCCAGAAAACTTGTTATCAATTCGATTTTCAACAGGTGCTTATATTTTTGGGGAAGATTACCCTACTGCGTTTTTCAGAGAATTTTATAATGAATTTTTAGAAACAATGCAGCCGAAATACAGAGATAATATAAATAACCGTACATTTTATGAATTAGATAGAATAAAAGAAGTTTTAGAAAAGTTCGATGTAATTATAAATAAGTATGAAAATTTGAATCGAGAAAACAGAAAGCAAAGAGCCATTGAAGAAAAATTAAGGGAAATTGAGAAATTAAAAGCATCGTTGAACAGTTGAAATCTTGGTTTAATCTTGCATATGAAAGGTACTGAATTATGGACAAAGTAAAAACATATAAAACGCCAAAAGAAATAGTTGAGGATTATTTTCCTAATAGGATTAATGAAGGTTGTAAGGGCGGGGTTATTGGGTGTCCATATGAACTAGTATATAACGAATTAATACACTTGACAGAACAAGAGTGCGTAAAATTCTGTAGCGAGTATGAATATGCAATACCGGCAGCTGCTTGTGACCAATGTTGGAAACAGAAATCATAAGATAAATCCATCGTTTCATCGGAGAAATTAAGAGAATAAATATAAAAAATAGAAAGGGTAGTTTTAAGTTCCTATAGGGTAAAGGTGCACCTGCTTATGACGGTAAGCAAACATGGAACAAAAAGAAAGAGCATTAGCGCATATTGAGAAAATTGAGTGGATTAAACCAATTGAAGGAGCTGATAATATTGAGCTTATTGGTATTCTTGGTTGGATTTGTATCGCCAAGAAGGACGAATTTAAACAGGGAGACTTAGCGGTATACATTGAAATTGATAGTAAGTGTCCTGAAAGCGATGAACGTTTTGCATTTTTACAGTCAAAACATTATAAAGTAAAAACAATGAAGTTAGGGAAGTTTAAAGTCATTTCACAGGGATTAGCCTTACCGATTTCATTATTTCCAGAATTACATAATAAAACGATGGGTTCAGATGTTACAAATGATTTGAAAATTACTTACGCTTCTGAGGATGATATTAAAAGAAAATCAAATAAAGTAGATCCGGAAGCCAAGTATAAAGCTATGGCAAACAGAAGACCAGATTTATTCAAAAGACCGATAGTGAGAACAGCTATGAAATATAAAATTGGTCGAAGATTAATGTTCTTGCTGTTTGGAAAGAAGAAGGATAATCCAAAGGAATTTCCAAAGTGGATTGTAAAGACTGATGAGACAAGAATTGAGAATGCACCATTCTATCTAAATAGTACATCCAAATTTATAAAGACAGAAAAACTTGATGGTACTAGCTGTACATTTGCAGTAGACAGATTAAAGAAGGGAAAGGATAAGTTTGATTTTATTGTTTGTAGTCGTAATGTGAGACAAGCTGACAGAGAGCAGTCTTGTTACCATGAGTTGAATATCTATTGGGAATTAGCAGATAAGTACAATATAAAGAAAATTCTTACGGGTTTTGCTTCAGAAAACGGTTACAACAAAGTCGTATTGCAGGGCGAAGGTGTTGGTTTTGTACAAGGCAATCCATATAAATTAAAAGAGAATAACCTATATGTGTTTAATCTAATTGTAGACGGTATACGTTTCGGAACAATGGAAATGGCTGAATTTTGTAAGCAGAATGACTTAAATCATATCCCTATCATTGACGAAGCTTATACACTTCCTAAGACAATGGAAGAAATGAAAGTGGAAGCTGATGGATATAGTGAAATTAATACAAAAGTAAAGCGAGAAGGATTTGTATATAGAAGTATTGATGGTCAGCAAAGTTTCAAAAACGTAAGTCGCGAATATTTATTAAAGCACAACGGATAGGGGTGATTAATTGTATAAAGAAGAAGTACAGAAACAAGTACGGTGTCATTATGATAAATTGATTAAATTAGGTTACAACGTAGTAGGTGTATTTCTATATGGTTCACAGAATTATGAATTGGATTATGAAAATTCAGATGTTGATACAAAGGCTATTGTATTACCAACTCTAAATGATATTGTTTTAAACCGGCAGCCAGTAAGTACAACAGTTGATATGGGAGATAATTGTCTCTGTGATGTAAAAGATATTCGTAAAATGTTTGAGTGTTTCAAAAAGCAAAATATTAATTTTATCGAATTGCTCTTTACACAATATTATGCATTAAATCCGATTTACAAGAGCCTATATCGACCTATGCTAGATAATGCTGAGATAATCGCTAGGTACAACAATTATGCGAGTATAAATTGTATGTCAGGTATGGCATTAGAAAAATACAATGCGTTGACTCATCCGTATCCAAGTATTATGGATAAAATTGAAAAATACGGATGTGATCCAAAGCAATTGCATCACATTTTAAGACTAAAAGATTTTATCATTAGATACTGTGAGGAAGAAGAATATCGTACAATCTTAATCCCTAAGAACAAAGAAGAACTATTAGATATTAAAGCAAATTATCATTACGAGCTGGAATATTCTAAATCTTTGGCAAAGTCAACGTGTGATTGGATAAAAGAATACAAAGATGAGTATATGAAAGACAATCCTGTCAAAATAGATGAGCGAGCAGAAAATATTATGGCAAAGGTAATGACAGATTTGATTACTTTCAGTATAAAACGAGAGGTGAATACAAATTAACAAACCTAAATTATTTTGTTTTGTAGGGTTGTCTGCATCTGGAAAGTCCACAATAGCCAAGCAGATAGCGATTGTAAATGACTGTGCAATCATATCATCAGATGATATACGTGGTGAAATTTGTGATGGTGGTGTAATTGACCAGACTAAAAATGATGAAGTGTTTAGACTTTTTCACAAGAAAGTCAAGGATAATTTGAAATCTGGTAAAAATGTTATTGCAGATGCTACGAATATTAACATGAGAGCAAGGCGGAGTTTACTTGAAAACGTAAAGAATGTTGATTGCCATAAGATTGCTTACATAGTTCCAAAGTCGGTAGAAAAGTGTATTGAAGATAATATTTATAAAGAATATCCTGTACCACATCATGTTATTCAAAAACAGATGATGAATTTTCAGATACCGTTCTTAGAAGAAGGCTTTGATGAAATTCAGATACATAGATTTGATAAGGATTATGAATTAGCACTTACTGATATTCAAGACAAGATGATTGGATTTGACCAAATGAATCCACATCATAATATGACATTGAGTAATCACTGTGCACACGCTGGTTTATTGTTTTCTGATATATATGGCAAAGATTTTAGAGATGCAGCATACATTCACGATATTGGAAAAATATATACTCAGAAGTTTGATGAGGAAGGTGTAGCTCATTATTACCAACATGAAAACGTAGGTAGTTATTATTTATTGAGTAATTATAACAATCTTAAAATTGAAAGTAATGAGATTTTAAACATGTGTTTTCTAATAAATTATCACATGATACCTATGTCATGGAGTAATGATAAGGCAAAACAGAAGTGGATGAAAAGATTTGGAGAATATAAATATAAGCTGCTTTTAGTTTTTAATGAGTGTGATAAAGCAAGATGAAACAAATCTTTCGTATGGAAATGAGGTGAGATTATCAAAATAAAAGAGAAGATAAAACAATGGTTATTTAAAGATGAATTAACCGACATGAGTATTTTGCAAGAACATTATCTACATATCAAGAAAACTTTGGAGAATCTAGAAAATCAGATACAGCAAGCACGAAATATATACAAACGATCATCTAATGAGTGTAAGCGAGCAACAGAAGAATGTGAAAAGGCTTATGAAATAGTTTCAGATTGTCAAAAGATGATGAATGAAATTTGTGATGTTGGTGTGGATGTGGACTTTCGTGATAATTATCATAGTTGGGCAGTAGTTTGCATTCATGGAAAAATGGATTTTATGAAATTCGTTCCTTTGAATCACTCTGATGTAAGAGAAGTGGCAAGATTTCTAAAACAATTTGAATATTCAAAAAGAGTAGTAGATAGTCCATTCTCCTATGGCATGATTGAAGATTTGATAGCAAGGTTTTAGCAGACGAAACGTGAATTTCAAGTTAGAAATGAGGTGATTTATATAAGTAATCAATATAAAGCAGAGTACATACTAAGTTGCCAATTATCAGGTAGTTTTAGAGTTGGTCAATATGTTCTTTTAGAATTAGGTGGTCTTGATGAAAGCGGAGAATATAAAAGTAACTATTGTGGTGAAATAAAAAGGATTACCCATGACTCAATCCTTGTCGTCTCAGATCAAAATGAAAATCGTGGAATTGGTGGGTATATACCAATTTCTGATATCAAAACCATAACACTAGTATATAGGATTGATGAGAAAACCTGTGGCGGATTTATCTATGATGATGATGTCTTTACTCCGAGTTTTGGTATCTATTGCAAAGATGATATAGAACAGAACACATGGTAAAAGGAGAAATGAAATGAGTTTAGCAGATGGAATAGCATGGGAACGAGAATTTGGAAATAGTATGTCAACAAAAGTGGAAACAAGTAATGGTAGAAATTGTAGAAATTGTAATAAGTCAAATGTATGTAAATATAAAGAGACAGTTGTCGAAGAAGTTGAGAAATTAATTGTAGAAGTTGCGAATTTAGAATTACCTCTTTCTATTAATATTAATTGTCGAGAATTTTTAGGAAAAAACTCAACAGTTAGGGGAGTGCAATGAGTAGATTAACAGAAAATATACATAGTTTTGATCATTATCAAAAAGAGTTTGCCACTTGGGAAGCTACGGAACAAAATATTGACGATAATAAAGCATTTTGGATGTTGCGAAAGCCCGGTAGTCAGTACCAGAAAGTTTGTCTTTACAGAGACGGCTGCAATATGTTTATATATGGCGACTACGGTCAATTCACATTTGATAATATGACGTGGTTAGGTGACGTTTACAATCTGGAATATGACAATATTGGATACCAGACGGAGAAGTTAAATTATGAGAGTAAACAATCGCTGAAAGTATTTGACGATGATTATTGTAAAGAGGATATTATTAACTGGTTCGAAGAAAACGTTCAGGAAAGTTTTTATGATATTGCAGACACTGATGAAGAGCTGAATATCTTAATCAGTAAAGCTAAAGAAAACTTAGTCAATTATGGTTTTGATGTAGACGATTTTTGTGAGAAATATCATTGTGAGGATTTAAGAAGTCTATTAGATTTTACAGATGATCTTTTATCCAACACTGATGAATATGAATGGATTTCGTATCTTAGAAATAATACAGATAGATTACAAGAATTTGATGAACCATGCGAAAGTAGTCTATGGAATGCCGGTAAGAGGATTAATCAGAGATACTTTGTTTGCATGTACGCATTACAGGTGTGTGGTGAAAAGTTGAAGGAACGAAAGGAGATAAAGATGCAAGACTGGGAAAGGATTATGTCAGAATTAGATAAACTAACAAATGAAGTAGTAAATAGATATGAACGTAAAGCTGGGATTGTTATGTTAGAGGATATGAAAGATAGGATAAAAAAAGTGATTAAAGACAACAAGTGATTTGGCTTGAAATGCGACATTCGTAAGGAGGGAAATAATTGAAGAAAAGATTTTACTTTGAAGTAATGTATGGGGATGCGGACGGATATGATGATTTTACACATATCACAGAAAATGAAGCAGAAATAAATTTTCTAACATTTTTCTTAAGTAAATACGATGAGGATTTGTTTCAATTTTACAATAGACCTGACTTGTTAAAATACAACGAGACATATAACAACAACGAGGAACAACTAGTAGCAATTGTTAATGAAATGGCAATATTGGGTAATGAAGTAATAAAACAAGACGATGATTGGGTGGGTTTTGGAATTATTGATAATGCAGTAAATAAATATAATGCTCATGGGTTACTAGAAGAAATTATATGCTTTGTTGGTAATTGGTTTGATTGGAACATGTATCATAGTGGAATGGATTGCTATGGTTGTCCTCAAAGTTATGCCATTGATGATATAACCGGATGTGAAGAGATTACTAGGGAAGGTGCTATTAAAATGTTTAAAGAAAAATTGGGTATAAACGTTGTATTTACAGATTAAATGTTGATTTTAAATGATTATAAGGAGAGATTATGAGTAGAAAACTAACTGATGTTTTGGAACTTGTTAATATTTATAATAAGATTTTACTTCGTTCGAATGGTGTCGCAATTGGATTATATGGTGATAAGGATAGTATTGATAAAAAATTCTTACAGTACGATGTTGATTGTATTGGTGCAATTACAAGAGACGATGAGCCATGTTTGATTGTTGATGTTTGCAGCTAAATTTATTCAAAAGGTGGTGAATTAGAATAGGAAGACTAATAGATTCAGATGAAGTATCGAATAAAATATATTTAAATGGGTGTCTTACCGACAATGCCGAGGACGCAATTCAAGAAACTCCAACTGCTTTTGATATGAATATGGTACTTGATCAGCTTGGCGATTATGGCAAACACAAAGGAATTCTAAAAGGTGATTACGACAAATGTGAGATTTACATTCCTGTATCGGTTGCAAAGCAAATTATAAGAGGTAGGGGACTTGGAGGCGTTTTAGGATATTTAGAAGATAATAATAAGAAGGTAAACGACTGTTCCACTTGTAAGAACAACGTGGAATTTCCAGCTCCACATACCTGCAATATTTGCACAAGTCTTGACCAGGAAGAAGAATATGAGACGTGGGAGGAAAAGTGATGGCAAGAGAACTAATTTGGGTTGAATCAGAATTAGTACCTAAAATCGAATTGATTCAAGATATTATAAAACTAAAAGGAGAAGATATTAGTAAGGCAATTAATAAGTTGGTTGAAAATACAGATGTTTTAAAAACTGATAATATCGACACTTCTCTTCTTGAAATCAAACTACATGCTGCGAAAGTTAGAAATACATATAAGGAATTAGTAGACAAAGAGATCGAAGAGACGAATGTGTTATGGGAAGAATGTGATAGTCGAATCTATGAAAGCAGAACAAAGATTAATCAAATAAAAGACACTTTTAGCGAGTTATCCAGTAGTATAAAAGAGTGTTCTAACAGTTTGGATAGATGGGAAATGGATAAATTTTCAGATGCTATGGATTTAATTGACAGATATAATCAGTACTCAGATAAAGAGAAGGAATTACTAAAAGGACTAATGAAATCAGAATGAAAGGTGGGTTTCAACCGTAGAAAAAGAGGTGAAAATTTTGACTGATAAAGAAAGAATACTAATGACTATAATCACTAGAGTTATACCAGGACTTACATATTGTTGCCATTCATATGAAGACAGAGAAAAATATGTAAAATCATATATGCTGAATAGAAATGGATTAGAAAAAGGCGACTTGGTTTTCGCTAATACTTCTATAAAAATGAATGATTTTGTGGTTGGTTTCATCGAAGACTTTAAACCTGAATGTACAGTTATCAGAGAATTGGGAAGCAATCGTTTATGTAATTATTATAATGAGTCATTTAGCGTAATAAACAAAGACAAACTTGGTTATGAAATATTAGAAGGTATTCAATATAAAATATATCAAAAGGTATTAAAGGCATTTTCTGATTATAGTAGTTATTCAGCCCGTTTTCATAGTATTGAGTTTAATAATAAAATTTGTACAGTAAAGTCAAGAAAGATGTTTTCTAATGAACCAACACATGAGTTTTCTTTTAAATACAATTCAAAAACAACAATAAAAGAGATTGGTAAATTATTAGAGGAGAAAGAGAATAAATGATATATACAAGTTATTTTGCAAAGCTTAAATCACTACCAGATAATATAATTCCAATATCAATTTGTGCTAAAGCTCCTGATTGGTATAAGGGGTTAGAGTATAAAAAACTTACTCCTAGTTATGACTTATTGATGCATTGGAAGATATTCCATGATGAAGAATATTATAGAAAACGCTTTAAAGAACAAGTATTAGATAAATTGAACCCTGAAAGTGTTAGTAGCGATTTATGGTATTTATGTGATAACACAATGCAGACAGAACCAGATATTGTACTCATGTGTTATGAAAAATCGTCGAACTTTTGCCATAGACATTTGGTGTCTGATTGGTTAAACGAGAATGGAATTAAATGTGAAGAATTGAAAGGAGAATGAAACAATATGAATTTTGGAGAAGCAATTGAAAAATTAAAAGTAGGTCAAAAAGTTGCAAGAGATGGTTGGAATGGTAAGGATATGTTTGTCGTATATCAGAAGGGATATCCACAAGGTATTCCGTGTAATAAACAAACGGCAGATGCATGGGGGTTAAGTGAGGGCGAATTATTTAAGTGTGAACCATATTTACAGATTAGAATGGTAAATGGCTCTCATTCCATGTGGGTACCATCAATAAACGACTGTTTGGCAGAAGATTGGAATGTTGTAAGCACCAATTAAACTTCGATTTCGTTTGGAGAATATAAAAGGAGATGTGATTAAATGAGAAAGACAAAGATTATAGAAACTACAGAGAAATATGATGAAAGTGGAAAATTAATAGAGAAAATAGTCAGAGAAGAAACAGATGAAGATGATGCGATTTATTATTCACCTAATTATTTCGATACTTCTCAAGGCACTGAATATCTAAAATATCAACCAACATGTCATTGTGCCAAATAGTTTTAAAGAATATTAATAGGAAATGTTTCTTTTATCTTATAAGGAAGGAAAATAATTAGCCTTGAGAGTACAAAGAGTAGAACAACAAATAATAAGAAAAAATAATCCGATTTGGATAATAGTTGATAAACATTGTTTTTATTCAAAAAATGTATATAACGAGGCTAATTACTTATTAAGGCAGGCTTTTATAAAAGAGAATAAAATTCTAACTGCCTACGAAGTTCAAAAAATTATGCAACCAATGGACTGCTACAAGGAGTGTGGATCGCAGGCAGCCCAAAAGACCATCCAGCTATTAGATGAAAATTGGAAATCATATTTCGCAGCCATTAAGGATTGGAAGAAAAGTCCGGGTAAATATCTTGGAATGCCCAAATTACCGAGATACCTTCCTAAAGATGGTAGACAAGTATTTATGTTAAAGAATATTCAATGTTCATTAAAGGACGGTATATTCAGAATTTCTTACAAACCATTTAAACAATATACAGTCCCAACTCACGCTAATGGAAAATTAATGCAATGTAGGTTTGTTCCAAAACCAAATTATTATGTGATGGAAATTGTATATCAAATTGAAGTGCCAGATATTTCAGAAGAGAGAAATAAAATTTGCAGTATTGATTTAGGAACAGAGAATTTAATAACGATGGTAAATAATTTTGGAGAGCAACCAGTTATTATTAAAGGTGGTGATATTAAATCTGCGAATCAATTTTATAATAAGAAGAAAGCCGAATTACAGTCGCAATTAAAGAAAGACACCAGTAGAGATTGGAGTAATAAACTTCAAAAACTTACTGATAAGAGAAATGAGAAAATCAAATATCTTATGCATTGTGCAAGCAAACAAGTAGTAGACTACTGTGTTCTATACAGTGTCGATACTCTCATAATTGGATTGAATAAGAAGTGGAAACAAGAAAATTGCAATATGCAGAATTTTACTTATATTCCATATGATATGTTTATCAATCAATTAAAAAGTAAATGTGAAGAAAATGGAATTGAAGTTATTATAACAGAAGAAAGTTATACTTCTGGGACATCATTTTTAGACAATGAGAGTCCTGTAAAGGAGAATTATAACAAGGATAGACGAGTTTATAGAGGATTGTTCGTATCTAATACTGGTAAGAAGATCAATGCTGACGTGAATGGCGCGTATCAAATTATGAAAAAGGTAATTCCTGATGCTTTTAGCGAGGGAATAGAGGGTGCAGGTTTACACCCAATACAGTTGAAAGCTGTATAAATGGCAAATATAAAAGCCGATGAATCTCCTGTTTCATTCGGAGAAAGATTTACTCTATTATATTGGTTTGGCGGCTAATGAGATGGCAAGAAAGTTTTTACATAAAATCATATCAATTAAAAATTCCAATATTTAAACTGAACAGAGAATATCTGCACGGGTGCTAAAATAGCTCACCCTTGGGAGAGTTCGCTCATAAATAGCTATTTTTACATAGATTTTTCATTATAGAGTGATTTTCTATGTATCGTCCGGGAGGGCGTTGAAGTAATAGATGTTTTAATATTTTACATATTTAACATACAAAAAATTTAATTAACGGAGGTAGTTTATTTAATGAATTTTGAAATGACAGGCAAGATTGGACTCAGTAAAGAAACAGAAAAGTTTAAACCATATTTAGAAACAACATATGATTCAGGATGGGTTAAAAGAAAGATTATGTTTAACGTAATTTGTGGTGATAACAGACATTTGCTCACGGTAGATGCTGGCAGCTTTGCAGATGGACATGGAGACATCTATACTTTCAGCAAAGGTTCTATTGATGGCAGTGGTAATAAAGTAAAAGGTGAATCTTTAAAAATTCCATTTAAAGATAGGCTCACGTCAAAAAAACTGGCAGAAGTTGCTGAGTTCAAAAAGTTTATTTTTGATTTAGAAAAGCCAGGAAGACGGTATAAACTAGAAAAAGCTGCCGAAAAAATCAAAGAAGGTACAAGTCTTACTGATGAAGAGTTGAAAGAGGTTGGGTTAGAGAATGAAGCAGAGGTAATAGAAGCTCTTGAAAAGAGTAAGAAGAAGCATCATGAATTTATTTCTGAGTGGGATTTTGCTGAATTTATCAAGAAGGTTATTGAAAGTGGAAAGTATAAAGACAGCAAGTTTTTCATTAGAGGAAATAGCAATTATCAGTATTCAGATAAAAAGCAGCAAGTATATGAAAGTTATGTTCCACAGAGAATCTACCTTGCGGCTGAAGATGCTGAAGAGTCTTCAACTGCAACTGTTAAAATTATTTATAATTCCGATAGTCTTGATTCCATGAGTATTGAAGAAAAGGGCAAATATTATGTGAATGGCTACATGATGGAATATGATAACAACCGTAAAACTAATATTCCTGTTCCTGTTACAATTACAATTCCTGTCGCACCAAAAGATGCAAGTGAAAAGGATAAAAAGTTTGTAGAGGGCATTAAGCGAAAATTCACAGTAGAAGATGATACATATAAAGAGCTTGGTATTGATATTAAAATGCTTAATGGTGCTCAGAAGGTTGAAATCACAGATGACATGTTGACAGATGAACAGAAAGAGGATTTAGATTGTGGTCTTATTACTCTTGATGATATTCGTTCAGAACTTGGTGGAAGTGTGTATGGAGACAGAATTCAGGAGTATCAGTTTTTGAAGATTGCACGAGGATTTACTAAGGGAAGAAATGAAACAGTATACACTGACGATGATATGGTAATCAGACCCATCGAAGAAGAATTACCAGAAGGCACAGAAGATTTGTTTGAGGACGAAGATGTAATAGATAGTGATGATGATCTGTAAGATACAGGGGAATTCCTCCCAATTTAAACGAAGTATGAACATAAAAGGAGATTTTTATTAAATGCAGAAACCACAGATTAATGTAATTAAACCAGATATTAAAAATTTATCAATCTATTTAAGGTCAACTAAAAAATTTGGAAAGACAACACTTTTTAGAGATGTAATTCTTGCAAAATATGGAGATGCCTCAAGAGGGCTTTTGGTTGGTTGTGGGAATGAAGTTGGATATAAAATGCTTGACAACTTAAATGTTACCCAGGTCAAAACATATAAGGATATGATTGAACTTTCAGATTGGTTAATCAAAGAAAAGGGGAAAGAGCATAATATTGAAATTATCGCTTTTGATACTGGTGATGAACTCACTCTGATTACGGATACCGAGACAATCAGGCAGAGTAACATTGAAAATCCGAATAAGAAATGCAAGTCTGTAAAAGCTGCATTTGGTGGATACACAGCAGGAGAAAAATATTCGGCTAATGATTTGGTTAAGCCATATATGACAAAGTTGCAAGAAGCTGGATTTGGGGTATGGGCTATTGCTCATACGAAATTTAAAACAATCAAGGAAAAGGGTGGACTTGAGGAAGATGGTTATATGCAGTTATCTTCTAATATGAGTGCTGATTACGAAGCTGCATTTGGTGATATTTTTGATGTGGTTCTCACCGGTGTAATTGATAGAGATTTAGAAGAAAAGAAAGTAGGAGACAAGACTAAGAAATATACAACTGATACTGTTCGTAAGTTGTATTTCAGAGGTACTACTTTGATTGATGCTGGTGGGCGATTTGCAGATGGAGCAGTGCCAGAGTATATGATATTTGATAAACCCGATATGGGTTCGGAATTCATTAAAGTTGTAGAAGAAGGAATGGAAAAATCTAAGACAACATTTGATAAGCCAAAGACAACAACAAAGTCCAAGAAGGAAGAAAAGAAACCAGATCCACTAGAAGAATCGGCAGCTGATATTGATACAACACCACCATTTGAAGAAGAAACTAATACTTCCAATTATCCGGATAACCTAGAGGAAACCATCAGAGTCATGTTCAAGGAGTGCAAGGATAAGGACTTGAAAGCAGAAGTAAAAATAATCATCAACTCTTTTGGTAAATTAAATGATTGTGATGACAATGCTTTGAAGGAAATTTATGACAAATTGAAATAGTTGTATTTATCAAATAATCAGATTGGGTGGCTTACAAGCCACCCAATACTATCAAGGTGGTGGGAAGATGCTTGTCAAATGCAAAATATGTAGAAGCAAGGTAGATAGAAATGAAGCATATAAGGTAGTAGTTGATGGGAAAAATCATTACTACTGCAACAAAAATGAATATACTGAATGGAGAAAAAAGAAAGATATAAAGGATAGGGCATATAATCTGATTTATGAGATTTTTGATAGAAAAGTAACTAATACAATTTTATACAAAGAAATTGGTGAGCTTGCAGATGTTTATACATATGAAAAAATATTGGCATATCTCATAGATAATGAAAATTATCTAACAAGTGTTATAAAGAAAACTTTTATAAGTGAGTATGCTCAAATTAGATATTTTACAGCAATCTTAAAGAACAACTTAACTGATTTTCAATATGAGGGCGAATCAAAAGTGGAAATCAATAGGTTGGATATGCCTGACGTCTCTAACAATCAATTTAGTAGAAAGAAAAGGAAAAAATCATTGTCTGAATATGAGGAGGAAGTTGGTGAGCAGATATAGGCGAATTTCTTACAGGAGTCACAGATAAATACCCACTACAGTTATTAAAAGGAAGAGTAGAGGTAGAGGGGAACGTAGTTAGTTGCTTGTTCAAAGATATGCTTTTACTAGATGAAATCACACTAGAACAGAAAGATTTTATTACAAGTGATGGGTTATTCTATTTTTCATTACTTAATCAGCTAAGAGGAAAAGGCTTCTATTCCCTTGATGAGGTTACAATTCTGTCAAATATGAATGAAGATGTAATTGAAAGATATGAGTCTTGTGGCGGATGGGATTCCATTCAGCATCAAATTGATATCATCAATGAGAAAAATTTTGATACATATATAGATATCCTATATCGAGAAAACATTATTTTACACATGCATGAGGACGGTTTTAATCTTTTAAAAAAGATTGATGTCAACGGGAAAGAAATATCACCGCTTAGTATGTTCCGTAAAATGGATGCCGAATCTGTGACTGATTGGTATGAAGCAAGAATTAGTTCTTATGGAACTGGATACTCTAGCAAGATTATTGAGGAGGAAGAAATTGATTTTGATGACGAATTCATTAAAAACTGCCAAGAAGGATTAGAAAATGGTGTTCCTTTTGACATCGCTGGATATGACATTAATGGGGAAGAGATGAATTGCTTCCAATTCCTTTCCAGACAAGTAAATGGTTTATTGGAAGGGACACTTACTATGATGGGTGGATATAGCAGCACCGGCAAATCCACTTGGTGGGTAACAGTTATAATGGCACTTCTTTATAGAGATAGGAAAGTGCTGATAATATCTAACGAAGAAAATGTAAAGAAATTCAAAATCAAATTCATGGTCTGGTTGCTTGGCAAAAGAAATAGATACTTTAAATTAACAAAGAAAAAATTGATGAGCGGAGACTTGAATGCAGAAGATAAAAAGCAGTTGGCTTCAGTTCAGGATTATTGGAGAAAGAATTATAAAGGCAGAGTTAAATTTATTTCGTTAGCTGACGCGAATATGTCAATTGTAAAGAAGAAAGCAAGAGAAAATATCCTTAGATATGGATACGACACAATACTATATGACACATTCAAACTGGATTTTGACTCTGCTGGCAATACCAGGCAAGATTTATCTCTGATAAAAGATAGCCGTGAGTTTGATTCATTATGTAAAAAGTATAATGTAATTGGATTGGCCTCTCTACAGCTTGCTATTAACACAATAGGAAAGTTATTTCTTGACAGTTCTGTTTTATCAAATAGCAAGCAGATAAAAGAAGTTTTAGAAGGGTTATATCTTATGCGTAATGTATATGATGAAGAACTAGATCCTGATAATAAAAAATATTATTGTAAACCTTTCAAATTAAGAAAGGTAAATGATAAATGGATTCAAGAAGAATATGTGTGTGATAGAAATGCTGTTTGGAGAATGGTATTTCCAGATAAAACTAGAAGCGGGGCAAATTCATCAGATAATGGAATAGCATATTTGTTAAAGTTTTCAGGAGATCACTGTATCTTTAGAGAGGTAGCACAATGCTATCCTAAACATGGATATATACAATAATAAGAAGTAGAGTGGTGAGATATGTTATCAGAAATTAAAAAGGAGTTAATTAATCACCCTGAAAAACTCAAGGAAGTATTAAAACATTTTGGTTATTGTAATGTGGTAGCTAGAACAAAATATTTACAGTTTGGTAGAGATGAATATTCATCAAAAAAGTCTCTAGTTGTTAAACTGGAAAATAACCAGTATCTGTATGTGACTGATTATGCAAGGAATATTCAAAAAGACTTATTTAGTTATATTAGCGAACAAAGAAAAATTGAATTTTCAGAAGTGCTGCATGGACTAAAAGGGATATTGGGTATATCTGACTACTGTGAATATTTTAGTAAAAAGGGAATTTTTGGTGGGTTTTATGAACGCATTAGAAAAAAAAGCACATACAAAGTCAATACATATAATGAATCCATCTTAGACAATTATGCAAAATACGGCAATTTAAGATTCCTTGAAGATAGCATATCAATAAACACTCAACAGTTTTTTAATATTAGATATGATGTTGAGTCACAAGGAATTGTAATACCAATATACGATCAAATAGGGCAACTCATAGGTATAAAGATCAGGGTG
Organism: Konateibacter massiliensis; assembly: GCF_900184995.1. Lineage (GTDB taxonomy): Bacteria > Bacillota > Clostridia > Lachnospirales > Lachnospiraceae > Lachnotalea > Lachnotalea massiliensis. The sequence continues at coordinate 341,775 of NZ_LT860099.1, forward strand.
AATTTTGAGGTTTCAGATGGTGAGCAGAAATATTACTATTTGATTCCATGTGCAATGTCTCAAACTTTATATGGGTATTCACAGAACTATAACTATTTAGTGGAAAATACAGTGTTTATATTTGAGTCTGAGAAATCAGTGATGCAATGTCATTCATATGGAATAAGGAACTGTGTCGCACTAGGGAGTGGTTCTATTAGTTCAAAACAAGTGCAGATGATTTATGAACTAAATCCAAGTAAAGTAATTTTTATGCATGATGTTGGATTTGACTTAGAAAATATTATGAGAAATATCTTATTGGTAAAATCATATTCAAGATTTTCGGAAATTGAATTAGGGTATTGGAATTACTTTGACTATGGATATGAAGGGAAGATATCTCCCTCTGATTTAGGGAAAGCCGAATTAGAGAGAATTATAAATACAGAAATTTTATTGATTGGAGATGATGAAAGCGAAGACAACTTATAATGTGATTTCTGATTGTCGGGGAATGTGTGAGAATGAAATAATAAATACAATTATTTCTGATAGAGGAATTAAAGATGTAGAGCATTTTTTGAATCCAAATGAAGGTGATTTGTTGCCTTTGGATTCCTTAGAAAATATTGATATGGCGAGAAAAATTGTTGAAAATGGAATCGATAGTGGCTCTCGCTTTGGTGTTTTATGGGATACAGATACAGATGGAGCAACATCTGGAGCAATCATGACCAGATATCTATTGAATTTTACAAAAACTGTGTTTCCATTTATTAATGAGGGAAAAGCCCATGGATTGATAGGACAAGATATTGATAGATTCAATGATTGCGATATTGTGATTGTTGTGGATAGTCTGGATAAAGATATAACTCAATATAAAGAATTGGTAACAAGAGGTAAAGAAGTTATAGTCTTAGATCATCATGCCATCGCTCAAGATGTCCCATATGACAAATATGTCACACTGGTTAGTTCACAGAGAAACTATGATAATCTTGCTCTGTCCGGAGCAGGTGTTGTGTGGAAATTTTGTAAATACCTTGATCAATATTTTATAGAGGATTATGCGGAAGACTATGTCGATCTGGCGGCCTGTGGACTTGTGGCAGATATGATGGACGTTTCTGAAAAGAGTATGGAAAACAGATACATAATTGAAATTGGACTAAATCGGATGATAAATCCTGCAATAAAAAAAATTGTCGGTAGTTTTCCCTTTAATAGTACTGCAATTTCTTTCAGTATCGCACCTTTGATAAATGCTGCAAACCGTATGAATCAAAATGAATCGGCGATGAGTGCTTTTTTAGCAGACGATAATAAAGAAGTTCTAAAATATGTAAAAGAATTAAAAAAATGCAAAGAAGAACAAAATATTGAAGTCAAAAACTTGATGGATGATATTATCATTCAGGCAGACGGACAATTAGATAAAAAGGTTATATCTGTTTTTATAAATAGTGAAAATGGAATCTCTGGATTGGTTGGGAACAAACTACTTGAAAGATATCAAAGACCTTTGTTGATTTTAAAAGAGATAGAAATAGGTGGAGAAAAATATTATGCGGGATCTGCAAGAGCAATTGGTATCGATGATTTTAGAAAACTTTGTAATGAAACTGGTGTTGCTGAAGCAAATGGACATGAGTTGGCATTTGGGATACAGGTAAAGGCAAAAGAATATAGAGATTTTATTTCCAAACTTGAAGAGTCTTTGGAAAACATTGAATTTAAGATGGCAAGAACTGTGGATATTGAGTTAGATATATTTGATATAACAAGAGATTTAATTGACAAAATTAAGTCTATAGATAAAATATCTGGCACAGGATTTAAACCAATAACAGTAAAAGTATCTGATATTACGGAATATGAGGTAGGTAGTATGTCTCAAGGGAAGCATCTTGTATTAAAACCAACAGATTATTTACAACTTATCAAATGGAATTGGAATGGTTCATTTGATGATATGGAGGATAATGCGATATTAGAAGAACCAATAACTGTGATTGGTAAATTGGATTCTGGTTGGTTAGGAAGAACGTTTTCCTTAAAAATAATATGTGATGAAGTAAAGGTGGTGGCATAGAATAGGGACTTTAGAATTAATCAAAACAATTATTCCAACGCTGAATTTTAAATTTCCGTATTCAGCAGAGGATTATGCAGAGAATTTATATCTTGAAAATTATCATTGCCATAAAGATTTTAGCAATACAAGTACACCTGATTGTGCAGAATCTATTGAGAATTATGCAAAGTTGACTCATGAATATCAGTCTAAATGTTTGTTTTCAGGAGATCATGGTTCACAAGGAAATCAATTCTTGGTATATAAAACTTCCGAAAATGAAAAATTAAAATATATTCATTCAACAGAAGCTTATTGGGTGAAGAATCGGTATGAAAAAGATAGAAAAAATTGTCACATGGTTATTGTCGCTAAGAATGCAGATGGTAGGGGCGATATCAACTTTGCCCTATCAAGAGCAAATGAGGATGGATATTACTATAAACCAAGAATTGACTTGGAATTATTGTTTGATATTCCAAAGGATAATGTAATTGTTACCTCTGCGTGTATTGCAGGTTGGAATTACGAAGATGCTGAAGATATTTGGATTAAAATTCACAACTATTTTGGCGATAATTTTTATCTCGAAGTTCAACCACATAATACAGATAAACAAAAGAAACTTAACCAGAAGATTCTTAGAATTGCCAAGGATAACAATATCCAGATTATAGCTGGCATGGATAGTCACTTTTTAAATGATAAATCATCAGTAAAACGTGATCAGATTCTTAAATATAAGGGAGTAAATTATCCAGACGAAGAAGGATGGTACATGGATTGGCCGGATACTAAGACGGTAATCCAGAGATTTAAAGAACAAGGTATCTTATCCGAAGAAGATATTTATAGATCTATTATGAACACTAATGTGTTTGTAACAGAGTGCAGAGAGATTATTCTTGATAAATCATTCAAAATTCCCACTGTCTATCAAGGTAAGACATATGAAGAAAAGTGCAAGATATACAAACATGAACTAAATATCGCTTATGCAAAAGAAAAGGAAAAGTCAAAAAAAAAGGCAGATGGAGTAAGGTACGAAGCCAAGGAAGTTATGGATTCTGGTGTTGTAGATTATTTCCTAACAAGCAAGGCTATTGTTGATGATGCGGTGAACAATGAGGGAGGTATATTAACAACAACTTCTCGTGGTAGTGCAGCTTCATTTATTACAAATAAATTATTAGGACTTACAACCGTCGATAGATTCAATGCTGATATCCCTATTTATCCAGAAAGGTTTTTAACAAAAGAACGTGTTGTTGCGGGTATGATGCCTGATATTGATTTAAACGTAGCTACTCAAGAACCGTTTGTAAAAGCGACAAGGAAATTATTGGGAGAACATGGCTGCTATCCATTAATGGCTATAGAAAAACTAAAAGAAAAGGCTGCATGGCAATTATACGCTGGTGCCAATGATGTTAGCCCTGATGATGCAAATCAAATCTCAAAGTACCTAGATGAATACAACAAAGCATTAAAATATGCTGATGACGAAGAAAAAGATTTGATTTTGGTTGAAGATTATATTCCCGATGATTATTTGGAATTATATAAACAAAGTAACGAATATCAGGGGATTACAATCAATTTAAAATGTCATGCCTGTGGACACATAATTTTTAATGGAGATGTTCGTAGAGAAATTGGACTCATCAGTGCTGTTTCTGAAACAACTGGTCAAAGAACTCTTTGTGCTGCTATTGAAGGTGGATACCTTGATGAATTTGGATATGTAAAAGAAGATTTTCTTATTGTTGATAGTGTTTATCTTACATATAAATTTTTTGGCAGTATTGGCATGAAAGTTCCAACATTTGATGAACTTAGAAAAATGATAGACGGAGATAAACTCACATGGAAAATATACGAAAAGGGTATCACTTGTTGTGTGAATCAATGTGAAAAAGACGCTACTACTAATAGGGTTAAGAAATATAAACCACAAAATTTACGGGAATTGAGTAGTTTTATAGCCGCTATACGCCCTGGATTTGCATCTCTATTGAGCACATTTTTGAATAGGGATCAGTATACAACAGGAGAATCAAAAATTGATGACTTACTGTCAGATACTGCTCATTTCATGATATATCAAGAATCAATTATGAAAGTTTTATCATTCCTGAAATTGGAAATGGGAGAAACATATGGTGTAATCAAGTCCATTTCAAAGAAAAAATTGAAGGGAGAAAAGAAACAACGCTTATTAAATGAACTGACTACATCATGGAGAGAAGAATTTCATAACACTAATAGTTTTAATAATGTGTGGAATGTTATTGAGGATTCAGCTAGATACGCTTTCAACTCCCCTCATGCTTACAGTATGGGAGGAGATAGTGCATATCAAGCGTGGTTTAAAGCACATCATACAAAAGAGTTTTATGAGGTCGCCATTAACCACTATCAAGAAAAAAATAAGAAGAACAAAATTGATGCACTCGTGAAAGAGGCTATAAAGTTTTATGGGTATAAACTAGGAGATTACGAATTTGGAGCAGACAATAGAAAAGTTACAATTGATGAGGAATTTGGATTGATTTATCCTAATCTATCTAGTATTAAGGGGTTTGGAGAAGGAGTATCTGAAACACTTTTTGAGTTAGGACAAGAAGAATATGACAATTTTACAGATGTCCTGACGATTCTGTTTTCAAACTCGATAAACAAAACTGTTATTGACAAACTGATTAGAATTAACTATTTCAAAAAATACGGCGATGTTAATACTCTTTTGTGGATAACAAAATATTATGACTTAGTATTTGAAGCTAAGACCATATCAAAGTCAAAGGCTGAGAAAAACAATCTTCCATTTGATATCTTGAAAAAACATGGAAACGAAACAGAAAAACAGTTTAACAAAATTAATTCAGTTGACTTGTTGAATGAACTAATTCAAAACATCAAATATCAAGAACTAACTATAAAAGAGCGTCTGGATAATGAGAGAGAGGTATTGGGAATTGTATCTAGTTATGAAGAGAAAGCTGATAAGAGATTATATTACATCTCAGAATTAGAGTCTAAGAAGTCAATCACAAATGTAAGACTGTTTGAAATCTATAGTGGTAAAACTAGAGAAGTAAAAATGTGGACGAGTCAGTATAATAAGAGTCATTTTGAATTGGGTGATATTCTGTATATAACCTGTTTGGAGAAAAAGAATAAAAAAGAGCCAACAGGTGAAATAAATCCAGATACTGGGAAAAAGATATATAAGGAGATACCTGATAAATTTGAATACTGGTTGAGCAGATTCATTATAAAAAATGAAATTGAAAACGAGGTGAGAGATTGAAATATTACTATACTGAAAAGCAATTGAAGGAACTAGTTTCTCACCTCGTAATCCTTCACACTACTAATGAGCAGAAGAACCAACATATTTTGGATTATTATGATAAAAGAAGTATTAAACATAAGGCAAAAGCTTTAAAGACGGGAGACTATTCATTTATGATAGAATCTTGTCCAGAATTAGGATTTGCAAAGGATACATATTTTACAGATGAATTATGCATTGAAAGAAAAAATTCTGTTGATGAATTGGCAGGGAATATCAAAGAACATGATGAAAGATTCTTCAAAGAACTAAACAGGATGATTAATATCAAAAATTCTTATCTCTTAATAGAGAACAATAGATTAGACGATATCATCAGCCACAATTACCGGTCAGAGTACAACGAACTTGCTTTTATCAGAAGATTGTTAGGAGTTCAAAAGGTGGCAAATATTTATATTAATTTTGTAAATAAAGAGAATATGGGATTTATGATTTATGAGATTTGTTACAGTGCTTTAATGGGACAGATACTGAAATGATTTTATTTTTCAAATGAAACATATTTTTCATAAAGAAAATCGGAGGTAGTGAAACATGATAATTGAAAGTAAAAAATATGCAATCGCAACTAAGGGGTTCCCGCTATTATTTGATGATGGAGAAGGAAATAACGTAAGTAATTTTGAAGAAGCTTTTCTGAGTTCATATGAAAGCACCGAAGCCGAATTGAAGTGCTATGATGAACCAGACAAGTATCAAATTCTTGAAGTAAAAGTTACATACGAGTTTTAAGGAGGCTGAAAAATAATGTATCAGAACTGTTGTAAAAAGTGTGGCAGCACATCGCTCCACACTGAAGTAAAAGGTAGCAATACCGGCTTATACTGTGACGATTGCGGAGCCTGGGTAAAGTGGTTATCCAAAGATGAACTAAGGGCATTTGAGCATAGTAAAAAAGAGAATAAGAATCAAGGTGATATTATTGAGTGCGAAATCCCAATTGGCAGATTGTGTTGCTTTAAGCCATTAGATCAAGACGCAATTTATTTTGGACATATGGCTGGCAAGGTAGTTGATGATTTTGAAAACATGACGTATATGTATGTGCTTGTGTGTGACGATAGATACTTCTTTTCAAGAAAGGTTATTATCAAACCAAACGACGTTCACACGTCCAACGAGGCGAAGAGGTATTTCTAATATGACAGAGAAAGTTAAAAAATACAGGACGAAACATAAGAGATGTAAATACTGTAAACATCTTAGGCTGGTTATTCGTCGAGATAATACTGGCGGTGATTATTATTGCTGTGTAGCAAAAGATAAAATCATCGGAGATTACTTCCCGGACATAACACAAGTGCCAAGATGTTTCTGTCAGTGTTATGAGGTAAAAGAAGATGAATAATAATTGGACTTTATTTAAAGATGAGAAACCAAAGGTCGGTGAGCCGGTATTGTTTCAAGCAGAACGTGACGGGCATATGTATATCGGATATGTAACAACCTATGGAGGTGTTAAGTGCATTACTGCAAGAAATTCTACAGTAACTGGTATGAAACCTATTACATGGATGGAATTGCCTGAAAGATATAAAAAGAGTTGAAACAGTGGTTTCAACAGGAGGATATAAATGAACGTAACAATAGAACTAATAAATTTACAGACATATATGATATCAAAGGATAGAAGTATTATCGATAGAAATGGGAAATATAAAAGCACTCCAGATGTACTTAAAATACTACATCAAATTTGGGAAGAAATTGATGATAGCGAAAGACATTATTTAGAAAAATTAGTAATTGGGACTCCGTATTTCACGGGAGAAATGAGGTTTTGTTTTTGAATTTATTTTACGTGGGATTAAAAGTAAGAGTAGTAAATGCAGATAAGAATTTGTATGGAGCATTGCTGGATGAATATCAAAAGCGTGGCTATTTGTATATAGCAGATATTTTTGAAAATGGGAATGTCTTTATTTCGTATTCCTCACACGGAGGATTACTCATGAGCTTCGATAGGAACTTATTAGAACCGTATTATGATGAAAATATTCTGCAAGTTCTAAACAATAAAAAGGAAGAACTTAAAAGAATTGGCAGAGAAGTTGCTGATATTGAGAAGTTCATAAATGAAAGGTGTAAGAACAGTAGTGAAAGCCCTATTTCAGAGAGAACGGAGAAATAAAATATGAAACTTAAAATTACAACACAAATAACTGTGGACGACGATATTACTGGCGAAGAGATTGAAAAAATTAGAGAAGAGTTTGAGGACGTTGGCTGGGAAAATAATATGATAGCCACTCAACCAAATGTACATATAGAAGAAATTTCCAAGTAAACGAGTATTTTATACAACGTGAAATTTAAAACCGAATAAGGGGAGTGATAACTATGCAGTTTATTTTATCAGAACACGAAATGAAACGTGGTTGCGAATTACTAGATGCGTGGACTACAGAACCAACAACGTTGGATAGTGTTTATACGGAGCAAGTAAGTCTTAACGAACAAGGATATTTCACTGTAATACATTGCGTTGACGTGGACAATGACTTGTATATAATTAAAGTATTTGAAAGAAATGAGTAATATCTAATAAAATAGAAAGGTTACGATAAGTTCCTATAGGATAAAGTGCGCACACTTATGACGGTAAGTGAATGGAACAAAAGAAAGTATTAGCAGGAAGTAAATTGGCAGGTGGAAATCCTGCAAATGGAAGAGTTGAAAATGATTTTTATGCAACGAACCCAAAAGCGGTAAAGATGTTATTAGATGAATACGCTTTTAATGGGGAGAGGTGGCTTGAACCATGTGTTGGTCAAGGACATATTTCAAAGACTATTTCAGAAATCTATAACAACGATGTGATTATTGATGGAATTGATTTAGTTGATAGAGGATTTCCGGATACAATTGTTGCAGATTTTCTTACATATGAGTCGGATAACAAATATGACGTAGTAATAAGCAATCCTCCGTTTTCTCTTGCACAAGAGTTTATTGAAAAGGGATTGAGTTTATTAAAAGATAAAGGACAGATGGCAATGTTCTTGAAAATTCAATTTTTGGAAGCCGGAAAACGTAAAGAATTTTTTGAAAAATATCCACCTAAATATATTTATGTATTTAGAGATAGAATGGCGACTTGGAACAACGGAAATGAAATAAATCCAGAGACAGGAAAGAAATGGGCAACTACAATGTGTCATGCTTGGTTTATATGGGAAAAAGGTAGTAAGACGGAACCGATTGTAAGATGGTTATAAGATACAGTCGAAATCGTGATTTCATGCGATTTCAAACACTATATATAGTGTTTGAGCGAGGATAATAACACTACATATAGTGGCTGGCTGGCTGACTGAAAAATGAGAATTATGTATAGGTACAAGAAAATGATAGAAAGGCGTCAAATAATGTTAGTAAGATATTCAAAATATATAGACGAACATAGACTTCCAGAAGAATCCAAGTTTTTAAAGGGAGAATACATTGAAGATTATGACAGGTTCTATAATATGCTAAATGTAGCAAATAAGATTGGTAGGACTGTAAAATTAGCGATTGATAACGAATGGTATGAAGTTATAGATTTTGTTTATAACGTTCCCGAAGACGACGATTCATTGACACGTATTAATGTCTATGTTGAAGAACTATACTAGAGAAAGAGGTGATAGATTGAATAAAGTAGAAAAACTAAAACAATTAAATGAAACGCTAAATCAATACAGAGACTCATACTACAACGACTCAAAATCAGAAATTTCAGATGCGCTGTATGATGTCTTGTATGATGAATTAGTAGAATTAGAAAAAGAAACTGGAATTATCATGAGTAATTCACCCACACAAACTGTTGGGTATGAAGTTAAATCTAAATTAGAAAAGGTAAGACATAGTCATCCAATGCTGTCTCTTGACAAGACGAAATTAGCAAGTGATTTAGTTGAATTTGCAAATGATAAAGACTGTTTATTAATGCACAAACTGGATGGGTTAACTATTTTGCTTACATATGAAAACGGAGAATTAATTCAAGCTGAGACTAGAGGCGATGGTGAACAAGGTGAACTAATCACACACAACGCTAAGGCATTTACTAACGTACCATTGAAAATTGATTTTAAAGAGCGACTGGAAATCGAAGGTGAAGCAATTATTACATATGATAATTTTGAAAGAATTAACTCTAGATTACCAGAGGACAAAAAGTATAAAAATCCAAGAAATCTAGTATCAGGATCTGTTAGACAATTAGATAGTGAAATAGCTGCTAGTAGAAACATTAAATTTATAGCATGGAAAGTTCCTATTGGTATAGATACTAATTCCATGTGTGAGCGGTTGATGATAGTTAGGTTCATGGGGTTTGATGTGGTGAATTACTGGGCTTACGCAAACAAGTCGAGCGATAGAGAAAACATTCATAATATGATACAGAATTTAAAATGTAGAGCAAAGGAGAATGGCATTCCGATTGACGGATTAGTTATGTCATACAACGATATTGAGTATGGCAAATTTCTTGGAACTACTGGACATCACCCAAGGCATTCCATCGCCTATAAATTTTACGATGAGGAATCGGCTTCTACTATCAAAGAGATCGAGTGGTCAATGGGAAAGACGGGAGATTTAACACCAGTCGCAATATTTGATGATGTTGAGATTGAAGGAACCACAGTAAGTAGAGCTTCACTTCATAATGTAAGCATATTAAAGGATTTACAAATTGGCATTGGAGATGAAGTAACTGTATACAAAGCAAATCAAATAATACCACAAATACGTGATAATCATACAAGAAGTGACAATGTGATAATTCCTGACACATGTCCTGTATGTGACGGATTTACTATTATTGTAAAAGATAATGACACGGAAGTACTAAAATGTAATAACCCAGAATGTAAAGGTAAATTGCTTGGAAGATTAACTCATTTCTGTTCCAAGAACGCTATTAATATAAAAGAGATGAGTGAGTCAACAATTGAGTTTCTTATAAATAAAGGTTGGGTTACACGTTTTGATGACTTGTATCATCTTGACATATATGCAGATGAATGGACTAAATGTGCTGGGTTTGGTAAGAAGTCGGTATATAAACTACTTGATAACATTGAGAAGAGTAAAAACACTACGCTTGATAGGTTTATCTATTCACTTTCTATTCCACTTATTGGTAAAACGGCGAGTAAAGCTATTTTTAAACACGTAAACGGAGATATTACAGATTTTTATGATAAGTTAATTAACGGTTACAATTGGACTGCACTTGGCGATTTTGGTGCTACTATGAATGAAAGTATCAATAGTTTTGGTAGACATAATTGCTTGTGGATAAAAGAATTGGCAACAAATTTTATCTTTGAAATACCCAAACAAAACGCTCAAAATTATGGTATGAATATTTTGGAAGGAAAGACATTTGTGATTACGGGTAGCGTTAACCACTTTAAGAATAGAGATGAATTGAAGGATAGAATTGAAAATTTAGGTGGTAAGGTATCTGGATCTGTGAGTGCTAAGACTGACTACTTGATAAATAACGAAAAAACAAGCAATTCTTCGAAAAATAAGAAGTCAAAAGAATTAAGTATCCCAATTATTACAGAAGAAGAATTTTTATCAATGATTAATAATTAAATCTATTGAGGTGTTGGCGCATCGAAATAGAGAATTATACATATGTAACATAACTATAAATTCCATCAAATGTAAGGAGATAAAAACTGAATACAGAAAATGCGATTAAAATTAATCTTCACGGAAATGTAGACAAAGCAAGCAAATTGGTTAGTGTTGTCAATACATTTATTAGTGATGTTGATGTTGCCTGTGGTAGTCGTACACTTGATGCCAAATCTCTTTTATCAGTTATGAGTTTAGATCTTAGAAGAGAACTGAGTGTAAGGATTATTTCAGACAACATTGAAGAATACACACGTTTTATAGAAGAAATGGAGGACTTTAAATAATTGAAAATTGAGAATACAAGAGTATATGGTATTGAAAATGCAATTAGCGTAAGTAAATTTCCGATGGCAACAGATGTAAGTAAGTGTGATGAATATTTGGGAAAGAACACAGCAAAACTTTCGAGTTGTAAACCGGGTACAGGTCACGACCAGTTCACACACGGAATAATTGTTCAATTTAATTTGACAGCTTCGAATAAGTTTTGGACAGAGGCTCAACGGTATCACTGGCTTGAGTTTATAAGTTCACAGTCAACAATGCATAAGATTACCCAATTTGATATCAAACAGCAATGCAATAGATATGTAGACGAATTTATTGTTGAGCGTTTACAGACATTGGTTAATGATTACAACAATATCGAGGACAAGTCTACCGATGAAGCTAAAGAAGCTTACTTAAAAGTTCTTTACAATATTCCATCTGGATTTCAACTAACAGCGGGAATGACAACAAACTATTGTCAATTGAAGACAATTTATCATCAAAGAAGACATCATAGATTGCCTGAATGGAAAGTTTTTTGCAAATGGATTGAAGAATTACCTAGATTTAAAGAATTGATGCTGGGAATGGAGGACTGTTACGAATGACCAAAGAGGAGTTAGACATATTAGATGCAGTGAGTTGGAAAGATATGAATGATAGAGATCCACAAGATATTAAAATATGTCAAACAGAAAAAAATTATGATGTAGTAAATAGTCCCTCTCATTATACAGATACAAAAATCGAAGTTATAGAATATATAGAGGATAAGCAGCTTGGTTTTTGTTTGGGGAATGTAATTAAATACATATCAAGAGCAGGCAGGAAACATAGTGCTGATAAATCGGATAAAGAAAAGGCAATTGAAGATTTAAAGAAAGCAAAATGGTATTTGGACAGAAGGATTTTTGAAATAGAGAATGATATTAATGTCTAAAGAAAAGGAAGTCACTCAAGAATTTATATATTGTAGTCTACGAAAGTGTCCACATACGGAGTGTCTTAGACATAATGCAAACACTCCGTGGAATGTGTTGATTTTGAGACGGAGGTACAACCCTGATAAAGATTGGAATTGCAAAGATAAAGCGGAGGAACAATGAGTAAATCTATATATTTAGCTGGTGCTATGGAGATATACGAAGGCACGGATGTAGCAAGAGAATGGAGAAAGCAAGTTGAGGACTATTTTTTACGTGATGGAATTGCCGATATTATTAATCCTACTAGGTATTATGAATATGGCAGAAATTATCACAAAACTGATATGGAAGTTTTTAGATTTGATCTGCACAAAGTTAGAAACGCAGACTTAATTTTAGTAAACCTAGCAGATATAAGAAAATCTGTTGGTACTTGCTTCGAAGTATATGAAGCATATAGAAGTGGAATACCAATCATTGGTTTTATTACAGATGATGTCGAAGGTAAAGAATTAACTAAATTAATACATCCTTGGATTGAGTGTTGTATTAACAGAATAGAAACAGGTGAATTTGCTTTAGAAGAAGCGATGATACATATTACAAAATATTATTGTTAAAAAAGAAATTGGAGGATTTTTATTACGATAGATTTAATTAGTACAAGTCACTTACTGGCTAGAGAATTATTATCCAAACCAGACGGATTTTTAACAGTGACAATAGACGGAAGAGAATGTGTAATCTCTAATATAAAAAGAAGTAAATCACACGCTAACGCTGATGATACAGTGATTAACTGGACTTTGAATACTAGAGATTGCGGACAAGGAAATTTGAAAAGGTAGATAAAAATGATTGAAATAATTGCAGACAAGGAAATCGAGCAGATTTCTAAGGAAGATAAGAAGTTAATTATTGAGCTGATTTGCAATGAACAGACTCATATGATTATTAAAGACCATACGAAGTATGAGTCGGAGAAGTATAAGAAATTAGAGGAACTAAAGGTAAAGATAAAGGATTTATAAAGGAGTGTGGTTTATTGAGAGTTATTAAGAGAGATGGACGCAAAGTAGAGTTTGATAAAGACAAGATAGTTCAAGCCGTATTAAAAGCGTTTAGTGAAGTTGATGGAGAATTAACATCAGAAGCAAAAAGAAAAGCTACTAACATCACCAATTACATAGAGGGGCTTCAAAAACCATTAAAAGTAGAAGAAATACAGGATATTGTCGAAGAACAATTAATGACAGGGAAACGTAAGGATGTTGCTAAAGTTTTTATTTTATATAGAAATGAAAGAACCAAAACAAGAGAGAAAAACATGCAACTAATGAAAGATATTTCAGAAAAACTGCAAGCATCAAATGTACAAAATCAGAATGCAAATGTAGACGAAAAATCATTTGGAGGACGCGTAGGAGAAGCAAGCGATGCGGTTTTAAAGAAATATGCACTTGATAATTGTGTGTCTGAAATGGCTAAAAATAACCACTTAAATAATGAGATTTATATTCATGATCTCAATAGCTATGCGGTTGGTTCTCATAATTGTCTGTCTATTCCATTTGATAAATTACTACTAAATGGATTTAATACAAGACAAACAGATGTTAGACCGGCTCAATCTGTTAGCACAGCTTTTCAATTAATTGCGGTTATATTTCAATTGCAATCCCTGAACCAGTTTGGAGGTGTCTCGGCAACTCATTTGGACTGGACGATGGTTCCTTATGTAAGAAAAAGCTTTTATAAACATTTTAAAGATGGTTTGAAATATGTTGAAGAATCAAATTATTTAAATTATGAGACCATGGAAGGTTATTCTATAGAGAACGATGGTTTTAAATTCCATAAAAAGGCATACCAATATGCAATTGATAAAACAGAAAAAGAAGTATATCAGGCAGTAGAAGGTATGTATCACAACCTAAATACATTACAATCAAGATCAGGAAATCAATTACCATTTACCTCTATAAATTATGGAACTTGCACGGAGCCAGAAGGAAGAATGGTGACTAGAGCACTATTAGAAATTTCGATTAAGGGAATTGGAAAACTACACAAAACTTCAATTTTTCCGTGTGGTATTTTCCAGTGTATGAACGGTGTCAATCGTAAACCGGAAGATCCTAATTACGATTTGTACAGATTAGCATTAAGGTCAACAGCACAAAGATTATATCCAAACTATGCTAACGTTGATTGGTCTGGTAATGAAGGATACGACAAAAATGACCCCAAAACATATTTTAGCACTATGGGTAAGTGTAAATGCAGCCCATGTAAAACCGATTGAACCTTGCTTCGAGGGTGTGGCTGAATAAGCTGCTAACGGATAGGTCTTATTGAGAAGAGATTCTATGACATAAGATGAGTACCGTGCCAAACCTATTTATATAGGAAGTGTGTATCGACTAAGGTGGGATGAGTGTACCACAAGAGGGTTGGAGATAAGCACCAATTCAGAGCAGTCGGCTTGTTGATGAAGAGTAGTGCCTTCGGAGAGAACATATAGTCAGTATCATTAGTAATAATGAGATGTGCAGAACAGCAAACGGTTTTGATATTAATGGTTTAGGTCAGTTAAAAGATGGACGTGGAAATATTTGTCCCGTTACCATCATACTACCAACATTGGCAATGGAAACCAAAGATGTAGAAAAATTTATGGAGTTGCTAGATAAAAAGATTTATGAAGCAAAAGATATGTTGATAGAGCGATTTGAATGGATTTGCAGTCAGTCATCAGAATCTGCAAAATTCATGTACGAAAATGGCGTTATGGAAGGATATATACCAGAAGAGGGAATAGTGAGTGCACTCAAACATGGAACATTGGCTTTAGGACAATTAGGATTGGCAGATACTTTGCAAATTTTAATTGGGTGCGACCACACAACAGGCAATGGAATGGTTTTAGCGAAAAGAATAGAACAACTATTCAAGGATAGATGTGCAGAATTTAAAAATGAATATCAATTAAATTTTGGAGTGTATTATACACCGGCAGAAAATCTTTGTTTTACAGCCATGAAAAAATTTAAAGAAAAATATGGTGTCATTAAAAATGTGTCTGATAAGGAATTTTTTACAAATAGCATACATGTTCCAGTGTGGATTAATATGACACCAATGAAAAAAATCGACATTGAATCACAATTAACTGGATATAGCTCGGCTGGCTGCATAACATATGTTGAATTAGAAGGTAGCGTTAAAAATAATATAGAAGCAATTGAAGCAATTGTGAATTATGCAATGGATAAGGATATTCCGTATTTTGCTTTAAATGTTCCTAATGATATGTGTACCAATTGTGGATATTGTGATGATATTGACAAAGCTTGCCCTATGTGTGGAAGTGGTGAAATCCGTAGACTAAGACGTGTGACTGGATATTTAACCGGCGACTACAAATCAGCTTTTAACGAAGGTAAACAACAGGAAGTTGAAATGCGAGTAAAACACGAAAAGTTCTAAAGTATTTAGAGAATTAAATGTTGGAGAGGTTATTAAATTAATCTCTACTAACATTTAATGAGGTGGTACTTTATAAGAATTTTAAATGAAGATACAAAAAGAAAAAGAACAGAAACATTCCGTAAACACATGTATGAGAAGGCAGAAAAAGAAATTGGTAATAAATATGGTAATTTTATAGTAAAGAACATTAATTACAAAATTACCGAGCAAAATTATAACGAAGGTAAACGATATGGTATATTTTTCGATTTAGAGTGTGTATGTGGAAACAAAAGAACACATAGATTTAATAGTATTAAAAGTGGACATGTTAAATCCTGTGGCTGTTCAAGATTTAATAATCCTCTAATTGTAGAAGATTTAACTGGTCAAAAGTTCGGTAGGCTCACAGTGATTGCAAGAGACATTGAAAGAGACAAACAAGAAATAGAAGATGAGAAAAAGAGAGGCAATGCACACTGGATATGTAAATGTGACTGTAGAAACCCTGATTATTCTAGTGTGGTGGGCTACCAATTAAAATCTGGACATACCCAGTCTTGTGGGTGTTATGCTTCAGAGCAAATAATAAAACGAAATAAAAAATATTCAACCAAGTATAATCAGATTATTGATAATGGTGATGGATTTATTTCACTGATCGATGGAGACAACAGATGTTTGGTTGATAAAGAAGATTATGACACTGTTAAAAATTGGTATTGGAGAAAGATTTGTAAACGTGGAGATAACACTAAAGGATACTGGATTACAAATGTTAAAATTGATGATAAATATACCAAATCGGTACTTATGATTCATCAAGTAATAGCTGAATTGAAATATGGTGAATATGATAAAAATTTGGTGCCAGACCATTTATCAAGAGATACTAATGATAATAGAAAATGCAATATTTTATTAAAAGATAATATGAGTAATAGCAGAAACAGAGGAATTAGTAAAGCCAACAGTTCTGGAAAGACAGGTGTTAGTTTTACTAAAGATAAAAATATGTGGACGGCATACATAACAGTAAATTATAAGACTATCTTTCTTGGAGACTATTCTGATATAAATGATGCAATCAAGGTTAGAAAAGAGGCAGAGCAGCGTTATGGGTTTACTTGTGATGATGTGGTGGCAGATTACGATGAGGTTATTTAAATGAATTACATAAAAATTGAAAAAGAGAGTGCTATTTCAGGAAACGGACTTCGTGTTGTCATATGGCTATCCTCTTGTTCACATAACTGTCCAGGATGCCAAAATCCTCAAACCTGGAATCCGAATAGTGGGATAGTATTTGACCAAGCGGCTCATAATGAATTATTTGAGCAATTATCAAAAGATTACATATCGGGGATCACTTTTACCGGTGGTGATCCCCTCCATGATAATAACCTTCGCGGTGTATTAGATTTGGTAAACGAATTCCATATTTCATATCCAAAGAAAAATATCTGGTTATATACGGGATTTTATTGGGAAGAAATATTTGAACCATCGTTCACTGAGCAGTCAGACGAAGAGATAGAAAAATATTTACAGGATTGTGAAATTAGAAAGAGAATTATATCTATGTGTGATGTATTAGTTGATGGTCGATATGTTGATGAACTCAGAGACTTAACATTAAAATTTCGAGGAAGTAGTAACCAACGTCTAATTGACGTTCAACAATCATTGAAGAAAGGAGAAGTGATGCTATGGGATACATAATTGCAAATTTAGCGTGTCTGCTAATGGGTATATTTATGGGCATTATTATATCTACACTATGCAAATCCGCTTCATCTAATTGGAACAACGAGGATAATATAGACGATAATCAGAAAAGCGAGGAATAGTGCATGAAGAGATACATATTAAATAATAATGCAGAAATAAGTGCTTTAAAGAGTTATGGCTTCAAATATAGCGGCGTAGAAGATAAATGCATTGTTCCTATTTACTTATATAAAGATAAGCACAATAAGAAAATTCCACTTATTTTTTTATCGTTTACTATCAACATTTCAGACAAGTTTTTTGGATATACGGTTATTAATAAGGATAATACTTTACATTCAGCATATTACAACAAAGACGGCAATAAGAACAATAAAGTTCTGAATACTATTGAGAGAAATATACAAAAGGAACTGTCAAAACTAGAGATGATGAATATTATCACAGTCAAAAGTGAGGAGGATTAACTAACAATGCAAAGAGTAACTGATGGTAATCTTGCAAGTGAATATCTTTTTTATGATAGGGTGTTCAGTGTTTTAATAAAAAGTAAGAAACATAAATTATGGAATAGATTGAGAATAGAGGGAAATAAACTTGATGATGTGCAAGAAAAGCTATTCCAGCAAATTAGATTAGGAAGTTGAGGGTGATAAAGTAAATGCCAAACGTATATGAGTATAGGAAATTACTAATGAATAAAAATAACTTTTCACTTTCAGATATAGAAAGTTTTGAGTATATGACAGCAGATGAAATTGACAATCTTCAAGCTGAAATTGAGAAAGATACTAACAATCCAAAACGACTTGAATTATTAAGAGCGTTTATTACTATGAAGAAGCAATTAGCAGAAACAGATCTGTTTAGATAAGGATGTGAATTACAACGAGCAATTATTTGATTGATAATTATAAGCAAAAATATAAATTAAAAACAGAATATGACTTGCAGCTTAATCAATTTCCTCGTGGGTTGAAGGGTGAGTTATCAGATTATGACGTGTATATCGAATGTCAGAATAAAATGAGAATATTTAGTTATGGTCATGGAATTTTACAAGCATATATTCCGTCACTGGGTAGAGGTAGAAATATACTGAAAGCAATAGCTGAAATTGTACAAGTTGATGTTGAGAAGTACATATATCAGGAAGAGTATACGAATAAAAACGGTGAAGTCAATATGAGACAGATTTACGATTATGACAATTTTTATCATGCATTAAATGAAAATAAAACAATATTCAATATAGAAGAAACAGACTCAGAAATACTGTTTAAATTTCATTCTAAGAATTTTTCAGTGCTTGAACCATTTTTGAAACCGAAACAAAGTACCTCTGGACGTTCACCTTTTTCTACAAAGAATCTACGCAAAATCAAATATGAAATGTCGAGTGAGGATTTGTCAGCGTATAAAGAAATAACCACGAAAATTCCCTCGACAGACATATTAAAGTTAAGCACATACACGAATGATTTTATCAAATCACTGACAAACAAATCAAAAACTTTGGATGATATTAAGTTGGATATGAGCAAAAAATGTATCAAGGGAAAAGATTACATTCATAGTTTGGGCGATAAAACTTGGAATAATTATTTAGGATTTCTAAAAGGAGAAATATGTCGTGATTATGAAAAAGTACTTTAAAACAAAAGAAGATTATATAGCATTTGCTGACAGTGAAATTGAAAGAACAAAAAGAGAATACTTCTATAAGCTGTTTATTCTAGCTACTGACAAAGAAGATTTTGTGTCAAGGGCTAAAAGAGATTTCCCAACTTTTTCGCAAGAAGAAATAGAGAAAGCATATAAGGACAATAGCAATATTTTGATTAGAGTTAGAAATAAGAAAACAAAGGAGAAAACTAAATGCAATTAAATGAAAATGATTTAATATTTTCAAAAGTGAAACCCGATGCAATCATTCCAACTAAGAAAGATGAAGACGCCGGCTATGATATTTTTGCTTGTTTTGAAGAGGATTATATGGTCATTCCACCTCATTCAACGGTTATGATTCCAACTGGAATTGCTAGTGCGATGCATCCATCTAAATATATTCAAATAGAAGAAAGAGGATCCACTGGAAGTAAAGGAATTAAAAAATCAGCAGGTGTCATTGACAGTTCGTATCGTGGAGAATGGTTTATTCCAATTTCAAACGTAAACAATGTCAATATTATTATTTCAAAACTAAGTGATTATGAATTATTAAACAAAGACATAATTTACTCATATTCTAAAGCTATTGCACAAGGAATTGTCCACGAAGTAATTAAGATGAACAAAAAAGAAATCCCCTATGAAAAATTATTAGCTATTAAATCTGAAAGAGGCACAAACTGTTTAGGCAGTACAAATTAATAAAATTACAAGGAGTATGAATGACAAAATTTACAAAATTACTAGGCGTGTCATTACTTGTAAGTATGTTCATGGTCGCCCCCGCAAGGGCGGCTGGAATATCAAATTACATAGACACATTAACAAATAACCAAGCAGAAATACAGAATCAAATAACTAAAATAATTGAACAGAATAAAGAACAAAAGAGATTAAACTTAGGGATAGAACTAGAAGAGATTAATAATATTGAAGATAGTCTTGAAAGGTATCTTGCATACAAAGAACTAGTATTTAACAACAATGATGTTTTAGATGCACCCGAAACAATCTACGATTATTATACAGAAGAAGAGATCGCTATACTTTGGAGAATAGTAGAAGCTGAAGCTACAGCAGGTGATTTTGATAATAAGGTAAATGTAGCAAACGTAGTGTTTAATCGAGTTGATTCAGAAGATTTTCCGGATACAATTTCTGATATTGTGTTTCAGAAAAACTCAAAGGTCACACAATTTTCACCTGTTTCAGATGGACGTTTTTGGAAGATAGAAGTTTCAGAAGAGACAAAATTAGCATGTGAATATGCTTTTATTTTTGAAGATACTACGAATGGGGCTTTGTATTTTACAAAGAATGCGACCGGATTTTTTAAGACACTTGATTACATTATGACTGATAGTATTGGTCATGATTTTTATAGATAAATATAGTTTATCCGCTAAGTACAGCTTGGCGGATTTTTACAAACAAGGAGATGTGAGATATAGATAGTATTGAATTGTTGAAATATGCGCTCGAAAATGGTATGATTGATATATCCAATATACAAAAAGATATAACAATGAAAAAGCGAGAGCAATATTTAGAAATGCATCCTTATGAAATATGGCAAGGAAGTAATGGAAAATATTACACTTATCTTCCTGACGACGAGAAGGGAAGAATATTAAAGAAACGGGCAAAAAGAAAAGATTTAGAAGATATTATAATCAACTATTACGAGAATTTGGATGACGAGATTGAGATTATTAACAAAATAAACAAGAATATGACACTAAGAGAACTTTACGATGTATGGAAAAAGTATAAAAGCTTACACACTAATTCAAGTTCTTATATGAAACGTATTCATTCTGATTGGAGAAGTTTTTATAGTAATGACCCAATCGCAGATGTGCAAATTGAAACACTCACTAAGATATTTATTGACGAATGGTTTCATAAGAAAATAAAAGATTATAATATGACAAAAACAAAGTTTTATAATATGTCTATTATAATAAGGGAATCGCTTGTTTATGCTAAAGATCGTGAACTCATTGAAAATAATCCATGTTTAGAAGTAAAAGTTGATTCGAGATTGTTTAGGGGTAAAAAGAAAAAGGAAAACTATGAGGAAGTTTTCCTGACCAATGAAGAACCTATTATAAAGGAGTATTGCAGAAAAAGATTTGAAAGCAACCCAGCGTGTACAACTCCGTTAGCAATTCTCTTAATGTTTGAACTTGGTTGTCGTTCCGGGGAATTAGTAGCACTTTCAGATGCGAGTCTAAGAGGTAAATATGTATGTTTTTCAGATCAAGAGGTAGCAGAATATGATATGGAAAGTGGAGAATTTGAATATAAGGGAACAAAAGTCGTATCATATACCAAAACAGAAACTGGAGATAATAGAAATGTTTACGCCTCAGTCGAAGCTAGAAAATTAATATCACAAATTAAAGAAGCAAATATGTTAAATGGGTATTCTGATGGAAGTTATTTAATACTCAATCCTAATGGAAGAACACATGCCGAAACAATCAATAAAGCATTGGGAAGATATTGTAATGCTTCAGGAGTAAGTCACAAAACCACTCATAAAATCAGAAAGACTTATATCTCGAAAGCAATTGATGGTAATATTAACATTAAAAAGTTAATGGAGATGGTTGGTCATTCTTCAGCAAAAACAACTTATGGCAACTATTGTTTTGATAGGAATACAGAAACAGAATTTGAAGACAAAATGGAACGAATTCTTGTTGGGTAATCAATGATTACCTTTTTGATTACCTCATTAAAACAACCTCTCAAAAGCCCTTAAAACAGTGGGTTTATAAACACTTTCGTGGGTTCGAGTCCCATCGGAAGCTTTATAAATATAAATCATAAAAATAGGGTAGAAGAGAAGTAATAATACAACATCTCAACTACCTTTTTTATATACTCAATTCTACCCAAACTATTTTGAAAATGAAAATGCACGTTTTGTCAAACACCCCACGATGCTCTCATATTTCTTACGATTTATAGAATAGTATTGTATATGGCAGTATTTTAATATACTATATATAGAGGATTTTATATAAAATATTTTAGGAGATAGTATAAGTGATTGAAAAGATTACCTTAGATAAATTACAGAAAAATTTAGACTTTTTTAATAAGATGTATGATATGGTACGTCTTGTAGATCCAATTCATAAAAGAGTCATAGAATATCGCAGTAATGGTACAGAGCATACTTGTGAAAATTGTTATGCATATTGGGAAAGTGGACAGATTTGTGAAAATTGTGTTTCGGTTAGAGCATATCGTGAGCAAAAAAGCTTTATAAAACTGGAACACAGCCCTAATGCGGTAATGCTAGTTACGGCGTTACCGATAGATTCCGCTCAACAGCCTGTAGTTCTTGAACTTTTAAAAAATGCAACGGATACAATGATG
Organism: Konateibacter massiliensis; assembly: GCF_900184995.1. GTDB lineage: Bacteria > Bacillota > Clostridia > Lachnospirales > Lachnospiraceae > Lachnotalea > Lachnotalea massiliensis. The sequence goes on from NZ_LT860099.1 coordinate 364,306, forward strand.
ATTGGTACAGGTGACTATAACAAAGGGGAGACGTTATTTAATGCAGTTCAGGATATGAATGATATGATAATACGAGATGAACTGACATCCCTATACAATCGTAGATTTATTGATGAACGTCTGCCGGCAGACATAGTATCTGCTGTAGCTAATCAAAAACCATTATCCTTGATTTTTATAGATATTGATAATATGAAAACAACAAATGATGCTTTAGGTCATCCCGTTGGAGACAAGCTTTTAATGTATGCATCAAAAATAATTAAAGAAAGCATTCTCACGAAAGCAGATTGGGCAGCTCGTTACGGAGGGGATGAGTTTGTAATATGTCTGAATAATACCGATGAGGAAACTGCATTTCATGTTTCGCAGCAGATTGAAAATAATTTTAGTAAAGCGAAGTTTTTAGTACAGGACTCTGAGATTACGATTAAAGCATCTCTTGGTGTAACTACAATGCCTGAATCTGGGTTAACGGCAGAAGAGCTAATTAATTTGGCTGACAAAAACATGTATAAATCAAAAAAACTGCACAGAAAAAACTAAAGATTAATTCTTCATATAAATTGAAAAATTCAGATAAGCAGCAAATAAACACCATAGTAAATATGGAATTTGTAAATATGCGGCAATCGGACTTATTTCATAAAATTGTTTTATCATGATGACAATTAGAATGATTAATACTAACAACCACAAAAACGCAAGTAAGTATTGGGAGAAACCAAAAAAGAGGATGCTCCATCCAAAATTAAAGAATAGTTGAAGTGCATAGGTTTTTAAAGCCTTTGGTGCATTTTCATCTTTTGAGGTATATATGATATATGCCGATATCCCCATTAAAATATAAAGTATTGTCCACACAATAGGGAAAATAAAAGAGGGCGGGCTTAGCACCGGTTTGTTAATGGTGGAATACAATGATGTATTTCCGCTTAAAAGTGAAGACAAAGCCCCAACAGCTAAAGGAATAAGAATTGAAATTATTAAACCGCTTTTATTTTGTAGCCTCATACAGTAATCACACCTTAATTATATACATATAAGTAATCATATGAAACAAGATAAAAAAATATAACCAATATGAATTGGTTATATGAATGAACCAATATGACGCTTTACTTGGAATATTTTTTGTATTTAATATAATTTGTTAGGAAAATGGTTATATTCGCACATAGAATGGAAAGCGTGCAACAAAACAGCACAATGCCGCTGGCTGCATCGTTTTCATTAATGATCGTATATCTAAGGTTTATTACAGAAATAAGAACTGCAACGAGGCAAATCACAATTGAAGCCATAGAAATAATCAACGATATTTTGTTGCTTTTAGCATTATCTTTCATTTTGATACCCCTATAAAATTCTTAGATATTTGTTACCCAACATTATATAAATGCAAATTATTTACATATCAAGCATACATCAAATCACATTATTTTACAATAATGAACGTCTTTGGATAGACCAAGACGTTCAACAGATATTACAGGTAGGAAAATAAAATTCTGGCAAACCGGTTGAGTATGGAGCGATATCATAATGCTGATAATAAATAACACCGCACAAAGGCTGTAAATAAAAATTATCGGCACAAAAATAATCTCTTAATAAAAATCTATAATTATCGAAGTATATGCCCGGATTTTCTTGCAGTCTTTCCGATATTTGTTTTTCAATACATTTTTGCAGATCGAGTATTGAGTTTGGTGTAAGAAGATAGACATCGCCAAGCTGCATTAAATTTCCTGTTCTTAAATCCCATGTGTTTGAGTTACGTCTTGTATTGCCGTGTGCACCGCCTGTGTAAGTATAGGTGTCCATGTAAAGACTAATAACGTTACATTGGTTATATGTCACTGTAAAATCAACAATAAATTCATAGCTATGGAATGGCGCTTCTTCGGAATTCTGAGCGTTTTCCAGAGCCATTGGGTATAACACGGTACGGCAATAATCTTCACTATTTTTTGCCTCGTGGTAATAAAAATAATTTATGTCTTTTACAGATATTGAGCAACGATTTGATTCAATACATGGATAATAGATTTTGTAAGTTAGTACAGGTATATCACCATAATACATGGTATCTTCTAAAAGTTTTCGGCAAACATTTAACATAATAGCACCTTAAATTAGTAGTTGTATTAATATATGCGTAAGCTTTCAAAATGACACCAAACGGTATTGGAAATAGGCATAGCATTTTGCAAAAACAGGGCAGACGAGAATGGCATCTCGACTACCCTGTTTTTTTATCATTAAGAAGTTCTTGTGAATTTCTTATGATATCAATTATTTACTCCGTTTTCATACCGTCATTGTCAGGCTGCGGAACTAGAATAGGAGGCATCGGTGCCGGTTCAAACGGACTAAAAGGAGGAATCGGAATAATCGGATCCTCGTCACCGGATTTATTTTTTACATTTTCTTCTTCATCTTTTATCATGCATGCACCGCCTTTCAAGGATAGTATGTACCGGATATTGAAAAATATTAGGAAAAATATAAAAAATATAACAAAGGTACCATAATATGGGAAAGTTATAAAATTAACATAAAATTAATGATATTTTAGGAAAAGTCATGTCGAAATCGCTCGTTTGCTGTATAATGAATTCAATCAAAAGAAAGGGGGCACTTGTTATGAAAATAATAAAAAATTTAAAAGTATCCACAAAATTACTTTTGCTTTATCTACCGGTCTGTGTTTTACTGGCAGCCATGCTGGGAGTATTCATTTATGAAACCGGATATGTAAATAATACGACAAAGCGGGTGTATTATGATGAAGCATATGTAAGCACACAGATGATTTTAAATGCTGATCGTGATTTTTATCAGGCAGCGGTATCAGAGAAGGAGCTTTTTCTCAGCCAGTCTACATTAGACGCGGATAGGAAAGAAACTCTGGTGAACGACTATAAGGAAAATATTGGCCAGACAAAGGAACGTATGCAAGGGGCAGTGGATAATATAAAGGAGAATGAAGCTTTATATGGCGAGTTTAAGCATTCCGTAACCCAGATGACAATGCAGCAGCTATTCGAGGACTTCAGTGCAGATATAGAGCAGTATGAGGGTTCCTACGATATCGATAAGATGCAGGGTGACATGGATACACATCTGACAGCATTTGATGGTGCAAGAGAAAATATCAATGCGATGACAGAGCTGATGGAAGAATATGCACTGTACACGTCCAAGCAAATGGAGGCGAAGATTTACACAAACATCATTGTGATAGCTACAGTTATCGTAGTTGTGATTATTTCGTTGTCAGTGTTTGCGATGGCAATTATTCGCCATCTGAAGAGGACAATTTTATTTACGACGAGGGATATGAATTCCTTGAGCAACAATGATTTATCCTTTGAGCCTTATTATCTTGAGGCGAAGGATGAGATGGGAACACTTTCAGCGTCGGTTATTCATCTGGTTAAGTCACTTAGAGAGATTGTTTCTCTTCTTGACATCACCTCTTCAAAGCTGACGGAGAATTCTGCTGAGATGAGCGGAAATTCAGATCGCATCACAAAGTCTATGAACGAAATTACAAGCACGGTAGGAGAGATAGCTCAGAGTGCGGGACAGCAGGCACAGGATTCGGAGAACGCGGCGATGGAATTTGAAAGTCTCGGAAAGATTATTGAGCAGAGTGTGGAGAGCACACAAAAACTCTATGAGGCAAGCAATCGTATTCAGACGATAACGAAGGAAGGATTGGCGACGGTCACAGAGCTTTCCGATATCACAGATGAAAACCAGAAATCCTTTGACCTGATTTTTGATACAATACGAAATACAAATGAGAGTGCGGGCAAGATTGGCGAAGTAAGTAATATTATTGCGAGCATTGCGGAGGAGACGAATCTTTTGGCACTGAATGCGTCAATTGAGGCGGCGCGTGCCGGAGAGGCAGGAAGAGGCTTTGCGGTGGTTGCAAATCAGATAAAAAAACTAGCCGAGCAATCAAGCGCATCGACTAGCTCCATCAATTCAATATTAGAGGTACTGCAAAAGCAAATTTCCCATGCCAATACCCAAAGTGATACGGTAAAGGAAGCAGTAGAACGGCAGTCAGCAAGTGTAAATGAAACAAAGGAACGCTATTCTAACATTGTAAATACAATAGGTAAGATAAACGACGAAATCGAAATACTCGACGAGGTAGGCAAAAACATGGAAGAAAGCCGCAGCAGGGTAGTGGACATTATTTCCTCCCTGGCAGCAATAGCTGAGGAAAATGCCGCCAGTACAGAGGAAACGTCAGCGACAACCGAGGAGATTATGGCGTCGATGATAACGATTAATGAGGCGGTGACCGAGGTTGACAGTTTGAGTGTAGAATTGAAGTCGCTTATTAAAAAGTTTACGCTTTAAAAGCGTTTCATAATTATTTTTTCTGCCATGCCAAGCAGCATGTAAAGAAGCATTGCCATAATACAAAGAAGTACAATTGACATAAGCAGCCAATCCATTTTAAAAACCTGACTGGAATAGATAATTAAATAGCCAAGCCCCTTTCTTGCAGCCAAAAACTCTCCGATGATGACACCGACGAGAGCCAGCCCGATGTTTACCTTCATTGTGCTGATAATGACAGGAATGGAGCTTGGCAAAACTACTTTTAAAAGGACATTCTGTCGGCTACCGCCCAATGTGTAGATGAGCTTGATTTTATCCTCATCAACCTCTTTAAAGCCTGTGTATAGGCTGATAATTGTGCCAAATATGGCAACCGATATTCCGGCGATGATGATAGTGTTCATATTGGCTCCGAGCCAGACGATGAGAAGAGGAGCCAGTGCTGACTTTGGAAGGCTGTTTAGAACGACCAGATAAGGCTCTAATATTTCAGCCAGCTTTTCTTTTGTCCAAAGGAGCACGGAGGTTAAAATACCGATGAAAATAACAAGCAGAAAACTGAAAAAGGTTTCTGTCAGTGTAATAAAAATATGCGGAAGGATAGTGCCGTCCTTTAACATTTCATAAAAGCAGGCGGCAATCTTAGCTGGGCTGCTGAAAATAAACGAATCAATAATCCCGAAGCTCGCTGTTATCTGCCAGATAAGCAGAAAGGCGATAAACAAGATGCAGCGAAAGAAATTGACACTATGCCTGTATTTTGTTTTTTGTTTTATATATGCAAGCTGGTGAATTGACAAGTCATTCATGATAATTTAACTCCTTCCAAATTGCATTGAAGTAGTCCTTAAACTCAGGAGCATTCCGGCAGCTTAGAGGAGTCTTGTTCTCCAATGCAAATGTAATGGGAACAATAGTTTTAATAGTAGCGGGGCGCTTGGAAAGCACAACAACTCTGTCACCAAGGCTGATTGCCTCCGACAAATCATGTGTCACCAAGATAGCAGTCTTTTTTTCTTTCTTTATAATACAGCCGATATCATCCCCTACGTTTAGGCGTGTTTGATAATCTAAGGCGGAAAAAGGCTCGTCGAGCAGGAGTATAGATGGATTTAGTGCGAGGGTGCGAATTAGGGCAGCTCGCTGTCTCATACCGCCTGAAAGCTCGGAGGGGCGTTTGTCCTTAAAAGAATCCAACCCATAATTGACAAGCATTTCGTCTACCGTGTCCAAATACTCACTTGTCAGTTTTTTTTGTATTTCAAGCCCTAAAATAATATTTTTATAGACGCTTCGCCACTCAAAGAGGTGGTCGCGCTGGAGCATATAGCCGATGCTTGCACGGGCACTCGAGACATCTGTGCCGTTTACTGTTATGCTTCCGGACTCGGGTGTGATTAATCCTGCAATGAGAGATAAAAGCGTTGACTTTCCGCAGCCGCTTGGTCCTACGATCGCGATGAATTCTCCTTCCTTTACATCAAAGGATATATTATTTAAAGCGGGTGTTTCGCCAGATAAACTGTGATAAGAATAGCTCACGGACTCAAGGTTAAGTAAAGAGTTCATACAAGCCCTCCATTTTATTTATACCTTATTGTATGAGGTGAGAAAAAGAATGGTTACTACTCCCCCATTGAATAAATAAGGAAGCTATAATATAATGAGAATTGGAGAACTATGTTCCGAAAAGAAGAACGCAAATTCCAAACGGAGGAAGCATGAATACAATAAACTACCAAAAAGAGCTTGATAAGCTCATTGATAAGTTAAATAAAGAGGAGCGCGTGCCTAGCCTGCTTTTACATAGCTGCTGTGCGCCTTGCAGCAGTTATGTGCTGGAATATTTGTCACAATTTTTTAAGATTACCGTATTTTACTATAACCCGAATATTTACCCGCAGCAGGAATACGAAATGCGTGTGAAGGAGCAGGAAAAGTTTATTAAAGATGTTCCCGCGACACATGAGATTTCCTTTGTTGCAGGCGAGTACGATACAAAAACCTTTTACAATATGGCAAAGGGCATGGAGAATGAAAAAGAGGGAGGCGAGCGCTGCTTTGGTTGTTATGAGCTACGAATGAAGCAGACGGCCCAGCTTGCGAAGGAGATGGGCTTTGACTATTTTACGACGACCCTGTCTATCAGCCCTCTAAAAAACTCACAGAAGCTCAATGAAATCGGAGGAAAGCTGGAGGGAGAATATGAGGTGAATTACCTATATTCTGACTTTAAGAAGAAAAACGGCTACAAGAGGTCGGTGGAGCTGTCAAAGGAATATGAGATGTATAGGCAGGATTATTGCGGCTGCATTTTTTCCATGCGGGAGCGTGAGGCAGCTAAGGCTCTGTCTGCGTCCGAACTGTAATAAAGCAGTCCAGCAAAAAGAGAACTATCTTGTTAAATGTGAATAAATATGCTATAATAATGCAAAATTATACAAATAAAGAAAAGAGGACGAAAAATGGCACAGTTATGGGGTGGTCGTTTCACGAAGGAAACAGACCAATTAGTTTATAATTTTAATGCTTCAATCTCATTTGATAAGAAATTTTATAAGCAGGATATCATAGGAAGTATTGCTCATGTCACGATGCTTGCGAAGCAGAATATTTTGACAGAAGCCGAAAAGGAAGAAATCATAGAAGGCTTAAACAGTATTCTCAGTGACGTGGAGAATGGAAAGCTTGAAATTACCGAGGAATATGAAGATATTCACAGCTTTGTGGAAGCGAATCTGATAAAGCGAATCGGCGATGCAGGAAAGAAGCTTCACACAGGAAGAAGCCGTAATGATCAGGTTGCCCTTGATATGAAATTGTATGTGCGTGATGAAATTTCAGAGACAGACGAGTTGATTAAGGAGCTGCTGGAAGCCCTGCTTGTTATTATGAAGGAGCATACGGAGACGTTTATGCCGGGCTTTACCCATCTGCAAAAGGCACAGCCGATTACGCTTGCCCACCATATCGGTGCATATTTTGAAATGTTTAAGAGAGACCGTCTGCGCATGAGCGACATTTATAAAAGAATGAATTACTGTCCGCTGGGCTCCGGCGCGTTGGCAGGAACGACCTATCCTCTGGACAGAGAATATACGGCCAGTCTTCTTGATTTTGAAGGTGCGACGAGAAACAGTATGGATTCGGTATCGGACAGAGATTATGTCATTGAGCTTTTGTCGGCGTTGTCGACTGTTATGATGCATTTGAGCCGCTTTTCCGAGGAAATTATCATATGGAATACAAACGAATATCGTTTTGTGGAGCTGGATGACGCTTACAGCACGGGCAGCAGCATTATGCCGCAGAAAAAGAACCCTGATATTGCAGAGCTGGTGCGAGGAAAGACTGGGCGCGTGTATGGAGCACTTATGTCAATTCTTACAACGATGAAGGGAATTCCGCTTGCCTATAACAAGGATATGCAGGAGGATAAGGAGCTGACCTTTGACGCAATTGATACAGTAAAGGGGTGTCTTGCGTTATTTACCGGAATGGTAAAGACAATGACGTTCAACAAACAGGTGATGGAGGAGAGTGCCAAGGGCGGCTTTACCAATGCAACCGATGTGGCAGATTATCTGGTAAACAAGGGTGTACCTTTTCGTGATGCGCACAGTATATCAGGTCGCCTTGTGCTGCTTTGCATTGAAAAGAACTGTACACTGGATGATTTGTCCCTGGAAGAATTTAAGTCTGAACATGCACTTTTTGAAGCGGATATCTATGAGGCAATTAGCCTGTTTACATGTGTAAATAAACGAGAGACGCTGGGTGCTCCGGGAAAACGAGTGATGGAGCAGGTAATCAGTGAGTATGAGACTTATTTAAGCAAATAGTAAAGTAACTTTTACGGCGGAGGAAATTCTTAGGAATTTCCTTTGTTTTGAAAAAAAGTGTTGCATTATTGAGAATTATAGTATAATATACTTATTACAAAGACAAATGTACGCGACAGAAAAACAAACAAGCAAAGAGGAGATTTATTATGAGTCAGAAGTTAAGAGTTGGTATCCTTGGGGGTACCGGTATGGTAGGACAGCGTTTTATATCCTTATTGGAAAGCCATCCTTGGTTTGAGGTGACTGTAATTGCAGCGAGCCCGCGTTCCGCAGGAAAGACATACGAGGAAGCGGTAGGAGGCAGATGGAAGATGTTGACCCCGATGCCGGAAGCTGTTAAAAAAATAGTAGTAATGAACGTGAATGAAGTAGAGAAGGTTGCGGCAGGAGTAGATTTCGTATTCAGTGCCGTTGATATGTCAAAAGACGAGATAAAGGCAATTGAAGAAGCATACGCAAAGACGGAGACACCGGTTGTTTCCAATAACAGCGCACACCGCTGGACACCGGACGTACCAATGGTAGTACCGGAAATCAATCCGGAGCACTTTGAGGTAATCAAGTCTCAAAGAGAGAGACTGGGAACAAAGAGCGGATTTATTGCAGTAAAGCCAAATTGTTCGATTCAAAGCTATGCGCCTTGTCTGGCAGCATGGAGAGAGTTTGAACCAACTACTGTTGTTGTTACGACCTATCAGGCGATTTCAGGAGCAGGAAAGAACTTTGAAGACTGGCCGGAGATGGTCGGAAATGTAATTCCGTTTATCGGCGGTGAGGAGGAAAAGAGTGAGCAGGAACCGCTTCGAGTACTTGGCAAGGTAGAGAACGGTGTTGTTGTAAAGGCACAGGAGCCTGCTATCACAGCACAGTGTATCCGTATTCCTGTATTGAACGGTCATACGGCAGCCGTATTTGTTTCCTTTAAGAAAAAGCCGACCAAGGAGCAGTTGATTCAGAAATTGACGGAATTCAAAGGACTTCCTCAGGAATTAGAGCTTCCAAGTGCGCCAAAGCAGTTTGTGCAGTACATGGAGGAGGAGAACCGTCCGCAGATTACACTTGACGTGGATTATGAAAACGGAATGGGTGTATCCATCGGAAGATTGAGAGAAGATACGGTTTACGATTATAAATTCGTGGGAATGTCCCACAATACAGTGCGCGGAGCAGCAGGCGGAGCGGTATTGTGTGCAGAGCTTTTGAAGGCACAGGGATATATTCAGGCGAAATAAAGAGAATAGATAATCAAGAAAAAAGCATTGAGATTAACGAAGAAGGTTAACTTCAATGCTTTTTATCGAGTTTAAGTTAGCTAAGCATACCATCCAGCAGAATAAAAATTCCAAGTCCGATCAGAACAACAGGAACAATAATGTGGTTATATTTTTGCAGATTATTCTTTATCAGCGGATAATCTGCGAGTCTTGAGCCGATGAGACACCAAAGTGCCGTCATAGCCGCAAATATCAGGACAGTGAGAAATAATTCTGTTGCGTCATAGCCGCTAAAAACAGGAATATATACGCCAAGATTATCGGCTCCGTTTGCAATCGTAATGAGAAATACATTTATAATGCCCGTATTGGTGAGTATTTGAGGCTCATTCTCTTTTTGGCTGTTTTTATATTGAAGCCATGTTCTTATTCCAAGGAGAATAGGAAATATTCCGAGCAGACCGATATACTTCTGTGGCAGAAGCTGGGTACCAAAAGCACCTAATATACTGAGAAAAACAAGCAATCCGATGCCGAGATATTGCCCGGCTGTAATCTTATAGCGTCTCTCTTTTTCGGGCAGTTGGGTATATAAAATCATCAATAGAAATATGTCATCAATATTTGTACTAACGAATGATAAAACAGATGTTAAAATAAATTTAAGCATTTATCCTCCTAAGAAGTTTATTTGTATCATAGCGGATAGCAATAGGTACTGTCAAGGAAAAGCATAGTACTTTTGTACCGAAGCGAATAATTTTGTTGCATTTGATAAAAAAATAGATTATTATGGTAATAAATGTTAAATATTCATATAAAGTATAAAAAATATATAAAAACAGGAAGCTTTATGGTATAGTGATTGCACTTAGCGAGGTATTTCACGAGCTTAGTATTTATGGTAGAATATATAACATTAGTAAGACGCTATGCATGGTAATGAAAAGACGCTGGGGAGCGGTTGAAGGACCTAAGTGCAGCGCAATAAGGGAATATATAATGTTTTGCAATATACAAGGATTAAGATGCTAAGGTGTATCAGTATGCCTTGTTACTTAATCGTATAAGGAAAATTCTGGGCATGAAGTATTGTGTTAGGTCGGAAGCTGATAGCGTATTATAAAATATATCATGCCTGGAATTTGATGCAACTGAAGATTTAAATTATATATTAGGTATACAGAAGGTATTCCTTTAGTGTGAGCGAGGTGATAGGCTTGAAACAGGAAGAAATACTAAATTGCTCAAATGAGTCGTTGAAATTTAAAATTGATTTGATGAAAGCGGAAGCGGATAAATTAATGTATCATGAACATATTTACAAGACAGCGTTGGATATGTCAGATGATGCATTTATTTATGAGGATTTAAAAACAGGAAAAGTTGTTGTTTCAAATAGTTTTTACAACATGTTCGACTTGCAGAAAGGGATAAACTTTAATCAGAACGTATTGATTAATTTGATTTGCGAGGAAGATAAGACGATTTTACTACGCCTTATTTCAGCAAAGACAGAGGAATTCTCAGGCAAGGCGATTGAGTTTAGATTGTCAGATAACAAGACATGGATTACAGCGAATGTAAAGTTTTGTATAGACTGTGAAGGACAGATTTCGGAGCGGATTATTTTTTTCAGGGATATCACTCTTGTGAAAAAGAAGAATGAAGAATTGAAGTATATGGCATATTTTGATTCGCTCACAGGTCTGTTTAATCGAAATTATTTTGTAAAGAGATTGAATGATTCATTGCAGGCAGCTAAGAATGAAAGATACAGTGTTACCGTATTATATATGGATATTGATGATTTTAAAGTGATTAATGACAGCCTTGGAATTGTCGCCGGAGATGAAGTGATTCAAATGTTTGCACAAGATCTCAACGGTTTGCTAGACGAGAATATGTTTGCAGCACGAATAGCGAACGATGAATTTTGTATCGCAGTTATAAATCCCATTGGAAACAGAGCAATAGAGGTAGTGTACAATAGAATAAAGAACCTGCTGAGAAAAACATACCGTCTTATCAATGGTAGAGAAGCAGGTTTTTCAGTGAGCATTGGTGCGGCGGAGTATCCGGAGAGCGGAGAAACAGCACTGGAAGTTATGAAAAATGCAGAAATCGCGTTGTTTGATGTAAAGAAGAACGGAAAAAATAATATTTGTTATTTTGATTATCAGATGTACAGTGCATTTTTGGAGGCTCTGCGTTTGGAAAGACAACTGAACAATGCCATTTATAACAAGGATTTTCTGCTGTATTTTCAGCCTCAGTTTGACGTCAGGACAAACAGGCTGAGAGGGGTAGAAGCGCTTGTACGCTGGAAAAGCGACGGAGTTATCATATCGCCGGATGTATTTATTCCTGTTTCGGAGAAAAACGGAACGATTATCTCTATCGGAGACTGGGTTCTTGAGGAGGCAATCAGCACCCTGTCAAGGTGGAAGACAGAGATGAACTATGAGGGGATTATGTCCATTAATATTTCTACTCTTCAGATTAAGAAAGAGGACTTTGTGCGCAAGTTAAAGGCAATTATTGATAAATATTATGTGAATCCCGAGGATGTCGAGATTGAGATTACGGAGAGTGTTTTGATTGACGATTTGGAAGGTGTGATATCGAAGATAAATACGCTTCGTGCATATGGGATTAAAGTATCCTTGGATGATTTTGGAACCGGTTTTTCATCCCTGTCCTATTTAAAGGACTTGCCGATTGACACATTAAAAATTGACAAGACATTCGTTGACGGAATTGCCTGTGATGCATCAACTGCAATTATTACCCAGTCCGTTATCAGTATGGTGAAGCAGCTGGGAGTTGAAACGGTGGCAGAAGGCGTTGAGAATAAGGAACAGTATGAAGTCCTCAAAAAAATGAAATGTGATAATATCCAAGGGTTTTTGATGGGACGGCCTATGAGCGGAAAAGATATGGAAAGGGTCATTTTGGGAGCCTGACATGTACGAGAAAGCGAGAGAATATTTAGACGGGATAACGAAATATGGAAGCGTTTTGGGATTGGACAGTATAAGAGAGCTTTTAAGCCGATTGGGCAATCCACAAGACGATTTAAAATTTGTTCATGTTGCAGGAACAAACGGAAAAGGTTCAACAGTTGCATTTATTTCTACAATTCTTAAGGAGGCGGGCTGCAAGGTTGGCAGATACACCTCCCCAAGTGTGTTTTCCTATCGTGAAAAAATACAGGTAAATGAAATATATATCGAGAGAGAGTCGCTTGCGAAACTGGTTTTTCAGATAAAGGCGGTGATTTCTAATATGACAGAGGAAGGGCAGGCTCATCCAACGATTTTTGAGGTGGAGACTGCGCTTGCTTTTTTGTACTTTAAACAGGAAAATTGTGATATTGTTGTTTTGGAAACCGGGCTTGGCGGTCTGCTTGATGCGACTAATATTGTGAAAAATACGCTTGTATCAGTTTTAACCTCCATCAGTAGAGATCATATGGATTTTCTTGGAGGCAGTATAGAGGAGATTGCATTTCAAAAAGCCGGTATTATAAAGAAGAACGCAATTGTTGTAACTGCCGAGCAGGAAGCGGGAGCGATGCAAGTCATAAAAGAACAGTGCCAAAAAGGTGATAATCAGCTTGTTGCTGCACAGACAGAAGAACTTTCACAGATCCGTTATGAGAATTTGAGTGTATTTTTTGATTACAAGGAATTTGGGCAGATTGAAATCGGACTTGTGGGAAGCTATCAGATAAAAAATGCTATACTTTCCATCGAAGCAGTGAAAGCTCTTCGGAAAAAAGGTTTTGCCATTTCAAACGAGGCAATCAGACAAGGCTTAAAGAATGCAAAATGGAAGGGCAGATTTACGCTTATCTGTGAAAAGCCTGTCGTTATTATAGATGGAGCACACAATGAAGCAGCCGCAGAAGAACTGAAAAAGACGATAGAGAACCTCTTTCAGGACAAGAGGAGACTGCAAGCGGCATCACCTGCCATGGAAAAAAAGCTGCTTTTTGTCATGGGAGTGTTTGCAGATAAGGAATATGAGAGAATCCTACAGATACTCGCACCTTTGGCACATAGGATACTGACTGTGACCATACTGGATAATCCGCGTGCACTGGATGGAGAAGTGCTTGCAAGGACAGCAGAAAAATATCATACAAGGGTAGAATTTATGCCGTCTCTTGAGACGGCGGCTTTGGAGTGTATGAGACAGACAAAGGAGGAGGAAGCAGTCATTGCATTTGGCTCCCTGTCTTATCTTGCAGAGTTTGAAAGGCAGATAAAGGCACTTGTCATGAATTAAGGCTCAATCGCATCAGCCGCCTCATCAAATCGTGTCACGTTGATGTCTCCCGAGGCACCTATTTTATAAATCGGAGTATCGTAACCAAACTGATTGAAATAGACGAAGTTTGATGTGACATTAATATTGCAGAAATTACCCTCCAGAATTGTTTCACGCTCCGTTCCGTCCTTTTTCATACGATAGAAGCGAGGATTGCTTGTCCCGGCAGACTGATAATAAATATAATCACCATATAGATTATAGGAATCGACCGCCTCTGAGCTAAGCTTTTCCTTTTTCAAGGTTGGCAGATTGATTCTAAAAAGGGATGAGCCATCCGTCAAATCCATAAAATAAATATAATTGTCATGATAAATCGGATTTTTCAGCCTTCCCTCATAGAGCAAGGAAGAGGTGGAGGACTCAATATCCAGAGACATCAAGCTATTGTTCTGGTATAAATCAACATAGTACATAATGCCGTCAATAATGCATGACGGATTGACAGGGTCATGAAACAGGTATTCTTTCTCTGTGCCGTCGATGGAAACTCTTTTTAGAGAAATATCATCATAGTAATCATAGGTTTGGTAAAACAGCGTATTATTTCCAAGACTTACTGCGCCGGAGCTTTCTTCATCCAAGGTCAGTAAATCCTCTCCGTTTGTATTCCGACGATAGATGCCGAGAAAGCTTTTGCGAAGGCTGTCTTTGGTGAGAAAAGTATTTGTCTCGTTGCGTGTGTAATAGATATATTTTCCGGCAACGTTGATGTAGGATACCGTGTCGGCAGAAAGCTTTCGGATATGTGTTCCGTCCGTATTCATGACATAGAGAGTACCATTATCATAGGAATTGCTGAAATAAATCTTGCCGTCATATTCGCAAAAAATCCCCTTATTATATAGATTGCCGGCGGTGTTGCCAGACACATTTCCCTTGTTAAAAACCGTTTTGTCGCCCAAGCGGGAGGAAACGGTAAACGCAGAGAGCATAAAAATGGCAATAAATACGACAAAAAGAAAAGCAATTATCAGCTTTTTCTTTCTTTTCATATTCATTCCCCCATTCTTTTCCATTTTGTTAAAAATATTACAATTTTCTTACTATTTATTTAATTTTATTATATAATTTCTGACAAAAAATTGCAAGAAGGTAAATAAGTTTCATCTAAAAATTACTTAAATTTTACGATAAGAAATAGTAAAGTATGATAAGCTAATATTAAGAACTGGTGAAAAGTGAATCATTATGATATAATATCGTAAACATTATATCAGCCTGAAGGGGGATATAGTATGAGTTACGAAGCATTTCGTAACAATGGAGAATAAAAATATCAGTAATCAGAAGGAAGATAAAAAGATGGATTTACTAGAGTTGAGAAATGAGATTGATTCGATTGACACCCAGATTGTAGAGTTGTATGAAAAGAGAATGAAGGTCAGCGAGGCGGTTGCAAAATACAAGATAGAAACCGATAAGCCGGTCTTTGACAGGGAGAGAGAAAAAGCAAAAATCGAACAGGTCAAAACGTTGACAAACAGTGATTTTACGAGCCATGGGGTGGAGGAACTGTTTACACAGATTATGGCGATGAGCCGCAAGCTCCAATACCAGCTTTTAAATGAGCATGGCAAACCGGAGAAAAATGCATTTCATTTTGTCGACTCATTCAAGAAAGAGAACATCAAAGTTATTTTCCAAGGCGTTCCGGGAGCACACAGCCAGAGAGCGATGAAAGAGTATTTTGGCGATGAGATAGAGAATTTTTGTGTGGATACCTTCAAGGATGCGATGGAGGCAATTAAAAAGGGCGATGCAGATTACGCGGTGCTTCCGATTGAGAATTCCTCAGCGGGCATTGTGAATGCAAGCTATGATTTACTGGTGGAATATGATAATTATATTGTCGGTGAGCATATCATAAGCATTGAACAGGCACTTTTGGGAACAGCAGATTCTGAGATTTCCGATATCCAGACCGTTTATTCTCACCCGCAGGGGCTTATGCAGAGTGCAAAATATCTTGAGACTCACAAGGATTGGAAGCAGATTAGTATGCAAAACACTGCCTTAAGTGCCAAGAAGGTGCAGGAGGATAACGATAAGACGCAGGCGGCAATCGCGAGTGTGGAGGCGGCAGAAATTTATGGCTTGAAGGTATTGCAGGAAACCATCAATTTCAGCGATACGAATTCGACACGCTTCATTATTGTATCAAGGGAGGCGGTATTTACTGCGGCTTCCAATAAAATAAGCATCTGCTTTGAGATAGCGCATGAGAGCGGAACACTTTACAATGCTTTATCCCATTTTATTTACAACGGAATCAGTATGACAAAGATTGAATCAAGACCGCTGGAGGACAGACCTTGGGAATATCGTTTCTTTATCGATTTTGAGGGAAACTTAGAGGACTGTGCTGTAAAGAATGCTCTGATGGGGCTTGGCGCTGAGACGATTGATTTAAAAATACTTGGAAACTATGAGAAATACGAGGACGAAAGCAATGGAAAAAGTAAGTGAGCTAATCATATATAAAAATATTGAAAATGGTGAAGCGTTACAGGATATGGCATGGATTATGGAGAATTACGACAATGAATATTATAATGTCTCCGATATCAAAGCACTGCTTTATGACAACGTGAATCGCTTGATTGAGATGGCGGAGCAGTACGGCTTCGAGGGAAATGTTTGGCATAACTACCTGGCGTTTCTTCTTGCTAACAATGAGAATGCATACAGTACGGCATGTGAGGTTGTCGGTGAAGTGGAAGGGACAATTAACGAAGTTGCATTAAATGATTTTCGCATTTTTGGCGAGCTGATGAAGTTTGATTTTAAGAAGTTGGAGGAAAAACTGTCTGCACCGTGTCTTTTGCTTTTGGAAAACTATAAGGGAGCGTCTTCAAACGGCAAGGTGTTTAACAAGAGAATCAGAGACAGAATCTGTGAGCTTAGCGTAAAACTCTCAAGGAGCAATGACGAATTTGAATTTAAAGAGGTTATCACAAGCTTTTATAAGGATTTTGGTGTTGGAAAGCTCGGCTTACACAAGGCCTTCCGAATCACGCATGAAAATAACGAGCCAAAGCTTGTGCCGATTACAAATATCTGTCATGTCCATCTCGATGATTTGGTAGGCTATGAGCTGCAGAAGAAAAAGCTTATCGACAATACGGAAGCCTTTGTAAGCGGAAAGAAAGCAAACAACTGCCTGCTTTTCGGTGATGCGGGAACGGGAAAATCTACGAGCGTAAAGGCAATCCTGAATGAATATTATGACAGAGGGCTTCGTATGATTGAAATTTACAAGCACCAGTTTCAGGATTTGACGTCTGTTATTGCACAGATTAAAAATAGAAACTATAAATTTATTATTTTTATGGATGATTTGTCGTTTGAAGAGTTTGAAATTGAATACAAATACTTAAAGGCTGTAATTGAAGGCGGGCTTGAAAAGAGACCGGACAATGTGCTTATCTATGCAACCTCAAACAGAAGACATCTCGTAAGAGAAAAATTCAGTGATAAGGAAGAGAGAAGAGACGATTTGCATTCCTCCGATACGGTACAGGAAAAGCTGTCGCTTGCATATCGCTTTGGTGTATCCATCTTTTTTGTTGCACCGGAAAAAAAGGAATATATGAAAATAGTTGATGTTCTGGCAAAAAGACATGGGTTGGAAATGCCGCAGGAGGAGCTTTTCATGGAAGCAAACAGGTGGGAGCTTTATCACGGTGGATTGTCAGGAAGAACAGCACAGCAGTTTATTGATTATTTGTTAGGAAGGTACTAGGTAACCGTTTGGTACGATACTAGAGATAGAAGGGAAGAAAGCCTATGCATATTACCACCTTTGCCGCTATAGATATAGGGTCATATGAGGTCGGAATGAAGATATTTGAATTATCCTCCAAGTTTGGCATGAGACAGGTTGATTTTGTGAGACATAAAATTGAGCTTGGAAAAGATGCTTATGTGCTCGGTAAAATCGGCTGTGATTTGACGGACAGCCTATGCGAGGTACTGTGTGATTTTACAAAAATTATGAAGGAATATCAGGTGGAGGCTTACCGTGCCTGTGCGACAAGTGCGGTGAGGGAATCAAAAAATATTATTATGCTTCTCGACCAGATACGAATACGAACGGGGCTTGACGTGGAAGTTTTGAGCAATTCAGAGCAGCGTTTTCTCCGCTATAAATCGATTGCTTACCAGATTAATAATTTTGAGAAAATAATTCAGGTGGGTACGGCGATTCTGGACGTAGGAGGCGGAAGCATCCAGTTTTCCCTGTATGACAAGGATAAGTTGATTGTGACTCAGAATATCCGTCTAGGCTCTCTTCGAATCAGAGAAAAGTTGGCGGGGCTTCAAAAGTACACAACAAATATTCCTGCATTGGTGGAGGAGCTGATTGACAGTGATATTTCAAACCTCCATTTCCACTATATTAAAAATTATACAATCAAGAATATTATCGTAATCGGAGATTACATCAATCATATCCAGTCAGACAGCAGCACGTATTTCACGCGCGAGGAATTTATCTCCTCCTGTGATAATGTGTCACACATGTCCACGCAGGAGCTTGCCGTGAAGCTTGGAATCCCGTCTGATGAAGCCGGGCTTTTGCTCGCGTCCTTCATTATCTATAAGAGAATTATTGAGAAGACAAAGGCAGAAAATGTATGGACGCCGGGAGTTAAATTATCCGACGGAATTGCATACGACTATGCAGAAAATAATAAAATAATAAAGGTAAAGCATAATTTTGAATTGGATATTGTTGCAGCTGCCCGTAATATCGGAAAACGCTACATGAACAACAAAGAGCATATTGATATGATGGAGGAGCTGGCGCTCAAAATATTTGACAGCACGATTAAAATCCACGGTATGGGGAACAGAGAACGGCTTTTGCTGCAAATTGCGGTTATTCTCCATGACTGCGGAAAATATATCAGTTTGTCTTCCTTTGCGGAGTGCTCCTACAATATTATTATGGCGACAGAGATTATCGGACTCTCACACTTGGAGCGTGAAATTATAGCAAATGCGGTTAAGTTCAACACGACGGAGTTTGCATATTATGACTCGCTTGCAGGAAAGTTTGATAAGCAAAGCTATCTTGTTTTAGAAAAAATAACGGCGATTATTCGTGTGGCAAACGCACTGGACAGAAGCCACAGGCAGAAATTTAAAAATGTAAAGATTACCTTGAAGGAAAAGGAACTCCTTTTGACGTTGGATACAATGAGTAATATTTTGCTGGAAAAGGGGCTGTTTAAGGAAAAGGCAGAGTTTTTTGAAGAGGTATTCAGTATCAAACCGGTCATTAAGCAAAAGAAAAAATTTGAGTAGCAACGATTGTACAGTATGATTGGAGGAAGAGAGAAATGGACTATTTAGACTTTGGTAATCCTCATTTTTACCAGAACAGGGAATTGAGCTGGATCAGCTTTAATAAAAGAGTGTTGAGCGAAGCAAGGGATAAGAGTATTCCTTTATTTGAGCGGCTTAAATTTTTGAGTATCACGGCTTCTAACCTTGACGAATTTGTGATGATAAGGGTTGCGTCTTTGAAGGATATGGTGCATGCAGGCTATGAAAAGCCTGATATTGCCGGCATGACACCGCAGGAACAGCTAAAAGAAATCAATAAGTCCACACATGAGCTGGTGAGTCTGCAATATTCGACCTACAATCGCTCTCTGATTCCGATGCTCAAGAAAAACGGCATCAAGGTGGTAAAAATGCATGAGATGCTCACGAAGCAGCAGGCAGAGTACGTTGACGAGTATTTCAAAGAAAATGTCTATCCGGTGCTCACGCCGATGGCGGTGGACTCGTCAAGACCATTTCCGCTTATCCGAAACAAAACACTCAATATTGCGGCACTTTTAAGGAAAAAGCAAAAGGATAAGGAGGAACTTGAATTTGCTACGGTTCAGGTACCGTCCCTGCTTCCGAGGCTGGTAAAAATTCCGACCGGCAAAAAGGGTGACTATAGCATTATTATGCTAGAGGAAATCATTGAGCGAAACATGGATAAACTCTTTTTAAATTATGATGTCATATGCGCCCATCCATACCGGATTATGCGAAATGCGGATTTGACCATCGATGAGGATGAGGCTTCCGATTTACTGAAAGAAATCCAAAAGCAGTTAAAGAAGAGGCAGTGGGGCGAAGCAATCCGTCTGGAAATAGAGGAGGAGATTGACAGCAGACTTCTGGCAATTCTTCAGGAGGAGCTTGCAATCAATGAGGATGATATCTACAAGATAAACGGACCTCTCGACTTGACCTTTTTGATGAAAATGTATTCTTTGGAGGGCTACGATCATTTAAAAACTCCGAAATATCAGCCGCAGCCGATAAAGGGAATGACGGCGGAAGAGAGTATTTTTGCCCAGATTAGAAGAGGGGATATTTTACTTCATCACCCATATCAGACATTTGATCCGGTTGTTGATTTTATCAAGACGGCGTCCAGAGATCCACAGGTGCTTGCAATCAAGCAGACCTTGTACCGTGTCAGCGGTAATTCTCCGATTATCGAGGCGCTTGCACAGGCGGCAGAAAATGGAAAGCAAGTGTCTGTTCTAGTTGAGCTGAAGGCGCGATTTGACGAGGAAAACAATATCGTATGGGCGAAGATGCTTGAGAAGGCAGGCTGCCACGTTATTTACGGATTGGTTGGTCTGAAAACGCACAGCAAAATCACGCTTATCGTAAGACGTGAGGAGGACGGTATCCGAAGATACGTGCATTTGGGAACCGGAAATTATAATGATTCCACGGCAAAAATCTATACGGATTTGGGTCTCTTTACTTGCGCGGAGGCAATCGGAGAGGATGCAACGGCGGTTTTCAACATGCTGTCCGGCTATTCAGAGCCGCTTACATGGAACCGGCTTTCCCTCGCTCCAATCTGGCTTCGTGATAAATTTATCAATCTCATACGCAGAGAGACCGAGAATGCACAGGCAGGAAAGAAGGCACACATCATAGCAAAGATGAATTCACTGTGCGATAAAAAGATAATCGAGGAGCTATACCGCGCTTCAGCGGCAGGTGTCAAGATAGAACTGATTGTAAGGGGAATCTGCTCTCTTAAAGTCGGTATAGGCGGCGTAAGTGAAAACATCAGCGTCCGCTCGATTGTTGGAAATTTTCTGGAGCACAGCCGTGTGTTCTATTTCTATAACAACGGAATGGAAGAGATATACATGGGCAGTGCCGACTGGATGCCTCGTAATCTGGATAAACGTGTTGAAATATTGTTCCCGGTTGATGATGAAGGATTAAAGAAGGAAGTTATGAAAATACTTCAAATGCAGCTGAATGACAATGTGAAGGCTCATGTTCTGGAGGAAGACGGAACCTATGAAAAAATTGACAGACGCGGCAAGCAAAAGTTTGATTCACAGGATTATTTTTGCAAGGAAGCTGTCAAACAGTCAAAGGGGAAGGAAGAGAACCGGATCAGCCGCGTTTTCACACCGTCGGAGGGGATTTAGGGAGTTGATGCGGAGTGGAAGTTGCTGCTTTGCAATCCGCTCAGGCGCGAAGTGTGAGCAACGCTCACACTCTATTATCATGAAATATATACCGGTTTGCCGGTTATAGGAAAGTTGGATACAAATGGCGAAAGCTTTATATATATCAGAAAAACCAAGTGTCGCGCAGGAATTTGCAAAGGCACTCAAATTGAAAACAAGAAAAGGGGACGGCTTTCTTGAAGCGGAGGAAGCGGTTGTTACCTGGTGTGTAGGGCATCTGGTCACGATGAGCTATCCGGAGGAGTATGATGAAAAGCTGAAAAAATGGAGCTTGGACACCTTGCCTTTCATCCCCCAGGAATTTAAATACGAAGTGATTGAAAATGTCAAAAAGCAGTTTCGCACCGTGGAAAGCCTGCTTCATCGGGAGGACATTGATACAATCTATGTCTGCACGGACTCCGGACGGGAGGGAGAATATATATACCGTCTTGTTGAGCAGAAAGCAGGGGTAGAGGGAAAGACAAGAAAGAGGGTCTGGATCGATTCCCAGACAGAGGAGGAAATCTTAAAGGGGATTCACACGGCGAAGGATTTGTCAGAGTATGACAATCTGGCTGAAGCCGCCTATTTGAGAGCGAAAGAGGATTACCTGATGGGAATCAATTTTTCACGCCTCCTGTCCTTAAAATACGGAAATTCCATTGCAAATTACTTAAATGAACGTTACTGTGTTATTTCGGTGGGCCGTGTTATGACCTGCGTGCTCGGAATGATTGTCAGACGCGAGAGAGAAATCAGGGAGTTTGTAAAAACGCCCTTTTATCGCGTTATCGGTACCTTTACAAGCGAAGATAAGGAGCTGGAAGCAGAATGGAAGGCGGTTGCCGGTTCCAGATATTTTGAAAGCGCCAAGCTCTATAAGGAAAACGGCTTTAAGGAGATGGACGAAGCCAAGGCTTTGATTGCCTATTTAAGTGAGGATGCTCCCGTGGAAGGGGAGGTTATCGCTGTAGAAAAGAAGAAAGAAAACAAGAATCCGCCTCTTCTTTACAACTTGGCTGAATTGCAGAATGATTGCTCGAAGATGTTTAAGATAAGCCCGGATGAGACCTTGAAAATCGTGCAGGAGCTGTATGAGAAAAAGCTTGTCACCTATCCGAGAACCGATGCGAGAGTGCTTTCCAGCGCTGTTGCAAAGGAAATTTATAAGAATATAAGCGGGCTGAAAAGCTATGAGCATGCGAGCGTATTTGCGGAAGAAATTCTGGCAGCGGGCTCATATAAGGGCATAGCGAGCAGCCGTTATGTCAATGATAAGCAGATAACGGATCATTATGCCATTGTGCCGACAGGACAAGGACTTGCCGCTTTGCGGTCAGTTCCTCCTACTGCAAGTAAGGTATATGAAACAATTGTGAGAAGATTTTTAAGTATTTTTTATCCCCCTGCTGTTTATCAGAAGATTTCTGCCACGGTAAAGGTGAAAGAAGAGTGCTTCTTTGCCAGCTTTAAGGTGCTGTTGGATGAGGGGTATCTGAAGGTGGCGGAAAGCTCCTTTGGCAAGAAGAAGGAGGAGAATACCTCCGACGATGCGCAGGTGGACACTGAGATGCTTGAACTGTTAAAGACACTCAAAAAGGGAAGTAAAATGCCTGTGAAGGAATTTAACATAAAGGAGGGCGAGACATCACCTCCGAAGCGCTACAATTCCGGTTCGATTATCCTTGCGATGGAAAATGCAGGGCAATTGATTGAGGATGAGGAACTGAGGGCGCAGATTAAGGGAAGCGGTATCGGAACGAGTGCGACCCGTGCTGAGATTCTAAAAAAGCTGGTAAACAACAAATATATTGCATTGAATAAAAAAACACAGATATTGACGCCGACGCAGCTTGGAGAGATGATTTTCGATGTGGTAAACAATTCAATACGCTCTCTGCTAAATCCGGAGCTTACGGCAAGCTGGGAAAAGGGGCTTACTTACGTGGCAAACGGCGAGATTACCGCGGAGGAATACATGGAAAAGCTGGAAAAGTTTATTGTAGATAGAACAAACGGAGTGCTTGGGGTAAATAATCAGTATCAGCTAAGAGTTTGTTATGATTACATAGCGCAAAATTATAAGTAGCGTTATACTAAAAATTGAGTGCAAAAAGGGAAAGGCTTGGTGCAAGATATGAAAATGGAATGTTTGGAAATAAAAAAATTATATGACTTAAACGAGACAATTGCAAAAGAGTTGTTTGAGAATGCAACCTATCCTTGGGAGGTACTTCCAAACATCGGAAGTTTTATTGTGAAGCTCGGAAGTACTTTAAGTGAAGAGGAATATGAGAAGAAAGAGGATAATATTTGGATTGCCAAAAGTGCAAAGGTAGCACCGACGGCTTGCATCAACGGACCTGTGATTATCGGTAAAAATGCGGAGGTGAGGCATTGTGCGTTTATCAGAGGAAATGCGATTGTGGGCGAGGGCGCTGTGGTGGGAAATTCGACAGAGCTTAAAAACGTGGTGCTATTTAATCTGGTTCAAGTGCCTCATTACAACTATGTGGGCGATTCTGTTCTGGGCTATAAGGCACATATGGGAGCCGGCTCTATTACATCGAATGTCAAATCTGATAAAACGCCTGTTACCATCGGAGATCGCGGCAAAAAGATAGAAACCGGACTTAAAAAATTCGGTGCAATGCTCGGTGATAACGTAGAAATCGGCTGTAACAGCGTATTGAATCCGGGAACCGTTGTCGGAAGAAACAGCAATGTTTATCCGCTCTCTATGGTAAGGGGATATGTGGCAGAGAAAAGCATTTATAAAAAACACAATGAAGTTGTGGCAAAGCTAGACGAATAAGAAGAAAAGTCTGGCTTTGCATACACGAGCGCGAAAAGAATGTGCAAAGTCACATTCTTTTTTTTCATACAATGTATGATAGCAGTTGACAAATGTTTTTAAGTATATTATTGTATTAATAAAGTAGTACAGTGATGCAGGACCAGAGAAGATAGAGTGGAATACGGAGGGTAAGACGATGCTTCAGATAGTGAATTTAACGAAGAAATACGGAAAGACACTGGCGGTGGAGGATGTGAGTTTTGCGATACCGGATGGGAATGTCGGTATTTTGCTTGGACCAAACGGTGCAGGAAAATCAACGATTATCAAGAGTATTGCAGGTTTGCTGAAATTTGATGGAGTTGTCCATATTCAAGGGATTCCGTCAAGGGAGATAGATGCGAAAAAGGTTTTTGCTTATGTCCCGGAAATGCCGGTAATGTTTGAGGCATTGACCGTAAGAGAGCATCTTGAGTATATTTGCAAGGCATATGATATTTCGGATGAGGAAAATTATTTGGAGACGCTGATGGAGCGTTTTGAACTGACAGATAAGCAGGATAAGCTCGGCAATGAGCTGTCCAAGGGAATGATGCAGAAGGTGAGCATCTGCTGTGCCCTTATGATTAAGCCGAGGGTAATTTTATTTGATGAGCCTATGGTCGGGCTTGATCCGAAGGCAATCAAGGAATTAAAGGAAGTAATTGCAGAGCTAAAGGAAAATAATGTCACAGTTTTAATCAGCACGCATATGCTTGAGATGGTGAAGGATCTGTGGGATGTTATGTTTATTATGAATAAAGGAAAAGTCGTAGGAGAGTACACAAAGAAGGATACAGACAGCAAGGATATCGAGGATATCTTTTTTGAAATTACGGGTGGTGAAGCATAATGAGAGGACTATTTTATCTGCTGGAAAAGACCACAAAAAACAAAATTAAAAAGGCGCTGCGAAAACCGTGGACTTATTTTTGGGTTGTTTTTGCGATTGCTTATATTGTTATGGTTGTAGGTTCCTTTCAGCCGCTTATTACACAGTTTAACCTTGGCAATCCAGAAGGATTTACGCTGGCGGTATCTCTAAGTGTTTTCTTTCTTCTTCCTACCAATATTATTACTTATGCGAAGAGAAAAGGACTTATTTTTAAACAGAGTGAGGTGCATTTTGTATTCCCTTCTCCTGTAAACCCTAAAGCCGTGTTGATTTATGCAAAGACAAAGCAGATTTTACTCTCCTTGCTTATCAATTTGGTCATTGTTTGGGCGGGAGTAGTTTATTTTAAGCTATCGATCCTTCAGATTGTCCTTTATTTTGTTTTGGCATTTATCGTGGAGACGATATTGGAGACAAGTATTACAATTTTGCTGTATGGAAATGAGACTTTGTCGGAAAAGAAAATTCTATTGTTTTGCCGCAGCCTATATTTGATTATCGGTGCTTTGCTTGTCTTTGGAGCATACCTATTTTTTACCTATGAGGCTTCATGGAAGATTATCGGTATGTTTTTAACGCATCCGGTTGTACAGTGCGTGCCGGTTATAGGTTGGAATATTGCCTTTTTAAGACTAATTATGCTTGGACCGACCACACTGAACGTCATATGTACCGTATTGTATCTTATGTCGGCAATTATCCTGTTTATCATGGCATATAAAATGAAATGTCAGGGAGCATATTACGAAGAAGCAATGAAATTTGCCGATGATTATGCGGTAAAGATGGCGAAAAATAAAAAGGGCGAAATGAGTGTACGTTTTAAGAAAATAAATAAAAATGCCACGGTCGTTTACAAAGGAAATTATGCAAAGGCAATTTTTTACCGACAGCTCTTGGAATACAAGAAGAATCGATTTTTTATATTCGGATTGACCTCCGTTATAAATCTAATTGCCGGTATTGCGATTGGTGTATTTGGGTACTATAATTACGAAGAGATTGGTGCGTTTTCTGTCTTTATCATACCGGGTATAAGCGCGTATATCACTTTTATATTCAGCGGCTATGTCACAAAATGGTCGAAGGAGATTGCACATCCGTACACCTTCCTAATTCCGGATACTGCGGCGAGAAAGCTTTGGTATGCGACGGTTATTGAGCATATAAGGGCTGCGGTGGATGGAATTTTGATTACGCTGCCGGCGGCTGTCACCCTGCATTTGAACCCGATTGAAATCCTGCTGACTGTACTTGTATATGTTTGCCTGCAAGCAAATAAGCTGTACTTAAATGTTTTGACAGATGCAATTATGCAGAAATTCTTAGGAAATGTGGGAAAACAGCTATTTCGGGTATTCACAATCGGAATCATTATAAGTATTTGTGCAGTCAGCGCAATTTTTGGAGGGCTTTTCCTCAGTGCTGCGGCAGGATATATGATTATGATTGGCATATCGCTCGCGATTACGGCAGTTTTAGTGTTATTGGCATCGAAAGCTTTTGAAAACATGGAGAGTATTGATTAAAGGATGAGAAGTATGAATTTATTAATAAGGGAAAAAACAGAGAAAACAAATGAGAAAAGCAGCATGATGATAACCGGTTTCCTTGTAGTGGAGCTTCTGTTGTATCTAGGCTTTCTGGCATTGGATTTGGGAGGGAAATCCGTACATATGTCGAATGTGCTGAAATATATCTCAATATGGGGCTGCTTTTGCTTTCTGTTTTGCTCTTACCTGATATGGAAGGACAGAGAAATATTTTTTATGTCTGTTGTCCTCCTATTCACGGTGACAGCAGATACCTTTCTGCTATTTACAAATCGGTTTGAGATTGGTGTATTTTTCTTTATCTTGGTGCAGGTTCTCTACTCACGCAGAATAAAGCGTATGTGCGGGGACGGATGCAGGAAGTATATGGCAGAGGCGTTAGGAGTCGTTTTTTTCTGGAATATCATGATAGTGTTATTAAAGAATGAAAGCTATTTAACACCGGTGATTGCGATTACCGGCTTATACTTTGCTATTTTTACGGGAAATATGCTGAGAATATGGATACAGGCGATAAGGGAAAAGAAAGAGAGAGGAGAAATTCTCGGATTTGTAATAGGACTTACCTTGTTTTATCTCTGTGACATATGTGTGGGACTTAACTATTTGCATACAACAGGAGCTGGCTTGGGAATTTTAAAGGCGATAGCGGCACATGCGTGGATTTTTATGTGGATTTTTTATCTTCCCGCCCAGGTTATTTTGTCCATTCACGGTGTGATTTATGGGAGAGAAGCAGAGTAGGGAAGACAACCCAAAAAAGTGCGCATAACAATTTTCCGGGAGATAAAAGAGGGGAAGCCACAGGGGATACTGTGGCTTCGTTAAGTGGGGGAAACATAGCAGTTTTAAACTGCCTACAAAGAGTATATAAAAATGATAATGGCATAAGGGGGAAGAAACTGTATATCTATTTCTTACATACAGTGTATCACGGGAATGAAATAATAAAATATATCCCGCATAAAGAATAAATAAAATATTGTAAAAAAATATTAGCAAAAATAAATGAATTAGTATCTTCATGAAATCAAGTTAAAGTTGTTTTAAAAACAAAGACAATTTTTTGCAAATTTATATTGCAATGTTTTGGAATATATGATAGAATAACTTTTGTTCGGTTACGAATTATGCGGATGTGTCGGAATGGCAGACGAATCAGACTCAAAATCTGACGGGGGCAACCCCGTGTGGGTTCAAGTCCCACTATCCGCAGTAAGTTAAAAATGTGAGAAGCCTTATATACTAAGGCTTCTCTATTTTTTTGTCAATAGAAGTTCCAAAGTTTGTAGAATGATGCATTTGTCTGTGATACAATCAGTTTATCAAATTTAAATTTTGAAAGGAGTGATTGTGATGAAAGGTTTATGATATCTTGAACATCAAACAATTTATAATTTATGGAGGGAATATGCCAACAATAACTTTTTCAAAATTAACAAATGGGAACTTCAATGCGAACTCTTTAGACGGTTTTATTAGACACCAAGAAGTCAAAGAATGTTGGCGAAAAATTAATAGCGAGTTTGTTTTGATAGTAAATGACTACATTGAAGATTGGAATATAGAAAAATGTAGGGAAATAGCAAAAATAATTGAGAGTGGAATCGATGATATTGGATTTGCATATGGTGCATTTTGTGAAAACAAGATCGTCGGCTATATTTATCTATCTAATCATTTCTTTGGAAGCGACAATCAATACATAGAATTACAGCTGTTTCATATATCAGAGCCATTTCGCAGAAAAGGCATTGGTAAAGAACTTTTTGAACTCGCATGTATGGAGGCAAAAAAAATGGGTGCAAAAAAATTATATATTTCAGCTCATTCATCAAAGGAAAGTCAAAATGCATATCGAAGATTAGGTTGTATTGATGCAATAGAGATAAATAAAGAAATAGCTGAAAATGAACCATTTGATATTCAAATGGAATATCAATTATAATGTTGTGAAACTTGTAAACTGCCTGCTATGCAAATTTTTTCTTCAGAAAAAACGAGCAGTTGATAAGTGGTTACACGTTTGGTTACATTCTTTAGATGCTGGACAACGTTTCAGGATTAAAAAATTGTAAAAAATCTAGCTCGAATCCTCAATTGTAAAATAACTTTCCCGTCTGAAAGGGAAAGTTAGGTACAAATATTTGAAAATAGAATAGAGAAATTCGTGTTACAAAAAGGCAGGGCGCAGTCCCTGCCTTTCGTGATATATTGAACTTAGCCGGTGGAGAAAGGAGACACTATGGCTAAGTTTTTATCTTATGAGGATCGTTTGGAGATTGAAAGTGGACTGAAGGAGGATATGACTTTTACCGAGATAGGCAAGAAGCTAGGGAGGGACAGAACTACTATTACAAAAGAAGTCCGCAACTATGGAGTAGAGCAATGTAGTGGATATTCAGTCTATCCCCATAATGTATGCAAGTATCGAAAAGGATGCAAAAGAAAAAAAGTGTGTGGAACAAATGAATGTAAGCATCCAATGATAACCACATGCAGACAGTGTGAGCGTCTGTGTAACAGGTATTGTGAACAGTTTGAGGAAGAAGTATGTACCAGCAGATTTAAAGCCCCCTATGTATGTAATGGATGCAGTGAAGTGAAGAAGTGTACGCTGACGAAGACAATCTACGACGCATTGGAAGCCCATCGTCAGGCATCTGAGAAGATTGCGGAATCAAGAAGTGGGATTCTTTCCACGGAAGGAGAAATTGCCAGACTGAATGAAATCCTGGTTCCGCTGATCAAACAAGGACAGTCTATACATCAGATTTATTTAAATAATAAGGATGAGCTGATGTGCAGCGAGAAGACTTTATACAATTACATAGATGGAAGTCTGTTTGATGTGAGGAACATTGATCTCCCACGGAAAGTAAAGTATCGTCCACGTTATAAAAAAGCAGAACTGAAGGTAGACAGAGGCTGTCGTGTGGGAAGAAACTATCACGATTATGAGGTGTATATGGAGCAGCATCCTGATACAGCAGTGACCCAGATGGATTCTGTGATAGGAAGCAAAGGTGGAAAGGTTCTGCTCACGGTATTCTTTGTAGAAACATCCTTGATGCTTGCATTCCTAAGAGAGGCCAATACCTCTAAGTCAGTAATCGATATTTATGATGAACTATATCATAGGCTGGGAGGACAGGACTTTCGAAAGTTGTTCCCAATCATTTTGACAGACAACGGAAGTGAATTTTCTAATCCAAAGAGTATAGAGTATGGGCCGGATGAAAAAGGATTTCAAAGAACCAGAATCTATTATTGCAATCCAAGTGCACCCTATCAGAAAGCGGAAATAGAGGTAGGGCATGAATTCATAAGAAGGGTATTGCCAAAGGGAAAAAGCTTTGATGAACTGATGCAGGAGGATATCAATCGGATGATGAATCATATCAATTCCTATAGAAGGAAAAAGCTGAATGGGAAAAGTCCGTATGAAGCATTCTGTTTTTATTATGGAAAAGACCTGGCTGATAAATTAGGATGCCAAGAGGTTGCTGCCAACAGCATCAATCTAACCCCAGGTCTTTTGAAAAAGTAGCAAGATAATCTGAACATGAAACCACCGGATGGAACGAAAAGACAGATACCAGCAGACGTGAATTTCGGAGTACAAAATTTGTAAGCCAAAAGTGACGTCCGGTTTTTGTGCGTCAAAATCATCCTGTTACCAGAGATTATACCATGAAAAGCAATAGAAAAACGGGAAAGTCATAACAATTGTGGAATTTCGGGTTCAAAATTTGAAGGTTACTTTCAAAATGTGAATCTCGTTTACAAAACGGGAAAGTGGAGTTACATTCAACCATCTAGCTCGAATAAAATGCAGTTTTTTATCCATTCACGCTTTTAGATTGTCTATTTATGTTTTTTGACTATTAAAGGTTTCTAAAATATGTTAATTATATACTGTACTTATAGGGCAAATAGGGAATTATTTAATTAAAGAGAGGATTTTAAATTGTGAAAGACAAATCTAAAAACAATCTTATAGTTATTAGAACTATTATAATTGTTATAATACTAAGCTTTATACTAAATATAATTATTGCCACTATAATTTTACATAGCTTCAACAGGGACAGAAGTGAAAGTGCAGAATGGAATATAAGTCCTATATCCTATGAAATAGCTAAAAATGATGTAGAATTAGCGGCATGGTTAGATGAATGTAATAAGTTTGAAAAGGGGGTATATGTTTTAAGAAACAAACAATATAATGATGGTCAATATATAACAAATATCTATATTTATAGAACCGACAATAATTATGCGCGAGTGGGAAGCGGTTTTTCTGTTAACTTCTTAAAAAAAGAAACATTAAGTATAATCTATGGGGATGTTACAGATGATGATCCTGAAGCCTCGGATATTTTGTCCGTTAAGGCAAATTCTAAAAATGGCTATATTGATTTAACTATAATGCGTGATAATGCTAAAGAGACATTTTTACTAAAGGATATTGGTATCGAAGAATAGTAGACTAATAATTAAACCCTGAAAAGAATATATGACTAAGCTGTAGACAATTACTTTATCTTTGAATAAAGTAGTTGTCTATTTTTATTTTATATTATAAACCAAGGAAAACTAATTAATATTTGGAAAGACAAAATGAATATTCTAAAAAACCTTTAAGAAATATAGGCAAGTTGAATTGATTATCTTTTAACCCAACACCTTAAATGTCAGATAAATGATATTTGGTATTTGGGGTGTTCTTCAAAGATTTTTGAAATGCTTAAATATTTTAACAAAAAATATCGACTTAACAGCAAAATACTTATTTGATGAAATCCATATTGGTCCTATGTCAAGATTTAGTACAAGTTAAAATGAGAAAAAATTCCTCACATTAACTTGCTAGAAGCAGGCGGCCATCTTGGCTCTGCTCATATAGTTTTTCAAAGTCATTTGGTGACATATAATCACAGTGACTGTGGATACGTTTTGTATTATAAAATGCCTCTAGATATTCAAATACGAGGCGATAAGCCTGGTCGAAATCGAGGATATGAAATCGGTTCAGCCACTCCCGTTTTATGAGTGCATGAAATGATTCAATACATGCATTATCCCATGGGAAGGCCTTTTTTGAATAACTACGCTTCATATTTTCGGTTGCTTCGTTGTAGGCTTTTGAAACATACTGAGAGCCGCGATCGCTGTGTATAATCAACGGAAGATCTGTTTTGCGACGTGCTTTTGCTTTGGTTATGGCATCAATTACACAAGAAACCTCTAACGTTTCTGAAAGTGTCCATGCAATGATTTTCCTGGAATACAAATCCATAATGCTTGTCAGATAGACAAATCCGTCTACGGTCCAAATATAAGTGATATCGGTGCACCAAACAGCGTTAGGGCGGTCAGGATTGAATTGTTCATCAAGGATATTTTGAAGTTCGTTACTAAAATCAGAATCTTTTGTAGTGATTGTCCATGGTTTTACCCATTGCGCTTTAATTCCCATTTCCTTCATGTAGGTACCAACCGTTCGTTCTGCAATAACTTCTCCCTTTTTTTTGAGCTCTTTGGTGATTTTGGGAGCACCATAGTTTTGTTTGGAGCCATCATAAATCTCTCTTATTTTGGCCTTTATAGTTTTCTTTCGTACGAGTGTATTTGAAGGAGTTTTTCTTAAAAATGCGAAATATCCCGATCGTGAAACGCCTAAGATTCGCAGCACTCTGGAGACAGAAACACGGCGTCCGTTTTTCTTGGAAGCTTCTGTCTTCTCAGATACTTCGAGGTAAATGGCTTGCGTCATTTTCCCAGAATGCCGATGGCTTTTTTTAACACATCAAGTGCATCCTGTGTGTCGCGCAATTCACGCTTAAGACGGGCAATCTCCTTTTCTTCATCCGAAGAGAAATTTCCAGAGCCTCTAGATTCGAGATCACCTGTCTCACGAAATTCTCTTTGCCATCTTGATATAGACTGGTGGCTGATTCCAAGATTGTTGGCACAGCCAATCAAACCAAGCTCCTTGTGGTCATGATAGTACTGGATGCAATCCAATTTAAATTGTTTGTCATAGTTCTTCGGCATAATGAGACCCTCCATGATTCAGTACAAGTATTGTACCATAATTTTTTATATTGGAATTTCTCATTTTGACTTGTACTATTTAAATTCTAACATCATATCATTACATACTGGTTTAACGTAAATAGCATCAACAATCGACCTATTCGACCTAAAAACCAAAAGGCACCGACCATAAAAAAATTCTTCCTATGTTAAGTTTAGAAAAAATAGGAAGGAGGGGTTGGTGTGAGTCTTGTAGATTGGATTAGACTGTTTTGGGCATAACAGGGATGATATCATTTTATTACAAGTAATATTAGCATTGAAATTATGATTCGATATGGTGCATGTAATTGTCTTCTTTGTAAGATGTGGATATAATATCCATATTATACAAGGGAGGAAATGAAAGTGTCAGTACATATCGAGATGATTGGTGTGTTATTACAGGGGATTATCGCATTAATTATTATTGATAAAATATCAAATATTAAACAGAACAGAAACGTATACTTAGCGAAGGTAATATGTCTATGCTTAAATTTAGTAATTTGGTATTTTATAAAAGAAGTGGGGAGTTGGAGATATACAGTAGGAGTAGTTCTGGATATATTGAATTTTAGCTTCTATACCGTTGTATTAAAACGGCAAAGATTTTTGTTTATGTTTGTCTCAGTAATGGCGGCAAATATTTTAAATGCATTTTTTGGAATATTAGTCGCTGTTCTGACGTATATGACTTTAGATATGGAGAAAACTCATCCACTATATCTGGAAGTTGTGCTGTTTGGATATTTTTTTAGGTTTATATTATTATATATAATGGGCTTGCTTGAAAATAAGTTTCACCTAAGCCGCTTATTGGAAAAGGGAAAGATACAAATAATAGTAATTGCCGTAGGAATTTTTATCCAGATTATACGACAGCCTATTTATTTAATTAGTGAATACAGAGAGAATTTATATGTACAAACATCTATTATTGTTTTAATTACAACAGCAGCTTTTGGAATATTATGGTTTACCGATAAATATTTTACAGAGCGGGAGCAAAGGTTATTATGGGAAGATAATGTAAAAATGGCAAAGAGATTACATAAATCAAAAGAAATTCTTCCGATTCTAGACAAGACGTTAGCGAAAATAAAGCTTAATTATAAATCAGAGGAATTGAACGAGCTTTTAAACGAAGTACATCAATTATGCAAGGAACAAATATATGAAAGTAGGAATGAAGAGATGCAATATAAAAGTTTTCCGAGTACTGGCATTCATATATTAGATGAACAAATACAGTTATATGGAAAGGAAGCGGCGGACAAAGGAATTAACTTTGATATTTTTGTCAATATTTCAATGTCTGAGGCTCTAAAGAAACACGACATTTCAAAACTGGATTTTTTACAGCTCATAGGAAACCTTATGAGAAATGCATTCCGTGCCGTGGAAAGAAATCAAGAGAATACAGGCAATATATTGCTGGTTATGGGATGCGTGAATGAAGTGCTGGAGCTGGAAATATATGATAATGGAGATCTGTTCCCGATGTACATTCTTGATGAATTCGGAAAAATAGGAAATACGAACGGCGGAACAGGATATGGAATAGCTGAAATATTAGATATTTTAAAAGATTATAATGCCACCTATAAGCTGACAGAATATGAGGATGATATGAGTTTTTCAAAGGGAATCGGTATTATCTGGAACGAGAAAGACGGAAGGTGGATAGAAAGTTTTAGAGGCAACCAAATTTCAAAGGATAGTATATTAGAGAGTGAGAACTTAGAAGTTGCAGATTCCTCAATCGGGTAATCTATAACTTTTTAATATCAGAGGAAATTGCTTTGCGATTTCCTCTGATATTAAAAACTATTTATGCGCGCGAATGCAATAGGAAACTTTTCCGAGTTTCTTATACACATTCTACCTGACAACTATTTTCCAAACAGCCGCAATTTCATATGAGCAATAAATTCACCATTGCTTGGACGCCCGTTTTTATTATCCACATCATAGGGATAATATTCCCTGAGCCGAAGGAGGGTGGAAGTGCTCCATACCCGCTCAATTGCGGTACGAATTGACTTTTCAATGTTAGAGGGATCAGTATTATATTGTTTAGCCAGTGCGGGGTATATTGTCTTTGATATCTGATAGTGATTATCCTGATTTTCTGATAAAAGTAGAAGTGCAGCGGCAATATACTCTGTCCCCATGTGTTGTGTGCCAAATCCTATGTTCTGGAGCTCCTTTAAAATATTCTGTTTTAGAAGCTCCTTTTCCTCCAGCCCTGCTACTCCCTTTGTTTTATGAAACTTATATACCTTATCAATCACGCTCAATACCTGATTAGGAGAGTAGCTTGAGTTGATTTTCTGAAAAATGAAGTCGATTTTAAGCTCTTTTCGCATATATTGAAGTATTGCATCAGAACAATTATTGGTTGTCACTACCGTAAAAGGCTGCTCAATTGACAGCATTCTCATTTTTTCAGCAAGATGAATTCCATTCCCTTCCTCTAATTCTAAGTCCAAAATAACAACATCGATATTGCCTTTTTCTATTAGCCTTAAGCCCTCTTTTTCACTACCTGTTTCCGCATACAATTCAAAATTCTGATGAAAGTGTATGCATGTCTGGAACTCTTTTCTCCTATCAAGATTATCTTCAATTAACAAGATTTTAAATTTACTATTCATGTTTTTTGGTCCTTTAATACTGATTTTTAATAGTATTATAGCACCAATAGCATTTTTCGTACAACTAAATGTGACAATACGACAATAATCGACTCTAAAAGAGTTGGAAAATGAAAAGAAAGAGCGATTCCAGAGGTAAAAAACAACCTAAATTGAGAAAACATTTGACTTGAGAATTCATCCCCCTGTGCTATAGTGGTCAAAGTTAGATAGAGAAAGAAGAAAGAGAGAACGAAACGATAAGAAATCGGTAAGGAGCTTACTCCGCTTTATATAGTTGTGTATGATTGGGACAAGTTTGTTAACTAATAAGAAAGGAAGGATGTTATAATGGAAAATAAAACAGAATTTTTACCGCTTGGCAGTATTGTAAGATTAAATGGGAGTGTGAAAAAGGTTGTTGTTATTGCCAGAGCAATAGCGACCAAAATTGAAAACGAAGTAAAATATTTTGAATATGGAGGCTGCCTTTATCCGGAAGGATTGTTAGGTGATATGATTTTATATTTTAACAATGAAGATATTCAAAGAGTAGAATATAAAGGATATGCGGATGAAGATGATACGGTTATGATTCAAAATTTAAATGAAAGCATTCAGAAGCTGGGATATAAAAAGGGAACTCCTTTGGAACTGAATAAACAAAAGGAGGCGACTGCTCAGTGATTGAATTAAATACAGTCAGCTTCCAAACAGCGACCAATCAGTTGATGATGGCAGCAAGTAAATTATCCGGTGTTAAGAAACAAAAACCGGAGGACACAGGGAATTCGGAACCGCTGAAGCAGTACATAGAATGTTTTCATGAAATGTAGGAGCTGGTAAAAGAATATTGCAGCCTATTAAAAACAGACAGCGAGAGAATACGAAGTGCAGGAGAGGCTTTGAAATTAGTGGAACAAACACTTCTTATTTCACCGGGATGCTAGAGGGGAGCGGTATGCAGAGAGCAACTACGGAGAGCATCAAAAGCTATATCAACGAAATACACATAAGCCTTCTTGTCGGCATGGCGCAAATGCTTGGAGAGTATAAGAACCGCTTCTATGTCTATGAAATATGTTAATCAATTAACAAAGATATATGAAGAGGTAAGTATAAATATTTATATTCGTTCAGAGTTTGCAGAAATAGGTTTTGCTTTGCCGAGTAGCATATTAAAAAAATATCATTGATTGACTGTTCACTTAATTTTGAAATATTTTCATTCGGTATGGCAATAAATGAAGAAGCTTAAGTGAATTAACACAATTATTAAAATGAAGATAATAATACAAACGTAACAATTTTGTGATATTTTACTTAATGCTTCACAAATGCCCATGTTACAATAGCACTCACCGAGAGGGATTTTGAATACCCCTATGTTCCTCTTAGTACTTCACAAAACTAAATAAATAAAAAACAGTAAATCGGATGCCACTTTAAGTTTCGTTGAAATAGCATCCGATTTTTGCTACTTTAAGTCTGCTAGTTGAAGCAGCAGGGAAAAGCATTGCTGCATTCCTATGTGGAATGTTACCGCTACAAATCCTTGTTGGGAAAGATGTCGAAGGAGGATTTGTAGAACTATGAACCGTTCTTTAAAAAAAGGAACAATGCAGGGGTTTACAGAGACAGAGCTGAATGCAGGGAGAAAGATAAAAAAGTAGACAATAATGAAACCTTAAAAATACAGGAGATTAGTAAGGGGGGGGAAGCAACAGGTACTATATGGGATGATATTTATCCTACGTAACCAAAGATTGACAGAATCGAAATACCCAAATCGTTTAAAATAAAGGCAGAGGGTGAAAAATTTGGGGGCATCCGAATGGCAGGAGAGTATATTACTAGAGGCGGAATGTCACATGAAATGCTGATGAATAGTTAAACTTTTTTGACAAGCTTTCAGGATATGAAAGGAAGCAGTTTTTGATAAACTGCTTTTTTCTTTGAATTATAGAAGACTTACTGAAGACGACTTCTCCAATATAAGCATGGTAGATACAACTGTAATTACGTTACTTCCTACACCGGACAATTGAAAGAGTAAGCAATGATAAGTTTTCTAATGGTAAGAAAATAGTCTCCAGATATCTTTGAGGATTTGGGCTAAGAGGTTTACAGCACATAGAATTTCATGTAGAATATATAAGATATGGCAAAAAGAGGAATAAGGAAGCAAATAGTGGAAGAAGTGGTTTATGTTAAACTACTTCTTTGCTTACTAATATGGAATAGAATTTTAAAGAGGGGAAAATGAGATGACAATAATTGAAGATGCAAAAAAACAACTTGATAATTTGCTAGGGAAGGATGATATATGGAAAGAGGAACAACTTGATATGTATCTGAGATCCGCATTATTTTCGACGGCATGCAAGGAAGAAGAATTTTTAAGATACTTAACACATGCACTGTCTAAGGTAAGATTATCACCAAAGACAGCGAAGGCGTTTGTTGAAGTAATGGAAGAGATAGAGAGAAACGCTAATCTTTCAATGGGTGGTTCAAAAGCAAGGCTGATAGGGGATATAAAAAAACAGTGTAAAAATCCTTATTACAGAAATATAGCAATTGGAAAATCAATACAGGAAAAAGCTAAAATGCCTACGCAGCCTGAACATTATAAGCAACCTGAAAAACCAAAACAATACGAAAAGCCAAAGAAGAAAAATTCGATACCGGTTTTATTGATAGTTCTGTCAAGTGTTTTTGTTTTGGTTGTGATAGCGTTTATAGTGGGGGGGGTGAGATATGTTTATAATGATGCTTACAGTGTAAGCAGTGGACAGGTTTCGCTAAAAATCACAGAAGATGAAGCAAGGCAGATAGCGGTTGCCTATATGAATGAAAAGTATCCGAATTCCTATTATAATGTAAAAGACACCTATGCCAGCGAATATGGCGAATATGAATACAGTGAATATGAGGAAGTTGAAAACAGAATACTCGGATATAATGTTTATATGGGTGATAGCAATGATACAAAGGTTACGGTGGTAAGCGGAACAAGAGAGGCAGAGGATGCCATCTGTTTTGATGATTTGCAGGCAAATGAAATCGGGCTGGCATTGCAGGAAGAAATACTGGCAAGGCTGAACAAGGAAGAAGGGATGAGCTATCTCTCTACCGATAACAATAGTTTTATTTCGATTTTTCTTTCAAAAGTGGTTTATCATACGAATTATGAAGGTGATTTAAAGGATTTCTTTGATAAGGAGGCAGAATTCAGAAATAATATACGGATAAAAACAAACGATGGGACAGAGGAAGTAATAAAAAATCTGAACCGAAAAAATATAAACGGCAGTTGTGTTTTTTATTTTCCTGATGCAGAGGTAACTACGGTAACGCAACGTTTGAATAATCAGGTAAGCAGCACAACAGACGCGGTTGCTTCCGCATTGGAGAGTGTGGCAAGTGACTATCAAATTCAAATTGTGGGAACAAACCTGACTTACGATTTTTATCAAGCTCTCGCAATAAGAGCAGACGATCAAACGCAGTCTTATAATAAAACGGACTCTTACACTAAAATATCGAGCTGGTTAAGCGAGGGAGAAAGTTCATATATTAGCCCTTACTCAGCAAACCCGCCAATTATATCTCCGATGGTGGTAGACTGGTTCATAAGCGAAACTTATATTTTGGATAGAGATGCTTATTATGGCGGAATATATCATACGAATGCGGCTTCTATTTCGGATGGGATTTATGTGATGAAAAAAAATATTCAGATTGAAGAAAATGAAAAGCAGTTAAGTGCCGAAAATGTTGGAAAATTGCAAATGAAAGAAATGTCAGATGGAATGGAAAATTATTTGGAAGAAATAAACATTTCCACAGAAAATACGGTAAGTTTTCAAATAAATTCATATGAAGAAGATTATGATGGGAGTAATTATATTTTAGCAATTGACAAAGAAAAGTTTGGTATTGGAGACAGCGGCTGCTATGTTGCCATTGAAACACCAGAAACAAGCTATTCAGATGCCGAGTATGAGCTTTTTAGTACGGAAGCATATGATGAGAACCGTCAGACAGGATTTAGCGCTGCCGGGGAAGGAGAAGGATATATATTTATCGAATATAGAACTACATATAAAGACGAGCCTTCGCCTATTATTACATTAATTCGAGAATAACTTTTACAAAATTATTTAAAAAATATACATTTTAGTGTATAGTAGTTATGATATCTATATTTAAGTAATAAAAGTAGTGAGGCTCAATATGGAGTGTAAGGAAGCACAAGGATTAATAACAAAATACATATCAGGAAATATTAACGATAAAGAACTGGAACAGGTTTTAGAGCATGTTGGAGGCTGCAAGGAATGCTATGAGGAGCTGGAAATTAATTATACTATTTTTACGGCTCTTATGCAGCTCGAAGATACGCCGCAGGATTTTGACGAGTATGACATGAATTCCATGTTTTTAAAGGAATTAAATACGTCTAAGAAGTACATTCTAAGGAAGAGAACCTACAGACATATCAGAAATATCATTTACATGGTATTAGGGGCTGCCGCAATTCTTGCGGCAATCATACAACTATGGCTTTGGCTTTAAAAATAGGAGGCAGAAATGAAGGAAAAAATTGTTTTGATAGACGGGCATAGTATATTAAACCGTGCGTTTTACGGAGTGCCGGATTTAAGTAACAGCAGGGGCTTCCACACCAATGCCATATATGGATTCTTAAATATCATGTTTAAAATATTGTCGGAGGAGAATCCGCAGTATCTGGCGGTTGCTTTTGACGTGAAGGCGCCGACCTTCCGCCATGAGATGTATGCGGAGTATAAGGGAACGAGAAAGCCGATGCCGGAGGAGCTTAGAGAGCAGGTTCCGGCAATTAAATCTCTGCTGCAGGCGATGGGAATCAAGACGATTGAGCAGGCAGGCTATGAGGCGGATGATTTGCTTGGTACGATATCAAAGCGCGCGTCAAAAGACGGTCTGGAGGTATCTGTGATATCCGGAGACCGAGATCTTTTGCAGTTGGCAGAAAATGATATTAAAATTCGTATTCCGAAGACAAAAAGAGGAACGACTGAGATAGAGGATTACAATATGAAGGAAGTGCTGGAGACTTATCAGGTAACACCGGCACAGATTATAGAGCTTAAGGCACTGATGGGCGATGCGTCGGATAATATTCCGGGAGTACCGGGAATCGGAGAAAAGACGGCGACTAAAATCATAGTAGAGTATGGAAATATTGAAAATGCCTATGCTCACGTGGAGGATATCAAGCCGAATAAAGCAAAGGAAGCGCTGAAGGAGCATTTTGACAAGGCGCAGCTTAGCAAGGTGCTTGCGACAATCAATACAGAGTGTGAGATTGCATTTTCACTCGAAGAGGCAAGACTTGGAAATGTATATACAGACGCGGCATACCAGTTGTTCAAGGAATTTGAATTTAAGAATCTTTTGAGCCGTTTTGAGGCACCGGCAAACGATAACCGCCTTGAAGAGACGTTTCATCTTATCAATGCCCTTGACGAGGCAGAAACGATTCTAAATAAACTAAAAGAGTGCGAGAAAATAGGTCTGAAACTGATTACAGATAAAGGCCTGATTGGTGTGTCCTTTACCTTGAATGAAAAAGAAAGCTATTTTATTGCGGCGGAGGGCTTTATCACGGAGGACTATCTGCTTGGAAAAATAAAAGAGGTTGCAGCGAAGGCAAATCAAATAGCCACAATCGGCTTAAAAGAGCAGCTTTCCTATCTTTCGGTTACAGATATCAATCAATATTTTGACGTAGAAATCGGAGCTTATTTATTGAATCCGATGACTTCTGTGTATCCGTTCAGTGATATTGGCAAGGAATATCTGGGGCTTATGCTGCCGGAAAAAGAAGAACTGATTGGAAAGCTTTCCTTTGCGTCAGCATATGAGCAGAAGCCTGAGGAGCTTTACAAGATGGCATGCTATATGAGCTATGTTTCCTTTTGTTCCTCTGCGGTGATGGAGGAAAAGCTAAAGGAAGCGGGCGAGTGGAATTTATTCAAGGAAATCGAAATGCCGTTGATTGTGACACTCTATGATATGGAGAGAGCAGGAATTGCGGTTGAGAAAGAGACGTTAAAGGTTTATGGGGATCAACTGAGTGTAAAAATTATAGAGCTTGAAAAGAAGATTTATGAGCTGTCAGGAGTAGAGTTTAACATCAACTCACCAAAGCAGCTTGGAGAAATCCTATTTGATAAATTAGGACTTCCGTACGGAAAAAAGACAAAAACAGGCTATTCTACGGCGGCGGATGTACTGGAGCGGCTTGCACCGGAGTATGAGATTGTGTCTTATATTTTGGAATACAGGCAGCTTACCAAGCTGAAATCAACTTATGCGGACGGGCTGGCAAATTACATCGGAGATGACGGAAGAATTCACGGAACTTTTAATCAGACGATTACGGCGACGGGAAGAATCAGCAGTACTGAGCCGAATTTACAGAACATTCCGATTCGTATGGAGCTTGGCAGACTGATACGAAAGGTGTTTGTTCCGAAAGAGGGTTACGTTTTCGTAGATGCCGATTATTCTCAGATTGAGCTAAGGGTTTTGGCACATTTTTCTGGAGATGAGAAACTGATACAGGCATATAAGGAGGAGCAGGATATTCATAAGATAACAGCCTCCGAGGTATTCCACACGCCGCTTGATGAGGTGACAAGCCTCCAAAGAAGAAACGCAAAGGCGGTTAATTTCGGTATTGTCTATGGAATTAGTTCCTTCGGGCTTAGCCAGGACTTGAGTATTTCCAGAAAAGAGGCATCCGAGTATATCGAAAAGTATTTTGAGACTTATCCGGGTGTTAAGAAATTTTTGGATGAGGCAGTTTCGAAGGCGAAGGAGACGGGCGTTTCTACTACGATGTTCGGACGTATCAGACCGATACCGGAGTTGAAATCAAGCAATTTTATGCAGCGTTCCTTTGGGGAGCGTGTGGCAATGAATGCACCAATACAGGGAACTGCCGCAGATATTATAAAAATTGCGATGATACGTGTCAACGACCGCTTGAAAAAGGAGTCCTTCCGGTCACAGCTTATTTTGCAGGTGCATGATGAGCTTTTGATTGAAGCACATAAGGACGAAGTGGAAAAGATAAAGGAAATTCTGAACGAGGAAATGCACGGAGCGGCAAACCTCCTTGTTCCTCTGGAAATTGATATGAATACAGGAAATAGCTGGTATGAGACGAAATAAGGCATAGGCAGTCTTATCGGGGGACGATATGAAGATAATTGGCATAACCGGCGGAATCGGAGCCGGAAAAACGAGTGTTTTAAACTATATTCAAAAAAAATATAAGGCAAGAATCGTCATGGCAGATTTGGTTGCTCATATGCTTGAGGAACCGGGACAAAAGTGCTATTATAGTATCGTTGAGACGTTTGGAAGCGGCATTTTGAACTCTGACATGACGATAAATCGGCAAAAGCTTGCCCAAATTGTCTTTGATGATGAAGCAAAGCGCCTTAAATTAAACGCCATTGTGCATCCCGCTGTCAAAGAATATATCGTGAATGAGATAGGCGAGGAGCGAAAAAATAATAAAATTGATTATTTTATTATAGAAGCAGCATTGCTATTAGACGATAAATATGATTTAATATGTGATAAAGTGTGGTACATTTATACAGAGGAAAACCTGAGAAGAGAACGGCTGAAGGCTTCCAGAGGGTACAGCGACGAAAAAATTACTGATATTGTTAAGACCCAGCTTACAGAGTCGGCATTTCGGGAGAAATGTGATATGGTGATAGATAATAATTTATCAGAAGAGGATACATATGCGCAGATTGATGCGGCATTAAGGGAGGAGCATTAAGTTGGCAGATACAATGAAATATTCCCAGCACTTAGTTTTTGGACTTGATATCGGGACGAGAAGTATTGTGGGGACCGTTGGGTACAAAGAGAGAGAAAAGTTCAATGTAGTAGCTCAATATGTAAAGGAACATGATACACGTGCAATGCGGGACGGTCAGATCCATGACATCAACAAGGTAGGAG
Source organism: Konateibacter massiliensis (assembly GCF_900184995.1). GTDB lineage: Bacteria > Bacillota > Clostridia > Lachnospirales > Lachnospiraceae > Lachnotalea > Lachnotalea massiliensis. Next base: position 407,614 of record NZ_LT860099.1, read on the forward strand.
AAACCATAGCGCATGTAAAGGGAGAACTGGAACAGCAGATTGGACGTGGGCTTACCGAGGTCTGCATCGCGGCGGCGGGGCGTGTACTTCGAACCGTTACGGTGAATGTGGAGTATGAATTTCCCGAGGAAAGCGTTGTAAATCAGGAGCATATTTATTCGTTGGACATGCTTGGAGTTGAAAAGGCACATGATGAAATTAACGGCAATAAGGAGTCAGATATCCGTTTTTATTGTGTCGGCTATACGGTTGTAAGATATTATTTAAATAACTATATCATCGGCAATCTGGAAAATCACAGGGCGAATAAAATCGGTGCAGAACTGATTGCCACCTTTTTGCCGGAGGACGTTGTATCCGGTTTGAACACTGCTGTAAATCTTGCCGATTTGGAGGTTGCAAACCTCACGCTGGAGCCGATTGCGGCAATCAATATCGCGATTCCTGAGGTATATCGCATGCTGAATATTGCACTTGTCGATGTAGGTGCCGGAACCTCCGATATTTCTATTACAAAGGACGGAAGTATTATTGCCTACGGTATGATACCGAAGGCAGGCGATATCGTGACCGAGACACTCGCAAAACATTGCTTGATTGATTTTCAAACAGCGGAAAAAATTAAATTTGAGATTGGCACGAAGAAAAAAACGGTGACCTATAAAGATATTATGGGAAATACGATAAAGATTCCGCGTGAAGAGCTTTCAAAGCTTGCAGAGCCTGTTATAGAAGAAATCACAAAAGAGATTGCGGATAAAATCATTGAACTAAACGGCGGCAAAGCAGTCAGTGCTGTGTTTGTGGTCGGAGGCGGCGGAAAAATCAACGGCTTTGTTGAAAATCTTGCCCAATTCTTAAAAATTCAAAAAGAGAGAGTGGCACTTCGTGGAGAGGAAGTGTTGGGAGACGTGAACTTTTTCCAGAAGGAGATTAAGAAGGACCCACTTCTTGTCACACCGGTCGGAATCTGCCTGAATTTTTACAACCAGAACAATAATTTTATTTTTGTCAACTTTAACGGGGAACGCATCAAGATGTACAACAACAACCGCCTTACCATTGTGGATGTTGCAATACAGGCAGGCTTCCCGAATGACCAGCTTTTCCCGAGAAGGGGACCGGAGCTTAACTTTAAGGTGAACGGTAAAAACCGTATGGTGCGCGGTGAGTTTGGAGAAGCGGCAATCGTAACGCTGAATGGAAACCCTGTCGGCATCAACAGTGCGATTGAGGCAAATGACAAGATAAAGATTATCGGCTCAACAGCAGGAAAAGCGGCAGAACTTGATATTGAAAAGATACCGGAATTTCACGGAACCATCGATATTATCGTGGAGGGTAAGAAGATACCATGTCCTCAGTATGCGGAGGTAAACGGAAGTATTGTGTCCAACTACTACAGCATTCAGAACAATGATGAGATTGTGATGCGAAATTATTACACAGTGGCACAGATTTTAGAGTTTATGGATATTATTTTGGATGAGGATACCGAAATTTTCGTAAACAATAAGGCTGTGAAAAAGGATGAAAAGGTATATGAGAACTTTTCCATACACTGGACCCAAAAAAGCTGGGAAGAGCCAGAGGATACATATGCTCCGAATGAGGAGACTAAGATAGAAAAAGACAGCAAGGAAGAGACAGAAGTAGTGTTGCAGGAGAAAAAAGAGCCAATCAACTTAGAAGTGACGGTGAATCATAAACTAGTTACGCTGAGCGGAAAAACCGGCTACGTATTTGTCGATGTATTTGATCAGATTAATTTTGATTTAAAAGGTTCAAAGGGAAGAGAGATTGTGACACTGTTAAACGGTGAAAAGCCAAAATATACGCAGGAACTAAATGCTTTCGATGTGATTGAAATTTATTGGAAGGAATAAAGTAAAGTGAATTCTGAAAAAATAATTAAAATTCATACCAATATTGCGAGAATCCGTATTGCTTTCTGGATTGTATTTATGACTCTTTATGGGATAGGTGTCTCGATAGATGTTTGGGATATAAGATATTCACCCAAGCTGCTTCCCGGAATCATTGTTTTTATTTTTATTGTAATTGACGGTATATTTTCGATTAAAAATTATTACTCGAATTTTCGAATTATTCAAATTATTCGTATACCGATGGCAATATGTGCGCTGATTAATATAATTGTGAATCAAACGAACATGCACATTGCGTCGATGTCCGTCTTGTTTTTTGTATTGCTGATGATGCAGCTTTTGTATTTGACGGATATAGCCAGATTGAGGTGGAAGTTGGTCACGTTTTATGCGATGGCGGTACCGATGCTATGCTTAAGTGTGATTCAGATTGTGCAGAAGGGAGAAATCGGTTTTACCTTTAAGACATTGGCGTTTCTTGGTGTTTTTCTCTCTTATATGACATTTTTTATCATACTGGCTTCACGAGTTTTTGCAGAAAACAATCTGGTGATAAAAAAGCTAAAAGGTGAACTTATCAAGATAAAGCAGAGCACTGCCTCGGAACATGACACCAAAAAGGGGCAGGGAAATAACGATTATGAAAAGCTGAGCCATGAAAACTCAGAAATGCTCGTTGAGAATTTAATTCAGCAATATATTTCGTCCTCCCTGGAAATCAGCAATCTGATGAAGCTGATAGCAGAGAGTTTATCAGAGGCACTTGTTGTTAATCTGTGCAGTATCATTGTGAGGGATGAATATAAGGATACCTATCAGTATCATACCCGAACGATGTTTAATAATTTAAAGCTGGAGCATTTTAATTCATATATTGAAGATAAACGCTTAGTTGAAGTGTTTCGGGATTTAAAGGCACCGTTTATTGACAATGAGGTGGATTTTGATGATTACGATTTTTTGTCAGGGATGGATATCAGATCCTTGCTTGTCTATCCGCTTAGAAACGAGGAAGAATGGCTTGGTATGCTTATCATAGGAAAAGACATGTCGGATTACTTTGTGAAAAACATGTCATTCTTTGAGCGCGTGAGCACACAATTTTCCATTGCAATTATGAATGCCAGAACCTACACGAAGATGGAAAATATGGCGATGAAGGACGGACTGACAGGCATTTATAACAAGACTTATATGATACAAAAAATAAATGAGGGAATCACGGATGCGGTTTTAAACAAAAGCACACTTGCTGTTATTTTCTTTGACATTGATAAGTTTAAGAAGGTGAATGATACATATGGTCATATGTTCGGCGATGAAGTGATTCGTGTCTGTGCCAATATTTCAAAAGATGTTGCGAGAAAATACGACGGTTTTGCAGCCCGCTATGGCGGTGAGGAATTTGTTATTATATGTAAGGAGGGGTCAGTGGAAAAGCTTCGCGGTTTGGCGGAGACACTGCACGCAAGAGTCAAAGAGACGGAGATTTCCTATAGGGGGAGCTCAATTTTTGTCGATATCAGTATTGGGGTTGCTACTTTCCCGGAGACATGCAACAATCCTGCTGAGTTGATTGAGAGAGCGGATAGAGCAATGTATCAATCAAAAATCAGCGGAAGAGGGCGCATTACATTTGACGGGGAATATACACCGTAGAAAAAAGTGTGCCAATGGAGGATAAAATGAAACTATGCAGTATAACAAGCGGGAGCAGCGGAAATTGTATTTATATCGGTTCCGATAATACCCACTTAATGATAGACGCAGGCATAAGCGGAAAAAGAATAGAAAACGGGTTAAACCAGATTGGGCTAAAAACCTCGGACATGAATGGAATTTTAATTACACATGAACATTCTGACCACATAAGCGGGCTTGGTGTGGTTGCAAGAAAATATGGAATTCCGATTTATGCGACGCAAGGGACAATAGGGGAAATCAGGAGAAGCAGGTCTTTAGGGGCAATACCCGAGGAGCTGTTTCAGATAATCAGAGAGGACGAGGAATTTTGTATCAACGATCTAACCGTCCATCCTTTTTCAGTTTCCCACGATGCCGCACAACCGGTGGCTTACCGTATTTGCAAGGAAGAAAAATCCATTGCAGTGGCGACAGATCTTGGAAAATATGATGATTATACGATAGAGAATTTAAAGGACTTGGATGTATTGCTGTTGGAGGCAAACCACGATATTAACATGCTTCAGGTTGGCTCTTACCCTTATTATTTAAAACAACGTATCCTTGGAGACAAGGGGCATCTATCGAATGAGCTTTCGGGAAGATTGCTTGGAAGGCTTATGAGCGATAAGCTAAAGGCGGTAGTACTTGGGCATTTAAGCCGCGAAAATAACTATGAGGAGCTTGCCTATGAGACGGTGAGACTTGAGATTTCCATGAGTGAGACGGCATACAAGCCAGAGGATTTTTACATTACGGTAGCAAAGCGTGATGCAGTGTCAGAGCTGATAACGGTTTAAATATATTACATTAATAAATGCAATTGAAAAATGAGGAGATTAGCACATGAAAAAAACAATTATAACTGTCGTAGGAAAAGATACCGTTGGCATTATCGCAAAGGTTTGTACTTATCTGGCTGAGAACAACATTAATATTTTAGATATTTCCCAGACGATTGTACAAGACTATTTTAACATGATGATGATTGTGGATGCAAATAAAGCTGTAAAGCCTTTTGCCGATACAGCCGGAGAGCTTGATAAGCTGGGGGAAGAAATCGGAGTTAAAATTACCTGTCAGCATGAAGAAATTTTCAACAAAATGCACCGAATTTAAGCCAAAGGAGAACCGGATAGTATGATAAATATGTTTGAGGTCAATGAGACCAATAAGATGATAGAGCAGGAAAACCTTGATGTAAGAACCATTACACTTGGTATCAGCCTGTTGGATTGTATCGACTCAGATTTGATAAAGCTAAACAACAATATCTATGAGAAAATAACGAAAACCGCAAAAGATTTAGTAAAAGTCGGAAATGAGATAGAGAGGGATTACGGTATTCCGGTAGTGAACAAGAGAATTTCGGTAACTCCGATTTCTTTGATTGGAGCTTCCGCATGTAAAACGCCGGACGATTACGTTACCATTGCGCAGACACTTGATAAAGCGGCAGTTGAGGTAGGCGTAAATCTGCTGGGCGGTTATTCTGCATTAGTGTCAAAGGGAATGACAAAAAGCGATGAGCTGCTTATCCGTTCCATTCCAAAGGCGCTGGCAGTGACAGAGAGAGTGTGCAGCTCTGTGAATTTAGGTTCCACAAAGACCGGCATTAACATGGATGCGGTGCGTCTGATGGGTGAAATCCTGCTGGAGACAGCGGAGATGACCAAGGAGCAGGATTCTGTGTCTTGTATGAAGCTGGTTGTATTTTGTAATGCTCCGGATGATAACCCGTTTATGGCAGGAGCCTTCCACGGCGTGACGGAAGCGGATGCGATTATAAACGTAGGTGTCAGCGGACCGGGCGTTGTAAAGACTGCACTTTCCAAGGTACGAGGCGAGAGCTTCGAGGTTTTATGTGAGACAATTAAAAAGACGGCCTTTAAGGTAACCAGAGTAGGGCAGCTTGTGGCACAGGAGGCTTCCAAGCGCCTTAACGTACCGTTTGGTATTGTAGATTTATCTTTGGCACCGACACCGGCTATCGGTGACAGTGTTGCGGATATTCTGTGTGAAATCGGCTTAGAATATGCGGGTGCTCCGGGAACGACAGCGGCATTGGCATTGTTAAATGATCAGGTGAAAAAGGGCGGCGTTATGGCATCCTCTTATGTAGGCGGATTGAGCGGCGCATTTATTCCGGTCAGCGAAGACCAAGGAATGATCGATGCAGTACAGGCAGGCGCCCTTACACTGGAAAAATTAGAGGCAATGACCTGTGTTTGTTCCGTAGGACTTGATATGATTGCGATTCCGGGAAGCACGAAGGCAACGACAATATCAGGAATTATTGCGGATGAGATGGCAATCGGTATGATTAATCAGAAGACAACAGCGGTCCGTATTATTCCTGTTATCGGAAAGGATGTCGGAGAAACTGTAGAATTCGGCGGTCTGTTCGGCTATGCACCGATTATGCCGGTAAATCAATTCTCCTGCGATGCATTTGTAAACCGCAAGGGACGTATTCCGGCACCGATTCATAGCTTTAAGAATTAAAAATAAAAAGGAAAAGAATGTGCTGTGCACATTCTTTTTTTATTACTTATACAATAATAATCTGCTGTTTAAATTCATTTGGGATGCGGCAGTCGAATTTATCGGTCACGATTGTATTGTAAAGATCGGCTGCGAAAATATCTTGCTCAAGCATATGGATGCCGAGTGGACTTAACAGCTTCTTGTAATCCGCCAACTTGCTGATAAGAGGAATTTGGGCATTGTTTCCAAGTTCTGTCAGCAAAGGGGCGGAATTTCTTTTAAAGCCCAAAATACGGGCATAAAGGGCATAGCCTTCTTCGATATAGCGGGTCACCATATCACCTTCTATATGGAGGAGAATATGGGTCAGACTTCGGTTGATTCTCGTAAGTGTATATTGCTTATTTTTCAAAAGCTCCATAAAATCCTCTGCATTCCGATAATCAGGAAGCTTGTTCGCGATGGAATTTGCGAGAGCTTCGGAGACATCCCAATATTTTGCAAGTGGTTTCTGGTGCGACAGAATAAGCCTATATTTTAAAACAGAAGAAAAGTCGTTCATATAAATAGGAAAGGTTTTTTTATATTCTTTTGTTAGGATATCATAGACAGCGCTCGGAACCTGCTCCTTAAAATTTGTCAGCCCGCTTTCCTGCAAGGCAGCGCGGATGGCGGAAGCAGAACAAATCACATCGTTGATGCGCGTATCGTGGTAGCCCGAAACAACTCGTTTGATTGTAACTGGTTTGATAGAGCTGTCTAGCTTTTTGATTGCCTTGATATATTCAATTGCAAGAATATTGTTTGGCTCTGACAGAATTTTTTCAAATGTATCATAATCGGAGCCTGTCCTAGAAATAAAGTCAAGCAGTGCCTTCTGTCGCGCCGCAGGAAAGGAGGCTCCTTCCTTTAAATAGCCCTTTAATAGCTCCTGAAAGCGTTCCGGCTCCGTTGTCAGTATATCGGCAATCTCCTCCAAAGCGGCAATGTTACCGCATTCACTTCCAAAGCAGACAGAATCGACGCAGCCTAATTTATGAAAGAGTGAAACGGCACCCATTGCGAAAAACTCAGCGCTTCCTGTTGCAAAAGCACACGGAAGTTCAAGAACCAAGTCAGCGCCGCACTGCAATGCCATCTCTGTTCGTTTGTATTTATCAATAATGGCGGGAGCTCCCCGCTGTAAAAAGTTCCCGCTCATTACTACAATCACATAGTCAGCACTTGTTAAATTTTTAGCTAACTTAATATGGTGCAGATGACCATTGTGAAACGGATTATATTCTGTTATCAAACCTACTATTTTCATGGTCTGTTCGTCCTTTCTGTAACCTAAAAACTAAAACTTCTTCTTTGACTATAACATAAAAAGTTGTATAATAGAAGAATGACATACATAGATGTAGAAAGGAATATGGATGAATATATTATTTTTTTTAATACCCAAAAATAATACGGCATATGTTTACAGCGATTATTCTGTGAGACAAGCTTTAGAGAAGATGAAGCATTATCATTACACTGCCGTTCCGATGATAGACAGAGACGGGAAATATATTGGAAGCATAACGGAGGGCGATTTCCTGTGGGGAATGGCGGAGCAGGCTGATACAATAACGGATTGGGAGCATATTTCGGTTTTAGAGATTAAGAGAAGAGTGGATAATAAAGCAGTCAATATTGATGCTAATATTGAAGATTTAATTGATATGTCGTTGTATCAGAACTTTATTCCGGTTGTGGACGACCATGAAGTGTTCATTGGATTAGTGACAAGAAAAGATATTATACAATATTTGTGTAAAAGATGCTCTGAGCAGAAATAATGTGATAAAAATAATGGGAGTTATCCGGTTTTGTCGGATGACTCCCATTTCATATGAAGGTTTGATTTTACTGGTTATTTGAAACATCAAATGAAAGGCCTGAAGACATAGGATAACAGACATCTCGTCACAGCGTAACTTAAGTACTATTTACAATATGGAAATATTTGGGATATCATTTAAAGAAAAGTTTTTATTATCTAATAACTAAAATCAGATTAAATATAGCATAAATATATTCGTAAGGGGAGAAGACGAATGGATTGCACAAATATAGTAATAAAAAGTAATTTAGAATTATTGGTCGAAAAACTTAAATATCATGTAAATAGAGATACGTTTTTTAATATTATATTAGAAGCAGTAGAAGACTTGAAAAAAACGCAATACGATAATGAGAGAGTCAGAGACTTTTTCTATAATTTAGTGTTCGAAGCAATATTTAATGTAGATGAAGATTATGCATATGTAACAGAGTACTTGGCATATTTTAAAAGTAATGTTCCATTTAATTTAGACGATTTTGAGGTTATGGTGAAAAGGTTGAAAAATGGTACAGTACAATTTAAGAATGCGGAAGAAACCTCTGTACTGGATGAAGAGTTCTGGAAAGCGGATATAGCAGCATCATTTGCTGAGGGTGCGCAGAAAGAATATATGGACGATGACTTTTTATTTGAAGAACAGGAACAAATTGAAAGTGATGACACAATGATATTGAGTGAGTCGTTTTGGAGCGAAAGACAGCAACTCTTTAGCAATGAAGAACAAATGAATCATCAACCATATTTAATTCGAGGAAGCAGTGATGAACGCATAGAAATCGATAAACAGGTGTTTCGTATCGGGAAGGATAGAAACTTGGTTGATTATGCGATTGATGCAAATTCAGCAATAAGCAGACGTCATGCTGAAATAATCATAAAAGGAAAACACTATTTTATTTGTGATAAGTGTTCAACAAATAAGACCTATGTGGAAGATAAAGAGATACCGGCAGAAGAAGTGATTGAGATTTTTAATGGCACAAAGTTTAAAATAGCAGATGAACAATTCACATTTTATGTATAAGCACTGGGGAGAGTAATACAAAATGGATTTTGTAACGGTAGCATGCTCGGACATCGGGATAAAGAAAAAAGTGAATCAGGATAGTTATTGTATTAAGAGTGCCAGAACATGTATTGGAAATATTTTAATGGCTGTTATATGTGATGGAATGGGCGGACTTGCTAAGGGAGAAGTTGCCAGTGCCAGCGTCGTTACAAGATTTTCAAAATGGTTTGATTTAGAATTACCCAAAATAGTGGAAGATTTTTCGGTAGAAGCAGTAAAACAGCAATGGCAGAAGATTGTGAAAGAACAAAATCATAAAATCAAAACATATGGGGAAAGCCTAGATATCAATTTAGGAACAACGCTTACTGTCTTGTTAATCGTGGATGAGTATTATGCAATTATTGGACATGTGGGAGATTCAAGAGCATATAAAATAAATTCAACTGTTCAGATACTAACGGAAGATCAAACTATAGTGGCACGGGAAATGAAGGAAAACAAGCTTACAGCAGGGGAGGCAGAGCTTGATCCAAGAAGGAATATATTATTGCAATGCATTGGAGCGTCTAAAACGGTATTGCCGGATTATATTGTAGAAGGAGTTGAACCAAACTCTATCTATATGTTGTGTACGGATGGCTTTAGACATAAGATAACGGAAGAAGAAATATTTGAATATTTTAATCCTACGGCATTGACAGATGAGAAGTCGATGAAATCAAACTCGGATAAATTAGTTGAACTTAATAAAAAGAGATTGGAAAATGATAATATTACGGTTCTTCTTATTAAGGTGGTTTAAGCTAATAAGAAAAGGATTAAAAATACCGTTAGCATGGGGTTAATTGAGTGGAGGAATAACTATGGCAGAAATAGGGGCTGTTATAGATGGCAAGTACGAAATATTAAAGCAGATTGGCAAGGGGGGAATGTCTAAGGTTTATTTGGCGATGGATCAAAGGCTGAATAAGCAGTGGGCAGTCAAAGAAATTATCAAGTGTACGACAAACAAGAATAATGAAGTTGTAGTGCAAAGTCTAATCGCAGAAGCGAATCTTATGAAAAAACTGGATCATCCAGCATTACCCAGAATTGTTGATATTATAGAAAATAAACATACTATTTATGTAATTATGGATTATATTGAAGGTGAGACATTAAGTACCTTGCTTAAGGATTACAAGGTGCAGTCGCAAGAAGTTGTGATTGAATGGGCAAAACAGCTTTGCCAGGTATTGTATTATTTACATACAAGAAAGCCGCCAATTATTTATCGGGATATGAAACCGGGAAACATTATGCTTAGTCCAGAAGGAAATATTAAGCTGATTGATTTCGGGATTGCAAGAGAATTTAAAGAACAGCAGATGGCAGATACAATCAGTCTTGGCACAAGGGGATATGCCGCGCCGGAACAGTTTGGAGGGAAAGGGCAAACGGATGCAAGGACAGATATCTATTGTCTGGGAGTAACCTTATACCATTTGATAACCGGTCAGAATCCTTGCGAGCCACCTTATGAGTTATATCCAATCAGATATTGGAATCCTAATCTCTCAGGGGGGCTGGAGAAAATTATCACCAAATGCACACAACTAAATCCAGAGGATCGATATCAATCTTGTGCAGAAGTATTATATGCATTGGAACACTTTGAAGAAGTGGATGATGCATATCGAAAGAAACAAAAGAATAAGCTTAAGTTTTTTAGTGCATCAGTTGGAACATGTGCTTTTTTTCTGATTGTTGGTATTTGGGGCCAGCTTATGAAGAACCACGCAGATAATTCGAATTATGAAATTTTAATTACCAGAGCGCAGAACTCAGTTTCGAGTGTACAGTCTTTAGAGACTTACCAGGAAGCGATTGATATCAAACCAGAGGATTTGACCGCATATTTGGATTTGATTGAGTTGTGTAAAGAAGATGCCGTGTTCACAGTTGAAGAACAGGAATTGCTGCTGAAGAAAATAAATAATAACATCGGTGTACTAAGAGAAAATGAAAACTACGCAGACCTTGCTTTTGAAATGGGGAAATTATACTGGTATTACTATAATTATGGGGTTGATACGGGAGAAGACGATAACCAGATAACAAAGATGAAGAGCTCAATCAAATGGTTTGAAGATGTGATTACGTATTCGCCAGCAAACTATGAAAATATAGAAATGGCAAGTATCTATCATGATATTGGTGTATTTAACCGTGATATAACGTTAAATGTGCAGGAAGCATCGGATAAAGGTCAATATTTGCCTTACTTTGAAAATATTAAAAAGCTGATTAGTACCGTGAATGAAGATGAAAATGAAATTGTAAGTCTGGAACTATATAAACTGGCTATGTATTCCATTGACAACTACGCCAGAAAATTTAAAGCGGATGGGGTGTTAGAGGAAGATATCCGTACTGTATATGAGACTGTTAAAACCCGCACCCAAAATATGATTACGACAACGGACAAAACGACACAGATCAAGGAATACATTATGCAAAGATTTGATAGTGCGGATAAATCAATTGTAAATGCTTATACAAAATAGGGAGAGTAATAAATGAACGCATCATTTTATGGAATTGTATCAAACATTGGTTTTTCATTGTCAGGAATTATGTTTGTTGTAACAATTATATTATTTTTCAAGCTTAATGTATTAAAACTCATTGGGGAACTTTCCGGAAGAACGGCCCAAAAAGAAATACAAGAAATCAGCCAGCAGACAATGGCGTACAAAACCGGTTCACTTAGAAAGAGGAGAAATGGTGCATCGGCGTATCTGTCAAGGGGAATTCTGCAAGCCAGAATGGGAGCGGAGAATAATAGTAAAAGGGAGAATAACGTTTATTACGAAGAGGTGACGGAACCGCTTTTTATACAAAATGAGGGAATTGACGTAACACAGCCATTAGAAGAATATGAAGGGGATAATGAAACACAGTTGCTGGAAGTTACAGAAAAACTTGGTACATGGATGAAAGTGCCAATTAAAAATGCAGATACGAGATTTCAAATTGTTAAAGATGAAGTACTCGTGCATACAGAGGATACCGCTGAAACTGAGTTGTTAAATAAGGAAAATATTATATTTTAGGGGAGAAAAGCGTGAGGATGAAACAGGGGAGAAATAATAAGAGGATTGTAAAATGCGGAATAAGTTTAGTTATTTTATGTACGTTGCTAGTGCCAAATGCGCCGATGACAGCATGGGCAGTATCTAGTGCAGATATAACTAATCCCACAGAGGTTGAAGGGCAAATAAACGAAATTGGAGACCGTGAAGTTACAGGTTTAGATACAGATACAGAGGATGTGGGCGACAGCAATACTGAAACAGCAATAGATACAGAAACACAAGCAGAAACCGAAGTGGCAAGCGATATAAGTGAAGATGGTACTAGTTTAACAGATGTGAGCAGTGAGAAGGTAGGGTCTGTTGCTCTTAATAGTACTACCTTTCCGGATGAAATATTTCGAAAGTATATTGCGGATAGATATGATAAAGATAAGAACGGGGAGTTGTCACAGGCTGAGATTAGCAGTGCTGACAGTATTGATGCTAATAAAAAAGGAATCAAGTCTGTTAAAGGCGTTGAGTATTTAAGTGAACTTTTATATTTATGTATTACTAATAACAGCATTGAAAATATAGATTTAAGCAACAATAAAAAATTAATAAGACTTGAATGCTCATTAAATAAATTAACAAGTATAGATATTAGTGCAAATACGGAACTTAGGTTTGTTTGGCTGGTAGGAAATAATATCACGTCATTAAATTTATTGAATAATACGAAAATAGAGGAATTGTATTGTAATAATAATCAATTAACAGAACTTGATGTAAGTAATCTCTCGGAATTAGGTTGGCTAGCTTGTGGTTATAACAAGTTGAATGAACTGAATGTATCAAAAAACCTGAAGTTAAAGCAATTAAATATTAATAGTACAAATATAACAAAAATGGATCTTAGCAGCAATACAAAGCTAAATACATTTGCATGCGCTTACACAGACATGACGTCGATAGATTTAAGAAATAATAATCTTATGGGGAGTCTGATATGTGCATATTCTAAAGTTGCAATCATTCAATGGGGAGACATGTCAAATTATTGGTTTTTGAATTTGTCCGATTGCTTAGTTGGAAATATTGATGTTTCACAATGCCCAGACTTAGCAGTCATATACTGTGAAAATAATAATATGACAGAATTGGATGTTACAAAGAATTCTAAGCTATTGGATTTATATTGCAGTAATAATAATCTAACTAAGCTGGATGTTAGTAATAATCCGTTATTAAACACGCTGGAATGTAGTAATAACCATATCAGCAAATTAGAACTACCGAATCAAAAACAATTATACGATTTGTATTGTGAGTTCAATAACCTGTCGGCATTAGACTTATCAAATACAGATGTAGTACGTGGTGAGTATTACGGTAACAGAAGAGAATTAAGTGCTGATAAAGACGGATATGTAGATTTATCTGTTTTAGAGGCAGATGGATTTGATATCACAAAGACAAGTAACTGGAGCAGCAACGTAGAAGTAAATACGGTGACCAAGAAACTGAAAGTAGATTTTTCCTCATCAACTACAAGACCGAAACAAGTAGACGTAACCTACCATTATAATATTAACAACTCTTATTTGGAAGATGAGGAATTTATATTACGAATCACCCAGTACAGAACCGATATAGCAGATGCCGTAATTGAAATGTATGACTCCCAAACCTACTGGGGGTTGGAAATAAATGGGATAAAAAAGATTACCTATAATGGTGAGGAATTAATTCGCGGAGGTGCGTATTCAATTGAAGGCGGCGGAACAAACATTAATGTAGGAACAGCAACAGTAACCATAAATGGTATCAATGACTTTGCCGGTTCTGTAACAAAAACATTTGAAATTTTACCGGCACCAATCAGTAAAGCGGTACTGGAGAAAATAGGAGATCAAACCTATACAGGAACTGCAATTACACCGAATGTATCGCTAAAGTTAAAATATGCTGATTATATGGTGAAAGACAAAGATTATACATTAAGATACGCAAGTAATACTGCAGCAGGAACAGCCACGGTAACAATAACCGGAAAAGGAAATTATACAGGGGAGGTCACCACAAGCTTTAAAATCAATCCAAGTAAGATAGCGACAGGCAAAATAGGAGACATATCCAAGCAAGCCTACAGCGGAAGTGAGGTAAAGCCGAGTATTACCCTGACAGTGAATAATAGGACATTAATAAACGGTACGGATTATGACTTAAGCTACAGTAATAATATCAATCTTGGGACAGCAACAGTGACAGCAACAGGAAAGGGCAATTATACAGGAAGTATCAGCAAGACCTTTAAAATCAGCATTGCGACTGTTAATAATTTAACAAATTCCAAAGCAACAACATCATCAATTAAGTTGAAATGGGATAAAGCAAGTGGTGTAGATGGATACGAGATATATAGCTGCAAGACCGGAAGCAAGAAATACACAAAGTTAACAACGATAAAGAAAGCATCAACCACAACATATACCAATAAAAAACTTAAAATAGGAACTGCTTATAGCTATAAGATAAGAGCCTATAAGACTATAAATGGAAAAAAACAGTACGGAGAATATACGGCGGTTCTAAATACAGCAACATCCATGGCAAAGCCAAAAATTAATTTGTCAGCCGGAAGTAAGAAAGCAACCATAACCTATCAGAAGGTGAGCGGAGCGAATGGGTATGAAATCTATATGTCAACTTCCAAAAAGGGAACATATGAAAAAGTAAAGACATTAACTAAAGTGAGCAAAATAAAATATACAAAAACAGGTTTAAAGAAGGGTAAGACGTATTATTTCAAAGTAAGGGCGTATAAAAATATAAATGGAGCAAAAGTATATAGCTCCTACAGTGCGGTAAAGAAGATTAAGGTAAAATAGCGTGGAAATTCTAAAATTAATGAATGTGATATTGTAGGTAGGTTTCTAGATTATTCAAATGGAATGAAGAAATTTGATTTTCAATTAAATACTTTTAATGATGAGAAATTAATTGAATGTTTGGATTATAATATGAGTAGTATTGTAGTGCCTGTTATTAATGGGGGAATACAGAAATATTTTGAGTTATTTCCGAATGCTATTTTGACTGCAAAACTTAAGCTTAAAGATTATCTAAATAGCATGGAATAAATTCATTTATTGGAGGTATTAACAGAAATTGATATTGTTGACACACCAAATGACGCAAGAGTAGAGTATGTAGAAATACATACCTGCTCTTTTTGTGAGTAATAAAATAAAAAAGTGATTGACAAACCAACAAAAAATGTAGCACAGCCCTTGATTTATATACAATTCAGGGCAGTAACCTATATGCAAGATTATATTTCATTCGTAAAAGAGGGGGCCAGTCATTAAATTTCTGACGGAGAAACAGAAAGCTTACGCCATAATGTAGAAGAATGTTATAATAAGTTCAGATATCGAAAAAGCTAGAACTTATTATCAGTACGTAAGTGATGAAGCAAACAGCGTAACACACGTAACGGATGAAAATACTGTATTAAATAAGTATGAATATGATGCGTTTGGAAACACAATATCATGTGAAGAGAGCTGTGAAGAAAACGTACATATCCATTTCGGTACAAAGGTCAGCAATTTGCTTCTAATGCAGAAGCCGGTATTACTAAACCTACTGCAAGTACTACAAATGGGGTACATGGAAATTCATTATCAAATCCTAAAACTAATTATGTGATATACATTATTGGCAATATGATATGAATAAATATTATTTTGATAAATACGATATGTATCCGCCATTACTAAAATCTAATGGATGGTAGAAAAATAGGAGGTTTTCAATGGATGTAAATATTAACTCACCGTCATATTACAAAAATATTTATGGTGTGGATGATGAAGTATATTGGATGTGTAGAAGAATTAGTAAATTTTTTAAAGATAAAAAGTATAGTGATATTGTTGAGATTATAGGTATAACTCCAGTTGCAGCTCCAAAGGAATTAATTGCAAATGGTCAATGGAAAGAAGAGATAAAGTTCGATTTGAAATTCAAGCTAGTTTCTGTAAGAAAACAAATTGACTTTGATAAGTATATTAATTCAGATGCAGATGGAAAATGTAAATTAATTGTTGAGAATATCTTAAAATCTATAAAAAGTATTAGTAAGAAAGCTAAGATTGACTATAATCAATTTGAAAAAGATTTACTTGAATTTTTGAAGTACACAACGGATGATTGATGCTTTTAGGGAATGACTTTGATTGAACTATTGTGCTATCACTATCTTAGCATTTAGCGACAGGTTAGTATATGCTGGTGTTAAAGATGCTTTGCAATAGCTAAAAAGAAGGGGGATTGAGCTTAACTATCCGAGGATAATAATAAATTCTTGGGATTATTCTGATACACTAGAAATAGAGTTGGTTGAATTGGCGGAAACGTATAAAGAGGTCAAATAAGTTATGAAAAAGGAAATATTCCGCAGCTTCAAGCAGTGAAATATCTTCGATTTTTGTATCTATTATTCTATGTCCGCCAGTTGCATCAGTAGGGAAACCAAAACTGCATCCCCATGCGGAAAATGATGATAGAATTCCTATGCTTATGGTAGGGCATTAGAAGCATGGTATGTGCTGGAGGATTATTGATTATAGAGCGGTACCAACTGATTGGATTGAAATAACACCAACAATATGGAAGAGAGGATAATTATGAATTGTATTAGTAAACAACATCATGAAGAGTTAGTGGGCATATTGAATGAATTAATAGATACTATTGAACTAATGAGAATGGAAGAGAAAGATTATTTATTAATCCAAAATGAAGAGGAGGCTAAAGATTGGTTGCTTTTTTTGAAAGAGCATACCGATAAAGAAGAATTAAAGTCGTTGGAAGATGAGATATCTAATAGACTATTCTTAAAGTTTGATTTCCTTATTGGAACAATGGAACTTGATAAGAAAAGAGTTAAGCTTATAAAAAATTATATAATAAAATCTAATGAATACTTAAAATAAAATAAGATATAAGGTACACAGACATATAGTACATGTATTTTGCCGGTAGACATAAAAATCTACTGGCTTGCAAGTGGCAACATTCAGATTAATAACTATGATGTAGAAGGTTTATGTCATGATGTAGAAAAAATGCAGGATATCAGTAGATAATATTCCATTAATAAAATAGAGGTGATATTTATGATAGATATTAAAACGGGTATTTTTAAAATTGATGATGACTTGATATTTTCTCCTAATTTTAGTTATGATGATTTCAAAAAGACACCTTATTTTAAAGGGCAAGATAGTATAAGAATGATATATCTGGATAATAAGCAAAGGATTGACGGAAAAACATATATAGTTAGTTTCTTTTTTAGAGAAGAAAAAATCTATATGATTTCATTGATTAATTGCGATGATAGTATATAAAGTGACGAACAAAGACGTAAAGAAATACATGATAAAATTTTATTTCAAAAAGGAATTGAGAATGGAAAGGGATATAGCTGGGGAAAAATCCAATCAGAATATGATACAAGAAACAATGTGAGTTGCATTAATATATTTTACAGAGTATAACAATAGTAACTTCTGTGAAATATCTTCGATAAATAAGAGTATTAGAAAATAAGGTAGTAGAATTTTGTGATGTTAAGATTATAGGAGATTAATAAATATGGATAATAAGATAATAATTCAAAGAATTAAAAAACTGTATATTGAATATGAAGTTGATACAACTTTTTTTGAAAAACTGGATGATGAATGAAAAATAAAAGGTATGAAGGGGGTGTTGGCTGAATTAGATTTAAAGAAAAATAGGAATTATACTCCGGAGGATTTAAAGTTTATTCAGGATGTATATTCTATGTATTGCTAATCATAGCTAATTTGTACAGTCATAAGGAATATAATATAGAACATTTATGTGAAGTGTTAAAACCAATTGACAATGTCACTATATTCCAAATAGCATCAGTTTTTGCCCAATAAGAAGTTGATAAAATTAGGATATTTGAAGGAGTGTATAATGGAAAACCCTATTACAAGAGACAATATAAAGGTTTTGCAAAAAGAATTAGCAGAAGTTATCTTATTGCTGGAGAAAGAGACAACAAATAAATATCCGTCATTTTATCCGGATTTAGAACGAATGAAAAAAAATATTGAAATATGCATTGAATGTAATTTTGATGGGATAAATGATTTATACAAATATCTGCTAGAAGATTGGAAGAAAGTATGTGATATAAATATAGGAATTAGAAATTGGAAGATTTATAAAGAAGAAATTGATGATATGGCGTTTAGCAACAGATTATTTTTTGCTAAAATCGAAAAAATTGACAAAATTTTAAAAGCAAATATGTATATTTCAAGGCAATGGATTGATAAAACAATGATAAGAAATATGGCAATGAGTTTTGAAACATACCGAGAAGGCTGGGCTTCATCAATAGACTCAATACTAAAAGAAGGATTTTTTACTAAATCGGAATTAAATGAAATACCTGATGACATTTGGACTTATGTGAAAAGGAGCGGGATAGCATGCAGCGATGAAGCGCTAATTGAGTGGTTTTGCAGTGAAATACCAGCATTTTATGATGCAAAGCCTATTAACATAGTTCAATATTCTTATGGAGACGATGCATTAAGAGCATTTATAATGACAATTCCATTTTAGGTATAATGAAGCAAGTTTTAGATAAAATTCATTAATAAAATAATTCTTTTGGTGTAAAATAACAGAAAAAAGATTGTTAAAAATTTAATTAAATGTTCAAAATAAAATACTTCTTGTATACAATAAACATTAGTAGTATAATCATACTAGGCGTGAACGAGACATAATTCAGGAAAATGGATAGAAAGGGTTCTATTTATTTGAAAGGGTTATGCTTTTTTACTGGATATAGCAAAGTAATGAGGCGCATTATTAAAATAACCTCTGGTCGGAGGAAATAATAACAAGATACACAGGAAAGGAGTCATACCGTAATGGGATTTATTGACACAATCAAAGAACGTGCGAAAGCAAATAAGCAGACTATTGTTTTGCCAGAAACTGAGGACCGCAGAACATATGAGGCAGTGGCTACAATTTTAAAAGAAGGAATTGCAAATGTTATTTTAGTAGGAACAGAAGCGGCTGTAGCAGAAGGAAGCAAGGGTTTAGATATCACTGGAGCAACAATTGTTGACCCTGCAACATATGGAAAGACAGACGAGTACATTGCAAAATTAGTAGAGCTAAGACAGAGTAAAGGAATGACAGAAGAGCAGGCAAGAGAGATTCTTTTGACAAACTACTTATACTACGGCGTAATGATGGTAAAACAGGGAGATGCAGACGGAATGGTTTCTGGCGCATGTCACTCAACAGCAGATACATTAAGACCATGCTTACAGATATTAAAGACAAAGCCAGGTACAAAATTAGTTTCCGCATTTTTCTTGATGGTTGTTCCAGACTGTGAATTTGGTGCAAACGGAACCTTTATCTTCGGAGATGCAGGCTTAGAGCAGAATCCGGATCCTGAGAAGTTAGCAGCAATCGCAGCTTCTTCAGCAGAATCTTTTAAACTGTTAGTTCAGGAAGAGCCGGTTGTCGCAATGCTTTCTCATTCTACCATGGGAAGTGCAAAGCATGCAGATGTGACGAAGGTTGTGGAAGCAACTAGAATTGCAAAAGAGCAGTATCCAAACATTGAAATTGACGGCGAACTGCAGTTAGACGCAGCGATTGTACCGAGCGTAGGTGCATCCAAGGCTCCGGAAAGCAAGGTTGCAGGACGTGCAAACGTATTGGTATTCCCTGACTTAGATGCAGGAAACATCGGATACAAATTAGTTCAGAGACTTGCAAAGGCAGAGGCTTATGGACCAGTAACCCAGGGTATTGCAAAGCCGGTAAACGATTTGTCAAGAGGATGCAATGCAGATGATATCGTTGGCGTTGTAGCAATCACAGCAGTACAGGCACAGGCGAACTAATTAAAGTTTTTTATAGAAGGAGAAAATTCAAATGAATATTTTAGTTATAAATTGTGGAAGCTCATCACTTAAGTTTCAGTTAATCAATTCCGATACAGAGGCAGTTTTGGCAAAGGGACTTTGCGAGAGAATCGGTATTGACGGAAGATTGGTATATCAGCCGGCAGGCGGAGAAAAAGAGGTTACAGACGCTGCTATGCCTACTCATAAGGAAGCAATCCAGATGGTATTGGATGCCCTGATGAATGCAAAGACAGGTGTTATCAAGAGCCTTGATGAGGTTGGAGCAGTCGGACACAGACTTGTTCACGGCGGAGAAAAATTTGCAAGCTCTGCAATTATTACAGACGAGATGAAAAAAGCAGTGGAGGAGTGTAATGATTTAGCACCTCTTCACAATCCTGCAAACCTGATTGGTGTGGAGGCTTGCCAGGCATTGATGCCAAACACTCCTATGGTTGGTGTATTCGATACAGCATTCCATCAGACAATGCCAAAAGAGGCTTATACTTACGGACTTCCATACAGATATTATGAGCAGTATAAGGTAAGAAAATATGGCTTCCACGGCACAAGCCACAGCTTTGTATCTAAAAGAGCAGCTGAATATATAGGAAAACCGCTTGAGACATGCAAGACAATTGTGTGCCATTTGGGAAATGGTTCTAGTATTTGTGCTGTAAACGGCGGAAAATCAGTAGATACCTCCATGGGACTTACCCCTCTTGAAGGTGTTATGATGGGAACGCGTTCCGGAAGTATTGACCCTGCAATTATGGAGTTTATCGCAAAGAAAGAGAACCTTGATATCGAAGGTGTTATGAATGTTTTAAATAAAGAATCCGGTGTTTATGGTGTATCTGGTGTATCCAGCGACTTTAGAGATCTTGAAATTGCGGCTGAAGAAGGAAACGAAAAAGCACAATTGGCAAGAGAGGCTTTCTGCTATCAGGTTGCAAAGATGGTAGGTGGTTATGCTGCTGCTATGAACGGCGTAGATGTGATTGCATTTACAGCAGGCGTTGGTGAAAATGACGGCTTAGTAAGAAAAGATATCTGTAAGTATCTTGGATACTTAGGATTAGAGTATGACGACGCTTCCACAAGTGTAAGAGGAAAAGAAACATATGTTTCCACAAAGGATTCAAAGGTGAAAGCATTGTTAATTCCGACAAATGAAGAGCTTGCGATTGCAAGAGAGACCTTAGCGTTAGTATCTAAATAATTATAGTGCCACCATGCACCATTGTATAAATATTTCTGCATAGTGGAATGATAATCAAAATAAAATATTGACAAAGTAAGGTAAGGTAGGTATAATAATACAGGTGTGTATAGGAGACTATTATGCTAATTAAGTTAACAGACGTTTTAGCCCACGATAATAAAGTGATACAGACGAAGGTAGCGTTGGAGATGGAGTCCTTTGATTCCAGAATGGGATCATTTGACATCGTTGAAAAAAGTGATGTGGATTTGACGCTTACTCATACGAGTAAGAAGAACATTACAATTGAAGCGAAGGCTGATTTAATCATTGCCGTTCCATGTGACCGATGCTTAGAGCCTGTAAAAACTAACTTCTCTATTGATGTGAATAAGGCAATTAATATGGCACATATAGAGGAAGACAGGGTTGACGAGCTGGAAAAAGACGAGTATATTATTGGATATAACCTTGACGTAGATAAATTGATTTACGATGAGATTTTAATTAACTGGCCTATGAAAGTTCTCTGCAAGGAAAGTTGTGCGGGAATCTGTAATAAGTGCGGTACGAATCTTAATTTTGGAGATTGTGACTGTGACAGAGCAGTACTTGATCCGAGAATGGCAGTTATCCGTGATATTTTTAACAATTCTAAGCAATAATACAAGTTTGTCGGGTAATCGGCGGGCTGTTTGAAGCTTATTGAATAATAAGGAGGTGTAGTCATGTCTATCTGTCCAAAGAATAAATCTTCAAAAGCAAGAAGAGATAAAAGAAGAGCAAACTGGAAAATGAGCGCTCCAAACTTAGTGAAGTGCAGCAAATGTGGTGCGTTAATGATGCCTCACAGAGTTTGCAAGGCTTGTGGTTCTTACAATAAGAAAGAAATCATTGCAGTTGACTAATGTTTGAAAACTAGTGAAAACAAGGGTTGAGACTATATCTTACCCTTGTTTTTTGTTGTTTAAAAAGAAATAGGTGAAGAAAATGAATATAGATGATGATTTAGAAACTTTTGATGTAGACCAGCAAATATCTACATTGATTCATAACTTAAGTGCTCGTAACATGAAGGGATGTTTTGTAAATACACGAGAAGAATTGCTTTCTCTTCTCAAAGAGCTGATCCCTGTCGGCTCATCTGTTGGCTGCGGTGACTCTGTAACCTTGGAAGAGACTGGTATACTTAATTTTCTTCGAAATGGAGACTATATTTTTTATGACAAATATGTCGATGGCTTGTCAAAGGAACAAAAGCGAACTATATATCTGAATAATTTTTCAGCAGATTCCTTTCTGTCCAGTGCAAATGCTGTGACGGTAGACGGTAAAATCTTTAATATTGATGGAAATGGAAGCCGGGTTGCTCCTATGCTATATGGTCCGAATCAGGTTATCATTGTCATTGGAATCAATAAAATTACGAAAGATACGGACGATGCTATAAAAAGAGCACGTCAGATTGCAGCGCCATTGGATGCAAAACGATTGGGAAAGAATACCCCCTGTACATCCTTGGAGCGCTGTATTGATTGTAAGCATAAGGAGCGTATCTGCAACGATTTCGTTTTGATTACCGGACAATTTACAAAAGACAGAATCAAAGTTATCATTCTTGGGGAGAACATCGGTTATTAGTGTTATGACCTTGCTTAAAATAAACATTGTAAAGCTGTAAAAAATAAACTAGAATAAAATAGTAAAAATATATATTGATTTATAAAAGGATATCTAGTATATTGATTATTAGGTATTCAAGGAGGAAGTTGACTCATATGCAAGAGATAGTGAAAGTAGCAGTAGATGCAATGGGCGGAGACAACGCCCCGGTAGAAATTATCAAAGGTGCAATTGAAGCAATTAAGAAGGAAGCCAATATTAAAGTATTTCTTGTAGGAAAAGAAGACATAATAAAGGCAGAGCTTGTGAAATATGAATATAATAAAGAACAGCTTGAAATTGTTCATGCATCAGAAGTAATTGAGACCGAAGAGCCACCTGTTATGGCGATAAGAAGGAAGAAAGATTCATCTTTAGTAAAAGCAATGAACATGGTTAAGAATCAAGAAGCGGATGCGCTTGTGTCAGCCGGCAGTTCAGGAGCTATCCTTGTTGGTGGGCAGGTAATAGTCGGAAGGATTAAAGGTATTGAAAGACCTCCGCTAGCTCCATTGATACCGACCGCTAAGGGTGTTTCGTTATTGGTTGATTGCGGTGCCAATGTAGATGCGAGGGCATCTCATTTAGTACAATTTGCGAAAATGGGGTCCATTTATATGGAAAATATTTTGGGTATCCAAAATCCAAGGGTAGCGATTGTCAATATAGGTGCTGAAGAAGAAAAGGGAAATATGCTGGTTAAGGAGACGTTTCCGCTGTTGAAGGAATGCAGTGATATCAACTTTATAGGAAGTATCGAGGCAAGAGATATTCCTAGCGGTTATGCAGACGTTATTGTCTGTGAGGCATTCGTTGGAAATGTTATTCTTAAATTATATGAAGGTGTTGGTGCGACCCTTATTAGCAAGATTAAGGGCGGAATGATGTCAACACTGAGAAGCAAAATAGGAGCATTGCTTGTAAAGCCTGCTCTAAAGACAACGCTCAAGTCCTTTGATGCCAGCGAATATGGCGGTGCGCCGCTTTTGGGACTTAACGGACTTGTTGTGAAAACACACGGAAGCTCTAAGGCGAAGGAAGTTACCAATTCGATTATTCAGTGTGTAACTTTTAAAAATCAGAAGATTAATGAAAAAATCAAAGCAAATATTATTGTGAAGGATGAGTAAGTAGAAAGGATTGAAAAAATATGGAATTTGAAAAATTACAAAAAATTATCGCAGAGGTGTTAAATGTTGATGCGGATGAAATTACAATGGAGACAACATTTGTTGACGATTTAGGTGCCGATTCTCTTGACATTTTTCAAATTATTATGGGGATAGAGGAAGAGTTTGACATCGAAATCTCAAATGAAGAAGCAGAAAACATTGTATCTGTCGGTGATGTAATTGAGCAGATTAAGAATTTGAATAACTAGTTAGTTGTAACGCGATTTTAAATTTTATTCACAAAAGCCCTTGATATAGGGCTTTTGTGCTGTTAAAATAAGAGGGATTGATTAAAAATGATTGGGTTAAAGTATAAGGAGGTGTCAAAATGGAAAAAAAGGCATCATTAGAGGAGTTAGAAAATAGAATAGGGTATCAGTTCAAGGATTCCAACCTGCTTCGTCAGGCGATGACCCATAGTTCGTTTTCAAACGAGCATCGGTTAAGCAGACTGACAAGCAATGAGAGACTGGAATTTTTAGGGGATGCGGTATTGGAAATTGTGACAAGTGACTATCTGTATGCAAAGTTTCCAAAGCTTCCAGAAGGCGATTTGACAAAGACAAGGGCAAGTATTGTATGTGAGCAGACCTTAGCATTTTGCACAAGGGAGATAGAGCTTGGAAGCTATCTGCTGCTTGGAAAAGGGGAAGATTTGACAGGCGGAAGGGATAGAAATTCCATCGTTTCGGACGCTATGGAAGCCTTGATTGGAGCCATTTATTTAGATGGTGGTTTTGCTAATGCAAAAGAGTTTATCTATAAATTTATTTTATCGGATATTGAACATAAGCAGCTCTTTTATGATAGCAAGACTATCCTGCAAGAAATCGTGCAAAGTGATTACAAGGCGGAATTGGTTTACGAGCTGGTTGGAGAGGAAGGACCGGATCATAATAAGCAGTTCATTGTAAATGCGGTGATAGGCGACGAGGTGGTCGGTCACGGCGTAGGCAGAACGAAGAAGGCGGCAGAACAGGAAGCTGCTTACAGCGCCATTGTAAAACTGAAAAAATCTTAGCAGGAGAGACATATGTATTTAAAAAGTATAGAAGTACAGGGGTTTAAATCATTTGCAAACAAAATAGTATTTGAGTTTCACAATGGAATTACAGGTATTGTCGGACCAAATGGAAGCGGGAAAAGCAACGTAGGTGATGCGGTTCGCTGGGTGCTTGGGGAGCAGAGTGCAAAGCAGTTAAGAGGCTCCAACATGCAGGACATCATTTTTTCTGGAACGGAGAACAGAAAGCCGTTAGGCTTTGCTTATGTGGCGATAACGCTTGACAATTCCGACAGAAAGCTTTCCATTGACTTTGAAGAGGTGACGGTGGCAAGACGTGTTTACCGTTCCGGCGAGAGCGAATATCTGATTAACGGCACAAGCTGCAGATTAAAGGATGTGCAGGAGTTGTTTTACGATACGGGTATCGGCAAGGAAGGCTATTCCATTATCGGACAGGGTCAGATCGATAAGATTCTAAGCGGAAAGCCGGAGGAGCGACGAGAGCTTTTTGACGAGGCGGCTGGTATCGTAAAATTCAAGAGAAGAAAGGCCACGGCACAAAAGAAGCTGGAGGATGAAAAACAGAATCTTCTCCGTGTGACAGATATTTTATCAGAGCTGGAAAAGCAGATAGGACCTCTTGAGAAACAGTCTGAGATTGCAAAGACCTATTTAAAGAAAAAGGAAGAACTAAAGCTCTATGACGTGAATCTGTTTCTGATGGAGACGAACCGAATCAAGGAGCAGCTGGAAGAACTTGACGGGAAGCTTTCCATTGCGGAAAAGGACTTAGAAGAGACAAAGGAAAGCTACGAAAATACAAAAATTGAATATGAAAAGCTGGAAAAGGAAATTGAGGAAATCGATTTCAAAATTGAGGAATATCGAAATCGGCAGAATGAGAGCGGTATTTTAAGCAGAGACATGGAAGGCAAGATGAATGTCTTAAAGGAGCAGATTAATTCAATCCGTCAGAGCGAAGAGCATCTTAAGGAGCGAATGAATGCGGTCAATGCGGAAATTCAGGCAAAAAATGAGCAAAAGACAGAGTTTACCTCTCAGAAGGAAGAGATTAACCGTCAGCTTGATGAGATTGACGATCTGCAGACAAATGCGGCAGGTGTTATGCAGGAAATCCAGAATAAAATCGCAGAGTATAATCGCCAGATTGATGAGAGTAAAAATGAGATTTTTGAGCTTCTGAATGAGAGGGCTTCCACCAAAGGAAAGATACAGCGCTATGACACGATGCTCGAGCAAATCACCTTACAAAAGGCAGAGCTGAGTCAGAGACTTCTAAAGGTAAAAAGTGAGGAAGCTGAGCAGGAGGAACTGTCTGGTGAATACAATAGGGAACTGCAAAGAATATCCGGCATTATTTTAAAGCTCACCGAGGAAGGCAGAGCCAATGAAGAGAATGTCAAGAATATTCAGGAGGAGCTTGCTGCCCTGAATGAGAAGAAGGCACAGGCACAGTCTGATTACCACAGAGAGAAGTCAAGGCTGGATTCCCTTATCAACATCACGGAGAAATATGACGGTTATGGAAACAGTATTCGCCGCATTATGGAGCGAAAGGACACAGCCAAGGGAATCATCGGTGTAGTAGCCGACATCATCAAGGTGGAAAAAGAATATGAGATTGCTCTGGAGACAGCACTTGGCGGTAATATTCAAAATATTGTAACCGAGGACGAAAATACGGCAAAGCAGATGATTGAATATCTAAAAGCCAACAAATTCGGAAGAGCCACATTTTTACCGCTCACGAGTATCGGCAACAAGAACTCCTTCAATCAGGACAGTGCTTTGGCGGAAAAGGGCGTTATCGGGCTTGCCAGTAATCTGGTCACAACCGATGCAAAATACGAGGGCTTATCCAAGTATCTGCTTGGAAGAACCATCGTTGTAGACGGTATTGACAATGCGCTTGCGCTTGCCAGAAAGTATCATTACTCACTTCGTATCGTTACACTGGAAGGTGAATCTTTAAATCCGGGTGGCTCTTTGTCCGGTGGTGCTTTCAAGAATACGAGCAATCTGCTTGGACGAAGACGTGAGATTGATGAATTAAAAGAAGAAACAATTCGATTAAATAAAGAAACAGAAACAATTCAGACAGAGATTGATGCAAAGAAAGAGGCAAGGTCAAAATCCTATGAAGAGATTGACCGCTTGAAAAAGGAGCTTCAGGATCAATTCCTGCTTCAAAATACTGCTAAGATGAATGTGAATCAGGCAGAGGAGAAGAAAAATGAGAGCAGTCAGCTCTTTGAGCGCCTAAAGGCAGAAAGTCATGAGATTGAACAGCAGGTAAAGAGCATTACCGAAGGAAAAACTCAGATTCAGGAAGAACTTTCGGCGTCGGAAGAAAAAGAGAAGGAATTTGAGGCTCTCATTGCAAAGACAGGCGGGCTCTTGGAGACAGAAAGAGCAAAAGAGATTGAATTCTCCAAGAAATCAACCGATATTAACCTAGAGTTTGCAAATCTGAACCAGAAGAACGAATTTATTTTAGAAAACATAAGACGTATCAACCAGGAATTAAACAAGTTAAACGCAGAACTTGAACAATTAGGCGGCAGTTCGAAACGTTCAAAGGAAGAGATTGCCGAGAAGGAAACGGAGATTGTGGCACTTCAGGCAGAAGCTTCCAAGGCGGAAGCGGTTTATGCGGACTGTCAGGAGAATTTAAAACAGTTTACCGCGAAAAAGGAAGAGCTTTCCCAGAACCACAAGGGATTTTTTGCCAGAAGAGAGGAATTATCCAATCGAATCAGTCTGCTTGATAAGGAAGTATTCCGTTTGACGAACCAGAGAGAGAAGCAGGAGGAAGCAAGTGAGAACCAGATTAACTATATGTGGGAGGAATATGAGCTTACTTATAGTGGAGCAATCACAATGCAAAACGAGGAGCTTGACAATCCTTCTGAGCTGAAAAAGAGTATTGCAGGGCTGAAGGAAGAAATCAGGAGGCTTGGAGATGTAAACGTAAATGCCATCGAGGATTATAAAACCTTGTCTGAGCGATATGAATTCTTGAGGACACAAAGAGATGATTTGGTGGAATCAGAGGAGACGCTGCTTAAAATTATTGATGAGCTTGATATCGGTATGAGAAATCAGTTCAAGGAAAAATTTGAGCTGATTCGCGTTGAATTTGACAAGGCATTTAAGGATCTTTTCGGAGGTGGTAAGGGTACGCTTGAGCTGATGGAGGATGAGGATATCCTGGAAGCGGGAATTCGAATTGTCTCCCAGCCGCCGGGCAAGAAGCTGCAAAATATGATGCAGCTATCCGGTGGAGAAAAAGCACTTACAGCGATTGCGCTTCTCTTTGCTATTCAGAACCTAAAGCCATCACCGTTTTGTCTGCTTGATGAAATTGAAGCGGCACTGGATGATTCCAATGTTTCCCGCTTTGCAAAATACCTACATAAATTGACAAAAAACACCCAGTTTATTATTATAACCCATAGAAGGGGAACGATGGCGGCAGCGGACAGACTTTACGGAATTACCATGCAGGAAAAGGGTGTGTCAACTTTGGTATCCGTAAACCTGATAGAAGATGATTTAGATAGCTAAGGGAGGAGAACATGGCTGAAAAAAAAGGATTTTTTGGCAGGCTGGTAGAAGGCCTGACAAAGACAAGAGATAATATTGTATCTGGAATTGATTCCATCTTCAGTGGTTTTTCCAGTATTGACGATGAGTTTTACGAGGAAATTGAAGAGATACTTATAATGGGAGATTTGGGCATCAATGCCACAACCTCCATTATTGAGGATTTAAAGGCGAAGGTGAAGGAAAATAAAATCAAGGAGCCTTCCGCGTGCAAGGAGCTTTTGATTGAGAGCATCAAGGAAGAGATGAATGTCGGAGAAACCGCCTATGAATTTGAAAACCGTAAATCTGTTATTTTAATAATCGGTGTAAACGGGGTAGGAAAGACAACAAGCGTAGGAAAGCTTGCAGGCAAGCTGAAGGATCAGGGCAAAAAGGTGGTTTTGGCAGCGGCAGATACGTTTCGTGCTGCGGCGGGAGAGCAGCTCACCACATGGGCAAACAGAGCCGGTGTGGACATTATCGGTGGACAGGAGGGCGCTGACCCTGCAGCCGTCGTATATGATGCGGTTGCGGCGGCAAAGGCGAGGAATGCTGATGTTTTGCTGTGTGATACAGCGGGAAGACTGCACAATAAGAAAAATCTTATGGAAGAGCTCAAAAAGATTGACCGTGTGCTTGACAGAGAATATCCTGATGCATACCGTGAAACCCTTGTCGTGCTCGATGGTACAACCGGACAAAATGCTCTTGCGCAGGCAAAGCAGTTTAGAGAGGTTGCCGACATTACGGGTATTATTCTGACCAAACTGGATGGAACAGCAAAAGGAGGAATTGCAATTGCCATTCATTCTGAGCTTGGTATTCCGGTAAAATATATTGGAGTTGGAGAAACAATTGATGACTTACAGAAATTTGATGCAAATGATTTTGTAAATGCACTATTTGATGTGAAACAAGACGAGAAAGAAGATGAAGAATAATGTTGACATTAGAAAAATTTGAGGAAGCTACAGAGAGGGTCAATCAGGTTATATTGGAGACAAAGCTGGTATACAGCGATTATTTCAGTGACCAGACAGGAAATAAAGTATATTTAAAGCCGGAAAATATGCAGTTTACCGGTGCCTATAAGGTGCGCGGTGCGTATTATAAAATCAGCACGCTATCAGAGGAAGAGAGAGCAAAGGGACTGATTACCGCCTCAGCCGGAAATCATGCCCAGGGTGTTGCCTATGCAGCAAAATTATTTGGCGTGAAAGCGACTATCGTTATGCCTACGACGACTCCTCTGATGAAGGTAAACCGTACGAAGAGCTATGGGGCAGATGTCGTATTATACGGTAATGTATTTGATGATGCCAGCAGCTATGCATTCCAGCTTGCAGAGGAAAACGGCTATACTTTTATCCACCCTTTTGATGATTTGGACGTTGTGGCAGGTCAGGGAACCATCGCAATGGAAATTATCAAGGAGCTTCCGACTGTCGACTATATTCTTGTTCCAATCGGAGGAGGCGGGCTTGCAACCGGTGTGTCTACCCTTGCAAAGCTTCTGAACCCGAAAATCAAGGTGATTGGCGTGGAGCCTGCCAATGCAAACTGTATGCAGGCATCCCTCAAGAATAAAAAGGTGACAACGCTTTCGACTGTCAACACGATTGCCGATGGCACAGCGGTAAAAACACCGGGCACCACTATCTTCCCATATATCCAGGATAATTTGGACGACATTATTACAATAGAAGACGAGGAACTCATTGTAGCATTCCTTGATATGGTAGAAAACCATAAGATGGTTGTTGAAAACTCAGGACTGTTAAGTGTTGCGGCGCTCAAGCACTTGGATGTAACGGGCAAGAAAATTGTCTCCATTTTAAGCGGTGGAAATATGGACGTGATTACGATGTCCTCCATCGTGCAGCACGGACTGATTCAGAGAGGCAGAATCTTCACAGTTTCCGTTCTTTTGCCGGATAAGCCGGGTGAGCTTGTTCGTGTAGCAGACGTGATTGCAAAAGAGCAGGGAAATATCATCAAGCTGGAGCATAACCAGTTTGTTAGTATCAACCGCAATGCGGCGGTGGAACTGCAGATTACAATGGAAGCATTTGGCCATGAACACAAGGAGCAGATTGTGGACGCCCTGAAGAAAAACGGCTATACACCGAAATTTTTACAGCCGAATTTATAGAAAAGCGAACAAAATTATAAAATTTTGAGATAATAATGAAATATAGTGTTAGAAAAATTAGAACCGAAAATAGCGTATGAAAGCTGTTTTTGGTTCTAAAATTTTTTTTCGATTTCTATTTGTAAAAAAAGTGTGAAATCATAAAAAGTAGGTTGCAATATAAAAAGAATAGGCATATAATATCGATTAGTCGACTAATCAATATAGGGAGGTGAGAAGAATGGACCAGGCGGCATACAAGGATAAGTCAATCAAAGAGCTGTTTATGGAGTTAGCAAGAACATATTTTGCAAAAAAGTATAAGGTGATGTCGGACGGGGGAATCTATCCGGGTCAGGACACTTTGCTCCAGTTGGTGAACACAGAACCGGGGCTCAGCCAGAAGGATCTTGCAAAGAAGCTAAACATTCAACCACCGACTGTGGCAGTCTCCATAAAGAGAATGGAAAAAGCGGGTTGGCTTAAAAAAGAAATGGATGCTGGGGACAAACGGATATCGAGAATTTATATAACGGATAAAGGGCAAAATGCATTAAAAAAGGTTAAAGATAAAACCAAGGAATTAAATGAGGTTTTGTTTAACGGAATATCCGAGGAAGAAAAATGTTTGTTGCGTCGTATTTTAATCCAGTTGATTGAGAATGTGAAATCAACGATGGCTCAAAATGAGATGGATGAAGTGATGGAGCAATTCAGCAAGCACCATGAACATCCCCATTCACATCCGCACCCGATGCATCATAAAAAGGATTAGAAAGGAAAATGCAATGTTAAAACTAGTTAAATATTTAAAAAATTCAACATTATCAATCATTGCGATTATAGTTTTGCTTTTTATACAGGCATACTGTGATTTGTCATTGCCAGGCTATACATCAGACATTATTAATGTCGGAATACAGCAAGGTGGTATTGAAGATGCGGTATTAGACCAAATCAGAGTAAGTGAGATGGATAAACTTTATTTATTCATGGATGAGGAAGACAAAAGTTTCGTGGAGGCCAATTATGAGCTGGATGGAGACTTATACAATTTAAAGAAGATTGACAGTGAGACAAGAGAAGAATTAAACACTGTTTTCGGAAAACCCATGCTGATTACACTGACGCTCTCGGGAGATGGTGAGGAGAGCAAAGCAATTAAGCAGCAAATGGGTATTCAAGAGGGAACTGATGTATTTGAAGTGTTAAAAATGCTTCCGGCTGAACAGTTAAGTGCCATTGTGGATGCTATGTCTGAGAAAATTGATGCGATGTCATCCTCCATCATCACTCAGTCCTCCATTGCCTATGCAAAGGCAGAGTATGAGGCGCAGGGTGTTGATATTGAACATTTGCAGCAGATGTACATTTTGAAAGCAGGATTGAAAATGCTTTCCTTTGCACTTCTTGCCATGGTGGTAGCCGTGACGGTAACCTACCTTTCCTGTCGTGTTGCAGCAAGCTTTAGCAGCAATTTGCGCGAGCGGGTTTACAAGAAGGTAATTTCTTTTTCCAGTATGGAGCTTGATAAATTTTCAACAGCTTCCCTGATTACAAGAAATACAAACGATATTCAGCAGGTACAGCTCCTTATGACGATGGTATTTCGTATTGTGCTCTATGCTCCGATACTTGGTATCGGTGGTGTATTAAAGGTGCTAAAGACCGATACCTCTATGTCATGGATTATCGCAGTGGCAGTCGGAGTTATTTTGTTAGTTGTAATTATACTGATGCAGATTGCAATGCCTCGTTTCAAACAGCTTCAGGTATTGATTGACCGATTGAATCTTGTGACAAGAGAGATATTGACCGGTATTCCGGTAATCCGAGCATTCAGTACACAAAAGCACGAGGAAGAGAGATTTGAGGACGCGAACGCAAGACTTGCAAAGACGAATTTATTTGTAAACCGTTGTATGACATTTATGATGCCGCTTATGATGCTTATCATGAATGGAATTACGGTATTGATTGTATATGAAGGTGCTTTCGGAATTGACGACGGAACAATGCAGGTTGGTGATTTGATGGCATTTATTCAGTATACGATGCAGATTATCATGTCCTTTTTGATGATTACGATGGTATCCATTATGATACCAAGAGCCAGTGTATCGGCTATTCGTATTAACGAAGTGCTTGAGACAAAGGTATCCATCAATGATCCGGTAAATCCGAAGAAAAGTGATAGCAGAGACGGCATATTGGAATTTAGGAATGTCTCCTTTGCCTATCCGGACGCGAAGGAAAATGTA
Organism: Konateibacter massiliensis; assembly: GCF_900184995.1. GTDB lineage: Bacteria > Bacillota > Clostridia > Lachnospirales > Lachnospiraceae > Lachnotalea > Lachnotalea massiliensis. The sequence goes on from NZ_LT860099.1 coordinate 440,650, forward strand.
TTGTCCCATGTCAATTTTATGACAAATAAGGGTGAGACGACGGCGATTATCGGAAGTACGGGAAGCGGTAAATCCACGCTGGTAAATCTGATACCAAGATTTTTTGACGTGACCGAAGGAGAAATCCTGATTAACGGAATCAACGTGAAGGATTATACGCAGTATGATTTGCACGACAAAATCGGATATGTTCCGCAAAAGGGAGTACTTTTCTCAGGAACAATCGATTCTAACATACGCTACGGCTGTGAGGACTCCTCCAAGGAGAATATCGAGAAAGCGGCTGAAATAGCGCAGGCAATGGAATTCATAAGCGAGAAGCAGGAAAAATTCGACAGTGAGATTGCACAGGGCGGCACAAACGTGTCAGGAGGACAAAAGCAGCGTCTCTCCATAGCAAGAGCAATTGCAAAACAGCCGCAGATTTATATCTTTGATGATAGTTTTTCGGCACTGGATTATAAGACTGACGTAACCCTTCGTAAAGCATTAAAGGCGGAAACAGAAAATGCAATCACAATTATAGTGGCACAAAGAATCAGTACCATTCTTCATGCAGATAAAATTATTGTTCTGGATGAAGGCGAGGTAGTGGGAATCGGAACGCATAAGGAGCTTCTTAAGAATTGTGAAGTTTATCAGCAGATTGCGATGTCTCAGCTCTCAAAGGAGGAATTAGAAAATGAGTAATGAAAGGCCGAGAGGACGAGGACCCATGGGAATGGGAGGAATGTCAGGAGAAAAGGCGAAAAATTTCAAAGGCTCCATGGGAAAAATAATAAAATATATGAGTACGCCCAAATATTTGTCCAGACTCTTTGTCATGTTTGTCTGTGCGATTGCCGGAACAACCTTCAACATTGTAGGACCTACAATATTAGGTAACGCAACGACAGAAATTTTTGAGGGACTTGTGAGAAAAATCAGCGGTACAGGCGGAATTGATTTTGATAAAATTACAAGTATTTTAGTTATGCTGTTGGGGCTTTATGTATTGAGCGCATGTTTTTCCTTTATACAGGGCTTTATTATGAGCGGGATTGCAAACAGCGTCACATACACCCTGCGAAAGGATATTTCAGCAAAAATTAACCGTATGCCGATGAAATATTTTGAGAGCCGCACCCACGGTGAAGTGCTTTCCAGAGTGACAAATGATATTGATACGCTTGGACAGAGCCTGAATCAAAGTGTGACTCAGCTTATCACCTCCGTGACAACGATTATCGGTGTTCTGATTATGATGCTGAGAATCAATGGCTGGATGACATTGGCGGCACTTTGTATTCTTCCGATTTCAATGGGAATGATTGGAACCATCATGAAGCATTCTCAGAAGTTTTTCCAGAGACAGCAGAAGTATCTTGGAGAAATTAACGGACAGGTGGAAGAGGTTTTTTCCGGACATAATATTGTAAAAGTATTTAATAAAGAAGAGTCAGTTGTCTCTGAATTTGAGGCAACCAACCAGAAGCTGTACGACTCTGCATGGAAATCACAGTTTTTCTCTGGTGTTATGATGCCGATTATGCAGTTTGTCGGAAACTTAGGCTATGTTATGGTTGCGCTGCTTGGAGGATATCTGACTATTAAGGGAAGTATTCAGGTTGGTCAGATTCAGTCCTTCTTCCAGTACATCAGAAGCTTTACCCAGCCAATCCAGCAGATTGCTCAGGTCGGAAACATGTTACAGCAGTCAGCAGCGGCAGGCGAGAGAGTATTTGAGTTCTTGGAAGAAGAGGAAGAGGATCAGACAGCAGAAAATGCTGTTTCTATCGAAAACCTGAAAGGAAATGTAGAGTTTGAGAATGTTTCCTTTGGCTACAACAAGGACCAGATTATTATCAATAACTTCTCTGCAAAGGTAGCAGAGGGACAAAAGATTGCCATTGTAGGACCGACAGGTGCCGGTAAAACAACGATGATTAAGCTGCTGATGCGTTTCTACGACGTAAACTCCGGCTCCATCAAGGTAGACGGACATGATTTAAGAAACTTTAACCGCAGTGACCTTCGTGAAATGTTTGGTATGGTTTTGCAGGATACATGGCTGTATAACGGAACAATTATGGAAAATATCCGATACGGACGTCTGGATGCCACTGACGAGGAGGTTATAGCCGCAGCGAAGGCAGCCCACGCTCATCATTTCATTATGACACAGCCTGACGGCTACCAGATGGTTTTGAATGAGGAAACGAGCAATATTTCTCAAGGACAGAAGCAGCTTCTGACAATCGCAAGAGCGATTCTGGCGGACCCTAGTATCCTTATCTTAGATGAGGCAACCAGCTCCGTTGATACGAGAACGGAAATTCGTATCCAAAAGGCAATGGATAACCTGATGAAGGGCAGAACAAGCTTTGTTATTGCTCATCGCCTTTCCACAATCAAGGATGCCGATTTGATTCTTGTTATGAAGGACGGAGATATTATCGAGCAGGGCAGCCATGAAGAATTGTTGCAGGCAAACGGTTTCTATTCCAAGCTTTACAACTCACAGTTTGAGAGGGCGGAAGCGGTTTAAATTATAAAATATGCATGATTTTTGCATTTTAATATTTTGGTTAAGTGAATGTTGGGTGAATGTTAGGTGAAGTTACTTGTTTTGATTTGAAAAACTCCGATAATAGTAATATAAAAGATTGGAGGAAGAAAATGACAATAGGAACAAATACAGTAAGCAGTAATTTTTCTGCATCAAATCAAGCAAGTTTATCAACCGACACTACAAATACAAGCACAAGCACCAGCAGTACATCGGGTTCAAGCACGGGAAAGAGCGCCGTTACTGCGTTAAAAGCGCAGGTTAGCAAGGCACAGCAGGAATTGACAGAGCTTGCTTCAAATACCCAGATGTCTGAAAGCGAGAAGACGGCTGCAAAAAAAGAATTGAACGAAAAGATTTCTGACTTAAATAAGCAAATAAGAGAAGCAGAAGCTCAAATCAGGCAGGAAGAGCAGCAAAAAGCGCAAAAACAGCAAGTGGAACAAAAAAATGAAGATCAGGATACTGTGACCATCTCTCAAAGTGCCATGAGTGCTTTTGCCTCTGCCTCCACGGCAATGAAGCAAGGAGATACCCAGTCTTTATCGGATGCAAGCGAGAAGATAGCGGAATCTAATGAAACAGACAGTACTGCGGAGGAATTAAAGACCAAAAAGCAGGAAGAAAAAGAAGATTCAAAAGAGCAGGAAGATTCCGAACAGAATTCTGACGAACAGTCATTAAGCTATGAGAAGGCAAATCATCTGAGAAACAGAAGTGGAGTTTATCAGCATGTAGATTTTGTTGTATAGGGCTGGCGAAAAAGGTAAGAATATAGTTTTGTATCGTTACTCTTTAGAGAAATAAAAGCAGTAAGAAATCTTATTATATAGATTTCTTACTGCTTTTTAATAGAGCTGAATAAAATTCTAATTAAAAAATTTCTTAACCGAATCCATATTAGAAGTTATACTCATAAACAGCATATCCAGTATGGTAATCGCAACCATAGATTCCACTACCACAACGGCTCTCGGTACAATGACAGGGTCATGTCTTCCTTTGATATTGACATCGATATTCTCACCATCCTTGTTGATTGTGGACTGTGTTGCCAGTATGGAAGGGGTTGGCTTGATCGAAGCGCGGATTAAAATATCGCTTCCGTCACTGATACCGCCGAGTATGCCGCCGGAATGGTTAGTGAGTTTTACAACTTTTCCGGTCTCATCATATTCATACTGATCGTTATTCGTAAGTCCTGTCGCTTTCGCAACGTCGATTCCGTCGCCGATTTCAAATGCCTTAACCGCACCGATGGAGGTGACAGCCTTTGCAAGGTTGGCATTTAATTTTTCAAAAGCAGGTTCCCCGACTCCGGCAGGAAGGTGGGAGACGATGCATTCGATTTTACCGCCCGAAGAATTATGGTTTGCGATGCATTCCTCAAGGTAGTCAGAAGCCTTTTTGGCTGCGTTTGCATCAGGCATATAGAGCGGATTGTTCATGATTTCGCCCTTGTCAAAGCTTGTGATTTCACAATCGCCGATTGACTTTGTATAGGCAAGCACCGAAACTCCAAGCTGTGACAGTATTTTGGAAGCGATGGCGCCGGCAGCAACACGTCCAATGGTTTCCCTTCCGGAGGAGCGTCCGCCGCCTCGATAGTCACGAAAACCATATTTTGTATCATAGGTTAAATCTGCATGACCCGGCCGATAATAGTTTGCAATTTCACTGTAATCACCGGAACGCTGGGTTTTATTGAAAACAATCATTGAAATCGGGGTTCCGGTGGTCTTTCCCTCAAACACACCGGAAAGTATTTCTACGGCATCGGCTTCCTTGCGGGGAGTAGAAAATTTGGACTGTCCCGGCTTTCTCCGGTCTAAAAATAGTTGAATATCTTCCTCACACAGCTCGAGTCCGGCAGGACAGCCATCGACTACAACACCGATGCCCTTGCCGTGAGATTCGCCCCATGTGGAAATGCGAAATAAGTTACCATATATTGAACCTGACATACTTTCCTCCGTCTGCCATCTAAGAAAGTGGCTTATTTTCTCATCGTGTATCAGTGATGCACACACTTTACTCTAGTATAGTGACAGGCTAACTAATTTGCAATATTAAAATAAAAAAATAATAAAAATTCGGTAATATTCTTATTATGTTCACATTTATATGGTATAGTATTTGTGGAAATTTGTTTAAGGATTACTTACTATAGGAGACAATTTTATGGCGGATTTAGAAGAGAATGAAAGTATATTAGGCGGAGAGCTGAGAGTGATAGAACAGAATCAACTGCTTCGAAACTCAGAGATATTAATCAATCAAACGCTGAAATTTCAAGAACTGATGATGATGTACAGCTGCGCAATCAAGGAGGTCAAGACAAAGCTTGAGGTGTTGAATGCTGAGTTATCCGTTCGGTACAAGCGAAACCCGATTGAATTTATCAGCTCCAGAATAAAAAAGCCTGCCAGCATTGCAAAAAAACTGCAGAAAAAAGGAAAAGACATCAACGTACACGAGATAGAAAGCACCTTATCTGACGTAGCAGGAGTGCGTGTGATTTGCTCCTTTGTGGACGATATTTATGAAATTGCATCCATGCTTGTAAGGCAGGATGATATCACACTGGTAGATCAAAAGGATTATATCCATGAGCCAAAGGAAAACGGATATCGCAGTCTGCATCTGATTATCGAAATTCCGGTCTTTTTCTCTGACCAGAAAAAGATGATGCGGGTGGAGGTTCAGATTCGTACGATTGCGATGGATTTCTGGGCAAGCCTTGAGCATCAGCTGCGGTACAAAAGTGTGGTAAACAACGAGGAAGAGATTAACCGTGAGTTAAAGGAATGTGCTGATGTAATTGCTGCAACAGATGTTAAAATGCTGAATATCAGGAACAAAATTCAAGAAAACACGGATGATGAGGAAACCATATTGGACAAGATGGATAAAATGGACTTCTCTAGTTTTTATTAAGGGCTTGAAAATAGATAGAAATAATTGTAACTGTTCAGAGCCAATCTCGAAAACACTGTGTATTTTCGAGATGTGGCGTATCCGCCAAATAAATTTAGATAAAGATATGTTTAAGAATGCTTGCATTCTTAAGTATATTTTCATCTAATTTGCTTGGCTCTGAACAGTTACAAATAATTTTAATAAAATAAATTGATTACAATATAATTGTATGATATAATTATGGCGTAACATGATAAATGAAAAAGGTAAAGGTAGTCGTTTATGAATGAAGATTTATTAAAATTAGAAAATCAATTGTGTTTTCCCTTATATGCATGCGCGAAAGAAGTGGTAAAACAGTATAAGCCATATTTAGATGAAATTGATATCACATATACCCAGTATATCACGATGATGGTTTTGTGGGATAAGAAGTCGTTAAACGTAAAAACTCTCGGAAAATGCCTGTATTTGGATTCCGGAACGCTTACCCCGCTTTTAAAAAAGCTGGAGAAGCAGGGATATATAAAAAGGGAGCGTTCTGTTGAGGATGAGCGTAATCTTATCGTTACGATTACAGAGAAGGGCGAAGAACTGAAACAGAAAGCAGCAGATATCCCTCTCAAAATCGGAGGCTGCATCAATCTGCCGAAGGAAGAGGCAGAATTTTTATATAACGTACTGTATCGCGTTTTGAATCAGATTACGGAATAATAGATCGGAATATAAGATGAAGCTGCAAACAAGCTTGTCAAAATAGAAAATCCTGTCAGAGCAATGCTCGGCAGGATTTTTGTGTCACAGGAATTCCTTTGAATCCCTTATTTAATCAAAGTTTATAAAGTATTTTTGCCCTTCGGTCGTTGTGATAGAGAGGGTAGCAAGATTAAAATCATCGTCATAGACAGTCAGTGTATATTCAAAAACATCATTGTTGTCATGTTTTGACATAAAGATGTAGCTGCCGTTTTCCTTTCCGTCTACTTCATCACAAATTTCATTATAAATATCAAAACCGCTAACCTCGGCTGGATAGCCGGAAGCCTGAATTAGCTGTTCAATCATCTGGTATATTTCGTCCATAAAACCCTCCATTTATTAATCATACAACTTATTTTTGTTTATTGTATCAAATTACTTCGTAATTTATTGGTATCCCCATTCGGGATGATATAATGTCTAACGTCATTATATCATACTGTGTGGTGAATAGAAAACGAAATATAGATTTTAAAGCAAAAAAATGAAAATAGATGGCAGTTGGTGTTGAATATCTTGCCCTGACAAGGTATAATAACAAGTAGGTGCGGGTTCTAGCCGCATGTAACAATGATACGGTAGAGGGAAAACTGAGGTAGACGAATGAAAAAGTTTGTAAATACTATAATTATATTATCACTGGTTACAGCCATGTTTGCGGAAACCGCATTTGCGGCAACCTCTTCGGAGATAAAAAAGCAAAAGGAACAGACAGAGAGTAGTCTGAATTCTATTAAGAATAATATTAACAGTCTGGAGAAGAAGAAGGCGAATATGTCTGCGCAGATTTCTGAGACAAACAGCAAGCTTGTAGATGTACTCGTTGTAATACAGGTTCTTGAGGAGGATATGGCAAACAAGGAGCTGGAAATTGAACAGGCTCAGGCAGACTATGATGAAGCCAAGGCAAAAGAAGAAGAACAGTATGAAGCTATGAAAAAGCGAATCAAGTACATGTACGAACAAGGTAATACGATGTATTTAGAAGCTCTTTTGGAAGCGGATAGCCTATCCGATTTGTTGAATAAAGCAGAATATGTAAATGATATATACAATTATGACAGACAACTGTTGACTGATTTTCAGGAGACAAAACAGCAGGTTGCGGATTATCAGGTAGAACTTGATAATCAAAAAGAAGAGATGGTTGCTTTGGAGGCTGATTATAAAGAACAGCAGGCAAACTTAGAGGATACCATCGCAACGATGCAGGCACAGGTAGAGGATTTTGATACACAGCTTTCATCCGCGAAAGCGCAGGCGAAGTCATATCAGGATATGATAAATAAACAGTCAGAGCAGATTAAGCAATTGGCGGCGGCAGAGAAGAAGGCTGCGGAAGAGGCGGCAAAGAAAGCCGTAGCGCAGCAGGCAAAGAATAGTGAGAAGAGTGCAAATACAACCTCTAACACAAGTACATCTCCAGGTGGCTCTTCCTCTGATAGTAGCTCCTCAGACAGCGGCTCTTCCGGATCTGGTACAACGGGCGGTTCGTCCTCCTCATCGGGAAGCGGAACGGGATCATCCATTGCTTCCTATGCAACCCAGTTTATCGGTAACCCATATGTTCTTGGCGGAACATCGCTGACAAACGGTGCGGATTGCTCCGGCTTTACACAGTCTGTCTATGCGCACTTTGGAATTTCCATTCCGAGAACGTCAGGTGAACAGGCTTCCAGCGGATCAGCGGTATCCTTCTCCGAAATACAGCCCGGAGATATTGTATGCTATGCCGGACATGTGGCTATCTACATAGGAAACGGACAAATTGTTCATGCGAGTACACCGGCAACGGGTATTAAATATGGAAATGTTACATATCGTACAATTTTAAGTATCAGAAGATATTATTAAAAGATTAGGAGAATCAAAAGGTGCTTCGCACAAATTCGGTGCTTTTGACACCTTAACCTGAATAGGTGTAAAGTGCAAATTGTAAATTTACAGTTTGCACTTTTTATATCGTATGAGGCTTACAAAAAATTAAAATAATAGGAAAAGGAATAAATTATGTTAAATCAGTTTTCAAGAACAGAGCTTTTATTAGGAAAAGAAGGAATGGACCGCCTGGAGAATGCGAGAGTAGCGGTGTTTGGAATAGGCGGAGTCGGCGGCTACACGGTTGAAGCACTGGCGCGCAGCGGAGTCGGAAAATTTGACCTTATTGATGATGATAAGGTGTGTTTGACAAATATAAACAGGCAGATTATTGCGACAAGAAAAACAGTCGGAAAATATAAGGTTGATGTTATGGAGGAGCGAATTCTTGAAATCAATCCAAAGGCTGTCGTAAAGAAGCATCAATGCTTCTTTTTACCGGAAAACGTAGAGCAGTTTGACTTTGATGAGTATGATTATATTGTGGATGCCGTGGATACGGTAACAGCCAAGATTGAACTGGTTCTTCAGGCGAAGGCTCACAATGTTCCGATTATCAGCGCGATGGGCGCAGGAAACAAAATGGACCCCACCAGATTCGAGGTAGCAGACATTTATAAAACTTCCGTTTGCCCGCTTGCAAAGGTTATGAGACGCGAACTGAAAAAGCGTGATATTAAGCGCCTAAAGGTAGTATATTCTAAGGAACAGCCGTTAAAGCCGATAGAAGATATGGCAATCAGTTGTCGAAGCAATTGCATCTGCCCTCCGGGAGCAGAACGAAAATGTACCGAGCGAAGAGCGATTCCAGGCAGCAATGCCTTTGTCCCTTCCGTGGTTGGGCTTATTTTAGCTGGTGAAGTAATTAAAGATATGATTGGATATAATAAGAATTAAAATGATAGGAATTTATGTTACAATTTAGCATATCATAAAGTGGAGTTATATTTATGTAGAATCAGGCGTCAGCAAAACGCCTGATTTTATAATAAAAGAAGGGAGAATACGATAATCTCTATCAATCACTTTATTGTTAATTCAAATCAAAATAGTGTAATTTATCCGAAAAATGCAGAAAAAGATTTTTACTTTGATTTAAACGATATCATAACGGAGGCGCAGAGCAGGGATGGTATTGATTTATTAGACCATACTAATTTTAAACTTACAGTGGGAGAAAATTATTATATCGGAAAACTGAGTTTAAAGTACGAAACAAACTATGTTCCCCTATTAATTACGGCAGGCACCTGCGCACAAGATAAACATATGTATGTTTGGAACGAGATTTTAAGAATAAGGGATATGATGTTTCCACTTAGCGATGAAAGAATTACACCTCCGGCAGCACCTTACATCGTAGATATGATAGCTCCCAGCCTATACAATAAACTGGAGGTATTTAGCTGGACGGAGGAGTTTACGAAGTGCGTCGGATGGCATGTATTGTCGCCTGACAGCGTGAATGAATGATAGATAAGATTGATTAAGGTGTCAGAATTCTACCTTCGGTGCTTTTGATACCTTAATCAACATTTAAGGAGCACGAAATTATGCCGATAGAAAATTATGGAGTTTTAAAGGGTAAAATCCTTACAGGTAGACAGGAACGCTATGATAATTCGCCCCATTATCAAATATTGGTGGAAGGGGAGAATAAAACATCATACAGGGTAGCGGTTAATGTAATGTCAAGAACACAGGAATCTGAAATATTATATCTGGCAGATGAACAATATCGGAATGCGGGAATAAAAAATATACAAAAACTCCCGAATGGATTTACCAGGATAAACCAAAATAACCGCGAGCTTGCCTTGGATTATACAAGAGGAAATATGATACACAAGCATCATAAGCTGGTTTTGACACCTCATGATAAGCCGGGTCCTAGAAATGATTTGAATGATTTTATCCATGAATATATAAAAAACTCCAGACAAAGCAATGACGTAATCTATGTATTCGGCTCAAAATTTGGGCCTGAAGATAAGGCCGATCCGGTATTTGGCTTTTATCCTATGCTTGGTATGCACAATGTCCATATGAATCAGGGAAATGACGGAAAATGGAAGAAGGATAACGGGATATGGCAGGATGGAGGGATACTCATTCAAAAAGAAGGCAGGTGGATTGCGATTTTGCTTGCCTTTGTAACGCAGTCTTGGCATACGGATGAAAAGGGAAATCCCAAATAAATACAGAAAATATAATACTTTTTTATTTAAGAAAATATGATATTTATATATGAAAAATAAAAGGGTGTTAAAATGAATGATTTTATAAAAACAATGCTTATAATCGGGCTGTCTGGTTTGTTCACGGAATGGCTGGGACTGTTTTTGGGAGGAACCGCCTCCTTATTTATAAAAGACAAAGGTATAAGGATGAAGGGCTCTGTTTTGGGCTTTTTGGGTGGGCTGACACTTGGAATAGTCTTTTTTGATTTATTGCCCGAAGCGGTAGATTTCGGAAACATTTATATCTCTATAACAGGTGCCTTCTTGGGTCTTGTTTTAGCCGTAATATTGGATGGGAAATTAGAAAACCATGAGGACCCCAGCACATCTGATAAAAGTGGGAATTTATTAAAAGCAGCTATTTTTATGGCGATAGGAATCAGCATACATAATCTGCCCAGTGGTTTGGCATTGGGCTCACTGTTATATCATTCACCCCAGAATGGCATTTACCTTGCAATCGCTTTGATTTTGCACGGAATACCGGAGGGGCTTACCTTGGGAATACTTTTTAGGGAAGGCAAAAAAAGTAAATTAACATTATTATTGATTTCAATTCTTATTTCGCTTCCGACGGGGCTTGGCTCCTCTTTGGGCTGTATATTAAGCTCTCCGTTTCTTATATGCATAAGCCTTTCTTTTGCGGCAGCAATGATGCTTTATGTTACTTTGCGGGAAACACTTCCTACGGCTAATGATTTATGGAAAGGAAGGCTGACTACAATCGGTAACGTACTTGGGATTATTTTAGGAATGTTGTTTGTATATGTATTAGAGGGATAATGAAAAAATGACTGTCTGCTGTTAAGATTTCTTAACAATTCACGCAAGGCAGTTTTTTCTTGCTATGATTTAAGAGAAACATACTTTTGAAAGAAAGCATTTTATTGAAAATAAAGAGGAGATATGAAATGAGATATGAAAAAAAGTTGATTCTTATGATTGCTGTCATGGGAGTATTTTTCCTGACAGGCGGATGCAAGGAAAGTGCACAGACAACAGCCGTTAAAGAAAGTACGGCACAGGTTATTTCTGAACAGCCGCAGACGCAAGAAGTCCAGCCGGAAGCTGTGCAGGTGTCGACAGAAGTCAGTGAGTTGTATCAGAGCCAGACGCTTATGCTGGAGATGCTTGTAAATGAAACATGCGTGATTGAGGATACAGGAGATATGTTAACCATAGCAACGCCGGATGGAATGGCATATATCAGTGTTGGCTTTGTACCGGGAATTCAAAATCTGGGGGCAACTGCTTCTTTGCTTCCGGCTCTGTTGCAAGAAAGCTATAATGCTACTGTGGGAGAAGTATCGGATGGCAGTTTATTCGGGGCACGGGCGAAACGCTGCAATTACAGCGTTGCACAGGAAGATGGAAGTCAGGTTGAAGGCGTTTTTGCGGCGGCGGTTGTGAACCAGTCCTTGTATATGATGGACGCGGCTTTTTTAACAGGGTGTACCGACGAGGATGCAGAGCTTATTATAAATATTTTTTCATCTATGAATGTTCTTATGCCGACTTCTGTAAATACGGAAACAAAAACAGCAACCTACGAATCAAAATATCCAAATGCTGCACCTTCCAAGGCAGCGCAGACAACATATGTACCTGTTACAGAATGGGTTTATCTTCCGTACTATTATTATGGTTGGGATTTAGACTATGATTATACTATTTATGATGCCAGCTTTTATGAGCCGGACTGGAATTATTATTCTGATGGCAATTGGTGGAGTTGGGCTTGGGATGACAACGGTGATTGGGGATTTTATGATGAATATGGTGACTGGTATTCCGAAGATTACTATAGTTATTATGCAGACTATTATGATGGTTATGACCCTTACAGTGATCCTGGGGATTATTATGATTATTACTATGATGATTATGATTACTACAGCGATCCAGGGGATACCTATGATGATTATGACTACTATAGTGATCCGGGAGACACCTATGATGATTACGACTATTACAGCGACCCAGGAGATACTTACGATTACGATGATTCATATATTGATTATGATTATGGTGATTATTAGGAATAGGTTTAGGAATACGTTTTACAAATACGCAACAGTTCAGCTATGTCATTCATAATGTGCCAGGTATACAAATGCTCATAGCTATAAAAAAGTACTTGACAAGAATTTTGAAAGCTTATATAATAAACGCAATTAAGCGAGATTAATAAAATTAATATTTAAGATAAGAAAAGCGATGATAAGAAGAAGTAATAGTAAAAAAGCCAGACAGAAAGTTACCGGTTGATGAGAGGTGCACGGCAGATTGCTATGAATACATCTTTGAGCTTCACACCAAAAGACGAAAGTCGAGTAGGCTGTTGACGGTTCCCGCACACGTTATAGTGCTAGAGTATAACCCATATGTTAAGATGGAGTACTTGAAAAGGTAAACAGTGTGAGCTGTTTATGAACTTAAGGTGGTAACACGAGATATACTCTCGTCCTTTTGATTAAGGACGGGAGTTTTTTGTATTGCAGGAAATTGCTTTGCAACCCGCTCGGGCACGAAGTGTGAGCAAAGCACATACTTTCTTGCGCATATAGGGTATATATCAAATTCGCCACCGCCAATCTTCACGAACGCAAATTCATTCTATGCTTTTTCAAAATCTTACCGCTTATGAAAAAAGGAGAGATGAAAAATGAAGTCAGTAGAAGAACAATTTAAAATCATGGCAAAGGGAGTGGATACACTCGTAAACGAGGAGGAGCTAAAAGAAAAGCTGAGGGCTTCCATCGAGCAGAATAAGCCTTTAACCATCAAGCTGGGTCTGGACCCAAGTGCGCCGGATATTCATCTGGGTCATGCAGTTGTGCTTAGAAAAATCAAGCAGATGCAGGACTTGGGACACGAGGCTGTTATCATCATTGGTGATTTTACCGGAAGAATCGGCGATCCTACCGGAAAGGCGAAGGGAAGAAGCGAGCTGTCTGCCGAACAGGTGGAGGAAAATGCAAGAACATACTGTGAGCAGATTTTTAAGGTACTCGACAAGGATAAGACAAAGGTATGTTTTAACAGTGAATGGTTGGCAAAACTAACCTTTGAGGAGATAATCAAGCTTGCCGCTACGACTACGGTTGCGCGAATGATGGAAAGAGACGATTTCCAGAAAAGATACAACAACAACGTGCCGATTGGAATACACGAATTTTTCTACCCGCTTATGCAGGCATATGACTCCATTGCAATCAATGCTGATATCGAGCTTGGAGGAACGGATCAGACCTTTAATATTCTGATGGGACGTACTCTTCAAAAAAGCAGAGGAGAAAAAGCACAGATTGCGATGTTCATGCCAATACTCGAAGGGCTTGACGGAAAAGAAAAGATGAGTAAAAGTCTCGGAAACTACATCGGTGTGCACGAGGATGCAAAGATTATGTTTAAAAAGGTTATGGAAGTGCCGGACGACCTCATTATCAAATACTTTGAGCTTGCCACGGACGAGCACCCGGACACAATAAACAAGATAAAGGAAAAACTTTTAGCGGGCGCCAATCCAAAGGATATCAAGCTTCAGCTTGCGCTTGTCATCACCGGCTTGTACAACAGCGTGGAGGACACGCAGAAGGCATTTGAATTTTACCAGACAGCGTTTGAGCGAAAGGCAATACCGGATGATATTCCAAAGCTCGTAATTGATACCCAGAAGGATATGCTGCTTGACATCATTGGTTTGCTGGCAGAAAACAATTATATCAGCAGCAACAGTGATTTTAGGAGGATGGTACAGCAAGGCGGTGTGAGCATCAATAACGAAAAAGTACAGGACTTATCGGTGGTACTTGCATGTGGAGATGTAATAAAAATCGGAAAAAAGAAATTTGTAGAGATTGTAAAATAAAGGGAGTTTATGCGCCGAATGCAGTCATGTAGTGATATCTTCCACTTGCGTTGCAACGTCCTTTTCGTTATAATAGAAAAAAATCCGTAACTGTAGGTGTACTGGATCGTTGTAAGCATCCAGACAAAACGAGAAGGAGACTTTAGAGTGATTAAAAATATTTTAGCATATAACGAAGAATTTGTGGCGCAGCAAAAATATAAGGAATACCAGACAGGAAGTAAATATCCAAACAAAAAGCTTGCAATTGTATCCTGCATGGACACGAGGTTGACAGAGCTTCTTCCGGCAGCACTCGGAGTAAAAAACGGAGACTGTAAGATTATCAAAAATGCCGGTGGAGTTATTTCGCATCCTTACGGCAGTGTGGTGCGAAGCTTACTGATTGCTATATTTGAATTGGGAGTGGAGGAAATTATGATTATAGGCCATACAGACTGCGGTGTCGGCTATATCGATGTGGAGACGCTTTTGGGTAAAATGAAGGCAAGAAACATATCCGAGGACAGCATCGATATGATACAGTTTGGTGGTATCGATTTTAACAGGTGGCTTGGCGGCTTTGAGTGCGTGGAGCAGTCGGTGAAGGAATCAAAAGAGCTGCTTTGCAAGCATCCTCTTATTCCAAAGGACGTTGCAATAAGAGGTTTTGTCATGGATGTTGAGACCGGTAAACTGACTGAGGTATAAAAAGTGTGAGTTGTGAATATAAGATATTATTGGGAAAGCTTGCTTTCCCAGCAATATTTTGTATCATAATTTCACCGTCGGTATTTTTGGCATCTTAATCCACATAATAAAATCCCCCTAAGCATAATCTATACGTTTTCGTGCATATACTATATCAGCACATTCCGTTAGATTATGGCAAGGGGGTATTTTGATACATGGAGTTAAATAAAGAGTTCAATCTATACAAAGATATACAAATGCGGACGGGTGGAGAAATCTACATAGGAGTGGTAGGTCCGGTGAGAACCGGAAAATCGACCTTTATCAAGCGGTTTATGGACTTGATGGTTCTCCCGAATATGGACAACGAGCATAGCAGACAGAGAACACAGGATGAATTGCCTCAGTCGGCGGCAGGAAAAACAATTATGACCACGGAGCCTAAATTTATCCCGAAGGAAGCGGCAAACATCAAGCTGGCTGATGATGTCAATGTGGACGTGAGACTTATCGACTGCGTCGGCTATATGGTGGATGGCGCAACGGGACATATTGAGGATAACGAAGAACGGATGGTAAAAACTCCTTGGTTTGACTATGAAATCCCCTTTACGCAAGCGGCAGAGCTTGGAACGAAGAAGGTAATCAACGACCATTCCACAATCGGCATCGTGATTACATGCGATGGCTCCTTTGGCGAGCTACCACGAGAAAATTATGGTAAACCGGAAGAAAAAACAATTATGGAGCTGAAAAAGCTCGGAAAGCCGTTTATCGTGCTTGTAAATAGCCAGAAACCTTACAGTGAGGATACAATCAATCTCACCAAAAACATCAGCGAGAAATACAAGGTAACGACGATGGCGGTGAATTGCGAACAGCTTAGAAGAGAAGATATCAATAAAATTTTAGAGAGCATTCTCTATGAATTTCCTGTCTCAGAAATAGAATTTTATATTCCGAAGTGGGCCGAAATGCTTCCGGCAGACCATAAAATCAAAGCTGACCTGATTTCCAAAATCAAGGATACAATCAGACCGATCAGGATGATTCGGGATGCAAATAATGAGAGCTTGCAGATGGACAGTGAATACATAAAACGCCTGAAGGTAGATGCTATTTCAATGGCTACCGGCGTAATCAAAGTTATCATTGAGATTTTTGATAAATTTTATTATGAAATCATAAGCGATATGACAGGAACCCAGATAGACGGGGAGTATCAGATGATTGCTATGCTAAAAGAGCTTGCCAAGATGAAAAAAGAGTATGTGAAGGTGCTCGGTGCAATTGACTCGGTGCGGCAGAGAGGCTATGGCGTAGTAACACCGGATCAGAGCGAGATTGTGCTGGAAGAGCCTGTACTTATCAAGCACGGCAATAAATTTGGAGTGAAAATCAAGGCGGAGAGTCCGTCCATTCATATGATTCGTGCCAATATCGAGACGGAGATTGCTCCGATTGTCGGAAGCGAGGCACAGGCGGAAGATTTGATTAAATTTATCAAAAATACAAACAATAGTGAGGAAGGCATCTGGAAGGCAAATATTTTTGGAAAATCGGTGGAACAGCTTGTCGAGGACGGAATCAACAGCAAGATTGCACAAATGTCCGATGAGAGCCAGCTTAAGCTCCAGGAAACCATGCAAAAAATTGTCAACGACAGCAACGGCGGACTTGTCTGCATTATCATCTAAACCGTTACTTTGAATGTCCTTTGCACATTCTTTGTTCTAGAAAAGAATAAGGCTATATGCTATAATAAGATTGTCACGCTGTGGCAGTCTTATTTGCGTCTAATGGGCAGATAAGATGTTTCTTCATATTATAAAATGTATCAATACAATAAAATTTGCGGAGGTAGAATATGAGTGAAGAATATGTAAAATTACAAAAATGTTTTGAAAGTGTAAAAGCAAAGATAGATTTTAAACCGAAGGTAGCCTTAATCTTGGGCTCCGGCTTGGGTGATTATGCAGAGACGATAAAAGTAGAGGCAACGCTTGACTATCATGAGATTGAGGGCTTTCCGATTTCAACCGTTCCGGGACACAAGGGCAGATTTATTTTCGGCTATGTGGAAGAGGTTCCGGTTGTTATTATGCAGGGAAGAGTTCACTATTATGAGGGATATCCGATTTCCGACGTAGTGCTTCCGGTCAGATTGATGAAGCTGATGGGTGCCGAGGTGCTTTTCCTTACGAATGCAGCAGGCGGTGTGAATTATGATTTCAGCGCCGGAGATTTCATGCTGATTAATGATCATATTTCCAGCTTTGTACCGTCTCCATTGATTGGCAGAAATATGGACGAGCTTGGAACACGTTTTCCGGATATGAGCGATGTCTATGACAAGCAATTGAGAGACATTATCAAAGATACTGCAAAAGGACTTGATATTGCATTGCAGGAAGGTGTCTATGTACAGCTTACCGGACCGGCATACGAATCCCCTGCGGAGGTTAGAATGTGCCGTATTCTCGGCGGCGATGCTGTCGGTATGAGCACGGCATGTGAGGCTGTTGCAGCAAACCATATGAAAATGAAAATCTGCGGTATCTCCTGTATCTCTAATTTGGCATGCGGAATGAGCGATGCACCGCTTAACCATAAGGAAGTACAAGAGGTGGCAGACAAAGTAGCGCCGTTGTTTAAAAAGCTTGTTACGGCTTCCATCATCAATATTAGCAAAAGCCTGTAGTGAGGAGCCGCCAATGGATAAAAAAGAGTTAATCAAAGAGGCTTTTTTGGCAAGGAGCAAATCTTACTCCCCCTATTCTAATTTCAGTGTAGGGGCTGCACTGCTTGCGAAAAACGGAACAGTCTATCAGGGCTGCAACATCGAAAGTGCATCCTACACACCGACCAACTGTGCAGAGAGAACGGCATTCTTTAAAGCCGTGAGCGAAGGTGTCACAGAATTTGAGGCAATTGCAGTTGTGGGAGGCAAAACAGGAGCAACGACAGACTACTGCGCGCCTTGCGGCGTGTGCCGGCAGGTAATGATGGAATTTTGCAATCCGAAGGAATTTAAGGTGATTCTTGCTAAGAACGAGGACGAATACAAGGAGTTTACGTTGGAGGAAATACTTCCGCTCGGATTTGGTCCCAAAAATATTTTTGGTTAAAGAAAGCATGAAGTGATGACATGGAAAATATTTATACCTTTAAAAATAATAAAAAGCTAAGATATGGTTACACCACAGGTTCTTGTGCGGCGGCTGCCTCTAAGGCAGCTGCCATCATGCTTTTTCGAAAATGTGAAATCAGAAAGATATCGATCATGACTCCCAAGGGGATACCACTGGATTTAGAGGTGCATGATATTAAAATAGAAGAGGATTATGTAAGCTGCGCCATTCAAAAAGACAGCGGAGATGATCCCGATGTGACGGATGGTGCTTTCGTCTATTCCAAGGTTTGCAAAATAAGTAAGCCTGAGATTGAAATCGATGGGGGTATCGGTGTCGGAAGAGTGACAAAGCCCGGACTGGAACAGCCAATCGGGAATGCTGCAATCAACCGTGTTCCGCGGGAAATGATTAAGCATGAGATCGAGGAGATTTGCAGTGAGTTTGACTATTACGGCGGTATCCGGGTTGAGATAAGCATACCAAAGGGCGTAGAGCTTGCAAAACGAACCTTCAATCCAAGATTAGGAATTGAGGGTGGCATTTCGGTACTTGGAACGAGTGGAATCGTGGAGCCGATGAGTGAGGAGGCTTTGGTAGAAAGCATTAAAATCGAGATGAGAATGCTGAAAGCTTGGGGCTGTGAGCATATGCTCGTAACACTCGGCAACTACGGAGAAAATTTTACAAGCAAGGAACTAAGCGTTAATATCCAAAACGGTATCAAATGCAGTAATTTTATCGGCGAGACCATCGACTATGCGGTGGAGCTGGAGCTGAAAAGCCTTATGTTTATCGGGCATATCGGTAAACTTGTGAAGGTGGCAGGCGGTATTATGAATACCCACTCCAGAAATGCTGATTCAAGAATGGAAATTATGGCGGCTTCGGCGCTTCGGGCAGGCATATCGGTCAAGGGAGCCGGGAAAATACTGGACTGTATCACGACAGACGAAGCAATTGCTATTTTAATAGAAGAAAAAATACAAAGAGAAACGATGGATTTATTGGCAGAAAAAATACAGTTTTATATGAAAAAACGTGCGTATGACAGGCTGGAAATTGAAGTGATTGTCTTTTCCAATGAATACGGATTATTGAGTAAAACGCGTAGAGCAGACGAGTTGCTTGCAAAGATAGATGCCGCTCAAATCAGAAAGGACAGATAATGGCAGGAATGTTATATGGAGTAGGAGTAGGACCGGGGGATCCCGAGCTTTTGACGATAAAGGCAGTGAGAATCATAAAGGAAAGCGATGTAATCATCGTTCCGGGAGAGATGCCGCAAAGCAGTGTCGCATACAAAATAGCGGTTCAGGCGGTGGATTTATCAGACAAGGAGATTGTGGGTGTGTCCATGCCGATGACGAAGGACGAGGCTGTGCTAGAGCAATCTCATCAGGCAGCGGCCGATATCATTTTGCAGTATTTAAAGGAAGGAAAGCAGGTAGCCTTTTTGACGCTTGGAGACCCTTGTGTCTATTCTACCTATATTTATGTGCATAAAAAAATTCAAAATGCAGGAGGGCAGGCGGGTATCGTGAGCGGTATTACATCCTTTTGTGCGGCGGCAGCACTTGTAAACGACAGTCTGGTAGAAAAGTCAGAGCCTCTTCACATTTTGCCTGCATCCTATGATATCGAGGGCGCTTTGAAGCTTAGTGGGACAAAGGTGCTGATGAAATCGGGAAAGAAGATGACTGCGGTAAAAGAGGCACTTCTGACACATGACCTGCAAACCGTTATGGTGGAAAATTGCGGGATGGAGAATGAAAAGGTATTCTATGGCGCAGAAAACATTGACGAAAATGCAGGATATTATTCATTAATTATCGCAAAAGAGAAGTAGGAGGGAAAGCATGGTACATTTTGTAGGAGCCGGATCGGGCGCTGTGGACTTGATTACAGTGCGTGGACAAAGGCTGATTCAGGAGGCAGACGTCATCATTTATGCCGGATCTCTTGTCAATAAAGAACTGCTGGAATACAAAAAAGAGGATTGCCAGACCCACAACAGCGCAACTATGACATTGGAACAAGTCATAGAGGTAATGAAGGAAGCGGACGAAAAAGGCAGGACGACCGTGCGTCTTCATACGGGGGACCCGTCCATTTATGGAGCGATTCGGGAGCAGATGGATGCCTTGGACGAGCTTCATATCGAGTATGATTACTGTCCGGGCGTCAGCTCCTTTTGCGGTGCGGCTTCGGCTTTAAATTTAGAATACACCCTGCCGGATGTTTCTCAGACAGTTATTTTGACGAGGATGGGAGGCAGAACGCCGGTGCCGGAGAAGGAAAGCATTGAAAAACTGGCATCACATCAAGCTACTATGGTGATTTTCTTAAGTACCGGAATGCTTAAGGAGCTTTCAAGGCGGCTTATTGAGGGCGGATATGCAAAAGATACCCCTGCCGCTATTGTATACAAAGCAACATGGCCGGATGAGAAAAAGTTCATATGTACGGTAGGAACGCTTGCTCAGACAGCCGAAGAAAACAAGATTACGAAAACGGCGTTAATTATCATTGGGGATGTGATTGACAGCGAATACAGACGCTCGGATTTATATCATCCCAATTTTGAAACAGAATTTCGAAAAGCAGAGGAGAAAGCATAAGTCATGAAACTAGCGATTGTCTCTTTTACAAAGGCAGGAAGTATATTAAACGACAAGATGGTACGTTTGCTGGAGCCTGCTCACTCCTGTATGGGCTATTACAAGGGACGCTGTGAAGCCGGAGTGGAACTGACGAAAATAGAAGAGGATTTACAGGACTGGTGTGAAAGACAGTTTGCGGATATGGACGGCATTATCTTTATCGGCGCCTGTGGTATTGCAGTCAGAACTATTGCGCCGTTTGTCAAGGACAAGACGAAGGACCCGCTTGTACTTGTTATCGATGAGGGAGCGTCCTTTGTCATTTCACTGCTGTCAGGGCATATCGGGGGAGGCAATGAGCTTACCTTAGAGATCAGCAGATTGTTGCAGGCGACTCCGGTGATTACGACCGCAACGGATATAAATGGGCGTTTTGCGGTGGATGTATTTGCAAAAAGGGAAGGGCTTTTTATTACTGATATGAAGATGGCAAAAGAGGTGTCTGCTGCTGTGCTAGAGGGGCAGAGGATAGGTTTGTCAACCCGCCTTCAGATTGAGGGAGAAATTCCGAAAGAACTTGTATTACCACCTGTCTCTGACGTGGTGATGCCTTTTGACGTATTCGAGCTTAATTTGGCAAACGACGATGAAAATACGATTGATACAGGGATTTGCATATCTTATGACGAGGAAAAACCTTTTACCAATACACTAAACCTGATTCCGAAGCGATTTATACTTGGAATTGGTTGTAAGAAAAATATTGAAAGCAAAAAGCTTGAAGAATTTTTGTTGAATCTATTGCAGGAAGTACAGATTTCGGTTCATGCAATCAAAACGATAGCCAGCATCGACTTAAAGGTAGATGAGGCATGTATTCGGGCTTTTTCAGATAAATATGAAATACCCTTTGTCACTTATACAGCGGAAGAATTAAAGGCTGTGGAAGGTGACTTTCAAGAATCAGACTTTGTGAAACAGGTAACCGGTGTCGGAAGTGTATGCGAACGATCCGCCATAAAAGCATGTAGGAAGCCTGCAACGCTTTTTATGAGAAAAAGGGCTTATGAGGGAATGACAGCCGCACTTGCAATAGAAGAAGAAACGAGAGGAATTCGATTTGAATAAATTATATGTAGTAGGAATTGGACCGGGAAATTATGAACAGATGACGATTGAGGCAGCACAGGTGCTAAAGGACTGTGATGTTATCGTGGGCTATACCGTATATGTAGACCTTGTAAAGGAGCATTTTTCGGATAAGGAGTTTTTGACAACGCCGATGACAAAAGAGACGGAGAGATGTGAGCTTGCCTTTGAGCAGGCTTCTTCAGGAAAAACGACAGCTATGATATGCAGCGGCGATGCAGGGGTTTACGGAATGTCAGGGCTTATTTTGGAAATCGGACAGCGCTATCCAAACGTGGAGGTTTCCATTGTAGGCGGAGTGACGGCGGCACTTTCCGGTGCCTGCGTGCTTGGTGCTCCGCTTATCCATGATTTTGCGGTTATCAGCTTAAGCGATTTGCTGACCCCGATGGAAAAAATAGAAAAAAGGCTGGAATGTGCGGCACAGGCGGACTTTGTTATCTGCCTATACAATCCGTCCAGCAAAAAACGCCACGACTATTTAAAGCGTGCTTGTGATATCGTATTGAAGCATGCCGATTCAAATACCGTTTGCGGCTATGTCAAAAATATAGGGCGTGAAGGAGAAGCTTCTGTTATCCTTACGCTAGGAGAATTGCGGGAATGTGAGGTAGATATGTTCACAACCGTCTTTATCGGAAACTCTCAGACAAAGGAAGTTGGCGGCAAGATGGTAACACCGAGAGGATACAAGAATGTGTAAAGTAATTATTTTTGCAGGAACAACAGAGGGGAGAGAGCTTTCTGAATATCTAGACAGGCAGAAGGTGAGCACGATGGTATGCGTTGCCACAGAATATGGGGAAAGTCTGCTCAAAAAATCGGATTATCTCTCGGTATCAGGAAAAAGACTGACCGAAGAGGAGATGGAACAGCTTTTTGAGACAGAAAAGCCTGTTGTGGTGGTGGATGCAACTCACCCCTATGCGACGGTAGTGTCTGCTCATATCAAGGAGGCGTGTAAGGCAAAAAATACTGCGTATATCAGGCTTCTTCGAGAGGAAACGAAGCAAAGCGAGACAAAGTCTGATCTTGTCTATGTCGATTCTGTTGCGGAGGCTTGCGCATATCTGGAGGATAAGGCAGGCAATGTATTTATCACAACAGGAAGCAAGGAATTAAAGGAATATATGAAGCTGTCCGATTACAAGGAACGGACCTATGCCCGTGTTTTGTCAAGTAAGGAGGCAATGCAACAGGTTATGGAGCTTGGTTTTGAGGGAAAGAACCTAATCTGCATGCAGGGACCTTTTAGCGAAGAAATGAATTATATCATGCTGAAGGAGATAAATGCCAAATATTTAGTGACAAAGGAAGCGGGAAGAGCGGGGGGCTTTTTGGAAAAGATAAATGCGGCAAAGCGCCTGAATATCACGTCGATTGTGATCGGACGCCCAAAGGAGGAAGAGGGATTTTCCTATTTTCAGGTTGTGAAACATTTGAATGAAATGTTTTCTCTAAAATCAGAACCGAGGGAAATATCTGTGGTCGGAATCGGGATGGGAAGCTTGGCGCAGATGACAAGAGAGGCGGAACATGCTGTTCGGGAAGCCGACGTAGTGTTTGGTGCGAGCCGTATGCTTGAGACGGTGGAGGAGTTTGGAAAGCCTGCCGTGCCACTTTATAAAAAAGAGGAAATTGATGCGTTTTTAAAGGAGCATTTGGAATATAGAAAAATAGTCGTACTTGTATCAGGTGATGTGGGCTTTTACAGCGCAGCAAGCGGGCTTTCTGACTATTTTGCAGAATATAAAACCTCGTATGTTTGCGGTATCTCTTCCCTTTCCTATTTTTGCGGGAAAATCGCAAAACCGTGGGAGGCAGCGAAGCTAATCAGCGCTCATGGCAGACAGGTAAACACGGTCGATATCGTGCGCAGAAATGACAAGGTATTTTCGTTGATGGGCGGAGACAGAAGTGTTGTTCGTTTGATGCAGGAGCTTTTAGATTATGGCTTTGAGGAGCTTCTGGTATGGGTTGGTGAGAACTTAGGCTATGAAACCGAGAAAATCACCTATGGAAGTCCAAGGGAGCTTGCAGCACTTGAATTTGACAAGCTTTGCGTTGTTTATATCGAGAATCCGAATGCAAGGGCAGATGGAGAGAGAATCAAAGACGAGGCTTTTTTGCGCGGCGACGTACCGATGACCAAGGAAGAGATAAGAACGGTAGCGTTGTCAAAACTGGAATTAGAAAAAGGCTCCATCCTCTATGATATTGGGGCGGGAACAGGCTCCGTTTCTATTCAGGCGGCGCAGAAGGCATATGAGGGTGTTGTCTATGCCGTTGAGAAAAATGCAGAGGGAATTTTACTGATTGAAGAGAATAAAAAGAGATTTCAGGTATCCAATGTCTGGGCAGTCGAAGGAGTGGCACCGGAGGCACTTTGGGATTTACCTGCACCGACCCATGCCTTTATCGGGGGAAGCGGCGGTAAATTGGGTGAAATGATACGTCTGTTGCAGGAGAAAAATCCTCAGATTAAAATTGTTATCACGGCAATTACACTGGAAACGGTTTCGGAGGCAATGCAGGGGATAAAAGAACTTGCAATCAAGGATTATGAAGTGATTCAACTGCAATGTGCGAGGGCGAAAAAGGCAGGTCCTTATCATATGATGATGGGTCAGAATCCTGTGACCGTCATCACGATAGGATAGGAGGACAGCATGCGTATTCCAAGAGTTATGATTGCGGCAGCTTCAAGCGGAAGCGGAAAGACGCTCATTACCTGCGGACTTTTGCAGGCATTAAAAAATAGAGAAAAAAGAGTGACAGCATTTAAATGCGGACCGGACTATATAGACCCCATGTTTCATAAAACCGTATTGGAGCTTCCGTCCAGAAATCTGGACACCTTTTTTACAGATGATAGGACAACGAACTATCTGTTTCAAAACGGGGCGAAAAATAGTGACATATCTGTGATAGAAGGAGTGATGGGATATTACGACGGTGTCGGAGGAACATCTGACCAGGCAAGCAGCTATGAGGTTTCCAAGGTGTTAGATGCCCCTGTTATTTTAATCATCAATGCAAAGGGGATGAGCTTGTCTGCGGCGGCAATGATAAAGGGATTTCTTACTTTTCGGGAGGACAGCAATATAAGAGGCGTGATATTGAATCAGGTATCGCAGATGTTTTATCCGGAACTGAAAAGGGCGATTGAGGCGGAAACCTCCATTCCGGTTCTTGGCTATGTGCCGCGTGTATCAGAGCTTGTACTCGAGAGTAGGCATTTGGGCTTAGTTATGCCGAAGGAAATCAGTCAGATACGAGAAAAGCTGGAAGGACTTTCTCATATCTTGGAGGAGACGCTTGATATAGACAAAATATTTGGCATTGCAGAGCAGGCACCGGAGCTGGAAAAGGTTGAGTATCCGGGTACAAAGCTTGAACATACACCTAGAATAGCGGTTGCCCGTGATGAGGCATTTTGCTTTTATTATGAAGATAATTTGGAACTGATGCAGAAGATGGGAGCTGAGCTTGTTTTCTTTTCTCCGATTCATGACAAGAAGCTTCCTGAATCCATTCAGGGGCTTATGCTCGGGGGCGGTTATCCGGAGCTTTATGCGGCACAGTTAAGCAAGAACCATGAGATGCTAACAAGCATCAAAACATATATGGATAAGGCGAAGCCTGTTTTGGCGGAATGCGGGGGCTTTATGTATCTGCATAATACCATGGAGGATAATGAAAAAAACGCTTATCCGATGGTTGGCGCGATAGAAGGGCAAGCTTACAAAACAGATAAGCTGGGGCGGTTTGGCTATATTGAACTGAGCACAAATAAGAAAGATGCCCTTCTGCCTTTGGAAAAGCAAATAAAAGGGCATGAATTCCACTATTTTGACAGTACAAGCTGCGGAGAAGACTATCAGGCAAAAAAGCCTTTGCGAAACAGGGAATGGAGCTGTATTCACGGCTCAATAAACCAATGTATGGGATTTCCGCATATTTATTATTATTCAAATCCGGAATTTATCTATAGATTTTTAAGTAATTGCAAGTAATGGAGACAAACATGAGTGAACTGATAGAATATGAAAATAAGAAAATAACGCTGGAGGAAGCCTTAACACAAATAAAGCCTCCCTCCCTAAAATCCATGCAGGAGAGCAGAATTCGCTGGGACAGCATTGCAAAGCCGCTTAGAAGCCTTGGAAAGCTGGAGGATGCGGTTGTAAAAATTGCAGGTGTCACGGGAAGCAATGAGGTTGTGCTAAAGAAAAAAGCACTTGTGATTATGTGTGCAGACAATGGCATCGTTGCGGAGGGTGTGACGCAGACCGGGCAGGAGGTCACGGCGATTGTTGCGGAAAATTTTCTGCAAAGGAAAGCCAGTGTAAGTATCATGGCAAGCTGTGCGGGCGCAGACATTTATCCAGTTGATATCGGTATGGTGAAGGACACAAGCATTATCGATAAAAAAGTGGCATACGGCACGAAAAATTTTGCAAAAGAGCCAGCTATGACTGCTGAAGAGGCAAGAAGTGCCGTGATAAACGGTATCCAAATGGTTTATGAGCTGAAGGAAAAAGGATATCATATGATTGCGACCGGAGAGATGGGAATTGGAAATACAACAACAAGCAGTGCCATTGCCTCCGTTCTTCTTGGAAAAAGCGTTGAGGAAGTGACGGGAAAAGGTGCCGGTCTGTCAACGGAAGGTTTAAACCGTAAAATTCAGGTAATCAAGGATGCCCTACTTTTTCACCAACCGGACAAAACGGATATGATTGACCTTCTTAGCAAGGTAGGCGGTCTTGATATCGCCGGCTTGGCAGGAGTATTTCTTGGCGGTGCCTTATATCGGGTTCCCATCGTGATAGACGGGTTTATATCAGCCGTGGCAGCTCTTATAGCGGTGAAGATGAATAGCTTTTCAAAGGAATATATGCTTGCCTCTCACGTATCCAAGGAGCCTGCCGCACATTTTGTGCTTGAAGAGCTTGGACTTGATCCATTTCTCACATGCGATATGTGTCTTGGCGAGGGGACCGGTGCGATAGCTCTGATTCCCATTTTAGATATGGCAGTGGCGGTATACAGCGAGATGAGTACCTTTGAGCAGATAGATGTGGAGGCATATCAGCCTCTTAGTTAATATCATAGGAAATAGAAATGGAGGTGTTTCACATGGTGGCTCTCATAACGGGAGGAAGCGGAAGCGGCAAATCGGAGTTTGCAGAAAATCTGGCGGTAAAATTAAAGGGAAGCTATGAAGCTGTCTATATTGCAACCATGTATCCTTATGGAGAAGAAACCCTGCAAAAGATACAAAGACATAAGGAAATGAGAGCGGGAAAGGGCTTTGAAACGTTGGAATGCTTTTATGGTCTGCAAGATATTGCAGTCCCTCTTCAATCAACCGTCTTGCTTGAATGTATGTCGAATCTGTTGGCAAACGAGCTTTACATGGAGGAGGGAGCCAAGGAAAATGCTGTAACATACATAATGGATGGTATCTTACGCCTTGCGCAGCAGGCAGAAAATCTGATTATTGTATCCAATGAGGTGTTTGGCGATATTGCAAATCCTGATCCGGAAATGGTAAACTATATACAGCAGCTTGGTGTGATTAATCAGGAAATCGGAAAAATGGCGGATGTGATATGTGAGGTTGTTTATTCCATACCAATCTATCATAAGAAAGTGTGAGATAATATGAAAATGATTTGGAGCGGATTTAAAATTTCTTTTTCCATGTATTCAAAAATACCAATGCCAAAAACAGAGTGGAATGAGGCAAACATGAAATATTCCATGTGCTTTTTTCCGCTGATAGGAGCCGTAATCGGTGTCCTTTTGTTTGGCTGGTACTGTCTTTGCGATTATCTGGGCTTTGGCACTATTTTGCGGCTTGCGGGAACTTTGGTGCTTCCCATCCTTATTACGGGAGGAATTCACTTGGACGGCTTTATCGATACGCAGGATGCGCTTAGCTCTTATCAGCCAAAGGAGAGAAAGCTTGAGATATTAAAGGATTCTCATATTGGTGCATTTGCCTTGATCAGCAGCATCGTATATTTTATTGTGCTTGGCGGAGTTTGGAGTGAGCTTGCGAAGGAAGCAGTTTTTGTGCTTTGCTTTGGCTTTATCCTGTCAAGGGCACTGAGCGGCTTTGCGGTTGTCACTTTTGAGCTTGCAAAAGACAGCGGACTGGCACATGCGTTTTCTGATTCGGCGCAAAAAAGGGCGGTTCGGATTGTGATGCTTCTGTTTGCAATCAGCTCCGGCGCCGCGATGGTGGCGATAGGAGGAGCAATCGGAGTGAGTGCTTTGATGTTTGCCATTCTTTCCTTTCATTTTTACCGAGTAAAGGCGTATAAGGAGTTTGGCGGCATCACGGGAGATTTGGCAGGCTGGTTTTTACAGCTGTGTGAGCTTGCGATGGCAGTAGGCACCTTGGTTGGACAAAGCTTTATCGGTAGATAGGAGGCAGCGATGATATTTGTAATAGGCAGTGCATATCAGGGAAAAACAGCGTTTGTAAAAGAGCGCTTTTCAATAAAGGAAGAAGAGATAGCAGACGGTGAGAGCTGCAGCTATGGGGAACTTTATAAGGCTAAGGCGGTCAATCATTTTGAGTGGCTTATTTACCGGCTTATGAAGGAAGAACGCCCAGTTGAAGCGTTTGTGGAAGAGCTTCTTATGAAAAATAAAGAGCTGATTATTATTTTGGCAGAAATCGGAAGCGGTCTTGTGCCTGTGGATGCTTTTGACCGCATTTATCGGGAAAAGGTCGGAAGGACAGGCTGCCTTATCGTGAAATACGCGGATGAAGTATACCGGATTCATTGCGGCATCGGAACGAAGATTTATGAAAAAAAATCAGGACAGGATGAGTCTGAGAGTCCAAGCAAGATTCAGGTATATTTAATCAGACATTCCACGACTAAAGGGAATTTGGAAAAACGCTATGTCGGCAGTACGGACGAGCCTTTGTGTGATGAAGGAATTGAGCTTGCAATGGAAAAGAAGCTGCCGCAGGTTGACAAGGTGTATACAAGTCCGCTGTGCCGCTGTATACAGACAACAGAAATTTTGTATCCGCATCTAAAAAAAGCGATTATTCCGGGGCTTCGAGAGACAGATTTCGGAGTGTTTGAGTATAAAAACCATGTGGAATTGGACGGCAGTGAAGATTATCAAAGCTGGATTGACAGTGGCGGAAAAAGCGGGTTTCCGCAGGGTGAGAGCTTTGAGGAGGCAAATGAAAGAGCGGGTGCAGTATTTCGCTTCATTATAAAAGATGCGTTTGAACATAAGCATGAGAGTATTGCCATTGTGACGCACGGCGGGACGATTATGGCAATCATGTCTCAATTTTCCGGAGAAAAAAGAGACTATTTTGACTGGAAAGCAGGAAACTGCGAGGGATATTTATTGGAGATTGATGGAGGCAGCAAATGTTATCGGTAATACTTGGATTTGTGATTGATATGTTAATCGGAGACCCTTTTGGCAAATGGCATCCCATATGTGCAATCGGAAACCTAATCAGCTTTCTGAAAAAAGGGATTAGAAAAAGGCTGCCAAAAAGCAAGAGCTGGGAGCTTGCAGGAGGAGCGCTTCTTGTCATCGTGACGGTTTCTTTGTCTGCAGCCGTTCCGTTTCTTATTCTCTATCTATGTTTTAGCATCAACCGCTATCTGGGCTTTTTCGTTGAAACAATTATGTGTTACCAGATACTTGCGACAAAATCTCTGAAAACAGAGAGTATGAAGGTGTATCATGCCTTTTTGACAGGAGATACCGAGCAGGCAAGAACAGCGGTATCCATGATTGTCGGAAGGGACACCTCCGTGCTTGATAGGAAGGGAATTGTAAAGGCAACCGTCGAAACTGTGGCAGAGAATACAACGGACGGGGTCATAGCGCCTCTTTTCTATCTTATGCTCGGAGGCCCGGTGCTTGGTTTTGCTTACAAAGCTGTGAATACATTGGATTCTATGGTAGGCTATAAAAATGAAGAGAATTTATATTTTGGAAGAATAAGTGCAAAGCTTGATGATATACTCAATTATATACCGGCTCGCATGTCAGGTCTTCTTATGGTGGCGGCAGCCTTTCTAGGCGGCTTTGACGGAAAACAATCATGGAAAATCTTTGTGAGGGACCGCTATAACCATGCAAGCCCTAACTCTGCACAGACAGAGGCGGCATGTGCAGGTGCATTAAATATCATGCTTGCAGGAAATGCATATTATTTTGGAAAATTATATGAAAAAAAGACAATTGGTGATGATAATCGAGAGATTGAGCCCGAGGACATTAAAAAGGTAAACAAACTAATGTATACAACGGCTCTGTTAGGGCTTATAATAGTTTTTAGTGTCAGATTTTTATTTGCATTGTAAAAGGAGTTATTATGGAAAACGTACACGGCGGAGATATTTATCAATACGAGAATGTAACAGATTTTTCGGCAAACATAAATCCACTTGGGCTGCCAAGGGGAGTGAAGATGGCATTGATGGATAGCATTGACAAAACCGTTCATTATCCGGATATTCACTGCCGAAAGCTCCGAAAAAAACTTGCTTTGGAATATGGGGTGAAGGAGGAATATATCCTCTTTGGAAATGGCGCGGCGGATATTATTTTTACCGTGACTACGGCGTTAAAGCCAAGAAAATCTTTAATTCTTGCCCCTACCTTTGTTGAATATAAGCAGGCATTGCTTGCAGTCGGCTCTAAAGTCGTAAGCTATGAATTGAAAAAGGAATACGGCTTTCAGGTCAGAGAGGATTTTCTCAACTATATCAGCGCAGACTTGGATATGTTGTTTTTGTGCAATCCGAATAATCCCACCGGCGAGGTGATTCCGAAGCCATTTTTAATGCGGATTATTGAAAAATGCCATAGAAATAATGTGCTTCTTGTTATAGATGAGTGCTTCAACAGCTTTTTGGATGACGGAGAGATGCAAAGTGCGATAAAGGAAGTTGCACAGTATGGCAATCTGATTATCGTCAATGCATTTACAAAGCTCTATGCTATGCCGGGTGTCCGCTTAGGCTTTGGCATTGTCAGCAATAAACGTATTCATGAGTTCATTACCCGCTGCTCTCAGCCTTGGAATGTGTCGATATTGGCACAGGAAGCCGGGCTTGCTGCGTTGGAGGAGCGAGGCTATGTGCAAAAATCCAAGGAATTGATAGCAAAGGAGCGTAGCTATCTCATCGAGGAAATAGAGAAGGCGGGCTGTCAAGTATATGGCTCGCGCGCAAACTATATCTTTTTCAAGGCAAAGGCAGGATTGTTTGAGCACTGTCTGAAAAGACAGATTCTCATTCGGGACTGCAGCAATTATGAAGGCTTGGAGGAAGGCTATTACAGGGTTGCGGTGAGGACACACGAGGAAAATGTAAGACTGATAGAGGCTTTGCAGCGTTAGGAGAGGAAAATGGCAAAATCGATTATGATACAAGGCACAATGTCGAATGCGGGGAAAAGCCTTCTCGTAGCCGGCTTGTGCAGAATATTTAAGCAGGACGGCTATAAGGTAGCGCCGTTTAAATCCCAGAACATGGCACTCAATTCCTACATCACAAGTGACGGTCTGGAGATGGGACGGGCACAGGTCATGCAGGCGGAGGCAGCAAAAATCGCACCGCGTGTACAGATGAATCCGATTTTACTAAAACCTACCAATGACGTAGGTTCACAGGTTATTGTAAATGGTGAAGTAATCGGGAACATGAAGGCTGTGGACTATTTTAAATATAAGAAAAAGCTGATTCCGGACATTATGAAGGCGTACCGTGCCTTGGAGGAAGAATACGATATCATTGTGATTGAAGGAGCGGGGAGTCCGGCGGAAATTAATTTAAAGAGCGAGGATATCGTAAATATGGGAATGGCAAAAATGGCGAAAGCTCCTGTGCTTTTGGTTGGTGATATCGATAGGGGCGGTGTATTTGCACAGCTTGTCGGGACGTCAATTCTTCTGGAGGAAGAAGAGCAAGCCATGATAAAAGGTACCATTATCAATAAATTTCGTGGAGATAAAACGATTTTGGAGCCGGGACTTCGTATGCTGGAGGATAAGACAAATATTCCGGTTATCGGTGTGGTGCCTTATATGTATGTCGATATCGAAGATGAGGACAGCTTGAGCGAGCGGTTTGACAAGACAAAACAGGCGGCAAGCATTGACATTGCAGTAATTAAGCTTCCAAGAATTTCGAATTTTACGGATTTTAATACACTGGAACGAATCGATGGCGTGTCACTTCGCTTTGTGAATCGTGTTTCGGAACTTCAAAATCCTGATATGATTATTCTGCCGGGAACCAAAAATACGATGGGTGACCTTTTGTGGATGCGCCAAAATGGGCTCGAAGCGGCTGTTTTAAAAGAGGCGGCAAAAGGAACCGTTATTTTTGGTGTATGCGGCGGCTATCAGATGCTTGGCGAGGAGCTGAGTGACCCTTATGCGGTTGAGGCAGGAGGAGATTTAAAGGGGATGGGACTTTTGCCGATGAAAACAATTTTCAAGGAGCAAAAGACAAGAACACAGGTTGAAGGCAGTTTTGAAGAAATTCAGGGAACACTTGACTTGTTATCCGGTATTTCTCTGAAGGGATATGAGATTCATATGGGTGCCACAACGGCACTAAACGATAAGGTGAAGCCTTTGACCAAGATAAAAGAAGTGAACACGAACCGTCATGAGCATTTTGAAAGATATAAGTGGGAGGGAGCATACCAAAATAACATTTATGGTTCCTATCTCCATGGGATTTTTGATGAGGAGGATGTGACGAGAAAGCTTATTCTGTCGCTTGGAGCCAAGCTTGGCTTGAAGGAGGAGGATATCAAGGCTGTCAATTTTTCCGAATATAAAGAAAAGCAGTATGACAGACTGGCGGATTATGTGAGGGAGAGCCTGGACATGAAACAGGTATACGAAATACTCGAAAAGGGACTGGATTAAAAAAGAAAAAGGAAATGATAAGATGAAAATAGAATTAGAAAACGTACTTCCAAGAGATATTGAGAAAAGAAGCTTTGAGATTATTACCGAGGAATTAAACGGCAGAATACCGGAGGATGAGAAAGCTCCTATCATAAAAAGAGCGATACATACGGCGGCAGATTTTGACTATGCAGATACGCTTATGTTTTCAGAGGATGTAGTAAAAAACACGCTGGAGGCGATCAAGAGAGGTGCCTGCATCGTGACGGACACCCAGATGGGAAAGTCCGGCATCAACAAAAAGTCTCTTGCTAAATTCGGCGGGGAGGTTTACTGTTTTATGTCTGATGAGGATGTTGCCGAGACTGCAAAACAAAATGGAACGACAAGGGCAACCGCGAGCATGGATAAGGCAGCACTCCTTGATAAGGAATTAATTTTTGCAATCGGAAATGCCCCGACTGCTTTGGTCCGCCTCTACGAGCTGATTGAAGAAAAAAAGATAAATCCGGCTCTTATTATCGGTGTTCCGGTCGGCTTTGTGAATGTGGTACAGTCCAAGGAGCTGATTATGAGTCTGGATGTACCATACATTGTTGCACGAGGGCGAAAAGGAGGAAGCAATATAGCAGCGGCTATTTGTAATGCCCTGATTTATATGCTGGATGAGGAGAGATAGAATGAGAAAGTATTGGGGTATAGTAGCGGTTATGTGCATGATTTTGGCGTTTGCCGGGTGTTCTGCTGCTCAGACAAAGGGCGAGGCGGGGACACAGGCTGATGTGACAGAACAGGCAAGTGCTGCCAATGCGGATACTGATGAACAGAAAACAAATGATGCGGCAGGCACCGATGCAGATTTGACAGAGGGGGCCGGAGAAGAGTCTGCGGAAGCTGAGAATGCAGAGGAAGAGTCTGCACGGGAAGAGGAAGCATCAGACGACACGAATGAGCAGGAAGCAGATATTTTGTCTCAGATGGAATTTACAAGCACAGAGGAGGTTGTTTATGTTGCCTCCAATGTAAATCTCAGAACACTTCCAAGCACAGAGAGTGAAATACTCACTGTTTTAAGCAGGGGTACCGAGCTTGTGAGAACAGGTATCTCAAATGAGTGGAGCAAAGTCACATATGGGGATTTGGAGGGATATGTTGCAAGCGAATATCTCGCAACGGAAGAACCAACTTTAAACGGTTCCGGGCATATCATTGCCATCGATGCAGGACATCAGGCGAAGGGAAACAGCGAGCTGGAGCCAATCGGTCCGGGAGCCTCTGAAAAAAAGGCGAAGGTAGCATCGGGAACAAGCGGTGTTGCCAGTGGATTGGCAGAATATGAGCTTACGTTAGCGGTCTCTCTTAAATTAAAGGAAGAGCTTATAAGCCGCGGTTATCAGGTTGTAATGATCCGCGAGACAAATGACGTAAATTTAAGCAACGCTGAGCGTGCACAGATTGCCAATGAGTCAGGTGCAGAGGCGTTTGTCAGAATTCACGCAAATGGCTCGGAAAACAGCAGTGTGAACGGAATTTTGACGATGTGTCAGACATCCTCAAATCCTTATGTAAGTGCCTATTACAAGCAGAGTAAAAATCTGTCTGATGTGGTTTTAAGTGAAATGGTAGCGGCGACAGGTGCTAACAGCAAAGGAATTATAGAGACGGATAGTATGAGCGGCATTAATTGGTGCAATCTGCCGGTAACAATCGTGGAGATGGGATTTATGACAAATCCCACAGAGGACGCCTTAATGGAAACAGATGATTACCAGAATAAGCTTTCTGTGGGAATTGCAAATGGATTGGACCGCTATTTTAGCGGACAATAAGTCGTTATTATAAGGATACCGCTTCCTTCAAGTGATCTAAATATAGCTGACGGAATTCTTTTATCTCACCAAGACCTTTTACGATGGTCTGAACGGAGAAGCCTTCCTGGATAAAACGAGATTTCCAAGAATCTTTCTCGCTTCCGTCCATATCATTTTTGGCATGGTCTCCGGCGACGAGCATAAGGGGAAGGAGCTTGACATTGGTGACATTTTGCTCTTTTACAAGGGAAATAACGTCCTCAAGCTCAGGATAGCCCTCCACAGTGCCCACATAGACATTGGAGTAGCCCTGCTGCCGAAACGTGTAGTCAAGTGCCGGATAGGAGGCATTCGCATAGTGGATGGAGCCGTGGCCCATCAAAACAAGCGCTTCGTCGTCTTTTGGCTTATATTTTTCCATAAGGATAGCAACCGCTTTTTTGTAATCCTCAAAGGAGGAAAGAAGAGGTGTTCCAAGCTTTATGGAAGTAAAATCATCTTTAAAACGACTGATATCGTTTATCATATTATCATTTTCAATGCCGTGAATGATATGAGTAGGCTGGACGAGAAGTTCTGTGATGCCGTCTTTTTTCATTCGCTCCATCGCCTCGGTTACCGTATCGATGGAGATTTGACAGACTGATTGCAGCTTTTTAATAATCATCTGGCTTGTAAATGCGCGATAGATGTGATAATCTGGATAATTCTCCTGGATTTCATCCTCAATCTGTTTTATATTTTTTTCTAACGTATCTAAATAGCTTGTACCAAAGCTTACGACTAAAATTGCTTTCTTGCTTAACATAAAAATCTCCTTAATTTCACTCATTCTCATTCGAGTCTAACATTGTAGAAATATAATGTCAATGCCAAGGAGATAAGAAAGATTGTTTTCCTATTATAGAATAAACGGACGGGTGTCTGCCAATTTTGCAGAAACCGTCCGTTTGCTTAAACATCAAATTTACTGGGAAGTAATTTCTCAATATCAAACTGAGAATTGATTACAAGCCAGATAGGAGAGGAATAAAACATCAAATTCCAAAGTCTGACTCCGTTCAAATTATAGGTTCGTACCAACTCCACCAAAGCATTGATAGTTCTGGCGTCCGTTGTCCAGACAATATGTTCCTCTCCATTTGCAATTGTATAGTTAAAATAAGGGGACTGTGATATTTCATCAAACTGAATGACAGCTCCTGTATCGGAGGCAAGCCTGAGTGCAGAGCTTAAGCTTAAGGAATTGGCATAGGAAAGTCCGGGCGTGTAGGGAAGCCGCCAGTCATAGCTGATTAGGGAGGCACCGGCTGAAAGTTTTTCAGGCTGCATCGTTTGCGTCACATATTCCACTAATGACTTTAATAGTGCAATGGAATTGGCGGGCATGGGGGGACCGTAGTTGACACCCCAGACGAACTGGATAAAAGTAATTCCGTCAATCAATGGGGATAAAGGGCTATAGTCAATTTTTTCAAAGCTCAGTTCGTTACTGACATATTGAGAGTTTGAATTAACAGTTACAAAAAGTAAAAGGTTTTCTTTGTCTAAATCAGTCTTTAAATTGTAGAGAAGAGCTATGTACAAATCAATATTAAGGAGAGTTAAATAATTGAAAATAATATTTAATCCCATATATCCTTTTTGTTTTATAAGAGCAATTGAATTATCAATAAATGATTGTTGGTAGACTTCATTTGAAAGTATGCTGGAAACGGCTTCATAATCCGGTTCACCTTGTGCAGACATGGTAGTAGCCATAAAAAGGGGAATTACACCGTATTCTTTGGAGCGTTGTATGACAATCTCATCATCATAGTAGGTGATGATTTCTCCGCTTACAGTTATTTTATAATTATAGATAGAATTATAGGTTAAATTTGGAAGAGTCTTAAGCAATGTATTGTTGTCAATATAGGGATACATATAGCCTCCTGTAGATATTTTTCCTGAGGTATCGTAACGAATCGTCAATATTCTGTCCGGAGCAATGGGGGTGGTAGCAAGAATGGGGTTGTTTTGAAGCAGCTTCATCTGTGAAACATTGTTTTTTTGGGCAATTGTTTCCAATGTATCACCTGCCACCGTAACATATGTCTGCGCAGGAGGAGCGATGACAATCGCCTGGCCCGGAACAAGAGAGTTTGGGGCGTCTAAATCGTTGTCTTGCATCAGTCTCCTTGACGAAATATTAAATTTACTGGCGATACCGTAGACCGTATCATTGGGCTGAACAACATATATTTCCATAGAAGTATCCTTGTCGTTTTAGTCTTATTATATGCATAATAAATGGGGAATACGATTGATTTCAAGAAAAGAAAGTTATATCTTGTTTGTGGAAGATATCTCTTTTATAATAAGAGGAAAGAACAAAATAGGGTGCCGGTTAACGGCACCCCTTGAATTCATTTAAAAACGAACCATATATCATTTGTCTATTTGCAGTACTGAGAAATCAGATTTAAAAGGTCGCTTAAGTTACATGAACTGAAAGTAAAACACATAACACATTTCCTCCTTTATATTTTTTTTGTGTTTCTTAAGAACAAAATAATTGTAACATATTTGTAACAAGTATGTAATATTTAAAGAATGGAAACAACGGTACAATATGGAAAATAGATACCATGCTGGGCACAACACCTTAACCATAGACATTCTCACACAAAAAGAGTATAATTGACAGGAAATATCAAAAGCAATAAGAGGAGCAATACAGTGAACATAAGAATGGTAGGTATCGACCATGACAAAGCGTCGGTAGAATATAGAGAACAATTTGCTTTGACGAAAACCAATTGTATCAAAGCGATGATGAAATTAAAAGAGACAAATGGCATCAACGGATGTGTAATTTTGTCCACTTGCAACAGAACAGAGATATGGATTAGCCATGAGGAGCATTTGGATCTTCCGCTAAAGGAATATTTCTGCAAGCTGAAGGGGCTTGACTATGCCTCTTATGAAAAATTTTTGACGGAGCGCCGCGAACTGGAGGCAGTAAACCATTTATTCAATCTGGCGTGCGGAATCAAATCAAAGGTATTCGGTGAGGATCAGATTATCTCGCAGGTAAAAGAGGCTTTAGCGCTTGCAAGGGATAATTATTGTACAGATAATGTGCTAGAGGTGCTGTTTCGAATGGCGGTTACCGCGGCAAAAAAAGTAAAGACAAACGTGAAGCTTTCACATGTAAATTACTCGGTGATAGACGAAGCGGTTTCCTGTTTGAAAAGGGAGCAGATAGAGCTAAGGAATAAAACATGTATGGTAATCGGAAACGGGGAGATGGGAAAGCTTTCCGCTATGGCGTTAAAAAAAGAGGGTGCGGATGTAACCGTGACGGTCAGACAATACAAGAGCGGTGTAGTTGAAATTCCGGAAGGCTGCAGACGTATCCATTACGGAGAACGAATGAGCTATATCAACAATTGTGACATTGTAATCAGTGCGACGGCAAGCCCGAATTGTACGATAAGCATGGAGGATTTAGGGCTGGTTGAACTGCGAAAGCCGCTTTTATTACTTGATTTGGCAGTGCCAAGAGACATTGATCCAAGGGTGACAGAGCTAAACCGGGTGAAGCTCTATGATATAGATGATTTTAAGCTTGACATTTCGGATGAAAAGCTGGAAGAAAATTTAAGACAGATAGAAGCAATTTTACAAGCACAGATAGATGAATTTGTGGAGTGGTACGAATGCAGAGATCTGATTTTGGTTGTCCAGCAGATTGCAGATTTGGCGGCAAAGGACATCGGAAACAGAGTATGGGGTGTGTCAGGAAAATTAAATATTGAAGAAGACAGCCGGGAAAGCCTTGAGAATACGATACAGGAAGCATCCAAAAAGGTAGTGGATAAGTTGATATTTGGCTTGCGTGATAATCTAAACGTCGATACATGGAGAGAATGCGTCGAAGGAATGAATAAAATTTATACGGAATAGACCGTTTTTTAGGAGGCAAGGATGAGTGAACTAAAATTTCCCTTGTTTATACCCTTGGAGCAAAAAAAAATAATGATATTTGGTGCAGGCAAGGTAGCTTATCGAAGAATAAACACCTTGCTTTTGTTTCATGCGGATATTACTGTGGTTGCACCAAAGGTATACAGGGAGTTAGAAAGCCTGATAGCAGACAATAAAATTCAGTGGATACCGAACAGCTATCCTGCTCATGGCATAGAAGAGGATGCCTTTCTTGTGCTTGCAGCCACAGATGACGAGGCGATAAATGAGAAAATTTATAAGGAATGTAAAAGACTTCATATATTAGGAAACAATGCAGGGAACCAGAAGCAATGTGATTTCTTTTTTCCGGCGGTTGTAACGACCGAGGATGTCTCAATCGGTATAGCAGGAGACGGAACCAATCACAAAAAGGTAAGAGAAATTGCAGAGAAAATAAGAAAAGAGAGGGAAAGCAATGCGTAAAATCAGGGTGGGAAGCCGGGAGAGTAAGCTGGCTGTCGTGCAGTCACAGCTCATTATAGACGGAATTAAAAAGCATCATCCCGAGCTGGAGATTGAGTTAATCACGATGAAGACGACAGGGGATAAAATTCTTGACAGAACGCTTGACAAGGTTGGCGGCAAAGGACTTTTTGTCAAGGAGCTTGATAAGGCTTTGTTAAACAATGAGATAGATTTGGCGGTTCACTCTTTAAAGGATATGCCGATGGAAACCGATGAGAGACTTCCGATTCTTGCCTATTCAAAGAGAGAGGATGCAAGAGATGTGCTTATATTGCCAAAGGGAGTGAGCGAATTAAATAAGGAGCTTCCGATTGGCTGCTCGAGTCTTAGGAGAACCTTACAGTTAAGAGCGCTGTTTCCGGATATGGAGGTAAAGCCTGTTCGAGGAAATGTGCTGACGCGTCTGGAAAAATTAGACTCAGGTGAATTTTCTGCCTTGATTCTGGCGGCAGCAGGAATGAAAAGGCTGAAGTTGGAAAAACGGATATCAAGAGAATTTACAGTGGAAGAGATGCTTCCGGCAGCAGGGCAGGGTATCTTGGCAATGCAAGGAAGGGCGGGAGAGGATTATTCCTTTCTTGAATGCGTAAATAACAGGGAAAGTGAGCTTGCGGCAACAAGTGAGCGAGCTTTTATCAAAGCCTTAAATGGAGGCTGTACATCACCCGTTGCGGCATATGCGACGGTGCAGGGGGAAACCATCACCTTAAACTGTATGTTTGAGGACGGGAAAAAGGGGCAGTGGAAGGATAATGCTGAGCATGCTAAGGAGCTTGGTGAATATGCGGCAGGTAAAAAAGAAAAGAAGATTGGAAAGGTATGGCTTGTGGGTGCAGGACCATCGGACCCGGAGCTTCTTACGCTAAAGGCAAAGCGGATATTAGAGCAGGCAGATACCATCGTATATGACAGACTTGTAGGGGACGGTATCCTTAGTATGCTTTCTGATACAGCACAAAAGTTCTATGTCGGAAAACAGGCGGGAAATCATGCTGTATCGCAGGATAAAATCAATGAGCTTCTTTTGGAGGAGGCACAAAAAGGGAAAAAGGTCGTAAGGCTAAAGGGCGGCGATCCGTTTGTTTTTGGAAGAGGCGGTGAGGAGCTGGAGCTATTGGTGGAGAATAAGGTTCCGTTTGAAATTATTCCGGGCATCACAAGTGCGGTTTCTGTGCCTGCCTATCAAGGGATCCCTGTAACCTATCGGGATTACTGTTCCTCTCTTCATATTATCACAGGGCATAAAAAACAAGATGAGCCGCTTGATATTGATTTTGAGGCATTGGTCAGAACGAAGGGAACACTTGTCTTTTTGATGAGTGTCTCTTCGCTGGAGGAAATCTGTGAGGGTCTGATAGCCGGAGGAATGGAGGCGGATATACCTGCGGCTGTGCTTGAAAACGGAACAAAGGCACATCAAAGAAAGGTTGTCTCTACTCTTTCTCATCTGCACGAGGAGGCAGAAAAAGCGAAAATCCAGTCTCCGTCCATTATCGTAGTCGGAAAGGTGTGTGCCCTATCTGAAAAA
Organism: Konateibacter massiliensis; assembly: GCF_900184995.1. GTDB lineage: Bacteria > Bacillota > Clostridia > Lachnospirales > Lachnospiraceae > Lachnotalea > Lachnotalea massiliensis. The sequence continues at coordinate 481,168 of NZ_LT860099.1, forward strand.
TTTGCATGGTATGATAAAAATACCTTATCAGGCCAAAAAATAGTGATTACAAGACCAAGAGAGCTTACCTCAAAACTATCCTTGATGCTGCGGGAAAGAGGGGCAGAGGTATTGGAGCTTCCAAGCATCAAAACAGTTCAAATTCCGAACAATGAGGAATTATACAGCTGTATAACGAAACTTACAGACATTCACTGGATTGCATTGACAAGTCCGACAGGAGCAAAAATATTTTTTGAGGAGCTGCAAGCCTGCAAGGTTGATATCAGAAGCCTAAACCATATTAAATTTGCGGTGATTGGCAGGGCGACCGGCAAAATTTTAGAGGAAAAAGGTATTTTTCCGGAGCTTATGCCAGAGATTTATACGGGAGAGGAGCTTGGAAAGCTGCTTGCAGCCACAATAAGGGAGAAGGAAGTACTTCTGATTCCGAGGGCAAAAGCAGGCGCAAAGGAAATCATAGAGGAGCTTTCTGATACAGGAGCGGTTATCTATGATGTGCCAACCTATGAGACGGTATATGAAACACCGCTGGTTGATGTGGAAGAGGGCTTTTTAAAAGGAGAGATTGACTGTGCTGTTTTTACAAGTGCGTCGACTGTGGAAGGCTTTATAAACGCCAACCCAAATATCGATTATGCGAAGATTAAGGCATTTTGCATCGGACATAAGACCGAAGAAGCGGCAAAAAGATATCAAATGCAGACCTTTGTTTCCAAGGAGGCTACGATGGAAAGTCTTGTGGAATGCTTGGAAAAGGTTGTCAATAATAAGACGGAGGCAAAAATATGTTAAACAGACCGAGAAGAAACAGAAGCAGTGAAATCTTAAGAAAAATGGTGCGGGAGACGAGAATGGATAAGGCTTCCCTGATGTACCCAATTTTTGTGCAGGAGGGTACGAATATCGAGGAGGAGATTGCCTCGATGAGAGGACAGTACCGTTACAGTGTGGACCGCTTAAAATATGAGCTGGAGAGAGTGTCGGATGCAGGGATATCAAGCGTTATGCTGTTTGGAATTCCTGACCATAAAGATGCATGCGGAAGTGAAGCTTATGCGGAGGATGGTATCATTCAAAGGGCGCTTCGCGAGGCGAAAAAAGAATTTCCGAATCTCTACTATGTGACCGATGTTTGCCTGTGTGAATATACCTCCCACGGACATTGCGGAATCTTAAAGGGGAATACGGTAGACAATGACGAGACACTAAAAATTCTTGCGAAAACCGCGCTTTCCCATGTGCAGGCAGGTGCCGATATGGTGGCGCCGTCCGACATGATGGATGCGAGAGTTGCCGCAATTCGAAACGAGCTGGAGACAAGCGGTTATACCGATATTCCGATTATGAGCTATACGGTAAAATATGCTTCCTCCTTTTATGGGCCGTTTCGTGAGGCTGCAGGTTCTACACCGTCTTTTGGAGACAGAAAGAGCTACCAGATGGATTACCACAATAAAAAAGAGGCAATCCGTGAAGCACTCCTTGACGTCGACGAAGGTGCAGATATTATTATGGTAAAGCCCGCACTTTCCTATTTGGACGTAATCAGGGATGTGGCGGAGACGGTAAATCTTCCGGTTGCGGCATACAGCGTGAGCGGGGAATATGCAATGGTGAAGGCGGCTGCTGAGATGGGCTATATTGACGAGGCATCGATTGTGTGCGAGATGGCAACAAGCGCTTATCGCGCGGGAACAGATATTTACATTACTTATTTTGCCAAGGAGCTTGCAAGATATATGAAGGAAGGAAGAATAGGCTAATGACGAAATCAGAGCAGTTATATGAGGAAGCACGAAACTATATTCCGGGCGGCGTGAACAGCCCGGTACGAGCATATGGTTCGGTTGGACTAACCCCTCGTTTTATTGCGAAGGCAGATGGGGCATATATCACAGACGTGGACGGGAAAGAATACATTGATTTTATCGGCTCATGGGGACCGATGATACTTGGAAGCAACCATAAAGCTGTATATGAAAAGGTAGTAGAGGCGTGCAAAAACGGTCTGAGCTTTGGGGCTGCCACCGAATACGAGGTGAAAATGGCAAAGCTTATCTGCGAGCTTGTTCCGTCCATTGAGATGATTCGAATGGTAAACTCAGGAACAGAGGCTGTTATGAGTGCCATCCGTGTCGCAAGAGGCTTTACCGGACGAAACAAGATTGTAAAGTTTGAGGGCTGCTATCACGGGCATAGCGATTCCATGCTTGTAAAGGCAGGATCCGGCGTTATGACGGCAGGTGTACCAGACAGTGCAGGTGTTCCAAAGGGCTGTGCTACCGATACGCTCACCGCCGGCTATAACGACCTTGCAAGTGTTGAAGAACTGTTTGAGCAGTGGGGAGAGGATATTGCTGCAATTATCATTGAGCCGGTTGCAGCCAATATGGGAGTGGTATTGCCGGAAAAAGGATTTTTGGAGGGGCTTCGAAAAATATGTGACGAGAATCAGACACTTCTTATTTTTGATGAGGTCATTACAGGCTTTCGTCTCGGAATTGATGGGGCCCAGGGGTATTTTGGCATAAAGCCTGATTTGACTACATTCGGTAAAATTATAGGCGGCGGTATGCCTGTGGGTGCCTACGGCGGCAGAAGAGATATCATGGAAATGGTTGCTCCTCTCGGTACAGTTTATCAGGCGGGAACACTGAGTGGAAATCCGGTTGCGATGGCAGCAGGCTATGCACAGCTTACCATGTTAAAGGATAATTCATCTTTTTATGAGGAATTAAATAAAAAGGCCCAAAAGCTGTTTGAGGGGATGAAGGAAATTTTAAAAGAGAAAAAGGTAGATGCGACGCTTAATTACACAGGCTCCCTCGGCTGTATCTTTTTTACAAAGGAGCCTGTACGCGACTACACAACGGCTAAGACCGCTGACACAAAGAAATTCGGTGAATATTTCAAACATATGCTGGAAAACGGAATCTATATTGCACCATCCCAGTTTGAAGCAATGTTTGTCTCGGGCGCAATGACAGATAAGGAAGTGGAAGAGACACTCCGGGTGTTTGAACAAACTATAACAAAAATTTCTCGATAATCTCTGCAATTCCGTGATTATTGTTATTGTTTTCGGTCACATAGTCGGCATATCTCTTGATTTCATCGGAGGCATTTGCCATTACCGCACCGATTCCTGCCGCTTGCAGCATAGAAATATCATTTTCCTCATCGCCTGCCGCAATGGAATTTTCGACCGGAACACCTAAGTGATTACAGAGAAATTTGAGGGCATTTCCCTTTGAGGCATCAAGCGAGCCAAACTCAAGCAGATAAGGGCTTGAAAAATAGCAGTTTATTTTATCTTGACAAAAGGCTTCCAGCTCCTGCTTGATTTTTGATAAGCGGTCTCTGCCTTCAAAATTAATCATAATAGCCTTGATCGGATTCTCGGTCAGGGCTTCTTCTATTTTTTCCACAACCTGATATGGTATTTTAATGTGATCGCAGTACCGTGTAAGCTCGTCCGTCAAATGCTCCGATACAACGTTTTTATCAGAATAACTGTGATAGTGCACTTGATGCCTTCTTGCCGCATCAAAGAGTGTGCCGAGATATTCCTTTGAAAGGGTAGCTTTGGAAATAGCCTGCTTTGCGCCGCAGTCGTAAATAAGTCCGCCGTTGAATGTGATGGCATAGCAGCCGTCACCGTCAAGCCCTAACTCCTCTGTAAGCAGCAGCGTACTTGCAAGAGGACGTCCAGTCGTAATCACAATCTTATGCCCCATATCCAGAGCTTTTTGGATTGCCTGTTTATTTTGATAGGAAATTTTTCTTTCATCATTTAATAAGGTACCGTCTAAATCTGTAAAAAGAATTTTAGTTGCATTCATAAGTCATTCTCCTTTGCATACACGTTCTGATTTTAGTATACCATATAATTCCGGCAAAAACTCGTTCGAATATTGTAATGGAATTTTAATGATTTCTAACAATAATTGTGATAATATTGTAATATAATTTATCGGAAGAAAACCAAGCACGAACGGAGTGAGTATTTGGTTTTACCCGATAAATTAGCGACGAAACGAAGTTTTGGAGCATTATCAGAAGCGTTTTTCTTCTGATAATAAGTTTTATCGGAAGAAAACCAAGCACGAACGAAGTGAGTATTTGGTTTTACCCGATAAATTAGCGAGAAAACGAAGTTTTGGAGCATTATCAGAAGCATTTTTCTTCTGATAATAGGTTTTATCGGAAGAAAACCAAGCACGAAAGGTGGAAGAAAATGTCAAACATTAATATTTTGGTAGTAGATGATGAAAAAGAAATTGCAGATTTAGTTGAAATATATTTAGTAAGTGACGGATACAAGGTATTTAAGGCATATAGTGCGGAAGAAGGATTGCATCTGTTGGAGGAGAATAAGATTGAGCTTGTTCTTTTAGACATTATGATGCCGGGAATGGACGGGCTTGAAATGTGCCGCTTGATTAGAGAGAAGAATAATATTCCGATTATTATGTTGAGCGCCAAATCTACGGATTTGGATAAAATATTAGGACTCAGCACCGGAGCGGACGATTATGTCGTAAAACCTTTTAATCCGCTTGAGCTGACAGCCAGAGTAAAATCCCAGCTAAGGCGTTACACTCAGTTAAATCCGAGCAAACCGGTTGAAATACTGGAGAGTGATATCACAATCAACGGATTACAGATTAACAGGGATAATCATATGGTGTCAATATTTGGCGAGGAGATAAAGCTTACGCCGATTGAGTTTGATATCTTGTTTTTACTTGCTTCCAATCCGGGCAGGGTATTCAGCACGGATGAGATTTTTGAACGTGTGTGGAATGAAAAGGTATATGAGGCAAACAACACTGTTATGGTGCACATCCGAAGATTGAGAGGAAAGCTTCACGAGGATACGAGAAATAAGAAGATTATTACAACCGTTTGGGGGGTAGGCTACAAAATTGAAAAGTAATTTTTTGAATTCCTTTCGTAAAAAAATAATTGGATATACTATCGTGAGTGGTACGATTACATTGGCGGTAGAGCTGTTTCTCATTATTGACATGAGAATGCTCGTTGATTTTTTGAGAACCCACGGCTATCGAAGCTATGCGGTCGGAAGAGATGGCATTGTGCCTGAAATCCGCATCGGTATTTTGATTGTCTGCGGTGTTGTCGTTTTTTTGATGAGCTTTTTTATTATGATGAGCGATATGTTTTCTTATATCAAGGAAATTTCGGATGCCGTGGAGGAAATTTCCGACGGAAACCTCTATCTTACAATTGAAGAAAAGGGAAACGATGAATTCGAAAAACTGGCTGGAAATATCAACAAAATGACAAGGGAAGTGCTTGTCATCATGGATCGGGAGAGGGAGACGGAGAGAAGCAAAAATGAGCTTATCACAAGTGTGGCACATGACCTTAGAACTCCTCTTACTTCCATTACCGGTTATTTAGAGCTGCTTCGGCGCAATCAGCAGTTGGATGAGGAGACAAGAGAAAAATATATTGAAATTGTCTACAACAAATCAAAGCGTTTGGAAAATCTGATTTATGATCTGTTTGATTTCACAAAGCTAAATCACGGAAAGATTGCAATAAAGTTAGGTACAATTAATATTGTAAAACTGATAGAGCAATTGCTGGATGAGTTTTATCCAAGCTTTCAGGAAAATAATCTGGAATACGAATTTGAAACGGAGCAAAAAGACTTTTTTATTGAGGCGGACGGAGATTTGCTTGCCCGATTGTTTGATAATCTGATCAGCAATGCGATTAAATACGGCTCAGACGGAAAACTGATTAAGGTTCATGTCAAAGAGCGTGCAGATATGGTAAAAATCGAAGTGATAAATTACGGAAAAGTAATTCCGAGCAATGAGTTAGACAATGTGTTTAAGAAATTTTACCGGGTGGAGCAGTCACGTTCTGAAAATACAGGCGGAACAGGACTGGGGCTTGCTATTGCAAAGAATGTGGTCGAAATGCACAACGGAACCATTGAGGTGACAAGCAGTTTAAAAGGGACATCTTTTGCTGTCTGTCTTCCGTTTCACTTAAATGGGCATGAAAGCTCACGATTTGCTTTATCACAGGAAAGTCCTTCGGATTTTCTGTGATAGAACAAATGGTATGCGCACCTCGCGGAGTGGAAGTAGTTGCTTTGCAACCCGCTCGGGCGCAAAGTGTAAGCAGAGCTCACACTTTTTTAAAATATGACATAAATGGAGAGGGTAGAGAATGAAATACGCAAAGATAAACAGGAACATAAACAGGGCAGTTTTTTCTGCTTTCATATGTATTTTTTTGGCGGCGTACCCGGCTTTGCCGGCAAAGGCTGCGGACAACGTATCCATTGAGCTTACCTACGGCTATAACAGTATTGCAAAATCAGATTCAAACACGCCGATTACTATTTCAGTGACAAATGAAGGAGAAGAAATCAAAGGAAGAGTGCAGGTTCTTCTTTATTCTCTCACCTCCTCCAATTCTCTTGTCGATACGGTGTTTTCCAACGGCTATAAGGAAAAAAATTATATGTATGAGGAGGAGGCAGATATTGCCGCCGGTACAATTAAGGATATTTCTATGGTCGTTCCTTTTATGAATCAGGTCAACCGATTGAAAGTTCTGCTTTATGATGAGTATAACAATGTGATTGCTTCCAAAGATATTATGATTGAGGTAGATAATTATTACTATTATATATACACGGGTATTTTGACGGATGTAGAAGAGATAAGGAGCTATTTTGAAAACACGGCACTTTATCAGTATAATGATTATACCCTGCGGGCAGTTCTCTTAGAGGATGAAGATATTCCATCTAAAACATACGGGCTAGACACCTTTAATGTGCTTATCACAGATGATGAGCATTTAGACATGCTTACTAAGGAACAGCGGGAGGTCATCTACAATTGGATTAAAAACGGCGGTTATCTCGTGAATTTAAGCAAAACCGGCGTTCCTTCCGAGGTTTCATGGGAAAATCTGATACCGGATGCCCAGTTGAAAAAGATGAATTATTCCTATCCAAGCTATTCAAACTGGTCAATTACCTATGCGCTGAGTAACGTGTTTATGGGAAAGCTGCCGAGTTTTGGCGTGTATGTAATTGTATTAATTTTATATCTTATTTTAATTGGACCTTTTCTTTATATTGTTTTGAAAAAGCTGAACAAAAGGAAATATTTCTGGATGTGTGAGATTGCAGGCTCGCTTTTGTTTATGACGATTATTATCGCACTCGGAAGCAGTACGAGATTAAAGGCGCCGTTTATCAACTATTTTAAAATTGTTACATACAACGATAACACGGTAGATAACAGCGTTTATTTTAATATCAGGGCACCTTATAACAACGGTTACAAACTCTATGTAGACAAAGATTACTCCATAAAGCCGCTCTATGATTATACCTATTACAGTGATCCGAAAAAATCTGTGAAGGTCGAGAACTATAATGTCGGCATTACAAAGGGTGAGAATGAGAGCACGATAACGGTTCAAAATGATGTGGCTTTTACAAAAGAGACCTTTTATGCAGAGAAAACAGAGCATATTGAAGGGGAAAGTCTTGTCAAAGTAGATATGAATGTGTTTGAGGATAAGGTGAGCGGAAGCGTTACAAACGGACTTGATTCTGTGATCGAAAATGCTGCGATCATTATATATAACAAGATTATTTTTCTGGATACGATTCCTGCTGGCTCGACAATCGACTTGGGAGAGATGAGTGTATATACCTACAATCCCAAATTTAAATACGGATTGACAAATGAAATTACGGGAGTCGAAATGGATAAAAAAGGCTTTATCAAGGACGGCTATACGCTGCAAAACCAGAAGAAAGCAATCCTGGATTTTTATTTGGAAAAGAATTTTGGCGTATATACGAAATGTGCTTATTTAATCGGCTTTACAGCCGATCGAAATCAATTGGATATACAGCTTGATTCCTCCTATGATGCTTACGGCATGACGATGGTGGAGGTTCCGGTCAAGATAAATTATACAAGTGACGGATATCTTTATACGACCTATGTCCCGATTAAAAACGAGGAATACAGCTCCTCCGGCGATATCATGTACACGGATGAAATGATATTGACCTACAATCTTGGAAGGGATTTATCCGATATCAGTCTTTATTTCCATGATTTAAGCTATTATGATGAAGAGTATTACAAGAATTTTACGGGAAACGTATACTTTTATAATAGAAACAGCGGTCTGTATGACCCGTTTGAGCTATCGGAAAAAAAGCTTACGGAGAGTGAATTAAAGCCTTATTTAAATGAAGGAAATGAAATTATCATCAAATACGTGGAGCCGTTTGACAAAGAAGGAAAACAAGCATTGCTGCCTTCCTTATCCACGACAGGGAGGGTAAATAATGCTAAAAATTGAAAATCTCTCAAAATCCTACGGAAAATTTAAGGCGGTGGAAGACTTTAACCTTTCCATAAACGAAGGGGAAATCTACGGTTTTGTAGGTCCAAACGGAGCCGGAAAGACAACGATTATGAAGATTATGTCAGGTCTTTTGGCGGCGGACTCCGGTACGATTACCTTTGGAGAAGAAAACATTCTTAAAGATACGACAAAGCTGAAAAAGACAATCGGCTACATGCCGGATTTCTTTGGGGTCTATGACAACTTGACCGTGATGGAATATCTTCAGTTTTACAGCTCTGCCTATGGAATAACGGATGATGTTGCGATTGCAAGGGCAAAAGAGCTTTTGGAACTCGTAGATTTGCAGGAAAAGGCGGATGATTACGTGGACGGATTGTCAAGGGGAATGAAGCAGAGACTTTGCCTTGCCCGTACACTCGTGCATAATCCGGATATACTAATCCTGGATGAGCCGGCTTCCGGACTGGACCCGCATACGAGACATCAGCTTAAATTTATACTGAAGCACTTGAGTGAGACCGGAAAAACAATTATTATCAGCTCCCATATTCTGACGGAGCTGTCAGAGATGTGCCAGAGCATCTGTATCATGGAGAAGGGCAAGGCGATCATGAGCGGGAATATTGAAGAAATTTTATTCCAGGTGGATTCCTCCAACCCGCTTTTGATACATGTGATAAGCGATATCAATGAGGCAGTTGCCATTTTAAAGAAAAACAAATATGTGCGAACTGTATCGGTTGACGGTAACAATATTATGTTAACTTTTATCGGAAGAAAAGAAGATGAAGCAAAGCTTTTGAAGGATTTGATTGAACACAATGTACTTGTCGTAGCATTTCGAAGGGAACAGAGTAATCTGGAATCCTTGTTTTTGAAAATTATTGAAAAAGGAAGTGATTTTGAGTGAAATTGAATCCGGTTTTTGAAAAAGAACTTCGCATGTTTGAGAGAACAATTAAATTATCTTGGGTTATACTGGTGTATAATTTAATTCTTGCGGTTGTCGCGATGATAATCTTTTATGAAATGCTATATACATCCGGTTATACAGGTTCTGTCGAATACACAAATATGATTCAGATTTATATCATTATGGCATATATTCAGTTTGGAATGCTGCTACTTATTATTCCGGGGCTGACTGCCGGTGCAATTTCCGGTGAACGGGAGAGGCAGACACTTGATATTTTGCTCTCCACGCAGATGAAGCCCTGGCAGATTATTGTGGGAAAATTGCAAAGTTCCTTAAGTATTGTACTTTTGCTTGCATTTACAAGTCTGCCTGTTGTATCGATTGTGTTTGTGTTTGGCGGTATCAAGCTGGTGGATTTGGGGATTTTGATTGTGCTTCTTTTGGTGGAGGCGATTTTTATAGGAACGGTAGGGCTGCTTTATTCAGCTTTGTTTAAAAAAACGACAACGGCGACCGTCATGACCTACGGAACACTTATTTTTATGTTTATCGGAACATACCTTGCCGTGCAGGGTTATTATTCCATTGAGCAGGCGAGAAACTTAGGCGTGGAAGGTGCTGTATCAGACATTCAGGGGTTCGTTTATATTTTACTGATCAATCCGGTTGTTACATTCTCCGGTTTAATCAGCGGACAGGCAGGCAATGCGGACGGAATTTTGTCCATCTGCAATAAGTTTGGAAATTATGATAATGATTTGATTGTAAAATACTGGATTGGAATCAGCATGGTAATTCAGCTTGTGCTATCCGGTCTGTTCATCGCAATAGCGCAAGCCAAAATTAATCCGTTGAGAGAGCATAAGATTTTTAAAAAAATATAAGGTGAGCATCTTGGCACAAAGTGCCTTTTGCGCCGAATGCAGCCACGCAGTGACATCTTCCGCTTGCATTCGTGCGCATGATATTCTACTATGATAGGAAATTACTTCGAATTTCCTATCATAGTAGAGAAAAGGGAAATAAAAGGGAAGATGGAATGCGCAGATTTCCCTTTCCGACGCCAAGGTCTATGTCAGGCTTGTTGCTGCCGTGAAAATCAGAGCCTCCCGTGACCTTTAAATTATATTTTTTTGCAAGGGAGAGCATGTTTTTTTCATCGTCGTCTTTGTTTAAGGAATAGATGGCCTCTATTCCTACAAGTCCTGCCTTTTTGAGAAAAATAATCAATTCCTCCAGCTCCTCCATTGAAAAACGGTACAGAAGAGGATGGGCAAGAACAGAAATACCCTTAGCGTTTGATATAATTTCAAGCGCTTTTTCCGGCGGAATTTTTACCTTCGGAATATAACAGCAGCAGCCCTTGTTTAAATATTTTTCGAACCCCTCACTCAAGGAAGAAATATAGCCCTTATCAAATAAATATCGGGCAAAATGTGCTCTTGTGATTACCGTATCGCCGAATTTTTCCTCCATTCTTTTTAGAGAAATGTCAAAACCTTGCAGAAAAAGCAGCTCACACATCTTTTCATTTCGCTGTTTTCTCAGATTGTTTAGCTCATTTAGTTGATTTATAAGAGCTTCGCTAGTATAATCAATAAATAGTCCTAAAATATGAACATCGCGTCCCTTGTAGGAGGTTGACAGCTCTACGCCGGGAATTACCTGAAGTTTTGAGCCTGCCGCGGCATCAATGGCTTCTTTGACACCGGCAACGGTATCGTGGTCTGTCAGCGCGAAGGCGGATAATTGTTTTTTTGTGGCATAGTCCACCAGCTCTTTTGGCGTATAGGTGCCGTCAGAAGCGTTAGAATGGACATGCAAATCAATATATGACATAAAAATGATTCCTTTCATTATGGATTATATTTTTATGCGTACCTCGCAGAGTGGAAGTTGTTGCTTCCGGGCTCGCTCGGGCGCAAAAAGTGAGCAACGCTCACATTTTTTACTACAATTAGATTATAACACGATAAAATACAAAAAACTTTATGGAAATTGTTAGAATAATAACAAAAGATTGACATCTTTTTATCACTTCTATATAATAAAAGTATGTTTGTATATGTTAGATAGGAGGAAGAACCCGTGGAAGAAAAAGAGATTTCAAAAGCGGTCATTAAAAGATTGCCTAGATATTACAGATATTTGGGTGAACTATTAGAAAGCGGAGTGGAGAGAATATCTTCGAATGAATTAAGTTCAAAGATGAAGGTTACGGCTTCACAGATAAGACAGGATTTAAATAATTTTGGTGGCTTTGGCCAGCAAGGCTATGGATATAATGTAAAGCACCTTCATACGGAGATTGGTAAAATCTTAGGCGTGGATAAAAACCACAATGTCATCATCATCGGTGCAGGTAATTTAGGACAGGCGATTGCCAATTACGGCGCATTCGAGAAGAGAGGTTTTATCATCAAGGGCATCTTTGATGTAAATCCAAGACTTCAGGGCGTTACGGTGAGAGGCATTGAAATACGTATGGTTGATGAGCTGGAGCAGTTTGTCAAGGAAAATGATATTCAGATAGCTGCCCTCACTATCCCGAAGATGAAGGCTCCGGAGATGGCTGAACTGTTAGTAAAATGCGGAGTGAAGGCTATTTGGAATTTTGCACATACCGACTTAAATCTTCCTGAAGATGTGCTGATTGAGAATGTACATTTGTCAGAGAGTTTGATGAGACTGTCTTATAACATCACCCGTTATGAGAAGGAGCATCCAAACGGTAAATAGGCAAGAAAACCGTTTTGTTTAACATCAGATAAAGAAGTGAGGATATTTGGAGTGAAGGATAGGGAGAGAAACTTAGAGAAATTTGAGGAGGCCTTGAAGGGTAAAAAAGTACCTCTTGTCACATTGGATAATAAATGGTACGAGCTATTCGACAAGGAGTTGAGAACCTTCACAATGACAAGCTTGGAGAAAAAGTTAAATAAACTGATTCGGCGTCAGGGACAGCTTTATAATGAGCTCAAGGAAATGGAAAGCGCCAAAAAAACCTTGATGGATAAAATATTGGAAAATATGGATCCGAATGAGGACGAGAGTATCAGTGATTTAAAAAACAAAAAGCTAGATGCAAGCCAGAAGCTGATTAAAGATTTAAATAACAAAATAACAAGCGGTGAACAAGAACTGGAACAACTGCCCATTGAAATTGATATGGTGAACCGGACACTTTTAATAGAAGGAATGAGAGTTTGCTACAATGCGATGAAGGAAGATAAAAAGCACATTGAAGCAATTGATGCATGGATAGAGGATGTTCGGGAAAAGCTAAAAGAAAATGTGGGAATGAAGCAGGATATCAAGGATGAAATAAATCGAATCTATTCTTATATGCATGACATTTTAGGCTTTGAGGTTTTGAATGTTTTTGATTTATATCACGAAGAGGCTCCGACAGAAGAATGATAATAGGAATCGGAACAGATATAATAGAAGTGCAACGCATAAAGAAAGCCTGTGAAAAAGAGGCTTTCTTTATGCGTTGTTTTACAGAGAGGGAAAGAGAGTTAATCGGAGACAATGGCGTGCGTGCCGCCGGTAATTTTGCGGTAAAGGAAGCAGTAGCAAAGGTGTTTGGTACAGGCTTTCGCGGCTTTAAGCTGACAGATATTGAGGTTTTGCGCGACGAGCTTGGAAAACCTTATGTAAACCTTTACGGCAATGCGTCAAAGCTTGCAAAAAAGCAGGGGATTAACAAACTTCATATCAGTATTTCCAACACAAAGGATTATGCAATTGCATATGTCATTGGGGAAGCGCTATAACTGCAAAGGCTGAACAATGCCGGAGAATCAGAAGGAGGTATTTGAATGGAATATTTACTCACCAGTAATGAAATGAAAAAACTTGATTCTGATACGATAGAGAAAATCGGAATTCCCTCGGCTGTTTTGATGGAAAAAGCGGCTCTCGGGGTAATTGCTGAGATGAAAAAGAATTGTGGTGATTTTGAGAGTGTGCTTGTCGTCTGCGGAAGCGGAAATAACGGCGGTGATGGGATTGCTATAGGAAGAATTCTTGCGTTGCAGGGAAAAACGGTTCGAATTGTCTTTGTAGGAGAGGAAGAAAAGGCAAGTGTTGAGACAAAAAGGCAGCTTCAAATTGCAAGAAAATATAATTTTAAAATATATAACACCTTTGGAAATTCTGAATATAATGTGATAATAGACGCTGTATTTGGAATTGGGCTGACAAGAGAAATAACAGGTGTCTACCGAGACGCCATTGAAAATATAAACAAGGCAGACGGATATAAGGTTGCGGTTGATATTCCGTCAGGTATATCAGCCGATACAGGTAAGGCTATGGGCTGTGCTGTGAAAGCGGATTTGACTGTTGCCATCGCCTTTAAAAAGATAGGGCATGTTCTCTATCCAGGTGCAGGATATTGCGGCGAAACAGCAGTGTGTGACATCGGTATCTATCCGCCTCTAAACTCTGACTTTGCTTTTTCCTATGATAAGACAGATTCATGCAGGCTGCCGGCAAGAACGCCGTATTCCAACAAGGGAACCTATGGAAAGGCACTGATTATCGCCGGAGGCATCAATATGGCGGGGGCGGCATATTTGGCGGCAATTTCAGCTTATAAAACGGGATGCGGGCTGGTTAGACTTCTGATACCCGAGGAAAACAGGGAAATATTGCAGACGCTTATTCCGGAGGCAATTTTGACTACCTATGATTCGAAAAATCTGGATTTGGTAGAGATTGAAAAGGCAGTGTCATGGGCAAACGTCATTGATATCGGGCCCGGGCTCGGAACAGGTGAGCCATCAAGGAAGCTGATGGAAACAGTGCTAAAAAGAAAGAAATGTCCTCTTATCATAGATGCTGACGGAATCAATCTTTTGGCTTTAGATAGTAAATTATGGGAAGAAAATTTAAAGGATATTGTGATAACACCGCATTTAAAAGAGATGTCGGTCATCTGTAAAAGCGAAATAGAAGAGATAAAAGAGGATTTAATCGGTACTGCAGTTTCCTTTGCCAAGAAGCATAAATTGGTATGTGTTTTAAAAGATGCAAGAACAGTGGTTGCAGATTATGAGAAAAAGGTATATATTAATCAAAACGGTAACAATGGCATGGCAAAGGCAGGCTCCGGCGATATTTTATCAGGAATCATCGCAGGGCTTTTGGCACAGGGGATGGCACCTTTTGACGGAGCGACTCTCGGTGTTTATATTCATGCAGCGGCAGGGGATGAAGCGGCAAAAAGGCTGGGAACATACAGTATGCTTGCAAGGGATATTGCAGAGATGATAAGCAATGTTACGTCGGAATAAAAGCGAAGCTTAACGCACGGACGGAGGGAAACATGGATCAGTATAAAAGAGTGTATGCGGCGATAAATTTAGATGCCGTGGCACACAATATAAAACAAATGAAAGCGAATATTGCAGAAGAGACACAGATTATTGCAGTGATTAAGGCGGATGGCTACGGACACGGTGCCGTGCAGATTGCGCATTTGATAGAGGATTATGATTATATATGGGGCTTTGCCGTAGCAACGGCGGAAGAGGCACTTGTATTGAGAAATAACAAGATAAAAAAGCCTGTTCTGATACTGGGGTTTGTATTCTGTGAGCATTACCCAAAATTGATTGAGCAGGATGTTGAGTTTACTGTATTTACGCTTGAGATGGCAAAGGAGCTTTCTAAGGCTGCACAAAAGCTGAATAAAAACGCAAAAATTCATATTAAGCTGGATACCGGTATGCGCCGGATTGGCTTTCAGTGCGAAGAAGAAAGTTTGTCAATTATAAAGGAAATCAGCCAGCTTCCGAATATAGAAATAAGAGCGGCTTTCACTCATTTTGCCAAGGCAGATGAGCGAGATAAGACAGCGGCAAACATGCAGCTTTCCTTATATAAAAGCTTTGTCGAAGAAATCGAGAAGGCGGGTGTTAAAATTCCGTTAAAGCACTGCTCAAACAGCGCCGGCATTGTCGACATAAAGGAGGCAAATATGGACGCGGTGAGAGCGGGTATTATTATTTACGGCCTGTATCCTTCCGACGAGGTTATAAAGGAAAATGTGAAGCTGCAGCCGGTTATGGAGATAAAGAGCCATATCGTTCATATCAAGGAGATACCGGAAGGCAGCGGAGTAAGCTATGGTTGGATTTGCAAGACCGATAGGATTACAAAGGTGGCAACGATACCGGTCGGCTATGCAGATGGCTATCCGCGAAGTCTGTCCAACAAAGGATGGGTTTTAATCAAGGGACAGAGAGCACCAGTGCTTGGAAGAGTCTGTATGGATCAGTTTATGGTGGATGTGACGGATATCGAAGATGTGCAGCCGGGGGATGAGGCTGTCTTAATTGGAAGAAGCGGGGACGATTTTATTGCCGTGGAGGACATGAGCAGTCTGTCGGGGCGTTTTAACTATGAATTTGTATGTGATATAGGAAAGAGAGTGCCGAGAGTATTTTGGAAGGATAACAAAATAGTGGCGACGAAGGATTATTTTCACGAATAAGGTCGACAAAAAATAATTACGTTTTGGAATACGTCTGATGAAACAGTCAATAATAAAAGTAGCGGTACATAAACTACAATCATCGGAGTGTGAAGAAAAGTGATTATTAAAAGAGGAGATATTTTTTATGCGGATTTAAGACCCGTAATAGGCTCGGAGCAGGGCGGAATAAGACCTGTTTTGATTATTCAGAATGATGTGGGCAACAAGCACAGTCCAACTGTAATCTGTGCAGCGATAACTTCTAAAATGAATAAAGCAAAGCTGCCGACTCATGTTGAAATAGATTCCAAGAGATATGCTATTGTAAAGGATTCCGTTATCCTGCTGGAACAGCTTCGGACAATAGACAAAAAAAGGCTGAAAGATAAGGTTTGTCATCTGGACAGCGAGATACTTGAAAAAGTAGATAAAGCATTACTGGTAAGTCTTGAACTGAGTACATAAGGAAGTTAGTGAGATACGGATTACCATAGTTTGTAATATTCTTCTTGAAATCATGTTAATTCAGTGTTAAAATAAAGCAGAGTGTCAACCTTTGTTGGCATTTCTGTGCTTAAAAAGAATTACAATTATGAATTATACATTGAAAAGGAGTTATGTTCATGTCAGGACATTCAAAGTTTGCGAATATTAAACATAAAAAAGAGAAGAATGATGCGGCAAAGGGAAAAATATTTACCATTATAGGAAGAGAGATTGCGGTAGCCGTTAAAGAGGGCGGAGCGGATATCAATAATAACAGCAGACTTCGCGACATTGTGGCAAAGGCAAAAGCCAATAACATGCCAAATGACACGATTGACAGAGGAATTAAGAAGGCGGCAGGCGATATCAATTCCGTTAATTATGAGGTTGTAACCTATGAAGGCTACGGTCCAAACGGAACTGCTGTTATCGTAGATGCGCTGACGGACAATAAAAACAGAACTGCAGCAAACGTGAGAAGTGCTTTTACAAAAGGAAAAGGAAGCATCGGAACACAGGGCTGCGTATCCTTTATGTTTGATAAAAAGGGTCAAATTATTATCGACAAAGAGGAATGCAGCATGGATGCAGATGAGCTGATGATGATTGCTCTGGATGCGGGAGCGGAAGATTTCAACGAAGAGGACGACAGCTATGAGATTACAACTGTACCGGAGGATTTTTCACAGGTAAGACAGGCCTTGGAGGAAGCAGGAATTCCGATGGTGGAAGCTGATGTGACGATGATTCCGCAGACTTGGGTAGAGCTTACGGATGAGGCGGCTGTTGCAAATCTTCAGAAAACCTTGGATTTATTAGACGCCGATGATGACGTTCAAGCAGTGTATCATAACTGGGACGAATAGGAAGCAGTGGAGGGAAACATGGACTTTAAAGAAGGGAAATGCCCAAAATGTAATGGTGTACTTCAGGTTCCCCAGGATAGGGATAGTATTATTTGTATGTACTGCGGGGAGACACTTCAGGTTTCAGATATATTAGGCGGTGAGGATAAGGACGTAGTTTCCAAGCCTCATGCAAAGCCAGAAGATTATGAGAAGTACTTAGAACGAGCAATAAATGATTTTCCGAAGTTTTTAACCAGTATGGAGAACCCGTTATTTGCTTTCAAAAAAGAACATTATGAACCATACTTCAGAAGCTTGTGCGAGGAAAATGAGGACATGCTCAATGAGGTATGGCAGACGATATATTATGCCTCCGATGAGGGGGAGACGCTGCAAAAGATTGCATCAGAATTTGTTAATCAGGCTGCTTCGAACATCAATGCGGTTGCGAAAAAGGGTGCAAGAGAGCAAAAGCTGATGGACTACAATCTGAGTCTTGCCGTTTATATTATTCCGGTTATATTGGAATATAAAGATCGTTCATTGGAAGAACTGGCAGATAAAATATTGGAGGAATGGAAAAATAAATTTCCAAAAACCAATGTTGGAAAATCAGATTTTAACAGTATTAACAGTGGCTTTCGAAAGAAGCTTTGCTATATCACAACTGCTGTCTGTGAGACGCTTGGCAAAGAGGATGACTGCTATGAGCTTGTTCTGCTCAGACAGTACCGTGACCATTTCCTTTTGAAACAGGAGGATGGGGAAGAAGTAATCAGCGAATATTATAATATTGCGCCGACAATCGTAAAACGCATTAATAAAATGTCCAATTCCGGCGAAATTTATAAATCAGTCTGGGAAAATTATTTGAATCCTTGCATCAAACTGATTGAAGAGGATAAAAATCTCGAATGTAAAGAAGTTTATTATAAAATGGTAAGGGATTTACAGAAGGAGTATTGCCATTAATGAAAGGGACCGTAGGCTTTGCCTTCGGTCGCTTTTTCATAGCATAGGAAAGTTTTTCGAACTTCCCTATGTGATTAAAAAAGAAAACGGTTGGAAGGAATTACTGCATGATTAATTGTTTTACCCTATCAAATCAAATCAGAGTGGTATGTGAGCCGATACCATATTTAAAATCGGTGTCATTAGGAATATGGATAAAGGCAGGCTCCGCATACGAGACACCGAAGCTAAACGGAATTTCCCATGTGATTGAACATATGATGTTTAAGGGGACGACGACAAAGAGCGCGAAGGATATCGCAGACATCACGACAAGTCTTGGAGGAAATATCAATGCTTTTACAAGCAAGGAATACACCTCCTATTACATAAGGACACTGGACAAGCATCTGGAAGCCGGAATTGAGCTTTTAAGCGACATGCTCCTTCATTCCACTATCACGAAAGAGGATATTGAAAAGGAAAAGAGCGTTATTTTGGATGAGATTGATATGTATGAGGATTCGCCGGAGGATATGGTGCATGAGGTATTACAGCAATATGTCTGGAAGGACAATCCGCATGGCTATATTATCTCAGGTGACAAAGATACGGTAAAAAGCTTTACAAGAGAGCAGATTATCTCATTTAAGGAGAATTATTATACAGGTGAAAACATTGTGATATCCGTTGCAGGAAGCTTTGAACAAAGCTGGCTGGCGGATAAGCTTGAGAGATTCTTTGGTAAAATTCCGGCAAAAGGAAACACGAGTCCTCTTATTACGCCTGATTTTGTGAGGTGCGATTATAAGAAGAATAAGGATACGGAACAGGCACACTTAAATGTGGCATATAATGCAATAACCTCACTGTCCGAGGAGAGGTATCCGTTTTACATTGTCAATTCCGTTCTTGGAGGAAGTGTCAATTCCAGATTGTTTCAGAAAATTCGTGAGGAGGAAGGGATGGTCTACTCCATTTATTCCTATGAAAGCTCTTACGATAAATGCGGCTTATTCCAGATTTATGCGGCGATGAATCCGGGGCTGATAACGGACGTTTTGGATAGAGTTTATGAGACAATAGACGAGTTTGTGAAAAATAAATTTTCCGTGGAAGAGCTTAATAATGCAAGGGAAGAATTAAAAACCGAACTGATTATCAATGTGGAAAGTACCCAGTGCAGAATGGAGAATAATGCAAAGTCAATTCTTCAATTTAATCGTATCATCACGTTGGACGAGACGCTTTGGGAGCTTGACAAGGTGAGTCTTGAGGACACTTCCTATATTATAGATAAATATTTAAAGAATATACAACCGGCAACAGCGATGATAGGGAAATTGTAAAGTTAATTGTTACTGCGGCGTTCGCAGTAACGTTTCATTTCCAAAAGGAGGACATTTTTAATGAAAGAGAACTACAGACGTGAGACAAAATGCATTCAGTCCGGCTGGACACCAAAAAATGGAGAACCAAGGGTGCTTCCGATTTATCAGTCAACCACCTTCAAATATGAATCCAGCGAGCAGATGGGAAGGCTGTTTGATTTGGAGGAAAGCGGTTATTTTTATACCCGCCTGCAAAATCCGACCAATGATGCGGTAGCAAGCAAAATATGTGAATTAGAGGGCGGTTATGCGGCTATGCTCACCTCCTCCGGGCAGTCCGCAACCTTTTATGCTGTATTTAATATTTGTGAAGCGGGAGACCATGTGATCTGCTCCTCCACCATATATGGCGGAACCTTCAACCTCCTTGGTACAACACTGAAAAAATGCGGTATCGAATGTACCTTTGTAGATCCGGATTCCTCTCTGGAAGAGCTTAACAAGGCATTTAAAGAAAATACTAAGGCAGTTTTTGCAGAGTCAGTTTCCAACCCGACACTGGTTGTGCTGGATATTGAAAAATTTGCGACGGCAGCGCACAGCCACGGAGTGCCGCTCATCATTGATAATACGTTTGCGACTCCGATTAATTGCAGACCTTTCGAGTGGGGAGCAGATATTGTGACACATTCCACAAGCAAATATATGGACGGACATGCAGTCAGCGTAGGCGGCTGTATCGTTGACAGCGGCAATTTTGACTGGCTCGCCCATGCGGATAAATTTCCGGGTCTGACAACACCGGATGAATCTTATCACGGGATTGTCTATGCAGAAAAATTCGGAAAGGGCGCCTATATCACAAAGGCAACCTCCCAGCTTATGCGTGACTTAGGAGCGATTGCTTCTCCGCAAAATGCATTTTTATTAAATTTGGGGCTGGAAACCTTGCATCTGAGAGTTCCAAGACATTGTGAGAACGCTCAAAGAGTGGCAGAGTATCTGAAACAGCATGAAGCGGTTGCATGGGTAAATTATGCAGGACTTCCGGATAATAAATATTACGAAATGGCACAAAAATATATGCCAAATGGTATTTGCGGTGTTATTTCCTTTGGCTTAAAAGGCGGAAGAGAGGCTTCCGGTAAAATGATGGATTCTTTGGAGCTGGTGGCGATTGTAACTCATGTTGCCGATGCCAGAACCTCTGTTTTACATCCGGCAAGCCACACACACCGTCAGATGACGGATGAGCAGCTTATGGAGTCTGGTGTTGCACCGGATTTAATCCGTTTATCTGTAGGAATTGAAAACGTAGACGACATTATTGAAGACTTAGAACAGGCGATAGAGAAGATAAAATAATATGGCAAAAAATATGAATGAAGGGAATCCTGCGAAGCTTATTTTATCCTTTGCAGGTCCCATGGTGTTAGGAAATATATTTCAACAGTTTTACAACCTGATAGATGCTATTGTGGTGGGACGTTTTGTAGGTGCAAATGCCCTCGCTGCCGTAGGCTCTTCAGGATCTACTAACTTTTTACTCATTTCCCTTATGATGGGACTCACAAATGGTGCGTCCATTATCATTGCCCAGTATTTTGGGCATGAGGATTTAAAGACCATGCGAAAAGCGATTGTGTCCCTGATACATATCATACTTATCGTAGGGGTTATCACCTCCATTGTAGGTGTCGCAGCGTCAAGGTCAATTCTCACCTTTTTGCATACGCCGGAGGTCATTATTGAAGATGCCGTGTTATTTATGCGCATTTTCTTCGCCGGAGTGCTTGCGATGGCGATTTATAATATGTGCTCGGCGGTTTTAAGAAGCATAGGAGACTCTAAAACGCCTCTGTTTTCCCTTATATTTGCTTCCCTTGTAAACGTGGCTCTGGATTTACTTTTTGTTGTGGTATTCCACTGGGGTGTTGCAGGGGTGGCAGTTGCAACCTTGATTGCGCAGATTTGCTCAGCAGTTTTTTGTATTTTTATCATTGTAAAAAAACACCCGATTTTGCATATTCAAAAGGATGAGATACAATGGCATGGAGATTTGGTGAAGAAGATTGCCCAGTTAGGCGTACCTACCGCATTGCAAAGCTCTCTGATTGCCATCGGAAATATGAGTGTGCAAAGTCTTGTAAACTCCTGCGGAGAAATAACGATGGCGGCTTATACTGCCGCAAGTAAGATTGACAGTATTGCGATTCAGCCGATTGTATCGGTCGGAACGGCAATGTCCATATTCACAGGGCAAAACATTGGCGGCGGAAACATCGACCGTATCAAGAAGGCACTCAAACAGGTTCTTGCAATTATGGTGACAGGCTGTATTGTTGTTGCAGGCTTCATTGTCATTTTCCGTGTGCAGCTTCTTAGCCTATTCCTTGATAAAGAGGAAGCTTATGAGGCAATTTTAATCGGTTCTGAGTATTTGCAAATTGTTTGTGTTGCATATATTATTGCAGGAATCATGCAAACATTTTTAAACGTAATCCGTGGTGCAGGAGATGTTAATGCGTCGATGGCGGCAGGCTTGGTTGAACTCTCCACAAGAGTAAGCCTTTCCTATCTATTAATCCACTATTTAGGCTCCACAGGTTTATGGCTTGCCATTCCGCTTTCATGGGGCTCGGCATGTACCGTTACCGTTATCCGCTATCTGTCAGGCAAGTGGAAGGCGAAAGCAGTTGTCAGATAAAAAGGAATTAAATTTTGTATAAAATAATGAGAATCCTCCATAATAAAGGTAATGAGGCAAAGGAAAATTTGCCTCTTAACGGATATGGAGGATTTCTTTATGGGAAAGAATGAAAATGAAAACGAGAAGGAAAAGGTAAAGGAAGAGGTTCAGGAAAAGAAGGACGAGAAAATAAAAGCAACAGGCCAAATTACATTAGATAAAAATAAAAGCAATTATAAAATTCATCTGCTTAGCATTATCGGTGAAATTGAAGGACATGAGTGCCTTCCACCAAACACAAAGACAACAAAATACGAGCATGTACTGCCTAATATGGCATCCATTGAGGACAGTGATGAGGTGGACGGTGTTCTTATCATCATAAATACAGTAGGCGGTGACGTAGAAAGTGGTCTTGCAATCGCTGAGATGATAGCCTCACTGAGCAAACCAACCGTGTCTCTTGTTTTGGGAGGCAGCCATTCCATCGGAGTTCCGCTTGCAGTTGCAACTGATTATTCCTTTATTGTTCCAAGCGGCACGATGATTATTCATCCTGTTCGGGTAAATGGTCTGGTTATCGGAGTTCCGCAGACGTTTGACTATTTTAAGATTATTCAGGACAGAATATTAAAATTCATTGCCGACCACTGTAAAATTGAGGCAGAGAGACTGGAGAAGCTTATGATGGAGACCGGAATTCTCACAAAGGATGTCGGAACGATTCTGGTGGGAGGAGAAGCCGTTGAGGAAGGTCTGATTGATGAGGTTGGCGGCATCAAGGATGCTTTAAAAAAGCTTTATCTTATGATTGGAGAAGAGAAGGGTACGGAAGAGAGTAAAGAAGAGGAAAAGCTGGAGTAAAAAGGATAGCTGGGAGACCGAAGGTTTCCCGGCTATATTTTTGTATAAACAGAAAAAATAAACCTCCGGCTATGCCGGTGGTCCCACGGTTTTGCTTTAGCTTCAAGCAAAAAACCTCCTATGTTATAATAATTGCGGGTTTAGCCAACCACAAAAAAGACATAGGAGGTATCCAAAATGGATATGAATAGTTTAGCCCATACTAAATGGGAATGCAAGTATCATTTGGTATTTGCACCAAAATACAGAAGACAGATAGTATATGGAAAAATTAAAGCAGATATTGCTCAAATATTAAGTACATTATGTAAGCGTAAAGGAATAGAGATAATGGAAGCAGAATGTTGTGTGGATCATATTCACATGTTAGTTAGAATACCACCCAAATATAGTGTGTCTGAAATAATGGGATATCTAAAAGGAAAAAGTTCACTGATGATATTTGAAAGACATGCTAATCTAAAATATAAGTATGGAAATCGCCATTTTTGGTGTAGAGGATATTATGTAGATACGGTAGGAAAAAATACAAAGAAGATACAAGAATATATTGCAAATCAATTGAAAGAAGATCATGAATCGGATCAAATGACATTGAATGAATATATAGACCCGTTCACGGGTGAGCCAGTACAAAAAAGCAAGAAGTAGTCCCTGAAAGGGAAGCTAGGGAATAAAGCTATAATGAAAGGCTCAAGGAGCTTGCAGGAGTAAGGAGGCAATAAAAAAGGCCCTTTAGGGCTGCCTGAGAAGGAAGTGCGGTTGGCAAAACCATCAGGCGCCTCCGGGCGCAAGCAGGGAATAGACCCTTACAGGGTCAGAGCAAGCCACCGGCTAAGCCGGTGGTCTTGACTAATATTAAAAACTATTTATGCGCACGAATGCAAGTGGAAGATGTCAATAGGTAATGACAAGTTTAACGGAAAATGTTATAATAAAGGATAATGACAACATAAGATGAGTTGATAGGGACACTTAGGAGGAAAGATAATGTCACTTTTTCAAGCGATTTTGATGGGGATTATACAGGGAGTTACGGAATTTTTGCCGGTGAGTAGTTCGGGGCATCTGGCAATTTTTAAAGAGCTGTTTCAGATTGATTTAGAGACCGGCATGCTGTTTGATGTTCTGTTGCATTTGGGAACGCTGGCGGCTGTGTTTGTTGTTTATTTTAAGGATATTAAGCGATTGGTCATAGAGGGCTTTGCCATTCTATTTGACTGTATTTGCAATATAAAAATTTTTATTACGAATAAAATACATAGGGAGGACGAGCCTTATCGGGAAATCGTCCGAAATGCATACCGAAAGTTTGTTATGCTGATCATCGTGTCAACGATACCGACCGGCATCATCGGTTATGCGGCAAAGGATTTGATTGAGACGGTTTCCGGCATCCTCATTGTTCCGGGTGTATGTCTGATTATAACGGGAATTTTGCTTTTTATTGCAGACCGCTACAATGACGGAACGAAGACGCCGAAGCATGTCTCCTACAACAATGCATTTATCATCGGTATTTGTCAGGGAATTGCGACCTTGCCGGGTATTTCTCGCTCGGGTACGACGATTACAGCTTGTTTAATCAGTGGGTTTGATAAACGGTTTGCGGTAAAATATTCCTTTATCATGTCCATTCCGGCGATACTTGGAGCAGTGCTGTTGGAGCTAAAGGATGTTTCCAGCATGACATTTCGCTCGGGCGAAATTATCAACTATGTCGCAGGCTCTGTAGTAGCTGCGGTTGTTGGTTACATATGTATTAAAACCATGCTTGTTGTGGTAAGAAAGAAAAAATTTAAGGTATTTGCGGTTTACTGTATTTTAGCAGGTATTTTGACAAGTGCCGGATATTTTGTAATGTTATAAGAAGAGGAACATGGGAGGCAGTGTAATGAGTGCAAGCAGCAACAAGAAGACAAGTACATCACGAAAGACAAAAGCGACGTCGGCAAAAGGACGCACCAAAGGAAAGACGAAGAAGGATGTACAGCAGGATAACAGCTTTTTAAGGGCAGAGGTGGTACTGTTATTGATTTTGGCGTTTTCCCTTATTCTGTTATTAAGTAACTTCGGGATAGGAGGAATTGTAGGGAATTCTATCAGCAGTGTTGCCTTTGGTATCTTTGGATTGATGGCATATGTGCTTCCTTTTATTTTATTTTTTGGCTGTGCTTTATTTATCTCCAACAAGGACAATGCCAGAGTTGTGATAAAGGTAATCAGCGGAATTATATTATTTTTACTTCTGTGTGCATTGGCGCAGCTAATCAGCAAAGCATATGAGCAGACGAGCACCATCAAGGAGTTTTATGAGTTTTCGTCCATACATAAGGGTGCCGGCGGTGTAATCGGCGGGGGACTTAGCAAGCTCTTTTCTATGGCATTTGGTGTGGTAGGAGCTTATGTAATTGATATTACACTAATCATCATCTCACTTGTGGTTATCACAGAGCGTTCCTTCTTAAAGGTCGTGAAGAAAAGCAGTGATAAGATGTATTCCACGGCTAAGACAACTGCGGTCGCAGGTAATGAAAGACGTAAGGAGCGGGCACAGCAAAGAAAGCTTGAGACAGAAAACAGACGTATTGACAAGAAAATAGAGGGGGTCAGCGTAGACACCTCTATTAAAAAGGGTAAAAAAGCGGCGAAAGAGGATATTCATGAGATTACAATGGATTTCATACCGGAGACAAATGTAAATCCGACAATTGCAAGAAGTGAGCCGTTTATAGAGGAGATTTTGCCGGAGCAGCCGGAAGTAAGTGCTGTGGATGATTCCTTGGATTTAGAGGAGGCATTATATCAGAATGCAATACGGGAGGCGCCTATTTTCCGTGCCTCTGCACCTGGCTTTGAGGAGACTGAGCAGGGATTTGAACATGAAAACCGTTCTGCGCTCGAGGAGGATGCGCTGTCTGCTGTGATAACGGCGGATTCACCTAAGAGACAAAGGGAAAAAGTTTCAGACAGTGCCGAGACAAAGCTTCATACGGAAGAAATATCAAAGCAAATTGCGGCGAAAGAGCCGATTAAGGAATATGTATTTCCTCCGATTGATTTATTGAAGAAGGGTGCAGCAAGAGGAAACGGTGATTCTGACAGCCATTTAAGAGATACCGCCGCAAAATTACAGCAGACACTTCAAAATTTTGGAGTCCGTGTCAATGTGACAAACATAAGCTGTGGTCCTACCGTTACCCGCTATGAATTACAGCCTGAGATGGGCGTGAAGGTGAGTAAAATCGTGAGCCTTTCCGATGATATTAA
Organism: Konateibacter massiliensis; assembly: GCF_900184995.1. Taxonomy (GTDB): domain Bacteria; phylum Bacillota; class Clostridia; order Lachnospirales; family Lachnospiraceae; genus Lachnotalea; species Lachnotalea massiliensis. Next base: position 507,404 of record NZ_LT860099.1, read on the forward strand.
GCTTAATTTGGCAGCGGCGGATATCCGAATTGAAGCACCGATTCCGGGTAAGGCAGCGGTCGGAATTGAGGTTCCAAACAAGGAAAACAGTACGGTTATGCTTCGTGATTTGTTAGAGTCCAATGATTTTAAAAAGCATAGTTCCAATATCGCATTTGCAGCCGGTAAAGATATAAGCGGGCAGACTGTTGTGACCGATATTGCAAAGATGCCTCATTTATTGATTGCCGGTTCGACAGGCTCCGGTAAATCGGTATGTATCAATACGCTGATTATGAGTATTCTATATAAGGCAAAACCGGATGATGTCAAGCTGATTATGATTGATCCGAAGGTCGTGGAGTTAAGTGTATACAATGGTATTCCCCACCTGTTCATTCCGGTTGTAACGGACCCGAAAAAGGCTGCGGGCGCGCTTAACTGGGCAGTTGCTGAGATGACAGAGCGCTATAAGAAGTTTGCGGATTTTAACGTGAGAGACTTAAAGGGCTATAATGAAAAAATTAAATCCATAGAGGATATTGACGAGGAGAGCAAGCCGGAAAAGCTTCCTCAAATCGTTATTATCGTGGACGAGCTTGCTGATTTAATGATGGTAGCACCGGGAGAGGTGGAGGATTCAATCTGTCGACTGGCACAGCTGGCAAGAGCTGCCGGACTTCATTTGATTATTGCGACACAGAGACCGAGTGTAAATGTCATTACCGGTTTGATTAAGGCAAATATGCCGTCCAGAATTGCATTTGCTGTTTCATCAGGTGTAGATTCCAGAACCATTATCGACATGAACGGAGCGGAGAAGCTTCTTGGAAAGGGAGATATGCTCTTTTATCCGCAAGGTTATCAAAAGCCGGCACGTGTGCAAGGCGCTTTTGTATCGGATAAAGAAGTCAGCGATGTTGTAGAATTTTTAACAAAGGAACATGGAGTTGCAGAGTACAGCAAGGAAATCGAATCCTCCATTACCGCCTCCGCGCAGGTTGCTGCTGACGGAGGAAGCGTCGGAGCAGAGAGGGATGCTTATTTTGAGGAAGCAGGTAAGTTTATTATTGAGAAGGATAAGGCTTCTATTGGAATGCTGCAGCGTGTATTTAAAGTCGGTTTTAACAGAGCCGCAAGGATTATGGATCAGCTCTGTGACGCAGGTGTGGTCGGGGAAGAGGAAGGTACAAAGCCTCGTAAGGTGTTAATGTCAATGGAAGAATTTGAACAATTTATTGACGAATGCTTATAAGCTGTGGTAAAAGTATTTCAGGATGATTGTTAAATTCAGAGGAGGAAGAATATGAAAACAGATATACAGATCGCACAGGATGCACAGATGATTCATATTAAGGAAGTTGCCAAAACATTAGAGATTGCGGAAGATGATTTGGAGCTATACGGAAAATATAAGGCTAAATTGTCGGACGATTTATGGGATAAAATAAAAGGAAACAAAGACGGCAAGCTGGTATTGGTGACAGCCATCAATCCTACCCCTGCCGGAGAGGGAAAGACAACGACCACGGTAGGACTTGGTCAGGCACTTGGAAAGCTCAATAAAAAGGCGGTTATTGCGCTTCGTGAGCCATCTCTTGGTCCATGCTTTGGTGTAAAGGGCGGCGCTGCCGGAGGCGGTTATGCACAGGTTGTGCCGATGGAGGATTTAAATCTTCATTTTACGGGAGATTTTCATGCAATAACCTCCGCCAATAATCTGCTTGCAGCATTGTTGGACAACCATATCCAGCAAGGAAATGAACTGAATATTGACACAAGACAGGTTGTGTGGAAGCGGTGTGTCGATATGAATGACCGCGTCCTTAGAAACACTGTAGTCGGTCTTGGAAATAAGATGGATGGTGTGGTAAGAGAAGATCACTTTGTTATCACGGTGGCATCTGAGATTATGGCAATCCTATGTCTCGCAGAGGATATGAAGGATTTAAAGGAGAGATTAGGACGAATCATCGTCGCATATAATATTAAGGGAGAGCCGGTTACAGCGAACGAATTACAGGCTACAGGCGCAATGGCGGCATTGTTAAAGGATGCGATGAAGCCGAATCTGATTCAGACATTGGAGCACACACCTGCTTTGATACACGGAGGACCGTTTGCGAATATTGCGCACGGCTGCAACAGTGTGAGAGCCACGAGAACCGCATTAAAGCTCGCAGATATCGTTGTGACGGAGGCGGGCTTTGGAGCTGATTTAGGAGCGGAGAAGTTCTTCGATATAAAATGCCGGAAAGCGGATTTAAAGCCGGATGCTGTTGTTTTGGTGGCAACCGTTCGTGCTTTAAAATATAACGGCGGTGTCGCGAAGGCTGATTTATCAGAGGAGAATCTCGAAGCGTTGAAAAAAGGTATTGTGAATTTAGAAAAACACATTGAGAATCTGCAAAAATATCAAGTTCCGGTTGTTGTGACGCTAAACTCTTTTGTCACTGACACGGAGAAAGAATATGAGTATATCAAAGCATTTTGCGAAGAAAAGGGTTGTGAATTTGCCCTGTCAAAGGTTTGGGAGCACGGCGGAGAGGGCGGCATTGAGCTTGCGAAGAAGGTGCTTGAAACATTGGAGACAAAGCAGAGTGATTTCAAGCCGATTTACGAGGATAATCTGTCCTTAAAGGAAAAAATAAGCAAGGTTGCCGTTGAAATTTACGGTGCAGATAAAGTAACCTATGATTCACAGGCTAACAAAGCGCTTGCGCGTATTGAGGCGCTAGGCTTTGGAAATCTTCCGGTTTGTATGGCAAAAAATCAGTATTCCTTATCGGATGATGCATCTTTGCTTGGAAGACCGACAGGGTTTGACATCCATGTGAGGGATGTATATGTATCGGCAGGAGCAGGCTTTGTCGTTGTTTTGACAGGCGCCATTATGACGATGCCGGGGCTTCCGAAGGTACCTGCGGCAAACAGGATTGATGTAGATGAAAACGGTGTAATTACAGGATTATTTTAATCTTATCAAGGAAGACCCCGCTTCTTCAAGCGGGGGTGTAAATTGCTTGTTTCAGTAGGTGCTCAGGCACCTACTGAAATACCACGAAGTGGTAATAAGGTTATGAGTAAGCAGCGTAGCGGATTACGAATATCCGCTTTGACAAAACGGAAAGGACGAACTACAATGGCACAAATCATTGACGGAAAGTTAATATCACAGCAGATTAAGGATGAGCTGAAGGAGAAGGTTTCAGCATTAAAGGAAGAGGGAAAAGAAATTTCACTGGCAGTTATTCAGGTGGGAAAGGACCCTGCCTCCAGTGTTTATGTCAATAATAAGAAGAAGGCATGTGCTTATATCGGAATCAATTCTCTTTCCTATGAGCTGGAGGAAACCATTTCGGAGACTGAGCTCTTAAAGCTGATTTACGATTTAAACGACAATCCTGTGGTAAACGGGATTTTGGTTCAATTGCCATTGCCGTCTCATATAAAAGAGGATAAAATTATAAACGCTATCGTTCCTGAAAAGGATGTAGACGGCTTCCATCCACAAAATGTGGGTGCCTTGTGTATTGGAGAGAAAGGTTTTGTATCCTGCACACCGGCAGGAATTATCCAGCTTTTAAAGCGTTCAAACATTGAGATTGCAGGAAAAGAGTGCGTTGTGATAGGAAGAAGTAATATTGTCGGGAAACCGATGTCCTTATTGCTGCTTGCTGAAAACGGAACCGTCACCATTGCCCATTCTAGGACGAAGGATTTAAAAGAGGTTGCAAGGCGGGCAGATATTTTGGTTGTGGCAATCGGCAAGCCTCAGTTTATCACAGCGGATTATGTAAAGAAAGGCGCTGTTGTGATTGATGTGGGTATTCACCGTGATGAGAACAATAAATTATGCGGTGATGTTGACTATGAGGGAGTCATTCATAAGGTAAGCGCCATCACTCCGGTACCGGGTGGGGTCGGTCCGATGACCATTGCGATGTTAATGAATAATTGCGTGGAATCAGCATTAAATTTTTAGAAATGAGGAAAAAATTATGGTTTGCACTAAATGCGGTGCTGAACTAAAGGAGAGCGATTTATTTTGTCTGCATTGCGGCAAGGAAGTTCAAATTGTTCCTGACTACAATCCTGTGGAAGAGATTGTGATACAAAACATTGCACAGGCACAGCAGAGCGAAATAATATCAGATAGTACAGGGGTTACGAAGGAAATCGTACCGATAAAGCCTAGTCAGAAGGATAAGGAAACCGATTTACATAAAAAAAAGACAAAGAAGAAGAGAAAAATCACTTTTTCGAAAGTGTTTATCGGGGTGATGATACTTACTGTTATCATTGCAGTTACGGCATTTTCTTTATGGGCGAGACACAAAAATTCATTTGAATACCAATATCATTTGGCAGAAAAATGTGTGGAAGAGGAAGACTATCAAGGTGCCTGTATTTATTTGGAAAAAGCGCTTTTCATAAAGAGCAGCGACATGAATGCACGTCTTTTGATGGCGGAGGCATATATCGGCTTAAATGAGATTGAAAATGCTATTGACTGTTTGAAGGAGGCTTTGAAGTTTGATCCTGAAAACGGTAAGGTGGCAAAGCAATTGATTGAAATCTATTCCGATTATAATTATATGGACGAGTTAAATGGATTTGTGACGGATTTAAAGGGAAGCAACTTGGCAGAAGCATTGGGAGATTTTTATGAAAACCGCCCGGTATTTAGTGTCGAGGGCGGAACATATGACAAATATATTTCTGTGGAACTGACCTCAAAAGGAAAGGGAGAAATTTATTATACCGTTGACGGAACAAAGCCTACCAAACAGGCAAATATATATTCCGGACAGATAAGACTTAGAAGCGGAAGCACAACAGTCCGGGCAATATTTATCGGGGAAAACGGAAGTTATAGTATTGAAAATATTCAGAAATATACGGTCAATTCCACCGTACCGGATAACCCCATAATCAATCTGGCATCCGGCACTTATACCTTGCCGGCAGCTATTTCGATTATAGTACCTGAAAACTGCAAGGTATATTATACATTGGACGGAAGCACTCCGACGGAGGAATCCATGCCGTATACGAGAGCCCTTGACATGCCGCTTGGACAGAGTACCATATCCGCGGTTGCAATTGACGGAAACGGGATTGAGAGCAACACCATCAAAGGCAGCTATAATCTTCAGCTTGATGCCATTTTTACAGTTGATCAGGCATATGATATTCTGATACAGAGACTTGGAGATGAGCTTGTCGATGAGAGAGGAGCCTTCTCATTGGAATGTCATGCAGCAATTGAGATTGGCGGTTACAGCCTCTATGCTTTTGAAAAGGTATATGGAACAGATTCAAACGGAAATAAGATTTACGGCAAGGATAAGTATGCCTTTGATGTGCAGACAGCAGAGACGTTCCATGCGGTTGTCAATCCGGCGAACGGCTATGATTTAGAACCGTTTTGATACTTATCCGCTTTGTTCTCGGAAAAAAAGAAGTCCTCAGCTTTTTGAAAGCGAAGGACTTCTTTTTTGTAACTAGTTTTGTTTAAATTGAATGTTTCCGCCTATTAGGGAAGCGATGCGTGCCAAGGAATAAACCTCCACTTTAGCTTCCTCCAATTTTTCTCTTCCAGGCTGAAAGGATTTCTCAATTAAGATACCAAGCCCTGCAATAGTGGCATTGGCTTTGCGGATAAGACGGATAGCCCCGGTGGATGCTTCTCCGTTTGCAAGAAAATCATCAATAATAAGTACGTGATCCTCTTCGCTAATATGAGACTTTGATACGGTTAATTCATAGCTGGTGCCTTTTGTAAAAGAAACTACCTCTGTGTTATAAAAGTCTGTTTTCAATACCTTAGACGGAGATTTTTTCATAATAATCAGAGGAACTTCCATTTCCATAGCGGTCATGAGTGCCGGGGCAATCCCTGAGCTTTCTATCGTGGCAATTTTTGTAATACCTCTGTCCTTAAAATGATTGGCAAATTCTTTGCCGATTTCCAGCATCAACTGGGGGTCTACCTGCTGATTGATAAAACCGTCCACCTTAAGGATATCATCACCTAATACCTTGCCTTCTTCACAAATTCTTTCTTCTAATAGTCTCATACCATCACTCCATTATTTTCGTCATTCAATGAAAAATCAGTTTGGCTGTTTCATTGTTATGGAGATTATACCATAAATTCTAAGCTCGTGGAATACCTCACTAAGAATTTAGGTATATGTCTTGCTAAGCTCGAAAGAACCTCGCTAAGCGTGAGCAAAGATACCATAAATTCTAAGCTCGTGGAATACCTCACTAAGAATTGTAATGTTTTGCTGAGAATTTAGTCGAATTGGTAAATATAGTTAATATATTAACATTAACTGAAAGTCAATATTGAAATTTTTGCGATAATGAATTATCATATATATAGTATCTAAGAAGGAGGATTTCTATGTATAAAATAGTGAAAGCCGAAGAACTTGCTAAGAATATCTATCTTATGGAAGTTGAGGCAAAAAGAGTTGCACATTCCTGTAAACCGGGACAATTTGTTATTGTAAAGCTGGATGAGAAGGGGGAACGTATTCCGCTCACAATATGTGACTATGATAGAGAAGCAGGAACTATTACCATCGTGTTCCAAACCTTAGGAGCATCAACCCAGAGAATGGCTGAGCTTGGTGTAGGTGATAGCTTCAGAGATTTTTCAGGTCCGCTTGGATGTCCTTCTGAGTTTCTTGACGAGAACATCGAAGAGTTAAAGAACAAAAAAATGCTGTTTGTAGCGGGTGGAGTTGGAACAGCACCGGTATATCCACAGGTAAAGTGGCTGCATGAGAACGGAATTGAAGCCGATGTTATTGTGGGAAGCAAATCAAAGGATATGCTTATCTTAGAAGAGGAAATGAAGGCAGTTGCCGCTAATTTATATATAACGACAGATGACGGTTCCTATGAGAGAAAAGGGTTAGTTACTGATGTTTTAAAGGACTTGGTTCAAAATCAGGGCAAAAAATATGATGTAGTCGTTGCAATCGGACCGATGATTATGATGAAATTTGTTAGTTTATTAACAAAGGAACTCGAAATCCCTACGATTGTCAGCTTGAACCCAATTATGGTTGACGGTACAGGTATGTGTGGTGCCTGTCGTGTTACCGTTGGTGGACAGGTTAAATTTGCCTGTGTAGACGGTCCTGAGTTTGACGGACATTTGATCAACTTTGACGAGGCAATGAAGAGACAGCAGATGTACAAATCTGACGAAGGACGAGCTGTCTTAAAGCTGGAAGAGGGCGAAACCCATCATGGCGGATGCGGTGAATGCGGAGGTGACGAATAATGGATGTATTAAAGAAAGTACCTGTAAGAGAGCAGGATCCAAAGGTAAGAGCTGCAAACTTTGAAGAGGTTTGTTTAGGATATAACAAAGAGGAAGCAATGGAGGAGGCAATTCGTTGCTTAAACTGTAAAAATGCAAAATGTATTGTCGGCTGTCCGGTTTCTATCGATATCCCTGCATTTATTCAGCAGGTAAAAGCGGGAGAGATTGAGGAAGCGGCTAAGATTATCGGTAAGTCATCTGCACTTCCGGCTGTCTGTGGACGTGTATGCCCGCAAGAGTCACAGTGTGAAGGTGTATGTATCAGAGGAATCAAGGGTGAGCCGGTTTCCATCGGTAAGCTTGAGAGATTTGTGGCTGACTGGTCAAGAGAAAACAACATTGAACCGGAAGCTCCAAAGCCTGCAAACGGCAAAAAGGTAGCAGTTATCGGTTCCGGTCCGGCAGGACTTACCTGTGCAGGGGATTTGGCAAAAGAAGGCTTTGACGTAACCATTTTCGAGGCACTTCATGAGCCGGGCGGAGTTTTGGTATATGGTATCCCAGAGTTTCGTCTTCCAAAGGAAACTGTTGTTAAGTATGAAATTGACAACGTTAGAAAATTAGGTGTTAAGATTGAGACAAACGTAGTAATCGGTAAATCTACAACAATCGATGAGCTGTTAAACGAAGAAGGTTTTGATGCTGTATTTATCGGTTCCGGTGCCGGACTTCCTAAATTTATGGGAATTCCAGGCGAAAATGCAAACGGTGTATTCTCTGCAAATGAATATTTGACCAGAAACAACCTGATGAAGGCGTTTGTACAGGGCTATGACACACCAATTCTTGCCGGAACCAAGGTAGCGGTAGTCGGCGGCGGAAACGTTGCAATGGACGCTGCAAGAACAGCACTCCGCTTGGGCGCTGAGGTGCATATTGTATATAGAAGAAGTGAGGAAGAACTTCCGGCGAGAGTCGAAGAAGTTCATCACGCAAAAGAAGAAGGCATCATCTTTGACCTTCTGACCAACCCGATTGAAATTCTTGTAAATGAGAACGGCTGGGTTAAGGGAATGAAATGTGTGAAGATGGAGCTTGGCGAGGCGGACGCTTCTGGAAGAAGAAGACCGGTTGAGGTAAAGGGCTCTGAATTCGTAATCGACTTGGATACCGTTATCATGTCACTTGGAACCTCTCCAAACCCATTGATTTCTTCTACAACCGACGGTTTAGAGGTAAACAAATGGCAGTGTATCGTTGCCGACGAAGAGCATGGAAAGACGACCAAAGAAGGCGTTTATGCAGGCGGTGACGCCGTAACAGGTGCTGCTACGGTAATTCTTGCAATGGAGGCCGGTAAGGTTGGAGCGAAAGGTATTATTGAATATTTAAAGGATAAATAAGTTTTAATCCAAAAGAAAAGGGCTGCTGTCAAGGTTTATTGACGGCGGTCCTTCTTTACACTTTTTTACTGAAAGGAGGAGCACAATGGAAAAAGCATATGGGATTTGGGCAGATTCTATCAATAAAAGCTATGGGAAACGCCAAGTATTGTATGAGGTATCATTAGCAATCCCAGAAGGAAAAATATATGGGCTGCTCGGTCCGTCTGGCTGTGGAAAGACAACACTCGTAAAGATTATTTCCGGTATCTTAACGCCTGATAAGGGAACGGTAATGGTAAACAATCAGAGGATGCCTTCCCTGGAAATTATGGGACAGATTGGTTATATGGCGCAGGCGGCAGCACTTTATCCGACTCTTACCGGATATGAAAACCTCAAATTTTTTGGCAGACTGTACGGATTGAAAGGAAAAGAATTAAATGAGCGTATCTCTCATGTGGCTGCTTTGGTTAATTTGACAGATGATCTGCAAAGAAGGGCTGACAATTATTCGGGCGGAATGAAGCAGAGACTTTCGCTTGGCATTGCACTGCTTCCAAATCCTAAGGTATTGATTTTGGATGAGCCTACCGTGGGAATCGATCCGTTGCTGAGACAGGATATCTGGTCTGAGTTATATTCACTTTCTGAGCAAGGAGTTACCATTCTTGTCACCACCCATGTTATGGATGAGGCTGAGCGCTGTCATGAACTTGCCATGATGCGAAACGGACAGATTTTGGCAACAGGTACGGCGGCTGAATTAAAGCATACGGCGGGAGCAGACACATTTGATGAGGCGTTTATATTTTTTAGCAACGCAAAAAGGGGTGGTGTAAATGAATAGAATCAATACGCTTGCTTTTCGCATTGTAGCGCAGCTTCGGCATGACAAGAGGACAATGGCACTTATTTTATTTGCGCCGATTATCGTACTTGTCATGATATACTCTATACTAGGTAACGATGATGTGACTTATAAGATCGGTATTATTTCGGCACCGGAGTCTTATGTCACGCAATTGACGGAAAACGAAGATATTTCAGTAGAAAGCATAGATTTTTCCGAAGCGGATAGGGAAAATGCGATAGATGCTATAAAAGCAGAAGAGATTGCGGCGGCTGTTTATGTGTCAGATGACCTTGCAAGTATAGACGTTTATCTGGACGGGACAAACACTACAACCGCAAAACAGGTTATCGCAGTAATTAAAAGCTCTCTAAACCTCACTTTGCGGGCAAATTCTCCGATTGCACTGTCAGAGGCTGCGGTTGCAACAAACTATATCTATGGTTCCGAGAATACAAGCAACTTTGACAACTTTGGTACGCCAATGATTGGAATTATCATTTTCTTTTTTGTATTTTTGATTGGCGGCATTAACTTTTTAGGAGAACGAAGCTCGGGAACTTTGGAAAAAATGCTTTCTACGCCAATTAGACGAGGAGAAATTGTCGTTGGCTATGTGATAGGCTTTAGTATTCTTGCGCTGCTTCAAACTGTAATTTTAACACTGTTTGTTGTGTATGTGCTGAACGTGACTGTGGTTGGAAGCATTTGGTATGTGCTTCTTATCAACCTTTTGACCGCTCTTATGGCATTAACGCTAGGAATGTCGATTTCCTGCCTGGCTTCCAGTGAATTTCAGATGGTGCAGTTTATTCCGATTGTCATTATTCCGCAGATTTTTCTTTGCGGATTATTTGATCTGACTTCCGGCTGGGAGGTCTTTAGCAAATTCATGCCGCTCACCTATTCAGTCGATGCGCTCCGTGAGGTGATGCTTCACGGAAATGGTATCGAAACTATCTGGTTGGATTTACTTGCGATACTAGGCTTTTCTGCAATTTTTATGTTGCTCAATATTTCTTTTTTAAGAAGACAGAGGAGCATATAAGGAAACAACAGGTTTTCTATGAATTTTAGTTATCATAGAAAACCTGTTGTTATATTGGGGACGGATTACTGTGCCAGTTCCTCCCACTTTTCATAAAGCTCCAGCAATTCCTCTTCAATTGCTGTCTTTTCATTATTTAATTCCACAAGCTTTGCCACGTTCGTGCAAATATCAGGCTGGACAATCAAGTCATCAATCACGGAATTTCGCTCCTCCAACTCATGGATTCTCTTTTCAGTTTTGGCGAGCTCATTTTCACGTTTTCGATTTCTTGCCTGTTCTTCCTTTTGCTGTTTCCAGTCCAGCTTGGAGGCATTGTCCTCAGACGAAGCAGCTTCAACAGCAACGTTCGAGCCGGCATATATCTTTGTCAACTCCTCGCGTTTTTCCATATAATAGTCGTAATTTCCAATGTAATTGACAAGCGTGTTATGTGTTAAATCTAGTATTCTTGTAGCTGTTTTATTGATAAAATAACGGTCGTGGGAGACAAATAAAACAGTGCCGGTATAGCTGTTTAAGGCAGATTCCAAAATTTCCTTTGAGGTGATGTCCAAATGGTTGGTCGGCTCATCGAGAATCAAAAAGTTTGCTTCCGAAAGCATAAGCTTTGCCAGAGACACGCGCCCGCGTTCACCACCGCTTAAATCCTTAATCCGCTTAAACACATCGTCATTCGTAAAAAGGAAAGCAGCCAGCACATTTCGAATCTGGGTGTTTGTCAAATTCGGATAGGCATCAGAGATTTCTTCAAACAGTGTCTTGTCCTTATTTAACACATTATGTTCCTGATCATAGTAGCCGATTTTCACCTTGGAGCCTAGCTTGATTTCCCCCTTATCAGCAGAGATAATGCCATTAATAATCTTAAGAATGGTCGTTTTGCCGGTTCCGTTGTTACCAATTAAGGCAATCCGCTCGCCGCGCTTGATATCAAAATTAATATTTTCAAAGAGTGAGAGAGGAGGAAACGCCTTAGAAAGTCCCTCTACATCTAGTACATCATTTCCGCTTATGACCTGCGGCTCCAGTTGAATATTCATCTTGTCATTAATCTCTGTCGGCTTGTCTAGCACGTCGATTTTGGCAAGCATTTTTTCGCGGCTTTCTGCGCGTTTGATGGACTTTTCGCGGTTGAAGGATTTCAACCTTGCAATGACCTCTTCCTGATGCTTGATTTCGCGTTGCTGGTTTATATAGGCTTTGATTTCAGCCTCACGGACAGCAGCCCTTTTTTCGGCGTAAGCCGTGTAGTTGCCGGAAAAGACTTTTCCGTTTCCAGAGTCAAGCTCGATAATTTTGGAGACAACCTTATCAAGAAAATAGCGGTCATGCGCCACAATAACAACAGCACCGCTATAGTTTAACAGGAAGGTTTCCAACCATGCAATTGACTCCATATCCAAATGGTTGGTCGGCTCATCGAGCAAAATAATGTCCGGTTTCGAAACAAGAAGCTTACCAAGAGATACACGTGTTTTTTGCCCGCCGGACAAAGAACTGACAAGCTTGTCAAAGTCCTGCTCCGAAAAGCCCAAGCCCTTTAAAATTCCGGTTACCTCACTTTTATAGGCATAACCGTTTTTTAAGTCAAATTCATGAACAGCTCTGTTGTAGGAGTTGAGCATCTCGGTAAGCTCGGCGCCTTCCTTCGAGCGCATTTCCTCCTCCAGCGTCCGGATTTTATTTTCAAGCTGAATCACATCAGCCTTTGTCTCCAAAATTTCCTCATAAATGGTACGGGAGGTTGACAAATCCTGATGCTGCGCCAAATAGCCAATCGATTTTCCTTTTGCTAAAATAACTTCCCCCGAATCAGGCGGAAGCTGGTTCATAATTATTTTAAGCAGGGTGGTTTTTCCCGCCCCGTTAATTCCAACAATAGCAGCCTTTTCCCTGTCATTGATATGAAAGGAAACTTCTTTCAGTATTTCTTCCGTTCCAAAGGCTTTTGATATATTTTGACATGCTAAAACCATAGTAAATATCCTTTCTGTCTGTATGAATAACGCAATATAACCCAGTATTATTATACAGGAAATACAATAAATTGCAATTACCTAGCTTGAAATTAAATCGTTAAGTGAGACGTTTATTGCGTTGATTTTGACAAGTTTGGAGGTGGAGCAATGCTTTACAAGTCAAAGAGAGAATTTCTAAACAAACCTAGAATTATAATTGATTGAATTTGTAAAATAGTGTAATATAATTTTATACTAATTATAATATTTATTATATTAAGGAGGAGTAAATTAAAATGAGGAATTCAAATAACTTAAAAACATTGACAAGTCTTGCACTTATAGAGACACAGTTGTTATCACAAGATTATTTATCAACATTTTTACCATTTATTGCAACTCTTGTTATTAAAAAGGAATACGAATTTATAGATTTAGGTATTATTGTGCAAGATTTTAAAGAGGAGTATGGGATTAGTGTTCCAAGAGCACCGATGCAATCCATTCTTTCAAAAGCAGTATCCACAGGTTTAATTATTCATTCACAAGATGGAAGATTTTTACCTGTTGTATCAGAAATGCAAAAAATATCTTTCTTAAGTGGGCAAAGTGAAAGCAATAATCAAATACAAATTATACTTAGTGGATTTATAGAGTTCGTCCTAAATAAACATAATATTACTATTGATCAAAGTGAGGCAGTAGATATTTTTATTAATTTTCTTGATGAATACTCACCTCAAGCAGTCTCAAGTAGAGAATATGATAGTGCTAATAATGAAAAATTTTTATCAAATAAAAATTTGTATTTGATGGGGGAGTTTATTCAATCAACGATTTCTACAAACTTTTTATTATTTGAGACTATTCGTAAATTATCTATGTCTTATCTTATAACAACAGCTCTAACTTTTGATGAACCAGTGGAAACTAGAACAAAAGAATTATCTGGATTAACAATTTATTTAGATACTCCTATTGTACTGAGATTACTTGGACTTCAAACAGAAGAATTGCAACTTGCATATAAAGAAATGTTTGATAATTTTAAATTAACTATTAATCCAACGTTAATGATTTTTCAACACACATTAGATGAAATTTCTGGGATTATTTCAGATTGTGCTAATTGGATTGATAATGCTGCTTATAATCCAATATATGCTAATCCTGCATTATTAAATTTTGTAAAGAAAAAATTTAGTAAAACTCAAGTAGAACTATATAAATCAACATTGGAAGGAAAATTACTAGACATAGGAATTGAAATAGATAATAATGAATATTATCAAATTTTAAATAAAAGTTCACAAATTGATATAATTAAACTAGAAAAAAAATTAGTTGATGCATATACTCAAAATAATCCACAATATGATGTGATTAGGAATAAAAATTCAATAGATTATGATATCCGTTCTGTTGAGAATATTATTAAGCTTTGGGGGACAAAATCATCAAAATCATATAGCCGTTTAGGATATTTATTTATAACCAATAATTCCACACTTGCTTATGTTAGTCGAAAATTTACATCAGAATATTGGTGGGATGGAAAAAATCACAAAGCACCATGTATTACAGATTATTATTTAGGGACTATGGTTTGGTTAAGTACTCCTGCTAATAAAATCGAAAGTGTTAGTAAATTAAAATTAATAGCAGACTGCAGTGTAGCCACAACTCTTTCTAGAGAGGTTATGGAAAAGTTTTCAAATGAATTGAAAAAGCTACAAAACGAAAAAGGAATTGAAAATGGGGACTATTTGCTTATACGTAAATATGCTTATGAAAAGAATTATTTACAAAATCTTACACTAAATGAAGAAATGGCTTTTAAAGATGATATTCTTGAACAATTATTAGAGGATATTAAGGCGGACATACAAAAACCATTTGTTGAAACTATTAAAGAAAAAGAATTACAAATTAATAGTTTGGTAAATGAGAAAGATGAACAATACAAGATTATAAAGTCATTAGAACACGAGAAGGAAAAAGAACTAGTAACACAAAATGCAGTGCAAAAAGAGATTGAAGAACTTGCCGATAAAGCCACAAAGCGAATGATTAATACTTTTGCTCCTATATCCTTTGCTATATTTGCATTTATTACTGTTATATTACAAGTTACCCCAACATTTTCAAATTTAACTTCTTTTATAAAAGTAATAGTGATGTTAGAATTTAAATAGTACAAGTCAAAATGAGAAATTCCAATATAAAAAATTATGGTACAATACTTGTACTGAATCATGGAGGGTCTCATTATGCCGAAGAACTATGACAAACAATTTAAATTGGATTGCATCCAGTACTATCATGACCACAAGGAGCTTGGTTTGATTGGCTGNGCTGGTTTAGTTTCTTTATGTTCGGCTGTTATATTTGGAGTTATGAAGTCTAATTTATTCAAATTATATAGTAGATTTAATATATATATGAGAAATTATTATTCGGTAAAACGATTTAAAGAAAACTTGAAGTTAACTAAAGAGGTTTAGGATATATATAAATTCGTTTTCTTTTACTATTTTATTCAAAGAAACCAAATACTGGAATAAGGCAGCGACTATTTAGCGAGCTATTGCGAAATAGTCGCTTTTCAAAAGCTGTTTCAAAGGAGAATATATAATACTCTCATATTTTTAAAATTGGAAAATCTACATTGGCACAATTCACCTTCAATTATATAATTGGTTCTTTGCTTGAAGGGAAAAACTCGCCACGCCTGTACTTGTAAATATTTCAAACAATTTTTTTTAATTTCTGCACTGGTTTCATCATTGATGTAGTAACGACCACACATTATATTTTTAACAACTATTGTACACCAATTTATATAAAATAATAAACTTCTATTGATTTATTAAATAGACAAATATAAGACAAATCGCAAGGTAAGAATAAAATGGAGGCTATCGGTATAACCAACATCCTGCTGCTTTAATTTACCCAATGAAGATAGCCTACAAAAATAATTTACTTATTATATTTCATAGAAGAAACACAAAATATTGATAGCAAGATATTGTAAATTATCGTATGTATAAACGTCGCATTCAACAATACAACTTTTGTTTTTGAGTTATTACTAAACAATATATTTTTTATAAAACTTTAGGGTTTTAAAACTTAAAATTCTCAGTGAAATCAGGCAATTAGAGGTCTTTAATAATACTGTAAAGTATGGTACAATAACAGAATGATAACTGATTATTTTGATGATACAGGTATCCGAATCCAAAATACACAGATAAAGTGAGGAATTTATATGGAACGAGAAGTAAGGCAGGGAGAATTTTATAAGCATTTTAAAAATAAATTATATCAGATTATAGCAATTGCGACGGATTCTGAGACAAGGGAAAAGATGGTTGTATATCAGGCGTTATATGATGATTTTAAGGTGTATGTGAGACCTTATCAGATGTTTGTAAGTGAAGTAGACCACATAAAGTATCCAGAGGTTAAACAAAAATACCGTTTTGAAAAATGTACAGTAGGCTCTGGCATAGCTATGACAGAAATTCTCCCGGCGTCTTCACCGGATTTGGAGGAAGGCGAAATTTCTCCGCTGTTATTGGATTTTTTGGAATGCAGCACCTATGAAGAAAAGCTGGACAAATTTATGATGATGAAAGATAAGTTGGATGACCGCCTGCTAAATGATATTGCAATGTCTTTGGATATCACAGTGGACAGTGAAAATCTGAAAGAAAAATTTGAGGAAATTAAGAACTGCCTGATGACGTTTGTCCACTTTGAAGATAATAGAATGAGGTAAATTTGTATTTCGATAAAACTTGATTATACTGTAAAAATATACTATAATTTTAGTAGTTTATTCCTATATATAATTACAGTGTCAAAAGTAACTATTAATATAATAGCAACTTAATTTTAAATCCAAAGGAGGAAGAATTATGGCATTTTTCGATTTTGATAAACTGGGTGAAACTATTTCAGCAAAAAGCAAGGATGTTGCAAAAAAAGCAAAGCAGGTAGCAGAGATAACAAGTTTAAACGGTAAAATCGGTACACAGGAAGACATTATCAGAAGAACTTATTTGGAAATTGGTCAGAAATACTATGAGCAGCACAAGCAGGACACTTCAAGTGAATTTGGGGCAGAATGCGAAGTGATTACAGAAGCGCTTGATGAAATTGCCAGAATTAAAAGTGAAATACAGTTATTAAAAAATTGCAAGGTCTGCCCAAAATGCGGAGCAGAGGTATCTTACGATGCAATATTTTGTTCCTCTTGCGGTTCTCAGTTTGAAATAGTGAATGAGGAAGATGGAACAGAGGAAGCTGCAAATGAAACAGCGGAAGAAAAACCAGAATTTGTGGAAGCAGAGGTTGTAGAAGAAGAGAATTTAGAAAAGCCTTCTTCTGAAACACAAGAATAGATATGAAAAAAATATAAAAGTCAAGACCACCGGCTTAGCCGGTGGCTTGCTCTGACCCTGTAAGGGTCTATTCCCTGCTTGCGCCCGGAGGCGCCTGATGGTTTTGCCAACCGCACTTCCTTCTCAGGCAGCCCTAAAGGGCCTTTTTTATTGCCTCCTTACTCCTGCAAGCTCCTTGAGCCTTTCATTATAGCTTTATTCCCTAGCTTCCCTTTCAGGGACTACTTCTTGCTTTTTTGTACTGGCTCACCCGTGAACGGGTCTATATATTCATTCAATGTCATTTGATCCGATTCATGATCTTCTTTCAATTGATTTGCAATATATTCTTGTATCTTCTTTGTATTTTTTCCTACCGTATCTACATAATATCCTCTACACCAAAAATGGCGATTTCCATACTTATATTTTAGATTAGCATGTCTTTCAAATATCATCAGTGAACTTTTTCCTTTTAGATATCCCATTATTTCAGACACACTATATTTGGGTGGTATTCTAACTAACATGTGAATATGATCCACACAACATTCTGCTTCCATTATCTCTATTCCTTTACGCTTACATAATGTACTTAATATTTGAGCAATATCTGCTTTAATTTTTCCATATACTATCTGTCTTCTGTATTTTGGTGCAAATACCAAATGATACTTGCATTCCCATTTAGTATGGGCTAAACTATTCATATCCATTTTGGATACCTCCTATGTCTTTTTTGTGGTTGGCTAAACCCGCAATTATTATAACATAGGAGGTTTTTTGCTTGAAGCTAAAGCAAAACCGTGGGACCACCGGCATAGCCGGAGGTTTATTTTTTCTGTTTATACAAAAAAGTAAAACAGGCACTTTAAGTGCCTGTTTTATTATTCTCCCTTAAACTGCTCCTGATAAATATCCTCAGAAATTTTATCCAGATAATCCTCATCAAGCTCCCCGTAAGCTTTTTTCACAATCGCTTTGATATTATCTATACGTTTAAAATACTTTTCCTCTTCCTGCATATCGTCTGTGATTTCATTGTCGGTCAGTTCAGAAGTAATGTTTTTCCCAAACCACACCAGAATATCATCGGTCAATTGATTTTCGCTTTCTGCCTCTTTTGCAAGCCGTTTAGAAGATTTTAACGAAGCGAAGCCGATTATGATGAAAGCAATCAGCATAATTCCAATGCCGCTGTAAGTAATATATTTGCCCGGAGAAGCAAGGTGCAGGTTAATAATATCTGTAATCACCAGAAGGAGCACTGCCAGTCCGCCAAAGCCGACAAGTAAAAGTGTATAAGCGGAAGAGAGGGTATCTTTGTATTTGTCCTCCTTCTTCATATAGACAGGAGTGCTCTTGGTAAGACTGTTTCCTTCTTCCCCATAATGCTCCTCTGTTTCCTCATAATCAGGAATTTCCCCTGCGATTATCTCAGAATGATAGAGGGATTTTTCCTCCATAATTGCTTTGTCATATTCTTCCAAGGATTCCACAAGCTCTTCCTTGCAATCCTCACAAATCGTAACACCATCTACATATTCATTTCTGCATTTGGGACACCAAGCCATAATTATTCTCCTTTTATTTTCATGCTAATATATGAATAGTAGCATAATTTGGTTCTGCATTTCAACATTTTCCACTAAATTGTAAAAAATAATTAAATTTTTTCGAATAGTATAGTATACTAAAGGCTAGGAAATATACAAGAATAAAGAAACAAAAGCAAAGGTTTACATAAATATATTATGTTAAACCAAAAAAGAAAGGCTGATATGAAAGGCAAAATTTTAAACAAGACAATATTAAATCGTGAGCTTGCCGTCTACCTGCCGGACCACTACGATACATCTGATAAAATATATCCTGTCATTTATGTGCAAGACGGCGATACCTTCCAAAAGCTGTTTTCCAAAATAATGGTTGACATAGAAGCGAATACCATATTAAAGGAGCATGTTATCGTGGCAATCACGCCTGAAAACAGGCTGGATGAATATACACCTTGGTCTGCAAGGGCAAACAGTGACCGTTTCCCGGACTTTGGCGGAAAAGGGGATAACTACTTGGAATTTTTAGGCATGATTTTTCACGTTTTATAGCAGAGGAATTCCGGGTAAGCAATGCAAAGGAAGATAAAAAAATCATGGGACATTCCCTTGGCGCACTGATTTGTCTGTACTCCATCTTCAGAAACGACGATTACGGAAAAATAGCAAGCCTATGTGCCTCCCAGTGGTATGATAAATGGCTTTCGTTTATTGAAACGGAGCATATAATAAATAAGGATATAAACCTTCTTCTCCTTGCAGGCAGAAGAGAGGGCGAAGGAAAGAGTACCATCCAAAAGGATACGACAAAGTGCACACAATTATCCTGTGAAATTTTTCAAAAAAGACTTGGAAACGACAGGGTGGAAATGCTGTGGGATGATTACGGCCATCATGATAACATGATTTCCAGATACACGACGGCACTGGAATTTTTGATGAAGGATTGAAGCAAATGAAAATAACATTATTGACAGTAGGAAAAATAAAAGAAAAATATTTTACAGGGGCAATTGAAGAATATACAAAACGTTTAAGCCGATATTGTAAGCTTGAGATTATTGAAGTGGCGGATGAAAAAACTCCCGACAATGCAAGTGCGGCGATGGAGGACATCATCAGGGCAAAAGAAGCGGAGCGGCTTCTCAAATATATTCCCGAGCAGGCATATGTGATCGCACTTGCAATTGAAGGAAACATGTTAGATTCGGTTGAACTTTCTCAAAGGATAGAGCAGCTCGGTGTTAGCGGACAAAGCCATATCATCTTCCTTATTGGAGGTTCTCTCGGACTAGACAAAATAGTTTTAGCGAGGGCAGACTACAAACTGAGTTTTTCCAAGATGACCTTTCCGCATCAGCTTATGAGAGTAATTCTTCTGGAACAAATCTATCGCGCCTATCGGATTAGTCACAATGAGCCTTATCATAAATAAAGTATAAAACTTGTAACAATATTTGAAATCATGGTATAATAATCGCGCTTGGCGAGGTATTTTCGAGCTTAGAAAGATATAATACCTAAATCCTTAGCGAGGTATTTCACGAGCTTAGTATTTATGGTATAATAGTAGCGTTAGTGCAAAAAAACAAATCAGTTCTTACTATACAACGGAGGAAATTATGGCATACGAAATGCTTGTTCTGGACATCGATGGAACTTTGACAAACTCAAAAAAAGAAATATCACAGACAACCAAGGAGGCAATCAAGGCAATTCAGGCGAGAGGACATCACGTCGTGCTTGCATCAGGAAGACCGACTCCAGGAATACTGCCGATTGCAAAAGAATTAAAGCTAGAAGAATTCGGCGGATATATCCTGTCCTTTAACGGAGCAAAAGTAATCAACTGCCAAACAGGAGATGTTATTTTCCAGAATACCCTTCCGCCCGAAATGCTTTCACAGGTATACGAGGCCGCAGTGGAGGAGAAGGTTGGAATTGTTACCTATGATGATACCTCCATTATAACGGCAAGCGAGATAGATGAATATATGGAAAAGGAAAGTAAAATAAACCATATGCCGATAAAGAAGGTAGAGGATTTTATTTCCTATGTCGACTATCCAATCAATAAATGCCTTATAACAGGCGAGCCTGTTTATCTGGCGGAAGTAGAAAAGAGAATGAAGGCGCGTTTTGGAGATAAGCTGAGCATTTATCGCTCTGAGCCGTTTTTCTTGGAGATTATGCCTCTGCATATCGATAAAGCACATTCCCTTGAAAAGCTTTTGGATACCCTTCATATGTCAAGAGAGCAGATGATTAGCTGCGGCGATGGATATAATGACCTGACTATGATACAATATGCAGGGAAGGGTGTTGCGATGGCAAATGCTCAAAAAGAAATAAGAGAAGCGGCAGACTATATTACCTTGTCAAACGACGAAGACGGCGTAGCGCATGTAATTGATAAGTTTATGCTGCCTTAATTCATAAAAAGGAGAAACAAATGAGTCAAATCGTACTCGCGTCATCTTCACCAAGACGCAAAGAATTACTGGAAAAAATCGGAGTTACATTCATTATTGATCCAAGCACCTGCGAGGAAGTGATAGAGGATACAGACCCTGCAAAGGTTGTATTGTCACTTTCCAATCAAAAAGCAGTTGATGTGGCTGCACGGCATGAGAACGCTCTTATTATTGGAGCAGATACCATTGTGGCAAAGGATAATCAGATTCTTGGAAAACCAAAGAACAGGGAAGATGCTTACCGCATGCTGAAACTGTTGGAGGGAACAGCACATCAGGCTTACACAGGAGTAACGGTAATTGAGAAAAAGGCAGGGACAGAAAGAATATATTCCTTTTATTCTGCTACCGATGTAACCTTTTATTCCATGACAGATGAAGAAATTTATAACTATATTGACAGCAAGGAGCCTATGGACAAAGCAGGTGCCTACGGAATACAAGGAAAATCAGCAATTTTTATCAAGGAAATAAAAGGGGATTATAACACAATAGTGGGGCTTCCAACGGCTCTGCTGTATCAGACATTAGCTTCAGAAGGTATAAACCTTCTGACATATTAGGAGGTTTTGTAAATGTATAAAGGGTGTATTTTTGACTTGGACGGAACGCTTGCCGATACCGTCGAATCGATAGCGTATAGTGCCAACCGTGCAATACAGGAATGTGGTTTTGAGCCAAATCCTGTGGAGGCTTATAAGCTTTTTGCAGGAGATGGCGCAGATAAAATGCTTGAGAGAGGTCTGATTGCTGCCGGTGATGAAAACTTAAGATGTTTTGAGCAGGTAAAGCAGCGCTATAAAGAGATTTTTGAGAAGGACTGCATGTATAAGGTAAAACCTTATGAGGGAATACCAGAGCTTTTGAAGGAGCTGAAGGATAAAAATATAAAAATTGCAGTGCTTTCTAACAAGCCGCATAAGCGCACGGTAGATGTAATTGAGTCGTTGTTCGGCAAGGATTACTTTGATATCATTATGGGACAATCCAAGCATATCAAGCGAAAGCCAAGCCCCGATGGTGCATTGATTATTGCCGATGAATTTGGCTTACTGACGAACGAATGCATTTATATCGGGGATACCAATACAGATATGATTACAGGCAAATCGGCAAATATGTTTACGGTAGGTGTTACATGGGGCTTTCGGGACCGTCAGGAATTAGAGGAGAATTATGCGGACCTGATTATCGATTCCCCGTTGGAATTATTAGAGATAGAGGATATACAATGATTAAGCTGATAGCAAGTGATTTAGACGGCACTCTGTTGCAAAACGAAGCACAAAGTCTGAGTGAGCAGGTCGTACCGTACATAAAAAAGTTAAAGGAAATGGGCATCATCTTCGTGGCAGCAAGCGGCAGGCAGTACGCCAATCTGCAGCGATTGTTTGAGCCGGTTAAGGATGAAATAGCATATATTTGTGAGAACGGAGCACTTGTTGTTTATAAAGGGCAGATTCTATACAAATCTATTATCGATAAAGAGCTGGGAGAGGAAATTCTTGTTGATATCCGCGATCGTGATGGTTGTGAAATACTTCTGTCCGGCATGAATACGTCCTACCTTGAGCCAAAGACAAACGAGTATGCGCATAGGATGCAGTATATTGTAAAAAATAATGTGACAATCATAAAAGACATTTTAAATGTGACGGAGGATTACTTAAAAATATCCGTCTACGAGAGAGAAGGAATTGATAATTCTGAGGAGTATTTCAGGGAAAAATGGGGCGATAAGGTTACGGTAGTGACATCAGGAACGGCATGGCTTGACATGATTTCCCTTGACACAAATAAAGGAAACGCGATGAAGGTGCTGCAAAAGCACTTTGGTATTTTGCCGGAGGAGACAATGGCATTCGGTGACAACTACAACGATGTGGAAATGCTTTCCAATGCAGGCTACAGCTATGCCATGAAGGGCGGCAAAAAAGATATCATAGACCTATGCAAGTTTTCTTCTGACAGGGTGGAGCCGGTTTTGGCGGATATCATAAGCGGTAAAATTCGGTAACAAAAGCAAAAGGGGGAGGAAACGCAGAAAGGATAATACAAGATATGATAAAATTGATTGCAACTGATATTGACGGAACACTTGTAAAAGACGGCTCTGCCGATATCAATCCTGAAATTTTTGATGTGATAATGGAGCTGAAGGAAAAAGGCGCTGTGTTTGCAGCGGCAAGCGGCAGACAGTATCCAAGTATTAGAAGACTGTTTGATCCCATTCATGAGAATATGATATTTATCGCTGAAAACGGTGCTTATATCAAATGCCGCGGTGTTGAAATGTTTAAATCCAATATGGACAAGGAGATTGTGAAGGAACTTGTGATAGAAGCAAGGGGATTTGAGTCCGAAAAGCTCTATCTCACTGTATCCACTCCAGAATGTCTTTATATCGAGACGAAGGACGAGGAATTTTATGATGTGCTTGTCAACGGCTACCGCAACAATGTCAAGCAGGTTGATGATGTTTTAAAGGAAGATTTGGATGTTATTAAAATTGCACTTTACAAAGCAGACGGTATCCGAGATATAGCTGACAACAAGCTGATTCCTAAGTGGAGGAATAGGTTAAAGGTTGTGATGGCAGGAGCTGAGTGGCTAGACTTTATGGACAGCAGTGTTGATAAGGGAGAGGCATTGTCTACAATACAAAAAGCACTTTCCATCAGCCGGGAAGAGACAATGGCGTTTGGTGATAATATCAATGATATCGGAATGTTGAGCAATGCAGGAGAAAGCTACGCAGTAGCGACGGCAAGAGAAGAATTAAAGGCGATTGCAAAGCACATTGCAGGCTCTTACTTAGAGGACGGTGTTTTGACAGAGCTGAAAAAATTATTATAAAGGATAAGGAGTACACCTATGTATCAGTTTGATGAAGAATGTCTTACCACATTTTTAAAGGTGCAGGATAAGATATATAAAGAAAAAGTCGCAGAGACATTAGAGGAAGCAGATGAATTTTTGGAGGAGTGCATGGCAGTTGTGCTGGGTTCCCCGAAAGAAATTATGGAATACTGGGACGAGCTGGGCCTTGATATACAGGGTATGTCTTTGCAGGATATAGAGGATTCCATTGAGGTAATTAAATTGCCAAGTGGAAGATATTTGGTAGTGGAGAGCTAATGAAGAAAAATGATATCATATTAATTGGGATTGTAGTCGTACTCGCCATAATCGGCTTTGCTTTTTTTCAGCTTACGGCAAAGGAAGGGGCAGAGGTTGTGGTGACCGTGGAAGGACAAGAGTATGGCGTGTATCCACTTAATAAAGAGGCGGAAATTGAAATTAAGAGTAATGGCGGCATAAACGTGCTTGTCATCAAAGATAACAAGGCGAAGATGATGGAGGCAGATTGCCCGGATGAATTATGCGTAAACCAGCAGCCAGCCATAAGCAAAACAGGTGAGACAATCACCTGCCTGCCGCATAAGGTGGTCGTTACCGTGAAAAACGGGGAAGAAAGTGAAGTGGACGCAATAGCAAAATAAAAGCGACGGAGGAATGGGACATGCTGTCATATATAAAGGGCGAAGTAGTGGAAGTAGAAGAGGATTTATTAATACTTGAGTCCAATGAAATTGGGTACAATATAAGAATTTCGGGTCAGACTGCTGCAAACCTTCCAAGAGCAGGCGAGCGGATTAAGATATATACTTACATGCATGTGCGTGAGGATGCCATCAATTTATTTGGCTTTATGACAAAGGATGACTTGAATGTATTTAAGCTGCTAATCGGCGTGTCTGGTATTGGACCGAAGGGCGCTCTTGGAATTTTGTCAGTATTATCGGCAGATGATATACGTTTTGCTGTTTTATCCGACGATGTCAAGACTATATCGAAGGCACCTGGCGTCGGCTCCAAGACCGCACAGAGGCTTATTATTGAGTTGAAGGATAAATTAAAGCTTGAGGATGCTTTTGAGCAAAGACTTGAGAACAATCAGGCTGTCGCACAAGGTATTGACGGCAGGGGTGATGCAAAGGGAGAAGCTGTGCTTGCCCTCACCGCTCTTGGATATTCCAATTCCGAGGCACTTCGTGCCGTGAAGGAAGCGGATATTACAGAGGATATGGATTCGGAGACAATTTTAAAGGCAGCGTTGAAAAAGCTGACATTTTTATAAAGATAAAGGATTGAGTTAGCGATGGGAAAACGAATTATTACAACTGAATTAACCGAAGAAGATAGTAAGATTGAAAGTAATTTGCGTCCCATGACGCTAAACGAGTATATCGGACAGCAAAAGGCGAAAGACAATTTAAAGATATATATCGAGGCGGCAAAGCAGCGTCAGGAAGCGCTTGATCATGTATTATTTTACGGACCTCCGGGACTTGGAAAGACAACACTTGCAGGAATCATTGCAAACGAGATGCAGGTAAACCTAAAGGTGACCTCGGGACCGGCGATTGAAAAGCCCGGTGAGATGGCAGCAATTTTAAACAATCTGCAAGAGGGTGATTTGCTTTTCGTGGATGAGATACACCGCTTAAACAGACAGGTGGAGGAAGTTTTGTATCCTGCGATGGAAGACTACGCCATCGATATTATCATCGGAAAAGGTCCGACGGCACGCTCGATTCGCCTTGATTTGCCGAAATTTACTTTGGTTGGTGCAACAACAAGGGCAGGGCTTTTGACAGCACCGCTGAGGGACCGTTTTGGAGTCGTTCACCGTCTGGAATTTTATACGACGGAGGAGCTGACAGAAATTATTACGCGTTCCGCAAAAGTACTGGAAGTCGAGATTGATGAAAAGGGTGCAAAGGAACTTGCCAGAAGGTCAAGAGGAACGCCAAGACTTGCAAACCGCCTGTTAAAGCGCGTCAGAGATTTTGCTCAGGTAAAATATGACGGCGTGATTACCGAAGAAGTTGCAAAATTTGCATTGGATTTACTGGACGTGGATAAATATGGACTGGACCATATTGACCGCACTATATTAGTGACGATGATAGAAAAGTTTCAGGGCGGCCCCGTCGGGCTTGATACACTTGCAGCCGCCATCGGGGAAGACTCCGGCACAATCGAGGAGGTATACGAACCATACCTGATTAAAAACGGATTTATCAACCGCACACCAAGAGGCCGAACCGTTACAGACCTTGCCTATCATCATTTAGGTCTTTCTGGAAATGAATAACGTTGATTATTCTATTTTTATCGTTTATAATGTAACTTATTAAGCCAAGCATTGTAAATCACATAAATGGAAATGGGGTTAATTTAGTATGGCAATGAAAAATAGCATAGACGTAATCATTGGCGGGAAGGTACTGACACTGAGCGGGTATGAAAGCGAAGCCTACTTACAGCAGATAGGCTCCTATATCAACCATAAAATATCGGAAGTTACGCAGACTCCCGGTTTTAATCACCTGAATTATGATACGCAGAATATGTATATCCAGCTGAATATCGCAGACGATTATTTCAAGGCGAAAACGCAGGCAGATTCGCTTGCTCAGGAGTTGGAATTAAGAGAAAAAGAAATCTATGACTTTAAGCATGATTTGATAAATGAAAAATTAAAATCAGAGGAAGCCGAAAAGAAAAAAGAGGCACTGCAAAAAGAGATAAATGAATTGCAGAAAAAGCTGGTAAAGCTTCAGACAAAACTGAGAGAAGAACCAGATGAGACAGAAAATGAATCAGAATAATATGTAATTGGCTGTTGCAAATACTGTAACAGCCAATTACATATGAGGTTAAAGAAATGAATGAGAAAAGAGTAGAACTTTTAGCACCCGCAGGGTCGCTTGAGGGAATGAAGGCGGCAATCAATGCAGGGGCAGATGCGGTTTATATCGGGGGTCTGATGTTTGGCGCGAGGGCATATGCCGATAACCTGAATGAGGAAACCCTAAAATATGCGATAGACTATGCTCATTTGCACGGCAGAAAGCTCTATCTTACAGTAAATACGCTGCTGAAAAACGAAGAACTAAATGGCAAGCTCTACAGCTATCTAAAGGAGTACTATGAGCATGGTCTGGATGCCGTCATTGTCCAGGATATGGGCGTTTTCCAGTTTGTGAGGGAGCATTTTCCGCAGCTTCCAATCCATGTGAGCACACAGATGAGCATCAGCGGTGTGGAGGGAGTAAAAATGCTTCAGGAATTAGGAGCATCCCGCGTCGTGACGGCAAGAGAGCTTTCCCTGAAGGAACTTCGTGAAATCTATGATGAGACAGGCATGGAGATAGAGAGCTTTGTTCATGGCGCCCTTTGCTATTGCTACTCCGGTCAATGCCTGATGAGCAGTTTTATCGGCGGAAGAAGCGGCAATCGCGGCAGGTGTGCCCAGCCGTGCAGATTACCTTATAAGGTAATGAAGAACGGAAAACAAATTAATTCCAACAAGGAAACTTACGTGTTGAGTCCAAAGGATATGTGCACCATTGATATCATCCCTGATATTATTGAGGCAGGGGTTTATTCCTTTAAGATAGAAGGGCGAATGAAGAAGCCGGAATATGCGGCAGGAGTTGCTCGCATTTACCGCAAATATATTGACTTATATTTGGAAAAAGGACGGACAGGTTATCGTGTGGCGGAGCATGACAGAAAAGAGCTGGAGGATATTTTCAACCGCTGCGGTTTTAATCAAGGCTATTATAAGACACATAACGGAAGAGACATGATTACGCTTAAAGAACCGGTAAAACGTGCCAGAAATGAAGCGCTTTTTGATGAGCTTACCCAGTATGCCGATAAGGAACCGAAGGAAAAAATAAGCGGCGTACTGACGTTACGGGTGGGAAAACCCGCAAAGCTAAAGCTTAATTTTCAGCACATCGAAGCGGAAGTAACAGGAGCCGAGGTGGAACCTGCCTTGAAACAACCGATGGACCGGGAGAGAATTGAAAAGCAAATCAAAAAGACAGGAAACACGCCGTTTGAATTTGAAATTCTAACGATTGAGATGGAAGAAGCTGTTTTTATGCCAATCCAAGGGCTAAATGAGCTTAGAAGAGCGGCATTAGAAGAGCTTGAGTCGAAAATACTGGCAGAGTATAAGAGGAATCAGTCAGAGACAGCAATGCAGGAGCTGACAGCCCCCAAAAAGGAAGCTGTCAAAAAACGGACGGAATTCCCAATCCACGTTTATATTGAACAGGAAGCCTATTTACAGGAGGTTTTAAAATTCAAGGAAGTGGAGAAGGTTTATCTGGACATCAATCTGATTGAGAAGCCGATGAAGTATTATGCTGATTTATGCCATCATGCTGGGAAAAAGTGTATCTTAAGTTTACCACATATTTTCAGGAATACGAAAAATACCACATATCAGCCGTATGAGGACTTTCTTATAGAGGAACTGGATGGCATCTTAGTGAAAAATTATGAAGAATATCGGTATTTAAAATCGTTAAATTATACGAAAGAGATTATAATTGACTATAATGTCTATACTTTTAATCAGAAAGCACATGAATTCTGGATGAAGGAAAAGGTGACAAGTGACACGGCACCGGTGGAATTAAATGACAGAGAGCTTGCCAGACGCGGGGTTTCGGAAAGTGAATTCATCGTGTACGGTCATCTTCCGGTTATGGTTTCGGCACAATGTGTTCATAAAACAACGGAGAAATGTGATAAAATAAACACGAAGCTGTATTTAAAGGATAGAATGAATAAACAGTTTTTTGTACGGAACAATTGTAAATACTGCTACAACGTCATTTATAATTGTGAACCTCTTGTACTGCTGGAAAATGCAAAAGAGATAAGAGAGCTGTCTCCAAAGAGTCTGAGACTTCATTTTACAATCGAGGAGCCAAAAGAGACAGCCGAAATTTTAAGGCAGTATACCGACTGCTTTGTCTATCAAAATCAGGTCAATCATTCATTTAAGACATTTACAAGAGGACATTTTAAACGAGGAATAGAGTAGGTGCTAATGTGACAAACATACTAATTGAACTATCCAGATATCTAATCATAATAGCAATTGCGATTTACACATATAAGGGTTTTGCAATCTTTCGCTTTCATGAAGAGGAGGACAAAAATGCGGTTTTGCGGGTACAGAACCAGCTTATGTTCGCCATTCATTTTATGGCGTTTTTGGTTTTGTTTTTGACGACAAAGACGACAGAAATTATTATTTTGTATTTGGCGCAGGTGATATTTTTATCTGCCGTCATCGCCTTGTATCGTGTGATTTATCCAAAGGCATCACGACTGATTATCAACCATATGTGCATGCTGCTTGCGATCAGTTTTATCATTTTAACAAGATTATCCTATACCAAGTCCATCAAGCAGTTTAAAATCGTGATTATATCGACGATTATTACACTTTTTATCCCATATCTGATAAAGAAGCTCAAATTCTTGGATAAACTGGGATATGTCTATGCAGGTGTTGGAATTGGACTGTTAGGGCTTGTGGCGATTGCGGGAAGCATCAGCTACGGTGCAAAGCTGTCATTTAGCATCGGAGGAGTCAGCTTACAGCCTTCGGAGTTTATCAAAATTACCTTTGTCTTTTTTGCCGCAGCCTTATTAAGTAAATCACAGGAACTAAAGCAGCTTATTATCGTGACGGGGCTTGCCGGTCTCCATGTTTTGATTTTGGTGGCTTCCAAGGATCTTGGAGGGGCTTTGATTTACTTTATAACCTATACTTTTATGCTGTATGTGGCGTCAAAAGAATATCTTTATCTGACAGGAGGTCTGCTTGCCGGGGCATTTGCGGCTCTTGCAGGCTATAAGCTTTTCAGTCACGTAAGAGTCAGGGTTATCGCATGGCAGGACCCTTTCCGGGTCATTGAGAACGAGGGCTATCAAATCAGCCAGTCCCTCTTTGCTATCGGAACGGGAGGCTGGTTTGGAATGGGCTTGTATCAGGGTATTCCTGACACGATACCGGTTGTGGATCAGGATTTTATCTTTTCGGCAATCGTGGAGGAGCTGGGCGGTATTTTCGGATTGTGCCTAATTTTAATCTGTGTGAGCTGTTTCGTAATGTTTGTTAATATTGCCATGCAGGCAAAAGATGATTTTTACAGGCTTGTCGCGCTTGGTCTTGCTCTTATGTACGGATTCCAGGTGTTTTTGACGATAGGAGGAGTGACCAAATTTATCCCACTTACGGGAGTGACGCTGCCGCTTGTCAGCTATGGAGGAAGTTCGATCCTAAGTACGCTAATTATGTTTGCAATTATTCAGGGACTATATATTTTGAAACAAGATGAGGACGAAAAAGTTGAAAAAGTTAAATCAGATTCTGGAAGAAAGACAAGACAAACAGAAAAGAAAAAGAAAGAAGAATTCTGACAACAGGGAGCTTTCTGTGGTGGTTTACATATTTGTGGGGCTTTTTATTCTTCTTATGGGGTATTTTGTCTATTACAATGTCATGATAAGCCCGACTGCGATTAACAGCTCTTACAATAAGAGGCAGGATTTATTTGCAAAAAAAGTGGTAAGAGGCGAGATACGGTCGGCGGACGGAAAAGTGCTTGCAAAAACGAACGTAAGCGATGACAAGACGGAGACAAGAGAGTATCCGTATAATAATATATATGCCCATGTGGTAGGCTATTCCACAAAGGGAAAAGCTGGGCTTGAATCACTTATGAACTTTAGCCTTCTACGCTCCAATGCACCGTTATTAGAGAGGGTTGTGAAGGAATTTCAGGGAGTAAAAAACACCGGTGACAACGTGATTACAACTCTTGACAGCAAAATTCAGGAGACCGCCTATAATGCGTTGGGTTCGCACAACGGAGCTATTGTTGTGATGGAGGCAGATACAGGCAAAATATTGGCAATGGTTTCAAAGCCGGACTATAACCCAAACAATATTGACTCGTTGTGGGACAGTCTCGTTGCTGCGGAAAATACAGAGGACAGCTCATTATTAAACCGTGCGACACAGGGAAAATATCCTCCGGGCTCTACCTTCAAGATGCTGACACTTTTGGAGTATATCAGGGAGAATCCTGACAGCTATCAGGATTATACTTACTCTTGTACCGGACAGATTTCAGTGGATGGAAGTGTGATTAACTGTTATCACAACACGGCACACGGCGAAGTGGACTTATTTGAGTCCTTTGCAAAATCCTGTAATTCCTCGTTTGCAAATATCGGATTAAGTCTGGATATCACAGCGCTTTCTAATCTATGTGACAAATTTTTATTCAATGAGGAATTGCCTTATGCAATGGTGTATAACAAAAGCAGCTTCAGCCTTACAAAAAACTCGGAGACCTATGATATCATGCAGACCATGATAGGTCAGGGAGAGACACTTGTATCACCGCTTCATATGGCATTGCTTGCCCAGACCATAGCAAATGAAGGCGTTATGATGAAGCCTTATCTTGTTGACCATACAGAAAATTATGAAGGAAGAATAATCAAGCAATACACTTCATCCGCTTACGGAACGATAATTTCCACGGATGAGGCTGCTATAATGAAGGATTTTATGCACGAAGTTGTCGAAAAAGGTACGGCATCTAAGCTGAGCGGCCAGACCTATACGGTTGCAGGAAAAACAGGCTCGGCGGAATTTGGAAATGTTAAGGGGCAAAGCCATGCATGGTTTGTCGGCTTTTCCGAGGTAGAGGATTCCGATATTGTAGTCAGCATTATTGTGGAGGAAGCCGGAGCCGGAAGTGAATATGCAGTTCCGATTGCCAAGAAAATATTTGACGCATATTATAACTAAGTTCTTGCATGGATACAGGAAAAGGGTTATACTATAGTTAGTCGTGTGACACACCATAATACAGGAGGGATTGCAATGATTGAAGCAACTAGCTGTGGCGGTGTGGTAATATTTCGGGGCAAAATATTGGTCTTGTATAAAAATTTTAAAAATAAGTATGAAGGCTGGGTTTTACCAAAAGGAACTGTGGAGGACGGAGAGGATTACAAGGAAACCGCTGCAAGAGAAGTTCTTGAAGAAACCGGAGTGAATGCTGCAATTATTAAATATGTTGGCAAAAGCCAATATAGCTTTAATGTGCCGGAGGACACAGTTGAAAAAGATGTTCATTGGTATTTAATGATGGCTGATAGTTATTACAGCAAACCACAGCGTGAGGAATATTTTATGGATTCAGGCTATTATAAGTTTCATGAAGCCTACCATCTGCTAAAATTTTCCAATGAGAAGCAAATTTTAGAAAAAGCGTATAATGAATATTTGGACTTAAAGAAGTATAATCTTTGGGGAAGCCACAAGTATTTCTAATCGAATGAAAGCCTGTCTTTGACAGGCTTTTTTTATAGCATATCTTGCGTAATTTCGAGAGCTATGCTATAGTATAACTTATGTTAGGTCTAACTAACCGCTTGGTACAATAGGAAATATTCAGCAAAAGAGGAATGTAAGATGAATTTAAATAACTTAGTGCTGCAATATGCAAAGGCAAATCTTGAAATAGACGGCTCATACCGCCTGTCCATCCCGCCCGGAAGCAAGGTGACTGCCCAGACTACCGTAAAGGGTGTGTGTGGTTTCGTGATTCCGATATGCGGCAGGGCAAAATTTACGGTATGCAATGAGGAATATGAATTAAAGAGAGGGGTTATCCTTCACGCCGGTTCCGGTATGGACTTGAGCAAGGAGGTAATCGGAGACAAAAACTGGGAATTTATTTTGCTCCATTACAGGGTACTTGGCGAGGAAAGGACAAAAGAATCGCTTATGGATATGAATTATACCATGAAGGTTTTCCCTGATCAGCATGAGGAAATTATAAAAATACTCGATGCCATTCTCTCCCTGCAAAAAGAATTTGGCACAAAACATGTTTTAAAAAATAAAATTTTGTTATATGAGCTGATTGCAAAGATATTCAGCTTTTCTGAGGTTCGGCAGAGTGCAGAGCCAAAGGATAAGATAGAAGAGGTGTTAGGCTATATTCACGAACACTTGGAAGAAAACTTGTCTGTGTCTGAGATTGCCGAAAATTTTCAATGGAATGCAAAGCAGTTTAATTATTCCTTCCAGAAAAGAGTAGGGCTTTCCCCGAAGAAATATATTATGACGACTCAGATCAAACGTGCCAAGGAGCTTTTATTGGAAAGCGATCTCCCCATCATAGAAATAGCAAATCAGGTGGGATATGAGGATGCTTTGCATTTTAGCCGGATTTTTAAGCAAAATACGGGCGTTTCTCCCAGCTTGTTTCGACGTCAGGTAGAAAAAAATCCATATTAATTTGAAAAAAGTCTATTCAAATTTTAGATTTGGTATGTTATATTTTCCTTTGTAATTGAAAATGAGTATCATAATCAAAAGGAGAATATTATGAAGAAACCAATATCGTTATTAACAGTAGGTGTGTTGTCTTTATCCCTGCTTGCGGGTTGCGGCAGTAACAGTGCAGCAACAGAGGAGGCAACTGCAACAGAAGCTTCGGCAGAGACAACTGAAGTGACAAATACAGAGGAAGATATTGCTGACATCGCAGAAACAGAAAGCAGTGAGACGGTTTCTGCAGGCATTACATATCCATATGTCTACACAGACGAGGCGGACAGAGAGGTTACAATCGAGGAGGAGCCAACTGTTATTGTGGCAAATTACTTACCGCTTTGGGAAAGTTTAACTTTACTCGGTGTTAAGCCGACTGCCGTGACAGGTGCTGAAAACTACATCGCTACGTGGGATGCATTTGAGGGCTACGATGTAACCGGAGTTCAGGATTTGGGTACAGATGGAATAAATTTAGAGTTACTGGCAGAATTACAGCCCGACATTATTTTAAACCAGAGTGCTGATATGGGAAATCTGGATATTGAAAATCTGGAAAAGGTAGCTCCGGTAGTTGTTTTCGGAAACGCATCAAAAATGGATTGGAGACTTAGCTTAAGAGAAGTGGCAAAGGTCGTAAATAAAGAAGAAAAAGCGGAGGAAGTAATCGCCGAGGTGGATGCCAAATTGGCTGAGGAGAGAGAAAAGCTTGCCGCAAAATACGAAGGACAGACAATGATACAGTTCTCGGTTATGGGTGAGGATAAGTACTTCGCGGCATATCGCCCTGATTTATACGATAAGGAAACCGGTTTGGGACTGAATGCTCCGGAAGGTTTCACCACATCCGAAACCTATGAGCAGCTTTCTATGGAAGCTATTGTGCAGATGAATCCGGATTACATTTTTGTAAATGTATTTGACGGAGATGAAGCATTATTGGAAGCATTGGAACAAAATTCCGTATGGCAGTCTCTAAAAGCAGTGCAGGACGGACATGTATACCGCCTGGACGGCAGCGGACATGCAGCAAGTGCTCTTGCTACTTTATACACGGTTAACTTTATTACAGACGCATTAACCGCAGAATAGAAAAGGTAAACTCGGCATAAGCATTTGCCCGAGCACGCATCATGCAAGGCAGCATAAAGCACGCAAAGTGTGAGCAAAGCTCACACTTTTTTATGCGCACGAATGCAGGCGGAAGATGTCACTGCGTGGCTGCTTTGTTATGCTGTCTGTTTTAGCTACAGAGGAAAGGCGGAAAGGAGAAACTATGAACGCCGCTAAACAACCACCAAAAAACAGGACACAGATTTGCATTATCGTTATAACAGGAAGCTTGCTTGTACTTGGGGCAGCTATATTTTTATCTCTCATAACGGGGGCTGCGAGTTTATCGCTTCGAACCGTATCTGATTCATTTTTTCACTTTGAAGCAGGAAACTCTAGTCATCTGCTCGTACGCGATATGAGAGTGCCAAGAGTGATGGCTGGCGCACTCATCGGTGCCGCGCTTGCTGTAGCAGGAGCTATTATGCAGGGAATGACTAAAAATCCACTTGCCGATTCTGGCTTGATGGGACTCAGTGCCGGAGCGGGCTTATTTTTGGCTATTTCGTTGGTTATTATGCAGGGAATGAGCTATTCGGGTATTATCGTCATGACTTTTTTAGGCGCAGCCTTCGGTGCGGTCTGTGTAAATATTGTAAGCACTCTGGTTCCCGGCGGAAACCAGCCAATGAAGCTTGTTTTGGCAGGTGCAACCATAAGCACGCTGTTTTCCGCTATCAGCCAGGCATTTGCAATCTATACAAACAGTTCCCAGAGTATTATGTTTTGGACGCTGGGAAACGTATCCGGCACAAATTGGGCACAGTTAAAAATAGGTGGGCCGGTTATTTTATTCAGCCTTATCATTGCAATTATGCTGTCTCGAAGAATTTCTATATTAAATATGGGAGAAGAAATGGCGAAAGGACTCGGTGTCAATACAAAGCAAACCCAAATTATAGGGAGTGTTGTTGTTGTTCTTCTTTCGGGAACCTCTTTTGCCCTGTGCGGCAGTATCACCTTTGTCGGAATGATGATACCGCATTTTGCAAGATTTCTGATAGGCCCTGATTACAGACTTGTTATACCGGTCAGTGCAGTTCAGGGAGCTGCTCTGGTTGTCATTGCGGATATACTTTCAAAGACCTTGAGTCCGCCTGCGGAAATACCGATTGGAGCAATTATTTCCATTATAGGTGTTCCGATCTTTCTCTATTATGCAAGAAAAGAAAAGGGGAGGGATTAGACATGAGACACTTATTTGAAAAATAT
The DNA here is from genome assembly GCF_900184995.1 of Konateibacter massiliensis. Lineage (GTDB taxonomy): Bacteria > Bacillota > Clostridia > Lachnospirales > Lachnospiraceae > Lachnotalea > Lachnotalea massiliensis. The sequence continues at coordinate 542,902 of NZ_LT860099.1, forward strand.
AAATACCAATGTACTTTGGTTCTAACCCTTGCGCTGTTAATTGTTTTATTTTTTATCAGTATCAATGCGGGCTATACAAAAATTGGCTTCTTCGATGTTTTAAGAATACTGACCGGAGGCGGAGATTCAAGAGAGAACCTTGTCATATTCAGCTTTCGGCTTCCTCGTATTGTGATTGCCATATTGATTGGTATGGGCTTTTCGCTTTCAGGCTGTGTTCTACAGGGAATTACAAGAAATCCCCTCGCTGATCCGGGGCTGATGGGAATTAATTCAGGAGCCGGAATTGTCGTTGTAATCTTCACTACTTTATCCGGAACATTGAGTATCGGAAGCGTTCTGATGCTACCGTTTTTCTCCCTTCTTGGGGCATTGCTCACAAGTATGGTATTGTATATCATTTCAACCGATAAAACCTATGGCTTGAAACCGACACGCCTTATCTTAAACGGTATAGCAATTCAAGCCGGTATTAACGCTCTTATGACCTTGATTGTATTGCAGCTTGACGATACCCAGTTTGATTTTATAGCCGTATGGCAGGCGGGGAGCATCTGGAATTCGAATTGGAAGCTGGTTGCCAGCCTTGTTCCGTGGATTGTCATCGGCATGTTCTTCCTTTTTTATAAGGCGAAGGAGCTTGATATTTTAATGGTAGGAGATGAGTTATCCTCCGGTCTTGGCGTCTCGGTTGCAAAGGAGAAGAAAAAACTGTTATTTGCAGCGGTGGCATTGGCAGCGGCATCCGTAACAGTAAGCGGCAGTCTGCATTTTGTCGGGCTTTTAGGACCTCATATGGCAAGGCGGATTGTGGGTGCAAGGCATAAGGCCTTATTGCCGTTTTGTGCCCTGACAGGGGCTATTTTGGTGCTTGCAGCGGACACAATCGGAAGAACGATTGTTGAGCCGTCCGAAATACCAGCAGGAATTATAGCTGCCATATTAGGAGCACCTTACTTTATATTTTTAATGATTACAAACAGCCGTATGAAGAAGGAGAGGTAAAAGAATGACGGATTTTAAAATAAAAGACATTGAAGTAAGCTATGGAGAAAATACGATTATCAACAATTTAAGCTTCGACGTTCCGATCGGCAAGATAACGACTATCATAGGCCCTAACGGCTGCGGAAAGTCAACGCTCCTAAAAACCATTGGGAGAATTATGAAAGCCAAAAACGGAGCAGTTTATCTGGACGGAAAAGATATTCACACGTTATCCAGCAAAGAATTTGCAAAAAAGCTTGCCATTCTTCCCCAAACTCCGATTGCTCCGGATGGACTTACCGCTGAGGAACTGGTTTCCTACGGCAGATATGCCCACCAGAAGGGGTTTGGAAAGCAAAGCGAGAAGGACAAGGAAATTGTAAGATGGGCATTGGAGGCGACGAATCTCTCAGAGCTTGGTCAGAGAAATGTCGATAACATGTCAGGTGGACAGAGACAGCGTGTCTGGATTGCGATGGCGTTGGCACAGCAGACTGACATGATTTTGTTAGATGAGCCTACCACCTATCTGGATGTAGCATACCAGCTTGAGGTATTAGAGCTTCTTGAAGACTTAAACAAGATACACGGCTGTACGATTGTCATGGTTTTACATGATATTAATCTTGCCTCCCGCTACGCGGATTATCTTATCGCATTAAAAGGCGGTAATATTGTGAGTTTTGGTACTCCTCGTGAGGTTGTGACAAAGGAGCTGCTTCGAGAGGTTTATCAGATTGATGCTGATATTATGACGGAGGAGCACAGCAAAAAGCCTGTCTGCATTTCTTACAGGCTGACAAACAGAAAAAAAGCGATTGATAAAGTGAAACTTAATTTAGATGGGGTTTTACCCCAACTAAATTGTAGTTGAACTTATCTAGGGACGTAGCAGCTGTTATTCCCACTTTTTAAGTGGGGATATTACAGCTGGTAGTCATCAGATAAAGGCATAAAGGCGGTAGGTTAATATGAAAAAAATAGCGATTTACGGGAAAGGCGGTATCGGAAAATCCACAACCGTATCAAACCTGTCTGCGGCACTTGCGGTAAGCGGTTTGAAGGTAATGCAGATTGGTTGTGATCCAAAGGCAGATTCTACAAGAAATCTGACCGGTGGTGAAAAGATTCCGACCGTTTTGGAGTTACTTCGAGATAAAGAAAATGTGACATTAGAAGATTTGGTTTATGTGGGGGACGAGGGAGTTCTATGCGTGGAAGCGGGAGGTCCGGTACCCGGTATCGGCTGCGCCGGAAGAGGAATCATTACAGCATTTGAAAAGCTTGAGGAGTTAAATGCCTTTGAGGTATACCAGCCGGATATCGTGTTGTACGACGTGCTTGGCGATGTGGTCTGCGGTGGCTTTGCCATGCCGATACGCGGCGGTTACGCGGAGGAGGTATACATTGTGTCCTCCGGTGAAATGATGTCGCTGTATGCGGCTTCTAACATTGCCTCGGCAGTAAAAATGTTTGGAAAACGAAAATATGCTTCGTTAAAAGGCATTATTTTGAACAGCAAAAATATTGAAAATGAAGAAGCACTTGTGGAACAGGCGGCAAAGGAGATTGAGACAGACGTCATCTATAAGATCCCCCGAAATCCTTTGGTACAGCAGGCGGAGGCACTTGGGAAAACAGTTGTCAGTGCCTTTCCTGACAGTGAAATGTCAAAAACCTATTCTGCTCTTGCTGCGATGCTTTAGAGAAAGGAATATTATATGAGTAACCCAAACAAGGCGTTTCGCCTATCTGAAATAGAGAGCAATCAAGGCATCCGCTTTTCTCATGCAGGCGCCACCCCTGGGCATCACTGTCCGATGCACACTGCCTTATCCGCTGTCCGCAGCATGAAAGGTGTGTCAACTCTTGTTGTAGGAATGCCCGAATGCGGATTTTACAGCAGATATGTATTGGAAAATCCCATCGGTGTAAACGGGGAGCTTCACTACACATACATACTTGATTCAAACGAGGTGGTGTTTGGCTGTCGTGACGGTTTAATCGCAGCATTGGAAGAGATGGAGCGAGATCAGGCAAAGGCAATTGTCGTTGTGATGACCTGTATTCCGGCATTGATTGGTGAAGACATTGCGGAGATTACCGAAACCTTTTCCGAGGAACACGACACAAAAGCAGTCTGTCTTGACTTGGCACATTACAAAAGGAATGGCTATGAGGCAGGCTTCTATGAAATTTACGCCGCTTTGACGGCATTTTGTGATAAGCCTGATCCGATTAAAACGTCCCAAAGACAGGTGACCTTACTCGGACAGGCATCCGGCGCAGAAGCAGATTTGCTAAAGAGTTGGATAAGCAAGAATGATTATCAAATAACAGAGATAAATCCCCGTCTTATCCTCCAAGATTTTATACAGGTGACAAGCTCTTGCCTTACCATTGTAACTCACATTCATTTCCTTCCTTTGGCAAAAAAGCTGGAAAAGGAATATGAGATTCCGTTTGTCTTTTTAGGCGGTGCTTATTCACTTTCAGAGATTAAAGAGTGTTATCTGGAAATTCAAACCAGACTTTCCTTATCGGATATCCCGGAGTTTCCGTCATTTTCTTTGGCGGAGCAGTTGGAGGCACAGGTAAAAAAAGAACTGGCTGGCAGTCATTTTATTGTGACAAACACTATTGAGGATATTCTGCCGCTGACAAAATATTTGTGCTCTCTGTCAATAAAGCCTTGTTTTCTCCATTTGGAGGAATACCAGCCTTGGATGAAGGCGTGGAAGGAAGAAATTATTTCTTATTCCGCAAATCCACTTATTTCCTATGTCGTACGAAAGGATGCAGGAGAGGAGTTGTTAAAAGAATCCGGATTTTGGGAGGAAACAGGATTTCGTTTTTCCATCGGGGAGAGGGGAGTCGGGGAAACAGCACATATCAAGGCACAACGCTCACTAGGGCTTTCCTCGATTGGCTGCGAGAGAACATTTTCTTTGTTAAAACGCCTGGAAGGAATTTGGAAGGAGGAACATCATGCCACTGTATAAAAACAGACCTGAACCATCAGGCAGAATGGGGCTTTTATGGGCTCTTGCACCTGTTTCTGATGCGGCAATCATCGAATTTGGCTCTATGGGGCATATGATTTATGCAGATAAATTTCTGGGGCACACCGGACTTGTAAAATATGCAAAGCTTGTTACCACTCACTTATCAGAGAAGGATATCGCACTTGGTATCACAAAGCGCTTGGAGGACAGCGTAAAGGAGATTGTGAGGAAGAAGGAGGCGAAAGCCATATTTTTGCTGCCCTCAAGTGTACCGGAAATGATTGGAACGGACTTGGAGGCAATCGGAGGGGAACTGCAATTTTCATACCCGGATATTCCGATTGTTACCTTTAAGGCGGGAAATTTTAAAGCAACGAAAGAGCAGGGAATGGAGGAAGCATATTACAGTCTTGTGAAGAAATTCTCAGAGTTTCATGCTTTTGAGGCTGCGGACAGACTTAGCAAAGGAACGCTGCGCTTTAACTTGATTGGACCGGCATGTGATTGGTCTCGTTTTCAATCGGATGCGAGGGAAATCAGCAGAATGCTGACAGGAGCCTTTCATATGGAGGAAGCGGCAATATTTGGCTCTTCTTCGACTGTTGAATCGCTTCTTAAAATGTCTCAGGCAGACATTACCCTTGTCCTTCGAAAAGACGGAATCAAGGCGGCGAAGGAACTGGAAAGACAGTACAAAATTCCGTATTTGTACCTGACTCCATATGGTTATACCGGAACACTTCAATGGATAGAGCGGCTGGAGGAGGTACTTGCTAAAAAGGCAGATATAAGTTTCTTAGAGCAGGAAAAACAGGAGGTCAGTCACGTTGTATCACATTGCAGAGAATGGGTGAATTACCGAAAAGCCAAAGCAAAGCTGTGGGTTGGGGGAGAGGATGAGCTTTCGGGAGGCTTACAGGAGTTTGCTGTCACTGACTTGGGATTTTTGCCGGGAGAGGGCGAGATTCATATGTCAGATTTGCATGAGTTAAGAGAAAATCCGGGTAAATGTTCGACTGAGATACGTCGAAGCACCTTGTCCAATGATATCAATCCTTATGAAGCGCCCTTTATGGGATTTCGCGGTGCCATGAATTTATGCTCGCTCTGGTATCAGCATCTCACAACCGGATAAGGGTTATATTGCTTTACATGTGTAAACAAAATATTAAATTTCTAAAATAAACTCAAACTTTCTTAACTCTTTTTAAAACCATAGTCTCTTTCCTATTTTAGGAGTATAATCACTGAGAAGATTATATCAAACACTAACTAGGAAAGAAGGATGAAGTCTATGGTTCAACTGTTTCGCGATATGTCAATCAAGGCAAAATTATTGGGAGGTTTTTTACTTATCGCCATACTTTCACTCATTATTGGTGTGTATGGTTCCGTCAATATGAATAAAATTGCCGCGAAGGGCAATCTTATGTATTCGGACAATCTAAGGAGCATTGATCAATTACATTCAATCAACGAGGAATTATATGCAATTCGAGGAGACGTAAATATCATTGCATATTCAAAGGACCCTGACGCAATCAAAAAGGCGGCTGAAACGGTTGAGGAGCTGCGTATTGTTAATCAGGAATATATTGATGCATATGGAAAGAACAACCTTTCAGAAGAAGAACGAGATAACTGGAATGCTTTTTTAGCGGATGTGGAAACGTATAAAAGTGCAAGACAGGAACTGATTGATGCGGCTTTGGCAGGACAATATGACGCGGCTCTTACCAAATTGCCTGAAGTCACAACAATCCGAGAAGAGATGATGACAAAGCTTGATGCTTTTATTGCTTCAGAACAGGAGGTAGCAAGTGTAGGAAATGAAGCGAATCAAGCAATCGCTGCTACTTCTTCACTGGTAATGGGTATTCTGATTATCATCGGTATTGTTGCATCAATCGGTCTTGGTATCGGTTTATCCTTCAGTATTGCAAATGCAGTTAAGAAAGGGCTTAACTTTGCCGCTGCACTGGGAGATGGGGACTTAACGGTCAAGATTGATACAAAGGGCAAGGATGAGCTCGGAAAATTGATTATAGCATTGAATGAAGCTCAGACGAATATGAGACAAATTGTTTCCGGTATCGTGGAGCAGACAGACGAGGTTGCTGCTGCCAGCGAGGAGCTATCCGCAACACTGGAGGAAATATCAGGAAGCTTTGAAAGTATCAATGATAATACCTCAACAATCGCAGATGGAGTACTGGATATTCAGTCTGCCACACAGCAATTGACAGCCACTGTGGAGCAGGTCGATTCGGGCGTTACCCAGCTTGCAACCAATTCCTCTGAGGGAAGCAGCCAGGCGGCTGAAATCAAGAGCCGTGCAATTGAAATCAAGAAAAAGGGCGGCGAGTCACAGCAGTCTGCAGAAGCTCTCTTTATTGAAAAACAGAAAAATATATTGGATTCAATTGAAAAGGGTAAGGTCGTAGAGGAAATTTCCAATATTGCAAACCTGATTAACGGTATTGCAAGCCAGACTAATTTACTTGCTTTAAATGCTTCAATTGAAGCTGCAAGGGCGGGAGAGCACGGTAAAGGCTTTGCGGTTGTGGCAACGGAAATCGGTACTCTGGCAAGCCAATCCACCCAATATGTAAGCGAGATTACTGCGGTAGTAAACAATGTAAAAAGTGCCTTTGACAATCTGGCAAACAACTCCAAGCAGGTACTGGATTATATGGATGCTGATGTAAGAGCGGGCTTTGCTTTACTTGTCGACACAGGTATAACTTACGAGAAAGATGCTGTTTATGTAAGCGGCTTGTCGCAGGATACAGCGGCAATGGCAGAGGAATTAAATGCTTCCACCGAGGAAATCTCAAGTGTTATCCAGACCATTGCAGCCAATATGGATCACACCGCTGCGAGCTTTCATGAAATTCGGGTTAACATGAAGGAAACAACGGAAGCGATGGATCACATTGCAAAGACAGCAGAGAATCAGGCTGTGATTGCAGAGACCTTGAGTAATCTGACTTCCAGATTTAAAATATAATCATACAAGTAAAATAACCAGGTTCCTTTTTGTGTGCAGGAACTTGGTTATTTTGATTCGACCATATTTTCGTAATATAAAAAATAACCTTCACATATGATTTATTAGTATATTAATATAAGGTGGAAGGAAAATGGAGTCAGAAATAAATGTACTAAAGCGAACAAAAGACACGTTGCGTGCCTTCGTGGATGCTGTCATTCCACGTTCCCCGGGACTTGTCCCCAAATATGGAGCAGTACAATATTACGGTGCGGTCGATTTTCTTGTAGAAGAGTACCTGATTGTAACCTTAAATGAATATGTGCCGAATCTGGCGGAGGCGGTAGCAGAAATGCTCAATATTGCAGCACAAAAGCTGATTTCCAGAAGGGAAAACAAGGAGAATCTTATCTTATCGGAAAGCGGAATTTTTGCCTCCCTTGCACCGAATGACAGACTGCTCGCTATTGCTTTGTTAAAAAAACATCAATATACTTCCTCCCAACTGCTTTCTCCTTTTGAAGCCATATATTTTAATGTCACAGACAATCTGGTACGAATGACGATAATGGGATACTATTCGGAGTGGTTTGGTTATGGGACAACAAGGCTGCTGCTGCCAAACGACCGTGAATTGGAATTTTACCCATTAAGCTGGGAACAGGTAGGTTATCCGGGACCGAGACCTCCGCGCCCGCTAAGAGCGGTGCCACCAGAAGGGAGTGTAGAAAATGAATCAGAATTTTGACGTTATTGTAATTGGCGCAGGAGGCGGAGGCGCTGTCGTTGCAAAGGAGCTTAGCGAGAAAGGACTTCATGTTGCTGTTTTAGAAGCAGGACCTTGGTATGGAAATAAAAAATGGGAAAAGCCGAATGACGAACAGGGCGGAGAAAGCAGCGCAGATTTTAATGATTTAGATATCGGAATCTTAAAGGAGTGCTTTACTGATTTAGAGGAGGATATGAACAGCCTTATATCAGGAAGATTTCGCTGGGGTCCTGCCGATAGAAACAGGGCGCCGTGGGAGAGAAGGGTACCGCACGGCGGCTTCACATGGCAAAATTCGGGAGTAGGAGGCAGCACCCTCCATTATCTTGGAAATCACCCAAGAGCTTTTCCAAAGTCTATAGAGGAAACATGGCCCATTTCCTATCAGGAATTAATTCCTTATTATGAGAGGGTGGAACGAGCATTACCCGTAATCTCTGCTCCGGCAACCGCCAAGGAGAACATATTTTATTATGGGGCAAATAAAATGGGATGGGCACGACTTGATACGCCAGATGTTTTTGAACCCGGATACCGTCCGCAGCCAAATGCAATATTGCTGCGAAACCAGCCCTATTCCTTTGCGGGAGAGGGAAGTTTGGACTATGAGGGGTATGGCTGTACGTTTCGGGGACATTGCGTAAATGGCTGCAACATTGGTCCGACAGTGGACTCCGTTGCAAAGCGCGCCACTCTGGTGAGCTATATTCCGTTTGCTTTAAAAACCGGGAACGTGGAAATCCTTCCAAATATGTTTGTAATTGAAGTTTTGACTGAAATCTTCTGCACCGGAGAGAAACAGGCAATTGGGGTGGTGGCTCGAAACACCTGGTCAGGCGAGACGAAGGAATTTCGTGCAAAAGTGATTGTCATGGCGGCGGGTGCAATTGAAACCCCGAGACTTTGGCTCAATTCAAAGCTTCCTGACAATCCTTGGGTAGGAAGAGGTCTGGTAAATCATTGGTTTGACTCTATTACCGGAATTTTTGATGAGCATGTACTGCAAACGGCAATTGACAGAGAAAACATCAATCCTTTTGTCGGTCAAAATGCTGCTGCCAGATTCGATTATCCAGGCCTTGGGGTGCTCGAAACATACGGCTCCAGTCCTGCAATCTTTGCGACACTTCTCTATGCTTCCAGCGAAAAAGGCTTTTATTTTGAAAATGATACAAAGAATCAGGAATGGGACTATGAGGGAATGATTGCAGGTGAACTGTTAAAAGAATGCATGATGAATTACCAAAAAACACTTAGCATTGTCAGCTTTACCGATGACGAGGTCAATGAGCAGAATAGCGTTACACTTGATATGCAGACACGGGATGAAAACGGCTATATTCCTATTATCCGCTATCATCCGAGCCAGAATGACCGTATAAAGAGGGATAATCTTGCAGTTATTGCCGCAAATATTTTACGGGCGGCAGGAGCTAAAATAGTAGTTCGGGCGAATTGGTCGCCTGATATTTATATTCATATTATGAGTACAATGAGAATGGGGCTTGTCACGGATAACAATTGTGAGGCATTTCAGGTAAAAAGGCTCTACATAGCAGATAACAGTGTTTTATACAATGCTTTGGGCGGACCAAATCCAACGCTTACGACGCAGGCTCTTGCAACCCGCACCGCAGATAAGCTTTTTGAAAAATACTTTGCACACTAAATATGTTTCGGAATAAACTAATATCGAAAAGATATCGTGACTGTGAGGGTACCAAACAGTTATCAGATTTCAATATTTAGGAGGCTTATATAAGTTCATATGGATAATATAATTTATCGCACAGAAGACAATCCCGCAATGGGAATTCCATATCAGGATATAAGCTGGCATGATATTCCAGAGCAGCCCTTTGGTCTGGCATCCCGGTTTAATCTGTTTGTATTTGGCGATGCAAATAATATTGTGGACGTAGAAGGTGCTGTGGCAATCGGAGGCAGCTTTTACAGTCCAAGAGGTGTAAGCGTCGGTTTCCAAATGAGAGGAAGTACTCCAGAAACAGAATTTTCACCCGACCTTGTAAGATATATGACGGGAAATGTTACATCCACAAAAGGCCCTTTGGTTGTAATCGGCCATGCGGTGTCCGGTGGTGGTTTTCAGTCCTCCCCGGGAAGCACCTATTACATCGGAAAAAATCATATGGCGGATCAGATTGATGAACTGAGACGGCTGTATGAAGCGAGGGGCGGAAGCCCTTACTGGATTCCTAGCGACAGAGAAGAATATTATTTAATTTCCAGTTATGATGTTCCGCGTATTATACCGGCTTCCAGAATAAACGCAAATCTTCCTGCATTTTTCCAAGCCGCAAGAAGAAGTATGGAAGCGTTTAAGACTTGTATTGAGCAATTAAGCACAAACGGAACCGTGACAAGTAATTCCTATGAGTGGATACTGAACGGAACCGATCCGAAACAAAATATTTTCACCATCGATGTAAGTCCGAACGGACTGATAAATAAAGCCATTCGTCTGAATGTACCGGCTGGCAGCGTTTCCATTATAAGATTCAAAACAGGTCCGCATGCTCATCTGCAAGCAGGAGTATATGGAGATAAAAGTCTTACAAACCGCACACTCTATGTATTTGAGGATGCAACGGAAATTCATATGGAGAAATCCTCTGACATATGGGGAAGCATCTTGGCTCCTCAAGCAATGTTCCATGGCCATAAAACAGGCGGTCATGTAAGTGGAAATGCAGTATTAAATGGCTTTGCCGTAAATGCGAACAGTGGTTTTGAATTTCATAACTATCCGTTTATAGGAGGGGTTGTGTGCGGAGAGGTTATGCCGGGAGAAGAGGTTATCACACCACCAACACCAGCACCTATGCCAACACCGACACCTATGCCAACACCGACACCTATGCCAACACCAGTGCCTATGCCAACACCGACACCGGTACCAACACCAGCACCTATGCCAACGCCTACACCGGCACCAACACCTATGCCTATGCCAACACCTACGCCTATGCCGATGCCGGAAGTTACACCTTGCCCGGCGTGTCCTGAGCCGACACCTTGCCCTACACCACGACCGTGCCCATCTTGCCCAGAACCAACACCTTGCCCAACACCGCAGCCGTGTCCATCTTGCCCAGAACCAACACCTTGTCCAACACCGCAACCTTGCCCAACACCGCAACCTTGTCCTACTTGTCCGACGTGTCCGACATGCCCAGAACCAGTTGTTTGCCCGACATGCCCGACGTGTCCTGAGCCAGTTGTTTGCCCAACGTGTCCGACCTGTCCTGAACCAACACCATGCCCAGAATGTCCGACTTGCCCTGAGTGCCCAGTATGCCCGGAGAGAGAAGAAGTTTCGGACAGACGGCCTATTCCATTCCCTGTCATGGTAAAAGTGACACCGCAGAGGCCTTGCCCTCCGTGTCCGAGCTGCGAGGTTACCGCCGGTGTTATTGCAGGCTGTATTTGTGGCTGTGAATGTCGCAGAAGCCATGAGTGGGAGGTTATGCTTTACGAGATTATAAATGACAGGAAAGTTATGGTTGCCTGTGATACAATTTGCCATATGGAATGTTTTGAGTTTAACGTAGGCTACGGCGGGACATATGTATTGAGAGTATGCCCGGTAAGAACGAATTGGTTTTCAAATACTTGCAGACCGAAAATAAAGTTTACCAATATTGGTGTATCTAATTTTATGGTCGAATAATTTAGATAAAAGCTCTATGTGCTGATAAATTAGTGCATAGAGCTTTTTTGCTGCTAAATCGTTACTGGTACAAATTATACAAGTTTCTATAATATAAAAAAGGTCCAACCCCTAGAGGTTGAACCCTTCAACAAAAAATTTATTTACAGTATTGAGCAATCAAATTTAAAAGGTCGTTTAAGTTACATGAGCTAAAATTGAAACACATATCGCATATCCTCCTTTATAGTTTGTTTTCTTAAGAACAAGTTAATTGTAACACTAATGAAACATAATTGTAATATTTAAAGAATGGTAAGAGAAGCAGCTATTGGAAGATATGGAAATTCAGCATATTAGGGGTAACAGGTAAGTGATTAGACTTTTAAATTATTTTGTCAGCGAATTTCCTTTATCTGTAAAAGACGATAATTTTTCGGTGAACAGCCCTTATATTTTAAAAATATCTCCGCATAATAACTTGGGTTGTTAAAGCCGCAGGAAAATGCAATTTCCGTAATACTTAAGTTGGTTCCGGATAATAATCCAATGCTAACCTCAAGACGGTAGGTATTTAAAAAGTCAATCGGTGTTCTCTTTAAATAATTTTTAAAAATCTGACAGCATTTGCTTCGGCAAACCCCACCCGCCTGTGCGATTTCATCTAATGTGATTTTTGACTTATAATTGTCATAGATAAATGCCACCATATTTTTCTGTATCAGGACATCGGGGTTATCCGTATATTCCTTTGTATTTAGTTTGCCACTCACAAGAGAAAACCAATTGAGCCACATAAGATTTAGTCTGCTCAAAGCATGTAACTCAAACCCGGGCTCTTTTTTCTCATAAATCTCTGCCAGCTCGTCAAAAAAGCGGATTAGCTTTGCTTCCTCAGTAATTTCGGCATTTAAGTATTGCTGTGCAATGCAGGAATGTTCTATAATAGGATCAATATACTTGTTTTTAATACCGATACTTCCAGACAAAAGCTGAGGCTTAAACAAGACGCAGAGAAACTCACAATCCTGATTTTCATTAGAAAAACCATAATGAAGCTGCTTGGAATTGATGATGAGGGCATCACCCTCCCGAATCAAAAACTTCTGTCCGTTTACATAGTAATACATTTCCCCTTTTAGAGACTTGATAAATTCGATATCGCCATGCCAGTGGCACAGTGCCTTTTTCTGGGGAAAATACGAAAGATTTCCCGTTTTAACATAGATAGGAATATTGATATCATCATAATGGACAATCTCAGAAAAATCCTTTAACACACTTAAATTCACCATAGTACACTTCCTTATAAATACGATTGTTATAGTCGAACGGAAAATATTGATAGTTATAATAATTATAATATACTATTATTATAGCAGACAAGATAAATATCGCAACCATATAGGTTGGATTGTAATTTTAGGAGGAGAACGATAATTATGACAATGAGAGAGAGAATAGCCTCCGGCAAGCTATTTACGGACTATTGTGAAGGACTTCCAGAGGACAGAATGTTTGCAAAGAAAAGAATGTTTGCTTTTAACAATACACCGCCGGATTCCTTGGAGGAGCGTACAAGACTTATACAGGAGATATTTGGGTGCGAGACAAAAGTATGGATAGAGCCGCCCTTTTATTTTTGTTACGGAACAAATATTGAAATCGGGGAGGGCTCCTATATCAATTTCAATTGCAATTTTGTGGATGATACGAATATTACACTCGGAAAAAAGGTTATGCTTGGACCAAATGTCACAATTGCGACAGTGGGACACCCTATCAATCCGGATTATCGGGAATACATGTATGCAGATCCTATCAAAATCGGCGATAACTGCTGGATTGGTGCCGGAAGCATCATCTGCCCAGGCGTGACAATCGGAGAAAACAGCGTAATCGGTGCGGGAAGTGTAGTGACAAAGAATATTCCGGCAAACAGCGTGGCAGTCGGGAATCCGTGTAAGGTTCTCAGAGAGATTGACGAACACGACAGAAATTATTATTATAAAGATAGAAAAATAACAGCAGAGGATTTAAAAGAAGAAGCAAAGCTGAGATAACACTAATATGGTAAGATAAAGGAGAATAACTATGAAGGTAATATTTTTAGATATTGACGGAACACTGGTCGGATATGATATGAAAATACCCGAATCTGCAATTAAGGCGATTCAGGAAACGAGAAAAAGAGGAAATAAGGTTTATTTGACGACAGGAAGAAGCAAGGCTGAGGTTTATGAAAACCTTTGGGAAATCGGTCTTGATGGAATGATTGGCGGAAACGGCATGTACATCGAAGATAACGGTGTGGTAATCCAAGACCTCGTCATGAAAAAAGAGGATGTTATAAAAGCAGTGGACTGGATGAAGGAACATGATTTGGGCTTTTATTTAGAGAGTAAAAACGGCCTGTTTGGCAGTGATAATCTTGCGGAGAAATCCTCCCTTGTCATGTACGGCGAGGATACCGAGGAGCACAGAAAGCAAATAGATGCTGTATTTCCTCATATGATATTCGGCACTGATTTTTATCGCGACGATATCGCAAAAATCAGCTTCTGCCTTTATCCTGATTTGTTGGACGAGGCAAAGGAAAAATTCGGCGATATCCTAAAGGTAAGCAGCTGGTCCGGTTCCGGCAAAAAGCAGGAATTCGGTGAATTTGCAATCTTAGGTATCGATAAGGTGCATGCGGTTGACACGCTGCTGGAATATCTAAAGGTTGGTAAGGAAGATACCTTTGCTTTCGGCGATGCAGCAAGTGACAAACAGATGGTAGAATACTGTGAAGTTGGCATTGCAATGGGAAATGCCGAGGAAGGATTAAAGGAAGCAGCCGATTTCGTAACAGACACCGTTGCCGATGACGGACTTTGGAATGCATTTGTAAGATACAATCTTGTATAGAAAAATGTTTTTATTATATCGTTTATTTCAAAATCTGCGAAAATTTTTACCTTTCGCAGATTTTTTTATAGCATAAGAAAGTTCTTTGAACTTCCTATACTATACGTGACTGCATTCGGCGCGGCAAAGCAGACACTCCCTCATGAATGAGGGAGTAGGGAGTTGATGCGGACTTGTCCGCTTTGTTATATAATGTTATACTGTAACTTATCGGAAGTGCATTAAGGAGGACAGAATGAGAGGACTTGGAACAATTATCAATACAGTCGCCGTGATTTTGGGAAGCGGCTTTGGATTATTTTTAAAAAACGGATTAAAGCAAAAGATGCAGGATATCCTGATGCAAACTTGCGGTCTGGCAGTTATCTTTATCGGAATAGCCGGGACGCTTCAGGGCATGATTACGGTTACAGACGGAAAAATTCAGACAAGCGGCTCCATGCTTTTGATTTTTTCACTTGTTATCGGAGGTATTGTTGGAGAGCTGTTAAATATTGAAAACTTTTTAGATACGCTTGGTGATAAATTAAAAGAACTGGCACATGTGAAGGAGGACAATCGTTTTGTGGAGGGGTTTGTCAATACCTCCCTTATTATTTGCGTCGGTGCAATGGCGATTGTGGGTTCTATTCAGGACGGATTGAGCGGAGATTACTCTATGCTTGCAGCAAAGGCTGTATTGGACTTGGTAATTGTCGTGGTTTTTGCCTCTACATACGGAATCGGGGTTATGTTTTCAGCAATCCCTATTTTTGTTTATCAGGGCAGCATCACACTTCTTGCTGCGCTTGCAGGTTCCTTTTTGGGAGATCAGCTCATTGCTAATCTTTCCTTCATCGGCTCTGCCCTTATTTTTTGTGTGGGTGTCAACATCGCCTTTGGGAAAAAATTCAGAGTAGGAAATATGCTTCCGGCATTTTTTATTCCGGTTATATATGAAGTGATTTTGCATTTTTAATATTATGTGGGTTAGGAGATAGAATTATGGAATTTTCACAGAGAATGGACTACTTTAAGGAGAGTATTTTCACAAGACTTCTTGAGATGAAAAATAAGAAGCTTGCAGATGGAGAGAGGGTGATTGACATCAGCATCGGTACGCCGAATATTCCGCCTGCGGACCACATTATGAAGACACTTTGCAGTGCGGTGGCTGATAAGAAAAACTATGTCTATGCCATCCAAGACCAAAGTGCTCTGCAAAAAGCAGTAAGCAGTTGGTATGAAAGACGCTACGGTGTGTATTTAAATCCTGAAACGGAAATATGTTCTTTGCACGGCTCCCAGGAGGGCTTTGCAAATCTCTCTATGACAATTGTAAATGAGGGAGATATTGTGCTTGTGCCGGATCCATGTTACCCCGTATTTGCAGACGGACCGCGTCTTGCCGGAGCCAAGCTTTATTTTATGCCGCAAAAAAAGGAACATGATTATCTGATACAATTTTCGGATATTCCAAAGGATATCGCACAAAAAGCCAAATTAATCATTGTATCTTATCCAAACAACCCGACGGCAGCAATAGCACCTGACAGCTTTTATACAAAGCTTATTGCCTTTGCAAAAGAAAACGATATCATTGTGCTTCACGACAACGCATACAGCGAACTGGTTTTTGACGGCGGGAGCGGAAAAAGCTTTCTTTCCTATCCGGGAGCCAAGGAGGTCGGGGTGGAATTTAATTCCCTTTCTAAAACGTATGCTCTTGCCGGTGCTAGAATCGGTTTTTGTGTCGGCAATGCAAAGGTCGTAGAAAACCTAAAAAAGTTGAAATCAAATTTTGATTATGGCATGTTTATCCCGCTTCAGGAGGCAGCAATCACCGCAATTTCCGGTTCGCAGGAATGTGTGGAAGAGACGAGGAGTTCCTATGAAAGAAGGCGAAATCTTCTCTGTGACGGCTTTCATGCCATCGGCTGGAAGATGGAACGCTCTAAGGCAACTATGTTTGTCTGGGCTCCGATACCGACACATTATAAAAGTTCCGAGGAATTTGCTGTTGACCTGCTAGACAAAGCAGGTGTGTTAGTGACGCCCGGCAGTGCT
Organism: Konateibacter massiliensis; assembly: GCF_900184995.1. GTDB lineage: Bacteria > Bacillota > Clostridia > Lachnospirales > Lachnospiraceae > Lachnotalea > Lachnotalea massiliensis. The sequence continues at coordinate 559,281 of NZ_LT860099.1, forward strand.
TTCGGTTCCTGCGGGGAAGGTTATGTCAGGATTGCTCTTGTATGCGATGAAGAGGATATTCAATATGCAATTGCACAGGTGAAGAGGAGTAAAATATTGGAAGGGTGAAATAATTTTTAGCTCGAAATTACTTATTTTAAATTTATTCCTTTACAATTATAAAATTTTTATAAAATTAATATTAAATATTTATTGCCATACTATTAACAACATGTTACACTGGGGGTGTAGTCGATAACTTTTTTTCTCAGATAAGGGGGATACGAATGAATGGAAGTATCAAAAAAGTTTTACAGACAGTTCTTAGTATGAGTATGGTTTTGACTTTAGCTGCAAATGCAAACGTTTACAATGTGCAGGCAGCACAGGAAAGCCTGTCTTCAAAGGGAATGTACACAAATCTTTACAACGTGGAGGATTCTTCTTTTGATGACGCAATCTATGTATCGGCAGACGGAACGAGTAATGGAGCAGGAACGTCAAGCAGCCCGCTGGATTTGGCAAGCGCAATCGCGCAGGCAGCCTCGAAGGATAATGCCACAATTCTTTTAAAATCCGGTACATATAAGTTTACCAGCCAAATTACCATTGATAAATCAAACAGCGGTAAGAGCAGCTCCTATAAGGTGCTAAAGGCATGTAAGGGTGCAACCGTTAAACTGGATTTTTCGGGGGAAAGCTACAACAGCAGTGATACCTCCAAAAATGAGAGAGGAATTCAGCTAAACGGAGATTACTGGTACATAGCAGGCATCACAATTTACGGTGCAGCGGACAACGGAATTATGGTATCAGGCAGTCACAATGTGATTGAACGGTGTATTTTCGATTCCAACCGTGATTCCGGGCTTCAAATCAGCCGTTCCAGCTCATCCGTAACAAACTACTCGGACTGGCCAAGCTATAACTACATTATCAATTCGACTGCAAAAAACAACTGTGATCCTGCCACCTATGAAAATGCCGACGGCTTTGCGTCGAAGCTGACCTGTGGTGACGGAAACGTGTTCGATGGCTGTATTTCTTATAATAACAGCGATGACGGCTGGGATTTGTATGCCAAAACTGATACGGGAGCGATCGGTGTCGTAACCATCCAAAACTGCATTGCCATGCGAAACGGTATGACAGAGGACGGAACGACAAAGGATTCCTGTGACGGAAACGGCTTCAAGCTCGGCGGCTCCGGTGTAGGCACCCCTCACGTTGTCACAAACTGTATTGCAATCCAAAATCTCCATCACGGTTTCACTGACAACAACAATCCAAGTGCGCTTCAAATTACAAATTGTACCGCATTTGACAACAACACCGGCGGAAGCAAGAATAATTTCAGCTTATATCGTTGTCTGAACGCCTATGTGGCAAACTGCGTTTCCTATACAACAAGCAGCACCTCGGACAAATTTGTGAATCTGTCCGCAAAATATCTGGTATATTACAACAGCAGCAAGTGGTACAAGGTTACGGATTTGCAGGTGATGGATACCTCTTCCTCAGCAACAAGGGGAACAGTATTATCTACCGGCATTACATCCTCCGACTTTACGAGCACTTCTGTACCGGCAGTAGGAACAGATTTTGACACACTCTGGAGGAATTCAGACGGTACGCTCAACACAAAAGGAGTGGCAATGATTGCAAGCTCAAGCAGCTATGCAGCCTTTTCCAGTGACGGCGGAACAATCGGCTCCAGATTTTCGGCAAGCAACTCACCGACCCTGCTCACGGTGCCCCACACTAATACGGGCAGCGGCGGAGAAAGTGGCGGCAGTACAGGAGATCCCTCCGACAGTACATCCTATGTACAAAACTTTACAGAAAGTGGTCTGGAAAGTGATTTCTTTACGATAACAGGAAATCTTTCCACAAGTAAAGGAACCGTGACTTACAATGGTTTGACACTGACCACTGCGCTAAAAATTGAGACAAGCACAAATATTTCATTTACGACAAGCAAAGAAGCGGCATTGACCTTGGTATTTAATGAGGACTGCAATAAGAAAATAAAAATTGACGGAACCTCTTACAGCATAAGCAACGGCATACTGGAAACCACACTTTCTGCCGGAGCACATACAATTGCCAAGGAAGATTCGATCAATCTGTATTACATATCGGTCGTGAATAAATAAAGACAGCTTACAATTGTAGACACAGAAGAATAACCTATATAAGACACTGTCATAAAGTACCTAGCTTTATGGCAGTGTTTTTATTATCCGGGAAATTCTGCTTTTTAGTACTATTGCACAAAGCATATTTGTTTTCAAAAAGAAAACTAGTGAAATAAATATCACAAATTATCAAAAAATCATGTTTCTTCGTATTTTTTTAAATACAATATACAATTTCTAGAATCCAAATTCGTTTTTATTGCATGGAAAAATCTTGAACCTCTCTATTCCACCCAAACGAAAACAGCGCAAAACCGAGAAATGACGTAATTTTTGTTAATAATTAAACAGTCGTGACAACTTTTCTATGACTACGTTAATTATACATCAATACTGTTAATTAAAAGACTATTGTTTCGAAAGCGTTGCTTTATTGATATAATATTATTAATAAACGCAACGCAATACGGAGGTGTAATCAATATGAAAACGGCTGAAGGAATCGTCATTGAGGTAGTTGGAAATACTGCCAGAATTAAGGTCGGCAAACATAATGATTGTCAAAATTGTGGAGCTTGTCCGGGAAGCAATTCTGTGGTTGTAAGTGCAAAAAATCCACAGGGCGCAAAACCGGGACAGAGAGTAATTTTTGAAGTAAAAGAAACAAATGCCCTTATCGCTGCATTTATAGTATTCATTTTCCCGCTTATCGGGATTTTAGTCGGAGTACTGTTAGGCGGCCTCATTGGACAGCTCGCTGGTGGCTTTCACGTTGGTTTTCAGGTAATTGGAGGAGTAGTCATGTTTGCCCTTTCCGTTATCGGTATAAAACTGTTTGATCATTATGCAAATAACAACGAAAAAGCCAAACCTTCCATTTTAAAAATATTATAAGAATATAAATTACGAGGTGATTGCAAATGTTAAAAGGTTTTCTGGGGGGAATTCACCCTGCGGACGGTAAGAAAATTACGGCGGAAAAAGCGATTGAAGTGGCTCCACTTCCGCAAAAAGCCATTATTCCAATGAGGCAGCACATCGGAGTAGCCTGTTCTCCGAGTGTAGCAGTGGGAGATTTGGTGAAAAAAGGGCAGGTAATTGCGCGAAGTGAGGCATTTGTTTCAAGCCCGATTCATGCTTCTATATCAGGAAAGATAGTTGCCATCGGTGATTACCCTCATACGTCAGGAACGGATTGTCCGTCAGTCGTAATAGAGAGCGATGGTTTGGATGAATGGGCGGAAGGAATCCCGTTTAACAGAGATTGGAAGAGCCTGAACCAAAAAGAACTTATGGATATTATCAAGGAAGCAGGAATTGTCGGAATGGGCGGAGCTACGTTCCCTACCCATATCAAACTTTCTCCTGCTCCTGAAAAAAAGATTGATACCTTCATCCTAAATGCCGCAGAATGCGAGCCGTATCTAAATGCAGATTATCGCATGATGTTGGAATATTCAAGACGCATTGTGACAGGTGTCAAAATCGCAATGAAGATGCTCGGTGTAACCGATGCCTTTATTGGAATTGAGGATAACAAGCCTCAGGCAGTAAGAGCGATGAAGGAAGCGTTTCAGGGTACAAATGTCCAGATTGCTTCCCTGCCTACAAAATACCCGCAGGGTGCGGAAAAAATGCTGATTAAGGCACTGACAAACCGTGAGGTACCAATCGGCGGTCTTCCGGCAGACATTGGCGTGGTTGTGCAAAACGTAGGAACTGTAATCGCAATCTGCGATGCCGTGGAGCACGGTATTCCGCTTATTGAGAGAGTGGCAACTGTTTCCGGCGATGCCATTAAGGAGCCGAAGAATTTATTGCTGAGAATCGGAACAACCTTTCAGGAGGCAATTGATTTTTGCGGAGGATTTAGCAAAACCCCTGAGAAAATTATCATGGGCGGACCGATGATGGGCTTTGCACAGTCTACATTAGATGTTCCGGTAATCAAGGGTGTCTCCGGTATTTTGGCGTTGAGCCATTCGGTTGTAAATTCCGGTGATGAGCATCCTTGTATCCGCTGCGGAAGCTGCGTGGAGGTCTGTCCGATGGGCTTAGTGCCGAGTATGTTAAGTATTTTAGGAGAGCGCAACAAATATGAAAAAGCAAAAGAAGAGTATGACCTATTTAACTGTATTGAATGCGGAAGCTGCGTTTATGTCTGTCCTGCCAAGAGAAATATCGTCCAGTATATCAGATTTTCCAAGGCACAGGTTGCGGCTCATCCGCCTAAGAAATAGGAGGGGGTGAAGGTATGGATACGCAAATGAAAGAAACTAACACAATATATACCGTCTCAGCTTCACCGCATGTCCGTTGTGAAGAGACAATATCAAAAATCATGTGGAGAGTAAATTTTGCACTGGCACCGGCAGCAATTTTTGGAATTATACATTTCGGATTGCCTGCGCTGATTAACATCATAGTGGCAATTGTTTCTGCAATCGCCGCAGAATATGCGGTACAAAAGATTAGAAAGGTTCGTATTACAGCATTTGACGGAAGTGCCTGTCTTACCGGTCTGCTGCTTGCCATGTGTGTTCCGCCGAGCCTTCCGCCTTATATGATGGCAATCGGAAGCGCAATTGCAATTGTGATTGCAAAACATTCTATGGGTGGCTTGGGCTACAATATTTTCAATCCGGCACATATCGGAAGAGCGGCGCTCATGGTATCCTGGCCAGTGGCAATGACAGGCTGGAGCACCATGCAGACGAAGGTTGATGCGGTAAGTTCTGCTACGCCACTTGGTATTTTAAAGGAACAGGGCTATGGAAGTCTTTTAGATATCTTTGGAAGCAAAAGCAATTTATATCAGGCAATGCTTTTTGGAAACCGAAACGGAAGTATCGGAGAGACCTGTACCGTACTTTTGATACTTGGCGGTATCTACCTGATTTATAAGGGTTACATAAAATGGGAGATTCCTGTAGTTATGATAGGAACGGTCGGTATTTTGACATGGGTTTTCGGACCGGATGGATTGTTTACGGGAGACCCGGTTTTCCATATGATGGCAGGAGGACTTATCCTCGGCGCTTTCTTTATGGCAACTGATATGGTGACAATTCCGATTACAAAACTCGGACAGATTATTTTCGCAGTAGGTGCCGGTATGCTTACCGTATTAATCCGATTAAAGGGCGGATATCCGGAAGGTGTCTGTTATTCCATTCTTTTGATGAACTGTATTACACCGTTGATTGACCTTGCAATCAAGCCAAAAAGATTCGGTGCAAAGGAGGTAATAAAATGGCAGAAGTAACAAAAAGCGAAGCGCATCATGACGAAGCACATGTCCAAAAAGAATACACCATTCTTCAGGTTGCTTTAAACCTGGCGATAGTCTGTATCGTTTCCGGACTAATCATCGCAGTTACTTATTTTATTACTGCACCGATTGCTCTGCAAAAAAATGCCGAGTTGGAAAAACAGGCAATGCAAAATCTGGTGGAGGATGCCACTGACTTTGTGGAGGTTACGGATAAAGCAGATTGGTATGCCGCTCAAAAAAGCGGAGAGACCATCGCTTATATCGTTCCTGCTGAAATCAAGGGCTATGGCGGAATTATCTCCATGCTGGTTGCTGTTTCCATCGAGGACAGAGTACTGGACTATAAAATATTATCGGCAAACGAGACGCCGGGACTCGGCGACAATGCTTCCAAGCTGCCTTTTAGAAGCCAGTTTGAAGGAAAGATAGCGGCCGCCCTCGTTGTGACGAAGGATAAATCAAACACTCAAAACATTCAGGCATTGACCGGAGCCACCATTACCTCAGAAGCGGTGACAAAAGCAGTCAGGACCGCACAAGAGAGTGTAGTTGCGTATATGGGAGGTAATTGAGATGAAAGAACTATGGAAAATTTTTTATAAGGGCTTGTTTGACGAGAACCCGATTTTTCGACTGGCTTTAAGTCTTTGCCCTGCACTTGCAGTTACGACAACGGCACAAAACGCGTTGACAATGGGTTTGTCCGTACTCTTTGTTATCACAAGCAACAACATTGCGGTGTCTTTGACACGAAAGTTTGTAAATCCAAAGGTACGTGTTCCTGTTTACATAACATTTATAGCGACGATTGTAACGGTACTGCAGCTTTTATTGCAGGCGTTCTTCCCGCATCTGTATCAGGCACTTGGAATTTATTTATCACTCATCGTAGTATTTGCAATTATTTTGGCGAGAGCCGAAGTGTTTGCTTCCAAAAACAAGGTTATTCCATCTATTTTTGACGGACTTGGAATGGGAGCTGGTTTTACAATTGCAATGCTCTCCATCGGAATTATCCGTGAGCTGCTTGGCAACGGAACAATATTTGGCATTACGATATTAGGTTCTTGGTATAATCCGGCATTGATTATGATTTTACCGCCGGGCGCATTTATGTTAATCGGTTATATGATTGGCGCAATCAAGCTATGGGATGAGAGAAAAGCAAAAAAACTGAAAGGACGTGAGGTATAATGGCAGCGTATATTACTCTATTTTTAAGTGCGGCAGTTGTAAACAACTTCGTATTAACCCGATTTTTAGGCTTATGTATCTTCTTTGGTGTTTCCAAAAGCTTAAAAGCGTCCGTGGGAATGGGAATGGCGGTTACCTCAGTTATCACCTTAAGCTCCATGCTTGCATGGGTTGTTTATAACTTTGTACTGCGTCCGTTCAATCTGGAATTTTTGAAAACAGTTGTCTTTGTACTGCTTATTGCGAGCTTTGTTCAGCTCTTGGAAATGATCATCAAAAAGCAGGCGCCGGCGCTTTACAATATGTGGGGAATTTATCTTGTTCTTATCGCAACAAACTGTGTTGTACTTGGTGTTCCTCTTCTAAATGCAGAATCAAACTTTAATTTTGTGACAAGTGTTGTAAATGCATTTGGTTCCGGTGTAGGTTTTGCACTTGCCATTGTACTGATGTCAAGTATTCGTGAAAAATTAGTGGATGCGGACGTTCCTAAGTCACTGGAGGGCTCTGGTGTAGCGTTTATTCTAGCCGGCATGCTCGCCTTAGCATTTCTTGGTTTTTCCGGTATGATCGCAGTCTAAAGGAGGCAGAATATGGAAATTGCAATTATGGTTTTAGCTGTAATGGCGGGGGTTGGAGTAGCATTTGGTTTTATTCTTGCCTTTGTAAATAAAAAGTTTTCAATTGAAGTAAATCCGTTGATTCATATTGTAGAGGATGTACTTCCGAAGGGACAGTGCGGTGCCTGTGGTTATGCGGGCTGTGCCGCTTATGCGGAAGCTGTCGTGTTAAACCCTGACGTAGCACCCAACTTATGTGTACCGGGTAAGGACGCGGTAGCGGCGGTAGTGGCAGAGCTGACCGGAAAAGCAAGCGCTGCAATGGAGCCTAAAATTGCCCATGTCAAATGCTATGGCACAAAAAGTAATGCGGTGTTAAGCTATGAGTACAAGGGAATTTCGGACTGTATCGCTGCAAATCTGGTTCAGGGCGGTCCAAAAGGCTGTAAATATGGCTGTCTTGGCTTTGGAACCTGCGTAAAGACCTGTCCGTTTGATGCCATGAGTATGAGTGAGGAAGGACTTCCAATTATTGACCCAGATGTCTGTACCGGCTGCGGAGCATGTGAAGCTGTCTGTCCTAAAAAGGTCATTGATTTGGTTCCGCTAAATGCCCCTGTCTTAGTAAACTGTAACTCAAAGGCAAAGGGTGCCGCTGCGAAAAAGCTTTGTTCTGTTGCATGTCTTGGCTGTGGTATCTGTGCGAAAAACTGTCCGCATGGGGCAATCAGGATTGAGAACAATCTTGCAATTGTCGATACAAAAATATGCAAAGAACAGTGTACCGAGGTTACTTGTACCGCAAAATGTCCGACTAAAGCAATTGAGATGTTAATTGCGAATTAAATTTACTTGCAAATTTAATTGTCATATTTTAAAATATTAAATATTGGAGTGTCTAAAGATACATTTCCTGCCAAGTACCTTGTGTACTTGGCTATCTTAATATCATAGGAAATTGATTTGCAATTCTCTTTTATAGAAATGTACCAAGGCATATTCTCATTTAAAAAGGACGGAACATAACATGAAAAAAATAATTTGTCTTATTCTCACAAGCTGTCTTATTGTTGCCGGTATGACTGCCTGTGGTGTAGAGGAACATTATGAGGAAAGCAAGGTATTAATGGATACCTTAGTCACATTAAATGCCACAGGGAAAAATGCGCAGAAAGCGGTGGAAGAGAGCTTTTCCAGAATCGAAGAAATCGAATCGATAGCTAGTTCCACGATAGAAGGCAGCGATGTGTATCAGATTAATGATGCTGCTGGAAACTCTGCTGTAACGGTACACACCGAAACGCTTACGATGATCCAAAATGCTGTGACATACTCCGAATTATCTGACGGGGCATTTGATATTACAGTCGGTCCGTTAATCAAGCTCTGGGGTATCCACACAGACCATGAAAGAGTACCTTCCGATGAAGAAATTAAGGCAGCACTTCCTCTGGTAGATTATCATAATATCCAAGTTAATGAAAAAGAAAGCAGTGTTATGCTGTTGAAAGAGGGAATGTCAATCGATTTAGGTGCTGTGGCAAAAGGATTTGCGGCAGATGAGGTGCGCAGTATTTTTGAAAAATATGAGATTAAAAATGCCCTGATTAATCTGGGAAACAGCACCATTTACACGATTGGTAAAAACAGTCAGGGAACTTCATGGGGAATTGGAATTGCCAATCCGAGAGATACCGATTTAAGTCATTATTTTGCCATTGTGAGAACCTCCGGTGAAGCATTGTCAACCTCCGGCGATTATGAACGTTTTTTTATTCAAGATGGTAAGCGTTATCATCATATTTTAAATCCAAAGACAGGTTATCCGGCAGACAGCGGCGTTATGAGTACTACAATTGTGACAGACGGTACATTATCAAACAATTCCATGCTCGCTGATATCCTCTCGACCGTCGTATTCGTCCTTGGAAAGGACAAAGGAATAGAATTTGTGGAAAGCCTTGACGGAGTGTCCTGTGCGGTCACAGGACAAGATTATAAACTCTATACCTCCGAAGGCTTTGACACAAGAATTGAAAATTTAAACTCTGAATTTGAGTTTGCTGATTGACGGTGTTTCATGTCTGCTGATGTTTAACTACGCGGCTGATGTAAGCTTTAATCCCAAAATTCCAATCAATATAAAAGCCACGAACAAAAGTCTTGCCAAAGTAACCGGCTCATGGAAAATAACAATTCCCAAGATTACCGTTCCTACCGCACCGATTCCTGTCCAAACGGCATATGCAGTTCCGATTGGTAATGTTTTGGTTGCTGCCGCCAGCAGATAAAAGCTGATTAGCATACCGACAATTGTTATGATGGACGGAACGAGCTTTGTAAATCCATGTGAATATTTTAGCGCAATCGCCCATACTACTTCAAAAATTGCAGCGATTGTAAGATAAATCCAAGCCATATTTTCACCTCCTTTTGCATTCGTGCAATAAATAGTTTTTATATCATAGGAAATCACTTTGCAATTTTCTATGATATAAAAAAGCCTGAAAGATATCATGTTGATATCTCCCAGGCTTTTATCCTTCCGTGACATAGCCAGCGGCTATGAGTTTTCTCTCGGTCACAGACCAGTCTTACTGCGGAACCCTAGAAAACATTTTGTTAAATTTCATAATAAAAACTAGAAACTAAGGCGAGTATACACAATTTATTTTTATAAGTCAATAAAAATTTAAAATTTTATGATATAATGGAAATTACTTAAAACAGAAAGGATTGATAGTATGGAGAACGCACAGCTTTTGGAAATGATAAAGAACAATCCCCATGTTATCGTATCGATAAAGGAACCAACTGAGGAAATGAAGTTGCTTGCTGTCAGGAAAAACGGGCTTATGCTGCAGCATATCAAAAATCCTACCTGCGAGATGAAGGAGCTTGCGATTGAAAATAACGCAAGAGCCATTCGCTTCGTGGAAAATCCAACGGAGGCTATGATGCAAAAGGCAGTGGAAGCGTCATGGATCAATCTGGAATATATCAAAGAACCGACCGAAGAAGTAATAAAAGCGGCATTGGAGCATACCGGCTGGGCGATTAAATATATTGAACATCCAAGTGAAGAGCTTCAGCTCACAGCAGTCAGAAAAAACTACGATGCTCTCAAATTTATCAAGGAGCCTTTTGAGAGTGTACAGGAAGCAGCCGTTTTGATAAGCTATGATGCCCTGCGTTACTTGGAGAATCCGACCGAGAAGGCAGAACAGCTCGCTGTCAAGCAAAATGCAGGTGCTATTTTATTTGTTAAAGATTTGGATAAAAATAAAATATTGGAATTTTTGAAAATAAATATACTAGTCATAAAATATGTGCGAAAGGACATATCCAAGCTGGAATTGGAGGCGGTCCTAAAAGAAGTGATTGCAAGGGAGGATGTGGACGAGAGCTACATCAGAAATTTTTTGAATTATAGTACGATGGACCAGAGTATTATGAATGATTTAGATAAAATACTGTTTATTTATGAATTTGGAAGCAGACGAGCAAAACAAATAACCGTCGATGAAAAGCTAAAGTTTTCATAAAAACAGGGAATGCATATAGATAGGAGCACACATGAATTTTACGGATACAAAGAAAAGTGCTGCTTTGGTGCTCGCAACAGGGGAGGTTCCCTTGATTGTGGGAGACAGCGGCATCGGAAAGACGGCTCTTGCCAAAGAGCTTGCAAAGGAAAACAATTGGAGCTTAATTGTCATTGACGGCAATCTCCTAAAAGAGGGAGAAATCGGCGGACTTCCGACAATAGAAAATTATATCGGCACAGATGAAAACGGCAATCGGTTTGAGAGAAAGACGACGATTTATGCCATTCACCATAAGCTAAAAGAAATTGATGAGCAGCTTGCTAAGGGACGTACCATTCTTTTGTTTATCGATGAGATAAACCGCTGTGAGCATACGGTTCAGCAGGAGCTTATGAACCTGATTTTAAACAAAGAGATTAACGGCTACCATCTATATGAGGGCGTTAAAATTATGGCGGCAATGAACCCATCCGGAAAATACGGCGAGAGCTTTGACTATCAGGTTGTCGATATGGATTCGGCGCAGGAAAACCGCTTTGTGTGGCTTTATATGGAGTCTGATTATATGCAGTGGCTAAGTTGGGCAGTCGATGCAAAAATTGAGCCGGTTGTGACAGAATTTATTTCCACATTTCCCGAATACTTGCACAAGGCAAATGACGGCGGGGTGAAAGCGACGCCAAGAAGCTATGAAAGAATTTCAAAGACTTATGCGATTTATAAAGAGGCAAAGGATTCCATTCCAAGGTCTGTCTTTTTAAATGTCATAAAGGGAAATGTCGGAAAAATGATAGCAGAAGAGTTTGTAAGCTTCTTAGAGGCGGAACACACCCCTCTTTTGACATATGAGGATATTTTTACCGACGAAGCTCTTTCTGAGGCTGTAAAGGGGCAAATACAGGAGGAGAGCCATACAAGACTGTATCTTTCCGCCAAAAACATTTTAAAGGTATTGGAGCAACGAATAAAAGCAGGAGAATACGAGGGCAATACGGTTATATTGAAGCTGAATGACCTTCTCGAACGCTATCCGGTTGATTTGCGTATCGGAATTATGAAGGATATCAAAAACAACTATCCGGCCGTATATCAACAAAGCATAGAGGAGGATTCTTTTGTGGATTTATATTTCAAAGCCTACGAATCAATCAGGGGGTAGTCTATGGAACAGAATCTTGAACGGCAGGCAGCCAAGCTTCGAGGAGAGGTTGAACGACTTCTTGGACTTTTTTCTCATCCAGCTGCCGATGCAACAAAATTTAAAATTGATGTGCCGGAAGACTTTAAACGGGATTTTTTTAGCCTGATTGACAAGGTAAATGCAAGCCTTATGGAAGAAAAAGAGGATTTTTACGGCTATTTTCTCTTTCAGATGGAACGTGAAATCCGTTTTGATATAAACAGCCCGACGGGCACTAATTTCAGCGGTGCAAAATATATCATCTGTTTTAATCCCGCTATTTTTTTAAAACTGAATTTAAAACAGATGGCGAGCAGCATCAAGCATGAGATACTCCATATTTTATCCTTGCATCTAATCCGTGCCAGAGAGATGAGAGGGGTATACAGCAAGCTAGCCGTTAACATGGCGATGGACATTGTTGTAAATAAATACTTGAGCAATCTGCCATCCTATGCGACCACATTAGAGTGGGTCAATAAGAAGTATTCCTTGACGCTAAAGCCCTATGAAACGTTTGAATACTATGCCGCAAAGCTTCAAGAGGTCCTTGCTCTGAAGAATGAGGAAAAAGACAACGAGGACGAAGAAACGAAACCGTATGCTGCCACGCTGTATGATCCGGAGCTGACGCATGATATATGGGAGGAGTCTGATGAAGCAGACGCCCAGACAATGGCTGATTTTACAAAGAAGGCTGTCGATATTTCCCAAAAGGGTGGGATTCCCGATTATTTAGAAACCTTGATTGCTTCTTTAACACATACAGACGAAGAATTACCTTGGAATCTCTACTTAAGCCGCCTTATGGGCATGGTGGAGAGCAATAAAAAGAAGACGGTTACAAGGAGAAACAGAAGGCAGCCTGACAGACTGGATTTGCGAGGAGAGCTTAGGAATCACAAGGCAAATATTATTGTCGCCATTGATATAAGCGGCAGTATCAGCGAGGAAGAGTTTCAAAAGGCAATGTCCGAAATCATCCATATCGTCAAAAATTATGGGCATGAAACTACCGTAATTGAATGTGATGACGAAATCAGGCGGATTTACAAGATTAGATCCGAGCGTGATTTAAGGGATAGGCTCGATACGAAGGGCGGAACAAGATTTACACCGGTGTTTGAATATGCAAACCAGAGTAAGGTCAACCTGCTTATCTACTTCACTGACGGAAAAGGGGAGGACAGGCTAAAGGTTGTGCCGCATGGATATCATGTTCTGTGGGTTATCTCCGGGAAAGGAGAGAATCTTTCCCTAAAGGAGCCTTACGGAGCCGTAAAAAAACTGAAAACAGTTTCCAAGGTGAGACCTATATTAGATGAAACTGACGTGGAGCGCGGCGGGTATTCGATGAATAACCAAGAGCGTTGAATTTATAGAACAGCTTTGTTATAGTTAGAAAAGAAATTGCCACACCAAGGAGATATCAAAAATGATACGAAGAGTTTATGAGAATTACAAACAAATTATCCTATATACGTGCATCGCTGTCGTGGTGGGCATTGCAGTCGGCGTTATAGACGCAGTTTTTGGAAGAATCTTAATTGCCATTACCGATTTTAGAAATGAAAATATAATAAAGCTCGTTCCTTTTTTACCGGTGACCGGCGTTGCTATTATGCTGATGTATCGAAAACTTGGCAAAGAAAGCATAAAAGGAATGACACTTATTTTCCAGACCGGGCATGGTGAGCGGGAGAAGATTCCGAAAAGGCTTATGCCGCTTCTTATGCTCAGCACCTGGATTTCTCACCTGTTTGGCGCAAGTACCGGAAGAGAAGGCGTAGCAGTTCAGCTTGGTGCTACTTTTTCTCATACACTCGGGCGAAAAATGAAGATGCCGGACAACTCGAAAACTCTTTTGGTTGTGGGAATGGCGGCAGGTTTTGCCGGGCTGTTTCAAACACCGCTTGCAGCAACCTTTTTCGCACTCGAAGTACTTACTGCCGGAACCTTGCTGTATGAAGCATTGCTTCCCGCACTGACAGCTTCCTTTGTGGCAAGCTATACTTCCCATATGCTGGGACTTGAAAAATTTAGTGTAAACCTTTCAGATACCTTGAACCTATCGGGCATCACGATTGCCAAAATCATTGTAATCGGAATTGTGTTCGGAATCGTCGGTGGACTTTTTGCGCACCTTCTGGAATCGTCAAAGGGATTTTTTGCAAAAAAAATAGAAGATCCGATTAAGAGAATCTTTTTTATGGGCTGTATTCTCGCTGTTATTTTGTTGCTTTTACATCTGGGAAGATATTGCGGACTCGGAACAAATCTGATTCAGGCGAGTTTTTCAGGCGGCACTATATTTGCCTATGATTTTCTTCTCAAAATTGTTTTGACCATATTTTCCCTGTCAATTGGCTTTCAGGGCGGCGAGGTAACGCCTCTGTTTTCCATCGGGGCGACACTTGGCATTGTGCTTGGATCTCTGCTTGGGCTTCCTCCGGTTATCATCGCCGCACTTGGCTACGCGGCAATCTTTGGGAGCGCCACAAATACTTTGCTCGCACCTATTTTGATTGGGGCAGAGGTGTTCGGAACGGAGAATATTTTAATATTTGCCGTTGTTTGCTCGATTGCTTATGTGTTTAATGGAAATCGGACAATTTATTCGCTGCAAAAGAGAGGATAAAAAAATTTTGCCGCTATCCATGCAGTACTTAAAATAAGAGGAAATGTTTTGCTATCAATGATAAAATAATAGCACAACACGGGGAAAGGAGGGCTTGCATGGAGTGGAATGAGAAATTACAGCGTATCATAGATTATGTTGAAAATCATTTACAGAGAAAAGAAGAACCGATTAACCCAAAAGAAATCTCACAAATTGCGGGTTGTTCGTTTGATTTTTTTCAAAAAGTATTTTCCTATATGAACAATATTAGCTTTGCCGAGTATGTTCGTTTACGAAAACTGACTTTAGCGGGATATGATTTAAAGAGTACCAATAATAAAGTGGTTGATATTAGTTATAAATACGGATATGATTCTCCGACATCATTTACAAAAGCATTTCAACAGTTTCATGGTGTTTCTCCAAAAGAAGCGAGAAATTCTAATATCGAATTAAAGGTTTATCCTAAAATGCAATTTTTCTCCACTCAAAAATATTCTTGGAAACTGGAGCAAAAAAGCAGTTTCCGATTGATAGGAAAGCGTATAAACGTATCCTGTAACGATAATGCACATTATACAAAAATACCTGAATTTTGGAGTGAATGCCAGCGAAACGGGGTGTTTTCGAAACTGATTTCGATGGATTATGGCAATCCTAAAGGGCTATTTGGACTGTTTGGCACTTATGATGAGCAGAGAAATGAAATCGAATATTCGATTATGGTTTTATCTAATCAGGAATTGCCACAAGAATTTATTGAAATTATAATTCCTGATGTCACATGGGCAATTTTTGACTGTAAAGGTGCTGTACCGCAGGCAATACAAAATGGCTGGAACTATTTAAACGAAGAATGGCTGATTAAATATCCATTTCAACATGCACAATGTCCTGAATTAGAATGGTATAGCGACGGAAATTCCTATGATGAAAATTATGTAAGCCAGATTTGGATCCCCATTATAGAGGAGGAATAGTAAATGGTACATTTAGTTTATTGTGATAATATCGGAAAGAAGGGTGAAAAAGTTCTCGACAAGATTTTGACCGGAGAAAAAACAATGATTGTCCGCGGAGCCGCCGGTAGGAAAATTCCACATAGCAGAGTTTTTGAAAAAGAAGAGCTTTATTTTATGGAAAAAGGAAGCTCCAAAATTACGGCAAAGGCAACAGTCAAACAAGTAGACAATTCTGTTAAGTTGTCCGATGAGGAGATTATAAGGATACTCGCGGAGAAACAGCCAAAACTAAATTTGACAGACAAGCAAAAGACTCGATGGCACAAAAAATGCCTTTGCCTTGTTGAATTTTGTGAGGTTGAAGAAATAGAGCCTCTTGAATTTGAACATCAAGGGAATATGGATGATTGGCTTATTATTGATAAAATTGAAGATGTTGTTGCGGGAACAAGTATTCCCTACAATTATGAAAAATCGAAATTCTAAAAAGTATCTATCAAATTAGATACGCAATTTATTGTTAAAATCCGTGCTTGGTTCACATAAATATATTATGGTAAACCGGTAAGGCTTTATTTAAAAAATTATCATATAAAAGAAAGACCCCACTCATATTTATGAACATTATTGTAACTATGAGCGGGGTCTTTTCTTATTCTATTTTCCTATTTCCACCATTCTTCCGGTATTGTCTCTAATTCAATCAAACAGTTAATCTGGTGGGAGAGTACATCCTTCGTCACCTCGTAAACTGCATTCGAATCACATAAAATACAGGCGGCAGACCCAAAACTAACCTTTTTGGCTGCATTTCGGTCATAAAATGCCTGTTCCAGCTTCGGATATTCTTCCGATATATGCGGTTTTATTGCATTATAATGACGATACATACAGGAGGTCCTCAACGTGTTATCCGGCATAACGATTTCAAAGCGAGTCGGCTCTGCCGTAAAGCGTTCCGGCACATCCAAAAACTCCTCAACACAGTGAATATACGTGTTTCGCTCATGACCGACACCGAGAAGCAGAATCTTTGCATCTCTCTGCCGCAGGCGGTCATAACTTCCGCCCGGTTCACACGGGGTTGTCCGGTTTTCTTCCCCTTCGATAAATGCTTTTGCATCTTTTCCCAAGACAGCAAGACTGTGGGTCGGGTGGAGAGAGCGGAGCACTCCTTCGCGCTTCATAAAAAGATTTGGTAAAAGTCCGACACAGGCAGGCTCAGTTTTTGGATCATATACATTGTGGCTCTCCGACATGCTCGCCCAAGTATGCGTCGGAAGAATCAAAAGTCCCTCCGATAAATATTCGGAAAATGCATCGAGTACGGTATCTGCACCGCCTTCGACCTCGCCAATCGCCTTCATAGAGGAGTGAATTAGCAGGGTATCGGTTGGGAGAATTCCCATCTGTTTTATATTGAATAATAAGTCTTGTTTTGTATACATGATGATAACCTCTCTTTTGTTTATTCATACACCGATTATACCTGCAAGCAGAGGGGAATACAATGCCAAAAGTGTAAATTGACACTCTTATTCGCATTATAATATAATAAAAATAAAGCTTTTACTAAGGGAGGGTATATGTATGAATAAGAAAATTTTAGCGATAGTGTTTTTGTGTATTTTAATCATAGGTATTTTTGCCGTGTTTCATTTTATTACGGGCAATAAAAATGCCCCTTCGGTCGTGGGAGAGGGAGCTATGGAACTGGAAGGGGTTGATTTTACGGCAGATTATGAAAAAGAATACAAAAACTTAACCTATACGCTCAAAAACAATACTGATTTTGACATTGAATATGGCGAGGCTTCCTATATTGAAATTCAAAAGAATGACAGTTGGTATCGTGTAAATGCCGATGATGTTTGGATTGCAATCAGTTATACCTTATCTTCAGGTGACGAAAAAACGACAATCGTTAGCTTGCAGGATAAATTGGCTTCCGGAAATTATAGACTTGTAAAGTTTGTTACTGTGCCGGGTTATTCTAATCAGTATGTTGTAATTGCTTATTTTGATGTTAATTGAGTGGAAGGGCAGTATTAATCATCAATATGCTGCCCGCCCCATTCGCATAATTCATGAAGAATTGGCATTAATGATTTTCCACGTTCCGAAAGGTAGTATTCTACCTTTGGCGGTACTTGCGGATATTCATGACGAACAATAAGGTCGCAAGACTCCAGTTCTTTTAACTGATTACTAAGCATTTTATGGGTAATTCCACAAAGTGCTTTTTTGAGTTCATTGTATCGCATGATATCTTTTCTCCACAGCCAAAACAGGATATTTAGCTTCCATTTTCCGCCGATTAGAGATAGAGCATATTCAAATGGTCTTGCATCAACCTCTTTTTTATTTGTACATGTTGCAGCAATTGTTTTATTAGACATAATCACACTCTCTTTCTGGATAGTATCTCACTCGAAAGTGCATACTGTTAAAAATTGTAAACTGATGTTATTATATCTCAGTAATCAAAAAACAACAAGTAATTATTTAATAGGTAAAGGAGAATAATACAATGAATTTATTAACGCAGCCTATCACGATAAAAAATGTAGAAATTAAAAATCGAATTGTAATGCCGCCAATGGCAACCTCAAAATCTGAAGGTGGTCAGGTAACGCAAGAGCTGGTAGATTATTACGATGAAAAATCAAAAGGCGGATATATTGGATTAATCATTACCGAACATAAATATATCAGCAAAGAAGGAATAGCAGATCCAGGACAAATATCCATTTCAAAGGATAGTGATATAGAAGGATTAAAACGCATTACCGATGTTATTCATAAAAATGGAACTAAAGTGATTGCGCAGATTAACCATGCGGGTAGTTTTGCAGACCTTACTGTGTCAGGTAGCGAACCAATTAGTGCCAGTGCAATAGAACCTCACGCTGCTAACGGAAAAAAAGGGGTTGTTCCAAAGGAAATGACTCAGGAGGATATCGACAGAATGATACAGTGTTTTGCCAGTGCGGCAAAAAGAGCAAAAGAAGCCGGATATGATGGGGTTGAAATACATTCTGCTCATGCATATCTGCTCAATCAGTTTTACTCACCGCTTACCAACAAACGTACGGATGGCTACGGTGGCTCTTTGGAGGGAAGAATTAGAATTCATACGGAAGTCATCAAAGCAGTACGTGAGGCAGTCGGAGAAGATTACTTGATTGCACTTCGTTTGGGTGCATGTGACTACACAGAAGGCGGAAGTACTTTAGAAGACGGTGTTTTAGCATCAAAAGCATTTGAAAAAGCAGGCGTAGATTTGTTGGATATTTCCGGTGGCTTTTGCAGATATATGAGACCAGGACATAAAGAGCAAGGATATTTTGGAGAATTAACCGAAGCGATTAAGAGAGAGGTAACGATTCCAGTTATTTTGACAGGAGGTATCGTAGACGGAGAAAGTGCCGAAAGCCTGCTAGAGCAAGGGACGGCTGATTTCATCGGAGTAGGCAGAGCAATCCTAAAAGACTCCGAATGGGCAAAAAAAGTGATCGAGAAAAATTGTAAATAAGAGAAAGCTGCAAGCAGCGTCTCTTGTCATGAATAACAAATAGGTGCAAACGTCGCTATGGACGAATGCACCTGTTTATTATATAATAGTTAGCAATAACTAACTAATTTATAGCAGGAGATGATAGGCAATCAATGGAAAAACATCAAAAATTCTTGGAACGATATGAAGCAAAAGTACATATCGATGACGTAACCAAAAAGTATTTTGTTGAAAAGGACAATATCACCGGTTGGGTTATACAATGTAAGCTGTCTCAAGGTATCGAAATGATCTTCTTTGACTATAAAATTAAAGAAGATCAGGAATTAAATAACTTTGAAGCAGAAAATTTGCTGGAAGTGTTTTATTGTCTTTCCGGTATAGTTGAAATGGAATATGGGGCTTCAAAGTTTAAACTAAAAGAGAATCATATCGGGATATATGACTTAAATAATTGTCCCGAAAAAGTGATTTATAAAAAGGGTGTTTTTAAAGGGATTAGCTTACTTTTGGATATAAAATCAGCAGATCAGGTGATTGAAAGATATATGGCAGGCAAGCAAGGTATCATAAAAGAAATGCAAAACATACTATCTGTCGACCATAAACTTTTTTCTGCATTCGGAAATAGGAATTTAAGGTCTGTATTTCTTGGAATAATTGAGAATCCATTTGATTATGATAAGGAATACTTGATGCTAAAAGCCATGGAGCTGGTATTAATCAGCTCCAGGACCGTCATGCAAAGTATGAAAAGTGATACTTACAATCAGGAAGCCTCAAAGGAATATGAGATGTTTCGTAAAGCAAAGGACTATATTGAATTACACATTGCAGATCCTGTATTAGTTTCAGATATTGCATATGACATTGGAAGCAGTACAAGAACAGTCAATAGAATTTTTCTAAAGTATACGAATCAAACGGCATATCAATTTCTAAAAGAAACCAGGTTGAAACGGGCAAAGGAGCTTCTCATCGGATCTGACTACAGTATCACAGAAATTGCGATTGAAGTAGGTTGGAGTAATTCGAGTAAATTTTCTATTGCTTTTAAAGAAAAGTATGGGGAGTCACCAGTTCAATTTCGAAATACATATAAATTAATATCTTAATGTATTTTTGGAGTGATATCGTACAAATTGGAGTTGCAGCATAATAGTTTCATGCCTATAATGAGTCTTGAGTTAGAGTTAACTAACATAGGACTCTTTTTTTGAATAGAATTTGAGACATTTGAACAGAAGAATGGAGGATATAAATGAGTAATATTTTAAAAGCGCAAAAGGATACTCGTTACTTTGCTTTGAGCTTGCACATAGGAAAAGAGCATAAGAAATTTGTAAAAGAGAATTTAAGACAACAGTTACAGACAGCATTAAGTTCCTTAATTAAAAGTGGTGAAATCGGTGAAATTTCAATTTACACGCTAAATAAGACAGCAGAACGGCATGGAGAGTTTCCTGTATGGAATTATCTTGTTTTGATGCAAATCAGCAAGAGTGATTTAGCACCCCAAATCATGCCTTTGTTAAAGAAAATGGAACTTCCGTTTTTGCCTGATACAATTCGCATGGAAGAGTTGATTACAACACCAAACAGTTCTTATTTAACACCGGGAGAAAAGGCAGGCAAACGAAGAAGCAAACCTTTCTATGCGGTGGAATACGTGGATGTCCATGAAAAGTGTTTGGAAGAATTCAGAAATATTATGATAAAAAATAATGGACCGGCAATGGGATTTATTATGGAACATAAGAGTTGGTGTTATAATTTTCTGGCACTGGAAACAGTGACCGTTTTTTATCATAACACTGATTACCCAACTTGGAACCAGATTCATGTAGTTGGGTTGTATATGGATTCAATTTTACGGTATAAGGCAGACTTTTCCGAGGGATTGGATGCTGCTAATCATATTTCTTTTAAGGACAATTTTGACAGGTTAAAGCAGATTCGAAACATGTTATTTAAGTCGATTGGTAAAAAGATGTAGTTTGTGGTAAAACTAAGCTTCATATCCAAAAACCGTAATTTGGTTCTTACCTGCCATGCAGATTTTAATTTCGATAGCATCTTCCCCGTACCATATCTGTAATGTCATACTCAATTGGGTTAGTTAAATAATTTACAGTTCCTATGATAGACAAACTTATTTCTTGCAATTTAATCCAATCCACCTGAGAATTTGGCCGCCAATAAAGAATCATGGAACTGACACCTACGGCAAGAGCTAGACTAAGACGACAGTAATATTTTATGATAACCTGCTCAATCTCTAAGTACTTATATTGCGTTGGCAACATACTATATTGCAAGACAAGTCTCCCCCGGGTTTGAGTAAGCAGAGCAGAGCTTAGAGAAGCCAAGGTTCCGTTGGCAAGTCCTATTGCATTATTAACATTAGTGAAATCACTTCTGCTGTCATAGGCGACCTGAGTAGCGCTTACAGCACCATACGTATTACATGATATTTCCTCATCAGAAGTACTCAACATAAGGGAATTATCGGCTGTAAGCTTGAAGGCTGAAGGGAAGGCTTGACTTATAGTACTAAAAGGTTGTGTTATTTTAAGGGTCAAAAAATTAGTATCAGCATCACTTAATAAAATTGATACTGCTAATGGCGCAGATACTTGCACAGAGGTGAGATAAATACTTTTTTGTGGTTCCGGTGTCCAAAGAATGGTTTTTGAAGGTTGTATACCTAAGCTATAATAATTCATGATATTAGAACTTTTTTTTATAGTTAATAGGATTTGTTGGTTTGTTGCCGGTATGCTATTTTTAATTTGAAGATTTTGTTTCATTATAGGGCTCTCCTTGAAATACCTATTCATGCATTATAACTCATAGCCTAAAAGGGTAATATTAACGGTTCCAGCAGTACTGGTTGTAATGGAGATTATCTCATCAGAATTAAATTCAATTGGTGAGGGAAAGCTTATACCATAGGTGGCAAGTGTACTGGTAAGAGCTATTGACATAAAGGCAGCATTATTTCCTCTATTTAATTGGACAACCAGTGCGGCAGAGGAAGAAACCTGCAATGCAGTGAGGAAAATGCTCTTATTAGTACCAGGTGTCCATATAGGTGTATTGGTTTGAAGTGTGGTAAAGGTTCGAAACAAGACAATATCAGATGGATATTCTCTTGTAAAAAGGGGATCTTCTAAATTAAAAACGATACTCATCAGTTTTGTATTGCTGCCCATTATAAACTCCTATCAATATCGAAATCTGCTTTACATTTTCTATATTATATGAATGTATTTAAAAAATATTGTTGGTATACATTTCCCAAAATAATAATTTAATTCTTATATAAATATAAAGAAAAAAATTTCACCAAAATGGGAGCTTCTTTCACAGGAGCATATTCGACTGTCAATGTGAGCATTCCCGGCTTAATGGTATAATTGACACTTGGTTGAATAACTCCATTTACGAAAAGGCTGTTATAAGAAGTATGTTTAGGGTCCAGAATCCCCCAGTCTCCATAAACAGTTAATTCGTCTGCATCAGTATAAGTTTTTTCTCTATTTGATAAGGTATTATACTGATAGGTTTCCGCCTTAATCAGTTGATTGTCCTTGTCTTTGATTACTAAATATTCAAGAATAATAGGTGCATTTTCTTTAGGGGGGTCTGCTATGGTTAGGGTTAGAAGACCAGTTTCGACAAAATAATTAGTTTCCGGCTGTAATACTCCATTAATATAAAGGTTAAAAAAGGATACATCGTTTGGATTAGGTATACCATATTCTCCATATATTAATATTTCATCGGTATTTGTAAATTCTTTTTTGATGCCATTTGAAACAGTATTATATTGATAATCAGAAACATTAAGTATTTTATTATTTTTCTTATGAAAAGAGCCGGTAATTTCTGCTAGTAATACCACTGTATTCTTAGAATTTAAAGTTCCGATATCCCAGGTTACTATATTGTTTTTTTGAGATATAGTACCTTTCGTAAAGCTTATGGGAGTAAAGCAAGTCAAATCATCTAATCGTAAAGTATCCGTCATGACAATATTATTAACCGGACCATACCCGTAATTAGATATTCTTATTTCAACTCTCCAAGTATTAATTTTATTTGCATTAACTTCTAGGGGGCCTGATACAATATACTTCTCAATCGATAAATCACCAAATATATCAGGACAATCATTGTTTCTATGAATATCATTTGTTCTGTCGTGAGCAGATAATAAATTTTTCTGTTGCAAGAAGTTGAGACAAGTCTTCAGCTCAACAATGTTATATGCGTGGTTAATAACCGGATTGCAGTAGAAAAAAGACTTTGCATATTTGCGTGGAAAAAGAACTTTAACGGGATACCCCGAAGTTATATTGGAGGTGATACATGAATTCGAATCTGAACTGCCGGCAATAGCTCTGCTTAGTGAACGGCATCCGGTGGTATTGAATAGACCATCAACTTCAATAATAGCAGTCAAAGTTTCACAGGGCAAAATATCTTCAATCTTCCATATAATAGCGTTATCAGAGACTGATATTTTACCTGCTGTTATAGATTTAATCGTTATGTTCTTAAAATCATCTAAAAGAATGTAGTCTATGACAATGAGATTGTTCATAATTTCATTGTATGTGTTAGTAATATTGAGACAGAAAGTCCATTTTTTAGGCTGGTCTAAGAATATCTTCATAGAGTTATTAAAAACATGGGCTTGTAATAATAATTTCTTTTTTTCTATATTCATCTTTGGAGAAACTGCGATTTGAAAATCCTGAGAAAGATTAGAAAAAATCTTTTTTGTATTCATACTTCCTACACCTAGGGCAATACCTAGAGTTTTAAATCCGTTCTGGCAGAAGCAGCCTATAATATCTACCATAAGAACTGAAGTATCTCGTTCTCTTAGTGCATCAATTTTCCAAAGAAGTTCATTGCCTGATATAGCTGCTGCGCCATGAGAAATATTGATGATTTTTATACATTTGATATGATCGAGGAACAGGATATTACTTATTAGAATACCGGATACGGTATTAACACTAAGATTAGAAATTTTTATTTCCACCCTCCATGCATTGACTGTATTAGCATTTACTTTTGTAGGACCTGATGTAATGGTTTGAGTGAGTTTTAATCCTTGGCTAACATTGATAGGGTTTATGCAAATAATATCAGTATTTACAGAACCTGAGGTGGTGCTTCCATATGCCATGCTTCTGCCAATATAGCGAGTTCCTTCCGCTTGAAAGAAACCCTCTACTCTAAAATTAGCAGTAGCGGATTCGCATGGGTCCAGAGTACCAATATTCCAGGTAATTACTCCATCCTTTATTAATATATTTCCGCAGGATACAAAGGTATTTTCAATATTAGTGATGAAATCCAATAGAATTGTATCTATTATGAGAATATTTGCAATGGGTATATGGCTTATATTACTTACTGTTAAGGTGAATTCCCAAATTCCGTTACAACCTGTGGGAATACATTCAGGTCCACACAAAAGAGTACTTTCCAAATAAAGGTAATTGCTTATGTCATCCCATACACAAATATCTATATCTGTTGCAGGGCCGCTGGAAATTTCTCCCGTAGGAAGGATGCCTTCAACTAGAGCAGAATTAAGTTTCGTTGACTTTGCGTTTTTATCTTCAAAAGTAATAAAAGAGATAATAATAGCGGAATCTTTTATAGGAACATCTTCCGTTTTAAGAAGAAGAAGGCCTTTTTGGATTTCATAATTAACCTTTGGTTGCAGTACTCCGTTAATAAATAGGTTAAAAAAAGAGACATCATTAGGATCGAGAATTCCTCTATCACCATATTGAATTAATTCATCATCATTTGTATAGATTCTTTTGACACCATCAGACAGAGTATTATATTGATAGACATCTGCATTTAATAAATTCTTTTCCTGTTTTATAGAAAGTGTGTTATCTTCAAACATAGTGACCACCCCCAAATAAATACATATGTATTTCCTATTTATTGTATAAGGGGTAAGTTATAGCTGAAAAGGGACGTGCAATGATAGCACATCCCCAAATTTGATAATTAGGTTGTTACTGTAGTGTCAGAATCAGCGCTTGGAACAAAGTTAGTTACAATTAGAGTAATTGGAGCTCCAACCGGTATTGTTGCTGCATCATTAACAGTAACCTGAGAACCATCAGTATTAACGGTATATAGACTAGATTGCTGTAATACACCATTTATAAAGAGCAGGTAATATCCATTGTCCGTAGTAGCAGTCGTAAGATTGCCAGTCATGACATCGCCGGCATCATCTATAAATTTCGTCGCCAGAATAGTAAGAACACCGCCTGTTCTGTCATCTTCATCTAGAAGATAGAAATATCTTTCGATTTCTGGGTTGACGTCTACATCAGTTGTAGTAGTAGCATCGATTGCGAGTTTAAATAATTGTGTAGCCATTATCTATTACCCTTTCTACTTCCTTACATTTTAGTGTATGATGCAAGGTATAGATTTGCCACATATTTCGATTATTATAATGAAAAATATCATTAATTGCAGAAATTAAGTTGCTTTGTAAAAAGATGTAGTTGTGTCGCATTGGTTTCCATAATCCATAATTGTATGAATACCATTTATTGATAAATTACTTCCTATCTCTGCAATAACAGAGATGGGAGTATTCATATCGTTTAGAATCCATTCTGTTAAAACGGTGTAAAGCGCGCCTGCCCAATAGCAGTTTGAATAATATAATTCAGGCTGCTCCTTTGAAATGCACTTATTTATACTCTTTTTATATTCATCTAAAATGGTGTCACCATATCCCGCTTGAAGAAGAAGTTTATATTCAGAGGCATGTTTCTGGGTGCTTTCTAGCAGCGCAGTCCACGCTTTATAATTTTCTGTAACTGGATCGAATTGCATCAGTGTATTAGAGGTATCATGAATAATATTTTTTAGATGGTTCGACAAGATATCTTCTTTGGAGGTGTAATTTCGGTAGTATGCAGTTCTGGATACACCCGCTTTTTGGGTAATATCAGTAATTGAAATGTCCTGAAAATTCTTTTCTTTCATCAATAGGATCAGCGCAGATTCAATGCATTCCTTTGTGATAGCATTTGCTTCTGCATTATTTTGTCTTAGTATATTTCTCTTTTTCAATTCTGTGTTCTTCTTCAATGTAACAAATCCTCCCTATTTGTAGCATCCGATACTTAACATCTTGACGCATGAAAAATCGGTTGATACAATTGTATTGACATTACAGATGTAACATCAACATATTACATAATTTATAGGAAAATAACAATAGTGAATTTTATGAAAGGAAGTATAAACATGAAAATATTTTATTTTACAGCTACAGGAAACAGCATGGCGGTAGCAAAGCAGTTCGAAGGAGAATTGTTCTCCATTCCGCAAGTGATGAAAGATGGAGGCAAAGAGTACACGGATGAAGCAATTGGAATTGTGTTTCCGGTCTATGCGAATCAACCGCCGAAAATGGTACAGGAATTTTTAGAAAAAGTAAATTTAAAAGCAGACTATTATTTTGCAATTGCAACGTATGGAATGATGTCTGGTAATCCATTTAAGTATGTTCAGAGAAAAGCAAAAGAACATGGGTATCAATTTGACTATACAAGAACACTGCTGATGGTCGATAATTTTCTGGATAATTTTGATATGAAAGCAGAGATATCAAAGATAGAGAAGAAAAATATTCAGGGAAATCTTAACACGATTAAAAAAGAGATATCGAATCGAAAAAAAGAAGAGATGCATGCAGGTTTTGTTACAAATACAGTAACAAAAATGTGTGAACCATTATTTAAAAAAATGGTAAACGGGCGTACACCAGAGAAATTTATAGTAAATGAGGCGTGTATTCAGTGTGGTATCTGCAGTAAAGTCTGTCCGGCAGGGAATATCAGCGTGAATGATAGGGTTATATTCAGTCAGAAGTGCGAGGGCTGCTATGCCTGTATCCATGCATGTCCAAAGAATGCAATTCATTTAAAAAAAGAAAAAAGTAATGCCAGATGGCGGAATCCGGAAGTCACGGTAAACGACATTATATATTCCAACTGTCAGATTTAAAAATAGTTAAAAAGCCAGTTTACTTATCTGTTAAATAAGTAAACCGGCTCTTGATTATTACAGGAATAGCTACTTAATCAACCTATCCCTTTTTTCCTTTACATGGAATCGTCCCATTTCAACCTTATCAAAAATGTATTTTGTATTCTTATTCGGCATTATCTTGTATGTCAGTCCGCCTACTAATAGTACAGCAATAGCAATAGTATAAATGATTGCTATAATCCAATCCGAACTTTTTACTAAATCATTAGATACAATATAGTAAATATAATAAATTCCGATAGGGTAATGCAGCAGCACAACAGCGCCTAAGCCGGGATTATAGAGGGATTTCATTTTTTTATTGGTTATTATTACATGTACTATAAATTGTGAAAAGCCAAACAGCATAGGCATAAGTCCGAGCCAAATAATATTGGGGAAGAAAACAGGAAGCAAGTAACAGGTGTAGGCAGCTGATACATTTGTTAACATAGCAGAAAATTGATTCAATGGATACCTGTCTGGAATTTTACTGTTTTGCAAAACAATATTCATGATTGCAGGTTCGCCACCCGGAAATCCATATTCTTCAAACTGATGAATAAGTATAGTTGCAAAACTCATCAATTGCAAACGAACCAGCATATCCAGTTGCCCCCAGAATATTGCAAGATAAGCGACTGCACCTATTGCAACCATCAAACCTATGTTGTACCAATGTCTACAAAATAATCTCATAATAATTTCCTCCTTTACACCATCCAACAAGGTGTTGTATGATATGATTATACTATTCTTTAAAAATTCATCAACCATCAGATATGTTCAATCTGTCGGATGATATAATGAAATGAGAGCTGATAATCATGAAAAAACAACCAGAAGTAACAGAACGCACAAAAGCTCTATTGATAGATGCTTTTTGGAAGTTATATCGCGAAAACGATATAAGAAAAATTTCTATAAAAGATATTACTGAAAAGGCTGGCTACAATAGGAGTACATTTTATCAATATTTTAGTGATGTCTATGATTTACTTAGTCAGATGGAAGATTCACTTATTCAATACATTACAGATAATGTTAAGGCAAGTCTTGTTTCAGATATCGGAAATGATTTTATTGAACAGCTCGCAAAACTATACGATTTAAAAGGGGAATATATAAGTGTGTTACTAAGCGAAAACGGGGATCCTATGTTTGCAGAAAAATTAAAATCGGCTCTTAGTCCTATTATTATTGACAAACTTGAAATAAAAAGAGATAAGGCTCATACGGATTTGATGTTTGAATTTGCAATATCGGGAATGCTGTCAGCTATTACAAAATGGTATAATCTAGGCAAGCCCATCTCTTCAGAAGAAATGGTTGTCATGCTGCGTTCTATGTTACGCAAGGGAGTTTCTTCGTATATAGCTTAGAGATTAAATTTTATGTTTTAAATTGAAAATATATGGTAAAATAATCAAAGAGAAGCTTGCTGGTATTGATAAATCAGGCAACAATATTTTTGAGAAGGAGGGAAATAAATTGCGTCATTTTTTTAATTCAAAACTTCGGGTAAAAGAGCAGGAATATGAATATTGCGATTTAGAAAAGGCAGCCAAAGAGTTCGGTATTGATCTGAAGAAAATCCCGTATTCAATCCGTGTTGTACTCGAAAATGTCATAAGAAATTCTAAATCAGAGGAAGAACTGCAAATCAATGTTTTAAAAGTCTTAAACTGGAAAGAAAATATCACCTCTGAAATCGAGTTCTATCCGTCCAGAATTTTGTTGCAGGATTATACAGGGGTACCTTGCATTGTTGATTTAGCCTCTATGCGTGATGCCGCTGTTAAGCTTGGGCTGAAAGAAAGTGAGATTAATCCCGAAATTCCGGTAGATCTTATCATTGACCACTCTGTTCAAATTGATATGGCAGGTACTGAGCGTGCAGCCATTGGCAACACAAGGCTGGAGTTTGAACGAAATATGGAACGCTACCAGATGTTAAAATGGGCTCAGAAAGAGTTTTCTAATCTGCGAGTTGTTCCACCGGATACCGGTATTGTTCACCAAATTAATATTGAATATCTTTCTCCGGTGGTAACGGAGAAAAAAATAGAGAATGCTCTTTTTCTTCAGCCGGATTCGGTTTTCGGTACTGATTCTCACACCACGATGATTAACGGTTTGGGTGTGCTTGGCTGGGGTGTTGGCGGAATAGAAGCGGAGGCTTGTATGCTAGGTGAGCCTTCCGTGTTCCCTATGCCGGAAGTCATCGGCGTGCGACTGATAAACCGCATGCCTGTAGGCATTGTGGCAACTGATTTGGCGCTGAAGATTACACAGGTACTGCGTGAGAAACATGTGGTAGGAAAGTTCGTGGAGTATTTTGGAGACGGCTATGAAAGTCTTTCGCTTGCCGATCGCGCTACCATTGCAAACATGGCTCCCGAATATGGCTCCACCTGCGGTTATTGTCCTCCGGATACTGAAACTCTCCGTTATTTGGAATTGACTGGGAGAAATCAGGAAGAAATCGAAAAAATTTCTGCTTATTTAAAGGCGAATCACTTATTCTATGACTCAAACGATACGGTGGAATACAGTCAGGTGATTGAGGTCGACCTTTCTGATCTGATGACCAGCCTTTCCGGTCCGAAGCGCCCACAGGACCTTGTGCCGATGGATCAGCTATCGATGGCGTTTGAACGCGCAATTGTCAGTCCGATGGGGAATCAAGGATTCGGGCTTAAGGAAGATGAGCTGGAAAAGGAATATGTGTTTGAGCTGGACGGAAAACAAGATGTTTTGAAAACAGGAGATGTTTTAATCGCATCTATCACCAGTTGTACGAATACCTCGAATCCCACAGTTTTGTTTGGTGCCGCTTTGATGGCTAAAAAGGCTGTGGAAAAGGGCTTGACAGTTTCTCCAAAGGTAAAAACTTCTTTTGCACCCGGTTCACAGGCAGTAACCCGTTATTTAGAAAGTTCAGGACTGATTCCATATCTGGAGAAGCTTGGGTTTCATATTGTTGCTTATGGCTGTGCCACCTGTATCGGGAACTCAGGACCGTTAAAACCTGAAATTGAGTCAGTCTTGAAAGAAACAAATCTGGTGGGCGGGGCTGTGCTGAGTGGCAATCGTAACTTTGAAGGTCGTATTCATCCCCTTATTAAGGCAAACTATCTCGGTTCTCCGATGTTGGTGATTGCCTATGCGCTGGCTGGTAATCTACGCAAAAATATAGCGGTTGATCCAATTGGAGTGAATGCTGACGGAGAAAACGTTTATTTAGCAGATATTTGGCCCACAACGGAAGAAATTGATAGGCAGGTAAGAATGCATGTCACATCAGAAAGTTATCGTACCGCATATGGTGAAGTTTATAATGGAAATCAACGCTGGAATGATATTGCAATTACAAATTCTCACACATACAATTGGGACAAGAATTCCACCTATATTGCAAATCCACCTTATTTTGATGATTTAACTGCCGGCAAGACGACTGCCGTTGAATTGAATAACCTGAAAGTGCTTGCCAAGCTGGGCGATTCCGTTACGACCGACCATATTTCACCTGCGGGTAATATTGCGGTAAGTTCCTCTGCCGGAGTTTACCTACAGGAGCATGGTGTAGAGCAGAAGGATTTTAATTCCTATGGATCTCGCAGAGGCAATCACCATGTAATGATTCGCGGTACACTGGCTAATACCCGCCTGCATAATGAACTGGCAGACGGCAAAGAGGGAAGCTTTACCCGTTACCTTCCTACCGGTGAGATTATGAGTATCTATGATGCGAGCTATCTGTACCGGCAAAACGGAACCGGATTGTTGATTTTGGCTGGTAAGGATTACGGTATGGGCTCCTCCAGAGATTGGGCAGCAAAGGGTGTAAAGCTCTTGGGTGTCAGGGCTGTTATTGCCGAGTCCTACGAGCGAATTCATCGTTCTAACTTAGTGATGATGGGAGTGCTGCCACTGGAGTACCTGTCTAATCAGACGGCTGCAACGCTTGGTTTGACTGGTGAAGAAGCTTTTACGGTTCATCTGTCTGCAAATCCCAGAGTGAGAGAGCACGTACAAGTTACCGCCCAAAGACTGGATGGAACGAAGCTTGAATTCGAAGTGGTAGTTCGTTTCGATTCGGAATCAGATATCCGCTATTATCAAAATGATGGTATCTTACCGATGATTTTAAAAGAAAGATCAAGATTTATCTGAGTTACCCGTTATTATATGCCCCAATTAGGGGATATTAAAGTTAAGCTTAAATCAAAGGAGGATTTATCTATGAACAAGTTTGTTTTCAATGATTATTTTCATGAACCAGAAGGAAAAATCGCTAAGCGGATGATTTTTAAAAGCGATAATGTAATTGCCTTTGTTCTTAACATCGCAAAAGGAGAAATATTACCGGGGCACACACATCTCGAATCAACCCTTTTCCTTCAGGTCATGGAGGGTAATGCCAAGGTTGTCACAGATGGAAATGAAACTTCGTTGCAGGTGGGAGAGTTAATGCAGGTTGATGGGCAGGAGAGTTTGCAGGTTATAAACACCGGTGAAGATGTCTTGCGTCTTTTCGTTACGATTTCACCAATGGGTTCAGAGGCCTTTGCAACAGATGCAAATGTTTAATGACTTATCTTTAGCCTTGATTTCTAAAGTTAAACCCTCAGTACGCTGAGGGTTTTATTATTTATGACAAGTGAAGCTGTTTACAGCTTTTATGTTTATTAAATTAGATATCGATAAATAGGAGTTGTCATGTTATAATTAGCATGGCTATCTTGTATTACTAGTATCACATTGTTAAATTTGTATCAAATCATACCAAAAATAAATGCCATAGGAGGTAATCATGGTTAAGGTTCAAAACTTGTCCTACTCATATCCGCAAAAGGATTTATATAAAGAAGTTTCATTTACAATAGAAGATAATGTACATTGTGCATTGATTGGTACCAACGGTACCGGAAAAAGTACGTTACTCGATTTACTGATGCACCCCGAAGAGTATCTGTACGATGGAAAAATAGTAATTGACAACACCGATAAAATCGGATATGTCAGTCAATTTTCGCAACTAGATCCAAAAGAAGATATGACTGTGTTTCAATATATCAGCGATGAATTTGTAAAGCATGAACAGAAAATATTGGACTTTTGTAAGCAAATGGAGACGGCTGTAGATCTAGAAAAGATCTTCGAGGAATATCAAAAAGAATTAGATGAATGGAATGCGATTGATGGAGAGTCTTACGAAATCAATATCAAGAAGCAATTAAAACTGGCTGACCTTCAAAAGTTAGAAGAACAGAATATTAGTAGTCTGAGTGGCGGAGAATTTAAGCTCATTCAGGTGATCAGAGAGATGATGCTGAGTCCAAAGTTTCTTATTATGGATGAACCGGATGTATTTTTGGATTTTAAACATCTGAATGCATTAAGAAACCTAATCAATGCCCACAAAGGAACACTTCTTATCATCACGCATAACCGGTACTTGTTAAATCATTGCTTTAACAAGATACTTCACATGGAAAATATGGATGTTCAGGAATTTAACGGAACCTATACAGAATATAATTATGAACTTCTTGCTACGAAAATTGATTTACAAGAAGCAGCAGTCACAGACGAGGAAGAAATTGAGCGTCAGAGTAAAATTTTAGAAAAATCCAGAGCGAAAGCGACGGCAATGGACAACGCAACTCTTGGAAGAGCTGTACATGCAAGGCAGACTTTGGTTGATCGACTGAAAGCAAGAAGAACAAAAGCACCTTTCGTGGATATCAAGCAACCGGAGATTTATTTGGGACTGGAAAATGAAGTGGAAGATGAAAATATTCTGGAATTGTCGGATTACAGTGTTGCATTTGATGAGAAGCTTTTTGAACATGTGAATTTTGAAATGAAACCCACAGACCATGTAGCAATTGTGGGGAGTAACGGAACCGGAAAAACAACAATGCTATGTGAAATTTTTGAAAATAGGAAAGACACAATCAGGATTAGCGAAGATGCAAAGGTTAGCATGTTTTCCCAGATTACTGGTTCCTTGTATGATGAAGCAAAAACGTTGTTTGAAATCTTCGAAGCAAAAGATTTTGATACGAAAAATGATATAGAGAACTATTTAAAAAAATATGGCTTTGAAGGAGAGACGCTTGGCCAAAAAATAAGTGAATTATCTGGCGGAGAAAAAGATTTATTTCAATTAGCGGTGCTCTCATTAGAAAACGCCAACTTCCTGCTTTTGGATGAACCGACGGGACATTTGGATGTTTATGCGCAAATTGCATTAGAACAGGCGATTTCAGAGTACAAAGGTGCCATTCTTATGGTGTCCCATGATTATTATACGGTGGCTAATTGCATGGACTATGTACTTTTGGTAGAAAACAATACGGTGCGCAAAATGAGTATTCGCAAATTTCGACAGATGATTTATGCCAATTATTTTGACAAAGATTATCTATTATTGGAGCAGAAGAAAAAAGAGACAGAGACCAGAATTCAACAGCTGCTTAGAGCGAATGAGTTTGAAAAGGCAAAGGTTTTGATGGAGCCATTAGAAGAACTTATTAAAGAAATGAAAATGCAGTGATATCATTTAATTAATAAGTTCATAATTCAAAAAATAGCCAGCTGATTGAAACTACTGGCTATTTTTTGAATAAAGATGAAAAAGCAAAACCACTTAACTTGTCAATGGGATTTGAGAAATAATACGTGGCAGAATTAGTAACGCTACAATTAATAACAATAATACGGACCATAATGCGGCAAGGTCTGATAAAGCAAGAATTCTAGGTATTGTAGTTATACTGTGAAACATCGCTATAGCACCTAATATCCCAAGTAATGCAGCATACCACTTTCTCATTTGAAAACCTACCACAGAAGTCCAGCCTATAAGAAAAAATAGGGGCATTTGCAAATAATGTGTAATTGCAGACGGCAATGAAATGCTGTCATAGTAAATTACCGAAAATAAAACGGGTATGAGCAGAAACAGTGATAAAATGCTTATGGCTCCTGTATTGGCCCAAAAGAAATGCTTTCTGGTCAGCCCCTGTGACACATATAATTTTATTGTAATCAGCGGATATACAATCCCCATTACTAAAAGGTATATTTTAGGAGCATATGTGATGGAAAGAGGTATCCATGAAGTATCATCAATTGTTACATAAGAAAATACTATAAAAAGTATAGCTATTGTCAAGGCGAGGATACCTATAAACCAACATGTGCCCTTAGCCTGTATTGTTAGTAGAAGTTTCAAAGCTTTTTTCGTCATTACTCTTTTCCTCCTTTTTCGGTCATATAGATGAATAAATCTTGCAGTGAGGGATGAGAGAATTCAAGACCTGCTTTTTCCCCAGCAAGGAGATCATTTTCTGACAGCACTCCAAACAATACAACCTCTTTCTGCCGGCCTAAGGCTCGCTGGGATAGAATTTCACGACCATTTATGAAGCTGTCTACAACCTCGCTTAAACCCGATACGGCTGTTCCTTTTGATCGCAGGCTATCACAGTCGTTGTGAGCTATTATTTGCCCCTTGTTAATAATTATGGCTTCGCTGAAAAGCCCCTCCATCTCATTGACAAAATGGGTTGAAAACAAAATAAGCTTTGGTCTCTGCATATAGTCTGATAAAAGCTCGCTGATAAAAAGTTTGCGCATGGCAGCATCCATGCCGAGATATGCCTCATCATATATGGTAATAGGCGTCTGTCCGGCGAGCCCGATAATAACACGTATTGCAGAACGCATACCGTGACTTAAGTCACCCATTGTTTTCTTTGCGGGTATTTCAAACAGCTTTATGAGTTTTTCTGCATAGGCGGCATCCCAGTTTGGACGGAGTGCAGCTGTTATTTTTAATAGCTCTTTTATCTTGAAGCTACTTTCAAGTTCACTCTGATCACCAGAAATAAAAGCAACTTGTGGCAATATATTTTTGTTTTCATAAGGATTTTCACCGCATATCGTTATTTTTCCTGAGGTTGGTCTATGATAGGCGGAGAGTAGCGATAAAAGTGAGGTCTTCCCGGCTCCGTTCCTGCCAAGCACTCCACAAATTGCATGCTCTTGAAGTTTTAAATTTACATGATTGAGTGCAAAGGTGTTTCCGTATTTAAGTGATACATTTTCAAGATTAATCATTTTTTTCTCCTTTCCAAGCAAAATTGATCATTTCATGAATCTCCTCAAGGGAAAAGCCCAGAGGTTTTGCCAAAGCTGTTAGAGGCTCTATCTGTTCCTTAAAAAATGCTTGTGAAAAGCGTTTTCTAAGTATTTCAGGGGCATCGGGGCTCACAAACATTCCAAGTCCTCGTTTTTTATAAATTATGCCCTCATCTACCAGAAGATTAATTCCCTTCAGTACGGTGACGGGATTTATGTTGTAATGGTTGACAAGCTGGCTGTTTGATGGTATCTGTTCTTCCGGTGCCAGCCGCCCGTTGAGAATATCCTCCTCAATGGTCTCTTTGATTTGTAGATAGATGGGTCGGTTACTGTCCAGAACTGACTTCATAGCATTCTTCCTTTACTTAGAGAGTGTTATTGTATAGTGGTGTTATATATAAGTATAATACCTGCCAAAAAATATGTCAAGTGATTATTAAAAATCAACATATCAGTAAAAATAATCTGAGCCAGCAAGGCAATGGCTCAGAAGTTACCTTGCCGTTAAGGTTACATCAGGCTCAATCAGTACTTTTTTGTATATTCAGGGCACCGGGGAAGTTAAAAAAATCTTTTGCTAAAAATATAATGTTAGGATGTCAGTAAATATGGTAAAATTAATGTAAGTGAAGAGATTCCGGAGAGAAGAGTTTTTAAAATATTTATTTTTCCATCTATCGGATAAATATCTGTTTTTCCGATAGATAGTGTGGTATAATATAGATGGAGGTGATTTTATGGGTAAAGACTCTCAATATTATAAAGAAAAGAAAAAGGATCAATTAAGGAAGCTTCGTGAATTGCTGACTGAATTGCCGGGATTTGCTATAGACTACATACACGATAAGGAAATTGGAACCCAGACAAGTACGTTGGTTTCTTATTCCTATGACCTGTTAACCTTTTTCCGTTTCCTTAAGGATAAAAATCCTGTTTTCAAAAACAAAGAAATAAAGGATTTTATGCTACGCGACATAGAATTACTTGCTTCCGAAGACATTGTTGAGTATCAACGATATCTGGAGCTAAACGATGTCGGCGAAAAACACGAAAACGGCAAAAAAGCCATTTCCAGAAAAATGTCGCCTTTGCGTGGATTGTTCCAGTATCATCATGAACATGGATATATTGAAAAAAATCCGATGATACTTGTCAAGCTGCCCAAAATCAAAAAGGATAAAAACATCATTCGTATGAACAACTATGAAATTGAGGCAATTATGAATTCCATTGAGTTCGGCAACTCTCAAATGTCAAAAAGGCAGCAAACATTCTGTAATAAAACAAAAAAACGTGATTTAGCCATTTTAACCCTTATGTTAGGTACGGGTATCCGCGTTTCCGAGTGCGCCGGTTTAGATGATACTGACGTTGATTTTCAAGTAAATACTATCACAATCGTTCGAAAAGGCGGTGGCCAGGATTTACTTTATTTTGGCGAGGAGGTACGGGAAGTTCTGCAAGATTATATGGAACTTGAGCGAAAATCCATTATTCCTGAATCCGGACATGAAAAGGCACTCTTCTATTCTATGCAATGCAAGCGGATTAGTATTGACGCAATTGAAAATCTTGTCAAAAAATACGCTAAAATGTCTGTTCCGAACAAGAAAATTACGCCACACAAGCTGAGAAGTACCTACGGAACGGCTCTGTACCGCGAAACAGGCGATATTAGGCTTGTAGCCGATGTTTTAGGGCACGAAAACATTAATACGACCATCGATTACTATGCTGCTATTGAGGATGAGCATAAGAGAAAGGCTGCAAATGCTGTTTCTATTCGGGGAAAATAAGAAAAAATTTTTTCATAGGTTTTCTTCAAGCCATATACGAATTGTTTCTATATCTTCTTTTTCCATAAAAGAATGTTCACTGCTTTGTGAAATTGTCAATTTGCAGTCATGTATTTTCACAAATTTTTGAATAACTTCTAATGATTGCAAATTGTCTTTTCCTCCATAAAGTATTGAAGTTGGGATATCCCATTTTTTAATTGGATGTTTTTTAATATACTGATAATAGTCCCAACGCAATAAATCAACAGGCGTCGGAATTTCTTTTTCCATATATAACTTTTCCTCTGTCACATTAAACCAACAAAACATTTGCTGAATAAGGTATTCCATGTCTAACACAGGCGATTGGAAAAGACAGTTCATAAATTTTCTGTCTGCATAAGTATTTAAACTAAAGTATGCCCCAAGGCTACAAGCATACAACGAAATATCACTCCACATTGAAAATGCATAGTTACCAATCTCTGTAAGGTCGAACATACCATTCCAAATGTCACAACGATAATCACTCTCTCTTCTTTCACCATGTTCCGGCAAATCAAAGCTAAGTGTTTGATAGCCTTTTCTTTCCGCTATTTTAGCAAAATTCTCTGCCTGTTCTTTGCAAGACATTTTCCCATGAACATTGATATATATCTTGTCTGATTTTTCTCCCCAAATAATAGCAGGGATGGTGTTAATTTTAATGCTTTGTGTTTTCATTTTTCCTCCAACTATCGAG
Organism: Konateibacter massiliensis; assembly: GCF_900184995.1. Lineage (GTDB taxonomy): Bacteria > Bacillota > Clostridia > Lachnospirales > Lachnospiraceae > Lachnotalea > Lachnotalea massiliensis. The sequence goes on from NZ_LT860099.1 coordinate 597,033, forward strand.
GTATTATTCTCATAGGTTTAATACTAAATATAATAGGAATATCAGTTTAACTTATTTATTGTATCTGAAACCTTAATTACATCATGCTCTTTATCACTGTGTCTCCGTAATTTGCGTAAGTCAATAACAATATCCTTAAATCTTCTTATAATTCATATGTATATTTTGCCAGTTCATCTAATTGACCTCTTATTTGCTTAAAATCCTTATCCAAATCCAACGTTTTTACCATAATATCATTGCCACAAATATTATAAGGTAAATCTAAATCTTTCACATTTTCATTTTTTGCATAAAGCAAACATCCTGCTACTTTTCCACCAGACTTTTGTTCTACATTTTTTATATATGCAAATATCTGATATAAATTTCCAGAATGTAAAGTCTGATTCCCATACTGAGAATTCATTGCTAAAGGCGTTCCTTTAGCATAATACTTGGTGTCAATAATTAGCGTATTCTCTTGATAATGTAATGTAATATCTGTCTGCATTGCTGGAAGATATAAGTTAAAATCAGTTCCCAGCTGCCACGCTATTACATCTGCATTAGCACGGAGTTTTGGATGTTCTTTTCGGAAATACTCCAAGACAAATTTTTCATATAGCTTATTCATATGTATTTCATCAACATATTCCCGCATCTTGTATTCTCCCCTTGATTGGGACATTAGTAAATTGTTAATCACAAGATAGCAGATATTAATCAGCATCTTATACGTTGAATTATTCTGATTATATTTAATACTTTTCCATGAGATATGCTTTATATCATCAATCGGAGACACTCCATCAAGAAAAACAAGGCTTTTTTTTAAAACTTTCTTGTTATCTGCTTTTACATTATCACATTTTATGAGAATCATCGCTGTTGTTTTCAGAATTTGATTTAATAAAATGTTTTCCGTATACTCATCATAACTGCAAACTGCTTTTCCCATATGAAGTGATTGTCTTTTAATACACTGTGCTACTTCTAATTTACCCTTTATAGATGACATCTCTTCCGTATTATCTAGATATTCTCTTATTAAGCCACGTTTAATCTGCATAGGGAGTCCAATCGCTAATATAGCTGCACATAGATCAACCATATTATCAAATTCTTCTACATCTAATGATGCAAATCGATTTTCTACTAAAGATTTATATGCATAGGACAGCATATAATAAATGTTTTTTATACGGATATTACTCATTTAATAACCTCTTCTAGTCTACTTCTCCACATATTAAAACTATCTATTTCATCAAACCAATATTCTTTTATCACTGGAATAATTTCATAGCGAATTATATTTTCTACATATCTGTCACCAACTGGCTTATTCGTACAAAAATAGCTATGTCCAATCTGAAAACCACTTCCCAGTTCACTATTGCAAATAAATTCATTCATTTCTTTTATAACCTGAATAATATCATTAAACTTGTCATTATCTGCCTGTTCAATAACATGTTTAAATCCATCAGTATTGAAGCCAGGATCTAAATTTACAAAAGCAAATCTTCTTCTAAGTGCATAATCAATCATTGCAAGGCTTCTATCTGCCGTATTCATCATTCCAATAATATATAAGTTCTTTGGAACAGAAAATTTCTCTTTTCCATATATCAACTGAATACCATAATTGTTTCCTCGTTTATCAGCCTCAATCAGCATAAGTAATTCACCAAATATCTTACTCATGTTTCCACGATTAATTTCGTCTATGACAAAGAAATACTGATTGTCTGGATCCTCTTCTGCAAGTTTACAAAACTGATAGAATGGTCCTTTTTGAAGAGAGAAGCCGTTTTCATTTGGCCTATAGCCTAAAACAAAATCTTCATAACTATAGCTTTGATGGAACTGTACCATCTTTACTCTATCGGTATCTATCTTTTGCATAATAGAATAAGCGAGCCTTTTTGCCGCAAATGTTTTGCCGACACCGGGCGCTCCTTGCAGAATTACGTTTTTCTTAATTGTAATCAATTCCACTAAAGTGTCATATGCATCTTCTGTCATAAAAACTTCCTGTAAAAAATCTTCTTTACAGTAAGTTTTTAATTCCTTTTGACCCATCGCAAGTCCATCTACCATGGATTCCTCAAATAGTTTTTCAAGACTTTCAATAACTTCTAAATAGGGTGTAATATTAGTTAATGCTTTTTGTGCTGGGCGATATGTATTATTCCACTCTCCAACATTCGTCCATTTAACTTTTCTTATATTCTTATATGTGCTTCTTGTACTGTCAAATATATATTCCGATTCAACAATCCCCCTGCCAAGCACAAGATTATTTCCTTTTTTAACGTAAACAATATCTCCCACATTTATTTCTTTGGAAAACTGATAGGTACACAATGCAGAATTCTTGTATGTACTGTCACCAGAATAATGTTTTTGCATGCCTTCTTGCATTTCTGCTTTTGTCATATATGCATTCAAATCTCCCAATTCATCCCATGCAATACCCATTATTCCTTTTTTTTCAAATTCAGCCCACTCAGATGCATTGTCACCAGGTGCATACATCCAGTATGAAACAGTATCTGTTTCCTCTTCAACAACATCATCTAATGGAACCATTTGGTAACTTCCATCAATGATACTTTCTATAACTGTATCTTCCGTATCTTTGACGCGAAAGTTTGTTGCACCTGGATATGTGATGACCTCCATCCGGCTGGTTCTTTTATCTGCTTTCAAAAGAGACCGATATATAATATTTTTCGTAAATCTTCGTTCTATATCAATATCTACTGCCAAATATTCACTATCGTCTTTTTCATCATTGAACGAAATGCTGTATGGGTCTTCCTTTTCATGCTTATGCATTGTAGGATCTGTAGTAATTGTTCCACTTGCCACAATACCTGCATCTTTCCCAGATTGCCAAATATATACCTTGTCACCAGCTTTAATTTTCTTTTCACTTTGATTAACTCCCCATACAATAGAGTCCAACTCATCTATCGCTCGTATAACATCGTAATACTTCGGATTCCCTTGAAACACCCATATATTTTTCTTTTGTTTTACAAAATGACCTTCAAAAATCTCTTCTTCGAAAGAAATTTCAATATGGTTTTCATCTGCAATTTTTGTCAATGCATTTCGCATAGATGTTGATTTATTTCCAGTCTGTTCATAGTAATATTGAATATTTAAAAGATATGATTTAAGTGATTTTTTCATAGCTTCGATCCCATAATCATATCCAACCTGCCTAGTGAAATAATCTGCTATATCCGTAGATGTATGAATTTTAACCAAGGAACCTTTCAGCATACTTCTCAAAATCAATATATTATATTTATAGCTGGTTGCTGCATAGATAGGTATCTCAGCAAGAAGTATCTGAACTGCCTCTTCTTGTTTCATTTTATTCTCTACTACAGCCTTCGTGAGCTCATATATTCTTGCAAGTCCTACTTTCGTAATTTTATTGGCTTCTAAATAATTCTCCATTGTTAAAATCCGCCTCCTAAATTAAGTTTCTCTTATTTGTCCAATTCTTCTTCTGTCAACGTTATGCCTTTCCCCATTTTCTCATAGTCTGGTGACCAATCACGTATATCATATTTGAGTGTGGCACCATTCCAACTGATAAGATTAATTTCTTTCTTCCACTCTTTTGTATTTTCGGGCAACACTCCTCATTGATGACACATATCATTCATAACTTTGTTCTCTTTCATTTATGCCGGGGTGTCGAAATGGTTCATGTCAAACGGAACAAATGTCTAGGGATACCATCTACCATAATCGGAGATACATCCCCCTGAATAAGAGGACGGACATAATTAACAAATGCATCCGTTACATAGTTTCCTTCTTCATTCACCCAGCTTCTGGGAACCAATTTCTCGTCGTTAGCTATTTTATGGACATCCTTTACTTCTGTACCGCTTTGATATGGGTCGTCTGAGAGACGGTTCAATATTACCATTTTGCCGGTATCTCCTTCGTCGGCTGCTTTTACTGCTGCGCCACCTACCTGATATGCTTCCAGAATATCTACTCGGGATGCACAGTGTGAAGCTGCACGCTGCAGGCTGCTAAGCTCGATGGCACGTGTTTTGCAGCCAATCTCTCCCGCAATATAGCTTACTAGATAATTTGCGGTACCAGAAAGTTGTCTATGGCCGAATGCGTCTACAAAATCAATGTTTTGGCCAAGCTCACAGACATAACGTCCGTCCTCAAGGCGTATCCCTTCCGATACGGCTATCACAACGGATGGCTTTTTTGAAAGAAGCTCCCGTACTTTGATGGCAAATTTTTCTATATCGAAAGGCAGCTCGGGCAGGTAAATTAAATCGGGTCCAGCACAGTCCTCACCTCTTGCAAGAGCAGCAGCCCCAGTCAGCCATCCGGCGTTGCGTCCCATAATTTCCACAATAGATACAAGTCCCTTTTCATATTCCAGACAGAAACTGTCTCTTATAATCTCCTTTACCGAGGTGCCGATGTACTTTGCCGCACTTCCAAAACCCGGCGTGTGGTCAGTGAGGGAAAGGTCATTGTCGATCGTCTTGGGACAGCCGATGAAATGAGTCGAGTGTCCAGTGACAATGGCATAGTCAGAAAGTTTCTTAATTGTGTCCATAGAGTCATTTCCGCCAATATAAATAAAGGCTTCAATCTCAAGTTTATCAAGGATACTAAATATTTTTTCGTATACTGCCTTATCCTCGTGGATTTTCGGAAGTTTGTAGCGGCAAGAACCTAAAAAAGCAGCAGGCGTTCTTTTTAGTAATTCTGCATCCAGTTCCGTAATGATGAAATCTGCTAAATCAACATATCTTTCTTGTAACAGCCCCTGAATACCGTGAAGCATTCCATAAACCTTGCCAGCCCCTCGGTCTTTGGCTGTACGATATACTCCCGCTAAACTTGAATTGATAGCAGCTGTTGGTCCACCTGATTGTCCGACGATTACATTTCCTTTCATGCATATACCTTCCTCTCTAATTGACTGTTAATCATATCGAATACGAGTATTTTTATAAAACAATTCATATTAATAGTTTAGTGTATTATGCCCAATTTGTAAACTACTCAAAAAAATAATCTTTAATTCATCATCCAAAACCCTAATATCTCTTAATATAAATAATCTGCACTACAACAGTTTAAACTTTCGAATCAACAGATTCCTGGTAGATGTCCGCGTAAGTTTTTGAATCTTTGATTAGGTCGTCGCAGAAAGCCGCTACGTCACTGCCCGTCACTTCAAGAACGTCTTTCCCTGAGGCTGAACCCTCCTCAAAAAGCTCAACAATCCCTGAGAGCAAACCCGTTCCGTCGGTTAGGTCAACAGGACCGACCTTAAAGAGATATTTTTGAAGCTCTTTATAAACAATCTGATAATCTCGCGGGAGCGCTTTTACACGCGCCATATGCGCCCGCCACTCTTTTTTGCCTTCGATGATATCTTGTATGCTCATTTTATCCTCCTATTTACCTAATTTCTTAGCGATATTATTGTTGAGCTGCTCGCGCCACTTATCGCGATAAGACTTTGCCCCTTCTTCGCCAGCCAACGCTGAACAGAAGCCTTTGATATCGTCGCCCAAAACCTCTTGGACACTCTGACCGTCCGCTGCTGATTCTTCAAGGAGGCCAAGCACGCCGTCTAGAATTGGCATAAGGTTGCGACCGGTAAAATTTCCGTGCGGCAAAAGATTGGCAAAAATTATTCCCCATGCCGCTTGATAATCATCCGGTAGCTTTTTGGCTCGCGATTCAAAAATTTTCAATTCTTTAGTCATGTCACTACCTGTAATCAATTCCCAAAAATTCATTATTTCATCTCCTTTAGCTCGTTAATTTTTGATGCAACAAACTCCCATTTTTCCCAGAACTTCTGTAGTTCCTCGCGCCCTGCGTCGTTGAGTACAAAAAACTTTCGTGGCGGACCTATGTCCGAGGGTTTTTTGGTGATCTCTACCAGCTTGTTTTTTTCAAGCCGAAGCAATATGGTGTACACCGTTCCATCCACAACATCTGTGAAGCCGAGGGCGTTCAGCCGTCTCGTAATTTCGTAGCCGTAGGTTTCTCCGCGGTTTATAATTTCAAGAACGCAGCCTTCCAGCACGCCTTTGAGCATTTCCGTTAGGTTTTCCAATACAATTCCTCCTTCTCTATTTAGTAAGACTTGTATGAAGTATTACTTATTACCGCTATATAGTAACACTAAGTAGCTAATTTGTCAATAATGGTTGTTTTGTTACAAACCCTGCCACCAAAAGAGACACCCTTTCGAGTGTCCCTAAAAGTATACTTTCTCATTTTTGCTAATTTACTCCGTATCAATCTTTACCATTCTATATCCAATCCCTATATGTGTTTGTATATACTTTGAATTGCTTTTGTCACTTTCAATTTTTTTCCTTAATGATGCAACATATACCCTTAATGATGCCAAATCACTTTCCAATGAATTTGTCCATACTTTATCTAATATATAATTATGAGTTAATACTTTTCCTACATTCTTCGCCAGCAAGCACAAAATACCATATTCTAGAGGCATTAAATGAATTTCCTCGTTCCCAATTTTTACAATTGATGCTGAATAATCTATGACAAGATCACCATTTTGAAACACTGCTTCTTCTGACGAACTCCGCGTTTCTAAGTATCTAATTCTTCGAAGAGTAGCTCTGAGTCTTGCAAGTAATTCATCCACACTAAAAGGCTTTGTTAAATAATCATCTGCTCCGGCATCTAGTGCCAGTATTTTATCTCTGTCGTCACTTCTGGCACTGATGACTATAATAGGGATTACCGACCATGAGCGGATTTTTTTGATTACTTCAACTCCATCTATGTCTGGAAGTCCCAAATCCATCAGAATAATATCAAAATGATTTGTTGTCGTAACACTTATTGCCTTCATTCCATTTTCTGCAAGCAAATATTTGTAATCCTGCGTCTCTAATGTTGTTGAAATCAAATTTCTAATTGGAATATCATCCTCGACAACTAAAATAAACGGCTTTTCATTCATCATGAAGCAATACCTCCTCCGCTTTCAGGGTAAATCGAAATACGGTTCCCGTTGGAATATTATTTTGAACATTAATTTCTCCCCCATGGGCTATAATAATTGATTTACAAAGTGCCAATCCTAACCCCATTCCTCTGCGACCATCTGCAATCTTATTGTCTAAGGTGTAAAACATATCAAAAAGTTTTTCTTTCTGTTCATCAGAAATTCCATTCCCGTTGTCAGATACTTCTACTACAATTTTGCCTTTTCGTTTCTTTGTTTTAACGTTAATTTCAGAGCCCTGACAAGTATATTTAACAGCGTTATCCACGAGATTAATGATAACCTGCATAATCAATTTTGCATCCATCTTTGCGACAAGCATATCATCTTCCTCAACCACAGTGATTTTATGTTCTTCACTCTTTCGATTTATATGCTTTAGTGCTTCAAACACAACATCACTGAGCAATTCTGGCTGCAAATTAAGGTTCATTGTTCCATTTTCAATTCTTGTAACTGATAACAAGTTTTCTACTAAATTTATCAACCACATGGAATCATCATATATATCAATATAAAGTTTCTGTCTCTGAACCTCTTCTATTTTTTTATCATTGCCAATCAAAATTCCAGCGTTTCCTGATATTGACGTCAATGGTGTTCGTAAATCATGCGAAATGGAACGCAGCAAATTAGCTCTCAATTGTTCTTGTTCGAGTTTTACAGCCGTATTCTGCTGCTCCCGAATCAACTCTGATTTTTCAAGTGCCAAGGCACACTCGTTCAAAATTGCACCCATAATATCGTTTTCAAAAGCAGGGATTATTTTCTTCTCCATATCTATTCCAATAACTGCAAACACCTTTTCACCAGTCCTAACAGCTAAGTACAGATATTTAGCACCAGGAAGTGTTGTTGTCGAAAAGCCTGCATGTTTATTATTTTTATATGTCCATTCAGCTACCACGATTTCCTGCGGACTCAGTTCCATATCCTTACCATTGCTGTCTTTACGATAGAATGCCGTTGGTATTGGATTAAGTTCAGGGTTACCAAGAAAAAAGCATATATTTTTTTCCAGAAGTTTTCCCAATTGTTCTGTTATATTTTTGGCGATTTCATCTGAAGTATTAGCTTTTTGCAATTTCTGGCTTGTTTCAAGCAAAATCTCTGTTCGATAAGATTTCTTTGCATTTTCTTTGGCATAATTTTTAACCTTCTGTGTTAAGGATGAACTAATAATGGCAGTCAGAAACATAATTAAAAATGTCACAATGTATTCTGAATCATATACGGTAAAAGTATGTGTTGGTTCCGCAAAGAAGAAATTAAATACAAACACACTTAAAATACTATATGCTATACTAAATATTCTTTTCTGTGTAAGCAAAGATGTAAACAATACACCTAGTATATATATCATTGTTATATTAGATTCGCTGAAGCCAAGGTTTTTAATAATTTCTGACAATACTGTACCGATGCACATGATTACCAAAACAGCTGACGAATCCCATAGCACACTTTCTTTTCGAAGCATTGTTTTTGTCTTTTTCTTTTTTTCTACATATTTCTTTTCATACGAATCAGGTACCAAAAAGATTTCTAGATTTGGAGCTGTTTTGGTTAACCTAATCGAAAAGCTTTCCTTAACTGAAAAAAGATTTCTTTTCGTGTATGTTCTTCCGAGTACTATTTTCGATACTCTCGCTACCTTTGCATATTCTGCAATTTGTTCCACTATATCATTCCCATATGACGAAACCACCTTTGCCCCTAGCTGTTCTGCCAGTTGAATATTCTTATTTAAGCGCTCCTTATTCTCTTTCGACATTTCCCAGAAATCTGGTGTTTCTACATAAAATGCTGTGAATTTACCCCTAAATGCTTTTGCCATTCTAGATGCCTGACGGATTACTTTTTCATTTGACGGTGAGGAAGATAAACAAATCAAAATATGTTCTACAGAAGTGCCTTCTGTGTCCGAATTAAGCCAATAATTTTTTTCTTGTATCAAACTGACTCTGTCTGCCATTCTTCGTAATGCAATTTCTCGGAGTGCAATTAAATTATCTAAAGAAAAAAAATTATTTAGTGCCTTTTCTGCCTGAGCACTTTTATATATTTTACCTTGCTTTAAACGTTCCAGTAATTCGACTGGTTCTACATCAACTAATTCCACCTGATTTGCCTCATCAAATAGAGAATCAGGAATTCGTTCTCGTACAGCAATTCCTGTAATACCCGCAATAACATCATTTAAACTTTCCAAGTGCTGAACATTGACAGTCGTATAAACGTCAATTCCGGCATTTAATAATTCTTTTATATCCTGATATCTCTTTAAATGTCTGCATGATTTTGCATTGGTATGTGCAAGTTCATCCACCAATATCAGCTTGGGATTTCTCTGTAATGCAGCATCCAAATCTAATTCGTTCAAGTTTATATTATTATGAGTTATCACTAAGTTTGGCAGCATCTCGAGTCCCTGTGCCAATGCCATTGTATCCGGGCGGGTATGGGGTTCCAGATACCCTATCACAACATCAATTCCCGCTTTCACCGCATCATGAGCAGCTTCAAGCATAGTATATGTTTTACCGACACCCGCTGCGTATCCAAAGAAAATTTTTAAATGTCCTTTGCCTTTTTGTTCTTCTATCTCTTCGATATGCTTTAACAGCTCATCTGGATTACGCTTCCTTTCTTCCATATACCCTCACCTTTTCACTTTTATTCATGAATACATCTTATGCATTCTTACATTATATCACTGGTTAATCCAATATTCCATCCAGGGCTAAATTTACCTTAAGAACATTTACTACTTTTTCACCAAATACCCCAACAAATCGGTTCGTTGTGTACTGATCAATAATGTTTTGTACCTGACTGGCTGAAATACCTCTTGATTTGGCTATTCTTTCGATTTGATAGTTTGCTGCCGTATAACTGATTTGAGGATCAAGCCCACTTCCGGAACTGGTGACTAAATCTACTGGTATTTGATCTGCATCGGCATCTGGGTTAGCACCCTTTATTTTATCTACTCTTTCATTAACTAATTTTGCAAACTCTTCGCTCGTGGTGCTTATGTTAGACGGACTTGCATACAATAGTGTACTGCCGCTTGCATCTGTAAAAGTCTGCGTATTAATATTCATGATTCTACCCCACATATATTTGTCACCAGTAAATTGTTGTCCCAGTAGTTCACTTCCATATTTTTTTCCGTCTGCTTTGATTATACTTCCATTTGCTTTATTGTTAAAAAATACTTGTGATATTGCAGTAATCGTCAACGGATATATAAAACCACATAGCACTGTCATTATGATTACTAAAATGACAGCTCTTTGAAATGTTTCTTTTATTATTTTCATGATTTCCACCTCTATTCTATGATATCAACCCAGTAGCAGCAATTAACATATCAATTAATTTCACAAAAATGAATGGTGTTACAATGCCACCCAGACCATAAACCAAAAGATTCTGTGATAAAAGTTTTCCTGCTGATACTTCTCTGTATTTTACACCTTTTAATGATAACGGAATCAGTGCAATTATGATTAATGCATTATAAATAATTGCCGAAAACACAGCACTCTGCGCACTATGAAGCCGCATGATATTAAGAGCCGCTAAGCCAGGATACAATCCCATAAATAACGCAGGTATAATTGCAAAATATTTTGCAAGATCGTTAGCAATACTAAATGTTGTCAGACTTCCTCTTGTCATCAATAATTGTTTTCCAATTCGAACGATTTCTATCAATTTTGTTGGAGAAGAATCTAAATCTACCATATTCCCTGCCTCTTTTGCCGCCTGTGTTCCGGTATTCATCGCAACAGCAACATCAGCTTGGGCAAGAGCTGGTGCATCATTCGTTCCATCTCCTGTCATAGCGACAAGATGACCTTTTGTCTGAAACTCTCTGATCATTGCAAGTTTTGCTTCCGGTGTAGCCTCAGCAAGAAAATCATCAACCCCTGCTTCTGCTGCAATGGCTGCGGCGGTAAGCGGATTGTCACCAGTAATCATTATTGTCTTAATTCCCATTGTCCGCATATCTGCGAATTTTTCTTTTACACCTGTTTTTATAATATCTTTCAGATAAATAACTCCAATAATGATATGATTTTTCGAAACAACCAATGGTGTTCCGCCTTGATTTGCTATATTTTTGACAACCTTATCGCATTCTTCGCTATAATTTTCTCCAAACATGAGAACATAATCTTTCATAGAATCTGCAGCACCTTTACGAATTTCAATATCATTTATGTTTACACCACTCATTCGTGTTGTTGCAGAGAATGGAACAAATTCCATATCTAATTCATGAAGATTTCTTTCACGTATTCCAAACTTCTCTTTTGCCAAAATTACTACGCTTCTTCCCTCCGGTGTTTCGTCCGGAAGTGATGATAACTGTGCTATATCCGCTAATTCTTCGATGGAATGCCCATCAACTGGTATAAATTCACTTGCCTGTCTATTTCCTAGCGTAATCGTCCCTGTTTTATCGAGCATTAATATATCAACATCACCAGCTGCTTCGATTGCTCTTCCACTCATAGCAAGTACATTTGCCTGATTCAGTCTGCTCATCCCTGCAATACCGATGGATGATAGCAAAGCGCCTATTGTCGTTGGGGCAAGGCAGACAAGTAACGCAATTAAAGATGTTATTGATATTGGATTATAAATGCCTGCTTCCTTTGAAGAAAAAACAGAATAGGAATATAATGACACTGTTACAAGAATGAAGATTGCGGTCAATGCTATTAAAAATATTTGAAGAGCAATTTCATTTGGTGTCTTTTTTCTAGATGAACCTTCTACCATCGCAATCATTTTATCAAGAAAACTCTCTCCGGCTTCGCTGGTCACTTCAATAACAAGCCAGTCAGAAATTACCGTTGTACCTCCGGTGACCGCACTTCTATCACCACCGGCTTCCCTAACGACCGGCGCTGATTCTCCTGTAATGGCGCTTTCATCAACAGAAGCTGCACCTTCTATTACTTCGCCGTCAGCAGGAATCTGTTCTCCTGCTTTCACATAAACCAGATCTCTTTTTTTGAGCAAAGAGGATGAAATACTTTCCATGCTTTCTTTCTTGTCGCATGAATAGATTTTGTGTGCCTCTACATCTTTCTTCGCCGAACGTAATGAATCAGCCTGTGCTTTTCCACGTCCTTCGGCAATCGCCTCAGCGAAATTCGCAAAAAGTACAGTAAACCATAAGATAATTGTTATACCTAAGATGTATCCCGATGAAGCATCTTTATACCCAAATAATGAAAATACAAATAAAATTGTTGTAAATATAGAAGACAGATAAACTAAAAACATAACCGGATTCTCTAGCTGTATCTTCGGGTTTAATTTCGTAAATGAATCTTTTAAAGCTCTTTTCATAATATTTTTATCAGCCATTTTCTTTTTGTTCTCTTTCATTTTTGTATCCTCCTACCTAACCATGCTAAGATATTCCGCTATTGGACCTAATGCTAATGCAGGGAAAAAGCTCAATGCACCAATTAGCAAAATAACAAATAGGAGTAAGAATATAAACATTCCATTACTTGTCGATAACGTACCTGAAGTTGTTGCAATTTTTTTCTTCTTTGCGAGGCTTCCTGCTATGGCAAGTATGGAAAACAAAGGTAAAAATCTGGCTATTAACATGCATAACGCCAGAATAACGTTTAGGAACATGGTATCAGAATTAACTCCTGCAAAAGCCGATCCATTATTTGCACCACTGGACGTAAACATATATAAAAATTCCGAGAACTTGTGAGCTCCTGAATTCCGAAAAACTTCTGAGACCGATGGAACAAGAGCTGCAATACCACTCCCCGCCAGAATAGCAATTGGTGTTGCAAGGCATGCTAATACGGACATCTTCATTTCGAAAGGCTCTATTTTTTTTCCAAGATATTCTGGTGTCCTTCCCACCATTAATCCTGCAATAAATACAGTTAATATGGCAAACCCCAGCATTCCATATAACCCACAGCCTACTCCTCCAAAAATTACTTCTCCTAACTGCATGAGTAACAATAATGTCATTCCGCTTAATGGAGTATATGAATCCAGCATTGAATTTACCGATCCATTGGAAGCAGCTGTTGTAAATACTGACCACGTTACAGAAGATGAAATCCCAAATCTTGCTTCCTTTCCCTCCATATTGCCGCCTGCCTGATGATTAGCACTCGTATCCACTGAACTATTTTTTGTTAGCCCGGTTATTGCACTTTGTTCGTTATATGCTACAACACCTAGGGCAAGTATTAGAACAATCATCATTGCTGAAAAAATAGCAATCCCCTGCTTCTTATCTTTTATATTTCTACCAAAAGCAAAACACAAAGACATTGGTATGAGTAGAATTGATATCATTTCAAGCAGATTTGAAAATGCAGTTGGATTTTCCAGCGGGAATGCCGAATTTGTTCCAAAAAATCCACCTCCATTTGTACCCAATTGTTTAATCGCAATCTGACTTGCAGCCGGGCCTTCTGGTACTACCTGCTCTGTAATTATGGATCCATCCTCCTGAGTTATCGGCTCCACTAGGGATACTTTTTCATAGGATGAAAAGCTTTGAACACCCCCTTGCGAAACCAATAATATGGATAACACGATGGACAAGGGGAGCAATACATATAAAATAATTCGTGTAAAATCAGCCCAGAAATTTCCTATGCCTTCCTGTTCTATTTTTGCAAAACCTCTAATCAGTGCAAATAATACCGAAATTCCAACTGCTGCCGACACAAAGTTTTGTACTGTCAGCCCCATCATCTGTGTGAGATACGACATTTGCGTTTCTCCCATATAAGATTGCCAATTTGTATTCGTAATAAAACTTACCGCCGTATTAAATGCCAAATCCCAGCTTAGCCCTTTTACACCTTCAGGATTTAATGGCAATGCTCCCTGAAACATTAATAGGAACATTAGAATAACAAAGCTTATAACGCTAACCCACACAACTGAAAATGTATATTTTTTCCATGTCATTTCTTCTTCCTGATTTATTTTAAGAATACGATAAATACCTTTCTCACACGGTACTAATAACTTAGATAAAAATACCTTCTCTCCATTCATAACCTTTCCGATATACATTCCAAGCGGAATAGCCAATATTACTGTTATACCTACATATAAAATGTATTGGATAATTGAGTTTCCCATTTCTTTCCTCTCCATTCTTTGATTTAGCATAATTCATTTGCTATACTTACTATAACAATTACGAAATAAAAACTGTATTATAGTTGTTGAAACCAATATTAAAATGGTATTAAAACTCAACCTACTCACGCCAACACTAAATGAGACCGCTCATTCTCAATTAGCTTGAAAATGAACGGTCTCATTTAGTGTTCTTATTTAGTTGAATAATGAAAATCAAAATAGTCCATTATGGACGTTTCACGAAATCCGCAGGACTTGTATAAATTGAGGGCTGTCGCATTCTCGGTGGCAACTTGAAGCATAATCTCCGTCGCATTTATTTCTTTCAATTTTTCTATGGCTTCCAGCAGAATTGCCCGCCCAAAGCCATTTCCACGGTACTTAGGCAAGACACCCAACCCGTAGATTCCTCCAAGCCCATTTACCAACTGCAGATGAACTTTTCCAATGGATTGGTCATCCTTTTTTACAAGATAAATGGTCATGCCACGTTTTTCCTCATCTTCCGGGAGTAGAATATTCTCATTCTCTTCCTCAAGACGGTCGCCAAAATAAACCGCATTTTGGTTGGCTATTTCAAAAGCATCTGCATTCGTAGCCTTTTTAAGGGTGATGTCACACAGCCGTTTCTTGCTTACCTCAAAGGATTCATCATGCAGATACATCTCAAATTCCGAGACGTTATATACCGCTCCGACTTTTGCTAAGAACTTCTGGCCGGAAGCAGATTTTCTATCACATAATAGGAGAATATTACCGGAATCCCTTCGCCTTCCCTCTGCAATTGCCAATTCAAATAATTTTGAAAAAATCCCTTGCCGCCGATAATCCGGATGCACCATTCCGGTAATCTCAAGAGATGAAGCTGCACCTCCAAAGGCAGATATCCCGATATATCCTACCAGTTGCGCACCGGAAAAGTACATGAATTCATTAATGTCATGAATATCAGCCTTGTCAGTACTATTTACAGTATCACTAAGCTTATAATCAAGCTCCAGCTTTAACGTGATTTGGTCTTCATTGGAGCAGTGCAATTGAAGTGAATGAATCAAATCATAATCTTCTTGGCGAAGGCAGTGGTTCAGCTTAATCCATGGTTCATTTATTGTTTTATTCATAATAACTCCTTGTTTAAATCATATTGATGTTTTTATTTAACATATTTAATTTGCTGTTGTGCTTCTGATACTTCTTCTTCCATACTTCTCGTTAACTCTGTAACCAGTTAATATAATTTTCTACAGAGTTTTTACATAATTCAAGAAATGTTTCTTCTCCCAGGGTATTCATTTTAAATAAAACTGCTTGGCTGCCCCCTGAAGTAATGGCACTTATAAATAGATCTTTTCCCGTGCCTGTAATCGTTACGTTCATGCTTACGCGATTACCGCCAGCCATACTGTATCGTTCATAAACCCGGACAGCTACATAGGAATCTTCCAATCTAATATCGCTGCCATCCTCGTAAGTTACTGACGCACTGCCATTGGTAATGTCTCTATGGACCCAATTCAAAAACTCATTGAAATCCCCCTTAAATCTTCGTTCATATTTAGCCATAATTTAAATCCCTCCCTTTAAAATAATTTTAAATGCTTATCTCCTACCGCATCCGAGTCAATAAGATGATTGTATTATTCGTCCGTTTCTTTTGTCGTATATCACAACGGTTACAATTGAAACAAGAACAAGCACGGCATTTGCGGCAATGGTTCCCGTCCAAGTCATCGTCATGGTGCCAAAAATGGGGGACGCCGCATTGAACATGGTGTGGAATAATACACACATGAACACACAGCCTTTTCCTGATATTTTGTAGATTGCCCCGTTGAAAAATCGAAATGCCATAAGTTGAACCGCAAACATCCAAAAGTTAATGAGTCCATCCCCATGATTCGTCCCCGGAATGAAAAAGAGAGGAATATGCCATAAAGTCCAAATAACTCCGGCAAAAATAGCGGATAAAACAAAGCCATATTTTTTGTCAAGTCCGGGCTGCAATATATACATCCAGCCAGTTTCCTCCAAACCACCGATAATAAGATTACCGGGCAGGGATAGAAAGAATGCATAAAATGGAAGCGCCATTTCCGTGTGACCTGAAACTGCAATATGTATTAAAAAATACAATGAAAGCCCTGTAACAACAAACAAATAGCGAGATATCTTATTTTTGACGTAAAAAACAGTTTTCAACCATTCCTTAAAATCCGCTATTCTATTATTTTTCTTCAAAACGATATAGGAAGCAATTGCGGGCGATAAAATATAAATCACAAAAGGAATATTCATCACGAATTGCCGTAATGAGTAAACCCAATTGTGAACCGAATATCCGAATTGTCCAAGTACAATCAAAGAACCTGACACAAGATAGGCTATGCAAAATGTCAGCATTGTAAATTGTATTATAATTTTTTTGTCTGTCAAAATCTCTTCTCCCCACATTTTGAATTCAAATAAAGCACTGCATATTTATTGGATTACAGAGTGACTATGAATATAGAATTCTTCCTGACTAGGTTTATACTCTTTCTCCTTTGCTTCAAATAGTCCATCAAAGGTTACTTGGATTACCCAAAATAACAATTACATCATAGCCCAGTTCCAATACTCGCTGAAAAGAATGTTTCAACAAGGCTTTGCCGTATCCTTTTCTCTGATATTCCGGAAGAATGCTGATTGGGCCAAATGTCAGTATCTGCTTAATCTTGCCTGCCTCGTCAATTAGTTTGGATTTTGTATACATAACATTACCGATTACCTGTCCGTCCAATTCTGCAACAAAGCCTAACTCAGGAATAAAATCCTCATGAATAATGTAATCATTCTCTGTTTCATTTCTAATAATTAGTTTTTTCATTCATGATTCCTCAGTGAAATTCAACTTTTTTCATATAGTAATACACTATTTTAATAAAATTTGTTTTTCCCTTTCGTATTTTAATTTCTTATAAGAAAGAAAAGTAAAATAGTCCAACGTATTTAGTATTTCTGCACATTGATATTCATATTCATTTATTTCTATCGGATAAACGGTATCCTTTTGATAAAAATAATCTGTTCCATATAGAAACCCATTATTTAAACGGAAATAACCCATATAATGTGGTGTATATAAAGCGCTTCCAAAGTCAAAAACTCCCACAATCTGTTTCGTATTTTTATCAATAAAAATATTATTCCAATGTAAATCAAGGTGTGAGAACACCGCATTAGACTGTGGTTTTTGATTTAATTTTTTACAATTTTCATTAACTTTATTTATAATAATTTCACGTTCATTTTCTGTTATACTTTCATAACGTAAGCAGTCACCTAATGCTATTTCTACAATGTTTTTATAAGAATCAGTCCACTGGCTAAACTGTTCTATTTTCCCACTTTTACATATTCCTCCAAAATAATTAGATTCAATGTGATGCATCTTTTCAATTATTCTCAAGGTTTGATCTTTTACATATTTCTGCTCCCCAACATCTAACAATCCCCATAAACTTCCTAACAGTTCATAATCCATATATTCTGTTATAATAAATTTTTCATCCAAATTATAATCTAGAATTTTGGGACAAGGTATACCCTGCTTTTTACATAAAGTTGTACCTATTACTTCTCGTTCTATTTGATTTTCATACAAATTGGGAAGATGCTTCTTATCTTGGATTTTAATAAAATATTTTTCACTTTTATAACTTGCTATATAAGATGAATTAACATCCCCATTGCTACATTGGTTAATGGTTATGTTCTCAATACCTGTGTCAAATAAGTTTTCTAGTATTCCATTCAGAATTTTCATCAGTTAACTCCTTTGTCTATATTCTATTTATTTCAGCTATTTTCAAATACAACTCTTTTGAAATACCTTCAATTTCAATAACGATAAATACCAGTAAATTGGCAATATATAATGTATACAATCTGCCAACAATAATATTTCTTTTCTAGGTAACATTTATATATAGATTATATATTAATTTACTATAATTTTCCATTTATTTTATAATTAATAAAAAACGTATAAATTTATTCAAAAATTAAACGTAAAAATCCGAAAGCAAGCTATATTTTATCATAGCCTGTTTCGGATTTTGGCAACCGTTATAAGGTAGCAAATACAGTTTCACTATAAACACATTTTAAAAATATTTTCAATATCCTGCTGATTTAAAGGTTTAAAGCCCGGAAGTACTCCGCCTTGACAGGCTTTTCTTGCCATATGAGAAAAATTAGTAGTGTCAATTCCAATTTCCGTAAAAGTACTTTGCAGCTCTAAGGTCTTAAATAAGAAGTCATAAACAAGCTCGATACTCTTTTTTGCTACTTCCATAGGTTCTAATTTAGGGTCAATTCCGAAGACATTGCAGCCAAACTGATAAAACTTCGATACAGTAGTTTCATCAAGTGTATAGGTCAGCCATCTTGGTGTCAGGATTGCAAGACCCAGCCCATGGGTGATATCGTAAATTGCAGACAGCTCATGCTCTATCGGATGACAGCTCCAAGCCTGCCTTTTTCCGCCGTTGATAAAGCCGTTGATTGCCCATGAGGAGGTCCACATCAGATTTGCCCTCGCCTCGTAGTTGTCAGGTTCCTCCAATGCAATCGGTGTGTATTTGATGATTGTTTTCATCAAACCCTCCATAACCGTATCAAGCATGTATAAATCCTGATCCATGTTGAAGTAAACTTCCATGATGTGGTTTAACATATCCGCTGAACCACATGCCGTCTGATATTTGTTTACCGTATAGGTAAGTGTCGGGTCTAAGAAAGAAACCTTCGGCTGCATAACCGGAAACAAAAGGCCAATTTTATCCAGTGTGTCAGGATTGCTAATAACTCCGCCGCAGTCCATCTCCGAGCCTGTTGCTGACAAGGTCAGGATATCAATAATCGGAATACATTTTTCTACCGGTACCTTTTCCAAGAGAATATCCCAAGCGTCACCGTCATAGAATGCTGCCGCGCCGATGTATTTGGTACAATCAATTACGGAGCCTCCGCCAACTGCCAAAAGCACGTCAATGTTCTCCGCTTTGCATATGTCAGCCCCCTTATTTACAGAGGCAACTCGTGGGTTCGGCTCAATGCCTGACAACTCAAAAAGCTCCAGCCCTGCTTTTTTTATCTCTGCTACCACCTTATCATAAAGCCCTGTCTTTTTAATTGAGCCTCCTCCATAAGTCAGCAAAACTCGCTTTCCGTACTTGCTCAGCTCTTCGCTTAAATGTCCTAATTGGTTTTCTCCGAAATATACCTTTGTTGGTATGTCATAAATAAAATTGTTCATGGTAATCTCCTTTTCTAATCTACTTTTATATCCACTTTTCAACTGCGCCCTTTTCCTTGCTTACACTTCCTCCATGTATCGCAAGTCCCTTTTCAATTTTGGCGCCAGGACAAAGCTTTTGAATGTCTTTTTCACTGTTTCCCATTCCACTTCCCTCGTGGGTACAAAATGGCTTTATCGTCTTTCCTGTAAAATCGTATTTTTCCAGAAACGTACATACATGCATCGGCATGGTACCCCAATAATTGGGATAACCAATATAGACAACCTCATACTCTGAAATGCTATCCGGCGCATTTTTAAATTCAGGTCTGGCATTGCTGTTTTTATCTCTTTTTGCCTCCTCGATGCATTTATTATAATCTACGTCATATTCTGTCACCGGCTCAATCTCAAACATATCCGCTCCGGTTAATTCCTGTATCATCTGCGCTGCCACTTTTGTATTGCCGACGGAAAGCGACTTTATAGAACCATTTACATAGTTATTCCCTTTTCTGGAAAAATAAACAATTAATTCTTTTGCCATACTATCTCCTCTCTTTCTAAAACATCTGTTAATCTGCTTCTCTATTTTTTCATTTTATTCCTCTCCTTTTCTCTATTAGTTTAAGCAATTTTCTAGCTCTATAAAAATACTACACCTTGGAGTTAAGTCAAAGTCAAGAAACTTTTTAGTACTAGAAAAAGGAGATATTGACAATTTTGTGTTTTTATGGCAAATAACAAAAAACAGGAAACACCTTGGTTTCTATAGGTATTCCCTGTTTTTTATAAATAATATTGTAATGGTTGTTGGATTTTTCTCTAAACTCCTTCTTAGTCTCCCCTAAATATAACGTCTCACTTTTTCCATATAATTTATGTACCCGTCACCGAATTCTTTCACGCACCATCGTTCTTCCGAAAGGATGATCCAATGTGCCGACACCTGAAAAACGATTATTAGCGCAAGCAGGATGAACGACTGTGTAAGGAAAAAGCACCCTAGGAAATAAATAAAATATGACACATACATAGGATTGCGTGATACATGATAAAGTCCGTTAGAATTTATTCCGTTTTCGTCAGGGTTGGCAAAATTCGATGTGGACACGATGCACAATAGGATTCCAACACCATATACAACTGCTCCGGGATAAAACCACAGGGAATCAATATTTATCTTGATAAAACACAGATATAGGAATAGAAGTATATTTGACATTTGATAAAACCAGAATGCAGTCTTTTCTTTCCCTGCCATAGGAGGAAAAAAAGCTGCGCGCTTTAATGCCTCTTTATTTAACAACCCTAAAAGCCCATATCTTATCAGTATAAGCGGAATTAACAGCAAAAATCCATTCATTTTACTCCTCCAAGAGTTGCAATAGTTTTTTAGTAGTATTTGCATTTCTTATCGTAACGCTATTATATGCCAATTTGCCCACGATTTTTGCCCATCTCGTTCTGGAGAACGTTTGAATTGGTGCAGACCAAAAAATCACTTGCCCATAATAGCCAACTTGTTCATACTCCTCTTTTGCAATGCCAACCTGCTCTATTATCTCTGATGCAGTAGCGGGAGGGATTACAAAAATTGCGTTATGCTTTGATTGTGTATCTTCATCCCACCAAGTCGGAGTATTTCGCAGGGCAGCAGATAAATCCTCAGCCGATATGATTGTGACCAGTATGCTTAGATTAAATCTATCCGCTATCGCCGCTTCGCAATTTTTTCTAATCTCTCCTTCATCATCATTATGACTGGAAAAAATAACATTACCACTATTGATATAAGTAAGAACATCCTGATATCCATTCTCTTCAAACATCTTTTTTAACTCCGGCATTGCTATTTTATTTTTACCACCAACATTGATGCCTCGCAATAATGCAATATATTTTTTCATGGGTTTATTCTCCTCATTGCTTATTGTTATAAATTTCATATAGATTGGAATTTAGTATTCCGACACACTCGTAATAATAGGTTTTCCGTCAGCATCTAATAATGGTGTTATCCCACCTGCATAACCACTTTTTACCCAAAGATAATTGACTCCTGTTTCTTTGTCTACTAGTATCTGCCTCACACCTTCATCTTTTAGCTGGCTTCCTTCTCTATGTGTTACTATAAAACGCTGTTCCTTCTTATTCATTATATTATCTCCTTATAAATTAATATTTTTCTATATATAATGGAAAAATTATTTATAAAATCGTTTCCATCCCCATCTTCTGAACCTGCATCCCACATTTCTCATAAAACTTCATAGCCGCTTCATTGCATGTCCAGACATTTAATGTCACATTGTAACAGCCCTCTGATTTTGCAAATTCCAGTACATACTGATATAGCTTTGAGCCGATATTTTTCCCTCGTGCCTCTTCATTAACACATAAATCGTCAATATAGAGCGTTTTTATATTCGTTAAATTACTGCTGTCCTGACTTAGAAGCATACAAAATGAATAACCCAATACTATCCCTTCTTCTACCGCCACAAATATCGGTTTCTTCGTATCCCCCAATATTTCCAAAAGCTGTTCCTCGGAATATTTTTTACCTCCGGCTTTGAATAAATCCGGTCTTTTGTCCGAATGAACTTTCTGAACCTGATATAATAATTTAATTATTTGCGGGATGTCCTTCTCTGTTGCTTTTCTAATTTCCATAATTTGTACCAATCTTTCTATTCTTTTTCGCTTCTTCTATCTTTGTTTTTTATTTATTATAATCAATTTTTTTCTTTCTAAGTTTAGCATATTTTTCTGTAAAATAATAGTAATTTGATAGTCTCTTGACATATACAGTCGACCGATATACAATTCAACTATATAGTTTAACTGTATACAAAGGAGTTGACAAAATGAATCGAAATAAAAACTTACCTTTAACCGAAACCCTCTACTATATTCTTCTGTCATTAGTTGAGCCGGCACACGGATATGCGATTATGCAAAGAGTTGAGACGCTAAGTGACGGACAGGTTCGACTTGCCGCCGGAACATTGTATGGCGCTATAGAAAATCTGCTGAAAAAGGAGTTAATCACTGCTCTGCCAAGCGACGACCCACGCCGAAAAGTATATGTTATTTCAGACGAAGGCAAAAAGACTTTGTACGCAGATTTCCAACGGATGCGTCATATGCTTGCTATAACAGAGCAGATTACTGATATGGAGGTGTTTTCATATGATAAAGTTTAGGTTTTTTATTAATTATGAGAAGGAAGAAAAATGGCTTGAGGGAATCGCAAAACGGGGATGGCAGCTTCGTGGTAAGATGGGATACCTTTATCTTTTTGCCAAAACAGAGCTTGAGGCCAAGACAATAAAAATAGATTACAGAACTTTTCGAGATAAGCAGGATTTCATCGATTACTGCTCCTTATTTGAGGACAGCGGGTGGAAGCATGTCGCAGGTACGAAATCTTCCGGCACCCAGTATTTCCGCAAAATAAGCAACGATAGCGATGAGGATATTTTTTCTGATGCCCTTTCAAAAGCCGGACGCTACAAACGGCTCGCAGATGTATGGTTGTTCTATACCATTCTTTATATTCCGTGCTTTCTCATACTGTTGGTACAAGAACGTTCAAACCCAAACAGCCTGCCAGATGTTAAAGTGTGGTATTGGTTACCGTGGCTTTGCGTTATGCTATTATATGCTTTATTTACGATAAAAGCATTGATTTTGTATCGAAAAGCGGTTAAATCATCGACTGATGACATTGTAAAATGATAACACCGGAAACCACTTTACTGTTTTAAAAGATTGGAGAAACAATATGGGAACAAATGTTCGCTTAGCGTCTTTTGCTGATATGGATGAACTGGAAAATTTGTATGATACTTTAAATGACTACCTTTCGGAACATATAAACTATCCGGGGTGGAGAAAAGGGATTTATCCTACACGCGCAGATGCCCTTGCAGGGATAAGCGAGAAAAGTCTTTATGTAGCAACAACAGACAATAAAATCGTCGGTTCGATTATACTGAGGCATAAACCCGAGGATGCATATCATCAGGTACGTTGGCAAAAAGAATTAGATTATGAAAAAGTCTTTGTTATTTATACGTTTCTGATTCATCCTGATTATTTTAATAAGGGAATGGGAAAAGAATTATTATGTTTTGCAGAGGCGCTTGGAAAAGAACAGGGAATGCTGGCGCTGCGATTAGATGTTTCTGAAGATAATCTTCCGGCAATAAAACTATATGAAAAATGTAGTTTTCATTATATTGATACCGTAGATTTAGGGCTGGAAGAATATGGTCTAAAATGGTTTAAATTATATGAGAAATTAATATAAATAGATTTATCAAATCTAATATAGGAGATGTACTCACATCTCCTTATTCTCGCAGCATTCCCATCCTAGCACGCATCTTTCCCCATATTACAGTCTGAAAATACCTATATGCCTTATCATAAATAAACCAGCCAAGCTGCCCTCCCGCCAAAAACAGTAAGAGCACATTGGTTCCTATTCCCTGCGGAAATAAAAGCTGGGGAAACAGCAACAATGCCGGAATATAAAGCAGATTAAAGAAAACAAACTTTAACGCAAAAAACAGTGTTTTTTTATGCTTCTTTACGTCAATTTTTTCTAAAAGGCGGTATGCCGCCTCATCCCACACAATATACAAGGACAGCCCTGCGTAGGTCAATACATATAATTTGTTCGGTGACAGTAAAAAGCCAAGCAAGATACACGCCACAAAGAAACCGCCTCCTAACCGAAGTCCGAATTCCCGTATTGCAATGCCAACTATAAAAGCTGCCGCCGCAAGCAGGAATAATGTATTCGTCTCAATGACAGAGGCAAATATAATAAGAAGGGCAACGAGTGCCGCAAGTAATCCTAAAAAAGCCACTTGTTTTGCTTTTACATGCATGAAATCAAATCTCCTCCCATACATTCACATAATGAATCTGCACACCAGAGGTCACAGCAAAGGTTTCCGGTTCCGCAGGAGGAACCGCCGTAGCCATAGCCGTTTCCGGTTGTCTGGTAACGTTGTCCGCCCCACTGAAGGCGTCCCAGCAAATCATTGAATTCACGGTTATTTGGCTCTATATTGACAGCCTGACGTGCATAGTTTAACGCTTCTATATTGTTGCCCATACCGGCATGTGCCAGCGCATTAAAATAATGCCAGTATCCTCCTCGGTTGCTGATACCCGAAAGGGCATTTAACGCTTCGTTGTAATGTCTGGAATTGATATAATTGGCAGCAGCTACCATTTTAGGATCCTCCTGCCATGACTGGTATCCGCCGTTTGAATAGGACTGTGACGTTGCTTGCTGTGAAGAATAGCCATAGGACTGACCGCCTCTCTCCCGCTCTGCCATAATCTGCTGGTACGCTTCCTGCACCTGCTTAAATTTTTCTTCCGCCAAGTCAGCAAGCGGATTGTTTGTATTCGTATCAGGATGATACTTTCTGCTCATCTCTCTGTAAGCTCTCTTTATTTCATCGTCAGATGCATTCCGGCTTACGCCAAGCACTTGATATGGATCTGTTATCATAATTTATTAAGTCCTTTCCGTCTTTTGTTTCTTTGAATTATATTTGCTCCAAACACCGCCATATAAAATATTTCTTAGAATTTCCACGTCCAAAACGCAGGGCAGCTTTTCAAATTCATTTGCGGCTTCAGATATCATCAGCGTGAGCATTTCAAAACAAAACTCTTCGTAACGCTCCTGCTCCTTATAAAAAATCAGAGGATTATAGCTTTTATTTTTTATATCATCCTCCAAATCAAAATAGGCATCTATCAAATAAATATATTTTCCCAAGAAAAATCCCAGTCTTCGAAGATTTTCCTCCCAGACATCTTGCTTATAGGCAAAAAGCTCCGCCATAAGCGTTCCAAAACAGCCGCTCACAAAATCGAGGCTTTTCTCATTTGCTGCCTCATATTCCTGAAGCTTCTTTAAGGAGGAGGCGATAACCTCACACTGACGCGGATACTGCTTTTCAATTGTCAGGTACTTCTTTTTTAACACAGCGGCACCTGCCAACGCATTTACCTTCTTTTCATCGCTCCAATCATCCAAAAAATGATGATAAGCCAAAGCGATATTCATATCCGCCGCATAAGCCGTTATCTCGTTTATCAAAAGCTCATGCTTCTTCACCGGGTGGACAATACAATGCTTCTGGCTATAGCTCGTGCTCGATTCGTACAGTGAAGTAAGCAACAGCACTAAAAATGTCATATCATAGGTCAGCGTCATCTGCCCGATAAATCCGTGCCTCTCCTTTAATGTATGACATAACCCGCAATAATAAGCATGATAGCGGTTATATTCTTTAATTTTTAATTCCGGTTTATTCACGGTTACATAACCAAACATATATGCTTCTTTGCTCCTTTTGACATTTTAATCCTACACTATAAATAATACTAATAATTATGAGACCAAAAGTCAATGAATAAATGGTGAATTCTGAAAAAATCCCCTTAAAAATACAAACTTTGTCGTATCTTTAAGGGGTGTCCTGTTTTTATTACCTAGTAAATATCCGCAACTCCGTTGATATTCACATGCTCATCCTCTTCCATCGGAATGATGATACATTTCTTGCCGTCAATAACCTGTGAGGTAATCTGACTCATCTTTTCGTCCTTCACCTTGAGGAGAATATCAAAATCAGCACTATCCTGAAAGTCTGCACCGTCAATTTCCTCTGACAAGCCGTTTTCATTTGACTTTGACGCCTTCACGGTCTCTTCCAGCCTCTCCTGCAAAACGTGTATCTGCTCTACGAGCACCTTATTTGCCTTGTTCTTCTCATTCTCGGCAAGTATCTTTTTATCGAGCAAATATTCCACTGCCGGAAGCTCGTCCTGAAAAGTCTCCTCGTAGGTTTCTTGAATTTTTTCTACAATATCCTCCGGCACTCCACTCTCTGACAGGATTTCCTGAACAGATTCCTTCGTTAAAATCACCGGTTCTTCATCCTCTTTTGCTGCTGCAACCTCATCCTCCACAATCTGGTTTAGGCTCTCTTGAATCTCACTGATCACCTGATTTGTTTTTTCCGAATCACCGATTGTATTTTTGATAATATTGTGGAAGGTATTTTTCTTCTCTGTCGCAGTCGTCTTCACCGGACAGCCAAGTGCGAACTCCATCAGTTCTTTGTGTGGCTCGAGCGCATTTTTGGTGTAAAACATAACCGAGTGGATATCGGTACTTCTCTCGGTAAACGCCGGAAAAATAAATCCTGAATCCGGTACACCCACAACCCAGTCGAGCTTTCTCGGTCCGATTTTATTCTCGTTTTCCAAATAGCCAAGTCCCGGCTTTGTAAGTGTTACCGGACAGATAGCGCATAATATGTATTCATAAACCTCTTCCGACTCATCGAGCTTTGAATTATCGGTCGTTTTTGTCATAACATCGTAGGCATCATGGAATGTCAAAATCAGATAGTTTCCCGCATAGTCGTAATTGTCAATGATAAGCCGGTAAAATGTCTCCATCAATCCTTCATTTTTCAATTTGCTCTCTCGAAGCCCCATTAAAAACTGCTGCTTACCGCCCTGTTCTTCCTCCTCAGCCGGGAAATCAAGCTCAATTAAATTGTTTCCAACCGTACCGGATAGCGTCTTTTTGGCGATATCCAAATATTTATAAAATTCTTCGTCCTCCAGATTTAAAAAGGTCTCCATAAAGTTCAAGACAATCTCTTTTTCTCCGTTTACATAGCAGCCACACATCTTAGTGAAAGTGCAGCCTGTTTTCTTCAGACGGCTTTTCAGCTCGAATACATCTTTTTTATTCATAATTTTTGTTTGTCCTTTCCGCAAAGTTTCACTACTCATTATAAGACAAAAAATGAAATAAATCAAAGCTGAACTTTAATAAATTTTACTCTAAATCATCAAAGTTAAAAGCTGCCGCCTTTGTATAGTTGGTCACCTTAGCCTCAAAAAAGTCCGTTTTCGTGCTGTTAAGGTTGGAAAAGCCTTCAATCCAAGCCATCGGGTTTTCTGTAATCTCAGGATACAGCTCCTCCAGACCAATCGCCTTTAATCTCTGGTTTCCTAAATATTTGATATATTTCTCAATAAGGTCATTGTTGATACCTAAAATCTCATTGTTTGTCACATACTGGCCCCATTCAATCTCATGCTCCACACCCGTTTTCATCATCTCGCGGATTTCCTCCAAAAGCTCCGACGTAAAAAAGTCGGGATTCTCGTTTTTAAGCTCCTTGATGATATTTTGAAACAGTACAAGATGGGTGACCTCGTCTCGATTGATATATTTAAAAATTGTGCTTGTCGCTGTCATTTTTCCCTGTCTTGCCAGCGTATAGAAAAAGCTGAAGCCGGAATAAAAATAAATTCCTTCCAGTATATAGTTTGCGACAACAACACGGATGAAATTATCTGCGGTTGCCTCCTCGTTAAAGCGCTGATAAATATTTGCAATATAGCGGTTTCGCTTTAAAAGATTTTTATCCTCCCTCCACTCGTCGTAAATCTTATCACGCGTCACCGGATTGGTCACGGTATCCAGAATATATGAGTAACTCTGCGCGTGAATTTCTTCCTGAAACGCCTGAATATTAAGCAGCGAAGATACCTCTGCCGCCGTAATATAGCGAGATAGATTCGGCAGGTTTTCACTTTGTACCGAATCGAGGAAGTTTAAGAAAGAAATAATTTTATCAAATGCATTTCTTTCCCCGTCTGTTAAAAGAGGAAACTGTTTGATATCCTCATGCAAGGAGATTTCTTCCGGTATCCAGAAATTATTTAACATCGTGCGGTACAATAAATTCGCCCAATCGTACTTGATACGGTTCCATTCTCTTAGGTTTGTGGTATTTCCGTTGATTAACGACTCCGTTCCTCGGACGCCGTCCTCATTAAAAATTTTCTTTTTCTGCATTTTATCCATTCCTCCAACTTAGCTTGAGCAGCTTGTGCATTCGTCCATTTCAAGTGACTGGTTTCTGATATAATAAATTGTCTTAACCTTATTTTTCCAGCATTCCATATAGAGTTTTAAAACATCCTTCGCGTCCATCTGTGGTGTGATATACAAATTGAAGGACTGAGCCTGATCAATATGACGTTGTCTGACACCGCATGCCTTGATGCTATATAGCTGGTTAATCGTATGAGCTTCCTTGTAGAGCCAAAAGTTATCCTCACGAAGATCCGGTGCCGCCTTCGGCGTAAAGCTGCCTTTCTTCTCTTCAATAAAGAATTTCTTGAAAATCGGGTCAATTCCTGCTGTTGTGCCCGCAATATTTGAGGTACTTCCCGTCGGGGCAACCGCCATGATATAGCCGTTTCTTATGCCGTACTTTTGAACTTCTGCCTTTAATTCATGCCATCTGTCCGACTCATAGCCTCTTCTGTCAAAATATTCACCTGACTGCCACTCTGAGCCTTCAAATGCAGGATAAGCACCTTTTTCCTTTGCTAACTCCAATGACGCTTTGATAGACTGATAGGCGATTTCCTCATACAGCCTGTCCGCCTCCGCAAAATGTTCCTCACTCTCCCACTGAATACCCTGATTGACAAGATAATGGTGGTAACCACTCGTTCCAAGTCCGATGGCACGGTATTTATCTCCTGTAATCTTCGCCTCCGCAACAGGGGCCTGATTCAGCGTAATTACATTATCCAGCATACGGATTTGCAGCGGGATAGTCTCTTTTAAATCTTCTATGTTTACTCTGCCCAGATTAACGGAATTTAGGTTACAGGTCACCATATCACCTGATTTAAGCCGTCTCACCACCTCGAAAGCACCGTCTTTTTCCTCTATCGTCTCCTCAACAAAGGAAGATTCGCTTACATTTTGGGCAATCTCGTGACAAAGATTTGATGCATATATCATGCCGGCATGCTTGTTCGGGTTTGCCTGATTTACCGTATCCCGGAAAAAGATAAACGGCGTTCCCGTCTCCACGGCACTCTTCATAATTTTTTTCATAATATCCAGTGCTGGTACGGTGATGCGCTCTAATGCTTCGTTTTTCTCACATTCCAGATAACGTTTTGTAAATTCCTTGCCGTTCTCTTCGTCGTAGAAGTCTTCCAGATAAAAGCCCATTTCCTTTTTTATCATATATGGATCAAACAGCGACCAGCTCCCACGTGCTTCCAACCGCTCCATAAAAAGATTCGGTATGCTCACTGCCGGAAATACATCGTGTGCTTTTCTTCTGTCGTCACCGTTATTCGTCCTAATATCCAAAAATTCATATAAATCCGAATGCCAGATATCAAGCGTGATGGAGGCTCCGCCCTTTCTTCTTCCAAGCTGATCCACCGCAACCGCAGTGTCATTGTAGAGACGAATCCATGGAATAATTCCTCCTGAGGCATTCTTATGTCCTCTTATCTCACTGTTTAACGCCCTTATTTTCCCAAGATAGATACCCAAGGCGCCGCCATGCTTCGAAACGTTTGAAAACTTCTGATTCACGTCATAAATCGACCACAGATTGTCACCCACAACCGAGATAAAACAACTGCTTAACTGATGATAAGGTGTTCCCGACCCGGCTAGTGTCGGTGTCGCAGTCGTCATCTTCAGCTCACTCAATATATCGTAAAACTTCTTTGCGTAAAAAAGCTTTTTTTCTCCCTCCGGTATTGCAAGATGCATCGCAATTACCATGAACCTCTCCTGAGGAAGCTCCAGCACCTCTTTGTGAAAGCCGCGGATTAAATATCGATCAGCCAAAAGTTTAAGCCCTTCATAGTTAAACAATAAATCCCTGTCTTTCTCTATATATTCGCCTAATTCTTTCAACTCCTGCTCGCTGTATTCTTTCTCCAGATAATCCCCGTAATAGCCCTCCTTCGTCAGCCTATGAAGCAGCTCGGGGAAATCTCCATAGCCAAAATAATCATAGCCTCTGTTGATTGCCGCCTCCTTATAAAGGTCAGACATCAAGAGCCTTGCCGCCACATACTGCCAGTTGATATTCGTTTTCTTGACAAGATTTCCGCTTGTGTCCTTCGTTGTCTGTATTACCTTTTCAATCGCGGTCTGTATTAAAACCTTCTGTATCTCTTTTGTGCTCATTCCATCACGAAACTGGAGATTGGAATCCATCTCGAGCTCATTCGGGTCACAGCCCTTTAGCCCTTCACAGGCATATGCTACCATCTTCTTTGTCTTCTCCACATAGAGCTGTTCATATAAGCCGTTTCGCTTTTTTATTTTAATATCCATTTGCCCACCTTCTTGCATTGTATTTTTTTGATAATGATAACTATTATTATCTAATTCTATTCTATATTCCTAAATTTGTACAGAGGTAAATTAAAATTAATAAAAAGAAAGTGTGAGCTATGCTCACACTTCGATGGTTTTTACTTCTCTATTCATTTTCATCCTATTTCTGTTCAACGTTGCAGAACACAAAGCTGCCCCTTGCCACTAATCTGCCCTTGTCGTCTTCGACCTCTGTCGTTGCAAAACAAAGCTTTGATCCTTTTTTCACAAGCGTTGCCTTGCAGATGATTTTTTCCGTATCCTTCGCCGCCCTTAAAAAGTCCATGGTACCGGTTGCTGTCACACCCTTTTCCTTTTGGCTGTTGTAGGCTACTCCGGCGGTGATATCCGCCAGGTTATAGAGGCAGCCGCCTCCTACGATTTGGAACATATTCAGATGCTCCGGCTTTATATAGAGCTCGCTCTCTGCATACATCTCTTCTACTTTCAGAAAATGAATACCGGAATTTTCCTCTATCACTTTTAGTGCTTCTGTAAAATTTATCATAATACCAAGTCCTTTTATCTAAAGTCAAAGCGGATATTCGTAATCCGCTACGCTACTTACTCATAACCTTATAGCTCTGCTGCTGCAATCTCCGGCCTCTTCGCCTCCAATGCCTTATGTTCATAGTGCATGGATTTGTAGAACGTGATTCCACCTGACATTACGGTTACTTTTGAATAACCGCTCTGCATTAAGATTCTGGCAGCGTTATAAGCGCGAATACCTACCGCACAGTATACGATAATCAGCTTATCTTTGTCAAGCTCCTCCATACGGTCTCTAAGCTGCCCAAGCGGTATATGATAAGACTCAGGAACAGCATATGCCTGCCTCTCAATCGCCTCGGTTACATCAAGTATTGTAAACGTCTCCTTGTCACCGTTTGCAATCAGCTCATCCACTTCGTCATACTCAATAAAGGAAACGTGACCCAACAATACATTTTCTGCCACAAATCCGAGCATATTGACAGGATCCTTTGCAGAAGAAAACGGCGGTGCATAGGCAAGCTCCAATTCGGCAAGATCATAGATTGTGCCGTTTAAACGCATCGTTGTGGCAATCGTGTCAATTCTCTTGTCAACACCCTTTCGCCCTATAATCTGAGCGCCTAGTATCCTTCCATCCTTCTCAAACAGCAATTTCAGTGTGAGCGGTGTTGCTCCCGGGTAATAGCCGGCATGGGACTTCTGATTGATAAGCACGGTATAATAGTCTTTATTTTTTATCTTATTCTGTGCCTTGAGTGTTTTTTCATTTACACCAACTGTTGCAACATTTAAATCAAATACTTTTGCCACAGCAGTTCCCAAGGAGCCGTTATACTTTTTCTTTGCTCCGGCTATGTTGTCTGCCGCGATACGTCCCTGTTTATTGGCAGGTCCCGCCAATGGAATCATCGTTTTTTCCTTCAAAACGTAATTTTTTACCTCAATCACGTCACCAACCGCATAAATATTGGGAACGGAGGTCTGAAGGTACTCATTGACAACAATTCCGCCTCTCTGGTTCAGCTCAAGTCCTGCTTCCTTTGCCAGAAGGCTGTTTGGTTTGACACCGATAGATAAAATAATCATATCCACGGTAACCGTGTTGCCGCTTGTCAACAAAATCTGTGTGCCGTCATTTGTTTTCACAAATGACTTAACTCCGTCTCCTAACACAAGGGAAACGTTGTTTTTCTCCATATTTTCATGTAAAAGCTGTGCGATTTCAAAATCTGCCGGTGCCATAACCTGATTCTGCATTTCAATCAAGGTTACATCAATGCCTGCATGATGTAAATTTTCTGCCATTTCAAGCCCGATAAAACCGCCACCGATAACGGCTGCGCTTTGAGGTTTCTCTTCCTGTAAAAAGGCTTTGATTTTATCTGTATCCCGTATCGTCCATAGAGTAAAAATATTTTCCTGATCAATCCCCTCGAGCGGAGGTTTAATCGGCGAAGAACCGGTTGCCACAATTAAATTGTCATAGCTCTCCTCATATTCTTCCCCTGTTTTAACGTTTTTAACTACGACGCTTTGTTTATCCGACTTAATTTGGGTTACCTCGGAAAGAACACGAACCTCAATGTTAAAGCGTTTTTTCATTCCTTCCGGTGTCTGAAGAAGAAGCTCATCTCTGTTTTGAATCACATCCCCAATATAGTAAGGCAATCCGCAATTGGCAAAGGAAATGTAATCACCTTTCTCCAATATGATAATCTCTGCCTCTGCATCCAATCTTCGAAGACGCGCTGCCGCGGAGGCACCTCCTGCTACACCGCCAATAATTACTGTTTTTTTGCTCATAATCAATACACTCCTTTATTCGTTAATATGTTAAAAATTTAACTTTATAGATTGCTGAAACTGTTTTGATTCTGATTATAAGCTCCTTTTGCTGTGTATTCTGTAACTAAGTCACATTGTTATATTGAGCTATTTATGCGTTGTCGTTTTTCTCTGTGTCCTTTTTCTTCTTATTTTCCTCTCTCTTCGTCTTGATTTCTTCGATTTTGGTATGAAGTTTTGATTCTTCGTCCTTTTTGCCTGAATTATAAAACTTCTCGTTTGTGTCCTCATCAATATAATCTAGATTGAAGTAATCGCCTGTCCGAAACGGCAAATCATGAGCAATCAATGTTCGATTGATAAATGCCTTGATTAAGGTATAGACAACCGCAAACACCGGAACTCCGATAAACATACCGAGTATTCCGAACAAACCGCCGCCAAGCAAAATAGCAACGATAACCCAAAAGCTGGAAAGCCCTGTGGACTGGCCAAGTATCTTCGGCGCCAGTATATTTCCGTCCAAGGTCTGTAAAAGCATGATAAATATAATAAAATAAATACATTTTATAGGGTCTACCAATAAAATTAATAAGCCGCTTGGTATCGCACCAAGATAAGGCCCAAAAAACGGTATCACATTTGCCACACCTACGATAACACTGACAAGCACTGCATATGGTGTACCCATCAGACTTGTACCGATAAAACATAAAATTCCGACAATAAAGGAATCCAGCAATGTACCGCTTATGAACCCGCTGAACATATCATTTGTCAGTCTGAGGTTTTTGATTAAAATATTTGCTCTATATGGCTTTAACACTGCATATACAAGCTTTTTTGTCTGTGCTGCAAACAGCTCCTTGCTGCTCATCACGTAAATTGACACAATCGCACCGATAAAAAGATTTTTCAAAACGCCGATAAAGCTCATAACACCTGAGGAAAGCTGCATTACAAACTGATTAATTCGCGGTAAAATCTGTGTATTTAAAAACTTCTCCATATAATCTGAAATTGTATCCAAGGAAGCAAGTACATTTGTCTCCCACTCAGGATTGTCCGTAAAAACCTGCTGAAGAAGAGTCGAAAAATTCTCATAATTTTGAGGAAATGAGGTGATTAGGCTGCTGATGCTGATAAATAGCTGTGGTATAAGGAGAGAAAACAATCCAACCAAGGCTAAAATCGCCATTGAAAGCGTAATAAAAATGGTCAGTGCCCTGATTCTTTTTTTGCTCTTTTTGGTCTTTTCCTTCTTCCACTTTTCATAGAATAAAGGATTAAACACATGCTTTTCCAAATAGTTTACAACCGGTGATAACAGATATGCAATCACAAGCCCATAGATAACAGGCATTAATATGGTAATCCATTTGCCGAAAAAGCCTTTCATTTCTCCAATATGAAATACTCCGAAAAAAAATAAAATGCTGATTGCTATGACTGAAAATGCGGTTACGCCCCAATATAAATACTTTTTGTCCCAATGGTACTTCATTTTTATCCTCCATAACTCTTATGATAGCAAGATGAAGGGACAAACAGTCCCTTCATCATTTAATATTATAAACAGTATACCATATTTTATGAAATTTTACTATTCATATCTTAACGCATCAATCGGATTCATTTTTGCTGCCTTGTTTGCAGGATAATAACCGAAGAAAATTCCGATTGTCATAGAGAATACGAGTGATACGACAATACTTGTAACCGAGGCGCTTGCCGGATAGCCAAGCAATGTAGCCGCCACGTTCCCTAACACGACACCTACTATAATTCCCAATATTCCTCCTATCATACAGATAATAACAGCTTCAACAATAAATTGAAGTCTTATGGAGGCATTCGTTGCTCCGAGTGCTTTTCGTGTACCAATTTCTCTGGTTCGCTCTGTAATGGAAACAAGCATGATATTCATAACACCGATACCGCCTACCAATAGGGCGATTCCCGCAATAACAGCAATTGCAATTGTTATAGTTGAAAGCATATCTGTCATTGTCGAAACAATAGATTCCATACTAAACGCACTTACCTCAAAATCATTGTTGTTTCTGTAATATGGCTCAAAAAAGCGTTCAATCTGAGAAACAAAGGTAGTTGAATCAACTCCTGTCTTTGTGACAACAGAAAACTGAGAATAACCTGTTGTATGTGTTAAATTAGCCGCTGCCTTTAATGGGATGTACAGGCTCGTTGTGATATCCTCATCGGAGCTTGTGGAAAAGCTGTAGGCTGATTCCTCATATTCATAAACACCAACGATGGTATAGGTGATATACTTATCATTTGTTTTTACTTCAACAGAGCTTCCTATCGCTTTATTCAAATCCCCGTCAAACATATTGTTGACAAATTTATCTGAAACAATTGCTACCTTTTTTGCCTCATCAAAATCACGTTCGGAAAAAATGCCGCCTTTTAAGAAATCCATTTCGTTTGCCGAAAAATATCCTGCACTCACCCCAATAACCTGTGTGTTAGCAGATTTATTACCTGATTTAGACTCTCCGCTTCCGACCGTAATACTCGCTGAGATCGTTTCAATAGAATCGGGATAGGTTTCTGTCAGGCTCTGAATCATTTCTGTTGTAAAATAATCCTTTTCCTCTGCCTGTACACTTCGTCTGCCGCTTCCGCCAAACACTGCACCGGTCTCGTTCACTTCCTCCTCTTCTGATTTTTGCTGAAGCCCTACCGTAATGTTGTTTGCTCCCATCGATTCCATAGAAGAGGAAACTGAATTTGTAAGAGAATCACCTACGGTCATAATCGCAATAACCGAGCCGATACCGATAATGATTCCAAGCATGGTGAGAAGTGCTCTCATCTTGTTTGCCAGCAAGCTGTTAATTGCAAGTAAGATATTTTCTATAAATAATGTCATACAAGCGCACTCCCCTTTCTCTCTTGAACTACATTGCCATCCTTAAGTGTAATAATTCGCTGCGTCTCCTCTGCCAATTCATTCGAGTGAGTGATTAACACAATGGTTTTTCCCTGTTCTTTGTTAAGCTTGTGAAACAAGTCCATTACCATACGTCCGGTCTGGGAATCCAATGCTCCGGTAGGCTCATCGGCAAGAATGATTGCAGGGTCATTTGCCATCGCTCTTGCGATTGCCACACGCTGCTTCTGGCCACCGGATAATTCCTCTGGTTTATGCTTTAATCTATCACCAATTCCTACCAAATCCAAAAGCTCCCTTGCCCGTTCTACACGCTCTTTCCTCTTTGTACCGGAATAGAGCATCGGAAGCTCCACATTTTTTAGTGCCGTCGTCTTTGAAATTAAATTGTATGTCTGGAATACAAAACCGATTTTCTGGTTTCGTATCTTGGAAAGCTCATGATCCTTCGCCGCACTGACATCCACGCCGTCGAGAACATAATTTCCCTCTGTCGGGCGGTCCAGAATACCGATGACATTCATCAAAGTACTTTTTCCTGAGCCGGATGCACCGACGATGGATACAAACTCTCCTTCCTCAACCGAAAGGGAAATACCGTTTAATATTTGAAGTTCATTTGGCTCTCCGATGTAAAAACGCTTTATAATATTGTCTAACTCTATAATTTTTTTAGCCATAATAACCTCCTAGAAACCTCCCATCGGTCCCATGTTCATAAACTGGGATGCATCTGCGTTGGTAGAAGGTACTACAATACTCATGCCCTCTGTAATCTCATCACTGATAATCTCCATGTAATAATCTGTCTCCATACCAAGTGTTACTTTCATCTCAACCGGCGGTTGATTTTCTCCTGTGACAACTTGAATGGTTCCCTCTGTATCAGAAACCGTTGTCACCGCGTCATAAGGAACTGCATAGACATTTTCCTTCGTCTCTAAAACAATACTCAATTTGGCGGTCATACCAAGTCTGATTTTGTCATTCGGCGTATCTACCGAAACCTTTACTTCATAGGTTACATCACTGCTGGTAGATGTGGTTGCAGATGTCGATGTTTTCGGTGTTGGGGAAATATATGTAATTGTTCCGTTTAGCTCTTCCTCCCCGGTTGCATTTGTTTTGATAATAACAGACATTCCGGTATACAAATCACCGATATCATATTCATCAACCGTTGTCTCAACCACATAAGAGCTGTCATCTTTAATTGTAAACATATCGCCTCCGGCATAAATATCTCCGGCGCTTACATTTACAGCCGTCACAACACCGCTGATTCTCGCTGTCACATTTCCTTTTTCCAACTGCTCCTCATATTTTTCCAACTCCTGTGCTTTTGCATCCAGACTGGTCTCATTGGAAAGTCTTGTGGATGCCAAACTTTCCTGCTGTGAGCTTACGGTGTTATTGTTGCTTCTGTTTGTACTGTCACGCTCGGTCACGGAATTGTCGTATGTTTTTTGTGCCGAATCAACCACCGCTTCCGCTGAAGCAAGCTGTGTTTCTAAAGAAGATTTGTTTGCTTTCGCTGTTTCATATGCAGTCGTTGCTGCTTCATATGCTGCAGACGCCTTCTCATATGCTGCTTTTGCCTCATTATAGGATGAGCTTACGGCATCTAACTGTGACTTTGCATTGCTGGTTACCTGCAATTTTTCTGTCAATGTATTTTTAGCTTCTGTTAACTGGGCATTTAAACCTGCCAATACAGTCGCATCACTTGTTGCAGCTATTTGTGTTTCCAAACTTTTTACATTTGCTTCTGCCGCTTCGGATGCAAGCTTTGCCGTTTCATATGCTGTGTTTTTGCTATTATAATCCGGTGTCAGACTGTCATAGGTTTTCTTTGCGCTTGTATAAGCCTTTTTTGCGCTGCTATAGGTATCCTTTGTGCTCGATACTTTATCACTTGCAGAATCCAAATCATTTTCAAGATCAGTCTGTGTATTCTGTGCATCAGTCAGATTGCTTTCCGCGTCTGCCACATTGCTGTCTGCCTGCTCAGCCTGTGCATCTCTTGTCGTTTGTGCATACGCCAGGGAGCGCTCTGCCGATTGTTCACTTAAATTATTTTGTGCGCTGCCGTTATCAAGACTCTTTTGTGCCGAAGTAACCGAATCCTGAATACTGCTCACATCAAATGTGGCAATAACATCACCGGCACTTACCCGGTCTCCTACTTCCACATTTACTGCGGTTATCTCATAACTGGTCAGCGATGTCTGCTCGGTCTGCGTATCATTCGCCTCAATCGTTCCGGTTGCACTGATACTGTTTGTGAGTGTCCTCTTCTCA
The DNA here is from genome assembly GCF_900184995.1 of Konateibacter massiliensis. Classification (GTDB taxonomy): domain Bacteria; phylum Bacillota; class Clostridia; order Lachnospirales; family Lachnospiraceae; genus Lachnotalea; species Lachnotalea massiliensis. The sequence continues at coordinate 635,308 of NZ_LT860099.1, forward strand.
ATCGTCTCTGTCTGAATGGCTGTTTGCTGCATACTTTGCATTTTATTTGCAGCAGATATACGAAATCCAACTACTGCTGTTATGACAAGCACCACAACAACCACAAGTGCGATTACTTTCTTATTCATTTTTCGAAATACTTCTTTAAGCTTACTCAAAATAAATTCCTCCATTTTTTCATCATTTCCCAATAAGATAGCAAACGAATATAAACTCAGTTTAAACAATGCTCATATTTTATAAATTAATATTTAGTTTATAATTCCATGCTATACTTCGTCATATATATTGCTGTTACCACGCAAAATATTATATAATGAATAGAAAGATTGCGAGGGAGAAAACCATGTTTACAATTTTAGTCGTTGAAGATGATGATAATTTAAGACAGTTGTTTTGTACCGTATTAAATAAAAACGGATATCATACAATTGATGCTAAGGATGGCGTTGAAGCACTTGAATGTATGGATAAAGAATATATAGACCTTTTGATATCGGATATTATGATGCCGAATATGGACGGGTATGAACTCATAAAGCAGCTTCGTGCGGCACATTATGAGATACCCATTTTGATTATCACGGCAAAAGAAAGCTTTCAGGACAAGAAACAAGGCTTTACATCCGGAACAGACGATTACATGGTAAAGCCAATCGATGTAAATGAAATGGTGCTTCGTGTACAAGCATTGCTTCGCCGTGCTCAAATTATTACAGATCGAAAGCTTACTATTGGTAAAACTGTGCTGGAATATGACTCCCTAACTGTTTATCAGGAAGGACAAGCTCTCCTTCTTCCTCAGAAGGAATTTTATCTGCTCTATAAGCTTGCTTCTTTTCCGAATAAAATTTTTACAAGACAAAATATTATGGATGAAATATGGGGACTGGAAAGTGAATCCGATGAGCGAACCGTAGATGTACATGTAAATCGTCTCAGAGAACGTTTTAAGGAGAATCAAGACTTTGATATTATCACGGTAAGAGGTCTTGGTTATAAAGTGGTGAAAAAAAATGATTAAAAGAAGAAATATAACTTTTTGGCTTTGCTTTGTATTGTTAGTCTTTTTCATTATGTTATTTTCTGCAATTATTATGGCAGTTATTGTGGCATGCCTCATCCATTTGGGGCTCTACCTTCCTTTTCACAAGGATCCGCTTCTTCCTATCCTATTTGTACTTTTACTCAGTACTTTTATTGGAACTGCACTTTCCATGATGGGGGGAACAATAATTATGAAGCCAATCCGTGCTTTTAGCCATGCAACCAATCTCGTTGCAAAAGGAGACTTTACCGTCCAATTGGAGGAGCGTCAAAAAATATATGAGATGGGTGAGTTGACAAGAAACTTTAACAAGATGGTTTCTGATTTGGCAAGTATTGAAACGCTGCGCAATGATTTTATCGCCAATGTCTCTCACGAGTTTAAGACCCCGCTCTCCACAATCGAGGGCTATGTAACATTGCTTCAATCCGATGATTTAACCCCTGAACAAAAGCAGGATTATATCAACATCGTTATGAACAGCACAAGACAGCTTTCTACTTTAGCAAGTAATATCTTAAAAATCTCTAAGCTGGAAAATCAGGATAAAATACTTGATAAAGGCTGGTTTTCCTTGGACGAACAAATTCGTCAGGCCTTACTGTGGCTGGAAACAAAGTGGACCGAAAAAAATATTGACCTGGAGCTTGAACTCTCTTCCATTTCCTTCTATGGAAATGAAGAACTTATGATGCAGGTTTTTATCAATCTGATTGACAATGCCATAAAATTCACGCCAAAGGAGGGTAGAATACTCATCAATGCCTATCAAACTGCTTCAGAAACCGTTATCTCCATTTCCGACACAGGAATCGGCATATCCACTGAGGCGCAGAGCCATGTTTTTGAAAAGTTCTATCAGTCCGACAAGGCTCGTTTATCGGAAGGCAATGGCTTAGGACTTACTTTGGTAAAACATATTGTAGATTTATCTGAGGGGACGATTCATATCGAAAGTGAGAAAGATATCGGCACAACCTTTACGTTAAGACTTCCGTTGTTTTCTGAATAGCTTTCACATGCAGCAGAAACTGCAAACAGCTTCACTTTCTTATCATTTATACATAAAAACCGTAGGATGTAAATCGCTTAAACGTGAATTACAACTACGGTTTTTTCTATTCTTTCGCAACGGTTAATTGTTAGCCATTACATGATTCACTATTTTAACTGCCCGCTTCTATGGTGTTTTCTGCAAACTGCAATATAACGGTCATTGGCTCCCATTACAATCTGTTCGCCGCTTCGTATCATATTCCCTGCCTCATCAAATCTTGCATTGCAGGTAGCTGCTTTTCCGCACCAGCATACCGTCTTAATTTCTTCTATCACATCTGCCCAAGCCATAAGCCACATACTGCCTTCGAAAAACTCTCGTTTAAAATCAGTTCGCAGACCATAGCAGATAACCGGAATATTCAAATCATCTACAAGATGTACCAAAAACTCAATCTGCTCCTTCACAGCGAATTGAGCTTCATCCACGATTACACAATCATACGCCGCCAGCTCTTCGTCTTTCATCTCAGTTAACTTCTCCAGATAAACTGCTTTACTCTTCAATCCAATTCTTGATGAAACATAGGCATCCTCATCTCTCGTGTCCAACTGGGGCTTTACAAGCAATGCCTTCTTTCCTCTTTCGTGATAATTATATTCAACCATCAATGCATTGGCGCTCTTTGAACTTCCCATTGCACCATACCTAAAATATAGCTTGGCCATTTTTATTTCCTTCCTCACTGTTCCATAATTGACACCATATTGCCTTTCCTATCGTATCATAAAAAGTAATCTGGTACAATTCTTAATTTTAGTTTAGGGGCGGTGCTGCAGGCCGAACTATATTGGGATATAATCTTTAGTCAAGTACCTGACTGGAATAGTAAGGTACCGTCAGATATTGTCCTTCATGAATACTGTCCCCATACAGCGAATTAAGGTTCTTTACCTCCTGAATATAATCATTTACTGAATTATATTCCGTGGTTATATAATCCTCCGCCAATTCCCAGAGGGTATCCCCTTTTTCGATTTGAATGCTTGTATAATATTTATATACCTCTTTCTCAGGTGCCTTATTTTTTGCTATGGAAATAAAGCTTCCGCAGGTTACTGCAACTGCCGCTGCAAGGCATATTGTCATCACTATAATATAAAATCTCTGATTATCTTTCTGTACGATTTGTCCGTTCATAACAATTCCTCCCGTTTCGTATCTGATCAACTTAAGGTTTCCTTCTGATTTCCTAATACTATTTGAACATATCTCGAACATGTTTTCCGAACAACTGTTCTTTATGTATCCTATTGTATTATACGAACGGATGTTTGTCAATTGTTTTTCATTAAAAAATCGAACAAATATTCTTGCGAAAATTTGTTCGATTTTATGTATTTTATATTATGTTTTATATGCGAGGTGTATCCTTCTTCATATATTCCAGATACTCTTTAATAATTTGAACACTTCCCTCTACTCCAACCAAGGAGCTGTCCAGTGCCAGATGATAACTGGAGGTTTCTCCCCATTTCTTGCTGGAATAATAATTGTAGTAGCTGGCGCGGCTTTTATCCGTTTTTACAATTAAATCTTTTGCCTTTGCATCTGTTAACTCATATTTTTTAGCGATACGTTTGATTCTGTCTTCCATATTTGCGTGGATAAACACGTTCAGACAGTTCTTGTAATCCGCCAGCGCATAATCGGCACAGCGGCCTACGATAACGCAGGATTCCTGATTTGCAATTTTTTTAATCGTATCAAACTGTGCAAGGAATACCTTGTGATTCAGCGGCATATCTACAAACGCTGCTGAATTATATCCAAGTGAATAAGTATCCATAACAAGAGAATATAAAAAACTGTTTGTAGGCTTTTCGTCATGATTTTCAAACAGTTCTTCGCACAATCCGCTTTCCTTTGCCGCCTTTTTGAGCAACTCTTTATCATAAAAATTAATTCCCAACTCATTCGCAAGCGCCTGACCGATATCCCTGCCAGCACTTCCATACTGCCTTCCGATTGTAACAATAGTATGATTCAACATTACGTCCACACCCTTTCATGTACTTTCTTCTACCACTCGAAAACTTCGTTTTCTCGTTAATATATCAAGTAAAATCAAATGTCTGCTTCGCAGCCGCTTGATTTTCTTCTGATATATTAAATTATACACTAAATATAGTAAAAATAAAACCCACTATTTTCTTCTTTTGTCTAACAACTTATTTACAATTTCCTGCGCTGCGGGTGTTGCAGCTAGTCCTCCCATGCTTGTCTCACGTAAAGATTCGTCCATCTTATCTCCTACCGCCTTCATCGCATCGATGACCTGGTCAGCCGGTATTCTGCTTCCAATGCCGGCCAGTGCCATATCTGCGGATGCAAGGGCATTCATGGCACCGATTACATTTCTCTTGATGCATGGCACCTCAACAAGCCCTGCTACGGGGTCACAGACCAGTCCAAGCAGGTTTTTGAGTGTCATTGCAACAGCATTTGAAATCTGTTCGGGATTGCCGCCCTTTATATGCACAAGGGAACCTGCCGCCATCGCCGATGCAGAGCCTACCTCCGCCTGACAACCGCCTGCCGCCCCTGCAATATACGCCCGTTGTGCAATCACTTGGCCAATACCGGCAGAGACATAAAGTGACTCTATAATTTTATCCTCTGATACGCCTTTTTTCTGAAATAATGGCAGCAAAACTGCCGGTAAAACTCCTGATGCCCCTGCTGTCGGTGCTGCTACAATTCGCTTCATACAGGCATTTGATTCACCTATCTGAAGCGCCTGCGCAATGACCGATGCAACAAAGCCTTCACACAACGTATCCTCCGTTTTACAGTATTCCTCCATAAGTCCGCCGTCTCCGCCTGCCAAGCCGCTTTTTGAGTGCTCTGACTTATTATAACTTTCTCCGGAAAAAACGATCGCTGACCAAAGCTCCTTCATTTTATCCATGGAAGCCTCTTTGGAAACAGCTCTCTCATTCATATCATCTGCAAGAATCGCTTCCCAAAATTCAATTTTTTCCTGTTTACACTTCTCTAATATATCCTTCAATGAATGATAGCTCATCGTCTTCTCCTTCTAAATATAATGCAATTCTGTGAGTACTAAACAGCTTCGATACAAGTTACTTTGATAACACCGTCCAGACAGCTTAACATTTCTATGAAATCCTTTGGAATAGGCTGGTCGGTCTCAATTACCATAACGGCATAGCCGCCTCTTTTATCACGATATAGCTGCATGGTCGCTATATTTACACCTTTTTCTGCCAATGCTGAGGTCACCTTTGCCACATGTCCGGGTTCATCCTGATTGTGTACAATCAAGGTAGGATTTTCTCCTGTGAAATTTACATCAATGTCATCCAATTTACGAATCATAATCCTGCCGCCGCCAATAGATGCTGCCTGTATTTTCAGCTTCTTGTCACCTTCCCCGAAAAGTTCTAGGAGCACCGTATTTGGGTGCGCATCTTTTATGAAAATGTTGGATATCTCAAATTCCATATTTTTTTCTTTTGCTATCTCAAAGCTTCTGGGGATATCCATATTATCTGGTTCCATTCCTAAAAGTCCCGCCACAATTGCCCGATCCGTGCCATGTCCCTCCCCTGTCGCCGCAAAGGAGCCATGGAAATAAATCTCTGCAACCTGGGGGATATCTCCAAGAAGCCGGCTTGCCACCAATCCGATTTTTACGGCTCCCGCCGTGTGGGAGCTGGAGGGTCCGACCATAACCGGACCTAGAATGTCAAATATTGTCATATAAGAACCTCATTTTAATATAGAATGTGCTCGGTACGCTCTTGTTCTAAGCACGGTCGGCATAACCGACATTATACCCTTCGCGCAAGTATACATAATATTTTTAATTTCAAAAAATCCATTGAAATTTTCTTTTAGATTAAAATATATCTATTAAATACATTCCCCGTTTACTCGACATATTATACTTCGTTATACCGAAATACAAGCAAAAATATGTGCTAGGAAAGTCAGAAAAAATCTTTGACTATAAGACAGTTTACCTCATGAATATAATATCAAGGAATAACTTTTAAAATACTCCATAACTCGTATCTATACTTAGATAACCATTATCAACATAAGACGGCTGAACATTTTCAAACTTGATATATAGTGTCAATAGTAATCAACAAGTCAATCCACAGTACTGATTGCATTGGGCATGGAAATATGGTAAAATTTGTTTTAATACATAATTGTCGTCTAACTAATATGGTTAAAACAAACGCCAAGTAAAAAGATGAACAATACAATATTATCTATATAAAAAGGAGTATCATAAAATGAGGAAAGACATTGAACAAGTATTGAAAAAGTTTGAAGTGAACACATTTGGAAACAAGGGTAATATTGAGCAATTAGAGCAAAAACTGTCTGAAACTGAGGAGGTTAAATATATCGCTCCAACAAATGCAATAATAACCACTATTGGGACGCGAAAGGTTGAAAAACTTCCTGGCGTTTTTGCTCTTACAACACAAAGAATATTATTTGCTTATAGAGCAGGTCTTTCGCATTCTTTTTACACATGTGATTTATCTGAGATAAAAATGGTCAACTGTAGTGGCAACGGGTTAACAGGTGGTCATGTAGAAATATTTACCTTTATAAAGACATTTGATATTTTAGTAAAATATAAGAAAAGTATAATACAAGACATACAAAGAACATTTGATGAAACAATCGAACAACATAAACAGATTCCATCTCTCACTGTATCAGTAGTCTCTCAAGGTGATGACATTGTTACTCAGATTCAAAAACTTTCCTATTTAAAAGATAACGGTATAATAACCGATGAGGAATTTTCAATTAAGAAATCGGAGTTATTATCAAGAATGTAAACAAATTATAAAGTGTAATAATACCTAAAATACATATAATTAGTTGCATAATAGTGCTACATTATACATGTCCATCATAAAAAACTTCGAGCCAATTTGGCTCGAAGTTTTTAACGCTCCTTATTAGCAAGTCAATGCCGCTAATGCACAACAGTGACGGTTTATTTACCTTTTCCGCAACTGTACCAAAAGCTTCTCAAAATACTCAGGAAGCGGTGCTTCAAACTCAACATACTCTCCTGTCCTCGGATGAATAAATCCAAGCACCCTAGCATGAAGCGTCTGTCCTTGCAGATGAAAAGGCTGCTTTGCAGGTCCGTAAACGGTATCACCCAAAAGCGGATGATGGATGCTCGACATGTGAACCCTTATTTGGTGTGTCCTTCCTGTTTCTAGCTGGCACTCAACATAAGTATAGTTGCCGAAACGTTCCAATACTTTATAATGGGTAACGGCATTTTTGCCGGTCTGAGGCTGAATGGACATTTTCTTTCGGTCAATCGGATGCCTTCCAATTGGTGCATCAACGCTTCCTTCGTCCTCTTTCACGTTATTGTGCACGATTGCACGATATTTTCTTGTAATCGAATGTTCCTTTAGCTGTTCGCCAAGAGACAGATGAGCGGCATCATTTTTGCAGATAACCAAAACACCTGTTGTATCCATATCAATGCGGTGTACGATTCCCGGCCTTAATACTCCGTTAATACCAGATAACTTGTCATGACAGTGATACATCACAGCATTTACAAGGGTCCCCTCATAGTGACCTGCGCTGGGATGTACTACCATTCCCTTCGGCTTATTGACTAACAAGACATCCTCGTCCTCATAGAGAATATCAAGGGGGATATCCTGTGGTTCAATATCCGGAAGCACCGCATCAGGGATGGTGATTTCTATCTCATCACCTTCATTTAGCTTATAGCTTGCCTTTACTGTCTTACCGTTCACAAGTACAGCCTCATCCTTGATGAGCTTCTGCAAATAAGAACGGGTCTGGTTTTCCAGCAGTTCACTTAAATACTTATCGATTCGCTCTCCTAAATCGCCGTTCTCTACTAAAAATCTATTTTGCGTCATCTTTTTCACCCGATACATCAGAGTGTTTTCTATCTATGAACTTTAAGTCCTCTTCCTTATAGATAAATAAAATCGCGACGATAAGCAGGGCCGTTGCCACTGTCACATAGCAGTCCGCCACATTAAAAATAGGAAAATTAATAAGTTCAAAATAGAAAAAGTCAACCACATAGTTATTCAAAACACGGTCAATCATATTTCCGATGGCACCTGCCGTCATGAGAACAGCCAAAATTCGAAGCAGATGATATTTCGGTGTGCATGGCATTTTATGATAGAGGTATGCAATTGCAGCCAGAATGAGAATTCCTATTATAACAAAGAAAATGGCACGGTTTTGCATGATTCCAAACGCTGCACCTCTGTTTTCCAGATAGCGAAGCTGAAAAACTCCATCTATGATGACAAACGGCTCTTTATCCATCAGAGCAGAGACCGCCAGTCTTTTTGACCATTGATCCAAAATAATCAAAAGGAGGGCCGCCACAATCCCAATTATGTTATATTGCATTCTTTTATTTTTTAAGTCAGTCATTGAATTATTCATTTTCATCCTCGTCAAAGTTAATAAATTGAATTGCCTCCAGTAGCTCCTCGTCTGTAACAGTGCTGTCAATCACAGCTTTTCCCATTTTCTTTAGAAGAATAAATTTGATTTGCCCTGAATCCATCTTTTTGTCTCTCTTAACCGCTTCCAGCACTTCTTCCGGCACAATGCCTGTAACTGTAATCGGAAGGTTGAATGCCACATACATATCACGGATTTCATAAAACTCCTCTTTTGTCAGGTTGCCTCTTTTCCATGAAAGATAGGAAGCTGCCACAGAGCCCAATGCTACACATTCACCGTGCAAAAGCTCGAAGTTTTTAAGTTTTTCAACGGCATGTCCTATCGTATGTCCAAAGTTAAGGAGCGCTCGGTCCCCTTGCTCTGTCGGGTCCTTTTGTACAACTGCACTCTTGATGAGACAGCTTTCGTAAACCATCTCCTCCAAGATATCCATCTCTTTTTCATAAATCTCATATAAATGTTCAATCAGCCAAATATAATAGCCCTCGTTTTTAATCAGACCATGCTTTAATATCTCGCCCATTCCTGAGTAAAACTGTGCCTCACTTAAACTTGTCAAAGCACTTAGGTTCATATACACAAGCCTTGGCTGATGGAAGGCTCCCACCATATTTTTATAGGCATCGAAATCAACGCCTGTCTTTCCTCCGATGCTGCTGTCAACCTGTGATAAAAGCGTCGTCGGAATCTGAATAAAATCAATTCCTCGTAAGTAGGTCGCCGCCGCATAGCCCGTCAAATCGCCTACTACGCCGCCGCCCAATGCCACGAGCATATCTTTTCGGTCAAACTTTTCGATAATCAGCTTCTCATACAGATTTCGAACAGTATCCAAATTTTTGTTTTCTTCTCCTGCCGGAAATGTGTAGGTCACAACCCCTCCTGCAACTGTCTTTAAAATTTCTTCCAGTTCCTTTGCATAAATTCCACCCACATTGCTGTCCGTCACGATACAAAGCTTTCTATTTCCCAAATCAAGCGCCTGAAGCTCATTTGCAAGCTGTGCAAAAGAATGTTCAATTACAATATCATATAAACCGGTTTTCTTATTTTTCTCATAAATTGTTAAGCGTTTTCCCATCTTATGTCCCTTTCAAAATTACACGTATTTTTTAATCTCTATAAAAATTTTTCCTTTTTTCGTCTCAGATAAAATTCCTGTAAAGACAAACTTTCCGACGCCTCTCACGGATATGACATCCTGTTCCTTTACCGTCTCGCTGTTTGCCTCTATTAATCTTCCATTTAGAAATACCTTTTTTGCCATAATATACTCCACCGCCTGGCTTCTTGAGCAAGAACAGCAAAGCGTCAGCATGCTGTCAATTCTCGTGGTGGAAACAGAACCCTTTATCATTTTAAATTCCGGTTCATAGTTAAATTCCCTGAGACTTTCCGTCAAAACTTTGACATTTGTGTGCTTTACCTTAGTCAATTGCTCGATAAAGAAATCTGCCAAATTTTCATGACAAAATAAGATTGCCTCATTGTCCTTCACAAGAATATCACCGACCTTGCTTCTGTCAACACCAAGGTTGATAAGGGCACCTAAAAAATCTCTGTGAGTAAGAGAATCTGCATATTTTTTGTGCGATGGCGCGATGCGAATAACAGAAATAGGATAAAGCTCCTGTATATCACGAGAAAAAGCATCAGGAATAAAGACAATCATCTGACGCTCGGCTGATTCATAGCCTCCAAAAACTTCATACGGTGTATAAAGCTCTCTGGAAACACTATGAAATATATTCAATTCATTCAAATTCAAAAAATCTGTAAATACCGGAATATTCCTGTTAAATGCGGCATTTGACAGTTCAACAAAACGCTTCTTTAATAATATTTCTTCCTTTGTCATCTCTCTTAAATTTCTGTATGCAATGCCGGCACATCAAAAGCTCCGCTCAGCAAATCCTGAAAATCTCCTGAAATATCAACGCTTGATGGTGTAATAATAAAAATGAAGTTTGAAATCTTCTGCAAATTACCGCTGATTGCAAAACAAGATCCTGAAGTAAAATCAATGATTCTCTGTGCAATATCTACATCAAGCCCTTCCAAATTCAAAACAACAGCTCGTCCGGTAAGCAGGGTTTCCGTCACTTCTCTGGACTCTTCCATTGATGTTGGCTTAATTACACAAACTTCCATACTTCCCACCTGCTTTCTTGAAGGTCGCATTGGTGTTACTTTTGCGTTATTTGTCTTTACTGCCTTCGGTTTGAATCTTGATTCCTCTTCGTAGTCATCATCGTCGTCTATATTTTTCGTAATGCTTTTTTTCTTTGGTTTTTCCTCTTGATAATCATCGTCGTAAAAATCGTCTTCGTAATCATCCTCATCATTTAAACGCATAACGTCTAAAAACTTATCCATAAATCCCATCTTTAACCTCCGTCCGGACATTTTCTGTATCAATTCTCTGCCCAGAATTTTATTGCTATTTTTATCTATTATAATTTCTTTCTCCAAAAATACCGGTTCCTACTCTTACAAGCGTCGCGCCCTCTTCGATTGCGACTTCATAATCTCCTGTCATTCCCATTGAAAGAACATTCATACTAACATTATCAATGTTTTTTGTTTTTATGTCAACAGATAATTGTTTTAATTTGTTAAAAATCTCTCGATTTTCTTCCGATTCTTCCACAAATGGTGCTATAGTCATAAGCCCTTTGACTGAAATGTTTGATAATTTGGAAATTTCTTCTATCAAAGGAAGTGTCTCCTCCACGCTCACGCCAAACTTGCTCTCCTCCTGTGCCACATTTACTTCGACAAGAATATTGGCTGTCACACCCTTTTTGATTGCTTCCTGGCTGATTGCCTCGGCAAGTCTAAGCGAGTCTATCGAATGTATCAAACACGCTTTATCCACAATATACTTTACTTTATTTCTCTGCAAATGCCCGATAAGATGCCAATGCAGGTTTTTCGGCAGCTGTTCGTATTTGTCGGAAAGCTCCTGAACCTTGTTTTCACCAAATTCAATAATCCCTGCCTCCATCGCTTCCTCAATCATGGAAATCGGCTTTGTTTTGCTCACTGCAATCAGTGTCACTTCGCTTCGGTCTCTGCCTGCTCTTTTACACGCCTCGCATATGCGCTGTTCCACTTCTTCTAAGTTTTCTTTAATCATGTATAACGCTCCCTTTAATAAATAATGTCGTCCTCCTGAACTGCCGTGCCGTCTAATACAATATGGTCGTAAACAGCAATTCCATAAGTAGTTCCTTCTTCGACTATGTAATATTCTTCATTTTCAAATAAAATGTTAATCTGCTTAAACTGGGCATATCCCTTATTGATACTGTACACTCCTGTAAGCTTTGCCGTTTTTCCGATTGGATACCGTTCCGTGGAATCCGTTTTCACAATGTAATTACCCGCCTCAAATTCATGCGTATCAACGTAATAATCCTCATCTGTAGAATAATAAATCGTCGGCTGTACGAACTGAGTTATCGCCTTTCCGTCCGCGTCATAGGTTTCCACCAAAAAACCTGTCTCATTGCTGTCTCCGCCCTGCGTCGCATAATCAATCGGTATCGTATAAAACTCCTTTTCCACGATGGAGCTGACAGGTATTTTCAACCCTTCTATCTTACTCACAACAAGCTCTACATCGATAAAACGATCGGAAGCATAGCGGATAGCCGAGTTTGACAAATCTAACTTGCCATAGGGCTTACTGTTAATACGGATAATGCTGAAAGCGGCATTTGCCGTGACACCATCTTTTTTAAACTTAATCTTCATAACTGTCTTTTCCGCATATTCGGTTGCCTTATCCTCATCCAGAGGAATAATAATGGACCATGCCTCATCCGTGATTAGCTTGTACACTACATCTCCTGCATTTACAAGGTCCGAGGTCTTTACTACCGTCTTCGTGTAATTATCCTCATTCATCATATCTTCGGTGAGGGTATCCAGCGTAACCTCCTCATATCCGTCCGTAGAATATACAACCAGCCCCTCTCTCGGCGCGCTGCTTGTCGTAAATACACCTGCGTTTTCACTGTTTAAATCAGCAAGACTGTTCAATAAATTGACATTTACAAGCTCAAGTACTTTATTTTCAACATCATATTTAAAATTATATAACTCATCAAAATTGGTTGTATTAAAATTATTTGAAAAACTGGAAAATTCGGTCTTCAATGAATTGATATCATCATTTGAGAGTGTGCTTTCACTGCTTGTCTGATCGGATAAAAGCTGTGCAAGCTGTCCTGTCTCGTCAATCGTATAAACCGTTTGTCCTGCTCCGATTTTCTCGCCCTCACGCGCATAGAAGTTAATATATCCCGCATTCTCAGCCGTCACCTTTGTTTCACTGCGCAAAACAAACCCATGATAGGTATTATTCGTGGCCAAAGAGCCTTTATTTACCTCATAGACGGATATATGCGGATTTATGGCATATAATACTATACTAATTACAACGTAAACGAAAATAATCCCAAATATAACCATTCCGATATTTATATTCAAGGGTTTGCGGTATTTCGTGACCTTTTTATTTCTTGATGCCAAAAGAATGTCCTCCCTTTTGTCTCGCTCCTGCAATTCAATCACCTATCATTATATAAAATTTATCTTATTATATCAACCAAAACAATAAATTAAATTTTAAAATTGAATATATATATTACCGTTCAGCCTACAATATTGCCACGCTTTAATGGAATATATTACCACTTATATTTTAGCAAAAAAATATCAAACTATTACTAGATAAGGAGGTAATGAAAATGGATTCAAGAGGCTTAGATTATACATTATTAACCATTGCAATCATCGGAGCCATAAATTGGGGGCTCATAGGATTTTTCCGCTTCGATCTTGTTGCATTTCTCTTTGGAGAAATGACATTATTCACAAGAATCGTTTATGGCATTGTAGGCTTATCAGGTCTTTATGTTATAAGCCTGTACGGAAGAATCGGCGCGATGAACAAGGCATAGGCTTCTATTGCTATGTAGATTAGAGAATGTGCTTGGCACATTCTCCGCGCCCAAGCGGGTTGCGCAGCAACCACTTTCACTCTGCGAGGTGCGCATTTGGCATGGAGCGCCTTTTTATATACTAGGAAATTTGTAGAAATTTCCTAGTATATAAAAAGAGCCGTTGCTTATGACAAATTTGTCCTTTGCAACAGCTCGAAATATTCTCTCTAATATTTATAACGATTCCTTAATATATCCTTTTAGACCTTCCGGTAAATTGCTTTCATCATCTGATACACTGACTGTAAAAGACACATTGTAATTCTTACTTATTAAATCTAGTTTGTTTATCGCCTTTTCAATCTGTGAGCTCTCAAGATGAGCAACTTTCAAAAAACTATCAAGATAAATTTCTTCCAAATCATAATCCTGTGAAACAATCCCACAGATAAAACCAATAAATTCATCACAACTTTCAATCGGATAATCCAATACGTTAATCAATCTGACCTTATTGCTTAGTTCATGGATATTTCTTTTACTCTTATCTAAGTATACTATGTTCCCCGAGGTTTCTTTTACCTTTTCGTTAACCGCTTTCAGTAATAGTTTTGTCTTCCCTTTACCCTTTTTCCCTACAATTAAACTTATCATTGCAATCTCCTCCTTAGACATATTGTACCAACAGAAAAACACAATATAGTTAATGCATTAACGGTTGCTTACATTATAGCCTAAATAAGGAGGAAAAACAACTATTATTTGTTGATTTCTTCTAAAATATCAGTCATTTGTGTATACAATATACTTCGGTTCTCAGCCTTTAAAACAATGGAAATATAAGGGTTACCTTCACTGTTTTGACTAAGCAAAATCAAACAGGAACCTGCCGCACTTGTCGTACCGGTCTTACCGCCGATAACAGTAATTCCATCCGGCGCACTGGCATTTCCGTTTAAGAACAAATTGGTCGTCTTAAATGTGATTTCCTTTGGTGTTCCGTTACTTAATGTATACGTGGTTGTCCATGAATCGGTATTGATAATCTCAACAAATTTATCATATTTCATTGCCGCATTAAAAATCAGATATAAATCATATACCGTTGTGTAATGTTCATCATCAGAAAGACCATGCGGATTTACAAAGTGGGAATTTGTTGCACCGAGACTTTGTGCCGTCTCATTCATAAGTGTGGCAAAATCCTCCACACTGCCCGAAATATATTCTGCAATCGCCACTCCGGCATCATTTCCGGAATACATAAGCAGACCATGTAATGCCTGTTCAAGCGTTATCTGGTCTCCTTCTTTAAAGCCGATTAGCTGTGCACCATCCTCCTTGATTTCTACGTTTGATGAAACCGTAATCACGTCATCTAAGTTTCCCTTTTCCAGAGCAATCAGCGCGGTTAAAACCTTGGTAAGGCTCGCCGGATATAATCTTTCTGTCGCATTGTTTGCATAGAGCACCTCATGGGAGTCCACGTCAAAAAGAGCGGCAGCTTCCGAAAGTGATGCATCCACATCATCCGATAACACGTTGCCGCTAACAACACTTAAATCAGCCGCAAAGGGCTTTAAGGTCAAACTCTCAGAGGAGTTTGTAATATTGAAGGCATAATCATTACTTGCAATATCATATTCATTTGTAAATTTCTTATCCGCACAGCCTGTAAACAAAACAGACGCCGTCAATATCACGGAAAGCGAAAGTTTTAACTTATTTGTACATTTCACGCCACTCTAAGTCTCCTCTATCCAGAGATTTGATTAACAACTCTGCGGTAGCCAAATTGGTTGCCAACGGAATATTATGCATATCACATAAGCGAACTACATTATTTACATCCGGTTCGTGAGATTTTGGAGCCAACGGCTCTCTCAAAAAAATAACAAGGTCAATCTGGTTATGCTCAATCTGAGCTCCCAATTGCTGTTCTCCTCCTAGATGTCCTGCCAGATATTTGTGAATATTCAAATTGGCTACTTCTTCAATCAATCTTCCCGTTGTGCCCGTGGCAAACAACTCATTTTTACTCAAAATTCCACGGTATGCAATACAAAAATTCTGCATTAATTTCTTTTTTGAATCATGTGCAATTAAACCTATATTCATTTGATAACCTCCTTAATATTTTTTAGGCTGAAGCCCGACATTAAAAACAAATCCCATTCCACCAATGATACTGACCAAAGAGGTTAATCCATAACTTACAAAAGGTAGTGGAATACCGGTGTTTGGCATAAGACCCGTTGCAACACAGATGTTGACAAAGCTTTGGAATATAATTAATGCCGCCATTCCGGTGCAAATAAGCGTACCGGACAGGTCTTTTGCATTTCTGCCAATCTGAATGCACTTCAATGCAATTACCAATAATAATATTATTATAACACATCCGCCGACAAATCCAACTTCTTCTCCGATAACTGCAAAAATAAAATCGTTATGCGGCTCTGAAATGAAATTCCCGTTTTTTACGGAAGAAATAACATTGTTGTTAAGTCCTTTTCCAAAGAGCTGTCCGGAACCAATCGCTATAATAGAATTGGATTGCTGGCGCGCCAAATCGGAATATTGATCCGGCTGTAACCATGCAAGTATTCTGTTTGCCTGATATCCTTGGAGTAATGTCTGCCCGGGCTGTAAAATAATACTGATGGCAATTGCCGCAAGCGGAATGCAAACGGCTGCAACGCTTAATATTATTTTATAACTTAATCCCGCAACATACAAGAGGGCACAAAAAATTAATGCTACCACAATACTTGTTGACAGAGCAGGCTGCTCCTTTATCAGATATAATGGAACAGCGATTAACAAAATGGTTGCTCCCAATACTTTAAACGTATTAAGCTGCTCCTTATATTTTTCAAAAAACCTGGCAAAAAACAAAATCAAAAGTATCTTGCTGGTTTCAGAAGGTTGAAAACGTATTCCCGCAATCTCAAACCATCTGACCGCACCACCGGCATCATCGCCCAAAAGCTTAACCAAAAGCAACAGTATGATATTTACAATATAGAACACCCAATAAAAATTAAGGATAAAAGAATAATCAATTAAGGACACGACAATTAATGCTGCCAATCCTAGAAAAAGTCCTATAATCTGCTTATTCTGAACAGAAGCCCTCGCACTTCCGACAAAAAGTATTCCCATGACAGAAATGGCGATAATTAAAATTAATAGTGTAAAATTGTAATTTTTTAATTGATACTGTTTTAACATACTGTTTCACCTGTCTCTTACTCGGAAGTCTGTTTTAGCTTTTTAATCGGTATATTCGCATAAATAGCCGGAACACCTTTTGCACTTCCTTCAATGTCTGTTTGAGTAATCTGAATATCCAGACCCTCAGTGTCTACTTCCAAATATTTTGAAATCACTTTAATAATATCATTTTTAATCATTTCCATGACTTCTGGTGAGCAATTAGCCCTATCTGATATTAATACCAGTTTTAAACGATCTTTTGCAACATCGCTTGAATTTTTCTTCCGGAAAAAATCCATAATATTCATACTAACTGCCTCCTCTAGTTTTTCTTAAACAGATTTGCAAGCTTTGCAAAAAAATTATTTTCTACATTTAGATTCAAAAACGGAACTTCTTCACCCATAATTCTATGACAGATATTCATATATGCCTTTCCTGCCATCGTATCAGAGCCTACAAGCGGCTCACCCTGGTTGGTGGAAATAACAATCGCCTCATCATCCGGCACCACACCGATTAAGCTGATCGCAAGGATGTCCACTACATCATCCATCGACATCATATCTCCTCTTCTTACCATATCCATTCTGAGGCGATTTACAATCAAGTCGATTTGCTTCATGCTGTTTGCTTCCAAAAGGCCAATGATACGATCCGCATCACGAATCGCTGATACCTCCGGTGTTGTAACAATAAGTGCTCTGTCTGCACCGGCGATGGCATTCTTAAAGCCCTGCTCAATACCTGCCGGACAATCAAGAATTATGTAGTCGAATTCTTCCTTCAATTCATCTGTCAGTTTTTTCATCTGCTCCGGAGTTACAGCCGTCTTATCTCTTGTCTGTGCTGACGGAAGCAGGTAGAGATTAGGATATCTCTTATCCTTAATCAAAGCCTGTTTTACACGGCAATTTCCTTCTACCACATCAACCAGATTGTACACAATACGATTCTCTAACCCCATTACAACATCAAGATTTCTTAATCCGATATCCGTATCAATAAGAACAACTTTTTGGTCCAGTTTGGCAAGCCCTGTTCCCACATTTGCGCTTGTCGTGGTTTTTCCCACGCCGCCTTTTCCCGATGTTACTACAATTACTTCACTCATACCATGTTTCCCTCCAAAATTAATCTTTTTGTTTTGTTATAATTTTATATCATTCAGTACAGATTTTGTGATTGGCTCAATATAGATGTTTCCATCTTCCACGTATGATATCTTTGGTTCATTTCCCATGATTTTTCTCGTTTCATCTGAACTTCTTGCAATAACATCCCCAATTCTTATTTGTACCGGATTCATCTCAAGTGCCACGACAAAAGAAGAATTGTTTCCAGCCGCACCGGCATACACATTTCCCTTTAACGCACCAAGTATAATAATGTTTCCCTTTGAAATAACCTTGGCTCCGGGATTGACGTCTCCTAAAATAACAAGGCTTGTCTCCGACTCCAGTACCTGTCCGGAACGAAGCGTTCCCTTATAGAATTGTCCGTCTCTGGCACCGACATCGTTTAGCTTGTCCTCCAGCGTCTTTTTAAATTTCTCTTCTCGCTGTTCATCTTCATCCACAATGCAAACTATATGAATTTTAGAATTTTCTGAAATAACATTCAGAATATCTTGTTCTTCCTCATTTGTCAACTTTCTGCCCTCAAAGGACAATACCATTTTTGCATCCTTAAAGAACTTTTCTGATTCTTTAAATTTCTTTGCAATTTCTTCTAATAACTCATTGTATGGAAGTGTCTCATCTAATCTGACCACAATCCCGTACTTATTACTCTTAATAACAACCGAGTTATTATTACTCATTCCCTATTTCCTCCTTCATCAGAGTCTGACTAGTCTCCTGCAATAAACGAATCCGGTTCAGCAGCTCTTCCTGTAATGATTTCTGATTCATCGGCAAGGTTAAAATAGTATTTTACTACATCTCTGCCAACTTCTGCCGCATTGGATGAGGCATAACCATTTGCAATTTGAACCGTAATTGCAATTTCAGGATTATCATAAGGCGCGTACGATACAAACAATGCATGATTCGGCTTTGTTGTAACCTCCTGTGCCGTACCGGTTTTTCCTGCAACCGGAAAATCAATATTTTTAAAAGCACTCAAATTTTCTACTACCATTCGCATGCCTTCATGTATCGAAGTCCAGGTTGATGATTCAACGTCATCTAATGTATTATATACTGTTGGCTCATAATCTTCAATAACATTTCCGCCAGAATCTGTAAGTTTATCCAAAAGTGTCAAATTATAAGCTGTTCCGCTGTTTGCTATTGTTGTCACATATCTGGACAACTGGACATTCGTAAAGTTGTTCGTACCCTGTCCGATAGCAGAACGAACGGCATCCTCGTTTGTAATTTGTGGGGTTGACTCTGTAATTTCAACACCGCTCGTTTCGCCAAGTCCATACATCGTTGCATATTTTTTCAGTTTATCCAGACCAAGCTGGTTAGAATATTGCCCTGAAGCTGTTGTGCCTAGTCTCCAGCCAACCTCATAGAAGAAATAGTTACAGGAATCTCGCAACGCCTCTGAAACATTGATTTTTCCGTGTGTGGTATGACTTGCTGTAAATATCCAGCACTTTGGCGGCATCTCAACCTTATCAAACTCACCCAAATCCTGTATCTGTTCCGAAGGTGTAATCACACCCTCCTCAAGACCCGCTGTCGCAGATACCATCTTAAAAGTAGAACCCGGTGCCGTTTTTTGCTGTGTAGCACGGTTTAACAACGGATATGATTTGTCATTTAAAAGCTGATTATAGTAATCCGCATCAATGCTGTTGGCAAACTTATTATTGTCATAGCTTGGGTATGTGACAAGTGCCAATACATTTCCTGTGTTTACATCCGTCACAACACAAGAGCCTGAGTTTGGCCACAACGCAAGCTGTGCCGGTGTAATTTCAAGACTCTTAATCTTTTCCACTATAAACTTGTACGCTCCGCCTGCCCCAAAGATTGCTTCGCTCGGAGTCACGCCTTCCGTCTCTGCTAATTTCCCTTGTTCGTAAAGCATCAGACAGATTTCCTGACCGGACAAGGTATTTTCTTTAATCATATATTTATATAATTTTTTATCAAATTCCGTATTATTCGTTAGGCTTATCTCAATGTAAGACACAAGTGATTGAAAAATTTCAGCAGAATCTGCATATTGGCTTTCTACATTTATCTTCGTGATGTCAATCCAGTTTTGTGAAACCGCATATGCCAGATATTCTCTAAGGCTGATTGTCTCATTCTTCCATGCCTTATAGATCTCATCCTCCGTATCAACCGCATCCTTAATAATAACGCCATTGTCACTTAAATAAGTAACCAAAAAAGTGACATATACCTTCATCTCATCGCTCAAATTCTGATAAGGCGTGGAAACACTTCCGGTGAGCTGGTCTGCTATATTTGCTATGACAGAGGCCTTCTTTGCTTCATACTTTGCATAGACAGCGCTTTCTGTCTCCTTTGCATCACTAGCCGAAAAATGATTGATATCTATCACGTTGTTGTCCAAAAGAGCAAAATAGACATCATCAATCGGTATCACAATATCACTCGCTGTCGCGTTTGCCGCCGGAACATATTCCTTGATATTCTGGATTCTGGATACGAGAACACCGGCAAGCTTCTGCTCAATAATATTATAAATTGCCTCCTGCAAATCTTTTTCAATCGTCAGATGAACGTCATTTCCCGCAACAGGCTCAGTTCGATAATCGGTTTCAACCACCTTACCCAAGTTATCGACATATACCCCCTCCGTACCGTTTTCACCCTGGAGATCTGTCTCCATGTATTTTTCAATACCAGACTTTCCGACTACATCCGTAAGCTCATATTTTTCACCGCTCTCCGTCAAAGAGGTCAGTTCCTCCTGCGAGATTTTCCCGGTGTATCCGATAATATGAGAAAAATATTCACTGTCTACATATTTGCGGACAGAGCCTTCCTCAATGTTCACACCTTGCAGCTTATCAGAATTTTCCTTCACTACCGCAACCGTCTTATCACTGACATCGGAAGCTACCGTGACAGCCAAATACTTTTGGTAGCTGTTTGCTGCCAGAGCATAGCGGACCGTAATAATTTTAAGTGCTTCTTCATCCGTATAGATATCGGCAATGTCATATTTCTTATCACTTCGAAGATAATTAATCACATCAAGAGGAGTTGCATTTTTCTCTTCCTCTGTTAATTTCTCCACGTCTGCTTCTCCGTATATATCTCCCAAAAATCGGAGGAGCTGCGCGTCAGAAACGGTATAAGAAAAATTCCCTGCCCCGTCAAGCACAATGTTAAAGTCATTGTTCATGTCATCGCCGTTGGTTTCCACAATTTGAATCAACTGATGAATCACATCATTTAGCTTCTCATTCTTTTGGGCTGTGCTTGCATAAGTTCCGTTGTCCTCAATCGTCACTGCATAAGCCAGTTCATTATATGCCAAAAGCTCGCCGTTTGCATCATAGATTTTTCCGCGAGTGCTTGGGATGGTTCTCTCTTTTTTTATTGTCAGCGTAAAATTTTCCAAATATGTATTGCCCTTTATAATTTGCAATTGGAAAATTCGATTAATCAGAACCGCAAACATAAGACAAAAAATGATTGACAATATAAAAAGTCTTGATTTTACAATATTGGCTATAATTTCTTTTATATTATGAAACAAATTTGCTTGCACTCCTTTTTTCTTTCAATTCCAATCTACGGTTTATCGCTCTGAGTACCCTGTAAAATACAATGGTAATTACGATTGTATAAATCACTTCCGGAATGATAATGTGAATGAGATAGTAACCAAAATCAAGTCTCGTCCGAAGAAGAAACAGAAAAATATAAATAATAAGTCCATATGCAAAATCACTCATCGTGATTAATATCATTGGAAGCTTAATATCTTCATCGTAGAAAATTTTATTAAAAAATCCATTTACATAACCAATGTACATATAAACAAGGGCATAAAAGCCCAATACATCGCCATAAAAAATATCAATCAAAAATCCACAGAAAAAGCCAACAACCAAGCCTTCCTTTTTTCCTCTCATCAGTCCGAAGGAGGAAGTGATTACAATAAGAAGATTCGGAGCGATATTTCCTAATGCCAATCCCCGAAATAAGGTGCCTTGCAGACAAAAGCATATGATAATAAGAAGAGCTAACACTACTTTTCGTTTCATTTATACACGCCCTTCCTTCTTTATTCCTTTAAATCAGTAATTACCAATACTTCTTCTAAATGTTCAAAATCCACAACCGGAGTTACATAGCCGGAGCTTGTAAGATTATTGGCATCTGTTGTCTTTTCACTGATATATCCGATTAGAATACCCTGTAAGTATTTATCACTGATATTTGAAGTGACAATTCTGTCTCCGACACTGACCTTATTCTCCTCATCACTCAACTGACTAAAATGAATAACGCCCTGCCCCATCAGCTTCAAATCACCCGTCACGATACAGATATCCGAGGTATCAAGCACCATAGCACTCACATTGCTTGAGTCATCAATAATAGAGCGAACCGTTGCCCAGTTCGGACCGATATCAATAATAATACCGACCAGACCGCTGCCTGCAATAACATTCATATCAACTGCAAGCCCGTCATTTGTCCCCTTGTCAATAACAAAGGTACTAAACCAGTTTCCTGCTTCTTTTGCCGTCACGCGCGCTGCCACTTTTTTATAGCTTGGATATTTCTCATCCAGCTCATATAATTCCCGCAGACGTGCCAGTTCATACTTATCCTGCTGCAATGTACTGTTTTCAATTGTCAGTTCATCTACCTTTGCCTGCAGCTCTGCGTTTTCTTCCATCAAATCCTGCAAATTCTGGAGCTGATCCACCTTATTGCTGATTGATCTGCCGACATAGTTGATTCCGTTTTGTATCGGAACAAAGACATAACCCGAAACCGCTTTTAACGGACCGGCTGCCAAATCTGTGGTAAACGTAACAAATATCATTGCCACACAAAATAGTGTGACTAACAGTAAAAGATATTTACTTGGCAATGAAAATTTTGTTCTTCTTTTCATGTTACCACCTCTGTCTATCTGCTATTATTCGGATTTTTGGTGGAATAAGCAAGCTTTCTGTATGCCGAATCGTTTATCATCTTACTAAAACCTCTTGCAACGCTTTCCGACGGCTTATCACACACATTTACTTTTAATCCTGTCTCTTTATTAAACATCTTATCTAAATCTTTAATTAAGGAAGATCCGCCTGTTAAATAGATTCCGGCTCTGATAATATCAGCGCCAAGCTCCGGCGGTGTTCTCTCCAATATAACCTTCACGGAATCGATAACGCTGTGAAGTGGCTCACTGATTGCCTCATAAATCACCTTGGAGCTGATTGTGAGTTCAGACGGAAGTCCGGTCACAATGTCTCTTCCGTATACACTTGCACTTGTATCATCCGGCTCCAATGCATTTGCCAGTTCTTTTTTAATTGCTTCCGCTGTTTTATCACCGATAATAAAGTTAAAGTTTCTCTTGATATAGTTGACAATTGCCTCATCAAATTTGTTTCCGCCAATCTTAATAAGACGGCTCACCACAATACCTCCGAGTGAAACGATGGAGATTTCGGTCGTGTCCGCTCCGATGTTGACAATCATAATACCCTGAGAGCTTGTAACATCAATGCCAAGTCCCAATGCATCCACAATTGCTTTTTCTGTAATCAATACTTTCTTTGCCTTTACATTGGCATTTTCTACCAAATCATAAAAAGCTCTCTTTTCTACCTCTGTAATGTCTGTCGGTACCGCGATATAATAATCTGCGTTTTTCAGATTGCTCTTTGACACCTTTTCCAGCATTTTTTTCAGAATAAGCTGCATACTTTTAATATCGGCAATTACCCCATTACTCATCGGATAAGTTACCTTAATGTTAGCAGGTGCCTTTTCATACATCTCAAAAGCCTCATCACCCACTGCAAAAAGTACGTTTTTATTCATAATAGCAACTATATTTTTCTCGTTTAATATAGCATCCTCATCATCGTTATATATTTTAATGTTACTTGTACCTAAGTCGATACCAAAAATATTACTAGCCAAATTATTGACCCCCTTCTTCACTTTGTATATTTACTGTTATTTCATATTTTGTACAATTTTTATCATAATATTTCAAATCTACATCAGCCCTTCTTCTCTCAGACTTACATATCTTCTGTCCCCGATTATAATATGGTCCAGAAGCATGATTCCGACGAGTCCACCCGCTTCTTTTATCCGCTTTGTCGCAGTAATATCTTCTCTGCTCGGAGTCGGGTCACCGCTTGGATGATTGTGAATTAAAATAATATAGACAGCACTATTATTCAAGGCTTCCAAAAATATCTCCCGTGGAGATATAAGCGAGGAATTTACCGTTCCCTTTGATACCACTTTATCGCTTAAAAACTGATGTTTCGTATCGACCATGATAAGCAACGTAACTTCCTGGTTTACAAATCTCAAATCCTCCATATAATAGTCTGCTATTGTACGGGGATTATTCATACACAGCCTGCTTCTTGCGGTTGTCTTCGCAATCCTTCTGGAAAATTCAGCAATACATTTGATTTGAACCGCTTTTACCATACCTATCCCACTGATTGCCTGCAAGTCTTTCAAGGACAATTTTGTGATGGATAGCAAATCTTCTTCGCTGCCGGTAAGACGCAGCACCCTTTTTGCCAAATCAATCGATTTTTCTTTTTGGGTTCCTGTCCTTATTATGATTGCCAATAATTCCGCATCTGATAAGGATTCCGGTCCAAATTGCATAAATTTTTCATACGGCTGCTCTGATTTAGGCATTTGCTTCATGGTAGAGCATGCATTTTCTTCAAGATGTTTTTTCATAGAGTTCTCTCTTTCCCAACATCTCTCCAGCTTTTCCTTACAATATCCGATATATGGTAATTGCCAGTACTACCCCAATAATACCAGCTATCGTGATTTTAATATTAAGCCCGAAGGTAATGACCAAAATCCCTAGATTCAATATAATAGGATTCTCAAAACCAAAGCTCTGCCCATAATTCAACCAATCTAAGTAAGCTACTCCCTCGGTCATCATTCCGATGAATCCACCTAACACAACGCCTGCTAAAATCAGTAAAAACAATGACCACGTATTCTTATTTCTACTAATGCTGCTCATAGAAGCCTCCCTTTGCTCTTGTAAATTGTGAGCGCATGGTTTCCATAAAAACCTTATATAAACTGCGCTTTATTTACAACAAACAATCTTAATTGTATCATAAATACCACCTGTTGTATACAAAAAATTACAGTTTTACAATATCTGCCTCTTTTAGTTTTTGCAGAGACATCATAATTCCAAGCTTTGCATGCTGCCATGTAAGCCCCCCTTGGAAAAATACGGAATAAGGCGGTTTAATCGGTCCGTCAGCGCTTAATTCAATCGAAGAACCCTGTATAAAGGCACCTGCTGCCATGATAACATCGCTGTCATATCCAGGCATCGCCCACGGCTCCGGCACCACATGGCTGTCAACAGGAGCTGCTGCCTGAATCCCCTTGCAAAATTCAATAACTCCCTCCGGTGTCCCAAACGTAACTGCCTGAATGATATCGTGTCTGCTCTCCGTGCTGTTAGGTGCCACAAAAAATCCCAGCTTTTCATATATGTTCGCTGCAAAGATCGCACCCTTCAAGGCTCCTCCCACCACAGTCGGTGAAAGAAAAAGTCCCTGATAAAATGACTGCGTAATGCCAAGCGTTGCGCCTACTTCCTTTCCAAGCCCCGGTGAACTTAAGCGGTACGCCGCATTGTCAACAAACTCTTTTTTCCCGACAATGTAGCCGCCGATAGGGGCTAGTCCTCCGCCCGGATTTTTGATAAGGGAACCGACTGCCAAATCTGCACCTACATCCGTCGGCTCGATTCGCTCCACGAATTCACCATAGCAGTTGTCAACCATACAGATAACATCCGGCTTGATTTCCTTGACGAATGTAATCAACTCACCGATACGCTCTACGGAAAGGGTCGGTCTTGTCTGATATCCCTTTGAACGCTGGATTGTCACAAGCTTTGTTTTCTCATTGATTGCCTTTTTAATATTCTCATAGTCAAAAGAGCCGTCCGCAAGCAAATCAACCTGTCTGTAGGAAATTCCGTATTCCTTTAAGGAACCTCTTGATTCGCGGATACCGATTACCTCCTCCAACGTATCATAAGGCTTTCCGACAGGAGAAAGCAGTTCATCTCCCGGTCTTAAATTGGCGGAAAGTGCAACATTTAAGGCATGAGTTCCGCAAATAAGCTGTGGTCTTACAAGTGCCGCCTCCGCATGAAAAACAGATGCATAAACCTCCTCCAAGGTGTCTCTTCCAAGATCGTTATAGCCATAGCCGGTGGTTGCGGCAAAGTGGATATCGCTCACCCTGTTTTTCTGCATCGCTTGGATTACCTTTAGCTGATTGTATTCCACCGTTTCATCTATCGCTTCAAATCTTTCCTTTAAGCCTTCTAACACCTTAATTGCGAAGGCATGAACCTGGTCGTCAATTCCAAGGTCCCTATACAATTCGTTCATTTCTAAATTCATTTTTTCATACAGAGTGTGAGTTACACCCTTATCCTTCCTACTTCTATTTCATCTTTTTCTCTTTTAGTACGGCAAGCATTTTATCTAAAACCTTGCCCTTGTCATAATCAAATTCCGGCAAGTTAAGCCACGTAACCTCCGACTCTCTCTTAAACCATGTAATCTGCCTTTTGGCAAAATGTCTGGTGTCTCTCTTTAATATATAGACAGCCTCCTCCAAAGAGATTTCACCGTCAAGATAGCTTAACAGCTCCTTGTAGCCAAGTCCCTGCATGGACACCATATTCTTCGTGTAACCTTTTTCTCTCAAAAATGTAACCTCGTCCAAAAGACCTTTTTCAAGCATTATATCAATTCTTTTATCGATACGCTCATATAATACTTTTCTGTCGTCATTCAGCACAAAATAGGCAAAGTTATAGGCTGCCTCTTTGCTTCGCTGCTCCTCGTTATGCTCTGAAATCTTTTGCCCGGTCAGCTTGTAAAATTCCAATGCCCGAATTACACGTTTTACATTGTTAAAGTGAATCTGCTCAGCCGATGCTTCATCTACCTGTTTTAGCATATCATGAAGGTATTCTGCACCTTTTTCCTGAGCCAGCTCCTCAAGCTCTGTGCGGTAAGCTGTCTCTTCCTTCGTCTCGGTAAAATCAATGTCGTTTAGCACCGCCTGAATATAAAAGCCTGTTCCGCCGACCAGAATAGGAATTTTTCCTTTGTCGTAAATCTCTTGTATATACCGTTTGGTATAGGACTTGAATTTCACGACATTAAACTCCTCCTCCGGCTCAAACTCATCGATCAGATAGTGTTTGACGCCATCCATCTCTTCCTTTGTTATTTTTGCCGAGCCGATATCCATGTATTTGTATACCTGCATGGAGTCGGCAGAGATAATTTCCCCGCCGACTGCCTTTGCAAGCCGGATAGAAAGCTCTGTTTTCCCTACTGCGGTAGGTCCTGTCAATATAATAAGGTTCTTTTTCAAATCATCACCTACACAATACGCTTAAATTTTTTCTCAAGTTCTGACTTTGTCATCGCTATAATGGTTGGTCTTCCATGCGGGCAGTTATACGGATTATCAAGCGTGAGCAACTCATCAATAAGCGCTGACGCCTCCGAGAAGGAAAGCCTGTTGTTTCCCTTTACCGCCGCCTTGCAGGACATCGATGCAATCTTCTCATCAATAATATCAGGATGATGCATTCCGGTGCCGTCATTTAACCCGTCCAGCATTTCAATGAGCAAATCCTTCTGCGCAATTGAAAACAAATTGCCCGGAACTGCACGAACTGAATATTCTTTTCCTCCAAAAGGTTCAATTTCAAAACCAACCCTTGTAAAGCTGTCCATATACTTATTCAACAGCTCCTCCTCCTGCATCGACAGGGTGAGGATAATCGGCGGGCTGATTAACTGGGAGGTGTGCTCCTTGTTTTTTAATGATTGGATGGTCCTCTCATAGAGCACCTTCTCATGCGCCGCATGCTGGTCAATCAGATACATTTTATCATGAAACTGCACAATCCAATAGGTGTCAAATACCTGACCTATGATTTTATGCTCGTGCTTTGCTTCCTTGGTGAGCAGTTTTTCCTCAAATAGATCGAGCTGCTCGGATGTGGCTGGATTTTCGGATTGCATATTGGTTGCTTCAACAGGCTGAGGTTGTTCAACCTTCTGCGTACCAATGGCGGTGCTGTCTTTGTCCGCTTCGTTTGTCACATTATCCGTCTGCGTATTTAAAACCGCAGCAGAATTTTCTGGCACCTTCTCGATTTTCAAGCCTTCAATCTCAGTACTCTTCCCATATTTTGCGGCAGCTTCCTGAAACATCATGTCAATTTTGGAAAGCGGCTTGTCTGCATTATCGTAGCTTATGCCCGTATTTACCTTGCTTCCGGCAAAAGCTGTCTTCGCTACGTCCTGTTTGTTCTCCTGCTCCATTCTGGTTCGTTCAAAAGGTTCCGGTGCAGACGGAAGTGTAACCTTAGGCTTTTCATCGCCCCTTCCCTCTTTTTCAAAGCCAACCTTCGGAATCAGCTCTTTTCTTGTCAGTCCCTCCTGAATTGTCCGGAAAATAAACTTATAAATCTCCTCCTGATTGCTGAAGCGAAGCTCCATTTTCGTCGGATGAACATTTACATCGAGCAAATCACCGTCTATTGTAAAATGAAGTGCTGTAAACGGATACTTGTGCTGCATCATAAAGGTTTTGTAGCCCTCCTCAATGGCTCTTGAGACAATGCTGCTTTTTACATATCTTCCATTTACATAATAATTTTCATAATTTCGATTTCCTCTGGAAATAACCGGTTTTCCGATAAATCCGGTTATCTTCACGCCCTCCATCTCTTCATTGATTTCTATCAGATTGCCCGCAATATCCCTTCCGTATACATTGTAAATAATATCCTTCAAATTCGTATTACCGGAGGTATGAATCCTTGTCTGTCCGTTGTTTATAAATTTAAAGGAAATATCGGGATGGGACAGTGCCAATCGTTCCAGCAAATCATTTATGTAGGAGGCTTCCGTGGTAGCTGTTTTTAAAAACTTTCTTCTCGCAGGAGTATTGTAAAAAAGCTTTCTCACCAAAAAGGTCGTTCCCTCCGGCGCACCGATGTCCTCAAGCTCTTTTTCTACTCCGCCCTCAATCGCATAGCGAACGCCCATCAGACTTTCCTTTGTCTTTGTGATTAGCTCCACCTGTGAAACCGCTGCGATACTGGAAAGCGCCTCACCTCGAAAACCTAGCGACGACACGGAAACCAAATCCTCCACACTCTTAATCTTACTTGTGGAGTGTCTTAAAAAGGCAAGTGCCGCTTCCTCCCTTGGAATCCCGCAACCGTTATCTGTAATACGGATAAAGCTGATTCCGCCCTCCTTGATTTCGACTGTCACAGCCGTGGCTCCCGCATCAATGGCATTTTCCACAAGCTCCTTGACAACGGAGGCAGGACGCTCAATCACTTCACCCGCAGCTATTTTATCAATTGTGTTCTGATCTAACAGAGCAATATTTGGCATTTCATCACCACCTGTTTTTTATCTTGTTTTGGAGTTTGTAAAGGGTATTAAGTGCATCAATCGGCGTTAAATTTCCAATGTCAAGCCCCTTTAATTCCTCCAATATATCATCATCCTTCACGGTATCAAACAACGACATCTGCTCCAAATCCACCTCGTCAAGCTTTGCTGCCTTTGGCTTCTTTGCGTTGTTCTCCACTGCAATATCCTTTACCTTAGCCGTGATATCAGCTTCATTCAGCTCACTTACAATTTCCTTTGCCCTCGCGATAACAGTATCCGGTACACCCGCAAGCTTTGCAACCTGAATACCGTAGCTGTTGTCGGCTCCGCCCTTTACAATTTTACGCAAAAACACGATATCATCGCCCTGCTCCTTGACCGCAATGCAGTAATTGTTTACACTGTCAAGTTTTCCTTCCAGCTCTGTCAATTCATGATAATGCGTGGCAAACAGCGTTTTCGCCCCCAAAAGCTTTGGATTGCTGATATGCTCCACAACCGCCCACGCTATACTCAAACCATCAAAAGTACTCGTTCCTCTTCCAATTTCGTCCAGAATAAGAAGACTGTTTGACGTGGCATTTCGAAGAATGTTTGCAACCTCTGTCATTTCTACCATAAACGTACTCTGCCCCGAAGCCAAATCATCGGACGCTCCTACTCTCGTAAAAATACGGTCCACAATGCCGATTTTCGCCGCGCTTGCAGGGACAAAGCTTCCGATTTGTGCCATCAGGACAATCAGAGCCGTCTGCCTCATGTAGGTGGACTTACCTGCCATATTCGGACCGGTTATAATGGAAATTCGCTGGCTGGCATTGTTTAAATAGGTATCGTTTGGAATGAACATGTCATTGCTGATCATTTTTTCAACAACCGGGTGTCGTCCGTTTTTAATGTCGATTTCTCCCTTGTTGTTGATGACAGGACGGCAGTAATTGCCTCTCTCTGCCACAAGTGCAAGCGAGGTAAACACGTCAATTTTGGCAATTGCCTTTGCCGTGGTCTGAATACGGATTACCTCTTTTGCTATCGTATCACGAAGTTCGCTGAACAAATCATACTCAAGTGAAAACAGCTTGTCCTCCGCCCCGAGTATAATATCCTCAAGCTCCTTCAATTCCGGTGTAATATAACGCTCCGCATTTGCCAAGGTCTGCTTTCTCGTATAGTCAGCAGGAACCATATCTTTGTAGGAGTTTGTCACCTCCAGATAATAGCCGAACACTTTATTATACTTAATCTTCAGCCCCTTAATGCCGGTTCTCTCCCGCTCCCTTGCCTCCAAATCGGCAAGCCAGGTTTTTCCCTCTGTTTTGGCATGTCTGTATTTGTCAACTTCCTCGTTAAAGCCTTCCTTGAAAATACCGCCCTCCTTAATCATAATCGGCGGTTCCTCCACGATTGCATTGTCAATCAGACTAAAAATATCTTCCAAAGTATCAAGCTCTTTATAAATCCCTGTAAGCAGATCGCTTTGAAAAGTTCCCAATATGTACTGAATCGGAGGAAGCATGGATAACGAGCTGCTAAAGGCAATCAAATCTCTCGGATTTGCAGACTTATAACTAATCTTACTGATTAATCGCTCCAAATCATAAACCGGCATTAAATACTCCTTTATCTCTTCTCTGGATATCGCATTTTGATTGAGCTCCTCAATGGCATCCAAACGCTGTTCTATTTCCTCTTTATCAATCAAAGGCTGTTCGATGTAGCTTCGGAGCATTCTCGCCCCCATCGCCGTCTCCGTTTTGTCAAGCACCCATAAGAGGGAGCCTCGTTTATTTTTCTCACGCAGTGTCTCCACAAGCTCTAAGTTTCGTCTGGTGGAACTGTCAATGAGCATATATTTTCCTGTGGAATAAGGCTGAATCGTAGTCAGATGCGACAGCGAGGTTTTCTGTGTCTCATATAAATACTGAAGCAATGCTCCCGCACTGATGACACCGCAGTCATAGTCCTCCAGACCAATCGCATTTAGCGTTGCAGCCTTAAAATGCTCCGTCAATGACTTCTTGCACAAATCGTCTTCAAAATACCACGAATCAAGTGCGTATATGGTAATGCCGAGGCGGTTTTTCATGTCCTCGATGTCCATTCCGCTCACATAAAAGGAATTATTGCATATGATTTCAGACGGCACAAATTTGTTGATTTCATCAATCAGCTTTCTTGCCTGATCAACCTCCGTTACAAAATAATCACCCGTCGTAATATCCGCAACGGAAATTCCGTAACGGTCTGCCATGTATACAATACACATAATATAATTATTCTTTGTTTCATCAAGTGCCTGCGTGTTAATGTTTGTTCCCGGCGTCACGATGCGGATTACTTCTCTCTTCACCAATCCTTTTGCCATCTTCGGGTCTTCCACCTGCTCGCCGATTGCTACCTTGTAGCCCTTTGACACTAATTTATTCAGATAGCCGTCCACTGCGTGATACGGAATCCCGCACATCGGCGCGCGTTCTTCCAAACCGCAGTCTTTTCCTGTCAGCGTTATTTCTAGCTCTCGTGATGCCGTTATCGCATCCTCAAAAAACATCTCGTAAAAATCGCCTAGTCTATAAAACAAAATGCAATCCTTATATTGATTTTTTGTCTCAACATATTGCTTCATCATTGGAGTTAATTCTGCCACTTTATTTTCCTCTTTCCTTAATCTTTCCTCTGTATCCCTCTGTACACTGCCGGCAGGATGCTTATCTGCCAAGTCACTTAAGGGACGCCGCGATTAGTCTGCTCTAATCACATACGTCCCTATCCATTTTATCTTAATTTATTTTCAGTTGCAAGTAGGTTATTGCAAAACTCAGGCTTCCTACAGCGATTTCCCTCTGTTTATCAGGCTTGTGGGAACCCCTAATTTATCTGTGCCGCACGCTTCAGTGCCACATCTATATTTTCGCAGAAGTTTTCTTCTTGAATTAATTTATCAAAACCAGCCTTTTTCATAACAGACAGAGGCTGACTCTGCACATGCGAAAGAATAAGTGTGATATTGTTTTTCTTACACTTTTTGTAGACATCCTGAAGCGTGTGAAGTGCGGTTGCATCCATTGCGGGCACGCCCTTCATTCTAAAAATAATCGTTTTAACCGATTTATCCATCGGGATGTTGATAAACTTGTTCGCTGCGGCAAAAAACATCGGTCCCACAATCTCATAGACAAGAGTATTTTTCGGAACCTTTCGAAGATTAATGCTCTCCGGGTCATTCTCGTTTTCTTCTTCCTCTATGTATTTCCAGCCTGCAACCTGCGTCACCTCGGACATTCTCTTCATAAACAAAAATGCCGCCAGCACAATACCGATTTCAATCGCAACGACCAAATCAAATACAATCGTCAGCACAAAGGTGGCAACAAGCACGATGATATCGCTTTTCGGCGCAGTTTTTACCAGCTCCGCAAACACTCTCCATTCACTCATATTATAAGCAACCACAAACAGTATCGCGGCGATAGCAGGCATCGGAATCAACGCTGCATAAGGCATAAGTACAACCAAAATAAGTAAAAGCGTAACGGAATGAACCATTCCCGCAATCGGTGTGCGTCCTCCGTTTTTTACATTTGCGGCAGTTCTGGCGATTGCTCCCGTAGCCGGGATACCTCCAAACAGTGCTGAGACGATATTACCCGCTCCCTGTGCCACAAGCTCCATATTGGAACGGTGCTTGCTTCCAACCATGCCATCCGCTACCACGCAGGAAAGCAGGGATTCAATTCCGGCTAAAATCGCTATCGTAAACGCGTCCGGCAGCACATTTTTCACAATGCCAAAAGACAGCGACGGCACCTGAAATGCCGGTAATTTATTGCTAATTTCATAGAGAGAGCCGATTGTATTCACGTTCATATCAAAAAGCTTCACCAACGCCCCCGCCGCAACAACAGCAATTAAGGAACCCGGAATTTTTTGATTGATTTTGGGCCATACAATCAAAATAAAAAGGCTGATTGCTCCGATTAAAAGTGCCTCATAGTTGACCGTTTTGATATTTGCAAAACATGCCTGCAATTTTTCCATCGTCTCGACCGGAGTTGTCTGCAATTTCAATCCCAAGAAATCTTTTATCTGCCCGATTAATATCGTCACCGCAATACCGGAGGTAAAACCTGTCGTTATTGTATACGGAATAAATTTGATAAGGCTTCCAAAACGCAGTAAGCCCATAATAATCAAAATGATACCTGCCAAGACAGTTGCCACTATCAAACCAGCCATTCCCTCTCGAGCCACAATTCCTGCCACTATCGTCGCAAACGCTGCTGTCGGCCCCGCAATCTGAACTCTGCTGCCTCCCAAAAACGATATGACAAAGCCTGCGGTAATCGCGGTGTACAAGCCCTGCTCCGGTCCTACTCCCGACGCAAGCGCCAGCGCAATCGACAGAGGCAATGCAATAATTGCCACAATCACTCCCGCAACCACATCCTTGACAAATTGTTCCTTTGTGTAATTCTTCATCACCGAAAACAGCTTCGGCTTCATCTTTTCCATCTTTCCTCATATCCCTTCAATCATAAACTCTATTAAAAAGTGTGCGTATAATAGCACGAAAATAGATGCCCCAATCCTTTGATTAAAGCATCTATTGTTAATACTATTCCTAAAAACTAAATTTTTCAACATATTATGACATTTTTTTAAATCTTTATTGATTTTATCTAATTCTTGTGAGATTTTGGGCAGCGTTTTGTGAGATATTAAAACTTACACAATAATCACACTCAAAAATCTCTCCCCATACTTCTCATACTTAAATTCGCCGACACCAGACACCGTCAACATCTCACTTTTACTCTTCGGCTTTATCACGCACATATGAGCCAATGTTTTATCCGAGAACACAAGATAAGGCGGGACCTTCTCCTCCTGGGCAATCTCTCTTCGAAGTGCCCGAAGTTTTTCAAACAGCTCTTCGCCCGCCTCATCAAGCTCTGCACTTGCGCTGCCTTTTTTCTTCTTCTCTTTTTTAACCTTTGCCTCTTGCTCCTGTTCCTTCGCCATTTTCATGGTAAGGCTCTCTTCCTCTTCCATGACAGCCTTTGATTTCTCCGTCAGCTTCACAATCATATACTCGTCATTTGTCACACTCAGATATTCATTTAGAAGCAGATAATTCATCACCTGACGAAGCTTATAAGTCGGTGTCTTTGCAAGCTCACCATAATGCGCGTTCTCATTCATGCGGTACTGTCTTATTTTTGCGGTATTTGCGCCGTGTACCGTGTCGATAATCACATTGACACCATATCTTTGCCTGCAGGCAGATGCACAGCCAATCAGTCCTCGTGCGACGTCTGTCACATCAACAGTCTCGTACTGATTTAGGCAATTTGAGCAGTTTCCGCAGTAATTGGCACCATATTCTCCGAAATACCGCAGCACATAATCGCGCAGACATTCATTTGTGATGCAGTAATAAGTCATTTTCTTTAGCCGCTCGTAGTCGCGCTCCTTAATCACCTCAAGTTCTGCTTCATTCAGCTCCGTATTATCACGGTTATGATCAATAAAAAACTGGTTCATCACCACGTCCTGAGGTGAATACAGCAAAATACACTCCGACGGCTCACCGTCTCTGCCCGCTCTTCCGGCCTCCTGATAATAACTCTCAATATTTTTCGGCATATTATAATGAATGACAAAGCGGACATTCGACTTGTCAATTCCCATTCCAAACGCATTTGTCGCAACCATCAGCGGCTTATTGTCATAGATAAAATCATCCTGATTTTCTTTTCTCTCTTTGTCGCCTAGTCCCGCATGGTACTTGGTCACCGCAATGTTCTTTTTTGAAAGCTTTTCGTATACTTCCTCGACCGTCTTTCTTGTCAGGCAGTAAATAATTCCGCTTTTATCCGGGTTATCTTCGAGATATTTTTCCACTGCCGCAAACTTGTCCTTTCCCGTCTGCACCGTATAAGATAAATTATCACGGTCAAAGCCTGTCGTTAAAAGAGTCGGTGATTCAAGCTTTAAAATATTGACAATATCCTCTTTTACTTCCTTTGTCGCCGTGGCGGTAAATGCACTGATAATCGGTCTCTTATCAAGCTGCTCCACAAAATCCATAATTTTTAAATAGCTCGGCCTAAAATCCTGTCCCCACTGCGAGATACAGTGAGCCTCATCCACGCTGATCATGGAGATAGTCACACTCTTTGCAAAGTTTAAAAACTCCTCCGTCATAAGCCGCTCCGGCGCCACATAAATAATCTTATATACACCCTGCTTTGCATATTCCAAGGCTTTATAATACTGATTTACGGTAAGGGAACTGTTTAGATAAGCTGCATGAATTCCTGCTTGATTTAAGGCACCGACCTGGTCCTTCATAAGAGATATAAGAGGTGAAATAACTAATGTGATTCCTTCTAGCAATAATGCGGGGACTTGGTAGCAAAGAGATTTTCCTGCCCCGGTAGGCATAACTCCGAAGGTATCCTGCCCTGCCAATATGCCGTCTATTAAAATTTCCTGTCCTGTACGAAATTGCGTATATCCGAAATACTTTTTCAGCACTTGTTCTTTTACATTCATTTTGCGCCTTTCTCCCCATGTATTTTTTTAACAATCCACTCCAATATTACTATATTATCACATTTTTCTAATAATAGAAAGTATGCAAAACACACTTTGTATATATTATGAATAAAAGCAAAAGCCACAGCTTTTTATTTTATAAAAGGCTGCGGCTTTTGAAATAAAAGATTTCTTTATTCATTAATATTCATTAATTTTCTTGTTAAAAATACGGTAAGCAAGCGCTAAAATCAAGCCTGCCACAGCAAATACGATTCCGATTAAAAAGGCATTGGTATAAACACCATAAGTACTGTACATATTTTTCAAAATAATCGGACCGAATACACCGGCAAGAGCAAAAGCGATAAACATAATTCCATAATTCACGCTATTGTTTTTCGCTCCGAATTGGTCTGCCGTAAAGCCCGGAAATACGCCCATAAAAGCTCCGAATGATACACCGATAAAAGAAATACCAACCATAAATTTAGTCAAATCTCCTTCGCCACAGGTAATCAACAGCCCTAATGCCAAAATAGAAAGTATCAGCATGGCAAATAAGGTGTTTACCCGTCCTATCAGATCAGATAAGAAGCCTGCACAGATACGTCCGCCTACATTAAACAGTGCCAGCACAGATACACAAACGGCTGCTGTTGCCGGCGTTACCTTAATCAGATTCTGCGCAAGAGGCGATGCCTGTGAAATAATCATAAGTCCGTAAAATGCTCCGCATATAAGCATAAAGAACATCAAGTAAAACATAGGGTCTTTGAGCATTTCTCTCCAGCTTTTTTCCATTGTTTTCTTTTGCGTTTTATGATTGCTTCCCTTCCAGTTTTCCGGCATATAGCCCTCGGGGCATTTCTCAATCAAAAACGCACAAAGACAAATAATGACTAAGAAGGCAATTCCAACATAGCGGAATGTCAATAATACTCCAATCTTATTAATCATGGAATTCACAATCGGAGGCATAAGCACGGAGCTAAAGCCAAAGGTGGCCGTTGCGATACCGCCTATTAAACCTCGTTTATCCGGGAAAAATTTTATAGAATTATTAATCGTGCAGCCATAGATCATTCCCATGGCAAGACCGCATCCGATTCCATAACCGATTCCTAATGTTGTCATGGAATTGCTGAAGCTGCTTATGATAAAGCCTGCTCCGTACACAATTCCTCCTGTAAAAATAACCCATTTCGGTCCCAATAAATCATTGATTCTTCCGCCGGCAATCATGGTTATGGGTCCTACTGCGTTTGTGATTGTAAATATAATTGCCAGATTTCCCGGCTCCACTCCCAAGTGATTTGCCATAGGAGCCGCAAATACGCTCCATGCATATAAAGAGCCGATACATAAGTTGATGAGACAGCTTGCAATTAATACCACCCATCTTTTTCTTTGATAATTCATCTTTTCTCCTCCTGATTTATGTATATAAGTTACCTCTGTGAAAAAACGTTCACTTCTATATTAAATATCAAGTGCTGCATGATAGCCTTGATAAACTGCTGTGGTAATCGTGGACGGACATACACAGTCGCCGATTTGAGCGACATAAGGAGCACAATTAAGCAATTTTTCAGCCTCGCCCGTCAATGCTCTCTGTCCTGCCGCACAGATAACGGATTTTCCTAAAACAAGCTCTTCTTCCCCTTTTTCATTCAGGCACAAAACGCCTTCCTCTGTAATTTTAAGTGCCCTATACTGATTATGAACCGTCACCAGCTCCTCTACCTTCTTCAAAAGAATCGGACGATGTCTGATATTCGCATCAATGGCAAGTTCCGAACGCATCTCTACCAGCTCTACCTTTTTTCCTTCCTCTGCAAGATGAATTGCCGCTTCACATCCTGCCAAGCCACCGCCGATAACAACTACACTGTCTCCTACCTTATCTTTTTCCAGATAGTAATCATTCACGACAACAACATTTTCTCCTGTAATCCCCTCAACCGGCGGAATAAGAGGTTCTGACCCTATGGCAATAATCAGTGTGTCTGCCTCTTCCTTCTCGGCATATTCCGCCGTTACTTTCGTATTTAACCGGATTTCTACTCCTGCCTCCACTGCCTGTTTTGCAAGTGTCACGCCAAGCTCATACATTTCATATTTAAACGGGATTGCCTGTTCTCCCTTTAATATACCGCCAAGTTCGTTTGATTTTTCACAAAGAATAACCTGATGTCCCCTCTTTGCCGCAGTAATCGCCGCTTCCAGTCCTCCCGGACCTCCTCCTGCAATTAGCACTTTACGTGGATTGGAGCTTTTCACGATTTCTGTTCCGTCCAGTTCCCTTCCAATCAGCGGGTTTACCGTACATCTTCTCGTGGAGGTCATTGCGCGCTCTGCCATACAGGTAAAGCAGCGTAAGCACTTCACTATTTTCTCATCCTGATTGCTCATAATCTTCCTTGGCAATTCATGGTCTGCCAGCAAGGCTCTTGCCATCTCAACGACGTCCGCCTTACCTGATGCGATAATTTCCTCCATCATGGCAGGGTCATTCAAGCCTCCGATTGTAGCAACCGGAATCGTCACATGCTTTTTAATTTCCGCGGCAAGATAGACATTGCAGCCATGAGGAAGGAACATAGACGGATGCGTTGTGGCAAACCCTCTTTGATAAGTTCCGGCAGAAACATGCAATAAGTCAATTTTATCCTCCAGCAATTTTGCAATTTCCACTCCGTCCTCAAGGGTATAGCCACCCTCAAAAAACTCGGAGCCGCTCATACGAAATTCAATCGGAAAACCTTCTCCCACCGCTTCTCTGACGCTGTCTAACACCTCTCTTGCAAAACGGACTCTGTTTTCAAGACTTCCGCCGTACTCATCGGTTCTATGATTAAAATAAGGAGATAGAAACTGGTTAATGAGCCAGCCATGTCCGCCGTGAACCATGACCATCTCAAAACCTGCACGCTTTGCCAAGCCGGCACAATTTCCGTATGCCTTGACAATATCTGCAATCATTTCAACAGGAAGTTCCTTTACCTCCAATCCGTCCGGACGGACACCTGCGCTTGGACCGTATTGTGCCATTCCTTTCTTCTTATCCTTATCCGTCAAATAGGTACCCGCATATTGTCCGGAATGAGACAGTTCCACGCTTGCGATTGCTCCGTGCCTTCTGATGGCATCTGCGGTATAGGTAAAGCCGGAAAGGGAACCCGGGGTAGTCAAGTCCAAATGATAAGCATGAGAACCGTCTGTTTCCGGATGTACCATACATTCACTTACCGTAACGGCTCCGGCTCCGCCTTTGGCTCTTAATTCATAAAAGGCAGTGGAGCCTCTTCCGATACAGCAGTCGGCGGTTATATCCGTTCCTCCCATAGGTGCTGAAAACATTCTGTTTCGAAAGGTTACTTTTCCGATTTTAATCGGTTTACAAAGATGGGGGTATTTTTTTGTCATCGTATCAATCTCCTTCTAAAATATTGTTTAATTTTTAACAATATTATAATAGATAAAAGGTGTGAATGACTATCAACAAATCCTTCACACCTTCCAACAAATTGTTGTTATTCAATTATGACAATTTTTTAACATTCCATTCGTAAACTTTGACTAAACCTATGCTTTTTTATTCAAATACTCCTGAAAAATTTTGATATTTGTGAAGTCTTGGTTTTGCCTGTTTGAGATCTGATAAATATTCCATTTGATTTTTTCTTTCAAGGGAATGACCTTGACCCCTTTCAAATTAAAATCCTCCGTTGAAAAGTCAATCAGTACTCCGATGCCTACCTTCAACTTACACAATTTATATAAGAAATGGCTGTCCACCGTCTTCGCCACAATCTGGGGCTCAAAGCCGTTTTCCATACAGCCCTGCTTAAATTCATGATAAACTCGAAATTCTTCATTCAAAATGAGGATTTTTTCGTTCTTTAAGTCTGCAATGCTGATTTCTGTTTTATCATAGTAGGGATGGCCCTCATAGACCGTCAAAATAATCTCCCTGCTTGCAATTTGCCGCTCCAGAAACTCTCTCTCTTTGCTTTTTCCGACCACGATTCCCACATCAGCCTTATAGCCGGCAATCATTTCCTTTACCTTATCATTTGCATACTCTGCCCATTCCACTTCAATCTGGGGATGGCTTTTGATAAAGTCCAAAATCAACTGAAAGGACAGGGCATTTAAAACTCCTCTAGCACATGCAATGCGAAGCACCCTGTTTTTTAGCTCTAACTGCCGAAGTCCTTCCTCAATATTATCAAGCTGGTTAATTAAAAGATTTACCCTCTCATACAAAAATTCGGCACTTTGAGTCGGTATAACTCCCTTTTGACTTCGTTCAAACAAGGTGGTATCCAGCTTGGTCTCCAAATTTTTTATCATTCTGCTCAGTCCTTGAGACGTAATAAACAGCCTCTGGGCAGCCTGATTGATGCTCTTTTCTTCATATACTGCGGCAAAACATTTTAATTCGTTGGTATTCATGGCATTTTCATATCGGCCTGTCTAATTCACCGCCGCTCCCTCCTGTAATATAAAATCACTCGTTTCTTCCACCAGAATTTCCTGCTGCTTCATACGGCTCAATCCCGCTTCATTGTCTCCCTTTTGCAAGTCGCCCTCCCCGTAAATCGCCATCTGGGTATGGTTTCCTCCTGATATTTGTATGTAAACCGTATCCTCCGGTAAAAATTCTTTGCCGTTTTCAATCTTTGTCGGTGTTGCCAGACCATCATTGCTTCCCGACAAGCTTAATACCTTCAATCCGCTGTCTGCCAGTGAGTAGCTTTCTGTTGTATAGCTTGCATATAATATGACTCCTTCAAAAGCCTCCATATTCTCGGAAGCTGCCATACAGGCAGAAACGCCGCCAAGGGAAAAGCCACCGATATACCATTCCTCAATATCCGTATAAGTATCCATCACATCAAATGCCCTATCCTTACCAAACATGGCAAGATTAAAAGGCATCCTCTGTATAATAACTTTAATACCGCTCTTTGCGATCTCACTTGCTGCATAAGCAAAGCTTTCCGGCTCCACCTGCCCACCCGGATAATAAATATATCCAATCGTCGGAGTCTGGTCTATCGGAGTAAATACAATCGTATTCCCGATTTCCTCCACGATTACTTCTTCATTTGTGACCATTGCCGCAAGTGCCTCCTCATCCGCAGGCAGGCAAAAAGTTAAATATTTTACCACTCCTATGACCAGAATAAATAAAACTAATGCAATGGAAGATAAAATTATTTTCTTTTTGGAAAGTCTCTTTTTCTTTGCTGTTGTATCCGTCATATAATAACCTCGTTTTTTATTCCTACATAGTTACCATGTCCTATGCTATGCTTCCTTATATAATACCATAAATACTAAACTCGTGAAATACCTCGTTAAGGATTTAGATATTATACAGAGAAATCCCCTTATACAAAAAAATGAAAGCCGACTGCAACCTATCAGCTTTCATTTCTTGTATTACACTGTCGAATTTGGTTTTCTCTTCTGTATGACTTCCTGAATTTCACTGTCCTTTTGCAAAATTATTATAACTTCCAGTTTTCAAACAGCTCTTTTGCACTCTTTAAATAATCTTGACTTATGATGATATTGGTATCATCTGTTGTCTTATTCTCTTCCGGAATCGGAACAGGATTGCAGCCGCCCCTTGTCACTTCCACATCATCTGCCGAGAAACGGTTTCCGCAGTTTTGGCATATCAGTGCATCACCGTCTTGCTCATAATAGCCTCTGCCGGAGCTATAGCATACCTGACAGGTGTTAAATGCTGTTCTTATTGTACCGTCAGATGCCTTGATTGCCATCACCTCAAGCTTGGTTCCGTCCACATCATACTCATAAAAGCTTGCTTTGTCTGAAACAGCAGCAACCGGAATTATCAAATCACCATTTTCCGATACTTCTGCTGTTGTTGTCTCTGTTTTTCCATCTGCCGTCTGTTTTGTATCATTTCCATTTTTCAAAAACGAGGTGGCAATCACCACTACAATCAAAAGTCCTGCCACAAGGTATAAAATCGGTAATTTCTTTGATTTGTTGTTCTTGTTATTGTTGTTTTTCACCTTCGCCATTTTCTTTTCCTTCCTTTACAAATGAATTGTTTGCTTACTTGTCTCTATGTTAATTCATTTATTTGTAGAAGATATGTAGATAAAAATTTTTATATAAAAATTGTGGAAATTACAAACACCGAAGATGAAATTTTACATCTTCGGTGCTTGTAATTATCTAATCTTCACCCTGCTCATATAGATTAATTACTGTTGCCTTCGGTCTCGACATCGATTCAATCGAATAACGGATTCCCTGTGTTCCGATACCGGAAGATTTTACACCAAGGAATGGGAAATGATCCGGTCCTCTTTCCGTTTTGTTGTTGACCTGTACGGTTCCAACCTCCAAGCGGTTTGCCACATAAAACGCTTCATTGATGTTGCTTGTGAATACCGCAGATTGAAGCCCATATTCGGAGTCGTTTGCAATCTGTATTGCCTCATCCTTACTCTTAACACGGATTATCGGTAAAACCGGACCAAACGGCTCTTCCCATGCAATTCTCATATCGGTTGTCACATTGTCAAACAGCGTAGGAGCAATCAGATTTCCTTCCCTTGTTCCTCCTACTAAGAGCTTTGCACCCTTTTCTTTCGCATCATCAATCAACTCGCAAACAAAGTCCGCTGCTTTTTCGCTGATCAACGGAACAATATCTACATCTTGTTCCAACGGATTTCCCACTTTTAACGTCTCCATCTTCGAAACAATCTTTTCAACCAGCGTATCTGCCACTTCATCTATGACAAGGATTCGTTTTACTGCCGTACAGCGCTGTCCGGAATAAGAATATCCGCCTGCCACGATATTGGTAGCTGCCAAGTCAAGGTCAGCGTCCTTTAAAATAATAGCCGCATCCTTTCCGCCAAGCTCCATCAAAAGAGGAACCATGCTTGTAATCTCGGAAATATGTTTGCCTACCTCTGTACTACCGGTAAAATTAATAAAGTTAATTCCCCGGTGCGTTGTGATGTAATCTCCTATTTCACTGCCTCTTCCGGTCACCGTATTCAGCACTCCGGCAGGAACCCCTGCCTCTTGGAACACTCTCGCCAAATATAAACCGCATAAGCTGCCTTGAGATGCCGGTTTTAGGACAATGGAATTTCCCGCCATCAAGCCCGGTGCTATCTTGGATGCCGCCAGATTAACCGGATAATTAAAAGGTGAAATTGCCAGTATAACTCCTAACGGTTCTCTCTTTACCATAGAAATTTTATTCGTTTTTACCCCCGGGAAGCTGTCTCCCGGAATGCTTTCACCCGATATGTTTTTTGCCGTATCCGCTGTAAAACGGATAAAATCAGCCGTTCTTTCTATCTCGCTCGCACAGCTTTTTCTATCTTTTGCAATTTCCTTCATCATCAGGTCCGTCAATTCCTCTTTTTGTGTGAGAAGAATTTTCGCCGTCTTATAAAGTATCTCTGCCTTTTCATCTATTGTTACATTTCTCCAGTGCCTTTGCGCCTGCTTTGCCGTCTCAATTGCAAGGTCTACATCTTCACTTGCCATAGCCGGCACACTTCCAAGCTCACTGCCGTCAATCGGAGAATAGATTGTGATCGTTTTATTATCATTTCCATCTATCCATTTTCCATCAACCAGGTTTTTATAATGATTTTCATCATCTCTCATTTTATCTAACATAAATTACCTCCTTGTGCGACACAGATTGTTTTGTTTATAGTTTCTTATGCTAGTTTTCGCCAGTCTATGAATAAATCAACCTATCGTTTCGATAGGATATTTATCATATTAAATAATTCCTACTTTGTCAATATAAATATAGGACAATTTAAATAAATATATTTAAATTGTCCTTTCATACAAAAACTATTATACGCTTAACGCTTATTATTTATGTGAACCATTCTTAAAACTGGCGTGTAAAGATATCAGAGTTCTCTAAAAGACTCTCTATCGTATCAAAGCCCAGACGATGCAGCAGTTCGATTACATATGGATTTTCAGCCGGATGCTGATAGGTAGCTGCCTCCGCATATTCATTGACCGCTTTCGTTCCCTCCTCCA
The DNA here is from genome assembly GCF_900184995.1 of Konateibacter massiliensis. Classification (GTDB taxonomy): domain Bacteria; phylum Bacillota; class Clostridia; order Lachnospirales; family Lachnospiraceae; genus Lachnotalea; species Lachnotalea massiliensis. The sequence goes on from NZ_LT860099.1 coordinate 679,341, forward strand.
CGCTCGTGATGGACCTTGGACCGCCTACACAGCCGCCTCTGCAGCCCATTCCTTCATAGAAGTTGGCATTTGTCTTTCCTTCCATCAGCTCCGTCATCATCGCCTTACATGCCGGAACACCATCCGCTTTCTGTGTCTTCACACTGATTTTTCGGTTCGGGCTGATGCTCTTTACCGTATTGGCAACCGCTTCACTTACTCCGCCCGCTCGGGCATAAATTCTGCCTGCTTTTGAAGAATGATCTTTGTCGCTCTCCTCCATATCTTCGGGATGAATGTCAAAGGCTTCAAATATATTCTGCATTTCCTGAAAGGTCAGTACAAAATCTACATCACCAGCCAAATCTTTCTCCCTCGCCTCTGCCTTCTTGGCAAGACAAGGTCCGATAAATACAGTGATTGCTTCCGGATGAAGCACCTTGATTGTTCTTGAACAGGCAATCATCGGTGATACTGACCCCGGCACATGAGGCATAAGCTCATTGTAAACCTTCTTAATCATAGCAATCCACATAGGACAGCAGCAGCTCGTAAGCTGGAAATCGCTTTCCTCTTGAATATTTTTATCAAATTCAAGTGCTTCCTTAAGCGTCAATATATCTGCAAATAAAGCAACCTCCACCATTCCGTCAAAGCCTATATTTTTCATTGCGGTACGAAGTTTGCCCGGAGTTACCTCAGCACTGAATTGTCCAAGAAATGCGGGCGCTATCATGGCATAGACAAGCCCCTTTGCAGAGCGGATACTCTTTAATGCCGGAATAATATCTGTGCTTGCCCGCAGCTTTTCTCCCGCACAGCCGTCAATACATTCCGAACAGCCCATACAAAGATCAGAATCTATGACAATTCCGCCTTCTGGTTTTATACTGATTGCATCAAAGGGACATCTCTTGATACATTCGCTTTGGGATTCATCGGAACATTCACATTTTCCCGTCTGAATTACAAGCGGATGTTTCGTAGGATTTAACAGACAATCAAGCTGGTGAGGATCATACTCCTTTTCCAGACCTTCCATTTTATCCAGTTCGTCATTCATTGCAGATTTTACTACATATTGATACAATTCTTGAAATGTTTCCATACTTTCATCCTCCTATGCAAATTCGTGCCAAAATACGCATCTCGCAGAAAGGAAGCGGCTGCTTCGCAACCCGCTCGGACACGGAGTGTAAGCAAAGCTCACACCTTTTTATCATTATACCACATATGCATAGGTTTTAAGCCTGAAAGCAACGTTTTTTATATTTCTTTTATACTTTTTATATGATAGAAAATTTCTACGAGCGAGCAAAGCAGCCAAGTCCCTCGCAAGTAAGGGATTAAGGAGTTGATGCGGACTTGCCCGCTTTGTTCTTGTATCTTAGCGATTATATTTTTTTGCCAGCTCAAATTTATCCGCTCCGATATGACAATATCCGTTCGGATTTTTATCCAGATATTTCTGGTGGTATTCCTCCGCTTTGCTGTAATTGGAAAGCGGCTTTACCTCGATTGCAATTTTCTCCTTATAGCTTTGCTGAAGCTTTTGTATCGATGCCTGTATCGCCGGTTCATCTTTCGAATCCACATAATAAATGCCCGTTCGGTACTGTGTTCCCACATCACCGCCCTGACGGTTTACGCTGACCGGATTAATCACATCATAATACAAATTCAGAACTTCCTCCAAGCTGATTTGGCTGTCATCATACAAAACCTTTACCGCTTCTGCATGGCCTGTATTGTTGTGGCAAACCTCCTCATAGGTGGGATTTTCTGTTGTCCCGTTGGCATAGCCTACCTCCGTCTGAACAATCCCTTTGATTTCCTGAAGATATTTTTCTGTTCCCCAAAAGCAGCCGCCTGCCAAGTAAATTTCTTTTTGCATCTCAAAACACCTTTCGCTTTAAGCAGTTTTTCATCCTGCTATTTTTGTGATAATATCCGCGACTTCCTGTATGCCCTTTTTGCCAAAGTGCACAACCTCATCATTGATCACCATGCAAGGAACACTCATCACCTGATATTTTTTCTTTAGCTCCGGATAGTGCATCAAATCAATCATTTCCGCTTCAATATGCTCGGAGACCGACGCTGCTTTTTGAGCCGCCATAACCGTTTCCGGACACATCGTACAGGATAGGGATACCATCACCTTAATATTGATATCTTTCTCAATCTTTGTCAACTCTTTCTTTATCTCCGGCTCAATTTCCTGTCCCGGACCCGCAACATTGTAGAGCGCCACGACAAAGGAATTGATTTCATGTCCACCCGGTACTCCATGGAAGGATATTCCGCTGCTTCTTCCATCCTCATAGCATAATTCAATTGCCGGAAGAATGCGCTCGCTCTCTTCTTTTTCCGGTACAATCCATTCAATTTTATCGCTTAAATCCTGTATTTCCTCCAAGAAGCCTTTTATCTCGCCTGATAAGGCACTGTCATCCAGCCACGCTTTTAAAATCACTTTGTTTTGGAATTTTGCAAATACACCGGATAGCTGATTTTTTACTTCTGCACTTAAAAATCCGTTGCTCTCGCTCTCCTTTGCTGTATTTTCTTCCTTCACTTGCTTTACACGTTCCGGGTTTGGTTTGTTCACGATAAGCTCCGGGATATCCAGCTTGTGATGTATTTCAGAAACATGTTTTTCTAAGGAAGTTGCCGCAATTGCACCGTCTGATACAGCGGTTACTACCTGACGCAGATTTTTGATGCAAACATCTCCTGCCGCGTAAACTCCCGCGATATTCGTTTTTTGATTGGCATCCGTTATGATATAGCCCTGCTCGTTTTTCTCGATAAGCTCCGGGAGCCACTTTGTATTCGGCACATAGCCCGCAAAAACAAACACTCCAAAGGCTCCGTTTTCTCCGCCTTCGTAGGTCCATTCCTCGCCGGTCTGGTTATTTTTAAACCGGGCAAAATTCACCATGCCGTCGCCGTTTACTTCCACAACCTCCGTGTTAAAGTTGACGGTGATATCATTCCTTCCCTTCACCTCATCCGCAACCATTTTGGCGCAGGTAAAATCCTCTTCTCTGACAATCATTGTGACGTGTTTTGCGTACTTTGTAAGGAAAATCCCTTCTTCCACTGCCGCAAAGCCTCCTCCGATGACAAACACATCCATTCCAGTAAAAAATTCGCCGTCACAGGTTGCACAGTAAGCAACCCCTCTTCCCTGAAATTCTTTCTCGCCTTTAAATCCAAGCTTACGCGGGTTTGCACCAACGGCAAGGATGACACCAAGAGCCTCATAATCGCCCTTTGTCGTGTGTATCACCTTGATATCGGATTCTAACTCCATATCAAGCACCTCCGCATAGGCAAACTCAGCTCCAAAAGAATCCGCCTGCGCTTTCATGCCATCCGTTAATTCTTTTCCACTTGTGCTCTCGATTCCCGGGTAATTGACTACCTCGGAGGTGATTGTAATCTGACCACCGATTTTTTCTTTTTCTATCACTAATACACGGTATTTTGCTCTTGCCATATAGATTGCAGCAGAAAGCCCTGCCGGACCGGCACCTACAACAACCAAATCATATAACTCTTTTTTTTCGCTCATATCTATTTCTCCTTTTTAAAATACCCCGGCTCATGGTGAGACGGGGTTATTTGCTTCCGATGTAGGAGATATCCTATGTCAGAAGCTATATGCGCACCTAGCGGAGTGGAAGTCATTGCGACGCCACCCGCTCGGGCGCAAAGTGTGAGCAAAGCTCATAATAATTTATATTTAGATTAAACCTACCAAATCAAGGCTTGGCTTTAAGGTATCTGCTCCCGGCTGCCACTTTGCCGGGCACACCTGATCACCATGCTCTGCCACGAACTGGGATGCCTGTACTCTTCTGAATAACTCATCTGCATTTCTTCCCACGTTTCCGGCAATTACTTCATAGGCTACGATTTTGCCTTCTGGATTTACAATAAAGCTTCCTCTTTCTGCAAGTCCATCCTCCTCGATCATAACCTCAAAATCTCTTGCAAGCTTTCCTGTCGGGTCTGCAAGCATCGGATAGCTGATTTTCTGAATGGTCTTAGACGCATCATGCCATGCCTTATGAACGAAATGAGTATCGCAGGAAACACTGTAAATCTCACAATTAATTCCCTTGAACTCCTCATATTTGTTTGCTAAATCTTCTAACTCAGTCGGGCACACAAAAGTAAAATCTGCCGGGTAAAAGAAGAATACAGACCATTTTCCTAACACATCTTCCTTATCCACCTTCTTAAATTCTCCGTTTACATACGCCTGAACTGAAAAATCCCCTATTTCCTTATTGATTAATGACATAATAAAAACCTCCTTTTAAATTTATCTTATTTTTTGTTAGTTGCTTCTAACTTGTAAATATTGTAACATCACTCTTTGGGTTTGTCAATAACAATAATAGTAACTTTTACTATTTTATTTTCTTAAATACAAAGCGATTTTCTATAATATAAAAAATAGGAACAACCTTTAGTTATTCCCATTCTTTTTTGTATTTATTCTGTTCAAAATCTAATCCGTCAGTTTAATTAAACTACAAACTTTGATATCTCTTCCTGGACTTTCTTGCTGCTTTCTTGGGTCTGCTCCATTAGCTTCAGCACATTGCCGGACATTTCCATAATCTCTCCCACTCTTGCTGCCGTATCCGTTGTTCCGGTGGCACCTTCATTGGCGGCAATCGTTACACCCTCGATTACCTTGCCCATCTCTTCAATGGAATAAGAAATATTCTTTGATGCCTCATTGAAATCCTTCACCAAAGTATCCAGATACTCTGCGTCCTCACTGTAAGATTCGGAAACCTCTCCTATCATCACATAGTCCTCTGCAACCTCTTTTGAGACGTAAGCCAGTAAATCTTTTCCGTTCTTTGTCAGAGATTCCACCGCCGCCTTTACTTCATTTGTCACATTTTGAATCTGAACGACCGTGCTCTGTGACTGTTCAGCCAGCGAGCCGATTTCTCCGGCAACAACCGCAAAACCCTTTCCTGCTTCCCCTGCTCTTGCCGCCTCAATCGAAGCATTTAACGCAAGCAAATTTGTCTGTGAAGTAATCTTTAAGATTGCATCGGACAAAACATTAATCTCCTCCACCACTTTTGCAGATGCAATTGCCTGACCCATATTTTCTTTTGCATTTTTAATCAGTTTATCGGCTATCTCCTGTGAAGTCTTAATTCTTGCTTTTGCCTCGGCAGCCCGCTCGTAAATATCTTTCGCTCGCGCCTCGCCCTCTTTTGACTTCTGCGTGATATTTTGAACCGCATCTGTGATTTCTACGGAGGTTGCAGACATTTCCTCAGTGGATGCCGCCGTCTCCTCCATTCCCGCAGCAAGCTCCTCCGTCGTAGAAGACACTCCTTCCACAGAATCGTTTAATTCCTTAAACTGTGAATTTACCTCTCCCACAACATCGTAAATAACATGAATTTCTTTTTGGGCATTCGTCAGCAGTTCTCTGACCGAATCCTGCATCGTATGTACCGCCAATGCAAGCTCACCTATTTCATCCTTGCGTTTTGTATATTCATCCGAGCTTGTGAGAGAAAAATCTCCAGTTGCCAGCGTCTTTAAATAAGCAACATATACCTTTAATGCCTTTGTTATATTATTGCTGATAAGAATGGTTATCACAATTGCCATAAGAATGATAAACACGATAATACCGATTGACTGCACGATGGTTTTCGTATATAAGTTATAATTATTAAGCGTCTTGTTATCTGCCAGCTCCCCATTATAGGTATTCAAATCTCTGACCGTCGTCTGATAACTTTCCAGCACGGATATATTTGCCGTAAAGTACTCATACGCCTCATCCTTTTTTCCATCCTGCAAATATCCTAATGTGGTTTCCAAAAGCTCATTCCAGTTAGTCAAAGCAGTTTCCACATCAGCAAACATCGCTGCCTGTGTCTCACTCGTCATTTCCGCCCTGAGTTTTGACATATCCTCCGCTACCGTCTCTCTTCTCTTACTAATATCATCAAAGGTCGCTGTAATGTCTGCACCGTCTTTGGCAAGAATAATCGAATACAAATCGGCATGGATAGCTCTTGTCTGCGTACGCAAGTCTCCTCCAATTTCAATCGGCATTAAATTATTCACATACAAGGAATGTATCTCATCATTTGCATATTTGTAATTAAAAAGTGTCATTACCGTGACAATCAATAAAAAAGCAATTAATAAAAATGAAAGTAAAAATATTTTTGCCCTGACCTTTAATGAATTTAGCATAACCCGCCTCCTGATTTTCTATTTTTCTTAAATTGTAAGCTTTCTGGGTTTTATTGTCAATATTTGCAATATTTATTATACTTTCTTAATAATTAGTTTTACAATTTTATTCTTTTTACATATTTTTTCATCAAAAAAAGCTGTCAGGCATTAAATTACCGACAGCTTTTTTCTTCATAATGATACATTCTTTGTTCTTATAATTACTGTATCTTCTGTGAAAGCTTCTCTACAATCTCCTCCATACAGCCATCCTCAAACGGGCTCTTTAAGCCGACCTCCTTCACCATATTCGTGAAGAAATCGCTTGCCGACAGCTTGCAAAGCTTTAGATAGCTCTCCCACGCTTCCTCAAAGTTCTCATCCATCCAAGCCTTATACTGGAATGCACAAGTCTGTGCAATGCAATAATCAATGTAGTAAAGCGGATAATCGTATATATGAAGCTGTTTTTGCCAAAAGCCGCCCTTTTCAAAGAAAGCGCTTCCCGCATAGTCCATATGCGGACGATAAATTTTTTCAAGCTTGCTCCACTCTGCGTGTCTCTGCTCACTTGTCAAATCAGGGTTTTCATACATAATATGCTGAAATTCGTCTACCATACAGCCGTAAGGAATAAACGCTGCCGCTTCCTCCAAGTGCATGGACAGATAATCCTTCGTCCTGTCCCCGAAAAACATTTCCATATACGGCTCTGTGAAAAACTCCATCGACATGGAATGAATCTCAGCGGTTTCCATCGTGATATCCGCATGCTCTTTAATCGGATCTTTACCCGCCAAATAGCCTTGGAATGCATGACCGCATTCATGTGTGATTACGTCAATATCGCCGCTCGTTCCGTTAAAATTGGCGAAAATAAAAGGTGCCTTGTATAACGGAAGGTAAGTCATATAGCCGCCTGCCTTCTTCGTCTTTCTGCCAAGCACATCAAAAAGCTGGTTTTCCGTCATGAAGTCAAAAAACTCCTTCGTCTCCGGCGAAAGTTCACTGTACATACGCTGGCCGTTTGCCATGATTTCCTCCGGTGTTCCGACAGGCATTGGGTTTCCGTTTAAAAAGGAAACCGCCTCATCGATATAGGACAGCTTCTCAAGTCCCAGACGTTCTCTCCTTCGCTCATGTAACTGCTCTGCAAATGGCACAAAGTACTCTTTTACCTGATCCCTAAAGTTTTCTACCATCGCCTTATCATAGCAGTTTCGCTGCATACGGTAATAGCCAAGCTCTAGATAATTTTCATAGCCAAGCTCTCTTGCCTGCTGCGTACGGTTTTTGATAAGCTTATCATAAATATCATCTAGTTCCTTTGCATTCGCCTCAAAAAACTCACAGTATTTATCATATGCTCTCTGTCTTACTTCTCTGTCTTTATCGGTCAGATATTTTCGAAGCAGAGAGAGGTTTAATGCCTCACCGTCCCAGTCAATAGCCGCTCCCGCAATAAGCTTATCATAAGCGGAGGTCAGCGTATTTTCCTCCTGCATAAGCCCGATTATCTTCTCATCAAATGCCTTTAAGCTGATTTCAATGTTTTTAAAGGCAACCTTTCCTATCTTTTCTTCCAAGTATGGGCGGTAAGGTGAGTCATACATTAGTTTTGCATAGCTTACCTGCATATTATGGATTTTAGGGGATATCTCATCATAATAATTTTGCTCCCCATCATAAAACTCATCCTTTGTATCAATATCATGTCTGATATGGGCAATCGTAATCATCGTCTCAATTTCATTTACAAGCTCATAATACTTTTGATGAACCGCAAATTGCTCCTCAGCGCTCTTTGCTGCGGCAAACTCCTCCATGATTTTTTCAAAGCGTTCCTTTGTCTTCTCAAAGTCTATTCTTTCATAAGGCATTTCACTAAATTTCATTCTTATAACCTCCGTCAATATATTTTTTGCTGTTACGGTCAGCCCTCAGCTTCCCAGTAACAGTTGATTCCTAATCGTCTTTACAATCGATAAGTACCAAGCCGGTGATAAAGCACACTTCCTGCCGCACTTACAACAAGAATAGTAATTCCCGAAATAAGCTGATACGATACATTTTGCAGGGCAATAAGCACTATAATCGGAACGATGGCAAACAAAGCACCGCCCAACATTCCAACCATCGAGGACAATCCCTGTTTAATCACCGCAGTCTCTGACTCCCATTCATAATTTGGAAATCTCGTATTGATAAACATGCCCCATACCGCTGTGAAAAGTGAATAGACAACCGGCACCAGATAAAAAAAGCATCTCGTTATGATATCTGTCTGAAATTTTATGTTCATCAGCGTTCCAAACAGCAGACATGTCGGCAGCGTCAGAGTCAGATTGACCAATATTTTACTGTCCATAATCGCCTTCGTCGTAATCGGCAGAGACTTTAGTATCCAAAGATTTTTTCCTTCCAGGGAAAGCGCGACACTCGTCGTGCAGGTCAGGGCAAGAACTGTTGAAAATACAAAAGCGATAATGTTCACAATGATTGGCTGAACATTTGGTATCTCTATCCATTTTTCAATCGTTGCAGGTTCCGCTATAAATACCGCAACCGCGAGCATTACCGCCATAACTGCCCCAATTCCCATATTAAGTATATAGGAATAGGAGGAAAAGAAACGTTTTAACTCCTTCTTATACAAAGCAGTCAGCACGGAGGAAGTCGAAAGCCTCTGTAGCTTATAATCGGATTTTGTCCTGTGAGTGATGAGGGCTGTATTGATCCACTTATATCGAAGTGAAAGTACCTTCACAAACAGCAGATAGAGTCCTATCGAAAGTACAACAAACAGAATTAAAGCAATTATATCATAATTAATTACCGCTTTGTCAAACAGACTGCTTATCGGATATATTTTATGCAGCTCATCCGACATAAATTCTCCGAGCTTTGCAATCTCCATCATTGGAATATCGCTCTCCTCCACTCCTCCGAGCAAAAAGGACGACATTAAAATGCCAATAACAAACACAATGGAAAAAATAGTTGCAACAGCATTCGTATATTTAAAGTGGGCTGCGATATATGCGATGATACCACCGATAATTGCCGCCAGTGCGGTAGGGAGAAGGGTTGACAAAAGAATTCCAATCAGCCAGATTATCGCAAATATCTCTTGGGGCTTTTCAAATATATAGTAGGTAATTCCAAGCGGCAGCATGATAAGTGCTGCAAATATTGTATTCATCAAGTACATATGGAGAAATCTGCTTGCAATAATCTCGCTCGTTTTCACGGGCAGGGACATAAGCATTTCGTAATCTCTTGTTCCGAATAATACGCCGTTGCTCTTAAATATTGTAAAAAACAAAGTAATCAAACCGACCAGCGTAATCGCATAGCCGGGTATCACGTTTCCGATACCGATTACTCCAAGCCCTAAGCCGAGCATAAAGCTGTATAGCGCAAGAATCGCTCCGACAAAACAAACTGCCACGCCAATCATCACAAACTTTGCTTTTTCAGAACCCTTTGTCTCCTTCAGCTTATTTAATTTAAACTGATTGATCAATATGATTTTCAGTAAAATAGCAATATTATTTTTCATGGCCAACCACCTCCATAAAGAGGTTCTCCAATGTGGTATCCTTTACCAAGGTTTCGGTATCACCGCAGGCAGCAAGCTTTCCATTGTAAATAATCGCAATTTTGTTGCACAGCTTTTCTGCCACCTCGAGAACATGGGTAGAGAAAAATACGGCACTCCCCTCCTCGCAGATCTCCTTCATAATGTTTTTAAGCTGAAGAGAAGCCTTCGGGTCAAGCCCGACAAACGGCTCATCCAAAACAAGAAGCTTCGGTTTATGAAGAAGTGCCGAAATAATTGCCAGCTTTTGCTTCATGCCGTGAGAGTAGGAGGAAACCAAATCTCCAAGCGCAGAGGTTATCTCAAATAAATCTGCGTATTTCGCAATTCTCTCCTCTCTATCCTTCTGAGAAACACGGAAAATGTCGCTTATAAAGTTCAAATACTGAATGCCGGTCAGGTGCTCGTAAATATCCGGATTATCCGGGATATAGGCAATCTCTTTTTTACATTCCGCCGGGTACTCCTTCACGGACTTGCCGTTTACGAGAATTTCTCCCTCCTCAAAATCGAGAATACCGACGATGGATTTAATCGTCGTACTTTTTCCTGCTCCGTTATGTCCAATAAATCCAAAGATATCTCCGGCGTCCACCGTAAGATTTAATCCGTCGACGGCTTTTTTATTTCCTTTGTAGCTCTTGGATAGGTTCCTGATTTCAAGCATGTTCTTTCCCTCCTTTGATTAAAGCTTTTTCTGCATACAGAGTGACTCCGGTATATCTGCATATTGCCCATAGTTTGGAATCGCTTTGTAGCCCATTTTCTGATACAATCTTATCGCATCCTTAAGCACATTTCCTGTCTCCAGTATTCCATAACGAAAGCCTTGTATTCTTGCATCCGCTTCGAGGCGAAGCAGCAATTCCTTCCCAAGTCCCAACGCACGGTATTCCTTTCGCAAAAAAATACGCTTTAGCTCAACGGTTTCTTCGTCATAGAACTTATAGGCACCTCCGCCCACAATCTCCTCGCCCTTATAAATCAGAATGACATCGTGTATAGATTGAAGCTGGTTATACTTCACAAATTTCTCTCTGTCGAATCTGCCTGCCACCTGCTCGTCTATGCTTTCATCCAATTCCTCACAGAGCATCACAAAATCAGAATTCGTTCCGTCAGTCTTTACAAAACGGTAATCAGCGCGAAGCGGCAGCCTTTTCTGTTCCTTCTTCGTCAAATGTCCAACCACCTCATCATACGCCTCATCTATCATTTGGCATAGTGTATCAAAAGAGAATTCATTCAATTCAATGGTATTCCAATATGGCTGCTGCACCGGCGGGCAATGATAACCCCGCACGACCACACCCGGATACAAACTCCTGTAAAAATCAGCTGAATCAGGATTCGTCTTTAAGGTAATTTTAAACCAGTCCTCCCGCGGGGTAAGCTGGGCAAATATTTTGCCTGATACGCGGTAGCAGATGGGATATTCGCCAAATGGTCTTGATTCATAGGTACATGGTTTTTTCATACAATATTCGTGAATTTTGTTCCAGTCGTTAATTTTCATTCGCTATCGCTCCCAATCGTGTTTAAAAAGATTTCATTTAGTATATTCCAATCCTTATTTCTATCATCTTTCATTGCATTAACTAATTCCTTCTGTCTTTCTAATTCAGAGGAGATAAAATCAATCACAACCGGTATCTGAGGATTTAAATCTTTTTCATCGGTAACTTTCTTTTTTTCCAATAATTCCTCTATCCCGCTTCTCAGTTCATCCGGCATATCCAGCCTCATCAAATCATCAAACAATATCGGAGGCGGACACTTATATTCTTCAATGTATCTGCACGCTAATAACGGTCTTAACGCGTAAAAATACTTTTTATACTTTACCTGTTCGTCCTGCAGATATTGAGAATATGTACTCTGTGCCGTTCCGTAATAGTGATAAATTCCAGCCTTCATAGAAAAATAGCTCTTTGCAGCCTCATAAATTCGTTCCCACTCAGCCGTTTTCTTATATACAATGGTGGAATTGCTCCACTCAAACAGTGTCACATTTCCTTTCCTAAACTGTATCAGTGCCTTTTTTAAATCCCAGCCGTTTATGTCAAGCACGTCATCAAGCTGCCATTCAATCATATCCTTTTTCTCATCGAGTCTCAGATAATCTTCCGGTTTTCTTACATAAATGAATCTAACATCATAATCACTATCCGGTGAAGCGAAGCCCCATGCCCTGCTTCCCGACTCGATTGCCAGCAAAATTTTTACATTTTCTTTTTCTTCTATTTCTTTGAGCTTTTCTTTGATTTCTTTTAATACATCCCTCATCAATAGTCCCCCTCGATTGCCTTTCGATTTACATATTCCACAAACGCTTCTACCCTTTCCATATCAGGATTATCCGGTAAAACGCTCTCCTTTGTCACCTTTTCCAGCTTTGATTCATAGTCTGCAATCATATCATAAAACTCTCTGTCGAAGGTTCTATTTTCCTTTAAAAAACCTCCGCCTCTGATTTTAAGCAATAATTCCAAATCTTCTCTTCTATTTGTTCTAATTTGCCCCTTTTCCAGAATATCGATTGCCATCATAAACAGACGAATCAAATGCATTGCATGTTTATTAAGATGATTGTCATCTTTTTTCTTGTTTCGTTTGCCTATCTTGTCATACTCTTTTACAACGGTGTGCATTACTGACCACATATTTTCATAGTCTCTGAGCGGAAGATGCTTATAATCGGCGTCTACAAATATTTCTGTCTCTAATTCCGTATTCACCGCCTTATCAATATACAGCCGGATACTTCCGTTATCAAAAGAATTATATCTTCTCTGAAAATCCTCCAACGCATTTCTAACTGAGTTTAAAATATGCTGTTCCTTTTCTGTCTGGACTACTGCATCTCTTGCTATGGCATTTTGCAGCCTCCTAAGCTGCGCTCCTGCATAGCCGCCGAAAGATTTTGCGGCCCGCTTCGAAAGAAATAAACTGCTATTATCCAGCAGCTCCTGACCAAGAGCAGTCTTTATCAAATATTGTTCTTCGTCCAAGCCCAGTATTTCGCAAGTATTCGGGTTACATTCCAGCAGCAGCTTGATAATTTTATTAAACGAATAAATTACTGTATCTGTTTTGGTATCTTCATATTGCTCAAACTCTGTCAGCCCCAATAAATCAGACGGCATATTTAAGGTGACACCTCTGAAATCTATGTCGCTGCTGTCATTATTCGTTCCGTAGGCATGACTGCCTCCTAATCCCAGCAGTATGATTCTCTTTCCCAATCTCTCATTTGTACGCAAGAAATCATACTGCTCTGTTTTCATCAATTCCCTGAAATCTATCATTTTCTCACTCCTCGCATGGTGACGATATAAAGGTGATTCTTCTGACCTTTCGCTCCTCGTTCTTTTTGTTATTGATTACCTTTTGAATGGCAGCTGACATTTCCTCTGTAAATTCCATGAATTCCTCATCAGATAATAAAAGCGTCGAGGTAGTAAGAAACAATAAGTCCTTTCTCATGTCATTTTCCTCGTTGTCCAAATATCTTGCAAACTCGCTCATAATGCTTAAAAGCCCCGACTGCACAATCTGATTGATTGCCTTATTCGAGGTATCACCGTTCAAGGGACTTTCTTTGTTGAGCTGATATACTTTCTCCATCGTCCCTCTCACCTTGTTCTCTTTCACCACATGAATCAGCTTCGCTTCCTCCAGCATCTTGATATGACGGTAAAGGCTTGCAGGCGGAATATCTGTCAGCTCCTCCTTTATCTGCCCTGCGGTTGCAGTTTCGTGCAAGGTAAGATACTGAATAATTCTAAGTCGTGTGGCATTCATAACAACTCTCATCATATTTTGATTACTCATGTCACTTTCCTCTCTTAGTGTTCTTACTTTTAATAATATTCTTATTTTTGATAATAATAGGATACAAAGCATTTGTCAAGGGAATAAGGGAATAAAATACACCAAATGTGTAATTTATTCCCTTATTCCTAGCCCATCCGAAAACAATGATTGAGGGGTCCGTTTCCTTTTCCGACTTGAAGTCCCGCCCCCAATGCTCCCGAGATATATTCCTTTGCCTCTCTCACACTTTTTTCCAGTGAATACCCCTTTGCCAGTCCGCAGGCAATCGCGGAGGACAAGGTGCAGCCGGTTCCGTGGGTATTTTTCGTGTCAATTTTCTTTCCCTCAAACCACGCTATCTCACCCTGCATGTAAAGCAGATCATTGGCATCTTGTTGCCCATGACCTCCCTTAATCAAAATTGCACCTTGATAAGCTTTTGCAATTTCTTTTGCAGCATTTATCATATCGGCGGCAGAACGAATGCTTAAGCCGCTTAGTACCTCCGCTTCCGGAATATTCGGTGTAATCATATAAGCACATGGGATAAGCTTCTTCATAAGAGCTTGTGCCGCTTCCTCCTCTAAAAGGCGGCTCCCGCTTGTAGACACCATCACAGGATCAAGCACGATAAATTTCGCCTCATATTCCGTAAGCTTATCTGCAATTACTTCAACAAGCTCCTTGCCAGATACCATTCCTATTTTCACAGCATCCGGTATAATATCTGTAAAAATACAGTCTATTTGCTTTGCCACAAATTCTTTCGGCGTCTCTGCAATACCGTAAACCCCTGTTGTATTTTGAGCCGTCAGCGCGGTAATCACGCTCATCCCATATACATTCATTGCCGTCATCGTTTTTAAATCCGCCTGAATACCGGCTCCTCCACTGCAATCAGAGCCAGCAATTGACAATACCTTCTTCATTTTATCCTCCTATAATAGCTCGGCCATTGTTGTAATATAAAAATCCGACCTTTGTCTTATTCTCTCTTCCTCATCTCCGGAGGCCTCATCATATACTCCTACTACCTTAAATCCCGCATTTTTTGCCGTCTCCAAAGCATGAAGGGAATCTTCAAATACATAAGTGTTTTCCTTTTGCGTCCCAAGCTCACGAAGTGCATGCTCAAAAATTGCCGGTTCATCTTTTCCTGCCCCGATATGGTCACAGGTATAAACTCCCTTTAAATAGTTGAAAACTCCAATCCGCTCCAAGCAAAGTTTTGCAACTTCATAATCGGAGGCCGTTGCAACACACATGGCAACCTTTTTCTCAGCAAGCCGTCTGATAAGCTCCACAACTCCCTCCTTTGCCGGAAGCTCCTTTTCATATTTCTCTATCACAAGTTTATTGATGCCCTCTATAATTTTCTCTGTCGTTTCCTTGATACAATACGTGTCAATCACATATTCCGTTCCCTGCCTGAGACTCATCTTTTTTAATATTGCTCCTAAATTCTCTTCCGGCGTAAATCCCTTTATCTTCAAATACTCGGACGCAATATTTTCCCACATCGGCATCGAATCGATAAGTGTTCCATCCATATCAAATATGATGCCCTGTACATTTTTCAATTTATTCATTTACAATATCCTTAACCTTTTTCACTAATTCTTTTGTAGCTCCTGCGATGTCCTTCTCTGCAAAAATTGCAGAGATTACCGCTATGCCTTGTATTCCTGTATCTTTCAGTTTTACTATGTTCTCTGCCTGAATGCCGCCGATGGCAATAACCGGGATGGTGACAGATTCACATATTTCTTTTAATGTTTCCAATGTAACTTCCTGCGCATCTTTCTTTGTCAGTGTATTAAAAACGCTTCCTACTCCGAGATAATCTGCACCCTGATTTTCTGCCATCCTTGCCTGCTCAGGGGTCTGCACAGATACGCCGATGATTTTATCATCACCAAGCAGCCTTCTCGCCTCAAACCCTGACATATCCTCCTGTCCGACATGAACTCCGTCCGCGCCGCATTTTAGAGCAATTTCCACGTTATCATTGATGACAAAGGGAATGTTGTATTTTTTGGCTATTTCTTTTATCCGAACGGCTTGCAAAAGCATTTTATCTTCCGACATTTCCTTTTCCCGAAACTGCAGAAAGGTGACACCTGCTTTCAGTGCTTCCTCTACCTGTTCCTCCAGTGTATTTTCTTTTGCCCAGCTTGAATCTGTCACCGCATATAGTAAAAGTGATTTTTTATCGAACTTCAACCTTTTTTCCCTCCTTTATGTTCTCATCCGTCATTTGGCTTACTGCATCAATGAAAAACATGCGAAAGGACGAAGTTCCTCCATCTACTGACTTTGTTTTTTCATATGCCAGCTCTCCCGCTATCCCCTCACATAGCAGGGCAGCCGCTGTTGCCTCCAATATCCTGCCTGGATTTGCGGCGCAATAGGCAGCAACCAAACCAGTCAGCATGCATCCTGTTCCTGTGATCTGCGACATCATCGGATGACCGTTTCGTATAATATATACAGTGTTACCGTCTGTCACAATATCTATCACGCCTGTTATGGCAATTACTGCTCCTGTCTGCTTGTTTAACTCTTTTGCAAGGGCAATGACCTCGTCGAGATTGTTCTCTGTTATCCTGTCTGAAACACTTGCATCCACGCCGGAGGTTGTACCGCTTCCCTGATATAAGGTTTTCATCTCCGATATATTTCCCCGAATAACGGAAAATGAAATTTCCTTCAGCAAGGAAAATGCCGTATCGGTCCGAAGCGTTGAGGCTCCTGCACCTACCGGGTCCAGTACCGTTATATGTCCCAGCTCATTTGCCCTCTTTCCGGCAAGCTTCATGGCTTCAATTGTCCTTACATTTAAGGTTCCTATGTTGATTGCCAGTCCCTTACAGATTGACGTAATCTCCGCTGCCTCGCTTACATCATCTGCCATAATCGGAGATGCCCCGCATGCCAAAAGGATATTTGCCACATCGTTTACTGTCACATAGTTTGTAATGCAGTGAACGAGCGGTGTCTCACTTTTTACTGTTTCGATTATTTTTTCAAACATCTTTTTTCCTCCACTTTTGCTTTTTTGTGGGAGTGCGCATATTTCTCCGTATATAAAAACAAGCCACTCCAAACTAGGAATGACTTGCATGAAATCTGCTTAATCTTTCCCTACGTTGGCATTATCCAAATCAGGTTATAGGTCGAAGTTCACAACTTCCTCTCAGCCTGTTTACAAGCTCCCTTTTGTTTATTCTATCATTTGAGGGATGGTTCGTCAATGTGTTTTCCACTTGACCAGTTCACTATTTTCCACTGAAAACAGGAAAGAAACTGTATTCTCCATAATCTTTGAGCGGATTCATATTTTTTAGAAGCTTCATATCCTCGTCAGAAATCACGAAATCAATTTGTGCATTACTGCGCATATGCTCCGGATTTGCCGTCTTTGGCAACGGCAAAGTGCCAAGCTGTATGGTATAACGAATGCAGAGCTGCGGAATGGTCACATTATATTTGACAGCAATATCTGCAATCTCCTGATTTTTCAGTATTTCCCCATGGGCAATCGGCGAGTAAGCTTCTACAAGGATATCCTTGGCTTGGCAATATTCAATCAGTCCTGTGGGAGTATTGCCGACATGAACAAGCAGCTGATTCACCATTGGAGCGACAGTACAGGCGGAAAGGATATTTTCCACATCCTGCTCGGTGAAATTGGAAATACCGATTGTGCGGAGTTTTCCGGCTTTGTATGCATCCTCCAGCGCACGCCATGCTTCACGATTTCCATCTACATAATCCCCACCTCGAAAATCCGACCATGGCTGCGGGCTATGAATCAGCATCAGGTCGATGTACTCCAGCCCAAGTTTAGCAAGTGAAGCATCGATGGAACGTACAGCATCCTGATAGTTTTTTATCTCTGCGGCAAGCTTTGTGGTGACAAAAATATCCTTGCGAGAAGTGCCGCAGCTGCGAACACCCTCGCCAACACCACGCTCGTTCCCATATGCTTGTGCCGTATCAATATGACGATAGCCCATTTGAACAGCTGCCCTGACAGCATCGGCAGCCTTGTCATCGTCAATAAACCATGTCCCCAAACCCAGCTCGGGGATTTTTACGCCGTTTGACAGCGTGTAGTTTTCATTTAAAATCATTGTAATTCTCCTCGTTTATTATGTGCCTAAAGTGCACCGACAATTTTATGCGGAATATAAGGTTCTTCCAGATACACAATATCTTCCTCTGTCAATTTGATATTCAACGCACCCACAGCATCGTCAAAATACTCTGCCTTAGTTGCGCCGATAATAGAAGACGTTACTCCCTTTGCAAACTGCCATGCAAGACTAATCTGCGTCATTGTGGCATTGTACTTCCCCGCAAGCTCATTTACTCGCAATACGATATTATAGTCAGCCTCCTGTGTGCTGTCGTATTTGGAAACAGCGGTCGTATCTGTCTGGCTTCGCTTGGTGTCTGTCGTCCAATTCATACGGGAAAGCCTGCCCGCCGCAAGCGGGCTGTACGGCGTAAGTGCCACATTCTGCTGCTTGCAAACAGGAATCAACTCCCGCTCATCCTCGCGATAGAGTAAATTATAGTGGTTTTGCATGGAAACAAAAGGCGTCCAACCGTTTTTTTCGGCGGCGAGCTGCATGTTATAAAACTGATATCCGTACATAGCCGATGCGCCTAGCGCCCGAACCTTTCCCGCTCTCACGAGACTATCCAGTGCCTCCATAGTTTCTTCAATCGGCGTGTTATAATCAAAGCGGTGGATTATATATAAATCCACATAATCAGTACCCAGTCGTTTCAATGAGTCGTCAATTTCTCTGGTGATGGCTTCACGCGAAAGATTTCCTTCATTAAAATAAACCTTTGTCGCAAGAACTACCTTATCTCGCGCCACGTTGTTCTTGATGGCACGGCCAAGATACTCTTCGCTTGTGCCTGCTGAATAGGTATTGGCGGTATCAAAAAAGTTGATGCCGAGTTCGAGCGCATGCCCTATTATAGCTTCGCTTTCCTCAGGATTCAGCGTCCATGCATGCATCTTGCTTGCAGGATCTCCAAAACTCATGCAGCCAACACAAAAACGAGATACCTCAATATTAGAATTTCCAAGCTTTCTATATTCCATTTCGTTCCTCCGTAAAAATTAATTATTGTTATTTGAAACGACTCATAAACCACTCTACGGTTTGCGGGTCTTGATGGGAGAAAAATAAACTTTCTCCGGTATCCAAAGCAGAGATTTTTTCCATATCCCCGGCGTCGAGAGAAAAATCAAACACGTTGAAGTTTTCGACCATACGCTCCTTATGAGTAGATTTAGGGATAACCACCACACCGCTTTGAATCAGGAAACGGAGCGCAGTTTGCGGGACGGTCTTATTGTATTTCGCACCGATTTCTTTCAGAGTGGCGTTGTTGAAGTAATCATTTTTGCCCTCCGCAAACGGGCCCCATGACATAATCTGCGTCTCATACTTCTCCATATATTCACACGCCTGCTTTTGTTGCCAGAATACATGAGTTTCCAGCTGATTGACAGCAGGTTTCACCTCGCTGAAGGTGGTGAGGTCAATGAAACGGTCGGGGTAAAAATTGCTGACGCCGATGGCCTTAACCTTGCCGTTTTTATATGCCTCCTCCATTGCACGATATGTGCCGTAGTAATCGCCAAACGGCTGGTGTATGAGCAACAGATCGATATACTCCGTTTGCAGCTTTTGCAACGATTCTTCTATGGATATCTTCGCTTTATCATAGCCGGCATTTGAAATCCATACCTTGGTAGTAATAAAAAATTCCTCGCGGGCAAGCCCACTTTTTTTGATGGCATTCCCCACACCTTCCTCATTGCCGTATGCCTGTGCAGTATCAATGGAGCGATAGCCCACCTTGATCGCGTCCGACACGCAGCGTTCACACTCGTCCGATGTTACCTGATAAACACCATATCCCAAAATCGGCATCTTTATGCCATTATTCAGTGTTACATATTCCATGCTTATATCCTCCTTATAATCAGTCTGTCCAAATTTCTTTTGCCATCCAAAATGCTGCCCACGCTTTCGGCCATCCGACATAGAAAGCCGCGTGGGTCAGGATCTCCGCAATTTCATCCTTAGTAATCCCGTTTTCTTTTGCCGTTTGCAGATGATACTGGAGGGAACTGTCCAATATCCCACCCGCCATCAGCGCCGTTACCGTAACTAAGCTGCGGTCACGCGGAGAAAGTTCTTTTTCCCGTGCCCATACCTCACCAAACAGCACATCGTCGTTAATCTGTGCAAACTTAGGTGCAAATTCTCCTAAGCTGTCTCTACCTGCGGTTACTTTTTTCATTGTATCGTCCTCCAATCTCACTCAACCAAGTTTAGGCTCTCTATCCATGCAAGCGCCTCGCCTTGTGATATCCTGCTTCTGAGCAGCTTACCCGGTCTCCAATTAGTGGAATCAGGGCAACTCACACGAAGATTTTCTTCAGTTTTGCCAAAGCCGCTGCCACCGGAGGTCGCAAATGGAATAACTGTCTTTTCTGAAAAGTCATAGCTTTCTAAGAATGTATTGATGATGGTGGGCGCTACATACCACCAGATGGGAAATCCCACAAAGACAACATCATATTTGTCCATGTCCAAAACCGTACCGGCAATTACAGGACGAGATGCTTTATCCTTCATCTCAACCGTACTGCGGCTTTTTTGATTGTTCCAGTCCAAATCCACTGCGGTGTAAGGAGTTTCCGGTTCAATCTCATGCAGGTCAGCTCCGATTGTCTCCGCCAGCGTTTTTGCAACATTTGCGGTTACACCGCTTGCCGAAAAATATGTTATGAGAATATTCTTTTTGCTGTTCATATTGTCCTCCTGTTTTGTTTCGGTAGTTTGATTGACAAATCACATAAGCTGTGATAGTATAATCATACTACTTAAAGTTAACTTTAAGTCAATAGGAAAATCAAAAAAATTTTATGAGGTAATTTACTATGCTATATACGATTAGAGACGCTGCGGCTCATGTTGGGATTGCAGCTTCGACCCTACGTTATTATGATAAAGAGGGACTGCTTCCCTTTGTTGAACGTTCCAGTGGTGGCATTCGTATGTTTGGGGAAGCTGATATAGACTGGCTTCAATTGATAGAATGTTTAAAGGCGACCGGGATGTCCATTAAAGATATTAAAAAATTTATCGATTTATATATGGAGGGCGACTCAACACTAGAACCTCGCCGGGACATGTTTTATGAGAGGAAGCAAGCGGTAGAAAAGCAAATGGAGGCATTGCAGAAAACTCTTGATTTTATCAAGTATAAATGCTGGTTTTATGATACTTCCGTTGCCGCTGGCTCTTCCGATATTCATAAAAGCATGAAGCAGGAGGATATACCAGAGGAAATACAGGAAATGAAATTAAACGCGGGAATTGCAAAATAATATTCCTAAAACCAGCATCAGGCCTCCCCGCTGTGTCCTATGTAAACACCTGCACACAAAAACTCGCGAACCTTGGTAAAAATCAAGGCTTTGCGAGTTTTATATTTTATATTAATTAGATTGCTCGCAGGTATGGCTCGAAATGTCTATAAGACCTCTATCCAGATAGCTTTGCGCTGCAATCTTAAAAGTCTCTACATTAGTGTATGCAGCTACAATTTCATCTATCGTAACTTTCTTCAATCCGTAGGTCACATAGTTTTCCCTTTATCTGCTCTTTTTCAAGCTCACTAAACCGTGGCATAATAATTATCCTCGTCTTTCCGATTCCAAATGTATAATCTGGCTTCTGTTTCCGGTTGAAGGAAAAATATTTAATAGTCTAAAAATAATCTTCACTTTACTTCCCACTATTTTGAAACAAGATACCACAAATACTGCAATTTTTGTCCTCTGCTTTTACTGCTCTGTTTCCGCAAGATTGGCATTCATATAATCCATCTTCCAAAGTAAGTTTTACATTTTTTTGAGTCTCATAATACAAATTCTGTTTTTTGTCTTGATGAAATTCAATTGCAAGCAATACACTAAAGAAAAATATAATTGTAATACCAAATCCAAAAGACACCTTTGCCCAAATAACAAGCATAGCATTTTTATAAACAAGCATAACCAAGCTTATAATCCCGGGTAAAAGGAATGTAAAAAACGCAGCGAAACTTAGAATTCTTCCGCCATACCCAATTGAGTTTATTTTTTTCACTCTCATCACACCCCTATATGAACTAAATAATTATTTTAGTATGTATAATATATAACGGTATAGTCGGATTGTCAAACATATGCAAAAAAGCAAGAGACAGTCACTTACTTCACTATCTCTCGCTTATTCACACAATTAATCGATTGTCTCCACCAATATTTCCTCAAAGCTTCTCTTTGGAACATGGTGCACATCATTTTCGTCTCGATAATACTTGATATCCCCGTCAGCAGGAAGCGGCTCCAAGACAACTTCTTCCTTCGGATAACCTAGTGCGATGACGAGTGCAATTTCGTATTTTTCTTCCAGCTTAAGAATCTCAGTCAGCTTGCTTCTGTTTACCGCTCCAAGAAAGCAGCCTCCAAAGCCTAACTCTGACGCTCCAAGAAAAATACTCTGCGCACAGATCCCCTCGTCAACCGATGTCGCCTTTGAAATGGTAGTATCCCGTAACATAATAATATAGGCACTCGGTCTTTCCCCCTCTGTAGGACCGTTCCAATCCTTTAAATACCCTGCCCACGCAAGTGTACCAAATATCTCTTCATTTTTCGCTCTGGAGGAAGAAATAATATATTTTAAGGGCTGTTTGTTTGCCGCGCTTGGTGAAAATCTTGCAAGCTCGACCAATTGCTCCAGCTCTTTTCTTGTGATTTCCTTCTCCTCATAAAATCTACGATAAGAACGACTTTTTAAAACCAATTCCTTCATCATATTATAATCCTCCTTTATGTGTGCTCATTATTTTAACCTTATCAAGTAAGCAGCGTAGCGAATTACGAATATCCGCTTTGACTTACCTCCCCAAAAACTCCCTGTCCTTCTTTGTCAACTCCGCTTTTTCAAGCAAATCTGGTCTTCTTTCAGCGGTGCGAAGCAACGACTGCTCGTGTCTCCATTGTTCTACATTGCCGTGATGTCCAGACATAAGCACCTCGGGCACCTTTTTTCCCATCCACTCAACAGGTCTGCTGTACTGCGGATATTCCAGTAGATTATCCTGAAACGATTCAAACTCCGCAGATACCTCATTGTTCAACACACCCGGAACAAGCCTCGAGATAGCATCTATCATAACCATCGCCGGTAGCTCTCCGCCTGTCAGCACGTAATCGCCGATAGAAATATTGTCTGTCACAATTTCCTCCAGAACTCTTTCATCAATTCCCTCATAATGTCCGCAGAGAAAAACCAAATCCTCCTCCGCTGCAAGCTCCTGGGCAATCTCCTGATTAAATACACGGCCCTGTGGTGTTAAAAATACAACTCTCGGCTTTCGCCCTATTTTTTCTGCAACAGCTTCATAAGCACCGTACACCGGCTCTGCCTGCATCACCATGCCTGCTCCGCCGCCATACGGATAATCATCTACTTTTTTATGCTTATTTGTCGAAAAGTCTCTTATATCAACGGTATTTAAAGAAATCAATCCATTCTCTATTGCCCTTCCGATAATACTCGTATTCAAGCCATCCACAATCATCTGCGGAAATAAAGTCAATACATGGTAATTCATTCGTCCAGTAATCCCTTCATAATATGCACTTTCATAATCTGATTCTCAATATCTACGTCCAAAATACACTGCTTGATTGCAGGCAGAAGCACTTCCTTGCCCTCTGTTGTCGTAACAACATAGACATCGTTTGCTCCCGTCACAAGAACCTCTTTCAAAGTTCCAAAGTCTCTTTCTTCGTCCGTTACGACCTTCATGCCAATCATATCTGCAATAAAATACTCATTTTTCTTTAATTTTACCGCATTTTCCCTTGTCACCAAGAGATTTTTCCCTTTATATTTCTCAACATCATTTATATTATCAATTCCCTTGAATTTTAAAATAACGTACTGTTTAAAAAACTTTACGCCCTCTATTTCAAGTTCAATATTCTCTTTTCCGGTATCCAACAATACATTTTTTAATTTTTTAAAACGGTTCACATCATCCGTCGTAGGGAATACCTTGACTTCACCTTTAATCCCATGTGTCTGTGTAATGACACCAACCTGCAATAAATTCTCCATAAACAGTCTTATCCCTTTCTATACTAAAAAGGCGACCTTCGTCGCCTTCCAACTATTATTGTACAATATCAACTATAACTTTCTTCTCGTCTTTGGAGGCTGCTGCTTTCACAACAGAACGGATTGCTTTTGCGATACGACCTTGCTTTCCAATTACTTTTCCCATATCCTCTTGTGCTACACGTAGCTCAATAACTATGGAATCGTCTTTTTCTGTCTCCGTTACAACAACTTCATCCGGACTATCAACAAGTGACTTTGCAATGACTTCTACCAATTCTTTCATTATGAAACCTCCTTATCTGCCAATTGAATAGTCAAGTTGAAAGCTAACTGGTAGCTTTCAACTATATGAATTACTCTTATTATTTTGTAATTCCTGCTATTTTGAATAATTTTCCTACTACTTCTGTAGGCTGAGCACCGTTTGCTAACCATTTCTTTGCTAATTCTTCATTAATATGGAATTCGCTAGGATTTTTAGTAGCATCATAAGTACCGATTTCTTCAACAAATCTTCCGTCTCTTGGAGATCTGGAATCAGCAACAATTATTCTATAGAAAGGAGCCTTTTTCTGTCCCATTCTTCTCAATCTGATTTTAACTGCCATTGTATTTTCACCTCCTAAATTTTTTTAAATATATATGTTAAAAAGGAAGTTTAAACTTACCCTTTTTACCCATTAGACCGCCCATACCGCCGCCTCCCATGAGGCCTGGCATCTGCTTCATCATCTTTTTCGCCTGTTCAAACTGCTTCACAAGCTTGTTCACTTCACTGATATCGACTCCTGCTCCGTTTGCAATTCTTCGCTTTCTGGAAGGATTTAAAATATCCGGATTACTTCTCTCCGCAGGGGTCATTGATAAAATAATTGCCTCTGTTTTGCCGAGTGCTTTTTCATCTATCATATCGAGATTGACCTGACCGCCCATCCCCGGAAGCATCTTCATGATTTCTCCAAAGCCGCCCATTTTCTTCATCTGATTCATACTATCTAAGTAATCATCAAAACCAAACTGAGCTTTTTTTAATTTCTTTTCCATTTCCTTGGCTTTGTCTTCATCGATATCTACCTGAGCCTTCTCAATTAAGGTGAGAATATCGCCCATTCCAAGTATTCTGGAAGCCATTCTGTCCGGGTAAAACTGCTCTAAATCTGAGAGCTTTTCTCCCATACCAACATATAAAATCGGGCGTCCTGTCACGGCTCTGATGGAAAGTGCCGCACCGCCTCTTGTATCGCCGTCAAGCTTTGTCAGCACGACGCCGTCAATACCAATCTTTTCCTCGAACATTCCCGCAACATTTACAGCGTCCTGTCCGGTCATGGCATCCACCACCAATAAGGTCTGGTGAACATCCACGTTTTCTTTGATTTCTACCAGCTCGTTCATCATATCCTCATCTACATGAAGACGTCCGGCTGTATCTAAAATCACGACATTGAAGCCATTTTTTGATGCGTGCTCAACTGCCGCTTTTGCTATGTTAACAGGCTTGTGTCCGTCTCCCATTGAGAATACTTCCACGCCCTGCTTTTCGCCGTTAATCTGTAACTGCTTGATTGCCGCCGGTCTGTATATATCACAGGCTACAAGCAGCGGATTTTTGCCCTTGCTCTTTAGCTTTCCTGCAATCTTGGCTGTTGTGGTCGTCTTACCGGCACCCTGAAGACCTGCCATCATAATGACCGTAATTTCACCGCCTGATTTCAAGCTAATCTCGGTGGTCTCGGAACCCATGAGGTTAATCATCTCTTCATTTACAATCTTGATAACCATCTGTCCCGGTGTAAGGCTTTGTAAGACATCCTGTCCGATAGCACGTTCCTGAACCGTCTTGACAAACTGCTTTACTACCTTAAAGCTTACATCCGCCTCAAGCAGTGCCATTTTTACCTCTTTCAGAGCGGCTTTTACATCTTCCTCCGTCAAACGGCCTTTGCTTCTTAAATTTTTAAATACATTTTGTAATTTATCTGTCAAGCTTTCAAAAGCCATATGCTAAAACTCCTCCAATATTTGGTTCGATATTTTCTGGATTTCATTTATCTTCTCAGTCTGCTTTGTACTCTCGAACTCTTTTGCCAACTGGTTAATACGGTTAATATTTTCCTTTGTACGAATGAATTTATCAACTAGATGGAGCTTTTCCTCATAGTCTGCCAGTATCTTGTTGCACCTCTTTATCAAATCATGCACACCCTGACGGCTAATCCCCTGCTCCTCGGCAATTTCACTCAAGGATAAATCATTTAAAACAAAATCTTCATATATATGTTTTTGATGGTCTGTCAGCAGTTCCCCATAAAAATCATATAGCAACGCCTGTTCCACAATTTTTTCCATTCTTAATCACCTCTGTTATCATATACGAAAACAAAATGTCTGTCAAGTATTTTTTCTTTACATACAATATTTTTCTTTACACATACTTTACACATAGAAATTTTATTTTTTCTTATACTATTCTATGGCTAAAAATGGTATGATAATTTCTGGATAGACTTATACAAAGAAAGGACTTGCATTATGTTTAAACTGGCACATTATTTAAAACACTATAAAAAGGAAGTGATTTTCGGTCCGTTTTTCAAACTACTGGAAGCTATTTTCGAGCTTATCGTTCCGCTCGTTATGGCTTCGATTATCGACGTCGGCATTAAAAATCAGGATATTTACTATATATATAGGATGGGAGGTCTCATGGTCTTTTTAGGCTTTATGGGACTGATTTTTGCGCTCATCTGCCAATACAATGCATCCGTGGCTTCCCAAGGGGTCGGCACTATGCTTCGAAATGATCTGTTTCGACATATCAACTCCCTGACCTTTTCGGAACTCGACCACATCGGAACCAATTCACTTATCACGCGTATTACCAATGATGTAAACCAGATGCAGCTTGCGGTTGCCATGCTGATTCGCCTTGTCATAAGAGCCCCGTTTCTCGTGATTGGTTCAATTGTCATGGCAATGATGCTTGATTTAAAGCTGTCACTTATCTTTATTGTTGTTGCACCGCTTGTTTCCGTTATTTTGTATTATGTGATGAGCCGTTCCGTTCCTTATTATAAGGTAAGGCAATCAAAGGTGGATAAAATATCACTTATTACAAGGGAAAATTTGGAGGGTGCAAGGGTAATCCGCGCTTTTTCAAAGCAAAAGCATGAAATGGACCGTTTTGAGGAGGCAAATCAGGAGGTTACAGACATTGTAATTCGTGTCGGAAAGCTTTCTGCCATTCTAAATCCTGCGACCTTTGTCATCTTAAACGGGGCTATCATTGCAATTATCTGGTTTGGCGGAAAACAGGTTGATTTAGGTTTTCTGGCGCAGGGACAAATTATCGCCTTCGTCAATTATATGACACAAATTTCACTCGCACTCGTTGTTGTTGCAAATCTTGTTGTTATTTTTACAAAGGCAAGCGCCTCCGCCGCGCGAATTAATGAAATTTTGGAGACAGCACCTTCTTTTTCTGAAGGAAGCAAGACGGCATCTTCTGATGGAAAAAATGATATTCCTAAAATTTCTTTTCAAAATGTCTCCTTCTCCTATTCCGGATCAGAGGAATATTCCCTCACTGATTTGACCTTTGATGTCTTTTCCGGTCAGACCATCGGCATTATCGGCGGTACAGGCTCAGGTAAG
Organism: Konateibacter massiliensis; assembly: GCF_900184995.1. Taxonomy (GTDB): domain Bacteria; phylum Bacillota; class Clostridia; order Lachnospirales; family Lachnospiraceae; genus Lachnotalea; species Lachnotalea massiliensis. The sequence continues at coordinate 706,851 of NZ_LT860099.1, forward strand.
TCTACCCTTGTAAATCTCCTGCCCCGCTTTTATGATGTCACAAAGGGAGAAATTTTGATCGACGGCGTGTCGATTAAGGATTACAATTTTGAGGCACTGAGAGGGAAATTTGGTATTGTTCCCCAAAAGGCTGTTTTATTTAAAGGAACCATCGCGGATAATCTGCGCTGGCGAAAGGCGGATGCGACAGAGCTTGAAATAGAAAAAGCCTTAAAAACTGCGCAGGCATTTGACTTCGTAAACAGCTCCAGAGATAAATGCAACACCATGATTTTACAGGGAGGAAAAAACCTGTCAGGTGGACAAAAACAGCGTCTCACTATTGCAAGAGCGCTTGTCGGTAATCCTGAGATACTGATTCTCGATGACAGCTCGAGTGCATTAGACTATGCCACAGACGCTGCTCTTCGAACCGCCCTCAAAAAGGACAGCAAAAACGCAACTGTTTTTCTTGTATCCCAGCGTGCAAACAGCATCAAGCATGCGGATAAAATACTTGTTTTGGACGATGGGCACCTTGTCGGTGCAGGCACTCACGACCAGCTCTTTGAGAACTGTGAGACTTATCGGGAAATTTGTCTTTCCCAGCTTAGCAGTGAGGAGGTAAATAAATAATGAATAAAAAGCAACTATTGATATTAAAAAAATTATTGTCCTACATCCGTCCTCATAAAATACATGTCGCTTTTATTTTAATCAGCGCCTTAATCAGCGTTATTTTCACTCTTGTTACACCGATTTTAATTGGTAACGCGATTGACTACGTGATTGGTCCGTCAAATGTAGACTTTGGAAACATTCTGCGTATTTTAAGCTACCTTGCCGTTTCCATTGTCATCAGCGCTATTTTCCAGTGGTTTATGAGCTATCTCTCCACAAGGCTCACCTCCCTTACGGTCAGCGATTTAAGGACCGCCTCATTCCAGAAGCTGAACAAGGTTCCGTTAAAATATATCGACACCAATTCCCACGGAAACCTGATTAACAGTGTTGTAAATGATATCGACCAAATATCTGACGGACTTTTGCAGGGCTTTACCCAGATTTTCAGCGGTGTCATCACAATATTTGGAACACTGGCATTTATGGTTTTTATCAACTATAAAATTGCTCTGGTGGTCGTACTTTTAACACCTCTCTCCTTTTTTATAGCTTCCTTTATCTCCAAGCATACCTTTCTTAAAATGAAGGAGCAGGCGGACATCCGAGGCGAATTGAGCGGCTATATTGAGGAAATGATTGGAAATGAAAAGACCGTGAAGTCTTTTGGCTATGAAAAAAATGCGATTGCACATTTTGAAGAAATCAATGCCAGATTGTATGACTGCGGCTATAAAGCACAGTTTTATTCTGCACTTACAAACCCAAGCACCCGTTTTTTAAATGGGTTGGTATACGCCGCTGTCGGAATATTTGGTGCTGTCAATGTCGTAAATGGTGGTTTGAGCATCGGACAGCTCTCCGCCTTTTTATCCTACGCAAACCAATATACAAAGCCTTTTAATGAAATTTCCGGCGTATTTACGGAGCTGCAGTCAGCTCTTGCCTCCGCTGCAAGAATTTTTTCCATCATCGAAGCGGACAGCGAGATTTCGGATGAAAATCTGTTGGAGACTGTAGAATGTGACGGAGAAATTAAGATTAACCATGTAAGCTTTTCCTACACGCCGGACGTTCCTCTTATAGAGGATTTTAACCTTCATGTGAAGCCCGGACAGCGTATTGCTATTGTAGGACCTACCGGCTGCGGAAAAACTACCTTTATCAACTTATTAATGAGGTTTTATGATATTAATTCGGGTGAAATTCTTATTCACAACACCGATATCCGCGATATGAAACGGGAGGTTCTCCGGAAACAGTTTGGAATGGTATTACAGGAAAGCTGGCTGTTTCAAGGCACCATTTTTGAAAATATCGCTTACGGAAAGCCAGACGCCACCTTGGATGAGGTCATGGATGCTGCCAAAGCCGCACATGCTCACAGCTTTATCAAAAGACTTCCAAAGGGCTATAACACGGTTATCTCAGAGGACGGAAATGTATCTCAGGGTCAGAAACAGCTTCTTTGTATCGCCCGCATCATGCTCACAAAGCCTCCTATGCTTATCTTGGATGAGGCAACAAGCAATATTGATACAAGAACAGAAATACGGATACAAAAGGCATTTTTAGAGCTTATGGAGGGACGCACCAGCTTTATTGTCGCACACAGACTTTCGACGATTAAGGAAGCTGATATTATCTTGGTTATGAATAAGGGACATATTATCGAGCAGGGAAGCCATGACGAACTGCTGGCACAGAATGGATTTTATGCGAACCTGTATAACAGCCAGTTTGCAGCATCTTAACAGTAGAAATATTAAAAGCAGCCAAATCCCTCATTCATGAGTGACTTGGCTGCTTTTTTTGCGCCGGATGCAGTCACGTAGTGACGCTTTCCTCCTGCATTCGTGTGCATTTTGGCACGAAGTGTCTTCTACTCCTTTGTAAACAACCTCACTTCTCCAGTAATGCCAAACGGCTCTATCACAAGATATTGTGAAATTGCGTCTCTTTGCTGATTTCCCAGCGTATTTGTCACCTCGATGCGGATTTCATTTTTTTCCTGCAAAAGCCCTGTCAGATCAAAGCGGTACGGTTCGCAAATTCTCACACCGGCAGACTTGCCGTTGATGAATACCTCTGCAACCTCCCATGCTTTTTCAAGCTCCAATAGTGCTTTGGCATCCGGATTGACGCATGCAAATTGTGCCGCATAGCTTGCGGTTCCTGTCCTTCTATCCATACCGGGAAGATTTCTCAAATCACATAATTGCGAAACCTCACCAATCGGTTTGAACTCAGGGTATTCCAAAGCTTCTGCAAAGTTCACCTTCCATGTCAGGTCGAGTATCTCTGACTTCATCTCCTCCGTCCTATATTTCTTTTCTGCCTCCTGCTTCTCGTCAGTCGCCACAATGACGGTCGATTCATACGGTGACAAGCTAAGTGTCAAATCCGTTTCATATAATCGATTGGAAAACGCATCATATTCATAGTAGTAAGCCGCCTTTGGCAAACTTACCTTACAAGTTAAGCAATCCGACACATTTTCATTAAAAAACATATAATAATGCATTTTTTCCTGCACATAGTGATAATAAACGCAGTCCTTAAACTCGCTTTCCAGCTTTATCTCCCGCACATTCTCACAGGCAGCCGAAAGCTCCAAAAGCGGAATAGTTTCACATAATGCCTTCACCTCTTCAAGCAAGCTTTCATCCGCAGGAAGTGCACTTCTTGGGTAATTGTCAACAAAAATCACTCTAACACCTTCTCGTGCAATCTTTGCCAATTTTTGCATAATTTCCTGCAAAATATATTCTCCATAAGGGATGATAAGCACCTTGAAGCTCTCTTTACCAATCACAAGCTCCTTATCCTTTACCATTGCTTCTCTTAGGTAATCCACCGAAACAATATCGCAGTCAATCTGCGCCTCCGTAAGCTCTCTGATTGGCTTTTCAACCGGCATATACTCTCCCGCCCATTCCTGTTCAGCCGGATACAATACGGCAGCCGGTGCCTGATGAACGCCATCGTTAAACAATTCCAAAAGTCGGTTTGTATAATTTGTAAATACCGGAAAATAACGAAACTGTGGATTATGACCATGTGCATAAAAGTGTGGCGGGCAGTCCCAATCGGGGAATTCCTTCGGGCTAAAGGCATGCGGCACAATATAGTTGATACCGCGAACCACAAGATGATCCGTAATCCATTTCATCAGCTTCAGCCCCTCATTCCAGCCATAAGCACCATAAGCCTCACACATTGCTCTGCCTTTTTTCTTCTCATCCAGATGTGCTGCGGAGGAGCCTAATTTAGCCAGCGCATAGTGATAAAACTCTCCGTTGCTGCCCCCTGTTGAAAAGGCATCGTGATGGTAAGGCTGCCCCGGCACCAATTGTCCTCCAATCACATCGATTCCTGAAAAATCCTGTGCCTCCTGTCCTCTGAAAAAATGTCCGGTTCCGTAGCCAAGTCGTGCATGTGCCCCATTATCCTCAATGTTGTGTCCCAAATAATAAACATCGTGCGCATGGCACCAGTCAGCCAGCACCTTCGTAAAATTCTCATTATACATTTTCGTGATGACATCCATATATAAATGGCGAATTTCCACTTCTTTCCCATAGGCCGGTGCAAACAAAAGCGGCAGGTATTTAGGCTCGAAGCCCAGTTCTTTTTCCAGTCCCATTCGCCACGGAAGAACCATCTCCATCCGCCCGATGGACGCCTCCGTACCCTTTACATTTCCAAATCTGGGTTCATCGGAGAAAAATCCCAATATCGTTTTTCCGAATTCTTCCTTAAGATGCTCATAATGTGGCTCATAGACAGTCTTTAGGAGCACCTTAGTCGCTTCCTTTACAAGCGGATTTAAATAATCCTCCGTTGCCTCCTCGCCGCGCTTTCTCGTCGCAAGCATTACAAATATACTCCAGTTTCCCTTCGGAATATCCCAAGTCAAAATTCCATCACCATAACAGTTTGTAATCTCCACAATGCTGTCCGTCAAAATGGGGTCTCCCGCCTCTGTCCGATTCGTTCCTCTTTTGGCTGCGTAAATACCAAGAATCGGCTCGTTTTCCGGTGCTTCAGGCTTATCCCACGGTCTGCCCTTCAGCAGTGTCATGTTGATTTTTCCGTTTGGTATCGGTCCTGCCACATCAAAGCGGCGCATATCCAAGTACCATTTTGCAAGTTCCGGATATTCGTTTTTGATTGCTCCGTTTGCATATCCGGTTGGAAAATGGGAGTCGTCCAAAATCCAGAGCTTCATGTCATGCTCCTTTGCCTTTTCGATGATAACAGACAAATCCTCCCACCATTTTTTTTCGACAAAATCAGGATGAGGGCGTGCCTCAATACATGCTGCCTTCATTCCGCTTTCCGCGATTTTATCCATATATGTTTCTAATACTTCCCTCGTCTCGCCGTGCTGCCAGAAAAAAGGAAAGAGATAATTTTCAAATTTATTTTCTAACACCTTTTGTAGTTTGTTCATAGTTCAGTATACCTCCATATTGCCAAGGGCGGTAGCACATTTCATCTACCGCCCACTTTATAAGTAGTCTATTCCTCTGCCTTATTCACAATAAACGCTCCGACTGCGGAAACAACGAATGCAATCAGTGCACATATAATAAATCCATAGAAACTGATATCCAATCCTTCCGGATTAATCATTGCCGGAATACGGAATAATCCGTCTCCTACGAAAGAATACATTTTTCCTCCAAGTCCGGCTAATATACCGCCGCCGATTCCGCCGCCGATGAAAGCACAGATAAAGTTTTTCATATTCGGAAGAGCGATGGAGTAAATCGTAGGCTCTGTCACACCACACAAACAGGAAGCAAGGTTACCAAAGCCCAACGCCTTCTTTTCTTTGTTTCTCACCTTTAAGCCATATCCAAGCGAAACTCCGGCAAGTGCCCAAACGGTAATACCAAGCACTGCATTCACCGGATCGCTTCCCAATGTAAACAGGTTATTCATCAATACCGGGATAAACGCTCCGTGAAGTCCTGTCAATACAATCACCTGCCAAAATGCCCCCAAAAGGATACCCGCCAGAACCGGAAACGCGTTAAACACCAACATAACACCGCTTGCAAGCAGACTTGATACAATGTTCATAAGCGGTCCGATTACAAGAAAGGTCACCGGAACCGTAATTGCGATTGTGACTGCCGGAACAAACATCAACTGAAGCATTTGCGGTATCCATTTCTTTGATAATTTTTCTACCTTGGAGCCAAAGTAGCATGCAAGCATAATCGGCAGGATTGTCTGTGAATAATTAATCAACTGAACCGGAATGTGTAAAAATGTGATACTTGTCTCTCCGCCTACCAAAGCAAGCAAATCCGGATACAACAGTGCCGCTCCGATGCAGGCACCTACATACTGGTTCATGCCAAATACCTTTGCCGCACTAAATCCGATGATAATCGGCAGGAAGTAAAGAATTGCGTTTGCTGCGGCATACATAACAAGATAGGTTCCGTCTGTTGCTGCAAGCACGCCCGCTGTTGTCAAAATAGTGAGAATACCTTTTATGATACCGCTTGCCACCAACGGTCCGATAATCGGCATAATACATCCCTGAATGGTTTTAACAAAAGCATGAAACAGACTGTCCTTTTTCACGAGCCTCATGGAGTCTGCCTTTGCTTTTCCTTCCTCCATTACATCACCTTCAGAAATTCCCGCTTCCTTTTGCACAAATTTGATTACATCACTTACATGAGTTCCAATGATGACCTGATATTGTCCGCCCTGATTCATAACTCCCATAACACCCTTAATTGCTTTTACCTCATCCATATTCGGAATGGTATCGTCCTTTAAAATAAAACGAAGCCGTGTCATGCAGTTTGCAACACTAACAATATTATCCCTTCCGCCGACTTTTGCCACAACTTCTCTAGCGAGTTCCGTGTAATTTTTCTCTGCCATTTCAAACCCTCTCCTTTAAACAAATCTTCTATTTTCGTTGACGTTACACAAAATACATTGTATAATCTGTCTAATTTATGTATTTATTGTATCAAAAGAAAAACACGAATAGAATCACAAAAGCAAACTTAAAAACTGACAAAACTTAACTTTATATAAGAAAGGTTGTGCATAATGTACAGAAATGAGTTTGAAAAATTAGTAACTCCGCTGACAGACAAGGAATTGAACTATCGTTCCAACCCGGTCCCCAACAATAAAATTTATAACCGGCTTCTCGGCGGAATGGAGGCAGATGGCACTTATCATTTTAAGATGCCTGCCATCAGCTCTTCCCTTGCGGCGCTGCAATTTCGTGATTACCACTCTGTACCGTCGGCAAAGCCGTATAAACTAAACAACAATATTGTGTTCAACCGCCAGAACCGCTACTCTATCGTTCCGCTTCACAGCCATGATTATATCGAAATGAATTTTATCTATTCCGGTAATGCGACGGCTGTTATCAACGGCAAAGAGCTGCAGCTTGGTGCAGGCGATGTCTGTATTATGGACAGCCGGGTTGTCCATACATTGTATACCACCCATGACGATGATATTATTCTGAACGCGATTATGAATTTTCAGTATTTCACAAATTCATTTTTATTGAAGCTGGCAGACAGCGGACCGATTGCACGTTTTCTTTCCAATGCACTCAATACTTCCAACGAGCACAATCAATACATTTTATTTCACACCGCCCAGAATCCTCTTGTAAAAGAGTTGTTTGAAAATGCCTACTGTGAATTTTTAGAGCCGGGAATCTGCGCCGAGGAGGTAATTGACAATTACATGCGGCTGCTCTTTATTGAGCTGGTACGCTGCTATCAAACTGAAAAGGAAAACGAATACAAATCTTCCAATAAAAATTACATTACGGAAATCCTTCTTTATATGGAAGAACATTGCGTGGACTGTACCTTAGAAAGCGTTGCCGAAAAATACCACTTTCATCCAAATTACTTATCACGTGCCATAAAGAAAGCAACCGGAAGCACCTTTAAGGATTTGGTAAGTGAATACCGGCTGAAGCTCGCTTCTTTTTATTTAATCAACAGTGATTTCCCGATTCATAAAATTGCTGCAGACTGCGGTTATAAAAATCAGAATTTTTTTTATAAGAAATTTTATGCAGAATACGGCATGTCACCCAAAGTGTACCGCGACAGCCATAAATAAAAAAAGCAGCCAAGTCTCTCACCTCTCACCGATGAGGAACTTGGCTGTTTTTTTACACACTCTCATCCACCACGTTACCCGCAGCTTCTATTACTTTTTCATTGACCTGCTTGTCAATGTTCTTCATCTCTTCCTCAATCATTTCCTGATATTTTTCAATAATCAGTGCATCCTCCTGTGAGATTGATTCATCCCGCTCTTCCTTCAAAGCACTCAACAGCTGTTTCGAGCTGTCGTCAATTCTGTCATTAAACACACTAATCATCTTGTCAAATTCTATCATTCTGCTTTGATATTCGCTTGGCGCACCCAATGACTGATAAGCCTCCCAGTCCTCCGCTGAAATTGATTTACCGCTTTTTATCGCTTCGCTTACCTTCCTGCGCAAATTCAATTCCTGTTCTTCCGGACTGTCATCTTCCACCCCGTAGAGCTTTTTGAGATTGTCCTGCTTGCCTATTATATCATTGATAAGCCCCTGATTGAATTCGATATCTTCACGGTAGCCCGCGATATCTTCCTCACGCTTTTCTTTAATCGCATCAAGCTTCGCCTGTATCTCAAGCTGATCGCTTTTCTTTGTTAATTCCGTTTTTCTGTCCAGTAAATCCTTAATGGAACTGTCCTTTGGCTGCATCAGGTTAATCTCGCTTGCCTGAATATTTCCGCTTAACTCTGCTTTCTGTTCGTCCTTACCGCTTTTTTCTACTCCGTTAGACTTATTCGCGGCATTGTTTGCTGATGCAATGATACTGTTTTGAATTTTCATAAAAACCTCCCTGTTATTTATTTTCATAACTCCTATTTATATATCGGCAAAATCCAGAAAAGTTTTACTCCTTTTGCAATTTTTTCCTTTTTTGAAACCGCAAATATACCGGAACCTCATATAAGAGCATGGCAACCCAGCCCAAACCACAGGCATATGCAATGCCGTTAAAGCCCACAACAGGAATCAACAGGTACACAAAGATTACTCGAAATACCATCTGTATTGTGGTGGAATAAAAAGTTACTTCCATTTTTCCCATCCCTCTGAAATATCCTTGTATCCAGTTCGTAAATGCAGGCATGATATAGAGAACGCCCATGATGGTCAGATAACCTCCGCCAAGCCCCACGATATTGCTCGCCCCGTCGCTGACAAAAAGCCTCATAATCGATCTTGCCGCAATTATTGTGACGATAAGCAGGATTACCCAATAGGCAAGCTCAATAAACAGCGTCTTTCGGAAAGCCTCCTGAATGCGGTTTTCTTTTTTGGCTCCTCTGTTTTGAGCGATAAATACAGTCATGGACTGCGCAATACTCTGCTGGGGAATAAATGCAAAGTCATCCACACGGTTTACTGCGTTAAATGCTGCAATGCTGTCTACACCGAGCGGATTCACGCCTCCCTGCACAAGCACCTTTCCTATCTGTAAAACCGTCTGCTGCATCGCCGTCGCCCAACTATAATTTAAAGTTCTGCCAATTAATGTTTTATCAAAAACAAATTCTTTTCGTTTTATTTGAACAATTGGAACTTTCTTGTAAATATAGACATAACATAAAATGCAGGAAAGCGCCTCCGCAATTGCGGTTGCAAGTCCCGCTCCAACTACACCCATTTCAAACTTTGCCACAAACACCATATCTAAACCTGCATTTACAATGGAAGAGATAATCAGGAAATAAATCGGTGTCTTTGAATCCCCGATACTTCGAAGCGCTGAGGCATATATATTATAAAAAAAGATAAAAATCAATCCGATAAAGCTAATTCGAAGATAACTCACTGCCATCGGAAGCACTTCCTCGGGTGTTTGAATAAGTCGAAGGATAAAAGGTGCTGCAAGCACTCCGATTATAATCATCACAACGGTGAAAATGCTGCCTGCAATCATCGAGGTGGATATTTCCCGCTTCAGCTTGTCCATATCTCCCGCGCCAAAAAATTCGCTCATCAAAATAGAGGCTCCAAGGCAAATTCCGATAATAAAAAATATCATAATATTCAAAATCGGATTTGAAGTTCCAAGCGCCGCCAGCGCCTCTTCCCCTGCGTATCTGCCTACAATAATAGAGTCTACTGCATTATAGGTTAACTGGAAAATATTCCCCAAAATCATCGGTATCGCAAAGCCTACGATGTGCTTTGGAATATTTCCTTCTGTCATGTTCTTACTCATATTGCCTCCTCGTGAAGTCATACACGAAAACGCTTGCACCTTACGGCACAAGCGTTAGTTGTTTCACTTTATAGTATCTCTTCTAATGTCGTTCGTACTGCTTTTATAAAACCTTCACTGCTTAAGGTAACTGTGTTTTCATTGGATGTAATCAGAGCTAAGTCCTTTGTCATCTTACCTGCTTCTATTGTTTGAACACAAGCTCGCTCCAGCTTATCTGCAAAATGCATCAATTCTTTATTTCCGTCTAATTCGCCTCTTTTTCTGAGTGCGCCTGTCCATGCGAAAATAGTTGCAACAGAGTTTGTGGATGTCTCTTCGCCCTTTAAGTGCTTGTAATAATGTCTTTGAACCGTTCCGTGAGCTGCCTCATACTCGTAGTAGCCTTCCGGAGAAACAAGCACGGAAGTCATCATCGCAAGAGAACCAAATGCGGAGGAAACCATATCGCTCATTACGTCGCCGTCATAGTTTTTACAAGCCCAGATAAAGCCGCCCTCTGCCTTCATAATTCTCGCTACCGCATCGTCAATGAGTGTATAGAAATACTCAATTCTTGCCTCTTTGAACTGTTCCTCATATTCCTTCTCAAATATCTCCTGAAAAATATCCTTGAAAGTATGGTCATACTTTTTGGAAATGGTATCCTTTGTCGCAAACCATAAGTCCTGCTTTGTATCAAGCGCAAAGGAAAAGCAGCTTCTTGCAAAACTTTCAATGGAGTCGTTTAAGTTGTGCATTCCCTGAATGATACCCTCGCCCTTAAACGTATGGATAAGCTCTCTTGTCTCTGTTCCATCCTCTGCTGTAAAGACAAGCTCAGCCTTTCCGGCTGACGGAATCTTCATCTCAGATGCTTTATATACATCACCATAAGCATGTCTTGCTATGGTAATTGGTTTTTTCCAGTTGCGAACACATGGCTCAATGCCCTTTACAATAATCGGTGCACGAAATACGGTTCCGTCTAAAATTGCACGGATTGTGCCGTTTGGACTCTTCCACATTTCTTTCAATGTATATTCCTTCATTCTCGCACCATTCGGTGTAATGGTCGCACATTTTACAGCAACGCCATATTTCTTTGTAGCTTCTGCGGAATCTACCGTTACCTGATCGTTTGTCTCGTTTCTATATTCCAGTCCCAAATCATAATATTCGGTATTCAGCTCGATAAACGGATGTAGCAATTCATCTTTGATCATCGTCCAAAGAATTCTTGTCATTTCATCTCCGTCCATTTCAACAAGCGGTGTTGCCATTTTAATTTTTTCCACGCCAATGTCCTCCTAAACCAGTTATAATAAAATTTCCTCTAAGGTACATCTACTATAATAAAAGATTTTACCTATTTTTTCAACGATATTCCTAATTTATTGCAAGTTTCTTCAATCACGGTGACTAATTCCTTATCGGTTATGACCGTAACTCTGCCGCTTTCATACTCTTCGTCAACCCAATCCTTCACAACCTGGACAAGTGCCGAGCTCTTATCAACCTGGCTCTCCTCAGACAATTCATAGTATGTATTAATCCAGTGTGCAATACCTGCCAGCCCTGATGTGTTGGAGACAGCCACAAGTACCGGTCTGTTTAAAAACTTCTTGGTATCAAAAATATTGTAAATCTCCTCATTTTTCAGCAGGCCGTCCGCATGGATGCCCGCACGGGTCACGTTGAAGTTCTTTCCCACAAACGGAGTTCTCTCCGGAATCGTATAACCGATTTCCTTCTCAAAATACTCGGCAAGCTCGGTGATTACCGTTGTATCCATTCCGTCAAGAGTGCCTTTGAGCTGTGCATACTCAAACACCATAGCCTCAATCGGTGTATTTCCGGTACGCTCCCCAATTCCAAATAAAGAGCAGTTTACGCCGCACGCACCATAGAGCCATGCTGTCGTGGAATTCGTAACCGCCTTGTAAAAGTCATTATGTCCGTGCCATTCAATCAGCTCGGACGGAACGCCCCCGTGTATGGTCAAGCCGTAAATAATTCCCTGCACGGAACGCGGAATTACAGAGCCGGCAAAATTAACGCCGTAGCCCATTGTATCACATGCCCTTATCTTGACAGGAATTTTGTATTCTTCTTTAAGCTTCATAAGCTCTAAACAAAACGGAATGACAAAGCCGAATATATCGGAGCGCGTGATATCCTCCAAGTGACAGCGAGGGCTAACTCCGGTTTCAAGACACTCTCTGACAATGCTTAGGTAATGGTTCATTGCCTCTTTTCTTGTCATCTTCATCTTATAGAAAATATGGTAGTCGGAGCAGCTCACCAAAATACCGGTCTCCTTCATTCCGATTTCCTTTACTAATTCAAAATCCTTTTTGTTCGCACGAATCCAGCTTGTTATTTCAGGAAACTGATAACCCCTCTCCATGCATTTATATACAGCATCTCTGTCCTTTTTGCTGTATAAGAAAAATTCACTCTGTCTGATGATTCCCTTCGGTCCGCCTAGTCTGTGTAAATCATCATATATTTTTACAATCTGTTCAGTAGAATATGGTGCTCTTGATTGCTGTCCGTCACGGAAGGTTGTATCGGTAATCCAGATTTCCTCCGGCATATTATGAGGTACAATTCTGTCATTAAACGCAATCTTAGGTACTTCTTCATACGGAAATAGATTTCTGTATACGTTAGGAGTCTCCACATCTACCAAATTATAAATATGTTCCTCTAACTGAAGCAGATTTGTATGATGGTTCATCTTTACTTCTCTGTTTTCCATTGCTTCATCTCCTCTTGCTACCCCTGCTAAAGCAGAAGCCTTAATCTTAATTGTATCCAATAATAGATTAAGCGTCAAGTGATTTTTATACAGATAAGTAAGTTTTTATACCACAAAATAAATATTTATGCACGATTAAACAGTCTCATTTTTTATCTTTTTCTGAATTTTCTCGACCAGCCGGTCATACTCTTGGATGAAAACAGGAAAATCCTCCTTGATAAAGTCCGTATCATTATTCTTGGATGCAGTCTCATGTCTTTTGGCATACTCGGAAAAAGCAGAGGCACCGATGCTTGCCGCTACACCCTTTAATCCATGCACCTGGATTTCATAGCCCTTCCAGTCATCGTTTCGCTTGCATGTAATAATTCTCTTTTTACAGTTCTTCGCATCCTCACACACATGTCCTAAAATTTCGAGATAAATCTCTCCATTTCCGTTGAAATATTTTCTTGCCATCTCCATATCAATGCCTTCTATATGAAGCGCTGAGAAAATATCCGAATCTGCTTCCTGCGTTTCTTTCCTTTTTCGCATTTCCTCTTCCCGCTTTTCTGCCTCTCTTCTGTCTGCCTCCCTCTTTTCCCTAATTGCTGCCATAATAATCTGGCTGTCTCGGTAGGTCGGAAAACATTGACGCTCCATCAGCAGGTTAACAGGTTTTGATACCCCAGCATTGTTTCTCATTGCCCGGCTTACTACCTCATAGAGGTGTTTGATTTCAATCGGTTTGCTAAGATGCCCATCCATACCGCTCTCCAGTGATTTTTTTGCGTCCGCATCAAACGCATTGGCGGTTGTTGCAATAATCGGTACAGTCTTTGCATCCTCCCTCTCGGAATTTCGAATCCGCTTTGTCGCCTCCAAACCATCCATAACAGGCATCCGAATGTCCATCAGGATAATGTCATAGTAATATGCCGGATTACTCTCAAAGCTCTTGACTGCCTCTCTCCCGTTTTTTGCACCTTCCACGATACAGCCCGCCATTTCAAGAAGAGATCTCTGGATTTCCATATTCAGGCTGTTATCCTCCACAACAAGAACACGTTTTCCGTCAAAATGATAGTCTTCCGAAACCGAATATTTTTCCTTCTCAGACGCTTCGTCTGCATGTCCCATTTGAAAACGAATGGTGAAAAAGAACTCCGAACCCTTCTTATATTTGCTTTTTACCTCAAGCGTTCCTCCCATTTTCTGCACAAGATTCGCTGAAATGGAAAGTCCCAGTCCCGTTCCCCCATAATCTCTTGACGTATTATCCTCTGCCTGCTCAAAGGAGTTGAAAATCCGCTTTATATTTTCCTTACTGATACCAATTCCCGAGTCTTTTACACTGAAACGTATCGTAGCGCTGTCTTTTTCCTGCTCCGTCTGCTCAATTTTAAAAATGATTTCTCCCTTTTCCTCCGTAAACTTTACCGCATTTCCAAGGATATTCAGCAATATCTGACTCAAGCGCAGTTCATCACCCATCAGAATATATCCGTTATAATTTTCCTCTATGAGAAAATTAATCTGCTTATCGTCTACCTGAGGTTTTATCATCGCTTCGATTTCCCGAACTAACTTTCTCAAATCAAAACTTTGATTTAAAATCACCATTTTCCCACTCTCTATTTTAGACATGTCCAAAATATCATTGACAATTGATATTAAATACTTTGTGGATTTTTCAATTTTGTCGAGACAGTCCTCCACCTTTTCTCTGTCATTGATGGCACTCTTTGCTATGCTTGTCATGCCGATAATCGCATTCATCGGTGTCCGTATCTCGTGCGACATGCGCGATAAAAAATCCGCCTTTGCCCGACTTTCACTGTCTGCCTTTATTTTTAATATGTAGGTTGAGATAATCTGAGCAATTTCCTTCAAGAAACGTTTGATCTCATCGGACCAAGCATAATCCTTCTTGTTTTTCTCAAAACACACGCTGCCGCAGTAAACACCCATATCATAAATCGGTGCATGCAGACAGGAATTCAAGGAATAAAACTCATTCGATTCCTCACAGATACTTTTCATCTCATATTTGTTTTCCATCTGGCGATATCTTTCTTTGCCGAGATAGTAGGAATTGCCCACAGATAAATTCTTTATCTCCTTCGCCCATTGATAGGTATATTGGATATTAAAAAAATCCATGTCAATTTCCATGACGGATACCCGTTCCAAATCATATACTTTTCCAATCCGTGACAGCAGCATATTGATACCGCTTGGCAAGTCCTTTGATTTCTCAAGCAATGAAAAAGCAAAGTTAATCATGTTATCCTCAGACTCATCCTGATTGTTTTTGATTGCCCGCACCAGATGCCTGTTTAAATAGTCCTGCTTGATTCGTATCTGCATATCCTTTAATTTATCATCATAGCTAATGTAGCCGCCTTTGTTCGCCTGCTTTGCATATTCAAGAGCGATTATTGCATTGTTATACAATTCACTGAAGCTTTTTACATGCAGCGACTGCGCAATGCCGATGCTGCAGGACATTGTGATTTCTTTCTTCTCACCGGAATAAATCCGCTCTACCTTGTCACATAGTCTCTTTGCAAACCGAATGCCGTTTTCATAGCTGCTGTCCGTTAAAAATACGAGTATCTCATCGCCGCCAAGTCTTACGAGTATGTCCTCAGACTTTGATATTTTTTGGACAATCTCGGTCACTTCTTTTAACAGGATATCCCCAAACATAACACCGTAGGTGTCATTAATCAGAGCAAAATTATCCATATCAATAACAAATAAGGAACAATCTTGGACCTGCTTCTTACTTAAATACTTCCTAATCAGACCTTCTCCATAGGAATTACTGTAGAGATTTGTCAGTGCGTCCCTCTCTTCCTTATTTTTTCCTGTTGCCCCCCAATAATCCTTTGCTTCAAAGGACATCATTATTTCTGTATTCCTATTACTTAATTCACATAGTTCTAAATACTCCAAATACTCGGCGTCCATCTCCCTGTTTCTCTCAGGTTCTGAGGTTGCCAGCCCCGCTCTGTTTTTTAGATTTTCCACTCGTGCATCCCCCAAATCGTTATAAACCCTGTTAATTAAGTTAATTGTTATTCCTATTTTAACTTTGTTTATACAATTTGTAAATATTTTTATTTAATTTAATGAATATTTTTACATTTTTAACAAATTTATATGTTTTTACGCCAAAAAACTATTTTATTAGTTTTAGTTTTATTTTTTTACGAATATATTACGATATTATTACACGTTTTTTTACTTTTATGTACAAATACATACAAAGAAGGCATTTGTAAATTCACCTCTGCTATGCTAAAAAGCCCAAATGCTCCAATAAAATTTTAACTCCGATCAAAATAAGAATCACACCTCCTGCAAGCTCTGCCTTTGACTTATATTTTGAGCCAAACACATTTCCTACTTTTACGCCCACCATAGAAAGAACGAATGTCACACCTCCGATAAAGCTGATAGCAGGTAAAATATCAACCTTTAGAAAAGCAAAGGTAATGCCGACTGCCAATGCATCGATACTCGTTGCAACCGCAAGAACAAACATGGATTTAAAGTTCAAAGAAGCATCTGTATCACAGTGGTCATCCTCACAGCCGCAGCCTCCACGGAAAGACTCTCTTATCATATTAATGCCGATAATTCCGAGCAAAACAAACGCAATCCAATGGTCGACGGATGTAATTTTACTCTGAAAGCTCACACCGAGCAGATATCCAATCAGCGGCATAACCGCCTGAAACACACCAAAGTAAAGACCTACAATTCCTGCTTTCTTCAAGTCCGCCTTTCGCATCGCCAAGCCCTTACAGACTGCCACCGCAAAAGCATCCATTGATAACCCTACTGCCAAAATAAATAATTCGATTAAACCCATCACTTTTCTCCTTTTCTAAACAAAGAATGTATTTTCCTATGATATAAAAAAAGACCCATCTGTGGCGTATACCACAGATAAGTCTCATTATTTAAAGTAAAACCAGATAAATAATTTATCATTATGTTGATTTTACTACACAAGCGTGCCAACTACTCCCTTATCAAAGCGCTTCTATATTCATTCGGCTGAAAAACTATGCTGTCTTTCAATCTTCATGCATTATATCCAAGGAAATACGTGTTTGTCAACGCTTAACTCAAGTTTCACGTAACTAACTATATTCTTTCCAATACAATTGTCTCAAACGGACGCAGTACCAGATTCTTACTGTCAGATTGGTGCTTTTCATAATTGCCTAATATTACCTTATATTCCGCTAATGCAAAGTCCGGCTCTAAAACCACTATTTTTTCCGAAAAATGGTTGATAACGATAAACTCCTCTTTCTCTGACATTCTTCTGTAAGCAAAAATATCCGGCTTTTCCTTATACAAAAACTCTATCATACCTTCAGATATTGCCTTTTTTTCCTTTCGCAGACGAATGAGCTTCCTATAATATTCTAATATGGAATCCGGTTTATTGAGCTGAGCCTCCACGCTGACCTGCCTTTCACTCTCAGGAATGGAAATCCAAGGCTTTGCCTCTGAAAATCCCGCGTTTTTGTCCTCATTCCAAAGCATTGGTGTTCTGGCATTATCCCGTGAACGCTTGGCTAGAATGGCAAGCGCTTCTTCCTTGCTCTTCCCCTGCTCAAGCATTATTTCATAGTAATTTAAGCTCTCCACGTCCCGATACTGCTCAATTGAGGAAAAATAGGCATTTGTCATTCCAATTTCCTCGCCTTGGTAGATATATGGGGTTCCGCGAAGCAGGTGAATGGCAGTCGCAAGCATCTTTGCCGATTCCTGCCAGTATTCTTTATCATCGCCGAGTCTCGAAACAATTCTGGGCTGGTCATGGTTGCACCAGAATACTGCATTCCAGCCATTTTCCTCCTGCATTCCAAGCTGCCACTGCACAAAGAGATT
This sequence comes from Konateibacter massiliensis, assembly GCF_900184995.1. Lineage (GTDB taxonomy): Bacteria > Bacillota > Clostridia > Lachnospirales > Lachnospiraceae > Lachnotalea > Lachnotalea massiliensis. The sequence continues at coordinate 724,401 of NZ_LT860099.1, forward strand.
TTTCAGTTCCTCGATGTCCGGCTCCATAATCTCCCATTTATCGCCGTTCTTATAATCGACCTTTAAATGGTGGAAGTTAAAGCACATAGACAGTTCCTTTTCCTCCGGCTTTGAATAGCGGATACAGCTCTCCATGGAGGTCGAGGACATCTCCCCGACCGTTATGAGTGAGTCAATTCCCGTATCCTGCACAAGTTCTTTTAAAAACTCGTGCACTCTTCGTCCGTCCGTATAAAACTTTCTTCCGTCGCCTTCACTGTCGTTTTCAAACACCTCCGGCTTTGAAATCAGATTGATGACATCAAAGCGAAAGCCTTTGATACCTTTGTTCTTCCAAAAAAGAAGCACATTTTTCAGCTCTTCGCGTACCTTTGGATTCTCCCAGTTTAAATCCGCCTGCGTCACATCAAACAAATGCAGATACCACTTTTTCAAATGCGGCACATATTCCCAAGTCGGACCGCCGAATTTGGATACCCAGTTAGTTGGAATTTTGTCAGGCTCTCCATCCTGAAAGATGTAATAATCCTGGTATTCCTTCTCTCCCTTCAGAGCACGCTGAAACCATTCGTGCTCTGTGGATGTATGATTGAATACCATATCGAGCATCAGCCCGATCCCCCTTTTTTCTGCCTCATCAATAAGCTGATCCAAATCCTCCATCGTTCCGAATAACGGGTCAATATTGAAATAATCGGCAATATCATACCCATTATCGCGAAGCGGGGAAACAAAAAACGGCGTCGTCCAAATATAATCAATTCCAAGCTCTTTCAAATAATCTAATTTTTCTATAATTCCTCTGATATCTCCGACTCCGTCCTGATCTGAGTCCCGGAAGGATTTCGGATATATCTGGTATATTACCTTATCTTTGAAATCTGCCATTTTTCTCCTTATCTCCTTAAACTCTCTTTTTCTTTCCAATCACTACAGTAAGTAAAAACGGTATACAGATAGCAATCAGCATGCAAAGTGCAAACATCAGCATATACTTCGGCTGAATGGAAAGGATACCCGGAATTCCGCCTACACCGATGGCATTTGCAGTTACACCGGTTGCTACGCAAAGGATTGCCGCACTGGCAGAACCAATCATACCGCATACAAACGGAAATGCATATTTTAAGTTTACACCAAACATAGCAGGCTCTGTAACACCTAAATAACAGGAAATAGATGCCGGAATATTAATCTCCTGAGCCGGTGCATTTTTCTTCTGCAAGAAAATCATTCCTAAAACTGCAGAGCCTTGTGCAATATTGGAAAGTGCAATCATAGGCCACAGCATTGTTCCGCCGTAGTCTGCAATCAACTGTAAATCGATGGCGTTTGTCATATGGTGAAGTCCTGTAATAACAAGCGGCGCATAGACAAATCCAAACACTGCCGCAAATAGTATTTTCAAAGGTCCTGTAATACCTGCAAATACAACACTTGATATAACCGAGCCGATTTTCCAGCCGATAGGTCCGAGCACAAAGTGTGCTGCTATAACTGCAAGAAGTAAGCTGCAGAACGGAACAACTATCATGGATACAACCTGTGGTGTAATCTTTCTAAAGAATTTTTCCAGATACACAAGGGTAAATGCCGCCAAGATTGCCGGGATAACCTGTGCCTGATATCCAATCATATTGATTTTGAAAAATCCGAAGTCCCAAGCCGGAATATCCGCTGCCGCTGTGGAAGCTACGCCGTAAGCGTTTAATAACTGACCGGACACTAAGGTCAAACCAAGCACGATACCAAGCATCTGTGTCGTACCCATCTTCTTTGTAACGGACCAGCAGATGCCGACCGGAAGCATATGGAATACCGCTTCACCAATCAGCCATAAGAAGCTGTCAATTCCCGCCCAAAACTGGCTGATGTTACAAAGTGTCTTTGTTCCGTTGTCAAACAGATATAAACTGTCAATACAGTTTCGAAAACCTAAAATCAAACCTCCTACGATAATCGCAGGAATTAACGGTGCAAATATCTCTGCGATAACCGCCACGATACGCTGAAGCAAATTCTGGTTCTGCTTTGCCGCCTGCTTTACCTCATCCTTGGAAACACCTTCCACTCCCGCAACTTCCACAAAGTCATTGTAAAATTCTCCGACGTTATTTCCTATAATAACCTGAAACTGCCCTGCCTGTGTAAAGGTTCCCTTTACGACCTTCATCGCTTCAATCGCCTTTATGTCCGCTGCGGATGGGTCATTTAAGACAAACCTCATTCTTGTCATACAATGCGATACTGCCGCGATATTGGATTTCCCTCCAATTTGCTTTAGCAGCTCTTTTGCGTCATCTGCATACTTACCCATAGTATTTCTCCTCCTTTTACTTGTTTAAACAAGTTATATTTATTTTATATCATACTTGTTTAAACAAGTCAACTTTTATTTTTAACATCTCAAATTTTTGTCCGCAATCGGCACGTTGAAGCATTGACTATCCGCTGTTTCCCCGCTATAATAAATAAAGATTGTTGTAATAAATACAGTGAGGACTGATTATGCCAAAGACTAAATTTGAAACGATATACATTGATTTAAAACGAAAAATTGAAGCCCAAGAATATAATTACCAGGATCTTCTGCCTTCCGAAAACACTATGGCAGGCATTTATGAATGCACGCGAAATACGATACGCCGTGCCATTCAATCACTGGCGGGGGAGGGCTATGTCCAAAGCATGCATGGCATCGGTGTTCAGGTTATTTATCAGCCGGTTGATCAGGCAGCCTTTACCATCGGCGGTATCGAATCCTTTAAGGAATCGGCGGAGCGAAATCACAGAAAATCGAACACAAAAGTTATACAGTTTACAGAGTTGGTCGCAGATGAGCGCATGGAAAAGCACAGCGGCTTTTCTGCCGGCAGTGAACTTTATTATATACAGCGTGTCCGATATCTCGATGAAAAACCGCTTATTTTGGATATTAATATGTTTTTAAAGGAAGCTGCTCCGGGTCTTACGAAGGAGATTGCAGAGCAGTCCATCTATGAGTATTTAGAAAATGATTTAGGTATGTCCATTCTTACAAGCAAGCGCATGGTTACGGTGGAGCGGATTACCGAGATTGATGAGAAATATTTGGAACTGAATGACTACAACTGTCTTGCCGTCATCAGCAACCAGACCTATAACTCAGACGGTATTCTTTTTGAATACACACAGTCTCGTCATCGCCCCGATTATTTTTGTTTTCAGGATACAGCAACGAGGAAGCGAACTCTGTTTTGATTTCGCTTCCTCGTTTTTTGTATCATAGGATTAGGGTGTAAATTTCTTTCTACTGACCTTCATTCACCATCTTCTGATAACCTAATCCCCATGTCTCCATCGAAGCAATAATCGGCCACATAGACTCTCCCAATTCACTTAATGCATATTCTACTCGCGGAGGTACTTCTGGATATACCGTCCGTGTAACAATACCATCCTCTTCCAAGGAACGCAAACTATCCGTCAACACCTTTTGACTAATGCCTTCCAAATCTTTCTTCAGCTCATTAAAACGCCAAGGTCTGACCCTTAAATTTCGCATAATCAGAAGCTTCCATTTGCTTCCAATCAATGCAACTGTGGTCGCTACAGGACAAGCCGGCATTTCTTCTTTTGTCAGCATATATTCACCTCCATTCGTTCCTATTAGAGTGTTATATTCAAATTATATTCTAACAAACTAAATTGCGCAAGGTAGTTACAAAAAGGTGACTGGGTAATAGATTTGTGCGTACTGTTTTTCTGATGAAGCTTAAATTATAATGAATTTACGAATAGAAAACAGCTTCTGGACAAAAGAGTGCCAGAGAGAGGATCACAATGAATATATTAGCGACAATATTACCGGTATTTTTTATGATAGGTCTTGGCATTTTATCGAAAAAGAAAAAAATTGTTACACAAGAACAGGCATTGGGAATGAACAGTGTTGTATGCAATATCCTATTTCCGATTATGGTGTTTAATGCCTTATTCATCACCAGCTTGGAAGCCTCGGCACTGCTTGTAGTCGGGTATGTGTTTGTACTTCACATTGCAGCCATTTTAGTCGGAACACTCACAGGAAAAATTGTCGGAGGAAAATTTGCACATATCTCCAAATATCTGATGTGCTCCGTGGACGGCGGAAATGTCTGCTTCCCTCTTTATGCAACTATCGTGGGAGCTTCCTATATCGGAAATATTGTTTTATTGGATATTGCAGGTATTTTTATTATCTTTCTCGTTATTCCGCTGATTGTGTCTGCCAAGGAGTCAAATGCTTCGAATATTAAAGCCTTATTGAAACATATTATTTGTACTCCTCTTGTCATTTCACTTATATCAGGCTTCTTACTAAATCGTGTGGGATTATATCAACTGTTGCAGACAACCGGCTGGGATGTAGTCTACACAAATGTAGCTTCCATGGCAACTGCACCGATTGTAGCAATGATTTTGTTTATGATCGGATATCAGTTTAAGATTGAGAAAAGCAGCATCAAACCATTACTTCTCTGCGTTGTATGCCGCATGGCAATTATGGGTGTCGGAGCGGCAATATTTACACAACTTTTCTCTCATCTCGTTGCGGACAAAACATTTTTCATTGCCATTCTACTGTTCTTTATGTGTCCTCCGGCACTGGTACTCATTAATCAGGTTTCACCGTTGTTTAAAGATGAAGATGATGCAAGCTTTATGTCTGCTTTCGTCTCATTGTATATGATAGTAACTTTAGCTGCCTTTACAGGTATCGTGGTATTTGTGGCATAATAAAAATATTAGAAAGAAGAATGAACAGTGAGTGATTTCACTGCTCATTCTTCTTTTTATAGTTATTACAAATCTTTATGGCTATTTACCGATATTACAATTTTTCCGCCTGCCTCACCGTTCTCCAATAGCTCATGAGCTTTCTTGATTTCATCGAAAGGCAATATCTTACCTATTTCTGGCTCTATGCATTTTTCTTCTATGATGGAGAATATTTCATCCATAATATCCTGCGTTGGATAATTGCTGTAAAAGGAGCTTAAATACACACCATTCGGCAGAGCTTTTATCGGATCAAAGCTCTGGTAGGCGCTGCCTCCAAGCTGCCCCGTACTACATATAATTCCATGCTTTTGTAAGAGCTTTGACGTAACTTCGATTGCCGATGGTCCTATCAGTTCCAAAACCTTTGTTATTCCTTGCGGATACTCCTTTTTTACCTGATCCTCCAAAGTTCCATCATCCATCATTGCCATATCTGCACCTATTTTTTTCAGATAGGAAAGTCTCTCTTCTTTTCTCGAAGTGGCAATCACTTTGCTCCCCATCGCCTTACCAAGCTGAATGGCCGCCTGTCCCAAAGCACTAGTTCCGCCATGTACCAAAAGAGTGTCCTCTGCTTTTAATTGCAGACAATCTATCAAAGAGCCATATGCTGTGAAGAAAGTTTCCGGTATTGCCGCTGCCTTTACCCAGTCTAGCTTTGTTCTCATACGAAATACATGACTGATTGGCAACAGCGCGTATTCCGCATAGCTTCCGTTAAAACTGCGTCCCATTCCACCCATTAAGGCTATGACTTTATCTCCTTTTTCAAACCTGCTGTCAGATGGATCTTCAATCACTCCTGCACATTCAATTCCTGGAATAATCGGCTTTTTAATATAAGGTGCATTTACCTCATATTTTCTTAAAACCAACTCTGAATGATTTAAACCAAACGCTATGATTTTTACCAGTACCCAGCCATCTCTTACACTTGGTATCGGTACCTCTGTTATTTCCATCTCTTCAGCTTTACAGCTTCTTATCAATTGTACCGCTTTCATCTTAGCTCACCTCTTTCCAGCATTGCGGGTCCGCAGCATACATATTATGGGTATATCCATAAGAAACTGCCGGACAGCCTCTGCAAAATCTTAACAGCTCACACTTCGCGCACTTTTCAAATTGATCATACTTGCGGTAAGCATTCATCGCGTCTCCTAAAAACAGGTCATACATCTTCCCCTGCAAAGCATTTCCAATTTTGCTCTCCATTCTGCGACAGGCATAAACCTCTCCAGTCGGCAGAATTGTCATATGGCAGTTTGCGCAGTTGCAACCATCATACATAATATTTCTATCAAGCCCCTCCGGTATTTTATAAAGTCCTTTTTCATATAGGAATAAGTTCCAGAGATGATCTTTCAAATTAAAAGTGGTGCCACAGTCTTTATAGGTTTCAAATTTTTCCCATAGCCGTTCCAGCAATGCCTTGTATTCCTCTGGCTCAATATGAGTTTCTTTTTCTATGCTCGTCGGGCAATATCTGGCAAATGCAAAAATATCTACATGATTTTCTACCGCCAAGTCCACAATGTCTTCTATTTCTTTGATATTCGTGCCGGAAACTGTGGTCATAATCGCACAGTGGATTCCAGCTTTTCGAATATATGGAATTGCCTCAAGCGTCGCATCAAAAGAACCCGGCTTGCGAAACCAGTCATGTGTCTTTTTCATGCCGTCAATCGAAAGTTGGTATTTCCGGCATCCATGGTCGTAGAGCCTCTTGCAGACTTCATCATTTAAGTGGAATGGGTTTCCAAGAATTCCAAACGGAATGTTCTTCTCTTTTAGGTATTTGGCAATCAACCAGAAGTCCTTATGTAAAATAGGATCACCTCCGGTGATATAAAAATATGGCAAGCGCTTCATTTTCCTGCACATATCCTCGCAATTATCTATTACTTTCTTTACATCTGGAAGCGTCATTTCATTTAAACACTTGTTATTATCCTCTGAAAAAATATAGCAGTGTTCGCATCTCTGGTCACACTGGTCGGTTATATGAAACTGATATGCAAAATATTCCATCATTTTATAATCTCCTTTATCTTGAAAAAGAATGTACTCATAGGCATTTCTATAATAGGAAGAGGACCGACACCGATTGAGTGTCAGTCCTAGCTGTAACATACCGCTTATTTATCACCTGCTCCACAAGCTGAACCACATGCACTTGGGCTCTGCTCCGCTTCTTTATCGCCTGCTCCGCAAGCCGAACCACATGCGCTTGGCTTCTGCTCCGACTCCTTGTCCCCTGCTCCGCAAGCTGAGCCACATGCACTGGTTGCTTTCTCGTCCGGCTGTACTTTAAAATAAGCTTGAGCACTGAGTTTTTTTGTAAATACTGACATATTCATTTCCTCCTTAAATCGAATGATTTCTGCTACGCTTTTATTATAAAATAGGCGGTCTTATTAAAAAAGTAGGCACATTTTTATTACATAAGAGCAAAAAGAACTATAAGTTACTTTTTTATAACAAACCTCAGTATGCAAATAAATAGCCTGTAACAAGATGAGGCTGTAAGCAGCTTTACTTGTCATAAATTAAAGCCAGCCTCTTAGGATTCTTTACTCCTATGAGGCTAGCTTGGTTTTCTCATTTTTATTCCCATTTATTCCCGTTCCTATACACCGTTTATACTAATGTCTGGCTGTGGGTTACTAACACTGAATAACTTATTTATCAGTCCTTGAGTAATATTAAGGCTCGCCCTATTCTCAATTTCAGTTTCCATATGTAACATCATCATTTCCATTGAACTGCTGACTTCGTCATAATATGGCAAATCAGCTTGAATAGGAATACTAAATTGATTTTTAAGCTTGGCATAGTTTATTCTTTCACTATTTTTATAACAAAGCTTCCCATAAAATGCTTCAGCAGGAACTTCATGTAAAAAATTATCCCCCTGAATACTGTTACAATGCTTACAGTGATTAATATAATAAGTGCTATTAATTGTTCTTGAGTACGATGGAAAATAAGAGAATTGTTCTTTCATATAATTTGCCAGTAAATCAGGCATTTCAAGCACATATGAGAGCAACTGAATATCCGAATTAATTTTATAGCCACTTTCTGTCGAATAGCTTTTATCCGTAGCTAAACATACAACATCGGAGCTTTTTTTACATTTCCAGCATATACGTTCCATCTTTAGAATATAGATATTTTCACAAACAATATTATAAGAGTTGACCCACTTTGCCAATCCTGCCAAATTTGCAATATCATCCACATACCAAGTTTTTATATCTGGATTCCATTTTGCCCCTTTTGACTTTGCCATGTCTTTTTCCTGATATGGGACATTAAGCCGTATCATCATTATTTACTCACTTCCTTCTAAAAGCTTGCTTTTGAATACAAAATCTCTATATTTTTGTTTACTTCATCAGAAGATAAAATACTTTTTAAAGACTCAATAAATTCCTTTTGATTACTACACTCATATTGTGGGTTAAAATCTTCTGCATCATCAACCACATTGCTTCCAACTGTTATTGCAATAGGATAATCGCTTTCCGGTTTTGAATACAGTATTAATAAATTATAAGAATAGTTGTCAAGTAATGGTACTACAACATTAAATTCTGTTGCAAGATTGTACTGTATATCAGTATCCTTCGGCTTAAATTTCCTATTTGATATTTTCCCATAAATAATTCCTCCTGTTTTATCCGAAAGAATATCTGCCTGCTCTCGTAAAATATTATTAGGCAACTCTGCCGCTCTATTTTTTAAAGTTTTTTCATTAAAATTCCATAGATCTAATGACATTACATCTCCTCCTCTATCTTATTGCAAATTGAATTGGCAAATGGTCTGAAAAACTCTTACCATCAATTTTATTGTTTTTTATTAATACTTTATTTCCTATCCTATCTATTATTTTAAAATCCTCCCAAACAAAATTATCTATTAAATCTGGTCTCAATAATACCTGATCAAAAGTGTACCAAAAAAATGATCTATTACTTTGATCGGAATCATAATAATATGTGCCTAATGTACTATCCCGTTTCCCCATTACATGCCACATAGGATTATAATAAAACTTTCTTTCAACCCCATCCACTGTTCTTTTTCCAGTCTTGGCTTTTGCTGTATCCATGGTAGCATTAAAACCGTAGGCGCTGACAACCCCATCTGAAAATGGTTGTAGATTAAAATCACCAACTACCAGCATGCTATATTCGCTCTCATGTAATTGCATTTCTTCGTTATTACAATTTTGCTCTAATATTTCAATACTTTTCGATAATTCATAGGCATTCTGACTCCTCGCCCATTCATCTTTAAACATTGCACTTGGAAAATGCGTTACAATCAAAAGATATTTTTTCTTATGCTCATGTATCTTATATGCATTATAATACGCTTCTTCCTTGTATGGTATAACCTTTAAATTATTTTTAGAAAACAAAACAATTCCTTTATTCTTAGGAAGTATTTGCTGTTCCTCAATTTTCATTCCATTTCTAGATAGTTGTTCTATAAAATACTGTTTGTCCAAATTGTCAGACTCTGCCAACGCGATTATATCTATATTATTCTCTATGCAAGCCTCTGCCAATTCAATTACAAGATTTTTCTTCTTTATATTCCAAAATAGTCCCCTAATATATTTCACCTCCCCTCAAATAATAGTTCCCTTTATTCCTCAAATATACCTTAAATTATACCAAATCCCATTATACTATTCTACAATTATTTTACTAAAGTCAATAACACATTCGCTATGCTTAAGATAAGCGAAACACGGAAAATGGAAGAGCTTGGTTCATCCCTCAGCTCTTCCATTTTACATACTTATATATTTTACACCACATTTGCAAACTGCGCCATATAAAGGTCGTAGTAGGCGCCCTTCTTCTCCATAAGCTCCTTCGCATTACCCTGCTCCACAATTCCGCCATTGTCAATGACAAAAATTCTGTCCGCATTTTGAATTGTTGATAAGCGGTGAGCGATAACAAAGGACGTTCTGCCCTTTAGCAATGCCTCAATTCCCTCCTGAACAAGCAGCTCTGTATGTGTATCGATACTGGACGTTGCTTCATCCAAAATAAGTATTTTCGGCTCGGATATCATCGTCCTCGCAAATGCAAGTAACTGCTTTTGTCCGACGGAGAGTCCCGCACCCCTTTCTTTTAGGACGGTGTCATAGCCCTGCTCCATCTCCATAATAAATTCATGTGCATTTACCGCCTTTGCAGCCTTTACAACTTCTTCCTCCGTAGCATCAAGCTTTCCGTATTTGATATTTTCCCTGACGGTTCCGGCAAACAAGAAGTTATCCTGTGTCATAATGCCCATCTGCTGTCTCAGACTCTCGATTGATATCTTTTTGACATCATAGCCGTCTATGGCGATAACGCCCTTTTGAATATCATAGAAACGACTTATCAGGTTTACTATTGTGGATTTCCCTGCCCCGGTCGGGCCAACAAGCGCTATTGTTTCACCCGGCTTTACAAGAAAGCTCACGTCGTCTAACACCTTGCTGTTCTCATCGTATTCAAAGGATACCTCCCGAAATTCCACCTCTCCCTTGACAGGCGGAAGTGTCTCAACCTCTGCGTCATCAATAATATCTGCCTTTGTATCCATAATCTCAAAAATTCGCTCAGCACCTGCTATATTTGTGATAAGCTGGTTGTAAAAATTACTGAGGTTTAAAACCGGATGCCAGAACATCGAGATATAAGTTGCAAACGCAATCAGCGTTCCAACCGGCACCGTGTCGCTTCCGATAAGCATAACGCCAACATAGAAGAGCATCAGTGTGCCGATGCCCCAGCAAAAATCGACCACAGGTCCAAACGCATCGGCAAATTTTACCGCTGACATAAAGGAGGAACGATGCTCCTCCAAAAGAGTCTCAAAGGTCTCCTGCGTCTCCTCCTCTGCACTGAAGCTTTGAATGATATACATTCCCGAAATATCCTCATGCACAAAAGCATTGACATTGGAACCTTTTTTTCGATGTATCTGCCATCTGACATGTGCCTTTGTCTGAATAATCCATACGCCAATCACCATAAGCGGCAGACTGCTCAGTGCCGCCAGTGCAAGCTGCCAGTTTTTAATAAACATAATAACGACAACAGACGAAATCGTAATAAAATCCGGTATCAGTGTCGTAACGCTGTTTGAAAGCACGTCCTTTAAGGAGTTTACATCACCGATGATTCTTGCCAGTATTTTTCCTGTCGGTCTGCTGTCAAAAAAATGAAAGCTGAGCGTCTGGATATGAGCATACAGCTCTTTTCGTATGGTCAGCAGCACCTTGTTTGACACCTCTGCCATCATATACATTCTGAATTTAATCAAAATAACAAGTATAATGTTTAGAACTGCCGCTAATGCGCCCAGCCTTAACAGCCCCTCCATATCCTTTTGTTTGATATAAACATCAATTGCCTTTTCTATGATGAGGGGATTAATCAGCGTAATGGTGACGCAGCCAAGCATAATAAAAAGCACAATGATAATTTTTGCTTTATATGCCAGCAAATACCGAAACAGGCGAATTAGCGTCACTTTTCTGGCGCCGGCTTCGAGTTGTTCATCTTCTTTTACTGAATTGATTGCCATCTGTCCCTCCTTCTATGCACCAAGCTTTTCGCCGTATTGTGCATGGTATGTCTTATAATATAAGCCTTTCTTTTCCAGTAAATCTTCATGTTTGCCCCGCTCCGCAATCTTTCCTTTTTCCAGAACGATAATTTCGTCTGCGTTTCGTACCGCTGAGATTCGGTGGGCAATAATGATTTTGGTAATACCCTCAAGCTCCTTTAGGTTGTTTTGAATGGTAAATTCCGTCTCCATATCAAGTGCCGAGGTCGAATCATCTAAAACAAGTATCGGCATTTTCTTTGCAATCGCCCTCGCAATGCTGATTCTTTGCTTCTGACCGCCGGATAAGCCGACTCCTCTCTCTCCGATGAGCGTTTCATATTCGTTTTCCATTTTTTTGATGAAGGAGGCTGCATCTGCTTTCTCAAGTGCTTCCTTTACCTCATCGTTTCTAACAATCTTATTTTTTCCCAGCTTGACATTGGAATTGATTGTGTCGGAAAACAAAAATACATCCTGCATAACAAGAGAAATATTTGTTCTCAGTTCCTTCAGGCTCAACTGTTTGATGTCAACCCCATCCAGAAGTATTCTTCCTTCCGCCACGTCATAAAAACGCTGTAGCAGGTTGATAATGGAGGTCTTTCCGGTTCCTGTCGCTCCCATGATACCGATGGTCTTTCCTGCCATAACCTCAAAGGAAATATCCTCTAATATGTATTTGTCATCCACCTGAAAGGACACATTCTCAAATTTGATATCACCCTTTACATCACCTAATAGAATAGGCTGTTCGATTTCCGTGATTTGAGGCTGCTCCTCGTATATTTTTTTAATCTTATTGTTTGAAGCGATTGCGGAAGCAAGGTCGTTAAACAGCCAGCCAAGCATCTCCATCGGCCATACGATATTGCTGCCATATTCCACTGCCGCTCCAAGCGTTCCAAGCGTAATTTCTCCGTTGATTACCAAGGTTCCGCCGTACACAATCGTAATAATCGGAAGAAGCTTTGTAATCAGCTGAAACATAGGCTGATATTTTACGAGCACCTTGGATTGGCGCATATTCAGCTCATAATAACGCTTGTTGTGAGAGAGAAATTTGCTGATTTCAAACTTTTCTCTTGCAAATGCTTTTACAGTTCTCACACCGGCAAGGTTTTCCTGCGCCACGGTGTTTAGCACGGCATTTTCCTCACTGATTTCCTCATACACACCACCGAGCTTGCGCTCCATCATCATAGCAAGTATCGCCACGATCGGCATCGCAATGACAGGAATCAGAAACAGCTTAAAATTGAGGTGGAACATGCAGAACAAAATAATTGTCGTATGTATCGTAACCTCGATGAGAAGCATACTGATATAGCCGAGTGCTGCCCAAATTTTGTCCACGTCATCCTTCACCCTTGCCATCACTTCGCCCGTGTTGGTGTTGTTGAAAAAGTTGATTGAGAGCCCCTGAATATGACGAAACAGTCTCCTTCTCATATCCGTTGCAACCCTTGCACTTATCTTGTCAAAGGTGTATTCCTTTAAATATCCAAATACACAGCGTCCCGCACCGATGAGAAATATCATCATCAGCAGCTGTGTTAAAATCCCGATTTGTCCGTTCCCGATTACATCATCAATAATACGCTTTGTAATCTGGGGCGAGAGCATATCTAAGCTAACCTGTATAACCATGCAGATGATGGCAAACAAATAGAAGTACCAGTTATCCAGTACATAGCTAGAAATTTTTTTCATATTATCCCCTTTCTTTTCCTCTAAGCTCACAAAAAAGCCATGGCAAGACATGCCATGGCTAAAAATACACTGGATTAAAACAGAAAACTGTTATAAATCAATGATGAGCAATAGAGGTAATCTTACATTTAGAAATTGTTATTAAATTTTTTCTTCGCATATCAATTGTAAACATATTTTTTACCTCTCTTTCTTTTTATTTTGATTTTTGCTTTTGTTATTATATCCTCTCGGACAATACTTTGTCAACACATTTTATTGTTTTATAGAAAATTATTCCACGCAGATTTTCATTACGCTGCAAGGCGGAATCTGAAAGCTGATTTCTCTTTTGTTTATTTCTACCTTATCAAAACTCTCCGTATGCACGCGGTTTGGCTCTGCAAAGGTGTTGTGCGCTGTCATATCATTTGTCAGTATCTCTGCCTTTACCGATTTTATCTCTCTCTCAGTCAAAACAGTCTGAATATCATAAGCCTCTGTAAGAGAAAGATTGTTGAGGGTAATATGAATTCTTCCTTCCTCGTCCATCGAAACTGATTCATGGAGGTTTGGAACTTTGTTTTCCTCAGTTCCTACTTCCTCTGTCTTGATATAACTTTCGAGAAGCGTTGCATCCTGATGACATTTATACATATTGAAGATATGATAGGTCGGCGTTAGAACCATCTTCTCGCCCTCTGTCAGTATAACGGATTGCAATACATTGACCATCTGCGCAATGTTTGCCATTTTAACACGGTTGCAATGCTTATTGAAAATATTCAGGGTAATTCCCGCTACAAGCGCGTCTCTCATTGTACTCTGCTGATATAAAAATCCCGGATTTGTGCCTGGCTCCACGTCAAACCAGCAGCCCCATTCGTCTACAATCATCGAGATATTTCTATCCGGGTCATATTTATCCATAATCGCTTCATGTCTGCTCACTAAGGTCTCCATATGCAGTGCCTTCTTCATTGTCTGATACCACATCTCTGCCTTGAAGTCGGTTGCGCTTCCCTTTGTCTGCCAGTTAATTGGAACAACATAGTAGTGAAGGGAAAGTCCGTCCATAAAGCCGTGAAGATGCTCCGGTGCGCTCTCATGTGTTATCTTTAACACTTTTTCCGTCCAGTCATAATCGCCTGCATTTGCTCCGCAGCATACCTTATGAATCTTCTCGTCTGCCTTGTAATTTCTCACATAGGTCTGGTATCTTCTGTACTCATCCGCGTAGTATTCCGGACGCATATTTCCACCGCATCCCCAATTTTCGTTGCCGACACCGAAATAGTCAATTTTCCAAGACTCTTCCTGACCGTTTTCCTTCCTCAAATCCGCCATCGGAGAAACACCGTCAAAAGTCATATATTCCACCCATTCAGACATTTCCTGAACCGTACCGCTTCCGAGATTTCCGTTGATATATGTCTTACAGCCAAGCTGCTTGCAAAGCTCCATAAATTCATGTGTACCGAAGCTGTTGTCTTCCACCACACCGCCCCAGTGGGTGTTAATCATCTTTTTGCGTTTTTCCTTTGGACCGATTCCGTCCTTCCAATGATATTCATCTGCAAAACAGCCTCCCGGCCAGCGAAGCACCGGAATTTTTAACTCCTTCAAGGCTTCAACCACATCATTTCTCATTCCGTTTGTGTTCGGTATGTCGGAATTCTCCCCCACATAGATGCCGCCGTAGATACAGCGTCCCAAATGCTCTGCGAAATGTCCGTACAGCTCAGGGTTGATATGTCCTTCTTTTTTGCTCTCGTTGATAAATAATTTTGCCATAATGCCCTCCATCTGTGCTTTTGCACTTAATTTAAAATTGAAAAACCGGCTTGTTATCGCTGTTCCACTCCAGTTTCATAATCATCGCATGTCTGTTTGGATTATTTAACGGGTCACCGACAATCTCCTCTGTCATCCTCGCATGGTATACCATAATATTCTTTCCGTCTTCATCCACGGTAAAACAATTGTGTCCCGGCCCGTAAATACCCTTTGATACATCTGTCGTCAAGACCGGCTCCTCATATTTAAACCATGAATTAGGGTTAAGCAAATCCGCATCTGCATCTGCCTCCAGCATTCCCATGCAATAGCAAGCACCCGTCGCACTCGCCGAAAAAGTCAAGAAAATTTTATTGCCTCTCTTTATCACAAACGGTCCTTCATTTACCCAGAAACCGACTCTTTCCCAGTCATAGTCCGGTGTTGTCAAAAGAGCCCCTTTTGTCTTTAGCTTCCAAGGCGTCTCCATTTTCGCAATGTAGAGATTGGACGGTGTATGCTCCTCCTCCACCTTCTGGGCCCATACAAAATAGTGCTCGCCCTTATGTTCAAACACCGTCGCATCAAGGGAAAAGTTTGTGAAGGAAACTAAATCATCCTCGGCAATCTGCATCATACCAAGCTCTTTCCATTCTCCTGTCGCAGGATTTTTATCCTCGCATTCGAGGACATAGGGACGAATTTTCCAAACATCCTCCACGTCTCCTGCCGCAAAATAAATGTACCATTTCCCATTAAAAAAATGAAGCTCCGGTGCCCAGATATGGCTTCCCATCACTCCGGTTTTATGTTTCATCCATACCGTGTACTCTTTGGCATTCGTAAGCTCTGCGAGAGCCTTGGCATAGCGGATTATAATTCTGTCATATTCCGGCACAGTTGCCGTAAAATAATAATAACCGTCTGTGTGCTTGATCACATAAGGGTCAGCCCTTTGTAAAATCCACGGCTCATTATAGCGTAAATGTTTCAGTTCACCCATTTGCTCCTCCTTGAAAAAAGGTTTTATTTTATATTTTATTAAACTATTTTATTTACAACTAAATTATAGTATATTTTAGAGCAAATAGCAAATGTTTCTTAAATATATTTAAAATATTTTAGATTTTAAAATAATAAATAAGAAACTGCGAGGTGCGCATAAAAAAACCTGATGCTTACTTATTTTCACAAGTAACCATCAGGTTTTTCTATCTATCACATATATATTTTAAATTCGTAACTGTTTAGATCCAATCTCGAAAACACTACGTGTTTCCTCTGAACAGTTACTTAAATTCTATACTTACTCAAATCCTCTTGGAAGTTCTTAATCATCTGGTCAAATACAACAATCTGCTGTGTCAGCTCTGTAATCTGATCCACATAGATTGCAACATTGGAGCTTGCCTCCTCGGTTGCAGCAGAGTTTTCTTCTGCGATTGCTGCCAAATTCTGAATTCCGTCAAATACTTCTGTAATATTATCTGCCTCTGATTTTAAGTTCTGGGATGTCTGAATCATCAGGTCAGATACTAGCTTTAAGCGGTCATTTGAAACCATGGAAGTTCCGACTGCATCGGTAAGGTTCGCATTCTGCTGGTCAAGCACCTCATACTGAACGTCAATTGCCTCTACCACATCACCGATACTTGAGATAAAGTTGGTCAGGCTGCTGTTAATCTGTTCAACTGCCTGATTGGTCTCTTCGGAAAGCTTCTTAACTTCCTCTGCAACAACGGCAAAGCCTTTTCCTGATTCTCCCGCTCTTGCCGCCTCAATGGAAGCATTCAGCGCCAACAGGTTAATCTGATGTGCAATCGCCGAAACAATGGAAACAATCTTTGTAATGTTTGTCGCATTGTCCTTCAGCTCATTGCCGCTCTTTCTGATATCGTTAAATTTATGCAGCACGGAATCTATCTCGGTTGCTGTCTTCTTTACATTGCTAAAGCTCTCTTCAATTCCCACAACCGCATCTTCGATTTTGTCCTTGTTATCCTGACTCTGGTTGGAAATTCCTGTTACATTTTCAATACTTACGCTTAATACAGAAATTGCTTTTCCGGTATCCTCCGCCTGGCTTGTCGCTGCCATTGCAACCTCATCCAGTACATCGGTAATGTCATTGGAAGCATTCTGCATCGTCATGGCAATATTCTCAATTGCGTTATTGAACATATTCATCTCATCGACAATCGCATTAAAGCCCATGAAATCCTTCTGAACGCCGCCCTTTAACTCATTAATCTCGCCCATGATATCTTCGTAGATATCCTTGGACTTCAAAATAACCGCTTCCGTATATTTTCGTTCCTTCAGCTTTTTAATCTCTTCCAAAACAAGCTTCATCGGACGGTTAAACAGCTTGCCGCCGACCGCCGTTGCCGCAAAGGATATTGCACCAAGTATAACCGCATGCAGGTTATTCACCGGCATAATCAGTCCTGCCACAATAACTAAAATCGCGTTAAACAGTGCTGTTTTCACAGATACATCCTTTATCACACCAACTGAGAAAAGGAGATTTAAGCGAAACTTTTTCTTTACCTGTATTTCTTTTTCAAAGGTCAGCTTAAGCTGTAATTCACCCTCCTGTTGGCTGATGAATACAACATCTATCTTTTCCTTAAAATAGGTTGATATACCACTAATCAAGCCGGTTAAGTAATCTCCCATTCCACGCTTAGAGCGATAGGTAAAAATGATTTCATGTGAGGATATTGGTGTTACATCAAGGATTGGCGGAACCGCTCCCTTGATACGTTTCATAACAATTACATGAACATCATTCATGGATTTTAAAAATTCATACGCTGTATCATGTCTGAAAAATCCCGGATAGTTGGTGCTGAACGTCTTAATGTTCTGCTCACCTACTATTTTCCAAATTTCCTTCGGTCCTTTTCCCGCATTGCTTCCTATTTTCAAAACAACGCCCTTCGCTATTTCATCTTTTACATCTTCCAATGGTGAGAAAATATGGTCTTTTGCCAAACCATTCGCAATTAGTGCATCATCTACCACTTTATCTCCGAACAACTGTCTGCTGGATTGCACCCATGTTGAAACTACTGTACCTTTCATAATTCTTGCTCCTTATCCAAATAGTAATAGTGAATAACAATAATAGTTATTATATCGCAATTATCTTTGATTAGCAACATATTTCGCTATGGGTATCCAGCGTATTTTCACAAGTTTTAACTGTACTTTAGGACACGATTACAATGTCTTTTCCTCTGCTCTCCAAATTACTTGTATCAATGGAGAATTCTATGTTCTTTGGCACGTTCACTTCCAGTAAAATTCTCTCCTGCTCCTCCTTTACACAAACGGATATCAAACCGTTTACTGACTCGAAGCTGCACTGAAAATTCGTCATTGTTTTTGGCAGATGCGGCATAATCTTTACTGCCTGAAACCCTGCCTTCTGCGGAATAATTCCTGCAATTCCGTTATAATACCACTCTGCGATATGCCCCATCATATCATGGCAGTGGCTTCGGGGGTTGTTTTCCCAATACTCACCAAGCGTCGTTTCCCCATCCAGAACAAAGGCATAGTAGCTTGGGTGCTCCTCCTTTAGAATGAACTCTGAAATCAGCTCGTTCATTCCATATCTGGAAGCACTTTGAATGACATAAGGAAGTCCGACCTCCCCGCTGATAAAGGCTCCCTCTCTCTCTAGGGTAAAGCGAAGTGCTTTCGCCAAATCTGCCTCATATTTCTCCGGCACCATCCCCCAATAAAGCGGCAGTGCCTGACTTGCCTGCGTTAAGAAAACCTCTCCCGGATGGTCCCATGCCTTATAGCAATAAAACCCTTCTGTCGGGTGCTTAACAAGCAGCTTTTGATTGTAGTTATCTTTCACCTGCTTGGCGTAGGCTCTGAGTGCATTTGCGTCTTCCGTCTGCTTTAATATTTCCGCAAACTTCATGAGGACAATCGCATCTGCATATAAAAATGCTGTCTCAATATTTTCCCTGACCAAGTAATTTTTCGGATTCCCCCAATCGCCTATGCCATGATTTAAGAAACCGTCTGCATTTACTTTTGTTTTCAAATAATTCAGATACCGCATTCCCGAATCGTAATTATCTTCCAGCACCTTTTTATCCCCATAAAACAGGTAATGCCAGTACACGCCGAGTATCGAGGTGCTTCCCCAAGGGATAATATCATAAAAGCTTCCCATCCCCGGAACCGGCAGCACATTTGGTATATAGCAAGGACACTGCGAAGGCATCAGCCCCTCGCCCAAGAAAACCTTATTTCCTTCAAAGTCTAAAAAATAATCATCTTTCGTATGCTGGTCCGCGCGCATATCCAGGAAAAACTTTTCCCATAGCTTTTGCCCGTCCTTCATATACATAATCGATGGCGCCATCAGATGATTCGGTTCCTGCCATGCAAAACGCTCAATGGTTGGGCAATCTGTATGTACACTTACCATGTTGGCTTCCACTGCCTTTTCGATGATGTTGTAAATCTTCTCATATCGCTTATCGTCACATGTAAAACTTCCTGTTGTCACATAGGCGCTTGTTATTGCGTCGCCTTGGAGTTTTTGTATATCGCCTCCTTCAACCGCGACATAACGTCCTGCAAAGTAGGTAAATGCCATTCTGAATTTTTCCCATTTTTCCTCTTCGCCCACAATATATGTAATGCAAGAATCAATTTCCATCCAGCCCTTTGCCATCTGATCGACGTCACCGTCTGGCGTCAGCTTCTCCGCCGGATAAAATTTAATTTCTTCACCTTTTTTTCCAAATACCTCTGCTTCTAAAATACCGGACATATTCTGACCCAAATCATAAATCTTGCGGTTTTTGAAATCGTGGATATGTTTTCCTTCATAGCTTTGAAGCACCTTGATTGCCGGTTGAAACTGCTCGGTAAGCTCTCCCTTTGGTTCCTTTTCTGCCTCGACAAGACTTGCATTCTCCCATTCAGAGTCATCAAACTCCACTGTGTTCCAGCCGGTTTGCACCAGCCCTCCTTCTATTGTCTCGGAGCCATACACATTTGACATTGTTACACAATGTCTTTTTACCTTAAAGCTCTCATCTGCCGTTATAATATCTGTTGTTCCGTCTTCATAATTTAGCTCCAAACTCAGCGCCAGCACCAGATTTTCCCCAAACGGACGGTAAGGGTTTGGATTCGGCGGCATAAACTCCGGAAATTCAAAAGTATAATGTTCATCGCATTTGATAAACCAGCCGTTTCCAACCTCTGCTCCAAGTACATTTTGCCCTTTTCCTAAATATTCTTTGACATCAAATCTGACATACTGGATATATTTGTTATAATTCGTCCAGCCTGGGTCGAGCTCATGGTCTCCTACCTTTTTCCCGTTTATATAAAAGTGAAACTGTCCAAGTCCACAAACGTTTGCATGTGCTGACTTTACTTTCTTTTCAATCTTGATTACCTTTCTGCTGTAGAAAGGTGATTTTGTGTTGTTCGTAATCCATTGTCCTAATTTCCCCATGCCGTCTCTATCCTTTCTGCATGTTTTTTAAAAAGAATGTGCAAAAACACATTCTTTGTTATATATTGGGAAATTTCTACGAATTTCCTAATATATAACAAGTATTCCTCTTTTATTTTGCATCTGCCAATGCCCGCTCAAGCTTTGCCTTATGCATACGCTTGATTACAAACTTATAGCTGTTAGATGTATAAATCAGGAACACCATAACGCATAATCCATTCATCACTGTCTGCATGGAGCTTCCGAAGCCAAGCTTTACAAAGCCGGAGGAAATCATGGCAGAGGTGAATGCACCGACAATAACGCCAATTGTCGAATTGGAGAATTTTCCGATAGCACCTCCGATAAAAAGCGGAAGGAACGCACCCATAAAATAGGATGAGCTGGAAAGCCCTGCCTCCGGTGATACGGTTCCGTACTTCGAAAGATAAATTACTCCTGCAATTCCCAAAAGCGCACCCGCTGCCACATAGCAGCCAACGGCATTTCTCTTTTCGCGTATTCCGATATCAACCGCTATTTTTTGCCCTGTGGCAAGAGCCTTCTGGTTATAGCCAAACCGTGTATACTCAAAGAGGAATATACTGACTGCCGCCACAGCAAAAAGCAGTATCCATAAGTACTTTTGCTGTGAAAAAATAAGCAGCTTTGTCTTTCCGATCAGGCGAACTCCCTTCGAGCTGTTGTACATCAGACCGATTGACTCATAAATCATCGCAACTCCCAGTGAAGTAACCATAGGCGGAAGTCCTAATGTCACATAGGTAAGACCTGCAATCAATCCCAATACCATACCTGTTAAAATAATAACAGCCAGCAGCCCCCACGGTCCCATACCAAAATCTTTTGCGATGTTTCCTGCCAAAATAGCGGACAGAGAAATGGTCGCACCGATGGCAAAGTCAAATCTTCCTGAAAAGATATGGTAGGACATTGCCAGAGAAATCATAGATGTATAAATAGCCGTGTAGCAGATTGTTTCCAAGTCCGTTCCCATTGCAAAGGAAGGGTCCCCAAATAATACACATAATAGTTTTATTACGACATAGGTTACAACCGGTATACTCAGAGTGATTAATATGTTTTTTCCTATTTTTTTTATTTGACTGCTCATAGTTTCACCCTCTAAATGCTTTCTTTCAGGCTTTGGGAGGAAAACCTCCCAAAACCGATGTTTTATTTTATTTTTTCATTGCTGCATCAATATCCAACGTGCTGTAAGTATTTACCAAAGTACTGTAATCCGCATTCGGATTGTACTCTACAAGACAATTTGCAATATCTTCTGCTGTTACAAACCAATTATTTTCTTCATGTGCATCATAAATTGTGTTGTAAATCTCTGCACTGTCGATTGTCCATCTCGGTGCTGCAAAATTCGCTGCTGTTCCCTCTTCATTTCGATTTGCTTCCATATGTCCTGTTACTGCATTTAAAATCATTGGAATTGCATTTCCAAATACAACCTCTTCGCATTCATAGATAATTGCGGAAACAGAACCGTCGTTCATCGCATCATAGTAAACATCACTCACGTTTCCTACTGTCGCAATCTTAATGGAGCCGTCCAGTTTGCCGGCACTTGCCAGCGGCTGAAACCATACCGCTGCTGAGAAAGAGCTTGCAAGCGCATCAAAATCCATGTCAAGCACTGCTGTCTGCTCTGCGGTAAAGGAATCGGTTCCCGGCCAGCCCGGTACCTTATGAATAAGCTGTACGTCTTTTGCTTCTGTAATTGCCTGCTGGAAGCCCATGTAACGGTTGATAAACATCTCAATACCCATCTCGTCTCCGCCGGAAGCGTATACAATCTTCTTTGCTCCCTGCTCAATCAATACGTTTGCAAGTGCATATCCGTTTTCATAATCAGCATCTCCGTTTGCCTGAGAGCCAAGATAATACTCATTGCTTCCAAGCTTGCCATACACCGATTTTTTCTCGGCGGAACCATAGTAATACATTCCAACATCTGCACAAAGCTGTGCAACCTCTGCCTCTGTTACGTTATAATAACCTATCACGGCTTTACAGCCTGCCGCTGAGCAGTTCTCGATGAATTTCAGCTCATCCTCCGCTGAAGCAATACTCTCCGAATACATAAACTCAATATTAAAATAGTTTGTCATATCCTCATAATATTTTTGCAGTGCCAAAAACTGCTCATCGGTAACGTCAAATGCAACAACACCAATTTTTACAGTCTCAGCCGGCCATGTGCCGTCCAATGCAAAAGCTCCTGTACTCGCAGCACTCTCTTCTTTGACATCTGCATTTGCGGTGTCATTTGTCGCTGCCTCTGTACCCGTTGACTCGTTTGTTGTCTCTGTTGTGCTTGATGCACCTCCACCTGAACACGCTACCATGGACAATGCCATTGTTGCAGCCAGAACAATTGATAATAATTTCTTCTTCATACCTTTTTTCCTCCTAATTGAATAAATTCATTGTTATTATCTTGGTAAAAGCTTTGTTCGATAGCTAAAGCTAGATACCAGTACAACCACCAAAAATACAATTCCTCTGCACAACTGAATCATACCCGTGGACAGCCCCATAATTGCAAGTCCACTATTTAACACTGTAATCGTTGTTGCGCCGATTATTCCGGCACTGATCTTGGAACGCGGTCCCCCCGATATCGGCATACCGCCCAATACAAGTGCAATCATCACATCATTTCCCGTTGAGGATGCTGTTGTAGAACCGACGGTTCTTACGCGAAGCAACAGCAGAAAAGCTGCCAGCCCGATTCCGATTGCACTGATTAAAAATCCTGTAATCTTTGTTTTTGTCAGATTGATGCCCGTCTGTCTTGCGGCATCAAAGCTTCCACCCAACATCTTGGTTCTCACCCCAACGCCCGTGTAGTTAAAAAGAACAAGGCAAAGGATAAAATAGCCTGCCAGTACTCCTACGTTAATTGCTGTCATCTGACTAAAACTAAACGTCGGTATCTCTGTCACCGCATCCTTTAGGTATATGGTTGTTTCATTTCCAAGAATTACAAGTACAACCGCCGACATAACAAAGGAAAGCACAATTGTAAAGATAAAAAACGGAACCTCGACATAAGATGCAAAAATACCCTTTAGCAGTCCCATTAAAAGAGGCGCCGCCATACAAACCAAAAAAGTTAAAAACATATTTCCGGTGGCGATTGCGACCATGCCCCCAAGCACAGAACCCATCAACACACCGCTTCCCAATGACATATCAAAACAATTCATACCAAATACAAAGACAGCTCCGATTGTCACAAGTGCGACAATAATTACCTGATTGCTAAGACTTTGCAGATTGCTCACGGTCAAAAGCTTTCCACCCGTCAGTATCTGAAATATGATAACAACCAATACAAGACCGATGTAAGCTGCCATATCGCTTAAGATTGCGGCATAATTTTTTGTGGACGGCGTTTTCTTTTTTTCCATTTTCATTTCCACTGTGTTTGACATTTTTCCTTCCTCCTAAATCATTACCTCAATCAGCATCGTTTCATTCAAATCCTGAATGCGTGAAAATTCTCCCGAGGCTTTTCCGTCTTTTAAAATCAAAAGTCTGTCACTCATGCCGATTAATTCCGGAAGTTCCTCTGAAATCATAATAATGGTCTTTCCCTGCTTTTTCATTTTGTATATGAGCTGATACATAGCAGCCTTTACGCCGATATCCACACCTCTTGTCGGACAGTCCAAAATCAAAATATCGCAGTCTCTTCCAATCCATTTTCCAAATACAACCTTCTGCTTATTTCCACCCGACAAATATTGTACATTCTGTTTTACCGAGGCACATTTGATGCTCAAATCTTTCACCTGACGGTTTACATATTCTTTTCTTGCCTTCTGTGTGATAATGCCGAAGCGATTACAAATTCGATCTATTCCCGCCGATAAGATATTGTCTCTTATACTCGCAGTCAGCACGAGTGCTTCCTTATCTCTGTCCTTTGATACATAGCCAAAGCCAAGCATCAACGCCTCTCTGGCATTATGAACTGTCTTTCCTGTCGGTACATGCAAAACCTGTCCTCTTAAAATCTTCTCTTCTCCAAATATTGCCTTTCCAAGCTCATGCATACCGCAGTGGGAAAGTCCGCCGATCCCAAGAATTTCTCCCTTGTGAACATCCATTGAAAAGTTCATCAGCATACCGCTTCCGGTTGTCACGTTGTCAACCTTGAGCACAACCTCCTTTCTCACCTCTTGACCATAGTCACTTCGGTAGTAATCACCCTTCATCTCCCTGCCTACCATTTGACGCTTGATGGTCTCTTCTTCCATCTCGTCCTTATCAAGCGTTGTGATAAGCTTTCCGTCACGAAGCACGGTCAGTGTATCACACGTCTCCATCAGCTCCGCCAGGTCGTGGGAAATAAATACAACTGCTTTATTTTCCTCTTTCATCTTACGCATAATCGTATAGATGATTTCCCGTCCCTTCTGGGAAAGTGCTGTCGTCGTCTCATCCACAACAAGCATCTGCGGCTGATTATAAACAACCTTCGCTATTTCTACGAGCTTTCTGTCCTGCATATCAAGCCGGTCAATCGGCATGGACGGCTCCATGTTATGTAATCCTATCTCCTCCAATACCCTCTTTGCCGCACGATTCATCTTAGACTTGCTCACCACACCCAACGTCGAAAAATCCTTTTCCTCCCCAAGAAAAATATTTTCCGCCACAGTACGCCCCGATACGGTTCCTTGCTCCTGCACAATCATACCGATGCCTACCTTCGCTCCTTCAATCATGGAAGAAGGCTTGTGTGGCTTTCCCAAGAAAAACATTTCACCGCTTGTCGCCGCCTGCATTCCCGCTGCAATTGAAGTGATGGTTGATTTACCTGACCCATTTTCTCCAATCAAACCGGTAATCTCTCCGCGATATACTTTAAAATCCACCTCATCCAATGCTACCGTCGGACCGAAGTGCTTTGTCAGCTTTCTGGCTTCAAATAGTAACTCTTTTTCCTTTTCCATATTTCTCACCTCTTTCTCTGAACCCTATTATAGCCCTTTTATACGCTGTTTTCTTCCCCTATCGTATGGTGTTTCCTTTGTTTTCAAGATACATTTTAACATTTTTAAACTTTTCATTTTTTTAATCTTATTATTTTTCCCTAATTTCAAATATTTTTCTTATTATTTAAGACTTTTTGTCTTTTCATTCAATAGAATTCATAGTATGATAGGACTAAGGTGCCCTATCTTGTGTCAAAATTCCAGACAACGCACCTCCTGATACATGAATCAGCACCGTAAACAGGGAGGACTTAGTATGAACCAGACTATCGATACACAAAATCTAACAGATATCCCGTTTGAGCAGCTCTTAATCAAAAGCTTTTCCTATGAAGTACAGCTGCGCCCGGAATTTGTTATTTTCTTTTTACTTGAGGGCAGCATGACGATTCATATTTATGAAAAGAAATATGAGCTTCACACACATGATATTGTATTTATCAAGCCCTATGAAATCCATTCTGTCATGGAGACTTCCCCGGATATCAGTGTTCTGGCACTGTTTATCCATACCGATTATCTAAAGACCTTTTGTCCTGACCTGTCACATATCCAATTTACGAAACATTATTTGCGATACTCGGAGACAGATGTTCTCTATATCGATCTGTGCACAGCGATTGCCGATATTATCACCTATACCATAAAGGCTACCTCCACCTCACGTTTAAAGCAGCTCTCTGCCATCTCCTTTATTTTGATTCGTATCTTGGAGACCTATGGGATTAAAAACATTGATTCAAAGGGACATTCTGAATATGTACAGCAGCGGATTGCCATGCTGTTAGACTACTTGGCTGAGAATTATTCAGAGAAAATCACTCTTGCCTCTGCCGCAGAGGTACTTGGCTTTCATCCGCAGTATTTTTCCGCCTTCTTTAAAAAGTATTTTCGCCTTACCTTCATCGAGTATCTGACTGCCTTGCGCGTTAATAAAACACTTGTGGTACTTGCAAATACTAATTTAAGCATCACCGAAATTGCCCTAAGCCACGGCTTTTCAAACCATAAAACATATAGCGCCGCCTTCCATAAGCTTCATGGCATTACGCCAAGCACTTACCGAAAAGAGCGTACCCTCTTAAACCAGAATTCTCTTCTAAAGGATCAGAGACTTGATTATTTCTCCTTTTTTCAGAAATACTGGAAGTCCGACCAGTTTTCAAAGGAGGATACGAAAAACATTGAAAACCATATGACACTCTCCTTTAAAATAAAGGACAAGAAAAACAGTTATGCCAATACCCAAAAGCACTGTTTTTCTGTCGGCCGTGCCTCTGCGCTTCTTAGAAGTGATATTCAAAATCAGATACGGGAAATGAAGAACGATATGGACGTTTATGCCCTCAGACTCAGGGATATTTTTTCAGATGATTTGTTTGTTTATTATGAAGATGAAGATAAAAAACCGATTATCAACTGGAAATATATTGATATTATTTTTGATTTTCTCCTCTCCCTAAATATCAGACCGTTTCCTGAAATCGGCTTTATGCCGCGTATGCTTGCCTCCAAAAAGCAGTATGCCGGTTGGCTGTACAGTCCCAACGTCAGTCTGCCAAAGTCCTTTAAAAAGTGGTCTGTTCTTGTTGAAAGCTTTATCGAGCATCTGCTTGCCCGCTACGGAAAGGAAGAGGTGAAACATTGGAATTTTGACTTTTGGACGGCTCCGAATTTAAAGATTAAGGATGGCTACTGGAACGAAAACCAGCAGGACTTCTTTATGTTTTACCGTGTTACTTATCTCTCTGTTAAAAACGTGGATAACGACATCCGGTTAGGTTCGCCTAACTTTTCGGTTCCTTCCGGGCTTTCCTGGTATGAAGACTTTTTTGCGTATTGCAGAGAATATGAGCTGAATCCGGCTTATGTATCCTGCCATTTGTATAATTCAAATGATGAAACCTATCCGGATGGGGAAAAGCTGTCAAGATATTCCAACCTATGGGATGACTACGGCATCGCCGCCTCTTCCAAAAATATTCTTCTTGATAATTTAAGCGGACTTGAGAGAATTTTAAAGGAGTATCATCTGGAGCATTTGGACTTGATAGCTTCTAACTGGAATCTTTCTTATCTTCCAAGAGATTTGGTGCGGGATACCTGTTTTATGGCTCCCTATATATTATACACCTGTATAAAGACGTTAGGCAGAGTAAACACGCTCTGTTTTCGCTCGGTCAGCGATATCCACGAGGATTTCTATATGGATCAGAAACCCTTCCACGGCGGTCCAGGCTTAATGGATATGAACGGATTAAAAAAGGCATCCTATTACTCCTTTTATCTGCTTTCCAAAATAGGCTCCGATATAATTGAGCAGGGGGAAAGCTATTTACTGACACAAAACGAAAAGGGCTACCAGCTTTTGCTCTTCCATTATGTCTACTATGACACTCTCTATGCCTTGGACGACCATTCCAGCCTTTCCTACACACAGCGCTACACCATTTATGAGACATCGGAAAAGCTTATGGTGCACTCCATCCTCTCTCTCCCGGAGGGCACTTACCGCGTGAAAGAGACTGTTATCAACCGCTCTTGCGGCTCTGCCTATGACCTGTGGCTGGATACCGGTGCGGCGGAGGATATGTCAGAGGATATGATTGCTTATATTAAAAATAAGAGCGTACCGGATATTCGTTATTATGAAAGGGAGTCAAACGGCAATCTCTTGCTTGATACACTTTTGCTTCCGCATGGCGTGGCGTTGTTGGAGATTACGCCTTCTGTTTAGAAAATAGCAAAGGAGTGTGAGAATAGAATTCTATTTCTCACACTCCTTTGCTCACTTCTTAGATTAATCATTCCGCCCCATACAAGATAAGTTCCATGAGCTCTAAGCTCTCTGCTTCCAAAAACCGCAATGTCAATTCATATTCCCCGCCTGGCATATGAATTTCATCTCTTGTTTGAACTCCATCTTTTATTTTAACAATTCCGACAGCTTGACCGTTCATCAGTACCTCGATTGTACCGCTTCCGGACGCTGTAATCTTTATTTTTCCAAATGGTTTCGCACTTCTTACATAACGAAACACCGCTTCATCTCCATCACTTATATTCGTCAGCTTCTCTTCGTATTCCTCGTCCGCATCAATATAAACCGTTCCTGCCAATTCACATGCCTGATAGCCCATAATCTTTTCACCGGGTTCAAACGGCTCTCCGATTCCCTGCGATGTCATTTTGACCTCGCCAATACTGCCGTCCGCATTAATCGTGATTGGCTCAATGCAGAGTCTCCGATATTGCTGCACGCCTCTGCTGCACCGGTGATAAAAGACATACCACTGTCCATTCACACATTCAATTGAGCCATGATTGTTCCAGCTTGCCGGGTCACATGCCGCATTGTCAATTATGATTCCTCTGTACTCAAACGGACCAAGCGGCGATTTGCTCGTGGAATAACCGAGAGCAGTCGGTTTTCCTCTCTCCATATCCGCATAGACATAGTAATAAGTATTCCCGATTTTTCGCATCGAAGAACCTTCATGAAAAAAATGCTCCTCCTCCGTCACAAGATTATGCACAACAGCCTTCTCATCAAAGGAAATCATGTCATCATTCAGCTTCACACCATGCGAAAATAGCTGCCCCCAGTAAAAATAAGACTGTCCATCCTCATCCGTAAAAATCGCCGGATCAATTCCGCCGCACGGAAGCTGAATCGGATTTTCAAACGGACCTTCGGGAGACGCTGAAACAGCTACCCCCTCGCTGTCGTCCGACATGCAAAAATAGAGATAATATGTTCCGTTTTTATATATGGCATCCGGCGCAAACAAAAGTGCTGGTTTTTCTCCCTCCGGCTGCTTCTCAAACTTTTCCTTTTCCCCTGAATGTTCAGCGTTTTCAAACATTTTTCGGATAAATGGGGTCGGATTGCTCCAGTCGATTCCCGGGTATTTCGGTGCCGTCTCATCCCCAAACCACGGAATATCCTGCCCTCTCAGCGCTACCTCATGAATGGTCCAATTCTCCATATCCGCCGTTGACACCACATGATATTTTTCACTGCAAAACATATCACTTCTGTCGTCATAGCTGCCATACACGTACAGTCTGTTATCCGGCATCACATGTGCCTCGCTGTCCGGAATATGAATGTCCAGCGGTAAAACAGGGTTTCTTTTATTTTTAAACTCTCTCATTGCATTGCCTCCTATCAGCCTTCCTAAAAAGGTGTTCTTAATATAGACTATAAAATATTTTAGGCGGTATGTCTTTTGCCGGACAGGACCTATTTCTTTTGTATTTTATGACATGTTCGAATTTATATGTTATAATGTCGCTAAACATTTCAAAAGGGAGGCGATAAAATGGAGCACTTTAATAAACCCAAAACACAACCTGCGTATTTGGATTCCGATGAAGGCATTGCTATTTTTAAGCATGTCTGTTGTCTGCCGCCCCTTTGTCATGATTGTGATTTTTTTGAGCTGTTCTATGTGATGGAGGGAAGCTGCGAAAATTTTGCCTTGCCGCTTACACAAAGCACTGCTTCCAATATCATTTCGCCGCAGGGCTTACAAAAAGGAGATTT
This sequence comes from Konateibacter massiliensis, assembly GCF_900184995.1. Lineage (GTDB taxonomy): Bacteria > Bacillota > Clostridia > Lachnospirales > Lachnospiraceae > Lachnotalea > Lachnotalea massiliensis. Next base: position 754,375 of record NZ_LT860099.1, read on the forward strand.
CTGCATCCTATCTCCCCAAACCGCTCTTGACATTGATTCTTTTTCAAACGATTTCGTTCTTTATCGCTTCTTAATCCGAACAAGCCTTTTTGATATTACTTTTCTTGGAATTTTATCTGAAAATGCTGTTTTATCTAATTTTTTTACCCATGCCCTGTATTCTGAGAGGCAAAACCCCTATTTGTTATTCCATACGGGCGAAAACAGCTCTTTAAGAGATTTTATTGACTATATCTATGGAGAATTTACGGAGCCAAAGAAGTATAGGCGCCTTATGATGAATAATCTGCTGCATGCAATTTTTGTTATCTTGCTCAGAGACCATGAAAACGATGTGGTGCTGCCGCCAAATCCGGCAGTAAGGGAAGATAATTTAATCCATATCCTGAATCACATTCAGGAAAATTATGCCCGTTTGACTCTCTCTGGGCTGGCGAAGTTTTTTAATTATAGTGAACGGCACATGTCACGCCTTATCAAGGAAAATACCGGTCTTAGCTTCAGCGAACTGATACGAAACTTAAAGCTTCAAAGGTCCGCTGATTTGCTCAAAACTACCAAGCTCACACCCGCGGAGATTGCGGAGTGTGTCGGCTATTTCGATTTAAGCAGCTTCTACCGCACATTTAAGGCGCACTATCACATGACACCGATAGAATATAGAAAATCATAGCCTTTCAGTATCTTTACAATTAAATCTATGATTTTCTCTTGCCTTTTTCATACTCAAATAACAGAGGCTTTTGCAACGATGCCCTGCTTAGGATTTCATCATTTTCAAATATCACAGCGGGTATATCGTCTGCGATAATCTCTCCCTCCGCAAATACGATAACTCTCTCTGCCCATTCCCACACAAAGTTCATATCATGGGTGGAAACAAGCAAGGTTACGCCCTTCTCATGCAGCCTGTCTATCTGTTCACGAAAAAGAGCTATATTTTTGCAGTCCAAACTAGCCGTCGGCTCATCAAACAAAATAATTTCCGGCTCCATCACCAAAACATCAGCTATCGTGATACGCTTTTTCTCCCCGCCGCTTAAGAAATGGGGCGGTCTCTTTGCGTACTCCGTCAGATTCATCTCCTGCATCACACTGTCTACTTTCGTGCGCACCTCCTCCTGCTTCATTCCGATATTAAAAAGTCCGAAGGATATCTCGCCCTCAACCGTCGAAGCAATAATCTGGTCATCAGGGTTTTGAAATACCATCCCGACGCTTTTACGAAGCTTCAGCAGGTTCTTTCTTGTATAGTCCAGCTTCTCTCCGTGAAAATATAAATCCCCCTCGGAAAGCTTCACAACACCGTTTAATGCGAGAAAAAAGGTGGATTTTCCGGCACCGTTACTTCCAATTACTGCTATTTTCTCCCCTTCATTTATGTCAACATTGATATTATGGAGTGCGTAGCGTCCTTCCTCGTAAGAATAGTGCGCATGCTCCACCTTCAAAACATTTTTTGTCATACTCATATGAATATCCTTTCCGCGGTAAGCAGGCTGATTATCACCACAAAATATACCCCGCATATTCCCAGCTGTTTTTTTGTGACAGGCTTTTCGCTCTCCAAAAACCTGAGATTTCCGTCATATCCTCTCGCCTCCATCGCATCAAAATTTTTGGATGCTTTTTGAAAGGCAATGACAAATAAATTTGTACAAATACCGAAGAATGACTGATAAGACCTTCGCCAGTTGATGTACCCAAGCCTCGTATCCGCGGCAGTTTTCATGTTGCTGTAAGCCTCAAGCAGTACGAAAATAAAACGGTAAATTAAAAACATCAATTCAATCATAATTTCCGGCAACTTGCATTTTCGAAGCACCTTGATAATCTCATACATCGGAGTAGACAAACTAATCATATAGAGACAGGTGACGCTGCACATCGCCTTTACACTGATTCGAACTGCCGTAAAAAGTGACTCCCACGTAATAACAAGATATCTATGTAAAATTGGGATGGAGACAATGCCCATTTCCACCTTAGACAAATCAACTAAAAGCACGATTCCGCTCAGCAAAATAAAGGTAAACGGAATCAGCAACAAATGCCAATATTCCTCTGCATTTACCTTGCCAAAGTATAAAATAACGCCTATCATAGCTACAGCAATGACGATCGAAGTGAAGCCACGGGAAAACAGGCAGAGAATTAGTGAAATTACTCCCGCCCACAATTTTAAATCAGGATTAACATAAGCTAATCCTGATCTAACTGCATAATTATCCATATCAAGCGTCCTGTTGCCGTGGCTGTGGTGCTTTTTGTTGTGATGATGGTGATGATTATGCATCTCTATCTTATCCTTCTTTCGAATATTTTTTTCTGGCTACCAGATATCCAAAACCATAAAATAATATACCTGATCCGATTGCTGCCTGAAGGCAGAACAATAAGCTCTCTGTCTCACCCGGAAGCTCTCCGCCTAATATTGTCTCCAGAACCGGAGCCGCCCAAGGCTCATATCCCGGTGAAAGCTCTTCCACAACGGAACCTGCCGCATCGTCCGCTCCGCCAAACTCTGAGCCTGATGAAATAACAAACGGTATCACCGTCAGCACAATACATAACGCAATTAAAGCGACAATTATTTTCGTATTTTTACTCATCTTACTTTGCCTCCTTTAAGAATCCGATTTCAGAAAGCTCCGGTTTTGCATAAGTTTCAAGTCCCATAAATACCGCAACCGTCAACAGACCTTCTATGATTGCAAGCGGAACCTGAGTCAAAGCAAAAATTCCTAAAAATTCAACAATGGCACCGCCGGCTCCTCCTGTCGCACTTGGGTGAGCAATACCAAGCTGTACACTTGTGACACAGTAGGTAAATAAATCACCGAGGGCAGCAGCCAAAAATACAGTTACCTTTCTGTTCCACTTCAGCTTTGTACCTAACTTATAAATACCGTAGCTCACAAACGGACCTGCAATCGCCATACTGAATGTATTCGCCCCAAGTGTTGTGAGCCCGCCATGTGCCAGCAGAATTGCCTGAAATAAAAGTACGATAATTCCGATTACCGCCATCACATTCGGTCCGAATATCATCGCACCAAGTCCGGTTCCCGTCGGGTGGCTGGAAGATCCGGTCACACTAGGGAATTTCAATGATGACAGCACAAAGGTGTAAGCACCTACCATGGCAAGTATCAATAAAGCCTTTCTATGTTCCCCTACCACTTTTTTAATCTTGATGATTCCCAATGCCAAAAACGGAATGCATAATGCCCCCCAAGCCACACAGTAACCCGGCTGTAAATAGCCTTCCATAATATGCATGGCATTTGCCGTAGGAACAATACAAAACGCAAGAGCAAGGCCCAAAAGAGCCATAAATAATTTGTTTTCTTTTTTTCTCATTTCTTCCTCCTTAAACATATGTAATAATCCCTGTAAAACATGAAATAGACAAAGAATGTGCAAAGCACATTCTCCGCGCCCGAGCAGGTTGCGTAGCAACTACTTCCACTCTGCGAGGTGCGCATAATTTTTTATATGATAGGAATTTCCTATCATATAAAAAAAAATCTATTTACCATCCAGACACATTACGCGACAGTAAATAGATTCCTAGCCAAAACAGGGGCACCTTACGGTGCTATCTATTATAAAATGCTGTGCTCCGCAGCTTTTATAATCACGTATCAAAAGGCAGGTCTTCTGACTCAGCTATCATCACCACATTTTGCCTTCCCACGTTATACGCAGTGGCTTATATCAAAATGCAGCTCCTTCTTTACAGCGGCGGGACCGTATGGGATTTTCACCCATTTCCCTATTATCCTAATCCTATAAACTAAGCTTATAGATTAGGCACCTTTTTCATCCAACAAGATGAAGCGCAAGCAGCTTCACTTGTCATAAATTATTCAATTCTATTGTTGAATATAACATGAAAGTATGTAAAAGTCAAACAATTTACGCTGTTTGCAGGACTTTCGAGACATCCTTCATTACCTCACTGATCATGATATGCTGCGGACATTCACTTTCACAATGTCTACATGACAAGCACTCGCTTGCTTTTACTTCCAATTCCTCATACAATTCCTTTGCCTTTTGCTCGCCAAGAACCGCACTCTTATTATATACCTCAAAAATCTCCGGAATATTTAAGCTTGCGGGACAGGGCATACAATACGCACATTTGGTACAGCGCACTAGCGCCTGTGTGTCAAATACGCGCTTCGCCTCATCATACATACGAAGCTCACTTTCGCTAAGCATCCCGACACCGCTTCTTGACGCATAAGTTAAGTTGTCCTCCAACTGCTCCATCGTACTCATTCCGCTGAGCAGCAAAGCTACCTCTGGATAATTCCAGATATAATCAAGTGCCGCTTCCACCGGCTGTTTCTCAGCAGGCAATACCTTTGCCACGTTTTCATACGGATTGGCCAGTCTGCCGCCAAGAAGCGGCTCCATAATGACAACGCCTATGCCCTTTCCTGCTGCATATTTCAAACCTTCTAATCCAGCCTGATAGTCAGTGTTAATATAATTAAACTGTATCTGGCAAAAATCCCATTTATCATAGCAGTCCACAATTTCTTTAAAAACCGGAAGCTCGTCGTGAAATGAAAATCCAATATAAGATATCTTTCCCGCTTTTTTCGCCTCCTCCATGTGCCAAATCAGGTTAAATTTCTTGATTTTATTTTCCAGCCTGTCTTTATCCAGTGCATGAAGCAGATAAAAATCTATTTTCTCCGTCTGAAGCTTTGACAGCTGCTCATCCAAAATACGCTCAAAGTCCTCTTCCTTTTGGATTTCCCATACCGGACATTTGGTTGCAAGATAGGTTTTCTCTCTGTATCCGTCCTGCAATGCTTTTCCCACAACAATCTCACTCTCTCCTGCGTGATACGGATATGCCGTATCAACATAGTTTACTCCAGAATCGATCGCATGGCGTATCATCTTGATTGCTTCCGCCTCATCGATATGCTTGTCCTCCCCTTCTACTGGAAGTCTCATTGCTCCAAATCCCAATGCAGATATTTTATCTGTAATTGTTCCGAATTTTCTATAGTTCATATACGCTCCCTTCTACTGCCCCATCGCAATTAAAGCAGAAATGAATGTAAAGTTTGTATGTTCAGGTCCTTGAATAAAATGGTCTTCCGGTATGACCCGAATCCAATCCTCAATGACCTTTGATTCCTGTGACAAGTCTCTTTTGATGTTGATATCCGTCCTCGGCTCTTCAAAGTAGGAGAACAAAATATTTTCATGCAGGGCGATAGACTGATATTTGTCCCCGTGAAGTAAACCTTCCTCGGTGATTGCCACATGATGATAGACATAACTAAATAGCTTCTCCGGCTTTAAAAAGGCAATACGCCCTCTTTGAAGCTCCGGCTTCCTCGCCCTTTTCCAGTCCTCCTTCCCCTCCGGTATAGCATGGTAGAATACATGATACATTTTCACCCATGTACGTTCGTTTTTCTCTTCCGGCCATTTTGCAAGGCAAGGAGAAAGCGGTGAAAACAGCACCCCCGGCTCCAGCTCTTCACCTATGGTCTCATAGTAAGCAAAAAGCATGTTTTCATACCGGTAAACACAGGCTGTCATAACCCTTTCTTCTCTCATAAGGGAGGCAATATTTTGCCTTGTGGCTTCTATTGCCTCCTCTAAGTTATCGGGATTGTTTGAATTGAGATGCCCTCTATAGTGATAGCGAAAAATTGTGTCACTCATAATGTCCTCCTTTTAGATGTCGCGTTTCTATTGCTCTACCATAGATTCTAAAATATAATCTCAGGAATGTAAAGCCATTTTCCCTATAATATTTTATGTATTATAATATCAGCTTTTCAAATACCTTCCCTAAACACCACCGAAAATCAATTTTTTTCACACCATCCGTGAGTACCACCTGCTCCACCTTTAAAATTTCACCATTCAGTGTATATTGAATCGTTCCCACCTCTTCTCCAACGCTTACCGGAGCCACCAGCTCCTGCTGGATATCATAAGAGACTTTTATCTCCTCATCCTCCCGCAAAAGAAGTCCGTCCTTTCCATCCTCTTTCCCGCTCGTATCCTGGACGCGAAGCCCGCTGTACGCCTTCTGTCCCAAATACTTTGTCTGCCCGTCTTTCACCAGCAGCGGTTCAAACTTTGTTTCGTCTACGACATATTCGTCAAAGCTACGAAAAAAATAATGTTCAATTCCATAATTCATAAGCTTTTTCGTGTCACTCCACTTATAGCTCTTATTGTTTGGCCAGCCACATGCAAGCAACGCAACAACAAAGGTCCTGCCGTCTCGCACAAGTGCCCCCACATAGCAGTACCCCGCATTGTTTGTAAATCCTGTTTTTCCCGACAATGCGCCATCCATCATATTTAAAAAAGAATTATGGTTATTACAGGAAAAAGAACGGGTTCCGCCCTCCAGCGTGCCGTCCTCCTTTGTCACCATATTGTGGAAGCTATAGCTCGCTGTCCTTGTGATTTCCAAAAACTTCTCCTTCTGTGGAGACTCACCGATACAATATGCCATAATTCTCGCCAAATCCTTAGCTGTTGTAGAATGTACCTTGACGCTTCCGTCCTCCATCGTCACCTGCGCATCAAGCCCGTTTGGAGTTATAAAATATGTATTAAAACAACCGATATCCCTTGCCTTCTGATTCATAAGCTTTGCAAAGGCTTTGATGTATTCCTTGCTTTCCTCCGTAGTCCGATCCCTTGGTTCCGCATTTTGAGGGAACGCTCCTCCCCCCACATACTCCGCTATCGCTGCGGCACTGTCGTTATGCGATTCGAGCATAAGCGAATACAACAAATCACCCAGATAAAACTGCTCCCCGGTCACGGCATTTAGCTGTACATCGGGCATGGAAGCTGCATATTTGGAAAAAGTTACAATATCACTTATATTTGAATTTTCCAAGGTCACAATCAATGTCATGATTTTGGTCGTACTCGCCATCGGAAGCTGCTCATCACCGTTTTTCTCGTAAAGAACCCTGCCGGAATCCGCATCCATCAGGACTGCTCCCTTTGCGTAGAGACTGCCGATTTCCTCCTCTGCTGTTGTGTTGCCCTCACTTGCCGTACATATGGTGGTAAGATTGGACACTGCCAAAAATAATGCAAAAATGCATATAAATATTTTCTTCAAGGAGACCTCTGCCATAATACTCATTTCTAATTATTTATGATAAAGGTTGGGAATTTATACTTCAAACTCTTTGAATGCCCCTCTTTAATTCAAGCACCTTTTCCTCAATTCGCTTTATAATCTTGATAAATTCCTCGTCACTCTTACCTGTAGGGTCCTCAAGTCCCCAATCCTCACGGTACTTGCAAGGCAAGGATGGGCAGCTTACATTACATCCCATCGTGACAACAACATCAACAGCCGGAATATCCGACAACAACTTTGAATACTGCGTCTGTTCCATGTCGATATCGTAAAGCTGTTTTACAAGCCTTACAGCGTCGGCATTGATATGTGGTTTGGTCTCTGTTCCTGCCGAATAGCACTCCAGCACATCGCCCGCAAGATGGCGGCAGAGCGCCTCTGCGATTTGGGAACGGCAGGAATTGTGAACACAGATAAATGCAATTTTAATCATATGATTCCTTCTCTCCTGTCAAAATATTTTGTTTTAAATCTAAACGAAAGATTGACAAGTGCAATCATCACAGGCACTTCAATCAATGGTCCAATCACAGCCGCAAATGCCTGATCCGAGGAAATTCCAAAAACAGCTACCGCTACCGCGATGGCAAGCTCAAAATTATTGCTTGCTGCCGTAAAAGAAACCGCAACCGTCTGCTCATAGTTGTTTCCCTGCTTATAGGACATAAAGAAGCTGATAAGAAACATAATTGTAAAATAAATAAGAAGCGGTATTGCAATTCTGACAACATCAAGAGGCAGTTTTACAATAAATTGACCTTTCAGCGTAAACATTACAATAATCGTGTATAGCAGTGCAATCAATGCGACGGGTGAAATTTTCGGTATGAATTTTTGATCATACCATTCTCTTGATTTTGCTCTTATCAGAATAAATCTTGTCAAAAATCCCGCCACAAACGGAACTCCGAGATAAATCAGCACACTTTTCGCCACGCTCCAGATGGATACATTGACAGCCTGACCTCCCCACGAAAGACCAAGCCACCTTGGAAATATCGTAACAAACAGATAGATATAAATTGAATAAAATAAAATCTGAAATACAGAATTAAGCGCAACCAATGCAGCACAATACTCATTATCTCCCTTCGCCAATGTATTCCAAACAATTACCATCGCAATGCAGCGTGCCAATCCGATAATAATAAGACCGATTGCATAGTTTGGCTTATCCTGTAAAAATAGTACTGCAAGAAAGAACATAAGAAGCGGTCCGATAATCCAGTTTTGTATCAACGATAGACCAAGTACTTTCTTATTCCTTGCAACCTTAACGATTTCCTCATACTTGATTTTGCAAAGCGGCGGATACATCATGATAATCAAACCGATTGCTATCGGCCACGAAATTGTGCCCGCACTCATACCTTCCAGCATTTCTGACAAACTCGGTACCAGATAACCTATCAAAACACCAATCCCCATTGCAACAAAAATCCAGACAGTAAGAAACCTGTCTAGAAATGATAACCTTGATTTACTCATCCTTTCCCTCCTTATCCGCTTCCACGTAATTAGAGTCCCTGCAAATGCAATCCTCTGTACCTGTCGTGACAGAACATAAAAAGTTTTTGAAATCCTGTACTTTATCAGCATTTAAGGAGTAGTACATCCATTTTCCTTCCTTGCGCCCATCCACCAAACCACAATCACAAAGAATTTTCATATGATGCGATAAGGTCGGCTGTGTTATGTTGAATTTCTCTAAAATCTCACAGGCACAAAGCTCACCGCAAGACAGCATATCCACAATCATAAGCCTGTTTGCATCCGCAAGCGCTTTGAATAACCCCACATTTGTAGTATATTTTTCATTTATCATCGTTTCACCTCACATAGATATTTATCTATATGTATTATAGATAATAACATAGATGATTGTCAATGTGTTTTTAATATTTAATTAATTTAGGTGTAACTGTTATAGATGCTAACTTATTTCGTATCTAATTCACTTAATACAATCAAATTAGCTTCTTCATATTCATTAAAAACAGATGTATCAAATTCCTCCGCCGAAAAGAGCGGATTATACCAGATACAGCCCATAAAATAATTATTCAAATCCTCACTCTTAAATATATACCCGTGTCTTGCATATATTTCATTTTTGGCAAGATTGATTATAATCTTAGGTACATCCTTAAAATTTTCTTCGGAATAGTATTTCATATCCGTGTAAAAAAGCGGTTCCACTACATTGGCAATATCGGTTACCCCTCTGATATTTTCCATGTAGTACATAACCTCTTTATAATAGCCGCTCTGCTGATAGTAGCTGCTTCGCTCACTGATTGCAGCAAGCATTTCATCTTCATCCCATACTCTATAATATCTTTCATAATAAGCATTTTGTATTTCATCCTCTGATACTTTCGTTTCTGAGACCGTTTCTGGAACATTTATATTATTTGTACTTTCTTCCGAAACCTCCTGAAACTGCTCTTTTTCATCAACAGCATTCTCCTTGGCAGACGCGTCGCTGTAATCCCCACTTTCTATATCTTCCGGTTCGGCTTCTTCTTCATAAGTGTTTTCAACTGCTTGTGTCTGATTTAAGCTGCTTTTCTCTGTTTCGCATGCCGTCAGTGCCAAACAAATACCGATTATCGGCATGATATATTTTTTCTTCCAATTTATTTTTACCAATTTATCCCCGCCTTCTTTGCCTGACTGCACAAATCCCTCGTGTTTAATTTATACGTCTTTCCATCTTTTATAAAATAAGTGCCGCATTGCCTAAATTCAAAATGGACATTATTTTCAATACACTGCTCTCTTATATCCAAAACCCATTCATAATCAAGCGGTCTTGCCTTATAATCCGACTCTCCGCCGACCACAACCAGTTCGATATCCTCTAGATAAGCGGATAAATCGATTTTTTCAATAAGAGGCTGGCAAACAATATTTTTATGTTTAATCGGTAATTTATCAAATATGGAAAGCCGAAAATCTGCTCTGTCCTGATTTTCAACCGTACAGCCTATGACCACATTGTCATAGCCATCCTCCCAGTCCTTCGGAATACAGTCCCAAAATCGTTCTATCCTTTTGGTTAGAAATAAAAAATTCAAATCGGAGCGCTCTCTTATCATCTCCCAGCATTCCTCGCGCCATTGGTCTGCATCCTCAATAAAAAAATCCGTAGAAAAACACAAATATACCATCTGCCCGGATTTTATTTTATATTCACCCTTTTTATTTTTCAAAATAGGCTCATAAAATTTCTCTGTTTTTACAATCTGGTTTGTGTCTGCTCCTCGCTTGTAATCACCCTTGTGAATATAACAAAATTTACAGCCTTCGCTGTATCTATGACATCCTCTCCACGGGTTCCACATTGCCATTTTATCACCGCCCTTTTAATTTAAAATATTCCACCTTTTCTTGAGTATATAGCATTATTCTCTTCTCGTCAAAATTTATGTGTTTTTTGGTGTCTTACTCATAAAAAAACGCCCTCGCGGATAGGAAGTTATTACTTCACAAACCGCGAGGGCATACCCTTATAATTTTCTAACCAAGCGCCACATCAAGCGTCATCATAATCAAAAATCCCACTGCAAAACCAATCGTTCCAATGTTAGAGTGATCTCCTTCGGAAGCCTCCGGTATCAGCTCCTCAACCACAACATATACCATCGCTCCTGCCGCAAAGGACAAAAGATAAGGTAAAAAAGGAAGGATGTAGCTTGTGAGCAATATTGTGATAATCGCTCCGACCGGCTCCACAACACCGGAAAGCGTGCCGTATAAAAACGCCTTTTTCTTTCCTCTTCCCTCCGATTCTAACGGCAGGGAAATAATTGCTCCCTCCGGAAAATTCTGTATCGCAATACCGATTGCCAGTGCAAACGCACCTGCCATCGTTATGTTACTGCTTTCGGTCAAAACACCCGCAAATACTACACCGACTGCCATTCCCTCTGGAATGTTGTGAAGTGTTACTGCAAGTACCAACATTGTCGTCTTTTGCAGACTGCTTTTCATACCCTCCGGCTTATCACTGCTCAAGTGCAGATGGGGTATTATTTTATCCATTATAAGCAAAAATACAATACCCAAAGCAAAGCCAACAACCGCCGGGATAAATGAAAGTTTTCCCATATCCTCCGACATATCAATAGCCGGAATAAGCAGCGACCATACTGAGGCTGCTATCATAACTCCCGACGCAAAACCAAGCAATGCCTTTTGAACCAAAGGGGATATCTGATCCCTTAAAAAAAATACACAACCTGCTCCTAAAGTAGTTCCAACAAATGGTATTAAAATTCCAAGTGCTATATTCATGTTATCATCTCCATTATGCCTTTGAATTAAATATCAATTCAAATAATCTGTATGTCTCAAGTCTACCAACCGCTGTATTGAATGACAGCCCCGCCATTTAATACACATGAAATCCCGCCTAATTTCTACCATTCTATGTAAGAAGAGGCTGACCCATAACCGACAGTAAGAAACAATTCGCAAATGGAGTAAAGCATCTATGGCTACAATATTCTCCTATCAGGAATGACAGGAGTCTCCCGATGAGGAAGTGGAATGACAACAGCCATTACAGCCCTCCCCGCCGCTGCAGCAACTCTTTCCCTGCTTCTTATCTCTTACAATCTTGCGTATAATCATACTTACCATTGCAAGCAGCAATAAGCTCACGATGATAGTCGGTAAATTTGATATAATAAATTGTATCATAAAACATCCTCCTTTTCAAATAATCCTTGATACATTCTAAAACAACTTTGTTAATGAAAGTGATTATCATTTTCTTTATCTTGAGTATATTCCTATTACTTTTGATTGTCAATGCTTTTGCCAAGGTTTATCTGATAACAGTTGTACTTTATGTTACCTGCTCACACCTGCAATGTTCACCGGATTGGAGGCAATTATCGTCATCTTTCCTGCCAACGTATATTCTCCGTACCCGTGAGGAAGGATAAAATGTTCTCCCTTTTTAATTGCGCGATTGTCAATTGTTCCTTCGCCCTCCACCACACTCATAATAAAAAATGGCTTATTCTGTACAAAGGTTTCCTGCTCGGCAATTTCGAACTTAAATACTTCATAATATTGACAAGACACGAGCTTTTGGCACTGTGAACTTTGTTTTTCTTCTATGCTCTGTACCTCTTCCTGAAACGGAACCGTAATCACATCAATACTCTTGTCAATATGCAGTTCTCTTGGCTTGTTGTCAGTCAGGCGGTCATAGTCATATACCCGGTAGGTGACGTCACTGTTTTGCTGTGTCTCTAAAAGAAGGGTGCCGCCCTTAATTGCATGAACTGTCCCCGGATTAATTTGAAGAAAATCACCTTTTTTCACCGGACGGCTGCGAATTAATTTGTCCCACTCGCGGTTTTCTATCATGGATATAAGCTCTTGCTTGGTCGCCGCATTATGTCCGATTACAATGTCTTGATCCTCCTTACAATCCAGAATATACCAGCACTCTGTTTTACCGAGGGCACCTTCCTCGTGTGTCCCTGCATAGTTGTCATCCGGATGAACCTGAATGCTTAAATCATCTCTCGCATCTATAATTTTAATGAGGAGCGGAAATTTTTCCCCGCCCATATTTCCGAATAATTCCTGATGATTCTTCCATAATTCGGACAGGCTCTCTCCTTTAAATTCACCTTCTGCAACAACACAGTCTCCACTCTCATGTGCGCTGACTGCCCAGCATTCTCCGGTTGTTTTGCTAGGTATGGAATAGCCGTATTCCTCCGCCATTCTGGTGCCTCCCCATATATTTTCCTTAAAAACCGGATTTATAAATAATATTTTATTTGATGTCATTACTGCTCTCCTTATGTGTTTGCTGTATCTCTTCGGGGTTATGTTATCTGCGATATAACCCGCCTACGATATTATAACACATTCTCTGGTTTACTCAAATTCATATTTTTAACACGCTTAAGTGAAAATTTTATATTATGCCAATCTAATCATTTTTTACAATTCAGTCATACGGCTTTATTACAACAATAATTTTGTCTTTTCGCGAACATTTGTTTGCAATCACCAAAGAGATATGTTATGATATTGATATCAATAAAATTTAGGAGGTAGTTTTGAATGGCTCAGGGCAAAATTACAGCAAAGCAATTAGAGATATTAGAATACATAAAGAAAGAAATTTTGGGAAAGGGTTACCCGCCTGCTGTTCGTGAAATTTGCGAGGCAGTCAATTTAAAATCCACATCATCCGTTCACTCCCATCTTGAAACCTTGGAGAAAAACGGCTATATCCGTCGTGACCCGACTAAGCCTAGAGCGATTGAAATTATTGATGATTCTTTTAATTTAAACAGACGTGAAATGGTTAATGTTCCTGTTATTGGAACAGTTGCCGCCGGAAGTCCTATACTGGCAGTAGAGAATATACAGAATTACTTTCCGATTCCTACTGAGCTTATGCCAAATCAGGACAGCTTTATCCTCACCGTAAAGGGTGACAGTATGATAAATGCAGGTATTTTAAGCGGAGACCAGATTTTGGTTGCACAGCAGTCCACCGCAAAAAACGGCGAGATGGTTGTCGCTTTGGTAGAAGATTCCGCTACTGTTAAGACTTTTTACAAGGAAAAAGACCACTATCGTCTTCAGCCGGAAAATGATACAATGGAGCCGATTATCGTAGATGAAGTTACCATTTTGGGTAAAGTATTTGGAGTTTTTCGAATTTTCCAATAGATATCCAAAACCGTTAGCCCAGTGCTCCGTATAAAAAAAGCAGTCGGAAACCGACTGCCTTTTTTTATATCATAGGAAACAAGCTTACAGCTTAGACGCATCTACCTCTTTACCGTCTCTCCAGATTCTCTCCAAATCATAGAACAATCTGTCTTCCTTTGAGAAAATGTGTACGATAATATCGCCGTAATCCAGAAGTATCCAGCTTCCGCTGCGATAACCTTCCACCTGCTTGCTCTCATAGCCCGCCTTATATAATTCTTCCTGTACGTTATCAACCAACGCTTTTACCTGATTTTCATTTGTACCGTTTGCTATAATAAAATAGTCTGCCATAACAGATACACCTGATATATCAATGATACGGATATCCTCCGCCTTTTTATCGTCAAGCGCCTGAAACGCTATCTTCGTCATTTCCTTTGAATTGTTCATTCTGCTCTTTCTCCTCTCTCGCTTCAATCAACTGTTTATAATATTCATATGCTTTTTCTGTCATCGGGTCACTGCTTCCCGGTTTACTTTTTAAATGCTGCAATGTATCGCCCAAAATCTGATACATGGCAAGATCAATATCCACAAATGCAGTCTGTCTGCGCTCGTCCAAAAAAGGCGCGCGGTCTCTTCTCGGCTCGATATAGTCTGCCACAAAGATAATCTTATCCAGCAAATCCATGTTCGGCTTTCCGGTCGTATGGTTTAGAATGGCACTGATAATTTCCTTGTCTCTCACCCGATACTTATGCATAGCCTGAAAAGCTCCAAGCTTTGCATGCAGCAAAAAAGGATTTTCCCGCTCACACTCTGTAATATTGATATTGTGTTTTTCACACAATGCTATCTTTTTATCATTTGGGATACATTTGGCACAGTCATGCAGCAATCCTGCAAGCATTGCTGATTTAATGTCATAACCGTAGCGCATGGCAAGTGAGCCTGCCGTATACATCACTCCGATTGTATGCTCATAACGTTCTTTATCTAATCTGGTTTTTAGCTTCCGCTGATATTTGTCTAAATTAATCTCTTTCATTTACAACACACCCGCTTTAAAAATGCTTATACAACTTGTTTTTATAGATATAACGCTCTACATCGCCGGTAACATAATATTTTATTGATTTTCCCGTACTCACTAAGGTGCGTATCTGGGTTGAGGATAAATCAATGTTAGGCGTATCTAATAAGTATATATTACCCCCATACAGTTTGGCAATCTCTTTTATTTTTTTCTTCAAATCCTCTGACTCCAGATTGTACCTCGTTGCTACTAAAATGGTTGCACACTGAAATATTCTTTCCGGCTCCTTCCACTTCTGAATCTCCAACAGTGAATCGGCTCCTATAATAAAATAATATTCCGTATCGGGATTTTCCTGGGTAAGTTTTTCAAGTGTCTCAAAGGTGTAGGTGTAACCACTTCTCTCCACCTCTACCAAGGACAACTCAAAGTGCTTGTTGCCCTCTATCGCAAGCCTCGTCATCTGTACCCTGTGCTTTGTAAGTGCCGAAACCTCGTTATCCTTATGAGGTGGTTTTCCGGCGGGCATAATCAGAACCTTATCAAGCTCAAATCTGTCATACGCCTGCTCTGCAAGCATAAGATGTCCAACATGTATCGGGTCAAACGTACCGCCCATAATTCCAACTTTTTTTTTGCACTCACGTTCCATTTCTCCATCTCCCTAATTATTTATTTGGCAAAATGATTTTTTGTTTCTCTTTCTCCTTTGCAGGCTTGTATAACACAATTTTCTTACCGATTACCTGTACTACCTGTGATCTTGTTCTCTCGGAAATCGTCTGGGCAATCTCCTTTGGATCATCGGCACAGTTGTTTAACACACTTATTTTAATGAGCTCTCTTGCCTCCAGCGCTTCGGCAACCGCCTCTGTCACCTCCGGCGTAACACTCGCCTTTCCTACATGAAAAATCGGATCTAATGTGCTTGCCAGCCCTCTTAAATATGCTCTTTGCTTGCTTGTCATAAAATACAAATTCCTCCTAATTGTTTAAACATTTTCTATTATTTATAGTAATCAAACTCCAGACCATACATACGAACCGTATCGCCTTCCTCTATTCCCGCTTTCTCAAGCTCCTCTAAAATTCCGTTCTCTTTTAAGAAGCGCTGGAAAAATGCAAAACCTTTTTCTGATTCCAAATTGGTGTAGCCGAGCATTTTGTCGATTCTTGGTCCTTCCACAACAAAAACGCCTTCTTCCTCCACCTCAATTGTATATGGCTCTTGCGATATCGGTATTTGCTCTTGGAAAAATTCCTTCTCAAATACGATTGGTTCCGGATCCAAGGTCTCAAGCAGTTCATCCACATAAAATAGCAACTCCTTCAAACCCTTACCACTTACCGCTGAAATTGCAAACACTTTAACGCCCTGCGGTTCAAACTCGTCACGGATTTTTTGTACCGGATCCTCGTCTCCTTCGTAAATGGCATCTATTTTATTTGCAGCGATAACCTGCGGTCTTTTCGCTATCTGCTCGTTATAGTTTGACAGCTCTTTATTGATGGCGTAAATATCTTCCACCGGATCTCTTCCCTCTGTCGAAGCGGCATCCACCATATGAATCATAACCTTAGTTCTCTCAATATGTCGCAAAAATTCATAGCCTAGTCCGACTCCCTCGGAAGCTCCCTCAATCAATCCCGGAATATCTGCAATGACAAATCCTTTTCCGTCAGCCAAATCAACCACACCCAAGTTCGGGTTTAACGTGGTAAAATGATAATTTGCAATCTTCGGTTTTGCATTCGTCACTCTTGATAAAAATGTGGATTTTCCAACATTCGGAAAGCCTACCAGACCCACATCTGCGATAACCTTCAATTCCAAAGTAATCTCAAGCTCCTTAAACGCCTGTCCCGGCTGCGCATATTTTGGTGCCTGCATCGTAGCTGTGGCAAAATTCATATTGCCTAGTCCGCCTTTTCCGCCCTTTAAAATTGTTTCCCGTACATTGTCATTGGACATATCCGTAATAACTTTTCCGGTCTCGGCCTCTTTTATTACGGTTCCCGCAGGTACTTTAATAATAATATCAGCTCCGTTCGCCCCGTGACATCTCTTCTTGCCGCCCGGCTCTCCGTCTCCTGCCGCATACTTTCTCTTATGTCTGAAATCTGTCAGCGTATTTAATCCCTCGTCGACCACAAAGATTACATCGCCGCCTTTTCCGCCGTCGCCGCCATCCGGTCCGCCGTTTGGCACATATATTTCTCTTCTGAAACTCACATGTCCGTCACCGCCTTTTCCGGAACGGATATATATTTTTGCTCTATCTGCAAACATTTTATCACCTTCTAAAATTTATCTTTCCTGTTAACTGTTTCTCTTATTTGAGATTTCGTATTTCTTTCAATTATAATAATATCATATCTAATTCATTTATTTTCATTCTGTAAAATAGTGTGAGTTTTTCTCACACTTCGCACCTTTGCGGATTAAGAAGCAACTACTTCGTTTCTTGGAAAAAATACGAAACCTCAAATTATACACATCGTATATTTTGTATCATAGAAAATTTCAGAAATTTCCTATGATACAAAAAACCGTTTTTATTTTCACGATAAAAGCTAACCCTTAATCTGTGAAAATAAAAACGGCTTATGGTTCATACACAAACTTTTACTCGTTAATAGCTACCGGATGGATAGAAACTTGTTTCTTATCTCTTCCTTTTCTTTCGAATCTTACAACGCCATCAACTAAAGCGAATAAAGTATCATCTCCGCCACGACCTACGTTTGTACCTGGGTGAATCTTAGTACCACGCTGTCTGTAAAGAATATTTCCAGCTTTTACGAACTGACCGTCAGCTCTTTTAGCACCTAATCTCTTGGATTCTGAATCTCTACCGTTCTTAGTAGAACCAACACCTTTTTTATGGGCGAAAAATTGAAGGTTCATCTTCATCATAACCTACACCTCCTTGATTTGAATTCTAATATAACCGTCATTGTAGTCCTGTTCAATTCCCTGTAATCCAAGCTCTAAGGAATTCATAAGAAGCGTCGCCCTCTCACTGATGTGTTCGGTAAAACGAAACTCGATAAGTCCTTTTTTTTCATCTGTTTTTATCTCAATCTTGTCCTCGGTAAACTCCTCGATGGAATTAACGGTATTGATAACCAAAACCGATACAGCCGCGCACACAATATCATGTCCGCTGTCTGCGTATCCCGCATGACCTAATGATTTAAAACCGATATAATTGTCACTTGAATTTTTATAAATGGTAATCTGAATCATAATCGACCTTATGTTTTTGCCTGTTAAGCATTAATTTTTTCGATCTTAACCTGTGTAAATGACTGTCTGTGACCGTTTTTCTTGTGATATCCTGATTTTCTCTTATACTTATAAACAATAACTTTCTTCGCTTTGCCTTCTTTTACTACTGATGCAGTAACAGTTGCGTTCGCTACTGTAGGCTCGCCTACTTTTAAGCTTCCGTTGTTTACAGCAAGAACCTGATCAAATGTAACAGTCTCACCAGCTTCTACTCCAAGCTTTTCTACTCTAATGATATCGCCTTCGGCTACTTTGTACTGTTTACCACCTGTTGCTATAATTGCGTACATATGGCACCTCCTATTATCATTACTCGCCAACTGCGGTGAGCTTGCGCTGCTTATAACCTCGTTGTGCGGCATACTTGTATATAATAGCATAATAATAATTCTGCGTCAATATTTTTTCTTTTTATAACATATTTTTATTCATGACAAGTGAAGCTGTCTACAGCTTTACTTGTTTCATTTGGCGCAGACGCTCTTTTGCCGGCTCATAATCCCCACATTTTACGTAATAAACATATGCATTTTCGAAATTTCCCATACATTCGTAAATGACTCCAATATTGTAAAATGCCATATAGCTGTTTACACCTTCCATCTTACAAGATGTTTTTTCAGCTGCCTTTAGAAATTCTTCAATTGCCTCTTGAAACCGTCCGTTATTCATGAGCGCAAGTGCAATCATAAAGACAAAATCAGCTGAACCTTTAAATTCATCATACACGCTGATTAACTGTAATGCTCTCTCATGCTCTTTGCAGTTCATCAGAGCATATCCATAGCTTTCCACCATATTCTGCACATATTCAAGTCTGGTGTCTAAATCGAAATATAGCGCTTTATCAAAATAGCTGCATGCCTGCACATAATCCTCCGCCATATAATAACTTTTTCCCAACTGATAAATAATATAAGGGTCCTGCGGATTTTCTTTTTGAGCCTCTTTTAAAAGTTCAATGTTTCGCTCTGTTTTTTTCTTTCTGGTCTCCAAATCCCCCTCATAACCGGAATGTATAATTTTAAGCGGCAAAAGATAGGTATCATATTTCTTCTCCGAACCTTCCTTGGAGATTACCTGTTCATGAATGATACCGTCATAACAATACAATTTTTTAGAAAATAAACGGTTTACCCTTTCCATCTGCCGATACGGCATCCCGTTTCTTTCGTATTCGTTTACTCTCAACAGGCGTCCTACCTTCTCAGGATTCGCTGATATCAGACTTTTTATCTGTTCCATGTCAAACTCATCAACCACCTCATCCGCATCCAGAACCAATATGTACTCATTGCTTGCCTTGCTGATAGAATAATTTCTTGCATCGCTGAAACTGTTATTCCAAGCATAGTCATATATCTTATCTGTATACTGTTTGGATATCTCTTTTGTTTTGTCCTTGGAACCGGTGTCAATGATAATGATTTCATCGATATAATCACAGACACTTTGTAATGTTTTTTTCAAATTCGCTTCTTCATCTTTTACAATCATACACAGACTTATTGCACTCATCATTCACTCTCCCAATTTTATCCGTCTATTCCGCCATTCCACCAAAGCAAACTCCGCTTCCGCCGCATACCTTGCAAGGCTTCGTTACCTGTTCCCTAAGTGACCTTCTCACTTTTTTCCGCGTCAGCTCAACAAGATTTAACCTGCTCATTCCGACGAGATTTGCGGTGACAGGATCTTTTTTCAGAACTTTATCAAATTCCTCCATCAAGGTCTTTTTTGCTTCCGGTTGTTCCATATCGATAAAGTCTATCACAACAATCCCGGAAATATTTCGAAGTCTTAGCTGCCTTCCTATCTCCCTCGCTGCTTCCACATTAATTTTCAAAAAAGTTTCCTGTAAATTTTTCTTCCCGGTAAATTTTCCGGTATTAATATCAATTACCGTAAATGCCTCCGTTGGCTGTATGACGAGATAGGCACCCGATTTAAGCCATACCCGCTCCTGCAGGGCATGCTTTAACTCAGTTTCCAGACTTTTCAGCTTATAAAGCGGAAGCAGCGCATCTTCATAAAAGGACAAATACTTCTCTGGCTCCATATTGTTATCTGCCAGATAGTCCTTAATTCTGTCATAGATATCCCTGTCGTCCGTGATAATCTGCTCCATACCTGCTTCATTGATGCCTTTTAAAATGCTAAGATAGTTATCTTCCGCCTCGTAAAGCACGCTGTAGCACGTGCGATGAACCGCATTTTCCATCAGAGTCTTTAGCTTGTCTTTTAACTTGTCCGCTTCCTCAAGAATTTGTTCATCTGTCGCATTTTTTGCGTTTGTTCTTACAATAATGCCAAATTTACCGTCTAAATGACCGTCAAACAGCTCCTTGATGCGAAGCTTCTCCTTCACCTTCAATTTATTCGAAATGCCAAGCTTTTTATCTCCGGCAGAAACGACCACATATTTTCCAGTCAATGCAATATTTGAGGTAAGCACCGGCTGCTTTGTTTTTATATTCTCCTTTGACACCTGGACAACCAGCTCATCTCCGATATTTAACTTATTATTCTTCTTTGCATTCACAAAAAAAGGATTTCGATTGTCCTCCAAAGAGTAATAGCACTCAAAGCCTTTTTCAATCTCAATGAAGGCAGCCTGAATGTTCGGCACCAGGTTTTTTACTTTTCCGATATAAATATTATTTAAGATGGAACGCTCCCGCCGATTGTCGCAGTCGAGAAGCATAAGCTTTTCCTCCTCATACTGCGCTGTCACAATATAATCCTTTAGCTTTGGCAGACTTGTTATCACAACTTTACTCATTGATATCCTCACCCATATCTTCTAACGCTATAAATTCTCTCTTCTCTTCGTCTCCAACATTTGCATACAGCTCTTTGCGGTGAATCAAAAGTGCAAATTCCTGAAGTGAAAAACCGATATATTCACAAAACGCCTCCATAACCAGCTCCGGCTTTAAATTGTTGACGCTTCCCGCTGCAATCTGCATGGAAATTTTGCCGTTTTGGGCTGCAATTGAATAAATCAGCGGCTTAATATCCACTTCCTTCTCGCTCTTCTTCGTCTTTTTCAGCACGATAATCTCATCCTGCAAAAAGAAAGGCGTAATGCGCTCCTCCCAGCCTGCTTCCGGCTCATATCCCGATCGAAATGTCACCTCGTAGTCTGCTCTCTCTACAATAGACATTGCAATTTTACTGTCATCCGGAAGTTTTCGAAAGGATAATACTTCAATCCCCTCCGCCATCGTATCATTTAACCTCTTCAATGCCTCCTTGGAGGTAATCGGCGAATTGATTTCTATATCAATGTATTCGCCGTCGCTTGTAATACCAACTCCCAGCGGAGACGCAAATGACATAACCTGATGAGGACTGTAGCCTCCCGAATAGGCAATATCGATGTCGGAGCGTCTCACTGCCTTTTGAAAATATCTCATAATGTCCAAATGTCCGATAAATTTCATAACACCTGACTTGTTGAATTTAATTCTAATTTTCAAAACAGACACCTCCTTCAAACACTGTCGCACCGCAGCCTGAACAACCAATACGGCAATTTTTTGTTACCTTTGCCAAAACCGCATTGTTCCATTCTCTCTTTAAAAATTCCTTTGTCACACCTGTATCAATAAAATCCCAAGGGAATACCTCATCCATAGCTCTTTCCCTCACTGTGTAAAAATCCATATCGACGCCGGTTTCCTCAAACGCCTCAATCCATCTGTCATAGTGGAAGCTCTCTGTCCACGAGTCATACATACAGCCCTTCTCATAGGCTCTTAAAAGCCCCTTTGCCACCTTTCTGTCTCCCCTTGCAAGCACACCTTCTAAGATTGTCAAATCCGCCTCATGCCAATTGTACTTAATACTCTTTTGGTTTAGCTGTGCCTTGACCGCCTGCTTTACAATTTTTGCTTTCTCAATAAACTCGTCCTTTGTGCTCATCGGTGACCACTGAAACGGCGTAAATGGCTTCGGAACAAAAAAGGAGGTACTTGCAACAATCTGAACCTTACCGTTTCTTTGGTCCTTCGGAATCTCATAATAGCGTCTTGCAATCTTGTCCGACAATTCCGCAATTCCAACCATATCTTCCTCTGTCTCCGTCGGAAGTCCAAGCATAAAATAGAGCTTCACACGGTTCCAGCCCGCATCAAACGCTTTTCCGGCTCCTTCCAAAATAGCTTCTTCGGTAAGCCCTTTGTTAATTACATCACGAAGTCTCTGAGAGCCCGCCTCCGGCGCAAAGGTAAGGCTGCTCTTTTTCACGTCCTGAACCTTGCTCATAACGTCAAGGGAAAATTCGTCAATACGAAGGGAAGGCAGCGAAATATTTACGCCTTTTTCCTTAAATTCCTCTATCAAGAAGTTTACCAGCCCTTGCAGCTGGGAATAGTCGCTGGAACTCAGGGAGCTTAACGAAATCTCTTCATGACCCGTGTTATGAAGCATTTCATAGGCATATTCCTTGAGCATCTCAAGGTCTCGTTCCCTCACCGGTCTGTAAATCATACCCGCCTGGCAAAAACGACAGCCTCGGATACAGCCTCTTTGTATTTCAAGCACAACTCTATCCTGTGTCGCTTTGATAAACGGTACAATAGGCTTTTTCGGATAATAGGTATTTGTCACGTCCATCACGATTTCTTTTCGGATTGTCCGCGGTGCCTCCTCTATAAGCGGTTTAAAATCAAGTATTGTTCCGTCCTCGTTATATTCAGGCTCATAAAAGGCAGGCACATAGATGCCCGGTATTTGTGCTGCTTTTTTCAGGAAATCTTGTCTGCTTCCTCCCTTTTTCTTATTCTCCCGATATGCCTCAAGCAACGGGAAATAGGCAGTCTCTCCCTCCCCGATATAAAACAGGTCGAAAAAGTCCGCCAAAGGCTCCGGATTATAGGTACAAGGTCCTCCGCCTATCACGATAGGACATTCCTCTTCTCTATCCTTAGCGAGAAGCGGAATCTGGCTGAGGTCTAATACCTGTAAAATATTGGTATAGCACATCTCATACTGGATTGTGATTCCGAGGAAATCAAAATCCTTAATATTATCCTGCGTTTCCAACGCAAAAAGAGGGATGTTTCGCTCCCTCATTATTTTGTCCAAATCCGTCCATGGAGAATATACCCTCTCACAGTAGACATCCTCTATGCTGTTAAGCATATCATATAAAATCTGTATTCCCAGATGCGACATTCCGATTTCATATACATCGGGAAAACACATTGCAAAACGAATCTGAATATCCTTTAAATCTTTTTTTACACTGTTTATTTCATTACCTATATATCTCGCAGGCTTATCTATTTTTAACAGTATCTCGTCGGGTAATGCTTGTTTTCTCATAAACTTCCTTTCCAATCTCTTCCTTTGTAATATACTTGTTCTCGTACATATTTCTATCCGCCTTGTCTATAAGCTCTTTGAGCGAAGTAAATTTGCCGGCTTCATACACTTCATAGCCAAACGCCAAGGAAAATTCCAAATCAAGGGCTTCATTTTTTCTTTCCATGAGTTTTTTGAGCTCACGAACAGCCTTGTGATATTCTTCCACCGGCTTGTCCTTTATCAAAACGGCAAACTCATCTCCACCTATTCTATAACATTTTCCCACTTTTTCAAAGGCTTTTTTGATTATTTGTCCTGTTATGGCAATATAACGGTCTCCCATACCATGTCCGTGATAGTCATTCATCTTTTTTAAATCATTCAAATCAAAGATGGCATAAATAAGAGACAGGTCCTCCGGGCTCTGCAAAAGCTGCTTTTCTAACTCTGCAATATCCTTTGCGTACGCCGTACGGTTATATAAGCCTGTCATAATATCCTGATATGCCATTCTTTTTGCTTTTGCATAATCCCTTGCTTTATCGTGATAAGCCTTTATGTAGCCGATAAGCACGTAAATCATAAATATCCAGATTCCAATTCTCGTAAGCCTCAAAAGGCCGTCTCCTGCTTTCCCCTTATTATCCAATCCCATCACCACACCATTCTTCGTACCTTTTATCCCTTGCATATTTTGCTGACTACTCTTGTTGTGTTATGCCCGTCAAGGGGAGATTCATTTGATGAAATACTTCCTCATAATCCAAGCTCTGACTTATCATCCTGTCAATCTCTCCGGTTCCGACCCCCATGTATTCCATTTTGTTCACACTTGCCAGTGCGTAGATGCCAAATAGAAAAATAGCAATCAGCATCCGGTATTTAAATCTGCTTTTTGTACTCCTTGCCTCACTGTCAAAGGCTGTCTGCCTACCCACAACACCATGTATCCGGTTAATCGTTTTTTCGTTATTTGATGATATTTCTCTTATATTTTGAATCATTGCAACTCTGTGCTCCAAAGACGACTGTTTCATCTGATTCCCTCCACGAAAATGGCAGCATACAATATATTACTATATTATATGCTGCCATTTTTTGTATTATGACATGCTATATGGAAATTATTTATTGTGCAAACATATTTCTACACAGTCTTTTTCCTGTCTCTGTCCGAAATATCTTATTGTAGGCACTTTCTACTCCGGCTTTGCCTATTTCATCCTCATACAGATTCACAAGAAAATCCGCCTCAACCAATATTTGATAATCCATTCCGTCTATATCCGTGTAGGTATGATGCCTGCTAATCAGATAGCAGACACGCTCCGTCAACTTTTCCTCAAAGCCAAGCCGATTTAGCATCTCCTTTGCAATTGGGGGACCGTACTGTTCTTGAAGCTTTCCGTTGCATGCTCCAAATTCTCTTTCACAATAGCGGATTCCGATATCATGCACAATCGCTGCTATCTTTAAAATTTCAAGCGTCTCCGCGTCAAGCTCTTCCATTTCACCTATCACCGAGGCAAACCCATATACTTTCATAAAATGCTGAATTCTCTTTGGATCTCCTTCATAGTAGGCAATCATTTCATCAATTAATCGGTTTCTTTTTTCCATGCCGTCACCTCTACCGCTTCGCCAGTTCCCTTGTAATATCCTCCCACGTCACACCCTTTTCTACCATAAGCACCATTGCATGGTATAAAAAGTCCGACATTTCATACTTGATCTCCTCCGCATCCGGATTCTTTGCCGCAATGACAATCTCCGTCGCTTCCTCACCTACTTTTTTCAAAATCTTATCAATTCCCTTGTCAAATAAGTAATTTGTGTAAGAGCCTTCCTTCGGATTTTTCTTTCTGTCCGCGATTACGTCATATACTTCCTCAAACACCTTCAGCGGGTTTGTCTCACTGTATTCTTTTTCCACTACCTTGTTAAAGAAACAGGTGCGGCTTCCCGTATGACATGCCGCTCCTATCTGAGATACCTTGGCGAGCATTGTATCGTTGTCGCAATCCATTGTTAAGGATTTCACATACTGAAAATGACCGGAAGTCAAGCCTTTCACCCATAGCTCATTTCGGCTTCGGCTAAAGTATGTCATCTTGCCCGTCTCAATCGTCTT
Organism: Konateibacter massiliensis; assembly: GCF_900184995.1. Classification (GTDB taxonomy): domain Bacteria; phylum Bacillota; class Clostridia; order Lachnospirales; family Lachnospiraceae; genus Lachnotalea; species Lachnotalea massiliensis. The sequence goes on from NZ_LT860099.1 coordinate 780,005, forward strand.
TTCAAATGCCTCCTCATTCATATACGCCAGCATCAGCACTTCTTCTGTCTTATAATCCTGCACGATAACCGGTATCATACCGTCAGAATTTAATTTAAACTCTGACCATTTCATCTCACTCACAAACAAATCCACCAGGATATCCGCCGCCTTACAGGCAGATTTTATGCTGATCAAATCAGTCTCCGTACTGTTTAGAAGTTCTCCGCCAATCCCCTCTATCCCTTCGAGATAAAGAGTTTTGATGATTCGCCCCAAATCAATTGTGTCAATAATTGGAATAATCGGATTATTTTCTACTATTCCAAGCTTATCCAGTGCAAGCTCCTCCACGGTTACGATATTGGAAGCAAACTCCTCCACCAATGCTTTATTCTCCTGAAGTTGTTCCTTCGCACTGATCGAGACCGCTATTTTTTCTTTGCCAAAACGCTTTGATACTTCCTCGGTGAGCGCTATATTTCCCGCTTTGGAATAATTAAGCAACGCTTTCGCTGCTCCCGCGTAAAGCAGTTTTTTTACATCCTCCACGCGTTTTACATTTCCTCCGGCTATCATCGGAACTTCAATAACTCTTCCGATTTCCTTGATCAAGCCGATAGACAGCTCGTGCTCTTCATCCGTATTCGACAAATCAAAGACCATGATTTCATCGGCTCCGTTGTCGCTGTAATATTTTGCAAGGGAAACCGGCTCCTGGCTGATCACTTCACTGCTATTTCTATTTTTCACTGCCTTGCCATCTTTTAAATACAGGCAGGCTATTATTTTTTTCAACATGCTTTTGTCTCCTTATGAGTACTGAACAATTCCTCTTATAAGCTGCCCTTTGTCGATAATACGTCTTTGATTCTCGCATCCATCAGGGTTGCTTCATCAAGTGCCTTTGCAAATGCCTTAAACATCGCCTCAATGATATGATGGTTGTTCGTTCCGGACAATACCTTGATGTGTAAATTCATTCCGGCACTGTAGGATATGGCATAGAAAAACTCTTTTACCATTTCGGTGTCCATATAGCCGACTCTGTCCGTGGTAAATTCCCCGTCAAATACAAGGTAAGGTCTTCCCGACAAATCAATGGCACAGAGCACTAAGGTTTCATCCATAGGCAGGATACAGCTTCCATAACGCTTTATCCCTTTTTTATCGCCCACAGCCTCCTTAATCGCCGTTCCAAGCACAATTCCGGTATCCTCTATCGTATGGTGGCAATCCACCGCCAAATCTCCTGTGACAGATACCGAAAGGTCAAACAACCCGTGTCTTGCAAAGCCGTCCAGCATATGGTCAAAAAAGCCGATACCAGTCTCCACACTTGAGACACCCACACCGTCCAAATTCAATTCCAAATCAATATCTGTTTCCTTAGTCTTTCTCTTCACTAGCCCTTTGCGGTCCATTCTTTGTTCCTCCTACTCAAATCTCACCTTGATGGAATTGGCATGAGCCGTCAGCTGCTCTGCCTCGGCAAACTGAATGATATCCTTGTGGATAGGTTCAAGTGCCTCCTTGGAATACGAAATAATACTGGATTTCTTAATAAAGTCATCCACGCTTAGTGGCGAAAAGAATTTAGCCGTTCCGTTTGTCGGCAATACGTGATTAGGCCCTGCAAAATAGTCCCCAAGCGGCTCTGAGCTGTATTCTCCGATAAAGATAGCTCCAGCGTTTTGAATTTTGGTCATAACGGTAAACGGATCTTTCGTCATAATTTCCAAGTGCTCCGACGCAATCTCATTCGCCACATCAATTCCTTCTTCCAAATCCTTCACCAAAAGAATATATCCATAATTTTCAAGCGATTTTTCCAATATGTCTTTTCTGGATAAAACGGCTACAAAATCATCCACTTCCTTTGATACGTTACGAGCCAATTCCTCACTTGTCGTAACCAACACGGCGGAGGCAAGCTCATCATGCTCTGCCTGCGACAATAAATCTGCCGCCACAAATCTAGGATTTGCCGTCTCATCTGCAAGCACTAATATTTCACTCGGTCCGGCAACAGAATCGATGCTCACATAGCCAAATACTGCTTTTTTTGCCAATGCAACATAGATATTGCCCGGGCCTACGATTTTATCTACCTTCGGTACACTCTCGGTACCAAAAGCAAGCGCCGCAACTGCCTGCGCACCTCCAACCTTATATATCTCATCTACCCCGGCTTCCTTTGCCGCAACTAAGGTGGACGGATTTACCTTGCCGTCCTTACCCGGAGGTGTCGTCATAATAATCTTGGGTACACCTGCCACCTTTGCAGGCATAACATTCATCAGTACAGAGGACGGGTAAACCGCCTTTCCTCCGGGCACATAAACGCCGACCTTTTCAAGCGCAGTCACCTTCTGTCCGAGAATAACGCCGTTTGGCGTGCTATCAAACCAGCTTGTCTGCCGCTGCTTTGCGTGATAGCTTTCAATGTTTACCAATGCTTTTCGGATTACATCAAGCAAACCGCTGTCAACTGCCTCATAAGCTTCCTTGATTTCCTCCTCGGTAACACGGATATTTCCCGCATTTATTTCCACTCCGTCAAAACGCTTCGTATATTCAAATACCGCCGCATCCCGTTTGGTCTTTACGTTCTGGATTACCTCGTTTACTGCCTCTGTATATTCATCATAGTTGTTCGGACTTCTTTTCAGTAAATCCTCCAACAAGCTTTTTTTTGTATTCTCATCTATCCTTATCGTTTTCATAGCAATCCTCCTGTCCTTTTATAAGAGTCCACGCAAATCTGTAATCAGCTTTGTAATTCTCTCGTTTTCCATCTTCATGCTTACCTGATTGACTACCATTCTGGCAGAGAGCGGGCAGATTTCCTCCAGCACATCCAAGCCGTTTTCCCGAAGTGTTGAGCCTGTCTCCACAATATCCACGATAACCTCGGCTAAGCCTACAATCGGTGCCAGTTCAATAGAGCCGTTTAACTTTATAATTTCCACCGTTTGGTGCTTTTTATTATAAAAATAGTCCTTTGCAATATTCGGATACTTTGTTGCTACTCGAATCAGGTCATGATGCTGTAATAAATCATTTGCAGATTTTGGTCCTGCCACACACATTTTACATTTTCCAAAGCCTAAATCAAGGACCTCAAAGAGACGTCTTCCTTCTTCCAAAATGGTATCCTTGCCGACAACACCGATATCGGCTGCGCCGTACTCCACATAGGTCGGAACGTCAGGAGCCTTCGCTAAGAAAAATTTAAGCTTCAGCTCTTCATTTACAAAAATCAGCTTTCTGGAATCCTTATCCTTCATCTCCTCACAGGTAATGCCGATTTGTTCAAACATGGCTAAAGTAGTTTTTGCTAAACGCCCTTTTGCAAGAGCAATCGTTATATATCTCATTCTTTAAATCTCCTTTGCCTCCAAATCAATAATACTGACTTCCTCGTCGCTCTCCATTACCATTATGACCGCATTCTGATTTCGTCTTCCGTATTCCACATAGTCTTTCTTTGTCTTATCGTCCGCCATACATATAAGCTCTACGTTTTCATTGTTTGCCCTCAAGTGAAGAGCAAGCTCAATCGCAGGCTTTTGCTGTGCCTCTTTGTATAAAAGCACCGTGTTCACATGCTTGACAGGGATATCAATATTTTGCCGCATCAACGCAGACATTAGGGTATCCAGCATGATAACAAAGCCAATCGAAGGTGCTTCCTTTCCAAACCAGGTGAGCAATTCGTTATAGCGTCCGCCCTTTGCGATTTCCTCGCCGGTTCCGTATGTATAAGCTTTGAAAATAATTCCGGTGTAATAATTATATTTGCTTAGCATTCCCAAATCAAAGGAGATATACTGTTCCAAGCCGTAGATAGAAAGTACCTCATATAATTTCTCAAGTCTCTCAACCGCCTGTATAGACTCAACATTTTCTGCAAGTCCCTTTGCTTCCTTTAGGATATCAATGGAGCCAAACAAAGTCGGAAGCTTTAAGAGCACAGCTTTTACTTCCTCTTTCACAGACAATCCTGACACTAATTCCTCAACTCCGAAATAGTTTTTAATAGAAATCAGCTCTCTGAGTGTCTGCTCTGTTTCCTCCTCAATGCCTGCTCCTGCAAGAATACCTTTGAAAAAGTCCACCTGTCCAACCTCAACCTGAAAATCCTTAAGACCTGCTTCCAAAAGTGATTGAATGACCAACGCTATCATTTCCGCATCGGCATCCACCGTATTGTCTCCAATCAATTCGGCTCCCATCTGGGTTGATTCCTTTAGCTTTCCCTGATATTCAGAATTGTTGATAAACGTATTTCCCGCATAACAGAAACGAAGCGGCATATCCTCATTCATATAGTATTTTGCCGCACATCTTGCAATCGAAGGTGTAAAATCCGGCCGTAATACAAGGGTATTTCCCTCTCTGTCAAAAAATTTATACAAGTCCTTGGAAGGAATTGTCCCGATTTCCCTGCTGAAAATATCAAAGAATTCAAAGGTTGGGGTCTGAATATCCTTATAGCCATACCGATGAAACTGTCGATGCAGGTTTTCCTGCAAAAATAGCTTTTTTTCACACTCTGAATTATAAATATCCCTTACACCCTCCGGCGTATGTAATAGCTTTTTCATCATAGACATATCCTTCCTATCTCAAATCTGTTTTTCCAACAAGATGAAGCTGTAAACAGCATCATTTGTTATGAATTATATAGTATAAAGCTTTCACTTTATCGCATTAACGTGATATCATGCTACCATATTAGCAATTTGAAATATTATAATTCATTGTACCATTATTGTCAATCCCTGAGATCCAAATCTTTTTGCATCGTTTCTAAAAAAGGAACTAAAACACCGTTACCTCCGAAAAATATGAATTGTGGGTCCAGTTCTTCATATCGAAAGCTTTTCCTGCCTCCATTTTCACTCCGCTCCCAAAATTCCTTTAGCTTTTCATAGGTTAAGTAATAAAACTCCTCTCTCGCCGAAAAATAAATGAGAATGAAAGAAAGTCCCCCCTGCCTTTCAAACTCCTCCATAAAGTTCACCTGATGTTCATGGATATTTTGCAGAGCAAAGGTGTCCTTTACACATTCCTTCGCATCAAAGCAGACCGGTATCCCCTGCACCGCTCCGATATAGTCAACGGTACTTTTCTGCTCAAAATAGGCAAGTGTAATATGGCGATTCTCCTTGTCAATTTTGATTGGCGTAATCGGCGTCGGTATTTTTTGTATCAGACAAAGTCCCGACTCTCTGTATTTTTCTATTGTTCTGTTTATGAGTTCTTCAAAAGTTGAACCCCTTAATCCTCTTGAGTTCCAAGACGGCATATTATCACCATTTCTTTATATTGTAGGTACTGAACAGCTGCTATTTTTTCTTTCTTTTTGACTCCACTGCTTCTTTTACGTTTTCAAGTGCCTCATAAAATCTCTTTGAGGTAGCACCCGGATTACGTCTCAGCAGCCGACCGGATGAAAAACTTACTTTTTCAACTAAGGACTGGTATCTGCCCAGCTCCTCCTCGAGCTTTCCTTTCAATTTATCCATCTCCGGCAAGCTTATATTTCCTTTTATAGACTGCATCACATATTCCTTTGTTGCATGGATATCCTCTGCAAGCTCCCCCTTCTTGTCTGCGAGCTGCTCTGCTATATGCACCTTTGTGTCACTTAGCTGCCCAGCTATGTGCTCTTTTGTATCACTAAGCTGCTCTGCTATGTACTCCTTTGTATCACTGAGCTGTTCTGCAATTGCATCCTTCTTCTCCTTAATCTGGTGCTGCAAGGAGGCAATTTCCTCTTTCGCCTTTGTGAGTGCGATAAGCACAATACGCAAATCCCATGCATCCTTTGCAGAAGTTGCAGCATCAATCATGAATATTACGGTAATTACAAAAACAGCAACAAATAATACTGTCTCATTCATCGAAAGCACCGCACGTTCAATCGGCAGATGAATGACCTCCGCCATGAGTACTGACAGGAAGCCCCAGCAAATCGTACTGCTCAGACAAATATATCCTTTGATATGAAACCGCTGGTTACTGTAATCCCAATACTTTACCTTAAATACCGTTTCCATCAAGGCACCCACCACATATTCAAGCAAGGTGGCACCCACCATACCCATTACAAATTCAAGCACAATATGTCCGCGGACAGGATAGGTTGCAATGAGCATCATAATAGCGCCCTCGCCATAGATTGGTATCATTGGCCCTTTTAGAAAGCCCCGGTTTACAGGTTTCTTTGATTTTAATGAAACATAGGTAGATTCAAATACCCAGCCAAACACACAATATATGTAAAAAAATAAGATCCATTCCAATATCCGATATGAAAACATGATACCCCTCCTGCCTCATTTATAATAAGCTGTTATCCGAGAAAATTTCCCTCAGCCGTTCCTTCTGTATCACACTGTAAATTTCCGGCGGCTTGGCAACAATGACCATCTCGGACAGTTCCAGAAATGGCTCCTTCATAACAGGAAGCTCTAGCCTGTAAGAGTGAAGAAGCTGTGACGCTACCTTATATTTCTTTTTATATGCATCGTTTACAAAACGCTCTCCGTATTTATAATCGCCGATGATACTATGTCCCACAGAAGCAAGATGGGCGCGTATCTGATGGGAACGTCCGGTCAGAAGCTTGACCTCCAAAAGGGTAACATCCTCGCCGCAGGCAATCGGCGTATATTCCGTTTTGATGTAGGAAGAACCTTCTCTCTCCTTTTTTTCTATCGTAACCTTGTTTGTCTTTTCATTTTTATACAGCCAGCCTTCAATCAGCTGCTTTTCCCGAATCACTCCGTTTACGATACAGCGGTAATACTTGTGAAGCTCCCTGCTCTGCAAAAGCCTTGACATTTCCTGTAAGCCTGCAAGCGTTTTTCCAGCTATGACAATGCCGCTTGTATTTCGGTCCAGACGGTTGCAGACTGCCGGGCGAAAAGTCTTTAGCTCCTCCTGCGTGATTTTCTTTGTATCAAGCAGATAGGAAAGAATAAATTCATTCAAGGATACATCGGAAGGCTTCGCTTTTTGCGACAGCATTCCGACAGGCTTGTTAATCATCAGTACGTGCTCATTCTCATAAATAATATCCAGCCTTATATCAGGTCTTTGCACCTTGACTGTCCTCTGCTCCGAGAATTTTTCAATTGTCTCGTCCGCCAGAAACAGCTTAACTTCGTCGCCTTCTTGCAGCTTTTCACTGCCGTCTGCCTTTTTTCCGTTCAATGTAATATTCTTTTTTCGAAGCATTTTGTAGAAAAAGCTCTTTGGCGCCTTGTTCATGTACTTCGCCAACAGCTTATCCAACCTCTGTCCCGCTTCATTTTGCTTCACAACTATATTTTGCATGGTTACCTCACTTGATTAGGAAATTCAAATTCCTGTTTATAAAAAACGTGCCATCAGCCTTAAAAGCCTGATAGAAATACCATATATCGAAATACTCCTTTTACGAGCCGAGTCCTTTAATGCCTTTTTCACAACCTGATCCGATTTTGCAAGAAAAAGTGTTTTATATGCCGGCATTTTCCCTCCTGCATCCGATATCGCAAAAAACTCGGTATCCACCGGTCCGGGACAAACTGCCGTCACTGTAATTTTCCGTTCTTTTAGTTCTCGGTTTAAAGCCCTTGAAAAGCTTAACACATAAGCCTTACTCGCTGAGTAAACCGCAAAGCCCGCTTGCGGAAGAAATGCCGCTGCGGAGGCAATCTGCAATATCCTGCTGCCTTCACGCATATAAGGGATGCACAGGTAGGTGAGCTTTGTCAAACTTTTGCAGTTTATCTCAACCATTCCTACCTCTTCCTCATACGCCGCCTCAGCAAAATCTTTGCGTATGCCATATCCGGCACTGTTGACAAGCACTCTGATATCGGGATTTTCTGCCTTCAGCAGCCCTCTTAATTCCTCAATCTGCTCCTCTGCCGACAAATCCATCGCAATGATTTTTACCGGCTTTTTCGTCTTTTCTTTCAGGCTCTTTAGTCTTTTTTCTCGTCTGGCAATGACCCATATCTCTTCAATATCATCTTTCTTATCAAGCTGTTTCACAAACTCTCTTCCAAGTCCTGACGAGGCTCCGGTCACAACTGCGATTTTCATTTCTGCCATCTGTTATCTTCCCTTTTTCTTGTGGACATTTCGAATGGTTTTCTTTTTCACAGGCTTTTTCTCTTCCTGCTTTCTGGCTGCTCCTTGATAGGATTTTTCACTCTTTTTCGGTCTGATCAGGCACTTTTTATCAAAACCGATTAAATCGGTTCGTTTTGCAAGCGTCAGCGCCTCCACGACCAAATCATAGTTTTTCGGATTACGGTATTGAATGAGTGCCCTCTGCATTGCCTTTTCATGGGGATTGGTCGGCACATACACCTTTTCCATTGTCCTTGGATCCAAACCTGTGTAATACATACAAGTCGATATCGTGGACGGAGTGGGATAAAAGTCCTGCACCTGCTCCGGCATATAGCCCAAGTCTCTCAAATATTCTGCGAGACGTACTGCCTCCTTCATCGTTGAACCCGGATGAGAGGACATTAAGTACGGCACGACAAACTGTTTTTTTCCAAGCTTTTCATTTGTCTGCTTAAATTTCTTTAAAAACTTTTCATAGACGCTGTTTTCCGGTTTTCCCATCTTGCTCAGCACCGCATCAGCAACATGCTCCGGTGCCACCTTTAGCTGTCCGCTTACATGATGTTCGCAAAGTTCCTCAAAAAACTCATTATTCTCATCGTTGATTAAATAATCAAAGCGGATTCCCGAACGGATAAACACCTTTTTCACATTCGGAAGCTCGCGCAGCTCACGAAGTAAGGATAGATAATCTTTATGGTCAACCTTCAAATTATTGCAAGGCTTCGGAAACAGGCACTGCTTGTTTGAACAAACACCTTTCGTCATCTGCTTCTCACATGACGTATGTCTGAAATTCGCCGTCGGTCCGCCTACATCGTGGATATAGCCCTTGAAATCCTTATCCCAGACGATTTGATTTCCCTCTGAAAGAATGGACTCATGACTTCGCACCTGAATGATTCTTCCCTGATGGAAGGTCAGCGCACAAAAATTACAGCCGCCAAAGCAGCCTCGGTTGCTTATAATACTGAATTTCACTTCCTCAATCGCCGGAACACCGCCAAGCTTCTCATAGCTTGGGTGATAAGTTCGCATATAAGGAAGGGAATAGGTTCTGTCCATCTCCTGCTCAGTGAGAGGCTTGGAAGCGGGATTTTGCACAACATACAAGCTGTCGCTGTACTTTTCAATCAGCCGCTTTCCCGTAAAGGGATCTGTGTTTGTATACTGTATATAAAAGCTCTTCGCATAATTTTCTTTATTTTTTAATAAATCGGCATACTCCGGAAGCTCAATCGCATCATAGACGCTCTCCTTGCTCTTCGTCTTATAGACGCTTCCGTCCAAAAATGTGACATCCTTGATATCAAGTCCGCTGTTTAACGCATCCGCCATTTCTACGATGGAGCGCTCTCCCATTCCGTATAAAATCAAATCCGCCCCGGAATCCAAAAGCAGAGATCGTTTCATACTGTTTGCCCAGTAGTCATAGTGTGCGAGTCGGCGTAAGCTTCCCTCAATACCGCCCACGATAATCGGCTTGCTTTTATAGCTCTGTCTGATTAAATTACAATAAACAATCGTTGCATTATCCGGTCTTTTCCCCATGATACCGCCGGGCGTGAAAGCGTCGGTCACACGTCTTTTCTTGGAAACAGAATAATGATTTACCATCGAATCCATATTTCCTGCGCTCACAAGAAAGCCAAGCCTTGGCTCCCCCAAAATATTGATGCTGTTTTTATCCTTCCAGTCAGGCTGTGAGATAATACCCACCGTGTAACCGTTTGCCTCCAGCACACGGCTTACAATGGCATGCCCAAAGGATGGGTGATCGACATAGGCATCTCCTATCACATAGACAAAATCCAACTGCTCTATTTCTCTGCTTTCCATATCAGCTCTGCTGATTGGCAAAAACCCTTTACTCATCTGCTAATACCTCATAGGTTCCTTCTAATACTTCTTGAAATGTATTTATGTAATAATCCGCTAACTTTCGTTTTTTTACTTCCTGATCCTTTGAAAAATCATCATATATCGTACAAACTCTCATATTAGCATTTTTTCCTGCCAAAATCCCCATCGGGATGTCCTCAAATACAAGACAGTCCTCCGGTCTTACATGGAGGCGCTTTGCCGTCGCCAGATAAATATCCGGGGAAGGCTTTCCTGCATTTACTTCACACGCAGTCGTCACGGTATCGAACAGATGCTCAATGTGCTTCGCCTTTAGAACTCCTTGCACAAGCTCGTTGGAATTGCTTGTGGAGATACCGGTCTTGATTTTATTTTCTTTTAGGTATTGAAGAAAGCCAAGCGCTCCTTCCTTCAGCTGCACACAGGTCGTGTAGTGTTCATATGCCATCTGATTCCAGATGCCTTTAATCTCCTCAACCGATTCTTTAAACTGAAAACGGTTTTTAAAATACTGTGCCGTCTCCGTAAAGCTCATTCCTTCAATGCTGTTTTGCAAATCACCCGGAAGCTCAATTCCGTAGCCTCCCAAAAACTGTATATCAATCTCTTTCCACACGGACATGGAGTCAATCAAGGTACCGTCCAAATCAAACAGTACCGCTTTTACATTATCTAACATTATGTTCTCCTTAACAACTCAATCTCTTCTTTTGTCAGTTCTCTATATTCTCCCGGCTTTAGCTTTTCATCGAGCCGTAAGCCGCCTATCTGTATCCTTTTTAAAAATATTACTTTTTTATCTACCGCCTCAAACATTCTCTTGACCTGATGAAAGCGTCCCTCCTGTATCGTAAGCTCAATCTCTGAAATCTCACCCGCCTGGATTATGACAAGCTGCGCCGGCATCGTTGGCTTTTCATCCTGAATGTCAAGCCCCTCGGAAAACCGTTTAACGTCCTCGTCTGTCACAAGCCCCTCCACCTTTGCATAATACATCTTATCAACGTGCTTTCTAGGGGAAAGCATGTCATGGGAGAGCACTCCGTCATTTGTGATGATAAGAAGCCCTTCCGTATCCTTGTCAAGCCTTCCGACGGGAAACAAATCCGCCCGCTTTTTATCTTTAATCAGCTCGATTACCGTCTTTGATACATTGTCCTTCGTTGCCGATACCACCCCTTGGGGCTTATTCAGCATAAAATATTCAAAAGCAGTATATTGAACAGGAGTTTTTTTATATTCCACAATATCTGTTTCCAAGTCAAGCTTTTGCTCAGGCTTGTCTGCCTTCTCACCGTTAATCGTGATAAGTCCCTTTTTCACATACTGCTTTACCTGACTTCTGCTTCCGACTCCTGCCTCTGCCAAAAATTTATCTAATCTCATATTTACTCCAATATCATTAGCTTATATCTCTTGTTATCGCCTGCGCCCGATATCCCTCGGCTATGATGTCTAATTGCTTGTTAAAACGTCTTAGCTGGTCTACATCCTCAGTCTTATATATCTTATAAAATTCATCCTGAATTTTGCTGACTTCCCTCTTATTTGCTACCTTGTATAAATTTTGGATGTTGTTTAAAATATCCGCCACCACATTCGCTTTAATCTGGAAAGAATTCTGGGCGTCCATAATCTCACTGCGCACAGACGACATCTCACTGTCCAGCACGCGCACAGCATCTGCTGCACTGCTCAGTCTCTCCTTGATATGCTCGGGCATATTTTTCTTATACTTGTATTGAAGAGAATGCTCCACTGTCGCCCAAAAATCCATTGCAAGGGTGCGAATTTGAATTTCTACCTGCAGCCTTTTTGTACCGTTTATCGTATACACATCATAGAAAATAATCAGATGATAGCTGCGATAGCCGCTCTCCTTCACATTGTCCAGATAATCCTTTACAAGCTTTATTTCCATGTCCTTGCGGTTTTCAATCAATTCCACAACACGGTAAATATCCTCCTCAAACTGGCATATAATTCGTAATCCCGCAATATCCTCAACCTTTTCCTCAAGGTCCTCAAACGGTATTTTTTTCTTCTGCATTTTTTCCAATATACTCGAAATAGTTTTTACCCTTCCCGTTACCTGCTCAATCGGGGAATAAAGTCCATTTTCTTTATGTTCCTTAATCAAGTGGCGGAACTTGAGTATCAGTTCATTCACCGCCAATTCATATGGATTTAGCAATTCTCTCCACAATTGTATTTCCATAAATCCCTCTCCTTTACTTCCCTAATGCCTTTCATTCAATCAATTAATTATAAATTGCTTCGCAATTTAGAGCATCCCATCCGGGTTATAATGTCTATCGACATTATAACATACCCACAATTTCATGTCACTCTTAATCATTTCAATAGGAATAGCTTAATTTTTTATCCTCCAGATATCGCAAAATCCAGTATGGATTGATGCTTTCCTCCCCCGTATTCTCCGTATCAATATAAATTCCTACATGCAGGTGAACATCGAAATTCCCTGTCGTCCCTTCCTCTCCATAGCCTGAATTACCCATATAGCCAAGAAACTCGCCCGCTGTGACAGACTCACCTTCCTTTATATTTTCTGCATAGGAATCCAGATGAGCATAATATAGATAAGCGCCCTTCGGCGTCCTGACACCGATACGCCAGCCGCCCTTCTCCAGCCAGCCAAGCTTCTCCACGACACCGTCACTCATACTGACAACCGGATAAAGTCCTGCTTCATTGATGCCTGCCATAATATCCGTTCCTTCATGAAAACGCTTACCGCCGTAGGTTCTCTCTGCCAGCCACGAATTCTCAAAACTGACTGTCGCCTTTTCGTTTTTGCTGGACATGGGTACCGGAAAATATACCACATCGGACCATATCATATCATAGAAGCCGACAAGTCTCTCAAGATCTGCCTGCCTTTTCCCTGCCTTATAGGAATAGCTTGCCTCATATTCTGCAATATCATAGGTTTTAAAGTCGCTGTTGGTCAAATCAAAGTTGTTGTCTAGCATGAAGATAGTGAGAAGCTTTGGAAGCTCTATCTTCTCCTCGCCTTCCCACCCCTTTATTTTTTCCAATACTCCCTCTGATAAATTCATGCTTCGAAACTCCATCGTCTCCTCCACATGCTCCGTCAGATTTTTAATACCGGTCATCCGGTAAAGCATATTTTCAAGCGATACGATATAGATACAGCAAAGAAGCAAAAAGAGCACTAATATATAAATATATTTGGCTTTTAATTTTCGATTTGAAATCCCAGAAATCACTTCACAATCCAACCTAAAAGTGCCATTATTTATATATATGCTCTTTTTATAAAAATTAGTCGTAAACTGTTTCGTGCCTTAACAGTCACAACCGGTATACTTACATTTGTCCAAACTCTGTTACAACCTTTCGAAGGAATGTCCAATAGCGTTCCACAGACTGCACATTCATTCTCTCTTTCGGCGTATGGATGTCAAACACCTCCGGTCCAAGGGAAATCGCATCTAAGCCTTCTATTTTTTCACAGAACAGCCCGCATTCAAGCCCTGCATGAATGGCTTCAATCTGCGGTTTTACACCAAACTGTTCCTCATATTTGCCTGCCATATAGTCTCTCAGTTTGGAGTCCTTCTTGTAAGGCCATGCCGGATACTCACCATTTACACTGTATTCGCCGCCCAAAAACTCTGTGATATATTGAAGCTGGCTGCTAAGAGCCTGCTTTTCTGAATTGACAGAGCTTCTGACAGAGAAGGTCATCTTGCATTTCTCCTTGTCAAGCGTTAAAATCCCCATATTCAGGGAGGTCTGTACCAATCCCTTAATGTCGCTGCTCATATTCTGCACCCCGTTTGGCAGATTCATAAGCATAAACTGAACAAACTCCTTGCTCTTTGGTGTGAGCATATCTGCTGTTGCAACTCCATCCTTTTTCGCCGCCATCGCAGCACCCGGATCGTTTGTCGCAAATTCATTTTTCAGTATCTTGTCAAACTCTGCAACCGTCTCCTCTAAAAGAGTGCAGTCTTTCTCTTCGATAAACAGCTCCGCAACCGTCTCTCTTGGAATTGCATTGTCCTTTGAGCCACCGTTTAATGAGATAACACCATAATGTAACACATTCCCTAAATAATATAAAAAGCGTCCCATCAGCTTGTTTGAATTTCCTCTGTATTTGTCAATCTCCGCACCGGAATGTCCGCCCTGAAGCCCTGTCACCTTCACCGTATACTTTGTCATCGTCTCCTCATGATATTCCACAGGAAGCTCACATTCTGAAGTCATACCGCCTGCACAGGATGTAAGGAACATTCCTTCCACATCAGAATCAATGTTGATTAAGTACTTTCCTTTCAGCGAGGACAGATCAATCGCTGACGCACCCAAAAGTCCAATTTCCTCATCCGTCGTCAAAACAATTTCAAGTCTTGGATGAGCCAGTTTTTCATCCGCAAGCAATGCAAGCGAATATGCCACCGCCACACCGTCATCAGCTCCAAGCGTCGTGCCCTTCGCACTCAAAAAATTGTCATGAAGCTCAAGCGTCAGACCCTCTTTTTCAAAATCAATTTCATAGTCCAGCTCTTTTTCGCACACCATATCTAAATGTCCCTGGATGATGACAGCAGGGACATTCTCATAACCTGCGCTTGCCTCTTTGATGATAATTACATTGTTTGAAGCATCCTGCATGTATTCCAGATTATGTGCCTTTGCAAAGCTCACACAGTAATCGCTGATTCCTTTTGTGTTTCGTGAGCCACGCGGAATCGCCGAAATCTCCTTGAAATATTTATAAAATTCCTTTGGTTCTAGTTCTTCTATCGTCTTGATCGTGCTCATACAAACCTGCCTCCGTATTCATATTCTTTTTGTTTTTTTAATATATTGTAAAAAACTAAGAGAGCATTCCTTTGAAAAAAACAATCTATACTCTCATAATTCTCAGTATATTCCTCTTTATTTTTTTATATCCGTCTGAGTCTGTCAGTGCCTCAAAGGGCGGCCTGCTTCTCTGGTTTAATGTCATTATCCCAAATCTTCTGCCTTTTATGATATTATCCAATCTTATTATTGCCTTCAATGCAGCTTCCTATATTACATTTTTCTTTGCCCCTGTCTTAAAGCTTTTGTTCGGCATCAGCAGGGAAGGCAGCTATGCCGTTATCACCGGCTTTTTATGCGGCTATCCGATGGGTGCTAAGGTAACAGCCGACCTCGTGACCAACCAAAAAATTTCCAAATCAGAAGGAACCTTTCTCTTAGGGTTTTGCAACAACGTTAGTCCTGTTTTCATCATCAACTATGTTGTGTACGAGACCTTTCAAAGCTCCGCACTGTTAAAGCCTGTCTTTCTTATTTTGTATGCTTCACCGCTTTTATGTGCTGTTTTGTTACGTGTTTTATTTTACCGTCACTCTTTTTCAGACGAAAAACGCTTTTCTCTTTCCAGCTGCTATGTCAATGCAGACTTTAAAATGATTGATAACGCCATTATGAACGGTTTTGAGACAATCACAAAGCTTGGCGGGTATATTATATTATTTGCCATTCTGTCTCAGATGCTCGTTCATTTACCGCCCGCTCATTCTTTTCTGAAATATTGGCTGATTTCCTTGACTGAGATTACAAATGGAATCTCGGTTGTTGCTTCCTCAGCCCTATCCTTTGAGAAAAAGTTTCTCATCGTACTCTCCTGCGTATCCTTTGGCGGAATTTCCTGCGTTGCGCAGACGCAGAGTATGATAAAAGGCTCCGGTCTCTCCATCAAAAGCTATCTGTTTGCCAAGGTACTTAACATGGGCATCACCGCAGTTCTCTGTACCGTCTACCTGTTTACCAGATAGGAAATTCCCATCTGGCAAAGCAGACTTATCCGCTTAAAAAGTGCCAAAATCTTACAGTAAGATTCCGACACTTATTATGTATACGTTATTCCTGCTCCAGCAGCTCTTCCGCTATCTCCTCTGCTTCCTCTTCCTGCGGAGGGGCAAGCTCTACCCGGTTCGCATTTACAATATCATAGCAATCCTGTAAGGATTTCATAAGATTCTCATATTTTGCAGTGCTTGTATTGATAGTATGACTGATAATTCCCTGCAAATTTGCAAGCATATCATCGGTATACTGTATCGCACCAAGTCTTATATTGTTTGCATCAATTGTTGCATTATCCAGAATTTCCTGCGCCTGGTTGGTTGCAATCATTACAATCTCATTTGCCTGCGCATACGCCTGCTGCATAATTTCATGCTCGTTAATCAATTCGTTTGTATGTACGGTAGCCTGCGCGATAATCGAATCAGCTCTTGCCTGCGCATCTGCCAAAATGGCTTCTTTGTTGTTAATAATCTTCTGATATCTCTTTATCTCATCAGGTGTCTTTAATCTCAGTTCCGTGAGGAGTTCATCAATTTCTTCCTTATTTACTATTATTTTTGTATTGGATAACGGCTGATATTTACAGCCATTGATATATTCCTCTATCTCTTCAATAATCTGCTCAATTTTACTGCTCACAATACTTCACTCCTTATTATTTTTTATCAATTCCATATTTTTCATACATTTTTTCCGCAACTTTTTTCGGCACAAACTTGGTAATATCCCCTCCAAAGCTTGCAACTTCCCTCACTGTTGTCGAACTTAGGTAAGAATATTCTAACCTTGCCGTCAAAAACATGGTATCCGCTTCCGGATATAGTACATGATTTGTCTGTGCTAACTGCAATTCATATTCAAAGTCTGTGATGGCACGCAACCCCCTTACCACAACAGATGCTTCTACTTCCTTCACAAAATCCACTAAAAGCCCACTGTACGATACCACCTTAATGTTGGAAATATCCGCAGTTGCCTCCTTTAACATATTAACACGTTCCTCCACGGAAAACAACGGGCTTTTTGACGTGTTATTCAAAACTCCTACATATAACTCACCGAACAAATCTGCCGATCTTTTAATAATATCCAAATGTCCATAGGTAACCGGATCAAAGCTACCCGGATAAATTGCTCTGTTCATCTTTACCTCTTTTCCCAATTTCACTGCATTTCAAGAAAGATATGCATGCTGGTCTTATATTCTTTTCTCTGCACAATTCGAAATCCTAAATCTTCCGCGTAGTCAAACCGGGTTTCCAAAGATGCTTCTACAATTATAACACTTGTCTTGTCGATAAGGGAAGAACTTTTCAAATATTCTAATACCTGTTTTTCCAATAACTGATTATAAGGGGGGTCCATAAAAATATAGTCAAACACATATTTTCCCTCTAACCTTCTCAGTGCCGTGAGTACATCGGAAGGTATCAGCTGCGCATTGCTCTTTAATTTTGTGTGTTCCAGATTATATTCGATAACCGAAACGGCTTCCCTGCCGTTCTCTACAAAAACCGCTTCCTTCGCTCCTCTGCTGAGCGCTTCAATTCCGATTTGACCGCTCCCTGCAAATAAATCCAGAAACGTCGCTCCTTCCAGATAAGGATTCAGCATATTAAATAGTGTTTCCTTGATTCTGTCGCTTGTCGGTCTCGTCGCGTCTCCCGAAACGGTTTGTAAATTATGTCTTCTCGCTGTTCCTGCTATTACTCTCATAGTCTCCTCATTCTTCTTTTCCATCTTCTGGTTTTGCTTCAAATTCAATTTTAAATATATTTTCTGTCTTTAACGGAATGTAAGCCTTAAGCGTTCCTTCCTGATAAGGGATAACCATGTTTGGATTATAGAAAAAATTAATATTTTTATCATCCATATAAACTTCAGTATATTGAGTATTCTCAAGTATCTCCTCCTGATAATAGCTCTTTATTCTGTCTTCTATCTGCTCCGAAGCCATAAATGCCTGTCCGATCAACTGGGCAATCTCCTCATCTGTTCCTGCAAGAATATCTCCAATCGCCAGACGCTGCCCCGTACTTAACAGAAAAACATATCCGGTGGAATAAGAATTTTCCGCGCCTGTTTCATAATACCGCTCATTGAAGCTTTGAAGGATGGAAAGAATTCCGTTTTTATTATAGGTTACCTCAAAGCTAACCTTGTATTCACTGTACACTAAATCGGCAGTGCTATTCTCCGAAGCCGTTTCTTCGTCCAGCTCCTGTGCATTGTCTGCCGCATATGTGTCATTCTCCTCATATAATGCCTGTGCTGCCTCTCTGAAAAATTCATTGATTTTATCAATTCCTTCCTCCTTGGAAGTATTCTGAATTACCGGATAATCAATTCTTACCTGCGATACGGCTTCACCATTTTTGTCCAGATAGCTGTTTTCCATCGTTTCTGTCGTGAATTCTATCGGATCTCTCTCAATCGGCTCTTCTTTTATGATATCAGCAATGATGTCCTCAAGTACCGGAGCATCACTGCTGTCTGTTTCATTTCCTTCTTCTGTGACAATTTCTGTGTCTTCCTCTTGGGTAACCGGCAAATCATCTATGGTTTCAACTGTATTCTGCTTCGTCTCAAAAGAGCAGCCGGTTATCATCAAGCAAACAGCAATGAACATAACAGTCTTTTTCATATATTTTTCCTCCGTTTACTCTCTTTTCTATTATATTAGTAGCTGTGACACCGCATAAATAAGCAATAAATGCACAGGATAGAAAAGGTAAAAGAAATATTTCAGATTGATTCCTCTTTTTCCGTTATAAAGTGTAATCGGAATAAAGGCAATCGGGGCGGTAATCTCCCATAAGATTGCAAAGGAACAGATAATATTTCTCCATTTGATTTTATCATGCAGGACATATAACAGTAAAATAAATACCACTCCAAAGCCTGCATAGTCAGTTCTTAAAATAATTGCCACCGCAATTCCGGCAAACATGGATAAAATTCTAAGTACTTTATTATTTTCAAAATATTTCACCGCCATTAAGGTGAGTAAGCCGATAAATAGAGTAAAGAATACATTTTGGTACGTTATCTCCAAAATCTGGCGCTTGAATGCCAAGTCAAACGGTATCTCTGAGATAAGAGCAAATAAAAATAGTCTCATCGCATATTTCTTGACATTACTTGTATGTAAAAAGCCTTCCACCAGTAAAAAACAAAAGATAGGAAATGCGATTCTTCCAATCAATCTCAATATAGTATCTATATCGGAAATAGGTGAATTCGTATCATAATAAGCTGGCAGCTGTTCTAATATTCCAGCTCCGATATGGTCAATAAACATCGTTACAATCGCTATCAGTTTTAATGTACTGCCGCTCAAACCTTCCCTGTCCGGCACCGCTTTCGCCTGACCTGTTTTGCTAACTCCTTGATTTACCATGTCATACCCTCCATAAAAGTATTTGCTTTTATATCCTACCATTATACGCAAAAACATACAACTATCTTTTGGGTTTTTTTTAATTTTCACTTCCGGCATTTTTTGTCAAAACATGCAACAACTTCTAGATTATTCCCGTTATAATCGCACATAATATCACTGTAACCACTTAACAAATTAAATCCAAAAAAGTTTGTTAGGTAAAAACAAATCAAAGAACTTTCGTCGGCAATATTAGTACTGTATCTCACAGTGTTGATATTACCAAATAAGACGAAAGCGAAACGGAGGTTTTATTATGACAAGTTCAAGTAATTCTGCATCAGTACCTGAAGCAAAAGGCGCTTTAAACAAATTCAAGTATGAAGTAGCTAACGAATTGGGTGTTCCATTAACAGATGGTTATAATGGTAACCTTACTTCAAAACAGAACGGCTCAGTAGGTGGTTACATGGTTAAGAAGATGATTGAGGAACAGGAAAGACAGATGGCTGGTAAGTCTCTTTAATCCTAATTACCAATCAGTAACCGGAGCGTAAGCTTGACAAAGATGATGAATTAACAGAAATCCCACAGGAAAGTTTTCCTGTGGGATTTTTGTTGTTACGATTATTCCGTTATCTTACACTCTTGCCTTTGTTCCTTTTGTATCTCTGCCCGCAATCTTTAGCCGATTCAGCGAGATTTCTTTGTCTTTATAAGTTATCTGAATTGATGTGTTTTCATCAAATTTATATATTTCTTCTACAAAATCGTCCTTGGCAAGCTTAATGCCCCTGACACCAATCGCACCACGCTTCTTCTGCGGAATTTCGCTGGACAAGAAACGCAGGAATATACCCTTATTGGTCTGGAGTACAATGTTTTGCACGCCGTCTATCATATCAATGGATACTAATTCATCACCGTCTGAAAGTTTTGTCGCCGCAATCGTTCTCTTTGCCACATCAAATTCTTCACCGCTAACCTGTTTCATCATACCGGCTTTCGTAGTAAAGAGGAACATTTTATCCTTTATCTCACTAAGCGGCAATACATAAATCAAATTTTCTTCACTGCTGTTGTAATTGCAAATATTATCAATCGGAATTCCCTTGTCCCTGAACTTTCCAAACGGCAAATCAAGAACCTTCAGGCTGTGCAGCATCCCCTTGTCCGTGAAAATACATATTTTATCCGTATTCATGCAGGAAAATACAAACCGGTTTTCGTTCAGTACCGTTTCCTTGTTTCGTTCAAACGCCGCTGTATCAATCGTCTTTGCATAACCGAAGCGGTCCATCAAAAATACTACCTCCTGCTCCTCTATCTTCTTCTCCTCATAGACAGCCTCCGCAGCATTTTCAATCACGGTTTTTCTCGGTGTTCCGTATTCCTTCTTAATCGCATCTAATCCCTTTTTAATCGTGGATAGCATCGTGGAGCGGTTGCTTAAAATATCCTCATATTTTGCAATATTTTTAAGCGTTGTATCATGCTCCTTCATCAAAGCTTCTATTTCCAGACCGATTAACTTATAAAGTCTCATTTCCAGAATGGCACTTGCCTGTCTCTCCGTAAATCTCAACTGGCTCGCATTTTTTTCTGAGGCTTTTGTCTTAAAGGTAATATTTTTTGTATTACCGGTTATGAGACAGTCTTTTGCATCTTTGATATTTTTGCTTCCGCGCAGTATTTCAATAATTAAATCAATTACATCGCACGCTTGAATCAAGCCTTCCTGTATCTCTTTTTTATCCAGCTCCTTTGCAAGCAATGTCTTATATTTTCTTGTTGTCAGCTCAATCTGGAAGTTTACGTTTCTTTTAATAATCTCCTTCAAGCCCATCGTCTCCGGCTTGCCGTCTGCAACCGCGAGCATATTGACTCCGAAGGTATCCTCAAGCTTTGTCTTTTTGTAGAGCATATTTAGGAGATTGTCAACATCCGCCGCCTTTTTCAAATCAAGAACAATGCGAATTCCGTCCTTGGAAGACTGGTTGGATATATCGATGATGTCTCCTGTCTTTTTTGTCTCCACGAGGGTACAGATATCATTTAAAAACTTTCCGATATTTGCACCTATCATCGGATAAGGTATCTCTGTTATAACCAGCTTATTCTTTCCGCCTTTGTCCGTCTCTGTCTTGACGCTTCCTCGTATTTTAATCTTTCCCTGACCGCACTCATAGATGGAAAGCAGCTCGTCCTTATTGACAACGCGTCCTCCTGTCGGAAAGTCAGGTCCCTTGATGTATTTCATCAGACCTTCCGTTGTAATATTCGGATTTTCTATGTAGGCTTTTACACCGTCGATTACCTCAGCCAGATTATGAGGAGGAATGTTTGTCGCCATACCGACTGCGATTCCATCTGCACCGTTTATCAAAAGGTTCGGTATCTTAACCGGAAGTACAGCAGGCTCTTTCTCAGTCTCGTCAAAGTTTGGCACAAAATCTACAATATCCTTGTCCAAGTCGGCAAGGTACGCTTCCTGCGTAATTTTTTCAAGACGTGCTTCTGTATAACGCATCGCCGCCGCACCATCTCCCTCGATAGAGCCAAAGTTACCGTGTCCGTCCACAAGAGGCAGCCCCTTTTTAAAGCCCTGCGACATGACAACAAGTGCATCGTAGATGGAAGAATCACCGTGCGGGTGATATTTACCCATCGTATCACCCACAATACGGGCACATTTACGGTATGGCTTGTCATATTTAATCCCCAGTTCATACATATCATACAGGGTACGTCTCTGAACAGGCTTTAAGCCGTCTCTTACATCCGGCAAGGCTCTTGCCACGATTACACTCATCGCATAATCAATATATGATTTCTGCATCACATCAGAATATTCTGTTTTTATAATCTGTTCATCCATAATAAATTATTTCCTCCGCTCTCTATATATCCAGCTCAGCCGTTTCAGCATATTCATAAATAAATGCCTTTCTAGGCGGAACTTCACTTCCCATAAGCATTTCCGTTACCTCAGAAGCCATTCTGGCGTCCTCAATCTCTACGAGCTTTAGCTTTCTCGTCTCCGGATTCAAGGTTGTTTCCCACAATTGATCTGCATCCATCTCTCCAAGTCCCTTATATCGCTGTAAGGTAAAGGAGCCTTTGTGACTCTTCCTGTATTTTTCAAGTGCCTTGTCATCATACAGATATTCTTCTTCACCTCTTGCAGGCATCGCCTTATACAGCGGCGGCATCGCAATGTAAACATGTCCCTCATAGATAAGCTCCGGCATAAAGCGGTAAAATAAAGTAAGCAGCAACGTACAGATATGAGCACCATCGACGTCCGCATCTGCCATGATGACAATCTTGTCATATCTTAGCTTCGTGATATCAAAATCATTTCCGTAGCCCTCGGAAAAACCACATCCAAAGGCATTGATCATCGTCTTAATCTCTGCATTTGCCAGCACCTTGTCGATGCTCGCCTTCTCTACATTTAAGATTTTTCCGCGGATCGGAAGAATCGCCTGAAAATTTCTGTTACGCGCTGTTTTTGCAGAGCCGCCCGCAGAATCTCCCTCCACGATAAAAATTTCACATTTGCTTGGGTCCCTGTTTTCACAGTTTGCAAGTTTACCGTTTGAGTCAAAGGAATATTTTTGTTTTGTCAGCAGATTCGTCTTTGCCTTCTCTTCCGCTTTACGAATTTTCGCTGCTTTTTCCGCGCATGACAAAACAGATTTCAGTGTCTCTAAGTTTTTGTCAAAGTAGCGCTGCAACTCATCTCCTGCCACCTTGCTTGTTGCCTTCATGGCATCCTGATTGTCAAGCTTTGTCTTTGTCTGTCCTTCAAAGCGAGGGGCAGGGTGCTTAATGGAGATAACAGCAGTCATACCGTTTCGGATATCCACACCTGTAAAATTCGCATCCTTTTCCTTCAATATACCAAGCTCTCTCGCATAGGAATTCATAACGGTCGTAAATACCGTCTTAAAGCCAGTCAAATGAGTGCCGCCTTCCGCATTGTATATGTTGTTGCAAAAGCCGAGAACGTTTTCATGGAATTCGTTGATGTATTGCAGCGCACCTTCTACTGTGATGCCGTCAACCTCGCCCTTAAAATAAATCGGCTCGTGCACTTGTTCTTTATTTTTATTTAAATCTAAGATATAGCCTAAGATTCCATCGGGCTCATGGTATTCGACATGCTCGATTTCCTCCCCACGTCTATCCTCAAAAATAATAGTCAGTTCCGGGTTTAGATAAGCAGTCTCGTGAAGTCTGCTCTTTACCTCGCTTCCCTTAAAGCGTGTTTTCTCAAAAATAGTATCATCCGGCAGGAAGTTGATTGTCGTTCCTGTCTCCTTTGTCTTTCCAAGCGTCGGCAGAAGCCCTTTCTCCAATTCCAGCGCAGGAATTCCTCTTTCATAGCGATCATGGTGGATATAGCCCTCTCTGCTGATTTTAATATCCAAATAGGTAGACAGAGCATTTACAACAGAGGAACCAACCCCGTGAAGCCCGCCGCTTGTCTTATAGACGGAATCATCAAATTTTCCTCCCGCATGCAATGTCGTGAAAACAACACGCTCAGCGGAGACTCCTTTTTCATGCATTCCAACCGGTATCCCTCGCCCGTTGTCTGCTATTGTCGCGGAGCCATCTGCCTCCAAAACAACCGTGATGCGGTTACAAAAGCCTGCTAAATGCTCGTCAACCGAATTGTCTACAATTTCATATATTAAATGATTTAATCCTTTTCTTGACACACTTCCAATGTACATACCGGGTCTTTTTCTGACTGCCTCTAACCCCTCTAGCACCGATATACTGGAAGCATCATATGTTGTCTGTTTCATTTCACTTCATCCCTCTCCTATTTTTCAATCCGCTTTATAATACACGAAAATTTAAAAAAAGTCTAGCTCCTAGTTGTTCACACAATTTTCACATGTTATAATAATCTTACTTTTACTATGAGGAGGAGAGTTATGAGAAATCACAAAAAGAAAATTTTTAAACGTTTTATTTCCTTTGCTACCTGTTTTTTGATCACCGCAGAATCTCTTGCCGGATATGGCAGTATCACAGCAAATGCTGTTTCTGTGACTGACAGCAGCGTTGTATCAACAGAAATCGGTGCTGCTTCGGACAATAATTTGGAGGCAGATACCACTTCTATTTCAGACACTAATTCTGATACACATACCGATACCTCTTCTTTGGGCAGTGAAAATACAGCGGCAGCTACTCAGACAGACAACGAAGTGGCTACCGGTGACACAACTGCTTCCATTGACGAGGAGGTTACTGAACGTGTATCTCTTAACACCAGCAATTTCCCTGATGAATATTTCCTATCCTATATTTGTGAGAACTTTGATCAAAACGATGATAACACTTTGTCTAAGAAGGAAATTGATTCTGTTACCAAAATTGACGTCAGTAATATGGGGATTGTTTCCTTAGAAGGTCTTTCCTATTTTATTGCTCTGGAAGAATTAGATTGCAGCAATAACCAACTGACAACACTTGAGCTTGGAACTCTCACAAAGCTTGTCTCTTTGGACTGCTCCTTCAATAGACTTATCGGTCTGGACCTGACCAAAAACTCTGCTCTGACTGCTCTTTCCTGCCTCCAAAACGCAAGAGACATTCAAATTGATGAAAATAGCAGCTTTTATTTGACTGATTTAAAAGGCTTTTCTATCAGCGATACAACGGACTGGACCTGTGAATACACTGTTGAGGATACATTATTTACTTTTTCCGATGACTTGTCCTCCAACATCGTTTCCTATTCGGTTAATACAGTAAGCCGTGAGCTGACAGAGGAACCTGTTATATTTACACTTGTTCTCTATACAGAGGATTTTACTGAGGTTGCCGTTGACGAAGCAACATTCCCCGATTCCGCTTTTCGCGATATGCTTCTTTCTTCCTATGATATAGACAAAGACAAAAAGCTTTCGTCTGAGGAAGGCAATGCCATTACGAATATGGATATTTCCTCCTATGGAATAAAGGATTTAACCGGCATTACACACTTTACCAATCTGGTTTACTTAAATTACAGCATTTCTCAGTCGGAAGAGCTTGATTTCGGCATCCTTTCCGACTCTGTTTTATTGTATTGTGACAAGAAACCTGTTTTAACCGAGGATGTAGCAGCTGCCGACGAGTCCGCCTCACCTGAGGCAACAGAATCTGCCGACACCGAGCAGGCACCGGATACTGCTGGAGCAGAGGATACTCTTCCATCCTCTGGTGATGCAACTCCAATCTTTGACGCAAACGGAGCAAAAGTAAACAAAGTGACCTATGACATTATCTATAAGTTGAACGGAGGTACAAATTCTGTCGATGCACCTGAAACCTTCATTGGCGGAGAAACTGTGACACTGCCTATCCCTTCCAAAAAAGGCTTTCAGTTTGATTGCTGGTACCTAGACAGCAATTATGCAACTCCCATTACCATCATTTCTACGAATACCGCTTCCGATGTGACAGTCTACGCAAAATGGACTCAATTAAGCGTGAGCTCCACAACAAAAATCACGAGCGCTAAAGCCGCCGGAAAAGGTAAAATGTCAGTCTCCTATCAGGTCATGGACGGAGTGAAAGGCTATGAGATACTTTGCTCGACCTCCAAAAATTTTAAAGATAATATCAGAACAATGACCTCCTCAAAGACCAGCCTTACCATCAAAAATCTTATTAAAAACAAAACCTATTATGTGAAGGTCCGAGGTTATTTGGTCGATTCTTCAGGTGAAAAAGTATACGGAGCGTACAGTCTTGTTAAAAAAGTCAAAATAAAATCCGGAGTATCTGAGACAACTGCCACTGCTTCCTCCGCAAAAATCAGCAGTACCAAAATAACAGACAAAGAAAATGTCACAATAAAAGCAAAAACAAGCAAGATTGTAAAGAGCAAGGACACTTATTACTATTTGTTTGCACTTCCTTCTACGCAAACCACCTTAAAGAAATTAAAGCCGATTGCAAAGGCAGAAAAATCTACCTCTTTCTCCTTTACTGCTCCCTTGGATAAGAACGGGAATAATAGTATTTTACAGTCAAAATTTGTAATTGCAGTAAAGCAGAAATCCGGTTATAAAATCATTAGTTCCGCACAATATATTTCCAACCCAGAGGGAGCCGCCGATTACACCTATGCATTCCCAACTGCCCCTACAAAAAAGGGCTTACAAGGTTATGAATCAAATTTAGGTATTAACCATACGGTTATCAATATTGAAATTAATGATTTAATTGCCACCAAAAATGAATATAATTCCAGTTCAACAGAACAATTCAGTTACAAAGGAAAAACCTATTATTTTAGGCGTGATGCGGCAGCCATGTATGCTAACACGGCAAAATCCTTTGCCAATGACGGCGCAACCGTGTATGCCATTCTTTTGCTCGGCTGGAGCAGTAAAACAAATTTGATTACTCCTGCTGCACGAACAGAAGGCTATGCTTACTATGCATGGAATATGAAAGAGCAGAAGGTAAAAGAACAGTTGGAAGCAACCATGGCTTATTTTGCAGATTACTGCTACAGCCTGAAAACAAGCAGTCCTGTTATCGCCGGCTGGATTGTCGGGAACGAGGTGGACAACTTTGACACTTGGAATTATGCCGGTACAAGCAACTTTGATTCCTATGCAAAAACTTATGCAGACACCTTTCGTCTTGTATACAATGCAACAAAGAGCGTTTATTCTAACGCGCGTGTATATATTTCACTCGACCATATGTGGGCTATGTCAAATGAAGGCTCTTACGGTTCCAAAGCCTTTTTGGAAAAGTTTAACTCCATTTTAAAATCGGAAGGAAACATTGACTGGGATATTGCGTACCACCCATATCCGGTTCCGCTTACTGATGCGAACTTCTGGAACAACGATTACTTAAGCAACAATGAAAACTCACCGATTGTCAATATGAAAAACTTATCCGTGTTAACAAACTATGTAAAAAAACATTATGGAAAAGACAAGCGTGTTATCCTATCGGAGGTCGGTTTTACCTCCAACAGCGGAAAAAAGGTTCAAGCCGCTGCTATCGCCTATGCCTATTATGTGGCCGAATTCAATCCGATGGTCGATGCCATTATGATGCGCAGTCTGCATGACGCACAGGTTGAAGTTGACCAAGGATTAAGCTTTGGTATCACAGGAAAGCCCGCATATAATGTCTATAAATATATGGACACGCCAAAATCCGAGAGCTACACAAAATCTTACTTGAAGGTAATTGGTGCAAAATCATGGAAATCCATTGTTCCAAACTATAAGGCAAGTAAATTCAAAAAAATGCCAAGCAGATAGTATTGTGAATCACAAGAGGCAGGTCATTTCAAGTGACTTGCCTCTTTTATATATATTATGCGGACTTGTCCGCCTACAAGCTCAGATTCTCAAGCCCGTAATTCAAATATTTTTCAAGCTTCTCCCTCAATCTCTCATGCTCAGGCAGCTCAAGCTTTTCATCCTCTTGCAGCAATAAGGCAGCTGCATCACTTGCATACTGTAATACGGACGCATCTGTAAACACATCTCCTATCTTAAACTCCAGCACACCGCTCTGCCGGATTCCGAATAAATCTCCGGGGCCTCGAAGCTTCAAGTCCTCGCTTGCAATAAAAAATCCGTCATTTGACTTATTTAATATTTCCAAACGGCTCTTTGACGCCTTGCTGTCTGAGCCATTTACGAGTATACAGTAGGACTGGTGCTTTCCACGCCCCACTCGACCTCGAAGCTGGTGAAGCTGTGCAAGACCGAAGCGCTCTGCATTTTCAATCATCATAACCGTGGCATTCGGCACATTCACACCTACCTCCACAACAGTTGTTGAGACGAGTACCTGAATGTCATTTGCGGCAAACCGCTCCATAATGTCATTCTTTTCCTTCGCCTTCATCTTTCCATGCAGATATTCCACTTTGATCGTATGCGGAAGATTATTTTTGAGCAGTTCCGTGTATTCTATGACATTTTCTGCCTCTATATTTTCACTCTCCTCCACCATCGGACATATGATGTAAGCCTGTCTTTTGCTCTCCACCTCTTTTTGAATAAACTTGTAAGCGGTAGGACGATAACTACTGTTTACCACACAGTTTTTAATGACCTGTCTCTCCGCCGGCAGCTCATCAATCACGGAAATATCCAAATCTCCATATAAAATAATTGCCAGCGTTCTGGGAATCGGAGTGGCACTCATGACAAGGACATGCGGATCATTTCCCTTATTGGACAGAGTTTCCCTCTGCCTCACACCGAAGCGGTGCTGCTCATCCGTGATGACAAGTGCAAGATTACAGTAATTTACCTTGTCCTGAATCAAAGCGTGAGTTCCCACTATTACGTTTGCCTCTCCCCGTTCGATTTCCTCATACACCAATCTTTTTTCTTTTGCTGTCATAGAGCCTGTCAAGAGAACCGCACGGTAAGGCAAGCCGTATTCCTCAAACAATCTCACAATCGAATCATACTGCTGCTTTGCAAGAACCTCCGTCGGTGCCATAAAAGCAGACTGATAACCGCTGCCCGCTGCCATAAGAATTCCAAGTATGGCAACAATCGTCTTTCCTGAACCAACATCACCTTGAACAAGCCGGCTCATTACCGTCTCCCCAAGCATGTCCGCTTCTATCTCATGCCAGACCTTTATCTGTGCCTTGGTAAGCTGATAAGGAAGCTTTTTAATCAGCTCCTCTGCCTCAACCGATTTTTTTAAAGAAAATTCATTGCTTGCCTTCTCCTTCTTCTCCTTTAGCTGCCGAAGCGCCATGATAAAAAGGAAAAATTCATCAAATACGAGTCTCGCTCTCGCTTTTACCAAGTCATCCATATTTTTCGGAAAGTGGATGTTTTCAATGGCAAAATTATATTCTGCAAGCGCATACTCTTTTCGTATGTCAGCCGGAAGATATTCCTGCACAATATCCTTTTGCTCCATTACCTGTCTTACTGCCTTTGTCACTGTGTTATTCGTAATTCCGGCTACAAGACTGTATTTAGGCTGCATGGACTCCACAATAGCACCATATTCCTCCAATTGGTAAATCTGAGGCTGCTCCATCGACAACCTTCCGTTTTTATTAATGATTCGCCCGCGCAAAATAAGCCTGTATCCAGGTCTCAATGTATTTCGCAAAAAGGGCATATTGTACCAGGTGATATTCAGCATACCACTCTCATCCTGCACGATACCTGCCACAATCTGCAAATTTCTCACTCTCTTGATTTCCAGATTTTTTACAATCGTTCCTTTTACAGCCGCTACCTCATCATTTTTTAGCTGACTAATCAAAACAGGCTCCTTGTACACATCATAGTCCCTCGGATAATAGCCGATTAAGTCCTCCACTGTGAAGACGCCCATTTTTTGAAATAAACTGCTTGTCTTTTCACCGACACCTTTTAAATCAATTACCAAAGAATCTTTATTCATCCTGACACAGCCCCATTTTCCATAAACTTAACTACAAAGAGAGAACCCTCTTCGATTCTCTCTCATCACTTACTTGTTTACATTCATTGACTTCTGTACGGCATTTTCTTCCCATATATTCGAATAAATTCTAATTTCGCTCTCTTTATTTAAGAATGTAATGTTCCGGTAAATATCATGAATAATACTGGAAACACCATTGATTCTCACATATGTATTGGGAAAAACACGTCCTGCAACCACAATATTACCAGATACGGAGCGCTTTTTCTGGCTCATAAGCTCCTCTTTCATCCTGCACTGCTCATTGTATTTTGCCGTCTTTTCAATCTTTTCTTTTAGAACCTCGCTCCTGATATTCAAAAGAAGAGGGCTTGGCTTTGTCTTAATCTTCTCACAAATCCGATTCAGCTTCTGCTCAAGCTCAGAAATCTCCTCTTTCAGCTTATTAACACTGTCTTCTACCTGTTGATACTTATAGTAAAAGTCCGTTCCAACACCGATTTCCATCTGCGTCTGCAGATGAGCGGTATTTCCGACTACGGAGGCTGAAATTGCCTCTATCGCTCTCACATGACCGCCTATGATAGCACCTCTTTGCCCTGAAACAATCACCTTTTTGTTCGCGTATATATCACAGTTTAAAATATAGTTCGAAAAAATATTTCCGTTGGACACTACCGTTGTATTCTCCAGAAACTTCGCCGATATATTTCCCTTCGCAAAAACATACCCGCTGCCGTCTCCCTGCATTCCGTTTCGCAGTAGAATATTCTTTCCGGCAAGCAACGTAGAGGATTCCACATGCCCGTTTACAGTAATATTTCCCACCGTTTCAATTCTGGCTCCCGCAAACACATTGCCCTGAACAAGAACATCGCCGCAAAAACCAATCGGTTTGGCGTTGCTGTCCAAATCCCCTTCAACTACATATAATTGGGAGACCTTCAAAAGCGTTCCGTCAAAATCAATCTTTCCGTCAAAATCGGAGTAATAGCAGTTTTCCCCCTCCTTCACGGTAAATCCTTTGCCGCGAATCGGCTTTAATTCTTTAACAGGAGGAGGCTGTAAAACAGTACCTGATACACTGACACCTGTTGTCCCGGGAACGGCCGGATGGTATTCTACGAGCAGATCGTTTTCATGGCACAGTACCATTTCTCCCAGCACGTTATAATCTACGGTACCGTCCTCCAATATAATTGTACCGGTAAACGGTTCCGTATTAAAATAATATTTGTAGTATCCGTTCGTTCCTTTCACTGCAGCCGTTCCTTTTGCAACGAGCACCCTCACATAGGCCTCTCGCTCATTCAGCATAACTGCAATTCTTGTCTTGTCAATGCCATATGTCACATTGTGATGATTCAACAGCTCCACTACATTATCGACGGTATACTCTGATATATCCTCTGTAAACTCTAAATAAGCTTCCACCTTATCACTTGAAATAATAACCCTCGCCGCCTTCTCAAGCGCCCTCAGTTCTTCCTTCAGCATACACTCCCTCACAGAATATAACTTCTGTTCTCCCCTTTACGAATTAATATCTGCTATTCAACTGAAACAATATAATAATAAATCGGCTGTCCTCCAAAGTGAACCTCAATGTCACAATCGGAATATTCCTTTGCAATCTTATCGGCAAGCTCCTGTGCCGCATCTTCCTCAATTTCCTGTCCATAATAAATACTGATTAATTCTGTTTCCTCATCAATCAACTCTT
Organism: Konateibacter massiliensis; assembly: GCF_900184995.1. Taxonomy (GTDB): domain Bacteria; phylum Bacillota; class Clostridia; order Lachnospirales; family Lachnospiraceae; genus Lachnotalea; species Lachnotalea massiliensis. The sequence goes on from NZ_LT860099.1 coordinate 811,381, forward strand.
TTATCATGTCCCTTGTAACCTTATCAACCGCATTTCCCACTGTAAGAATAGAGTGGTCGCCGATACCCATAATATCGTTTTCTTTTATCTCTTTTCCGTCTATATTTGTGTCTCTGACTGCGTAGGTTACCTGTCCGGTCTTTACTCGCTCAATTTCTTCCTGAATATTCTTCTCATTATCCTCCGGAGATTTATCCGGCACATAATTGATGACTGCCGTAATTCCCTGCGGAACAGTCTTTGTCGGGATCACAAATATGTTCTTATCCTCCACAAGTGCCTTTGCCTGGTTTGCTGCCAGAATGATATTTTTATTATTCGGAAGGATAAATATATTATCTGCATTTACTTTTTCAATTGCGTTTAACATATCTTCCGTGCTTGGATTCATCGTTTGTCCGCCTTCAATCAGGTAGTCCACTCCGAGCTCCTTAAATATTTCATTGATTCCTTCGCCGATTGACACCGCAATAAAACCAACGTCTTTTCTCGGCTCTTCCTTCTTAGCTGTCTCAGCCTGAATCTGTGCCATTTTTTCAGCGTCTTTGATTAATCTCTCATGATGTTCCTCACGCATGTTGTCAATCTTCATGCTGGTGAGTGAACCATACGTCAAACCTCTCTGAATTGCAAGTCCCGGGTCGTTCGTATGTACATGAACCTTTACAATGTCATCATCAGAAACAACAACTAAAGAATCACCAATAGAGCCTAAATATTCCTTGAATTCATGCTCTGTTTCCATCGTATATTCTTTTTCCAGCATAACGATAAACTCAGTGCAATACCCAAATTTGATATCTGTAGGCTCTGCGCTTCCTACAGCTCCCTTATTAATAGAAAAGCTGTTTGAACCTGTGATGGACAAATCCAACTCCTTGCCAAGAAATGCGTCAAATCCGCCTTTCACCACCTGCATAAGTCCCTGTCCGCCGGAATCAACTACGCCTGCCTGCTTTAAAACCGGAAGCATCTCCGGTGTCTGACTCAATACATAGTCACCATATTCAATAACCTGTCTGATAAATTCTTCTAACTCATCAACCTCGTCAACAATCTCGGAACACTTATCTGCCATTCCTTTGGCAACGGTTAAAATTGTTCCTTCCTTCGGTTTCATAACTGCCTTATATGCTGTCTCAACTGCCTTTTGAAAGGCATTTGTTATAATAAACTTATCAATCTCTTCGTAATTCTTAATAACCTTAGTAAAGCCTCTGAAAAGCTGTGAAAGAATAACGCCCGAATTACCTCTGGCACCTCTTAATGAGCCTGATGAAATTGCCTTTGCCAAGTCTGCCATAGACGGATTGGATAGAGCACTTACCTCTCTTGCTGCTGCCATAATTGTCAATGACATATTTGTTCCCGTATCCCCATCCGGTACCGGAAACACATTTAGCTCATTAATCCATTCCTTCTTAGCCTCAATATTTTTTGCGCCTGCCAAAAACATCTTTGATAGCATTTCGGCATCTATTCTGTTAACTGTCACAATATGTTCCTCCTTAAATTAATCTATAACGCGAACGCCTTCTACAAAGATGTTAATCTTCTCAACTTCCATTCCGGTAAATTCCTCAACTTTGTATTTTACGTTACTAATAAGATTATCTGCTACTGTTGAAATGCTTACGCCATATGAAACAATAACATGAAAATTTAAAATCAATTTGTTCTCAATAACATCTACTGTAATGCCATGCGTCAGACTGTCCCTTTTTAGTAGCTTTACCAAGCCATCCTTCACATTTACTGCCGCCATACCTACGATCCCGAAGCATTCTACTGCCGTAGACCCTGCATAGTTTGCAATCACCTCTGTATCTATAAGCACCTCGCCATAGCTATTACTCATACGTCCTTTCATTCTTACTACCTCCACTTTTATTTTCAATTTAATTCTACATTTTACTTTTCTATAATCATGCGATTAAAAATAGCATGGGATAATATGTATTATAACCTCTTTTCTATAAAAATGAAATATGTTTTTAACTTTTTTATTTTTTCCTTGCATTGTCCTTCCATATCTGATAGAATAGTTTTGTTATGATTTCGTGTAAGGAGGTGCTGATATGGCAAAGTGTTCAGTTTGTGGAAAAGGTGCTCACTTCGGAAACAATGTGAGTCATTCTAATAGAAAGACAAGTAAAATGTGGAAATCTAACGTGAAATCCGTTAGAGTTAATTTAAGCAACGGTGGTGCAAAAAAAATGTATGTTTGTACTTCTTGTTTAAAGTCAGGCTTAGTAGAGCGTGCTTAATTTTTTATTTTCTAAGCTGTCCATCAAAAAGGCACATATAAAAAGATTTGTTTAAACCTTTTTATATGTGCCTTTTTTTATCTTAAATTTTTTCAACAGCAAAATAGGTTATATCCCAACACTAAAAATCCAAAAACAAGTATCCACCCTAATAAGTCGCTTTGGAGTAATAGCATCAAGAACATTCCAAATGCCATCCAAAATAGAATAAAGCCGATTAATCTTTTCATTACTCCATCCCAGAATCTTGCTTACCCTATTATATGCAGAATTGCTTCATACCATTATAGTTTTTTAAAATTTCATCTACAATATTTTGAGCTGCTTCCTCTTTTGTCATAATCGGAAGACTCTTACTCTCCTGCTTGGTAATCACCGTCACAATATTGGTGTCCGTGCCAAAACCTGCTCCCGCTTCCTTTAAGTTATTTGCCACAATCATATCAATGTTCTTTTTTTGAAGCTTTATCTTGGAATTTTCCAGCATATTCTCTGTTTCCATTGAAAACCCGCAAATGAATTGATTATCGCTGCGGTTTTCTCCCAAAAATTTCAGGATATCCGTTGTCCTTGTCACATCAATCTGCATATCGCCATCGGATTTTTTTATCTTATTGTCACTTGTGTAAACCGGTGTGTAGTCTGCTACCGCTGCACACTTCACAATGACATCCATCTCTTTGTAACGCTCTTTCACCGCCTCGAACATATCCTTGGCACTCTCTACCTCTATTGTTTCTACAAACAGCGGAGTGTCAATGTGCGTCCTTCCTGTGACAAGCAAGACCTCTGCACCTCTGAGCATACAGTTTTTTGCGATAGCATAGCCCATTTTACCACTGGAGTGGTTGGTGATAAAGCGCACCGGATCGATGCTCTCCTGCGTCGGACCTGCTGTGACAAGAACCTTCTTTCCAAGCATGTCCTTGCTGCAGGCGATTTCCTTTAAAATATATTCAAGAAGCGTTTCCGGACTTGGCATTTTTCCCGCTCCTGTATCACCACATGCCAAATATCCGCTGTCTGCCTGAATCACTTCAAAGCCATAGCGCTCCAGCTTTTCCATGTTGTCCATGACAATCGGATTTGTATACATATTAGTGTTCATAGCAGGAGCTACGATTATCTTGCACTTACATGCGAGTGCCGTAGTCGTCAGCATATCATCTGCTATTCCGTTTGCCAGCTTCCCAATCACATTTGCACTTGCCGGGGCAATCATACATATATCAGCTTTTTTTGCCAGTGAGACGTGCTCTACCTGATATTGAAAATTACGATCAAATGTATCAACCAAGCATTTATTTCCGGTTAAGGATTCAAAGGTAATCGGATTTATAAAATTAGTGGCATTTTTCGTCATAATGACGTTCACATCCGCGTGAAGCTTCGCAAGCGCACTTGCAAGACTTGCTATTTTATATGCCGCAATGCTTCCAGTTACTCCTAATATAACGGTTTTGCCTTTTAGCATTCTATCATCTCCTTTTTTATTTCATAATTATACCATAAATACTAAGCTCGTGAAATACCTCGCTAAGGATTTAGGTATATATCTTGCTAAGCTCGAAAACACCTCGCTAAGCGCGATTATAATATCATACTTTAAAGCATATCGGAAAGTTTTCCGTGTTTCTCATAATTCGTCTCTTGTACTATTTTGTTCTCCTCATCTACAAATAATACCTTAGGTTTATGCTCCTTTGCCTCAGCCGCGTCCATCTGGGCGTAGCACATGATAATGACATGATCGCCCACCTGAACGCATCTTGCTGCCGCTCCGTTTAAGCAAATCATACCGCTGCCTCTCTCCCCTGCTATGGTATAGGTTTCAAAGCGGTTTCCGTTCTCCACGTCTACAATCTGCACCTTCTCGTATTCGAGTATTCCTGCCTTCTCTAATAAATCTTCATCTATCGTGATACTTCCCACATAGGACAGCTCTGCCTGTCTCACAACTGCCCTGTGTATCTTTGACTTTAACATGGTGATTGTCACAATTACACCTCCGCTTTTTCCATAATAAAATTATCAATCAGCCTCGTCTTTCCTATGTATACCGCGATTGCCACGAGTACATTTCCTTCGATTATCTCAACCGGCTCAATCGTATCAAAACTTACCAGTTCTACATAATCAATTTTTGCAAGAGGCTCCTTCTCTATTATGTCACAAATATGACTTTTTATTTTTAAAGCACTCTTCTCTCCTGCCTCGATTTCTTTCTTCGCCTCCGTCAACGCGAGGTTTAACACGACCGCTGCCTTTCGCTCCTCTTTGGAAAGATATGTATTTCTGGAACTTTTTGCGAGTCCGTCTGTTTCCCTTATAATTGGGCAGCCGATAATCTCAACATCAAAATTTAGGTCCCTGACCATTCTTTTTATAACCGCTAACTGTTGAGCATCCTTTTGCCCGAAATACGCCTTGTCAGGCGCCACGATATGAAACAGCTTGCTCACGACAAGACACACGCCTTGAAAATGTGTCGGTCTGGATTTTCCGCAAAGCTCCTTTGTAAGTCCCTCTATGCCTACATAGGTGCTGTTTGCCTTCTCGTACATCTCCTCCGGCTCCGGATGAAAAATCAAATCAGCGCCTGCTTCCTCGCATACTTTTTTATCTCGCTCAAAATCTCTCGGATAGCTCTCTAAGTCCTCCGTGGGGCCAAACTGTGTCGGGTTGACAAAAATACTGACAACCACCTTATCGGTTTCTTCATCCGCCCGTCTGATCAGGCTTTCATGTCCTTCATGCAAATATCCCATGGTAGGGACAAAGCCAACACTTTTCCCCTCTCTCTTCCACTCTTTTACCTGATTTCTTACCTCTTGTATCGTCCTTGCAATTATCATCTCAAAATCCTCCCTAGTATAATTTCGCTATCACATCATCATCAATCTGATAACAATGCTCTTTTGCCGGAAAGCTCTCTTCACGAACTTCCTTTTGGTATGCGGCAAATGCCTTTTTCATCTCATCTCCCACATTACCGAACCGCTTTACAAACTTAGGTGTGAAATCCGAAAACATACCAAGCATATCTTGATAAACAAGCACTTGACCGTCACATCCTGCCCCTGCGCCAATTCCTATCGTAGGAATAGAGATTTTGTCTGTAATAAGCCTCGCGAGCGCCTCGGGTACGCATTCAAGAACAATTGCAAAGGCTCCTGCCTCCTCAAGTGCCATCGCATCCTCCAAAAGTTTCTTCGCTGCCTTCTCACTTTTCCCCTGCACCTTAAAGCCGCCAAACGCATTGATTGACTGGGGTGTAAGCCCTAGATGCCCCATAACGGGTATCGAGGCATTGACAATCGCCTTAACCTGCTCTGCCACTTCTCTACCACCTTCAAGCTTAACAGCTCCTGCTCTTCCCTCTTTCAAAAGCCGTCCCGCATTGACAACTGCATCATAGACGGATGTCTGATAGGATAAAAACGGCATATCCGCGATAACAAGGGCATTCTTGCAGCCGTTTGCAACCCCTTTGGAATGATGTATCATATCCTCCATTGTGACAGATATGGTATCCTCATAACCTAAAATAACCATCCCCAGTGAATCGCCGACCAAAACAGCATTCACTCCCGCTTCATCCATCAGCTTTGCCGTGGAATAATCATAAGCGGTGAGCATCGTTATCTTTTCTTTCTTATTTTTTGCTTCCTGAAATGTTACGACTGAATTTTTCATAAAAAAACCTCCAAAATTTTATTTTGGAGTTGTATTATCAAAAATCATATGATGGTTCACTAAATAAAACCAGATATAAGACGATTATTCCGATTACTTCAAGCCCATAAAGTCTTGTTCCGCAGATACAAGCTTCTTTGCTTCCAAAATAACAGGACAACCAAGGTGACATTTAGTTCTTCATCAGATGCAGTTTCAACGAATACCGCTCCATAAAAAGAATAGCACACTCTTACCGATTTTTCAAGTAGAGTGCTATGTTCTATGATAGGAAATTCGAAAGAATTTCCTATCATAGAACATACTATTTATGCGCACGAATGCAAGAGGACGATATCACTACGTGATTGCATTCGGCGCGACAAAGTATTTGTTCACTTGTATCTTACTCTTTTGCTTCAGATGCAGTGGATTTGATTGCATCCTCAATATCCTTATTCATATTCACGTCCTGCTTAGAAGCTCCTCCCGTGAACTTGTTTACCAAATCCGGCACCATATCCAATATTTTTGTAACACCGTCCTGATTTTTTATGTTAACCAGTTTTGTGTGTCCGTTTTGAATCACCAGCACGGCACTTGGTGACATCTTACCGCCCATACCGCCGCCGCCGTTGTTCTTCTTTCCGTCGTCTGTAAAAGCACCGCCCGCAACGCCGAATGAAACGTCAATAAGCGGAAGAATGATGGTATCTCCCACCGTAATTGCATCGCCCACCACTGTTTTGCTTGTGATAAAGCTATCCATTCCTTTAAAAAGTGACCCCATTGTTGTACTAAAGCTATTATCTGCCGACATGTCTGTTCCTCCTAATCCATTATCATTTTATAGCATCGTTTTACGTTTTCATCTCGATATAATTTCCACCCAATAAGCAGCAGCCTTGCAAGGGTTACTCTGCCTCTCATATAGACATCCCCCTCTAAAACAGTTTCCTCAAAATCCGGTACAATATGTGCATTGTTTTTATAAAGAGGCATCAACATTCCGAAAATGCCGAGAATTTGTCCCGTTAAAGCCGGGTCACCTGTACCAAATTTTAAATTAACCTTATATTTTCTTGGTCTGATATGCTTAAGGGCTATAATAAGCTGGTCTTTTGCAAGGGAAAATGCCTGACGGTTTCCTTCATCCGTCAAAAACTCCTGCACCTCTCTCAGCTTCTCTCTTATGTTTTTCGCGATCTGTTTCATTTTGTTCCAGAAATTTTTTATCGCTTGAAAAAATCTTTTTATCTTATCAATAATTTTTTTAATGGAAAAATTAATCTTCCTTTTTTTGGCTTTCGGCACCGGTACTTTTTCTTCTGCCTTGCCCTTTATCTTATCTTCCGGTTTCTTTTCCTGCTTGTCTTCTCCAGTTCGGCTGATTTCCTTTATCTCCGGTCCATCCGCATCTATCCTGGCAGCCTGCTTTTCTTCTGATACAGCTTCGTCTGTCGGCCCTGCTTCCGGTTTATCCTCGTCCGGCTGACTAATCTGCTTTATCTCTGGCTTATCTTTGTCCGCCTGACGCCTGCGCTTTTCCTTCGGCTTCTTTTTGGCACCTTTCTTGGTTCGCTTTTTCCCTGTAAAAAACACTTTTATTTTTCCGAAAAAGCTTTTCCAGCTTTCAACGGGAATGCCCAAAATCCGAAAGCTATTGGTCAGCCCTTCCTCGTCCCAATAAAGTTTAAAATGAAGAAAATGAAGCAGCCATGAAGCGTTCACCTTCGCATGCATCTCAGTTCCCTTGACGGCATATGCCTGATACCTGACCGGTACAAATAAAACAAGTGCGAGCAAAAAAAGTACAAGAAGTAACAAAGCTAGTAACACAATACCGATTATCTTTAGTATAACCAATAATACATGCAGCATATTCTACTCCTACCGTTCGTTCGTTATATATTGCCTAATTCGAAAATCGCCCGTATTCTGATAGAGTTCCTCCACAATTTTTGCTGCCAGCTCCACCGCTTCGTCATAACCGCAGGCAATTCCCACAATGAAAAAATCCTGTTTTCTGTAATACGGCTGCAAAAAGACGGAAGAATTCCATATATCCAAAAGATTTTCTTCATTGGATGCCAGCGTAATCAGATATACATCTAACATTCCTGCACCATGTTTTACCTTCCAGACAATTTCATATCGTTTTTTTTTCGCAGTTTTTCCAACATATAACTTACGATACCATCTCATTACCATTTCCTCGCAGCTAAAATCCATTTATTGCTATACATAATTTTTATTATCAGAGTAACAACACTTCTGATAATTTATCTTACCACACTCCCCATAATTTTAACAACGTTTTTTGCAATAAACATAATTTTTCCTTGTAAAAAGTGGCTTTTTTATGCTATCATGGAAAAGTATATAATTTTATACCTTAAATTAATACTTGAACAAAGGGGGAACAACAATGAATGTAAACAGCCTATCAAAAATAACTGATACCATCCTTGATTTATCAAAACTTTGTACCAGTACCGGTCAGATTGACCCGAGCTTATATACAAAATACGAAGTAAAACGAGGTTTGCGCGACATTAATGGTAAGGGTGTATTAGCCGGTCTGACAGACATTGCAGAGGTAAAGGCTTATACCATCGAAGACCACGAGCTTGTTCCATGCGAAGGAAAATTATACTACAGAGGAATTGATGTGGAGGACATCGTAAAAGGCTTTATCGACGATGACCGTTTTGGATTTGAAGAGGTAACCTATCTTCTTCTCTTCGGAAAACTGCCTACCAAAAAAGAACTCATTGATTTTACTACAGTACTGGCGAATTATAGGACACTGCCCACAAGCTTTGTAAGGGATATTATTATGAAAGCACCAAGTCAGGATATGATGAACACCCTTGCCCGAAGTGTATTGACCTTATATTCTTACGACGATAACGCAGATGACACTTCTCTGCCAAATGTACTTCGTCAATGTCTCCAATTAATCAGCTTATTTCCACTATTGTCCGTATACGGCTATCAAGCATACAGTCATTATCATGACGGAAACAGTCTCTATATCCACGCACCACAGCCGGAGCTTTCCACCGCTGAAAATATTCTCTATATTCTCAGACCGGACAGCAAATATACGCCTTTGGAGGCAAAAATATTAGACATTGCATTGGTTTTACATGCCGAACACGGCGGTGGTAATAACTCAACCTTTACCACACATGTGGTTACTTCCACAGGTACAGACACCTATTCAGCTATTGCCGCATCACTAGGTTCCTTGAAAGGTCCACGCCACGGCGGTGCCAACATCAAGGTTATCAAAATGTTTGATGATATGAAAACAAAGGTGAAAGACTGGTCTGATGAGGAAGAAATTTCTACATATCTGACTGCTCTCCTTCACAAGGAAGCATTTGATAAAGCAGGCTTAATTTATGGTATCGGCCATGCTGTTTATTCTCTTTCTGATCCGAGAGCCGATATTTTCAAAGGCTTTGTTGAGCGTCTTGCTACAGAAAAGGGACGAAACGAGGAATTTATGCTCTACTCTATGGTAGAAAAACTAGCGCCTGTCGTTATCGCAAAAGAGCGGCAGATGTACAAGGGAGTCAGTGCTAATGTAGACTTCTACAGCGGTTTTGTGTATAGCATGCTTGATTTACCGCTAGAGCTGTACACACCAATTTTTGCTATTTCCAGAATAAGCGGCTGGAGTGCCCACCGTATTGAGGAAATTATAAATAATGGAAAAATTATAAGACCTGCTTATAAAAGTATTGCAAAGCATTCGGAATACCGACCTTTACATGAACGTGATTAAAATTTTCTACAATATAAAAAAGCTGTCAATTGACAGCTTTTTTTGTATGTTATACTTTTAAGTTTATTCCTCAAAACCGCGTTCTACCCTGTTGCTCTTACTTGTTTTCGTCCACTCTAATTCAAACCAGAACGTGCTTCCCTGATCTACCTCGCTTATCACGCCGTAATTTGCCTCGTGAAGCACCAGTATATTCTTTACGATTGACAGCCCAAGCCCAGTTCCCATAACCGCCCGCTTATGAGTCTTATCCACCTTATAATAGCGTTCCCAGACATATTTTATGTCCTTCTCCTCAATACCAATTCCGGTATCGGTCACTTCTATCCGAACCCTGTTTCCGTCAACACGCTGTTTTACAGATACTTTTTTGTCATCGCCGGTATAGTTGATTGCATTGTTAATCAGATTGTATATGACCTGATAAAGCTTGAATTCATCTGCCTCTACCCAGACATTTTCATTATAATCAAAAGTAATTACATAACCGTCCTGTTCCACAAGCTTCGCATATCTGGTTATAATCTGCTTGATGCTCTCCGTCAAGTCATACTCCTTGGTTTTCTGTTCCATTACGCCTGCCTGCAATTTCGAAATATCCAGCATATCATTTACCAGATTGGTAAGTCTCCTTGATTCATCAATGACGACCTGTATATTCTCAGGAGTATTTTCACCCGGCAGATCCCGCATTACCTCCGAATACGCAATAATCATAGTCAAAGGAGTTCTAAGATCATGGGAGATATTTGCTATCAGTTCTCTCTGAAGATTCTCCGCTCTTCCAAGCTCCTTTGCCGTATAGTTTAATGTGTCAGAAAGCTCTGTGATTTCCTTGTAATCCTTTCCGTTAAACTCCACCTGAAAATCTCCGTTTGCCAGCTCTTTTGCCGTCTGATTCACCTTCACAATCGAGCGTGAAATCTTTTTGGACACGAGTAACGCAATGCCTAAGGACAATAAAATCATAAGCACAGAGATACAGATAAGCTGTACCTGAATCGTATGAACCGTAGCATCTACCGGGGTAAGCTGTGCATTTACCATTACAATGCACTCCTCACCGTCTACTGTAGAAATATCCGCGTAGGTAACATTTTGATATTCCCCCGCTCTAAAATTAAAAAGAGGTTTGTTTCCGAAATCTCTCGGCTTGTCTTCCTGGCTGATTTGAGGGGCATCTGAAGGGATGTCCGACGGTATACCGCGGGAAGAGTCATCTCCTGCATCGTCCGGTCTGGCTCCTGTTTCTTCCTCGCCGATGCCAGGCATCGGTGCGTTTTCTATAATTTCCTCCATCGTATCGGGCGCCTCGTGGTTTATGACGATTCTGCCGCCCTCTTCTTTGCTTCGCTCAAAATATTCCTGAATCTTTTCCTTGGATATCACGCTGTTGGCAAAGGAGCGGTAATATTCAGAAGAATACAACGTTCTTCCGTCTTCATTGCCGATTAAAATATAAACCTCATAATCCTCACTTATTGTATTGATTGTACTTTCTAAATCCTCTGCATCCAGATTTCCCTGAAGTACCTCCAGTGCCTGCTCCAGCTCATTTTTTTTAATCGCGGTATAAAAAGAATCCAGATAAACAGTTTGAAAAAGCCATAATAGTATCAAAAGAATCGCAGTAAATCCTAAAAGATACTGAAATACCTTCCATTTAAGACTTAGCTTTTCATGCCTCAAAGCGGTATCCCACCCCTCTTAGTGTAACGACGAACTTCCTATACTCTCCAAGGCTGCTTCGAAGCAGCTTTACATGCGTATCCAGCGTCCTGTCCTCCCCAAAATAATCATAGCCCCATACATCTGTGATAAGCTTATTGCGCGTCAGTGCGATATTTCTATTTTTCACCATATAAAACAGCAAATCATACTCTTTCGGCGTCATATCAACCCTCTGTCCGTCAATGGTAACCGTTCTTCCCGTAAAATCAACCTCCAGCCCTTCCGCTGAAAAGATTTCTCTTCCCTGCTGCGTATCCTTTGCATTTCTTGAAATTACGACCTTCACTCTCATCATCAATTCTCTCGGTGAAAACGGTTTTACAACATAATCATCAATCCCAAGCTCAAAGCCATGTATCCTGTCATATTCCTCACCTCTGGCAGACAGCATAATAACCGGTATCTTTTTAATTTTATTTATCTCTCTACACGCCGAAAAGCCATCTAACTCCGGCATCATGATGTCTAATATCATCACATCAAAATCCTCTGCCTTACATTTTTCAACAGCCTCCATGCCGTTTGCCGCCTCAACGATTTGATATCCCTCAAACTCAGCATATTTCTTAATAATTGCTCTAATTCTATCTTCGTCATCGACCACTAATATCTTACTCATATGCAACCTCCATTTTACACTTTAATGCTATTACTATAGCTTACAATTGTGTTAGTCATGTGTTGATATCATTAAGTAATTATAAATCCAAAAAGCTCTTTCCATAATATAACAAAACAGACAGCTCCTTATTTTCTTTGCCATAAGGGGCTTGTCTGCTCTGTTTGCATTTTATTTTTTTACTGTCTAGGCTGACAGATATTTTTTGCTTGCTTTTGTCGAAACATAGGCAAACCATACTACTATAACGAAAAATCCACCAAAGGTCACAGTCTGTATCATTCCAAGTGCCGCATAATAAGAGCTGTAAAGCCCTACAACACTATAAATTAATGTACAAACGGCAAAAAACAGCACTCTTGGATACATATAGTTAATATATCCCGGCAAATCTTTGCTTTTCTGAAGATTAACATTTTTACTCACAAGCCAGCCAACCTTCAGTTCACCCTTCGTTTTCATCAGATAAGCCGAATATAGCATATACACTCCACAGGCAAGTATAATACCATCAATAATCCCGCCAAATTCCATCGTTTTTCCTCCAAACTTCATGTGAAATAATTACTATTAAGATTATACCTATTTTTTCGATATTTTACAATATCTATATCGTTTTTTATACAAACATACCCGTTCTTTGTAATTTTCGAATTATTTTATATTTTTATCTTTCATTTACGTTGAAACATTTGGATATTTGTTGTAAAATAATAGCAGAACGGAATAAACTTAATTCTATAAAATAGGGGGAATTAATATGAATCTGAAAGATATTACTGTACTGATATGCGATGATTCCATCTTATTTAGAAAACAAATGAAAGATTTTTTTGCTTCACATGACTGTACTTCTGTTATAGAGGGGATGAACGGTCAGGAGGCAATTGATGCCTACAAGGAACATAAACCGGATATTGTTTTTCTAGATATTATAATGCCGAGCAAGACAGGCATCGAAGCGACAAATGAAATCATCGAATACGATCAGAATGCTTATATTGTAATGTTTTCTTCTGTTGGTACACATCAGTATTTGAAGGATGCTATTTATGCTGGTGCTAAGGATTTTCTTCAAAAGCCTTTTGACGCCCATCTGATTGAGGCTGTCATTGAGGTTTACTTTTCTACGCGGGAGGGAAGCAATTAATGTATACTCAATTTTTTGGAAATTATCTTCTCAATAAACATCTCATTACATTAGAGCAGCTGATGGAGGCAATACAAAACAAAAATACAATCCATATGAAGCTCGGTGTTCTCGCCATACATAACGGCTACATGACAGCAAACGACGTAGAACGTGTACGCATTAAGCAGACACAAAAAGATAAACGTTTTGGTGAAATTGCAGTGGAGGAAGGTTTTTTGACCCATTCTCAGGTTAATGATCTTTTAAACGCTCAGACACCGGACTATCTTCTTCTCAGTCAGCTTCTTGTTGATAAGGGATATCTGACAATGGAGCAATTTCAGACTGCTATGGTGGAATATCAGTCACTTTATGAGCTTACCGATTTGGATTTCTCTCACGAGCAAAATAAAAAGGTAAATGCGTTGATACGGGAATTTTATGAGTTTGATGAGTTAGAAGACGATAATTTGCGAGAAATGCTGTATTGTTATATCACGTTATTGTTTAATTCGATTATTCGTTTTGTAGGTGATGACTTTACACCTTATCCGATTGTCAAAATCGGCGCCTATCCTATCACGTGGTGCGTTTCACAGAAAATAACAGGTGAATTTTCCCTGCACACAGCACTTGATATGGACGAAAGCACATTAATTGCTTTTGCTTCCAGATACGTAGGGGAACGCTTTACTTCAAATAATGAATATGTAAAATCCTCGATGGAGGACTTCATCAACTTAAATAACGGACTGTTTGCCGTGAATATTTCCAATAACTATTCCAAGGCATTATCCTTACAGCCTCCTCTTACTGAAAATGATGTACTGTTTGTGCCGCAGGCACCTCTTTATTACATACCTATACATTTCACATTTGGTACTGTAAATGTTATGTTCGTAATTTAAAAAATACCGGAGAATTCAAACGAACTCTCCGGTATTTCTATTTATGTGCACCTCGCGGAGGGGAAGTAGTTGCTCCGCAAACCGCTCGGGCAAAAAGTGTGAGCTTTGCTCACACTTTCTTGTTACATATTTAAAAACTTCTTTACTACACTCTGCATCTCATTTACTTCACACACTGTGTCATGCAGAATCTGAGCGCTTCTGATATCCTCAATTGCCTGTGGTACTTCCACTCCGGATATTTTGCTTAATTCATCTACGAGTTCAAAGTCGGACATAGAATCATATTCTGGATCAATCGCACACATAACACTTCTTGTAAACTTATAAGGGCTTGCAGTGGATGCCACCAATGACTTGGTCTTATCCTTTGTCTGCATCTTATATTTCATATAAACGCCTGCCGCAACAGCCGTATGCGTATCAATCACATAATTAGTATCTTCATAAATCTTACTGATTACTTGTGCAGTTTCCTCCTCAGTTGCATAATTTCCGTAGAAGTCAGCAAGCTGAGCTTTCATCTCTGCAGTAATCTCATAGTTACCAGTCTTGCTTAAAGAGGACATCAGTTCCTGATTCTTCACAGAATCACTTCCTGCGATTTTATAAATCAATCTCTCTAAGTTACTGGAAATCAAAATATCCATTGACGGTGATGATGTCAGGATAAACTCTCTGTTTCGGTTATATTCTCCTGTTGCAAAGAAATCATATAACACTTTATTATCGTTGGAGGCACAAATCAGCTTCTCAATCGGCAAGCCCATATTTTTTGCATAATAAGCTGCCAAGATATTGCCGAAATTACCGGTAGGCACTACTACGTTAATCTTCTCTCCGTCACAGATTTCTTCGTTTGCCAGCAATCTGGAATAAGCATAAACATAATAAACAACCTGAGGAATCAAACGTCCGATGTTAATTGAATTGGCAGAAGAAAACTGGTATCCCGCTTTCTCCATCTCTTTTTCCAATTCCTTATCACCAAACATGGTTTTTACACCTGTCTGCGCATCATCGAAATTACCGTTAATTCCAACTACAAAGGTGTTGTCACCCTTCTGTGTTACCATCTGCTTTTCCTGAATCGGGCTTACGCCATCCTTCGGATAGAAAACAATTATCTTTGTGCCCGGCACGTCTGCAAAGCCTGCCAAAGCAGCCTTTCCGGTGTCTCCTGATGTTGCGGTTAAAATAATAATTTCATTCTTAACCTGGTTCTTCTTCGCTGAAGTTGTCAATAAATGAGGAAGGATTGATAATGCCATATCTTTAAATGCAATCGTGGCACCATGGAATAACTCTAAAAAGTATGCACCGTCGGCCTTTACGATCGGAGCAATTTCCTCTGTATCAAATTTGGCATCATATGCCTTATCAATACATGACTTTAACTCTTCTTCTGTAAAGTCAGTAAAAAATAGTCTCATGACTTCATATGCAACCTGCTGATATGTCATTTCTGACAAGTCGCTCATGTTTGTCTCTAGCTTTGGAATACTGGTCGGTACAAATAGTCCACCGTCATCCGCAAGCCCCTTCAAGATTGCCTGTGAAGCTGTTACTGTTTCCTTTTCACTTCTGGTACTTTTGTAAAGTAAATCCATTTTTATCATTCCTTTTCTCTAATCTTTTACAGTTGAATCTACGTGCCAAAAGATACTTTTGACACTTTGATTCACATGGCTAAATATGCCTACTGCAAAAAATTATAACATACCTGCGTTTACACTACAAGTTAATTTTAAGTATATTCCCATATTTCTAAAAAGTGTGAGCTTTTCTTTCACTCCCACTTAGGTTTTCCTAAAACTTTACTTAACCGTGTAAAACTCATGACCGCCGTATACAAACAGCCATTTCAAATTGGTATCAAACCAACTCATATTGGTTGGGTCCGCTTTGTCGCGGGCAGAGAAAAATAAGGCTCCCTGTGAATAATCCACACCTGCTACTATACTATCTACCGCTTCTTTCGTCTCCTCCGAGATGGTAACACTCTCGTATCTTCCATCTGCTGTTGGTGAAAATTGCACATGCCCACCCTCTTTTTGGAATACCACTTCCCTAACGGTATTCGGAAACCCCTCACTCTTTACCCGGTTCAAAATCACATTTCCAACTAATATCTTTCCTTTTAAGTCTTCTCCGGTCGCTTCCGCCTCAACAATTCGCAATAAACAATCGTAATCTTGGCTGGATAACTCTATTTTGGGCATTGTCACACTCGTGTCTTTCGCAACTTCTTCCTCGGTCTCTTCGTAGGACTTAACTGGAGTAATCAAGTTTTGGTCCTTCGAGTATTCTTCCGAATCGCCTAATGCTACTAACACATTTTCAATTCCGGCTTGTATTTTTGCTTCGGTATCAATTTCTTCGTCATCAGTACTGTCTTCCGATGATGTCAATACACTTCTTGAAGTTGTAGTATTGTTCTTGCCTCCACCGCCAAACGAATTTGAATTAAATGCCAGCACTGCAACAGCTACAGTTCCTACCATCACAATCGCACAGCTCCTGTAATTCTTCTTCGTAAGCTTCGTAAGCATCTCATACACACCTTGAAGAAATGAATGTAATCCTAGCATACATACTCCTCTTTTCATAATTTTTAAAATTTCAATGTCCGAACATGATTAGCATTATATAAAAAACAAATTTTTGTGTCAATAACAAATAATCATGTTTGGTACTTATTCAAGTTTCTAATTTTTAATTTTTAATTTTAACAGTGATAATAGATAAATTTTGTTTTTCAATTTTGGATAATTTATCCAAAAATTACCTAAAACTATTTTTTCAAATATTAAATAGTTATTAACTATTTTTTACATATCGCTTAATATCTATACAATAAAATCTCAAATTTTATAATTTTGAGTAAAAAATAGGTTTAATCTACTTGTATATGTTATAATATGTTGCAGAATAATTCGTATCAAAACCATGGAGGGCTTATGAGTACATTACAGGGTGTTTACACCGCATATAAAAAAAACGGTACAAAATATTTCCGTTCATCCATTACTTATAAAAACAAGCACGTGAGCCTTGGCAGTTACGATTCGGAAGCAGATGCACATAAGGCTTATCTCGAGGCAGCGGACCTTTTGTCAGACAATACCTTAACCATTCTTGCCTATTCTTTAACAAAAAATACACTTTCTTTTGAAAAGTGGATTATTTTAGTAAATTTTAGGGATAATCACATTTATATCAAAAATCCAATTTATTTGCATAAAAAATATTTTTCTTACTATTTAAACATAAATCTAGAATTAAAATTTGATATCGACGATTTGTTTTATTATTCCAGCCATAAGATTATGAAACGCCAAGGGCATCTGTTTGTGGCGGATTATGGGATGCAAGTGAACATATTGTCCAGATATGGAATTAAGAATTATGGTGTTGTCGGAAAAGACTATCTGTTCTCCAACAACGACCCGACAGATTACCGTTATGAAAATATTATTATTATAAATAAATATCATGGCGTAGAGCAAATACGCAAAAAAAATAATACAGTGTATCAAGCAAAGATACATATCAACGGAAATTTTATTGCAGGCTATTATAATGATGAGATTACCGCAGCCATCGCCTATAACAAAGCGGTCGACATATTAAAAAAAGCTGGCTTGGAAAAAAATTACCAAACCAACTATTGTTCTGAAATTTCTTCAAAGGAATATGCCGATATTTATCAGCAAATTAAAATATCAAAAAAAATTTTAAACTGGAGATTGGAAGAACCTACCGTATAGTTCTTCCCTCCGGTCTTTTTTTAACTTAAAATGGCGGCGGTACTCTTCTGCCACTGCCTGATCTATTTCAGCGCTGATGATTCCTTCCTCATTGCCAAGCTCTGCCAGAACCTCGCCATAAGGACTGATAATCAAAGAATCACCGCTGTATTCAACACCATTTCCCTGACCGACGCGGTTTACACCTGCTATATAACACTGGTTTTCAATTGCCCTTGCTTTTAAGAGAGCAAGCCAGTGAGCGCGCCTTTCCTTTGGCCAGTTCGCCGCAACGGTTATGAGCTGCGCCGTCTTGGATGCCTGCTGAAAAATTTCAGGAAATCTCAAATCGTAACAGATAAAGGGGGCAGTCATCATATTTTCTATTGTAGCATATTGAATTTCTTCACCACCAACATAATAGAGACTTTCCTCGCCATAGGAGAACGGATGTATCTTTGCATAATCCGCAATCACTTTGCCTGACGGATCAATGACAGCAAAACGGTTTAATGAATTGTTCTCTCGTTTTTCCACATAGCCGATGCCAAGATACAGCTTATATTTTCTGCTGAAAGAGGAGAATTGTTCTATCGTTGTTTTCTTTGCAGACATTTCTCCTATTTTATCCGTATTCATGGAAAAGCCTGTAAAGCTCATTTCAGGAAACAGCAAGTACTCAATACCACTTGCAGCGGCTTCCTTTATAAACAGTTCCGCTTTGTTATAGTTTGCCTCTTTATTTTCCCATATGATATCCGTCTGCGCCAGTCCGATTTTCATCCTTCTCCTCCTCTCTGCTTTATTGTTTGTTTTTTGACAAACTTTTTGCTTTCATGTAAATTTTCCTTTACAATCATTATATTTTTATTATTTTTTTATAATGTTTTTATAATATTTTTATTATTTTTTGTGTTTCTTCTATATTAATATATAAATTAATATAGAAAAATATTTTACTGACTTTTTTGTGTTTCTTCTATTAATAATAGGCATCACACTCTATTTTTTTATATTTCTCTTGTATATTCTTTCAGCCACTCTGCTTCCTCTGTTGTCATAAATGGAGCCAGCTTCTCAAACACTTCCTTATGATAATCATTTAACATTCTTTTTTCCTTCACGGACAAAAGGGACGGCTCAATTGCATCCAAATCAATCGGAGCAAAGGTAATGTTTTCAAAATACATAAACTGTCCATGCTCATTCTTTGTTCCTTTTTGGCAGAGCAATTCATTTTCAATACGGATTCCATGGCTTCCTTCTATATAAATACCAGGTTCATCCGTTGTAATCATACCTTCCTCCAAGACGCAGTTCATCTCATTATTTTTCAAAAGCTTCGGTCTGAAACCGTTTGGTCCCTCATGGACATTTAAAATATGCCCTACACCATGTC
The DNA here is from genome assembly GCF_900184995.1 of Konateibacter massiliensis. Classification (GTDB taxonomy): domain Bacteria; phylum Bacillota; class Clostridia; order Lachnospirales; family Lachnospiraceae; genus Lachnotalea; species Lachnotalea massiliensis. The sequence continues at coordinate 830,657 of NZ_LT860099.1, forward strand.
CGGTGCCGCATTTATAGTCAATATCAAGCTCCCAAATCGGGGCTCTCGCCAATACATCCAGATTAACGCCTCTGCTTCCGTACAAAAATTTTGCGTTCATCAGACTCAGCATTCCTGCCACCACAGCCGTAAAATGCTTTTTCTGCTCCTCAGCCACTTCACCTAGCGCCAGTGTTCTTGTGATATCCGTTGTTCCCTCAAAGTACTGTCCGCCGGAATCCACAAGCAGCAATCCTTCCGGTTTTAATTTGGCATTGTGGTCCTTGGTTGCAGAGTAATGCATCATTGCTGCATTTTCCTTATAAGCACATATCGTATCAAAGCTTAGCTCGATAAAGTTTTCCAGTTCCCTTCTTCTTTCATGTAAGTAATCACTTGCACTTATCTCGGTGATTTCCTGATTTTTAACATTATTTTTCACCCAGTACATAAACTTGGTAACGGCTGCCCCGTCCTTGATGTGCGCCATTTTCGTGTTTGCAATCTCAACCGGGTTTTTAATCGCCTTTAAAAGAGTTGTCGGGTTTGCCTCATTGACAATCTCCGCCTCAATAAGCTTTACAATGGAGTAGTTAGTCTTCGCCTTGTCAAGGAGAATCCTCTCATCCTTTCCAATCATCTTCACAAACTCATAAATGCTGTTATATGGCATTACAATAATATTGTTCTTGGCAAGCTCTTCTCTTATTTCATTACTTAATATTGTTTCATTTAAGAAAAGAATTGCCTCTTTCTTCGTGATAACCGCATAGGAAAGAACAACCGGATTGCACTCCACATCATTTCCTCTTATATTAAAGAGCCAAGCGATATCATCTAAGCTTGTTAGAATATGCGTACTGGTATTCGTTTTCTCTAACTTTTCTCTTACCTTTTTGATTTTATCCGCTGTGGACATTCCGCTGTGTTTTTCTTCTATTAAAAAAGCATTTTCGTGGGAAAGCTCTGGTCTGTCATTCCAAATTTCGTCAACCAAATCATCCTCAAATGCCAAGGATGCTCCCTTGCTGCTTGTCAGTGCCTCCAGCTCTTCTCCTCTTTCACCTGATATCACACGTCCGTCAAAGCCCAGAACCTTCCCTTCACTGAGACGAGTCTGAATAAACTCGCTGACAGTCGGTACATTCTCTTCTCCCATCCGGTATAAGGTAACGGAGGAGCCTTTTAGTTCCTGCTCTGCCTGTATAAAATATCTGCCGTCTGTCCACAGCCCTGCTTCATCCATTGTCACGACCAATGTTCCTGCCGAACCGGTAAAACCAGCCAAAAAGCTTCTGCATTTAAAATATTCTCCAGTGTATTCCGATTGATGAAAATCCGCTGTCGGAACCAGATATATATCAATTTTCTTTTCTTCCATTCTGCTTCGCAATTCATTTATTCTGTCTGTCATTCTTTTTCCTCCAAAATTTAGTTCTTATGCTATCCATTTTACACCTTGTCTTTGGATAAGTAAACAAGATATATAAAGTGCCTCGACGCATTCCACGCCGAGGCACTTTCCTTTATTCTTCTATCTTCGTAACCTTACTAGCTCTTGCTGCAATTTCCTTCTCCGCAATATCGGTCGGTGCCTGCTCATACCGGCTGAATTCATAGGAGTAATCTCCCCTTCCGCCTGTCATGGAGCGAAGCTCTGTTGAATATCCAAACAGCTCTGTCATCGGAACATCCGCCTCGATAAGCTGTTTTTCACCCTCTATCGGTGTCATACCAAGTACTCTGCCGCGCCGTTTGTTCAAGTCTCCCATAATATCGCCTGTGTATCTGTCTGGAACAGTTACCTTCAAGGAAACAATCGGCTCAAGCAATACCGGGGAAGCCTCCATAAATCCCTTTTTAAATGCCATCATCGTTGCCGTCTTAAATGCCATTTCAGAAGAATCGACCGGATGATAGGAACCGTCTATCAATGTTGCCTTTACGCCGACAACCGGATAAGCAGCTAAAGGCCCTTTCAAAACGCTCTCCTGAACCCCTTTCTCCACTGCCGGGAAAAAGTTCCTTGGAACCGCTCCGCCAAATACCTTCTCCTCAAACTCGTAAGGCTTCTCCATATTGTTGGACGGCTCAAAAGTCATTTTAACATCGCCGTACTGTCCGTGTCCGCCTGACTGCTTTTTATATTTGCCCTGTACCTCCGCTTTCTTTTTAATGGTCTCGCGGAATGCAACCTTTGGTTTCGTCAGTTCAATTTCCACTTTATATTTGCCAAGGAGCTTACTTACAATAATCTCTAAATGCTGTTCACCCATACCATACAAAAGCGCCTGGCGATTTTCTACGTCACTGACTACCTTTACCGTCTGATCCTCATCCATAATTTTGGCAAGTGCCTGAGCAACCTTATCCTCATCCCCTTTTGTTTTCGCTTTATACCGCATATAAGTATATGGAATCGGAAGCTGTAGTTTTTCATATACAATCGGCTCTGCCTTTGTGGACAGGGTATCTCCGGTCTTTGCATCGGTTAATTTCGCGATTGCTCCGATATCTCCCGCATACAGCTCGTTCACCTCAATCGGCGTCTTTCCCTGAAGGATATACAGCTTGGAGAGTTTCTCCTCCACGTCCCTTTCGCTGTTGTAAATAACCGCGTCGCTCTTTAATACCCCTGAGCAAACCTTTACAAGCGAATATTTTCCGATAAACGGATCTGCAATCGTCTTGAATATAAGTGCGGAAAACGGCTTTTTGTTATCATAGTTTGCCTCAAATATATTATTTGTCTTCGTATTCTTTCCGGCTTTTTTCACCTTATCCGGACTTGGAAAATACTTGACAATATCATTCAACAAATTATAAACTCCGCGAATCTCAGAGTTGGATCCCATTGCAACAGGAATTACGGTTCCGTCCATTACGTTTTCCCCAAGTGCCTGACGAACCTCTTCGTCACTGAACTCATCCCCGTTAAAATAACGTTCCATATATTCTTCGCTTGTCTCCGCCACTGCCTCCAATAATTTCTCTCTGTACCCCTCAAAATACTCTGTTAAATAGTCAGGGATCTCACAATCGATTTTGTCAGACAATCCATTAAATTTTCTGCCGCCCTGCTTTACAATGTTTACATATCCCACCAGTTTTTCATTTTCTCGAATCGGCATAAAAAACGGTGCAATCTTTTTCCATACAAATTCGTCAAATCATCCACTACCTGCCGAAAGCTCGCATTGTCATCATCCATGTTGGCAACAAAGAACATTCTGGGAAGATTATATTTCTCACAGATTTCCCATGCCTTCTCCGTTCCGACCGCCACTCCGGATTTACCCGAAACTACAATAATAGCCGCATCAGCCGCCTGAGCAGCCTCTTCTACTTCACCTACAAAATCAAAATAACCAGGAGTATCCAAAACATTGATCTTACAATCATCCCACGGTATCGGCACAATGGAAGTGTTGATGGAAATTTCTCTTTTTGTCTCTTCTTTGTCAAAATCACTGAGTGTATTTCCTTCACTTACGTTGCCAATGCGCTTGGTAAGACCTGCTAAATGAGCCATGGCTTCGACTAATGACGTCTTGCCACAGCCACCGTGCCCTAAAAGAACTACATTACGAATCTGTTCGGTCTTGTAAACGTTCATATAAATTCCTCCTATTCAATTAGTTAATGCTTGACACAATTAAAATTGTGCGGTAGGTTAAAAGTGACATTATTACGTTTGTACATATTTTACTATTTTTTTTCGTTTTTTACAAGTTTATTATGCAAATTCAGCAATAAATTCTAATTAGTTTGAAAATTTCACTTTAAAGCGTTACACTTTAAAGTAATACAGTATTGACATTCCTCTTCAACTGGTTTACACTATATAAAATATATGAAATGAATGAGGAATTAGACATGATTATTGTAATGAAACCAAATGCACAGCAAAGCTCTATTGAAAATGTAATCCGAATTGTCGAGGGAAAGGGGCTGGAAACACATCTCTCCACCGGTAAGGAGGTTACAATTATCGGTGTTGTCGGCGATAAAAGCAAGCTTGAGACAGATAACCTTGAAATCGCACCCGATGTAGATAAAATTGTTCCGGTAACGGAAAGCTATAAATTATCAAACAAGAAGTTTCATCCGGAACCTTCCATCGTCAAAGTAGGCAATACACAAATCGGCGGCGGCACCTTGACCATTATGGCTGGTCCTTGCGCGGTTGAGACGGAGGCACAGCTTTTATCTATCGCTCATGCCGTGAAGGCGGCAGGCGCTACCATTGTAAGAGGCGGTGCTTACAAGCCAAGAACTTCCCCTTACTCTTTCCAGGGACTTGAGGAGGAAGGCCTTCGCTACATGCAAAAGGCGAGAGAAGAAACCGGTCTTGCCACCATATGTGAGGTTACAAGCCTTGACGCTATCAATGCCGCTGTGAAGTATGTTGATATGATACAAATCGGCGCAAGAAATATGCAAAACTTCCACCTGTTAAAAGAAGCAGGCAAATCAGGACTTCCTGTTTTATTAAAGCGCGGTCTTGCCGCTACGATTGAGGAATGGCTCAATGCTGCGGAATACATTATCGCAGAAGGAAATCCAAACGTTGTATTGTGTGAAAGAGGTATCCGTACATTTGAAACCGCTACAAGAAATACATTGGACATCAGTGCTGTTCCGGTTATGAAAGAAAAATCTCATCTTCCGATTATTGTAGACCCAAGCCATGCAACCGGCGTGCGCGCTTATGTGAAGCCTCTTGCAAAATGTGCAGTCGCAGTCGGCGCAGACGGACTTATGATCGAAGTACATAACGACCCTGCAAAAGCACTTTCTGACGGTCCTCAGTCTCTTACCTTTGAACAGTTTCAGCAATTGTCAGATGAGATTCGTCCGTACGCGACACTGGTAGGGAGGAAATTTTAATGAATGATTCACAGGTTGGCTTTATTGGCCTTGGCCTTATAGGAGGCTCCATTGCCAAAGCTATAAAAGCCAAGTATCCAAACAGCAAAATTACAGCCTATGATATTAATGTTCATGCGTTGCAGACAGCACAGGAGGACGGCATTGTTGATAATGCCGTTTCTTCCGTAGAGGAAAACTTTTCCGACTGCGATATCATTTTTTTGTGTACGCCGGTGTCCTATAATGTCACTTATTTAGCTTCCTTGAAGGGACAGCTAAAAAGCACCTGCATTTTAACCGATGTGGGCAGCGTAAAAACCGATATCCATGAAAAAATCATACAATTTAATCTGGAGGAAAGCTTTATCGGCGGTCACCCGATGGCAGGCTCAGAGAAAACAGGCTACGAAAACTCTGTCGCCCACCTGATTGAAAATGCCTATTATGTGCTAACCCCCTCCTCAAAGGTAGATAGCAAGAAGGTTGACTTTTTCACGAATTTTGTGAAAAACCTCGGTTCCCTCCCTATCATTCTTAATTATAAGGAGCATGACTATGTGACTGCGGCAATCAGCCATCTGCCTCATATCATTGCTTCAAGCCTAGTCAATCTCGTGGAAAAACGTGATTCCGAGGAACAGATTATGAAAAATATTGCGGCAGGAGGTTTTAAGGATATCACCCGTATTGCTTCCTCATCTCCTATCATGTGGCAGCAAATCTGCCTCACAAACAGAGAAAATATCTCCGCTCTTTTAAATGACTATATCAAAGAATTAAGTCAGGTAAAAGCTTTGGTGGATTCCTCTCTTGAACAGGAGCTCTACGATATGTTTGACAATGCCAGAGAATACCGCAATTCTATCACAGACTCTTCTCTTGGACCAATTAAGAAGCTATATGAGCTATATTGTGATATAATAGATGAAGCTGGCGGAATTGCCACAATTGCGACGATACTTGCAAACAATCATATCAGTATTAAAAATATCGGTATTATCCATAATCGCGAATTTGTGGAAGGCGCTTTAAGAATTGAGTTTTATGACGAGGATTCTTCCAAGCGTGCTGTCGCTCTGCTAAAAAAATATCGCTACACCGTTTACGAGCGGTAACAGAAAGGATACTTTTGAGATGAATTTAACAAAAGCTTCGAAATTAACCGGTGAGATCACCGTTCCGGGAGACAAATCAATTTCCCATCGCACCATTATGCTCGGTGCCTTAGCAAAAGGGACAACGCAGGTCAAAGGCTTCCTGCAAGGTGCAGATTGCCTTTCCACCATTGACTGCTTCGGCAAAATGGGAATTGACATTGAAAATAAAAAAGATACTGTAATCATAAAAGGAAAAGGGCTTCATGGGCTCACCAAACCAAATGGCATACTGGATGTCGGAAACAGCGGAACAACCGCAAGAATCATGTCCGGTATTTTGGCTGCACAGCCGTTTAAGACTGAGCTCACCGGCGATGCCTCCATTCAAAAACGTCCTATGGGCAGAATCATGGAGCCGCTCTCCCAGATGGGCGCTTCCATCACAAGCATCCATAACAACAATTGTGCTCCTCTTCACATAAACGGCTCTCCTCTTTCGGCAATCCACTACCACTCCAAGGTAGCTTCCGCTCAGGTGAAATCAGCCATTTTGCTTGCGGGACTGTTTGCAGAGGGAAAAACAAGTGTGACAGAGCCTTATGTATCAAGAAATCATACCGAAATTATGTTAAAATATTTCGGAGGCGATGTCATCACGGTTGGTACAACAGCAACCGTATCACCAAATCCTGTCCTGACCGGACAGCAGGTAACCGTTCCGGGCGACATCTCCTCTGCTGCTTATTTTATTGTAGCAGGACTTATTGTTCCAAATTCTGAAATCCTGATTAAAAACGTGGGAATCAACCCGACAAGAGACGGAATCCTCCGTGTATGTCAGGAAATGGGGGGAAACATTACCCTATTGAACAAAAACGATGCAAATGGTGAGCAGACTGCCGATATCCTTGTCAAATCAAGTGAACTGACGGGCATCGAAATCGGAGGCAGCATCATTCCTACCTTAATTGATGAAATCCCTGCTATTTCCGTGCTTGCCTGCTTTGCAAAGGGAAAAACGGTAATCAAGGATGCCGCCGAACTAAAGGTGAAGGAATCAAATCGCCTTGATGTGTGTGTCAACCACCTTTCTGCCATGAATGCAGATATCACGGCAACTGATGATGGCATGATAATCAACGGGGGACGTCCGCTCCATGGCGCTGTTCTTGACAGCAAACTGGACCACCGCATTGCAATGTCCTTTGCCATCGCCGGATTGATGGCAGACGGAACGACAACCATTCAAAACAGCGACTGCGTTACTATCTCCTATCCGAGCTTTTATGCGGATCTTGCCAGTCTGAAAAAATAAATAAAAAACCTAAAGGTACCAAGATTATCTCATAATCTTGGTACCTTTAATTCATGACAAGTGAAGCTGTTTACAGCTTCATTTTATTTTACTCTATTTTGCATTATCTTCTACGCACTGATATACATCAATACGAAATTTCTCATTTTCGGACAACCCGACAAATTCACCGCCGTAGGATACCTTGTCTTCATTTGATAAGAGTGTCTTTCTGACTATCTTAATTACAACCTGTATCACTTCTTTGGTCCAAATTTCAATTTCCGTATCATAATAGTCACCAATTATCAAACCGGACTCGGAATAAAATCCCAAACCTTCCCGTGACATATCGTGTACTTCCACATCAATCTTTTGATTATCTTCAACGTTACAGTGTCTTAACTGAATTTTGGCATTTAAAACACTTCTTTTGCACCTTCTTTTTTCTTCCATTACTTTCCCCCATTTACTTATCTGATAAACATTGCATCCCCAAAGCTAAAAAAGCGATAACGCTCCCTTACAGCAGTCTCATAGGCATTTAAAATATGTTCTTTTCCCGCCAGCGCTGAAACAAGCATCAGCAATGTGGATTCGGGTAAATGAAAATTGGTAATTAAACCATCAATCACTTTGAATTCATATCCCGGATAGATAAAGATCTCTGTCCAGCCGGAAGATGCTTTTACCAATCCGTTTTCATCCACTGCGGATTCAAGTGTTCTGCAACTCGTTGTCCCGACAGAGATTACACGGCTGCCTCGTTTTTTAGCCTCATTTATCTTATTTGCTTCCTTTTCTTCAATCAAAAAGAATTCGGAATGCATATGATGCTCTAATATATTATCTACCTTTACCGGACGAAAAGTTCCAAGTCCCACATGAAGTGTTACCCTTGCAATCTCAACGCCTTTGTCCTCAATCGCCTTCAGCAGTTCCTCTGTAAAATGCAATCCCGCAGTCGGCGCCGCCGCAGAACCTTCATTCTTTGCATACACCGTCTGGTAGCGGTTTTTATCCTTCAATTCATGGGTGATATAAGGCGGCAGGGGCATCTCTCCAAGTCTGTCTAATATTTCCTCAAAGATTCCCTCATACTCAAATCGTATCAGTCTGTTGCCTTCCTCCACGATATCAACCACCTCACCGATGAGCAAGCCATCTCCGAAGCTGATTCTCGTTCCGACCTTCGCCTTTTTACCAGGCTTAACCAATGTCTCCCATATATTGTCCGCTTTTCGCTTCAATAGCAAAACTTCAATCTTTGCCTGTGTTCCGACACGGCTTCCAATCAGTCTTGCAGGGATTACCTTCGTATCATTTATGACGATACAGTCTCCCTCGTTTAATTCATTCACAATTTCCTTAAAAATATGATGCTCGATATTTCCAGTTTCTTTATCTAAAATAAGGAGTCTTGAGCTTGATCTGTCTTCCAACGGATCTTGCGCAATCAGCTCCTCGGGTAAATCAAAATTAAAATCCGAAAGTTTCATCTCTGTCTCCTACATGTTACAAATTTAACAAATATAGTATATAAATACTACCTAACAAATATTATCACTAACTATACTATCCTATTTTTTTAATAATAACAACTATTTTTTTGAAATTTGTAGAATTTTGGAAATAGTTCGGCCATGCAGAAACGATTCTACAAAATGACCGCGAGTGCTTGCACTCTAAGGACATTTTGTAGAATCATTTCTATAGGGCGGACGCCCTACATGAATAATGTGCCACTCATGTAGTAAGATATCTGATATAGTTGTATGTCTGGCACATTATGAATGGCATGGCTGAACTGTTACACTTTTGGAAATAGCCGCCAATCCTGTTGCAGATTGACGGCCATTATACTTTTTTACTGTCTTAACTCAATTCCCAAGCTTCCAAGCTCTTTTAATATTTTATCCATGGACGCATTTACCTCTGTATCCTCCAGTGTCTTATCCTTCGCCCGGAAGGTGATGGAATAAGCAACTGATTTATATCCGTCCTTAATCTGAGAGCCCTCATAAATATCAAACAACTGATAGCTCTCCAAGATAGCTCCGCCCTTTTTATCAAGAATATCCTCAATCTGACCGACTAAAATATCCTTTTTCATAACCATACTGATATCTCTCGTCATAGAAGGATATTTTGCAATACCCTCGTATTTTCTGTCGAAGGTTGCCAATTCCACGATATAAGGCATATCAATTACCGCAAGATAAACTCTGTCCTTAATGCTGTAAGCATCGCTTACCTCAGGGTGAACCTCACCCAAATAGCCGATTACCTTACCTGCATATATCATGTCCGCCTGTCTTCCCGGATGCAGGAAAGATTTCTTGTTTGACGGGTCATATTTTACTTTTTGGTTTAAACCTACTTTTTCTAAAAACTCTTCCACAACGCCCTTCATGGTAAAGAAGTCGCCCTCTCCGTACATACCAAGCGTAAACTGCATTCTCTCCTCCGGAAGCTCAGTCACCGGGAGCTGCTTTGGAATATAAATATTGCTCATCTCATATAAGCGCACATCCTTGTTTCTTCTGTTAAAATTCGTGGACAGTGCGGTCATCATTCCGTTTACAGAAGATGTTCTCATCATACTAAAGTCCTCTCCGAGCGGATTGGTGATGACAACAGCTTCTCTCATCTTGGAATCCTCTGGCAGTAAAAGCTTTTCAAATACCTTCGGACCTTCAAACGCATAGGTCATCATCTGACTAAAGCCACAGAATTCAGCAATATTTCTAGCTACTTCCTCGATTCTCAGTTTAAAGGATACTTTTCCGGTTGTTGCCTCTCCTGTCGGAAGGGTGGTCGGAATGTTGTCATAGCCGTAAAATCTTGCCACTTCCTCCGCCAAATCAGCCATAGTAGTTACGTCCTGTCTCCATGACGGTACCATAACCTCCTTTGTGCTCTCATCATAGCCTAAATCAACATTTTTAAAATAGGTAATCATGGCAGCTTCTTCAATGTCTGTACCCAAAAGCTGATTAATCCACTTTGCATCGAAGGAAACGCGGTTTCCTTCTCTCCTTTTACCGTAAACATCAACGGTTCCGCCTACTACCTCACCTGCTCCAAGCTCAACAATAAGCTGGCACGCTCTGTCAATTGCTGTTTTTGCAGTATTTGGGTCCAAACCTTTTTCAAATTTAGTAGAGGCATCGGTTCTAAGTCCAACCTTCTTGCTGGAACGTCTGATGTTCGTTCCGTCAAAGCATGCTGCCTCAAAGAGTAATGTGCTAACATGATCGGTAATCATGGAGTTTTCGCCTCCCATGATTCCGGCAATCCCGACTGGCTTTTTGCCGTCACAAATCATAAGCACTGTCTCGTCAACCGGTCTTTCCTGTCCGTCCAGCGTAACAAACTTCTCTCCTGCCTCAGCACATTTCACAACAATTTCTTTGCCCTCAATCGTATCTAAGTCATAAGCATGCATCGGCTGTCCGTACTCCTCCATCACATAGTTTGTGATGTCCACGAGGTTGTTAATCGGTCTGATGCCGTGCGCTGCAAGTCTTCTCTGCATCCATTCCGGTGATGGACCAACTTTAATATTTTTTACCACTCTGGCACAATAGCGCTTGCAAAGGTCTGTATTCTCGACAGATACCTTGATATAGTCATTTACATCTTCCGTATTTTCCTCAACGGTAACAACAGGAAGGATAAACTTTTTCCCGAAGGTAGCCGCTGCTTCCCTTGCTACACCGATTACGCTGAAGCAATCAACACGGTTTGAGGTGATTTCATATTCAAAAACAGCATCATGCAGTCCAAGTACTTCTACCGCATCACTTCCGACTACCGCATCGTCACCGAAAATATATATCCCTTCCTCCGGTGCGTTTGAATAATATTCCTTGGAACTTCCAAGCTCCTCTATCGAACAAAGCATTCCGTTTGACTCCACGCCGCGAAGCTTGCCCTTTTTAATTTTAATCCCGTTTTCCGGCAAAGCGCCGCCGTCATGTCCGCCTGCCACTCTTCCTCCGTCCAAAACAACAGGAATTTTATCGCCTTCCTTTACATTGGACGCACCGGTTACAATCTGCACCGGCTCTGTCTTTCCCACATCTACCTGACAGATAATCAGTTTGTCTGCATCCGGATGTCTTTCAATCGTCTTAATCTGTCCAACCACAATGTTTTCAAGATTTTTGTCTAATGCCTCATAGCCTTCTATTTTAGAACCGGACAACGTCATTGCATCTGTGTATTCCTGCAAGGTCACATCCAAATCCGGTACATATTCTTTAATCCAAGATAATGCTGTAATCATTGTTCTTCCTCCTTTACTAGAATTGCTTTAAGAAACGGTAATCGTTTTCGTACAATAATCTCATGTCGTCAATTTCATATTTAAGCAGTGCAATACGCTCTAGTCCCACACCAAACGCAAATCCTGTATATTTTTCCGGATCAATACCGCTCATTCTAAGCACGTTCGGATGCACCATACCGCAGCCCAATATCTCTATCCAGCCCTCACCCTTGCAGAAACGACAGCCTTTTCCACCGCATTTATAGCAGGATACATCAAGCTCCGCACTTGGCTCTGTAAACGGGAAATAATGAGGACGGAATTTTACCTTTGTATCCGGTCCAAACAATTCCTTTGCAAATTCTGCCAAGGTTCCCTTTAAGTCAGCAAATGTAATATTTTTATCGATAACAAGACCTTCTATCTGGTGGAAGGTTGGAGAATGAGTCGCATCCACCTCGTCAGAACGGAATACTCTTCCCGGTGCAATCATACGGATAGGAAGCTCACCCTTTTCCATCACTCGAACCTGTACCGGTGAAGTTGCTGTTCGAAGTACCATATTGCTGTTGATGTAGAATGTGTCCTGCTCATCCTTTGCAGGGTGGTTTTCCGGAATATTTAACGCCTCGAAGTTATAGTAATCCTCTTCGATTTCCGGTCCTTCTACAACCTCATAGCCCATGCCGATGAAAATTCTCTGCACCTCTTCAAGCGCAATCGTATTCGGATGGCGATGACCGATGTAATTCTTCTTTGCCGGCAATGTTACATCAATTTCCTCGTTCTCAAGTTTTGCTTGCAGCACAGCCTTCTCAAGTTTTTTCTTCGTCTCCTCCAAAAATTCCTCAATTGCCTGTCTTGTATCGTTCACCATCTGACCTACCATCGGTTTTTCTTCCACCGGTACGTCCTTCATGGACTTTAACACTGCCGTAAGTTCACCCTTCTTACCCAAAAACGCAACTCTTACCTCATTTAATTTGTCTAATGCCTCTGAACCTTGAATCTGTTTGAATGCTTCTTCCTTGATACTTTGAAGTTTATCCTTCATTATAAATCTCCTTTCTTGTTGTGGAATAAGAAATTGTGAGTTCACTCACACTTCGCGCCCGAGCGTGCACTTTCCTTTGAATCAAAAAAACTCCGCCCCAAAAGGGACGAAGTTTAAAATTCCGTGGTACCACCCTAATTCCTGCAACAACTTCTTGCAGGCACTCAGTTGTGCTTAACGCGCACGAACGTTATTCTCTACTATTATTTCAAGAATACAACTCCGGTGGGAAATTCAATCATTATCTGAACTTAAGGAAGCTTACAGCCGGTGACTCCCTCTCTCTGAAAGAAAATAATCATCTACTTGTGCGAATACACACACCATCATAGTTTTTTCCTTTAATCTGTATTCTATTTTAACACATTCCAAATTTGTGTCAAGTTTAATTTCGGAAAATACTCCGCCTCTCCTGGAAAATGTCTTGGAAATAGGCATTGATTTCCGCCCCCACAAGCATAATATACATACATCCATAAAGCCACAGCATGACAAGTATGATGGTCGTAAGGCTTCCGTACATATTGGAGAAACCGGCAGACACATCAATGTAAATGGAAAATCCATAGGAAAAAAGAGTCCATGCAACCGATGCAATGACCGCACCCGGAAGCTGCTTCGTTCTCTTCGCCTTCTTCCACGGAATAAACTTAAACATAATCCAGAACAAAAGAGTTAAAACGCCCAGCACCGCAAAGTTCTTTACCTGCCCCAGCAGTCCGGTAAGCGTACTGACAAGCGGATATTGCCGTTCAATAATAAGTAAAATCTTATTTCCGAATACGACAATGATGAGGGAAAGCACAACCGCCACCACAAAAATTATCATATAAAATGCCGCTCTAAGCCTCACTATAACATATCCCTGCCGCTCTTCCACGTCGTTAATTGTATTTAATGCCTGAATAATTGCCATAACACCTTTTCCCGCAGACCACACTGCGGCAATAGCCGAAATGGAAATAATAGCACCTGATTTATTATAAACCTCATCCACAATCGAAATTACCATCGGATCAATCGAGGAAGGAAGAATATCCACCGCCGTGGTAAGTAAATCTGCCTTTGTGACAGGTGTATACCGTATCAAAGTCAAAAGCAGCATGATAAACGGGATAAAGGATAAAATCAGGAAATACGCCGTCTGGGCAGCATACGCATTGATATGATCTTCCTTTAATTTTCTTAAAAAATCCCTAACTAGTAATATGAATCTCATGTCGCTCCTCCACTCATGTATTAATAGATACTCTCAAAGTCAACACCGCTGTAGAAATATTTCAGTATTTCATCATAGCTGTAACCCTTTGCTGCCATAATCTTTGCACCGTTCTGACTCATTCCGACGCCATGGCCGTAGCCGCCTCCGGTTATCTTAAAATCGGTCAGCTTCTTGTTATCATAAACCTTTTCAAAGATACAGTAAGCACTCGGAAGCAGGGAAAAACTGTCAATCACGCTGCCGTCTGACTTTGTCACCTGTGTCGATATCGGCGCCAGCAGATAGCGGATATTATATTCTGTTTTTACCTTAATTGTTTCTTTTGTGCCTTCTATTACAACAGTATCTAAAACTCCACCTGCATTCCGGTGTATTACTGTAATATTCTTAATGATTCCGATATTGGAAATTGCCTTGCTCTCATATTCTCCGTCTTTATTTTTCACGAGAATCAACTCCGGATTCACTTCGTATCTGGCTGCCACTCTGGAATTTAACGTGTTTGACAGCGTGGATACAGGAATTGTCGTGGTCCAACGATACCAAGGTTCATCACCCTCAAATGCATCGTAAATGTCCTTTGTGATAAAATCATAGAACACCGTCTCATCGGTCAAATCTAAGTCGCTGTCCTCCTCACCGATAAATTTCGGCTGTAAATAGCTTCTGTCTTCCTCATTTTGGTTTACCCACACCTCACTGTCCGTCGTATGACCGCTTGAGGTGGAAAAATAGTAGGTTTCAATGACATTTTCATCTTTCTCAAGCACCTGCCCATAGGTCTCCTTCACTGCCTGCGTACAAAGTGCTGATTCTCCTTGATTGGAATAAACCTGATAGCTCACGCTGTCATCCACCTGTGCCCCATACTGGGAATAAGCATTATCCAAAATATGAATATAGGCATAGCTTCTGGCACAGACAGCCTGCGCCTTAAGCGCCTCTATTCCATAGCTCTCCGGCATCTCACTCGGCACTACCATATAGAGATATTCCTCCATCGACACCTCATTGATAATAATAAGTCCGCTGTCATCCTTCACAATCTCAATCGAACCGCGGTAAGAAGGATTTCCCGTTGCACGCTCCACCGACAAAAGCGTTATTTTTCCTGACAGGATATCCGGCACAATCTTAATACGTCCTGTTTCCCACAGCTCACTGTCTGCATCTATGCTGACCTCTTCATTTGCAGTATGCTTCTCCTCCTTGTCACCATAATAAATCGTATAATCAGAGTCCCCTGTCACAACTGCATTTTCGTGGAAAATATTTTCATAATTATTGTTTTTAATCAAAACCCTTATGTTATCTACAACCAAGTCCTTCATAATCAGACCGGCACTGATTTTTCCGTCGGCAACAATAAATTCGGTAACATTATAACCAACTAAAAGGTCATTTATGCTCAATTCCTCAAGCTGCCCATACTCCTTATATACCTTAAATCCTTCCTCCAGCGGTACTTCGCCATAGTCTTCAATTTCAAGACTATCTGCCTTAACTGCCAGCAGCTTGCCACTTATCTTGTCCCCTTTTATTTTAATTTGCTTAATTTCTCCCTGACTAAATACAATGTCTCCGATTGCGGAGGATATCTTTTCCTCCAACGGTCGGTTTGTATATTGAAAATATTTTCCGTCATTGAAAATTCGGAAGCCTTCCTCATCTCCCAGCACAAAATAAACATTATGCAGTTCATATTCAGTCTCTAGGTTTTTTACTACATAGATAATCTCATTCTCATATAAAATAACGTTGCAGCCGCGATATAAATAGTCAGTAAGCAAACGGCTGTTTTTCCATGTATAAATACCCTTGTCCGTATATATCTCATTATCGCTCAATGTATCTATGTTGCTGCTGTCTGCCAAAATAAATACGTCTCCGTAAGAAACCTTTTTTTCCGTATCAAGGCTTTCCAAAATTTTATCATAGAGTGCAAGCCAATTATCTTTTGTCACAAATTCCTTAGGGCTGGCTTCAACGTACTCTTCCTTCGCCTTTTCCTCCACCTGAAGCGTATCCAGAATTTTCTGCACATCACTGTTTGTCAAGTAGTCCTTACCTGTTTTCCCTAGCAGCGAAGTCCATGTATCCGCATCTTTTCCGGTAAAAATCAGCATATCTGATACATCTTCAATAGAAATGCACTTTGCAGTCTCCAACGGCCCTTCTATATTTGTGATATTTTTTATAATAATAACTCCTAAAATCAGTATCCCAACTGCAATTAGCGCTATTTTAATTTTAAAACGATATTTATCAGCCATATTATCCCCCATACTGTTTCGTAGCTTTTTATTATTCTTCACATATATCTCAATATATTAGGCTAATAAAAATAATATAACATTTTTTATACCATTCTATCATGATTATCCAATTTTTACAAATTTGTATTTTTTTGTCGAATTTCTTATGATGTAAAAAAACACCAGCAGAATTGATATTCTGCTGATGCCTTAGTATATACCACAAACTTTTTTATAAGAATATATATTTCAATACAAACAATATCGCCAAAATATACATAATCAAGCTTATCTTCTTCTCTTTCGCCTTACCTGAAAGCACATTGATTAACACATAAGAGATTACACCGAAGAAAATACCTTCTGAGATACTGTATAAAAACGGCATCGCAAGAATACAGATAAATGCCGGAATTGCCTCTGCCATATCATCAAAGTCAATCTTTTTAATGGAGCCCATCATGTAAAATCCTACAATAATAAGTGCCGGAGCAGTTGCAAAAGATGGAATCGCTAAAAAGAGTGGAGACAGGAAAATGGAAAGTCCGAATAACAGACCCGTTGTAAGAGCTGTCAAACCGGTTCTTCCGCCCTCCGAAACACCTGTTGCACTTTCTACATATGCTGTTGTAGTTGAAGTTCCAAACAGAGCTCCAAGCGTTGTCGCAATCGCATCTGCAAGCATAGCTCCTTTGACTCTAGGAAGCTTGCCATCCTTGTCAAGCATGTTTGCCTTTGTCGCAACACCAATCAAGGTTCCAAGTGTATCAAATAACTCTACAAATAAAAAGGAGCACACTACAATGGCGAAATTAATCGAAAGCATATCGGAAAAATCTAATTTAAATGCAACATCTTTAATGGAAGTGATCTGAAAGCCCTGTGTAAAATCAGGAAGTAAGCTATACACACCTGCTGCCACATCCACCTTATAGATTCCAGTCAACTGGCAGATGATACCTAATACCCAAGTGCTGACAATACCTAACAAGATACCGCCCTTTACTTTCTTAATCAAAAATACGGCTGTCAGGATAATTCCAATCAATGCCAATATAACGCCAACTCCTGTTGTGTTAAAGGTTTCCTTTGAAAATTTATGAAATTCAAGCAGCGTAGCTTCATTATGCTCTACAATTTTGGCATTTTGAAAGCCGATAAAAGATATAAACAAACCGATACCGCAGCTCACTGCATATTTTAATGTCTGAGGAATCGCATCAAACAGTGCCTCTCGAACTTTTGTCAGAGATAACACAATAAATATAATACCCTCTACAAATACAGCTGCCAACGCCGTCTGCCATGAATATCCCATTGAAACTACAACGGTATAGCAAAAATATGCATTTAATCCCATACCCGGTGCCAGTCCAATCGGATAGTTTGCTATTAACGCCATCAGTATGGAACCAACACAGGCTGCTAATGCAGTTGCAATAAATACACCGCTCGGATTCATCTGATCCCCTGGTGCCAGTCCTAAAATATCGTTAAATGCGGTCATAGTACTTGGGTTTACCGCAAGTATATATGCCATTGTCATGAAGGTGGTAATACCGGCTAATACTTCTGTCTTTACATTAGTATTATTCTCCTTCAGCTTGAATAATTTTTCTATCAAGTTAATCACTCCTTGTAAGTTATATTTTTTACCATTGAAGAGTATAGCAAACTATTTTACATAAATCAAATATATTTTACAAATTATTTCATATTTTTTCTATTATAATAAGAAATCCGAATGAATTTTCTATGATATTAAAAAAGCAACATCTAGTGAACTAGAGTTGCTTTTTTTCATCATTAGTATAACATCTTTTGTATTTTATATACCTTTGTACTTTAAAATTCTTTCGTGCTTTAAAGTCTTTTGTATTTAATCATTCTTTTGCAAAGTCCCAAAATGCCGTTTCCTGCGATTTTGACGCCTAGCCAAGCTAGGTGGGTATCCGCACCTGCTCTTCTGCCGTCCACTCAAAGGAGGCTTGACATCATAACAGCGATATAGGAATCCCTTTAATTCAAATGTAGGTTCAAAATAGCAGGGTGTCGAACACCTCAGGAATTAATTTAATGTAATTATACTATATTATCTCCTTTTTTTCAACAACTATATCAAATAACCTTTTACAATATTTGACAAAAAATTGTCTCAGAAATTCTATTTACTTATTTTTACTTTGCTTACGGCGCTATACTTGCCGTATATTTTGTTACCGGAAGCATCCACCTTATATGCCCTTACTTTTACATAATAGGTCGAGCCCTTTGTCAGCTTTTTAATCGTTGTACTCTTTCCTTTTATAAGGGTTGTGGTTACATTCTTCTTAAACTTGCTGTCTGTCGCATAAACAACCTCATATCCTTTTGCCTTGCTCACTGCCTTTATTGTAAGCTTCATCGTGCTCTTACCTGAATTTTTAAGGCTGCTGATGCTTGCCTTATCAACCGTTATCTTTTCCCACTTTGCATAGACAGTGATTGCTTTTTTGCTTCCCTTCTTAATCTGTGTTATTTTGGTCTTGAATTTCTTGTCTGTGTACCAGCCCTTGAAGGTATAGCCCGTCCGAGTCGGTGTCTGTAGCTTCACTGCTTTATTGCCTACAAAGCCGGACAAATTCTTTTCGTTGTTCGTTCCCCCGTTTAACTTATAAGTAATTTTATAACCTATGGTTATCTGGCAAGAGGACTTTATTCCGCTTCCGTCGGCTGCTGTAGCTGTGATTGTCACTGTTCCGTTTTTCTTTCCGGTCACAACACCACTCTGGTCTACGGTTGCTATTTTACTGTCTGAGGTTGACCATGTAACAGCCTTATTCTCAGCGTTGTTAGGTGCTGCCGTTGCGGTTAAGTTATTTTTTGTACCGATACCGATAACGGAGGCGTTTCCGCTTATTGTGATACTTGATACCTTAACTGCCGGAGTCTCAACAATCGGTTTTTCTGCATTTTTCGACCACTTCGCATATAAGGTTATATCCGCGGTTACCTTATCACTTGCAAAGTTCCATGTGCTTGAGAACGCGCTGTCCTTATACCAGCCTGCAAAAGTATATCCGGCTTTTACCGGAACGGCAGGCTCTGCTATCACATTTCCGGATTCGATCTTCTGGGATGCAACGCTATTTCCTCCGTTTGTTTCAAAGTTAACGGTAAAGGTCTTAATTTCCGGTTCCTCTGCCGCTTTTTTTGTCACAGTAATGACATATGTCATAAAATTCGTACCATCCTGTGAACCAACTATAATTGAAATTACATTGTCTCCTTCCTGCAAAGTCAGGTTTGACAAATCACATGCTTTGTTATTTAATTTTGCCTCTATGCTGCATCCCGTGGAAGCTTTTTCATAATTTACGGAAATGGAATTCACTGTCGCAGCCACGGTCGCGCTGTATTCCTCTATATCCCGTTTAAATTCAGGCGAAAATGCAATACCTTCTATAGAAAGTGTCTTTAAATAAGCCAATGTACTCGCATCTTCTTTTTCCACTTCCAACGTATATTCCTTTGTTGTCGTTCCATCCTCAGCCGTCACAACAATCAAAATTGTGTTGATTCCCGTATTCAGCTCCACTTCAACCGGATTGCTTCCATCGTATGTAGTGCCGTTAATCTTGCAGCTTCCAAAACCAATCGTAGGTGTTAAAAAGATGGATGCCGTCTCTGAATCTACAGTTGCTGCATAGGTTGTATCTCCCGTACTGTCTATCACAACATCATTTGCAGACAGATCAAAAAGGGTTGCATCATTATAGTCATATGGCGCACCTACGCATACCCGGAAATAATCTATGCAAAGATCTCCTGTATTTGTGCCATTCGAAAAGAAATTAAAATAATCTAGCTTCTTATCCTGTGTTCGCAATGGCTGATTACTCAGCACCGGTGTTGTCATATCGTTCACGTAAAAATCAAAGGTACCTGTATCTACATTCACAACATTTCGTACAATATCCCACTTTCCAATTGTATATGCCTTTGCATTAACAGTGCTGGAAGCACCTTTTACATTATGTGTTATAATATTTCCTTTTGAATGTGCAAATGTTGCAATTGGGTTGGCATTGGTTGCAGGATCTGTATTTTTCCAATCAGCCGTATTATAAGAGTACATACCGATTTGGTTGGCGCTGCCGCCGCTGCTTATTCTTTTTAACCTTGCTTCAATTGTAACGGTTCCGCTAAGATTCAAAGCCTGAGAATTATATAAATTCATGCTTCCGCTTGCTGTTTTTGTCAGTTGCATATATTTATTTCCGGCTGCCTCGCTGTCTTCCACCACCGCAATTGTATTGGCAGAGGCAGTATTATACACATGAAGCACATCATTTCCCGTAAAATCTCCTATGGTATATTGGTCGAAATCCTCATTTATCAAATAGCTTGTAGCGCTGATATCCTTTGACATAACCAGTTCGAGCGTTGTTGCGGTTGCTGGACGAACCAGTACATTTTCCTTGCTCACGGTAATATAACCTGTTTTTTCTACCGTAAGAGTATATCCAGCCCCAAGATTGACCGGAACCTCACCGAAAGTAAAACTTCCGCTGCCATCAGTCTGTGTCGTCATGATTTCACCTAATCTGACGGTCGCTCCTGCTATTACACCATTTGCATTTTTTACAATACCGGTTATTGTTCCGGTAGTAGCTTGGCTCTCTCCGAGTGTAAGATTTTGATTTACTACTTTTGTGCCGGAAACCTGCACTGTCTCTACCTTACCATCCGCATACTTGTCCATAGCCGAAGTAATATTATAACTACCCTCTACAACCGAGGCAAATGCATAATATCCATTTTCATCGGTTTGCGTCGTCGTTGTTTCATTTAATGTAACCGTCGCACCGGAAATCTTATAGCCATACTCGTCATAGACATAACCATGAATCGTACCATAGCCCTCTTGTCCCTGAAACTCTGAAATACCGATATCCGGATCATCATTATAAATGCTGTTGCCGAATAAGTCCGTCGTTCCAAGAATGGCACTCGAAAATACAAATCCAGCCTCTGCAAGTTTTGCATCCATGTCAATTCCTTGGTTGATTAACGGTGATGTTTCTGCCAGTGAAAAGTTACCTAGATTTTCAATGCTGTCAACTGAACTATTTGCAAATTGCGGATTGACCGTCAATGCATTCCCATCACTTGATACACTGCTGGTTCCTTTTCCATAATAGCAGTTATTGCTGTAGCTAAGACCTGTTCCCTCTGCCAGCACTGCACTGGTAGTTTTACTTGCTGCATTATAAAAAATATTGTTTGAAAAATAATGCATATTTGATGTGTTCGAATGATAGCTTGAACCTCCTGATGAATTTACAAAATTAACGGTTGAAGCTTCAACGGTATTGTAAAAAATATTGTTATAAATATAATTATAGCCTCTGTCGCCATGCGGATTGAGATAACGTTTTGAAGCATCCTGCACTACGTTATAGCGAACAACTGATGTTCCGTATATAAAGCCACATAATAAAATTCCATCGCCTGTTTCATGTGTATAATTATACTGAATGATTACGTTTGTTGCCTTTTTATCCGGATCAATCGCATTGGAATCTGCACCACCTGCTTTCGCCCGCACACCATATATTTCATTATACTGAATGGCTACATCATCTGCATAGTAAAGCTCTATGGCACTTGTTCCCGCCTCTTTTGAAACATTTCGCTGAATGACAGCACCCTGAACACTGGTCAGATAAATTGTATCACATGCATACTCAGAACCTGCATGGCTCAAAAAATTATCCTGAACGACAACATTGGTATGCGGATTCCAATTTTCACTTGCATATGCCGGTTTTTTCAGCGAATCGTCTCCGTTTGCCCATTGTACATTATAGCCCGGTTCCGAAGAATCTGCCTTGTCACCCTTCCACTGCTTGAAAATAATACCTCCAAAGGAATTATCGATAAGAACATTTTTTTCTATCGTGACATCGTGAAACGTTGTTGGCTGTGCATCTGCCACGTTTGGCTGAAGTGTCTCAAAGATGATAGCCCCGGTTTTCTTTGATTTATCCCAGCCGGTTCCCTTTGTGATACCCGGTGTTGCGCCGTCATCTGTTCCGCTGATCCAGCAATCCTCACCTGTCACATCATGAATATAAAGGTTATGAATCTCAAAGCCATTTAGCTGTCCTCCATCCTGTCCGGCAACGTGCAAACCTCTTACATCAGACAGTGCAGAACCGTTTGTATTATTTACTGCAATGCTTGCCAGACCGGAAAGTGCCGGCGCTGTATTGGAAATATCAAGATTGGATATATCCCAGTATTGCTGGTTATAGAGATAAACAACATCCTCAACCTGCGCATTTCCGGAAAGCTTCGGCATATTTCCCTCACCGTAGCTGCTTAATATAATCGGCTCATCTGCTGTACCCGAGCCTAATGGGTGCAGAGTCGTCTCTGACCATTCACATCCCGCTTTTAAAAGAATGCGGTCACCCGCTTCAAATTCTTTGGCATTGACCGGTTCAAAATCCTTCCATGCCGCTTCTTTAGATGTACCAGAATTTGTATTGTCTCCGTTTTCTGCATCTACATAATAGCTGGTTCCGGTTCCTTCCGGTGTATCCTCATCCGTAACGGTCGGAACTGTCCCGCTTTCTACCTGCTCCCCGTAGGTCTTCATTTCACTGTTTCCTGCAACCGCTATAATAGACTGCATATTCGTTGCAACTGTCTCTTCCTCTGCCTGTACCGGTATGGCAAATATTCCCCCAAATATCATCTCCATTACCAGACATCCCGCAATAACTCTTTTTCGTAGTCCTCTCCTGACTTTCATAAGTCTGCCCTCTCTCCTTTATTTGTTTTTGGTAAATTTTACTCGTTACACCCCTAATATTAATGAATAGCTTCCAATATAACCATGGAATTATCCAACAAACAAGTTGAAAAAAACCGACTTTCTGTCAAAAAGATCTAACAATTTCCTACGATATAAAAAAAGCACCTCCGAAGAAGTGCCTTTCTGTATTAGCTCATAATTATTTTGTATTAATATAGTTAATCAAACCCTCTGCCGCAATAATCTTCTGCATAAACTCAGGGAAGGATTGACCTTGATAATTTACGTTCTTTGTTTTGTTATAAATCACACCGCTGTCAAAATCCACCTCAATCTCATCTCCTGCTTCAATTCCCTGTGCCGCTTCCGGGCACTCGATAATCGGAAGTCCGATGTTAATCGCATTGCGGTAAAAAATACGTGCAAAGGTTTCTGCAATTACACAGCTCACTCCGGCTGCTTTGATTGCAATTGGCGCGTGCTCTCTGGATGATCCACAGCCAAAATTCTTGTTTGCCACAATAATATCGCCCTTGTTCACCTTTTTTACAAAATCTTTATCAATATCCTCCATACAGTGCTGTGCCAGCTCCGCCGGATCGGATGAATTTAAGTATCTTGCCGGAATAATAACATCCGTATCTACATTATCGCCAAATTTAAAGACGGTTCCGTTTGCTTTCATTCTGTTCCCTCCTATTCTTCCTCACAAGGACATGAAATTTTGCCCGTAATTGCACTTGCTGCCGCTACCGCAGGACTTGCAAGATAAACCTCTGACTTCACATGTCCCATACGTCCTACAAAGTTTCGGTTTGTCGTGGATATACAGCGCTCACCCTCTGCCAGAATACCCATGTATCCGCCAAGGCAAGGACCACAGGTCGGAGTGCTCACAACTGCGCCGGCATTGATGAAAATTTGGACTAAGCCTTCGTTGATGGCATCCAAATAAATTTTTTGTGTTGCCGGAATAACAATACAGCGGATTCCCTTTGCTACCTTTTTACCATCCAATACTTCTGCTGCAATTCTCATATCATCCAATCTTCCGTTTGTACAGGAGCCGATTACAACCTGGTCAATTTTTACATCGCCAACCTCATCAATCGTTCTTGTATTTTCCGGTAAGTGCGGGAATGCCACAGTAGGCTTTAATTCTGATAAGTCGATTGTAAATTCCTGCTCGTACTCTGCATCCGCATCTGCCTCGTATATTTTATATTCTCTCTTGGAATGTTCTCTCATATAAGCCTCTGCCAAATTATCCACCGGGAAAATTCCGTTCTTTGCACCTGCCTCAATCGCCATATTCGCGACAGTGAAACGGTCGTCCATCGTGAGATTTGCCACGCCTTCTCCCACAAATTCCATCGACTGATAACGTGCACCATCAACGCCAATCATACCAATGATGTGAAGAATTAAATCTTTTCCGCTTACCCATTTGGAAAACTTGCCAACCAAGTTAAATTTGATTGCTGACGGAATCTTAAACCAAGCCTTACCCGTCGCCATGCCCGCTGCCATGTCCGTGCTGCCGACACCCGTTGAAAACGCTCCGAGCGCTCCATACGTGCAAGTATGAGAATCCGCACCGATTACAACATCACCCGCAACAACCAGACCTTTTTCCGGAAGAAGGGCATGCTCGATTCCCATCTCTCCCACCTCAAAATAATTTGTAATATCGTGCTTTGCCGCAAATTCTCTCACACATTTGCAATGCTCCGCTGATTTTATATCCTTGTTCGGTACAAAGTGGTCCGGAACCAAAGCTATTTTATCCTTATCAAACACGGTTGTCACTTTCATTTTATCCATCTCATGTATCGCAACCGGTGAAGTGATGTCATTTCCCAGTACAAGATCCAAATCAGCCTCTATCAATTGCCCCGCTTTCACCTCTGAAAGTCCTGCATGTGCCGCCAATATTTTCTGCGTCATGGTCATACCCATATCAAATTTCCTCCTTTATACCCATTCGAGTAATATTTATTATTGATATTTTACCATATTAACTGTTATAATTAAAATACATAATATGAATACTTGTTATAACACTGCGTTATGGTAACTTTATTGCTAACGTACTAAATTTATCATTTGCTACTCACGTATTTACGTATTCGTCACAAGGCTTAGAGGGCAAAAAGTGCGAAGCACTTTGATGCAGGGTATGACAGTGCCTGGGGAAGCTCGCTTACCCAGACACTGTCGTATCCTGTATCGAAATTGCACCATCGGTGCTTTTGTTCCTCTAGTTCTTTACCAATATCAAATAGCGAGGAAAAATCAATGGACCAAAATTTATCTCTTTATAAAATTTTTTATACTGTGGCAATAGCCGGAAATATCTCAAAGGCAGCAAAGGAGCTTTACATCAGCCAGCCAGCAATCAGTAAATCCATCACAAAGCTGGAGCAAAGTCTCGATACGATACTGTTTTTTCGAAATTCTAGAGGTGTTCAGCTTACCGAAGAGGGAAGCATTCTTTTCAAATATTTGGACTCTGCTTTCTCCACCATCTCAACCGCCGAGGAACAAATCAAACGGATTAAAGAGCTGGATATCGGACATATCACCATCGGCGTGAGCACCACCCTCTGTAAATATGTACTTTTGCCATATTTACAGAAATTTATCGAGCAATGCCCTCAT
Source organism: Konateibacter massiliensis (assembly GCF_900184995.1). GTDB lineage: Bacteria > Bacillota > Clostridia > Lachnospirales > Lachnospiraceae > Lachnotalea > Lachnotalea massiliensis. The sequence goes on from NZ_LT860099.1 coordinate 856,169, forward strand.
ATTAGAATCACAATCGAATGTCAATCCACCGACAAAACACTTCAACTGCTGGAGGAAAACAAAATTGACATCGGGCTTATTGGCAAGTCTAATACGCTGAAAAACATTGACTTCTACTCCCTGGGGGAAATTGAGGATATCTTTGTCGCCACAAACACTTACCTCAACAATTTAAAAATACGAGACGCTGTGGGAAGCAATGATATTTTCAAAACCGCAACGCTTATGCTGCTGAACAAGGAGAACATGACAAGACAATACATCGATGATTATCTGATTGAAAATATGATTGAAACAAATAACTTAATTGAGATTAGTACAATGGATTTGCTCATCGAGTTTGCGAAAATCGGACTTGGAGTCGCCTGTGTCATCAAGGAATTTGTAAAGCTTGACCTGCAAAACAAAACATTGGTTCAAATTCCCCTGAAGCAGCCTCTTAATAAGCGTGAAATCGGCTTTGCATACTCCAAAAACATCCCTCTCTCTTCCGCCGCCGAAAACTTCATTCGTTCCTTTCAGGAATATGAGGGTGCTATCTAAGGCCAAAGAATGTATATAACAATTTCCTATAAAATAAAAAGCTTTTGAAATCGTTTAAAATTTCAAAAGCTTTTATTTTAATTATAATTAGTTGTTGATTAATTTGTCTTCTTCTTTATTCCAGCTATATAATTTACGAAGCTCTTTTCCAACTGCCTCTGAAGGGTGCTCTGCTGCAATTTTTCTCATTGCGTTGAAGTGAACCTGTCCTGCTGACTGCATATCTAATAAGAAGTCTTTTGCGAAAGTACCGTCCTGAATCTCCTTTAACACCTGCTTCATAGCCTTCTTTGTCTCGTCTGTGATAATTTTAGGTCCTGTGATATAATCACCATATTCTGCTGTGTTAGAAATAGAATATCTCATTCCCTCAAAACCGCTCTGGTTAATCAGGTCGATGATTAATTTCATTTCATGGATACACTCAAAATAAGCACTTTCCGGCTCATATCCAGCTTCTACCAATGTCTCATAGCCTGCCTGCATCAATGCACAAACACCGCCGCAAAGTACAGCCTGCTCACCAAAAAGATCTGTCTCTGTCTCTACTCTGAAAGTTGTCTCAAGAACACCGGCTCTTGCTCCACCGATTGCCAATGCATAAGCCAATGCCTTATCCTTTGCCTTACCGGATGCATCCTGCTCAACAGCAACCAGACAAGGAACACCTTTGCCTACCTGATATTCACTTCTTACTGTATGTCCAGGTCCCTTAGGCGCAATCATCGTTACGTCAACGTTTTTAGGCGGAATAATCTGCTTGAAGTTGATTGCAAAACCATGTGCAAACATTAACATATTTCCTTCTTCTAAGTTTGGCTCGATTGCTTCTTTGTACATCTGAGCCTGTCTCTCATCATTGATTAAAACCATGATGACATCTGCTTTTTTAGCTGCTTCTGCTGCTGTATATACTTTAAATCCTTGTGCTTCTGCTTTTGCCCAAGACTTACTTCCTTCATAAAGTCCGATAATGACATCACAGCCTGATTCCTTTGCATTGAGAGCATGCGCATGTCCCTGACTTCCGTAGCCAATAATAGCGATTGTTTTACCCTCTAATATTGATAAGTTACAATCCTCTTGATAATAAATTTTAGCCATCTTACTATTCCTCCTAGAATTAATTGATTTGAAAATTCATCGATTTCTATGAACTTTCTTGATTTTTCAATATATTTATGAATTGCCCCAGATAAGCTGTGGCTATAAATATGTTACGTCATCACTGCCGCGGGATAAGCCCGTAATACCGGTTCTCGCCAACTCTAATATCTCATAGCCCTCCAACAGACCGATAAAAGCTTCCAGCTTTGACTGATTTCCTGTCAGCTCGATAACCATCGACTGGGTTGCCACGTCCACTATCTTAGCTCTGAAAATATCTGCAATTGCAATAATCGCCTGCCTGTCCTTCGTACCCGCCTTGACCTTTAGCAAAATAAGCTCTCTGCAAACAGATTCTCCTTCATCCAGCTTCTTGATATCTCTCACATCCTCGAGCTTTCGAAGCTGTTTTTCAATCTGCTCCAAAATAGGTTCGTCGCCACTCACAACAACGGTCATTCTTGAAAATCGTGGATCTGCTGTAACACCAACGGTCAAACTGTCTATGTTATAACCTCTGCGGCTAAACATTCCAGCAATACGGCTCAGTACACCAGAGGTATTATCTACCAGCATGGAAAATACTCTTACTTTCATATGCAAACCTACTCTCTTTGTTAAACTATTTTTTAATTCACTAATATTTATTCTAACAACGATTCCTTTCTTTGTCAATGTTGGCGCAGTTTTGTTGTATACCTTTTTGTTATACAAGATATAACTTAGGGCAATGTTTTTATGTATTATAGAAGCATATATATAGAAATAAAATTTATTTTTTACTAAAAATATTAAAGATGCCAATCCAGAGCAAAGGCATAACCGGGCAAACGAGCTCGCCTGGCTATGCCTTTATTTTCCGTATGTTATTCATCCTTATCAGAAAAGTTCTTCATACTTTGACTTAGGTTGTCAACAGCTTTTCCGGCAAGTCTTGCTGTTGTCTTCATTCTTTCCTCCATTTTATCTGCGACATTTCCAGCCATCTGAGTTGCCGTCTTAGCACCCTTTTTCACTCCTTCTGCTGCCTCTTTTGTTGTCTCCTTTGTCTCATCAAGCACATCATTGACCATCTGCTTCATATCTGATTTGATTTTTCCCATGGAATCCTTTTTACCACCTCTCTTTGTTTTGAATTAGTATGTGCAGTTTGAGGATGGATATTCTTGCCTTTCATTTTTCTTTATATTTTTATTTTATTGGCTTCGCATTATGCTCACTATCTTCTGCTTTGAAATTTAGCTGAAATAGTTGCACGCTGTAAGACATGTCCGTCCATTTTATTTAACAGGTCTCTCTTCTTACTGTTTGCCGCGGAGTCTATTTTGCAATCTAAAATATATACAGTAAACACGTATGTGTGGATAGCCTTGAATGGCGGCTTCGGCCCCTTATACCTATTCCTTCCGTAAGAAATCCCTTGGACAGCACCACCTAGACTATCTACCGATCTGCCGCGTGGTATCCCCTCCGGAATAACCTCCTGTACCGGTATATTCCATATCACCCAATGGTTATAGTTCGGAAATATGGGATGTGATGCATCATCTAAAGTAATCATAATAGATTTTGCATTTTGAGCGATACCCACTAATTCAAGTTCCGGCGATAAATCTTCTCCTCGAGCTGTATATCTTACAGGTATCCACCCTCCCTCATCAAATGCATTGCTTTTAACTTTTAATGTTTCCATGTATTTTCCCCCCTGTGCTAATTATAGAAACAATTCTCATGAGTAGAATATCACCATACTTACTAGCTATCAATATTATATTCCATGCAACATTCATATTTTTGTCAATAAATAAGAGCACTCTTTGTATGCTCTTATTTTTTAAAATATTTATTATTCGCTTTCAGTTACTACAATAGCAAAATTACAAGACTTTCCGGCAAGATTTTTATTTCCTGTATAAAAACTTAGATAATTACCATAGCGTGATAATTTAAAATCATTTGCAAAATTTCCAGAAGCCCCAAAGACATTTACATTACTAATTTCTACTGTTGTGCTACTAGGTATATAAAAGCTATTTGTATAATAAAACCCGCTATCAGACGGTGTGTTAAATATCTGCATTTTTATTTGTGTATCTCCTAGCCCTTGAAACTCTGAATAAAGTTCTTTTCCCATAGCTGCGGAAAGTGCCGTTTCAGTATCATCTGTTTCTAAATCATTTGCTATTTTAACACTTGCTATTCCATCCTCTGATACCTGTAGGCCTGCTCCTATTTTAACATGTCCTAAAATATCTGCATTAGCAATTCCTCCAATATGGTTATCCAGAACATCGGCATTGTTGTTGAGAACATCGACAATATCTGCACTATCTAGCTTTTGGACCCCTTTTGGCGTAGTTGTTATTGCTGCGAAGCTTGTAATTCCTAAAATTGAAACCATTGCAACTGTTCCTAAAAATACTTTAATTTTTTTCATTGATTATATCCCCTTTGTTTTTCTTTAAATTATATATGGTAAATTATGTAAATATAAGTCTTATAATCGACAATTTGTTATGTTATCATTAGAGTTTAGACAATTTCAGCTTTTTCTTCTCTTTAATGTGTATATTCGGCACACAAAAAGCACCCAAAAGGATGCTTTTCTAATTTTATTAGACTCTAACTCAAACCACACGAAGTCCAATTTTTATTAACATTTAAGAATTATAATCGCTCTAACATTATAAAGGTAAAGATTCTATATGTTTTTTACTATATCATAAAAGCCAGTGCTATAAATATATAAGCATATTTAAAGTTCCGGTTCAGTAGTAGATATATCATACCATAAACCAATGCAAATGCCATAACTCCTATCCCAACATAAAGGCTTCCTTGTGTCAATGTATGTATCGCCCCCCATGTACAGCATAAAATAATACCTCCCCACGGAATTGAACTCATTTTGCCCATCAAAGCTTCACCGAATTTTTGACCAAAAGCAAGAATCAGAACTACCAACATCACCTCAAACCAATAGTAAATATACTGAAATACAAACAGTAATAACCCTTTACTCTGAAATTCCCCAACCACTTTCAGAATACCCCAATCAAATGCATTGACTCCAATACAAGCAATTGCTAAAAATATACTTATCATAATCCCTTTTCTAGTCGGCTTAGTTACTGATATAACATCAAAATCGAGTTTTTTCTTTGAACTATTGATGAGAAAAAAGGTCATAACTCCCCAACATATTATCGTAAGAATCCAATGAATTATCCGTTGTATGGGAGTATAGTCATTGCTGCCCACTCCGCCAAAGAGCATTGGCTCTAATACCCCAACCAACAATAATTCTATTCCTAATCCTGCAAACGCATATAATGCATACCATAAATAATCCCATGTAACTTTGTTCTGTTTCAATGTTATATCCTCCACCCTATCAAATTTTAATTTATACATTTATGATACAAAAATTTCTGCTAACTATCAATATTTAATTCTCAATGTACGACTTTTCAACTAAATTTTATTTTACACTTTGCCCTGCAGGAACTTGTCTCTTTTCTGAATTTCAAAAAATATATGTAATTAGTGGCAGCATATATTGAATACTTACCACTAAAATGCAATTACTTCCAATCACTTAAACTAAATGTTTGATGTGTTATGTCATATTTTATCTGATTCCTAATTGCGTCTGTAATTGATAATGATGTGATACATCCCCAGAATGCTTTTCCATAAGCCTGTAATGCCGCGGGTATAGAAGCTATTGCGGCAGACATTTGAGCTACTGGTGTTGCCAGCGAACTAGCGGTTGCTGCTGAGTATACAATTGTTGTAGCCGCAGCTACACCGACTTTGTGACACTCATCTATCTGTTTTTTTACTGCTTCCTCCAGGTTGTCAGGATATGTTACATATGCATATACTCTAAATCTGCTTGTTCTGCGCTTGGTACATGGAGTCTTTATGTCTTGCCTGCACGTTCTACCCGGGTTTCTCAATGTTGGACACGGAACCTTTGTCCAACCTGTTACACACATATCTGCTTTTATCTCTGGATAATCAAAAGAAAAAAGTGTTTTTTCTTCACGAGCCACTTAATAATTTCCTTTTTGAACTATAGTATGCCTTTGTACCCAAATATGTTAAATGTTTGCCATATTTACTGAACATGGATAATTGAATATTGATAGTTAGTTAGATGTATGATAATCTATTTGTGAAGATTATCAATACAATCTGTACTAGAAAATTTAATGATTGGCAGGCGAAAAACATGAAAACTTTAAACTGTAATTATGAAGTACTTAACCCCACTATCGTTTCTGGTGATAATTGTTATGTTTTTGATGAAAAGGAAAAAAAATATCTGGATTTTGAATCCGGTGTCTGGTGTACTGCATTAGGACATAATAACCCACAAATAAATGAAGCAATAATAAGTCAGTTAAAGAATATTAGTCATACCGGTTATCGCTATACAACAAAAGTTGTTGATGAAGCAGCCGGAAAGGTTCTTGAATTACTTCATTTTAATGAGGGAAAATGTGTTTTCCTCAGTTCCGGCAGTGAAGCTGTCGAATTCGGAGTTCAATTAGCCAAGAAGATTATGGAAAAACCTTATTTTCTTTGTCTGAATAATTATTTTCTATCCTCTTACGGTATTTCTGCAACGCGAAATAAGGAAGAATGGATTTCCCTTGATTTATCAAAATACGATGGAAATATAGATGAATTTTTAGCAGATGTACCCTTTGACAAAATAGGCGCATTTATTTTTGAGCCGGGTAATGCTTCTGGTACGGTTAAACTTCCTGAAAAAGCTTTGATTAAAGAGATAGCCGATAAAGTAAAATCAAATGGCGGAATTATTGTTGTTGATGAGGTAACCACAGGAACCGGGAGAACGGGTAAATGGTTTGGGTTTGAACATTATGATATCCATCCGGATATTATTTCTATAGGAAAAGGTATCGGAAACGGGTACCCCGTCAGTGTTGTTGCATTATCAAAAGAGATATCAGATGCCGCTGAAAAATCCGGCTTCAAATATGCTCAATCACACCAAAATGATCCTCTGGGCTGCACTGTTGTAAAAACAGTTGTTTCCACTATTGAAAGCGGCAATCTTATACAAAGAGCATCGAAAATGGGTACCATTTTAGACTTTGAATTTAACTCTCTATCTCAAAAGTATAAATGCATTAAGGAAGTCCGTGGAGTTGGGTTGATGTTTGTAATAGAGTTTGAGAAAGATATTGATTTTCCATTGGAAAAAGTCCACAAAGAACTATTTGAAGCAGGTTATATTGTAGGCGCTAATGTTCCTGCCAATTTATTGAGGTTTTATCCACCTCTTACTATTGAAGAAACACAGATTAAAAGCCTGGTAAATGCCCTTGAGACAATTCTGCTCAGATACATAAGCTAAAAAAAGTAAAACTACTAACTATGAGTATTTAGGTTAGTAGTTTTTTATATGGTTATTCCAAAGCATATATTAGCAAAACCAAGCTCTCGGATGATAGTAAAGCTTTTATCATCGTCAATCTTAAAAATCTCCTTTGCCGTAAATAGTGGTGATATTGCTTGTTTAAGACCCGAGGAAAAAAGCCGCAAGCCAAGCCCCGAAAAAACAAACCATTTAAACAATATTCCAAAGATACTGACTTTCGAATTACATAATATCGTTTCGATTACCTCTCCTATCTAAAATGCAAATAATCTACCGTTGCATTTTCTATACTAAATTTCGATTTTCTAAAACAAGAATACACCAATCAAAGCTAACTATCAATATAAATTTTCCAATATACAATCATGTATTAACGCCTAATTGCGTCACTCACGAGTCACCCCTAACACACCGAATTTCCATATCTTCCAATGGCTGTTTCTTTTACCAGTCTTTAAATATTACAATTCTGTTTCATTAGTGTTACAATTAACTTGTTCTTAAGAAAACAAACTATAAAGGAGGATATGTGATATGTGTTTCAACTTTAACTCATGTAACTTAAGCGACCTTTTAAATTTGATTGCTCAATACTGTAAATAAATTTTTTCTTGAACGGTTCAGCCTCTAGGGGCTGGACCTTTCTTTTTGATACTCGCATGTTTTCTTGTTGATATAACCCAAAGGGATATACACATAAAAATATTGAGCGGTTAAAATCAAAACTATCTAAAATAAAATAAGGCGCACTGACCAAATTAGGAACAATGCGCCTTATCATTTTTATATTTTCCAATGTACTAATTCTACACATTTCCAAACGTTAGTACAATGTTTATCACTACTCAAATGCTTAATTTCACTACATTCCTTAGAACTTACCAGCGTCCGCAGCTTCCTGGATCGAAGCAGTAGCCCTTGATTTTACTAGGTTTAAACCCCCTATTGTTTGTTACCAGAGTGTTACTCATAAGCACCGACACTTTTTAGCACTGCTTTTTACCTTTCAATAAATCAGAGGGTATGCCGCCCATGAGCCATGCGCTCCCTATACAATATTATATCTTTGTGCAGTAGTCAAGAGCTATCCAGCCTGCGCCGCTCTTCAATTTTCCCCAGCCTTTCACGCTGCCTTTTCCCTCTTTCTCTTCTGTGATAGTAAATGTGCCTTTTCCCGTGTATTCCCCTGTTGCTGCATAGTTCGTGCCTGCCCCTGTCCTTATACGTAGGTCTAAGGTGTCAACCTTTACCTTATACGGTGTTTTAATCTCCGCTGCCTTTACCTCTGCTTGGCTGCCGCTTCTGTCCCCAGCATATTTGTTGTAATAAATTACGCCGTATTCAGCCCTCTTTTTCTTTACTGCCTCGCTCTGGTCTGCTGGTTTCTCATATCCAGTCAATACCGCATCAGATGCCGCCTGCACCGTTCCTGCTCCCTTTAGTGCTGCCATGACTGACTTGTATCCCTGCAATTCCTGCCACAAAAAGGAAAGCTGCATGTTCAAATTTCCGATAGAAGCACCCGCAGCCTTTGCGCAATCAAGTAACGCCTGCTTTCGTGTGTAATACGTCCATTGTGCCAGCCCATAGCCCGCACTGTCTTTTACAAAGTTCTTATAACTTCCATTGTCTACGGCTGCCGTGTACTCTGTATCATTCATGCCCAGCTTGGTATTATACGTGTTTTGCAAATTGCAGGCATTAAGCCCGCTTTCAGCATGCAAGTTACCCATAACGCCCGCTGCTGCGCATGTGTTTAAGCCTTTGCTTATCAGAAAGTCCCAGATTGTCTTTTCTGTGCTTGTTTCGCTTGCAGTGCTGCCGCTGCTGACTTTGTTTTTAAATTCTTCCCATGTATGCCCTGTGGTGTTATATACATACGGGTTAGGGCAAACCTTGCCCGTTACGTCGTAGTGTCTTATCACATTCGACGCAGGCACGTTGTATTTTTCCATTAAGTACCTTGTCAGCTCCGCTGCACTTTCTACGGTTGCGTCCTCAAAATACCAGTCTTTATCATTAGCGCCCAGACTTGCCGTATTTTTCTTTCTCACACACATTTCAATGCCGATAGAGTTAGCGTTTCTGCACTCTGCATGCTTATATGTATTCGCCCCGCAATGCCATGCTATGTTAGCATCTTCCACACTCTGCCATATCGCCCCGTCAAATCCTACAAAGTAATGAGCTGACGCATTACGGTTGCCGCCAGCATAATACTGACAATTTTCCGTTGCACCGCCCAGCGCTCCCACGTAATGAATGACAATATATTTAATTCGTGAAGCATTTCCCGCATTGTGATTGTATCCCGTCAAAAGTTTATTGATTGTTTTCATATATATTTACCGCCTTTCTGGGTAAAATAAAGCGCCTGCGGTTTCCCGTAAGCGCTTTGCCTGCCTGTTACCTTTTATTCTTTTTTGTATGAGTATGTATCCTTTCCCCCTGCGCTGCCGTCCAGTTCGTCTGTGTCTGGCAGTTCATCTGTATACTTTGTTAAAAAAGCTCTCACTTTTTCCCATACCCTTTTTACTGGCAGCCCGCATAATGTCATGTTTTTAAAGATGCTTGTAATTTCATAGGCAATGTAAAGCAAAGAGAAAAATTCTGCTACGCCTACGCTTGTAAGTCCTAAATAAGTCCTTACCGTCTCTGGGATAAATCCGATAAGATTTATTTTAACCAGTAAGTCGATTGCCAGCATAAACACTAAAGAAATCAACATAGCTACTTTTCTGATTGCTCCATTGATGCCAGCGCAGCTATTGAACTTTCTTTCTTTGATTGCCCGTAATACTCCAAAAATCGTATCGAATACGATAGCCAATACTACCAGCTGAATAATTTTGTTATGTGTTCCTGCGTTGATAAATTCCATAAATTTCATTTCCATAGTTCCTACCTTTCTCTTATTGCAGTTCCTCTGCTCGCTCTTTCAGTTCTGCGCCGTCATATCCTGCCGTTTGCTCCCAGTTTTCCAGAGCGGTTATTAAGTCAGCAATAAGCCTGCCTTGTTTTTCAATGGTTTCCTGCTGTTCTTCTACTACCCTTAATAAATAGCTTTTCATGCTCTCACTCCTGCGCTTTGCTGGCTATGCCCCTGCCTTTATGGCATCAGCTGCCAGCGCTATAATTTTCTTTTGTAAGTGGTAGCTGTCTGCGTGCCCTGCATGCCCCGTCCAGCTGTCTATACTCTTTTGCAGCTGCTCTTTTGTTATCGTTCCTTTCTGGTACTTCTTAATTGTTCTTTTGATACGCTTGATACTGTCACGCCTAACCTTTCTATGCGTAGCCCTGTGCTTGTATCCTACAAAATCTATGCCGTTTTTTGCTGCCAAAATTGTAGTTTTAGGGTTAAGCTCTAACCGCAGCTCTTCCCTCAAAAACCTTTCAATATCTGCCAACCAGTACCGCAGCTGCTCTTTATCTGGGCTTGATATGATAAAGTCGTCCATGTAGCGCATATAGTGCCTTGCGCCCAGATTATGCTTAACATACTGGTCTAATCTATTGAGGTATACATTGGCAAACAGCTGGCTTGTAAGGTTTCCTACTGGTATGCCTGTGCCGTCTGGCATTGTCCCGTTATGGTCTATAATTTCGTCCGTCAGTCTCAAAGTGCCAGTGTCTTTTATAACCTTGCGTATTTCAGCCTTAAGCACGTCATGGTTAATACTTTGGAAATAATGGTGTATGTCTGCCTTTATGACATATAGCGGCTGTTCTGGGTGAAATTTCTGCCACACATGCAGCCAGTCTTTTAGTGTATCAGATGCACCGTGCATGCCTTTGCCTTTTCGGCAGGCGTAGGAATGAAAAATAAACCTTTTATTGAAAAGAGGTTCTAACACATTGTTTACGGTATGTTGTATCACTCTGTCATAAAAAGGCAGCGCCATTATCTGCCGCTCTTTTGGTTCGAACACTTTAAAGTATCGGTATTCGCTCGGCTTGTAAGTCAGATTGATAATGTCATTGCGTACCTTTTCTAAATTTTCCTCTTTGTCTTTTGTAAAAATAAGCACTTCTTTTCTGTACCTCTTGCACTTTCTGGCTTTGTTGTAGGCTTTCTGTACGTTCTCATATTCAGCCATAACCTCTACCAGTGTTACTGTATCCCCTCTTTTGTTTGTAACGTGCCCTATTCGTTTCAATATTGCAAGCCCCTGCCTTTCGCCGCAGCTACTAACCAGCAGCCGTATTTTTTCTCTTTGCCTTACGGCGGGACAACCGCTCTGACTATAGAATATTAAGCACTTGCCTATATTCAGTGTCCTTGCTAGTGTTCCATAGAAACGCTAAGCCTATAATGCTCTCACTAAGTCACACGCCCCACGAACCCCAATGTTCGCGTTGACATTCCACGGATAATTGTTGCAATTCACGGCACGGGAACCCGCATTAACGCCATTGTTCCAATTGCCGCCCGCTATCAGCGCTGCCAAAGGGCTGTAGTAAGCAGCTGCCCCATATAAAGGCTATTTCTTTGCCTTAACCTCTTCTATCAGTTCTCCCAGCATAATGCCTATTTCTTTTAGCTTTCTGCCGCTCTCTCCATAGTGCTGCGTGTTCATGGCGCTATACTTTAGGTCATTTGCAAGCCTTATAAGCTCCTTGCTTTCTTGTAACGCCGTGTCCGCAGCATATAAATGGCTTTTCGTCCCCGTCTTATCCCATTTCACAACCTCTAACAATATTTCCAGTATTGCGTTTCTGGTTGCTGTCTGTAAGCTGAATTTTTCATACTTTGGGTACTTACTTAGCAGTGGATAGATATATAGCAAGAAGTCGTATATTTTCTGGTGTAATCTGTCTGTTTTGTCTTGTAGTGTCACGCCTCATAAACTCCCCTCTTTCGGCTGGGCTTTCGCCCGCCTCTACATGGAGTCACACGCCCCACGAACCCCAATGCTCGCGTGGACAGCCCACGGACAATAGTGGCAATACACGGCACGGGAACCCGCAGGAACGCCATTGCCCCAATAGCCGCCCGCTAACAGCGCTGCCAAAGAATAAGCATAATACTGGTAAATGTTCCCGTGTTTGTCGCCTAATGGGCTTTTCAAATCCCAGCCCCATGCCTGCGTTGCGTGATAAGTTGCGTCTGTTACGTGTTCCGCTCTTGTTATAAGGTCATTCAGCCATTCCCACACACGCCCCACGGCATCTACGCAGCCTACAGTAGAAACAGCATTTACAACGCTGCCAGTCACTCCACGCCCCGTATTGGTGCTGGCGCTCCATGCGTTTGTATTTGCATCTGCTAAGCCCTGCGGACTTCCAAAGGCATAAGCGCAAAACTCACTATAATCTGGCATGCGCTTGCCGCTCTTCATAAGCCTTTCGGTAAAGGTGTACCAGTTCATGCCCTCTGTGCCTGTCATTGGTGCGCTATTGTATTCTGACTTTAAGCCATATGCGCCGTCGTCAGAGTTTAAGTAAATATCAATCCATGTGCCGCCACCTAAGTACGTCATGCCCTCTGGGTTACATTTGGGGCGGTGTCCCAATGTCCATACGCTGCGTGGTACAATTCCGTTGCTTACCGCACTTTCCCAGCCAGTACCAAAAATAACGCCGCTGCCGTTCACTGGCTGCATATTGCTGTCAACCTTTCGGCATCTGCCATAATGAAAGCCGCCAATTTTACGGCTATTACTTGCGTTCCAGCCAGACGGATACGTAGAGTTAAGAGAAATAATATAGGTTTCGTCTGCGCTATCTACCCTACTATCGCAGATATAAACGTAGTAATCATTTCCCACGCTAAATGCGCTGCCAATATCCAAATTTCCTGCGGTCAATCTCGTTGCTGCCGTCTGGAAAATCCCCGCACCGCCTACAGCAATTACGCACCCGTCAACTAAAGTAAGCTCGTCAGCTCCACTGGCGTATAAATACTCATTGTTTGGCGCTACAATGTCGCTGATTGTTGCCATTTTGTTTACGTTTAAAAGTGCCCTGCGGTCTGTTTTTGTAATGTCGTCTACCAATAATCTACTCATACTGTTTTAATACTCCTTTCAGTGCGTTAATGTCGTCTGTAGTCATTCCTGCTGCCTTTGCGTCCTTTTCCAGCGCAATTATTGTATTTCCTGCTGTAATGTTCTTAGAGAGAGTTAATACGGTTCTGTCGTTGCTTTCCTCTCCTTTTGCTTTCGCCTCGTCACTCTGTATATGTGTAACGGCTGTTATCGTTCCTGTTACGTCGCCTGCCTTGAATTTCATATTTACTGCTGCCTCGTCGCAGTAGTAAATAGTGGCTGCTTTCTTTTCCTCTGCCACCCCTACAATAGCGCACTGTATATAACGCTGCTTTTCAAGACTTTCAATCTTTTCCAGCAATTCTGCTGCTGGCAGCTCTCCACCCGCTACCATTGCAAGGCAATTATAGTAATCTTCTTTAGTCTTTAAAGTTTTTGGAAATCCTTTCATAGTCTACCTCTTTCTTAAAATGTATTTGCCAGATAGGAGTTGCCCGCATAGGCAAGCCCTAATACCGCTGTTTCCTCTGTTCTTTCGTAATGCTGGCTCATGTATGCAGCTCCCATGTAGCAAAGCCCTAACACGGCATCATGTTTATAATTAATTCCCCAGCCGCTTTCCACCAACGTAAGCCGTTTGTCCAGCTCATTTAAAGCCTCTTTTGTTTCTGTGCTGCTGTTCTCTGCCTGCTGCCTTAATTGCTGCACCGCCTCTGTCAATCCGTCAATTTCTAATTGCAGGCTTCCCGCTGCATCTTCTCCCAGCTTATCTTTAATGCTTTGAAACCATGTGTTAAATTCCGTCTCTGCTTCGGACTGAAAAAGAGTAATCTTAGCCACAAAGTCTGTGTAAGCGTTCAGCAGTTCGCTTTCCTTATGGTCTAACTCATTCTCAAAAGCATTGTACCTATCATCAAATTTACTTTCATACGCTGCAAAAAGGCTTTCTGTTCTGCTTATGTATTCGTTGTAAATCCCCGCAATGTCTTTTAGGTACTTATCCATGTCCTGCTTGTATACGCTAAATTCGTCCAGCACTGCTTGACTGTAGGTATTGAAAAAATCGTCAAACTGTTTTGTAAGTACGCTTGGGTCTATCTCTTCCACTGTACCCGTTACAATACCGCACACGCTGCTATTAAATCGCTGGTCTGTAATATTTGCGGTCTGTACCCTCGTAACGCCTTTACCTACGTAAATATCTGCTAGTGCCAGCTCCCATATTTCCGTATTCCGTGTAACCGCTGCTGCCGTTGGTTTCGCTGACGGCGTGCCCTTTAATACCGCTAAGTATATATCTCTCTTTGGTAAGTCCCAGCGCACTACCACTCTGTCTATGCGGTGTAGTGCTCCCTCTGCCGTATCCAGTGTGATGCTCTGGCTTACTGGATTTTTGTACGCATAGCCGTTAATAAACGCATAGCCCATGTTTACTCTAATTTCCATGCCGTTATATGCTATGACTTGCAGCCCGTCGCTGGGTTTTGGAAAAACGCCGTTTGCAATGAACGTAGCAAAATACCACGCCCAATCTTCGGCTTTGTATACTCTGTCATGCTCTATGGCATTAAACGGTATGCAATTTGCCATTTCCATTACCTCACTTTCCTAATTTGGTCTACCAGTGTCGGTAAGCTGTCGCCAAACGTCGCCTCTATGGTTTCGCTGCCTTTCTGGTATGTTTCCGTCACTTCTGTTATTCTGGCATCTATTTGTATGCCCCACTTAGTTTCCTTGCAAGTAATTCTGTCCCCTAAGTTAAAGTCCCGCTTAAACTTTAGGTTTGAATTGGTATTAATGGTGCTTACAAAGTTTATATTTTTCCCGTAGCTTTCCAGCTCTGCCCCGCCTCTTGTACTAAGCATCTGTATATAGGTTTCCAAAGGTATTGTTATCTCGGTTTCCCCGCTGGTATATTTTCTTGCAATGTCTGTAGCATCACAAAAAACCTCTTCCAGTTCCAGACCTGTTGCGCCCTCTTTATCTACGGTTGTCACTGGCTGGCTGCCGCTGTCGTCAGCTGCACCCTGCACATAGATAAAGTTTTTGCAGTTTTCTATACTGGCTGTGTATTCCTGCTCGTTTACATTATCAAAGTCCCTTGAAAAGATGCAGGGGGTATTACTCTCATTGTTTTTTGCTGTTAGGTCTTTCCCCTTATACAAATAAAAACCGTATTGCTTTGTCCTTTCGTTAAGCAGGATTTCATACCCCAGCTTTCCAGCCTGCGCCCTTGTCTTTACTTCTAGCCCTAAGTCTGCGTATACCTCGTTTGCATACTCTACTTGGCTGCCCTCTATGGTGTCCTGCCCCAACATTACAAAACGGGAGAAACGGCGCTTTGTGCTTGCCCCGCTGCCGCAGTTTTTCGCTATCATAAGGTTAATTAGGTTCTGGTTGGTTTCCGTGGTTACAATCTGCGGCGTAATGCAGCGCTTAGAAAGCCATCTGCTTAGCATAAACCCTTGTGCCTCTAGCTGTTCTAACCCGTTCTCGTCTTTTGTAATATGCACATATGTAATTTGTGCAGCCCTGCGCCATATGCCCCCAGCGTCCGTAACTTCCTGCTTTCCGTCGTGCTTTGTAATAATATTGCCCTCTGCCAGCAATTTGCTGTTGTTCTCCGTTATTGGTGCTAACAGGCTGAATGTTCCAACGTCAAAATATTTCATGTGCCATATAAGGCTTGCCAGCTCGTCTATAGCCCCTAACGGTTCTATTTCCGTATCAAATACTCTTAGCTCCATATGTCACACTCCTAAATACTCTTTGTTATAGAAAATCGCTACTTCCAGCGAATTTATTCCGCTGGCTGCATCATATCTAAAATTGTTATCCCCTATGGCAAGCTGCATAAAGGTGCTATCTACGTCCACGTATCGGAAATAGTCCGTTTCCTCTCCGTCTCGTGTCAGCTTTGCGCCTTTGCTGCCATACTTGGTACTTACCTCTATTACGTCGCCTGTCTGCATTGTTATATTTAGCTGTATAAATTCCTCTGTGTCCACATTCAGTAGTATTGGGTTTGTCACTGTCCCCAGCGCCGTAAACCTTATGCGCATGCCCGTGGATACGTCGCCCTCATTGTAACAGTCCACTATTACGCTTTCTGCTCTGTATCCAAAAATCATGCTTTTATCGTTATCCTGTTCTATTTCACAAGGGAACTCCCACGCAGCTACCCAGCTCGCAATATCTTCTTTTTCCTCGTCATTTTCACGCCAGAACGGGTTAAGACATTCCAGCTGTATGTTAAATTCAATCAAAACACTTTTTCGCTCTAACTTTGGCTCTCCATGCGCTCTACAGTTTATTACCCGTTTAAATCCCCCGTATTCATATGTTAGCGTGCCGTCCAACTCTGGATTTAATATTTTAAGCATCTGGCGGCGCAGTTCCAACGCCTGCGCCTTATCCCTTGTATTGATGTGCCCCAGTATATCTATGTCCCTCGCTTCGATACGCTGCCCTATATAGGTATCTCCGTGCTGTCCCATGCTGTTTGTGCTGTATATTACATTCGTAACGCCTGCGATACCGTCAACGTCCTTACTGATATTGCAATGGTATATGCTATTAATTCCCAGTTCTAAGCTCTCGCCCCTTGAATTTGTGTAAATGAGTTTTTCATTTTCCATAACTTATACCGTCCTTGCTATCATTTTAAACTGCCTAGCTGCCTCTTTCTGCTGCTTAGCATAGTCTGTAGTATCTGCGTATATGTTCTGAATGACCGTAAATCCTGCCCCGCCGCCTTTTTTCGGTTTTGGGTTCTTTCCGTCGTCAAAGTCAATGTCTTTGCTTACATTAACCTTAGCGCCTATATCAAACTCGCTTGGTATAGCGTCCTCAATTTGTTTGTTTACATTCTCCATTTCATCAGAGAAACCAACGCCAATACCCTGCGCCATATATACGCCTACCTCGTCTCTAAACTTCCTTGACGGGCTGTTAATGTCTAAAGCGTCCTTTGCAGCATCTAAAAGGCTGCTTGCAAGGCTTTTAACTTTGTCTTTCAACCAGTCCCAGCCTGCGCTTATTCCGTCCCAGATGCCAGAAACAATGTTGCCGCCGATTGTCTTAAAATCACTGCCGATATTGGAAAAGGCATCTTTAATGCCCGTTACGCAATTTTTCATACCCTCTACGGCTTTGTCTTTTACTTCTGTGCCCCATGTAGTCACTTTTGAGATAGCCCCAGAAATACTGTTATATATCTTTTCTGGAATTTCTTTTACCACGGTTACAATGCCCGTAACCATGCTATTCATTACCTCTTTTGCTTTTTCAAGCATATTACTGCCCCATGTTGCCACCTTTGTAACAGCTCCTATGATGCTATTCCATATTTTCTCTGGTGTCTGGGTTACGATTGTTACAATGCCCGTAAGCATGGTGTTCATTACTTCTTTTGCTTTTTCAAGCATGTTGCCGCCCCATGTTGCCACCTTGGTAACAGCTCCTATGATGCTATTCCATATTTTCTCTGGTGTCTGGGTTACAATAGCCACAATGCCCGTAAGCATAACATTCATTACCTCTTTTGCCTTGGTAAGCATGTTTAAGCCCCATGTCGCTATTTTGTTTACCGCATCAGAAACGCTGTTCGCTATTGCTTCTGGCACTGTTTTTGTAATACTAAGTATGCTATCTTTCATGTTTGAAATGACTTGCATTGCTTTTGCTGGCAGTTCTTTTATTCCATTCAGCATGCCAGCTACCAAAAAGCCGCCCTGCTCTGCCATGACAGTAGAGGGGCTGTTAATGCCGAAAAATTTCTTTATTCCGTTTAAGATTTCCTTGCCAATTTCAAGTATTGCCTGCCCCACTTTTGGTATGCCGTCAACCAATCCCTTAACCAGCCCAGTTATAATATGTGGTATGGCTTCGTCTAAGGATTTTTTAACCTCTGGTATTGCCTTAATCATTGCCCCCAGCAACGTTATACTTGCTTTCAGTATCTTTGGTGCTGCTGCCGCCAGCCCTGTTACTATAGCGGTTATGATTTCTGGCAGTGCCTCTACCAGCTGCGGTATCGCTTGTATTAGCCCGTCTGCCAAAGCCGTTATTATCACTGCTGCATTTTCCAGAATAAGGGGTACTGCTTCTGTAATGTAATTTATGTAGGTCTTTATTATTTCTGGTAGTGCTGCTATTAATACTGGTAAAGCATTAACCAGCCCTTGCACCAAACCTTTTATAAGTTCCAATCCCGCATTAATCAATAATGGAGCGTTTTCTATAAGTGTCTGAACAACCATAAGCACCGCTTCTATTATGCTTGGTATCAGTCCTGGTAACGCTTGCGCCATGCCCTCTGCCAGCCCAACAATAATGTTTGCTGCGCCCTCTGCTATCGTTGGTATCAAATCCACTATGCCGCTAATCAGTGTTGTAATAATCTCAACGGCGCTTTGGGTAAGCGTTGGAATTGTCTGTATAATTCCGTCTGTCAATGACTTAAGCATATCAACGCCAGCCTGCACGATTGTAGGCGCATTTTGTACGATACC
This sequence comes from Konateibacter massiliensis, assembly GCF_900184995.1. GTDB lineage: Bacteria > Bacillota > Clostridia > Lachnospirales > Lachnospiraceae > Lachnotalea > Lachnotalea massiliensis. Next base: position 874,735 of record NZ_LT860099.1, read on the forward strand.
GTCGCCCAATCCCTTTACAATTTCTACGGCAAACTGTGCTATTTGCGGTATCATTTCCGTTAAGCCACTAACCATATTCTTTAGTGCCGTTCCGAAACTTTCAGCCAGTTTTCCAACGTCGCCGCCTGCCTCTGCTGCCCCTGTTTGTAGCTCATTTGCAAATTGGCTAAATATTGGTAATGCCTGCTCGCCTATCGGCATGATAAAGCTGGTTTGCAATATCCTGCCTGCCCCCTGCATAGCCTCGCCAAAGGTATCATACTTTATGGCATTGATTGCCCCCATAGCGTCTGTGGTCTTGCTTATCTGTCCGTCCACATTCATTAGTGAGGTCATAGCATCAGCGCCCATATCTTCCCACATAGTACCCATTAAACCTACGCCAGCGGTGTATTGCAGTGTCGTGTCGTCCGTATTTTTCAGTGCCTCGCTAATTTTGCTCATTGCCTCTTTCGCACCGTCGCCGCCTGCTTGGAATTTTCCTACTAATTCTTTTGCATTAAGCCCCAGACTGGTAAGGTAGTCATTGGCTGTACCGTCATTCATACGTATACTAAATTCCTTAAATGCGTCGCCCATTTTGTCAACGCTCCACACGCCCGTATCAGCGCCATTTTTTATTGAATTAAACATATCCTCTGCGCTTAACCCAGCCTGCGCATACTGATTGCTGTATTCATTGATAACGTCCAGCAAATCCCCGTTTTTATTTAATCCACTCTGTGCGCCCTGCGCAATTAGGTTATAAGCCTCGTCGCCGCTTACTCCAAACTTTTGCATAAGCTGCGTAGCTGCTCTTGTGCTTTCTGCAACGTCCATATCAAACGTATCACGCAGGGTTAATGCGTTCGTTGTCATTTTTTCCAGCTCGTCTGCGCCCATATCGCCTGCCTGCTGCTTTACAGTCGCCATAGATGCTGCTATGTCCTCGAACCCCTCGCCATAATTCCCGTTGTAGATATTCTCCATAACTTGCTTATACTGGTCTGCCTCGTCCGTTGCTGTACCCGTTGATGCTACAAAGTCGTTTAATGCTCCCTTTGCCTCGTCTGCTTGGCTTACTGTGTATCCTAACCCAGCCACTACCGCTGCGCCAATGCCTGCCGCTGCTGCCCCAACAAGCCCTATGCCTTTTGACATAGCGCCGCCCAGACCGCCCAATATTCCACCCAGTCCAGAGAACTTGCCGCCTGCCTGTTCTGCCTGTTCGCCGCTTTCTTCAATCTCTTTTCCCATGTCGTCTGCGGCTTTTTCAGCTTTCCCCAGCTCGTCAGCCGTTTTGTTTAGTTCCTGCTCGGTCTTTACAAGTGCTGCTTTCTGGTAATTAAGCTGCGTTTCCAGCTTCTTGCTTGCCTCGCTATTATCTCCCGTGGCTTTCTTACACTTTTCTAGTGCTGCCTCGGTTTCCTTAACCTTTTTTGCCTGCTCGTCATATGTTTTTTGCAGTACGCCTTGTTTTGCTTTCAGTGCATCTGCGCTGCTGGCATTGTCCTTATATTCAGCCGTTACAAGTTTCATTTCCGAATTAAGCACTTTAAGGGTGCTGTTAATTTCCTTGCAGGCTGCTTTATACTCTGCCTCTCCGTCAAAACTAAGCCTTGTTTTTATATTCTCTGTTTTGTCAGCCATGAATTACAATCCCCCTAAAGCTATGTCAATGTCGTCCAGTTCCTCTGCGGGCTGTTTTGTCGCCTTTTCCTGTCTGAATATGTGCGGGTTGTATTCTTTGTGGTATTTAAAAAGCGTTACAATCTGGTAAGGTGTCTTACTCCATGCCTCACGCTCTCTATATCCTAAAAGCCCCGTCGCAATATAAAGCAGCCGTGCAGTATCTAACTTTCCTGCACGGCTGTTATGTTTCCCTCGGTATTCTCTTCTGTGTCGTCCTCTTGGCTGTCTGTTTCTGCCGCCTCACTATCGCCTGCCGTTCCTGCTGCAAACGACGCATAAATAGCCCTCTGTATCTCTTTCATGTTACCTACATGTATTAGCCTGCCTACTTGCTGCTCGGTTAATAATGTTGCGTTTTCGTCCTCGTATAAAAGCCCCTCATTGATAAGCAGGGTAAGTAACCACTTTGTATCTTTTACCCAGTCCTTATTATTTTCATTGAAAATCTCATTAATTTTGTCATAGCCGCCAAATTTGTCTTGCAGCTCGTCTAAGGCATTAAGGGAAAATAGTAAAACATAATCTTTCCCCTTAAGGTTTACCGAATATCCACCGTTTTTAATTGCGCTCATGTATTAAATAAGGCGCAGCCCCATGCTGCGCCTATCTCCTTTCTTTTTATGCTCCCTCTATTTCCTCTGCTGGTTCTGGCACTTCTGTAAACCATGTTGTCGCTGCCGCCTCGGTTTCTTTTCCCACAAAGTCCGCTTTCCATTTTCCGTCTTTCTTTCTGGTCGTAAAATCTGCCTCAACGTCTGGCGTGTTAAATTTAATACTTTCGCCTTTTGTCTCATACTTTTCGGACGGCACTTTAAATTTACATTTAAGCAGCCAAACGTAGCGATATTTACCGCCCGTTTTCTTGGCTCTAAAGCCTACGGCAACATACGGCGGCTCGTCGTCTTTTCCAGCCCATACAACCTTATTTTTGTCTACCATTTGCCCCAGCATTTCCGCTAATACCTCTGGCGTAAGGTCTTTTATTCCCAGCTTTAAAGTACCGCTTGCAAATTCCGTTACGCTTTCACTCAATGTATCGTCTGCGTATAAGCTGCCGTCTGCTGTTTTTACTGATAAGTCAGCCGTCATAGCCTCTGCCATTTTTTTAGGTGTTCCGTAAGTCTCTGCGCCGTTGGTTTCTGTGCATACGGCATAAAATAAATCTTTTAAACCTAATGTCATTGTCTTGTCACTCCTTTAATATTTCAATCGTGATAGGTACTATCCAGTACCCCGTTTCAGTTTCGTAATTTTCAGCATCTACGCTGTTGATATAAATTCCTGCTGCTGTCAAAACTTCCAGCGTCTTGCTTAACTGCGTCTCAAAATCGCCTTTATGAAAAAGCGTTACTCTGTATAGCTCCCTGCTGCCGCTGTCTGCGTCGTCGGTTCGCAGCGCTGCACCTTTTAACAGCCGCAAGAAAGTATAATAAGCTGGTGGCTTTATCTCGCCAGTGTATACGCCTCTCTGTGCTGGCAATCCTGCGCTTTCTAAAACTTCCTTTAAGCTATCCATTTGTTTCACTCTCCCATACTTCCAGCTGCGCAGCGGATACCTTGCTTTGTGCTTTTTCATTTGCTACGGTCATATATGGTCTTGCAGGCTGGCTGCTTGTGCCATACTCCGCAACAAAGCCAATCGTTGCGTAACGCACATTGCTTTTATCTCCTTTTCTGTCGTTCCCGTGCTTGGCTTTTCCCTGCGGGTATACGTCAACGTACTTTTCCGTATCGTCGCCCTTAACCGCCGTTGCTTTTATGGAATTTACAAAGCCTGCCGTTTCCTCAATTCCCATAGCTTTTGCCTCTGCTTTCTGCGCCTCTATAAGCACATCAGCGCCAGCCTTTAGCATTTTGGGTACTGCTTTTACTGTAGCCTGCTCTCTGTTACTAAATGCCTCTATGACTTTTTCTAAGCCAACTGTATTAAACTCTCCCATATTACGCCCCCTCGTCTTTATGGCGTAAATCTGTGAGTGTAAGCTCTATTGTGTCGTCGTCAATGTCGTAAGTTTTAAGGACAAAATAACGCTTTCCGTCCACTTCTACCGTGTCCTCGCCCTCATAATCTGCCTTATGAACTTCACATTTTCTTTCTACCACTTTGCCCGTCTGCTGGCTCTTAAAATACTCTGCATACCCTACAGATTTCATATTGCAAAAAACAGTACGACTGTTTTCAGCTTTTGGCTCTGCGAAACCATTTGTATTAACCCGCTGGTCGCCCTCTTTTTCTTTGACAAGGGTTATTTCATCTACCCATTCAGCCACTCTGCGCCTCGCTTTCCCCGCTTTCGGTGTCCGTTTCGGACACTGGCAGCGTGTTGTACTCTTTTGACATTGCAAGTCGCATCTTAAGCGTATCGTATGACTGTCTGAATTTTTCCGCTTTATCGTTGTAGCCAAATTCAGCTTTACAATATAGCGTAACAGCCCTTTTTATCAGTTCGTCGGTTTCATTTATCACTTTTACGCCGTCGTTCTTTAAATCCGCTTTGCAGGCTGCTATACAATCCTCTATTTCTTCCGTGATTTTCTCGCTAGTGCTGCTGATACGCAGCGCCGCACGCATTTTTCCTGTTAATGTAGTGGCATTTGCTGCCATACCCTGCACCCTCTTTCAAGAAACAAGCAGGACTATGTAAAATAGCCCTGCTGCTTATTCTTCAATTACGGCAACTTTCGCAGTTACCAGCTCTGCTGCACGTTCTGCGCTTACTCTAAGCACTTCCCCTGCCTCTTTAATTTCGTTAAGCTGTTTGTCTAAGTATCTGGTAATTGTCTTTACTTTTACTTTTCCCGTCTCTGCCTTTTCCTCTGGCTCTTCCTGCTCTTTTGTCTGCGGCTGCTCTTCGGTCTGCTCCGTTGGTTCTGTTTCTTCTTTGGCTGCCTGTTCTGCTGCTTCCTTTTCCTCTTCTGTAAGCTCGCTTTCCTCTGGTATGTCTACCTCTACGGCTGAAATTCTTGCCGCCAGCTCTTTTATCGTTCCTACGTCACTTACGCCCAGTTTCTTTGCTAAGTCCTGCAAGTCGGCTTTCTTCATGCTTTCCAGCTGCTTAACGTCTAAGTATCCTTTTGCCATACAATCCACCTTTCTGGCAGCCAGCGCTTTCACGCCCTCGGCTGCCTTATGTACTTATACAGATGCAATTTTTTTCAATGTTACAAGACTGTTCTTGTCAACTACCTTACCGTCTGCCAGCATGATACCTTTTGTTACCATGTCGTCTGTTTCGTTATCCTCGTACTTCTTAACGCCCATTGCATAATTAGTGTTAAGCACGTAGTCTTTAAAGTTGAACAGAAAGCCAAACGCCGTGCCAGCTGCCAATGTCTTAACGTAACTTTTCACGTAGTCGCAGCATACTACTGGTCTGCCTAAAAGGCTTCTTTCTGGCTTTCCTGCAATGCCGTAGTTCACTCTACCAATCGGCTGCCCGTTAGTATCTGTTAGTCCGTAATACTGCATGAACGTTTTCTTACTCATGCACCACACTGCCCCATTTTCGTAAGCCTGCGGTAATGCTGCCTCTGCTGCAATTAAATCATTGTATGACGGTGCGGCGCTTTCTACTTCCTGCCCCTCTGCTGGTGTTTCTGCTAATATTCCCTTTGGCTTTCCTACCCCGTCGCCGTCAATAATTGCCTGTTCAATCGCCTTTGTCATAGCCTCTACGATATTGTTAATAAGCAGAGTTTCAAAGGCACTGATTGCCATTGTGTCTACTTCCAATGAAACAGCAACGGCACAACGCAGCTTATGGTATGCAAAAGTAATCATACCGTCTTTTTTAATGTCCTTTTTCTGCTTGTCGCTGCCTGCCCCCTCGTTTACCCATGTTGCCGTAGGCTTTACGGTTGAAACAGGAATAGAAACACCGCCTTTATATGCAGTTCTTGTGACAAGCGCCAAAATCATTCCCGTACTTTCCAGTCTTTCTACAATCTGGTTCAGTACCGTAGTCGGAATAGTTGCGCCTACATCTGTTGTGCTACTTATTGCATCAGCTCTGTACTCTTTTGGCAGCGCTGCACCTCTACACACATACTGCATAAATGCTTTTCTGTACTTCATGCTGCCGTACTTGTCGCCGTCTCCCTCTCCGCTGCCGTCTGCTCCTTTGAAATTACGCAGCACTGTAGGAGCTGCACCCTCTCCGCTGCCGTCTGCGCCGTCTATGGGTTCGCCTGCTGCGATTCTTTCCAGTAACTTCTTTCTTTTTTCTGCCGTTTCTATCAGTGCTGCCCTCTGTTCTGTAAGCTCTGTTACCTCTGTTTCCAATGTTGTAATTTCTGCATCTGTCAGCTGCGCCGCTCTTGTGTTCAGTTCATTTCTAATCTGGGATAGTCTTTCCTCAATCTCTTTTAATGTTTTCATGTGTTGCATTCTCCTTTTCTGGTTTTATAAACTTGTTTTAATCTTTAGCAAATGCACCCGCCTGTTAAGCAGCTCCTGCCGCTCTGCTTCATAACTCCTATTTGCAAAGCTACGGGCGCTTATTTCAGTATCTCCGTTTGCTGGTATGCTCACGGCTGATACGTCATAAACTTTTTTGATTTTCAATATGTTTCTTGTCCGTGTTGTCCTATCATAGCTTTCCTCTGCCACCGTAAACGCCCATGACATTTTAGTTATCATTCCTGCGTCTATATCTTGGTAAAGTCCTCTTGCTAGGTCGGTCTTGCCTAAATCAGCTGCCACTAAAAGCCCCTTGTAGTCGGGGATTAAAATAAGCGTCTTATTTGATTGTCTGGCGAATACCCTGCCCTCATGGTCATATTGCATAATAACGTCGCTCATGTCTGCGCCGTCCAATGCGTGTGCGTCTATTCTTTCGTAAAACTTTGTACCGTCCTCAAATTCATAGAGTAGGTACGGATTGTCAAATGTTGTAGCGTACCCCTCTACGTAATACTCTGTATCAATTCTTTTCGTTGCTGCCTGCGCAGAGAGAGGCGCAGCCAGCGCCCTATACTCCCTATCTTTTTTAATTGGCATCTGTTACACCCTCTTTCTTTTCTGGTTCTTCTGTTGCTTGCGGTTCAACCTGTGGCGGCTGTTCTGTCGTTGGTGGCTGCTGCGTAACGGCTGGTATTGGTGGCTTGTCATTCTTTCCAAGTTCGCTTACTTCCGTGTATTCTTTTCGGATATAATACTTTTCCCCGTCCTCAACATGTGCCATATTCCATATATCCATTACCCCGTTGCGATTAAGTAACGCACGGTCAAAAAGCTGCGTACTTACTTGCAGCTTTGTTGTGTTTGAGGCATATTGTAGGCGGTTTGCACTAAACGTTATCGCATTATTGCACGCAATTTGGCGCTGTGTATAGGTCATATTTGACATAACAAGCGATAGCTGTATTGCAAATGGTTCTATTTTCCCCTCATAATAAGCGTTCCACGTTTCCTCATTAAATTTATTTTGCAGTATATCCATGTTTGTACCAAAATGGGTACATACATTGTCTTGTATCTGCTGCATTTGCATAGCGTTTGGCGTGTATGGTTTGCTTTCCACTTGCTTTAGTTCCGAAAATTTGTTGTCATAAATAATCATGCCGCTTTTGTTGTCAGCGCTTAAGTTCTCTTCCGTAAACCGCTCACGCTCTTTTTGTATGTCCTCTGGCTTTAGCATATTTGCTATCTTTGCCAGAAAGCGTATGTTTGCAGAATTTTTGACAGCGTTTATAATCCCCTCATTCTGGGTATGTATTAACTGCATGGTAGGCTTTAAAGTGCTATTATCCTCTCCGAAAAGGTCGTCACTGTATTCAAAATCAGTCATTATGCCTACCTTTTCAAATTCAATCGCCCCATGTTCGCCATTAGCAAATAAATACCGTAAGTACACCTGTCCTGCTGCCTCTACTACCTCGCAGCGCTGCGCCCGTAGCGGATACCAGCCGCATAGCCCCCCTAATTCGTCCTCTATAGGCACAATAAAAGCGGTGTGTTCCACCGCTACAATAGTTGCCACCCTTTTTATGAATTTTACGGTATCCATAAAGTAATTAGGTTTGAATTGTAAAGTTCTTTCCAGATGCTTATAGGCGCTGCCCGTAATCTCTGGTTTTAGTTTGCTGCAATGTGTTGCAAAGCTATTTACTGCCGTTCTGGTTAAATCCATTTCATATACGCCGCCGTTAAAGCTCGTAAACGTAGGGCTATATCCATTCAGCATCTTAAAGTAGCTGTCTATCATTCGCAGCTGTTTGCCGTGGAATAAATAATCTATAAATTTCGTACCGTTCACTCTCCTTTCTATGCGGCGTTTTTAAGCAGCTCCCCGCACTCTTCCCACCATTTCTGTCTTACCGTCATTGCATCTATGACAGATACAAAGCCGTCTATATGCGCTCGCTGCTCAATCTTTATCGGTCTGAATTTTCTTGTTTCCATATTGTGCTTAAGCGCAACATTTAGGAAATGTGTCTTTAGTAAATTGTTTTCAGCAATCTTAAAATTGCCGTCCTTTATGATGCCCTCAAATTCCCGTATGACGGGTGTAAGGTTTTCCCCTTGGAAAACGTCGTCCATGTGAAAACCGTAGTTTGACATATCGTTTATGAGGTACTGTGCGCTATACCTGTCGTAGCCTATCTTTAGTGGTCTTATTCCGTATGTTTCAAGCAGCATTGTAAACCAGTTATAAACGTCCTTGTAGTCTACGTAGTTCTCGCCGCTTAGTGTTATTAGCCCTTGTTTGACGAAAATATCATATGGCACGCCGTCCGTGCTTTGCAGAAACTCCACCCTGCCCCGTGGCATGAAAAATTGAGTAAACGCATAGAGCTTGCCACCTTTTTCAATTACCACACTGGCTGCCGTTAAGTCCGTGGTCTGGCTCAAATCAATGCCGCCAACTGCGTAACAGTCTCTAAAGTCCTCTAAAGTCTTTTCAACGCCCGCATTGTCAACTGTCACATATTCCAGCCATGCAATAGAGCTGTTTTGCTTAATATTGCAGTATTTTGTCATAAACTCTGCTTTTTTACTTAAGCTGCCCTCTGCTACGGCTATTTCATCAACAAAAAAGCTTTCTTTTACAGATACGCCCATGTTAGGGTTGGCTTTTTTAAGCTCTTCTAAGTCGTTCCACTTTTCCACGTCGTCTATCATGTAAAGGAACGGCAAAAGCCTGCGTTCTTTGCTGTTGCCCTTTAAAAAGCTAGTGCTACGTTTCATCAGCTCGTCATATATGCTGTCATTTATATATCCAGCTGTGCTGATACTCAAAATCATTGGTTGTGTACGTGCGCCTAATGCCGATTTCATAACTTCATACTGCTTAAGTCCTGCGTCCCCGCTCCATGCTGCCATTTCGTCACATACTACTAACTGCGGGTTAAATCCGTCAGACTTCTTGGCGTTAAAAGCAATGGGCTTTATTACGGTGTTATTCTCTGCTATATAAATATCGCTGCGCCGCTTTTTCGCCAGTTCTGCTAATTCGTCCTCTGCCTGCACCATTTGGTAAAATCCGTCGTATACTAACGCTGCTTGGTCTAGTTTCGGCGCTAAGCAATAGATTTCCTGCCCGTACTCTGGCTCAATGTATGCCATGTAGGCAATAATTGCAGATGCAAATAAACTTTTGCCGTTTTTTCTGCCAATAACAATAAATATTTCTCTAAAAACACGTATTTTTTCTGCATCTTGTACGCCAAAAATAACAGAAACTATGGCTTTTTGCCATAGTTCCAATCTCAATAAATCATTGCGCCCCTTGCTGTGGTGACAAAAATTTTCTATAAACTTAATAGCCTTATTTGCCGCTTTGGGATTAAAAAAATACTCCTGTTTTTGCAGCCCGTCTACAATGATTTTGTATATTGCTTTTATCCACTTTCCCGCTACGATTTCGCCGCTTGTAATCTTAGAATGGTACTCATAGATATAGTTTGCATAGGGTATCATTGTTACTCGTCCTTTAGCGCAGCAAGTTTACTGTTTTTCCGCTTTGCAGGCGGCACTAAATCGGTCAACTGCTTAATGATTGCCGCATAGTTTTTGCTTAGCGCTATATAGGTTTCTGCCTCTGGGCTTTTCTTTGTTCCGAATTGGTTTTCGCCATTCTTATACTCACTCGTCCAGCCCTCTGCCTCTATAATTTTCCCTAAGTCGTCAAGCTCTATTCCCATGAAAGCAGCCTTTTCTATCAGCGGCGTTACCAGCTTCTTTTTATTTTCGTCTAAATCGCTGAAAATTCCTTTAAGTCTGGTCTTTTCTGACTTAATCCGTTGTTCTTTTGTTTTCTCTTTCCTTGTCGTCATTTCTTTACCCCGCTTTCCTGCCACCACACCCCCTACACCACGCATGCGCAACCTTGCAGGGTAAAATTAGGGTATCCCCCTCGGTATCTGTCCCCTTTACTTTCTTTTCGCAATAGGGGGGACTATGTTCCCTGTTTCGTCGAACCTATACCGTAATGTCCTCTCTCGCTTGTGGTGTTCCTTGTTGTGGCAATCTTGGCATAGCGCCTCTAGGTTATCCCAGCTAAGCGTTATGTTTAGATTGTTTATGGTGTCCCTTGAAAGCCAGCGTTTATGATGCACCACCTTGGCAGGCTCTCCGCAACGCTCGCACACATAGTCTTGTGACACTAAGTAGGCGGCTCTGGTTTGTTCCCATGCCGCAGATAAATAAAAACTCTTAGCCCATTCTTTCATGCTGTCCCTCTCTTTCTCTTTAAGTTCCCAGCGCCCTAAGTTTCATGCGCTGGGTGGAGGCTTAAGAATGTAAACAAAAAGAGCAGGTGTCCTGCTGCCGCTGCTGCGGTTAAGCTATCGCCTACTCTTTTCATGCTATCATTATACCTCTCTGAATATCCCATGTAAACACCACGATTTTACCATTTAATTACCATACCTCTGTACGCCTTACATAGTGTGTTACTCCCTTGTACGTTGCTATTCGCCTGCTCTGTATGTTATGTTCTTTTAATATGCTCTTAATCTCTATCAGCATATCTGTAAATATCCTTGCATAACCCACGTTGCTATATCGTCTGTGATAATCTGAATAGCTCCACCAATCCATGATATCTACTACAGCTCTCTGGTTGGTTAGGTTTATCGGTTCTGCTTCTGTATCTTCCAGCAGCAGCTTAAGTATGTATGCTGTCGTGTGTCCCTGCATGCGCCCCGTCATTCTAATGTCTATCTTTATCGGTTCGTCTATTAGATATGCCCGCTGCCAGTCGTGCAACTTATACCCTAGCGCCTGCTCTACTACCCTTATTGTGCCTGCATCTATTGCCATGTTATTTACTCCTTTCCTCGTCAATGCCCCAAAGCAATACCGATAGCTCATTAATGATGGCTGTTACCCAGCGTCTCGGTGTGTTCTTACCTGTTTCCAATTCCTCTGCAATGTCCGCATAGTCTTTGCCCTGTATAAAGTACAGTTCAAACGCCTTGTACTCAACCTCTCTGCCTGCTGCCTTTCGCCTGCGCTCTATCTCTTCTACTGCCTTGTCTATGTGCGCTGTCATAATAAGCGTTTTAAATCTGCTGCGCCGTATGCTCTGTAGGTATAGCCTCTGCTGTTCGTCTGTCATGCCGTCAAGCTCTAACTGCCCGCCGTCGCTTATAGCGTTTTCAATATGGAAAACAGCATCACGATAGCATTTCATAAGCGTAAATGTGTTGTGGTACTTATCTCTTTTCCGTTCTCTCTCTTCTTGCTTTTTAAGCTCCGTAATTGCCGTTTTGGCAGCCCTCTTTATCATGTCCTCAAAATCACTTGTAGGAAGTGCTACCCAGCTTTCGCCCTCTGCCGCCTTGCTTTCTGTTTCTTCTCTGATTTTTGTTGTAAATCCCTTAATCTCTTCTACTGCCTGCATTTTTCTCACTCCTTGCTTTTTCCATTAACTGAATGGTAGTTCATTCTCTAGCCCCTCTGGAATTGTCATAAACTCGTCGCCTGCATCTGGCATCTGCTGCCCTGCTGCTGTTCGTGCCTCTGCCTCTGCTTTCGTTTCTCCAAAGCCTACGTTGCTTGCCACAACCTCTGTATAATACACTCTTTGCCCGCTCTGTCTGCTTTCGTAGCTGCCTGTTTTGATTTTCCCTACAACCTCTGCCTTATTGCCTTTTCCTAACCACTTATCCACCCATTCCGCAGTACGTCCAAAGCACTTGATATTAATAAAGTCCGTGTCTTTTCCGTCGTCTACCGCCAGTGTAAAGCGGGCTATTGCGGTGCTATCGTCTTGCCCGCCATATCTTAACTCTGGGTTCTTTGTTAATCTCCCAGAAAGCGCTACGCTATTCATTGTTTTTATTCCCCCTGCCGTTCATTTTCTTTAGTTGCTGGTAAATGTCCACCAGTAAGCACACTATGATAATCAATAAAACATTTGTCATTCGCTGCACTCCTTATCTGTCCATTGATGCGGCAGCTCGTCGTAAATTACCGTCCCTGCTCTGTATCCGTCTTTAGAGGCTTTCACCGCCTTTACCATTTCTGGATAATTTGCCTTATAGTGCTGCAATTGGTCTTGCTGCATGATTTCAACTATCTTTTTAGCTGCGCTATGGCTGTTTGTGATTAACTTAAGTTCACTGCTGCCGTTCCATGTGCAGCTTTCATATACTCCATAATCGCATACAACGGGCTTGACTTCCCAGTTTAACCCGCAGCCCTCAATTTCCAACGGTTGCATATTGTCGGCTGCGCTCTTGCATACTGTGCCTGCTGCATCAAACGCCCCGCCTATGGTTCGCATAGCTCCCGCCAGCGCACTTGTGAACATTTCAGCCATTCTGCTTATTGTTCCGCTTATATCCATGCTGGCAAGGGCTTTAATTGCCCTTACCTGTTGTTTGCGCTGCTTTCTCTTGTCTATGCTGTCTGGTGGGTTAATACCGTGTCGCTTTTTATAATTCTTTTTCCACTGTCTGTACCTCATGCCGTCGCCTCGCTTTCTGGCGTAGCCTCTTCATAGTCTGTTATGCTCTGCTGCCCCTCTATCTGTTCGTCTGCTCCTTTTGGCTCTTCTGGGTGCTGGCAGCGCATCATAATGTCATGCAGTAAATATAAATCGTCCTCATTTACCTTGTCTGCCTGCTGCATAATTGCTCTGGCTGTAAATACTACCCACTCTGTATTATTCCAGTCTTTCTGCGGCGTGTCCGTTTCGGACACCTTTAGTACGGCATCTGCTGCCGCTTTCGTGGCTGCACTTACACTCTCTTTTACCCATTCCCGCATAACCTTTGCGTGCTGGGCTGCAATTTCTGCCTGCTTTGCCTTTTCCTCTGCCTCTAGGCGCTTACGCTCTGCTTTCTCAATTTCCTTTTCGCTTTCCTCTTCCTGTTTCTCTGCGTCTAACTGCGCCTCTTCGGCATCTGCTGCCGCTTTCGCTGCTGTTTTCTCCGCTACCTTAAGTGCTATTTCCTTGGCTCGTATGTCCTCGCCTGCTGCTACTTGGTTCGCAATGGCTGCCTGCTCTTCTGGTGGCAGCTTAGCAGCCTCATAAGCTGCTGTAATTCCGATATTCCCATTTTTCAGCTGTTCTTTTACCTCTGGCGTAGCATTATTGTTAATGCTCTCCATTCTGGCTACATTAGTGCTGCTCTCATTCATCATGGCTGCGATTAAATCCCGCATTTTCCCTTGTATCTCTAAGCCGTCCTCTTCCTTGGCTCTGATAAGCGCCGCTTTTGTGCGCTCTACTAGTCTGGTCTTTTCATAAGCCGTTAATGGCTGCGTGTATCCATTGCCCGCCAGTAAGGAAAGCTCATACATTGCCTCGCTCATATCCTTGTAACGATATAGCACTTTTTCGTATTCCTTGTGCCCCCGCTCCAAATTAAAGATATTAGCAGCATTTCTGCGGTGTCCGTCGATTATTCTAAATTCTCCGTTTACTCTTGCCAATACTGTAGGCTGCTCCTGTCCTACATGTAAAAAGCTGTCTGCCAGCTCTTCTATGTTCTCTAAATTCTGGTGCGTGTTCTCTGGTGCAGCCTTTACCTCGTTAGGGCTTAAGTAAATATCTGTGTATTTGTCTACGGTTGCCGCTGTCCCTGTTTTGCTCTTTGCATTTAAAATATCATTGATACCAAATTTAGCCATATTCTTTACCTCTCTTTCCCTGTGTACGCTGTTGCAAATTTCTTATAGCTTTGTGCCGCTCCGCAGCATGGGCTATACTCATAAATCGGTTTGCGCATAAATGAATTTTCCGCTACTTTCTTGGAATATTTGATAATTCCCAAAATGTCATATTTGCCCTGCTGCCCCAGCCACTCTACGCCCGCTGCCTCGCCGTCCGTGTTCTGATACACTGTTACCAGAACGCCCCGCAGGGTTAGTGACGGGTTAAGGGCTTTTGCGTCCTCTATCTGCTCTGTTACAATGTCCAGCCCCTCTAATGCGTCCTCGTCAATCTTGACGGGTACTATAACCTCGTCTGTGATTGCCAGCGCATTTACCACGTTAAGCCCTATGTCTGGGGGATTGTCGATAATGCAGTAGTCATATGCCTGCTCTACTGGCAGGCTATCAACAACCGCCCAGCCGTGCCCTAGCACTTGTGCGCTTAATAATTTCTTATACCGCTCTGTCTGGTTCTCACTTTCCGCTTTTGTCAAATTCCACGTAGCCCCGAAAAGCGACATATTGGCTGTTATGATATCCATACCCTCATATGCTGTGTGATTTATCAGTTGTTCTGGCTTCTCCCACTCTCCGCTAAGCAGCTTTGTTATTGGCGCTACGTTCTCTGCATCATATCTGCCATATGCTTTACTTAAATTTCCCTGCTTGTCATTATCCAGCAGCAGGACTTTATAGCCTCTGCGCCATAACTCGTATGCCATGTTTGCTGCCGTAAAGGTCTTGGCTACGCCCCCCTTAAGATTTAAAATGCTTATCGTTTTCATTCTTAGCCTCTCTCTTTCCTGCGCCGCCTCTTGCGCATCTGTTCGTTACTCTGTTTTCTGTTCTTGTGTTATATCTGTATCCATTGCCTGCCCGCAGTTCTCGCAATAATTTTTTATTCTGATACCCATAAAACCTCTATCAGAAACGCTGCGATTGCAAACAGGGCATTTATAGGTTTCAAAGTTCGGCAAGTTCTTAGCTGCCAGCTTTTCTGCGTCTTTGCCCTCGAATATTGTCGTTTTCCTTGGCTTCATCTTCTGGGCTTTCTTCTTTGCCTCTGCTGCCGTGCAGTAGTCGCATTGCCAGCCGCATTTTTCATTAATTTTACACTTTGTCATGTTTTTCCTCGCTTTCTAAGCTCTCTGGGCTTAATAAATATTCTTCTAGCAGCTTAGCTGCATCTTGCCAGCAATAGCATACTGCTATGTAATATCCCTGCTGCCCCAGAAACTTAAGCCAGCGTTTCTGATTGGCTGTTGTTGTATTCTTTCCAGCTTTAAGCTCTATGTATAGCCCGTGGTACTTTCCCCTTGCTACTGGCAAATGAATATCTGGCACGCCAGCTTTTACGCCCTGTCTCTTAAGGGCTATCGCCGTTGCCTTATCTCTCTTACCGCCATTTGGTACGTGGTGTAAATATTCCAGTTCTGGCATACGCTGCATTTGATAGGCAGCCCAGCTAAATAATGCCTCTTGATGTCCGCTTTCGTCGTCCAGTCTAAAATTTCTCATGCTCTTAACCTCTCCATTCTTCAAATTCTTTCATAATCCAGCCTGCTGTAGAAAATGCCATACTCGCCAGCAGCACTACTGCCGCCAGTGCAACGGCTATTAAAAATACTGCTACCACATTATCCCCCCCTCTCTTCCAGTTTTATTAACGTGTATCTAAAATACCCATATCCGTAATACTCTGGGCTATGTACTCCTTTGCTTACGCTGTCTTTATCCACGTAGTAACCTTTTATCGGTCTTGCCTCTGACTTAAACCATTCTCTATCTGTCACAATCCTATATTCTGGTTCTGGTCTTACAAGGTTCTTGCTGCAATTCCAGCGCTTGCCTTGTAACCCCTTTTCGTCCTTTAAGTGCTTATCTGTGTATTTGATAAAATAGCTTGCCAGCTGTGCGTAGTTTCCACTATCGTCCAGAGGGAATACCTTTACTCTGTTATGTCCCTCATAGGCTTTGTACCAGCACTCTTGTAAAATCTTTGTGTCTATCTGGTTAATGACTAAGTGATGATGCCTAGCCCCTTTCTCCCCTATCTCCATTACGTGAATATACTTAAGCTCTAACCCAGCCTTTTTATATTCCTTTCGTGCCTCTCTCAAAAATAAATCTATGTCCTGCCGCATCTGCTCTTTGGTTCTATCTGGCTGCCCTTTCTTGCGTATGTAGTCCAGCTCTAAGTGATAGTCCCCATATTCAAAATTGGCGTTCATCAAAATACGCAGCTTTCTTTCTGCCTGCCTTGTATTAATTTTTTTCTGCTGCTCCTTGGTGGGCTTTACCTTATCCCCTCTTTCAATCCCTTTCTTTTTGTATCTGCTTGTAAAGTAACGCTCTACCTCTATCGTTTTACCAGCTTTTACTATCCTTTCTACGTATGGCATCCGCATTGCTCCTTTTAGTTATTCCTGTCGGTTAGTTAATACTTTTATCAAGTGGTAAGAGGGGTTGAAACCCCTTGTTTTTCTTGACTTTTTGCCATACATAGCTTATACTTTTTTATAGATGAATAAAGCTGTATAGCTTAGCGCCTATGGTATTCCAGTACCGTAGGCGCTTTTCCTTTTGCTCACTTCTTTTTGCCGTAGTAGCCCTTTGCATACTCATAGGCTTTCTGGTAAGGCTTTCTACAATCGTATCCAGTACATGAGTGTAAGGCGTAGCCTTTGCAGTAGTTGCAGGCGCACTGCTTGGCGTATTCCACTGCCTGCCGTTCCTGCTGGCTTTCATCATATTTCAGTTTGCGTGCAAGGTGCAGGGCATCTATAGCAGCAATCCCCATTACTGCGGCTGTCTCAATTTCCCTACTCATTCCCTCGCTTACTCCGTACTTTGTGCCTACTATGACAAAATCGCAGCTTTTCAGCAGCTCTAACCCCGCTGTAAGCCCTATTAACCGTTCCTTTTCTTTTTTCTCGTCTAAGCACTGTGTCATGTATAAATGGGGCGTTATCGGCGCTAGTCCTGCGTTTAATGCCTGTCTTGTAAGTGATTGCGCATACTCTATGTTTCTGGTAAGCTCTATGTCGTTCTCTGCCCTATATGGGCTGCATATGTATACCGTCCTCATGCTTTCGCCCCTTTGCTCTCGTGTTCTGCCCTCTTTTCTTCATTCTCTGCCAGCATTGCTGTAAGCTGCATCAACTCGTCGCCGCTCTTTTCGTCCAGAAAGCCGCTGTTTACGCAGCATGCAGTGTATCCGCAAATCATCATAAAATGAGCGTCTACCTCTTCTGGTGTTTTCTGGGCTTTCAAATCCTCAATCATGCCCGTTAAAATCTGGATATTCTTAAGCCCTAATTCCCCGCCCGTTCCGTGTGCCTCTATTCTGATTTCGTGCATCTGTGGTCTACCATTTCCGTTAAACATTGTTCTACTTTGCATTTTCTGCCTCTCCTTTTCTCTCAATCGTTCTAACTGATACCTCATAAGCTGTTCTTGTCTCTGTCAGATGCTCTACGGGCTGACCGCCTGCATAAAGCGTCTGTAATACTTTTTCGTACTCTCTGCTCTGGCATCTTCCAAACACTTCCACCGTGTCGCCCTGCTGCCACGTCGCTACCTCGTCTGCTGTTTCTTGCCAACAAATACAAGGGATAAAGCACCAGCCACCCGTAAGCACACTTTTTACCTTAAGCATAATGTCTGAAATGCGTTTGCCTCTTGGTGTCTCTCTATGCGTCGGTGCATATGCCAGCTCTCCCATTATGGCTACGTCGTCCTGAAGCATAGCCTTTGGAGAAAACGCTATGTATTCAGCCAGTACAAATACCAGTACCTTACCGCTTTCAAAGTCTTTGAGTGTCTGCAATTTTCCTGCTACTAAAAGCCTGCTGCCTGCGGCATATTCTGCCAGTATGTCAAACTTTACGCCGCCGCACGTCTCAAATGCAGTGCTACCCTTAAAGACTACTACCACCTCGTCCAGTGCTCCGCTTGGTCGTGGTGTTTCCAGCTTTGCTATGTATCCCTCGTAGTGCAGACCGCATAGCGTTGTTATTTCCTCAATTTCTTTCAGCTCTCCCGCCAGCCCAACGGAATTATTGTTTAATCCCCCACTGGTTAGCTCTTCCTTAATAGCGCTGTCAATGTCCTTAAGGAAGTTTGGCTTTGTTTCCTCTTTTTTTACCATTTCCTACGTTTTCCTTTCATGGTGTCTATTTCCTTGCCGAATATGTAGCGCTCCATGCTTACAATCTCTCCATTTATAAGCGCCCTGTTCTTGTACCACCAACCGCCCGCCGTATCTTTGTAATAATCCGTTACGGTGTGTCCAGCTATTTTGCTGCCTATGTACTCTACGCCCCTGTCCCCTGCTCCATGAGCCGCCATGCTCTCAATGCTCCACGCTCTGCTATATGCAAGCTCTAACAGTTCTGGGCTTAGCTCTCTATAATCCGCTTTCATTGTCTGCCCCTTTCTGCTGCTTTCGCTTGTATTTGCAGTAATGCCAGACACAATTAACCTTGTAGCTGTTTTCGTTGTAGTCTTTGCTTTTGCACCCTATCGGCGCATTGTATATGCACTCTTTGCAATAGTCTGGGTGTGCAGGGTGTAGAATAATTTCCGCTGCCATTACTTTTCTGTAGGCTGATAGCCTGCGCTTTCTATCATGGCTGCTCTGGTTCTCTTTTTTATAGCGTCTTGCATTGCCATACGGCTTAAGTCCTCTGGTGTCAGCTCTGTTATGTCAATATCTCTGCGTGGCGCATCTGTTGGAAATATCTTTTGAGCTTGGATAAAAGCGCACATAAAATTGTCTAATTCTTCATAAAAGACATTGCGGTAAAACTCAAATTCAAGTTCTATCTCTATCTTTTGGGCTTTGGTGCAGTAAATACCTATTTTCTGTCGTGTTCCATGACTTCTATAATACTCCCGCCCTGCTGCTGCGCCGATAACCTTATACATGCACTGCTTAAGTAGCGTAATCTCATGCTTTCCTTTGTAACTGAATAGAAAATACTCTGCCTCTTCTGTTTCCAGCTCTTCCAGTGTCTCTATGCCGTTCTTTGCTAACAGCTTTTCCAGCATTGCTGCTGCCGTGGTCTTTTCTCCACCTACGCCACGCTCTGCCAACGCTTGCAGCTTCTTAATTCGCTGTATCGTTTTTTCGTCCACTCTTTTACCTCTCTTCCGTTTTGGCGGCGCTCTTGATTTCTCCATATGCGCCCACTCCTGCTCTGGCGTATGTATACCGTGTTGCCCTTTTCACATTAAAAAGTGCCTAAACCTGTTGACCGTCCACATACTCTCTAGCTGGTATGACCGCTGCTATTTTTTCACGGTATCCAGATTGCAGCTATTAGCTTGCTGCCGTCTGCGTGTAGGTTGCCACCCTACTACTAATACGGGCGAGTGGGATTGAACCACCCCGCCTATGTGTACTGCGTCCAGTACAGCAGTAACCCCATTACTCATACAAACGCACCTAGAATTGTTTGTACTTTCCTGCGTTACGCCCGCTTATTGGCGGCTGCCGCCGCCGTAAATGCTCTCTAAGCTAATCACGCCGTTGCCCCTCTTAGCCTTTCAAGCTCTTTTTCTATGTTTTTCCCGCTATAATCTTCCAGCAGCTTAGGGCTTATGTTATAAGTCCAAATCGACGACATTTTAACTGCCGTTCCTATCGGTAATACCCCACGCTGCATAGCCACTCTTACATATTGTGGGCTGGCATTTATAATGGCTGCTGCCTCTACCGTTGTAATCTTTGCCATTCTTAAGCCTCGCTTTCGTTATTACTTTGGGCGGGCAAGCCCCCGCCCTTTGCTATACTGCCTGTTTCTGCCTGCTTGTGCTGCATGCTATAAAGCCTTGAATGTAGATGCTAACTTTCTCTTGCTGCTCTGCTGGCAGTCCTGCCACTTCCTGCATAAGCTCTGCGAACTTATCAAAGCCGCTTTTTTCTTCTCTTACGTCCGTTACTGCTGCAATCGTGTTTTTCTTCATGCCGTCAGCTCCTTTCTTGTTTGTGTTGTTTGATGTTCTTCATTTATGGTATAATCCCCATGAAAGGGGGTAGTGATATGGTTTTTAAGGTTTCAGATTTATTAGCTCTCGCTACAGAGCTAAACAAAGACAAAATGCAGTACGTTTCTTTCAGTGAATACAAAGACGCTGATAGCAGCGGTTTTTCTGTTAAAGCCGCTCTAAACTCCGAAGAGCCAGACGCTATAGACTATGAAGAATTAGAAAGCGTACCGAACATTGAACTTTAAGCATATGCGGGGTTATCGCCCCGCTTTTGCTATGTCCTTAGATATGTGGTATCTCCCTGTCCTCTGGCTCTCCATGTATTCTGCTATTTCTTTTAGGTGTTCGTGTGACTGAACGCTACATATACGGCTTTTCCCGTAATTCCAGCAGCTTTGCTTTATTACTGGTTCTGCAACTCTTTCCAGTGTTATTATCTCGTTTCCCAGCCCATTTACGATTAATTCCACTCTGTCAATCTTGCTGCTTGTATAGAGGTTGTAAACTGGTACGGCTACATACTTAAGCTCTTTCCTTGCTGCCCTATAATTCTTTCTAAGATTTCTGATAAACTCGTCAAACTGCGCTATTCTGTCAGCTCCGCTTGCCTCTTCTCCGCTTGCCACATAGCCAAGTGTTATTGCAATGTCCCCAGCCTTAAAATTGCTGCATATCTGCTGAACCAGTTTAGGGCGCTGGCTTCTCCCGCTACTCTCAACTCTTGTTACGTATGGCATGTTATCGCTCCTTTCTTAACCCTCAATGATTTCCTGTATCTGGTCGCTGTAATCCTCTAAGCTGTCTGCTGCCTCTTCCAGAGTGCCAGCATATTCCTGCATCTGCTCGCCTCTCTCGCTTTCCTGCAATCCCTCTGGCATATTGTCGTAAGCCTCTTGTTCCTCTTCCTGCGCCTCTCTGATAATGTCTAGTGCCTGCTGCAAAAGCTCGTTTGCTTTCTCTAAACTCTTTCTTCTTGCCTTATTCATGGTTTGCCCTCTCTTTCGTTACGCTTTAAGTGCCTCGGCTCTTTTTTCTATTGCCTCGTCCATACTGTTAAACTCGTCTACATATAAATCGTAGTTTTCACGGCTGGCATATCCACCGTCTGCCAGTACTGCGTGATATTCTTCTGGTAACTCGCCCTCTGCGTATACCCATGCGTTTACTTTTCCGCTGTCTGTAAATGTGCTTACTAAATATGCTTTCATCATAATTACTACCTCTCTTTCGTTGTATTTTCTGGTTCGGCTCAATTCGTACCCCGCTTGTACAAGTAAACTACATTTACATTATAGTTAATCTAATTTACTATGTCAATACATTTTTTATTTTTTTGTTGATTAAGTTTACTTTTTGTGCTATTTTATATTTATACTTGTGAAAGGAGGCTTTTTGTGAATACACGTTTAAAAGAATTACGAACGCATCTAGGATTAAGTCAAGAAGCATTTGGCGAAACTGTGGGCGTTACCAAAGCGGCTATAAGCAGGATAGAAAGTGGCACTAACTCATTATCCGATAGAATGATTTTATCTATTACCACTCAATTCAATGTAAATGAAGAATGGTTGCGGACTGGCAACGGGGAAATGTTTAACAACCTTACCCCAGACGAAGAATTAGCGTACATAGTGGGAAATGCGATTCCCGCAGCATCAGATTATGTAAAGGATACGTTTATAGCTCTTGGGAAGTTGTCGAAAGAATTTTCTAAGGAAGATTGGGAAGTAGTAAAGAAATTTGTAGATGCTTTGGCAGGAAAATAAAAAGAGCCGCTTGTTAGCCGCCCTTAATCCCTAAGATGAATTGTAAAATGATTTTTAGTTTTTCCATATCAGTAACCCCATTTAAAGCATTGTATATTTTTTCTTTTATCCTTTGCTCTTGCATAACTGCTGCCCCCTTTCTTTACCAGTTATTATACCGTTTTACAGCTTATTGTCTATATATTTTACTGGTAATTCCTATATATAGGAAAAAGGCGCAGTTTTATTGATAAGTTGCAAGTTATGTATTATTCTCTGTATAGGTCACTGATACGGCAGCCCAAAGCATCTGCAAGTAATTTTAACGTATCCAGCCTTGGGGAAACCTTGGCATTTTCAATGGCGTTAATCTCACTTTTGCTCACTCCGCTACGTTCTTCCAGTTCCTTAAGGGTTAGCCCCTTGGAAGTCCGCAGCTCCCATAGTAGTATTTCCATATCGCGCCTGCCTCTTTCGTAAGTGTGATATGAAAATTATATACTGTGGTAAATTTTACACATTATGGTATTTATTGGTATTTTTTTATGAAAGGTTGGTGTTGTTATGGGGTTCACGTTTCGTAAGAGCTTCAAAATATTGCCCGGTGTTCGCATGAACATTGGCAAAAACGGTATTAGCTTTTCTTTTGGCTATAAGGGTATCGGTTATAGAACTGGTACTTCAAAAAGAAAGAAAAGGAAATAGCTTTAACCTACAAAAGAAAGGTATTTATATGAGTAAAAAAACAATAACGTTTTATGCGCTGGCAGCTTTATTTTTTATATCTTCATTTTCTGGTTTTTCATCTGGAAATACTTCTGGCGCTATAGGCTGCATCATTATTGCGGTTGTTTTGGGGGTTCTTGGTTATAGGTCGCATTCTAGCAAAAAAGACAAGTCGGCGGCAGCTCCCATTAATCCTAGCACCGATTTGCAGCCAGATAAACAGGCATATGATTTTTTTGAATTTAAAGTTGCAGGCGTTACATTCAAAAACGGAAGAAAAAGCAGACAAACTATCTTAAGGGCTGTGAATTTTAAAGATGCGCCTTTTGATAAAGATATTTTTTTAGAGTTACGCCCTTATGAATATGAGGGACAACCCGCTTACGGCGTATATGTTAATGATGAGCAGATAGGCAGTGTTCCAAAGGAACATATTGCTTTTATATCAGATAACTACAGCCGTATTGATGCTCTTAGTAACATTAAGGTATATGGCGGCGGGCGCAATGAGGTTAACAAGCCGATTAGTTACGGTGCTGTCGTTACGGTTCGTTTAAAAGCAATTTAAGAAATAAATATAGCCGCCCCTGCTCGCAACAAGAACGGCTATCAGACACTTATTAACACTTAGCTTTAGGCTAAATCTATAAGTACCCCGCAAGTACAATTATAGCATAAGCCTAGCTTTTTTAGTAGGCTTATTTTTTATGCCTGCATGTAATTTTTAGCAATTTGAAAGTAGGTGTATATATGAAATTACCAAACGGTTTTGGCAGCGTATACAAGCTATCTGGCAAGCGTCGCAATCCTTGGATAGCCAGAAAAACTGTAGGCTGGGAAACTGACGAAGCAACAAAGAAAGATAAGCAGCTTTATATTACCATTGGGTATTTTCCCACACGCCCAGAGGCTCTGTCTGCTTTAGTAAATTACAATGAAAATCCATATGATATAAAGACTGATAGTATTACCTTTGCAGAGGTATATGACCGCTGGTCTGAAAATCATTTTCAAACAATAGTACCTAGTGCCGTGCGCACATGGAAATGTGCATATAATTATTGTCAGCCTCTTTTTAAAATGCGCATGAAAGATATCAGAGCAAACCACTTAGAGGAAACCATTAAAAATGCCAAAATCGGCAATTCCACTAAACAGCGCATAAAGAGCCTTTTTAACATGATGTATAAATATTCCATGAAATATGAAATTGTTGATAAGGACTATTCCCAGCTTTGCGATACCATTAAGCGTGGAAAGCCAACTATAGAGCGTATCCCTTATACAAGTGCAGAACTGCAAACCCTCTGGGATAATATAAATTTCCCGTTTGTGGACATGGTGCTTATCGGTATATATTCTGGCTGGCGACCTCAAGAGCTTGCTATACTAAGAATTGAGGATATTAGCTTAGAGGAATACACATTCTTTGGCGGTCTTAAGACCGACGCAGGGCGTAACCGCTGCGTACCTATCCACCCATTAATACGGCAGCTCGTGGCGGACAATTATAATAGAGCCGTTGAAATGGGTAGCGAATACCTTTTTAATGACGAAAACGGTCAGCAGGGCACATATCTAACCTACGATAAATACCGTGGAAGATTTACGAAGATAAATAAAAAACTGGGAATGTCCCACCGCCCGCACGATACCCGCCATACCTTTATTACCAGAGCAAAAGAGGCTAATGTTAATGAATATGTGCTTAAGCTCATGGTAGGGCATGCCATAGAGGACGTTACAGAAAAGGTGTACACTCATAGGACAATGGAACAGCTGCAAGAGGAAATAGCAAAAATAAAATAAGGCAAAAAAATAAGAGGGTTCAGCGCTTTTGCTGCCCTCTTATTTTGTTAGTTACGTCTGTTTGTTACTTGTTAGTTGCGTGTTAGTTACGCATACATTTTGGCACTTTCTGGCATTGTTTCGTGAACGCCGCAGCCCTTATAAATGCTGTATTCCTTAGAATTTACCAGCGTCCGCAGCCTCCTGGATCCCTACCGCAATTGCTACTGTCATTCCGACCATAGGGTTATTTCCTGCTCCAATAAGACCCATCATTTCAACGTGAGCCGGAACGGAAGATGAACCTGCAAACTGAGCGTCAGAGTGCATACGTCCCATTGTATCTGTCATACCATAGGAAGCAGGACCTGCTGCCATGTTATCCGGGTGAAGTGTTCTACCTGTACCACCACCTGAAGCAACTGAGAAATATTTCTTTCCCTGTTCCATACATTCTTTTTTGTATGTACCTGCAACCGGATGCTGGAATCTGGTAGGGTTTGTTGAGTTACCTGTGATGGAAACGTCAACGCCTTCCTTATGCATGATTGCTACACCTTCTGTAACATCATTTGCACCGTAGCAATTAACTTTAGCACGAAGTCCTGTGGAGTAAGATTTTCTGTATACTTCTTTTACTTCTCCTGTATAGTAATCCATCTCAGTCTCTACGAAAGTAAAGCCATTGATTCTGGAAATAATCTGAGCTGCATCTTTTCCAAGACCGTTTAAGATTACACGTAAAGGCTCTTTACGAACCTTGTTTGCCTTTTCAGCGATACCGATTGCACCTTCTGCTGCTGCGAATGACTCATGTCCTGCTAAGAAAGCAAAGCATTTTGTCTCTTCTTCCAGTAACATTTTTCCAAGGTTACCATGTCCTAAACCAACCTTACGCTGATCTGCAACGGAACCTGGAATACAGAATGCCTGAAGTCCTTCTCCGATTGCTGCTGCTGCATCAGATGCTTTTCTGCAGCCTTTTTTGATTGCAATTGCCGCACCTACAACGTAAGCCCATTTTGCATTTTCAAAACAGATTGGCTGAATTGCTTCTACTTGTGTATATACTTCTAAACCAGCATCCTTGGTAATTTTCTCTGCTTCTTCAATAGAAGAAATACCATAGCTGTTTAATACTGCATCAATTTGTTTAATTCTTCTTTCATATGATTCAAATAAAGCCATTTTTTATTTCCTCCTTCTATTATTCTTCTCTTGGGTCAATAATCTTAACTGCATCTGCTACACGTCCGTACTGACCTTTCGCTTTTTCATAAGCGGTGTTCGGGTCATCACCTTTTTTGATGAAGTCAGTCATTTTTCCAAGACTTACGAACTGATAGCCGATAATCTGATCTTCTTCATCAAGAGCGATTCCTGTTACATAGCCTTCTGCCATTTCAAGATAACGAGGACCTTTTTTCAATGTTCCGTACATAGTACCAACCTGTGAGCGAAGTCCCTTTCCTAAGTCTTCAAGACCAGCACCGATTGCAAGTCCATCCTCTGAGAATGCGGACTGTGTTCTTCCGTATACGATCTGTAAGAATAATTCTCTCATTGCCGTATTGATTGCATCACAGACTAAATCTGTATTTAAAGCCTCAAGAATAGTTCTTCCAGGTAAAATTTCAGCTGCCATAGCTGCTGAATGTGTCATACCTGAACAGCCGATTGTTTCAACTAACGCCTCCTGAATAAGACCTTCTTTTACGTTAAGAGTTAATTTACAGGCTCCCTGCTGTGGCGCACACCAGCCTACACCGTGTGTTAAACCGGATATGTCTGTTACTTCTTTTGCCTTAACCCATTTTGCTTCTTCTGGAATTGGTGCAGCACCATGATTGACACCCTGTGCTACCGGACACATTTTTTCTACTTCATGTGAATAAATCATTTTAAGACTCCTTTCGAATATGTAATCATTCGTTGACCTGTTACCTTCAATATTATAATAGAAGGGACTTTTTCAACCGTAAATGTGCCGTGTTAACTTTGATATTTATTTAACACCGCACTCTAGACCATTTTCTCACAAAACATATAATTAGTCCAGCCTTTTTGACTTTTTTTTTCATTTACCCGCATAAATCAAGAAAGTGTGAGCTCTGCTCACACTTCGCGCTCGAATACAGTCACGTAGTAACATTCTGTGCTTCAAAGATATGATTAGATAACAAGTCATTTAAACTAATGATTTTACTGCCTTTACTTTCATAATAGCGCAGCATTTCGTCAATTTTCCTTTTATCATAACTTGTAATGCAATCTGATAATACATTAACACTATAACTTGCTTTGCATAAGTTGTAACAGGTTGATTTAATACAAGCAACAGCATCTGCTCCTGTTATGTAGAAACCACATATTTCATTTTTACTAATAAAGTCTGTAAATTCTTCACTGCTTAATGCGTTTCCTTTGTATTTTGTAAAAACACTTTTTGATACTATTTTCAAGTCTGAAGCTAATTCAGCCCCATATGTATTGGGTTTAAAAGTCCTCGTGCCGGCTGATAAATTTTCATGCCTTATATAAATGACATGAATATTATTATTGACTGCCCAATCAATGGCTTTATTGATATTGTCAATAATATTCTTATAATTCTTCGTTATATCATTTTGAATATCAATTATTACTAAGGCTTTTTTCTGCATAGTGTCTCCTCCTGATAGGTAGATTGATTTGTTTGCTTTTTCATTGTAGCACGCAATTATTGACAACAGTATGGCAACAATCTATAATGATAAAAAGAAATTTTGAAAGGCGGCTATCAAATGAAAGTTGACAGGCTTGTTAGCATTATTATGATACTCCTCGATAAAGAGCGTATAGGCGCACAGGAGTTAGCAGATATGTTTGAAGTTTCACCCCGCACAATCTACCGCGACATAGACACTATCAACATGGCGGGTATTCCTGTTCGTTCAATATCAGGAGTGGGCGGCGGCTTTGAAATCATGGAGAAATATAAGATTGATAGAAAGTTTTTTTCGACTGCTGACCTTTCCTCTATCTTGATGGGGCTTTCCAGTCTTTCTAACATGATACGAGGTGATGAACTGGTAAACGCCCTTGCGAAAGTCAAGAGTTTTATCCCTGCCGACAGAGCGAAAGACATTGAATTAAAAGCAAATCAAATATATATAGATTTAAGTCCATGGATGGGCAACAGGAACATACAACCATATTTAGAAATTATCAAAACAGCTTTACAAGAAAGCAGGCTACTTTCATTTGAATATGCAGACCGCTACGGAAATAAAACCGCACGGACAGCCGAGCCGTATCAGCTTGTATTGAAAAGTAGTCATTGGTATTGGCAAGGGTATTGCCATAAAAGAAATGATTTTCGCTTATTCAAACTATCTCGTACATCAAACCTACAAATACAAGAGGAATTTTTTACGCCACGAGATTATCAAAAACCGCAGTTAGATTTTACTGATATTTTGGCAACTATGCAAACAAAAATCAAAATTCGTATTCATAAATCTGTCATGGACAGGGTACTTGATTATTGCACTTATGAACACTTTTCGCCAGACGGTGATGAGCATTACATTGTTAGTTTTCCTTTTATAGAGAACGAATACTACTACAATATTCTTTTCAGTTTTGGGGACAAATGCGAGTGTTTAGAGCCGTTACATATCCGCACAGAAATGAGGCGTAGAATACATGATATAACTGCCTTATACGAACGAGCGTATCATCCACTTTGAATAATACGCTCGTTTTAGATATTTTTTACATTCTTTTTTTCATAAATGAAACTATTTTACTCGGAAACCTTTGCGACAAGCACGCAGTTTGGTGTATCAATCTTAATCGGTTCTCCGTTCATAACAAGTACACCTTTTTCATAATCAATTGAAAAAACTGTGATGGTATTTGATTCGTGGTTTAAGGACATCAAATGCTTTCCGTCCGGGAAAAACTCAATATCCTTTGGATATTCACCGCTGATAGGAAGAATATTTTTGCAAGTCAGCATACCGGTTTTGTGGTCAATCTTAAATATACCCACACTGTCATCCCCTGCATTGGAGCAAAAGAGATAATTATTATCCGGTGAAAATTTAAGTGCTGCTGCTGCGCAGCCATCATCACAATGTGCTTTTGCCGTTGGAACCGTCTGAAGCAATTCGAATTTCGGTGCCTTCTCCGTACTTGAATAGCTGTATACATTGATGTAATTTTTCAGCTCACAAATCAGATAAGCATATTTGCCGTCCTTGCTGAACAATAATGTTCTCGGAGCGGACTCAATTTCACATCTCAAAAAGTCTACGAGTTTAATTTTCCCCGTCTCCTTATCAAACTTATATATTTTAACATGGTCAACGCCTAAATCTACAGCACAAAGGAAATTTTCGTCCGGTGTTAAGGTCGCACAGCTCACATGCGGCCTGAAATTACGCTCCGCTAAGCTTCCGAGACCTTTATGAAATATACCGTCCTTTATTTTTCCGACACTTCCATCTTCATTTAACTCAAGAACCGTAACCTTTCCGTCATGATAGCCCGAAACAAACAGATACTTATCATTAGAATCTGTCTCCAGATAGCAGCCTCTCATGCCCTCTATCGTAGCTGCATTAATCGGCTTTAAATCACCGTCCGGTGCTATCTCATATGACTTTACTCCCTCATCTGCGATAGAGTATAAATACTTGCCGTTTGTGGAAAATGCCATGTCAGAAGGATTGTTAATCTTCTCTACCTTTCTCTCCACCATGCTTCCTTTTTCTACATCTAAATCATAAATATGAATTCCCAAACTACTTCCATGCGTGTAGGTCCCTACATACGCAACATATTTTTCCTTCTTCATGTAACATCCTCCATAACACAATGCTTGTTAAATTTATTCTTTTATATCGAAATTAGTCTAACGCTATCTTATCATATTTTCTTTCATTTGTTAATAGTCTAACTATTTTTTGCTATTGTTTAAAAATAGATACATCGCATTTTATGACCCTATTTTACATCTTCCAAAATTACTTTAAAAATTCTTTATAATTCTTTATTCTACTAGTTGACACCTGCAATTTTCCGAGTATAATATATCTAGTGTGCAGTTTAGGTATAGTAAACTTTTTGTATAGTTTAACTATTTTTATACTATATTATTACACTTTATTATAATTAAGGAAAGGAGCCAGTCATAATGAAAATAGGAAGTAAGCTAAAAGAACTCAGAGTGCAGAAAAATCTTACGCAGGAAGAGCTGGCAGACCGTGCTGAGCTTTCAAAGGGATTTATCTCACAGATTGAACGTGACTTGACCTCCCCTTCTATTGCAACCCTTGTCGACATTTTACAGTGTCTTGGAACAAATTTGAAGGATTTTTTCAACGACACGTCGGAGGAACAAATTGTATTTAAACAGAGTGATTATTTTGAAAAGATAGATACCGAGCTTCATAATAAAATCGAATGGATTATACCAAACGCTCAGAAAAACATTATGGAGCCTATTCGCCTGACACTTGAGCCCGGCGGCTCTACCTATCCTGATAATCCGCATGAGGGAGAAGAATTCGGTTATGTTTTACAGGGAAGTATTTCAATTAATATAGGGAATAAGGTTTATAAGGCAAAAAAAGGAGAATCCTTTTATTTTGTCCCCAATGCGAAACATTATATTGTCGCAAATGCAAAAACAGGTGCTTCTCTGATATGGGTAAGTACTCCACCAAATTTTTAGAATACAGGAGATACGAACAGTGAGCAATAACTTAATTGACTTAATCAACATAACAAAAACCTTTGACAACCAGCTTGTTTTGGATGATCTCAATTTGTCCGTCAAGGAAAATGAGTTTGTCACCCTTCTAGGTCCAAGCGGCTGCGGAAAATCCACTACCCTCAGTATTTTAGGCGGCTTTCAGCACCCCGATAAGGGTCAGGTTATTTTTGGAGGCACTGATATCACAAATGTTCCCCCAAATAAAAGAGCCTTGAATACGGTTTTTCAAAAATATGCTCTTTTTACCCATATGTCAATTGCGGAAAACATTGCATTTGGTCTGAAGATAAAAGGAAAATCAAAAGATTACATAAATGATAAAATAAAATATGCCTTAAAGCTCGTAAATTTAGAGGGCTTCGAAAATCGTACGCCAAACTCTCTAAGCGGCGGTCAGCAGCAGCGTATCGCCATTGCCCGCGCCATTGTAAATGAGCCGAAGGTATTGCTCCTAGACGAGCCTTTGGGCGCTCTTGATTTAAAGCTTCGTCAGGATATGCAGTATGAATTGATTCGTCTGAAAAACGAGTTAGGTATTACCTTTATTTACGTTACCCATGATCAGGAGGAAGCCCTCACGATGTCTGACACAATCGTCGTTATGAATCAGGGCTATATCCAGCAGATTGGCACACCGGAGGACATCTACAACGAGCCTCAGAATGCCTTTGTTGCGGATTTCATCGGTGAAAGCAACATTCTTCCTGCTATCATGCTCGAGGATAAGCTTGTTCAGATACTCGGGGCAAAATTTGCCTGTGTTGATGTCGGCTTTGGAAACAATACACCGGTTGATGTGGTAATCAGACCGGAGGATATTGATCTGGTAGATCCGGAGAAAGGTACCATTCAAGGAGTTGTAACCCACCTGATATTTAAAGGTGTTCACTACGAGATGGAGGTTATGGCGAACGGACATGAGTGGCTTGTACACAGCACAGATTTATTTCCTGTCGGAACTAAGGTAGGAATTCATGTGGACCCATTTGATATCCAGATTATGAATAAGCCTGCTTCGGAAGATGAGGAGGCGGTGATTATCAATGAATAAAAAATGGCTTTCCGGTCCTTATTTATTCTGGGCGGTTTCCTTCATCATCATTCCGCTCCTTATGATTGTTTACTACGGCTTTACGAACAAATCAGGTAACGTTACATTTGAAAATATTATGGAAATCACGACTGCAACAAACATGAAAGCATTGTTTCTCGCTCTCCTGCTTTCCATTGTCAGTACGATACTATGTCTCATTCTTGCCTACCCGCTTGCAATGATACTAAATCGCATGGATGTAAACCAGAACAGCTTCGTTGTACTTATTTTCATCTTACCGATGTGGATGAACTTTTTGCTTCGTACATTGGCTTGGCAGACCCTGCTTGAAAAAACAGGTGTTATCAACAGTATTTTAACTTTCTTGCATCTGCCTGCCTTAAATATTATCAATACACCGTATGCCATTGTGCTCGGTATGGTTTATAACTTCCTGCCGTTCATGGTATTGCCGATTTACAATATATTACTTAAGATTGACCCTAACGTAATCAATGCTGCAAAGGATTTGGGCGCAAACAGCTTCCAGACCTTTTACAAGGTAATTCTTCCGCTTAGCTGGCCGGGTGTCATAAGCGGTATCACGATGGTGTTCGTTCCTTCTCTGACCACCTTCGTCATCTCTGATTTGCTTGGCGGAAGCAAAATTCTTCTCATCGGTAACGTTATTGAGCAGAAATTTACGCAGGCAAACAACTGGCACGCAGGCTCGGGACTTTCCCTTGTCCTGATGGTATTTATTCTTGCCAGCATGGCTATTTTGTCAAAATACGATAAGGATGGGGAGGGAATTATATAATGAAGAAATTTTTATCAAAATTCTATCTCGCATTGATTTTTATATTGTTGTATGCCCCCATCGCAACGCTGATTGTGTTGTCCTTTAATGCCTCAAAGACCCGTGCAAAATGGGGAGGCTTTACATTAAACTGGTACGTTGAGCTTTTCCAAAACGAGGCAATTATGGATGCGCTCTACAACACTCTGGCAATCGCATTGATCTCTTCCTTGATTGCAACAGTCATCGGTACTGCTGCTTCTCTCGGAATCAACGCGATGAACAAGCATTTTAAAACAGTTTTGATGAGTATCACCAACATTCCTATGCTGAATGCGGATATTGTGACTGGTATCTCACTTATGCTTTTGTTTATAGCCTTTGGCATAAAGTTTGGATTTTCTACTATTCTGCTGGCGCATATCACCTTTAATATACCGTATGTCATATTAAGTGTCATGCCAAAGCTCAAGCAGATTGACCAAAACACCTATGCCGCAGCACTTGACCTTGGTGCTTCACCGCTTTATGCATTTTTCAGGGTTATCATGCCGGATATCCTTCCGGGTATATTATCAGGATTTTTATTATCCTTTACTATGTCATTGGATGATTTTATCATAACCCATTTTACAAAGGGCTCCGGTGTAGACACGCTCTCCACCAAAATTTACGCAGAGGTCAGAAAGGGAATTAAACCGGAAATGTATGCACTGTCGACCCTGCTTTTTGTATCTGTTTTAGTTTTATTAATCGCTGTCAACAAGGCACCAAAACAGCGAAAGAAAGTTAGTCAGGAGGATTCTTTATGAAAAAATATACTGTTGTTTTAGCTGCTGCGGCTCTTGCTGCTGCGACACTTGCAGGCTGCGGCGGAAGCAGTTCCGTATCTGAAGATCAGAAATTATATGTCTACAACTGGGGTGAGTACATTGACCCGGATGTTCTGGATATGTTTACGGAAGAAACCGGCATTGAAGTTGTCTATGACGAGTTTGAGACCAACGAGATTATGTATCCGAAAATTGCTGCCGGAGGTGTCAACTATGATGTTGTCTGCCCTTCCGATTACATGATTGAGCGTATGATTGAGGAAGACTTATTATCTGAATTAAATTATGATAACATTCCAAATATTTCAAATATTGATACAACTTATTTGGACCAGGCAAAACAGTTTGACCCGGAAAACAAATACAGTGTTCCTTATTGCTGGGGCACGGTAGGCATCCTTTACAACAAGACAATGGTTGATGAACCGATTGATAGCTGGTCTGTTCTGTGGGATGAGAAATACAAAGACAATATCCTGATGCAAGACAGCGTAAGAGATGCGTTTGGGGTTGCGTTAAAATCCCTTGGCTACTCTCTCAACTCCACCGATGAGACAGAGTTAGATGCGGCAAAAGACCTGTTAATCGAGCAAAAGCCACTTGTTCAGGCATATGTTATCGATCAGGTTCGCGATAAAATGATTGGAAACGAAGCTGCCATCGGTGTTATCTACTCTGGTGAAGCAATCTTTACACAGCGCGAAAATCCTGATTTGGAATATGTGATTCCAAAGGAAGGCACCAACGTATGGATTGACTCTTGGGTAATTCCTAAAAATGCGGAACACAAAGAAAATGCTGAAAAGTTTATCAATTTCTTATGCCGTGCTGATATTGCACTGAAAAACTTTGAGTATATTACCTACTCAACTCCTAACAAGGCAGCACGCGAATTGATTGAGGATGAGGATATCAAAAACAGCAAGGTTGCATTCCCTGATGCTGCGGCATTACAAAATTGTGAGACCTTCAACTATCTCGGTTCCGATTTTGATGAGCTGTATTCTAATCTTTGGAATGAAGTAAAATCAAATTAAATTTATTGATAAAAAAGTGTGAGCAGAGCTCGCACTTTTTTATACAGGAGGAAAAATTATGGCTAATGATAATATCGAATATTTTGAAAACACGGTTACTGCACAGGATTTGGTCTATCTTCAAGCTGCGGTTGGTTTTGGGAATGCTGATTTCGAGCAGGCAGATAAAGCAATTCAAAATAGCTTGTATACAATATGTGCCAAGAATGCTGGAAAGACAATTGGAATGGGGCGTGTTATTGGGGACGGTGCTCGGATATTTTATTTACAGGATGTATTTATTTCACCAGAATTTCAAAGAAAAGGTATCGGAACACAACTTATCAATCAAATGTTAAATTATATCAAAAAAAATTCCTTTGCAGGTGCCTATACTACAGTAGGGCTTATGGCTGCAAAAGGAAAAGAAAATTTTTATATAAATCTGGGATTTCATGTAAGACCAACTGATACGGAAGGTGCCGGAATGTTGTACACCTTCCTTGGTTAAAACTTCTACTCTACCACATTCCTCAGTCTGCCAATCCCTTCTATCTCGCAGACAACCTCATCACCCTTTTTCAGAAAGCGGGGAGGCACAAAACCCATCCCCACACCTGCCGGAGTCCCCATCGAAATGATGGTTCCGGCTTTTAAGGTCATACCCTTTGATAATTCACTGATTACATGTGCTATTCCGAAAATCAACAATTCTGTATTGCTGTCCTGTCTCAATTCACCGTTTACATAGCTTTTGATATCGAGCTTCGGAGGTATCTCAAACTCATCTTTTGTCACAATAACCGGACCCATCGGAGTAAAGCCGTCAAGACTCTTTCCGAAATACCACTGCTTATGTGCGGTCTGCAAATTGCGAGCGCTCACATCATTAATAATGGTGTAGCCGAATATATAGTCAAAGGCGTCCTCTTCCGCTACATTTTTCGCATCTTTTCCGATAATTAAGGCAAGCTCTGCTTCATAATCAAGGCTGTCTACCAGACCTTCATAGGCAGGTATCACGTCGTTATCCGCCACAGCCTCATTTACTCTCTTTGAAAAATACACAGCAAACGGTCTTTCACCTCCGAAATCCTCTTTCTTGTATCGGGCAGATTCCTCAGCATGTGCCATGTAGTTGATACCAAGGCAGATGATATCCTGCCTCGGATTTACAATAGGAGCTGCACTTATCGTTTTATCACGGAATAAAAACTGCTCCGGCTCTCTTTTTGCCTTGCTTTTTAACAGTTCAAGCTCTGCATCCGTCATATTTTCTATCAGCTCATTCATGGTTTCATAATTCATGTCAAACTGACTGAGGGGAAATATTTTTTGTTCATCCTGGCTTAGAATTCCAATCTTTTCACTGCCATTTTCCTTTAATCTGTAGGTAATTAATTTCATGCCTGCCTCCTAGTAAGCTATCGAACAGAATAAACAGTGTTTGTGTCCGTTCCTTCGGAATATTCAAATGTTATACTATCTCCCTCATTAAATTTTATAATATTAATATAATCTGCCACCGGTACATCAAAGATTGCACCGGTCCCTTCCAGCATAATGTAATAGTGAGTATTTCCCTCTATTACTGCCTGTGCTATTTTTTCAATGTTCCCCGTAATTTTCAGCATGCTCTGGCTTGCAACGCTCGTAATTCCGTTGGAGCTCAAAAGGGAAATATACTGCTTTTCACACTCTGAAACACTGTCTCCAATCGCTACAATCTGGTACCTCTTAATATTTACCAGTGCATATTTCTTAACAAGTCCCGCCTCATCCTTCAGGGCGATAAAATAGGTCGGCTCATTGCCGATATTAAGCAATAACGGGAATGTCGCCTTATATCCCAAATGCTGCACCTGTCCTTGCGCTGAGGACATCGCCGAATACTCTTCTGCACCCTCAATGCTGTAAAAATGAGTCTCCCTCGTTCTCTGATTGATAAGCACAAAGCCTACATTGGACTCGTCTGCAATAACCGAAGTGACACCTGTATACATCCACACGTCATCATCGATGGCAAGATAATTATAGCCTTCCGTCGTCTTTAGACAATCCTTCTGGCTCAGCAGCGTGTTCAGATAGCCATGCTTTAACATGCCGTGATAATTATACTGCTCTGTGAGCAGCTCCGCGGAAAACACCCTGTCTATCCAGCTTGGGACCTCGTCGATATTATAATCAACCGTCTCTCCCGTCACAGCGTTGCAAAGCACCACTCTTCCGATTGTCTCACCGCCAAACAGCCCTATCGTATAATCCTTTACCGGACAAACCCAATAAGGCACGCCCTCCTCATCAATCTCAAAATTAAAGCTGTCAAAAATATAGGTAGGATATAAAAAACGCATATGCCGGTATATATAGCGGTTAAAATAATCGCTCTCCGTGTATTTCATGCCCTGCGCCAGCTTTACAAGCTCCACATTCTGATCTGTCATATTGATTTTGATATAAGCGGGAATTCCATCCTTCTGGTTGGTAAGCCATTTGATCGGACTTGCATATACAAGCGGCGTCACGCGGGTCGGTACATCTTGATAGTTAATCTGCGTATACAGAGAACTTACCTCAAACTGTGAGACCATATCAACCATACTTCCCATCTTTCGGTTTCCAAGAAGCTCTGCTGAATCCTTGTCTAATATCGGTATTTGGTTAAATGATACCTCTTTGATATCCGTTGAAAAATCACTGTCCTGAACCGGTAAAAGCTGCTGATACTTCTTCGCATTTACAATCGGCGAGGACAAAATACTGCCAATGATAAAAATAATAATTGCCACCGCTGTGATTCCGACTCCGATTTTCGCAATTATACTATCTTTTATCTTATTTACATCTCTTGTCCTTGCTATTGTAATTATTCCAAATAACAGAACAATTCCAACAATAAGAAACATCCAGAAGCCTCTGGAATGGATGTTCACCGCAGGAATCGTGATGTAATAATAAAGAAATCCTATCAAAGCGATAAGGACTAAAATCAAAAGTCTTCTCAATGCTTTTTTCATAACATGCTCCTTCTCTTGGTTTATCTACTCTATTGTCTTACCTATCATTCTATATGAAATGCCGCCGCTCTTCAACCTTTAAATTTTATTTTCCATAAATACAGCCGGTAAAGTATGCTATAATAACTTATATGCTATGAGAAAGGTTGGTTTGGTTTTCTTATGAGAAAAGAATATGAATTAGATATTGATAAAAAGTCAAAATGGAAAATTTTTACTAGCGCTTCCATCTGTGATTCCCTTCCATTTAACATTGAAGAATGTGGACTATTTCATGCCAAGTCAGATTTTTTTACAGAGGGTGATGGCATTAATAACTACTTACTTCTTTACACCGTCTCCGGTGAAGGCTACTGCAACTATCGCGGCAACAAGCAAATTCTTCGCCCAAACTCTGCCATTTTAATCAATTGTCTGGAGCCATTTTATGTAAAAACACTGGAATCCGAATGGGGCTATCTCTGGATGCATTTTAAAGGTTCCTCAATGGCTGCTTATATGGACTATATTATGGAGGAAAATGCTGACAGCATTCTTTTAAGCGATGATCGTACCCTGCTAAAAAGCTTTGAAGAAATACTTAGCTTCCCCATTTTTCTTGATATGAATTTAGGCTATTACATCTCCAACAATATCTCCAATATTTTAACCTGCATGATACAAAATAAGGAGCTCAAAGATTCTACCTCCCCTTCTGCCCGCCATAGTACGATTATTTCACTTGTCACAGACTACATTGGGGAACATTACCAAGAAGATATAACCATTGAGGATTTTTTGGATATTGCTCATCTCTCAAAGTATTATTTTATTAAAATTTTTAAGAAGATAATGGGGACAACCCCCTATGACTATTTGATTAATTACCGTATTTCAAGAAGCAAAATTCTGCTTCGTACAACGGATAAGGCTATTTCGGAGATTGCCTATGATGTCGGTTTCCCATCCACCAATAATTTTATTATACAGTTTAAGAGAAATGTCGGCGTTACTCCAAACGTATATAGAAAAAGTCAGATATCTATTTTTAAAAATAGTTTGTTAAATTAAACATTATAATTTTCCAAAAGCAATATTCAAAAATATATGAATATTGCTTTTTTATAACAATAAATAAAGTCGTTTTAAAAAATAGCAATATTCAGTGATTGTTTGGCAAATTATATAATTGAAAGTCTACTTTTATAGCGATATGATAAGGATGATTACAAATTCCTGTACAGAATTGTAAAGCAAAATAAGTGGAAAAGGAGAGCGTCGGTTTTGAGAACACAATTTAAAACCCCAACCGAATACGCCAATTTTATTTTAAATCTGGCAATACATACAAAACCGGAAGGGAAAGAAAGACCCTTGCACTTTAAAAATGTTATGCGTGAAAATCGCGGTTTTATTAATTCCCTCAGCCCTTATGGACCCACCAAAGACGGCCTTGAGAGAAGAAATCCTCTAATCGTTGCTTTGGGAGACAGTGTCACTGCCGGTCATTTCGAATTTAACGGTGATATGAACGCATTTTTTCAACGACTGGAAGTAAAAGGCATCCTAGAAGACGAAATTATCGAGATAACAGATGTAAAAGAATCCTATTTGGAAAAATTTCGGGATATGCTCATTGAAACATATGAACAGACTGCAGTTAATGCCATCAATGCCGGAATTGCAGGCGATACCATATACGGTATGCAAAAAAGGCTGATGCGCGACGTCATTTCCCACCACCCCGACCTCGTATTAGTAAACGGTTCCTTAAATTGGGGGATTGAGTGCGGGAGCAGTAAAGATTATGAGAAGGCTTTAAAAGAAGTTGTTGAAGAACTAAAAGCCAAAACAATGGCTGATATTGTATTAATGACCCCTAATATGAATATTCCTCAAACTGCTTCTAACCCATACTCTACTTTATCTGAAAGGGTCGAAATAATACGAGATCTTGCAAAAACCGAACAGGTATGTTTGGCTGATGTCTATCAGATATGGGAACTATATCAAAACGAAGGCTTTCCAATAAGTGAGCTACTTGCAAATGGCGTAAACCACCCTTCCGTAACCGGACATGAGGTATCTGCCATAGTACTCATGAAACTTATCAAGGAATAATAACCGAAACTATTGATACAGGAGGAAAAAATATTGAAAAGATTATTTAGTTTATCATTATGTACCGTTGTTCTTTTAACTTTAATTACCGGTTGCGGCGCAAACCAGAATATCGCTTCATCCGAAACTGCAACATCAGAGACAGCTCAAACAGATACTGCTCAGACACAGACATCCGAAAATGTTGATGAAACTTCACTTTCCGACTTAACCTTTGCCATTATTGTAAGAAGTGCAGGCAATCCTTATACCGGTAAAGAGGCAAGCGGTTTTCAGGAAGTGATTGAAAAAGCAGGTGCAACATGCATTGTAAAGCAGCCGGAATCTGCGACTGCGGAAGCTCAGATTGCAATGATTAACGAATTAGTTGCACAGAAGGTAGATGCCATCGCTATCGCAAGTAACGATGTAGATGCACTTCAGCCAGCTTTAGCTGCTGCCACCAACGCCGGTATTAAGGTTTCTTCCCTCGATTCCGCTGTAAATCCACAGAGCCGCTTGGTTCATATCAACCAAGCCGGAACAGAAATCATCGGTCAAACCTTAGTGGATGCAGTCTCTGACATTATGGGAGGAAGCGGGCAATTTGCAATTCTCTCTGCAACAAGTCAGGCTGCAAATCAAAATGCATGGATTGAGGCAATGAAAGAGGTTATGCAGGACAGCAAATATTCGAATCTTGAGCTGGTTGATATTGTGTATGGCGATGACGAATATCAAAAGTCTGTCGATCAGACACAGGCCTTACTCTCCAATTACCCTGACCTAAAACTGATTTGTGCTCCGACCACTGTCGGAATCATGGCTGCTGCCAAGGTTTTGCAAGACCAAGGTGTCACAGATAAAATAAAGCTGACAGGTCTCGGACTTCCTTCTGAGATGTCGGACTACATCGGGGCAGATGATGCCCACTCTTGCCCATACATGTTTTTGTGGAATCCAATTGACATCGGACGCCTATCCGCCTATACCTCAATTGCACTGGTAACCAATGAAATCACAGGTGCCGCAGGAGAAACATTCACCGCTGGTGACATGGGCGAATACAATATTGTAGAAGCATCTGACGGCGGAACAGAAATCATCTTAGGACCTCCTTTTAAATTTGATCCGTCTAATATTGAAGAATGGAAAACTATTTATTAACCAATTATCATACTTTCGTATTTTTCATACCCTAAGAAACCAAAAAACTGCCAATGGCAGTTTTTTGGTTTCTTCAATATCTTTCTCGTACTATTTTCCAAACTCGGATAATTCAAGCCCTTTATTTCTGTCTAAGGTCATTCCGATACTCCAGCTATTCACAAAAAGTAAAAGCGGATTGTCCTTTAAGTCCTTGATTTTTTTCATATCTGACGTTCCGACAAGCTTATCCAAATCAATGTCGTCATTTTCTATCCAGCGGATATGCTCATACGGAAGGTTTTCCATTCTTATCTCTACATTGTACTCATTTTCCAGTCTATATTTGAGCACCTCGAACTGAAGAACGCCGACTACGCCGACAATAATTTCCTCCATACCGGTATTATACTCCTGAAAAATCTGAATGGCACCCTCCTGCGCTATCTGACTGATACCTTTCACAAACTGCTTTCGCTTCATCGTATCAATCTGTCTCACTCTCGCAAAATGCTCCGGTGCAAAGGTCGGAATGCCCTCAAACTCAAACTT
The DNA here is from genome assembly GCF_900184995.1 of Konateibacter massiliensis. Taxonomy (GTDB): domain Bacteria; phylum Bacillota; class Clostridia; order Lachnospirales; family Lachnospiraceae; genus Lachnotalea; species Lachnotalea massiliensis. The sequence continues at coordinate 915,007 of NZ_LT860099.1, forward strand.
GTCGCCACAGCACAAAGTATCTCCGATAGAGAAGATGCCCGGATCAAATACACCGATGATATCGCCCGCATATGCCTCCTCCACAATTTTACGCTCCTGCGCCATAAGCTGCTGAGGTTGGGAAAGTTTTATCTTTTTATTGCCGCCCTGAATATGGGTTACCTCCATGCCTGCCTCAAACTTGCCGGAACAGATGCGCATAAAAGCAATTCTGTCGCGGTGTGCCTTGTTCATATTTGCCTGTATCTTAAAGACAAATGCAGAAAAATCCTCGTTAAACGGATTGACTTCCCCTACATCTGATTTTCTTGGAAGCGGTGAGGAAGTCATCTGAAGAAAATGCTTTAAAAATGTCTCAACACCAAAGTTCGTCAAAGCGGAGCCGAAAAACACCGGAGATAATTTTCCCGTACTCACAAGCTCCATATCAAACTCTGCACTGGCGCCGTCCAACAGCTCAATCTCATCCTGTAAGGTGGTTGCAAAGCCTTCTCCGATTACATTGGAAAGCCCTTCATCCTCAACAGAAATCTCTAAAGACGCGCCCTCTTTCGTTCCTCTCTGTGTATCAGAAAAAGTCGTCACCGTCTTAGTATTTCGATCATAAACTCCTTTAAACTCTTTACCCGAGCCAATCGGCCAGTTAATCGGGCACGTTGCAATTCCAAGCTCTTTTTCAATATCATCCAGAAGCTCAAACGTATCTCTCGCTTCACGATCCATCTTATTAATAAATGTAAAAATCGGAATATTTCGCATCACACATACTTTAAACAGCTTTCTTGTCTGTGCCTCAACACCCTTGGAAGCGTCAATTACCATCACGGCTGAATCTGCCGCCATAAGGGTACGATAGGTATCCTCGGAGAAATCCTGATGTCCCGGGGTATCCAAAATATTAATACAGTAATTATCATAGTTAAATTGCAGCACGGAGGAAGTAACAGAAATACCTCTTTCCTTCTCAATCTCCATCCAGTCTGACACCGCATGTCTTGCTGTCGCTTTTCCTTTTACAGAGCCTGCTAAATTGATTGCACCTCCGTATAATAAGAATTTCTCTGTCAGTGTCGTCTTACCTGCATCGGGGTGAGAAATAATGGCAAAGGTCCTTCTTTTTTCTATTTCCTTCTTGTAGTTACTCAAAATAAATCCTCCTAAATAATGTCTTTTAACACAGATTTTCCTGCAATGCCTGATGTAATTCCAAAATAGTCCGTGATTGTCTTCGCAATGTCAGAAAAGGTATCCCTTGTTCCGAGATTGTTGTTTTCTTTCACCTTTTTTCCGTAGATTACCCAAGGTGTATACTCTCTGGAATGATCCGTGGAAGGTGTGAGCGGATCACAGCCGTGGTCCGCGGTAATCATTAAAATATCATCCTCACCAAGCTTCTCCAAAATGGAAGGGAGGCGGTTGTCAAAGTTCGTCAATGCCTTGGCATAGCCGTCCACGTCGTTTCGGTGCCCGTACAGCATATCAAAATCAACAAGGTTGATAAAGCATAAGCCCTCAAACTCCTTGTCCATATATTCCAAGGTACGGTCGATGCCCTCATCATTATTACTTGTATAGACATATTCCGTGATGCCTTGTCCTGCAAAAATGTCATTGATTTTACCTACCGCAATCACATCAAGCCCTTTATCCTTTAAGTTGTGAAGCATTGTCTCCTGAGGAGGCAGTATGGAAAAATCATGTCGTCTGGACGTTCTCTTATAATCCGGATATTCTCCTTCAAACGGTCTTGCAATCACTCTTCCGACTCCGTGCTCTCCGACTAATATTTCCCTTGCAATCCTGCAATATTCATATAGCGTCTCAATCGGTACCACATCCTCATGCGCCGCTATCTGGAATACACTGTCAGCAGAGGTATATACAATTAAATCTCCTGTCTCCACATGCTCTTTTCCGTAATCTCTTATTACATCCGTACCGGAATATGGCTTGTTGCATATTACGCCTCTGTTTACCGCCTTGGAAAACTTCTCAAGCACATCTGCGGGAAAGCCGTCCGGATAGGTCGGAAGCGGTTTCATCGACTGGATTCCTGCAATCTCCCAATGTCCGATTGTCGTATCCTTTCCCTTGGAGGTCTCTGTCATTCTGGCAAAGCTGCCCTGCGGCTTTTCATTTCCTTCCCTGCAGTCCACACCATCTATGTTAAACAATCCAAGCTTTTGCATATTCGGCATGGAGAAAAATTCACTTGTGGAAGCCGCCTTAATCGTGTTGCTTCCCTCATCGTGAAAATCCTTCGCATCCGGCGCTTCACCAATTCCAAAACTGTCTAATACTATTAAAAATACTCGTTTCATATCATCACCTTATACAGAATATCTGTATTCCTTTCTACTATATAAAAATATATTAGGGTATTAATAGTATATCGTATTTTTGTTTTTTCGTATAGACTTGTGCAAAAAGATTTATGCCTGCAAACCAACAATTTTTTTCGAGCGTACATAGCTCAAAATCGCAAACAACAGCATCATCGCAACATTGATACTCAAAAATGCGATTGCTCCGCTAAGCCCCACACTGCCGTCCGCGATAATTCCTACAATCTGCGGCGTGATAATCCCGCCGAGCGCAGCGATGGCAAGCAGCATAGACATTCCCGCTGTGGAGCCCTTAATCATCTCTCCTGCATTGGCAATTCCCGTCGGATAAATTCCAGCAAAGAAGAAGCCAAGTCCTACAACAGAAACGGTAATAACAGTCAAATCCTTTGTAGAGATAAGCAGGATGAAAAATGCAACCGTACATACACAGTTAATCAGCATAATTTTATATTTGGAAATCTTCTTTGACATATATCCTGTGACAAGTCTTCCAACCATAATGACAATCCATGTTACCGACACGAGATTCGTCGCATAGTTGTCGCTCATGATTCCGATGCCCTTAAAATAAGTTACAAACCAGCCGTTTACACAGTTTTCTACGCCTAGATAAAAAAAGAGCAGCAAGCCGCAGAAATAAAAATCCACATTTTTGAAAAAGTCTTTTTCTTTCTTTTCCTTGCTCTTTTTCGCCTGATTTTTATTCTCCTCCAGTGGAAGGGAACAATAGCCGATAACTGATATTGTCGTCAGTATCGTAACCGTGTAGATGATATATCTCCAATTGAGCCCCGCCGTGATGAAAACAGAGGTGAGAAACGGCGCTAAAAAGGCACCAAACGCAAAAGTCATATGAAGCAGATTTAAGGCAAGCGGTGTTCCGTCATAATCATTTACAATCATGTTGTTGATAATGCTCACAGAACCTCTCCCGATTCCCAACAGAATACAGGCAACGTACAAAACCGGTACCGGTGCAACCAAAGATATGATAAACAAATCAATCGGTACCAGTGCCGATAACAGTATCGTCGTCTTTTTTCTGCCTATCTTTCCTGCGATATAAGGATTGATAAAACTTGCCAGAAGATTTCCGATTGCAAAGGCAGATAAAAGACCGCCCGCAACACTGTAATTTAAATCAGCCTCCATAATCAAATAGGTCAGGATGGACCCTAATACTAACGCCATCATTCCGTTTGCAAAAAAAGCATAGTAACACGGAATGAACAATCTCATTTTTTTACTCATTTCAAATATCCTTTTCTTTTCTTAATAGTCAATCTTATCTAGTATACCACTTATATAGGCAATCGCAACCCCATAATTTGTCATCGGTACGTTTTGCTTTTTTGCCTGCTCAATGCGGTTTAGCACATATTTTCTGTTAAACATACAGGCACCGCACTGGATAATCAAATCATATCCCGACAAATCCTTCGGGAAATCTGCTCCGCTTACAATTTGAACGTCAAGCTCCTCCCCGGCTATCTTTCGAAGCATTCTCGGCAGCTTCTCTCTTCCGATATCCTCCGCCAACGGTGCATGGGTACACGCCTCCGCAACCAGCACATGCGAATCCTTTGCCAGCGTCCCAATCGCCGGTGCACTCGTCGTATAATAGTCAATGTCTCCCTTGTATCTCGCAAACAGTACCGAAAAGGAGGTCAATCTGCTTTCTTTTGGCTTTTTCTCGTAGACAGTCTGAAAAACCTGTGAATCAGTAACGATAAGTGCCGGAGGCTTTGCAAGGGATTGCAAGGCTTCCTCCAGTTTGTCTGTCGTTGCGGACAACACGAGGCACTTATTATCCAATAAATCTCGTATGGTCTGTACCTGAGGCAGAATAAGCCTGCCCTTCGGTGCCTGGATATCCTGCGGCATAACAAGCAAAACGATATCGCCCTCCTTTACAAGACTTCCCGTAATACTCTTTGCCTCATAATCCTCCGGAACATTTCTCCGCAACTCTTCCAGTAAAGTATCAATACCCTCACCGTGCTTGCAGCTTATCCGTATAGGCTCTTTGCCTGTCAGTTTTTTTACAGTCTCCTGAATATCAGATATCTGTTTCAATACGTCTGTCTTATTGATAACCGGAATAATCGGAATATTTGCCTTCTTTAGCTTTTCAATCCATTCTGCTTCCGCTTCAACCTCTGTGTCCGAAAAAACTATAATTGCCATATCCGTTTTTCGCACTGCCTCATGTGTCTTCTCTATTCGCTTATTTCCCAGCTCACCCACATCATCAAAACCCGCCGTATCAATAAAGACACAAGGACCTATCCCGCTTATCTCCATCGTTTTATAAACCGGGTCGGTGGTTGTTCCCGCCACATCTGAGACAAGTGCTGTCTCCTGGCTTGTAATCGCATTCATCAGAGATGACTTTCCGCTGTTTCTCTTTCCGTAAATTCCTATGTGAAGCTGGTTTGCCCTCGGTGTATTTGTTAAACTCATATGAACCTCCTTCTCCTGTCAGAATCGAAAATCTCTCATTCCGTCTGCCATCTCTTCTATATGCTTTCTTGCTATCTCTTTTACCTTATCACTTTTTATATGGTCAAGCTGCTCTTCTATGACTGCTTTTCCTAATTTCTTTGTATCGCTTGCGGCATAGTCCTCCAAATATTCGTTCAGCGTCATAAGTGCGTTTGGCTGACAGCAATTTGCTATCTGCCCTGCTTTCGCAAGCTGCATAAAGCGGTCTCCTGTCCGTCCCTCTCTGTAACAGGCAGTACAAAAGCTTGGAATATATCCCAATTCTAGCAGCCAGTTAACCACCTCATCGAGGCTTCTCGTATCGCTTACGTCAAACTGCGCTGAATTATCTTCCTTTGCCTCTTCCTCCACATAGCCTCCGACACTTGTGCGGGAACCGCCGCTTATCTGGGATACGCCAAGACGAAGCACCTTCTCCCTTGTTCTTTGGGATTCTCTTGTGGAGATAATCATTCCGGTATACGGAACTGCCACTCGGATAACCGCTACTATTTTAGCAAACAAATCATCTGATACGGCATTCTCATATTCCTCCGGATTGATATCGTCCGCCGGTCTGATTCTTGGTACACTTATCGTATGCGGACCGACTCCCTTAGCCGCTTCCAGATGCTCTGCGTGCATGAGAAGCCCTGCAAAATCATATTTATACATATTTAGCCCAAACAATACACCGATGCCAACATCGTCAATTCCACCTTCCATCGCCCTGTCCATCGCCTCTGTATGGTAAGCATAATCATGCTTTGGACCTGTCGGATGGAGCGCCTCGTAGTTTTCTTTATGGTACGTCTCCTGGAATAAAATATAAGTTCCGATTCCTGCCTCTTGCAGCTTCTTATAATTTTCCACCGTTGTGGCTGCAATATTTACGTTTACACGGCGGATTGCTCCGTTTTTATGCTTGATGCCATAAATTGTCTCAATGCTCTCAAGCACATATTCAATCGGATTGTTGACAGGATCCTCACCGGTTTCAAGTGCAAGACGCTTATGCCCCATATCCTGCAAGGCAATAACCTCCTCGCGGATTTCCTCCTGTGTCAGTTTTTTTCTCTTGATATGCTTATTTTTCATATGGTAAGGACAGTAAACGCAACCGTTGACACAATAATTTGACAGGTAAAGCGGGGCAAACATAACAATTCTGTCCCCATATATTTTCTGCTTAATTTCCTTTGCAAGTGCATACAGCTTCTCGTTCAAATCTTCGATATCACATTCCAGCAAAACCAAAGCCTCTCGGTGGCTAAGCCCTTTACAGTCTCTCGCCCGTTCGATCAAGCTGTCAATCAGCTCTCTGTTTGACTTGTTCTCCTCGGCATACCGAAGGGACTCTACTATCTCCTCATGGTTGATAAATTCCTCTGCTTTTGATGATTTTACATTATACATACTATTCGTCTCCTTTTTCATTCGGAGAGAGAGGCTTACAGTCTCCTCTTGCCGATACAATCTTATAGCCGATTGCTTCCACTCTTCTGTTTAAACACTGTCTGCACTCTGCCGCTTCGTCTCCCGTGCAAATCTTATTGTCATAGAGCATATATTTTTTCCGCACACTGACAGGAGAAAGATTTGGCATCAATACATTGGCACCCGCCAGTATTCCTTTTTCTCTCCCCTTGCCGTCAAGCGTTCCAAGCGACGTGGTAGCCGGAATTAAAATATTCGGAAGCATCAGACGCAAAATGGAAATCAGGTTTAAGGTTAGTTCAACCGAACCGTTTTCAAAATCCTTAAACGGCGTATCCTTATGGGAAATAAAAGGTCCAATGCCGACCATCTGCGGTGACAATTCCTTGATAAACAACAAATCCTCCACAATATTCTCCATCGTCTGATAAGGGGAACCGACCATAAAACCACAGCCTACCTCGTAGCCGATTTCCTTCAGGTGATACAGACATTCCTTGCGATTTTTAAGTAACAGCCTCTCCGGGTGCAGTCTGCCGTAATGTTCCTCATTTGCAGTCTCATGCCGAAGCAGATAACGATCCGCTCCTGCCTGATAAAACCGCAGATAGGCTTCATAGCTTCTTTCTCCGATGGAAAGCGTTATCGCACAGTCTGGATAACTTTCTTTCATAGCCATTATAATCCCTTCCAGCTCATCGTCGGTATAATACCCATCCTCGCCCCCTTGCAGAACAAAGGTGCGAAATCCAAGCCCATAGCCTTCCTCGCAGCATTCCAGTATCTCTTTCTTGGTCAGGCGATATCTTGCCGCATTTGGGTTGCTTCTTCGTATGCCGCAGTAATAGCAGTCATTTTTACAATAGTTCGTAAATTCAATCAAGCCTCTGATATAAATCTCCTTTTTGTAGTACTCCTCTGCTTTTTTCACTGCAAGCTCATGTAAATAGGCTTCCTCTTCTTTCGTCATGTGCTTTAATAACTGTATATATTCCGTTTTTTCAAGCTCGCCAATCCGGTCAAGCTTCTCAATCAGTTCTCGCATATTCCTCCATTCAGACTTTATGCCTGTTTGCCTTTTTGATAAATAACCTTTGCCGAAATCCCTTTCAGTCTTCCGATTTTCCCGGACAAGGCGCTGATTTCGTCCGCCGGTGCATCAATTGCTATGCTGATCAGGGAAACCTCCTTCTGCGGATAGGGAATTCCCATTCTTCCGATTATAAATTTGCCATATTGACTTAGCAGAGTATTGAGCTGTTCCACTGCCTCATGCTCCTCCACCATGATTCCGATTAAAGCCACTCTCGTTTCCATCTATTATTTCTCCTTTTAACAAAAGAATATCCTCCCTATTGTGGGTGGATACCAATAAGGTTGCATTTTTCTTCTTCTCCAAAATATAAGTAGCCGTAATCCGCTTTGTCTCCTCGTCCAAACCAGAAAATGGCTCGTCCAGTATGATAAAGGATGCGCCCTTATTCATCGCTCGAAGGATTGCAACCCGCCTTTGCATGCCGCCGCTCAATTCCTTTGCCGCCTTACCTGTGCTCTCTTTTGGCAGCAGTCTTTCGTATTCTGTTTCTTCCAAAGACCTTCCTTTGGAAAACTCTCCAAACAAAAAGGCATTATCTCTCGCACTATATTCCTCCAACAGGCGCGGCTCCTGAAATACCGCTGCTGTATCGGAAAGGTCAATTTCCTTTATCTCTCCCGCATCTGCCTTAACTAATCCAAGCAGGATATGAAAAAGTGTTGTCTTTCCGCCGCCGGATGGAGCCATCAGACAGTAAGTCTTTCCCCGTTCAAGCTCAAGGTTGATGTCGCAAAGCACTTCTTTTCCTTGATAGCTCTTAGACAGATGTCTGATTTGAATTTTTTCCTGTGAAGCCGGTCTGTTGGCTATCTGTTTCTTTTCAGCCCTTCTCGTCTCCACTCCTCTTACCGCACGCACGCCAGACCCTCGCAGCGGATATACTGTCTTATACCGCCCCACAAGCCAAAGCACAAGCTTTTCCATCACATAGCTTGCCAATATAATAACAATCGTCCATGCGAACACACCTGCGGTATTTAAGTGAATCTTTGCCATATAAAGCCGCTCGCCAAAGGAAAAATCGGGTGTTCCGATTACCTCTGCCGCCACTCCCGACTTAAAGCTCATTCCGATTGAAATCTCAATTGAACTGATTAAAAACGGAAGCATTGCCGGAAAATATAAGTAAAAAAACTTCTTCCCGACACCCATGCGAAATACCTGTGCCATCTCAAGCAGCTTTTTGTCCGTGCTTTTAAGCCCTCGCATCGTGTGAAGATACACATTCGGAAACACAACCAAAAAGGCGATAAAAACAGCCAGATAACGCGAACCCGTCCATATCAAAAGCAGCACAACAAACGATGCAATCGGTATCGATTTTAAAAGTGAAATCACCGGTGAGAATAGTTCCTCCAAAAACGGTTTGAAAAAAGCTGCAATTCCAAAAAGCATACCCACCGCAAGACCAAGCAGAAAGCCGCCCATAATCCTGGTCAACGACATAAGAACAGTTCGATAAAACTCAATCTCCTGTAAATCCGAAGCCAGTTCTTTCAACACTGTGAACGGACCAGAAAGCAGAATCTCATTTTGAATAACGAGTGCCGCCAATTGCCAGACCACTATCCAAAACAGGAAAATGGTGAGCTTTCGAAACGTTGGTTTCTTATTTTTCATCTGAAATATAGTAGAAATCTTCATTCGGAAGTGCCCCTCCTACCGATTCTGCATTTTGTTCAAACAATACCTGCAAATAACCTTCCAGCGCTGTTTTTGCGTCTGCTCCGTCTATATAAGTAATGTTACAAAACGGAATTGCTTTTTCTGCAATTGCCGCTTTCTCAATGATTCCTGCCTCTGCCACAAGCGTTGCCGTCTCTGCGGGATTTTCATTTGCATAAGCAGCGCTCTCCTTATGCTCCTTCATGAAATGTAAGACTGCGCTCTCATGCTCCTGTAAAAATTCATTTCTTACAATCGTAACGCCTGTCACGAGCATACTGCCGCCTTCTCCCTGTGCATGATTCCATTCTTCATTTAAATCCATCACGATAGAAAGCTTATCGTTTTGCGCCAATGCTGCCGTCACAAAAGGCTGTGGTAACAATCCGATACTCTCCGGCTCTTCACTTAAAACGGCTGCCACCTCGGTCGCCTCCGACTTGTATTCAAGCGTCACCTCATCGGCAATCCCTGCCTGCGCCAAAAGATACGAAAGTACATAATCCGGCGTTGTTCCCTTTCCTGTCAGATACACTGTCTTTCCCTTTAAGCTCTCAAGTGAGGTGATACTGCTGTCTGCTGATACCATATACAAGACTCCCAGCGTATTAATGTCAATAACGGAAATTTGTCCCTCCGTCTTCGCATAGAGAACACTTGCCACATTGGCAGGCACAAGAGCGATATCCAGCTCCTTCTTGATGATAAGAGGAAGTAACGTATCCGCTGAGGCTTCCATTGTAAAGGTGTAATTATTTTTTGTTTCACCTTTGGAGGACTGATCCATCATGCTCATCAAGCCGATGGAGGTAGGTCCCTTCAATGCCCCAACTCTGATATCCGCACCCTCGTCATTTGTTTTCGCGCAGCCCCATAGCTGCATCATACAGACAAGTACCAACAGTGACGCGATTAACGTTTTTCTTTTCTTCTTAAAACCCTTTCCCATTTCTCTTCCTCCGTTGTTTTTCTATTCTTAATACATTTACAATCCATTTAAAGACTAAAAAATGCCCTATATTTAAGAAAATATAAGGCATACGTCGGCTTCATTCACAATTATGTTATCATGCCTTTTTTCGCAGAATCTATCTTTGAAATCAGATTGTAAGTTGGAATTCGCAAACAGAACGTATCTTTTTTGCTTATTCCTCTCTATTATACTACTTCTCTTGGGCAAACTCAATTAAAAAAGTGACGATAACTTGACATCTGATGCCTTTTTCAGTATAATCTAAAAAAATAGAAAAGCTGATGCATTCTTCACCGGAAGAAGCATATAAGGCATTCAAAAACAGACCGCAGGTACGGTGTGGCTTTCCACACTATAAGGTTTGTTTTTGAATGCCTTTTGTATAAAGGAGGACAATATGTTAATCAAAAAATATAATTATTTACCCGAAGGAGCAATACAGCTAAGAACAGATGTGTTTGTAAAGGAGCAAGGCTTCACCGAGGAATTTGATTCCATCGATGATATCGCCGTGCACCTGCTTCTGTTTGAAGATGAAATACCGGTTGCAACCTGCCGTTATTATTGGAACAAAGAAAAAGCTTCCTATGCCGTCGGACGTATTGCGGTTGCAAAAGCATATCGCGGAAAAGAGCTTGGCGCAAAACTGTTACATGAGGCAGAAAAACTGATTACCGAGGACGGAGGGCAGGAAATTTACCTTGCCGCCCAGACAAGAGCTGCCGGATTTTATGAAAAACAGGGCTATCTTGCGAAAGGCAATCCGTTCTATGAAGAATATTGCCTTCACACCAATATGTATAAAACCTTGCATCATTAACAGCCTGACCAGATTATTCTGTTTATTCCACTCCTTTTAGAGCATCCACCATATCAATCGTTTTTACCTTGCCGGACAACAAGGCATTTACAAGCATGGATACCAAAAAGGTTCCCAGCATGGAGTAAGCATAGGATAAAGCAGATACCACCGGCACCATATCCTGTGCTTCCGATAGGGTGGAACAAAGGACTGCAAGAAATTGATAACCGATTGGCATACCAATCAGAATACCTGCCACCGTTACCCATACATTTTGTGCCTGCAAAATCCCTCTGATTTTTCTGCTGCTAAAACCAAGCACTTTTAAGGTTGCAATTTCTCTGGTCTTCTCTACAAAGGTAAGCACTCCAAGATTGTATAAAACTACAATTCCAAGAACAACAGCGGCTGCAATTAAAATACCGACCATGATATTCATCATTTCCATGGTTTCGTCCATATCTTCTTTTAGCTGAGATATGTTTTGAATGCCCTGAATATCATCTTTATCTGCCAAATTATTCTGTGGCGTCTGATTCGTCAGCAACGCCGTAGGTTCAAATGCATATTCCAACTTTTCAAAGGTCTCTCGGTTCATGGAAATTCCTTGATTGGAAGGGGAGCGATACAACTGTTCAATCCTTGTCATCACCCAACGCTCATCTCCTATCATATGCCATTTGATAAAATCTCCAACCTCTACGCCAAGATTTTGGGCCATCTTATAGGAAAGCGCAATTCCATTTCGACTCAACTTCATGTGGTCGAGCTCTTCATTCTGAAAATGAATATAATTTCCGTCATCCAGTACCGTAATGCTTCCTGTTTTTATGACATCCTCCGCCGCTATTTCAATTGAACTTTCTTCAATGAGCTGTCCCGCATACTGGTTCGCGTAATCAATCTTGCTGGAAGCGGCTGTTTTTTCATTAAAAAGAATTTTGGTATTGCTTGTCATCAGCTCCTCGTACATCCAATATGCCATATCACCAACCGAATCCTTCATTCCAAAGGCACACACCATAAGCATCGTACAGCCTATGACTCCCACTACCCCCATAAGAGTACGCATTTTATTCCGAATCATATCTCGATAATTCCACTTCACAGAAAAACTGAGTTGATCCCATATCTTGCTTGTTTCAATAAAGGTAGGCTTGCTTTTCTTTGGGACCGGAGGCTTTAACGTTATTGCAGGAGGGTCTCTCAACTCTCTTCTGCATGCCAGATAGCTTACCAGCGTCGAAACAAGTACATTGATAATGATTGCCAGATAGGAGTTGTTTGAAACCGTCGTTTTCCAAACTGGAAGAATATACGCCTCCATCATGTTTGCTCGAAAAAGAAGCGGCAAATAAAGCCATCCCACGCAGGCTCCCGTAATGCCTCCCACCAGACTGATAAAAAATCCGTAAGACATATAGTGGTTTGTGATGGTATTCTTAGTAAAACCTAACGCCTTTAATGTACCTATTTGAATCCTCTGATTGGCAGTCATACGTGTCATAGTCGTCACGATACCTAATATAGCAATCAGCAAAAATACTACAGGAAATAAAAAGCCCATCATGATATGCTGTTCCTTTTCTCCGTCAAAGGTCGCATAGCTTAAATCCTGCTTTCGATCTGTCACCACCAAATCTTTTGAGTCCAGCGCAGCTTTTATACTGTCTTTCATTCTTGTTATATCTTGCTGTTTATCCATATCAACGATTATCTGATTATATACGAGCTGCTCCTGGACAGGAAATTCCTTGCCGGACAAAAAGCCATAGCCATAAGCGCCGTAATCAGGCATCATCGCTCCCTCATCCGCCAAATAAAACACATATTCCGGATGAATAATCAATCCTTTGATTTCCTCTGTAATTCTCAAGCCGTTGAATTCAATGGTGATGGTATCCCCGACGTCCAATTTCTGCTCCTTGGCAAATAATTCATCCAGCCAAATCCCCTCTTCCTGCGCATTAAATTCCACTCCGCTTTTTATAAAGAGCCGGGATACCTCATTTTCTTCTATAAAATTCAACTCCATATATGGATTGTTATCCAGATTGGCGGTTCCACTAAGCTGCAATCTTCTGCTTGCATGATTAATTCCTGCTATTTGGCTGATTTGCTTTACATCCTCACTGGTGAAAGTTTTACCCATCACCCACAAATCTGCCAGATTTGTCTCCTCATAATAAGAAGATGCGGAGGAACCAAGCCCGTTTCCTTCTGCATCCAACCCGACAAAAACCATCAGTCCCAAAAAAGACATAAGAAAAATAGAAATAAACTGCATCTTATTTTTCAATAAATCCCGCCATAATTTATGTTTTAGCATTACCAGCTCACCTCATTTGCATCAATCGGGTTCTCATTTATTGTAATACTTTCTATTCCGCCGTTTTTCACCCGTATCACCTTATCTGCAATCTCTGCAAAGAAGCTGTTGTGAGTCACCATAATAACCGTGTGTTTCTTCTCACTGCTCATCTTTTGCAGCAATTCGAGTACCCCTCGTCCCGTCTCCGTATCGAGAGCACCCGTAGGCTCATCACATAATAAAAGCTTCGGATTCTTAGCCAATGCCCTGGCAATGGAGGTCCTTTGCTGTTCTCCTCCCGACATCTGTGCCGGAAACTGGTGCATATGTTCTTCCAGTCCAACCGCCTTTAGACATTCCTTTGGATCAAGGGTATTTTCTTCGATATCCTTCATCAGCGCAACGTTTTCATATGCAGTTAGGGTCGGTATTAAATTATAAAACTGAAATACAACACCTACATTTCTCGCACGGTACTCCGTGAGCTGGTTATCGTTATATTTTGTAATATCCTTTCCTTCAAAAATAATCGAGCCTTCTGAGGCAGTGTCCATTCCTCCGAGCAGATTCAAAAGAGTACTTTTGCCTGCACCGCTGGGTCCCAGTATCACTACCATCTCTCCTTCATTTATCACTAAATTGACATGGTTTAATGCATAAAAAATTCGGTCACCGCGTTGGTAGGATTTTGCAACCTGCTTAAATTCAATAATTGGATTCCCCATTCTGCTACCCCCTAATTCCTGATGCCTTTTTCCCGATGCTGCTATCGGTAACCGCATCTGTTATGACCTGCTCTCCTTCTGTCAACCCATCTACAACCTCTACCAGATTATTTCCTTCAATTCCCTTAGAAAAATACTTTTTGGCTATCACTCCGTTTTCAATAACATAGCAGTAATCTCCTTCATCATCCGTATACACCGCCAAGGAAGATACCGCAAGAATATCTGTTTTTTCTTGTATCAATATATCTGCGTCTGCCTCCAGACCTATGTAAATTTTATCATCCGGCTTCTCAATATGCAGCTCTACCAAAACCTCCGGCTTATCAGAACCTTCTACTTCTGCCATCTTATTAATTTTACTGACTGTTGCGTCATATTTATTTCCCGCAACGCTGACTGTTGCCTTTTGCCCCTCTTCAATTTTGCCGATATCATACTTCGATACATTCATCGTTACCTTTAAATCGTCATAGCTTTCTAATACCAACAGCTTCGTTCCCTTCGGCACCATGGCTCCTTCCTCCACATTCAGGCTTGTCACAATCCCGTCAAACTCTGCTGTTATCCCCTGTGTTGCCTTTAAAAGCTCCTCTTCTGCCTGACTTTGTGTAAGCTGTGATGACTCTCCCGCCGCCTTTAACTGTTCTCGTGAGGCACTGTCAATCATGCTTGCATCCGCTGTCTTTTGCTGTGCTTTATATTCAGACTGGGAAGTCAGAAGCTGGGTAAGCTCCGTCTGGTGATATGCCAAATCTCCGGTTAAGGAGGCAACATCATAACTGTCATAATTCTCCTGAAGCTCATCAAGCTGCTTTTGCTGCTTCTTTAGTTGGGCCGCATCTGTTACAGCCGCCATCTGCGTTGTAAGCGCGGTTATTTCTGCTGCCACCTCCTGTGCACTTGTAAGAGATTCCTGTATACTGGAAACAGCATTTTTTTCATCGGCTATCTGCTGTTCTAATATTTCGAGAGAGGTCGCTGCATTGTTATAATTCACATTGTTTTTTGCATTACTGTTCACGCTTGCCTGATACCCTGCATCACTGGCTTTTGTTCCAAGTTTTGCCTGTTCCACGGCATTCTCCAAATCCGACGTATCAAAGGAAATCAGCTGTTCCCCTGCCGTTACGCTGTCTCCCTTTTTTACTGCCACTTCATAAATCCCTGCCGTCACATTAGAATAATAGGACTTTACGTTTTCACTTTCCACATTTCCGCTCACCTCCACAATCTGCGTGATTGAATTTTTGGAGGTCTGCTCTGTTGTAAGCTTCAACGGTTTATTACTATATAGTGTATAGCCTGCAATTAAAATTGCGGCGGTACAAACAATTATGATCCCATTCAGCCAGTACTTTTTTTTCATACTCATTTATCTCCTTCTGCTATATGCTTGTCAATTAATCTGAAATCCATTTCATATTTATTATAAATATTTCCTTTTTTATTGTCAACAGAAACATGAAACTTTTTTCATATTTACTTTTTTATTATTTAAAGTTATAATAAATTATTACTACGATTAGGAGGTGTATTTTTGCTTTGCAGGAAATCAGAGAACCAAAACAAAAACGCTCGATTGAGAAAAAAAACAAAATTATAATAGCCGGATATGAACTATTCTGCGAAAAGGGATATTACAATACTAACACAGCGGAAATCGCCAAAAGAGCCGGTGTTTCAACCGGTATTGTTTATAATTATTTTGCTGATAAAAAGGATATTTTTAACTCCGCCTTAGACTATATGAAAGAAAATATTCAGACGTCCATGTTGGACAGCCTGCAAACCTTCCAGTCAGATATTGATTTGAGAACTGCGGTAGAAAATATTATCGATATCACGCTGGATATACATCTTTCTGCATTGAAAATACATGAAGAAATTACTGCCATGGCCCATTTGGATGAGGATGTGAACAACTTTTTCAAAGAATTCGAGGAGAACTTAATCGGCAAGTTAGCCGAAATTCTTATCTTGCACGGATTGCATATTGAACATCCACACGAAAAGCTCCATATTGCTTATAATATGGTAGAAAATTTTTGTCATGAAACGTTATATCACAATCATGCGTGTGTGGACGAGCAGGTTATGAAGGAAATCATTATTGACACAATTGTTCATATGATATTGTAATTCCAAAACGGGCAAGCCCGTATCAATTCCCTCTCTCTCGCTCCCGTGGAACTTGGCACTTTATCGCGCCAAATGCAGTCACGAAATGACATCTTCCACTTGCATTCGTGCACATAATATAAATTATCGGAAGAAAACCAAGCACGAGCGACGCGAGTATTTGGTTTTACCTGATAATTTAGCGACAAAACAACGTTTTGGAGCGTTATCAGAAGTGATTTTTACTTCTGATAATGTAAATTATCGGAAGAAAACTAAGCACGAACGAAGTGAATATTGGGTTTTACCCGATAATTTAGGAGCTTAAGATTTAGGAACTGCCGGCTGCCATTGATTATATCGATTGGAAGCAAAGCTTTTATGATCATGTCCTTTTAGGTAAAACTAAATACCATAGTAATTTGATCAATATTGTCTAAAAAGAATAAAACAAACAGCCTGCAAACTATAATAGCTTGCGGGCTGTTTGGGGTTTGGTATAGTTAAACTAGTTTTCGGTTTCGCCTGTCTCTACATCTATGCATCCATCTGGAAACTCTGGAGAACAGACGGAGCGTTCCTGGTTCTGAGTGATTTCGTTTCCGTTTTGCGTACTTTTTTTACTTTGTTGATTTGCAGAATTTTGGGTTTTTTCCATAATATGTCCTCCTTGCTATTATTGTAAAAGTAATATTTTTAAGTATAGCATGATTTCTACGCAAATACAACATTGAACGTCAAAACTTTTGTATCTTGAAAAAGCCTTATGAAAAGCCATCGGCATAGTGCTGATGGCTTTCATTCATTTCATTCTATTCTTTCACTCCCCCGAGTGCAACTCCCGCAATAATGTATTTCGATAATGCAAAGTAAACTACAAATAATGGTAATACAGTAAGCAGCAAGCCTACATAGATAACTCCGTAATCAGAGCGGAACTGCTCACTTCGAAGCACCTGCACAAACATCGGCAATGTATACTTTGTAGAAGAAGAAAGAATAATTGATGGTGTATACAGGTTGTTCCATGAAGCGATGAAGGCAAATATCGCCTGTGTTGCGATAGCCGGTTTCATAAGCGGTACCGCTATCGTGTTAAAGGTGTAAAACTCTCCTGATCCGTCAATTCTTGCCGCATCAATGATTTCTAACGGCAATGCGGTCTTCATGTACTGTCTCATGAAAAATACAGTGGCCGGAGCTGCAATCGCCGGAATAATAAGCGGTAAGTAGGAATCGTTTAATCCAATTTGAATCATGAACTTATAAAATCCGATGATGGAAACCTGTGTCGGTATCATCATAATTGCAAGGATAAAGGACCATGCAAATCTTCTGAGTTTAAAATCATATACATACACTCCGTATGCCGTCATACTGGAGAAATATACGGTAAATATCGTTGCCGGAACCGATATGGTAAGACTGTTAAGCATAGCCTTCACAACAGGCGTTCCGACTCCTGCCGACTTATCGGCAAGCTTAGCAATGTTCGAGAAAAACTGGTTGCCCGGCAAGAAGGATAATCCCTGCTGTATCGCAGCACTTGGTCTTGTTGCATTGATTATCAATATGTAAAAAGGCAATATACTCATGATACATAATAAAATACAAATGATGTTTCGAAATAATTTTTGTCGTCTTATATTTTTGCTCAGGCTTTCTAAGTTGTCGCCCGAAGTTTTCATTTCCTTAATAGGAACTGCTCGTGTACTCATGCTTATGCTCCTTTCTTCCTTTTTCTAGACTTCTTTTCCTCATTGTCACCAAGAACAAAGAAAAAGAACATACTGATAATAAGTGTTACTAAGAATAATACAACCGAAGCTGCTCCCGCTTTACCAAAGTCTTTACTTGCCAAGGTAAGCTTTCTTATGTACATTGTAATCGTGGTCGAAGCAAAATCCGGAAGACCGTCTCCGCCTTGATTTACGTTGAACAAGGAAGGAATATCATACATCTGTAAGCCGCCGATTGCAGATGTTACCAATACAAATAATGTGATCGGCTTTAGAAGAGGCAATGTAATGTGAAAGAAAATCTGTTTGCTGCTCGCCCCATCCACCCTGGATGCCTCATATAAGCTAGGACTGATACCTAATATTCCGGCAATCAAGACAATCATCGTATTTCCATACCACATCCAGAACTGAATAAATGCAATCAATAGCTGGGTAGGAAGCTTGTGATCCATAAAGTCATAGTTCGCTGGAATAACACTTAGATTTTTTAAAAATTGTGTCATAGGTCCGTTAATACTGAACAGGGAATAGAATAATACTGCAAGACTCGCCGCTGTGATGATATTCGGCATAAACATTGTTACTTTAAAGGCTCCCTGTGCCTTCAGTTTAACTCTTGTATCGGTAAACCAAGAAGCCAATAACAAAGATAGAAGAATCTGTGGTATAAAGTTAAGCATCCACATAAAAATCGTATTTCCCAATGCTTTAAAGGTAAAGGTATCAAACAGTACCGCACCCTCTTTTCCTGTGTTAATGAACGCATTGGCTATGTTTTTGAAGCCAATGAAGTTCGGTCCGACTACCTTTAATCCCTTTGAGTAATATTCCATAAAACTCATCCATATTGTATAAATCAATGGCCACAACTGAAAGATTGCATATACAATAAAAAATGGGGCAATAAACAGATATCCGTACCGTCCGTATTCTACTGTTCTTCTTTTCTTCCTCACATTGTTTTTCTGACTAATATCAGCCATATTGCTTTTCACTCCTTACCTTTTATAATTTTAGCTATTTTATAGCTCCAAAGTCTAAATCATCTTTCCTATTTTGGTGCTATAAAATAGTTAAAATGATGATAATTTTTGTTATGCCAGCACAAAATGTACTGGCATAACAATGGTTTGCAGGCTCCATGTTACATCCTGCTCATCAGCCTTTACCTACTCTGACAAGTAAGGGTACAGGTCAACTACATAAGCCTTGAAATCCTGCACTGCTGTATCTTTATCCTTTTGTCCGTTTACATAAGCACTTACCTGATCATCAAATGCATTTGTAATATATAAGTCTTCTGCGCACATAGCCGGAAGGTCAATTTTCTCTGCAAGAGGTGAGAAGTATGCTAAGAAATCCTGACCGCCAAGGAAGTCATATTTTCCAACGCCTTCTTGACTTAATGCAGCAACTGCTTCTTTATTGTTTACATAATCCAAAGAACCTCTACAGATATTTTTCATAATCTCAGTATCACAAGTAGCTGCCTTCATAATCTTTCCAGCAAACTCCGGATCAGAGCATCCTGCGGTTGCACCTAACCATGTACCACCCCAATAGTAAGCCTGAGGACCTGCGCACATAGCCCAGTCGCCGTAAGTTCCTTCTCCAACCTTTTCGCCGCCGCTGTTTGCCTTCAATGTCCAGTGCAAGAACCAAGTACATCCCATATAAGCAAATGTGTTATCGTTCTTTACGTTTGCTGCCCACTCATCGCTCCACTGTGATGTGCCGTTTGTCAAGCCTGCATCCTGTAATGCTTTTGCATAATCCATGTAGTTTAACATGGTATCTTCTACTGATACAACAGAATTCTCATCATACCAAGCATTTTCTCTTGAAGCCTGATATACACGTTTTACATCATCAACACCTGAGAATAATTTTGTCTCGCCGTTGGAAGCTTCAAGAATTTTCTTTCCTGTTGCAAGCATGGTATCCCAGTCTTTAAAGAATTCCTGAACCTTATCCGGATCAGATGTTCCAAGATACTTCTCTGCCAAGCTTCTGCGATACATCATTGCACCAGGAGCTGCCTGCCATGATAATCCTTTTACCTGTCCGTCTACAGTTGCAGCATCAATTGTGTACTGATACATATTCTTCATATCTGCTTCTGTAATGCCAAGGTCCGTTACCGGAAGTGTATAATCACTTTCTGTATACTTCATGATGTAATCCATTTCCATAGCAATCATATCTGGATACTGTGGATTTGTCGGATCTTCTAACAACGCATCAATCTTAGTCTGATAGTAGTCAGTACCACCTGTGTTTACGTATACGATTCTGTCTGCATCTTCCGGATAGGCTTCTGCAAAGTACTTAATAACGTTGTTCATTACATCTGCATTCCAACAGTAAACATAGAAAGCATCTTCAGCATCCGGATTACCTATAATTTCATTTTCAGGAATTTCCTCTTCTGCTGTCTCTGCTGCTGCCGCATCTGCTGTGTCTGTCACCTCAGTCGTGTCTGCCGCTTCTGTTGTGTCCGTCGTCTCGGTTGTTGTAGCTTCTGTTGAAGTAGTTCCCGAACTACCACAACCTGCAAGTGAAAGTGTTACCATTGATGCTGCCAGTGCTAGCGCCAACATTTTTTTCTTCATATTCCTTTTCCTCCCTTAATTTAATTAATTGGGTTATTGTCGTACAGTTATAAACTCTAACTGTTACCACCGATTCGTTTTACCGATTCACCCTCTAAAACCACGCCTTCTACTATTACTCTTTCAATTACCGCTGACTTTGGTTTCTCGATTAGCTGAATCAGCTTCTTTGCCGCCAACCTTCCAAGATTTTTCGTATCCTGCTTCAAGGTTGTAAGCCTTGGATCCAAAACCTGCGAGAGTCTTAAACCATCGTAACCCACTACCGAAATATCATCCGGAATTTTAAGTCCCCTCTCCTTTATCACATTGATGCCACCGATACTGGAGAAGTCATCCGGGTAAATAATACAGGTAGGACGATTTGCTAAATTCAAAAGCTCTCTTGTCAATATAGCGGAGGATTCCGTATCGTGGTAAATACCCTCCTTCACATATTCATCCGGTACAACTATCCCCAAACTGTCCAGAGTCTTGTAAAAGCTCCCCACACGATTCTGGGTTACCGAAGAATCGGCACCGTGAATATATGCGATTTTTCTATGACCCATTTCATAGATATAAGTGATCAGATCCTTCATGCCCTTAATATTGTCAGATATCACTGCAATCCGATTGTTGAAAGTATAGTCGATCGTAACAACCGGTAAATCGCTTCTGACCAATTCTAAAACCTCAGGATCATGAAAGTCCACACACGCTATAACAACACCGTCCACCCCCCGATACTTGCTGTGCTCCAGATAAGACATGGAGCTATGTACTTTGTTTCGGTTGATAAAGGTAATGTCATATCCTTCCTGTTCTGCCGCTACTTTAAAGCTATCCAGCACGTGGGAAAAATATTCATGGGTCAAACCACTCTGAGCCTCATCCACAAACAGCACTCCTATATTATAGGTTCTGTTTGTTTTTAACGCTCGCGCCGATGAATTCGGAAAATATCCCATTTCTTTTGCCGTTTTTCTAATAAACTCCTTCGTGGACTCTCCAATATCACTATGATCATTTAGTGCTTTGCTTATTGTAGCCACTGATACCCCACATTTTTGGGCTATATCCTTCATAGATACCATTTGTATTTCCTCCAATTAAAAATGTCGGTTTTATGTACTGCTCTGTTTATTATACTCGGTAATAACTCTTTTAAACAGGATATTTTAAAACTTAATCGTTTTCGTAACTCTAATATACAACATATTTTATACTTTTGCAAGTATATTTTTTAATTTTTTGTATGTTTTAACTTACTTCCTATTAATATATGGGATTAAATTAACACATTTTACATGTATTTTTCATATTTTTCGAATATTACGTGTTATTTTACGAATACCTTTACTGTATATATTTTCGTACAAGCATTTTCGACTTATTTTAATTAAATACATTTTTCTTAATTATCCTCTTGATTTATGGGGGATTATAGACTATACTAATGACACTAGATATTGTTTTGTATTTACTTAATCGTTTTCTAAAATGTAGTTTTTTTAATTCTTACCCTAGAAATATTAGAATGGAGAATCGATATGAAATTTGGATTTTTTGACGATAACGAGAAGGAATATGTGATTACAACGCCTAAAACTCCGCTTCCATGGATTAACTATTTAGGCTCAAAGGATTTCTTTTCTCTTTATTCCAACACAAGCGGCGGCTATTCTTTTTATAAAGACGCAAAGCTTTTACGCCTTACGCGCTACCGCTATAACAATGTACCGGCAGATAACGGCGGCAAATATTTTTACATAAACGATAACGGAACCGTTTGGAATCCGGGCTGGCAGCCTGCAAAGACAGCGCTCGACTCCTATGAATGCCGTCACGGGCTTGGCTACAGCAAAATCACCTCCTCAAAGGCTGATCTGGAGGCTTCTGTTTTGGCATTTGTTCCGTTAAAGGACAACTGTGAAATCAATCAGCTCGTACTTACGAACCGTTCCGACAAAGCAAAAACGTTTTCGCTTTTTTCTTATGTAGAATTCTGCTTATGGAACGCGATGGATGACATGACAAATTTTCAGCGTAACTTAAATATCGGTGAGGTTGAAATTGAAAATTCCGTTATTTATCACAAGACCGAATACAGAGAAAGAAGAAACCACTATGCTTTTTATGGTGTAAACAAAAAAGCGGACGGCTTCGACACAAGCAGAGATGCTTTTCTCGGCTCATACAGGGGAAGCGATAATCCTCTTGTCGTAGAGCAGCAATCCGCTTCCAATTCCGTTGCAAGCGGCTGGAGTCCGATCGGCTCACACTATTTCAGCATTACGCTTCAGCCGGGTGAGGCAAAAAGCTTTATATTCGTTCTCGGATATATTCAGAATAAGGAAGAAGAAAAATGGGAACGCGCAGGCGTTATCAACAAGGCTCCTGCAAAAGCTGTTTTAGAGCGCTATAAAAATGACAGCGACGTTACTGCTGCTCTGGCAGAATTAAAAGCTTACTGGCAGACTCTTCTCTCCAAGTATCAGGTAGAGAGCGGCGACCAGAAGCTGAACCGCATGGTTAATATTTGGAACCAATATCAATGTATGGTTACCTTCAATATGTCCCGTTCCGCCTCCTATTATGAATCAGGAACCGGGCGAGGCATGGGCTTCCGTGATTCCTGCCAAGATCTTCTCGGCTTCGTACATTTGATACCGGACCGGGCAAGAGAACGCATTATCGACATCGCTTCCACCCAGTTTGAGGACGGCAGCGCTTACCACCAATACCAGCCTTTGACCAAAAAAGGTAATTTGGATGTCGGAAGCGGCTTTAACGACGATCCGCTTTGGCTTATCGCTTGTGTGTCAGCTTACATAAAAGAAACCGGAGATTTTTCTATTTTGGAAGAAATGGTTCCGTTTGATAACGACGCATCCAAGAGCGCTTCCCTTTTTGAGCATTTAAGACGCTCCTTAAACTACACCATCACTCATTTAGGACCGCATAAGCTTCCTTTAATCGGACGTGCGGATTGGAACGACTGCTTAAACTTAAACTGTTTTTCCAAGGAACCGGGTGAATCCTTCCAGACAACAGGACCATCCGAGGGACCTGTTGCAGAATCTGTTTTCATTGCCGGTATGTTTGTAAAATACGGCAGGGAATACGCTGCTCTCTGCCGACAAATCGGAAAGTCTGATGAAGCAGCACGAGCTTTGCAAGCGGTAGATGAAATGTACCAAAGTGTTCTCGAAAGCGGCTGGGATGGCGACTGGTTTATCCGTGCTTATGATGCTGAAAGCAAAAAGATAGGCTCCCATGAATGTGAAGAGGGGCAAATCTTCATTGAGCCACAGGGCTTCTGTGTACTCGCAGGAATCGGTGTCGAAGAAGGACTCGCTCAAAAAGCGCTTGATTCCGTTAAGAAAAGACTGGATACAAAATACGGCGTTATGCTTTTACAGCCTGCCTATACAAAATATTATTTAAATTTGGGTGAAATCTCCTCCTATCCGCCGGGATATAAGGAAAACGCAGGTATCTTCTGCCACAATAATCCATGGGTTTCCATCGCAGAGACCGTAATCGGGCGCGGTGACAGAGCATTTGAAATCTATAAGAAAACCTGCCCTGCTTATATCGAGGATATTAGTGAAATTCACCGCACGGAGCCATACGTTTATTCTCAGATGATTGCCGGAGCTGATGCTCACTTCCACGGGGAGGCTAAAAACAGTTGGCTTACCGGTACTGCCGCATGGACCTTTGTCAACGTGTCTCAGTACATTCTCGGTATTTTGCCGGATTACAGTGGACTTATCGTCAATCCTTGTATTCCTGCAGGCTTTGGTGATTTCACATTGACAAGAGAATTCAGAAACGCCAATTACCACATTACAGTAAAAAATGAAAACGCTGTTCAAAAAGGCGTGAAGAAAATTATTGTAGACGGCACGGAACTTGACGGTAATTTAATTCCTTTTGAGGAAGGAAAATCAACCTATCAGGTTACTGTGATTATGGGTTAGTTTAACCCAAATACATCTTTAAGTATCCTCTCGCCAAGCGCGATTGATAGATTGACAGCAAAAAGGGAAGTCTGCGGACTTCCCTTTTTGTTGCTTTGCAACCCACTCGGGCGCAAAGTATGAACAAAGCTCACACTTTCTTATATTTCACTTTTTTCAGACCTTAAATGCGCTCACCGCGCCGATTAACTCTTCTGCCATATTGGCAAGATCAGTTGCGGACTTAGATATTTCCTCCGACACATTCGCCTGCTCCTCGGTTGCCGCTGTGATTTCCTCCACGCTGGCACCCGATTCCTCAATGATGACTGACATCTTCTCTACCGCTTGTGTAACAGCTGCACTGGAGTCTTTCACCGTTTCCACATGATCGACCACCTCATCCATGCCTGACACAAGCTCATGTACCGTCTTAGAAATTTCTTCAAATGCAGCCTTTGATTCCTGTACCGTCTGTATTCCAACTGAAACAAATTCTGTCTCGCTGTGCATCAATTTATTTGCCGCATGAATACTCTCCGTGATGCGGTCAATCAATACGGAAATACCCTTCGCTGATTCCTGTGACTGCGCTGCCAATTTTCCGATTTCATCTGCAACAACACCAAATCCCCTGCCGCTTTCGCCTGCTCTCGCCGCCTCAATTGAAGCATTCAGTGACAACAGGTTCGTCTCTTCCGCAATCTCGGTAATCATGTTGTTAATCGTACCTATTTCAGCAGACTGACGAATCAATTCGCCCATAACGTCCTCAATCTTTTCCGTTTGATGTTTAATCTGTTCCATTCCGTTGATGGCAGAGCCGATTTTTTCTTCTCCGACCTTTGCCTTTGTGCTTACCACACCGGCTTCCTTGGACATATCATTAATACGGCCAACGGAGTTAGATAACTTGGTATTCATATCATGTGTCATCGTATTAATTGTCTCAACGTATTCCGTCTGCTCCTGCGCGCTTGTACTCATATCAAACATTCTGTTTGAAA
The DNA here is from genome assembly GCF_900184995.1 of Konateibacter massiliensis. GTDB lineage: Bacteria > Bacillota > Clostridia > Lachnospirales > Lachnospiraceae > Lachnotalea > Lachnotalea massiliensis. Next base: position 940,277 of record NZ_LT860099.1, read on the forward strand.
TACTTTCCGCAGTCGAGGTTGTCTCCTCTGATGAGCTTGACAATTCCTCGCTGGAGCTTGATAAAGAAGCTGATATCTCAGAAATATGGTAAATAAGATTTCTTATATTTCGTATCATTGTGCTGAGGCTTCTTGATACCTGCTCTAATTCATCACCTTCTGTCGCCACATATACCTCACACTTTTTACAGTTTGTCATCTTGGACGCTGCATTTCCCTGTACGACACCGTCGCATAGAGTACCTGTCATCTCCCAGCATTTCAAATTTTCGCTCTTGTAAGCAGGGCAATCCGGTTCGTTACATTCCCTGATTTCCCAACACTTCTCAAGCTCTTTTTCTTCCATATGGACAGTTAAATCACCGCCGGTAACAACCTCCATAATTCCCTGTACCCTTTTGATTCTCTTAATCATAAGATAAGAGTTAAAGCCTGTTGCAAGTGTCGCTATAATGGTCATAAAAACACCGATTGCAATCGCTTCCATAAGCATCACTTTCACATCGGCTAAATATTCGGACTTTACCGCATTGACCGAAAGAGACCACCCTCCGATCGGCGCATATACATTTAGCTTTTCTACTCCGTTAAAAGTGTAGCTTAAAACACCTGTGTTTCCTGCTGTCATATCCGGAAGCACTGCTGTAAGCTCCGGCACTCCAATGTCCGCAATATTAGTTTGAATATATTTGGAATCAGGATGATATAAAAATACACCATTCTCATCAATCAAATATGCATATCCGTTCTCTCCAACCTTCACTGCCGACAGTATCTCATTCACATATTGTACATTCATGGAAATTGCCAAAACACCTGCCACTGTTCCATTTTTTTCAACCGGAACACTGACTACCTCGACATTATTTCCCGTTGATTTGGATGTAAGCATTTCACTGCGGGCAGTGTTTCCTTTCAGGCTCTCTGCCACATATGACCGATCCGACAAATCTGTGCCAACCAGGCTATTGTTGTTCGTGTCAAATATTACTTTTCCTGTTTTATCAATCAGTAATATATTTTCCAAAAATCCATTATTATTATCTACTACACTGCTTGCTAAAGCCGCAAAGCGATCTGTGCTTCCGCCCACTAATACATCCATGGTATCTGCGGACTTACTGAGAATTTTGAGCTGCACTTCATGATTGCTCCTAATGCTCTCTATCTCACTTTGTGCAGCCTGCAGTTTTAGCTGTATCTGTTTTTCGATCTCTGATGTGATTCTATTTGCACTTGAACGATATAATAGCGTTACAATACCTGATATCAAAACAATTAATATAATCAAATTGATCACGACAGTTTTCAATAGCAAGCCGCTTTTCTTTCTCTTTGCTTTTACTTTCATCTAAAAGCCTCCCTTGTTATTTTGACTACTCTAGTCTTCATCTTTTTGTGCACTACAAAATGAGGGGGCATTTTTCGCCTCCTCTATTGCTGACCATCCCCTTGGTCAGTCATCTCTTCTCCACCTCACTTCTATTATGTATATGTTCGCAGTCACCTGTCAGTTTTTAATCAATTTTGAAATTATCACAAATTGGCCGGTTGCACAACTAACTCCGAATTCCATATGTGCCCAGATATAGGAATCCCTCAACGTTTCCAACAGTGTAATCTTGCTTTTGGTTTATGAGTTTGCATTATATTATAAGATAAATAGGACTAAATTACTAGGGAATTAAAGATTAAATCTTTATAAATTTATATATTTACTTTATCTTCCATATATTTTTACATAAGCAAGCAGCGGCATAATTTGGTCAAACGAGGTAATCTGAGTGCCGTCCTCCATGCCGAATGCACCGTTATAGGCAAGCCCGGTGTCATCAATTCTCATTTTCTCCATCTTTCTCACCGCCTGATTGACAAGACTCGCATCCTCCTCGTTCGCCCCAATCATAGCAATCAGCGCATATACTGCTGTAGAATCATAATTATATCCTTCTGCCACCGTTCCTTTCACCGTATACCGCGCCTTCACACCCGCCCCGTTCATCTGCGTTTTCAGCCAGTTAAGCGTACTTTGCGGCAGCAAATCTGCCTCGGAAAGATGCAAAAGTGTTACCATCGCCTCTGCCATGTTCAAATCATCTTTTTCGTATTTCTTTGTTTTATAATTATACCAGCTATAATACAGCGGAAAATCATCGCTAATCTGTCCTTCTATCAGCAGTTCCTTGCAATTCTCATATGCCCCTGCAAAAGAGTCATCCGCCTCAGACAGCTTTTGCATTGCCACCAAATCCCCATAGCATAAGGTAAAACGTTTTGCATACTCTTTATCGTCCGCATCATAGAAATCAACAAACTTTCCGTTCTTCTGTCCAAATTTCAAAATCTGTGACTGATAAGTTTCTATTATCTCCTCATAGCCCCCCCACAAATCCTGTGCCGTCGTGAGCGCATCGTAGATTCGAAGGTCATCAATCAGTGCATTTACCTGGCTCGCCTCCCCATCCTTCACGGTCCATGCGGTCAGTCCATCTTTCCACATATAGGTCTGAACAAACCAAAAGACCTCGTCAAACAGCTCCTTGTCCTGAATATTGGCTGCATACTCTAGCATTGCTCCTTCACTTTCGCTTAAGATATCAGAGGCATAGGTAACACCACTGTCACTGCTATAGGCACTGTGGATTCCGCCGTTTTCATCCATCATTTGATTTGTGATAAACGAAGCCAGCGCATCGCTTCCTCCGTTTAATGCCTTATTTAATATAGCCTCAAACTTACTCTCCTGCGTAATCTGCTTTGGCGACCACGCCGTTATAATACCGTTTTCATCCAAAAAAAGTGTTGTTGGAATGTTATGGATTCCTAATCTGTCATATCCGCTAAGCTCCTCATCAAAATAAAGACCTTCTCCTATATTTAAACTGTCAAAATAGGCGAGTGCACTTTCCTTCGTCTCCTTGTCACCGTCTGTTTTGTTGATAAAAACAAAATTAATGTCACCATACTGCTTGGACAATTCCATGTACTGCGCCATCAAAGGCATCTGTTCCTCACAGTCACCACACCAGCTTGCCCAAAATACAACAACAGTCGGCTTCCCCTCAAATTCTGTAATATTGTGAAGCTCTCCCTTTTCATCGTAAAAAGTAAAATCGGGCACTTTACTGTATATCCAGCCGTTTTCCGGAAGCCAGAGGGTGCTGTCTGAAAGCCCTGCCTCCCAGTCATAGCCGTCCTCTGTCTGCTCCTCGCCTGCCAACTCTTCCTGTTCTAGCTCCGGTGCTTCTTTATCTCCGAATTTTATCAGAACAACGATTCCGATGACAACTACTATTCCCAATGCCACAAAAACAGTAAACAGAATTCGTTCCACCTTTTTCAACGAATTATCTTTCATGTACACTTCCCTCCTAATTTGTAGCTGCCACTTCCCGCTCTGCAATTTCCTCTGCTATTTCTGCTGTTTTCTCGGTTTCTTCAATCTCCGGCTTCTCTTCCTCTTGATATGCCTGTGATACCGTCATAATTACATTTCCGTTTTCAAGTGCCGCCTTCATGTCAAACACATTCGAGTAGGCTTCCGCTCTCATCTCCTCCATCATGCTTTCCTGCATCTGATAAGACTCCACCGCCTCTTGCATCTCCTTCGCCTCAACTTTTTCCACCCCTGACTGCTCTTTTCGCTTAAGCAGTGTCCGCTTGGCATCCTCATACAGAAGCGGCACACTCATACTTGACAGTATTGTGAAAACCTGCAAAATAAAGTAATGATACCGGTTTTGACTCTCCACAAACAAATGCATTGCCACCGTTCCCAAAAATAAGAGCACAAGCAGATATGCAAAGCTTCCTTTTTCCTTCCATAAATAAACCAAAGTGATTAACGCCATAAACACGATTATCATATAAAAAATATTGTTCATGTCACGCACAGCATACAAAAAATCACTTCTTTCCTGCGTCAGATTACCCTGCTCATCCAAAAATGCAATATTCCATGTTGCACCGTAATCATCATTTCCCCATAAAAGCTCATATTTTTCAACGAAGAGATTAAATATTCCCTTCGGATTGTTCGTGAGCCTCTGGAATGCCAAATCCCTGCACGTGATATGTGCCTGTGTTGCCGAACCGCTCGCTTCCATGCTCGCATATAAAAGCGCCGCATCCTCCTCATTCCAGCCGCCTTTTGACTCTGTATTCAGTCCTACCAAAAGATTGTATCCAAACGATGTGCTTGCAGACGGAAGTGTTCTGTCAACCGTCAGCTCTATATTTGTCGTTACCACATTCGAAACAATCATATAAGGGATAATGATGAGAATACATCGAATCCACCCCTTTTCCAGCATACGAAGCGTTAAAGGCACATTATTTCTGTGAATCGGCGGAAGCTTCATCTTCTGCGGCAATATTGTCAAAATCATTGCGGCAAGCAAAATCAATGCCATCGGACGGATTGCCGATGCAAGCCCGATGAACACGCCAAGTATCAGATGCATCACAACGCCCTGCCCTGCCAGCTTTGTATCCCCATCGTAATCCTTCACAAGCGATAGGAATATCCAGATGCACAGAAATAAGAAGAAGGTAAAGCTGTACTCTGCGGACAGCATTGTAATATAAAGCACCTGTGACGGCCAGAATGCACACAATACCAAGGCAATTAACCCTGCCGTTCTGCCTGCTAATTTTTTTGCAATTTTGTAGACAAAAAATACGGTCATAACAGAAAAGAACACATTTAAGTACTGCCCTGCCGCCACGCTCGCTCCCACGATGGAAAACAAGGTTTTTAATATGTAACAGTAACCCATAACATGAGGAAACATCGCGATGTAATCACTGTATCCTCTTCCTTCCTTTTGGATGGTTCCATCCTGTAGCAATACCGCTATTTCATAGTAGGTTTTATAATCGGATGCCGGCTGCATAGGAAATGCTGAAATTACGGCAATTCGAATCGCTGCAGCTGCAGCTAAAATAAGCAAAACAAATATAATTTCCGCATAGCGGTAAACCTTCAAATTTCCATGAAACGAATGTGTCATCCTAATTCTTGCCACAACCGCAGCCATAAGACTCACAAGCACCCACACGGCAAAAATCCCGACTAAAAGCATTCCCTTGGGCAGATAAGGATATTCCTGCCCCTCTCCAAGAGACATAAAGCCGCACACTAATATGTAGAGAAATCCGATTATGGCAAGTGACATGCAAAGATAATAAAACCAACTTTTCTTAAGATTCATGACGAAGCCTCCTATGCTCGAAAAACCATTTTACTCTGGGAACCAACAGAAAAATTCCCGTCATAACAACTAAATCATATATAAAACGGTACAGATAAAGCTGTTTCGTGTTATCCGCATAACCGTTTCCGATAAAAGTCAAAGGATACTGCAAAATTCCGACCGCTGAAATCATCAACAGTACAAAAAGAAGCATTTTATCCCGACTGTTTCTTTTCTTATTCCATATAAATTTTATACCAAGAACCCATTCCAGTCCAAACACAAGCATTACTTCCCAGAAATGACCAAACGTCAGATAGGAGCGTATCGTTCCCCATATATGAAACCGCTCTACCTTCGCATGCTCTTGCGTCGTCTTTTGCCCGACAAGCAGAATATAATCCGGCATATCCAAAGCCGCCGCCTGTGCGGTAATCTCCATGCTTTCATATAAAAGCTTCGGATGCTTCAAATAATACAAGAATAAGTCCGCGGTTGAAATCTTGGTGTAAAGCATCTCCTCCGCTTTCTCGGTTCGAGGCGGGCAATAATAAGCCTCTTTGGGAAGATAGGCGTGTTTTCCCGTGTCCACTGCCATTGCAGGGTCTAAACCGAGTTCTGTAAGCGTCTTAGCCGGGTCCTCCACAAGCATAAGCAAGCCATAAAATACAGACTGGTATATCGTATCCGGCGAAGAAATCCCGCTGTTGTTCTCATAAATATGAACAGCACCGACCGAGAGCCAGATACTCCCGATAAAAAACAAGGCATAATATAAAATTTTCTTCCATCGCTTAGATGGCTGGTGATACCAAAATAATACAAATGTGCCGGCAATAAGCACCGGTGTTGCAATCGTATACTGTGCCTTTGCACCGATAAAAAGTATTTCCGAAAATATTAAAATCAAAAAGGAGAATCGGCAGCTTCCTCTTTTGCTGTCTGCAATCTTTAGAGCTGAGGCGATTACCATAAGAAGAGAGACATATGCAATTCCTTCCCCAAACAGCGAATTAAGCCATCCTAAGTTTACCAAATCAAGTAAAACAACGAGCAGCACCATTGCAAACCAAAATGCCTTCACTCCAAATCGATGAAATAAAAACTGCATAATAAAAAATATACTAATTACAATAAGTACCGCATAAATTGCAGTGACATACACAGTCGAAAAGGAAAGTCCCACCATATTATCTATGATTTTAAGCGGAACAGAAAACCATATCTGAGAAAGCTCCCCCCAGGTTGGAATCACCTTCCTATAATCATAAGGCTCTACCCAGTCGTAGTTTTCCACTACTTTTGTAAGGGAAAGTTCATCGGAATTTTCCCAATCCTCTTTCGTATACTGAATATTCATAGCTGTCATCATTCGTCCGAAGTCACCGTTGTTATATGCCCCTATTCTACTCGGCAAAAATAAAACAAACGTCACGATAATCGCAGCGGCAACGGCAAACACCATCGCACTTTTATTCGTATTCGAAAATATCTTCTTCAGACAAAATGATTTGGCACAAAGAAGCCCCTCTTTCACTGCCTGACAAAATGGATTTGGCAGAAACAGCTCCTCCGCCTGTTTGAATGACTCTAGCACCTTCGATGGCTCCTCCGACGTCATGGCAATTTCCACTTCTGACTCTTCTTCCCCGGAAGCACTCAATAGCTCCCTCCACCACTGTACCGCTCTTTCTCCACCCTTTACAAGAAATCCTGCAAAGAAGAGCAGCATCATATCAAACGTAAAAATAAAATAATAATTTGTGCCGTCTGCCTCCGCAAATCCCTGCCATGCATAAATAGTCAAAAACTGTGTCACACAAGACAGCCACAAAAGCAGTCCGATTAGAGCAAGTGCATGATTTTCTCTGCTTTTTCCCAACCAGTATAACATTACAAGCAGTGCAAAAACAATACACGCAAAAGCACCGTATCCCATTAGACTTCTCGGAACAAGCAGTGCCCTAATCCACTGCCACCAGACAAAGCGCTCTACCCATTCTGTTCCCACATTCGCCTGCCTGTTGACAGCAAGGAAACGTTTTGTATCAATCTGTATCAAATGTCTTGCTGTTTCTTTTAATACATTTAAATAAAGAGACGGGTGTTCTTGGTAAAGCTTTAAAAGCTGTATATAACTAAGATATGAGAAAATCTCCGTCTTAGCCTCCTCGCTATATGGATAAATCACATAGCTCTCCTTGGGCAGATACGCATTTTTTCCGATATCTTCTGTCAGATTCGTATCCAAGGAAAGCTCTCGAAGTATCTCCTCCTTATCTTCGCTCTGCATCAGCGCTCCGGTTAAAAAGCTGTGATACATCTGCGTATCGGAGAACAACGCTTCATTTTGCAATGTATATCTCACATTACTTCTTACCACAAAGATAAGCAGCACTGTAAAAACAACATAATAGGAAACTCTCTTTCTCTTCTCTGGCCTGCAATAAATCATCGCCCAAAGATTGGCTCCGATTACAACAGGCAGATATACGATGTTGACCGCCCTCGCATTTAGGAGCAACAGGGAGACAAAAAGCAGCATCAAAATACTTTTTCCTTGTCCTCTCCCCTTTGAAGCCGCAATATGAAATAAAATAGTAAAAAATACTAAAAAGCTTACAAAATAAATACCGTTTCGATATAAGGAATTAAAATAAACTGTATAATTACCGCACAGAAAAACAAAGGTGCAAAGAAGTCCAATTGCCGCTGCCTTTTCCTTAAAAAAGCAGTAGGCTGATCTCGTGATGGAATAAATGCAGGCAATGGTAATGAAGAAAAACAAAATGGCAAGATACTGAGTAGAAAACGGAATATGCAGCAATTTACACATTATGCTGATGAGAGAAACCGGGTAAATAAGCGACTGAGCCGGCTCTAGCTGCAAGAGCCCTAAAAGCTGTATTTTCTCCACCTTAAATGTTTCGATTACTGTGACATACCGAAGAGAAGCCTCCTCCTGCTGTACCTCATCCGTATAGCTAAGCCCCATATCATACATGGTCTGGGTGTACTCTCCATAGTCGATTACCCCTGCCCTCTGACCGCCAAACATAACCGTCAGAGCAATCACAAAAGCCGTAACCGCCACAAACCCGGCAACAATCTCCTGATTGTTTCTGTAAAAGCTTATGAAACTTTCCTTTCGCTCTTTCCACCCCATATCCGCCCAATCCCCGTTTCACCCTTACTATCAGCTCAATTACAGCTTTTCCTTTAGTATTTTCACAATCTGGGCACACGCTGTTCCGTCTCCGTATGGGTTGGCGGCGTGGCTCATCTTGTCATAGGCTTCTCGATTGGTAAGTAGTTCTAAAAATTCATGGTATATCACATCTTGGTTCGTTCCGACTAACTTTAATGTCCCTGCTTCGATGCCCTCCGGTCTCTCTGTCGTATCACGCATCACCAAGACAGGCTTTCCAAGAGACGGCGCCTCTTCCTGAATGCCGCCGCTGTCCGTCAAAATCAAATAAGACTCATTCATAAAATTATGGAAATCCAGCACCTCAAGAGGTTCAATAATCCGCATTCTCTCATGGTTTTGGAATACTTCGTTTGCAGTCTGTCTCACAACAGGGTTCATATGAATCGGATAGACAACCTTTACATCCTCCACCTCCTCAAGCACCTGTTTGATTCCTCTAAAAATATGGTAGAGAGGTTCACCCAGATTTTCCCGCCTGTGCGCCGTCAGCATCACAAGCCTTGAGCCCTTTGCCCAATCAAGCACAGGATGCGAATACTCTGCCTTCACCGTTGTTTTCAGGGCGTCGATAACCGTATTTCCCGTTACAAATATATTGTCCTTCTTCTTTCCTTCCCGAAGCAGATTATCTCTTGCCGCCGCGGTAGGTGCAAAATGAAAATCGGCGAAAATCCCTACCCCCTGCCGGTTAAATTCTTCCGGAAATGGGGATTTCAGATTGTAGGTGCGAAGCCCGGCTTCCACATGCCCCACGGCAATGCCTTGATAAAACGCCGACAACCCTGCCGCAAAGGTCGTTGTCGTATCGCCGTGAACAAGCACAACATCGGGCTTCTCCTTCTCATATATATCCCTCATTCCGTTTAACACGTTCGTTGTGACATCATAAAGAGTCTGTCTGTCCTTCATAATCTCTAAGTCATAATCCGGCACAATATCAAAGGATTCAAGCACCTGCTTCAGCATCTGCCTGTGCTGCCCCGTCACACAGACAACTGTTTGAAATTCCTCTTCTTGCTTTAGTTCTAAGACAAGCGGGCACATTTTAATTGCCTCCGGTCTTGTTCCAAATACAACCATAATCTTTTTCATCGCAATCCTTCCTTCATCTGCAGTATACCATGACCTTCACATTTTTTTCTTAGCGAATCATTGGCACTTATTCATCTTTTTTCCTATGATACATTCTGACACGAATCAAAATGATGATAACTGCAATGAAAATCATAATCATTACGGAAGTCGCAACAACCGTAAATACTAACGATTGTTTATTTTCTACAAGTCTTTTGATTAAACTCGGCTCTTGCACATCTGTTGCCGCCTTGATAAACTGGAAGGATTTTGAATCTAAGTCACTGTCTATCACCACACAGTCTTTCGAAAGACTGTAGCGTAACTTATAATTTCTCATAAACTCCTGTACATTTGACAGCATATCATCCTCTATGCTGGTCACTGCCAAAATACCGCGGTTGCTCGCAAACGGTGACTCCAAAAGCTGTAAAATCGCAATCTCTCCTGCATAGTTATCCGATAAAATAAGCTGTTCATTGCTGTTAAATTTGCTTCCATCCGAAGAATAGGAAAAGTAAAGCTTATCATTTAAGGTACGAAGCAAGGAGTTATTATTATAATTGCCTACCGTTACAATGTTATAATCTGCATCGTTCTCGTCAAATTCGCTGAAGCGCTTTACATACAGCGTTCCGTAAGGCTCCACCCCATCCCCGTACATACCGATAATCTGTGCATACAAATTAAGCTCCTCCGTTGTCGGCGTATCAGAGAGAACAAGCATCATATCGTTAAATTTTCCATCCGTTCGAAACGGCGACGGCTTTAAATCAAAGGTCAGCACAATACCCGTGGATGCGGGCAGATATAATACCGATTCATCGGATACATATGCCCAAGGCATTTCATCCTGTCTCGGGGTACATACAATATCTGCTATTTCCAAGTCAAAGGCGATGCGAATTGCCCCTGTCGTCGTTCCTACTACATCAGCAGGCATTGAGAAAGTCAAAACATCCCCGATTGCATTTTCTTTTGAAAGTTTTTTGCTTGCAACCGGAATATCTCCCCAGTAAACCGTGATAAGAGAACGATTAAAATCCAAATTTTCACTGTAGCGGAAATTAAGTGTCACCTTTCCGGCATCTGATAAGAAGTAATCCTCCGAGAACGGAAGGTAAATTAACTGCTCCTGGTGAAACGGTCCTACAAACGTCAAACCGCTTCCGATAATATCTTTTACCGTATAGTTGCCTGCTGCCATCTTGCTAATAGAAGTAGAGTTAATTGCAACATCAGCGCTTCCAAGCTTCACGCTTGCCACACTGCTCTTCTCCTGGGACACACGATTTTCGTCCATCAGCATATATGCCGCCTCCAAAAGACAGTCATCGTTTGTGGAGGTCACGATAAGAAGCGGATTCCCTTTCGAATCCTCTGAAAATACAACCTCTCCTCTCGTATCCAGATCGCTTGTATCCGTTATTTTATTCTGATAAAATTCGGTCAAATTATTATAATTTGCAACCAATATCGTTCTGTCCGCATTGGTGCCTGCAAGGTCTGATAAAAGGCAGAACTGGATATTATTTTCATCACCCGTCTCCGTACTCAAATCCGACATCAAATTCATTGCCGCCGCAATTTCCCCATCCGTCGCCTCATCTGAGACAACAATAGAAAGTCCTTTTCCTGTCTCCTCTGTCGTAGACATAAACGGATAAGGATAATAGGAAATCCTCTGCCCTGCATCAACAATCTCATAGCCGCTTCGGATATAAGAATTTTTTGATATGCTAAGCCAGTTTGCATTGCTGAAATCGTCAATACACCCCTCTTCATCATAAAGCCTTGCATAAGCAGAAACCGCAAGAGAATTATAGCCCTCTTTGACCAAATCCATCGGTATCTCCAGATAGCACGTCTGTGTACTTCCGTTTTCATAGGCGATGCTGTATGAGCTTACCGGCACATTGTTCACGGAAAACGTCATAGAGCTTGCTATGCTTTGAATCAGTTCGCTGACATCATATTGAATCTCCGCATACACATATTTGGTGTCCCAATATGACGGCACGTAGAAAAACAATTCCTTCGTAGAAAAAATACCCTTAAGCGTTGTCTGGTCAAAATATATGTCCTTTGTATAGGTCGTATCAGGAAGGGTAGGTTCCTGCTCTACCGGTGCTTGGGCATCCTCCGGATTTGAGGAAAGTATGTGTACAATCGCATCCTCCCTCGTTGCATCCTCATCCCTATCTGCTCCTGTCACAGCCTCGCCCGCCTGAAAAGCGACAATTGCCTCGTCCTCGTCCGGCGTCGCTGTCTGCGATGACGCTTTACCGGTCTCTGTAAAAAACATACCGGAAAGTACTGCGGATGCAAGCAGGACCATGACTCCCCTTCTAATTTTTATTTTTTTCATTTTTTACCTCCAGCCTTCTCTGTCTATGTTAACCTCTGAATTTCTTCCTTTTCTTTTTTGTCTCCTCTACCTCTTCAAAGCGTTCTGTCTTATCCCACACAACCTCTTTGTTGTATATTTTATCCTGCACGCTCAAAAACAAAGCGTTCAGCACGACAAATACCCACATTTTTGAGTAGGAGAAAAGCATAAGTAAAATAAGAAGTGCACTTTCAAAACTAAACTCATTTTTTTCCACGGCAAGCGTCAGCAATACATTGAGCAAAAAGAGTACAATCGCCATTCCCCAAAGAAGGGATGAAAACCCGCCAAGCGTTACGTGGCAAAGTCCCAAAATACCCAGTATAAAAATAATATCTGAACAGATTAGAGATGTCAGCATCAAGACATACACAAGTGCATAGTAAAATGCATCTAAGCGCATCGGTCCTGCCGTCTTGTCAAAGGCATATTTGAAGTTTTTAAACAGTACATAAATATTGCCCTTCGCCCATCTCGTTCTCTGTTTAAACCATTGTTTCAGCTTCTGCGGCTCCTGCTCCCACGTCACCGCAAGCGGCATAAATTTGATATAATAGCCCATCCGATAGATGCGAAAGCTAATCTCGGTATCCTCCGCCAGTGCATTCGTATCCCAGCCGCCCATCTGATTGATAATGCTTCTTCGTATGACAAAGTTGGTTCCGGGAATGGTACAAAGCTTAAAGAAAAAATAGCGTCCCGCCTGATTCATGCACTGGTAAGCCAACGTTTCAATATTGACAAAACGAGTCAGCAGAGAAGCATTTCGGTTTCTCGTACGGAATTTTCCGATTACGGCACCAAGCTTATCATCAGACATCAGGTTCTCCACCAAAATACGCAGTGCATCCGGTGCAGGCGTGTTGTCCGCATCGTAAATTGCAATAACTGAACCGCTTGCCACAGACAGCGCAATGTTTAAGGCATTTGATTTTCCCTTTCCTCCTACCTTATTGTCCGTATTCAGCACAATCAGCTTCCTGCTTGGGAACTTCTCCTGCATCTTTTTCAGCACCTCAGCCGAGTTATCAGTTGAATTATCGTTGATGACAATGATTTCATATCGGTCCTTTGGATAGTCAAAATTTAAAAGGGCCAGAACGGTACGGCGGATTACGATACTCTCGTTATGTGCCGGAACCATAATCGTCACCATTGGATATTCCTCAAGCGGAATATGTCCGTCCGTCTTATTGATCCGGAGCATATAAATAATTCCGCCGATCGAAAGAAAAATATTGATAAACATAAGCCCCCATATCGCTATGATGGAATATAAGGACAATAAATCCGCAATCGACACTTCACGCCCTCCCTCCTATTTTTTGAGTCTCTTTTCAAGTTCTTCCTCGCTAGGCGCCTCGTCTTTCTTTTTACCCTTCTTGATAAAAAACGCTTTCTTATTCTGCCGCCTAGCCATAAAAATAAAGAGCAGAAACAGTGAAGAAACAACAAAAACCACGACAATCAGCTTTTTGTTGGCATTCGTCAAATCCTTGGAATATCTTTGTAACGTATTCCGGTTATATTTGAAATCATCATCATATTGTGTCGCTGTAAAATCATTTTCTATTCTCTTCCCATTGACCAGAATAATATGATTTTTGTAATTCATAATATCCTCATCCGTCCAAAAACTATGGTCAATATCCCACAGACTTTTTAGCGGCACAAACGAGGTGATGCATGCACTTACCTTTTCCTTTATCAGCTCCATATCATCGGTTATATCAAAACTGACTGCAAAGGAATTTGTTTTCAGAAAACTCACTCCGCTGTTATCAAGCTGAATTGCGGGTGCAATCCACTGATGTCCGTCCTTGTAAACCACATTTGAATGCATACCCTCCGTGCTTGTGATAAGAGGATCCTCCTCATCCGACACCAATACCGTACTAAAACGGCTCATAATCTCAATCGTATCCTCATTAAACATCCAGTTTCGTGGAACCTCAACGCCCATCAGATAGACACCCTGTTCCATATAGATGCTGATGGCACTCGTCATATATTCATTCACCAGCTCCACGTCCAGACTCGGCATCTGGTTAATCGGGCTGTGTATTAAAATAGTTCCGCCGTTTGCCTGAGCGTACCGAAGAACCTCGCAGAACTGCTGCATCGTCGGATAATTTCCGTGGTCATAGACTGGCATAACAGAAATGACGAAAGGTTCTTCCCTTCCTATCAGATAGTTTACAATCTCAAGCAGCTTTTCGGCGGACTGAAACGGATAAACCTTATCCAGTACAATGTATTGTGCATATGACTGCGGTTCACCATTGTAGGGCCATTTCCACTGTGCTGCTTCTTTTATAAACGCTGCCTTTACCAAATCTGTTCCAAGGTCAGTCACCGGAAGATGGTAAAGCGAACCGACTCTTGCGCAAAAATATCCTTCTGCTTTTTCCACTTCAATGCTTCCTGCACTGTAATCCAGGTCACCTGTTAGGAACAAAAAGTTTTCCTCTTTTACCAGAGCTTCCTTATAATTCATATCACTAAAATAATATTGGAGCTTTCCTGTCTGCCTATCTGAAATTTCATAACGGTCCGCTCTTTCTGTCTTATCCAGATAAGTCTTTAAAAACTCATTTCCTACAAAGAGCAGGCGTATATCATTTTCACCGGAGGAATTCTTAATTCCCTCTCTCGCCTGCAATACAGCGTTTCCCTCTTCCTCCCGCTCTTTCAGTTCACCGATAAGCTCTGCCGGATAGCGTTCCACTTTATAACAGATGATGGAGGAATAATTTTCAAGCTCATTCAGGCAGTCGTCTGCCGGTGCATAGGTGACAGAAAAACGTTGATAGGTAAGATATTCCACGATACTCATCACCTGCTCCATTGTCTCGTCATCTGCCCCATCGGAATAAATAAGCAAAATATCCCCTGTTTCCTCTGCCTTTACAGCAAAAGGCGGCACTGTCAAAAACAGAAAAAAGAAAGAACAGAGGATTGCCCGTCTCAACTTCTTAAACATCATATTGCAGCTCACTCTCAACTTTCTGTTTAAAGTTTATCATATCATTGCCGTACTCTTCTCCCTTATATTCCAGATATGCAACTCTGACCTTCACCTGGATGGCAGAGTCTGTGATGTCTTGGAATGTCTCCTCCGATTCTATTCTGGCTTTTATTCTCTTTTTTGCAAATTCGCAGCCTTCCATACCACAGGTCAGAATAATTCCAATCGAACCATAATTGTCAATCGAATAGACTCTATCCTCAACACGTACCGTATCTACCGTCACTTCTGCCATCTTCTGAAGCAGCATCTCGTAGTGACTTCTGGATAAAATACTTCTTAACTCTTGATCGTAACGAAGCTTGATAATCATAAGAGAAATCTGCATCCCGTTTCTTTGTGCATATGCCGCTTGCTTTTGCAAATCGTTGTAGAGACTTCGAAGGTTATACATTCCAGTCAAGGCATTGACCATAACAAGCTCCTCAACCTGCTCCCTCAGCACTTCATTTTCCGTCTCTGTCTGGGCATTGCCGTAGACAAATATCAACATTGCCGCTACCACAATAATCGGAAAAATAATCCAGATATAGCAAAGCGGCTCAATTTCAGTGGAATAGGCAAAGAAATTATATATTTTATAGGCGGTGTAACCTAACACTGAGAAGCTGACTGCAACAATAGACAAGCTGTTTAATTTAAAGCCAGCCAGCAAAACTGCAAAGAAAGCTGCCATAAGCATAATAACAAATTCCAGCAAAAGCCCTTCTTTTGCATAGCCCACAGTAAACGCCATCGCGCCTACCCCGAGCAGAAATAGTACAAGTCCAATATCTTGCAGCAAATAACCGGTCTTTCTTTTCTTTATCATATTTTCCTCCAAAATACATTTACTATGTTCATTAGAAGATTCTAATCCGATGAACCACTTCAACAAATATAAAATATGTGATGATATCAATTCCGTAGCTGATTAAAAAGCAGTGCCGAACCATCTCTGCATCACCGCTGTTTACAATCGTGATAATTGCCTGTGACAAACAAATAAAAACAATCATCATCAGCGTATCTAAAAAGATTGTATTGCGGCGCTCCTCCGAGAATCGCAGGGAATACCCTTTTCGAAATTGAAGAATAATGACGATAATCAAAAATATAAAATAACCGACTGTCTTTGGCAGGGTATTTGCCTTGAAATTGCTCCAGCCGCTCCAGAAAAAGCTTTTGGCACGCTCCGGAAATCCCACGCTTTTTTCATAGTTTCCGCAGTATTCCCTCCGTATATCAAAGCTTGATTTAATTGCCAAATCAAGCATCCCTAAAAAAGAGGCCGGATGTCTCACATAGTAAACAGCGATATCCGTCTGTGTATACTTATCTAAAAATTCCTCCTGCAGTATCGAATCCGCCGCTTTTACTACCGGCAGATAATCGTAGGATGAGACATCGGCAAGCATTTCATAGGAGGAATCAATATCAAATTCTACAAGCGTCTCTCCGGGATTATTCGACTGGAATAATACCCCTCTTGTCATCGCATGAAATTTAGAAGTCTCATCAAAATCAGAGGTGAGATTTATCATGCTTACCACAGACACAAAGCATAAAAATAAAGCTGACATAACGCATACAAGCCCCCATATCCAGTTACTTCTTATAAATAGAAGCTTCAGGCAATATACAGCAAGCAAAATAGCGATAACAGCCGTTTGATTTCTGGATGTGACAAGTACAATTCCGGATGCCAGCATTAAAAGCAGCGCGCCAAAATCCCGGTATGCACTCCGCTCTTCCTGAAAAGACAGCGCCGCTGCAATGCAATACATCAGACTGATAAACCATAATGCCTCGGGATAAAAGGAGTTAAAGTATGTAAGATAGCCTACATCAGAAAAAATCAGCATTCCGATAAAACCGATCACAAAGCCCTCTGAAAATTCCTTCACACGCATACACGCCTGCTTAATTAACAGGTAGATGGCAGGAACATAAAAAATCCCATAAATAAGCGCCAAAAAGCGAATATCAAAATACTTGTCGGCTGTAACTAAGTGATCCAGATAAACGGCGAATTTCACCACTAAAACCTGACTATTACTCCAATCACTGGTTCTTTGATAGCCGCTCAGCACATTGGAATAGGTTTTAACGAAATAGTTATTATAAACATCTGCTACTTCTGTTTCTATATAATAGACCCCGGCAGAATTCATTACTTGGGAAATAGAGCCGTCATCGGCTACGCCGAGATAATTTGGCAAAAATAAAATGATTGTCATCAGTAATCCGGCAAGACCGGCAGATACTAATGCAATCAACGACGGGGAATACTTTCCCTTCATCCTTTTATTGATATGATGCCTGATTTGACTTATTTTTTTAAAGAAAAGAACTACTTGATTCGCAACATTTATAACCTTAGAATCTTCGTTTTTTTGCTCCAATTTTATTTACCCCTGAATTCATTAGAAATTGGCTCCGTTCCAGCCCCATATATCTACTTCTTCGTATTTTACATAAATTTTATCCGGAGAAATACCAAGCTCCCCGCTTATAATCTCCGTAATTTTCTGAGTTAAAGCAGAATATGCTTCCTTTGTTGACTTACCAAAAATCTTCACTTCAATCCATGCAATCAAAACATTTCCTTCTCCCGTGAAATACAAAGACTGCTCTCCTTCAAAGGAACACATAAGCCAATTCTCGCTTTTTCCAGGAATCAGTTCAATTGCCTTTCCAAGCTTTTCCTTGATTGCTATTTCTTTTTCTTTACTGATTTTTGTATTTGTTTTTGTGCTGATATATGGCATATTTCTCCACCCTTCCCTTACTTTTTATATTGCATTTATTATAGTTTATCCAGATAGTGAAGTCAATTTATTAAGATATATTTTATATTTATTTTATCTTTCTGATTCCTCAAAAAAGTTTATAATTCTTTCAATAAAGTCTTGTAATTATTCAGAAAATCATTTAAAATGACATTATATGTGCATATTTTTTCAAAAGTGCAAAAAAACGATATTGAGAATTACAATTGAGGTGAGTGCATGTTAGATGTAAATCGTGTAAATAGTTATGGAAGCGTAAATACGACTGACACCAACGTGTCAAGTACGGAAAAGACCGGCTCCTTTTCTTCTTACTTAGGGGAATCCGAAACTTTGAGTGATATTTTTGAGAGAGCTGCCAGCAAGTACAATATTTCTGTTGATTTATTGAAAGCTGTGGGCAAGCAGGAATCAAACTTTAATCCCAATGCCGTTTCCCGTTGCGGAGCACAGGGTGTTATGCAGTTAATGCCTGCCACTGCCGCTTCACTTGGCGTGACAGACTCTTTTGATGCAGAGCAAAATATTATGGGCGGTGCCAAGTATCTTTCTTCCTTGTTAGATACCTATGACGGCAATGTTTCCTTCGCTCTCGCTGCTTACAATGCAGGCGGCAATAACGTAAATAAATACGGCGGAATACCTCCGTTTAAAGAAACACAGGATTATGTTGTAAAGGTAACAGGGTATATGCAGACCGGTGTGGATGTTCCAAATACCTCCTATTCTGTTTCCAGAAGCTTTGATGACACCGTCACAAACGACCAGGGCTTGCCTGATCAGCTGTTAAAGGTGATGGAAGAATTAAAGGCATCCTTTACCTATGACGATTATCTGAATTTCGTAAATCTCTTTCTTGAGAACAGCAATAAAGATAATGAGGAGGAGGTTGAAAACTCTGCAAGCAGCAGTGCAGCAGCGTCTTCTTTAAACCAGATTAACTATTCTCCCGCTATTTTAAATCTATTGACTTCAGCCTCTGTGTAAATCACAGAGGTTTTGATTTATCCATTTATTGCAGCATCCAGATAAGCAATGCTTAATGCCTTCGTAATTGGATTTTCATAGATTTCACAATCAACTTCGTAAATCATTTTAATCTTCTCTTTCGTCAGCACTTCTGCCGGGGTTCCGCTGGCAACAATTTCACCATTTTTCATTGCATATAAGTAATTACAATATTTCGCCGCTAATTCCAAGTCATGAAGTACCGCTAAGGTCGTCGTATTCATGTCCTTAACTAAATTGAGCACCTGCAGCTGATATTTAATATCAAGGTGGTTCGTCGGCTCATCAAGAACTAATAATCTGGGCTGCTGTACCATGGCACGGGCTAAAATAACTCTTTGTTTTTCCCCGCCTGATAAAGAAAGATAACTATGGTTTTTAAGTTCAAACAGATTTACTTTTGCCAAAGCTTCGTTTACTAGTTTGATATCCTCTTCGGTATCCGCTTCCATAAAATGCTTATGAGGAGCTCTGCCCATAATAACCATATCATAAACAGAGAAATCAAAACTCAGTTCATTGAATTGTCCCACGACTGCAATATTTTTTGCTATCGTTTTTTCATTTTCGGCTAACACATCCAAATCATCTAAGGTAATATTACCCGCTTTAGGATGAATTACCTTGTAAATCGATTTGAGCAGCGTACTTTTACCGCATCCGTTTGGTCCGATAATTCCTACCGTCTGCGAATCTTTCACCTTTAAGGAAACGTTTTTCACTATATCTGTATTACCTAAACGAATGGAAATATTATTAACGAATAAGTTCATAATTAATTACCTCCAAAACCATAATTTTTCTTCAGCAGCATATATAAGAATACCGGAGCACCAACGGCAGCCGTAATGATACCAACAGGAATTTCCACACCGGGTATAATGCTTCTTGCAACCAAATCAGTTAAACCATAAAAATCCCACCGAAAAGAATTGAAATCGGAACCAATTGTTTATGATTACTGCCGACAATGGCTCTTGTAATATGAGGTATAATTAAACCGATAAAACCTATCATTCCACAGTTAGCGACCATAATACCGGTAATCAAGGAGGCTATTGTTAAATATAATTTTCGATAAAAGCCAAGATTAATACCTAAAGTGGTAGCCGTTTCGTCTCCCACCAGCATAACATTCAGAGTTCTGAACTGAGTCAGGAAGAAGACTACACTTCCCGCAACAACAACTGTCAGAAAAGGAAGCTTAGACCAATTCGCACTGGCAACACTCCCCATAATCCAGAACGTTACACGCTGTAAACCTTGTTCATTATCTGCAAAATAAATAATTAAACTCGAAAAAGCCGAGAACATAGAATCAATAACAGTACCGGCTAAAACAAGCTTTGTACTTGTAACCCTGCCTCCCATATTGGCAAATAGCAAAACCAAAACAGAAGCGGCCAAAGCACCTAAAAAAGCTCCCAAAGATACACCGATCTGACCGATAATAGGCAATGCCCCAAAGCCAACAAGAATGGCAAATGTTGCACCTAGCGTAGCTCCGGACGAAATACCTAAGATATAAGGATCTGCAAGCGGATTTTGTACAGAAGCCTGCATAATAGTACCGCAAATCGCCAATCCCATACCGATTAAACAGGCTGTCAAAACTCTGGGCAAACGAATTAACCAAACAATATTAAGATACGGCAAACTGATTTCACTAATATTCCCTATATCGATACCGGTTATTTTATACATAATAATTTGGAAGGTTTGTTGAAACGGAATATCCACTTGTCCAATGGATATTGAGGCTATAATAGCAATAAATAGAATAGCTAATAATGCTACTATAAAAGTAGGAATAAATCCTTTATGGCGCTCATAAATCGATTTATCAATATTTAATTTTATCATTGACATTTAAATTCTCCTGTGTTATAAAAAGTTAGACACGACTAACTAAGTATAACACAATTTTATTTTTAATCAAATAAAAAAATATGGAGGAACTCATGAAAAAGTTTATTTCTTTATTAACCATTGCGACCCTATCAATTTCATTAATAGGGTGCGGAGCCGGTAACAGTAACGGAGAAGATAATGTAAGTCAAGATAGCAGTTCAAATGTTGAAAGCGGTTCAAGTGAGGAGGGGTACCCGGTAACGATAACCAGTTATTCCGTTAGTAGTGACGGTTCAACATGGGAAAAAATAGAGGAAACATTTGAAGCATCTCCCGAAAGAGTTGTATGCAACAATCAAGGTACCGCCGAATTAATGCTTCGCTTAGGATTAGCAGATAAAATCATAGGCATAGCCGCGGTATATGGTGAGCCTGCTGAGGATATTGCAGAGGAATTTAATAAATTAAATGTAATTTCCGCAGATTATGCCTCTAAGGAATTGGTATTAGGAGCTGACCCGGATTGTGTAATTGGCAGAGGGGATTTATTTATTGATGGAGACTATGGAATTGGTACTGTCACTGATTTGAATGCTATTGGAATTTCTACATATATTACAGAAGTAGGTGCTGATGGAGCGAATTTTGAATCCCTCATATCAGATATTGAAAACTTAGGAAAAATCTTTCATGTCCAGGATAAAGCGGCAGAATTAGCGGCAGAATATCAGTCATTAGTTGACAGTCTTAAAAACGATGCAAGATGGTCTAAAAAAGAATTAAAGATGGCTGAAATTGCTGTGGTTGAAGATGGCATTCCAACAGTATCTGCTTCGCAGACTGAATATTTCCAAAACGAAGCATTTGAAATGATTGGTTTGCCAAATGTATTCAAAGATTTTGCTGGTTCTGAAGTAAGCGTAGAAACATTAATTGAGACCAACCCAGATGTATTAATCTTATTTGATTATGAAGGTGGTCCGGATATGGATACGATGATTAATTCTTTATATGAAAACGAATCATTACAGAATATAACCGCGATACAGGAAAAACAGATCTATGCATTAGATTTCAATGAAATTTATGGCGGAAGTGGAGAGATTTATTCTGCAATGCAAGAGCTTGGCAGCTTGATTTACGGAGAATAAATCAAGAATTATTACAATTTTAAAATTTAACCTCCCATTTTATAGGGAGGTTAAATTTTTAAGTGATAGATCCATAATCGGTGCCGAATGAGTCAGAGCACCGCATGATATAAAATCCACTCCTATTTTTGCAATTTCTCGCAAGCGTTCTTTCGTCACATCACCGGAGCATTCAATTTGCGCTCTGCCGTCAATGAGCCCTACTGCTTCTGCCATCGCCTCATTGCTCATGTTATCCAGCATAATGATATCGGCACCCGCCTCCAATGCTTCCTGGACCATAGCAAGGTTCTCTGCTTCCACCTCAATCTTTCTCACAAAAGGGGCATACTCTCTTGCCATTTCGATTGCCTTTCTCACTCCGCCTGCTGCACCTATATGATTGTCCTTTAGCAAAATGCCGTCAGATAAATTATATCTGTGGTTAAGCCCTCCGCCCACCTTTACTGCATATTTCTCAAAAGGGCGCATATTTGGTGTTGTTTTCCTTGTATCCAGAAGCTTTGTCTCATACCCTTCCAACTCCTTCACATATTCCCTTGTTATTGTGGCAATGCCGCTCATTCTCTGCAAATAATTGAGTGCCGTCCTCTCTCCTGACAAAAGAACTCTGATATCCCCCTGCAATACGCCGATTATCTGTCCTTTTTTTACCGTATCACCATCCTGAAACGAAGTTGCAAAGCTGCTCTTCTCGTCCAGCAGTTGAAATACTCTCTCAAACACGGAAAGCCCGCATATGACACCATCCTGCTTGCAGATAAGTTCTGCTCTTCCCGCAACACTGCTTCTCATCACCGCGTTTGTCGTCACGTCCTCGCTTGTGATGTCCTCCTTTAAGGCATTTAAGATATATTCATCTATATTAACCTTTAAATTTACACCATTTATCATAAAACTTTTCATCCCTTCTCTTTATTTCTCCAAGCAGCAAAGCTTTGTTTTCAAGTGTCCATTTTGCTTCATTTTCATAGCACTGCAAATCAAGTTCTTTGCTGACTCCCAATATACGGTCCGCCCTCTCTTCTTCGATAAAATGCCTTACTGCATTTCTGGAAAAAACAAGACTCTCCAGCAGGGAATTGCTTGCCAGACGATTTGCTCCGTGCACACCATTGCAGGCAGTCTCTCCGACAGCATACAAGCGTTTCATCGATGTTCTTGCGTAAATATCCGTCTTGATACCTCCCATCAAATAGTGCTGTGCCGGCGTAACAGGAATCAAGTCGGTAAAGGCATCATAACCCTCTTCCTTGCAGCGTGCATATATATTTGGAAAATGATTTTTAATTTTCTCTCTGCTTATATTCTCCATACTCAGATAAACATACTCGGTGTGGTATTTTTCCATCTCTTCCTGAATCGCCTCGGTCAAAAGATCTCTTGGCAAAAGTTCGTTGACAAAGCGCTTTTTTTCCTCATTCAGGAGAATTGCCCCCTCACCCCGCACGGACTCTGAGATAAGAAATCTTCTTCCCTTCTTCTTAGAATACAGCACGGTTGGGTGTATCTGGATATAGTTCATGTTTGCCACCGCAACATTATGGCGCAGGGCAAGTGCAATTCCATCTCCTGTTATCTGGGAAAAATTGGTGGAGCTTTTAAAGATTCCTCCTACCCCTCCGGTAGCCAGAAAAACAGCCTTTGCACGGCAAGCAATCCATTCGTTATTTCTTTTTGCAACGATGCCCGCACATTCCCCCTGCTCAGTCAAAATATCCACCATCACAGTATATTCCGCTATTGTGATATTACTTCGGCTTTTTGCCTCTTTTAGAAGCTTTTCTACGATTTCTTTTCCTGTCACATCCTGATGATGAAGGATACGGTACGTGGAATGCCCGCCCTCTCTTGTGTACTCAAAATCACCCTGCGCGGTTTTATCAAACTCAACTCCATATTCTAATAATGTTTCAATCACATCCTTGGAGGAAGAAATCATCTCTTTCACCGATTCCGGATTGTTCTGGTATCTTCCTGCCTTCAACGTATCATTGTAATAATCTTCATAATCCTCCTGCATCAAAAGTGTGGAGATACCTCCCTGCGCAAGATAGGAATCGCTGATATCCGCCTCTTCTTTTGTAATCATCAATATGCTGCAATCCTTCGGAAGCGATAATGCCGCAAACAGCCCTGCCACTCCTGTACCGACTATAATCACTTCATATCTGTTTTCTTTCATTTTGCCATCTCCAACATTCTTTTCAGCGGCATATACGCCCGCCTTCTCAGCCCTTCTTCTATCTCCACCTTCGTTTCCATATCCTGCAGGCTTCGTTTTATTTTTTCCAGCGTGATTTTCTTCATGTTCGGACAAAACTGTCTGTGACCTACCGAGTAGAATAATTTGTCCGGATTTTTCCTCTTCAGCTCATGTAAAATACCAAGCTCCGTACAGATTAGAAATTCCTGTCTCTCACTCTTTGTCGCGTAATCGATAATTCCTGCCGTGCTTCCGATGTAGTCCGCTATCTCAAGTACCTCAAGCTTACATTCCGGATGAACGAGCACCTCCATATCCGGTCTCACTTCCATTGCCTTTAATACATTTTCCTTTGTAATGCTCGTATGTACATGACAAAAGCCTTTGTTGAATATAAAATTCTTCTCTGGCACCTGCGATGCAACATAGCGTCCTAAATTCTCATCCGGTATAAAATAAATATTTTTTTCTGGCAATGCCTTTACAATCTTAACAGCATTGGAGCTGGTTACAATGATGTCTGAGAGCGTTTTTAACTTAGCGGAGGAATTGATGTAACAGACAACCGCAAGATCGTCATATTCCTCTCTTATCTGCAAAATCTTCTCCTCCTCTGCCATTCCCGCCATCGGGCAGTCTGCCAATGTCTCCGGCAATAACACCGTCTTATCCGGGCACAAAATCTTGGCACTCTCCCCCATAAAGGTAACTCCCGCAAAACAAATTGTCTGCTGCGGCAGTTTTGTCGCCATTTCACTTAAATAATAGGAGTCTCCGATATAATCGGCAATATCCTGTATCTCATCCGCTACATAATAATGTGCTAAAATAACGGCATCTCGCTCTTTTTTTAACTGCTCAATTTCTTCTTTTATACTCTTCATAATATCTCCTTGTATTTCCAAATAGCCTGTTTCTGCCTCTTACTCTGTTACTTACTATGACACGATTCTCGATTTTTGTCAATATATATGTATACTCTACTGACAATACAGTTATGATGTTTTCCACTCTTCGAGGTGCGCATAAATGGTTTTTTATAACATAGGAAATTCGGAGAATTTTCCTAATATTATAAAAAAATACCGCTTACTGATTGATGTTCAACCAATAAACGATATTTTCATCACTGCTCAGCCCTTGGCACCACAGCAGTAAGTATCTTACCTTTTAATAAAAATATACCAAATCATCTTCCGGCTTCTCGCAGGAAGCAATCTTCTTTGTATATAAAACCGGTCCTTTTCCCTTGTATTCCTTACGATATTCAATCCTTACCTGGGCAGTCAGCTTTACCCACTGCTTATGGTGCAGCTTCTCTGCATTCTGGCTTTTACATATAAAGCCGATGAAGGAAATATCATCTGCACAACAAGTCATCGCATGTCTGCCGGGCACAAAAGTCTCATCTGACAGCTTGTTTGGCTTAAATACAACAGCCGTAAAGGACACTGTTTTTCCGTTATATTTCTTCGGATTATCCATCGCATCCAAATACCAGATGCCATAATCCTCATCTTCAATCTCAATCACTTCCGCATCCAAATCAAACGGCAGCAACTCTGAGGTGTTTTGAGGATCAATATCCTCTCCCTCAAAATAAACCTGTGCCTTTTTGTTTACCGCCTTTACACTTCTTCTAAACGCTGCCAAATCCATATCCTTCGTGCAACGGTTAAAAATTACCATGTCGGACTCTGTGTAGTGGTTTACTAAAAGAGAACGCATATTACTCATAAATGCTTCGTATGTCTCACCGTTAATCAGCGTAATAATCTGCAAAATTTCCCAATACTTCGGAAATTTCGTTTCCAACAGTGCCTTTGTATCCCACATTCCGTTAAACTCAATAAATACACGCTCTGGATCATATTTCACACCGCAGTCCTTCAAAAATTCCTCTGTCAGTTCCTCCTGACTGTCCAGCACCACGACGGAAGTATTGCTTTTTCTCAAATACTCCTCCTCGAGCTCCTCCATTCCTTCTTCACACAGGATAACCAAAGTCTTTTCTCCGTGTGAAAAATTAGGGTCCTGTATGGTATCCTTTATAAATACGGTCTTCCCGCTTTCCAAAAATCCTGTAAATAAATATACTGGTATTTCCATTGTTTTACTCCATTCCTTACTATTCAGCCTTCGGCTTTCTATTTCTGTTCCTGCAGCTTATATCTGAAATAAATGTTCCAGTTCCTCTTCCTTTATCTCAGTTCCGATTACACAGATACGTCCTGTGATATCTGCTTCGCCTTTTCGAATCTCATATTCACCCGGAACCAAATCAAAATGAAGCCATGTAGAATCCGCTGACGGCAAAATTCCTTTCGCTCTGAGCACCACTCCATATTCTGCGGTCTCCGCCAATTTCTTTAATATCTCTTCAAGCTCTGCCTCTTCATATTTCTTCGGTGTCTCCCTGCCCCAGCTTGTAAAAATATCCTCAGCATGATGATGTCCTTCATGGCTGTGATCATGACCGCAGCTGCATGTTCCATCTTCATGTATGTGATGATGCTCATGGTCGTGGTGGTGATGTCCACACTCTGCGTGGTCATGCTCATGGTGGTGATCGTGGTCGCACTCTGCGTGGTCATGATGATGCTCATGGTCGTGACCGCATTCCGCATGGTCATGATGATGCTCGTGATCGTGACCGCATTCCGCATGGTCATGGTGATGCCCGTGGTCGTGACCGCATTCCGCATGGTCATGGTGATGCTCGTGGTCGTGACCGCATTCCGCATGGTCATGGTGATGCTCATGAGCGTGCTCCTTCACTTCACTCAGCAGCTTCTCCTCCAAGTCATTCTTTTTCTCCATTGCCTCCAATATCGTCTTTCCGCTCAACTGCTCCCAAGGAGTTGTGATAACCGCAGCATGCTCATTGTGCTCTCTGATTTGCTTCACACACGCATCCAGCTTGTCCTCGCTCAATTTATCGGTTCTGCTTAAAATTATAGTCTTTGCATATTCAATCTGATTGTTGTAAAACTCACCGAAATTCTTCATGAACATTTTACTCTTCATCGCATCGACAACGGCTGTCAGACTGTTTAATTCAATGTCTGCGCCTTTGATGTTCTCCACCGCCTTGATAACGTCAGAGAGCTTGCCCACGCCGGACGGCTCAATGATAACGCGGTCAGGTGTATATTTGTCCAAAACCTCCTGAAGTGCTGTTCCGAAATCTCCCACTAAAGAGCAGCAAATACAGCCGGAGTTCATCTCTGTAATTTCTATGCCGGAATCCTTTAAAAATCCGCCGTCAATTCCGATCTCGCCAAATTCGTTTTCGATTAAAACTAATTTCTCTCCTTCGAATGCCTCTCCGATTAATTTCTTTATTAAAGTTGTCTTACCCGCACCCAAAAAGCCGGATATAATATCAATTTTTGTCATTCTTATTCCTTCTTTCTTAAAAAAACAATACTGCTTTTCTATATTTAGAGCTTTATAAGAGCCTTGTGTTAGTCTCATAAAACTTCGTATCTTATTATTATACTCTTTTTCAGGTGCATTTATCAAGCCCGTTAATTATATTTTTATTCTCATTTGCAGGTCGGGCTATCACTTTCCTTAAAACAAATCAAAAGAAGCACGATATATATCGTGCTTCTCCTTTAACATAGAACTGTTCTTTAGAGTTGGCATTCTCTAAATTTTTAAGCTCTTTTTGAAAGAACTTCCTTTTCATATTTCTGTACTTCAGCTAACCATTCAAGTCCTGCACCAGCATTCTGCTGCTGGCAGTAATAATCCCATACCAGTGCAAACGGAGCTGCTTTAAACTCTTCTTTGAATGCTAAGCGCGCACTTACATCACCGCTCTTCTCAATTTCTTTCATCTGGTCAACCGGCTGTAACAGAGCTGCTAACATAGCTTTTCTTGTGTTTCTAAGACCTGTCACCCATGCAACGATACGGTTGATGGAAGCGTCAAAGAAATCAGTTGCAACGTAAGTATCTTTTAACTTGTCCATGCGAACCAGCTCGTCCATAATTGCTCTTGTCTCATCATCAAAGCTTACTACATGATCAGAATCCCAACGTACCGGACGGGAAACGTGAAGCAATACATTGTCAGAGAATGTAAAGATAGAAGCTAATTTTGCTGAAACAACCTCTGTCGGATGATAATGTCCTGTATCCAGAGTCATAATGATATGGTCTTTGTTTGCCTTCATTACATAGCCCATGCAGAACTCATGAGAACCTGCTGTAAAGCTTTCTGCTCCGATACCGAATACTTTGGACTCAATTCCATCAATAACACCTTCCACATTCTTGGTTGCCTCAAAAATCTGGTCGTAGCTGTCTTTTAATCTCTTTCTTGGTCCGATTGTGTCAACCGGAACCTCTTTATCACCGTCTGGTGTCCAATGGTTGATTACACATGGCTTTCCTGTCTTCTTGTAGAAGTATTCACCGATCTGACGGGAACGGATACCATGCTCAATCCAGAATTTACGAACGTCTTCATCTGCAGCAGACAACGTTCCATTATCGCTCTTTGGATGTGAAAAATAAGTAGGGTTAAAGTCAAGACCAATGCCTTTTTCTACTGCCCAGTCTACCCATTTGTCAAAATGCTTTGGCTCAATCGCATTACGGTCTACAAAAGTATCTGCCTCCTGATAATTTGCATGCAGGTTAAGCTTTAACTCTCCCGGAATATATTTCATTGCAACGTCGATATCTGCACGAAGTTCATCACCATTTCTTGCGCTTCCCGGATAATTTCCTGTTACCTGAATACCTCCTGTTAATGCAGCGTCTTCCTTCTTCTCACAGCCTGCAACGTCATCGCCCTGCCAGCAGTGCATGGAAATCGGTGTAGCGTTTGCAACCTCAATTGCCTTGTCCACATCAATACCATATTGTGCATAAAATTCTTTTGCCAGCTCATAGCCCTTTTTTACATCATACATTCTTTTTTTCCACCTTTCTCATTTATAATTAGATTTTTAAGTCCTAGTTTTATTCCAAATCTACTTTTCTTATTCATTATATCCAAAGCAGTTTTTTTTAACAAGGACTTAGTTTTTATATTTTTACGTCCTTATTTTCCATATTGCGGTATTGCTTCGGACTGACCTTATATTTCTCCCTGAAAATCCGGTGAAAATAGCTTGTATTGTCATAGCCTACCCGATAAATAATATCTGTGATCGGAAGCTTTGTTGTGGACAAAAGATGTGCTGCCTGATTCAGCCTCTTATTTTGAAGCAGCTCCTTGAAGGTGCTCCCCGTACTGCCCTTAATCATTTTGCTCAGACTGGAAACAGAGTGGTTCAGCTCCTTGGAAAGCTCTGTAAGACTCGCTGTTTTATAGCTTTCCTCAATATATTTCAGCACCTTGATGGCAATCGTATGGTTCGCCTGATTTTCCTCCCCATGCTCGATACGCTCGGTCTGATTCACAAGCTGCATAAATAAAAGCCCCATTGTCGTCTGATCAATCTGCCTATGGTTGTGCTGCTTGTTAATCAAATCCCATACCAGATTCTCCACGAGATTTTGTATCGGAATAATATCTGCAACCTTGTAATGCAAATAGCTTGCCTGTTCCGTATTCTGGCGGAGTGTGTTGACCAAAAAATTACTGAGCGCATCGTCTTTATTAAGCATCGGCAGAACCTCGTCAAAAAATTCGGGCAATATAATAAAATTAATTCCAATATCGTCCATTCCCGCCGGGAGAATCTCATGGTAGGAAAACTGGTTTAAGAAAAGCAGATTTCCCTTTTCCAGAACCACCTGCGTATTTCCGTTTATAATATGTCTTGTTTTACCTGTACACATGTACATAATCTCAATATAGTTATGCTTATGTGCCGGAAAATCAATAAAACGGGTATGGGTGCGGATATCAATCAGCCTTCCCTTTTCCAGCATCTTATTGCTGTCAATGGTAAATTCCTTCCCCGTTGTGTAAATCTCCTTATTCACCTGTCTGTCGCCGACCAAAATTCTTTGTTCTTCCTCCGTCACCGGCTTTAGGCGTTCCATTAATTCAGCATTCATGCTCTTTTTCCTCTACTATTCCTACTGTTGCTTAGTCTATACGCTTATTATAATGAATCCGGCTAATATTCGCAACCTTCTTCTATTTTTTCAAATTGGGAACAAAGCGGACAAGTCCGCATCAACTCCCTAATCCCTCACTCATGAGGGACTTGGCTGCTTTGCTGCGCCGAATGCAGTCACATAGTGACATCTTCCTCTTGCATTCGTGCGCATATATTTTTATATCATAGGAAATTCGAAGAACTTTCCTATGATATAGCAAAACAGCAAAATTACACTTGCTTTTTTCATTTATTATGGATAAGATAAGCTATAGGAAGCTATACTAAATTAGGAGATAAACTATGTATATACGCACTTTTGACCTGCAAAGCAGTGATGATGATTTAAAAGGCTTTGATTTCATCTTTCACAAATTGCTTTGTAAGGATGAATTAAAACTTTCGGAAATTTTAATTTTTGATATTGAGACGACCGGTTTTTCACCGAAAAACACATTTTGTTATCTAATTGGCTGCATTTATTTTCAGGATAACACCTTCAAGTTTATCCAATGGTTTGCAGATTCCAAAGAGGATGAAAAAGAAATCTTGGAAGCTTTTTTTGCTTTTTTGAAAAACTATAGAGCTGTTTTCCATTACAACGGAAACGGATTTGATATTCCTTATTTGATGCAAAAGGCTGCTTCTTACGGATTAGCGGAGGATTTCCTTTCCAAAGAGAGTATTGATTTATATAAACTCCTCTCTCCCTACAAGAAGTTTTTTAAGCTGGAAAATCTAAAGCAAAAAACGGTGGAAGCCTTTCTGGGAATTGACCGGGAGGACGAATTTGGCGGCGGCGAGTTAATCCGTGTCTATTCTGACTATTTGATTGCACCTACCGAGGAGGCAAAAAAGCTCCTCTTATTACATAATAAAGATGATATATGCGGACTGTTCGGCTTAATCCCGATTCTTGCCTATCATGCTTTATTTAACGGGCTTTTTACAATTACCGGCTTTCATGTAAAACCCTACATGGACATGTATCAGCAGCAGCAATTTGAATTTTACATTGAATTAAAGCTGCAGGTGGAACTGCCAAAGAGAATCTCCTACGGCTGCAATGATTTTTATTTCATCGGAAATAAAGGTATGGGAAAATTAAAGATTAAGGTGCACTCCGGGGAACTGAAATTTTTCTATCACAATTATAAAGACTACTACTATCTGCCAAACGAGGATATTGCAATACACAAAAGCGTAGCGTCCTATGTCGACAAGGAATACCGGACAAAAGCAAAGTCTTCCAACTGCTACATTAAAAAATCGGGACATTTCCTCCCTCAGGAACAGGTCATTATAAGCCCAAGTTTCAAGGAGAACTACAATGATAAAACAACTTATTTTGAGCTGACCGATGAGGTGTTAAATGATTTGACTTTGATGAAAAAATATGTGCTTCATGTTTTTAGTGTTTTATTGAAATAGAAACGCACATTTCATACAAAAAATGATAGGCGGTTACATTTTGTAACCGCCTATCATTTTCTATTACAATCTTGCTATTCTTTTGAATAAAAAAAAGATTTATATCTTCCAAATCCCAATTCCTTATACTGCATAATCTGCTCTGTGCTTCCGATAAACAAAACACCATCTTTTACCAAAGCATCATAAAACTTTTTGTAAATCTCATCCTTCGCTTCCTCTGTAAAATAAATCAATACATTTCTGCACACAATTAAATTACAACCGGACGGATATGAATCCTTTAAAAGATTATGCTGCTTAAATTCAACTCTTTGCTTGATTTCATCCGCTATTTGATAGGACGCTCCAATTTTTGTAAAGTATTTGTTTAAAAACTCCTTTGGCACGCCTGCTACACTCTTCGCATTGTATAAGCCCACCTGCGCCTTATTCAGCACCTGGTTATCAATGTCTGTCGCGACAATTTTAATCTGATTGAGTGGCAAAAATTTGGACAATGCCATAACAAGAGAATACGGTTCATCGCCGGTGGAGCATGCCGCACTCCAAATCTTTAAATTTTTTCCATATGTAGAAATCAATCTTGGAAAAACTTCTTTGTCAAGCAGCTCCCACTGCTCCGGATTTCTGTAAAATTCCGAAACATTGATTGTCAGATAGTTTACAAACTCTTCAAACATCTTTGCGTCTGCTTTTATCGTTCGGATATAATCATCGTAAGTTTTGATATTATTTTTGGTAATTAAAGTGTCGATACGCCTCTTCATCTGACGTTCTTTATATGCATCTAAATCAATTTTTGTAAGCTTAAAGACGTCGTCTTTAAATTTTTCATAACCTTCCATTTAGACAACTCCTTCGTATTTCATAATAACATTTAAGGAAAGCCTGCTTTGCAGGTTTTCCTTAATCATTACAATCTCACTATAAAATTATTCTTCTGTTCCTTCTTCTGCATTGTCAGAAGCTTCTTCTGAATCCTCATCTAAAGCCTTAATGCTTAAGCTGATTTTCTTCTCCTCTGCATTAAAGTCTACAACCTTCGCTGTAATCTCCTGATTTACCTTTAAAACATCGGCTGGCTTTTCAACGTGCTCTTTTGAAATCTGTGATACATGAAGTAACGCATCTACACCTGCTTCCAATTCAACAAATGCACCAAAATCAGTCATTCTTGCTGCTTTACCTTTTACGATTGTTCCAACCGCATATTTTTCAGCTGCATGAAGCCAAGGATTTGTATCTGCGAATTTAAGACTAAGAGCAATTTTATCTCCGCTGATTTCTTTAATAAGAACCTTAACGGTATCTCCAACCTTAAATACTTTCTTTGGATTTTCAACTCTTCCCCATGACATTTCTGAAATGTGAAGTAATCCGTCAGCTCCACCTAAGTCGATAAATGCACCAAAATCTGTTACATTCTTTACTGTTCCTTCTACTACGTCGCCAACTTTAATCTTTTCAAATAATTCTTTCTGTAACTCGCTCTTTTTCGCAACTAATAACTGCTTGCGGTCACCGATAATTCTTCTCTTCTTAGGATTGAACTCGCTGATAACGAATTCGATTTCCTCTCCTGCATATTTTGCAAGATTTTTCTCATAGCTGTCTGATACTAAGCTTGCCGGAATAAATACTCTTGCTTCATCCACAACAATGCTTAATCCGCCGTCTAATACTTTATCAACCTTTGCTTTCAATACTTCATTGTTATTGAATGCTTCCTCTAATCTCTTACTTCCCTTTTCGGCTGCAAGTCTCTTATAAGTTAATAAAACCTGTCCTTCGCCGTCATTTACTTTTAAAACCTTTACTTCCATTGTATCTCCTACAGATACAACAGTTGTCAAATCTACGTTAGGGGTATTTGTGTATTCGTTTCTGGTGATAATTCCATCTGACTTGTAACCTATATTTAAGATGATTTCATCTTCCTTGACATCAATAACAGTGCCTTCAACTACCTCCCCTGTTCGTATTGTTTTCAATGATTGTTCAAGCATTTCTTCAAAACTCATTTCTGACATTTGAATGAACCTCCTCAATAATATTATTTGGGGTTGAAGCCCCTGCTGTAATACCTACGCTACCAAAGAACTGCAAGGACTGCGTATCCAAGTCATCTAGTGTCTGTATATAGTAAGTATTTTCACATTCTTCATTACAAATTTCATATAACTTTTGCGTATTGGAACTGTGCTTGTCTCCTATGACAATCATAGCCTCAACCTGACTTGCAACTCGACTGGCTTCTGCTTGTCTCTCTTCCGTCGCACTGCAAATCGTATTTAAAACAATTATATCATAACCCTTTTTCGAAATAATTTCAACTAAATCTTTAAATTTATTGTAGTTAAATGTCGTTTGGGACACAATACATACTTTTTGTTTCTCTTCTGCCGTATAATTTTCAGCCTGCTCAGCGTTTTCAATTACCGTGACCTTAGAGGAGCACCAACCTTTGATTCCCTCTACTTCCGGATGTTTTGTATTGCCTATGATGACAATCTCATAACCTTCACTGCCGCGTTTGTTTACTATTTTATGAATTTTTTTAACATAAGGACAGGTGGCATCCACATAATCAATGTTATTTTCTTCCAGAATATCATAAATCTTCTTTGCCGTGCCATGGGAACGGATAATGACAGTTCCGTCTTTCACTGCCTTTAACTCTTCTTCTGTATTGATAACCTTGACACCTTTTTTCTCCAAATCCTTGACAACCTCTTCATTGTGAATAATCGGTCCATAGGTATAGATGCTTCCTTTGTCTACATGTTCATATACGGTATCAACAGCTCTTTTTACGCCAAAGCAAAAACCTGCTGTCTTTGCCAATACTACTTCCATCTATTTCCTCCGTCTTTTTATTTTACCAAATTGATAATCGCGTTGATTACTTCCTCAACCGTCATATCTGAGGAATCGATGAGAACAGCGTCATCTGCCTGCCGAAGCGGTGCAAATTCTCTTGTGCTGTCTCTTCTGTCTCTCTCAATGATATCACTCTCTATCTCTTCTATATTACAGGACAATCCCTTCTGCGTCAACTCCTCATATCTACGTTTTGCTCTAACTTTTGAGCTGGCAGTCAAAAATACTTTTACATTCGCCTTTGGCAGCACGTATGTCCCGATATCTCTGCCGTCCATAATGACATTTGTTTTTGCCGCAAGCTCGCGCTGAAGGTCTACAAGCTTTAATCTCACATTCCTGTTCGAAGCACTTGCAGATGCCATATTCCCCACTTCCTCCGAGCGGATAAAAGGTGTCACGTTCTCACCATTTAATATAACCAGTTGTTCCCCCTTTTCATACTCAATTGTGATATCCGCATCCTTACAGGCGAGGCTTATTTTTTCCTCCTCCTCCGGTTTGATATCCTTTTGTATGATAAAAAGTGCCATCGCTCTGTACATGGCTCCCGTATCCACATAAATATAGCCCAGTCTTTTTGCTATTTCCTTTGCTATTGTACTTTTTCCGGCGCCTGCCGGTCCATCAATCGCTATACTAAAACTCATTGTTATCCTCTTTCCTTTGCTTTTTCATGTATTACCAGATATTGCTTCCTGCCGCATAAGCGGTAGACCAGGCAATCTGCAGATTAAATCCGCCTGTCAGGGCATCTAAATCCAATACTTCCCCGATAAAATACAGTCCGCTCACCAGCTTTGATTCCATCGTGGACGGATTGATTTCCTTGACCGTAACACCGCCCTTTGTGATAATAGCCTGATTATAATCGCACAGACCGGTCAGGGTCAATTCCATGTTCTTAATCAAAAGGACAAATGCCATCCTTTCTTCCTTGCTGATTTCATTCACCTTTTTATCAGGATTGATTTTACTCAGCTCTATCATAATAGGGAGCAGTTTTGCCGGAAACAGACTTGCCACCGCATTTTTAAACTGCTTATTTCTATATGTTTCAAATTCCCGCAGGATACGGTTATCAAGCTGCTCTTCCGTCAACGCAGGCTTTAAGTCTATGACAAGCCGAAGGTTATTTTTCTTTATCTTATCCGCCACGAGGCTGCTGGCACTGAGTATAAGAGGTCCGCTCACACCGAAATGGGTAAACAGCATTTCTCCAAAATCACTGTAAAGCTGCTTCTCAGCGTCATAGAGCGTCGCTTTTACATTCTTCAGGGACAAACCTTGCAAATCTTTTACAAATGCCTCTTTCGTCCTAAATGGCACCAAGGAAGGGGTCAGACGTGTCACAGTATGTCCTGCTGCCCTGGCAAACTCATAGCCTGCTCCGGTCGAACCGGTTGTCTGATAGGACAATCCACCCGTCGCCACAATGACATGCTCTCCATGTATGCTCTTTCCGTTTTCCAGCTTTACTCCTTTTGCCTGTCCATCCTCTATAATCAACGATTTCACTTTTGTTTTCAGGTAGATTTCCACTGACAACTTTTGAAGTTCTCTTGTGAGCGCCTGTATGACGTCCGAGGAATGATCAGAAACAGGAAATACCCGGTTTCCTCTCTCAATTTTTGTCTTTACTCCAAGTTCTTCAAAAAAATCGATGACATCATAATTATTATATCCATAAAACGCACTATATAAAAATTTCTGGTTTGAAATTACATTTTCAAATAACGTTTCCATATCGCTGGCATTCGTAATATTACATCTTCCCTTGCCTGTGATAAAAAGCTTTTTGCCAAGCTTCTCATTTCCGTCAAAAATAGTCACTTCATTTCCGTTTTTTGCTGCAAATACGGCAGCAAACATTCCGGCAGCCCCGCCGCCGACAATTAAAACTCTACTCATCCTGTTCTCCCAATCCAAATTCATCCATCAAGTGGTTTCCCATATAATTCATCTCATCATTGTTATAAATCTGATATTCATTCCATATTGTTTCCAGCTCTTCCAAATTATGGATTACTTTATTTTTTTGCTTCATACAGATTCCAACCACCACAGCATTGATAACACTAAGCGGTGCCACCAGCGAATCGACAATGGATACCATATCGCTCTTGGAAACGAGATTACAGGAGGAATACAGGTTAATCGGAGCGTGAATATCATCCGTCAGCGTGATTACCTTCGCATTTCTGTTATTCGCAAATTCAAGTGCCTTTAAGGTTCGCATGGAATACCTCGGAAAACTGATTCCCACAATGACATCCTCTTTTCCGATATGCATCATCTGCTCAAATAATTCCGTTGTACTGTTCGTATTAATCTGCAAAACATCATCCAAAACCATATTCAGGTAAAAACTCAAAAAGCTTGCCAAAGGCGCACAGCTTCGCAAGCCGATGATGTATACTCTTTTTGCCTGTATCAGAGTATCTACCGCCAGCTCAAATGCTTTGGAGTCCATATGTTCCATCGTATGTTTAATTTTTTCCATATCAGCAGTCAGCACATTTTTCACTATCTGAGACTGGCTGTTATGACCGTAGGTGACCTCCATCTTTTCAATTTTACCCAGTCTTGTGCTAACCAGCTCTTCCATTGCTTTTTGAAACTGCGGATAACCCTTATAGCCCAGACTCATTGCAAAACGAACCACAGTAGATTCGCTGACTCCAACTTCCTTGCCAAGCTTCGTTGCCGTCAAAAAAACGGCTTTGTCATAATTCTCCAGAATGTAATTTGCCAGCTTTTTTTGCCCTTTGCTAAATTCATTATAGTTTAACCTGATTTTGCCAATCATATTATTTTCTATTTTCATATTGTTCCTTCTAATGTTGCAGTTTAGCCTGCAAAGTATCTTTTTCTACTTCTCGTCCAACGTCAATATTATATAATCGCCTAAATCATGCGGCACTTCAATACACAGCCAAAGTTTATTGCCTTCATAAAAGGAATATCCATACGGAGCTTCTTCTGCTTCCTCACTATAGTCAAAATTCGCCAGCATTTCCGCCAAAAGCTCCTCATTTTCAAAGGCGCTGTAAATATACTGCATAAACGCCTCCATTTTACCATCTTCCGTCGAAAATCCGGTTCCATTATAAATCTGTGCTGCCAGCTTCGCAACATCTGTACGGTCAGACAGACGAAGGCTTTCTCCTGTTGTCAGCGATATGTTATATGTATAAATAAAGTTGAGTGGCTGCTCTGCTCCGTCATAATAACAGCTTCCTATCAGCTTCAAAGACAGCTCTTCTGCTGTATTCGTAGCCACCTCATAGGACAGACTGTAAACATCATTATCGGTCAGTAATTCCAAGTCCTTGGTGATTTTATCCTCAATAATCCGGTTCCACTTCTCCTCTATCTTTGTATCGGATAAATTCACAAGCTTCGGATACTGAATACTTATCTTATCCTTTTCAATGGATACCTCTTCCACATTCGCCGCATCTTTTCTCACTTCAACGTCTGCTGCTTCCACAGTTTCCTGCAAGGTTTCCCTGCTCTGGCAACCTACCAGCAGCGCTATCATAAATACAACGGGTATCATCTTTATATACTTTTTCATAATTATCTCCTACACAACTAAAAGCACACGTCCATTTTGGTATTCTCAATTTTACTCCAATGCCTATCCAATTTCAAGAGTCAAAAGTCACGTCTTTAAAATGCGCCGGCAATTCCTTCACAGCCAAATCTCTCCAAAACCACCTGTATTCCGTCCTTTATCTCTTCCCTTGAAAAGTCAGCATTTTCCAAGTCATCATCACTTAAATAATTGAGCTGTTCATAAAACAGCAGAGCCGCTTTCAGCTCCTCCATATTATTTTCATCTAAATTTTCATACAGAAAATTTTCTGCATCATTTATCTTATATTCCTTTGTCAATCCCATAAGCTTTTTATATAATTCATTGGCAGCTTCATTTTCCAACACTATCGTATCGTCAACGTTATCAATATGAAACATAAGCTTTAAAACCGTTTTCACCAGCTCATGTATCATCTTCATCACATAGTCTTCTTTAAACATGTTTGCCTCCTAATTTTCAAAATATAAAATTCTTGCTCATTATATCACACAATATTATTTTTTACTATAAATAATAAATATTGTAAGAAAGTGTCTTGCATAGCAAAGTCAAGACCACCGGCTTAGCCGGTGGCTTGCTCTGACCCTGTAAGGGTCTATTCCCTGCTTGCGCCCGGAGGCGCCTGATGGTTTTGCCAACCGCACTTCCTTCTCAGGCAGCCCTAAAGGGCCTTTTTTATTGCCTCCTTACTCCTGCAAGCTCCTTGAGCCTTTCATTATAGCTTTATTCCCTAGCTTCCCTTTCAGGGACTACTTCTTGCTTTTTTGTACTGGCTCACCCGTGAACGGGTCTATATATTCATTCAATGTCATTTGATCCGATTCATGATCTTCTTTCAATTGATTTGCAATATATTCTTGTATCTTCTTTGTATTTTTTCCTACCGTATCTACATAATATCCTCTACACCAAAAATGGCGATTTCCATACTTATATTTTAGATTAGCATGTCTTTCAAATATCATCAGTGAACTTTTTCCTTTTAGATATCCCATTATTTCAGACACACTATATTTGGGTGGTATTCTAACTAACATGTGAATATGATCCACACAACATTCTGCTTCCATTATCTCTATTCCTTTACGCTTACATAATGTACTTAATATTTGAGCAATATCTGCTTTAATTTTTCCATATACTATCTGTCTTCTGTATTTTGGTGCAAATACCAAATGATACTTGCATTCCCATTTAGTATGGGCTAAACTATTCATATCCATTTTGGATACCTCCTATGTCTTTTTTGTGGTTGGCTAAACCCGCAATTATTATAACATAGGAGGTTTTTTGCTTGAAGCTAAAGCAAAACCGTGGGACCACCGGCATAGCCGGAGGTTTATTTTTTCTGTTTATACAAAAATAGCCAAGTCCCTCTTTACTGAGGGACTTGGCCTTTTTATTAAATATTATTCAGCACTATCATAAAGCTTTACAAGTCTTGTCAAATGTTCAAACTTATTTGCTGCCTGTTTTTCAGCCTGATCGAACAATACCTGTGCTCTCTCCGGATTCTGCTTCATCAAAGAGCTGTAACGAACTTCGTTTGCCAAGAATTCCTGGTAGCTTGTCGTTGGAGCCTTGCTGTCAAGCATGAACGGATTCTTTCCTTCTGCCTTTAATCTTGGGTCAAAACGGAATAAGTTCCAATAGCCTGAAGTTACTGCCTTCTTCTCCTCAGTCTGTGCTGCTGTCATACCACCCTTGATACCGTGGTTGATACATGGAGCATAAGCGATGATAATGGATGGTCCATTGTAGCTTTCAGCCTCGTTCATTGCTTTGATACACTGGTTCATATCAGCGCCCTGTGAAATCTGTGCTACATATACATAGCCGTAGCTCATAGCAATCTGTGCAAGATCTTTCTTTCCAACAGCCTTTCCGCCTGCCGCAAACTGTGCGACTGCTCCAAGAGGAGTTGCTTTAGAAGACTGTCCGCCTGTATTGGAATATACCTCTGTATCAAATACCAAGATATTTACATCCTGTCCGCTTGCAATAACATGGTCTAAGCCGCCGAAGCCGATATCATAAGCCCAGCCGTCACCACCGAAGATCCACTGGGATTTCTTGGAGACGAAGTCTTTCTTGGATAAGATTTCCTTCGCTGCTTCGCTTCCTTCTTTTTCAAGTGCACTGATTAACTCAGCCGTTGCTACTGCATTTTCTGCACCTAACTCAAAGGTATCTACATATTTTTTAGCAGCTTCCGCTAACACAGCATCCTTGGTATCTGCTCCTAATGCTTCAATCTTGCTTCTCAAGCTCTTTCTCAATGCTATCTGAGCCAGCTTCATACCGTAACCAAACTCAGCGTTATCCTCAAATAATGAGTTTGACCAAGCCGGTCCACAGCCATCCTTATTTACTGTGTAAGGTGTTGACGGTGAAGAGTTACCCCAGATAGAAGAACAGCCTGTTGCATTTGAAATGTACATTCTGTCTCCGAATAACTGAGTTACCAGCTTCGCATAAGGTGTCTCACCACAGCCTGCACAAGCTCCTGAGAACTCAAGCAACGGCTGCTTGAACTGGCTTCCCTTTACAGTAGTAGGTTTGAATTTATCAATAACCTCCTGCTTCGTGCCAACTTCCAATGCATATTTTGCCATTTCCTGCTCATGAACCTGAGTTTCAAGCGGGTTCATAACAAGTGCCTTTTCACCCTTCTTGCCCGGACATACATTTGCACAAGAACCACAGCCTGTACAATCCAATGCGGATACGGTGATTGCAAATTTAAATGTATCCATTCCTGTCATCGGTAACATCTTCATATCCTTAGGAGCATTTGCTGCTTCTTCCTCTGTCATTGCTACCGGTCTGATAACAGCGTGAGGGCAAACATAGGAACAGAAGTTACACTGAATACAGTTTTCTGGCTTCCATGTAGGAACGTCAATTGCGATACCGCGTTTTTCGTATGCGGATGTTCCGGATGGTGTTGAACCGTCAACATAATCTACAAAAGCTGAAACAGGGAGAGAATTTCCGTCAACCTTATTTACTTTTGCCTGAATTGTCTTAACAAAATCAACTACTTCTTTTCTTCCTTCAACCTTTACATCATCAGAATCGTTATCCTTTGCATCAGCCCATGATGCCGGGATTTCAATCTTTACAACTTCCTCTGCACCGCGCTCGATTGCCTGATAGTTCATGTTAACAATCGCATCACCTTTTTTGCCGTAGGAATATTTTGCTGCTGCTTTCATATATCCAATCGCATCCTCAACCGGAATAATCTGAGCCAGTTTAAAGAATGCAGACTGAAGAATTGTATTGATACGTCCGCCAAGTCCGATTTCCTTACCTAACTTAATACCATCGATTGTGTAGAAATTAATATTATGCTGTGCAAGATATCTTTTTGCATGAGCAGGAATTTCCGTCTCAAGCTCTTCTGGAGTCCAGCTACAGTTCAAAAGGAATGTTCCACCGTCTTTCAAATCCTCTACCATGTTAAATTTATGAATATAAGAAGGATTATGACATGCTACAAAGTTAGCCTTATTTACTAAATAAGTAGAACGAATCGGCTCTGTTCCAAATCTTAAATGAGATACCGTAACACCGCCTGATTTCTTTGAATCATAGTCAAAATATGCCTGTGCATACTGATCTGTGTTATCACCGATAATCTTAATGGAGTTCTTATTTGCACCTACTGTACCGTCAGCGCCTAAGCCCCAGAACTTACAGCTCTTAATTTTATCGCTTGAGGAATCAAAGCTGTTATCCACTGTCAGGGACAGATTTGTCACATCATCCACGATACCGATTGTGAAGCTTTCTTTTTCATTGTTATCATAAACAGCTTTAATTTGAGCAGGAGTTGTGTCCTTTGAGCCCAAGCCGTATCTTCCCTTAAATACAGGAATATCTTTGAATTTTGTATTTCTTAACGCTGCCACAACATCTAAGTATAATGGCTCACCGATTGCACCCGGCTCTTTTGTTCTGTCTAATACGCTGATTTTCTTAACAGTATCAGGAATTGTAGCCAAGAAGTGCTCTGTGCTGAACGGTCTGTAAAGTCTTACTTTGATAACGCCGACTTTTTGTCCTGCTGCAACCAAAGTGTCAATTGTCTCTTCGATTGTCTCACAAACAGATCCCATCGCAATGATAACATGCTCTGCATCTTTCGGTCCGTAATAATTGAACAAACCATAGTCTGTACCAATTTTTGCATTTACTTTTGCCATATATTCTTCAACAACTGCAGGCAGTTTGTTGTAATATTCGTTAGCAGCTTCCTTTGCCTGGAAGAAAACATCAGGGTTCTGAGCAGAACCTCTATGGCAAGGATGATTCGGATTAAGTGCATGAGCTCTGAATGCATCGATTGCATCATAATCAACCATTTCAGCTAAATCCTTATAATCCCAGACTTCAATTTTTTGTAATTCATGGGAAGTTCTAAATCCATCGAAGAAATTTAAGAATGGCACTTTTCCCTTTAAAGCCGCACAATAAGCAACCGGACTTAAATCCATCGTTTCCTGAACACTTGAAGAAGCAAGCATTGCGAAACCGGTTTGTCTACATGCATATACGTCGGAATGGTCTCCGAAGATAGATAACGCATGAGTTGCAAGCGCTCTTGCAGATACGTTAATTACACATGGAAGTAATTCACCTGCAATCTTGTACATATTTGGAACCATTAATAATAATCCCTGTGAAGCAGTAAAGGTAGTCGTTAAAGCTCCTGCTGCCAATGAGCCGTGGATGGCTCCTGCTGCACCTGCTTCAGATTGCATTTCCTGTACCAGAACCTGCTCGCCGAAAATATTTTTCAGACCATCATTTGACCAACGATCGACTAATTCTGCCATCGTTGATGATGGAGTGATTGGATATATCGCTGCAACGTCAGAATATGCATATGACACATGAGCCGCGGCTGTATTTCCGTCCATTGTTTTCATTTTTCTGTTCATCATGAATCCTCCTTGTATTGGTCACTTCATATATAATTTTATACCCAAACCCAATTATTGTAAAGTAATTTTACTATAGTATTTACTAATAGCTACGATTTCAGACAGAATTTCAGATAAAATATTGTTTTTTTGTCAAAATTGTATTTATTTAAGTACAATTTGAACAATAAACTTATCAAAGCAATTTTCTGTGGTATAAACAAGAGACTGCCGGGGGAAGCTCGCTTACCCCGGCAGTCTCTTGTCTTGGAATATGTGCGAAACACCTTTTGAAGCCCGCAACACCCCTACATTCTATTTTGATATTACCTTTGTATAATTGAAAAATACATGTCCCTGAATACTCTCGTATTCATTTTCGTTGTATACGCTGAAGAAGTTCGTCGTATTCGCGTAAGATTTTGCCCAGAAATTTTTCCATTTAAAATCAGAACGCTTAAAACTTGATACGCTGTTTTGCTTCTTGCTCACATCATTTAAAATAATCTTTGCTGCATTTTTGCACTCTGTTGACACTAAATTAGGATTATTTAAATATTTCGTCAAAACACCCGTTCTTGCAGGTTCAAACTGATTATATTGATAAATCACTTCTTTGTATCCCAGATTACTTGTCAATCGATTTGCAATAACATAGCCTACCGCAAGCTGTCCCTTGTAAACCTTAACATTGGAACCATTGATGCTGCCAACGAGAGGATAGTCTTTTTCTCCTCCTGCCTCACAGTAAATGATTGCTGCCAAGAGCTGTTCCTCACTTACCTTCGGATCCGTTTTATATTGCGCATGCATTTTTACGCCGTTTACGTATAGATCACTTGCACAAACACCATTTTTATCAAAGGTATAAGATATGCCGCCAATTGTTTTTGTTGTGTTTTTAACCATTTTACCGTTTGAACCAAAATAATATTTCAAACCGTTGATGGTCTGCCAACCGGTCTTCATCACGCCGGTTGAATCAA
Source organism: Konateibacter massiliensis (assembly GCF_900184995.1). Taxonomy (GTDB): domain Bacteria; phylum Bacillota; class Clostridia; order Lachnospirales; family Lachnospiraceae; genus Lachnotalea; species Lachnotalea massiliensis. Next base: position 984,064 of record NZ_LT860099.1, read on the forward strand.
AATAATATGTACTTTTACTGATGGTCTGGAAACCGGTCTTCATGACACCTTTACTATTAAAATAGTAAGTCTTTCCGCTTATCTTTTGGAAACCGGTCTGCATCGCGCCTTTTTTATTAAAATAATAGGTTTTTTTGCCTATTTTTTGGAAGCCGGTCTGCATCACGCCTGTGCTGTCAAAATAATAAGATTTTCCGCTTATCTTTTGGATGCCAGTCTGCATCACACCTTTTTTGCTGAAATAATAGGTTTTGCCGCTTACCTTCTTTAAGCCGGTCTGCATTACTCCCTTACTGCTAAAGTAATACGTCTTCTTACCTATTTTTTTCAAGCCCGTCTGCATCACTCCTGTGCTGTCAAAATAATATTTTTTGCTGTTAATCGTCTGCCAGCCGGTCTTCATTCGACCCTTGCTGTCAAAATAATGATATTTTCCGCTTACTTTTTTTAAGCCGGTCTGCATTACTCCCTTGCTGCTAAAGTAATATGTCTTCTTGCCTATTTTTTTCAAGCCGGTCTGCATCACTCCGGTACTGTCAAAATAATACTTTTTATCTTTAATTGTCTGCCAGCCGGTCTTCATAACACCCTTGCCGTCAAAATAATAATATTTTCCGCTTACCTTTTTTAAGCCGGTCTGCATAGCACCTTTGCCGTTAAAATAATACGTCTTTTTTCCTATTTTAACCAGCCCGGTCTGCATCACTCCGCTATTGTCGAAATAGTAGGTTTTGTCATCAATGGTCTGCCAGCCAATCTGCATGATACCCTTGCTGTTAAAATAATACGTCTTTTGTTCAACCACCTGCCAGCCTTTTTGCTTCACACCATTTATATAATAGTATGTTTTCCCGTTTTTCGTCGTAAATACCGTGGTTGGTGCTGTTTGCTCTGTCGTCTGTCCATCTGTCGTCTCACCCGTAGCTTGTACAGGCAGCGCGGTAAAAATCACCAGTGAACAAAGCAAAAGCAGAAGCGTCTTCAGTACTTTTTTCATCCTCAGCTCTCCTCTTTGTTTATTATTTTTCTTAAAAATGCCCTATGTTATAACTATAACATATCTGACCGAAAATTCAACCTTACGATTTCATTTGTCAGCCTTTTTTGTTCTAAAATAAATATTACAGTCTTTTTATGGAAATTATGTGTAAATCATATTATAATTATTTAGATGAATTACAAAATACAACGGGGAGGACACTATGAATAATCTATTTCACAAACCACTTTTTAAGAAACTAATCACCTTGTTATTACTACTCTGCCTTATCGGCGAAGCCGTCATGGTACCAAATCTGTCATCCGTACATGCAGCATCCCTTTCTGAGGCCTCTGATATTTCTGAAAATACGAATTCTTTTGATACCTTAGAGCCATCCGCAGATGATTCTGATTTAAGTTCTGTGCCGGGCACCGGCCTAAACGAGGATAGCCCTTCTCTTACAGAGGAAAATTCCTCCAGCATCACCACCGAAGAAGACAATGCTTCCCTTTCCGACAAAACCGATGCAAGCATTTCTGATACAGATGAAATCCCTGCCATCTCTGATGCCAACGATAGCTCTATCAAAGAAACAGAGGATCAGGCGCTTGAGATTGATGAGGAAACATTCCCAGATGCTATCTTTCGCACTTATGTAACAGAGCATTTTGATATTGACGATAATAACCGATTGTCCGCAAATGAAATTGCACAGGTGGAAAGTCTTGATGTTTCCTATCTCGGAATCAAAGACCTGACAGGGCTTGAATATTTTACCGGCATACTTTATTTATACTGTGCGGGAAATAAGCTCGAAACACTTTCTGTTGATACTTTGACAAGCCTGACAGTTCTTGACTGCTCCTACAATTATCTGACCACTTTAGATCTAAGCAAGTGTACTGCTCTTCTTTCCTTCGAATGCAAGAATAATGCTCTGGCTATTTCTGTTGATGAAGATAATTCTTTTGATTTATCAGCTTTGAAGGATTTTAACCTTGACCTAACTTCTGACTGGTCTGAAAACACAGCAATCGAAGGGAGTACTCTGACCGTTTCTGATACAGACTCCCCTGTCTTAATTACATATCGTTATGCGGTAAGTGCACCGCTCCTTGAGGATGCTTATGTTGATTTTACGCTTGTCTCCTCTGCTGAAATTTCTGACGGCATTGAGATTAATGCAACAAATTTTCCCGACTCTTCGTTTTTGGAATATGTCAGGGAAAGCTTTGACTCGGATGGAGATTCTGTTTTAACACCGGAAGAAGTAAACAGCATTACTTATCTTTACATGCCTCAAAAAAACATTTCGGACCTAAGCGGAATTACTTATTTTCAAAATTTAGTCTATTTAAATTTTGAGGATAATGCCGTTCACACTGCTGATTTAAACTCATTAGTGTTACTGAGAGGGATATATTCCAACAATAATGAATTAGAACAGCTTTCCTGTGAGCAGCTCACTAACCTCACAGAGCTTTATTGCAGCAACAATAAGCTCTATAGCTTGAATTTGAGCGGCTGTATCTCTCTTGCTGTGCTTGAGTGTTCTGACAATGTTTACGAAGTTGAAGCAAGCGGCAATGCCCTTGATTTATCCGCCCTCCCGCTTTTAGATTTATCCAAAACAAGCGACTGGTCTAACGGCACCCTTACCTTGGAAAACACGTTAACTCTGGAAGAAAACACAGAAGAAACCTCCATAACCTACAGCTATCTAAATGAGGCCCCCAATGAGGCTTTACAGGCGGTTACTTTTACCTTGGAAATCACTCCGTCTTCCGACGAAGCAGAAGTTACGCAAGATACCCAAACTCAGGGGAATACCGCTCCCGAAGTTGTTCCTGCCCAAACCTCCGCAAACATTCCTGTCACTTATACAATCTCCTTTAACAGTGACGGGGGAAGCAGTGTTTCCTCACAAACGGTTTCCTCAGGCATCGCTGCAACCTCTCCCAAAGCGCCTTCCAAGTCAGGTTACTTATTTGATAACTGGTATTACGGCAATACGCCATATAATTTTAACACTCCGGTCTCGTCTGATTTAACGCTGACAGCCCGCTGGACCAAGGTAGCTCCTGCAAAACCGACAATTAAGAGTTTAAAGAATTCATCTAAGTCAAAGATGAAAATCACTTTAAAATCCGTAAAAAATATTGCAGGTTACGAAGTGTCCTACAGTACCAACAAAAACGCAAAAACAAAAGCAATTGTTGTTGAAACGGCTAAGACCTCATTTACTGCCGGCAGTCTTGTCAAGGGCAAGACTTATTATGTAAGGGTGCGCAGCTATGCTTTTGATTCGACCGGAAATAAAGTATACAGCAATTATAGTAAAATAAAAAAACTGACAATTAAAAAGGGGCTGTCTGAAGCAAAGGCGACCAGTACATCCGCCACGATAAAAAGCGTCAAGATATCCGGCACAAGCAATGTAAAAATATCAGCGAAAACAAAAGACATAATTAAGAGTAAGGATAACTATTACTACCTGTTTTCCCTTCCTTCCTACACAAAAAAGGTTGCCAAAAATGCAACTCCCCTTGGAAAGGTCGTAAAAAGTACTTCCTTTAACTTTACGACTCCGCTCAATCTCAACGCATCAAACAGCTTGCTCCACTCTAAGTTTGTTATTGCGGTTAAGGTAAGCTCCGGCTATCAGATTATAAGCAAAGGAAAATATATTACAAATCCTCAAAATGTTGCCAATTTTACCTACTCTTTTCCGAAGGCATCCACCAAAAAGGGGCTGCAGATTAATGCCGATATGTTAAATGACGTAAAAGACTTAGGCGTTAAAAATTCAGCTTTTAATATACCGATTGATATGATTATTGCAGCACCGGGCGAAAACAATTATCGCTCCGGTATCGACTACGAATACAACGGAAAAACCTACTGGTTTCGAAAAGGTATGGTCGCTGCCTACGATTCCCTGTTTCGTCAATTGGAGAATCAAGATATTGTTGTGACCGCCATTGTTTTACTTGGCTGGCGAGATGATTTGACCTACCTGATTACCCCTTCGGGCAGAGAAAAGGGGCATAATTACTATGCCTTTAACACTTCATCCAAAGCGGCAAGGGAACAGTTGGAAGCAACCTTCGCATTTCTTGGCGAGCGTTATGCAACCGATGACGGAAACGGAAAAGTGGTAAACTGGATTATTGGAAATGAAGTAAACAGCTTTGATGCATGGAATTATGCAGGCACAAGCAACCTGTCAAAGTATACGCAGATATATGTTGATTCCTATCGCCTCGCTTACACCGCTATCAAAAGCAAGTACAGTAATGCCAGATTGTACGTTTCTTTGGACCAGTGCTGGAATATAAGCAATTCATCTACCTTTAGCGCAAAGGAATTTCTGGCAAAGTTTGATTCTCTTTTAAGCGAGTCCGGAGATATCAGCTGGAACCTTGCATACCACGCTTATCCTTCTCCTTTAACGGACCCTCGGTTCTGGAGAAATGCAAACGGCTTATCAAACAATAATGAGAATTCACCTGTGATTTCCATTTACAACATTTCCGTACTGTCCAAATATATCAAGAAGCATTACGGTAAAAATACAAGAATTATTTTATCGGAGCAGGGCTTTACCTCTGCCTCCCCATACGGTGAAAAGACACAGGCTGCCGCAATGGCATATGCATACTACCTTGCTGAATTCGACTCAATGATTGACGCTTTTATTCTCTCTCGCCACGTCGACAATGTCGTTGAAACCAGAGACGGTTTGAATCTTGGTCTATGGACCAACAGACCGGGCTGGGTTGAGGAGGCATATACAAAAAAATATGCATGGTCCGTATACAAATATATGGACACCCCAAGCTCTGCAAGCGTAACAAAATTTGCACTCAAAATAATCGGTAAAAGCAGTTGGAAAAAAATAATTCCAAATTATAAGGCAAGCAAATTCAAATCCATGCCTAGTGCAAATTAAGTTTTTCTAAAAGGCTGTAACCGTGCATATAAAACGAGCTGTCGCATTTTAACTGCGACAGCTCGTTTTTTACATACTAAGAAATTCCTATGATATTAAAAATATTATGGGCGCAGAGTGTGAACTTTGCTCACACTTTTTAATTTAGTACCAGCAGCCGGTCGACTACCCGAGGGAGTACATCCTCCACCGCTTCATGTATCACATAATCCGCCAGCTTATCCGTATAATGCTTTTCCTTGGTAATTAAAATCAGATTATCACCATTATAATACTGCAAAAACTTTTCTGCTAAAAGTACGTTGATATTACACCCAAGCACAAGCAAGGTGTCTGCATTGCCAATTGCGGTCGCTGCCTCCGTGATAGCCGAATTGGCTATCATTTCCCCAATCAAGGTAACACCGGGACGTATGGTCGCATTACAGCGCTCACAGAGAGGAACCTTTCTGCTGTTTTTGATAAACTCCACCGGATATTTTTTGTGGCATCTTGGACAGGTATTATCGGTAATCGTCCCCAGCATATTTACTACCTTCCTGCAGCCTACCTCCTCCAGTGCACCGTGTACGCTTCTTGTAACCGTACATTTCAGCTTTCCCATATCCTCCAGCTTTGCCAGAGCCTCAAAGCTTTTATTCGGTATGATATCCAACTGCAACATACTATCTTTGTAATATTTGTAAAACAGTTCTGTCCTTGTGTGAAAAAACGTAGAGCTAAATAACTCTTCCGGAGAATATCCATAGCTCATTTCTATTTCATAAGCTTCTTCATCTTCCCTAAAGTTTCTATACCCGTTTTCTTTATACATTCCCAGTCCACACATGCAGACAAGATTACTGCTGCTTCGAATCAAGTTTTCCAATACTTCATAAGACATAAAGCCCCTCCTATCTTTTGTATTACAAAGCAAATCATTATTTTAATACTATTTATTATAGCATATATTTCTTGGAACTTTTCTTTTCAAGAAAGTTTTAATTCTTTTATTATCATTTTTACTTTTATTTTTATTATTTGTGTCAACAAGTACAAACATGGCTACATATTATTAAGTGTAATCAAATTATTGGAGGAAATTAAATGAGTGATTTAGCTGCAACAAACTGCGGATGTAATGACAACAGCGGATGTGGTTCCATTATCTGGATTATCCTACTGCTTTGTCTCTGCGGCGGAAATGGTCTAGGAGGAGGCTTTGGTAATGATGGATGCGGCGGTAATGATAGCTGTCTCTTAATTATCATCTTACTTCTTTGCTGTTCCGGTAATGGCAACAGCGGCTGTGGACGTTCTTTCTGCTAAGTTCCATAATTTCTGATAAAAATGCATTCCGTTCTGGAATGCATTTTTATTGTCAGGACTTTCTCCCTCTATTTAAATTATTACCTCTTGCTCTGCTTTTTCTTTCTTCCATAACTATTCTTTGCCTTTCCATCTTTTTTATGCATTCCTCATCTACTTCATAGATGGTATTTTCTTCAATGACGATCTTATTACCCATCTTGCTTGCCTCCGTTATCATTTTGCTTACGATATAATATATGATTTATTTCTCATTCCTGTCATATTATCCTTTTTATTAGAATATGATTTTTTAGAACCTATTTTAAAAGGGGAGGACAACATATGGCAAATGAAAACACCGGAGCAAGAACAATATTTGACAGTGCGACCCAGTCTCACCAGTTAGAAATTATAAAGGCAGCTATCCCTTACATCAATAATTCTGGACAGCGTGCCATGTCTGTATTCGTAAAAGCTTCTGAGCTGGCGGAAACCGTGTCTCTATTTCAACGACCAGATGCCGGTATCGGCATCACTGCTCAAAGTGAAGGCAGTAAAAACCCAATGGATATGTTAAATGACATCAAAGCTGTCTGCACAGGTAAGGAACAGGAAACCGTTAATATGATTATTAATTATTTCAATGCATTCCAATTATACCGTACCTATCATCGGGATTTTGGCGGCGACAATGTATCACAGCCAAATTCAGGCAATGCATTCCAAAGTATGAAGGAGCTTTTGACACCAGATCAGCAGAAAATGTTTGAAACCTATTCACTTATGTTTAATTCAAAATAATTGGAGGAAAAAATGGACTCAAATCAATGGATGAACAATGATGCCTTTAAAAATATCGATGCACAGAAAATGATGATGCTGCAACAGCTCATGACGCAGGCAAACGGTAAAGGAATGAACGAAATGCTGCCATTTCTCATGGCAGCATCCAGACAATCAAATTCAAACGGTTTAAATTTCACAAAAGAAGAAACACAACTAATCATCGAAGTTCTGAAAAAAGATATGTCACAAGCCGAGCAAGAACGACTTGCAAAAATACTGCCGCTTCTTAACTTCTGATAAATCAGCCTCCAATCTGAACCCTTAAGCCTGTTTTTTCTGCCTCTTCTTTCAGAATCTGCATGCGCTCATTGGTTGGAGGCTCTATATTTTTCAACTCATAATTTCGATCCAAGCCCTCATATTTGTCACTGCCAAGTCTATGATAAGGAAGCAAATGCAGCTCCTCCACTCCCGGCAAAACCTTCGCGTACTCCGCTATTGCCCTTATCTCCTTCGCTGTATCATTAAACGTAGGCACCACCGGCACTCTTATAATCAAATGCTGATCGCTCATCGCAATTCTCATCGCATTTTCCAAAATATGCTTATTCGGCTGCGTGGTAAACTCTTTATGTTTCTCCGTATCCAAATGCTTGATATCCATCAAAAATAAATCAAGATACGGCAGTAATTTCTCAATTTCCTCAAATTCTACAATCGCTGTTGACTCTATGGCTGTATGAAGCCCCCTATCCTTTGCAGCTCGCAAAAGTGCCGCTGAAAATTCCGGCTGTAACAGGCATTCTCCACCTGACAGAGTAAGACCTCCGCCTGAACGGCTGTAGTAATGCGCATCTCGCATTACCTCCTCAAGCACCTCTTCCACCGTTACATCACGCCCAATCAGCTTATCCTGACCCTTCACCTTCATCGTCTCTGCCTCAAAGCTCTGCGACTCAGGATTGCAGCACCATTTACAGCGCAGGGCGCAGCCCTTTAGAAATACAATCGTTCTGATTCCGGGACCATCGTGAATGGAATATCGTTGGATATCAAATATTCTGCCCTTTATCTTTAAATAATCCTGTTGCATAGTTCCTCCAATTAAAAGCCCTGTGTGGTCCGGTTGATGATATCGTCCTGCAAGGACCTTGAAAGTGTCGTAAACAGCGCACTGTATCCCGCAACACGGACTACCAGATTTTTATAATTTTCAGGGTGTGCCTGCGCATCTAAGAGCGTTTCACGGCTCACCACATTAAACTGCATATGCATTCCCTTTTCATCGAAAAATGCTCTTATAAATGAAACAAAGTTTTGAAGTCCCTTTGTCCCGCTAAGTGCTGACGGATGGAACTTTTGATTGAACAATGTTCCGTTTGACGCGATAAAATGGTCAAGCTTTGCAACGGAATTAGCTGCCGCTGTCGGACCCTTTACATCTCTTCCCGCTGCCGGTCCTACACCGTCTGCGATTGGGGTATTTGCCAGTCGTCCATCCGGTGTCGCCCCCGTCTGCGCCCCAAGCGGAACGTTTGCGGATACCGGATATAAACCAGCCTGATACTGTCCACCGCGAGGGTTTTTATAATTCTCAAGCGGCTTTGTATAGGTGTATGCAACATCTCTTGCAAACAAATCCACTTCCTCCACGTCATTTCCATATTTCGGAAGCTCCTCAATCCATGCAAGAAGCGTATCATATTTTTTCTTCGCTTCCTCCGAAACATTGCCGGCAATTACCATCTTATAGATATCGGCAATCTGCTCCTCGTTCACGTTCTGTCCTGCCTTAATAAGTTCCTCTGCAACCTTCTCTGTAATAAATGCAGCCTTATCCTTTGGCATACCCTTTCCAAAGTTATCCTCAATCGCTTTCTTAAACTCTGTAAGCGTCAGTTTTTTCTCCTCAAATACCAGCTTCTTGATTGCCCATAGAGAATCCGTCATATTTGCAATTCCAAATCCCTGTGGTCCGGTGAAATTATAAATAGCTCCACCCTCCTGCAAAGACTTTCCTCTTCTGATACAATCCTCTACCATACTGGACTGAAACGGGAGCGGGCATCTCTGTGCATGGGCTAAATCAATCGCATTGTCTGCATTTACCATAAGCCCGATAAAATACTTCATCTGCTCCTTGTACGCCGTATAAAATTCTTCAAACGTCTTCATCTCTGCAACATCGCCTGTCTGCAGACCGATCTTTTCTCCGTTGTCATAGCCGTTGAAAAATACCATCTCCAGAGGTCTCAGCATATTAAAGAAAGCAGCGTCATGCCAGCCGTCTGTTTTACCTGCCTTCTGCGGCTCCACACAGCCGATAATATTGTACGTTCTCGCATCTTTCAGTGAAACACCACGATTTACGAGTGCGGGGATAATAACCTCATCATTGTAATAAGCCGGAAGTCCGATACCTGTACGGGTGAGCGTCGCTGCCTTTATCATAAATTCATCCGGTGTTCCATTCCACACACGCACAGACAAGGACGGTGCCGGAAGATTCACATGCATGGAAGCCTCAATGCACATAAAGGATAAATCATTGGTAACGTCATTACCTTCTTCGTCCTGACCGCCTGCAATCAGATTCTGGAAAAGGCTGTAGCCCGCAAAGCCCTCCGCAGAGCCTGCGTCACGCACTTTGTTTAAGTCATTTAACTTAACCCAGATGCAGTCCATCAGCTCCTGCGCGAACTCTCTCGTAATTTTGCCTTCCTCGATATCCTTCTTGTAAAAAGGATACATATATTGGTCAAAGCGTCCCGGCGAAATGGAATGTCCGCTTGATTCAACCTGAAGCAAAAGCTGAACAAACCAAAAAGACTGACATGCCTCATAAAAGCTTGTTGCCCCATATTCCGGTACGTTTGCACAGTTTTGTGCAATTGTAATCAGTTCTCTTTTTCTCGTTTTATCCGGGCACTCCTGTGCCATATCAATTGCAAGCTGTGCATATCGCTGCGCATATTTGATTGCAGCCTTGCAGCTCATGATGACAGCTTCCAAAAATCTCGCACGTTTTCCGTAATCGCCATCTCCTACATGAAGCTTGTTCAGTGCCTCCTGCGCCTCGGCTATGATTCCTCTGTAGCCAATTGCCAACACTTTTTCATACTGCACGGTCAGATGTCCGATTCCGTTGTAAAAATAGTTGCCCGTCGTAAATATATTGTGCTCTATCGCCATGAGCGTTTCTTTTTCCATATAGGAAGTTGCAAGCTCGCTTGTTGTCTTTCCCTTCCAGTAACGATATACCTCATGAAGGTCCTGCTTCGTCTCCTCTGAAATATAAAATGGGTCTGCACTTCTTGTCTCCACCGTATCAAATTCCTGTTCCAGCCACTCATAGGAATACTCTGGAAATACCTGACAGCCTCTTGCCGCTTTGCTGTTGCTTCCCACTATCAGCTCGTCCGGTCTTATTGTGATAGGAAGCTCCTCGCAAATAGCGAGAAAAGCCTTTGCGCGCCTTATTATAATCGGCTCACTCTCTGTCTCTTTATAAATCCTTGTAAGGATTATCGCTCTATCTGCCTCAATTTCCGGAAGCTTGGCATATAAATGCTCAATCAGCTTTGGGATTCTTGAACTTTTTTCAATTTCTGATTCATTATATTTTAGCATATCCACCGGCTCCTTTTTACTCTATTGCTTTTATTATATAAAATTCCATTCATAATGTCAACAAAACCACGTTAAAAAACAAAAAGAAACAACACTTTGAAATGTTGTTTCTTTTTGTTTTTGTAAAAAATATAACTTACTGAAATACCCCCATAAAACCGCATGCAATAACAATGGCACCGAGTATAATTCGATAAACTCCAAATGCGGTGAAATCGTGCTTCTTGATATATCCTACCAAAAATTTGATTGCCCAAACGGATACAACAAATGCCGTAACCATGCCAAGAAGCAACGCGACTGCCTCCGTTGCGGAAAAATCAAAACCAAATTTCAATATTTTGATAAAGCTTGCCCCAAACATAACCGGGATTGCTAAATAGAAGGTAAACTCCGTTGCTACCGCCCTTGAGGTTCCAAGCAAAAGTGCTCCGAGAATCGTAGCTCCTGATCTTGAAGTTCCCGGAATAAGTGCAAGCACCTGAAACACTCCGATAATCAATGCTGTCTGATAGGTAACCTCAGACAATCCGATTATTTTAGGTGTTCTCCCTTTGTTCCATTTCTCAATCACAATGAATAAAATACCATAGATAATCAGGGTCATGGAAACCGTCTGATAATTGTAAAACAGTTCATCCAGCTTGTCATCGAATAAAATTCCAATGACCGCTGCCGGTGCACAGGATACAACAATTTTAAACCACAGATTCATAATATCCCAATTAACCCGAACTTCCCCTTCCTCTTTTTTCAAAGGGAATAATTTATTCCAAAACAGGATGACTACCGCCATAATCGCCCCTAGCTGAATTACAACAAAAAACATTTCCTTAAACTCCGGTGTCATATTCATCTGTATAAATTCATCCACTAAAATCATATGTCCGGTACTGCTGATTGGAAGCCATTCTGTAATTCCTTCCACGATTCCAAGTATAATTACCTTGATAATTTCAATAAAATCCATTTTTTTGCTCCTTTTTAGTCAAATTGTGAATCATATAGCTGTCTGTAAAAGCCTCTTTTCTCCATCAAATCCACATGGTTTCCCTGTTCGATAATGTCGCCGTCCTTTACCACAAGAATCTGATCGGCGTTTCGAATGGTAGAGAGACGGTGGGCAATAATAAAACAGGTCTTGTTTTTCATCAGCTTCGCCATCGCATCCTGAATCATTATTTCGGTACGAGTGTCCACGTTGGAGGTTGCCTCATCCAAAATCAAAATATTTGCTTCCAAAAGCATCGCCCTTGCAATTGTAAGCATCTGCTTTTGCCCTTTGGATATATTCGTTCCCTCGTCTGTCAAAATTGTATCATACCCTTTTGGCAGTGACATAATATAATTATGTATATTGGCTGCCTTTGCCGCTTTGATTACTTCCTCTCTTGCCGCTTTTTCATTTCCATAACGAATATTATCATAAATCGTTCCGTGAAACAACCATGTATCCTGCAAAACCATCGCATAAGAACGTCTCAGACTGCTTCTTGTCACGTCATGAATATCTTTCCCGTCAATGGTAATTTCGCCGCCGTTCACATCATAAAACCGCATCAGCAGATTAATCAGTGTGGTCTTTCCTGCCCCTGTAGGGCCGACGATAGCAACTGTTTTGCCCTCTCCGGCACAAAGCGTTAAGTCATGAAAAATCATCTTGTCATCCGTGTAGCCAAATGAAACATTTCTAAGCTCCACTCTTCCCTCTATGCCGTCAATCGGCTTTGCGTCGCTTCTGTCCTCCGGCTCCGGTGCCTCGTCGATAATCTGAAATACCCGTTCTGCCGCTGCCAGTGAGGACTGAAATTCACTTATAATATTTGCCGCTTCATTAATCGGTCCGGAAAACTTTCTGGAATAAAGAATAAAGGAAGAGATACTTCCCAAATTCATACTGCCAAGCAGATAAAAAATCGCCCCAATCACACTGACCAATGTCATAGAGAGGTTGTTGATGCCGTTTACAAGTGGACCCACGATAGACGACTGATAATCAGCCTCATAGTAAGCGTCTACCGCCGCCTTATTTTTCTCGGCAAACTTGTCTGTCGTATTTTTTTCCTGATTATATGCCTTCAATGTCTTAAGCCCTGTCGTCATCTCTTCCGCAAAGCCGTTTAGCTCCCCCATTCTGGCGGAACGCTTCCGAAACAGCGGTCTCGTGACACCGGTGAGCTTCCTTGTTACAAGAATTGAAAGTGGAACGGTAAATAAAAATATAACAACCAGGCTAGGTGATATGACAATCATCATAAGAAAGGAGCCCACCACCATAATAACACTTGAGCAAATTGTCACCAAGTCAGAAGACAAAGATGTATTTACCGTGTCAATATCATAAGAAATCTTACTGATAATATCACCCGTCGGATGAACATCAAAGTAGGACACCGGCACACCCATCAGGCTGTCAAATACATCCTTTCGAAGCTGATAGGATACCTCCTTTCCGATTTGCAGCATAATAAGCGTCAGAAGGTAGGATAAAAGGGAGGAGGCGGTAAAGGTAATCACCATCATAATAACGTAATACAATACCTTTGAAAAATCAACCGCACCCTTTCCCGGCTCAATATAGTTAATCGCATAGCCCGACAGCATGGGAGAAAAAAGTGCCAGTATATTTCCTCCGATTCCCAGCAAAATTGCTAAGGTTAAAAGCCCTTTTGATTTCAGCAGGTATTGAAGCAGTCTCTTTAATGTATGTTTTCTTTTGCTATTCATTTTCATACCCTCCCATCTGTGAGGAATATATCTCTTTATAAATGGAGCAATCCCGTAATAGCTCCTCATGTACGCCATAGCCCGCCATCCTGCCGTCCTGCAGCACAAGGATATGGTCTGCAAAGCGAATAGAACTTATTCTCTGTGCAATGAGTATCGTTGTCGTATCTTTGAAATTCTCTCGAATTTCCTTTCTGAGTGCGGCATCCGTCTTGTAATCCAAGGCACTTGAGGAATCATCCAATATGAGAATTTCGGGCTTTCCTGCCAAAGCTCTTGCAATAAGTACTCTCTGCTTCTGCCCTCCGGAGAGATTTGCGCCCTTTATGCTAACCGACCCCTCAAAGCCGTCTTCCTTATCCTCAATAAATTCCTTGGCTCTGGCATATTCTGCCGCTCTAAGAAGGTCGGAGTTTTCAATTTCACGCCCAATTCGAATATTTTCGTAGATGGACTCATTAAACAGGATATCATTTTGAAATACAATACCAAACCTTTTTCTCAGTTCCTGCAATTCCATTGATTTAATGTTTTCTCCGTCAATGCATATTGTTCCCTGATTCACATCGTAAAACCGCATGAGAAGATTGATAATCGCCGTCTTTCCTGAGCCTGTGGCACCAATGATACCAAGCGTCTCTCCTCTTTTCAAAGAAAAACTGATATCTTCAAGCGTCCGCGTCATATTTTCATAAGCAAAAGATACCCTGTCAAATTCAACATGGTATTCACTGTTTTCCTTTGGCACCTCCTCCTTTACCAGCTCGTCTTCCATATTTAGAATTTCGGTGATACGATTGGCGGATGCCTCTGCCTTTGAGTAGGTAACAAATATCCTGGAAATAAACAGAATTGCATTTAAAATTAATGTAACATAGGTCATAAAAGCAATGATTTTACCCGGTGTGCTAAACCCTGTGTTGACCCGATATGCTCCTGCCAGCAAGACGAGAACCATACCGACATTCAAAAAAAGGTTCATGGATGGATTTAAAATTCCCATCGTCATGCCTGCCTGCTGTTCTTTTTTAACAACCTCTTCGTTTGCAACGCTAAATCTTGTCTTCTCGTATTCTGTCTTAGACAATGCCTTAATTACCCTGATACCGGCACTGTCCTCCCTTACAACCTGAACAAAACGATCAATTTTTCTCTGTAGCTCACGATACATCGGCATTGCCCTTTTATACACCTGTATAATAACCAAGACAATCAACGGCAATACACTCAGCATGACAAGCGTAAGGACAGGATCCAAAGTCAGCGTCAATGCCACACCACCCACAAACATAATTGGTGCTCTGATGCCAAGTCTTTGTCCCATCCCTATCAAACTGTGTACATTGTATGTATCGGTCGTAAGCCTTGCTATGATGGAGGGAAGTGTTACGGTATCAATCTGTGAATTTGATAAATACGCTACTTTTTTAAATAAATCGTTTCGTATCGTCTCCGTAACATCTCTCGCTACTTTCGATGCCCTCCTGTTTGCACTGATATTTAACGCTGCTGCCCCTATTGTACAGATAAGCATAATAACTCCGAACACAAGTATTTTAGATATACTCTTCTGCGGGATTACATAATCAATCATATAGGATAAAACCCACGGCAGTGCCAGCTCAAAGTTTGTTGCAGTTATCTTAATAATAAGCCCTATCAGCATAATTTTATAATACGGTCTGATATACTTTAGTAAGTTTTTCATAAATAATTCCTCTGTTTCCTATGTCCCTAATTTTGCGTCGAATTATTTTGCGTTGTACTGCCAGGGGCACTATTCTGAGTTGTACCATCCTGTGTTGTACCATTTTGTGTGTTACCGTCCTGCGTGGTTGTATCAGTCTGAGGTGTCGTCTCCGTATCGGAAGTCACAGTGTAATTTTCCGTTCCTGGCAGCTCGTATACATACACACCCACGCCTCGTGAAATACCTTCATATATTTTCTGCGCAACGGCAGGCGGCAAATTGATACAGCCATGAGAGCCGCTTCTTAGATAAATATCCTTACCAAAACTGCTGCGCCAAGGGGCATCATGCATTCCGATATTTCCGTTAAAAGGCATCCAGTAGGATACCGGTGTTTCATAGTCTTCGCCTACCAGCGTTGCATCCCTTTGTTTATATTGGATTGGGTAGGTTCCAACCGGAGTTCCATAATTCTTCATGAGGTTTCCGGATACGAAATCCGATTCTACAACGAGTGCCCCATCCTTGTAAAAAAATAAATGCTGTGCAGTCAGATTAATCTCCACATAGGTATCGCCGACATCATCTTTTCCATACTGGCTTGCGGTTTGGAAATAAACAGGCTCCTTAACGCCCTGCATCCCCTCCTTAATTGCCGCCGCAAGCTCTGTAACCTCGCTTGTACGGTCGAGCCACCAGCCGTAATCTCCACCGGATATCTCAATTGTTTTACCATAGGAGGTCTTTAAAGAGCGCACCTGACCAAAGGTGTTATAGGTTTTACCTATATAGTCTACAAATTCCTTCACCTTTGTTTCATCCAATGTAACGTTATAATTCTCGTCCACTGTAATCCATTCATGTATTCTGTCTGCATCTACCACTTCTTTATCCGAATCAAATTCGTATGTAATATTTGCTTTCAGCAGCTGATTCATTGCCTCAACTGTGCTGTTTAGCACCTCCGCATCAACCTCGGCAGCCTCTTTATAAGCTCCCTCCTTCTCAATGGAAACCTCCTCATCCAGAGACATTATTTTTTCTTTCAGTATCTCGTAAAACTCATCTTTTTTCACTACATTTCCCGGCACTGCTTCCGCTACATGATATCCGCCGTTCTCGTACTCCGAAATATGTGCTGCCTGTGGTTCTATTGTATTCTCTTCATTGAAGCACTCCAAATAATTATAAAAGCTTTCCAATAAATCTTCATCATATTGTAACATCGTTCCGATTTCATAGTCGTGATTTGTAAAAATTCCGATTGGCCATAGAAAACCGTTTTGTTTTTCCTTTAGTCTCTCAAGTCCGCCGTCAAAATAAATCTCGAGATTAATATCACTTCCCTTGATTTGTTCGGTCTTATCGTCTCGTTCTTTGATTGTCAGGGTATACTCTCTCACCTGAGTGGAAATTACATCTTTTGCCTTCTCCACCGCCATATTAGAGCAAAGTACTCCGTTAATGGTAGTTCCCGGATAAAATTTCCACGTATAAAAGAGAGAAAACGCCACATAAATCAGAACAACAGAAACACCCGTAACAATTCCTGCATTTCTCTGAAGTATCCTTGTCCTTTTTGCTGTTTTTCGTTTACGTCTTTTTTTGTCCATGCTATTTAACCTGCCTACTATAAATATATGTTATTTTTTATTATATGAATTGCTTGGCAATTCATGCTATATCCCATTTAGGGTTATAATGTCTACCGACATTATATGGAATTGCTCTGCAATTCATGCTGTATCCCATCCGGGGTTATAATGTCTACCGACATTATAACATATGTCAAAACCTAATTTAACCCCAATCAAAATATTATTCGTTGGTATATTGCTGTTATTTTTGGTATTTCTTTGCTATCACTGATGTTCTCTGCTGTTTCCTCAATTCTTAAAGATTTCTTAAGGCTGTTCGGATGTATATAATAAAGCTGAGAGAATGTGCGAAGCACATTCTCTCAATTCCTAACCTAAATTTCACTTATCTTAAACTTTCCAATCTCCTCATATAAATGTCTTGCTACTTCCTCTGATTTTTCTATTTCCTGCGTTACAACTGATGACTTATTCATTACATCGCCGGAACGTGCTGCAATATCTGTTGTTCCTGTCGCCACTTCCTGTGATGCAATTCCGATGTCCTCAATTGATTTTAGTACACCCTCGATGGAGGCAAGTAACTCCTCTGATGTGGCACTAAAATCCGTGACAAGCTCATCTACAAAGCTGGCATCCTTGCTATAGGAATCAGATACATAATCAAACATATCAAACGCTGTCGTTACGTCATTTGCCACAAAATCGAGCAGCTTAACTGAATCATTTGCCAGTCTGTCAACCGAGGCGGTAACTCCTGTCGTCACTTCCTGAATTCTGCCAACCGCACTTCTGGACTGCTCTGCCAAGGAACCAATCTCACCGGCAACAACCGCAAAGCCCTTGCCCGCTTCCCCTGCTCTTGCCGCCTCAATAGACGCATTTAACGCCAGCAAATTAGTTTGCTGAGTAATACTCATAATAGACTGTGAGAGCACCTCAATCTGCTCTACAACCTTGATTTCTTCCAATGCAGCCTCCAGGCTTCCTCTGATTTCACTTTCAATTCTTTGGGTTGTCTGTCGTTTTTCTACTGTATCATTTTTTGCTTTTTCTGCTCTTTTGAATATATCCACCACATGGGAGGCACCTTCACTGGATTTTTCTGCGATACTTCTTGTTGCCATATCAATTTCGTGTGACATAGCAGCAATCTGTTCTGTGGAAGCTGCCGTCGCTTCGGTGCTTGCTGCAAGCTCCTCGGTTGTTGCTGAAATTCCTTCAATCTCACCATTTAACTCGGACATGTTTACTTTTACATCCGATACCACATGATTTATCGTTCCGGCCTCACTTTTTACCTGCCCAATTAAGGTTCCGATTTGTTCCTTCATACGAAGCATCTCAACTGACAAAACACCAAACTCATCTCTTCTTGATAAAATCTTATCCGGCAGTCCCTCTGTAAAATCTCCGCCAGCCAAGACCTTTATGTAGTTTACTGATACCTTCAGCGCACCAAGAATACTTCTTGTAATTAAAATTGAGACCGCGACAAGTCCACCTAGACAAAGGGCACTTATTATCAGCGTAAGGGTAATCTTATTGTTCATCTCCTTCTGTACTACCAGAGATTCCTCCTGAACTGCTGTATTAATATAATCGGTATAATTTCCGGTTCCGATTACCCAGCCATATGGCTCGTATGCCTTACTATATGACCTTTTAGGGAACGGTTCTGTTCCTCCTGATTTAGGGAACATATAATCCGTATAGCCTCCTCCGTCTTGCCCTACCTTTATAATATTCTTAATCATCTCATAGCCGTTTGCATCCTTTGTTTCAAGACGGTTCGTTCCCTCTACATCGCCGCCCAGAAGCACCACGTTTGTTCCGTCATACTGATCAATCCAGAAATATCCTGCCTCACCATATGAAAGCCCGCGAATCAAATCTGCTGCAAGCTTCTTGGCTTCCTCCGTGGTGTATTCACCATTTTCTGCTTTTTGATTAATTGCATCAATCAAGGAAATCGCATTATCTACCTGATCCTTGATATTCTTGTCATAATCGGTCCTGATTGTTGTATCCAAATTGTTAAGTGCCTGATTTCCGATCGAATACATATTGTTAATACTTGATACAGATAAAAGTACAATAACGACTCCTGCCAATACACAAAGCAACAACATTTTTGTTCTCATCTTTAAATTATTCATCTTTTGTCCTCCTGCGCTTTCTAAAAGCTTCTCAATTTATCGCTTCCATCATCAACCGTTTTTTTGATTGATTTGATAACGACATAATATCCGTAGTCCTCGCTCACCTTAACGTAGACTCTGTCATTTACCTTGCGCCCCTGTATTGCTTTTCCAAGAGGAGAATCAATACTGATTAAGCCCGCCAGAGAGTTTCCCCTGACAGTGGTAATCAGCTTGTATGTCTCCACTTCGTCCTCCTCCTCAAAATATACTTCTATCGTATTATTAATTCCCACCTCGTCTTCCTTCGAATCATCCGATATGATTTTTGCCGTCTTAATCATCTTTTCCAAATATCTAATTCTGCTTTCGTTGCTGTTCTTGTCCTTTTTTGCCGCATGGTATTCAAAGTTTTCACTTAAATCACCGTGTGCTCTAGCCTCTTTTACTGCCTCCAGTGCCTCCTTTCGGACTACCAGCTTCCTGTGTTCAATCTCCTCCTGCATCCGTTTAATATCACCTTGGGTCAATTCGTCGTACATAGGTTTCCTTCTTTCATCTCTGCTTCTCAAAACCACTCTATTTTTAATTCTTTTGTTCTATCTTTATTATATTGATATATCGGTATTTTGTCAAAAAAAATGTACCCCAAAAGCTTACTTAACAGAAAGCCTCAGGGTACATTTTGTATCATAAGAAAATATTCAATTATTTTACTGTCTTAGAAGAATATTCTACATCGTTGATAATAACAGGGTCGTCACTCTCTACAATTGCAATATAGGTCTTTCCTGTATTTAACTCAACTTCATTGCCGTTATCATCATAGTATTTGGTAGGCTCATAATCAGAAGTTTTCTTCCAATTTACGTGAATCGCCTTGCCTTCTGTGATGAAATAACCGTCATACTGGTCATCAATACAGCCAAATGCAAGATATCCCTTTGCATCTCTTGTCTCATGATAAGTAAACTGTACAATTACATTCTCAAATTTAAGCTGCTCGCCTGTTGCACCATCTTTCTGTGCAGAACCGTACAGTGTCTTGTAATAAATTCCTTCTGTTGCATTGTATTCCAATGCAGACTGTGTATATGGGAACGCAGGTGTTAAGTCAACACTTGTTGCCTCTAACACGCCATTTGCGCCTTCCAATGTATTCGGCTCATCCTCTTTTGCAAAAGTAAAATGATCCTCTTCAAAATACTCATCTCTGTGCTCCACAGAGTATTCAAGTGAATTCACATACTCTAAAAGTTTTGCACCTGATGTGTATGCATTATGTGGCGCCTGCTTATCCGTTGTACGGTAAAACGCTCCCGCTCCCGGTGCTGCTGTCGTGTCGTTTACCGCACATCCTGTTATATTGTCAACATCTGATCTGGAAACAATATCTGCCAGATAATACGGTCCGCCAAAATGTACTAAAATAGAATCCCATTCCAGTGCCCAGTAAACATAATAGTCACGGCTGCTTCGAACATTTCCAAGCTGATTCATATTCTGCCAGTCTTCGATAATTGCCATCTGACGTGACATATTACCCTCTTCCATACATTCATATAAAATTCCTGCCTCACCGATACCATATTGCGGTTGAGCTGATTTGTCAGTTGGAAGCATAATGGCAATCGGACGAGAATTTGCAACTGCTTCGTCCACAATTTCGTTTGTTAATGCACTTCTCTTCTTCCCTTCCGGTAATACCTCTTCCTGTGGCTCTTCTACCACCGGCTCTGCTGGCTCTTCCTCAACTTCCTGTACCGGCGTTTCTACTGCTACCGGCTCTACTGGCTCTTCCGTTTTCTTTGAGCCGCATCCGGAAAACATTAAAGTTGCGGTCAGTGCTGCCAAAAAGACTATGTGTAGTTTCTTCATACTTTTCTCTCTTTCTCAATCGTATTCCAGTCTATATCTCGATAAACTGCTATGAAATTTTGAAAACAAGCATTGTTAAATACTGATTAACACCCTTATCTAAAAGATACTATGCCAATACTCATTTTATAAAATAATACCAAAACCATTTAGATATTTCAATATTTTTTATACATTTTCTATTTTCGTAAGATTTTCTTAAAATAAATTTATAACAATATTTACGATACGGCCCGGGACATAAATCTCCTTCACAATCGTACCTGTCAGCTTATCCGCAATCTCTTCCTTCGCCTTTGCAATTACGCTTTCCTTCGCCTCATCCTTGCTGATTGTGACTGTTCCCTTTGTCTTTCCGTTAATCTGAACTGCAATTTCTACCGTGTCTTCCACTGTCTTTGCCTCATCATATTCCGGCCAGGTTGCCTGATAAACTTTACCCGCAAAGCCAAGCATCTCCCACAACTCCTCCGTCATATGAGGTGCAACCGGATTTAGCAGCGCAATCAATGTCTTAAACTCATCCTTTGTCACCTGATTCTTCTTGTAAAAATCGTTAATCAGCGCCATCATCGCCGCAATAGCGGTATTGTATTTGAGACTCTCAAAATCAAGGCTTACCTTCTTAATTGTCTGATGCATTTTGGTTTCCATAACAGAGGAATAACCTTCTTCCTCCGTCACCATATCCTGAAGTTTCCACACTCTGTCAAGGAAACGACGACAGCCCTTTACTCCGTCTTCCGACCAGGAAGCGCTCAAATCAAACGCGCCGATAAACATTTCATAGGTACGCAGGGTGTCTGCACCGTATTCGTTAACGATATCATCCGGATTTACCACGTTTCCGCGGGATTTTGACATCTTTTCTCCGTTTTCTCCCAAAATCATACCGTGGGAAGTTCTCTTCTGGTATGGCTCTGAAGTCGGCACTACCTTGTTATCATACAGGAATTTATGCCAGAAACGAGAATATAATAAATGCAAGGTTGTATGCTCCATACCGCCATTGTACCAGTCAACAGGAAGCCAGTAATCCAGTGCCTCCTTGCTTGCCAGTGCTTCGTTGTTGTGAGGATCTGTATACCTTAAGAAGTACCAGGAGGAACCTGCCCACTGAGGCATTGTATCTGTCTCTCTCTGAGCCGTTCCGCCGCAGCATGGGCATGTTGTACTCACCCAGTCTGTCATTGCTGCAATCGGAGATTCTCCGTTATCTGTCGGCATATAGCTGTCAACCTCCGGAAGCTCTAAAGGAAGCTCACTCTCATCAAGAGGAACATAGCCGCATTTTTCACATTTCACAATTGGAATCGGCTCTCCCCAGTATCTTTGTCTGGAAAATACCCAGTCTCTCAGCTTGAAATTAACCTTTTTCTCGCCAATGCCTTTTTCACTTAGGAATTCAATCATTTTCTTCTTTGCATCGGCAACCTCCAAGCCATTTAAGAAATCGGAGTTTACCAAAATTCCTGTTGCAACATTTGTGAACGCTTCTTTTTGCACATCACCGCCGCTTACTACTTCAATAATCGGAAGGTCAAATTTCTTTGCAAATTCCCAGTCTCTCTCATCGTGAGCCGGAACTGCCATGATAGCTCCTGTTCCGTAGGTCATCAATACATAATCTGAAATCCAGATAGGAATCTCTTTTCCGTTGGCAGGATTAATTGCAGTCAAACCATCCAAAACAACACCGGTCTTTTCTTTTGCAAGCTCTGCACGCTCAAAATCAGACTTTTTGGATGCCATCTCTCTGTATTCTTCAATGGCAGCCCAGTTTTTCAAATCTGCCTTATACTTATCGATAATCGGATGTTCCGGTGATACTACCATATAGGTAGCACCGAATAAGGTGTCCGGTCTTGTCGTGTAGATTCTAAGCTTTTCCTCTTTGTCTTTTACAACAAAGTCAACCTCTGCACCCTCTGATTTTCCGATCCAGTTTTTCTGTGAAACCTTTACCTTTTCAACATAGTCAACGGAATCCAAGCCTTCAATCAACTTATCCGCATATTCTGTAATCTTCAGCATCCACTGACTTTTCACCTTGCGCACTACCTCGGAACCGCAGCGCTCGCACACGCCGTTTACCACCTCTTCGTTTGCAAGTCCCACTTTACAGGAGGTACACCAGTTAATCGGCATCTCTGTCTTATATGCCAAACCTGCCTTGAAAAGCTTTAAGAAAATCCACTGTGTCCATTTATAGTAATTCGGATCGGTTGTGTTAATCTCTCTGTCCCAGTCAAAAGAATATCCCAGTGAATGAAGCTGTTCCTTAAATCTCTGCACATTATTGCGTGTTACAATTTTCGGATGAATTTTATTCTGAATTGCATAATTTTCAGTCGGAAGACCAAACGCATCCCAACCCATCGGATACAGCACGTTATAGCCCTGCATTCTCCTCTTTCTTGCTACGATATCAAGTGCCGTGTATGGTCTTGGATGTCCTACATGAAGCCCCTGTCCTGACGGATACGGAAACTCCACCAATGCATAATATTTTGGCTTGGAATAGTCGTTTGCAACTGCAAATGCCTTTTCATCATCCCAAACCTTCTGCCATTTTTTCTCCACAATCTTGTGATTATAAACTTCTGACATGATAATTCTCCTCTCAAATTTCCTTTGATATAATAAAAGAATGTGCTTTACACATTCTTTGCGCCCGAGCGGGCTGCAAAGCAGCCACTTCCTCCTTGCGAGGTGCGCATAATGTTTTTATGATTAGAAAATTTCGAAAAGATTTCCTAATCATATAAAAAATCCCTCTCATCTCAATATAGAGACGAAAGGGAATATTCGCGGTACCACTCTAATTCATTTTGCCAATGCAAAATGCACTCTATTTCTATAACGGGAAATCCCGCCTCAATCTACTGATTTCAATCAAGGAACTCCGAGGCGAGTTGGGAGCTTTTAGGTACTATCTCACACCGGCCGATAGTTCTCTGTAACCTTATTTCTCTTAATACTCCTCATCACAGTCTGTATCCATACAATACTCATATTTTATCATATGGAAAAGATTTGTCAAGCCCATTTCTTGCTTCACTCATCACTGCTTTTTCTTTTTTAAATCTTCCATCATTTTTCGGATGCCGCCTCGTCTTTCTTCCGTCTCTTCATTGTTCACGATAAAAAAGCCGTTTTCCAGTATCAGACAGTCTCCATCTTTCGCTTCTATCGGAAGTTTGTATCTTGGGATATTAATGACCTTATCCTCCTGTATACAGACCGCAAACTTCCCTTCAAATCTATCAATTACTAATTTCATTTCTGCCTCCCTGCAAATAGACTACTCTTATAAGAATACACAATTTTTTGTCTTTTGTAAATTGAAAAAAAGTACCAGTTTCTACAGGGAATTGAAAAAAATGCGCTTTTTTTACAAACTTCGATACAACCAACCCTTCCTTTATTGCTCCTCCTCATTTGTCGCTTTCACAAATTCCATAAGCTTTTCATATGCCTTTTGGGATTCAATGATTTCTGCTGCCATCTCAACACCTTCTTTCAAGGTGATACCATCAATTCCAAGATAAAGGCACATACCTGCGTTCATCAGTACAACATCTCGCTTTGGACCGGTTTCCTTTCCAAGCAAAATATGTTCTGTTATCTTCGCATTTTCTTCCGGTGTACCGCCGATTAATTCAGATAATTCACAGGATTTCAGACCAAAGTCCTCCGGCTTAATCGTATAGTCGGTTATTTTTCCTTCTCTGATTTCATAAACCATTGTCTCACCCGTTAGAGTAATCTCGTCCAAACCATCCTTTCCGCATACTACCACACCTCTTGTCACGCCAAGATTGGACAGTACCTGCGCCAACGGCTCTGCCAGTTTCGGATCATACACACCTAATAGCTGCATCGTTGCCGCTGCCGGATTGGAGAGCGGTCCCAAAATATTAAATACAGTTCGAATTCCTACTTCCTTTCTCACAGGAGCCGCATATTTCATGGACGAATGATATACCGGTGCAAACATAAAACAGATGCCGATTTTATTCAAAATCTCCTCATTTTGTCCCGGCGTGAGCATCAAATTTACGCCCAGCTTTTCAAGCACATCCGCTGCACCGCTTTTGCTTGACACGCTCCGGTTTCCATGCTTTGCAACCGGAACCTTCCCCGCTGCAACAACAAACGCGCTCGTTGTCGAGATGTTAAACGTCCCTACCTCGTCTCCTCCGGTGCCCACAATATCGATTACCTCTCTCTGCGGCTGAATTTTAATCCCTTTCTCCCGCATCACGGTAGCAAATGCCGTAATCTCATCAATGGTTTCTCCCTGCATTCTAAGACTCGTCAGAAAGGACCCCATCTGCGCCTGTGTGGCGGTTCCGTCCATCATTTCTTCCATAACTTTTTTTGCTTCCTCATAGGTTAAGTCATTGCCGTTAATCAGTTTGTAAATCGCTTCTTTTATCATAGTTTGGCTCCTTTACTAAAAATTTTTGAGGAATAAGAAAGCATGAGTTTACTCACACTTTGCACCCGTGTGGGTTGCAAAGCAACTACTTCCTATCAGCATGGTGCGCATAATATTTTTATATGATTAAGAAATTTCGAAGAAAATTCCTATCATATAAAAAAAGCTCTCATCCCTATATATAAATATAGGGACAAAAGCTTAACTTCTGCGGTACCACCCAGTTTGATGTTAAAAACATCCACTCATTTATGCACTATCATGCATTCCTCGTTGTTAACGGATAAGGCTCCCGTCAGCGTCTACTCCCAAACGGTTTCAAGCTGCCCTCACAAGTCCATTCGCTATATTGCTAATACTGTCTCACACCAACCAACAGCTCTCTGAAAATAACATAATATAACTACTACTCTTGTTCTACGGTTTAAAACTTTACTTTGCTACAGTATATTCCTCTTCGGATATTTTGTCAATAGTTTTATTAGTCAAACAATGGAGTGGATAAATATCTCTCTCCTGTATCCGGAAGAATGGCAACAATGGTCTTTCCTTTGTTTTCCGGTTTCTTCGCCAACTGAACTGCTGCCCAGAGAGCTGCTCCGGAGGAGATTCCTACTAAGATACCTTCTTTAAATCCAATCTGTCTTGCAGTTGCGAATGCATCATCATTTTCAACTGTTATTATTTCGTCATATATACTTGTATTTAATACC
Organism: Konateibacter massiliensis; assembly: GCF_900184995.1. GTDB lineage: Bacteria > Bacillota > Clostridia > Lachnospirales > Lachnospiraceae > Lachnotalea > Lachnotalea massiliensis. The sequence continues at coordinate 1,009,895 of NZ_LT860099.1, forward strand.
TTTGGCACAAAACCTGCTCCAATTCCCTGAATCTTATGAGGTCCCGGTGTTCCTTTGCTTAAAACAGGTGAGCTTGCAGGCTCAACTGCCACTACCTTCACATTAGGATTCTGGCTCTTTAAATATTCCCCTGCGCCTGTAACCGTTCCGCCTGTACCGACACCTGATACCAATATATCTACTTTACCGTCTGTATCATTCCAGATTTCCGGTCCTGTTGTCTCTAAATGTGTCTTAGGATTTGCTTCGTTGATGAACTGTCCTAAAATAATTGCGTCTGGAATTTCTTTTGCAAGTTCATCTGCTTTTGCAATCGCGCCTGACATTCCCTTTGCACCTTCTGTCAACACAATTTCCGCACCATAGCCTTTTAAGAGCTTTCTTCTCTCAACGCTCATGGTCTCAGGCATTACAAAGATTGCTTTATAGCCTCTTGCTGCTGCAATGGAAGCAAGACCGATACCGGTATTTCCGCTTGTAGGCTCGATGATGGTGCTGCCTTCTTTAAGTAAGCCCTTTTCCTCTGCATCCTCAATCATTGCCTTTGCAATTCTGTCCTTTACGCTTCCTGCCGGATTAAAGTATTCAAGCTTTGCAACAATCTTCGCTTCTAAACCTTCTTCTGCTTCAATCTGATTTAATTCTACTAACGGTGTTCTTCCAACTAATTCTGTAATATTGCTATAAATATTTGCCATAATAAAATCCTCCTGTTATCCTCTTTTATGATTCGCTTTTATTTTCATACTTAATCAGTATGAATACTATGTTTTATTTATACATCATATTCCATAAGATGTCAATAGATATTTTAAAATTTTTATAAGTTTTCATTTTATTCACATTCTGCCCCATTTTGCATATATTAAAACAACATATTTCTTTAATAGAAGGTGATAGTTTGGCTATCCGTATCTTTATTGACCAAGGTCACAATCCAGTCGGCTACCATAATAGTGGCGCCGAGGGAAACGGTATTTATGAATCGGATATTAACTATATGGTGGGACGTTACCTTGCCGATTTACTGACGGCAGATCCCAGATTCGAAGTGCGTACCTCTAGAAACTCTCCGACAGAGGTACTCGGAACAGATAATTTAAGCAGCTTGACAGAAAGAGTCACTATGGCAAATGAGTGGCCGGCTAATTATTTTATCAGCATCCATACAAACGCAAGCGAGAATCCTAACCAAAATGGTTCAGAAGTATATGTCGCTTCCCAATACAGTGAAGCTTACTGGCTCGGCGACGCAGTTTTGCGTGAAATTGTAAGAAGACTTGGCATGCAGAATAATGGTGTTCTTCTAAATCCAAGTCTCTTTGTTTTGCGCCGGACAAATATGCCATCCATTTTGGTAGAGCTTGGATATATCACGAATTCATCCGATGCCTGGAAGCTTGCCAATCAGCAGTACGCGTTTGCGTACGCTATTTATAGCGGGCTGCTCAACTATTTTGGGCTGAGTCCTCTTTAAATCGTATATTAAAACGATTCAGACAGGAATTTCCTATGATACAAAACAAGGGACGTACCTCATATAGTACGTCCCTTTACTCACTTTTATTATTTATAACATGGAATAAGCAGCATTTCTTATTTTTCTTATCAATGCCGGATTCGTATAGCCGCCTCGCTGCAGCATCATAACAATCGTAAAATCCTCAGCCGGATTCACCGTCATATACGGTCCGCTCCAGCCATCCCAGCCAAATTCACCAACAGAGCCGAGACTCTCTGCCTCTTTTGCCTCCTGATACACTCGCATAAAATTACCGTAGCCATATCCAATTGAGGTATCAAAGCCCACATATTCAAGCTGCTCTTCGGTCAGGTGGTTCTTCTGAAACATCTCAGCTGACTTTCTTCCGAGTATTCTTTCATTTCCTAAAGTACCGTTATTCACAAGCATCTGAACAAACTGATTATAATCTGCAAGCGTCGAGACAATCCCCGCCCCTGCTGATTCAAAGCTCGGGCTCTCCAAGCACTTTGTGAGACAAAGATGTCTTTCCTCATCAATCACCAGCTTGCCGCCCTCATATTTGTAGAGCTGGGAAAAACGATCCTGCTTTCCTTTTTCCACAAAAAAGCCTGTATCTCTCATTCCCAATGGCTCAAAAATTTCCTCTTTATAAAACTCAGACAACTGCTTACCGGAGGTTTCCTCAATGACCGCTCCCATCACGTCAACACTAAGCCCATATCTCCATCGTTTTCCCGGTTGAAATGCCAGCGGCTGCTTCGCAATCATTTTACATAACTGCCTTGTTGAGATACGCTCACCCGAAACGAGCCTGCTTTCCACATCGTCAAACAGCTTCTGCATACAGATTCCAGCTTCATCTACATCCGGATATACAATGCCGGACGTCATACACAGCAAATCCTTAATTAAAATCTGGCGGTTTGCCTGCATCATATTTCCGTTTCGTATCACCGTCATATCCTTAAATTCCGGAAGGTATTCAGATACCGGTGCCAATATATCGATTAATCCTCTCTCCACCTGTATCATGGCAGCTACGGCTGCAATCGGCTTACTCATGGAATAAATTCGAAAAATGGTATCCTCCGACACCGGCTTTTCATTTTCTATATCTGCGTACCCAAGACAGGTGTGTATCACCTTTTCCCCTTTATGGATAACACTGATTCCGGCACCCGCAAGCTGCCCTTCTTTGATTTCTTTGTTTAAAATATTTTCAATGGATTGTCTAGCATACTGCGTTTTCCTGTCCATCGTTATGTCTCCTATTTCGTCAAATGCTGTCTATTATTTTAATACGATTGAATATGCCTCGTCTCCTAAAATTGACTTTAAGGAGAGCGTTGATACATTATTATTATATTCCTGCGGAATCTCGATCAGTAAAATAGCGTCCTGTGTAGAATTCGCTCCTATTTCGGTATACAGTACTGACAAATCGTTATTCAGCATAGAGTCATACACATCAACATATTCCGCTCCGTTTATGGAAACTCTCAGCCTTGGAGCAAGGGATGCTATGTCACACACCTGCGTCTCTTCTGTCATATTTGTAACCTTAAAATTTAAAATTAAAAACAAATCATCATTGTTTGCTTGAGCTGTGTTTCCCCTGTCAATGTTCATATACTTTTTGCCAAAGAGTGCTCCCTCATATGTAATCTGAAAGTCCTCCTGCTTAAACAACTCGGCAATACTCGCCGCCTCCTGCGTTATCTCGGGCTCCGAAAGCTCAGCTTCCCCAACTGCTTCTTCGCCTTCCGCTGTGGCTTCACCGTCGCTTACATTCTGCACGGCTGCTTCCCCCTGTTTATCCTGCGGCAAATTAACCTGCTCCTCTGCATCAGACATTACTTCCTCTGTTGCTTCTTCCGTCTCTTCTGTCGAAACAGCCACAAGTTTTCTGCTGTAATTTTTGTCGTACTGCAAGGTAACATGCGCCGCATAGGTTGCAATTGCCTGGCTCTCCTGCTCTGTCAAGTCTATTGGCTGCTCGCCGCATCCTGCTAAAACCAGAGCGGCCAGCACTAAAATACCGATTTTTTTCATAAACAATCCCCTTCTTTGTATCTTTTTTTGTTTTTTCTTTCGCAAACACTTTCAGTATATTTTATCACCTTTTACCATTTTGAACAACAATTTTTAAGTTAATTGTTCTTTCCTTGTTCTTTCGAAAGATTTGAATCAAGTTCAAACCAAAATTCAACACCGTTATCGTAGTTCAAAACACCGCATTTTTTGTTAAAGGAATCCATAATTGCTTTTACAATGGAAAGTCCGATTCCGCTGCCTCCATACTCTCTCGTTCTCGCCTTGTCAACTTTATAAAATTTAACCCATACATTGTCCAAATCTTTTTCCGGAATTCTTTCCCCGGTGTTAAATACAGAAATGCGTACGCTGCCCTCTTTCTTTGTTATTTTTACATCAATGATTTTTTCATTTGCAACATGATTCAATGCATTACTGAAATAGTTCGTAAATACTTCTTCCACCTTAAATTCATCCGCCCATACATAAACCGGCTCTTTTTCGGCAAAAATCACCTTTACTTCCTTTTGCTTAATTAAAATGTCGGAAGCCTGAATAATCCCCTGGATTAACGCAATGATATCAAATCGCTCCATCGTAATAACATCATTTCCAAATTCAAGCTGGTTCAGCGTCAAAAGCTTTTGAACCATTCGATTCATCTTATTTGCCTCATCCATGATAACATCACAGTAAAAGTCCCTGCTTTCCTCGTCATCATTGATACATTCCTTCAACCCTTCCGCATAGCCTTGTACAAGCGCAATCGGTGTCTTTAATTCATGGGATACGTTTGATAAAAATTCTTTTCGCATCTCATCAATCTGTTCTTTTTTCTCAATATCCGTCTTTAATTCATTGTTTGCCGTTTTCAACTCCGATATCGTTTTTTCAAGCGTCTCCGACAACTGGTTAATATGGTTACCGAGAATCGCAATCTCATCATTTCCGCCTCTCATATATTTCGCTTCAAAATCAAGCGTCGTCATCCTCTTTGATATATGCGCCAGTTCCAAAATCGGCTTGGATATCTGCTCCGACACCGTCCATATAATCAATGCACTAATCATAACTGCACATACACCAATATAGCTTAAGAATCGGTTTGCAATCTGAACACTCTCCCTGATACTCTCCAGAGCCGTCCTCATAATAAACCAGTTCCCGTTTTCGAGACTTCCCCATATTTCCAGATAATCGCTGTTCATCTTGCTGTCCTTCGTCTGCTGAATCACATAGCTATCTCCGTTTGCAAGTACCGTTGTCTTATCCGTGCTCTTTCCGTAAATATTGTTGAGAAGCTGTGTGCTTAATATTCCAATCTCATTCACCGATGACATTTTCACCGCACCGCTCGCGTCCATGACAAGTATGGATATATTTCCCGTGGAGGAAATTTTTTCAAGCTGAATCAAAAAATCCTCTGACAGAAGGCTGTCATCACTTGCTGCCTGATTAATCGCACGGTAGGCGTTCAACAGGACTGTTTCTTTATTCTCAACATAGTACCGCTCCAAAAATGTATTGTTGACAAACCAGCACAAAAAGAGCGTGCTCGTCATCAAAATAATAAATATAGAAGCGATTTCTTTTTTTAGCGACCATTTCATCATTCTACCTCAAACTTATAACCCATTCCCCATATGGTTTTGATATAGTTTCCTTTTTCACCAAGCTTATTTCTCAATTTTTTCACATGGGTATCAATTGTTCTTGCATCGCCGAAATAATCATAATTCCACACGCTGTTTAAAATCTTCTCTCTCGATAGTGCAATTCCCTGATTTTCAACAAAGTAGGTCAAAAGCTCAAATTCCTTAAAACTTAATTCCACCGGATTTTGATCAATGTATACCATATGAGCCACCTTGTTAATCTCAATTCCGCCTATCTTCATAATATCCTCTTTATTCAAGACATTCGCACGCCGAAGCAGCGCTTCCACCCTGGCAACCAAAATCTTAGGACTAAACGGTTTTGCGATATACTCATCCACTCCAAGCTCAAAGCCTTGCAGCTCGTCGCGCTCATCTCCTTTTGCCGTCAGCATGATGACAGGAACCTTCGAGCACTCTCTTACCTCTCTGCACACCTGCCAGCCGTCGATGTTTGGCATCATTACGTCCAGAATAATAAGAGCGATATCTTTCGTTGCATAAAAATGCTCTAACGCCTCTGCTCCATCTGCCGCCTCAATTACTTCATAATTCTGCTTTACCAAAAAATCTTTTACTAATTTTCTCATTCTGCTCTCATCGTCTACAACCAGAATTTTTAATTTCTCATGATTCATGATTTTCCCTCCAAATTTTATTTATCTTTCAGCTTATTATTAAACGAAAACCCTTCAGGATCAAAGCCATTTTTCTTCTTTGCCATAGCGCCTCTCCTAAATATCCTAAATTTTACTTCTGATAAATATCTTAACAGATTTTATAACAAATTTCTATTTATTCTTGTCTTACTATACTGTACTTTACTATAAAAACAAGCTATATATCAAGTCAGTTCACACATTATTTAAACATATATCATCAAATTTTTAAATTTGTGAAACTTACTATATTTAATGGTTAAAATTTTTTAAATCACAAACACTACTTAAGGAGGTGATATTATGATAAATAACGAAGAACTGCCAATTGGTTTTACGATGGAGCTTGCTTTGCACAGCGATGTGTTAAATCAATTTTCAAAGTTACCCAAAAGTAAACAAGATGAGCTGATTGAAGGTGCCAGAAACATCAAATCAAAGGAAGCCATGCAAAGCTATGTATCAAATATGACTTTCTCATAGCAAAAATATCTTATCGTTTACTTGTCTTAAAACAAAGCGGACAAGTCCGCATCAACTCCTTAATACCTCACTCATGAGGGACTTGGCTGCTTTGTCGCGCTGAATGAAGTCATATAGTGACATCTTCCACTTGCATTTGTGCGCATAAATAATTTTTGTATCATAGGAAATTGTAAAGTAATTTCCTATGATACAATAAAGCTGGCTCATCTGAGACAGTTTTATTTTTGCTCGAAAAGTTAGTTTTATTTATCTAAATTTATTTTTCTTGTTATTTTAATCTCTTGTTCAATAAAAAAACATAGTAGGTTTTAGAATAAATAATTTTAGGTAAACATAAACATAATTTATGTGGCTTGTTGAATTTTCTTAATTTTTATTTTTTCTTTATAATTATTTAATATTTTAGGATATCTTTAATTATTTTTGTATAATTATAAAATTTCTTTTGAATATTGAAATAATTATACATGTAATGTATACTATCAATAATAGATAGATTAAAATTTCACAAGGGTACACAACTACAAACCATAAAGGAGGAATATATGAAACTTAAAGAATTAGATTCATTAATAAATCACTCGAATAATATCGTGTGTATTGCCGGACGTGGTATGGCCTATGATTGTGGCTACCCCGAATATTTAGCGCAAGACTACTTTTATAATTTTGAAAACAAATATCGTAAATCAATGGAAGAGGTTTACAGCATCGGCTTTTATAAGACAAGAACCAAGCAATTTTTTGATATTTATAAGGAAGAAATCTTAAAAGAGAAGCATAAGCCCAGTCTTGCCCATTATAAACTTGCTCAGCTTGAAAAAGCCGGAAAGCTGAAATATATTATAACAAAAGATATTTTTAACCTCTCTCAGCGTGCAGGCTGCAAGAATGTGATTGATCTATACGGAAACTCCGCCGAGAACTATTGTCCAAAATGTGGACAGCGCTATTCCGTTGATTATATCATCCAGAGCAAGGGCTTGCCAAAATGCTTGGAATGTAATTCCACTATAAGGCCAGAAATCAAAATGTATGGAGAAATGATTGACAATAATAAACTGACAAAGGCAAAAAATGCTATTGCTGCTGCTGATATTCTCCTTATCCTAGACGCAGACTGGGCGGGTGAATTCAGCGACTATATCAAGGAATATCGAGGCAATAAAGCTGTTCTTGTCAAAGAACACAGCCACGAGAGCGACCAAAAAGCAAATTATGTAATTTACGATAAATCCAAGAATGTTCTTCCAAAGCTTAGAGATGAGGAAAAGATACATGTGATTTATGATAGCTTGGTTGTTGTGAATAAGTAGCGTATAAAAAAGAATGGGCCAAGGCACATTCTTTTTTATTCACCTAACATTTCTCTTTGAATCGTTTTTCTTTCCGGTTATAAAAACTGACGAATATCTTTAGCAAGTTTTTCTTCAATATTAATAAGCTGTTTTGCAATGTCTTTTGATTTTTCGTCAGCTGCTTTGTATTGATTTAAATATCTGCCAAGCGACTTTACTCCCATATTACACCCGTCTGTTATCAAGTCAGCAATTGTTTCATCTGATTCATCCATGACCAATTTCACATTTGTTTTCATCCAAGACATACTTTTTGCCATTAGATTAGGATCTTTGCCATCATCATGAAATTCATCCAACAATGTTTGTATTTCATCCTTTAATTTGGCATGCTCATTTTTGCAGTCATTCAAGTATTGCTTAAATGTATTGCTGCAAACATAATCTAAGACATCATCGATTGACGCAATTCCCATTTTTATGCCCGAATCACACTCCCGCAACAGTTTTATTGTATCCTGTTCTATCATAGCTCCATTCAACTCCTTATTTTATAATAATAAAATAGTATAACTGTTTTTATCGCATTTATCCTACTGTGATATAAATAAAAATAGGATAGTTGAGATATTACTATTCTCTTCTATCCTATTCTTTATTTTTTAAGCCTTAAAAACTAAGGCATCTCGTATGGAGCTGAGGGGAATCGAACCCCTGTCCGAAAGCTCTTCCATTACGGCATCTCCCATTACAGTCATTATTTTAACATTCCCTCTATCCAACGCCTAATGACAGGCTTTGGACTTCAGTAGCTTCATAAGTTCTTCTATTTCCTCAAAGCTTTGGAAACAAAGTGCCTCGCAAGTTCGAAGCCGAATTCTTAAGCAGCGAGTGGCTTAAGGTCGACTGCTGCCATTAGGCAGCGTACGCTAAATTTTCGTCTGCGTTTATATTTATTTTACGGATTATTGACGCGGTCCCGCACCGCGAATGGCTTCCTTAACTTCTAAACCCCCGTCGAAACCAGTACAACCCCGAGGTTGTTGGTATGCAAACGTAAGTTTATTATAATCGAATAGGATGTAGGTGTCAACTGGCAGTTATTAGAACAATAAAATTTAAGTCCCGTATCCCTATCTCCCAATTACCACAAATTCTTCACCTTGAATTCCTTCTCTGCTTCACGTCTCTGGTCCTTCTTGGCAATATCCTGCCGCTTATCATACAGTTTCTTACCTTTTGCAAGTCCAATTTCCACCTTAACCAGACTTCCCTTGAAATATACCTGAAGCGGAACAACCGTATAGCCCTTTTCTGCCAACTGCCCTGCTATCTTGTTAATCTCATACTGATGAAGCAAGAGCTTCTTTACCCGAAGAGGGTCTTTGTTAAAAATATTCCCTTTTTCATAAGGGGAAACATGCATGTTATAAATATACACCTCCCCGTTTTCAATACGGATAAATGCTTCCTTTACACTGCATTTTCCCATTCGAAGGGATTTTACCTCTGTTCCATGCAAGGCAATTCCTGCCTCATAAGTATCTTCGATAAAATAATCAAATCTTGCTTTTTTATTGTTAGCAATCAGCTTAAATCCCTCTTTTGCCATTGTCTATTCCTCCACATTTTCTGCTTCTTCGCTCTCCTCCAAAACAATTTTGAAATCAATTGTCCGCAGAATTTTATCTGTGGCCATCACCTCAACCTTGACTTTTTGCCCCAGTTTATAGTGATTGCCGTTCTTTTCTCCTATCATCTCATAGGTACTCTCATCATAAAAATAGTAGTCATCCTCAAGTGCCGTAACATGCACCAGACCTTCCACTGTGTTCGGAAGCTCCACATACATACCCCAACTCGTTATGCTTGAGATAACACCATCGAATATTTCGCCGATTCGTTTCTCCATGTATTCCACTTTTTTAAGCTTTTCCGTCTCACGCTCTGCCTCGTCCGCTCTTCTCTCCATCGCACTGGATTGTATCGCAACCTCCGGCAAAATCTTTTCGTAATGCTGGATTTTTTTCTCATTCATTCGCCCGCGCAGATTATCCTTTATAATGCGGTGTATCTGCAAATCAGGATAACGTCTGATTGGAGAGGTAAAATGACAGTAATATGGAGCGGCAAGTCCAAAATGCCCGTTGCTTACCGTTGCATATTTTGCCTGCTTCATAGAGCGCAGAGTCAGCCTGCTGATAAGCGCTTCCTCCGGCGTGCCGTCAATCTTTTGAAGCAGTTTTTGCAGCTCCTTCGGGTGTATCTCGTCCTTTGAGGTTTTCAGTCCATAACCGAAGTTCGTGATAAATAATGCCAGCTTTTGAATTTTTTCCGGGTCCGGATTATCATGGACACGATAAACAAACGGAAGTTCCTGCCAGAAATAATCCTGCGCTACCGTCTCGTTTGCCGCAAGCATAAAGTCTTCAATTATTTTCGTTGCCACATTTCTATCATAAGCCTTTATCTCTACCGGTTTTCCTTGTTCATCCAAAATAATCTTGGATTCTGGGAAATCAAAGTCGATGGAGCCTCTCTGTCTTCTTTTTTCACGCAGTATCTCTGCCAATTCCTGCATCAGCTCAAACATCGGAATGAGCTCCTTGTACTCATTCATCTCTGCCTCGTCCTTGTCCTCCAATATCTTTTTCACGCTTGTATAAGTCATTCGTCTGTCTACCTTAATAACAGTCTCTGCAATTCTGTGATCAACGACATTTCCTTTTGCATCGATTGTCATCATACAGCTCAATGCAAGTCTGTCGCAATCAGCGTTCAAAGAACAAATACCGTTAGACAGCTTGTGTGGGAGCATCGGTATTACCCTGTCTACCAGATATACACTCGTACCTCTCTTTAACGCCTCCACGTCCAGTGCACTTTTCTCTTGCACATAGTTTGTCACATCGGCAATGTGGACGCCCAGCTTGTAAAGAGCTCCCTCCTTTGTGATTGTGATGGCATCGTCTAAATCCTTTGCATCCTCTCCGTCTATCGTAACCGTCTGCCAATCGCGGATGTCCATGCGTCCCGCCATATCACTTCCCGATACCTCATTTGATACATTTTCAACCTGTGTCATGACTCTGTCAGGAAATTCAACCGGAAGATCATATCCCCTCACAATAGACATGATATCCGTTCCCGGATCATTGATATGACCGATAATCTCTTTTACCTTGCCCTCCGGCTTTTTAGAATTTGAGCCAAAGTCCGTAATCTGCACGACTACCTTATGCCCTGTGACCGCTCCTTTTGAGCGCTCCAACGGCACAAAAATATCTTTTCCAAAACGGGTGTTGTCTGCTATCACAAAGCCAAAATTCTTGCTCTTTTGGAAAGTTCCGACAACCTCTGTTGCTCCGCGGGACAGGATCTTTACCACTGCTCCCTCCTGCCTTTTTCCGCCTTTTTTATCTGTTAAGACGATTTGCACGGTATCCTTATGAAGTGCACCGTTCGTGGCATTTTCAGGGATAAAAATATCCTCCTCCATGCCTTCCACCGTCACAAAACCAAAGCCCTTATGATGTCCGGTATACACTCCGGATATAAACTGACCTTCTGCCTTAGAAAATTTCCCCTTTTTAGATATTTCAATTTTTCCTTCCGCCAAAAGCTCATCAAGCACTTCCTTTAAGTCAGCGCGGTCCTCCTTGGGAACCTGAAGCAGAATTGCAATCTCCTTTATCTTCATCGGGATATATAATTCATCGCAAATCAACTCATAGATTACTTTTTTACGTTCTTCCAATAATTCTTTTTCCATATATTTAAACTCCTTATCTTAATGAATATTCCTTTTCTCACACTTATCATATGTAAATTAGGATATTCTTAAACTCCTATTATACAAGAAAATGTAAGCCCTGCTCACACTTCGCGCCCAAGCGGATACAAAACTGCTGCTTTCCCTTCGCAAGGCACGCATTATATATTTTATATAATAGGAAACACAAAGATTTTCCTGTTATATAAAAAACACCCTTATACAAGAGTGTTTATATGACTGATATTTACTTTACTAATTAAAAATTAATATTCAATACTGCCGCTAATACTAAAAACAGGATTGCTAAAAATTTGGTAGACTTTACTATAGTACCTTCCATAGAACGTCCTTTATTCTTGCTCCAAAATGTCTCAGTAGCTCCGCCACTGATAGCACCAAGTCCTGCTGATTTTCCTTCTTGCATTAATACAATTACAGTTAAAGCGATACAATCTATAACAAATATAACTGTTAATATGATTCTTAAAATCTCCATCGTTACACCTCCTATAACCAACGTAAATATTCTACCATAGGCACATGATTTTTTCAATCTTTATTTTCCATTTTCTTTCACGTAAAAATGTAGTATACTTTATGTATTACTTTACCAAAAGGAGGAAACTATGAATACATTTTATGAATCTTTTCCCAAATCAGACATCACGACCTCTGAGCGGGTATTGCATACACCGAGTGTTTTCGCAAAATCCTCTCTTTTTTACATGCAGGAAGCCGGAACGCTAAAGAGCTTAAAGAGCCACCTCTGTCAAAGAGAAAACTTAAATTCGTTTCTCTTTATTATCGTGCTCGCCGGAAAAGGCGTTATTACCATAAAAAATAAGGTTTATGCTCTGAATACCCTCGACTGTGTTTTGATTGACTGCAAGCAGTCCTATTCCCACCAAAGCAGCGAGGAAGATCCTTGGGAGCTTATGTGGGTCCATTTTAACGGAGAAAATGTGCAGAGCTATTACAACCTGTTTGTTGAGCAAGCTCCAAGCTTTATCTTCCATACCGACAGCCCCACCGGCTTTACGAGTGCTATTCACGGAATTATCGAGGCGCACAATGAGAATAACACCCTGACAGAGCTTATAATTTCCAAGCGTATCACAGACATTCTCACCTTGTGCTTCTCCGAATCCAAAAAAGCAGAAGAAAACAATAACAGTATGGCGATAAAGCTCGGGGCAATCCGCAATTACATTGATGACAACTTTAAGGACAAGATCTCGCTGGACCAACTGGCAGAACAGTTCTATATCAGCAAATTTCATCTGTCAAGGGAGTTCAAAACGCAGTATGGTGTTACGATCGGAAATTACATTCAGCTCCAGCGGATTAATATGGCAAAAAAACTGCTCCGCTTTTCTGATAAAAGCATTGAGTCAATTGCCTGTGAATGTGGTATTCCCGATATGAGCTACTTCAATAAGGTTTTTAAAAAATCAGAAAACCTCTCCGCCTCCCGTTATCGGAAGGAATGGGTTAATCTAAAAAGGGTGTCCCAAAAGTCATAATATGACTTAGGACACCCTCATCTTTAGTTTATTTTATAATTTGCAAGCTTTTCAATCGTTGCCGTGATATCCTTCATAATCTGAGCAAAATTCCTTACCCCTTCTACATTTGTTTCGCTCGTACTGAACGCCTGCTCTGTGCTTGCTGATATTTCTTCACTTGTAGCGGACAGATTGCTGATTGCATCCACAATACTGTTGTTGGAATCAAACATCTCTCCCATTCTCTGATTTACTTCATTCACATTACTGCTCAATGCATAAATCTTTTCTTCAATATTGGAGAAGTTCTCTCTTGTCGCATCAATCAATTCCTTTTGCTCTTTGGTCGTATGAACCGTATATTTTACCTTGTCAGAAACCGCTGTCGTATTGACTGCAAGCTCATCCAATATACCAGAGATATCCTCTGTTGCCTGACGCGTCTGCTCTGCCAGTTTTCTTATTTCATCCGCAACAACCGCAAAGCCTTTTCCTGCCTCTCCTGCTCTTGCCGCCTCAATCGAAGCATTTAATGCAAGCAGATTGGTCTGTGATGATATATTTAAAATAATGCTGATAATATCCCTTACATCATCCGCTTTTTTCATCATCTCTTCCGCTGCTGTATTCATCTCATATCCTGACTGTATAGACTGGTCCGACTGGCTGATCAGCTTCTTCATAGCATTTACACCGCTCTCCACAAACTCGGAGGACACGGAAGCAATCTCAACAATTTCCTTTGTTTTCTTAAAGGTTTCATTGATTACATTCTGAATGGAATTCGTCATAACTGTCTGCTGTTCAATGTTATCCGCTGTCATATTAGCGCTGTCATTAATATCCCGCAATGAGTTGCTGATTGTATTTGTCGTACTTACAATCTCATCAAGCACCGCCGCCGAAGACTCTGCCTGAGTCAATACATGCTGTGCGGATACCACAACCTCTTCTGCCATCTTTTGGTTACGAACCGAAGCCAAATTAATCTTTTCCGCAGATTCCTTAAAGAAAAGAATCAACAAATTCGTTCCCATGATGCTCGCCATACCGATCAATACACTGATAATAAGTTCAATCATGACATACTCAACTACATCCTGCGGATTTGCCGCTGCTGTAACCACCATAATGATTTTCACTATATTAATCGCTATAAAATAAATTCCCGCCAATGTAGAAATTTTCTTATTCAAATATAACATCATAATAAGAATAATCGGAATCATGTACGGATAGACTAAATTGGTCGGACTTGATAATAAAATCAAGGTATATGCGACCGAAAACGTAATTGCTGCATATGGCAACAAAACACGGTGCAATTTTTTGCTTGCAAAGATGATGATATCTCCTATGTAAATAGCAAGTATAAGCACAAGCGGAACAACGCTTGTCATCGGAGGCAAGCCTGCCAGTGCCAACTGTGACAGTAAACCGATTGTCAAAAATACCGTTGTGAGTGATAATGCTATAAACAATAGCCTGTTAATGCGTAGAATCTGCTTTTCTTCCATTTTTTTCTCTCCACCTCATATTTTTTTGTATATTATAACACCTTTTTCTAAAATATTCTACAAAAAACAGGAAGATGTTGCAATCTTCGCACCATCTTCCTATTTTTATTGTGTATTATATAAAAAATTATTTTTTAATAAGAAGAGATTTGCCTGTCATTTCAGCCGGCTGTGTCATTCCCATCATTTCAATCATAGTCGGAGCAATGTCTGCAAGACAGCCATTCTCTCTCAACGTGTAAGCTTCATCATAGTTTACCAGAATAAACGGAACCGGATTGGTTGTATGTGCCGTGAAGCTTCCGCCGTTTTCATAATCAACAAGCTGCTCTGCATTTCCGTGGTCAGCACAGATAAACATCTGTCCGTCTACCTCTTTGATTGCATCATAAGCTCTTCCAACGCATGTATCCACCGCTTCAATCGCTTTTACCGCTGCATTCTCAATTCCGGTATGTCCTACCATATCAGGATTTGCAAAGTTGATAATAATCACATCATATTTATCGGATTTAATTGCATCGACCAATTTGTCGCAAACCTCGTAAGCACTCATCTCCGGCTGTAAATCGTAGGTAGCAACCTTAGGTGATTTTACTAATATTCTGTCTTCTCCTTTGTTTGGCTCTTCCACACCGCCATTGAAGAAAAATGTAACATGAGCATATTTTTCTGTCTCGGCAATTCTAGCCTGTGTCTTTCCGTTTACAGCTAAAAATTCTCCTAAGGTATTTGTGATTGCAACCTTATGGAAAGCAACGATTTTGTTCGGAATAGTCACATCATATTCTGTGAAGCACGCATAGGTAAGCTCCAGTCTCTTTCCTCTATCAAATCCCTCAAATTTATCATCACAGAAAGCTCTTGTAATCTCTCTTGCTCTGTCCGGTCTGAAGTTAAAGAAAATAACGGAATCCTTATCCTGAACTGTCGCTACCGGCTTGCCGTCTTTTTTCACAACAGTAGGAAGAACAAATTCATCATTTTTCCCTGCATCATAGGAAATCTGAACTGCCTCTGCTCCCGATTCTGCTGTCTCACCCTCACCGTTTACCATTGCGCGGTAAGCGAGCTCTACTCTATCCCATCTGTTATCACGATCCATTACATAGTAACGTCCCATTACACTTGCAATCTCACCGACACCGATTTCCTTCATCTTATCAGTAAGTGCCTCCACAAAGCCCTTTCCTGATGCCGGAGGTGTATCACGTCCGTCAAGGAAGCAGTGTACATATACTTTTTCCAATCCCTGCTGCTTAGCAAGCTTCAATAATCCATATAAGTGTGTGATATGACTGTGCACACCACCGTCAGACAAAAGACCGAACAAATGCAAGGCTGAGTTGTTTGCCTTTGCATTTTCTACTGCCGTCAGCAAGGTTTCATTCTTAAAGAAATCTCCGTCATTAATCTCTTTTGTAATTCTGGTCAGCTCCTGGTAAATAATACGGCCTGCGCCCATATTCAAATGTCCTACCTCGGAATTTCCCATCTGTCCGTCAGGAAGACCAACTGCCATACCGCTTGCATAGCCTTTCACATAAGGGTATTCTGCCATAAGCTTGTCAATTACAGGTTTATTTGCAATCGCAACCGCATTGCCGTCTTTTCTCTCATTTAAGCCAAATCCGTCAAGTATCATCAAAACTGTAGGTTTTTTACTCATAATATTTCTCCTTTATAAAAATGTTAATTATTTGTCTATTTCACTTTCAAATTCTACTCTATTTCCTACCATTTTTCAACTCTTTTCGCAAAAGCTGCCTCATTACTCTCGCTCAAAAAATTATTTTTGATATACCAGTAGGTTGTTTTTTCACCCGTTTGAGCAAGAAGACCCAATAACTTTTCCAGTTCATCACTGGTCTTTTTTGCCATCTGATAATGTCCCTTTCCCTTTAGGAAATATTCCAAGGGCTTTGTCTGGTCATAATTCTCTTTCTCATAGGTTTTTGAAGCAGCAACCCTGTCTACAAACATCTCTGCCACATATTTTCTAGGCATCGGCACCGCCACAATTCCCTTTCCATCTAAACTGTAATCCGTCCAATATTCATAATGATGCTTGTTTCTTCCTTTGTGGTGCATCCATGCTTCTGAATATTTTTTATCCTCGCGCTCTGCATTGTTTGGACTTCTTACCCCTTGATAGTATTTGCAGCCCACAATAAATTCCGTCGGAGAATATTTGGACAAATCATGCAGAAGTCCCTGCTTATACAGACCTAACTTAAAACAGCCTTGCATAACCAATATTTTATGATGTGTTATTGTTTTAAAATGTTCTATTGCTTTCATGCTATTCCTCAATCTTTTCTACTTTCCAATCAGTACAACGATGCTTCTTTCCTTTACCCTTATGTTTCTCTGTACCGGCTTTAATTGTCCCTCGCCGTCTGCCGCGGTATCTATTATAACCTTCCATTCCTTATTCTTGGGCAAACTCGGAAGGGCAAAATCAGCCTCAATCCAGTGCATATTATATGCGATATAGATAAAATCATCTTCTTTGCCCTTTTTATCCTTTGCATACTTTCCGCAGTACATGATTCCAATCTGCCTGTTATAGTTTTCAAACTCCGGATACCATGCCTTTTTTCCATGATAGGATAAGTCAGGATAGCCACAGGATAAATAATCCATAATCTTTAGTTCCTTCGGCGCATGGAGTATAGGATGCTCACGTCTCAGGGTGATAAGCTTCTTCGTAAAGTCAAGCAGTTCCTTTTGTTTTTTCTCACCCTGCCAGTTTATCCATGAGATTTCATTATCCTGACAGTAAGGATTATTATTACCCTTTTGTGAAAAACCTATTTCATCACCGCCAAAAAGCTTAGGAACGCCTTGCCCCAAAAGCAGCAAAAGCAGTGCGTTTTTCATCTGCCTCTTTCTAAGCTCCACAACAGATTTTCGCCTTGTAGGACCTTCCACTCCACAGTTCCAGCTATAATTATAGCTTGTACCGTCTCTGTTGTTTTCACCGTTTGCCTCATTGCGCTTAATGTCGTAGGATACCATATCCATCAGGTTAAAACCGTTGTGATTGGCGATATAGTTGATGACACCAAACTGATTAGGATTCCTTCGAAGGCGGTAAGCTATCGCATTTAACTGGTCCTCATCACCCTTTAAAAATCTGCGGATATCCACCAAAAAGCCGTCGCTGTATTCTGCCAGATTTTTAAAACAGGGTACCTTGTTATCCCGATATAATCTTCCTAGATTAAACCCCTCCGTCATGATCTTTATGCGGCTTAACTGCGGCGATGAAGCCAATATCTCAACCGGAACGACATCGCTGTTTAAATGTACCCCATCAATGTGATATTCCTCCACCCAATACTTTACGCAGTCCAAAATTAAATTCGGGTTGGTCCCTGCCGGAAAATAAAATTCCATCACAACCTCTATTCCATTTTTATGCAGCTCCTTGACCATATTCTTAAAAGAATAAATGCAATCTGTATTTTGGGAATAGGATGCCTTAGGCGCAAAATAATTTGCTTTTGAATAACCCCAATAATTAATCCGATATGGCTTATCTTCGCTAAATTGGATATATTCCATGTTATTTTCCTGCTGCGGCATAATTTCATCAAACTCATATGCCGGCATCAATTCAATTTGGTTGACTCCCAGCTCTTTTAAATATGGAATTTTCTCCACAACGCCCTCAAAATATCCTTTATTTTTTACCTTTGAAGAAGAATGCTTGGTAAATCCTCGCACATGAAGAGAATACATGATAACCTCATGATAAGGTATCGCAAGCGGCTTGTCATTTTCCCAATCAAACTCTGCAAAATCAAAAGCAGCTCGAAGCTTCGTTTTCTCTGTTAACTGTCCCCATACTTCCCTTCCCACAATGCGTTTCGCATAGGGGTCCAAGTAGACTTCATTATCCAAAAGATAGATATATTCATAGGAAGCCGGTTCTAATCTCTCAATAAAAACCGTATAGATATCTCCTGTTTTCTCCTCCTCTTTCAGAGGCAGGGTAAGTATTGGTTCGCCCTCACCACAAAGATATAACACCAGCGTGCAGGAAACTCCCTCCTCCACTGCAACTGCAAAATTGACCCCCTCCTTAGACATCGTAACTCCAAGCGCAATCGTATTCCCTGCTTTTATCTTTATTTTTGCCTTTCCCTTACTATCCGTCCTCATACCAAGTACCCCGTCATTCTATTTTATACTCTTTTCCGCTTCAATTTTCTCCGCCAGCTCGGTCAGATACATCCAGCGTTCCATCCTCTCTTCCAGCTTCGCTTCCAACTCAGTCTTTTCTTCCATCAGCTTATTTAGCCTCGGAAAGTCCGTTGCAGCTAACTCAATTTCCTTCTCTGTCTTTTCAAGCTTTTCTTCCAGCTTAGCAACCTCTTCCTCAATCGTCTCGTAATCTTTCTGCTCCTGATAAGAGAATTTGAGCTTCTGGGTCCTCACTCGTTCTGTCTTTGCCTTCTCCGTCTGTGTCGCCGCAGCACTTTCACTCTCCGTCGTTACAGACTGCTCGGCTGCATATTCACTGTAGGAGCCTTCAAACTGTCGTATATTTCCACCCTGTTCAAATGCAAAAAGCCGGCTTACTGCCCTGTCCAGAAAATATCTGTCGTGAGATACGGTAATTACAATCCCGTCAAAGCTGTCCAGATAGTCCTCCAGCACCGTCATTGTCTGGATATCCAAATCGTTTGTCGGCTCATCTAGTATAAGCACATTTGGTGCCTCCATCAAAATGCGAAGCAGATAAAGTCTTCTTTTTTCCCCGCCTGACAGCTTTTTAATCTGACTCCACTGAAGCGTTCCGTCAAATAAAAAGCGTTCCAACATCTGGGATGCCGTGATTTTGCCGTCTGCCGTCTCAATGTATTCTGCTCCTTCTCTTATATATTCAATGACCTTCAGATTCTCATCCATATATTCGTTTTCCTGAGAAAAGTACCCTATTTTTACCGTCGTACCCACCTCAACATAACCACTGTCCGGCTCTATCACGCCGGAAATAATTTTAAGCAGTGTACTTTTTCCGCAGCCGTTTTGTCCGATAATTCCAATCCGGTCGCCCTTTAAAAAAATATAGTCAAAATTGTGTATCAGCGTTCTGTCTCCATACCCCTTGTTCACCTCGTGCACCTCTACAGTTTTTCGTCCTAAACGGGAGGAAAGTGAACTCATCTCAACGCTTTCATCCCTCACCGGTGCTTTTATCTCAACCATTTCCTCATAACGTTCAATACGTGCCTTCTGCTTGGTAGAACGTGCTCTCGCTCCTCTGCTAATCCAAGCCAACTCATTTCGAAGAATGGACTGTCTTTTTCTCTCCGTGGCATTCTCCATATCCTCTCTTGATGCCTTGAGCGCCAGAAACTGGGAGTAACCACCTACATAGCTGTAAATTGCGCCCTTATCTATCTCAATAATGCGGTTTGACACCCTGTCCAAAAAATATCTGTCATGCGTTACCATGAGCAACGCACCTTTTCTTTTCTTTAAATAATCCTCCAGCCACTGGGACATTTCATTATCCAAGTGGTTTGTCGGCTCGTCCAAAATCAAAATATCCGCAGGTGCAATGATTGTCGCAGCAAGTGCGATTCTTTTCTTCTGTCCGCCGGACATATGCTGAATCAGCGCATCGTGCTTCGTAATACCAAGCTTATTCAAAATCGATTTTGCTTCACTTTCGATGGACCATTCGTTTTCCTTGGTGATATTACCTTCCAATACCGCCTGCAAAACAGTGGCATTGTCTTCAAAGACGGGATTTTGTGCCAAATATCTGATGTACACTTGGTTTCCCTTTGTCACCGTGCCCTCCTCGGGCACCTCCAAGCCTGCCGCAATTTTAAGCAAGGTCGACTTGCCGGTTCCGTTGACACCAATCACTCCGATTTTTTCGCCTTCGTTTATGCTAAAGCTCGCATTTTGAAAAAGTATTTTATCTGTATATGACTTCGTCATATTTTCAATTGTTAATAAATTCATGTGTTTTTCTCCAACTTTGTTTTGTCTACATTCGATTATAACAAGGTTTTTCCTAGAGTACAAGTAGGATTAAATGAACAGAGAATGTGCAAAGCACATCCTCTGTTTTTTTACTATTCCGCTTTATTCTTACTGTACAGGCGAATTCCGACTAACAAACATCCTTCTATAAAATCATAATT
Source organism: Konateibacter massiliensis (assembly GCF_900184995.1). Classification (GTDB taxonomy): domain Bacteria; phylum Bacillota; class Clostridia; order Lachnospirales; family Lachnospiraceae; genus Lachnotalea; species Lachnotalea massiliensis. Next base: position 1,030,480 of record NZ_LT860099.1, read on the forward strand.
TTTTTCTTTCAGGTAGGCAAGCAGCTCATCACTCTCCGCACCCGGCTGAATCACAATCGACTTAAATTCTTTGTTACATTCCTGCATCAGCTTTAAACCCTTTGCCGGGTGAATACACAAATCGATAATGTCAATCGGCTCTGTCACATCGTTGATGGATGCCAGTTCTTTTCCGACCGCATACACCTTATAGCCCTCGTTGATTAATTCATTTTTAATTCGGTAAGCATACTTTTCTTCATTCAAAGTATCTCCCACCACCACATATACGTTCTGCTGCATAATTTCCTTTAAATCCATTTTCTGCTCCTTTCTGCGTTTATTTAGAAAGGCACCTGCCAAGCAATGCCTGACAGCCCTCATAAACGTCTCTGTATGTCTGCTCAAAATCTCCTGTATACCAAGGGTCCGCGATATCTCTTGGTGCCGAAGTAATATCCAAAAGTCTGAATACCTTATCGCTATAATCTTCCCCGATAATTCTTTTGATATTAGTAATGTTATGCGCGTCCATTCCGATGATATAGTCGTATTGCTCGGCATCCTTCTTGGTAAGCTGTATGGCATATTTTCCTTCTGTGGAAATTCCATGCTGACGCAGCTTATTTCTGGTACCGGAATGAACTGGATTTCCTATCTCCTCTCTGCTCGTAGCAGCGGAGGCGATATGGAAATCGTATGATAGGTCTTCCTTTTCAACCATGTCTTTTAGTACGAATTCTGCCATTGGGCTTCTGCATATGTTGCCGTGGCAGACGAATAGGATTTTTGTCATGTTTGATTTCTCCTTGAAATTACTGGGTATATAGCTATTTTGGTGGGTTTCCAGACTTTTTGGGGTAAGTTTGCGGCAAAGGGATTTTGGATATTTCGTGGCATAATTCGGTATAACTTGGTATGGTTTGGCAATCGTTTGGTCTAAAATATGGTCTAAATCCAAAAGTTGTAGACCACGCATATTTTATACACACACTTTCTCCATTTCATCATCTAAATCCTCAAACTGCAAATGAGTGTATGTATTAAGTGTCACACCTATATCAGAATGTCCCATGATATATTGTAATTTCTTTGGATTAACACCTGACTTAGCCATGTTACCTACAAAATGTGTGGCGTGCTACATGTGGGATTATTGTAGGAAGTTCCTTTTTGATGATATTAATGACAAATTTATAATTTGCTTATGTGTTATGCCATACTCCACGTTTCTGTGATACATATTTCTAAACTAAATCAAGAACTGTCATCTATCCGCCATCGAGTACAATATCATCATTTAAGCATTTCTGTATCTGTTTTTCTCTTAAAAATATATCGTTGCGTTTACTCTTCGGCACTGTATCTGCCTCTGTAAGCTTCCAACTATATACAGATTTACGATTTTTATTGTCTCGTCTAACTATATCAGGCAATGTCATTTGCTCCCTTCATAGCAAAGAGCCACGGTGTGCTACTTAATAATATACCATACACACGGCTCAGAATCTAGCAATATTCGTGTTAGGTATATTTTATACCTATTAAATTACATCTAATTTTTCATCAATATATTTTTCAAATAATACACGTTTAATTTGTGTCCTTGTACCATTCCAAAGTGCAAATGATTCCTCTTTATGCTCATCAACAAATTTGCTCAACTTTTTATATCCAATCCATAAAGTTATTATCCAATTCATTGAATATGCATTAGACCATTTAATGAAAGTGAATAAAAAACAAAAATATAATTACCTTAAATATATCTCTGTTTTACCTGTTATAATATTATTTAATTTTAAACAATATACTTTGCTTTCTCGATTATTGCTTGCATTTCACTTTGAGATACATTATTAACCGGATTCCCCACTGTATCCACAATAGTGTGTTTTGCTTGTTTGTCTAATTTTCTAGATATAACTACTAATTTACGGTTTTCTCCATAATAAATCCACAAACGGCAATTTTGCCAATCTAAATCAATATATCTTCTACCAAAATCTGTTATATATGTATTAAAAAGAATCATATTTATAAATGAATTCAAACTAAACCATGTAAACTGTATATCTTTTAAGAATTCAAATTGCATCTTTATTTCTTCAATTAATATTGTTGCTTTAGAATTTGATTTCCATTCTTTTATTAGGTAATCCAAATAATTTAATTCAAGTAATTCTGATTCTCTAAGTTGCATTTTAAATGTTCGATAGTTATTTGTAATTTTACGCATATATGCCACAAAATCTGCAAGAAGAGCCACTTGCGTCAATAAATTACTAACAGGATTTAACTTACTTTTAACAATCAAACTTGCTTCTATATATTTATTAGATTTAATAAAATTGTTTATTTCTACTCCTTCTTCCATAGTAAAAATAATACGAATAGAATCAGTAAATCCAGAGTAATGCACTTTTGTTTGATTACGCTTTTCCCATGTTTCTCCAGGAATTGAAAACTTCTTCTGAAAATAATAATCATAAACATCTTGCAAATCTTCTATCTCTTGTTTGACCTCTATCTTATCATCTTCTATTCCTAATAAACCTTCTGTTAAATAACAAATATTGTAAAAATATTGATTAGAAGTATTCCTTAATCTCATAAGCCAATCAAAATTATCGTCCGCATTTATTCCAGCAGATGTCCAATTAGAATAAACACTCCATAAGTCCAAATCCCATTCAGTTAAATTAATCTGTAACATTTTTTGAATATATGGAGAAAGTTCTTTACTTCGATAAATATAATCCATCACAATATCTTCTAGATATTTTCCAAAACTCTTTTCATTAATTCCTAAATTATCAAAAAATAATTCAGTAAATATACTTGCATCATCAACAGAAAAGTGATTACTGCTTACCATTCTGGTGGTTTGATAATCTTTCACATCTGAAAAAATACTTATTTCATTATTCAAGCAATTACAATCTACAAATCGCTTTTCTATTCTTGGAATATTATTATTAGCTAATAGAATTTGCCGTTTAATACTTTCTTCATTCTCTATATGTAATGAATCTTCAACCTTAACTCTGATGTGTATATATTTATCAAGCATATTATATACAGCATAATCATCTGTATTAATTGAATTATCTTCACCATTACAGCCATTTACACTATGACGTAACACCACATTTTCATCTTCATCTAATGATATAATACTAATTATTCCTCTAATATGTGCAAACTCTCCTAATAACTGTAGCACCTTTAGCTTTATATCACCTCTGTCAGCATCATCTATAATAAAAATAATATTTTTTCTTCCAGATATTAAAAGAAGTTTCTGTACACGTCTTGAAAACAATTGTCTTTCATTTTCTATATCGTAAAAGTAAGAGCTATTCTTTCCACTTAACGCATCTGCCATTGTAGTTGGTGCCCCTGCGTCCTGTAACATTGAAGCCAATGTTGAAAGAAATGCCACATTTGCTTTTCCTTCAAAACTAACAATCCCATATTTTTTAAATAAACAATAAAAATATTCTTTTACGTATTCAACTATATTACCTGTTCCATTAAAAGTTTGTGTATTAATTTTTAATAAGAAATACTTATTTTCCCCCTTCTGTCTATCTTGTAGCTCTTCTACTAATGTATCCGTTATACTAGTTTTTCCTTTACCCCATGCAGCTATTAATCCAATATTAAAACTCTCTTCAAATGTACGCCTATCAAGGACTTTAATCAACTGATATAAAGCCTTCTCTTGTGGTTGTGTTAGTTGTGTTCGTCCAACAACCGACTTTTCTGTATAATTTGATATTTTTTTTTGCGTATCTATTTCTTTATAAACAAATATTCTAGTTACCTCATACTCTAATATCAAAAATAAAAATAGTATCTCTACCATAAATGTAAGTTCTAAAGCATAGTTGTTCTTACATTTTACCCAAGTAATGATTCCAAATAGAAATAACCCCATTCTGATAGAATAAGCATAATTTTTCACTGTAATGTGTATACCAGATATTACGTCCTTTTTTACTGACCAAAGAAAAAAAATCGCTATCAATATTACATTAATAATTGCAACATGTCGCATTGATAAAATGGGAATCATATTTATATCAAATACTCTCAACATACCAAATGTATTTAATATATTAAATATAATATAGTTTAATAGCGCCCATAATAAAAATTTGAAAATATTTATTGCCCATACTTTAAAAACTGTTTTACCTATTTTCATTTATCTTCTCCAATTTATAAAAAGTACTAATATTTTGCTGCCCATATGTTGCTAAAAATTTTATCATATCAGAACATAATAAAAAAGTTGTAAATGCCGTCGGATTAATTTGCGGTTACCTAATCACCAAAGATTTTTTATAATTAACATACCATACCGTGCGAACAGAAGAGTATTTTTATCATTTAATTAACACCCTTGTTTTATCAGTCCCCGATTTTTCAATACTTATTACAACTTCTATATTTGCTTATATTAATCAGTATAAGTTTTAACTAAAAGTTATACTGTTAAGTCTGATGATTATATCACTCCACAAATATATACTCTCAACAATCACTTACACTGCTTCTTATTTTCTGATACAAGATGCATTTGCAAAATTTGTTCTTTATAAGTAATTTATCCCCACATCACTAAAAGTTAAGAAATTAATTATATAATAATTCTAGAAGCATTTATGATATAAGACATAGGCTTTTTATTAATATTATTAAGTCTTTGGGCATTATCAGAAAGACTCTTTAAAATAGTAATTCCAAATTTCGTTAATCCTAATGAAACATTTCTCATATCCATATCTTGATATGCATTAAATGTTGTCAATAAATCCAACCCATAAAGAACTAAATCAAATCTATTTATATGCTTCCAACCATATTTATGCATCTCCTCTTCAAGTTGTCTCTGTTGTTCTCTGGAATTAGCTAGAAACATTTCCATTTTACTTTCTTTCAATTCATCAATTGTTGATTCGTAATCTATTAAGAATCCTTCTACATAATTTCTAAAAGCATTTAGTGAAACACTATGCTTGTCCTTAAATCTCAATAAATCTATTGCTGAAATTTTTCCTAATGGTGCTGGTAATAAATTATTCAAAATCTTTTCTCTACTAATCCTTATTTTGTCTGATGTCCACAATTCATTTATTTTTACAGTATAATTATTTATTTCTATATCTCCACTGTTATTTAGATTTGAATATTTAAAACTCTGTGGAAGCTTCCTAAAATTATATCGAGAATTATTCTCTGTTGTTATTGGATCATAATTTGTTATGCTACCAATTAGAAATGATAAATATGTCATGAATTTAATTGCTACATATGGCTCTACCAATAACCATTCTTCTTGACCTTTAAATGCTAGTCCGCGCTTTATCAACTGATCGGATATTGAACCTAGTTTTTCAAAATGTATATTTAAATAATTATTGCGGTATCCCCTATAAACCCGTTTTTGAATTCTGCTAACTTGATCATCCGAATCTAAATACTCTAAAAAGTTATCTTCGAAATTCTTAATATCCCAGATAAAATATGCTGGTGAAAGAGGTATAACAAGTCCTTCTCTAATATATTCTTGCATATGTAAATTATAAAGATTTGGTTGTTCGAAATAAATGCTTGGTGACATACAACTTAATTCATCCCAATACAATAGCGATTGTGTTAACCAACTACCTTCCGGAATGTTGATAAACGGATAATATAATGCCTTACTCATAATCCCTCCTAATTTGAAGCAATATTTTTCTTCTCCTCTTTTTTCACTAATGTATAATATTTCTTTATTATAGGTCATATATGTTAAGAGTTCATCGTATTAGAGTATTATTCAAAAATAGTAAATTACACTCCTAATACCACTTTAATTATATACTGTTTTCATTTCTTCTTGCATCTTCAATTGGTTTTGCAACTAATATCGATGTTTTTTGAGGAACTCCATTATATAGACATTCTTGCGATAAAAATTTTTTCAATTTATCTAAAGAAATTTGAATTTTTTCTTCACGCTTATTGTAGATATCCAAAAAGCTAAATATCACCTCGCCTCTTCTACTTATCGAAACTTCAACATGTCCATGCATTAAAGCATTTCTCATTCGCTCAATAATATAATTCTGTAATTTGCTTTCCGTAATATTATTATCTGTACAATATTTATCAAAGAACTCTTCAACATAATTAAACATAGAAACATTAACATCAGCATACTTAATTTTAATATAATCATCATCTTCGGTCCTTAATGCAAAATTCATTGCCTTTAAATAAATAAATCCCAACTCAAATGCAAATTTACCATTCTCATCCTCTTTTAGCTCCAACATCATTTTTGTTAATTGTTTTTTATGGTATTCTACTTCAGTCGTCGTATAATTTCCACTATCACGAATTATACAATACTTATATAAGACTTCGTTAAGTTGTCCAATATGAGCTAAAAAATTCGAAAGTTCAGTTTCAAAATCAAGTAATGTTTTTAATCCATAAAAATATTCTTCTTTACAATTAAGTTTAAATCTCTTTACAAGTTTTTTATACTTTCGCTTGTCGATAATATTTTTAATATCTGTTTCTATTATATTAAGTTTTTCTTTATTCCTTGATAGAAAAGTAAGTACTTTCTCTGGATCATGGGATATATGAGCGAATTCGCGCATCAAATTAGTATTATATCCATTATACATTTCTATACTTTCATTTTTGCACGTTATCTCATAAAAATTAAATTTTCTAGTTTTTCGCTTTTTTTCAAGAGAATACTTTAAAAAAAAAGTGTTTTTAAATAATATCCCATAACTATAATTACTAAAAAACATTTGAATAAATTTATGTAAGACGGGTTCAAAAACAATACCCCAGTCCTTATGAATACCTTTATCTTTATTGTATAAGTCATAATAAATTATTAATCCGCTTTTTTGTGACATAAAGTGCCCATATTGCATATGTGCCATTGCATTTCTTATCGTCGCAACTTGATCCCAAGGTGTTTTTGTCTTTTTTTCTAAAGAATAGTAAAGATATTCACCAGAAATATCTGAAGTTATTCGTTCATTCTTAACAAATTTAATGTAATCCTTTAGTTCATCATCATTGCCAATTTCATCAAAAAATCCTTTAAAGCTATACTTGTTTTTATAATAGTGGTTAAGTTTTTCTTTATTCAGCAGTAATAAACAACTATCTATGAATACTCTAAATCTCCCATATTCAAACCCACTATTTACCACCAACTCCTCTGTCTTAAATTTGTTTAGTAGAGTATTAATATAAATTCCATTCTTATATAATTCTTCATATTCATTTATTAACATTAAGTTGTTATTTAAATAATTTAGCATTCTATTTTCTCCTATAAATTAGCCTTAATATGCTTTTATCCCCAAATTTATATATATTATCATATCGGAACTCCTTTTAAAAATTGTAAAACGGTTGTAAAAGCACACCTAAATTCTCAAGAATTCTTAAAATAAAGAGTTTTTTTAATGACATATTGTGATTTGGTAATAGTATTTTGGGCATCTTAATTTCTCCTTAATATTTACAGTAGAAACCGAATTTTACAATATTTTAATGGTAGATACCCAGCTAATGATTTGCTGTTACAAATTGCTATAAACCAATACACGTGCCTTATGTAAAAAGAGCCAAACTTTGATATCAATAACTATAATATATCATAATTTCGGCTCATTTTCTATTTAAACATGTTATTTTAAGCGTGCACTTAGATGTCCATTAATTATTCCTCCATATATTGTTCAAACCAGCCTGCTCTTTATCTATGACCAATTACTATTCTAGAGGATATTTCTTCTTTCACTAAGCAATTTTATCGGTTCTAATTTCAAATTCTGATTTATTTTATAAGTGCAAATTAGCATTCCCAACAGGATAATAAATATATCTGACGATATTACAACTCCTATTACAACGAATGTATTCTTATCCTCTACCTGCTCTTGCTCCTCCATTTTTACATCCGCAACACTGCTGTATGATGCATCGTAATAAATCTTATTTAAATTCTTCGAAGATATGTTATGCGATAATCCCCCACCGAAAACACATCCCAAAGTACTACCCACACTAAGTATCAGCAGCATTCCAAAGAGCAGGGAACTTAAGCATTTCTTCTTTTCTACACCTAAGCAACGTTCAATAGCAGTCCGCTCCTTTTGATTCGTAATAAATAAGTGACTATAAAATAACAAGAGAAAAAGGACCATAAGGAAACCAACAATTAAAAGAACAAATGACATACGTTTCATATTTTCCAGCCCAGATTTTATCTGTGAATATCCCATGTCATAGAATGTGATTTGTAATTCATTCGTGCCATACTGCTCCCATGCGGTTAAAAACTCTTCAACGCTTCCGTTCGGTATCTGAAAGGAAGTTGTATTTCCTTTCATCGGTCCATATTCCATAATATTATATGCATCACAATTTTTAATAGATTTCATAGGAACAATAACTTCATCCCCACCCATGCTATAATTGCTTTGACTTGCACCAGCCGAAATATCATAGATACCTACTATAGCATATTGGCTATCCTCAAAAACAGAAAGAGTTTCACCATTGGCATCAATCGGCATCCACTGTTCCATTCCGCCTCCGTCCAGATGATAAACTTGGCCAGCCGACTTTTTACTATTCGTATAATAAAGTTTTAAATGAAGCGTACTTCCAATCGTAAGCGAATTATTCTCTGCAAATTTTCTTGATACAAGGCACACCTTTTTGCCGCTTTCATATTCTTCCTCTGAAATATCTCTTCCCTCATTAATATAGGCGTCTCCATTATAAAACGGCATTAAAAGAACGGTAGCGTTGGTCCCTGTAACAGGTAGCGTGACCTTTAACATATTGTATCCTTGTACCAGATTCATCAGTATCTTTCCGATTTTTGAGGCATAAAAATCTTCTGTTATTTCATAATAAGGAGAAGGTTCTAACGTCTCTACTTCCAATACATTATTCATTGGAGTACCGTCGGACTCATATTGTATAGCTGAAAGCTGCATTGGAATATATTCAAAAGTTTGCTCTCCCTCACCTGCTATATCGGAATAATGTTTTCCATGCGTCCAATACTGTCGATTTAATACTACGGCGTAGCTTTTCTCTTTTTGAAGTGGCTTTGGATTTTGTGTATAATGATTACAAAACCAAAGCGTTGTTCCCTCAAGCCAGGAATCACCCAAGTAAATTTTATTAATTTTAACCTCAACTGATTCATCCGGAACACAGTCCTCAAGTGGAGTAATCTCAGCTATAATGATTGGCAAATCTGTATAATTTAACTCGTTTCTTAATATATATTCGGGCGCATATGAGCCATAAAGCGATCTCTTCTCTGGTTCCTTGATATAATTTGTTCCTTCAAAAGATAGTATAGAGACAGGAAGAATGTTTGAGTATACTGCTTTTTGCCGCAACTGATAATCTTTTTGTTCTGCATCCCATATTGCCGTTTGTTTGACAGAAAAAGCTTTTTGTTCTACTGTACCTATCGTAACAAAGATATCTTCATAGCTATGGATTAATGAGTGATTCGTAATCCACAAGACAGCTCCCAGCGTAAGAAACATACCCGATAAAGCAAGTAGTAATAAAAAAGAAATGCTCTTTATAGGCATCCGCAACATCTGCTTTATACTATTTATAATCATTTTCTTTTACCTCTATCAACATTCCATCTTGCATATGTAAAATCTTATCTGTTTCTAAGGATACCTTTAAATTATGTGTCACTATTATAACGGTATAGTTTTCTTGGTGCGCTAAGTCCTTTAATAGATTTACAATATGTGTCTCATTTTTTGTGTCCAGATTTCCCGTTGGTTCATCTGCTAAAATAATATTTCCTCCTGATGCCATTGCCCTGGCAATCGCCACTCTCTGCTGCTCTCCTCCACTCATCATCTGTGGAAATTGATTAAATATTTTATCTCCGAGTCCTACTTTATTTAGCAGCTGTTTTGCTTCTTCCTTTGCTTTTTTTGAAGAAATCCCTTTTAATTTCATTGGAAATACGACGTTTTCTAGTGCTGTTAAAAGTGGAAATAAATGAAATGATTGATAAACTACAGAAACTTGTTCCATCCTATATTTATCACGATTTATAGTATGTATGTCCTTTCCCTCAATATAAATCGAGCCAGAGGTTGGTAAATCCAATCCTGCAAGCAGGGATAAAAATGTACTTTTTCCACTTCCCGATTCACCCACAATAGAATATAATTTCCCTGCTTCAAAAGAACAAGTTATATTTTTTAATGCTTCTATTTTCTGAAATCTTGTTTTGTAAATATAGCCAACATTTTCTGCTTGAATCATTTCTATCCTCACCTTCTTCTTACTCATTACAAAAAAGTGCTTCCGTCACGCTGGTTTTTCCCATACGCCATAACGCAATAATGCAACCGCTAAGATAGCTCACCAAAAATATACTCCCTGCAAATGCAGCTACTAAAAGTTTATGAAACACTAGAATTACTATTACTCCACCCAATATTTCACCTAACAGTATCAAAAACAATTGTTCCAAAAGAAAGATTAGAAAACATTTTGTCTGGCTGGTTCCCAATGCTCTCATTAAAGCAAATTCTTTTTGTCTGCTATTGATTATTAAAAAGCTTACTATATAACCAATAAAAGCAACCGTTAAGAAAATAAAAGGAAAGAAGCCTTGCAATGTATCTATACTCTGTCGCAACTGGGTAGCTAATGCTCTAAATGTGCTATCTCGTACAGCAAGGGCATTTCCTTGATAGGAATAGTCAGCTGCAGGAGCTTTTTCTAATAAACCGATTTTTTTCATTTCCTTTTTGAATTCATTTAACTTTAAGGGATCTGCAACATAAAAAAAAGCAGAATCGGCAAAAAAATTAATTCCTTGCTGATGAAAGGTATCCTTAACCGTCTCAAAAGGAAGCAAAATATCCGGAGGTATTTGCTCCCTATAATCTGTAATTTCATTCATTATCCCTGTAATTTCAACAGTCAAAAGTTTTAACTTTGAGTAATGAAGTTTTTTTTGTTCATCATAATATTGATAAAACAAATTTAGTTCAATCGTATCTCCTATTTTTAATTGATATTTTTCTATAGTTGATTCACCTACAATACATATCGGTCTATTTGATGAAAAAAAATCTTCATTTTTTTCGTTCATATGAATACCTTCCACCGAAATTCCCGTTATAGCATTAACGGTATTCGTACCTACGACCACTAAGTTAAGTTTTTCTTTCCAATCGTCTAAAGGAAAGTCTCCCAAACCCGCCACCATGCGAACAGTAAATCCACAATCTTTTACATAAGGACTATTTTCTATATTCACCACCAAATCTTCTGAAATTTCTAGTCCCGTTTCTAATGAACCATTTAAATTTGTAACACGACAATAAATTGGTATAGTCTTAGACAAATCATTCAATTGAACTTTGCTACTATGTATATTGTTTATATATAAGCTTAATAGCAAAAGAACAACGCTGCAAATACTTATCGCAACAATACTTTTTACTTTATTTTTTTTAATATTGTTTAAAACTATATCTAGGTAAATCATTTATAACCACCCTTGCAAAATAATTAAATTACCTTTAATCGCCATCTCTTATTTAATATTGTTAACGTTTTTATTTATAGGTAAATTATATCAATTATATTATGCGTTTCAACTACATATCATCTGTCTTTTTCTACATTTTCCTACATTCTTCTACGCATTAAACATAAAAACATAAAATAGCTCGAGTACTTAATTTCTTTAAGTACTCGAGCCTTTCTTTCATAACATACCGTAGCTTACAGCTGCAAACAAAACATATTTGAGCAGTTTCACACAACGCCCAATCCCTTTTCCGCCAAATACGCCATTCCATACAGACCTGCCTGGTTACCCAACTGCGCCGGACTTATCTTAACGCCCCGGTAGCTTTCCATAATCCTTTCCCTTACTGCCTTTTGGATTCTGTCTGTAATGGCGGTCTGCTCCATGATGCCGCCGCCAAGTAGAAGCATCTGTGGGTCAAAAATATGGATCAGCGTGACAAGACCGAACGCTACCTCATTTATCCAAGCATTCAAAACTTCTTCCACCTCTGGCTCTCCCATACGTTTGCAGATGTCTCTGCCATTTTCAACCGGAAGCCCTGCTTCCTTCGCAAGTGCCACCAAGGCGGTCACAGATGCATACCGCTCATAACAGCCACTGAATATATCCTCCTTGTTCTGGTTTTCCGGGTGAACTATAATCCCACCAAACTCACCAGCCCCAAAATTTACACCGTGATAAACCTGTCCGCCGCGAATAATCGCTCCGCCTATTCCCGTTCCATAAGTAAGGCACAGGAAATCCGCACACTCTCTTCCTCCGCCAAAATGCGCCTCACCAAGTGCCGCCGCATTTACGTCATTTTCTACAAATACTGGAAGTCCAAATTCCTCCGATAGCCTCTTTTTGATTTCTAAGCCTTGATAATTGGGAATATTAGGTCCTGCAAACTTTACCATTCCCCTGTCCGTATCAATCTGTCCCGTCGTACAGATGCTAACGGCTTCCACCGTTTCATATCCTCTGATCACATCTGCCACAGTCTCTAAAACTGCCGGTCCGCCTCTCTGGGCATTTGTCGGACATTCCCTTTGCTCTGTTATTTTTCCATCTTTGAATATTCCTGATTTAATAACGGTTCCCCCGATATCAATTACTGCTGTTTTCATTTTCTCCTCCATTTCGCTGTCTGCTTCTTACCCCTAGATTATCATCCCCCAAAAAGAAAGAAACGGGCTACGATTGTTGTTTCCTAACGAGAAAGAATCTTGTTTCGATATTCATTGGCAGAAATCCCTTCCTGTTTCTTAAATACACGGGAAAAATGTGCCAAATCCTGAAAGCCTACGCTTATGGAGATATCTCCGATACGCAAAGCCGGATTTTCCAGGAGTTTTTTTGCCTCTTGAATTCTCACACAATTCAAAATCTCCGAAAAACTCTGTCCGGTGTGTCCGTTTAACAGCTTGCTTAAATGCCATTGACTGACATAGGTTTTTTCTGCCACTTCACTCAGTGTCAGCTTCTCTGTATAATTTTCATTGATATATTTTAAAGCATTTTTTACAATAAAGCTTCCGGATGCCTTTTCATGTGCCTGCGCCTTATCTGTCTTCTGGCTCACCCCAATATCCTTTTTAGCAAGGTTACCACACATCGTTTCAATAGCTTCCTCGATTTCCTCCATATTAGATGGCTTTAAAAGGAATCGGCTCACCCCAAGCCGAATAGCTCTCTGTGCATATTCAAAGTCACGAAACCCGGTAAGAATACTGACCTCCATATCCTCATACTGAGATTTGAGCGCAGCAATCATTTGCAAACCATCCATTTCCGGCATGCAGATATCCATAAAGACAATATTAGGCTTGTATTCTTCTATCCGTTCTTTTCCCTCGAGCCCATCATGTGCCGTAGCAATCACTTCACAGTTCCACTTTTCCCATGGCACACTTCTTGACAAGCCCTCCACAATAATCGGTTCATCATCGATAAGCATCACTTTATACATAGGCCCTCTCTCCTTTATACTATATACAAAATATTATTCCCACTACTACCCATTATAACATTTTGAAAACTTTCCGTAAAATCATAAAGTAATAAATTTCAATTAGTCAAAGCGGGGGACTTCCTTGATAAGGTTAAATAAGAAAAGCAGGTGCAACAAAACATTTGTTGCCGGCTACTCAGCGACTCCAATGTTCCATTGTACCTGCCACACTACCTACAGCGTTTTAAAGCAACCACTCTTTATCCCTTGATTGCACCCGCTGTCAAGCCTTTGACAATATTCTTCTGCAGCAGCATATATACGATCAGCACCGGCAAAATAATAATGGTTACGGATGCCGCCATCAATCCAAAATCTGTTCCGTACTGCGAACTTATCTCCTGTAATAAGGTAGAAATCGGATACTCTGTCTTATCTCTTATCATAATCTTTTGTACAAACAAGTCATTGTATGACCATAGGAAGCTAAAAATAGCGACAGTCGATAATGACGGCTTGCAAAGCGGCACGATGATTTTGTTGAATACCCGAAATACATTGGCTCCTTCCATGTAGGCGGCCTCTTCCATTTCGATTGGTATACTCTGCATAAAACCAAGCATAACAATCGTTGCAAAGCTTAAATTTCCCGCAATCTGCGGTAATATTACGGCAACATTATTGTTCAGCAGCCCCCATGAAACAATCATACGGAAGACTGGAATGATTGTGGAGAATACCGGAAACATCAGGCTGGCAATAATCAAGCTATGAAGCGTTTTCTTTCCTTTAAACTCATAGCGACTCAACCCAAAGGACATCAATGCCGCCAAAATCATAACACCTACCGTCACGCTGCCGGAAATAATCAAACTATTCTTATAGGCATTCAGCACATTCAGCCTACTGAATGCAGTCTGGTAATTCTGCATCGTAAAAACTTTTGGCAGGGAGAACGAGGAAGTCAATACTTCCGCCGATGGTTTAAAGGAGTTTAAAACAACCCAAACAAACGGAAAAATCGTCGTTACTGCCCATAATGTCAGAAGAACATATATAATAACCTGACTTACTTTTATTTTCTTTTTCGGATTCATGACATTACCTCCCTTCCTTTTTTTCCCGCGTAAATATTCCAACTACCTTTGATATGACAATTCCTAGCACAACAATCAGAATGGAAAGTGTAGAGCCATAGTCAAAATTACTCATTACAAAGGTCGACTGGTACATATAGGTTCCAAGGAAATGTGTAACTCCCTGCGGCGCTCCGTTTGGCACCATTACCCATGGTAGATCAAATACCTTCAGCGCTCCGGTCAGCGCAAGCGTCATGCAGGTGAAAAATACACTCTTCATCAAAGGAAGCGTAATATAGAATACCTGCTTAAAGCCACCGCAGCCGTCAATGGAGGCAGCCTCATATATATCATCTGAAATATCACTTAAACCGGTCAGTAAGATGACAAAATAAAATCCAATGTAGCTCCACAGGGTCGGAATGCAGACCATAATCAGTGCAAGGCTTGGGCTTAACCAGTTCACCGGCTCCTTTCCGAAGGATTCCAGTATCTGATTGAGCATACCGCCGTCGTAGTTGTAGAACAACTTAAACAGCAGACCGATTGCCGTTGCAGAAATTACTACAGGAAAGAAATAGACTGTACGGAAAACCTGCTGAAGCCGCTTTGTCCGCGAAACCATAACCGCCAGTATAAAAGCGATTCCCACTTCAAAGACAACCGTCAGCACCATCATAATCAATGAATTTTTTAATGCAGTTCTTACATCTGGGTCGGTGAACAATTTCTTGTAATTTTCGAACCCAATAAAATCCCATTTTGTTCCCGGCATTTGTATAATACCGGTCATATCATAAAAACTATTTTTAATATTCTCTATAAATGGAATGTAAAGAAAGATCAGCATGAACAGCAATCCCGGCACTAGGAAAAAAAACAATGGCCATTTTCTCTTATATAACATCTTTCTTCCACCTTTCTGGTAAACAAGATGAATCTGCAGGCAGCTTCACTTGTCATGAATTAAAAACAGAGGAGCCATGAAAGGTCATGCCCCTCTGTTTACTCATTTTATCTTATTTATTTCTCTGTGCGTATAAGGCTAATGATTCATTGAGTACATCTTCTGCGGAAGCTGCACCGGTTGAAATCTTCACGATATTGGAAATAATCACTGCATATGGTTCCTGACCAAGTCTGGAATCCGTCGGTGCGTTGATGCTGGTTGCTGCATTGGTATATTCCAGTGCGGACAATGCCAGATTCGTCATTCCATCAATCGGCTCTACTTCAACGGCTGCCTTGGAAATCGCTCCGCCTGCTTCCCAGTATCTTTGAACTGCACTCTTGCAAGTCTGTGCTTCTACAAACTTAACAGCTGCATCACGTTTGTCTGGATCGTCCCAAGCTTTCTTGGTGATGTAGAATCCGCTGGAAATACCGCCAACCATTGCGCCAGCTTCTGCTTTCTGTCCTTCGATGCCAGGGAATGCGATAACTACAGTGTTTTCTGTATCTACTATACCGCCTGCAAACCAAGAACCATCCAACTGCATAGCAGCCTTCTTATCTTTGAATAGCTGTCCTGTATAAGCATCATCAACAGTATCGGTGTCTTTTGGAAAAGCACCCATATCACGCAATGTAGCAAATGTTTCAAGTCCTTTTACCCATTCTGCTGGAGCTGTTTCCGGAACTGTACCATAGCTTTCGCCGCCGGCTGCATATAACATCAGGTACTCAACCCAGTAATGAGGCACATTGTTGAGCGAGCAAGCAATTGGAATGATACCTTTATCTTTAAATACTTCAATTGCTGCAACCAAAGAATCCCAATCAGTTGGCAGTGCTACGTCATATCGGTCAAATAAATCCTTGTTACAGTAGAGACCTTCCCAATAACCTGTGGTTGGTACTGCACGCTGCACTCCGTCTGGATTTGTTACTGCATCCAATGCAGAGTCCAAAGTATCTTTTGCATAATCCGGATACTCGGCGCGAATTTCTTCCAATGACACAAATTTATCGGTTGCCAAAACGGTGTTAGCTGTTGCATCGGTAAAGAACTGGATAACATCCGGCTCATTTCCTACCGCAAAGTCTGCTGCAACTGCTGCCTTCCAGTCTTCGTCTGAAGACTGTGAGTTGTCCTCAAGTGTAATGTAACCGTTTGCTTCCATAAATTCTTTGTTGATTGCTTCATAAACAACGGCGTTCGGATCAGTTCCTCCAAACATGGAGACCGTTTTCAGGGTTACCGGCTTCTGCTCTGCACTTGCATCATCAGACGGTGTAGCTGCCTGTTCCTCTGTTGTGTTTGTCGTGTTTGCAGTGTCCCCCGTGTTTGCTGCATCCTCAGTCTTGCTTGTGCATCCAGCAAGTAATGAAGCTGTCATTACTCCTGCAAGCAATAGTGATAAAACTTTCTTTCTCATATCATATCCTCCTTCATATAATAGTAGTAACAATGTAGCTTACTGTAACTATATTATACGTGCAATATCTCCAAAAAACATTAGACCTACTTGACATTATTTGTATATTCTTGCTATCAATTTGTATTTTGGCAAAATATGCTTTGTGTATATCCGCAAACCGCTATGAAAATGCCCTCTTGCAGCTTCACACCTGTCCCTTCCGGCTCTTCTGTATCTTTTTCAATTCATTCTCCACACGGATGCGCTCCTCCTCGGACTGGCTCTCCTCTCGCTTCTGGTAAGGAATAACAATCGTGGAGAACGTCATACCCTCCTCCCTTTGCTCAATGCTTAGTCCGTATTCCTCGCCGTATACCAGCTTGATTCGCAGATTTACATTTCGGATTCCAATCGAAGTGTGCTCATTTGGCTTTTGCGGTATCTCCGTATCTCCACCCAGCAGAGCCTGAATCTGTTCCATGTCCTTTCTCTTGATGAGCTTGCCGCTGTTTCTCACCTGTAAGTATACATTCTCACCCTCACGGTATATCTTCACGAGAATCGTTCCGCTCTTTACCCTTTCAATTCCGTGCACAATTGCATTTTCCACAATTGGCTGTAGGATAAGCGGGGGCACCATCAAATCAAGCAGATTGTCATCAATCTCCTTCTCAATCTGCAAGCGCTGCCCAAACCGCATCGACATAATATAGAAATAGGCATCCGTACATTGCAATTCCTCTGCCAGATGGATTTTCTTTACATTGGCACGGTTCATACGGTAATCAAGCACAGTTCCAAGTGCCTCAATCATCTTTGATATCACAACGTCCCCTGACATTCTTGCCTGCCAATTCATCATTTCCAGCGTATTATTCAGAAAGTGCGGGTTAATTTGCGCCTGTAATGCCTGTATCTGCGCATCTTTTCTCGCCAGCTTTTCATCATACACATAATCAAACAGATATTTCACCTGCGAAGACATGCTGTTGAAGCTCTCCATCAGGTAGGTAAACTCGGCATTGGGCATCGTTTCTCCTTGTATTTCAACACCGATTTTTCCGTCCTCCATTTCCTTTGATGCCCTAATCAGTCTGGAAATCGGTTTTTGAATCTGCCTTTTTAAGAAGAAAGCACCGTATGAAATCAAAGGAATAAAAATTGCCAGCATAAAAAGCACAATAAAATACAACTCATACAGACTGGAATACATGCTCGCCCTCGATATCTGGTAAACAATTCCGATGTGATAATTATCATACTTTTTCTGAAATAAGTAGCCGTTGTATTTTCCTTGGGAAAGCTTCGTTATCTGGCTCTGGCTTGTCCTGTCATAGCTTTCCAACAGCTTTTCTGTCAACGCTGCCCTTGCCTTGTCCAAGTCCTCATCATTTGTCGCAAAAGTCAGCAGACTCTCCTTGTCGTCCACGCAGACTGTAAGCTGATTTCGAATGCTCGTTGGCACATCTTGAAATACCTTGTGCTTATTCAATTCCACAACCAAAGTGCCGAATTTTTCATAATCATTGGTCGTATAAAGGTTACGGATAATAAAAATCCGGTTCTCCAATACCTTCACATAGGTGTAAGAGGAATTCATATCCTTGATTTCCTCTATCCCCGGTTGAATCGTTTCCACATATGTATTATAGGAAGCACCCGTTCGTGAGGCATAACAGCCAGGATTTGTTTCCCCGTTTATATAAAAAGCATAGAGATTAAAGCGTTCATCCAGATAGAATTTACCTTTCAGGCTGCTGTTAATTTCCATCAAAAAATCGGTTCTCCTGCCTTGGGTCCCTTCTGATATCGTCTTCTCATAAGCATTCCATGCATTTTCCCAAGTCTTTTCATAAGAAGGACGCTGACACAAGCTCACTGCCTCATCAATGCGAATGGAGGCAAACGACGACGCATTCGAGAGCTGGTCTGCCATCAGCCCCTCGGTTTTTTCAATAATTCCTTCTCGGTAAGAAACCGTAGTAAATGCAAAAAAAACTGTGACAGGCACTACCCAGCACAGAATCATAAAGAGCAGTAAGCGCTTGTTTAAAGACTTCGGTCCCCGCGCACCTTTTTTCTGTATCTTCATATCCTTTTCCCCCACCTTGTTTTCTATTTTTATTTCGATTATTGTTCCTTGCTTGTTGTGAATATTATAGCACATCGAGCAGGAGGTAGGTAATTAGTTTCCTTATCTGTCGCATTAAAAAACGGATAAATTCGAAGGAATTTTCTATGACATAAAAAAGGCAGGTAACTGTTTGGTTATCTGCCTTTTTGTAGTCACGTTTCTCCTCATCAAAGTGAAAGAAATTCCTCATAGATATCGCATATTCGTTTCGCCGATTCCATATCCGGCATTTCACAGAAAATACGCAGCAACGGTTCCGTACCGGAAAATCTGGCAATGACCCAGCCACCGTTTTTGAAATAAACCTTGCTTCCGTCCAGATAAGAAATCTTTTCAACCTCATCCGGCAATTCGGGGATTTTTTTATCCTGCATCAGAGTGGTAAAAATCTCTTGCTTCTTTTCCTCGGAGAACTTATAATCTCGCTCCTCCATAAAAATATAGCCGCATTCCTGATGAATAATCTCCATGATTTCCGACAGCTTTTTACCGGTAACTGCAATCATTTCCACCAATAAGACAGCTGCATAAATTCCGTCCTTGCCATTGATGTGTCCCCGCACCGTGAGTCCACCGGAGGACTCGCCGCCGATAATTGCTCCGGAGCTCTGCATCTTTGCCGAAATGTGTTTAAAGCCCACCGGAACCTCGTAGCACGTTTCACCAAACTGCTTTGCTACCTTGTCTAACATGTGCGTGGTGGCAATGTTTCGCACAACTGCACCATGCCAGCCTTTAAATTTCACCAGATAATAATACAACAGCACAAGAATGTCATTCGGATGTAAGAACTGTCCTTTGTCATCGATAACTCCTATGCGGTCGGCATCTCCATCCGTGGCGATACCGATATCAAATCTGCGGTCCAATACCGTGCGCTGCAAGGAATGTAACGTTGACGCCGACGGCGACGGCAGCTTTCCGCCAAACAGAGTGTCATGTCGCTCGTGAATTGTGAAAACCTCACAGCGGGCAGTCAGCAAAATAGTCCTAAGCGAAGTTTCACTGACACCATACATCGGATCCAATACCACCTTTAATTCTGCCTGCTTAATTGCTTCCATATCGGCAGCGGCAATAATATTATCCAAATATTCGTTGAGCGGGTAGATTTCTTCAATATATCCGCTTTCTCGTCCGGTTTCATAGGCAACTGCTGCTATCTGCTCCGGCTTGATATCTGCCGCATATTCCTCGATATCCTTTGTCTGCACTTCATCCGCATCACGCCCGCCTTCAGTAAATACTTTAATTCCGTTATAAACAGCCGGATTATGGCTGGCAGTAATCATCATTCCATAAGGAAAGCCATGCTCCATCACATAATACATGATGAGAGGTGTCGGCGAAGATTTATTAATCAGGAATGCTTTTATCTTTGCTGCCGCAAACACTTCTGCCGTCCACTGCATTGCTTCCTTGGAGAGAAATCGCCTGTCATAGCCAAGGACAATTCCCTTTTCGGCAACCCCCTCGTTCTTCATTTTATTAACAAGCGCCTGTGCCAGTAATTGTATATTTTCCTTCGTAAATTCATCTCCGATAACTGCCCGCCAACCGCCGGTTCCAAATTTAATCATTTTAGCCTCTTTTCCGCGCTGTTTTTGCGCTACTATTTATGCGCACCTTGCAGAGAGAAAGCAGTTGCTTCGCAGTCTGCAAGGGCGCGGAGTATGAGCAGAGCTCACACTTTTCTATCCCATAACCACACGTACCGTATGGACTGTGCCATCTTCCTGCACCGGAATACTCTCTACCCTCTTGCCGTCAAGGTATAGCTCTTTTACACCCTTCATCACAGCCTGTGGATTTTCCACACTGATATCAAAGGTCGTATTCCTCCATGTTCTGCTTACCGAGAACGATTTCCAGTGAGCCGGAATACATGGGTCGATAATAAGCTCGTCAAACTGTGGGCGGATACCCAACATATAATGCGTTGCAGAAAAATATGCCCAGCCGCCGGTTCCTGTCATAAAAGGATGGCGCGCCTTACCAAAACTTGTATGGTCTTTTCCCACAACAAACTGACAGTATGAATATGGCTCTGCCTCTCGGATTTCAATTTTGTCATTCTGGTAGAACGGGCAAAGTGCATCGTAAAACTTCATTGCCTTGTCGCCTCTTCCCAACACACATTCTGCCGCCCATGCCCAAGGATTCGGATGGGAAAAAATAGCTCCGTTTTCCTTAAGTCCCGGGTATACACGGGTAACAAATCCAATTTCATCGTCCGGTACGGTATAAGAAGGTGCATTGAGCATAATTCCATATGGAGTATATAAATAATCCTCTACGCTGTCCATTGCCTGACGCCCCTTTTCCCCGGAACTCGCTCCCGAGAGAACCGCCCAAGCATTGGATTCCAGATGTACCTTTCCTTCCTTATCCATCGAGGTGCCGATTTTTCTGCCGCTTTTAGTGATGCCGCGGATAAACCATTTGCCATCCCACAGCTCCTCCTCACAAACCGCCTTTACCTTCTCTGATACTGCCTGATAAGTTTCCACATCCTCTGTACGGTTCAAAAGCTTCGCCAGTTCAAGGAATGCCTGCATTGCCCAGTAGTGCAAAAAGGAAACCATGGCACTTTCTCCGCCGCCCAGATTCAGACAGTCGTTCCAGTCTGCACGTAATCCCTTGCATACACCGTGCTGTCCTACCTGCTCAGTTGAAAAGTCCAGAATACGCTTCATATGTTCATATACACTACCTTCTCCGCCATCTGCATAAGTCACCGTCATGTCTGCAAATCCCATGTCTCCGGTTTCTTTGATATATTCCACAATCGTATATACCAGCCAGAGTGCATCGTCGGAGCATGCATCATCAAGCCCGTGAACCATGTCCTTGCCGCTGAAGGTCGGAACCACTGTCGGTGATTTAAATGCTTTTTTCTCTTCGTTCGGATTGAACCACTCCGGCTGGAATAGGTGCAAACCATAACCATGAGTCGTAAGACCCCTTAAAAGTTCTACAATTCTCTGCCGGCATTTTTCTGGATTGGAATGCAGCACCGTCATCGCATCCTGTGCAGTATCACGATAGCCAAGTCCGGTTCTGCCTCCTACCTCGATAAACGATGCAAAGCGTGAGAACATAATGTTGATTTCTGCCTGGTAAAGATTCCATGTATTAAGCATTGTATTCATGCCTTCATTCGGGGTATTAATCTGCAGTTTGGAAAACTTTTCTTCCCAATATGTTCTTAAATCTTTGTATACTCGGTCAACCGCTGAAAAGTCTGCATATTTCTCCCTTGCTGCTCTTCCTGCCTCGCGTCTTCCTTCACCGAGCATGAAAATCAAACGGATTTCTTCACCCGGCTGTAAGACAATATCTTTTTGCAAACTACCGCAGTGATTACCGCCAAGCTCCTGTGAACCAAAACATCCCCCGTTTAATACGGCTGCCGGATTGTCCTCCGTATGGTAGTCTCCTAAAAAACGATCCCGCAGGCAATCATAACCGTCCGGTGCAAAATTGGCTGTAAAATACTGATAACCAAACTCCTCATAAAACAAGTCGTGCTCGATAATTCCATCTTCATAGGAGGAACCTGCCGCGTAGAGGCTCATCTGGAAATTCTGATTATCCATCAAAATATGATGAAAGGAAAACTCAAGGTAAGAAAATACCTGCAATTTCCGCTCCTTGTCACTGGTATTCTTAATCACAACATCCCACAGCTCAAGGTTTTCCCGAAGCGGTATTACCATCGTCTGTTTCGCCTCAATTCCCTTGTAGGCGCATTCATACGTCGTGTAGCTCATGCCATGGCGGCAGCTGTATTTTGCCTCCTCCAGCGATTTTCCGACCGGCTGCCAAGATATACTCCAGTAGTCACCGTCTTCCTTATCCCGTAGATATATATACTGCCCCGGGCGATCCATCGGCACTGCATTTGCCCGAAACCTTGTGACGCGGTGATATTCCGGCGTTTTATAAAATAGGTAACCACCCGCCGTATGATTCACGACTGCACATAAATCATTGACCCCTAGATAATTGGTCCAGGACGTCGGCAAGTCGACGCGTTCGATGACGTATTCCCGTTTTTGATTATCAAAATAACCATACCTCATTATTGTAAACCTCCTAAGTTTTTGATAGACACTATCTGAATTCTATCTTAATTATAAAAAGTTCCTCTGCTTTTCTGAATAGCCAGATATGTCATAATTTGTATATTATTGCCCCCTTTCTTTAGGTGGCATTTTCCTTGCTGTTTTATTGACTTAAATTTGTTACAGATAAATTTAAAAACAGGAAAAGCCATTGATAATATCCTTCAACAAAACACAGGAAATCTTGCGAACATTTTTATAATATTGTTCGCAAGTCCATTGACAGCACCATAAAAAGGTGCTACTCTATTTTTGCGACTATAATTATTATTTTGTTCGCAAGTTGAGAGAGAGGTGACTACTATGTCCCCGGTAAGAGTTTTTACTGTGGAAGAACGTGAAGCGCTCCGCATCAAAATGCTTGATGCCGGCTTTTCGCTGATTAAGCAGCATGGCATGACCCACACATCTGTCGAAAAGATTACACAAGCGGCAGATCTTGGTAAAAGTACTTTTTATAACTTCTTTGATTCCAAAGAGCACTTTGTATTGGAAATCATAGAATACCAGCGCGATCGAATGCGTCAGTACTTTGATACGTTGCTGGACGGAAGAGATAAGCTGCCCGTTGCAGAGGCAAAAGAATACTTAAAGCTCATCATTTTCCATCAA
The DNA here is from genome assembly GCF_900184995.1 of Konateibacter massiliensis. Taxonomy (GTDB): domain Bacteria; phylum Bacillota; class Clostridia; order Lachnospirales; family Lachnospiraceae; genus Lachnotalea; species Lachnotalea massiliensis. Next base: position 1,054,345 of record NZ_LT860099.1, read on the forward strand.
GACAGCATCTATCAGTACTTAACCGAAGCAGATGAGGAAAAACTGAGGGCTGTTATGCTAAAAGATGGCAAAAACAAACCAGAACCAGAAAACCACACCTTCCGGACACTGCTTTCCCATATGGAAGGTGTTCGCCCGGATGTAAATATGCGGGTTACCGTCAATTTAATCCGTATGATGGCTATCGCCCTTTACCACAAAACAGAGCTATACGAAGATGCTCTGGATGAAACGCTAAGCTGTATATATGATTTAATCTTTTCCCGTATTTTCAGCGAAAATACAGAGTAACAACGAAGTGTGTGCGTATATGACCATAAGAGGCTTTTGCGCACACGTTTTTCTCCTTTTGGGTTAGTCATTTCTAACTCAAAAGACCATATAAATTAAAAATGGAGGATACCATGAAACAAAAAGTAAAAGAACCTAAAACAAAGCAAGGTGTTGCCAGGCTGCTGGAGCTTGCCGGCGAGAAAAAGGGACGACTTATCGCTGCCTGCACTCTCTCCGTCCTGTCCTCTGCCGCCCGTATCATACCGTTTTTCACTATTTACGGTGTAATTGCTGCATTGCTGCGACATTACACAGACCTGTCTGCAATCAATAGCTCGTACATCCTGCGGCTTGCCGGCATCACTTTTGCTTCTGCACTGGTTTACGGTATTTGTGCCTTTTACTCCTCTGCGCTGGCACATACGGCAGCCTACGATATTATCTACGAGTTGCGTATCAAATTAATGAAAAAACTGGCACGCATTCCCTCTGGATACTTTACCGGAACTACTCAGGGTGCTATCAAAAAGATTGTATCAGATGATGCAGAACAGATTGAGGCGTTCATCGCACATCATATCTGTGACATTTCTGCTGCCATCGCTACACCTATATTTACTCTGCTGTTCCTGTTTCTCATGGACTGGCGGCTGGCACTTGTGACACTGGTTCCGATTTTCATCTCCCTATTCCTACTCTCTGCCTGCCTGAACAAACCAGATAAAACTGCACTCCAAATAGAAATGCATGATGCACAGGAAGCTATGCAGGGAACCATCGTGGAATATATCCACGGAATGCCAGTCATTAAGGTGTTTAACCGTACCCTCACTGCCTTCCGTCGTTATGAGCACGATCTGACCGCCTTTGTAGCTGCGGTTTCCAAAACCGCTCATTCAAACGCGAAGCCCATGGGTGCCTACTATGCCTTTTTCGGTGCCCAGCTTCTGTTTCTAATACCAGCTTCCCTGCCGCTTCTTTCCACTGCTGAAGGCTATCTGGATTTCCTGCCGGTCATCCTGCTGTTCTTTCTGGTGGGCGGTGGTCTAAAAGAGCCGCTGGAAAATATGATGCTGATGGTGATTCACTCTACTCGGATTATGGAAGGAATTAATCGGATTGACAACATCCTTAAACAGCCAGAAATTAATGAAACTGGTACCGGAAATCCTACCGACTATGATGTAACTTTTTCCGGTGTATCCTTTTCCTATACAGGAGACACACAGGCGGTGAAGAATGTTTCCTTCCGGCTTCCCCAGGGGAGCGTCACCGGTCTCGTCGGTCCCTCCGGCGGCGGTAAATCCACACTCGCCCAGTTGCTACTGCGATTCTATGAGCCGCAGCAAGGCAGTATTAAAATTGGCGGCGTTGACATTCAAGATATTCCGCCTTCCCGTTTAACCAATCTGGTTTCTTATGTATTTCAAGACAGTTTTCTCTTTCGGAATACCGTAGAAAACAATATCCGTATGGGTGATACACAGACAAGTTTTAATGCAGTTATGCAAGCTGCAAAAAATGCCGGTATCCATGATGTAATTATGTCATTGCCAGACGGCTATCAGACGATCATCGGCGAACAGGATGCCTATCTCTCCGGCGGAGAGAAACAGCGTATCGCTATCGCCCGCGTCTTTTTAAGAGATACACCCATTGTCATACTGGATGAAGCCACTGCTTATGCCGATGCTGAAAATGAAGCTAAGATACAGCAAGCTTTTGCTTCTCTAGCAAAAAGCAAAACCGTACTTATCATCGCCCATCGTTTAAAGACAGTAGAAAAAGCAAACCAGATTCTTGTCATGGAAAACGGTTCCCTGATTGATTCCGGCAGCCACAGGGAGCTTTTAGAAACCTGCTCTGCCTACCGAGATATGGTGACTGCAAATGAACGTCGAGAACGCTGGACTATCAAGAAAGGAGCCGCTGTACTATGAAGAACATAAAAAAATGGTTTCATACTATGACACTGGGACAGACCGGAAAATATTTAAAGATTCTTGCCTGGAATTTTTTTGACAGCTTTGTGGTGTCCATTCCCTATGCTGTTATGCTGACGGCAATCTATTTGCTTTTGATTCCGATGGCTTCACCAAATACTTCTCTGCCGATAAACAGGCTCTGGATACTGTGTGGCGTGCTGCTGGCACAGTTCATCGGATATAATTTTCTCCGGCGGAAAACATATATCGATTTTTGCGTTGGATTTGCAAGCACAACGAAAACCTCCCGTCTTACCATGGGGGAGCATCTTCGCCGTCTTGGCATGGGTTTTTTCAATCATCGAGATGCCGGCGACCTGTCCACCGTCCTTTTACGTGATTATGCCGAGATAGAAAATCTGTCCCAGCAGCTTCTTCCACAGGTTGCCACCATTACCATCCGCTTTGTATTGGCAGCCATCGTCCTGTCCGCTTTTGACTGGAGAATGATATTAGCAGTATTTATCGTAATTCCTCTGGCATTGCCCTTCGTTTTTATCAGCTATCGAAAAGCAAACCATATCGGTGCTCAGCTTCAGCAGGCACAGCAGGATGCCTCATCCGGAATCCTGGAGTACGTAGGGGGTATCTTGACACTAAAAGCCTTCCATATGGCAGGCGAACAATTTGAAACACTGAAAAGTTCCCTCGACCGCCAGCGAAGAGCTGCCATCGGTCTGGAAACAGGAGCTGCTGCACCGGTAAGCATGATTGGCAGATTTGTATTAAACTGCGGTATCGCTCTCGTCATGCTCCTTGGTGGAAGCTTTGTGGCAGATGGAAGCCTTTCCCCATTTTACTATATCGCTTTTCTGGTACTGACACTAACTATTTACGATCCTATATTAATACTGTTCACTTTCATAGCAGATTTTACACGGACTACCAGAAGCGGCAGACGAATTGAAGCCCTTTTTGCCGAAGAGCCTCTCCCTGAACCCTATGTAGAAAAAAAAGCGAAAAATATGGAAATTACCTTCGACCATGTTTCGTTCTCCTACGGCTCCAAAGAAGTTTTACATAATATTTCCTTGTGCTTTCCGAAAAAGAGCGTAACGGCTCTTGTCGGACCGTCCGGCTCAGGAAAATCCACTATTACCCGCTTGGCAGCACGTTTCTGGGATGCTACCGGCGGAGAAGTCCGGCTCGGCGGTATCCCGGTAAAGGACATGAAAACCGATGAACTTTTGAGTCATATCAGCATGGTATTTCAGGATGTATATCTATTTCATGACACGATTGAAGGAAATATCCGCATGGGCAAATCCGATGCCACCCATGATGAAATCATCGCTGCCGCGAAAGCCGCTGCTTGCCACGACTTCATCATGGCACTTCCTAACGGATATCAAACAGTTGTTGGAGAGGGCGGTTCCACCCTGTCTGGCGGAGAAAAGCAACGCATTTCAATTGCAAGGGCTCTTTTAAAAGATGCCCCCATCGTACTTCTGGATGAAGCCACAGCTTCCTTAGATCCGGAAAATGAGGTACTTATCCAACAGGCTCTTTCCGCACTGGTAGCAGAAAAGACAGTTATTGTCATTGCACACCGCCTGCAATCCATCTCCAACGCTGACCAGATTATCGTTCTGGAGGATGGATGTATCCGAGAAAGCGGTTCCCACGAACAACTTCTTGCTAAAGGCAGCCTATATGCCACCCTGTGGGAAGAACAGAATAAAGCCGGAAGCTGGCAAATTTACGCCTAAGTCTCCCATTGAGAAGGAGGAAATTTTCATAATCCACGAAAATTTCCTCCTTCTCAATTCTTTGCTTGTCTTGTATTCCTTAACCCTTCTCCATATCAACCAAAACAGCCCTACAAGGCGCACCATCCGAACCGCCCAAGTTTAATGGTGCCGCACTCAAAAAATACACGCCATCCGGCACCTCGCCCAGCCTAATTCCCTCCAGCAATACCACCTCTGCTCCAAGAAGCTTTAAATGTACTTCCTTCGGCGCATCCTCCGGCCCAACCGTCTGAGATTCGTTTCCAAGCAAAAGTATTCCTGCCTCCGCAAATACAGTCGCTGCCTCCAATGTAACAACAGCCTTTCCTTTGATTAAAATTCTCTTTGAGGACTGAGGATCTGCTTCTTTTGCTCTTACTATAATATCGATTGCGTCATCCTCAGATAGTTCTCCTGTATGAGAAGCCACATATGCCATTCCCACAACCGCTTCCAAATTCATCTGCTCAATTGTCTTGCCCTTCTCATAAAAATGATTGGGTGCATCCACATGAGTGCCGTTGTGGGCACACATGGAAAATGCAGTTAGATTGCAAATGCTGCCGTCTTCTATTTTCAATAACTTCTCTGCTGTTGGTACAGGGTCCCCCGGATATACCTTACATCCAAAAACCTCCTGTGAAATGTCATAAATTTTCATGTACGCTTCTCTCCTATCCTACAATTTATACTCCATTCTCAACAACCTATTTACCACTTAAGTTCTGCGCACCAGCATCTCGTGCATCATAACCATAATAAGTAAAATAGCAAACAAATATACCGGAAACAGTGTAACACTGATATTGTTCGCAATCAAGCCAAACAGCGGCGGCATCAGGCAGGTTCCCACATAAGCACTTGCCATCTGCACGCCTATGATTGCCTGCGATTTATCTGCACCGAAATGTGCCGGCGTGGAATGAATGATACACGGATACACCGGGGCACACCCAAGTCCAATCAATACCAAGCCCATCATTGCTGTTGTCTTGCCAAACGGAAGGAAAAGTGCCGCTACTCCAAGTAAAATAATTACCTCTCCCATACGAACCATCTGAGCATCGTTTAGTTTTAGGGTGAGAAACCCGCTTACGGCTCTGCCCGCTGTAATCCCTAAGAAAAACAATGCCGCAAAACTTGCTGCCGTTTCTGCCGACAGATTATTATGCAACACCAGATAACTGCTTGCCCACAAGCCAGCCGTTGCTTCCAAGGCACAATAACAAAAAAATGTAATCATAACAGACTTCGCACCCGGAATTGCAATAATTTCTTTGAGCGTAAGCGGCCTATCACTCTCCTTCGAGTCACTTTTCTCTGAACCAGGAAGCACAGGGCGCCGTTTCCACAGAGGAAGGCTGAACAATAAAATTGCAGTCAGCACAATCTGAAGCATTGCAATATACCGATATCCCATATTCCAGCCCTGACCTCCTGTCAGAGCATAACTCATAATATATGGTCCGAGAGATGCTCCTACTCCCCACATACAATGCAGCCAGCTCATATGACGGCTCGCATAGTGGAGCGCCACATAATTGTTCAGCGAAGCATCAACACTCCCCGCTCCAAGTCCATAGGGAATCGCCCACAAACAAAGCATAAAAAAAGAGTGGCTAAACGAAAAACCAAACAAAGCAGCCGCTGTCATCGCCACGCTGATTGCTGTCACCTTCCCCGTACCCAGTTTTTTCGTCAGCCTGTCACTTTGAAGGCTGGATATGATTGTTCCTCCGGCTATAATCATGGAGATTACGCCTGCATACGAAAGTGGAACGTCAAATTCCTTATACATAATCGGCCATGCGGAGCCTAAAAGAGAATCGGGCAGCCCCAGGCTTATAAATGACAAATAAATCACTGCTAATAGTAAATGTACCATCTTGTTTTCCTCCTTAAGTTATGATACGATTATATCATCAAAAACAATACATATATAGGATAAGATAGTCAAAATCATACGACAAAATCGCCAAAAGGAGAATGCAGATGGCGCTAGTACCATGCAATACAAAAATTAATACACAAGGTAGGGAACTTACCGCTCACGGCACAGCCTTTTTTCCTATCGGCTGTTATGAAGACAGTCTATCCTCTCAAAATGTGCCTTGGCACTGGCATGATGAATGGGAGGCTGCCATCGTAGCGAAGGGCTCTGTCACAATTAAGGCAGGAAGCGAAACCTATATTTTGCAAAAAGGAAATGGTATCTTCATCAATTCTGGCATCCTTCATTCCGCACAAAACACAACCACAGATGACTGCCAGCTTCGTTCTGTTGTTTTTCACCCTCGCCTTATCGGTGGAAGTATTGACAGCGTTTTCTGGCACAATTACGTACAACCCGTGCTTACTGACGTTTCATTAAAGAGTATTGCTTTTTATCAGGCAAACAGCCTTCATGCTGAGGCTTTGACTTCTATTGAACGTGCATGGGAATTTTGCAAGGAAGAAAAACGAGGTTATGAATTTCAGGTGCGTGAAGCACTATCCACGCTTATTTATTTTTTAGTAGAACATCATTCAACTGTTCAAAACCGCCCTTCTGAAAAATCGTTTCGTGATGCCAAACGCATAAAAGCTATGCTCCAATTTATTCAAACATATTATTATGAAGAAATTAGCGTAACAGATATCTCCCAGAGTTCAATGATTAGTGTGAGTGAATGCCTCCGCTGTTTTCGCAGTACAATTGGTGTTACCCCATTCCAGTATGTCAAACAGTTTCGCATACAAAAAGCCACTGAGCTTCTAATCTCCACCGATCAAAAAATCGTGGAAATCGGGGCACTGTGTGGCTTTCAAGAAATGAGTTATTTTGCAAAGACCTTCAAGGAAATGCATGGCTGTACACCGTCCGAGTATCGGAAAATGTATGCAAAATTATAGTATTTTCCATATATTCGCCTGTAAACGAAAGAAATGATTTTTCTTCGTCCCGGTATGAAGCGCTTCATCTTAGTTTATCGCCTTTTTTGAATAATACAGAGGCATCTTGACTTTACTTTTTATGCCAATGATAGAATTCTTTTAATTCCGTACGCCTTTGTTCTGAAAGCAAAGTCTTCTTCATACCCTGAATTGCCCCTTCTAATCCCAATAACTTATTCATACATGATGTTTCATCTATTTCTTGAATTTTTAGCCATGCTTGTTCGGCTCCAAGATTTTTTAGCTCATCATAGGTTGTAATTCCCACTGCATTTAATTGTTCTTCTACAACTTTTCCTATATTAGATAATTTACTTAATTCTCCCATCGCAATCCCTTCTTTAAATTCTGCTAAGAATTATAATTATGATAGATAGCAAAACCCGCTTCCATAGTATATTTCAACTAAAAGAAGCGGATTTACAACTACTATTATTTATAATTTACAATCTGACCAAAGTCTGGCTTCAAAGAAGCTCCGCCAACTAAGCCACCGTCGATGTCCGGCTGTGAGAATAACTCAGCTGCACTTGCAGCGGTTACACTTCCGCCGTACTGAATGCGGATTGCTTCTGCTGTTGCTTGATCATAAATCTCTGCGATACACACACGAACAGCTGCGCATACTTCCTGAGCCTGCTCTGTTGTTGCAACTTTACCTGTTCCGATTGCCCAGATTGGCTCATAAGCGATTACTGCGCTCTTTGCCTGATCTGCTGTCACATCAAGGAAAGCAATCTTAATCTGCTGACGGATAAAGTCAATTGTAACGCCTTGCTCTCTCTGCTCTAATGACTCTCCACAGCAAACGATTGGTGTAATGCCATGCTCAAAAGCTTTTTTAACTTTTTTGTTTACTGTGATATCTGTCTCTGCAAAATATTCTCTTCTCTCTGAATGTCCGAGAACTACATATTTTACACCTACATCAGTAAGCATGTTTGGAGCGATTTCGCCTGTGAAAGCTCCGCTCTCTTCAAAATACATATTTTCTGCGCCTATATGGATATTTGTTCCCTTTGCAGCTTCCATACATGGGATTATGCTGATTGCAGGTACGCAAAATACCACATCAACTTCCTCATTTGCTACTAAAGGTTTTAATTCATTAACAAGTGCAACTGCCTCACTTGGAGTTTTGTTCATTTTCCAGTTGCCTGCAATAATTTTTCTTCTTGACATTTTTGTATATCTCCTTTGGAGTTTTTATTTATTTTGGAATTTAATTTACTGAGTTCGCACTAAACTCTGCCGGCGCCTTTGGCTTGGCAATAATAGTTTGTTGGGTGCAAGCTTTACTTTGTTCACCTTACTAAGCTTATACTTCGGCTTTGCCTCGTATTCGCTAAGTGCGGTGAACTAAGTTCGCACTAAACTCTGCCGGCGCCTTGGGCTTGGCAATAATAGTTTGTTGGGTGCAAGCTTTACTTTGTTCACCTTACTAAGCTTATACTTCGGCTTTGCCTCGTATTCGCTAAGTGCGGTGAACTAAGTTCGCACTAAACTCTGCCGGCGCCTTGGGCTTGGCAATCGTTAAGTGCTTACTTATCGTTAGCAGCAGCTACGCCCGGTAATTCTTTTCCTTCTAGGAATTCTAGGGATGCTCCGCCACCGGTTGAGATGTGAGTCATTTTATCGCCGTATCCTAAGATATTTACTGCTGCTGCGGAATCTCCGCCGCCGATGATTGTGGTTGCATCGATTTCTGCTAATGCTTTTGCAACTGCTACTGTTCCGGCTGCAAAGTTGGACATTTCGAATACGCCCATTGGTCCGTTCCATACAACTGTTTTTGCATCTTTTAATGCTTCTGCATAAAGAACCTGTGTCTTAGGTCCGATATCAAGTCCCATTTCATCTGCTTCAAGACCGCCTTCTGCTACACGGAAAGAGGAGTCATTTGAAAACTCTTTTGCTGCTACGGTATCGATTGGAAGTAATAATTTAACTCCCTTTGCCTTTGCTTTTTCAATCATTTCTTTTGAGTACTCTAAGAAATCTTCTTCCACTAGGGATTTACCGATTTCTTCGCCCTGTGCTTTTGCAAATGTAAAGCTCATTCCACCGCCAATGATTAAGGTATCTACTTTGTCAAGTAAGTTATTGATAACTGAAATCTTAGAGGATACTTTGGAACCGCCAAGGATTGCTACGAAAGGTCTTGCTGGGTTGTTTACTGCATTTCCTAAGAAATCAATTTCTTTCTGCATTAAGTAACCAACTACTGCTGTATCTACAAACTGAGTTACACCAACATTGGAGCAATGTGCTCTATGAGCTGTACCGAATGCATCATTTACGAATACATCTGCCAAAGAAGCAAGTTCCTTGCTGAATGCTTCCCCGTTCTTTGTCTCTTCTGCTCTGTAACGTGTATTTTCAATTAAAACAACCTCACCGTCCTTCATTGCTTCCACTGCTGCTTTAGCATTTGGTCCAACAACTTCAGGATCTGCTGCAAATTTTACTTCCTGTCCTAAAAGCTCTGTCAATCTCTTTGCAACTGGTGCTAAAGATAACTCCGGCTTTGCCTCTCCCTTTGGTTTTCCAAGATGGGAGCAAAGAATTACCTTTCCGCCGTCTGCGATTAATTTTTTAATTGTAGGAAGAGCTGCAACGAGACGGTTTTCGTCTGTGATCTTTCCCTCCTGTAATGGCACATTAAAATCACATCTTACAAGAACTCTTTTTCCGCTTACATTAATATCATCTACTGATTTTTTATTTAACATAAATCTACCTGCTTTCATCGTTTTTATTTTTTAGAGCGAAGTGCGCATAAACATTTTTATATCATAGGAAATTCGAAGAAATTTCCTATGATATAAAAAACGGGTCCGGTCCCAAAAGACCGGACCCATGTTGAGTCTTTTTAATACTAATTATGCTAATTCAGCAAAGTATTTGATTGTTCTAACCATCTGGCTTGTGTATGAATTTTCATTGTCATACCATGCAACAACCTGAACCTGGCTTGTTCCATTGTCAAGGTTAGTAACCATAGTCTGAGTAGCATCGAATAAAGAACCTTCTGTGATACCGATGATATCAGATGATACTAATTCTTCTTCTGTATATCCGAAAGATTCGGTAGCTGCTTTCTTCATAGCTGCATTGATTTCGTCTTTTGTTACCTTTCCTTCAACAACTGCTACTAAGATTGTAGTAGATCCTGTTGGGGTAGGTACACGCTGTGCAGAACCGATTAATTTTCCGTTTAATTCAGGAATAACTAAACCGATAGCTTTTGCTGCTCCTGTTGAGTTAGGAACGATTGAGCAAGCTGCTGCTCTAGCTCTTCTTAAATCTCCCTTTGGATGAGGTCCGTCAAGAGTCATCTGATCTCCAGTGTAAGCATGAACTGTTGTCATGATACCGCTCTGGATTGGAGCAAGGTCATTAAGAGCTTTAGCCATAGGAGCTAAACAGTTTGTAGTACAAGAAGCTGCTGAGATAACAGTGTCTTCTTTTGTCAATTTGTCGTGGTTTACATTGAATACGATTGTAGGAAGGTCATTTCCAGCTGGAGCTGAAATAACAACTTTCTTAGCGCCTGCTGTGATATGAGCAGATGCCTTTGCTTTATCGCAGAAGAAACCTGTACATTCTAACACAACATCAACATCTAATTCGCCCCAAGGAAGGTCTTTAGGATCTCTCTGTGCGTAGATTTTGATTTCTTTTCCGTCTACTACGATAGCGCCTTCTTTTGCTTCTACTTTGTTAGCTAAAGCATATCTACCCTGTGCTGAATCATATTTTAATAAGTGAGCTAACATTTTTGAATCTGTTAAGTCGTTGATAGCAACAACTTCATATCCTTCTGCTCCAAACATCTGTCTAAATGCAAGACGTCCAATTCGTCCAAAACCATTAATTGCTACTTTTACTGCCATGTTTTAAATTCCTCCTAAATGTTAAAATATTTTATAATATACTGCATTTCTACAGCAATTAAACAATGAGTTGCTAAGATTGTTAATTAAAACACAACCTAAACATATAATACATAATTTGTACTAAAAATTCAAGTACTATTTTTCCCAATTTATCCAATCCATCTGGCTAAAATTTAATGAAAATAGACGATAACAATATTAGTGTTCCCTCTCACGCTTTACATCATACCATAAATTCTAAGCTCCGAGCATTATACCACACTTTTTACAATCGTTCCACCGCCAACTACATAATCCCCGTCATAAAATACAACTGCTTGTCCGGGTGTAATGGCGCGCTGTGGTTTTTCAAAGGTACATAAGACACTTCCATCTTCCAACTTTTCAAGGATACACGTATCCCCGCTGTGGCTGTAACGGATTTTTGCCGTCACCTCCATCTTTTGGTTTAGGTCCTCGATGGACATATAATTTATATTATTTGCGATTAATTTATTTGCAAATACATCTTCTGCGTTTCCAATCACAACTTCATTTGTGTCAGGGCGGATTTCCGTTACAAATACCGGATGTCCCATAGACAGATTGAGTCCCTTTCTCTGTCCGACTGTGTAATGGGTAATTCCCTTGTGTTTGCCGATTATATTACCATCCAAATCCACAAAGTTCCCTTCCGTAAGATTAGCGTCTGTATTTTCCTTAATGAACTTTGCATAATCATTGTCCGGCACAAAGCAGATTTCCTGACTGTCCGGCTTATTCGCAATGCGAAGGCTGATTTCCTTTGCAATTTCTCTTATCTCATCTTTTGTATATTCTCCCACAGGCATCAACGTATGCTCTAACTGGTGCTGCGTCAGGTTATAGAGCGCGTAGGTTTGATCTTTTGCGGATGTAACGGATTTTTTCAAAGTAAATCTTCCGTTTTCCAGTTTTACTACCTGTGCATAATGTCCGGTGGCAATATAGTCTGCACCGATTTCCAGACTTCTATTTAAAAGGGATTCCCATTTTACATAGCGGTTGCAGGCAATACAAGGATTCGGTGTCCTTCCCTGCAAATATTCCTCAATAAAATAGTCGATTACTTTCTCTTTAAATTCACTTTTAAAATTCATAACGTAATAAGGAATTTCTAAATGTTCCGCAACTCTTCTTGCATCATCCACGGCACTCAAGCCGCAACAGCCGCCTGTCTCCTCCTGTGCATCGATTGATTCGTCCTGCCAGATTTGCATCGTGGCTCCTATGACCTCATAACCCTGTTTTTTCAAAAGATAGGCTGCAACTGAAGAGTCGACTCCTCCCGACATTCCAATTACTACTTTTTTCTTTTCCATGTGTTCCTCCAATTACTTATAGGTTGTTTCTATAACTACTATAACAGTAATTCTTTAAAATGACTAGTGTTTCCCGCAAAATTCTTCGTACTCGCTGTTTTTTGCCCTAAGCTCCTTCACATGATACTTCAGCGTTTCCGCCACATAGTCAAGCTCTTCTACCGTATTTTGCTCACTCAGCGTCATTCGAAGCGTTCCGTACGCAATCTCATCCGGCAAGCCGATTGCGTTTAGGACATGAGATGGGGAGCTTGTGCTGGAGGAACATGCAGAGGCAACCGATGCACAAATACCTGCCATATCAAGCAATACAAGCAGATTATCACCTTCTACAAACTGAAAACTGACGTTGATATTGTTTGCCAGTCTCTTTTGGGCACTTCCGTTTAATCTCGTATACGGAATTTCCGTCAAAATACGCTTTATCAGATAATCTCGAAGCTTTACCTCTCTTATATGCCTTTGTTCCATCCTCTCCAATGCTATTTTGGTAGCTTCTCCCATTCCAACTATTCCGGGCACATTCTCTGTTCCGGCACGTTTTCCCCTCTCCTGACCTCCTCCAAAAATCATTGATGCCACATCGATTCCTTCTCTCACATAGAGAAAGCCAACGCCCTTCGGACCGTTAAATTTGTGTGCGCTGGCGCTCATCATATCAATGTTAAGCTCCTCCACATCAATCGGTAAATGTCCAAACGCCTGCACAGCGTCGGTATGGAAAATAATTTTATTCTCTCTGGCAATTTTTCCGATTTCCCGGATCGGCTCAATTGTGCCGATTTCATTGTTTGCATACATGATAGATATCAACTTTGTATATGGGGTAATGCTGCTTTTTAACTGCTCTAGATTTATCATGCCGCTTTCATCTACATTTAGATAGGTGACACCTACATTTTGTTTCTCCAGATTTTTGCATGTATTGAGTATTGCATGATGTTCAATTTTGGTTGTAATCATATGCCTCTTCCCAAATTTATTTTTATTGACCGCAATTTGCAGTGCCCAGTTATCCGCCTCACTTCCTCCGGAGGTAAAATAGATTTCCTCCTTCTTTGCATGAATTGCATCCGCAATAATCTCCCTGCTCTTTGCCACTGACTTTTTATTCTTTTCTCCAAAATCGTAAATGGATGACGGATTTCCATAGCTTCTTGCATAATAAGGAAGCATGGCTTTTATGACTCTATCGGAAGTCTGCGTCGTTGCAGCGTTGTCTAAATAAATGAATTTTCCCATTCCATTCCCCTCCAACCTGTTCTTATATGATGGCTGATTGAATAAACTATTAAAAATATGAACGCTCTAGGTACGTTTATGAAAAAACAGCATACTATAATAAAAGGAACTTTATATTTAACAATAGCCGGTTTTATCAGCCGGATTATTGGCTTTTTTTATAGAATATTCCTCTCCCATACAATCGGTGCAGAAGGTATGGGAATTTATCAACTTATTTTTCCGGTGTATGTCCTCTGCTTCTCTCTCACAGTCTCCGGAATCCATACAGGAATTTCCCGCTTTACCTCCGCAAAGATGGCTTCAAATGACACAAGAGGAGCCTTGAAGGTACTCTACGCAGGTCTTATCTTAGCTGTGCTTCCCTCTATCGTCCTTGCCGCGCTTTTGTATGGAAATGCCGAATATATCGCGCTTCACTTTGTCAAGGAGGCACGGTGTACCGATTTATTGAAAATTATTTCCTTCTCGGTTCCCTTCGGAGCCATCCACACCTGTATCAACGGCTATTATTACGGCATCAAAAAAGCTGGCGTACCTGCCTTCTCTCAATTAGTGGAACAGCTTGTGCGGGTAATCAGCGTCTATCTCATTTATACGATTGTAACGGATAAGGGGATTTCCGTCACTCCATCCATTGCTGCTGTCGGAATTGTGACCGGAGAAATCGCTTCCGTTTTGTTTACAATTACTGCGATACTCATCCAGACAAATGTATCCCAAGCCTCCCACAGCCTTAGCGCTATTCCGGCTTCCTACTTTAAAAATATTTTCACACTGTCTCTTCCGCTTACAGCAAACCGTGTTGTCATCACCCTATTACAGAGCGTCGAGGCTGTTTTGATTCCGTTTGAACTTCGCAGACACGGGCTTTCTTCCAGTGAGGCTCTGAGTATTTACGGCGTTTTAACGGGTATGTCACTGCCCCTTATTTTGTTTCCCTCCACCTTCACAAACTCGCTGTCTGTCATGCTTCTGCCCGATGTCGCACAGGCTCAGGCAGCTTCCAATACAAATCGGATTCGCAGCACCGCCAAAATCACGATACAATACTGCCTTTTACTCGGCATCCTTTGCACCGGTATTTTCCTAAGCTTTGGTCATGCCATGGGAACCAGTATTTTTAACAGTTCTTTGTGCGGTGATTTCGTTGTGACGCTGGCATGGATTTGTCCCTTCCTCTATCTGTCCACTACTCTGACGAGTATTTTGCATGGGCTTGGCAAAACGACCGTCACCTTCCTGCATAGCCTGATTTCCATCGTTATCCGGCTTGCTTTTATCATATTTTTAGTTCCGTATTTCGGTATACAAGGCTATCTGTGGGGACTCTTAGCAGGACAGCTTGTGATGACACTTTTCAATTATATTGTTTTAAACTGGCATGTTCCGGTTTCCATCTCGCTTTATACATGGGTCGTAAAACCGGTCGGCGCCCTTTGTGTCTCCATCTGCTGCGGCGTTTACACAAGTATCCTGCTGCGGCATTTACATTGGTCAAATGAATTGCTTATAGCATTCGTGGCTTGTAGCTGTATCGGCGGTGTCTACTTTTTAATTTTGTACTGCCTAAAGCTTTTTCCGCAGCGTCCGTAATTTTCAATAAAGGAAATGCAGATTTTTACTAAAGTTTGACTAAGTACACAATCGACAATACTCCAAAAATGTATTATAATAAGGAAAATCAAAAATACGAGTAAAGATGAGGAGAAAAGCGATGAGTTTCAATTTTATTAAAAAGTTACCGGTTCCTGAGGAAATAAGAGAGCAGTATCCTCTTCCGAAAGACTTGGCAGAGCTAAAAGCAAAACGTGATGCTGAAATCCGTGATGTCATTACCGGAGCCTCCAATAAATTTTTAGTGATTATCGGACCTTGTTCCGCAGACAATGAAGAAGCTGTATGCGACTATGTGACCAGACTTTCCAAAGTTCAGGAGCAGGTGAAGGATAAATTAATTTTAATCCCAAGAATTTATACAAATAAGCCTAGAACGACTGGCGAGGGCTACAAAGGCATGATTCACCAGCCGGACCCTGAAAAGGATCCCGATTTGGTTGCGGGTGTTATCGCCATAAGAAAAATGCATATCCGTGCGATTAAAGAAAGCGGACTCACGGCTGCCGATGAAATGCTCTACCCTGACAACTGGAGATATTTATCCGATGTTTTGTCCTATGTGGCAATCGGTGCACGTTCTGTTGAAAACCAGCAGCATCGCCTCACTGTGAGCGGTATGGAAATTCCTGCCGGAATGAAAAACCCGACAAGCGGTGATTTCTCCGTTATGTTAAATTCTGTTGTCGCTGCACAGTTGGAACATAGCTTTATTTACAGAGGCTGGGAGGTTCAGACGGACGGAAACGATCTGACTCACTGTATTTTAAGAGGTTACACAAATAAGCACGGGCAAAACCTTCCGAACTACCATTACGAGGATTTGAATCTGCTCTTAGATCTCTATAATGAGCGTGATTTGAAAAATCCTGCTGTAATCGTGGATGCGAACCACGCAAACTCGAACAAGCAGTACACAGAACAGGTTCGTATTGTAAAAGAGGTAATGCACAGCAGAATCCTATCTCCTGACATTAACAATCTGGTAAAAGGTGTTATGATTGAAAGCTACATCGAGCCTGGCTGTCAGAAAATCAGCGATCATGTATACGGCAAATCTATCACAGACCCTTGCCTTGACTGGGAAGCTTCTGAGAAGTTGTTGTACGAGCTTGCAGAACTAAATCGATAATAAGATTTTCTATGATATAAAAAACCTTTCGAATATGCAAATATGATATGCGCTATTCGAAAGGTTTTTTATGTATACGTTTATCTAAATTATTTTAGCCTCTTGGATGAGCCTTTTTATATACTTCTCTTATCCTGTTATGGCTCATACTTGCATAAATCTGTGTTGTTGATATATCGGAATGCCCCAGCATTTCCTGAACAGATTTCAAATCTGCACCATTCTCGACTAAATGCGCCGCAAACGAATGGCGAAGAGTATGTGGTGTAATATCAGAATTAATTCCTGCCTTCTTTGCATAATGTTTAATCAGCTTCCAAAAGCCCTGCCTGCTCATCGCATTCCCGGAACAGTTCGTAAATAAAAGTGCGTTATTTTCGTCCTCCACAAGAAAACTTCTTGCATTTTTCAAGTAATTTTCCAGTGCTGTTTTTGCGCTCTTTCCAAACGGTATAATTCTTTCTTTATTTTTGTCATGGCAGATGATATAATCCATCTCCAAATTAATATCCGAACACTTTAACGAAATCAGTTCCGTCACACGGATACCGGTAGCATAAATCAATTCCAGCATAGCCTTATCCCGCATTTCTTTCGGCGTCGTATTCTTTGCCTGGTTCAGCAGTAGATTTACTTCATTTACAGTCAGCACATCCGGCACCTTTTTTTCTATCTTAGGGGCTTTCAGCAACTCTGAAATATCGCTGCGAACCTTGCCTTCTTTAAACAAGAAGTTAAAAAACGCCTTGATTGATGCAATATTTCTGGATATGGTAGCGATAGCAAATCCCTTGCGCTCCAAATACAAAATATACGAATTCAAATTAGTAAAGGTCACCTTACTAATGTCCTCAATATTCTGTTGCTTAAAATAAGCCTCCATTTTCCTCAAATCCCTTTGATAGGAAAGCTCTGTATTCCCCGTCGTTTTCTTAACATCATGTAAATACCCAATAAATGCTGCAATGTCTTGTTCCATGTTTGCCTCCTAATGAAGTAATCAGACATGACTGCATGTCCATTTGCTTCGAAAACTCAATGTAGAAAGATTTCCTTCCACATTTTTCCCTCATAATTTTTTACCGAAATATTACAAATATATTATATAATTGTATTATAATAAGAAAATGGCGTAAAATCAAACATAATTTTACGCCTAAATGAGGGATTTCATCAAAATCCACAACATATCGTAAGCTTTCTTTTTTTCCTACTATATGTTGTAATATTTTTCTAAAATTTTTATTAAATTTATCCGTTCAAGTTCAACAAACTGAGTACCCATTTTAACAAAAGCGGATTTATATAGCCTTCCAAAGCAGAACCAAATCCAATAGACAGGATACCAATCAGGAGAAACAAAACATATTGCAGCCAATTTTGTTTTTTCCATAACTTGTTATCCGTCATCTTCCTATTCACCAGCTTATCTGCATAAATAATAATGACGGGTATGTAGATCAAAAATTGTGGAAGTATCGCACCAAGTGATACCGCAATCCCCTTTATACCAAATTTCATGATTGCGACCGATAAAAAAACACCTCCGGAAAAGCCAAGCCAGACAAACAGAGCCATGATAACCGGGATCCCGATATTCGTAATTCCTAAAATGCCTATAATAAAAAACCATTTCAGGCGCTCTTCCAAAACATAAGTAAAAAGCTTGCTGTAATTAATCTGCGTATATCGGAAATGGAGCAGAAAATACTCTCCGAGCAGACCGACTCCCAATATATATGCTTTTCCAAAAATATTCGCAAATAAAATACCTGCCAGAAAACCAATCATAAATAAAATAAAAAAGAATTTTTTATGGATTATTTTAATTTTTAGAATGACGCTCACCTAACTGAACATGCTGTTTATTCATTATATGTCACAGCTATTCTTTAAATACCTTTGTCTTAGCAATATTTTATCTTATATGCCAATAGTGCTGATATTGTCTTCGCATCCTGAATTTCACCTGCAAATATCTTTTCACATAATGCTTCTATATCATAAGCCTCCACATCGATAAATTCGTCCTCATCCAGATTTTGACTTGTCTTCACTAAATTTTTCGCCACAAATACATCAATTCTTTCATTGCAAAATGCTACTGTCGTTCTCAGCGAAATCAAAATTTCAAGATCTGCTGACTTGTGCCCCGTCTCCTCCTCAAGCTCCCTTCTCGCGCAATCTATCATAGGCTCCTCCACTGTGTCTAAGCCGCCTGCCGGAATTTCTATCGTAAATCTGTCAATCGCATTTCTATACTGCTTTACCATCAAAATCTTTCCGTCCTCTGTCACCGGAACAACTGCCGCTGCACCCTTATGCCCGATAAAATCCCATTCTGCGACTGTTCCGTTTGGAATTTCCACATAGTCCTTGTAAAGATCTATAATCTTTCCGCTGTGTACCAATTCCCGTTTAATTCTTGTATATTTTTCTGCCATATTGTTTCTCCCATCTTCTATGATATAACAAAGTGCGAGCTCTTCTCACACTTCGCGCCCGCGCGGATTGCGAAACAACTACTTCCGCTCCGTGAGGCACGCATAAATAGTTTTTTATGATATAAAAAAACCTTATAAACGCAACGTTTATAAGGTTTTTCTACCATTCATTTCAAATCCATGCAAAGTACTTACTTTGCGTAATCAATTACTCGTGATTCACGAATTACATTGACTTTAATCTGACCAGGATACTCCAATTCAGTTTCAATCTGTTTTGAAATATCTCTTGCCATAAGTACCATATCTGCATCGGTTACTTGTTCTGGAACTACCATAATACGAATCTCTCTTCCAGCCTGAATTGCAAAAGACTTATCAACGCCTTTGTATGCATTGGAAATATCTTCCAGTTGTTTCAATCTGTTTGTATACGTTTCCAGTGTTTCCCTTCTTGCACCCGGTCTCGCAGCAGAAATTGTATCTGCAGCTTGTACAATACATGCAATCAGTGATTCTGGCTCAACGTCACCATGATGTGATTCTACTGCATTAATAACAGTCGGTGATTCTTTGTATTTTCTACATAAGTCAACACCCAATTGAATATGTGATCCTTCCATTTCATGATCCACAGCTTTACCGATATCATGCAGTAAACCTGCTCTCTTTGCCAATCTGATATCAACACCAATTTCGGCTGCCAATAATCCTGACAAGTGTGCTACTTCGATGGAATGCTTCAATGCATTCTGTCCATAGCTTGTTCTAAATCTCATCTTACCAAGTAACTTGATAAGCTCCGGATGGATTCCATGAACTCCAACCTCCAGCGTTGCCGCCTCTCCCTCTTCACGCATCATCACTTCCACTTCTTTTTGAGCTTTATCAACCATCTCTTCAATTCTTGCCGGATGAATACGTCCGTCAACAATAAGTTTTTCAAGTGCGATTCTCGCAACTTCTCTCCTAATCGGATCAAAGCCTGATAAAATAACTGCTTCAGGAGTATCGTCAATAATTAAATCAACCCCTGTCATAGTCTCTAAAGTACGGATATTTCTACCTTCTCTACCTATAATTCTACCCTTCATTTCATCATTCGGGAGTTGAACTACAGATATTGTAGTTTCAGCTACATGATCAGCAGCACATTTCTGAATTGCTGTTACTACATACTCTTTTGCTTTTTTGTTTGCTTCTTCTTTCGCTCTGCTCTCTAATTCTTTAATTAGTTTCGCAGTGTCATGTTTCACTTCATCTTCAACTGTTTTCAAAAGATATTCTTTTGCTTGTTCGGAGGTAAGTCCAGAGATTCTTTCTAGTTCCTGTACCCTTTTTTCATGAAGTTCTTCAACTTCCTGCTTTTGCTTACTCAGTGATTCTTCTTTTGCTGTAAATCCACTTTCTCTTTTCTCAATGGCTTCCGCCTTTTTATCTAAAGCTTCTTCCTTAGATAAAACTCGTCTTTCGTAACGCTGTAATTCAGCTCGTCTCTCTTTCGATTCTCGTTCAAACTCATTTTTTGCTTTGAGTGATTCTTCTTTCGCTTCGAGTAAAGCTTCACGTTTCTTTGTTTCAGCGGTCTTAATTGCTTCATCTATTATTTCTCTCGATTTTTCTTCCGCATCTCCTAACTTCTTTTCAACAACTTTTTTGCGATAGGAAACTGCAGCAAACCAAGTAATAGGGACAGCCACAACAAGTGTGAGCACGAGGGTCACAGCTATTGCAATAATAGCAAATATTGACACAGGAGCACCTCCTTATTTAATTTTCATTGTACAAAATACAATACTTAAATTTTATACTGTTTTAGACATTATGTCAAGTATACACTACTTTTTTTATCATTTTTCATCTGTATTTTTGTGAATAATTATGCATTACTTTTTATATTATCTCTATTCTTCTTTTTTTAGCGCTTCTATTGCTTCGTCTATTTCATCGTATTTAAAACCTTTTCTACATAAATACATATATAATTTTCTTATTTGATTTTGATCTGCTTCGTTTATATTTGTAATTTTTTTCTTGATTAATTTTATGATTACCTCTACTTCGCTCTCATCCCTGTCTTCATAAACCTGTTTGATTAATTCCTTTGAAATTCCCTTTTGGCGAAGCTCAGATGTAATTTCCATTTTACTTTTGTACTTGCTCTTATAGCCGATATACCGCTCTGCATACCGTTCATCATTGATATAGTGATACCCTTTTACATACGCAATCGCCTGCTCTATAATGTCTTCCGGGTAAAATCCTTCTTTTAACTTGTTACGAAGCTCCTGCTCTGTTTTATCCATTTTTTTGAGTAAATATAAGGTTCTTCGCTTCGCACGCTTTAATATAACTTCATTTTTGATACTGAAATAGTCCTCTTCGGCAAGCTCTGTATTCAATTCAATTTTAAAAGAATGCAGCTCGCCTTTGTATAACACAAAAGCGAACTGCTCATCCAAATATATTTTGTATCTGCCCTTTGTATATTCTTCAATTGCAGTAACTAACATTATTCTTCCTCTTGTCCCGGTGCTGCCTCTTCTGCCTTTTCAGCCTTACATGCCTTCGCAGTCTTCTCTGCTTTGCCGCCCTTTTTATCTTTCTCTTCCGGGCCTCCGCCGATGCCATACTGCTCTCTTACCTTCCGTTCCACTTCCTCCATAATCTCCTTGTGTTCTTTCAGGAAATTCTTGGAGTTCTCACGGCCCTGACCAATCTTTTCGCCTTCATATGCATACCAAGCACCGCTCTTATTCACAACTCCGATATTAGCTGCCAAATCCAGTATATCTCCTTCTCTTGAGATACCCTCACCGAACATAATATCAAACTCTGCTTCCTTAAACGGAGGTGCCACCTTATTCTTTACTACCTTCACTCTTGTATGGTTACCGATAACCTCTCCTCCCTGCTTCAGTGTCTCTGTTCTTCTTACATCCAGTCGGATGGAGGAATAAAATTTCAACGCACGGCCTCCTGTCGTCGTCTCCGGATTTCCAAACATAACACCAATTTTTTCTCTCAACTGATTAATGAAAATAACCGTACAATTTGATTTGCTAATGATACTGGTCAGCTTTCGGAGAGCCTGAGACATCAGTCTCGCCTGTAAACCAACATGGGAATCTCCCATATCACCATCGATTTCAGCCTTCGGTACCAATGCCGCAACGGAGTCTACAATTACAATGTCAATTGCTCCGGAGCGAACCATCGTCTCGGTTATCTCCAAAGCCTGCTCTCCGTTATCCGGCTGTGATATGTACAGATTATCTATATCAACTCCGATATTCTTCGCATACGCTGGGTCTAACGCGTGTTCTGCATCTATAAAACCGGCAATACCACCTCTTTTCTGAACCTCTGCAACCATATGGAGTGCAACGGTTGTCTTACCGCTGGATTCCGGACCATAAACCTCAATCACTCTTCCCTTGGGAATTCCGCCCACACCAAGTGCTATATCTAAGCTTAATGAGCCGGTAGGTACAGCTTCTACATTCATCGTGGCTCCTGCATCGCCAAGCTTCATGACCGCCCCCTTGCCATAACTCTTCTCAATATTTGCTAATGCCGCATCTAATGCTTTCATTTTTTCTTCTTTTACCATGATGTTCTCCTTTATGCGAACCTATGTTCGTTTTATTACTATAATATTATTATAATATTGTCCGCTTGTCAATCCTTTTTGACATTTAAAATTAATTCAGGGATTTTTGAATGTAAATCGAAAGATATGATAGGAAATAAGAATATAAATTTGATACAAAAGATGATTGCGGCTAACGCCCAGAATATACCGCGGACCGTTAACCGCCTCATAAAGAATGTTAGACGGAAGGAACAGCGGTTTTTTCAAATATAAGCTCCATACTAATACCCTCCCCTTTGCTTTCTGCGACGCAGAAAACAGAAATATAATATTTCCAGTAGCTTAAATAGATTGAAAATTTGAAGCCCCACATTATTTGAAATATCCTCCTCTTTAGTACTCCCCCTACTCAATCAGATAAATATTCCATATGGACACTCCCCTGCACCAACTTTGGTGATTTTAAAAAGCTTTACATACTTCAACAACTATGCCGGTATCATTGGTGCTTTTTGATAAGTATAAAACCTACTAGATTTATTAATACCTAATTAGAATTCAAACGACAAACTTTTAACTCCTCTATCGGGGGATTTTTAAAGATTACCGTATCACATAATTGTCGGATTAGAAAACAAAAAACTCTTTATGTAAGCTGATTTGTTTTGCAAATTAGATTTCATACGACACCTTTTTGCAAACATATCTTAATTATAGTACCATAACACTAATATAATTGCAACTATTTTTTTATAATTTTTTGTTTTTTTTTATTTTTTCTCACTTTTCTAACCCTTAAGTCTAATTGACTCGTTTTTTGTCGTAATTCACACATTATATCTCTTTTGTAGATATAATTCATATAATATCAATCAATAGTCCTTCCCCCTCTCAAATAAAATAACAGTTTTCTCCACGCAAAATAAAAACCATCTCCTCTATTCTGTTGTTAAAGTTTGAAAATTCGGCTGAAACGCCATTTGAAAAAGACAGGTAAACAGATATTTACCTTTGCTGTATTTTTATACTATCACAGGTTTTAAAAATATGCAACGATATGTTATAATTTATGTTATCAAAAGTAAAACCTGCTTCTGATAATGACATGACTGAAGTGTTACTATTTACATAAAGAAAGGACTATAACCATGAAACTGCTCACTTATTCTCTTATCCTATATTTTGCTATTTTAAATATTTCAGGTTTCCTGTCAATGGCAATTGACAAATATAAGGCAAAAAAACAGCTTTGGAGGATTCCGGAAAAGACTTTATTTTTACTCGCCATACTTGGCGGCAGCATTGGCTCCTACTGCGGCATGTATGTGTTTCACCATAAAACCAAGCATAAATCCTTTTTGATCGGAATCCCCTTTATTTTGACTGTACAGCTCATACTTGCTATCTGGGTGTACAGCAAGTTGTAAAAGCAATTTTTCTATTCTTAAACCCGAAGCAGACCGCGAAATCCTCTTGATCCATAGTAGCTTTCGGCTCCGTTATGATAGACAAAAACAGTATCATAACGATAATCACAGAAAATGGCACCGCCGAGCTTTCTGATATTGGCGGGTGTCTGTACCCAGCTTGATGTTTTCTTATCAAAACCTTCAAGCTTCTGTAAGTTTCGGTACTGCTCCTCCGTCAAAAGCTCAATTCCCATCTCTTTTGCCATATCGACAGCGTTGTTACCCGGCTTATGCTCTTTTCTTGACTCTAAGGCTTCCCTGTCATAGCAGATGCTTCTTCGTCCCTTAGGACTTTCGGCTGAGCAATCATAAAAGATATATTCCCCTGTCTCAGAATCATAGGCAGCCACATCCGGTTCCCCTCCTGTTTCTTCCATCTCATTCAGGGAATACAGCTTTTGACTATCTGACTGCAATCTTTCCTGTACTTTGTCCCATTCCATTCCTTCATGGCGATTCATGTTTTTCTCAAAGCGGTTTTTTAGTGTTTCCAACAGCTTTTCACTTTGTTTGGGCAGTAACTTTTTTTCCTTCTCCATTTGCAAAACCTCCTTGTGATATAAGAAAGTGTGAGCTTTGCTCACACTTCGCGCCCGAGCGGGTTGCAAAGCAACTACTTCTACTCCGCGAGGTGCGCATAAATATTTTTTATATGATAGGAAATTCGAAGGAATTTCCTATCATATGAAATACGAGCAGACTTTTTCAAGTCTGCTCTAAGTCTGTTCCAAGCTGTAATTTTTTATTCTTCTTTATTCTTTAACGCTAAAGCAATCTCTAACTCATCAAGCTGCTTTGCATCTACAACATCCGGTGCATTGGTCATCAGGCAAGAAGCATCCTTCACCTTCGGGAATGCAATTACATCGCGGATGCTATCCTCTTTCGCCATAAGCATAATCAGACGGTCCAATCCGTAAGCCAGTCCCGCATGAGGAGGCACGCCGTATTTGAAAGCATTTAACAGGAATCCAAATCTGTCATAGGCTTCTTCCTTTGTAAAGCCGAGAAGTTCAAACATTTTCTCCTGAACATTGTCCTGATAAATTCTGACACTTCCGCCGCCAAGCTCTGTACCGTTTAACACAATATCATATGCCTTTGCCCGAACCTTCGCAGGCTCTGTGTCAAGAAGCTCCAAATCCTCCTCCATCGGCATTGTAAATGGATGGTGCATCGCTACCAGTCTGTTCTGCTCCTCCGACCACTCAAAGAGAGGAAATTCTGTTACCCAGAGGAAATTATACTGGTTTTTATCTAACAGCTCTAAGCCTCTTGCAATCTCAAGTCTTAAATTACCAAGCACATCATAAACCACTTTATTTACATCTGCCGCAAAGAGAAGTAAATCTCCGTTCTCACCGTCCATAGCTGCAACAAGAGCTTTTAATTCCTCTTCTGTCATAAATTTGGAGAAGGAAGATTTATAGCTTCCGTCATCCCCGATGGAAAGATAAGCAAGTCCCTTTGCTCCGAAATCCTTTGCGTAGGCTACCAGCGCATCAATCTTTTTACGAGGCATTGCTCCCTGTCCCTTGGCATTGATACCTCGCACGGAACCACCATTTTCCAATGCTCCTGTAAATACGCTAAAACCGCAGTCTTTTACAACAGCTGAAACATCGGTAAGCTCCATACCAAAACGTGTATCCGGCTTATCTGAGCCGTAACGGTCCATAGCGTCCTGCCATGTCATGCGCTGTATCGGAAGAGACACATCAATACCGATTGTCTCTTTAAAAAGCTTTTGCAGCAATCTTTCATTTACGTCAATGACATCATCGATATCCACAAAGGATAACTCCATATCAATCTGTGTAAATTCCGGCTGTCTGTCCGCTCTTAAGTCCTCATCGCGGAAGCACTTTGCAACCTGAAAATAACGGTCGTAGCCGGAGCACATAAGAAGCTGCTTAAAGAGCTGAGGTGACTGTGGCAGTGCATAAAAATTACCCGGGTGCACACGGCTTGGCACTAAGTAATCTCTTGCGCCCTCCGGTGTACTTTTCTGTAAAATCGGAGTTTCAATCTCCAAAAATCCTTCTTCTGCAAGGAAAGCACGCACGATTGTGGTTGCCTTACTTCTCAGAATAAGGTTTTCCTGTAAATCCGGTCTTCTTAAATCCAAATATCTATATTTTAATCTGAGTTCTTCCTTTGTTCTGGAATCCTCTTCAATCGGAAATGGAGGTGTCTGTGATTCAGATAAAATTCTAATCTCGGTGGCTCTGATTTCGATGTCACCTGTCGCAAGATTCTCATTAACTGCACCGGAACGGGACACTACCTTGCCCACTACCGCGATAACAAATTCGCTTCTCAGCTTTTCTGCCTTTGCAAAGCCCTCTTCCTTCACATCTGATTCTTCAAATATAATCTGTAAAATACCGGAACGGTCTCTAAGGTCCACAAAAATAATGCCGCCCTTGTTTCTGCTTTTCTGAACCCAGCCCATAACGGTTACTTCCTGTCCGATATTTGCACTTGTCACTTCCGTACATCTATGGGATCTGTGTAATCCCTTCATTGATTCTGCCATAATTTCCTCCATTGCCTTTTATTTGCTTCCAATAATATACGCCGCAATCTCATTTAACGCAAGCTCTGTCTGCTCTCCGGTCTCCATATCTTTCACCCTAGCCTTGTTTTCCTCAAGCTCCTGTGTGCCGATGATGACCGTGTACCTTGCTCCAAGCTTGTTTGCATACTTCATCTGGGCTTTTACGCTTCTATCCATATAGTCGGTCTCAACAACAAGATTGCTGCCTCTCACCTCATTTACCAGCTTATATGCTTTTGCCCTTGCTTCCTTGCCTAGAATGCCGACATAGAGCTGAACCGGCTTCTTTGGCTCAAGTTCCACGCCTTCTTTTTCCAGAAAATAGAGAATTCTTTCAATTCCCATACCAAAGCCTACGGAAGGGATGTCCTGTTTTTCATCAATTTCATGTATCAAGCCGTCATATCTTCCGCCGCCGCAAAGAGTAAAGCCTTCTGAATTAACAAATTCAAATACCGTCTTTGTATAGTAATCAAGCCCGCGAACAATTCCGGTATCAATCTCATAAGGAATATTTAATTCATTTAATAAATATTGCAGCTCGCCCCAGTGCTCTTTGCATTCCTCGTCCAAATACTGAATGGTGCGCGGTGCATCCTTCACAATCTCCTTGCACGTCTCAACCTTACAGTCCAGCACGCGAAGAGGATTTTTCTGCATTCTCTCCCGGCAGGTCGGACAGAGACGTTCTTCGTGCTGTTTCAGATAAGCAAGCAAGGCTTCGTTATAAGTCTTCCTGCAATTCGGACAGCCTATACTGTTGATATGAAGCTTAGCGTCCTTTAGTCCTAATTTCTCAATAAGTGTTGTAATCAGCGTAATTATCTCCACCTCCGCAAGAGGAGATTTTGAACCGACAAATTCAACACCGAACTGGTGATGCTGTCTCAATCTTCCGCTCTGCGGCTTCTCATAACGAAATGCCGGTGTCACATAATATAGTTTTGTAGGTGCAGGCTCTGCATACATATTGTGCTCCAAATAGGCACGCATAACAGATGCGGTTCCCTCCGGCTTTAATGTAATGCTTCTGTCACCTTTGTCCGTGAACGTATACATTTCCTTTTGCACAACATCCGTCGTCTCTCCAACCCCGCGCTGGAATAAAACCGTATGCTCAAAAATAGGGGTTATTATCTCGCTTATATTATAGGTGGCTGCAAGCTCTCTTGCCATTTTTTCAACGACACTTCGCTTGTGCATATCATCGCCATACCAATCCTGTACTCCTCTTGGTGCCTGTGTAATCATCCAAAGTCCTCCATTCTACTTGTCAAATATCATATATTTTTGTGCTGTCATCGCGATTAATCACTCGCATAAATGTGAGAAACACCTTCATATCAAAGTTTTTCACTTCGTCTATCATCAGCTCCACCGCCGTTTCCACGTCAAATGCGCTGCGGTACGGTCTGTCGGAAATCAGGGCTGCAAACACGTCGCATACCCGCAAAATTCTGGCTCCCAGCGGAATATCATTTCCCTTTAAATTCTCAGGATACCCTGAACCGTCAAAGTTCTCATGGTGATACAAAACCGATTCCAGAATAAAATCAGAATATTGATTTTCCTTTAGTATATCATAACTGAGCTTGGAATGCATTCTCATGTACTTCATTTCTTCCACTCCGAGAGTTTTCTCATTCCTCCCGTATAAATAGCCGGAAAGTCTGAGCTTTCCTATATCATGAAGTACACCTGCCTCAGCCATCTCATAGCACTGCCCCTCGTCAAACCCCAGCTCACGGGCAATCTCATATGCCAGGTTGCTCACACACATGCCATGCATCAAATTATAATACATATCACTGTTTATGATTTCTTCCCGCCGTTTCAGTGCCGCTTCTCTCATATCAGACCTCTCCTTATTACATCTCTACCGGAAATTTGCTTCCAGAAAGCTTCTCTTACGTTCTATCATCTCATCGATTCTCGTAATATAATGAGCCACATCTTTTACATTCTCAATCCGCTCTATCCGATATCCGTCAGGAAAAACAATCTTCGTGGAGGCTCCTGCTCCCAAGGCAACAATCGTCTGCTTTTCTTCCATAATCAAAATATTATAGATGCCTTCCTTGCCTTGCTTTGCATAGCCCACATTTTCCAGATTTCCCGCCATATTCTGCTGTCTGTATAAATAATATGGTTCCGCTCCTATTTTTTTTGCGTATTCTCTTGTTAATTCTATGATTTCACGATTGTTTGTAATCGCGTAGTTCTCATACTGCTCCTTGAACATGTTAAGTCTTGCCGCGCGCTTAATCGCCAGTGAATGGACGGTCACGCTGTCCGGATTTAATTTGACAATCTCTTCCATCGTGTAACGGATCGCTTCCTTGTCCTCATCCGGCAAGCCGACAATCAAATCCATATTGATATTGTCAAGTCCGGCTTCCCTTGCAAGCTTGTATGCCTCGTGCACCTGCAAAATCGTATGCTTCCGCCCGATAATATCCAATGTCTTTTGGTTCATCGTCTGCGGATTGATGGAAATTCTGCTGACATGATGTTCTTTCAAGACCTTGAACTTGTCTGCCGTCACGCTGTCAGGACGGCCCGCCTCAACTGTCAGCTCACAGAGATGACTGTAATCAAAGGAATCCGCAAGCTTTTTCAAAAGCCGCGCTAACTGCTCTGCTGAGAGGGTAGTCGGCGTCCCTCCGCCAATGTATATTGTATTTAATATTTTTCCGCTAAAAGCCTTTGCAGTAAAATCAATTTCCTTAAACAGTGCCTCCAGATATTCCTCCACACGCTTTTCCCATGCCGCAATCGGGTAGGAGGTAAAGGAACAGTAAAGGCAGGTGGTCGGACAAAACGGAATGCCGATGTAAACACTGTATCCGTCCTTATAATCAATCTTTTCAAGAAGCTTAAGCTCACGCTTTGCGATTGCAAGACTTAATTCTATCTTTTCCTCCGTCGCAAGATACGTTTCCTTCATATATGCTCTTATTTCGTCATCGCTCTGCCCTTTTTCCAAGAGAGCAACCGGAATTTTGGTGGGGCGGATACCCGTTAAGGTTCCCCACGGCAATACCTGCTTTGTATAGTCACTCAGCAGCTTATATAAGAGGTTTTTCAGTATATTTTTTGTATTTCCTCTATCTTCAGCCGGAAGGCTTGCACTGCCCTCTACGGCATTGCTTCCGTCACTGTGGCAGATTGTTATAAAAACCTTATCATCCTGATAGGAAATATCAACAATGCTCTCCACTTCTGTCTCCGGGGTCTTTCCGACACCGTCCACAAAGGTTGCCGCCTCTTCCCTCGGATAAAAAGCCTTCACAAGGGAATAGATATCATATTCAAAATCTCGTTTGTTTTGCTGTATCTTAATCATTACTTTACTTTCATTTAGCCTATCTGATAAACGGGTTAAACTTCCTTTCATTGCCGATGGTTGTCTCTGACTCATGTCCCGGATATACCGCCATATCGTCCGCCAATACCATAAGCTTGTCTTTGATGCTTCGCACCAGCGTCGACATGCTTCCTGTCGGAAAATCGGTTCTTCCCACCGAGCCCGCAAACAGCGTGTCGCCGCTAAAAAGCATATTTTCCTCTTCAAATAAATAGCATGCTCCGCCCGCCGTATGTCCCGGTGTGTGCAAAACCTTTATCTTTGTTCCGAGAAGCTCCAACTGCTCCCCATCCTTTAAAAACCGATCCGCCTTTACGATATACGCATTCCCTCCCATTGTACCCGAGAGGTTTTTGGAAGCATCCTCCAATATCTGTTTTTCCTCCTCATGCACCAGTATCGGCACCTGATAAGTATTTTTGAGGAATTCTACCGCCATAATATGATCAAAATGTCCGTGCGTCAGCAAAATAGCCTGTATGTTCAAATTCTGTTTCTCCAACATATTTTTGATATACATTCCATTATCTGCGGGGTCTACCACAACTGCCTCTTTTGTATCATCATTATATACAATGTAGCAATTTGTCCTCACGGGTCCTAATTGATATTGTTCCACTAAAATAGCCATAGTCTACCTTCTTTCTTATCAGCCTGTCGTTCTCTCAATATCCAGAATAGATTCCACACGTCTTAGCTTATCGATAATACGATTTAACTCATCTCTTCCGTGAATCTCAAATGCAATCGAAATACTTGCCGTTCCCTGCTTGCTCGTTCGGCTGTTCATGGAAGTGATATCCGTCTTTGTCTCCGTAAATATTTTCGAAATATCAACGAGAATTCCGGTCCGGTTATTGGCAAAAATCATAATCTCAGCCGTGTATTTTTCATTGCCGGAAGAATTTTCATTCTGCTGCCATTCTGCATCAATCAATCGCACCCGCTCTGAATCGGTCAGATTAATAATATTTACGCAGTCGGTTCTATGGATGGATACGCCGCGTCCTCTCGTGACAAAGCCTACAATCTCATCACCCGGAACCGGACTGCAGCACTTTGAGAAGCGAACCGCAACATCATGGATTCCTTTTACGATAATTCCGCTCTTTGATTTTACAACGTGAATCTTTTCTTTATTTTCTGTGACGCTTTCCAATACATCTGTATCGGAAATTACCTTCTTGTTCTTTTTCTCATATTCCTCTAAAAGCTTGTTAATGACCTGACCTTCCTTCAAGCCGCCATGCCCGATTGCAGCGTTGACAGAATCCCAGTCCTTGAAACCATATTTTCTCATGATAACCGACATATATTCCGGCTTCATAATATCGCTTATGGAAATGCTCTTTGTCTTACAGTACTGAATCAGCATTTCCTTGCCCTTAACGATATTGTCATCCTTTAATTCATTCTTAAACCACTGGTTAATCTTGCTTTTTGCCTGTGTGCTTTTTACAACACTCAGCCAGTCGCGGCTTGGTCCCTTTGAATTTTGCGAAGTCATAATCTCGACTCTGTCGCCGTTTTGCAGCACATAGTCAATTGTGACAAGCTTTCCGTTTACCCTTGCACCGACCATCTTATTGCCGACCGCACTGTGTATACTGTACGCAAAATCAATCGGTGTCGAACCGCTTGGAAGATTTTTTACATCGCCGGTTGGAGTAAAGCAATAAACATTTTCGGAGAAAATGTCAAAATCGCTCTTAATCAGACTCATAAATTCCTTGTTATCTGACATATCCTTCTGCCATTCCAGAATTTGTCTGAGCCAGCTTAATTTTGCCGCTTCCTGCTCCTCCACATGCTTGCCGTCGGACGCCTCCTTATATTTCCAGTGGGCTGCGATTCCGAACTCGGCTGTCCGGTGCATCTCAAAGGTACGAATCTGAATCTCAAACGGATTTCCGTTCGGTCCAATCAAAGTCGTGTGAAGTGACTGGTACATATTTGGCTTCGGCATCGCGATATAGTCCTTGAATCTGCCTGGTATCGGCTTATAAAGCTCATGAATGATACCAAGTGCCGCATAACAGTCCTTTATCGTCTCGACAACAATACGAACCGCAAAAAGGTCATAAATCTGCTCGATGGTCTTATCCTGATTCACCATCTTTTTATAAATACTGAAAAAATGTTTGATTCTGCCGTCTATTTTCGCGTCGATACCCGCAGATTCGATGTGAAACTTCACCTCATCTACGATATCCTGAACAAACTGCTCTCTCTCACTCTTTCTCAAGTTGATTTTCTCAACCAAATCATAATAAACTTCCGGCTCCAAATATTTTAAAGACAAATCATCCAGCTCCGTCTTAATTTTGGAAATACCAAGCCTCTGTGCAATCGGAGCATAGATATCCATCGTTTCTCTTGCTATTTCTTTCTGCTTCTCCGGGCGGTGATATTTTAAGGTTCTCATATTATGTAACCTATCCGCGAGTTTAATCAGAATAACACGAATGTCCTTCGCCATCGCAAGGAACATTTTTCGAAGATTTTCTGCCTGAACCTCCACCTTATCCATGGAATAAGATAGCTGTCCCAGCTTCGTAACACCGTCGACCAGCAATGCAACCTCTGCGCTGAACTCTTCTGTAATCTCCTCGGAGGTCATAATCGTGTCCTCCACCACATCATGAAGCAGCCCTGAAACAATTGACTCCTTATCGAGCTCCAATTCCGCCAATATGATTGCAACACAAAGTGGGTGAATGATATATGGTTCACCCGATTTTCTAGTCTGCCCTTCATGTGCAGTCTTAGCTATGTTATAAGCCTTTTCAATTAAAGAAATATCTGTTGAAGGATGATACTTTCTGATACTTTCAATCAACTCTTGATACAATGTATCAGGGCTTGTAAAATCTGCCGGTGCCGTAAACGGTTTATCATCCATATTCAAATCCTGCAATTTATCCATTCTCTGCTTCCCTTGTTCATTCGACATACTTTCACCATCTTAGTACTTTACGTTTGCTTCCTATTATAATTTTTTTTGTCTTTATGTGCAATAGTAAATTCAAAAAAAATGCCGTATGCAAAAAGGTGACCATTGAATTCACCTCAATAATCACCTAATTTCTGTCTATTTCATCCTTTTGCTCAAAAAGACTTTATTTTCCCGGATAGTGTATCACAGATTCCACGTTGTATCCTTTTAACTTGTCTCTTCCTTTCAGCCCGTCAAGCTCCATAAGAAAGACAACTTTCACCACTTCTCCGCCTAATTCTTCTATTAAAGAAACAATTGCTTCTATCGTTCCGCCTGTTGCCATCAAGTCATCAATGATAACAACCTTCTGTCCCGGCTTAATCGAATCTCTGTGCATTTCGATAACGGCTGTGCCATATTCCAATGAATATTCCTTCTCAATTGTCTCACAAGGAAGTTTTCCTTTTTTTCTAACCGGTATAAATGCTTTTCTCAAATTATATGCAATCGGCACTCCGAATATAAATCCTCTGGATTCAGGCCCTACAATCACATCACATTCTACATCGGAAAGCATCGCCTGCATGGAGTCAATCGCCAACTGCAGTCCTTCTGCATCCTCTAAAACAGATGTAACATCTCTGAATACAATTCCTTCCTCCGGAAAATCCGGTATACTTCTCACATACTCTTCAATTTTTTTCATTTGATAATCTCCACTTTCTCTAATCTTACTCTTCCTCTGGAATTTCTTCTTCGCCAATATCTTCCTTTGGCTCCTCTAAGCCTTCAATCACAATATTGTGCTTCTTTGCATAATCCCAAAGTGCTGCATGAATTGCCTCCTCCGCTAAAAGAGAGCAGTGCACCTTCACCGGCGGCAAGCCGTCCAGCGCTTCCATTACTGCTTTGTTTGTGACCTGCATTGCTTCCTGAATGGTCTTTCCCTTTACAAGCTCGGTTGCCATACTGCTTGTCGCAACAGCGGCACCACAGCCAAAGGTTTTAAACTTTACGTCCTCAATTACGTCCCCTTCAATTTTCAAGAAAACGCGCATGATATCTCCGCACTTTGCATTTCCCACAGTGCCAACACCGCTGGCATCGTCGATTTCTCCCATATTTCTTGGATTCTTAAAATGATCCATTACCTTTTCCGTATACATAAAATCGCCTCTTTCTCTACTTTTGACCTTTTACAAAATCTTCATATAACGGTGACATATTTCTAAGTCGTGTGACAATATCTTTTAACTGTGCTACCACAAAATCCAACTCTTTTTTTGTTGTCGTATGACTTAATGTCAGTCTCAAAGAGCCGTGTGCAATTTCATGCGGAAGTCCGATTGCAAGCAATACATGGGATGGATCTAAGGACCCTGATGTACAGGCCGAACCGCTCGATGCACAAATCCCTTCCATATCGAGGGAAATAAGCAAAGATTCTCCTTCAATAAAACGGAAGCAGAAATTTACATTGTTTGGAAGACGTTTTGTTCTGTGCCCGTTTAAGCGGATGTAATCTACGTTTTTCTCCACCTGCTCAATCAGATAATCTCTAAGCTCTGTAAGCTGTTTGCTTCTCTCTGCCATCTGCTCATTGGCAGCTTTTGCCGCTGCGCCAAGTCCCACAATGCCCGGAACATTTTCAGTTCCCGCTCTTCTCTGTCTCTCCTGAGCCCCGCCGTGTATAAAGGCTTTCAGCTTCACATTCTTTTTGACATACAAAAAGCCGACACCCTTCGGGCCGTTTACCTTATGACCGCTGGCACTCAGCAAATCGATATTCATCTCCTCCACGTTAATCGGAACATGCCCAAATGCCTGTACAGCGTCCGTATGGAACAAAACATGGTGCTTTCTTGCAATCTCGCCAATTTCCTTAACCGGCTCAATCGTGCCGATTTCGTTGTTGGCAAACATGATGGAAATCAATATGGTATCTTCGCGGATACTCTTCTCCAATTCCTCTAAGCTGATAAGGCCGTCCTCATCTACATCTAAATACGTTACATCATAGCCTTGCTTTTCCAGATATTCACAAGTGTGTAAAACCGCATGATGTTCAATCTTTGATGTGATGATATGCTTTCCCTTTTCGGAATACGACTCTGCAATTCCTTTGATTGCCCAGTTATCACTTTCCGTTCCGCCGTTGGTAAAATAAATTTCCCTCTCCTGCGCACCGATTGTCTGTGCAATTCTCTCTCTTGCTATATGAATGGCTTTTTTACTCTCAGAAGCAATGCTGTATACGCTGGAAGGATTCCCGTAAAACTCTGTAAAATATGGTTTCATCTCCTCAAAAACAGCCGCATCGAGCTGAGTTGTCGCCGCATTATCTAAATATATAATTTCACTCATATATGTTACCTCCTACATTTCCCGCTATGCATTTCCTAGTATTTTACTAGGATTAGTTATATTTGAATATACCACTTGCTTTTCCAGTTGTCAATTAAATATTTTGCTTGACATTCACCGTTTCTTCCTGTATATTCAATTCATAGTTATCCGATATGATTTATAACTCTTTGGCGGGTTATATTCATTGCGGATTGTTTGCATTCTCACTATTTTCAATTGGAAATAAGAGAGTCGTTCACCATATTATTTTACCACGAACCCGTCATTCGTCAAGAATATATTGCGGGTAAGTATAAAAAAGTTACCAATTAACACGAAAATCAGAATATTAGGTAGGTGATAACATGAAAATTTCAACAAAAGGGCGTTATGCCTTGAGACTTATGCTTGATTTGGCTGTCTACGAAAACGAAGGATATGTCAAAATAAAGGATATTGCAAAGCGTCAGGAGCTTTCGGACAAATATTTAGAGCAAATCATAACAATATTAAGCCGTGCCGGCTATGTGAGAAGTGTTCGTGGTGCCTCCGGCGGCTATAAGCTTTCCAAGCTTCCGGCTGAGTATACCGTAGGTATGATTTTAAGGCTGACCGAAGGAAGTCTTGCTCCTGTCTCTTGTTTGGACGAGGACGCGGCAGATTGTTCCCGCTACGACAACTGTGCTACCTTGGAGGTATGGAAGCGTTTAAACGATGCCATCAACAACGTGGTGGACAATATTACATTAGCTGACTTATTGGAAATCCAGAACGAAAAGAACCAGTTAAACTTTGTTATTTAACCTTATCAAGGAAGTCCCCCACTTCTTCAAACGGGGGAACTTCCTTGTTTCAGTAGGTGTTCAAATACCTACTGAAATACCACGAAGTGGTAATAAGGTTATGAGTAAGCAGGGTAGCGGATTACGAATATCCGCTTTGACAGCAAACCATAATCTCATCTTCTTATCGCCAGTTGTTATTGCCAACTGGCGATAAATTATTTATAATGGAACAAAGAAAAAAAGGCATAAAGGATAATCATATGGAAGTAAACAAAAAAGAAACCCTGCGCTATCTCGGCTACAGGGGTCAGGAAATGGATGCCAATCTGGAAGCCCTGATTGACGAAACCTCACAGGAACTGCTAAATTCAATCGCTCCTAAAAGTGTCCATCAGGAATTTTCCTGCTCGACAGAAGGCGATGACGTTGTTCATCTGGGTCCTCTTGTGATTAAGAGCAAGCACCTTGCCAAAAATTTAAAAGGCTGTGAATATGCCGTTATTTTTGCGGCAACAATCGGCTCCTCTGCCGATACTTTAATCAAGCGCTACTCTCTCACCAATCTTGCAAAAGCGTCTGTGGTTCAGGCGGCAGGAGCGGCATTGATTGAAACCTTCTGCGATTCCTTGGAGGATACGATACGTGAGAACGCTGCCGCGAGGGAACTGTATCTGCGCCCTCGATTTAGTCCCGGCTACGGCGATTTACCGCTTGAACTTCAGCGTGATATTTTTCGCATCTTGGAATGCAGTAAGCGAATCGGACTTTCCCTAACAGACACCTGCCTTATGTTTCCTTCCAAAAGTGTGACCGCTATCATCGGGCTTTCTCCGCTTCAAAATAACTGTCACAGAGAAAAATGTACCGACTGCAATAATACAGAATGTGATTACCGGACAAACTAGGCGTAAAGCGCCTGACAATACTTTACTAAACCCGATACCAAGGAGGATTTTATGACAAAATTTATTGATAAGCTGGGAACGAAAATGCTGTTTTTTGACGGGGCGATGGGCACCATTTTGCAAAGCAAAGGGCTCTTGCCCGGTGAAATACCTGAATTATGGAACATGACCTCCTCCGATGTTATCCTTGATATCCACAAGAGCTATCTGGACGCCGGCTGTGATATCGTAAAGGCAAACACCTTCGGTGCTAATTCCTTTAAAATGAAGGACACAGGCTATAGCTGTGAAGAGGTTGTCACACAGGGAATCAAACTTGCAAAGGAGGCTGTCTCAGCGGCAGGCAGGGAGGCATATGTTGCCCTTGACATCGGTTCACTCGGCAAGCTTTTAAAACCCCTCGGTGATTTGGAATTTGAGGCTGCCTATGAGGCATTCAAAGAAATTTGCATCGCAGGCGAGAAGGCAGGCGCTGATTTATGTCTAATCGAGACTGTGAGTGACACTTACGAGATAAAGGCGGCTGTTTTGGCTGCAAAAGAAAATACAAATCTTCCGGTTGTTGTAACGATGATTTTTGATGAGGGCGGTAAGCTCCTTACCGGTGCTGATGTCTCTGCCGCTGTTGCTCTCCTCGAAGGACTTCGCGTAGATGCAATCGGATTTAACTGCGGACTTGGTCCGGTTCAAATGCAAAAGCTTTTACCTGAGCTTCATCGTGTATGCTCTCTTCCTATTGTTATGAATCCAAATGCGGGGCTTCCTGTCGTTGTGGACGGGCAGACCATGTTTAATGTGGGACCTGATGAATTTGCCGGCGTGATGAAGGAAATTGCCGAGAGCGGTGCCTCCGTCCTTGGCGGATGCTGCGGAACGACACCGGAGCATATCAAGGCTGTCATTTCCATGTGCAAGGACATCAAACCGCTTAAGGCGGAGGACAAGGGCCTTTCCGTTATCTCCTCCTACAGCCACGCGGTGGAACTGAACAATCGCCCTAAAATTATCGGAGAGCGCATTAATCCGACCGGAAAATCCCGCTTTAAGCAGGCACTTAGAGATAATGATTTGGAATATATTTTAAAGGAAGCACTGACACAGCAAGATAACGGTGCCCACATTCTGGATGTCAATGTCGGACTTCCTGAGATTGACGAGCCTTCCATGATGGAGCGCACTGTTGCCGGAATTCAGACGGTCGTGGACCTTCCGCTTCAAATTGACACCTCGGATATCGAGGCAATGGAGAGAGCAATGCGCATTTACAACGGCAAGCCGCTTATCAATTCCGTAAACGGCAAGCAAGAATCAATGGACGCCGTCTTTCCTCTTGTAGCAAAATATGGCGGTATGGTTGTATGCCTTGCCCTCGATGAAGACGGTATCCCAGAGACAGCCGAGGGCAGAATTCAAGTTGCCAAAAAAATCATTGCGGAAGCTGAGAAATACGGCATTTCCAAAAAAGACTTAGTGATTGACACCTTGGCGATGACCATCAGCACCGGGCAGGAAAATTCCGCAATCACGCTTGATTCTTTGGATTATATCCGCAATGAAATGGGAGTTCACACCGTGTTAGGTGTGTCTAACATCTCCTTCGGCCTTCCGCAGCGTGAAATCATCACGACCGCCTTCTTTACTATCGCATTGTCACGAGGTTTAAGCGCCGCTATCATCAATCCTGCAAGCACCTCTATGATGAATGCCTACTACTCCTACTGCGCCATAAACGGAAGTGATGAGCAGTGCTTTGACTATATCAACCAATATTCCGGTGCCGCGCAGCAGCCTTCCTCTTCTGCCAAGCAGTCCGAGGAAACCTCATTATTTGATGCTGTTGTGAGAGGACTCAGCGAAAGCGCTTACACAGCCGCAAAAGAGCTTTTAAAGGCAAAAGAACCACTCGCACTGATTGATGAGGATTTAATCCCCGCACTTGACAAGGTCGGACAAGGCTTTGAGAATAAGACGATATTCCTGCCTCAGCTTCTTATGAGCGCCGAGGCTGCAAAATCCGGTTTTGATGCCATCAAAGAGGTCCTTGCTAAGAAAGGAACCGCTTCTTCCTCGAAGGGAACCGTTGTCATTGCTACGGTAAAAGGCGATATTCATGACATTGGAAAAAATATTGTAAAGGTTCTTCTTGAAAATTACAGCTTTGACGTGATTGATTTGGGAAAGGATGTTGCGCCTGAACTGATTGTCCAGACAGCTCTTGATAACCATGTAAAATTAATCGGACTGAGCGCCCTGATGACGACCACTGTTGCCAACATGGAAATTACCATCAAGCAGTTAAAGGCTGCTATACCAGATTGCAAGGTTATGGTGGGCGGTGCCGTACTCAACCAGACTTACGCGGATATGATTGGGGCAGATTTTTACTCCAAAGATGCAATGGGCTCTATTCGATATGCGAACGAGTTGTTTGAGAAATAAATAAAAACATAGCTTCCCGTCAAACGAGTTGTTTGCCCGCCCCTATAAGAGCCAGTTACCAGCCAGCGTCTAAAAGCGCTGGCTTTCACTTTGTTCAAGCCTTATTACCCTTGACTCGTAATTGTGATGAAGTTCTAAATATTTATCAAATCTCAACGAACGTAATGTGCGGCTATTGTTGCATGTCCACACAGCGGCACTTCTGTTGTCGGCGTAAAAAACCTGACTTCTACATCATGGTCGTCTGAATTTGGAGAAAATATAAATGCTGTTTCTGAATTATTAAGTTCCCTTGCTATTCTTTGCATTTGATCTTCAGTCAAACCATCTGCATTGGATACAACACCAGCGGGATTCCCATGAAATCTTTGACGAGTAAAAGAATCTACCTGATAAACCCTATATTTTTTCATTCTCATTTTCCTTCCAATCATAACATTCTTCGTTCTTTTCATAAAGAATAACACTTTTGGTTTGTAGCGTCTAGATAAATCGTGCTGTCTCCTATGCCTTTGTACGACAAATAGTATGTTACGGCACTGTTGTTTATGATATAATAGAATAAAGTTCAAACAACCTCGGAGGTGTAAATTTATGCAGTATACATATAAATATCAATCGCCATTAGGCGTCATTACATTGGGCAGCGACGGAGATGCTTTAATTGGAATTTGGTTTGAGGGCGCAAAATATTTTGGCGCTATGCTCTCGGAGGAAAGTGAAGAAAAGAATTTGCCTATCTTTGAACAGACAAAGGATTGGCTTGATTTGTATTTTCGGAGGGAAGTTCCTGATTTTACCCCGTCACTGTCTCTGCAAGGCTCTCCGTTTCGACTTGCGGTATGGGAAGTATTGAAAGACATTCCACATGGAAAAACGATAACTTACGGCGAGATTGCCGCTATCATTGCCAAACAAAAAGGCTTAGAAAAAATGTCCGCACAGGCGATTGGCGGTGCAGTCGGACACAACCCTATTTCCATCATCATACCATGCCATCGGGTAGTCGGCGGCAACGGAAGCTTGACCGGTTATGCGGGCGGTATTGATAGAAAAATTGAATTGCTCACTCTGGAAAAAGTGAATATTGAGCATTTATTTACTCCGAAAAAAGGAACAGCATTATAGTTAAAAATTGAATTTCCATGATATAAAAAAGGTGCAAATCTCAAAGAAGAGTTTGCACCTTTTAGCTTCTATTTCTATATTAATTCCTAAATAATTCTACTTCAATTCCTGCAAATTACGCGTAACCGCAATCGCCAGCGAGCCTGCTCCGATGTGACACGAAACGCTCAAGGACAAATCATCCACAAAAACAGGCATTCCAGGATATTCCTGCTCAAGCTCCTCTTTCAGCTTACTTGCCGCCTCCTCATTGCTTGAGTGGACAACAAAAAGAGTTACGTCCATTGCCTCTACACCCCCAAAACGGTTTTCAATATCGTCATGGATGGCATTCATCATAATAGACTTTGCCTGCTTTACGGTCTTTGCCTTGGCAAAGGCTTCCAGCTTCTCACCTTGTATCTGTAATACAGGCTTTAATCTCAATACCGTCCCGAGTGCTGCCGCTGCCGGTGTGATTCTTCCGCCCTTTTTCAAATATTTAAGCGTATCCACCATAATGTAAATACTGGATTCAAACTTATTCTTCTCCAATATCTCCTTAATCTCTACTGCAGATTTACCTCTCTTTGTCAGCTCCAGCGCGTCCAAGACAGACTGCCTCTGTGTAACGGATATT
The DNA here is from genome assembly GCF_900184995.1 of Konateibacter massiliensis. Lineage (GTDB taxonomy): Bacteria > Bacillota > Clostridia > Lachnospirales > Lachnospiraceae > Lachnotalea > Lachnotalea massiliensis. The sequence continues at coordinate 1,095,092 of NZ_LT860099.1, forward strand.
CTTTGATTATTTACAACCTCGACCTTATTCTCATAATCCTGTGCCAGCACGGTCGCCGTGCTGCAGGAACCGCTTAATCCGCTTGACATTGGAATATGCACGATCTCGTCGTACTCCTCTAACAGCTTGTCCCATAAGTCAGTTATGGATTCTATGGAAGGCTGGGAAGTTGATATATCAGCGTCTGCTTCCAGCTTTTCATAAAACTCTCCCACTGTTAAATTAATATCCTCAAAATACTCTGCACCATCAATCGTAAATGGCATTGGGAGTACAAATATCCCTAATTCCTTTGCTTCAGCCTGCGTGATACCACTATTGCTGTCTGTTATAACTGCTACTCTATTCAAAATAATTAATCCTCCGTCTTGCTACATTCATATGCTATAGTAAGTATTTTATCATTTATTTAATTTAAAAACAAGACTAGGCATGAATTATTAGCCTTTAGGCTATTTATCCAAAGTTACACTATTTATCTTCAAGAGTCTCGCCGCTTTCTCGAAAAGTGCTGCATTTTGCCCTACACTCATTGCAAAATGATGCGTAGGTGCCTCGGCAAACCACTCATCCATATAAGAATCCGGATCTTTCTTGAATCGTACCGGGGTCTGGGTATTTCCGATTGTCATCGTCTGCCCGTTTACTGCCTCTGCCTCTGTGATAATAAACTTAAGCTTTCCGTCTATCATCTGAGTACAGCCAAGGTTTGTGATGTTTCCTGCTTTCACCTTTGCCTCGACTGAAACACCGCTGCCTTGCTTACCGTGGTAGAGACCCATTCCCCTAAGAATCGGTTTTCCTTCTGCAATTTCCAGATGGAACGGTCCGTCATGCCCAAGAAGGATTGTGCCCTCCTCATAATCTGTCACCACAATTTCACAGAAGCTTCCGCCCTTCTCGGCTATATCACACACCTTCATCGCCAGACAGGTTTTTAAATCACCCTCACCCGCACACGGAATTCCCTTTGCCGTCAAAAGAGAATTACCTACGATAAAGCCTGACTGTATTTTCTCATATTCGCCTCCCGGTGCCCCGTGATAATAGTAAGTAAATGCATCTAAATCATATTCTAAGATAAGCTTTTCAAGTGCTGCTGCAACCTTTGCAGACCAATCCAGCTCCTCCTCGGTCGGTTTCTTTGCCAATGGATCGGCAGCGTCGTCCTCGCTTATTCGGAAAAACTCCTGTATCTCTTCTCGTTTTTTCCTTATCTCCTCGTTTGTCACCTGTTGAAGCATTCGGTTTACATCACACATTTCCAGTACTTCAATATGAATGCCTGTCTGTCCTTGCAGCATTGTAAAATCACTGTACATATCAAGCATACCTCCATACGTATTTCCGAGAAAACCAAACCTTGCATTTTTTAGCCCGCTCTTGATGGCCGCTGCGCGAACCCACTCTTCAATCTGCTTCCATGCCCGCTGTGCTTCCTTTCTGTTTGCCGTATTTTCCTCCGCCATCGAAAGCTTGGGTGTGTAATCCAACCCTAACAGTCCGTTTACAATACTATGCTCAATTCCGGCACGATTGAAAGCATTTGCAAGCTCCGGAACAGGGCATGCACCGCAGTTGGCTAACCATTCTCCGGTTGTGGTTCTTGTATAGTCAATCTGGGCTGTCGGCTGTAAGTTGAGAATAACCGTGGATGCTTTACAGATTTGATGCACCGGCAAAACAGAGGCGCTTGTCACATAAGTTCCCGCATGTGCAAAAATCAAATCTACATGATTTGCCTCAAAGTACTCTCCTGCTTTTACCCCCTCCTGCTCAGAATCTACCAATCCGTAAAAGTATACCTCTGCATTCATTTCTCTTACCTTTTTGGTGATAAACTCCCCATATTCCAACATTCTCTCCCGAAGTCCTTCAAACTGTCCCCAGTAGTGCTTTAAACCCATTGTATAAATTCCGATACGTGCCTTTTTTACTTCCTTTAATTTCATATTGCTACCTCCTTTTATGTTATCTTGCCTTCTCTTTCTATTTACAATTTCATTTTATACCTTTAAAATAGTAATTACATTACCGCTTATTGTGGAAAAATAACAGTATCTTGCAGGAGGTCCTATGAAAAATAAAAACCAATATTTAGAGCGTGCTTCCTATAGCTGGTCGGAGGATTCCGTACGCTTGATGGCAACTCCGAGCAGCACTGCCAGAGCTATCTTTTTTTATATTCAAGAGGCAGGATATTTTAAAACAAAATCACCTTATTTTACGGAGAGGGCAAATCTTGATTCCTTTTTAATTGTCTACACCATTTCAGGAAAAGGACTTCTTCGCTATGAAAATCAGGAATATGTGCTGCATGCCGGGCAGTGCTTTTTTATCAATTGTATAAACCATCATTACTATGAGGCATATTCAAACAGTACATGGGAGTTTTTATGGATTCATTTTAATGGGGGCAATGCTCTTGGATATTATGAGGAATTTGTCAAAAACGGGTTTCGCATTGTAACCCTTTCAGAACCAGACTGCATGGAAGGCAATTTGAGAAAAATTATATCCATCCATTCAAAGTTTACTATCACGACGGAAATCAGCACCTCAAACCACATCTCTGCCATTTTAAGCGAGCTGTTAATCCAGACTGCCACCAAGGAAGCCTCCCTGCTGTTTGTCCCAGATTCGGTGAAGCTTGTCAAGAAATATATCGATCGGAATTTTCACACGAAAATTGTGTTAGAAGATTTGGAAAAAGAATTAGGTATGAGCAAATTTCATATTTCAAAGGAATTTAAAAAATATACGGGAACAACCGTCGGTGAATACATCCTGTCAAACCGGCTTTCCAGTGCCAAGGAGCTTTTGAAATATTCGGATTTACCGATATCCGAGATTTCTTTTCGCATCGGCATCAACAACGTCAGCCACTTTATCAACCTGTTTAAGAGCCGTGAAAAGGTTACTCCGCTTGCCTTTCGAAAGGAATGGCGAACCTTATAGTATAACTTTTTTCGGTTTTCCCTCATCCTCCTTTAGTTTTACAAGGATAATGTCCGGTCCTACCTGACAAATATTTTCCCAAGGGATAATAAACTCTGTATCCCTCCCGAATATTCCACATAGTCTTGCAGGACCGGGAACAATAATATCCGTTATTTTACCGGTGCATTCATTAAAAATAATATCTGACACACAGCCAAGCACCCGGCAATCGCATAAATTTATGACCTGTTTGTTTTTAAACTCACATAATCTCATATGGTCACCAATAATTTCTTTACTACTATTATATTAATTTTATTTTGTTTTGCCATTCTTTCCGGTGCCATGCAAAAATATTTTATCTGTATATCCAGAGCATCGTTTCAACAGATGCCATCGTCATAGAAAAAAAGCATATCAATATCATTAGAATAATTGCCCCCTTATCATACACAAATTTTTCATAACTGCTCTTTCTGTTCGCAGCCAAAACCTCACTGCCGAGCATAATTAAAATGATTGGCCACAGTTTATAAATGATTTCATATTTGAGTGCGGGCACCATCATATGGATTAAAAACAATATACCGAAAAGAATCAATACTAATCCGAATGTGATACTTCCTATTCTATGCGTCCTCATGGTCCTCCAACTCCTTTTTCTTCCCTCTTATCATTGCAGCTCCGATCGCAATAATTGCAACTCCCAGTACAAACTGCGGTAATCTGCGCGCAAAGCTATACACAAAATCCATCAGGTAGCTCGGAATAATATAGTAAAGCAAATCTATCGTATTGTTCCACAACACGGTGAGTCCAATAAAAATAAGAACAAGTGCAATGATGTTTCGGTATCTTTTGATAAAGCCGCTCTTATCTAAAACAAATGCATCCATATGGAAGGCATAATTATCCTGAACTGAATAAAATTCCTCCTCCGACAGTGACTTTAAATTGTGTACATTAAAAAAGCTGTAAAACCATAAAATCGGCAGGCAGAATAAAAACACTCCCGTTCCTAACATGGCAGAAACTCCGACTGTCAGCCAAAATACTGTCATGATACTTACTCCCTGCTTTTTAAATCCCATATACATCTCCCCCGCGCCGGGTATCAGGGAAAATATAAACGTCCAAAAACCTCTTTTTTGTTTTGTCATCTCGTGCTACCTCCGTTTATAATTCGATTTGAAAAATCATTGATTAAGTTTGCCGCTTCATTGCTCTTATCAAATAGCTGCGTTCCAACGCTGGCAGATGGAGCAACATTTCTGTTATAGTCCAAAATTCCTGCGGCATTGATATGGCTGACCGAGGCGAGCAGTAACAATGCCATCACAACTGCTGCCGTTGTCTTTAGGCTGTAGAAAAACAGCTCTGTCTTTTTCGACGTAATTTTGATTTGCTCTTTTATTTTAATATCCGGCATTTTAATCCGCTCCATCAGATTGTCTTTTAAGTAAGCGGGTGCCTCTATCTGCTCTTCTTCCTCTGCGCTCATCAGCTTATCTGCGCAAAAACTGCATGTGTCTGTGTGCTCCAAGACATTCATAATTTCCTCTGCATTAAGTTCACCGCGGTGAAACTTTCTTATTTTATCATCTTCAATATGCATTTAGCCACTCCTCTCAATTATTTTCTTTATCATTGCCTTTGCCCGGTACAGCTGTGTCTGCACCGTCTTAATATTTTTTCCTGTCTGGCTTGCAATCTCTTGAACAGATAATTCATTGTAATAGTGCTTAATCGCTACCTCCTGATAAGGTGTCGCCAGTTGGTTACAAATAACATATACCTTCTTCTTTGCTTCCTGTCCCAAATAATTTTCCTCGGGAGTCTCGTCATTCGACGGGATTTCCAGAAAATAGGTATCCGCCGTCGGTATGGTTCGTCTTCCTGCCTGTTTCAGAAAATCCAGACATTTATTTGCTGCAATTTTGCCTAACCATGCCTTTTCATATGTTCTGTCAAATTCAGAAAGCTTCTTATAGGCGGATAAAAAGACTTCCTGTGTTAAATCCTCTGCATCGAAGCTGTTTCCCACTGATTTATAGCAAATGGAATAAACTAAATTTTTATACTGCTCGATGAGATACTCGAAATATTCTTCCTGATTAATTTTATCCGCCTCCTTTCTTATCTGTTCACTTATTATAACGAATGTAAATTCAAAATGTCTTCAAGTTTTGAAAAAAACTTTTATTGTTGTAAAACAACAGCAAGCATCGTAATTATTTTAACATGTATGGTAAGGGAAGGGGCATCGATTATGCAAAAAATATGCCTTGCTGCATCAAATTCAAATGCAGCAAGGCATATTTTTATTCATGACAAGTGAAGTGACTTGTCACTTCATCTTATTTAATATAGTTTGTCTTAAAACGTTCAGCCGGAATATCGCGTTCCTCATATTTCTCGGTCGTCTCACCAAGTGTGATGCCGCAGCATGGAACAAATCCCTCCGGAAGATTTAATTTCTTCACCAAATCAGGGTTTTGATTGACGGCAGCGAAGGCTCCCCATATATAACAGCTTCCCAGATTTAAATCTGTTGCCGCAAGAGCCATATTATGCGCCATAATTGCAGCATTGGAATAGAGTGCGTTTTCCTTCGGCGGCTTCGGCGCTACGGACGAGAGCACAATAAGTGTCGGTGCGTTGTAAAGAGGTTTCATGCCCGGCTTTTGAAACGTATTTGCGGCACATTCCTCTATCTCCTGTAATAATTCCTCATTCTGAATCACGGTGATGTGCATATTTTCATACTGTGCCATTGCGACAGGGGACGCATTTGCAGCCTTTAAGACTTTGTCAAGCTCCTCCTGTGACACCTGTTTGCCTGTATAGCTTCTGACTGATTTTCTGCTAAAAATAGTATCAAATGTCTCCATTGTGTATCCTCCATAAAAACATATTTACGCAAAATTGCGATATGAAGATTATACTATATAATTGTACAAAATCAAGTAGTCAAAAGGAGCATACCTAGTAAGAAAAAGCTTACCGCTACTGTCTAATCTTCAGATAGTTTCTCATGTTTTTCAGCGCACTTTTTTCAAGCCTCGATACCTGCGCCTGCGAGATATTGATTTCGCTCGCTACCTCCATCTGTGTCTTTCCCTCAAAAAATCGAAGACGGATAATATAGCTCTCACGCTCATTCAGCTTTTTCATCGCCTCACTTAAAGATATTTCTTCAACCCAGTTATCCTCCTTCTCCTTTTTGTCACTAATCTGATCCATGACATAGAGGGTATCCCCGCCCTCTGTATAGACCGGCTCATACAAACTAACCGGATTTTGAATTGCATCCAGTGCAAATGCGATATCCTCCTTGCTGATACCAATCTCGGAAGCGATTTCATTTATCGTCGGCTCCTTTGCATTTATTTTCGTCAGGTTTTCCTTCGCGTAGATTGCCTTATAGGCGGTATCCCGTAAAGAGCGGCTTACACGAATGGAGTTATTATCTCTTAAGTACCTTCTAATCTCACCGATAATCATTGGAACTGCATAGGTTGAAAACTTCACGTCCAGCGTGGAGTCAAAATTATCAATCGCCTTTATCAGCCCAATACACCCGATTTGAAATAAATCATCTACATTTTCATTGCTGTTGGAAAACCGTTTGATTACACTGAGAACTAATCTTAAGTTTCCCTTAATGTACGTTTCTCTTGCCGCCTCGTCGCCCTGCTTTATTTTTTCAAAAAGAACTACTTTTTCTTCATTTTTCAGAAGTGGCAGCTTTGATGTGTTTACTCCGCAAATTTCAACCTTATTAATCCCCATAGCAAGATTCCTCCTAGATTTTTTTCTAGTAAAAGTCTTCTCACTATGATGCTTTGCTATACTGCACCAAAGTAAATTTAATAAAATTTTACTCCTTGACAAAATTTGAAAGCACTTAATAGTTAATTATTATCAAAAGCGTAGTCTTGACAAAGAACACTATCTTTGATAACATAAGGAAAAACGAAGTGATAAGGAGAAATCGTATGGCAAAGTTAAATGAAAACTATTTGAATTTGAAAGAAAGTTATTTATTCTCAGAAATTGCTCATCGTGTAGAAAAATATTCTGCCGCTAATCCTGATAAAAAAATAATTCGCCTTGGTATCGGTGATGTTACCCTTCCAATCGGCAGTACAATGATAAATGCTCTTCACGAGGGCGTAGATGCAATGGCTTCCTCTGACACCTTTAAGGGTTATGGACCGGAAAGAGGCTATGACTTTGTCCGAAACGCTATTGTAGACTATTATAATAGAAACGGTGTTTCTGTTGAGGCTGATGAAATTTTCATCTCCGACGGAGCCAAGAGTGATACCGGAAATATAACAGACCTGTTTGATAAAGACAATGTGGTTATGGTACCGGACCCTGTATATCCGGTTTATGTGGATACAAACACAATGGACGGAAGAAAAATCATCTACATCAATGCAAATGCAGAGAACAATTTCCTCCCGATGCCGGATAAAAATGTTCATGCAGATCTTATTTACATCTGCTCCCCGAACAATCCGACCGGTGCAACCTACAACAAGGAGCAGTTGAAGGAATGGGTTGATTACGCACTTGAAAATAACGCCATTATTCTTTTTGACTCTGCTTATGAAGCATTTATTACAGACGAGACACTTCCAAGAAGTATTTTTGCGATTGAGGGTGCAAAAAAATGTGCGATTGAGTTCTGCTCTCTCTCAAAGACTGCCGGCTTTACCGGTACACGCTGCGGCTACACCATCGTTCCGAAGGCTCTTACCATGACTGCTTCCACCGGTGCAGAAATGTCCTTAAATGCTATGTGGAACAGAAGACAGTCAACAAAGTTTAACGGTGTTTCCTATATCGTACAAAATGGTGCTGCTGCTGCTTTCTCCGAAGAGGGAATGGCACAGTCCAGAGAAAACATTAAGTTTTATCAGGAAAATGCCAAAATTATTGCAGATTGCCTGGCAAAGAAAAATGTACGTTATTTTGGCGGTGTAAACTCCCCTTATATCTGGTTTGAATGCCCGAAAGGAATGGATTCTTGGACGTTCTTTGATTATCTGTTAGAAAATGTTCAGGTAGTCGGAACACCGGGTGCAGGCTTTGGTGAAAACGGACAGAACTTTTTCCGCTTGACCTCATTTGGAAACAGAGAAAATACAATTGAGGCAATGAAGAGAATAGAAGGACTTTTATAGTCGTCATTTCTAAGAAATCATATGCCCTGATATAAAAATTCCGAGGAAGTCTCATATTTTGAGAACTCCTCGGAATTTTCTTATCTGCTGCCCCATTCAATACGGATACAGCCCTCTTCAATTTGAAATGTCTGAAAATATATATTTTCCTTCGGTATCCATTCCTCTATAAACCGTTTTAATTTCTCCTCACCGTTTCTCTCTCTTATGTTTGCGATTTGCTCCTCATCATCGATATTCAAGAAAATATTTATATCATATGGATTTTTAAAATATGGATGCATACTGTAAGAGCCCTCCATGATGTTCAACCTGCTTTTAAAAATCAATGTCTCCTGCTTGAATTGTTTCGTCATGCAGTCATATGGCTTATAGCTCACAGTCTCACCGCTTAAAACGGGTTCAACAACCTCCGCGCGAAACCTCTCATAGTCCACATTTCCGCCTATTTCAAGAAACCGCTCCTTTGTCCTCTGGTGCTCCTGCAAAAAGAAATCGTCCAGATGAAATAAATTGCAGCCATAAAGCTCCTGTAAATAGTAACCCAATGTCGTCTTCCCGCTTGCGCATTTTCCATCAATCGCAATGAGTAAGATATCCTTGCTCGAATTTGATAAAAGCTTGTCAATTGCTTCCCTTGCAGGTGCAAATCTCTTCGCACAGGCCTCTTTCATGATATTCTTCTGCTCTTTTACCATTTTATCTCTCCACTTGCACTTTTCTCATTTGATACATAATCGCCGGAATGATAATCAGTTGAATTATGATGCCCGGAATTGCATTAGCAAAGCCCTGCACCAAAAATATTTGCCAGGTAAACGCATTTCCCAGCGCAGCAAACAATCCGTAGGAAACAACTCCCCACACCATTCTGCCAAGTATCATCGCGATAATTAAGGAAATATAAATACTCAAACGTTTCCCTTTTATTCTGTTATACATCACACCGGTAACAAGTCCATATGTAGCAAGCTCTGCTGCCATGGAAATTGCAGTCGGCATCATTGCCGGCATTCCAAACAACACGCTTCGAAGCAGCGGTGTGATAAGTCCCACAAGAAAACCATAAGGTCCGCCACATATAAATCCGCACAATAGAATCGGAATATGCATCGGAAGCAGCATATTTCCTATACTTGGAATCTGCATCGTGACAAAAGGCAGTATAATACCCAGTGCAATAAAAAATGCGGATAAAACCAGTTTCGTTGTCTTATTTTTCAGTGTCATTTTAAGCCTCCGTTAAGTCGTTTTTCCTATCAATTTTATTATAACTGATAGCGGATGAGTTTCCCATCAAGAATCTATTATAAGCCTTAAAGCACTCTCTAGGTCAAGATTTTTTTATAAAATACTTTATAAAATGTATAGTTAAATCCTCTGAAAAATTGGCTTTCTATTCTCAAAAACAGTAATATACTGAAAACCTACTTCCCTCAAAATATCCTGCCCTTGCCTGATTGTAACGCCCAGATGCTCCGTTTTATGAGCGTCTGTCCCTACCGTAACAATCTCTCCGCCGCAATCATGATAGAGCTTTAGCACCGAAAGAGGCGGCATCGTTTCATTCATCTCCTGCAGCAGCCCTGATGTATTTACCTCAATTCCCTTCCCTCTTTCCGTCACAATGCCAAAAAGCCTTCGAAAGCCCTCCTCATAGCGGGTCAAATCAAGCCGAATTCCTTCTCTTTGATACATGTACCTAAGCGGATAGGTGAGATGTCCCAAAACATCATAGTCATAGTTAGCCGCCAGTTCAATTAAGCTGTCCAAATACTCCTCATATACCTGATAGCAATCCAGCTTCTTAAAATCATACTCATATACGTCGATATCATCCTTTATATTATGGACGGAGCCTATGACAAAATCCAGAGGATTTTCCTCCAAAAACCTCTTGCTCTCCTTTGGATTTGCCTGTGGCTGTCCAAGCTCTGCCCCTTTTCGGATAATCAGTCTGCCCGCAAACTTCTCCTTTACTCTCTCGATTTCCTGATATAAGGGCTTACAGTCCAAAATATGCTCATATTCCCTGTTGCTGAAAATATCCATATGATCCGTCAGGGCAATTTCATTTAGCCCAATCTCTATCGCCTTATTGCAAATATCCTCTATCTCTTCTGTTCCATCAAAGGAATACTTTGTATGAACATGATAATCCGCTAAATACATACCGTACCTCATACCTTTCTTATACCGTGAAATCAAAGCTCTTCTGATTTTGTTTTAATTTGATTATATACCAACTTACAAGACTCTGCAATCTGCTCGGGTGTAAAGTAACAACTTCTACTCCACGAGATACGCATAATATCTTGTGCCAGAATAAGTGCAAAGCACCTTTTGACACTCTAATCATCATAGGAAATTACAAAGCAATTTCCTATGATATAAAAAACCGCCGTGAACTTCAAAACGTCACGACGGTTTATATTTTACACGCTATGTAATTTTATTCAAACATTTCACCATCAATAATTCGCACGATACGCTTGGCATTTTCGGCTACGGACAAATCATGGGTAATCATAATAATTGTATTTCCCATCTCATTCAGCTTCCTAAATAAGCCCAAAACCTCCTGGCCTGTATTTCTGTCCAAGGCTCCTGTCGGCTCATCTGCAAGCAAAATAGCCGGATTTCCAACCAATGCCCTCGCAATCGCCACACGCTGCTGCTGTCCGCCTGACAGTTCACTTGGCTTATGCTTTAATCGCTTATCCAGACCGAGCATCTCAATCGTCTCTCTGCACTCCTCCTCCGCCTGCGTATGACTCTTTCCGCGGACCAGAAGAGGCATAATAATATTTTGCATTACCGTGTAGGTTGGTATCAGATGATACTTCTGAAAAATAAATCCTATTTCATGATTTCTTATCTTCGTCAGATTTTTTTCCTTTGTTTCATGTATCGGCAATGAGTTTAGAAAATATTCTCCTGTATCCGCTACATCCATGCAGCCGATAATATTCATAAGTGTTGATTTTCCCGAGCCGGAGGGTCCAAGTATTGCCAGATAGTCTCCTTTTTCCACCTCAAGGTTAATGTTTTTCAACACTTCCAGTCTTTCATTTCCAACGTCATACCCTTTGCATACGTCCTTTATCTTAATCATTACTTCCATGCGATTACCCCACAATATATATGGCAACAATAACATCTTCGCCATCTTCATTTTTTTCTGTCACAATTTTCAGTGTATTATCAACTGCAATTCTGGAAAATGTTGTAACCGTTCCTAGAAGCGTTGTGACCGGTGTTCCGACCGGTATGGTGGTTGTCATCTCTTCACCTGTCAAGGTGTACATCGTTATCTGTTGTTGAGACTCCTTCTCTGAAGTCTCTCCATCCTCCGAAGTATCTCCGGACCAATCACCTCTTGACGGCATATCTCCTGATGGCATGTCACCAGACGGCATGTCGCCTGATGGCGTACCACCTGACGGCATGGAAGCTTGTTCCGTACTTCCTGCTGTTGCTGTACTTGCAGTCTGGTCACTGCTTCCTGCTGTTGCTGTGCTTGCGGCCTGGTCACTGCTTCCTGCTTCTCCTGTGCTTGCGGTCTGGTCACTGCTTCCTGTTTCTCCTGTGCTTGCAGATTGGCTATCACTTGAGGTTGTGCTGCCTGACTGCTTCCTTACTCCTGACTTCTGACTATTCTCCGTTGCAGTACTGTCCGATTGGCTTTCGTCTGTTTGCGCCGTACCTGCAGATTGGTCGCTGCTTACCGCCACATCTGCGTCTGTAGGCTGTTCACCGCCTTCCACGACTGCTTCACTGTCACCTGTTGCAGCTTCCGTATCCTGCTCTGTGCCACTTCCCTGCCCTCGCATCTGCTGCTTCATTTCCGTTTCATCCACTTCTTCCGCCAGAGCAAGCGTAATTTCATTTCCATAGATGGCTGTCACCTGAGCAATAACAAGATTTTGATTGCTTTCCAATTCAAGTTCTCCGTCCAGAGCCTTATTGCCCGTACTGTTGCTGTCACCACAGCCTGTTATAACAAGAATACATATACATAAAATGGCTGTTAATCTCTTCATCTCCATATCTCCTATTCTTCGCTTAATGCCTCTACTGGCACTAAGTTAGATGCCTTGAGAGCCGGATAAAAGCCAAATAATGTTCCTGTTAATATTGCAAACAGCACCGCAATGATATCTCCCGCAAGAGATGCCTCCACGCGGACTCCGAACATTTCCACAAGCGGAATTACAAGAAAGCTTACAACTACGCCGAGAACACCTCCGAGTGTACTGATAAATGCGGCCTCCAGCAAAAACTCCACCAGAATATCCTTCTTCGAGCAGCCAATCGCTTTCAGAATACCGATTTCCTTTGTTCTCTCCTTGACGGAAACAAATAATACATTCATAATTCCGATGCCGCCAACGATAAATACAATACTTGCCATCGCAGCAAGGAGCATGGTCAGTGTATTGGAAGAGGATTTTGCTGCCTCCATCTTACTTCCCGCATCCGTAATTGTAAATTCTGCATTCGGATAGGTTTCCGCCAGTACGCTCTCAATATTTTCCACAACTGTGTCAACGTTGTTGACATCCTCCGCAATTACAGTAATTGTAGGGCTTACATCGGTTCCTGTGATATACTTGGTCGCTGTATTGTATGGAACAAAAATTGCCTCATCCGGACTGATACCCGAGGATACTGTTCCCATTTGTGCCAGAACACCGTTTACCACATACGGTCTTTCATCTATGTATATCGTGCTGTCATAGGCATCCATTGCGCTTCCGAATATTTCCGTTGCCAGCGTATATCCGATGATACAAATCTTTTCTTTATTTTCATTATTGCCGTCTGTTATAAAATCTCCGATTTCCATAGACAGGTTGCTCATGCTTGCATAATTGCTCTGAACACCGGCAACTGTATAAGAGGTTTCCTCTTCCAGTTCACCGCCTGTCACAGTGCTTTTTGTTGTAAGTGATATTGTTACATCTTCTATCCCCGGCACAAAAACCTGTAAATCATCTACATCATCTTCGCTGAGCGTTATTTTTTCCTGATTTAGCATGGAATCTTCAAAACTTCCCATTCCACCGCCTATCATAAATCCACTGTCGCCGCCCATGGAAGGCATTCCCCCTCCAAAAGAGCTGCTGCCACCGGAGGAACTGCTGCCTCCTGACGGCATTCCTCCTCCGCCTGAGGGCATCCCGCCTCCTGACGGCATTCCTCCGCCGCCGCCAAATCCGCTCTCCATACTGCCTCCGGAAGAGCTTTCATCATCCACCGCATAAGAAATGTCAATTGCTCCGGCATTTAAATTCTTAAACTGGTCCGCCACTTCCATCTGCCCGCCACGTCCTACGGCAATTACCATAACGATGGTTGCAGCCCCTACTATAATACCTACAGAGGTAAGCAGTACCTTGAATTTATTTTGTACGATATTAAGCCAGACAATTCTGATTAGTTCGCTTAATGTCACTCTGATTTCACCTGACTTTCGATTAGTGCTGTTTCACCTTCTGTTAATCCGCTTACAATTTCCACGTTGCTGCCATCTGAAAATCCTGTTGTTACCTCACGTTTTTCAATGTTACCTGCGCTGTCTTTTACCTTTACATAAGTTTTGGTATCCTCTGTGATAATCGCCTTATTCGAAACATAGAGCACATTATCCATCTCTTTCGTTATAAAGGTGACATTTGCAGTCATTCCGGAATACAGTGCAGAGACATCCCCGTTCACCTGAACCGTTACAGCGTAACTTACCGTAGAAGAACGCTCAGAGGTTGGGCTTGTCGCAATTTCCGCAACCGTTCCTTCATATGTAGTTCCTGTGTATGCGGTAAAATCAATATTAACTGAGTCTCCTACTGCAATAGCTGCCACATCCTCCTGATCGACAGATACACTGATTGTCACATCTTCTGGGTTTCCATATGTTACAATGGCAGTGGCAGAAGAAATTTCATCACCTACTGCATATCCAACTGACACAATGGTTCCCGCAAAGTCAGCTTTCACGATACCGTCCACTACCAATGCATTAAAGTGATCCAGTGCTTCCTGTGCCTCTTCGAGTGTTTCCTCTGCATCGGTCACATCATCATCAATTCCGTTTGTTTCAATATCATACAAGGTACTTGCATTATTACTTGTAATCTGGTCTTCCTTCAAGGCTTCCTCTGCATCAATAAGACCCGTCGTCTGATCCGCCACTGCCTTATCATAAGATGCCTTTAATGAATCATATTCTTGTTCCTTTTCTGCCAATGCAGTCTCGCCTTGCGCTACCATCTCATTGTAAGATGCTAAGCCTGCCTCATAGCTGTCATAGGCAGAGGAATAACTGGATTTTGCAGCTGACAGATTGCTCTTTGCTGTCGCGTAGCTTTCCTTTGCTGTTTTATAGCTTGCATTTGCCGTCTCATAATCGGCACTGACCTTCTCATATTCTGCCTTTAATTCGTCTAATGTCTTTTCGTTTGTCTGCGTTGCATCATAGCTGCTAATCTGAGTTTTTAAGACTTCTGCCTGTGCCTTTAAATCTGCTGCCTGTGTCTTTAGATCTGCCACCTGTGTTTTTAGGGTTGCCGCTTCCTCTTTGTACTGGCTGATTAACGCTTCATATTTATCTACATTCGCAATTAATTCATCGATTTTATATTCTTCGTAATATTTTTCATTCCAATCCTCGGTAAAGGTCGAAACCTCATCCTCCCAATCTGCAATGGCATCCGATGCATCATCTACTGCATCCTCCAAATCCTGTGCTGTCTTATTGTAGCCAGCCGATGAAGTAGATCCGATTGCTGTGTTGGATTTATAAGTATAGTCTGCTGAATTCTGCGCTAGCGCTCTCTCAATGTTTTCGTTTTCCACGTTGAGCTGTGCTGTTTTAACAGCGGCTTCCAGGTATTTTAATACCTTTTGATAGCTCTTGTCGGTAACCTTTAAAATCTGGTCCCCCTCACTCACCGACTGGCTGGATGCCACATAGATTTCCTCTACCTCCAATGCAGGAGCCGAAGAGCTTGACGAGCTTGATGTACTTCCTGAACTGCTTCCCGTCGTACTGCTGGAGGTTCCCGTTGTACCGGAACTGCTTGTGGAAGAGCTGCCTGATGTGCTGCTGGTAGATTGGGTTACCGATACCGCATCCACATCATAATCAAGTGTCTCGGTTCCGATGGAAGTATTTCCACTCTCCGTGATACCGACTGTCAAATTTCCATATTGCACCTGTGTTTCCTTGTAAACTACATTTTCTTCATCTGACGATGAGGCAGAAGCATTTGCTGCCACAATTCCGCTTACCGCCAAAACAGCCGCGATACCTAAACTGATATATACCTTTTTATCTTTCTTTCCCAGCTTTTCCTTTACCGTGACTAATTTTTCTTTCATTTTTTCTGCTAGTTGCTTGACCTTAGTTTGTCCTGACATAGTGACCTCCCTGTGTTATCATAATTAAATTAAGGTTAGCATTGCAATGTGATTGTTAGGTGATAAAAATGTGCAATCATTGTTAATTCTTGGCTATATAAGCTGTCTTACGCAATACTCCTCCTCTATTCCAGGTGGCAAAAGTGCACCGTAACCTCCCAAGAATCAAAAGAAGCTCCGCCTAAGCGAAACTTCTTTTTTATATCTATCTTTTATTCTGCTAAATCCTTCATGCTCAAGTTAATTCTTCCCATCTTGTCCACTTCGATTACTTTTACAGTGACAACGTCTCCGATGTTTACCACATCCTCTACCTTGTTCACACGCTCCTTGGACAGCTTGGAAATATGAATTAAACCGTCTTTGTTCGGCGCAAGCTCAACGAACGCACCAAACTGCATAATTCTTACAACCTTACCAGTCATTATCTGACCTGCTTCAATATCGGTTACAATAGCCAAGATTATCTCTTTTGCTCTTGCAATTCCTTCTTCCTCAATACCACAGATTGAAACTCTTCCGTCATCCGTAATATCAATCTTAACTCCGGTTTCCTCAATAATCTTATTGATGGTCTTTCCCTTCTGTCCGATTATTTCACTAATCTTGGAAGGATCAACCTGAAGCTGAATAATCTTCGGAGCATACTTTCCTACTTCCGCTCTTGGTTCTGCGATGGCAGGAATCAGAACCTCATTTAAGATAAAGGTTCTTGCTTCTTTTGTTTTCCTGATTGCTTCTTCAATAATCGGTCTGGTCAGTCCATGAATCTTGATATCCATCTGGATTGCGGTAATACCGTCATGTGTACCTGCTACCTTAAAGTCCATGTCGCCGAAGAAATCTTCAAGTCCCTGAATATCAGTCAAAACAAGATAATCATCGTCGGTATCTCCTGTCACAAGACCTGTTGAAATACCTGCAACCGGCTTTTTAATCGGAACACCCGCTGCCATCAAGGACAATGTAGACGCACATACACTTGCCTGTGAGGTTGAGCCGTTTGACTCAAAAGTCTCGGATACCGTTCTGATTGCATATGGAAATTCCTCTTCGCTTGGAAGTACAGGAAGTAACGCTTTCTCTGCTAACGCACCATGTCCGATTTCACGACGTCCCGGTCCTCTGGAAGGCTTTGTCTCACCTACGGAGTAGGATGGGAAGTTATAGTGGTGCATATATCTCTTTGTTTTTTCTGCCTCATCTAAACCATCAATTCTCTGTGCATCCGATAATGGTGCCAAAGTTGTGATGGTACAAATCTGAGTCTGTCCGCGTGTAAACATACCGGAACCATGTACTCTTGGTATAATATCAATTTCAGCAGAAAGCTTTCTGATTTCATCGATTGCTCTTCCGTCCGGTCTCTTCTGATCCTTTAAAATCATTTTACGAACAGTCTTCTTCTGATACTGGTACAATGCCTCATCCACAAGCGGAAGCCATTCTTCCTTCTCTGCAAATGCTTCATTGAATTTATCTCTGATCTTTCTGATATTTTCTTCTCTAACCTGCTTTACATCTGTAAACACCGCTGTTTCCATTTCTTCCGGTGTCACAATTTCCTTCATTGCTGCAAATAATTCCTCCGGAATTGCACAGCTTTCATAGGAATGCTTCTCTTTTCCGCACTCTGCCACGATTTGATTGATAAACTCAATTACCTTCTGGTTCACTTCGTGTGCTGCGAAAATAGCTTCTATCATTTTATCCTCCGGCACTTCATTTGCACCGGCTTCAATCATAATTACCTTCTCACTTGTAGAAGCAACCGTAAGCTGTAAATCAGAGGTTGCCTTCTGCGCTGCGTTTGGATTAAATACAAACTCTCCCTCAACTAAGCCCACCTGTGTCGTTGCACAAGGACCGTCAAACGGAATATCTGAAATTGCGGTCGCAATTGCAGAACCAAGCATTGCAGTCAATTCAGGGCTGCAATCCGGATCAACAGATAACACAAGGTTATTTAACGTAACATCATTTCTGTAATCCTTTGGGAACAACGGACGCATCGGTCTATCGATTACTCTGGAGGTAAGAACTGCATTTTCAGATGCCTTTCCTTCTCTCTTATTAAATCCTCCCGGGATTTTTCCTACTGAATATAATTTCTCTTCATATTCCACGCTTAGAGGAAAGAAATCAATTCCTTCTCTTGGCTTCTCAGAAGCTGTAGCGGTTGACAATACAACGGTGTCTCCATAGTGCATAAATGCTGCACCGTTTGCCTGTGCTGCCACACGATTCACATCAACTGTCAGTGTTCTGCCAGCTAATTCCATTGAAAAACTCTTAAACATACTGTATCTCCTTTTCATTTTAGTGGCAAAAGATACCGAAACTACTGAAAAACATACTTTTCCTTAAAAATATCCTTTTCAGTGGTCTCGGGGACACTCCTTTGCCCATTCATTTTAATATAAAATATAGGGCGGATTTCTCCGCCCTAAGTTTACCATTTGGCAAAGATTACTTTCTGAGTCCTAAACGCTCAATTAAAGTACGATATCTTTCGATATCTGTCTTCTTTAAATATGCAAGTAATCCTCTTCTTTGACCAACCATTTTGAAGAGACCTCTTCTGGAATGATGATCTTTGTTGTTAATCTTTAAATGCCCTGTGAGCTCATTGATTCTCTCAGACAAAATTGCAATCTGAACCTCAGGTGATCCTGTGTCTCCCTCTGTTCTTGCATAATTCTTGATAATTTCTGCTTTCTTTTCCTTTGAAATCATGTTGATTTCCTCCTTCTTTTTAGACCGCCATATACTAAGAATTAGGTCGGAGTTGTCCAAATTCCGAATATTGGCTAAATTCTCATACTGAGATAGTATAACATAGATAAAAATTTATGTAAATACTATTTTTTAGCTATGAGCACTTAGTGACCGTGTTTCGATCACTTACTATTTTTCCCTTTTTAGACGTCCAAGATGCAGTCACGAAGTAAGGTCAATGCCTTCACAACAGACTGTTCTCTCACCTTCTGGCGGTTGCCTGTAAAATGGAATTCCTTAACGGTCACCTTGTGGTCCACACAGCAGGCAATATATACAAGTCCTACCGGCTTTTCATCGGTTCCGCCCTCCGGTCCCGCAATTCCGGTGATAGCAACACAAATATCAGAATCTGCCGCAATAACACCGCCTCTTGCCATCTCCTTCGCAGTCTTCGCACTCACAGCTCCGTGCTCCCTAAGTGTACTCTTCTGCACGCTTAACAGCTTTCTCTTCGCTTTGTTTGAATAGGTGATAAAGCCCTGACGAAATACATCGGACACTCCTGATACATTGACCAAACGTGCCGCCAGCATACCGCCGGTGCAAGACTCTGCCGTTGAGACGGTCAGCTTCTTTTTAATAAGCAGTTTTACGATCGACTCTTCTAATGTTTCCTCCTCATCGGTGGAATATACATTGCTTCCGAAGCGTGCCTTTAATTCCTTTACAACCGGCTTGATAAGCTTCTTCGCTTCCTCTTCATCCTTCGCCTTTGCCGTTACACGAAGGTGCACCTCGCCTACTTTTGCATAAGGTGCAATGGTCGGATTGGTCTGCTCGGCTATCATATCCTTTATCATCGTCTCCGCTGCACTCTCACCGATGCCGCATAGCTTAATCATCCTCGAATAAATAGTCTCTGGCTGAAGCTTATTTAAATAAGGCGCGATATCCTTCGTAAACATCGGAATTAACTCATTCGGAGGTCCCGGAAGAAGAATAACAGTTTTTCCGCCGTCCTCGATAATGATGCCGGGCGCTGTTCCGTTGTCATTGTCCACAACGATAGCTCCATCCGGCACAAGTGCCTGCTTCCAGTTGTTCTCCGTAATTATTGTCTGGTTTTTGCTGAAATACTGGGTAATTCTCTGTCTTGTGTGTGGATCCTCCACAAGCTCCTTTCCCATAACCTCGGAAGCTGCCTCCTTCGTCAAATCATCCTGAGTCGGTCCTAAGCCTCCTGTCATAATAACTACATCTGAGCGTCCAAGCGCTGTCTGCAGCGTCTCCTCAACTCGTTTTTGGTTGTCTCCGACAGAAGTCTGGTAATACAAAGATAATCCCAACGTTGCACACTTTTCTGCCAGAAAGCTGGCATTCGTGTTCACAATATTTCCGAGTAAAATTTCAGTTCCGACCGATATTAATTCCACTACCATTTATTTATTGCTCCCTTCACTTAACACATTCTTATTTTTTATCAAATAATCAATAAGTGACACAACTGTTAAAATCAATGCTAAGTAGATAAAAATATTTTCCAGTATGATATAAGCCGCTGCCTGGATATCGATGATGAGCAAAATAATCATAATCATCTGTGACACAGTCTTAAACTTGCCCCAGTAGCTTGCCGCAATGACAACCCCACTATCAGAGGCAACAAGACGAAATCCGCTTATGATAAACTCACGGCTTATAATTGTGATAACAATCCATGCAGGTAACTGCCCAAGCTCCACAAAGGAAATTAAAGCAGCACTTACAAGCAGCTTATCCGCCAATGGGTCCATAAACTTTCCAAAATTCGTTACAAGCTTATATTTTCTTGCCAGATATCCGTCCAGAAAGTCAGTGAAACTGGCTCCCGCAAACAATACAAGCGCAACATATTTTCCGTTTTCTCCCATAATATCCGTCAACATAAAAATCAAGAAGAACGGTATCATGATTACTCTTAATATGGTCAGTTTATTTGGTAAATTCATCTGCAATCTCTCCTATCAAATCATATTCCACAGCTCCGGTTACTTTGACCTTAACGAAATTTCCTGACACAAGCTCCTCGTCCGTGTTGATGAAAATATATCCGTCCACATTCGGGGCGTCCTTGTAGGTTCTCCCCACATAAGCATTTTCATCCACTACTTTTCCTTCAATGAGCACGGTAAGCACTCTTCCAAGCATATTATCCTCTCTGTCAAACACAATTTCCTGCTGAAGCTCCATAAGCTCCGCGCGTCTGTCCTGCTTGACTTCCTCGTCAATCTGCTCTGCCATAAGCGCTGCCGGGGTATCTTCCTCCGGTGAGTAGGTAAACACGCCAAGACGGTCAAATTCCATGTCATCAATAAAGCCCATAAGCTCCTCGTGCTGCTCCTGCGTCTCTCCCGGAAATCCGGTTATTAATGTTGTTCTGATTGCGATATCAGGTATCTCTTTTCGAAGTTTCTCTACAATGCTGATTAACTGCTCCTTGTCCGTTCTTCTTCCCATACGCTTGAGCACTTGATCATTTGCATGCTGTATCGGCAAATCCAGATAATGGCAAATTTTAGGCTCCGATTTTATCGTCTCAATCAACTCATCGGTAATTTCCTCCGGATAACAATATTGAATTCTGATCCAGTCAATTCCTCTGATTTTACAAAGCTCTTTCAAAAGTGTCGGGAGACTTTTCTTTCCGTATAAGTCTACGCCATAAAGTGTTGTCTCTTGCGCAACCAAAATCAGTTCTTTCACGCCCTGCTCAGCAAGTGCTGTGGCTTCCCCAATCAACTCTTCCATCGGCACACTTCTATAATTCCCTCTAATCTTTGGAATAATGCAGTAGGTACAGTGCTTATCGCATCCTTCTGCAATTTTTAAATGTGCATAGTAACCTCCCGTCGTCACAACACGGTTTACCTTGTGCTCCGGCAAGCGGTCCACATTTTCTAAAAACTGTGTCTTTTCGCCCTTTAAGCTGGCATTTACTGCCTCTAATATACTGTCAATGGAGGTTGTTCCCAAAATGGCATCTACCTCCTGAATTTCCTCCTGAATCTCCTGCTTATATCGTTGTGCCAAACAGCCTGCCGCAATCAACGCCTTACAATTTCCTGTTTTCTTATACTCTGCCATTTCCAAAAGCGTATTAATGCTCTCCTCCTTGGCATCGTTAATAAAACAACAGGTGTTTACGACAATTACGTCTGCCTGCGTCTCATCGTCTGTAAATTCAAAGCCCTCCTTGGACAATATTCCAAGCATAACCTCGGTATCGACTAAGTTTTTATCACAGCCGAGAGAAATAAAAAGTATTTTCATAATAATCTCCTAATTTTAATCCTAATTTCTTATCCTGACTCTAGTATTTATTCTAAACGCTCACCAAGAAAAGGTCAACTATAAACTACGCAAAGAGACTTTTATAAAATGATAATCTTCCCATTTTATAAAAGTCTCCTTGTAAATATCCTTATGCGTTCTTCTTACTATTTGCTTTTGCAAATAAGCTTTGCAATATGATAAAGAAGGCTAGAAGTGCCGCAATCGTAATTTTCGTCCACCATGAGGACAGTGTTCCCTGAAAGGTGATAAATGTCTCGATTGTTCCTTTAATCAATACACCAAACAAACTTCCGATTACGTTTCCGACTCCTCCGGTCAAAAGCGTTCCACCGATAACCGCCGAGGCAATCGCCTCCATCTCAAAGCCCTTTGCCTGCTCCACAAAACCGGCACTTGTGTTGAGGCAGAACAAAAATCCTCCCACCGCACACAAGAATCCGTTTAATATATATGCCTTTAATTTGATTCTTCTTACATTTAATCCCATCAGAAGTGCCGACTGCTCATTTCCGCCCACCGCATAGATGGAGCGTCCGAATTTTGTATACTTTAACATGATAAATACCGCAGCCAGAATGAGGATGGCAATGATAACGCTCGGATAGACGTATGGATAAAGCATCATGCCCTTTTTGTTCACCGTTCCGCCAAAGGGCAGATAAATCTTTGCATTTGCCCAGCTTAGAAACATTTCATTTTTAATACTAATCATGTCCTGGCTGATAATTGCCGTCATACCTCTCGCAAAAAACATGCCTGCCAAGGTTACGATAAACGGCTGAATTTTTAAGTAGGCGACCAAAAAACCCTGTGCCACTCCGAATATTAATCCTATCACAAGCACGATGAGCAGTGCCGGTATCGCTCCCATGCCTTTGTTTTCCATCATCCATGCAAGAAGCATACACACGAGGGCGACCACAGAGCCAACCGAAATATCAATTCCCCCGGTAATCATGATGATTGTCATACCTGCTGCAACAACAATAAGTCCTGCGTTTGAGATAAACAGATTTAAAAATACCTGAATTCTTCCAAATCCCTTGTCGTGGAAGACTACCACTCCTGCGGCATACATTACGATGAACAGAATAATCGTAATGAGTAAAAGATATGTATTTGAATCAAGCTTTAATTTCTTTTTCCCCATTATGCCACCTTCTCTCTTTCCTTACCGTCCTTTAGCTTTGCCTTTAATCCGCGCACCATCTTATTGAATTCCTTAGACTGTAAGGATACGATGATGACTACGACAATTGCCTTGTAAACCGGTAGCTGGTCTGCCGATACACTCATGGCATAAAGTGTTGTGGTCAATGCCTGAATGGTATATGCCCCGATTACACTGCCGAGTATGGAAAATTTACCTCCTGAGAGACTGTTTCCTCCGAGCGCCACCGCTAAAATTGCATCCAGTTCCATGTTCAGTCCGATATTATTTGCATCTGCCGAATAAATACGGGAGGACGCCATCAAGCCCGCAATTCCTGCACACAGTCCGCAAAAGGCGTAGGTTAGGAAAATAATCCGTGAAGATTTGAGCCCTACCACTCTGGATGCCTTGGAATTGATGCCGACAGACTGAATGTATAAGCCGAGTGCTGTCTTTTTTAATATCAGGTTGGCAAGAACCACCACAATCACGACAACAAAAATTGTGGTCGGAAGCGGTATCCCCGGTATATTTCCCCCAAGTAATTTATAATTTTCTACTCTGATATAAGTAATCTGTCCTTTGGTAATAAGCTGTGCAATTCCTCTTCCTGCCGTAAACAGGATGAGCGTGGCGACCATAGGCTGTATCTTCATCTTCGCCACCAAAAAGCCGTTCCAGCAGCCGCATACAACCCCGATTACCAACGCTATGATAATTCCCAGAATGTAAGGATTCTGGTATGCATTGATGGTTTGCTCTCCTGCTGCCAGCACAAAACAGCAGATGGCTGCCGCCACTGACATGACCGCACCAACCGAAATATCGGTACCGCCGGAGGATGCCACCACAAGCGTCATGCCGACCGCCAGTATGACAAGCTCGCTTGCGCGGTTGATTACGTCAATGATATAGCCATATAACACACCGTTTTTTATACTGACTTCAAAAAATGTCGGTGTCTTGATTACGTTAATCAGCAATACAAGTATGAGACAAAGTATAGGAAGAAAAAGTCCATAGCTCGTTATTTTTTTTATTTTAGTCATTTTTAGCACCTCCTGCAATTGCCTTCATAATGGAGTTTTGTGACAGCTCACTCTCCTTTAATTCTCCAACCTTTAAGCCGTCTCTCAGAACCGCCATTTTGCTGCAGGTTCTTATCATCTCTTCGATTTCAGAGGATATAAACATGACTGCCATTCCCTTTTTTGCAAGCTCCAGCACAAGCTTTTGGATTTCCGTTTTTGTTCCCACGTCAATACCTCTTGTCGGCTCATCCAATATGAGAAAATCAGGATTTGTCAAAAGCCATCTTCCCAAAATAACTTTTTGCTGGTTTCCTCCGCTAAGCTGCTTAATCGGTGTCTCACGGTTTGCCGTCTTAATCTGTAAAAGCTCGATGTATTGATCTGTGAACTCTTCTTGCTCTTTTCTGCTCAGCGGCTTTAACATTCCCCTTTTTGCCTGAAGGGCAATGATAATATTTTCACGAACTGACAAGTCAGCAATAATTCCCTCTTCTTTTCGGTTCTCCGGCAGATATGCCATTCCCTGCTGCATCGCATCAATCGGTGCACCTACCAACAGCTTTTGTCCTTTCACAAACAGCTCTCCGCTGTCAGGTTTGTCTGCTCCGTAAATGCATCTTGCAAGCTCCGATCTTCCCGATCCTAACAGTCCGGTCAGACCGATTACCTCTCCTCTATGTATCTGAAGATCAAAAGGCTTGATACTTCCCGTGTGTCCCAGTCCTTTCGCTTCAATGATGACCTCCTCTGAAATCTTTCCCTGCTCTTCATCCTTTTTGATAGCAGCCAAATCATCAAAGTCTTTTCCCATCATTTTCGCCACAAGCTGTACACGCGGCAGGTTTTCTACCTCATATTCCCCCACGAGCGTTCCGTTTCGTAAAACAGTAATACGGTCACACACCTCATATACCTGCTCCAGAAAATGTGTTACAAATATAATGCCGACTCCGTCACCCTTTAACTTTTTCATCAGGCGGAATAGTTTTTCCACCTCACTGTCATCGAGGGAGGAGGTTGGCTCATCTAATATTAAAACCTTTGCCGACATATCCACCGCTCTTGCGATGGCAATCATTTGCTGAATGGCAATGGAATAATTTTCTAATGCTTTTGTCACATCAATATCAATATCCAGGCTTGCAAGCAGCTCCTTTGACTTTTTGTTCATCTGCTTCCAGTCTATCATACCTCTCTTTTGGGGTTCTCTTCCGATAAAAAGATTTTCCGCAACGGATAAGTTGGGGCAGAGGTTTACCTCCTGATAAACGGTACTGATTCCGTTTTTCTGTGCTTCCTGCGGAGATTTATTTATGATTGCTCCGTCTATTTGATCCATTTTAATTTCTCCGGTCTCAAACTCTTCCACACCGGTTAATACCTTGATTAAGGTTGATTTTCCTGCACCGTTTTCTCCCATAAGTGCATGAATCTCTCCCTTTCGCAATGTAAAATCTACATTTTCCAAGGCAATTACTCCCGGAAAAGTTTTGCCTATTTGCCTCATTGTAAGTACAACGCCTTGTTCCATGTAATTCCATCCTCTCTTTTCTATATAAAAGCCTTTATGTTAGTATGGAGAACTGATTTCCAGTTCTCCATACGTTTCGGGACAAGCCCGTCTTCATTTTAATATTCGCGAGTCGGTTTTTTTGCCTCCGCTGTCTCAGCCGGATATACGCCTTCTTCTACATATGCGATTTTTTCAACTGTTTCGCCATTCTGAAGCTTCTGGATTAATTCAGCTACACGTGGTCCGTGCAATGGATTACACTCAACAGATACGTTCATATCACCTGCAATCATGGAATCAAATGCTGCTGAAACTGCATCAAAGGATACGATAATAATATCGCCGTCTGGTCCGCATGTCTTTCCTGCTGCCTTAATTGCATCGATTGCGCCGAATGCCATGTTATCGTTCTCAGCAATTACAACATCGATATCATCATAAGATTTCAAGAAGGATTCCATAACTTCCTGACCCTTTGCCTGTGTAAATTCACCTGTCTGTCTCTCTAACATCTTCCAGTTGGAATGCTCTGCCATTTTTTCTTCAATACCGTTTGTACGTCCAATCTGTGCTGATGCGCCGATTGTTCCCTGTAAGGTTACGATATTGATTTCTTCAGAACTTCTGCCCTGTTTATCAAGATATTCTGCCAGCCAGTCTGCTGCGTCATAGCCTTCCTGCAAGAAGTTGGAGCCTACCCATGCCTCATATAAGGAGTCATCAGAAACATCTACCATACGGTCTACGATGATAACCGGAATTCCTGCGTCCTGTGCTTCCTTGAGTACGGTATCCCATCCGGTCTCTGTAACCGGTGCGATTACGATGTAATCAACATCTTGCTGAATAAAGTTACGAACTGCCTTAATCTGATTTTCCTGTTTCTGCTGTGCATCGTCAAACAATAAGGTGTATCCGTTTTCTTCTGTAAACGTTGCCTTCATGGAAGCAGTATTTGCTGTTCTCCAGTCAGACTCCGCTCCTACCTGTGAAAAGCCGACTACAATATTCTCACCGCCTGCTGCTGCATCATCTTGTGCTGTCTCCGTTGTAGCTGCCGGCGCTGTTGTTTCCGTCGTAGCCGCCGTATCTGCCGTTGATGTTTCTGTTGTGGCTGTCGTTCCCCCACCGCCACAGCCTGCCAGCATTACCGCTGTCATTGCTACACTGATCATCGTACATAAAAATTTCTTTTTCATACCTTTAATCCTCCTGCTATTCATGCTTACTCCCGGTTACATGCTATATTTTACCTCGGGTTCGCCTATAAAAATACGGAATAACTTATTGCCTTTGTTCACAATTTTATTATTTTTTAATAAAAAAAACGAACGGATTTGATTATATTTCAAAAAAAGTTCGTTTTTTTATAATTTTGGTAGAATTTTTTACGTTTTGCTAAGCGGAAGGATGACACTGACCTTCGTTCCCTCTCCTAAAACACTTTCAAACCGTAATCCGTATTCAATACCATAGTTTAATCTGATTCGCTCATCAACATTGGCGAGTCCGAAGCCCCTTTGACTTAGCGTCTCGGCATCCCCCTTTACCCGCTTGCGAATAAAAATGAGTTCTTCCTCTGACATGCCCTTTCCGTTGTCCTCCACCTCCAAATAGATACCGTCCTGTTCCCTTCTTCCCCTTACCCAAATTTTTCCTCTGCCTCTCTTATTTTTTATCCCGTGATATAAAGCATTTTCAACCAGCGGCTGCAGGGTAAGCTTCAGTATATTGTATCCGTGGATATCAGAGTCGATTGCAATTTCATATTCTAATATATCGCGATAACGAAACTGTTGGATTTCCAAATAGCTTCTGATGTAGGACTCCTCCTCTGCAATTGTGATATAATCCCGCCCTTCACTGAGTACGGTACGGAAAAAATCAGACAGAGAGGTTACCATATTGACCACTTGTTCAGTCTGCTTGCCTTCTGCAAGCCAGATGATCGTATCCAGCGTGTTATAGAGAAAATGTGGATTAATCTGTGCCTGCAATAGCTTTAGCTCCGTGACACGCAGGTTCTTCTGCTCTTTTTTGATATCCTCTACTAAATCTCCGATTTTTTGTATCATATCATTGAAGCTGTTTGTCAACACCGCTATTTCGTCGTCAGATTCCACCACTGCCCTTGTCGTGAAATCGCCTCGTGCAACAAGCTCTGTCGTGTCACACAGCTCCTTGATCGGCTTTGTTACACTTTTCACAATAACCATAGAAACCAGAACGGATGATGTTAAAATAATGGCGAAAGCACACAAGCTAATCCGGACCGCATTGTCCTGCTGCATGGACAGCTCATTTCGAATCGTCTCAAAATTGGACGCTTCATAATAAATATAAAGCTGAATATGCTCCTGTATAATCTCACTTAGGATATAAATGCTCTTGTCCAGCAGGTAAATATTTTCATCGTACTTTCCCTTTTGGCTTAGATTGTGCTTGATATCGTCAACCCGGTCCTCCAGCGTATCCAGATTTTTCAAAAGCTTTTTCAGCCTCGTTTTATTTCCCGGTGTTTTGGTTATCCCGTATAGGTTTTCAAAAACATCCCGTGCTTCCTGAATGATTTCGTAGGGGTCTCTTATCTCCGTTGAGTCCTTTGCTGTCTCAAAATCCGCCGAACCAATTACAATCCGGTACATGCTATAATCAATCTCTTCCTTGAAATTGATGTTGTATGTGTTTGCTGCCGTGATATTTCTTACAATCTTATCATAGTCATTTCCGAAATTAATGAGTGCCAGTATCAAATACATAATCAAAATTACCATCGGAACAATGATGATAAGGGCAAACAGGACAAGCTTTTTGTTTAAATTCAAGGACATCCATTTTCCTTTTTTCTTTTGCATTCTGCTATGCCCTCCCCCTCATCCGGTACTCCTTCGGGGTACACTGCTGTGTTTTCTTGAAAATATAACTGAAATAATGAGAGTCCTTATAGCCCACCTCAAATCCAATTTCCGTTGTCTTCTTATTCGAGCACATCAAAAGCTCTTTCGCCTTGTCCATTCTTGTCTCCGTCAAGAATTCAATAAAGGTCTGCCCCATTTCCTGACTAAATATCGCACTGAAATAGGTCGGACTGATATTTACAATGGATGCCACCGTATTCAGCGAAATATCCTCCTTATGATAATTTTCCTCAATGTATTCCTTTGCCGTCTTTAGCACATCCCCGTATCTTTGCCGTGCCGCGGCATCTCTTAGACAGAATGCCTGATAAAACAGCTTCTCCATATAGGTCTTGCTCGTCTCCACTGAGGCTATGATTTCATCTAAATCCTGAAACCCCTCCATCTCCTTGACAACCTTTTCCTTGGAATATCCGATAGATTCCAAAAATGAGACAACACAAAAATAGATATTCAGGATGGCGTATTGCCGGAACAGGATGGACTTCATATTTTTATGTCCCGAACTGACAAAATACTCCTCCACAAAGTTTGCAATCTCTTCCTTCGAACCGTTTTTCATAAAGCGCTCCAAAAAAGCCTTGTTCATCTTCTCTGCGTCAATCGCCTGCATATCGATGCTGTCATGGCTGTAGGTATTCCATTTTATCAGCTTGTCTCCCTTTAATATCTGGTTTGTCTTCGTAAAATATCTTGCCGAGAACGCCTTGTTCGCTATGTAATAAGAATCCTGAAGCTCGCTGATTCGCAAAACAATACTTCCTATGCCTCCAAAATATTCAAGCTCAGGCTTTTCCTCCAGTATTTCAAGTATTTTATCATGATACTTGGAGCGAAGTGTTTCCAACGCCTCCTCGTTCTTTGCCTTTAATATAACCGCAATAATCTCATTTTCACATTCAAACTCAATGACCTCGCTGTTATTTTGAAGCAGTATATTTAGCTCCTCCCGCGCCTTAATTAAGTTTGCCGAGTATTCAAACGAGCTTCCTCTGACACTGATCTTCAAAAGCAAAATGCTGTATGCCCCCGCTGCCAAATCAATTCCAAGCCTATCCCCCTTCTCAATCATCTGTGGGAGGCTTAGTTTATTCTGGATAATCTCAAAAAAGAAATTCTTCTTCTCGTGAACAACCTTCTCCTCCATCTCCTTCTTGTACAGCTCTAAAAGTTTTTTCTCCTCTGCCTCCTTCGCAATCATATCCCTCACTTTACCGATTGCCTCCATCAGTTTTACCGAGGAGATGGGCTTTAGCAGATAGTCTGTCACGCCAATCTGGATTGCCTGCTTTGCATACTCAAACTCGTTATAGCCGCTTAAAATAATAATCTTAATACTTGGATATTCCTTCTTCACCATCTTGCTCAGCTCCAAGCCGTCCATAAACGGCATTTTGATGTCAGTAATAAGAATATCCGGCTTTAAATTTCGTATCATCGGATAAGCCAGTTCGCCATCGCTTGCTTCTCCTACAAACTCAAATCCCTCTCTTTCCCAGTCAATGTTATTTTTAATACCTTCCCGCACTACAATTTCATCCTCTACCAAGAAAACCTTCTGCATATTCCACCCGCGCCCTTTCACCCTTATACTTATTACTAGATTATCGGAAATAGGAATAAAATGCAATATAAAAAAGGTCAGGTGCCAGATTTTAAATATCCGGCACCCCGACCTTTTATTATTCAAAACGGACAATCTCCTTCTTCAGCCGTCTGATTATTTTTTTCTCTAACCTTGATATGTAGGACTGCGATATTCCAAGCAAATCGGCAACCTCCTTTTGGGTCAGCTCCTCGCCGTCTCTCGCATTCAATCCGAACCGGAGGCGAACAATCGTCTTTTCCCGCTCTGAGAGCTTATCAATTGCTTTGTTTAGAAGCTTTCTCTCCACCTCATTTTCAATATCCTTATAAATGATATCCTCCTCCGTGCCCAATATATCGGAGAGCAATAATTCATTGCCATCCCAGTCTACATTTAAAGGCTCATCAATGGATACCTCCATCTTTGTCTTGTTGTTTCTTCTAAGATGCATGAGTATCTCATTCTCAATACACCTTGAGGCATAGGTGGCAAGCTTGATGTTCTTATTCGGGTTAAAGGTATTAATCGCTTTTATCAACCCTATCGTTCCGATTGAAATTAAATCCTCCACACCGACTCCCGTATTGTCAAATTTCTTTGCAATATATACGACCAGTCTCAGGTTGTGCTCAATCAGAACCGATTTTGCATCTTTGTCATAGTCCGTTCCTAAGTCACTGATAACCTCTGCCTCTTTTTCCGCCTCCAGAGGCGCCGGCAGTACATCGGCACCTCCTATATAATGAATGTCTCCCCCCTTTGAAAACATCATACTCTGAAATGACGGCATTGCCCTAAACTGAAAGTGATTCGATACTGATACTTTAATAAACATATATAAGCCTCCTATTAATCAACTAATTTGGGATTTAAAATAATTTGATATCTTTTGTCCGATACAAATTCATTCTGGCAGATTCCTATCATCGGTCTTGCAACCTCGATTACGCTTCCCCCATATACAATGCATAATTCCTCCACCTTAATTGCCGGCAGCAGCCCATTTTTTCTCCCCACTGAGCTATATGGTATGTAATATAATTCTCCTAACTCTTCCATCTCGATATCTTCTGCTTTGTACTCAAGAAAATTTTCTATACAGATTGCTTCCTTGTCCGTAAGCAGCTCTTTTATCACTTCAAAAGGTACAATATTGACCGGCTGTCTGCTCACAGGGTCAACGAGACTGTTTCCCGTGTCCATCAAACCCTTTAATCTTAAGCGCCTGTCATTTAAACTGATTGTGACTTCACAAACTTTACCCGAGGTTCTTTTGTAAAACCTATCTATTTTTATTGCACCCCTTGCCAGTATAAATAAAAGAAGTCCTGCAAGAAGCACCTGCTCTGCATTTATCTTTTTTGCGTAGGTCAGAAAATTAAGTATTCCTCCAAATAGGAAAGTCATTATATAAAGTAAAATGACCGCCTTTAAAATACTAATTCCATCCTTTAGCTTTAATGCTGTTTTCGTACTAATTACATTTACCCCGAAAATCAGAGTATATTTAATCAGAACACCTTGTAGCGGCAGCATGATTATAACTATGGTCAACATTGAACTTATCGCACATATAAGAATGATTCTAAGATACGTGGCAGTGCATCTTAATATCTTCCCAACAATGCTCAATATAAAAAAGTTCATACACATGTTAATCAGAAAAAGTACATCTACATACAACTCATAATACAATGTTCACTCCCCTCGCTTTGTAGTATGTGTCTAAGCTGTAATCATTATAAAACGAGGCTTTTATATTTTTTGTCAAACCGTATACCCTGTTCCACTATTTTCATCTTACTTTTTCTACATTTTGAATCAAAAAAGAGCCTGACACTGTCAGACTCTTTAAAAACTTTATTATTTACGATTCTTCTGTAAAAACTCCGGAATCTTAATAGACTTCTCTTCCACGCTGCTCTCCGGTGTACGTGGTCTTTGTATTCCTGCCAAAGGTCTTGGAGCGACTCCAGGTGTTGCTGTCAGCTTTACTTCGCTTGTTACAGGTCGTGCTGCACTCTGTGCTGCTGTCACACCTGACGGGTAAGTAAAGTTTGACATGATTTTGCCCGGCGCTGCATTTCCAGCATTGGCATCAAGCCCTGTCGCAATTACGGTAATGCTCGCTTCATCTGTGTATGTATCATCATACATAGCACCAAAGATAATATTTGCACTGTCTCCTGCCAAATCCTGCACATAACTTGCCGCATCATTCGCATCCATAAGTGTAATATCACCTGAAATATTAATAATAACGTGTGAAGCACCTGTAATGGTTGTCTCAAGAAGAGGACTTGCCACTGCCTGTTTTACCGCCTCAATCGCTTTATCATCACCCTTTGCCCTGCCGATACCGATATGCGCAATACCCTTGTCCGTCATAACAGTCTGAACGTCGGCAAAGTCTAAGTTGATTAATGCAGGAAGATTAATCAAGTCTGTAATTCCCTGTACTGCCTGCTGCAATACCTCGTCCGCTTTCTTAAGTGCATCAGGCATGGTTGTCCTTCTGTCGACAATCTCAAGAAGCTTGTCATTCGGAATGACAATCAAAGTGTCTACACTGTTTTTTAATCTTTCAATTCCACTGAGCGCGTTGCTCATTCTGGCTCTCGCTTCAAATTTAAAAGGTTTTGTCACTACACCTACGGTTAAAATTCCCATGTCCTTGGCAATTTTAGCAACCACCGGTGCAGCACCTGTTCCGGTTCCGCCGCCCATTCCGCAGGTTACAAATACCATATCTGCTCCCTGAATCGCCTTCTGGATATCGTCAGCGCTTTCCTCTGCAGCCTTTTCTCCAACCTCCGGCTGAGCACCTGCGCCAAGTCCCTTTGTTAATTTTTCTCCAATCTGTAACGGTGTAGAAGCCTTACATAGCTGTAACGCCTGTTTATCCGTATTGATACCGATAAACTCTACGCCTCCGATTTTCTCGTCCACCATTCTATTTACAGCATTATTTCCTGCCCCGCCAACTCCTACGACGATAATTTTTGCAGAAGATTCTGCTTCGTTTGTCTTTATTTCCAGCAAGGTTCTTCCTCCTTCACATTCCTTTTCCACATAAAAAAACTTACTTCTTATATAATATATTTTTTTTTGAAATTTATCAACATAAATTTAATATTTTCTACTATTTTCTTTATTTATCTTTCTCAAAAGTTATATTTGATGTCCCTTCTACATAATTTTCCATATGAAGGATACCTGATAATCCTTCTAAATCAGGTAATATACTTTTGAGTGTGATTATTTTTTCCTCCGTATCA
The DNA here is from genome assembly GCF_900184995.1 of Konateibacter massiliensis. Lineage (GTDB taxonomy): Bacteria > Bacillota > Clostridia > Lachnospirales > Lachnospiraceae > Lachnotalea > Lachnotalea massiliensis. Next base: position 1,128,184 of record NZ_LT860099.1, read on the forward strand.
TTATCCGCCCCCATATAGACTCTGGCATTCTCAAAATAAAGGGTCATTTCATCATTACTGTTAAAGTAAATCTTATCCGGTGATATTCCGTATTTGTCAAGTAACTGCGTCACACTGACAATCGTGTTAAAAATTGCTTTATCCTCTACCGGTAATTCCTCATGCAGTAAAATATGATTAAACTTAAGACCCGTTATCAATGGTACTCCTTCCACTGCCTCACTCGAGCTTTCCACTATAATTCCGTCCTTATCAAAGTACATATAAGAGCCGAGGTATTCGATGTAGCCTGCCAGACTTTTTTCATAGACATCTACCTTTACCTCATTTCCCGATATTAACTCCACGTCAACCGTGTCGACAAAGGGAATGGAATAATCCTTTTTATAGTTATATTTCCAATATAAATACAAAGAATTGTAGCAGTATTGGTTGTTGAATATCAGCTCTTTTATTTCTTCCTCTGTATAGTGTTCATTTCCTGTTATCTTTATTTTCTTGACGGAAAATATGCTTAAAACAGTAATTATTATACCCACAAGCAGTATCAGAAACACCAGAACAAAAATCAGCCCTCTTTTGTTTTTCTTAGTCATAATAAATATCAGCTCCCAGCATTGCTAAATCTTTACATATATCCTCATAGCCCCGCTGTATATAGTGGGCATTTGATATATTGGTACTGCCCTTTGCCATAAGTCCGGCAATAATCAGTGCTGCACCTCCCCGCAGTTCCTGCGCTTCCACATCTTCGCCATGCAAAAAAGCTACCCCGGTAATTCTCGCATGGTTATTGTTCAGAATAATATCAGCACCCATTTTTTGAAGCCATTCTACCGTTTTGAATCTTGCTTCAAAAATACTTTCACTGACAAGGCTTACTCCCTCTGCCATTGTAAGAACAGATAAAAGCTGAGATTGTAAGTCAGTAGGAAATCCCGGATATACTTCGGTTTTGATATGGGCTACAAAGTTATTTGCATTCGTGCCGTCTATCCATAGACAGTCTTCACGAACCATATAGCTTGCTCCCATTTCCTCCACCACCGAAAGTAACGCTTCCAACTGGTTTATCGGAGCATTTTTTAACATAATGCTTCCTCTCGTACCAACTGCCGCCAATATGTAGGTTCCGGCTGCTATCCTATCTGGCGTAATATCGACCTGCGTGCCGTGTAATGCTTCGACACCGCTTATCGTAATCTTGTTTGTGCCTGCTCCCTTTATATCTCCTCCCATTTTATTTAGAAATCTGCCCAGTTCTTCCACCTCGGGCTCTCGTGCCGCATTCTTGATAATCGTGGTTCCTTTTGCCCGGACACCGGCAAGCATAATGTTTTCAGTGGCACCAACGCTGGCAATCGGCAGTTCAATGGTATTGCCCACTATCTGCTCTGTATATGCCGTCAGCCCGTCCTCTTCCTCAAATATGCCAATATTCATCTGCTTAAAAGCCTCCAGATGGAGGTCAATCGGCCGCTTACCAATTACACAGCCTCCTGGATATGGAATCCTTGCATGGTTAAGCCTTCCAAGCAAAGCACCCGACACAAGAATGGAGGACCTCATTTTATCCGCCAATTCAGTCGGTATCTCATACGAATTTACATATGTTGCATCTATAATAAGGGAGTGTCCCTCCCATACTACCTTACATCCAATTGTTTTTAAAATTTCTGCCATATAATTTACATCAATAATCTGAGGGCAATTATGTAAAACGGTAACACCATCGCATAACACTGCCGCCGCAATCATCGGCAATGCTGCATTTTTAGAACCCTGTACTACTACTTCGCCACAAAGTGGTTTGCCGCCTGAAATTTTGATAGAGTTCAAAGCCAACCTCCATATAATACACTTTTCTTCTCTATCTTATGTAAATCACCTCATAAATGAAGCTTATCTATTTATAAAATTTTACGAAACTGCTACTGCTCCAATTTTACCTGCCGTGAGACACTTAGGGCAAGCCCCATCTCGGATAGTAAAAATAATGCCGAGGTTCCTCCGTAGCTGATAAACGGCAAGGTGATACCTGTGTTTGGTATGGAGTTTGTTACAACGGCGATGTTCAAAATAACCTGTATCGCAATGTGACCCATGATGCCGACCACAATCAGAGAACCGTATAAATCCGGAGCATTGTTCGCAATAATCATAAAACGCCAGATCATAAGCATAAACAGCAAAATCAGTGACACGGCTCCAAACAGCCCTAATTCCTCACAGATAATGGAAAATATCATATCATTTTGTGCCTCGGGCACAAAACCAAGCTTTTGCATACTCTGACCAAGACCTTTTCCAAGTATCCCGCCCGAGCCTATTGCATATAAACCTTGCAGTGTCTGATAACCTTTGTCGTAAGCTTCCGGATGCAGCCATATTTTAAGACGTTCCGCCCTGTACTGCTCCAAATAAATAAATATACCCATAAATGCAATGCCGCCCAGTCCGATTATAATAAACTGGAGATATTTGGGACTCGCCACAAAAATGAGCACAACTGCAATTCCCAAAATAATAATTGCGGTACTTAAGTTGTTGACCCCGACAAGTGCTACGATCGGAAGACAAAGAATAATAACAAGTATCATCGTCCGAAATTTTTTAATATTTTTTGATACCTTGCTGATGACAAGTGCCAAAAAGAGAATAACCGCAAGCTTTGCAAATTCGGAAGGCTGAAAGGACAGCGGTCCGATATACAGCCATCTTTTTGAACCGTTGTAATCTGTACCGACAAACAAAACAGCCGCCGATAAAACATGTGCTAAGAGAAATGCAAGCAGCGTAAAACGTTCCCAGAAATGGTAGTCAATTCTTGATATAATCAGCATGGCAACAATACCAAGGCTCGTTGCCATGAGCTGCTTCTTTAAGTAAAAAGCTGAATCCCCTGCTTTTATCTGTCCGTTATAGGAGCTCGTACTATATATCATAACCAATCCAAAGCACACTAAAAAAATAATGATAAATAACAGGCTATAATCAAAGTAATGCTCTTTTTTTCGTCTGCGTGGTTTTTCATTTTCCCTTGGACTCATGCCATCTCTCCTCTATTTCTACTTAAAGATTACGAACATAGTCTTTAAACATTCTTCCGCGCTCTTCATAATTTTTAAACATCCCCCAACTCGCACAGGCAGGTGATAATAAAACGGCATCTCCGGCGCCTGCCTTCTGGGCGCTAATCTTCACCGCTTCCTCCAATGTCTCTGCAAAAATAATATCATGAAAGCCGCATCGTTTTGCCGCATCGGCAATTTTTTCCCGCGTCTGACCGATTAATACAAGATATCTTACCTTCCCATCAAAAGCTTGAATCCATTCTTCATACTCCGAGTTTTTATCGTAGCCGCCACCGATTAATATGGTAGGCCTATTCATCGCCTGAATTCCTTTAATCGCTGCATCCGGGTTAGTTCCCTTTGAATCGTTGTAGTAGGCAACTCCGTTTTTCTCTTGCACAAACTCAATTCTATGCTCCACTGCCACAAAATTCATCACGGTTTCCCTTATGACAGAAAGCGGTACCTCCATGCTGATTGCAAGCGCAATCGCCGCCATGACATTTTCATGGTTATGCCTTCCCAGCAGATTTAATTCGTCTGTCTTACAGACTACAACTGCATTCTTACCATCATGGTACACAATACTGTCCTGGTCAAGATAAACACCCTCAGGCAACGTCCTCATACTGCTAAAGAAAATCACTTTCGGCTCTATCGTCTTTGCAAATCTTCTTAACTCTTCATCCTCGTAATTCAAAACGCAGGTCTGCTCTGCCGTCTGATTCTTTACGATACTTTCTTTCACCGCTATGTAGTTTTCCATCGTCTTATGTCTGTCTAAATGATCCGGTGTAATATTTAAAATTGCACTTGCCATCGGCTGAAATGCCTCGATTGTCTCAAGCTGAAAGCTGCTTATCTCAGCAACAGTCACAGAATTCTCTGTCATGTCATCCACGACACTTGTGTAAGGCGTCCCGATGTTTCCAACCACAAAGGCACTCTCAAAATAGTTCTTCATAATCTCAAAAGTCAAGGCTGTTGTTGTTGTTTTTCCGTTTGTTCCGGTAATTGCTACAACCTTTCCCTTCCCGCATTGATAAGCTAACTCGACCTCTCCCCATATTTTCACGCCGGCAGCTCTCATTTCCACAATAAGAGGCAACTCAACCGGCACACCAGGACTGATTACCGTCAAATCAAGGGTAGAAATTACCTCTTTCGGAAATTCCCCTATCACAATCTGAACCTTGGGAAATTCTGCCAAGCGTCCCTCAATCTGCGCCCTGTCTGCCTTCTCATTTCCGTCATATAATAAAACGTCTGCGCCCCTCTTTGACAAAAGAGCTGCCGCTCCGATACCGCTTATTCCACTTCCGATGACGCAAACCTTTTTACCTGTATACTGCATGTTATTTCCTCCTGCTACATTGCCGCCAAGCCAATTAGGCAAAGTATTGCTGTAATAATTGTAAATATCGTAACTACCTTTGTCTCTGCCCAGCCGCACAGTTCAAAGTGGTGATGGATAGGCGCCATCTTAAAGATACGCTTTCCGTGTGTCAGCTTAAAATAGCTTACCTGCAGTATAACTGACATTACCTCCACCAAGTAGATTAAACCGACAATCAAAATAAACAACGGCATTTTAAGCATATAGGCGGTTGCCGCCACAAATCCGCCAAGGGCAAGGGAACCTGTATCTCCCATAAACACTCTTGCCGGGTGTGCATTAAATAGCAAAAATCCAAGAAGGCTTCCCACTACGGCACAGGTAATCGGCTCAACTCCGCTTCCCTTCATGATAGCCGCCAAGGAAAAAAATGCTGCTACCAAAACCGTTACGCTTGATGCCAAGCCGTCCAAACCATCCGTAAAATTGACGCCGTTTACCGTTCCGATAATTGCGATAAACATAAGCGGAATTGCCAAAACACCAATATCAATATAAGCTCCGTTTGTAAACGGGACAAGCATTTCAAGTCCCACATCGGTAAAATTGATAAGGTAATAGGCAAAAATAACCGTGACCATAATCTCTCCTGCCATCTTCTGCACCGCTGTAAGTCCCAGCGAACGCTTTAAAACAACCTTGATATAATCATCCAAAAACCCGATAATACCAAATCCTAAGGTCACGAATAAAATAGGAATAATCTTAGGATACCTTTGTATATAAAATAAAGAAACGATAACAATGCTAAGCAGGATCAATACGCCGCCCATTGTCGGAGTTCCCGTTTTCTTCAAATGTGTCTGAGGCCCGTCATCTCTTACTGTCTGCCCCGCTTTCAATTTTGTTAAATATTTAATTACCCCCGGTCCTGTTATGGCACTGATGACAAATGCAGCGACAACAGGTATTGCTATTCTGTAATCCATGATTCACACCTCAAATTTCTTTTGTCTTTGTATCAACATGAACTAGTATAATTCTTTTTTGGCATTTTATCAACTTATTTTACTCCAAATAGAGAAGAATATTGCTTGTTTTGCTGATGGTCTCTCCCGCCAGTGGAAATTGATCTGTCACTGTTTCCCCTTCACTTAAATACTCTGCATTCAATTCATATTCCGAAAGCAGAGAGGCAGCTTCCTTCTTCGTCAATCCCACAAGACTTGGCATTGTAATTTCGCCGATATTATATTCTGCTATCTCAGAAGCCTCATATACCTGTTCAATTCCTAAATACGGAAGAATATTGCCAAAAATCTCCTGTACGACAGGAGCGGCAATCGTACCGCCGTAATAGATACCCTTCGGGTCGTAAATTACTGCCAGTGCAAGCACCTGAGGGTTTTCCGCCGGTGCAAAGCCTATAAAAGAAGAAATATACTTGTTGGCACTTCTTGGCAGTGTCTGGGACGTCGCCGTTTTTCCTCCGATTCGAAAGCCGGGAATATAAGCCTTTTTTCCCGTTCCCTCTGAGACTACCTTCTCCAACGCATATCGAAGAGTCTCTGTTGTCTCTTTGGAAATAATGTTTTCCTTGGTCGGATAAGAAAATTCCTTAATCAGTTCGCCGTCATAGGTTCTGACAGCCACACCCAAATGTGGGGTAATTCTTGTTCCGCCGTTTATGATAGAGCTTACTGTTGTGGCAAGCTGTATCGGTGTAATTTGAAAGGACTGTCCAAAGGACATTGTAGCAAGCTCCACGAGACCTACATTTTCCTGCTTATGCATAATCGTTCCCGCTTCTCCCGGCAAATCTACTCCGGTCTTTGTCATAAGCCCCAGTTGGTTAAAGTATTTGAATATATTTTCTACGCCAAGGCGCAAGCCCACTTCGATAAATACAGGGTTACAGGAGTTCATAACGCCCTCCAGAAAGGTTTCCCCTCCGTGTCCTGCAATTTTATGACATCGAATACGTCTGTCCTCCACAATCTTAAAGCCCGGACAGCTAAATGTATCCTCCAAGGTTACAACGCCCTCTTCCAAGCCCGCCGCTGCGGTAATTATCTTAAAGGTGGAACCCGGCTCATATGTATCGTTGATACACCGGTTTCTCCACATCTGATTTAATAAGGTCTGTTTTGTCTTTTCATCCAAATCTCCAGATTGCTCTGTGTTCAGCGTAAACGGATCATTTAAATCAAATTCAGGCAGATTTACCATCGCCATAATTTCCCCGCTTTGAGGGTTCATAATAATGATACTTACACCTTCCGCCGATTTTGCCTCCATCACCTTCGCCGCTGACTGCTCGGCGAATTTTTGTATATTGGTGTCAAGACTGATATATAAATCGTTTCCTGCAACCGGCTCCATTCTCTCCTCTGCCGCATCCTCAATCTCTACTCCTCTTGCGTCAGTTTTCGTCAGAATATAGCCGTTTTGACCTTTTAAGTATTCCTCATATTTGACCTCAAGACCAATGATGCCTTGATTGTCACTTCCGGTAAATCCCAAAACCTTGGATGCCAGACTTCCATATGGGTAATAGCGCTTGAAATCCTCATCTACCTTGACTCCTGCCAGCTCATAGGAGCGTATCTTATCGCCAATCTCCTTGTCTACATTTGTCTTAATTCTCTCAATAGAGCTGTATTTTTCAACTCTTTTTCTGACTGTCTCTTCCGAAAGTCCTAACTCCTCACAGAGCACGTCTATGACTCGCTCCGGGTCTTTAATCTGGTTGTGAATAACCGATATCGTACATACCGTTTTGTTTGTCGCAACAATTTCACCTGTTGCATCAACAATTTTTCCTCTTGCAGCTTTAATCTCTCTCTCCCTCTCGTGGAGCTGATCTGCCTTTTCCTGATAATATTCCGATTTGGCTATCATCAAATAGAACAGCCTGCCTGTCAGGGCCAGAAGAATGATAGATACTACCACAAAAACAATCACAATCTTTTTTCTATTAAAAGTTTTACTCTTAATCATAGGAAGCCTCATAAAAGTCATTATTATATTTTATTTCAATAACTATGAGGTTATGAACGTCTCGCTTAATTTTCTGTTTTGCCTTTCACGGTTAAAAGGCTAAAGATTAATTATATTTTTTTAATTTGTTGGGCTGTTTTCAGAAATGTTGTCCTCCGCTGCCTCTCCCATTTCATATGGCAGGGTATATTCATCACCGGTGACCTCCGTTTCTGTATCGCCTGTATTTGTCTGCTGGCCTTGGCCATTTTCTGTCGTTTCGCCTGCTGTGCCTTCCTGCGTGGTCTCTTCTGTATTGTTCGTGCCTGCCTCGTTTTCATCAGCCGGCACATCCTGCGTCGGGAATATATTCAAATAAGGAAGGATTTCCTCCAAGATTCCCTTTGCCACTTCCTGCGCCATCTGACTGTGTGCCTGATCCTCCACGTTTGGCTCATCAATTGTTACATAAATAACAACTTGGGGATTATCCTGCGGTACATACCCTATAAAGGAGATCAAATAATTTTCCTTGTCACGGTTTGCCTTTTCCGCAGTACCGGTCTTACCACCCATCTCATATCCGGCTACTTTTGCATATCTACCGGTACCGGCTTCCGTCGATACTGTAGAAAACAGAAACTGCTTTGACTTATCCGAGGTAGCCTTTGAAATGGTCTGCTTTAACAGCACAGGCTCCACTGTAGATAGAACCGCCCCGTTCGAATCCAATATTTTACTCACAACATGCGGCTTATAGTAATATCCTCCGTTTATGACAGAAGAAAATGCCGAAACCATCTGTATCATCGTCACGTTAAAGTTCTGCCCGAAGGAGTTTGTCGCTAAATCGGTCACTCCCATATCTTCATACGAATAAAGAATACCGCTGCCCTCACCCGGCAAATCAATTCCGGTCTTCTTTCCCAGATTAAAGATGCCTTGGTATCTGGTAAAAATCTCTGTTCCTTCCGCTTTTGCAATCTGCATAAGGGCAACGTTACAAGATTTCATGATTGCCTGCTCCACGGTTATATTTCCGTGAACTCCGGTACATTTAATCTTCCATCCTCCCACTTCCAGATATCCGTTACACTGATACACTTCATTTCCTGTAATTTTCCCGCTCTCTATCGCAGACGCCACCGTCAAGGGCTTTGCCGTAGATCCCGGCTCATAGGTATCTGAAATGGTATAATTTCTCCATATCTTATTTAGATTTTCAAGCTTGGTGTCATCATCCATCGCCTCAATCTCTTCTTCCGTATAATAACCCGATAAATCTCTTGGATTATTTAAATCATACTGATTGGCGCTGCTTGCCATCGCAATAATGCTTCCATCATTAGGATTGGCTATTATAACAGAAGTATTCGTACTTCCATCATCATCCACCCTGTATTTTCCCTTATATTGTTCATTAAAATCTGCGATATGCTGCTCCACGATTCCTTGCACGGTTGCGTCAATTGTCGATACAATCGTATGCCCGTCAGTTGCCGCTTTAATCGTTCTCTCAAGCTCTGAATCATCATTTAAATAACCGTATTCTCTTCCGTCCGTTCCGTTTAGATCCTCATTATAATACTGCTCAATTCCCCAATTACCCACGTTTCCCGATACGGTGAAACCGATTACACTGCTTGCCAGCGAGCCATAAGGATAGGTTCTCAAATATTCATCTTCAAACCATACACCCTTGATATAGGGATTTACCTTATTATCTTTCTCATCCACTTCATTTTGCAGCTGCACAAATGGTTGAATCTCTTCATAGCTCAATTGCTTTAACAATACCACATAACTGCTCTTTGGCTTTTCAGTCAAAATCGTGCGTAAGTCCGTTTCACTTAAACCAAAGCTGTTTACCAGTGCCGCTATGGTCGGTTCCAGATATTTTTCGTTGGAATTGATCACTGCCGGATCCAAAATAACATTATATACTTTTTCACTTGTGGCAAGAACGGTTCCCTTTGCGTCGACGATGTCTCCTCTTCGAAAAGGAATTGTCTGACTGTCATATCGCTGTTGGGATAAAACCTGCTTTGTATATTTGTCCCCGCTTTTTACATTAATATAAGTAAGCCTGGCACATAATCCAACTAAAGCCAGCATTATTACAATAAATAATACTGCCAGCTTTGTCTGCATTTTTCTATTGAATTTTCTTGGTTCTTTTTTCTCTCTTGCTGAACGTTTCATTTATGTCACCTACTTTGCCTTCGGTATATCACTGTATTGTCTCACATAATCGCTCTCTTCATTCTCATACAGTACAACCTGACCCTCTGAAGCGTAAACCATTCCAATTTCCTCTAAAGCTACCTGTTTGATATGCTTTAAATCAATGGAGTTGTTGATTCTATTGTAAGTTTCATCATTATCGGAACGCAAATCTGCCACCTCTTGTTCCAAGGAAGAGATGTTTTTTACCCTTTGTGTCATTTCAGCCTGAAGTGTCAGATAAGAAACACAAACTAGCACAGTAGCTACTACTGCCATCGCTAGAAATAATACATAGCCAAAATTCATGCTCAATGCTTTTTCTCTGTTTCTTCTTGTTCGATTACTTAATCTTGGCTTGTCTATCTCTGGTATGACAGGATTCGGCATCACCTGAAACTGTCTTACCGTATTGCCGTGCTGATATGTCGTCGTGCTGTTCATCGCTGTTCTTGAATACGTTTTCTTTCTACTGGTCTGACTTGACATTTTCATATTCCCCCTTTTATCAGTCTATTCTCTCAAACACCCGCAGTTTGGAGCTTTTGGAACGTTTATTCTCTTCTATTTCTTCGTCGCTTGGTATGATTGGCTTTCTTGTTATTACCTTTCCCTTTGACTTATTCCCGCATACACACACAGGAAAGTCACTCGGACAGGTACAAGGATTTTCATTTTTCCTGAAACTGTTCTTGACCAGCCTGTCCTCCAACGAATGGAATGTAATAATACAAAGTCTGCCCCCATCATTTAAGCTTTCTATCATTTCATCTAAAGAATTCTTCAGTACCTCTAATTCCTTATTCAATTCAATTCGAATTGCCTGAAAGGTCTTTTTTGCAGGATGTCCGCCTACCACTCGCAGTTTCATCGGAATGGCTGCTTTGATAATCTCGGAAAGCTCCCCTGTCGTTTCGATCTCCTTCTCGGCTCTTGCCCTTACAATATGCTTTGCTATATTCTTGGCGAATTTATCCTCGCCAAAATCTTTGATGATATAATACAGCTGCATTTCACCGTAATGGTTCACAATGTCCTTTGCTGTCAGCTCCTGTCTCTGATCCATTCTCATATCAAGCGGAGCGTCCGCCATATAGGAAAATCCTCTGTCTGCTGTATCCAATTGATAGGAAGACACTCCTAAATCAAGTACAATCCCATCCACTTTCTCTATTCCTAAGCTGTGAAGCACCTGCTTCATATTGCTATAATTATCCCGTACAATCGTAACCTTCTCTTTAAACTCTGAAAGTCTCTCTCCTGCCGCACGAATGGCAGCCTCATCCTGGTCAATTCCTATGAATCTCCCTTTTTCACTTAAATGTCTGCACACTTCATAAGCATGTCCGCCACCGCCTAAGGTGCCGTCCACATAGATTCCGTCTGGATTTATATTTAAATTTCCTATTGTCTCTTCTAATAATACTGACTTATGTTTAAAATCCATAGTTCCTCCATCCGTGGAAATGTTACTCTTTGGTCTTCGTCTTTAAATACTCAGACCAAGTTCCTCCATGTGCTCCGCAATTTCTTCCATATCATCGTATACATTGCTCTCAAGCCACTTTTCTTTGCTCCAAATTTCAATTCTGCTTAGTACACCTACTAATACTACATCTTTTTCCAGCCCGGCAAATTCCCTTAATACACCCGGTAATAAGATTCGTCCCTGCTTGTCCACCTCACAGCTTGCTGCTCCGGCAAGAAAGAAACGGGAGAACTGTCTGGCATTCTTATTTGTAAGTGGGAGTGTTCTTAGCTTTTCTTCGAAGGTTTTCCACTCTTCATTAGGGTACACAAAAAGACACCCATCTAAACCTTTTGTCACAACAAATTCGTCGCCCAAAGTTTCTCTGAATTTAGATGGCACAATCAACCTTCCCTTTGCATCAATTGTATGGTTGTATTCTCCCATAAACATAAGTTGCACCTTCTTCACAAAATGGTCTGCCACTTTCCCTCCATTTTGTTCCACTCTCTACCACTTTTCACCACTTATAGGATAATTTTATATTAGTTTTAGGAAAATAGCAAGTATAATATTGAGAAAGTCATAGTAAAAAAGTCCCATAAAATGCTGTTACACATTTTATGGGACTCCAATAACCACCGTATTAACTTTAACTTTCTAACTTATCTTCTCATCTGGCTCCATCATATTAATATACTCTTCAATCAGCACGTCCAACTCTACACTTTTCTCGTAGGTGCTTTTTTCATCCATATTCTCAGCTACAAATGAATTCAATTGATTCCTTACCTCTTCGATTTTGTTTTTCAAAGCTGTAATGTTCTCCATCATCCAATCACCCTTTCTTATGAATTGATTTCTTTTCTGTAACTGTTCAGCACCTTCACAGTTACATGCTTCGCAATACACACAAAATACAGCCGAACTGCATTTTGGCGCCGAAACACCCGGGTCTTATTTTGCAAAACCTCGAATCCCATGAATACCGAACCGTTACGCTTTTCTACGTTTTGTAAAAATGAAAAAAATGGAAACTAACACTACTATTAATGATAATAGTTGCGATACAGGTATGGCAGAGCCTCCAAGCAACAGTTGATCTGTTCTCAGCGCTTCAATCCAGGAACGTCCTAGCCCATATCCAGCAACATATACCAAAAATACCTCACCGTCAAACTTCTTATACCTCTTATAAATCATAATAAGTACTAAAACTCCACAGTTCCAAAGTGACTCATATAGAAATGTAGGATGCACCTGTATATAGTTTATTCCGTCAGATACATGGCGCATAAGTTCTTCTGAAATATCATTTTCTCTAACATCAGAAATCGGAATTCTCATTGCCAGCAAACCATTCGAATATCCTCCAAACGCTTCGCGGTTAAAGAAGTTCCCCCACCTTCCTATTATTTGTCCTGATACTAAACCTATACATGCAGTATCTGCCATTTTCCAAAACGATAGATGTCTTTTCTTAGAAAAAACAGACAAAGTAATAACTGCACCAATTATCCCTCCATAAATAGCCAGTCCACCTTGCCTTATGTTAACTATCTTTAGTAGATCTCCCCTATACATGTCCCAAGAAAAAACCACATAGTAAATTCTTGCTCCAATAATCGAAAACAAAATTGCATACAGCGCAAAGTCCGTATAATCTTCAACGCGTTGATTGGTTTTTTTCGCTTCACGCTCTGCCATTATAATCCCCACAATAATGCCTATTCCAATAATAATCCCATAATAAGCGATGTCATAGCCAAATACCGTTATACTCTTCCCCACATTATTTAACTCGATTCCCAGGTTGGGAAAGGCGATACTGTTTTGTACCATAACTGTTCTCCTCATTACGAATGTTTTCGACCATATATTTATTTTAAATCGAAAGTATCAAAAAATCAAACTTAAGCGATTGCTAAGTTTCTGCATTTTTCGACGTATTTTCACGAAATAAATCAGCAATATACATAATCACAAAAATTCCTACATTTTTCTTTACACATTAAATCTAAATAATATTACGTCTCCGTCTTTTACTACGTACTCTTTTCCTTCCAAGCCTACAAGTCCTTTGTCCTTTGCCGCCGAATAGGAACCACAATTTAGTAAATCTTCATAATTTACCACCTCTGCGCGAATAAATCCTCTCTCGAAATCAGAATGAATTTTTCCTGCCGCTCCCGGTGCCTTCGTTCCTTTTTTAATCGTCCACGCTCTTGTCTCGTCCTCACCTGCGGTCAGGTAGCTGATTAGTCCTAGAAGGCTGTAGCTTGCCTTAATCAACTTTTCAAGTCCGGATTCGGTCAGCCCTAAATCTTCAAGGAACATTTTTTTCTCTTCTTCCTCTAACTCAGAAATTTCCTGCTCAATCTTTGCACAGATAACAAACACCTCGCAGCCCTCTTCCTTCGCGTAATCTCTGACTGCTTTCACATATTCGTTATTTGCCGCATCATCCGCCAAATCATCTTCCATTACATTTGCCGCAAAGATAACCGGCTTATTGGTCAAGAGGTTATAAGAAGCCATCAATGCCTTCTCCTCATCGTCATCCGTCTCAAAACTCTTTGCAAGCTTTCCATCCTCCAAATGTGCTTTGACGCGGTTTAACAGCTCAAGCTCCTTTGCAAGCGTCTTATCATTCCTTGCTCCCTTGGCGGTTTTTGCAATTCTTCTCTCCAATATTTCGACGTCAGAAAAAATAAGCTCAAAGTTGATTGTCTCAATATCTCTGAGCGGATTGATATTTCCGTCCACGTGAACCACATTCGTATCCTCAAAGCATCTTACCACATGTACAATCGCATCCACTTCACGAATATTGGAAAGAAACTGATTTCCTAAGCCCTCTCCCTTTGATGCACCCTTTACAAGTCCCGCAATATCTACGAATTCGATTACTGCCGGGGTCACCTTTTTGGAAGAATAAAAATTGCCAAGCAAAGTAAGTCTTTCGTCTGGCACCATAACAATTCCTATGTTCGGGTCAATTGTACAAAACGGGTAGTTTGCAGACTCTGCCCCCGCCTTTGTTAAAGAATTAAATAATGTACTCTTTCCTACATTTGGTAAACCAACTATTCCTAATTTCATAATTTTATCTATCTCCTTCTATCACAGGTCGTTGTAATAATCCTTTTCCTAATTCCTTGCCTTTTCTATCTTACATAAAAAAGAGCCTAATACAGCTATATATTTTACCATGAAAGTCCATATAACTCAACAAAAACCGAATGAAAAGTAAAAAACACAAAAAGCACCCCAAGGATGCTTTCTTAAAAAATATATTTTTATATTAGCTTATACTAACTTTATGATATCAAAATTAGAATTTATAATGGTCCACAACTGCGCATTATAAATCATAATATTCCAAACTCCGTTTCCATATATGTCGTACTCATCAATAAGTTTCATTAAGGCATCTAAGCTTCTTGCATCGACAAACCAAATAATATGCTGTTCTTCCGTATTATAATAATATTCATAATAATAAAAATAAGGTGTCTGTGATATCTCATCAAATTGTATTACTGAATTAGTCTCATATGCTATTCCCAAAACTGAACTGATAGATAGTGAATAAGCATTTTGTCGGTTAGATGAAATATTCCAGTCATACCCAATTACCGGATTGCCAATATTAATTTTATCTGCCGGAACATTCTGTAAAATATACTCAGTTAATGCCTGAATGTAATTAATATTACTTACCGGAGCAGGAGGAGCATAATTAGTTCCCCATACAAACCTCATAAAAACAAACCCGTTTATATAATCACTAAATTTCGAATAATCAATCTTTGCAATAGATGTCTGGCCGTTGTTTATCGTAACGTCGTAGTTAATTGTTATGAAGAACAAGAAATTTTCTTGCTGTAAACGATTTGATATTCTTTTTACAAGGTTAATATAAAGATCCTGATTCTCTTCATTTAGGTAGTAGAATACCATATTAATCCCCTGATAACCTTTATCTCTTATTATCTGTAAAAATTGATCCGTGTTTTTTTCTTGCAAATCTTCATTTAACAATATCTGATAATCTAGCTCCATATTCTGCTGTCCGTGAGGTGTTAATGTCGTCAAAAGCATTAATGGTATTACATTATACTCTTTCGCAGTTTTTATTACATAGGAATCATCTTGATAAGAAATGATGTTACCTTCTTTTGTTATCGTGTAATTGAAAACAGATAAATATGTTAAATTTGGCAATGTACGAATCAGTGTATTTTTGCTTATATAGGAGTAACAAAAGCCATTTGTAGCAATCTCTCCCCTGGTTTCATAGCTGATTACTATTACTTCATCCGCAATCACTTCTCTTGTCGTTAAAAACGGATTATTACGAAGCAGCTGCATTGTAGTTACATTATATAAATCTGCTATGCTTTCTAGTGTCTCATTTGATTGAACTGTATGAACTAATTTGGGATATGTTATGACCAAAGCTTGGCCTTCCACCAAATTACTAACCACTGATAATCCGTTTTCTAAAACTAATCTTTCTACCGTTATTCCATATTTTTGTGCAATTGTTTCAATTGTATCTCCCTTTTTTACCACATATATTTCCATATATAGCTCACAATAACTACTATTTTAACAAATATATGTTTATAAAATTGAAAAAGTACTATATCAGTCATTTGATTGTATCATAATTAAAATTCCTGATTGGAACTGAATATTCGCTGTTTCTTCCACAATCTCATTGCTCACGCCAAAGCCTCCTGACCGATTCGTCAGGAGATGTTCCTTCAGCGGATATTTAAAGCCTGTCAAAGTGAGGCCTCTCACCTCGTTTGTCAACGCAAGCAGAGAAACATAGTTTCCGTACTGCTCTGCTTTTTTAATCTCTCTCCCTTTGTTTAACAACATGATTTTATTATGCTCATCCACGATGTAACAATCAATCTCTTTTTCCAAAGGCAGTGTCAGACATTGTATATTCCCCAAAAGATGATCCACCCTGCTGCCTGTGGCACCGACAATCGCAATTTCCGTACTGCCTTGCTCTACCGCCCAGCTTATTGCCATCTGGGTATCCGTATCATCTTTTTCCGGTTGAAAACGTTTGATTACAATATCGGTGTTTTCCTCATAATAATCTATTATACTGCTCTTGGCAGAATCAAAATCGCCCATCAAAACAGAAGGGATAATTTCACATTCATAGCATGCCTCTATCCCTTTGTCGACTCCGATAATTGTATCAAACTCATTTTTACTTATAAAATTTTCTAAAAATGCTCTGGTGATTTCTCCACCTGAAATAATAAGCGTTTTCATTCTTCTTCATACTCTTTAAATACGTTTATAAAAGCTGCCGTATTCGCCTCTATATCACCATTGAACACGGATGAACCTGCTACGATAACATTAGCTCCTGCATCGATAATCGTTCTCACGTTATCCAAGGTAATGCCACCGTCCACCTGAATATCGGTATTCAATCCCTTTTTGTTTAACAATTCCCGAGTTTCCTTTACCTTGTCAAGCATGCCGCTGATAAATTTCTGTCCGCCAAAGCCAGGATTTACAGTCATAATCAGTATCATATCTACCAAATCAAGCACATAATCAAGCGAAGTCAGCGAGGTGGCAGGATTTAGTGCCACACCTGCTTTCACACCCTTTTGTTTGATGTAGTTGAGCGTTCTGTCCAGATGTCTGCATGCCTCTGCATGTATCGTAATGATATCCGCTCCCGCTTCAACAAAATCGTCGATATACCTCTCCGGATTGTTCACCATCAAATGGACATCAAACACCTTATCTGTTACACTTCTTACCGATTTTATGACCGGCATGCCAAAAGAAATACTCGGGACATAATCCCCGTCCATAACATCAATATGAATGTATTGGGCACCTGCCTGATCTGCCTTTTGAATTTCCTCACCCAGCTTTTTAAAATCTGCCGCAAGAATTGACGGTGAAAGTTTTAACATAACTAATATCTCCTTTTATCCTTTAGTTCATTGAACATTTCCACATAATTATGATAGCGTATCTGGCTTATCTTTCCCTCAGAAAGAGCCTCCTTCACCATACATTTCGGCTCATTGATGTGCATACAGCCCTGAAACTTACATGCCGGCTGATACTCCATAAACTCGGGAAAGTACTCCTTTAACTCTTCCTTTTCCATGTCATCGATGTGCAGAGAGCTAAACCCCGGAGTATCCATAATATACGTATCCTCTTCTATATAAATAAGTTCGGAATGTCTGGTCGTATGGCGTCCTCTCTCAATCTTCTCGCTTATGCTTCCTGTTTCCATAAGCGCCTCGGGCTGAAGAACATTGATAAGGGAAGACTTTCCGACTCCTGATGGCCCTGCCACTGCTGTCGTCTTTCCTCTCATCAGCTCTCTGACCTGTTCCATTCCCTCCTCAAGCTTTGCACTCGTAAAAAGAATGTGATAGCCGCAGCGGACATAAGCATCCTTCAAATCTTCCAGCTCCTTCTCCGTCACCATATCCTTTTTGTTAAAACAGATAACGGTCGGGACTCCCTGCCTCTCCATCATAATGAGAAATCGGTCAAGCAGATTAAAGTTGGGTGCCGGCTTTGCAGCGGCAAAAATAACCAATGCCTGATTGATGTTTGCCACCGCAGGGCGTATCAGTTCATTTTCCCGCTCCAGAACCGTGATGATATTTCCCTTCTTTTCTCTCTCATCCAAAATATCAATGACCACATTATCGCCCACCAAGGGTTTTATTTTGTTTTTACGAAAAATACCTTTTGCCTTGCATTCATAAACCACATTTCCCTCAACGTGAACGTAATAAAATCCTGCAATTCCTTTTATAATCTTTCCCTGCATACTGTTTATTCCGAAAATGTAATTGTAAAAGTTCCGTCTACCGCAACTCCGTCAATATACATTTTTACCGTCCCTGTTGTAACTCCGCTCTCTCCGACAATTTGGCGGCTATAGGGAAATTCCGATGATGATACATCTTCCTCGACTACCGTCTTCGTTTTACCGTTTTGTGTCAAATCAAGCCGCATTGTGCCATCTGTGAATCCGGAAGGTAAATCCGATTTTTCAATCCGGACGGTTCCGGTGTACTGACCTGAGCTTGTAGCGGTTTCCGCTCCCATGCTCACCACAAAATCCACTGCCGTTCCTTCCTCTACCGTCTTTCCTGCTGTATAGCTTTGACTGATGACATAGCCATCCTCAATCGTTGCACTGTAGGAAGAATTAATTGTTCCTACTGTGAGCCCCGCTGATTTTAAAGCGGACTTTGCTGCGGCCTCCGACATTTCTGTAATGTCCGGAACCGTAACCTCAGTCGTCTTTTTTCCATTGCTTACTACAATCTCAACACTGCTTCCCTTTTTGACAGATGTCCCTGCGCTCGGGGAGGTCGAAATCACATTTCCCTTTGAGACACTTGTGCTGTAATCATAGCTTCTTGTCACTACAAGTCCGTACTTGGTTTCAAGTGTGCTGACTGCATCGTCTTCACTATTCCCTGCCACATCCGGTATCTCAAAAGTTGTTTCTCCCGTACTCACTGTCACGTTGATTGTTGTATTTTTATCTACCTTTTTTCCTTTTTCAACATCCTGTGCGATTACATAGCCTGCCTCATAAATATCTGAATTTTCATAGGAGGCATCCTTGATGCCAAGTCCGAGAGCATTTAGCTCTGTCTTAGCCTCCTCCAATGTCTTTCCTACAACATCGACCATTTCTACCTGATCTGCCGTTTCCTCTGTGGTTGTCTCTGTGCCGTTCTCAGTAGTCGAGCTGCTTCCGAAGCCGCTGAATACCCCCATCGCTTTCGCTCCGATATAAAGGGCAATACAGGCAATGATGACTGCCGCTACAATTCCAAGCACATTCATCACCTTTTCCAAAGTCGGATTCATATCTTCGGTGGAATCCTCCTCCTCGTCCTCCTCTTCTTCCTCTTCGTCATACAGAGAAATATTTTTCTTAACAGGAGTCTCCGCTTTCAAATCATAGCTCACTCTTCCTGATTCATTCTTTATCTTACCCTGCTCGTCATCACTGATCATAATTGTCTTGGCATAATTGTCCTCCGGAACAAGTTTAACAAAGTTCTCATCCGGACTGATTAAGGATTTCTTTAAATCTGAGATAACCTCTGACATATCCAAATAACGTCTGTCAGCTCTCTTCTGGGTACATTTAAATACAATCTGCTCCAGACTGACCGGTACCTCCGGCGAAATAATGCGCGGAGAAGGTATTTCATCCTGAATGTGCTTAATTGCGACGGTTACTGTATTTTCTCCGTCAAACGGCACTCTGCCTGTCAGCATCTCATATATCGTAATACCAAGCGAATAGATATCGCTTTTCTCATCACTATATCCCCCTCTTGCTTGTTCAGGAGAGGTATAATGAACAGACCCCATCACATTAGAAGAGATTGTATTTGAGGATGCCGCCCTTGCAATACCAAAGTCTGTCACCTTCACTTTACCGTCTCTTGATATAATAATGTTTTGAGGTTTAATATCTCTATGAATAATATGATTATTATGTGCCGCTTCAATTCCCATCGACATCTGAATGGCAATGCTGATTGCTTCTTTTACGGATAATCGGCCTTTTTTCTGGATATAATTCTTAAGAGTGATGCCTTCCACAAGCTCCATAACAATGTAGTAAATTCCTTCTTCATCCCCAACATCGTATACGTTTACAATATTTGGATGCGCCAGTCCCGCCGCAGATTGTGCCTCAATCCGAAACTTTGAAACAAAATTTTTATCGTTGCTGAATTCCTTCTTCAACACTTTTATCGCAATATAACGATTTAATTTATGATCTTTACCCCTATATACATCAGACATTCCGCCGGACCCAACCGGCTCCAATATTTCATATCGGTCTCCAAGAAACATTCCTAGTTCTAACATATTCTCACCTCACTCACACATGGTTCAATTATTATTACTGCTATATTGTCCTTGCCGCCATTATTATTCGCTGCTTCCACCAGTTTTTTCCCCTTTTCTTCCGGTGTTTTCTGTTTCTTTATAATCTGCCATATCTCTTCATCATCAATCATATTGGTAAGACCGTCTGAACACATAAGTACCGTATCGCCCTTTTCAAGTTTCATCTCAAAAAAGTCTGCGGAAATATCTTCCCCTGCTCCGATTGCCCTTGTGATAATATTTTTGTCGGGATGATGCTTTGCTTCTTCTCTGTCAATTTCACCCAGACGAATCATTTCCTCCACAAGTGAATGATCCTTTGTAATCTGTTTGATACCTTGATTAATAATATACAGCCTGCTGTCTCCGATGTTTGCAATATAAATATAATCCTCAACAACACAAGCCGCTACAAGAGTGGTTCCCATTCCTGTCAATTCACTATTTTCATATGCCATATGGATCAGCTTTTTATTTGCTGTTTCAATGGATTGCCGCATTATTTTTACGGGATTTATTTCTGAATTCGATTCTATAGATTTGACTAACTGTTCTACCGTATACTTCGACGCAAAGTCTCCTGCTTTGTGACCGCCCATTCCGTCAGCTACAATAAACAGATTCGGAAGATTCCCCACTGGATTCTCAGATGTATATACGAAGTCCTGATTCATATTTCTCTTTTGTCCCACATCTGTGATGGAAAATGTCTTCATAATGCTATAACTTCCTTTCTGCTGTTCTATCTTGATAGCTTTTTCTCAACTGACCACAGGCACCATCAATATCTCTGCCCATTTCTCTTCTTATAGTAACATTTATTCTGCATTTTTCAAGTTTATTTTTAAAATTGTCAATAACTTTTTTGTTTGATTGCACAAAATCTCTTTCTTTAATCGGATTTACCGGTATCAGGTTGATGTGACAATTAAGCCCTTTGACAAGACTGATTAATTCACTTGCATCCTCATCCGTATCGTTTACGCCGCCCACCAAGCTATATTCAAATGTGACTCTTCTTCCTGTCTGCTCAAAATAATAATCACAAGCGTCAATCACTTCCTTTAAGCTGTATTGGTAAGCAATCGGCATCAGTACCTTTCTCTTTTCATCCGTTGTAGCATGTAAAGAAAGTGCAAGCGTAATTTGAAATTTTTCATCCGCTAATTGTCTCATTCTCGGCACAATGCCGCAGGTAGACACCGTGACATTTCTTTGGCTGATATGAAGTCCGTTCTGATCCGTCAGTATTTTTACAAATTTTACAAAGTTGTCATAATTGTCCATCGGCTCGCCGGTTCCCATGATTACCACGTTTGACACCCGCTCACCGGTTTCTTTTTGAATGGCATAAATTTGTGACAGCATCTCCGAGGTTGTAAGCCCCCTCTCCAAGCCGCCTATCGTGGAAGCACAAAAACGACACCCCATTTTACAGCCTACCTGCGAGGAAATACAGACCGAATTTCCATGCTTATATCTCATCAGCACGCTTTCAATTACATTTCCGTCGTATAACTGAAACAGATATTTTTGTGTTTTGTCAATCGCGGATGTCTGCACCTCTACCGGCTTCACACCTATGATTTCATAGGAATTTTTAAGCGTTTCCCGCAAAGCTGCCGATAGATTGCTCATCTCATCAAAGCTATCTGCAAGCTTCACATGAAGCCAGTCATAAATCTGCTTTGCCCGAAACGGCTTCTCGCCGATTGTGAGCATCTCTGCATTTAGTTCTTCCAAATTTAGGGATTTAATATCCGTTTTCTCCATATTTATTTCTCTTTCTTTAATCTGGCAATAAAAAATCCGTCTGTCTCACCGTTGTCCGGTAATAGCTGGATATATCCGTCTTCTGCCGTATCGCACTTTAGTGCAGGACTTATATATTTTTCAATACTCTCTGCAAAAAAAGAATGATTTTCTATAAACCAATTTACATTATCAATATTTTCTTCTTTGTTTATCGTGCAAGTGCTGTAAATCAGGACACCGCCCGGCTTCACGTATTCTGCCGCCGTATGCAGTATTTCTCTTTGAAGCTTTACCAGCTCTTTTTGCTTATCCGGCGTCATCTTATATTTGATATCTGTCTTCTTGCCGATTACGCCAAGACCGGAGCAAGGCAAATCTGCGATGACAACATCTGCTTTTTCCTTTGTTGTCTCATCATATATTCTGGCATCAAACTGCTTTGCCGTAATATTGGCAAAACCGCTTCTGTCTATATTCTCTTTGATAAGGGCAATCTTGTTTTCCGTCAAATCTCTCGCTTCCACATGCCCGCTTCCATTCAATCTGTCAGCTGCATGAAGGCTCTTTCCGCCCGGAGCGGCGCAGATATCCAAAACATAATTGCCTTCTCTGATACCTGCCGCCTCAACTACAAGCATGGAGCTGATATCCTGAACCTGAAACAATCCCTTCTCAAATGCAGCTATCTTATTTATTCTATTATAATCGGATATTTCAAATGCATAGTTTAGTATTTTGGAAGAAGCTACCGTTATATTTTCCTTTTCAAGTGCAGCCTTTAATTCCTCTGGGCTTATTTTACTCATATTGCACCGGATTGTTGTTCCGTTTTTCTCAAAAAAACCCTCTAACATACTCTTAACCTGCGTATAATCGTATTCTTCCAGCCATTTGTCGACAATCCACCTTGGCATGGAATACAGGACAGACAAATATTCTTCTCGATTTTTTTCCTCACTTGGGTATTCTATCTCATCAAGACCTCTGCTGATGTTTCGAAGCACCCCGTTCACAAATCCCTTTAAGCTGTGAAAGCCCTTCTTTACCGCCAGCTTCACCGCTTCATTGCATACCGCTGAATCCGGTACGCTGTCCATAAATTTCAACTGATAGACGCTCATTCTTAAAATATTGCGGATAACAGGCTTCATCTTGTTCGTCTTCACCTTGGAAAACGAGTTGATGATATAGTCAAGCAAGATCATATTCTCAATCGTTCCCTCTGAAACGCGCGTAATAAAAGCCCTCTCCTGCTTATCCAGATATTGATATTTATCCAGTACATTACGAATAATAAGGTGACTGTATGCTTCACGTTCAGTCACCTCTAATAAAATACCAAGAATCAGTTCTCTTTCGTTTACTGATTTAGTCACGGTTTTTTCCTCCAAATAGTATCACAAGTCTTAATAGCTGTAAAATAGCTGTCGCTGCACTCGCCACATAGGTAAGCGCCGCTGCCGATAAAACCTTTTTCGTATAGCGGATTTCTTCTGTTCCAAGAACACCTGTTGTATCAAGCACTGTAACAGCTCTTCTCGAGGCATTAAATTCCACCGGTAAAGTCACAAGCTGAAATGCCACTGCCGCAGAGAACAAAATAATTCCGATTGGAACCAACGTGTCAAATGCACCTAAGAATACACCTAATATGATAATCGGCCAAGAAAGCATGGAGCCGATGTTTGCCACCGGAACAAGGGAAGCCCTTATTCGAAGCGGCGCGTAATTTTGTTGATCCTGTATCGCATGACCGCATTCATGAGCTGCCACACCGATTGCCGCAACGCTTGTCACGTGATATACGCTGTCTGATAATCTTAACACCTTGTTTTTCGGGTCATAGTGGTCGGTCAGATTACCGGAAATTCTTTCAATTCTCACATCATAAATTCCCGCAGATCTTAAAATCCTCTGCGCCGCCTCTGCCCCTGTCATTCCTGACATACTGCGAACCTTTGAATATTTTGCAAACGTTCTGTTTACCTTTGCTGACGCTGCCAAGGTCAAAACAACGCCGATAATGACTAATATATAAGTTGGGTCATAAAACATCCCATATCCGTATCCATATCCGTACATGTCCGTTCCTCCTTTAAATCTGGTTTATGTGGTACTATTATACACCAATTCTTAGCGGAAACAATCATTTTCAAACATATTTCACACTTATTGTTACTATTCAGCCTTTGGCTTCATAGTAACAGATGATACCTACTCCGTCCTTCCGAGTTTCATTCCCTCTTCAAGCTGCACGCCACGCAAAAATTCATCGACAGACATACGTTTTTTTCCTTCCAACTGAAGCTCTAATATGGACAACAATCCTTTTCCTGTCTGAATATAAAGATAGTCCTTTGCAAGTTCGGCTATGCTGCCCACCTCATATTTGCTCTCCTCTTCGATCACCTCTGCTTCCCATATTTTCAATGTCTTGTTCTTTAATATAGTGTAAGCACTCGGCCAAGGATTTAGTCCTCTGATTAACCTTTCTATCTCTGCCGCAGGCATATTCCAGTCGATATCACCGGTTGACTTATGAAGCATCTTTGCATAATTTGACAGGGAATCATCCTGCTTTTCAAATACGGCACTACCCTCCTCAAGCTTTCTAAGCGTCTCCACGCAGAGGCTTGCTCCCGCTGTCATCAGCTTATCGTGAAGGCTTCCGCCTGTCTCTTCCTCGGTAAGCGGCACGATTGTTTTCATAATCATATCACCGGTATCAATTCCTGCATCCATTCGCATCGTTGTGACCCCGGATTCCTTTTCACCGTCAATGACTGCCCACTGAATCGGCGCGGCACCGCGGTATTTCGGCAGAAGGGAGGCATGCACATTCACGCAGCCATATTTTGGCATCTCCAGTATTTCCTTCGTCAAAATCTGTCCAAACGCCACAACAACGATAACCTCCGGATTCAGTTCCTTCAGCACGGAGACAAACTCAGGCACTCTCACTTTAACCGGCTGATAAACGGCAATGTTATGCTTTTGTGCCGCTTCCTTCACCGCAGAAAAAGAAACCGCTTTTCCTCGTCCCTTTGGCTTATCCGGCTGGGTTACAACAGCCACTACCTCATGACCTGCCTCGATGAGACTTTCCAATGTCCCAACGGAAAATTCCGGTGTTCCCATAAATACAACTCTCATGCCATTCCCTCCATTTCAGACTGCATATCTTTTCTTTTCTCTTCACTCTTTATTCTTCTTCGTCATCGTCGGCTGACACATCATGCAATTCGCCTTCCACCTTATCGACATACATCACTCCGTCCAAGTGGTCACATTCATGACAAATGGCTCTGGCAAGCAGCCCTGTTCCTTCCAACTCAAACTCCTTCATCTCTCTGTCCAAAGCTCTTACCTTTACATAGTTCGGTCTTGTGACAATCCCTGCTTTTCCTGGTACGCTAAGGCAGCCTTCATCGCCTGTCTGCTCTCCTGACGTCTCCAAAATAACCGGATTAATCAGCACTACCGGATTATCATCCGTGTCAATCACGACAATTCTCTTTAAAATGCCGACCTGGGGTGCCGCAAGTCCCACACCGTACGCCTCATACATAGTATCAAACATATCATCAATCAGTTCTTGGATTCGAGGAGTCATCTCCGTCACTTCCCTGCAGCTCTTTCTTAAACAATCTTCTCCCATAAATCTTATCGTTCTAAGTGCCATTTCTTATTATTCCTTTCTTTAATACGTATTCATTGGATTAAAATCAAACTGAATATTTAAATTTTTGTATGCTTCATTTTTATTAATATATTTTTCTAATTCATTTTTTATCTGAACCAGCTTTTCATAGTCTCTCTGTTTAATATAAATAACCTTTCTGTATATATCATTCAGCTTTGCAATCGTGCAGTCACTCGGTCCAATCACAACGGTGTGCGCAGGCTCCATCTTTGCTATTCGCTCCTTTAGAGCTAAGCCGCCCTCGTAGGCTTTTTCCTCGCTCTCACCCAAAATCAAGACTGCAAGCATATTGGAAACCGGAGGATATCCGCCGATACCCCGATAAGAAATTTCCTGCCTGTAAAACTCTTCATAATCCTGATTTTTAGAGGCTTCAACACTGTAATGCTTAGGGCTGTATGTCTGAATGACCACCTCGCCTGCCTTCTTGCCTCTTCCTGCTCTTCCCGCTGCCTGTGTCAGCAATTGAAACGTTCGCTCCGATGCGTGATAGTCATTGGAATAAAGCGATAAATCAGCCGCCAGCACACCGACCAGTGTGACATTCGGAAAGTCGTGACCTTTTACAATCATCTGTGTGCCGATTAAAATATCAGCTTCCTCGTTTGCAAAAGCCTCCAGTATTTTTGCATGCCCATCTTTTGCTTTTGTTGTGTCCATATCCATGCGCAAAGTTCTTGCATTTGGATATTCTTTTTGAATAATTTCTTCAATTTGCTGCGTTCCTGCCCGAAAGCCGCCAATATATTTTGAGCCACATGAGGGACATTGTTTTACCATTGCTTCCTCATATCCGCAATAATGACAAACCAGCCTGCCGTTATTGTGCGAGGAAAGGGAAACATCGCAGTGCGGACATTTCATTACCTCACCACATGCCCTGCACGAAACAAACCCTGCATATCCTCTTCGATTGATAAACAGCATCATCTGCTCTTTCTTTTGCAGTCTGTCCTCAATCAGAGCACGGAGGCTTCTGCTCAATATCGAACGATTCCCCTCCATTAATTCTTCCCTTAAATCAACAATCTCAACGTTTGGCAGTTCACTCTCACTCGTTCGGTTTTTCAGTCGGTGTAGTTCGTATTCTCCCGTTGAAGCCTTGTAAAAAGAATCAATAGACGGTGTAGCTGAGCCAAGCACAACGCTTGCACCTGTCATCTTCGCCCTTGCAATCGCAGTTTCCCTAGCGTGGTATTTCGGGATTGTCTCGCTTTTGTAGCTGCTCTCATGCTCCTCGTCAATAATGATGAAACCTAAGTTCGGAAATGGAGTAAACAAAGCAGATCTTGGTCCAATCATAACATCCAGCTCACCTTTTTTTGCCCGCTCAAACTGATCGTACCGCTCACCGCCCGAAAGCCTTGAATTGATGATGGAAACTCTGTTTCCAAATCGTTGGTAAAACCGCATGACCGTCTGGTAGGTCAGTGATATTTCCGGTATCAGCACAATCGCTTGTTTTCCCTGCGCTACTGCCTCCTGAATTAGCCTGATATAGACCTCTGTCTTTCCGCTTCCCGTAACGCCATGTATCAAATATGTCTTTCTGCTATTATTGTTATAATCCTGAATAATGGCATCTGTGATTGCCCGCTGTTCCTCATTTAATATAACCTCGGGCTGCTCCGTTTTATGCAGATTGACAGGATTTCGATAAATTTGTGCACTCTCTACTTTTAGAACTCCCTTTTCTTCCAGTGCCTTGATGACAGTGGTTGAAATGTGAAGCCGATTTGTCGCTGTCTCATAATCCATCTCTTTTGTCACAATCAGCTCCGCTAAAAGGCGTTCCCTTGCTTTATTCGATTTTTTCCGATAAAGCTCCAGTTGGCTCTTTGCCTCCTCCTCGTTTAGAAGAAGAACGATACTTCTTTTTTCCTTTGCCTTCACCTTCTGTTTTACCGGTATTACCGTTTTAAGCGCCTGTATCATCGTGCCGCCGTAATTCTCTTTTATCCAGCCGGCAAGTGTAATGAGCTGGGTCTCAATGTGCATACTGTTTTCAATACTGCTGTGAATGTACTTTAATTTATCCACATCAAATTCCGGTGTATCGGTAAGCTCCAGTATATATCCTTTGATTAGGCGGTTACCGCTTCCAAAAGGTATCATAACCTCCATACCGGCGCATAGCTTTCCTTCCATCTCCTCCGGAACTTTGTACTGAAATGTTCTATCTAATTTTTCATGGGAAATATCAATAATGATATTAGCAAACATGAATTTACCTGCTCTTTCTTTCCTCTAATATCTCTTGTATGATGACTCTTTCATCCATCGGGTATTTCTTTCCCTTTATTTCCTGATAATCCTCATGCCCTTTTCCGGCAAGCACGATAACATCGCCTCTTAATCCGTTTTCAATCACATAGGCAATCGCTTCTCTTCTGTCTGCAATCTCTACATATTTTCCGTCCGTCTTCGCCAGACCGATTTTAATGTCGTCGATGATTGCCTGCGGCTCCTCATCTCTTGGGTTATCCGATGTGACAACCGTTAAATCTGCAAATTTTCCGGACACTTCTCCCATCTCATATCTTCGAAGCTTGGAACGGTTTCCCCCGCATCCGAACAAACATACTAATCTGGTAGGATTGTATTCCTTTAATGTAGTGAGAAGACTCTCCAAACTCATCGCATTATGCGCGTAATCAATCATTAGGGTAAAGTCCGGTGAAACCTTTATCATTTCAATTCTTCCTTTTACCTTTGCCACTTTAAGAGCCTTTTGAATCGTCTCAATCTCGGCATTAAAATGTCTGCAGATTGCAATTGCAGTCAGGGAGTTATACACGCTGAATTTTCCCGGAATATCGATTTCCACATCAAAGTCCATAAGTCCTGCCACATGGTAATTCACACCAAGATAGCCCGGTTTTGAGACAAGCTGCGTATTCTCTGCCCGCAAATCTGCCTTTTCGGAAAATCCAAATGTCTCAATGCTGCATGTATGCCCTTTGATTACGTCCTCTGCGTGCTTGTCATCTATATTTATAATTCCTACCTTACACTGCTGAAACAGCATGCCCTTGCATGCCATATATTCCTCAAAGCTTGCGTGCTCGTTCGGTCCGATATGATCCGGCTCAATATTCGTAAAGATACCCATCTCAAACGTGAAGCCATCCACCCTGTGCATCATAAGACCTTGGGAGGATACCTCCATCACTGCCGCATCGCAGCCTGCTTCCAGCATCTTATGAAAATATTCCTGCACAATATAGGATTCCGGTGTCGTATTATTCGCCGGGATAACCTTATCGCCGATGATTGCCTCGATGGTACCAATCAGTCCCACCTTATGTCCGGCACTCTCCAAAATGGATTTTACCATATAGGTCGTTGTCGTTTTTCCTTTTGTTCCGGTCACACCGATTACCTTCAGCTTATCTGCCGGGTAGTCAAAGTATGCCGCTGAGATAAGCGCCATCGCCTTTCTGACATTGGAAACCTTGATAACCGTAACGTCTAAAGGCACCTCCACTTCTCGTTCTACCACGAGCACAGTCGCGCCTTTTTCTACAACATCCCCTGCAAACCGGTGTCCGTCCACCACAGTTCCCAGTACACAGAAAAATAACGAATCCTTCTCTGCTTTTCTCGAATCATATATGATTTTATCTACCTGTACCTCAATGCTTCCCTGGATACATTCATAATCCAGACGCTCTAATAATTTTCTTAATTCTGTCAACTTTGCTCCTCCTAGCTTCCGGCAAACAGCCTGTTATCTCAGTACAACCGGAATTTAGCCATATCTATTAGAATACCATATCTGTCAAAATCATGCAAATATATTCGCGGTCTTACTCGTTTTTTCAGATCCCTCAACCATGCATATTTTCTGGGTTTTTCAGGCACTCTAAAAGTAAAAATAAATATTTTCTTTTTTGTCAAAAATTGTACTTGACATAGTATCAAGTCGGAACTATAATGAATCAGTTTCAAGGATTTTATAAATTTTGATATAGTTATCAGGAGGAGATCCATTTTATGGACATCAAAGAAATTTTACTGGGAAAACCTAAGAAGAACAACGAAATCAGCCACGAGAAACTATCTCGTTTGTGGGGTCTTCCCATTATGGCAAGTGATGCAGTTTCATCTGTTGCATATGCAATTGAGGAAATTTTGCTCGTGCTTGTACCCGCAATCGGTATATTGGCATTTAGATCCATACCATTTGTTGTCATACCGATTTTATTACTTTTGCTAATTCTGGTTATGTCTTACTCACAGATTATTGACCATTATCCAAAGGGCGGAGGTGCCTACTGCGTCGCTAAGGAAAATATAGGAAATACTGCTGCTATATTGACTGCTGCTGCTTTAATCATAGATTACATTTTGACCGTGGCGGTAAGTATTTCTTCGGCAACTGCGGCGCTTACTTCTGCGTTCCCGCCTTTACATGATTATAAGGTTTTATTTTCACTTATTTTTATACTTATTATCACCGTAATAAACCTAAGAGGTGCAAAGGAAGCATCTAAAATTTTCGGACTTCCTACTTATTTATTTGTATTATCGATGGTGATACTGATTATCGGAGGAATTATCCGTCTTGTGAGCGGAAACCTTCAGCCGATTGAATATTCTAACACAATTTTACCAAAGGAAACCATTCAAGGCATCGGAACCATTATATTGCTGAGAGCCTTTTCCTCCGGTTGTTCTGCTATGTCTGGAATCGAGGCAGTGAGTGACTCCGTTCCAAGCTTTCGGGAGCCTTCGGTCAGAAATGCGAAGCATATTTTATTGATGCTTGCTTCCATCATTATATTTATATTTGGAGGAATTTCTTTCCTTGCCATCAAGATACAGGCAGTGCCGATTGAGGGACATACCGTGCTTTCACAGATTGCATCCTCCGTATTCGGACGCACTCCGATGTTTTACATTATTCAGTTATTTACGGCACTTATCCTGATACTTGCCGCCAACACCGCTTACAACGGACTTCCGCAGCTTTTGTATATGCTTGCCCATGACGGCTATGTGCCGAGACAATTTTCCTCAAGAGGAATGAAACTGAGCTTTTCAAACGGAATCATGTTTATTTTTGTTGCTGCATCGCTTCTTGTCATTGTATTCCAAAGCGATACACACAAGTTGATTCCATTGTACTCCGTCGGCGTTTTTATTTCCTTTACCATTGCGCAGTTTGGAATGTTCCGTAAATGGATTAATATAAAAGAAAAGAATTGGCAATACAAATGTTGGATTAACGGATTTGGTGCACTTGTTACGCTTGTCGTATCCTGCATTGTATTTTACACGAAATTTTTAGCAGGTGCGTGGCTTTTGGCACTTGCAATTCCGGTGTTAATGATTATTATGTTTTTGATTCATAAGCAATACAACATCATCGGAGAAGAGCTGCGTATGGATAAATTTTATCCATATTACAATAAGGATGAAGTCACATCAACCCAGTGTATTTTGTTGGTACATGACTTAAACAAACCGTTTTTAAAATCAATTAACTATGCAAACTCTATTTCCAATAACATAACAGCCGTTCATGTATGCCGGCATCCGGAGCATGCCAGAGCGCTTAGAAAACAATGGGAGGCATTGAATATCCCGATTGAACTTGCCATTATTGAGACACCTTATAATGATATCATCAAGCCTCTCGATAATTACTTATGGGAAAGAGAAAAACAGTTAAAGCACGGAGAAAATATATCCGTTATTATCACAAAGCTGATATCGGAACACTGGTATGATGCATTGCTGCACAATCCTACCACCTACTTCATCAGCCATAATTTGAGTAAGCACAAAAACGTATCTACTGTTATCCTTCCGTTCCATTATAAATTTTATAAGCAGCTGTCAGAACTGAGAAGTAAAGAAAATCAATGTAAGGAAAACCAAAGCACTGAAAGCCAAAGCAGCGAAAACCAAGGCAACGAAAACCAAGGCAGCGATGACTAAGACAGAATGCATTAAAGCACCTTCCAGCATTGGACAAGTCCGATAAAGCTGACATTTTCTTTTGGTTGAATACACATAAAAAAGTACTGCAAAATGAAAGTTTCATTTTGCAGTACTTTTTATATTAAGGAAAACTTTCTATATTTATAATATTAAAAGAAACTGTTATAAATATATCCGTTCGAATAATTATTGCTGTAGCTTGCACTCTCCGTATAGGTGTTTGCTTTCAAGGACTCTACAATCGCTGCTCCCTTTAGCTTGGACGCTTTGTCTGCAACAGTTGCTGCATAAGAGTTAGCCCCGTTAAACAATGTCTTTATCTTATTAATATCTGCATCTTTAAATTTTTCTTCGTCAACCGACAGCTTATTATTACTTCCAACCGTAATTCCCACATCCTTTAAAAGGTTCATGTTTGCCTTGGAAAGCCTTGTCAGAGATAACGTCGTTTTCAATATCGAGTTGGAGTTTGCTTCTGCCCCTTCATCGATTGTATCATTATAGTCGGTCACAAAGCTTTTTACCGCTTTGTAAATAGCATCCATGTCATAGCCCTTTGTGGTTGTCTTATTGCCCGCTTCATCTGTAGTCGTAATATCAGTCTGCTTAAACAGTGACTTGCTTCCTTTTGTCGTCAGCGCATCTGCTGACAGCTCCAAACCAATCGCAGCACTTTTCACGCCCATAATTGTTCTTGAAGAATCAGAGCTTGTAGAGGTAGATGTATCTTCTGCCCCATTTGCCGCATTCTTTGCATAATATGCCTTTAACAGCTTTTTATAGCTTCCGTCTTTGATGCTTGCATAATCACGAAGAATCGTGCTTGTCGCATCATAGCTGCTTGAAGTACTTGAACTTGCTGTATTCGCTGTATAGTTATTAAAACTAAATCTCACCATCTGGTTAATTGTTGCCATACTATCACTCCTTTGAATGTATCTCAGCTTCCATGCCTTATCTATATGCTTATCAATTTCCGTGTCTGACATCGATATTTATAGTTATTTTAATTCTACCAGATTTTACTATCCGTTTCAATTACAATCATGTCTTTTAGATTTTTTTAATAATTTGAAATACAGCGGCTTGCCGCTTTACTTGGCAGAAATATATTCATTTCCTTCTATATAAAACCGATAAGGATAGTCCTTTGCTTCCTCCGCATAATCAATGCCGATGCGTTTCGTTGTTATGATGCCAAAAGCCTCCGGCTCTCCCTCTTCAACATAAAGTTTATCTCCGCATAAATCCACACCATTGAAGCTTCGATCTAATCCCAGTGCACCACATAACTTCCCGGGTCCGTTCGTAAGACCTTTTTGCTGGCTTTTTGTCAGTTGTTCATATGGTTGTCCAAATCTCCGCCTAGCCATCTCCTCTATTCCTTCTACCGGTTCTGCCGCCCGTATCAGCACAGCCTGAGGTATTTCTTTCTCACTTGTTACTACATTAAAGCAGCAATACATACCATAAATCAGAAAGATATAGGAAAACCCCGCTTCCCCATACATGACCTCCACTCGCGGTGTCCTTTTTCCGCCATAGGAATGTGCAGCCTTATCCACAATTCCCATATAGGCTTCCGCTTCGGTAATCTTAGCTGAAATCCGCTGTCCTTCCACCTCATGTACAAGAATCTTTCCCAGAAGTTCCTTGGCAACCACAACGGAATCCCGGCTGTAAAACTCTCTGCTCAGTTTTTTCATCATTGCTGTCCTTTCTTTCCTTATTTCTGGTATTTTTCATACTTTTATTATTCTTCGTATACTTGTGTTTTACAATTTTTACTCCAGCAATGCAAGCACTCTGGAAGCCCAGCGAATCGACTCTAAATATCCTTCATATAAGGAATTGGTATCCAGCTCAATTATATC
This sequence comes from Konateibacter massiliensis, assembly GCF_900184995.1. Lineage (GTDB taxonomy): Bacteria > Bacillota > Clostridia > Lachnospirales > Lachnospiraceae > Lachnotalea > Lachnotalea massiliensis. The sequence goes on from NZ_LT860099.1 coordinate 1,161,491, forward strand.
GGCATATTGACAGACTTTGTCCCACTCTCCCCGCTCATAGGACAAGATTAGCCGGAAAAAGGATTGTAAACTTCCTTCCCCAAAGACAAGAGCCTTAAAAACATCTTCAGAAATCAGCATCCCTTCCAATGCCTTTTCCATAGGCAGATTCAAGAGAGCATCTAAAACACTGAACATGCACATCATTGAAATTTCATTTTTGCGATTTTTGAATTTACTTCTTTTTGCCATAAATTCGCCAAATCGTGAGCGTGACAGAGATAGCTTCATCAGCTCCAACGGCTTATCCTGAGCAATCTCCTGAAGCATCAATATATTAATCCATCTTTCCAAATCAGTAAGACCCATTCGCACCAACGCGTATCTGAGGGAATGAAATGTAGATTCCCCTTTCTTATGACTGATAACTTTCATGAAACGATAGGCAAGATTTACGTCTGTTTCAATAATTTTTGCCATGATATCATAGGAAGGCTCCTCTTTTTTCAACTCATCCAGAAGCAATGTATATTGTCCGTTTGAGCTTCTTCTTACACCGAGCCCTCCCACTATTTTAGGCTTACTAAAGAAATAGCCCTGAAACAAATGAAAACCCATTTCAGCAGCCTGCCGAAATTCGCTTTCTGTTTCAATCTTCTCTGCCAAAAGTATTTTCTTGTCAAGCAGCCCCTGCTTTACTGCACCGGTGAGTGTTTCGAGCGGGGTAATTCTAATATCATATTTTATAATGTTAGCCAAAGGCACAAGCGGATAAGTATGATAGCTCTCTTCAAAATCATCCAGCGCAATCTGATAGCCTTGACTTTTTAAATATTCAATTCTATCAATTAATGCGCTATCCACCTTCACAGTTTCCAGTACCTCAATGATAAGTGTTTCCGGATTAATCAGTTCTATAGAATCAGACATAATAAAATCATAGCTAAAGTTAATAAAGGCCTTCGCTCTCCCAACAACATGTTCCATACCCTGTTCAAAAAGATTACTGACAACAGAAGCAGTAGCTGACATTGCAGAAGCATTTCCGAATTTTCCATCCTCTGCATCAGCCCTGAACAAAAGTTCATATCCATAGATTTTCATCGCCTTATTGAGTATAGGCTGTCGAGCAATAAACATAAGTGACCACCACTTTCTTGCTAGAATTATCCTACAACGTCTCTAATTATCTAATATTTTACCATAAAACACATAAATATACAATCTCTTGCCATTTTACAACTGCAAGAATGAATGTAATATATAAAAATAGCCTGTCTCGTATGAGACAGGCTATTTGTTTTATCTTTATTCTTTATTCTTTATTCTTTATTCTTTATTCGTCTTAAATACATACCACAGCGGAGCTGTTATACAAATTGAGGAGAATGTTCCGTAGGCAATACCTACCATCAACGGAAGTGCAAACTCTCTGATTGCTGTTACTCCTAATATATACAATACAAGCATTGTAATAAAGGAGGTCAGGTTTGTATAAATACTTCTTGTCAGAGTCTGTGTGATACTCTCATTTACAAGGAATCTAAGCTCTGCATCCGTCTTGTGCGGCATGAGTGTAAGATTCTCTCTGACTCTGTCAAAGATTACAACCGTTGCATTGATGGAATAACCGACAATCGTCAGCATACACGCAATAAACGTTCCGCCGACAGCCACTCTTGCAAGTGCATAGAAGCCTAATACAACCACCACGTCGTTTAAGAGGGCAATAATTGCGCTCGCCGCGAATTTAAAGTCTTTAAATCTAAACCAGATGTAAAGCAGAATACAAATTGCCGCAATACTTACCGCGATAATCGCATCAGACTTTACCTCGGAGCTGATTGTGGAGCTGATGCTCTCAACCGTAATCAAGGTTTCATCAACCTGGAAATTTTCAACCAAAGTCTCATTGAGCGCTTCTCTCTCTTCTCTTGTCAGCTCTCTTGTCTTGATGATAACTTCATTTGTACCGGAAACCTTCTGTGTCTGGATATCACCGTCACCGGTCACCTCCTCAACAAGAGGCTTTACCTTCTGGTCAATATCATCGATGGATAAGTCCTCATTAAACGTTACGGTCGTGGACGTACCACCGACAAACTCAAGGCTGTAATTAAATGCACCGTTGCCTTGTGTATGGTGAATACCCATTGAAGCAACGCCTGCAACAATCAATGCAATCGCAAAAACAAACGCGAGTGTCTTTTTGCTCAGGAAATCAATAACCTTTCTCTGTGCATGAATACCATAATATTTTACATCCTGGAACTTGATTGTATAAAAAGCATTGATAATGTGCTTTGAAATAAAAATAGCCGTAAACATGGATAAAACAACACCGATTGCCAAAGTCTGCGCAAAGCCCTTTACCGCACCTGAACCCTTCAGTCCAAGTACCGCAGCCGCGATAAGGATTGCAACGTTACCATCAATGATGGCAGACATTGCCTTCTTAAATCCAATATCAATGGAGTTACGCACTGATTTTCCTGCTGCAATTTCCTCTCGCACACGTGCATAGATGATAACGTTCGCATCTACCGCCATACCGATGGAGAGGATAAAGCCCGCAATACCCGGCAGTGTCAGCGTGATATCAAAGGCATTCAGAACAACTAACTCCAATACCGTGTGAAGAATCAACGCAATACCTGCTGCAATACCCGGTACTAAGTATACAATACACATAAATATGATAATGAGAACCAAACCGATTGCACCTGCAAGTAAGCTTGTCTCAATCGCTTCTTCACCTAATTTGGCACCTACTACGTTGGAACGAAGTTCCTCAAGCTGTACGGTAAGAGATCCGATACGGATTTGGGAAGCTAACGTCTCTGCTGCCTCATAGCTTTCCATACCTGTGATAGATGCTTCTCCGCCTGTGATTGCAGTCTGTACAACCGGAGCACTGATTACATCACCGTCATACACAATCGGAATCTGCTTATTTAAGTTAGCAGCAGTCGCTTCTGCAAACTTTGTGCTTCCTTCTTCCGTCAATTTCAGCGCAACCACATACTCTTTATTCCCCATACTGTCTTGCGTAATCTGGGCAGACGCATCTGCAATATCGCTACCGCTCAACAACACGTTTCCTGATGTATCCTGAAATTCAAGGGATCCCGGCTTGCCAAGCTCCTCCAAAATTGCATTTGCATCTGTAACACCCGGGATTTCAACCGTAATTCTGTTGTCTCCCTGCTGATAAACCTCGGACTCTGTACTATAATTTTCAACACGCTTCTGAAGCTTGTAGACAGTGTCACTCATTTGTTCTGCCGTCGGTGTCTCTCCTACTGCCTGGTAGGTAATACTTACTCCGCCCGCCAAATCAAGTCCTAAATTAATGTTCTTTGCAGCACCTGTTTGAGTCTTTCCCAAACCGTATGCAGCCGTGTAACTTAAAAGCAGGATAAATAAGATAATAACACCAAGAATTATGACGTCTTTCTTTTTCTTCATTGTTTCCCTTCTCTCTTTCTATTCAGCTAATGCAGCCTTTATCATGATTGCACATTCTACGCGCTTTTTCTGAAGCTCACAGCCAATATCATAGACATCCGTGATGGAGCCATGGAACTTATGTGAATTGGCTGCGCAGCCTCCGCTGCAGTAGAATCTTGCAAAGCATTCTCTACACTTGTCCTTTGCATAAACATTGCAAAGCTTAAACTCATCCCTCATCTCTGTCTTGGTCACGCCTTCATCTACATTTCCCATGATAAAGCCGTCCTCCCCTACAAATTGATGACATGGATAAAAATCACCCCAAGGTGTCACTGCCAGATATTCGGTTCCTGAGCCGCAGCCTGATAATCTCTTTGCGACACAAGGACCGCCCTCTAAATCTATCATAAAATGGAAGAAATTAAAGCCCTTTCCATCTTTTTCCCGCTGTATCATTTCTTTTGCGAGCTTATCGTATTCTTCATAAATCTGCGGAATATCTTCCTGCTTAATCGCATATTCCTCGTGCTCTTCTGCCACTACAGGCTCAACGGATATCTGCTTAAAGCCCATATCAGCCAAATGCAGTACGTCCTGGGCAAAATCCAGATTATGACGCGTAAAGGTTCCTCTTACATAGTAATTATTCTGATTTCTGCTCTCCGCTGTCTTAATAAACTTCGGCATAATCAGCTCATAACTGCCTTTTCCATTTCTGGAAGGGCGCATAAAATCGTGGACTTCTTTCCTTCCGTCTACACTCAGTACGATGTTTGACATCTCCTTGTTGGCAAATTCCAAAATATCATCATTTAGCAAAACACCGTTTGTCGTCAGCGTAAATCTGAATTTCTTATTATGGATTTTCTCCTGTTCTCTGCCGTATATAACCAAATCTTTTACGACCTGCCAGTTCATCAGCGGCTCACCGCCAAAAAAGTCTACCTCTAGATTTTTTCTGTTGCCGGAATTCGCAATCAAAAAATCAAGTGCCTTTTTGCCGACCTCATAACTCATAATCGCTCTTCTTCCATGATACTCACCCTCTTCCGCAAAACAATATTTGCAGGCAAGGTTACAGTCATGGGCAATGTGGAGGCAAAGCGCCTTGACTACCGTCTGTCTCTTCTTAAAGTCCATAATATATTCCTTGTAAATGTCCTTTGTAAAGAGAGACTCGTCCTCCGTTAATTCCTTTATATCACTGATTGCTTCTTTAATTTCTTCTTTCGTATAATGCCCCTCAAGCTTCTTTATTATTTCCTCCTGACAGGCACTATCTGATATGTATTGTAAAACATCTTCAGAAGCCGTTTCAATCAATAATGCAATAACATCATACACCAAATCGTCCACCACATGGATTGCTCCGCTGTTGACGTCCAGTACGATATTATAGCCATTATTCTTATATTGATGAACCACGCTTATGTTCTCCTTTCAACGCGGACTTTTGCCCGCAAAATACTCTAAATGAGTGTGCTTTGAACCAGCCGGCCCAAAGCACACTCACTCAACATTCCACATATTGTAGCGGCATATATTATTTATTTTCGCAGCTCTGATTTCCTACTGTACAAGAAGTCTTGCAAGCTGATTGGCAAGAAGTCTGACATTCGCCGCAGCCACCCTTTTTCATTGTACTTTTAAGGTTTTTCGTATTTAATGTTTTGATGTGTTTCATTCCATTTACCTCCTTTATACCGGCTTTCGCCATATCTTGGTTATTATATCACACCTGTCTTACTTTTTAAAGTATTTTATTTATGCCCATTTTACTAATTTAACCAATTTATTACTGTTCACACCTGTGGTGTTCACAGCAACATGATGCACACAAATCACCAAAAACGTGATTTGGCGCTTGCTGTCCTCGCAAAATTGTGTAAACACACAATTTTGACTTCGCGGGATACTGCCCAGTGAACAGTAACATCAATTTATTGCCCTTCTTCAACCTCAATTGACAAAACAGCTGTTTCCACTAAAATACCATCATCCATTTCCACGCATATTTGATGAACACCAGCCTGTTCCTTCTTTGGTATCCAGCGAAGTATCCGGCTCGCCTCATCAAATACAGCCCCCTCCGGCAAATTCTTAACATGCAGCATCACTTGATTTTTGACGCCTTCCACCACATAATCCCGATTGGAAACCGCCTCATTGTAGATAAAACCGTCTGTCTCCTCCATTGTGGTTTCCGTAGCAGGATTTCGAACCGTTATCGTAAGGATAAGCTCCTCACCTACCGTTCCTCTCTGCCTGTCAGGCGTGGATAAAAATGGTCGAAATACCGTCTGGGGAATCGGATAATCTTCGGTCTTTACTTCATAATGATAGCCGTTTTCCGGTATCGGAAGCGTCGGCATGTCATACAGGGAATCTTGCGGTGTTCCGGGAGACGGAGCGTTTACCGTCACGTCCTCAACAGAAATATCACCGGATAGCGTCAAATCAGTAACTGTCGTTGTAAAATATGGTTCATTTTGCACATACTCAAAATTTGTCGGTCGTTTGAAATGATTCGTCACCTTGGCAAGCACCGATCTATCAGGAGCAATATTTGCATCTAAATTCTGAATTATTGCTTTTTTCACGTCATCTAATACAATTGCATGTCGCTCGTCCTCTGCTTTAAAACGAATCGTTATATCAGAAAGCTCTAAATTCTCCACATGCCTTGCGTACAGTCCATATGCAGGGAGAATTCCCCAATTGCTAGGTTCGGGATAAACCTCCGGAAGCTCCGGCACGTTGTAAGGGTCTGCCCTCCAGCAATTTTTCTCCTCATCCCAGTCCACTCTCGGAAGCAATCCCTCTGACTTTAAGAAAAAGGTGTTGACTAACCACGGAAGAGTCTGTATGGAGCTTTTCGTCTCATACTGGCTGTACTTCCAGTTCGTGTTTAACTGCCGCTGCTCGACGGCGTGCTCCATTGTTAAACCGCCGCGATATTCCACCTCTATATTTTTCATCACGACATTTTGTATCGGAGCATCGATAAGTCCCATTAATATCATCGGATATCTCGGGTCCGCATTTTTGATTTTGATATTGCTTATCTCAATATTACTGACTCTTGGCATCCTATCACTTCCGACCGCATTGGCATAGCGGCACAGCTCAGCCTTTGGTATTTCCTTTGACAAATCCGGCTTATAGCTCTTCGCTTCTTCATCGTAAGCCATCACATAATAGTTTCCGTCTATCTCTTTTAGGTTGCCGGGATTCATTCTTGCCGGCTTCTCCTGATTGACAACAGAGAACTTAGAATGTCCGTCCACTGTCACCGTCTGATTTCTCTCATAGGAAGGAATGTAACGTTTTGCAGGATAGCTTTCATAATCCTCCGTGTTTGGAAGCACCCAGTTTACATTGTCAAGGCGTACATTTCCCTTACGGGCATTTACTACCTCCTCCTCGCTGTTTCCGGTCACCGGAAAACGTCCTCTCTCGCCTGCGCGGATAAAAATAGGCGAGCTGCTTACATTGTCCATCTCACAGTCGGTAAAAATGATATTGCTCAAATCGGAAATATCCACCGCCTCCAGTGCAAAGCCCCTGGAACGGTCAAACTTCACTCTTTTTATCGTCACCAAATCATAGCCGCAGGTAGACTCGGTTCCCAATTTCACACGCGCTGTGGGACCGCAGCGGTCTGTTGCAATCAGCTTGTCCTTCGTGTATTTTCCTGCATAAACACTTCCTGCATCGTATCCGCTTACCTTGCAATCCTCAATCAGAACATTCCTGGTCGGCATAAAAATACCTGCGCCGTAGGATGCCTTCATCACCAAAGCATCATCGGTCAGAGAATTAAAGACTGAATTTACTACCGTCACATTCTGGCAGCAATCAATGTCAAAGGCATCTCGCGTGGTGTCCACCAAGATATGGTCAGCAAGCAGATTGGTCACTCCCTCCGCAATAATCGCAAAATGTCCTCCTATCAAGATAGAAAAATCCTTTAATACAACGTTTTTACATCTGACAAGCGCAATACCCTTGTTTCCGAACCACTCCCCCGTATGTCCGTTTTCATTTCGCATTGGATTATCAAAGGGGTCTCCTCCCTGCAAAATATATTCACGGTAGCCGGTCTCCTCATCGATACAGCTTCCGTTTATAAGCCCCTCACCATATATCATGATATTCTCAAGGTGTTCCCCATAAATCAAACTGTTGGAAAAATAAGTATGCCCGTGGTCCTGCAAGCCCGCATAGAGGTTTACCTCCGGCTCATCATAGTTGCCGCCTTCGCTTTTTTGTTTTTGGTAGGACTTCGTAATATCCGTCTTCGCTGCCTGTAAAACTGCATTCTTTTCAAGATAAAGGTTTACATTGCTTTGCAGCCTTATTGTATAAACTTTAAATTCACCCGCAGGAATCACAACGGTTCCTCCGCCCTGCTGATTTGCCGCTTTAATTGCCTCATTCACCGCACTTGTATTGATGACGGGACTCGCTTTCGTATCTGCTCCAAAATCTATGATTGACAGCGTTTTTTCTTTATATAAATGTTCAAAAGTTACCGTTGCACCGGTTGCTTGTTTGATATTCATTTTGCACCTCCTGTTTTGTAGTTATAGAGTACCACTTTTTTTTTGCATTTACCACCAATATTTTGTTAATTTATATTGTTTTTTGTTGGTTTGTTTTGTATTATATAGATAGGCAGGAAACATACCGCTTTTTCCTGATTATTCACTATATGAATGGAGGTAACTATGAAAGTAACAAATGATGTTTTATTACAGAAAATCAATCTTTTAGTTGACAAGCTGATGAATCTTGGAGCACCTGACTGTGAGACCGATATCACAGACAAAGCGGGGCTTTCCAAGGGATTAATTCCAAGAGATTTTGGTATTCAGGAGTGGGACTGGCCACAAGGTGTCGGACTTTACGGACTGAAAAAACTGGATGATTTTTATAAGGACGGCAGATACAGCGACTTTTTCAAAAACTGGTACAAAACCAACTTAGAAATCGGACTTCCTTCCAAAAACGTGAACACAACCGCGCCGTTTCTTCCCCTTGTGGATTTATGTGATATGCTGAATGACCCTGTTTACGAAAAACTTTGTCTCGAGCGTGCAGACTGGCTTATGAACTATCTTCCCCGCACAAAAGAGGGTGCTTTCCAGCACGTGACAAGTGCAATTGGAGACCGCCAGGGCGTTCGTTTAAATGAGAGTGAAATGTGGATTGATACCATTTTTATGACTGTATTGTTCTTAAACAAAATGGGACACAAATACAATCGTCAGGATTGGATCAGTGAAGCAAACCACCAGATTTTGATTCATATCAAATATTTATATGAGAAGAAGACCGGGCTTTTCTACCACGGCTGGAGCTTTAATGAAAACAGCAACTTCGGAGGCGTTTTCTGGTGCCGCGGTAATTCTTGGTTTACCTTTGGAATTATTGATTTCCTTGAAATGAGCAAATCTACCTTGGATGCAGGCGTTAAGAAATTCTTACTCGATACCTTCAAGGCTCAGGTAAATGCACTGGTTAAGCTTCAGGCACCTTCCGGTCTGTGGCATACTGTCCTGACAGACAGCACAAGCTACGAGGAGGTTTCCGGTTCTGCCGCAATCGTGACCGGAATGTTAAAGGCAATTAAGCTTGGACTTTTAGACGAGAGCTATCAGGTTTATGCGGATAAGGCAGTTGAAGCAATCTGCAAAAACATCGACAGCGACGGCACCGTTTTAAATGTATCTGCTGGAACCGGAATGGGATACGATGCAGACCATTACAAAAATATTATTATTGCGCCGATGGCTTACGGACAGTCCTTAGCACTCACCGCACTTTGCGAGGCGTTGGTGTAAAAGCTGATATAGCTCCCCTATTCTTTTATCTAGGATAGGGGAGTTTTTTAATTCATTACAAGTGAAGCAGCTTCATCTTGTTTATGTGCACCTCGCAGAGTAGAAGCTGTTGCTTTGCAACCCGCTTGGGTGCGAAGTGTGAGCAAAGCTCACACTTTCTTGTATACAACTTCTTTATTCTAAAAATGTATATTCTTTCCCTGAATGCAGAAACTATAAAACAATGGCAGCGGTATATTTTGACCGCTCTATAGCATTTTATAGGAGGAATCTTGAATGAAAGATATGTTTTGTTTTCAATGTCAGCAAACAGCACACAATACCGGCTGTGAGGGAAAATCCGGTGTATGCGGGAAAAAAAGTGACACCGCCAATTATCAAGACGAATTAACCGGAGCCTTAATCGGGCTTGCACGTGCCGCCAAATCAGGCCGACCGACAGAGAATACCCACAAAATTGTGATGGAAGGGCTTTTTACAACCATTACAAATGTAAACTTCTACAACGATACAATCAAAAAACTTACGACAAAAATCCATGAGGAGCGTACAAGAATCAACGCTGAAAAATATGAGGATTATGATATGAGATGCCTTTGGGAGGACCACGAGGACATTCGTTCCTTGAAATCTCTTATCTTATTCGGCTTGCGAGGTATGGCGGCATACGCATACCATGCCATGGCACTCGGAAAGATGGACGAGGATGTAAACAACTTTTTCTACGAGGGGCTTTATGCAATCGGCGAAGATTTAGGTCAAGACGAGCTGCTCTCTCTCGTCCTAAAAACAGGGGAGATCAACTTCAAATGCATGGAGCTGTTAGACGCCGCTAATACTGAAGCATACGGTGCACCTGTCCCGACTCAGGTACCGCTCACAATCGAAAAAGGACCTTTTATCGTCGTCAGCGGTCACGATTTACATGATATAAAGCTTTTGCTGGAGCAAACCAAGGATAAAGGCATCAATATTTATACACACAGTGAAATGCTGCCTGCCCACGGATATCCAAAATTAAAGGCTTACCCGCATTTAAAGGGAAATTTCGGAACAGCTTGGCAGAGTCAGCAGTTTGAATTCCACAACATTCCGGCTCCCATCCTATTTACAACAAACTGTCTGATGCCGGTGAGAGAAAGCTACAAGGACAGAGTCTACACCACCTCTGTCGTTTCTTACCCTGAACTGGTTCATATTGGTGAAGACAAGGATTTTACTCCTGTCATAGAAAAGGCAATCGAATGCGGCGGCTATGAGGAAGCTATGCCTATGACCGGAATCAACAAGGGAACGACTGTCACAACAGGGTGTGCCCATGAAACGGTTCTTTCCATGGCAGACAAGGTAATACAAGCGGTAAAAGACGGAAAGATAAGCCACTTCTTCCTTGTCGGAGGCTGCGACGGTGCTGCCCCGGGAAGAAGCTATTATACAGAATTTGTCAAACAGGCACCAAAAGATTCCATTATTCTCACTGCCGCCTGCGGCAAATATCGTTTCAACGATTTAGATTTGGGCGAAATTGATGGTATCCCCCGCCTTCTCGACTTGGGACAGTGCAACGATTCCTACAGCGGTATCCGTATCGCCTTGGCATTGGCAGATGCTTTTGAGTGCGGCGTGAATGATCTCCCCCTCACACTCGTCCTGTCTTGGTATGAGCAGAAAGCGGTATGCATCCTTCTCACGCTCTTATATCTTGGCATTCAAAATATTTACCTCGGCCCTACACTTCCGGCGTTCGTTTCCCCGAATGTGTTAAATATTCTCGTAGAAAACTATAACCTTACACCAATCAGCACGCCGGAGGAAGATTTGGAAAAAATACTTGCTTAATTAATTATCTTCATGGAACAAGTTACGGCATTTTAAATCTTTTCATATTATATAATAAATTTTTGAGTAAAAAGAGGAAAAATGCCTTCATCTTCAAACGAAGCAAATTCATATAAAAATCAATCTGACGTCACGGCTCAGAATGTTGGGCGATGCCGTACGTTATCCATCACCTATGCAGAAAAAATACTGAGTAATCATATGCGGTTACTCTGGTCGCAGCATGTTTATTGGACCAGAATGTTTATCATAAGTACAATCTTTGGGCTTCCCGATTTAGACATGGTCACAAAGCGGCTTCTTTGCAATCCTAAGGATTTAGAAGCAGCATTCATGCCATTTTATGGGAAAGAAATAAGTGCCCAAATAGCAGAATTGTTCACCGCGCATCTCACCATCGCCGCTGAGCTCGTCAATGCATTAAAAACAAACGACACTGCCGCAGCGGAAGATGCAGAAAGACGCTGGTATCAAAATGCAAGTCAGATTGCCGATTTCTTAGCCAGTATCAACCCTCACTGGTCCGCATGCGATTGGAAAAAGATGCTCTACGCCCATCTTTCTATGACCAAAACTGAAGTTATTGATATCTTAAGAGGCAATTACCAAAACAGTATCGTCATGTTCGATAATATCGAGAAGCAGGCTCTTACAATGGCAGATATGATGACAAAGGGTATTGTACAGCAGTTCCCTTGTTATTTTAATTCATGACAAATAAAGCCGCAAGCAGCTTCATCTTGTTGAGGTCTATACAATAAAATTAAGGTGTCAAAATGTGCTCGCACTGTTTCTGACACCTTAATCTTAATGACTACAACTTGCCGTGGAACATATCTTTATCAAACTCAGGGTTAAAATAATAAAAGTTCTTGCTATCTAACTTATCCTTTGTCCTTTCCAACGCTTCTCCAAATCTTTGGAAATGGACAATCTCTCTGGTTCTTAAGAACTTTAACGGTTCCCTGATTTCCGGATCCGGAATCATGCGAAGCAGATTGTCATATACTGTTCTTGCTTTTTGTTCCGCTGCCAAATCTTCTGTTAAATCAGTGATGGCATCTCCCTTGGACTGAAATTCGATTGCCGTAAACGGAAGCCCTGCGGCGGCCTGCGGCCAAAGAGCTGTCGTATGATCAATATAATATGCATCAAATCCTTCTGTCTTTGCTTGTTCGATTGTCAAATTCTTGGTAAGCTGATATACCATAGCACATATCATTTCCATATGCGCCAATTCCTCTGTACCAATATCTGTCAAAAGACCTCCCACCTCTTTAACCGGCATAGTGTAGCGTTGTGACAAATAGCGCATAGAAGCTGATAACTCTCCGTCCGGTCCTCCGTACTGACTGATAATCAGCTTGGCTGTTTTCGGACAGGTTTTCGTAATTTTAACCGGATATTGGAGTCGTTTTTCATAAATCCACATTTAAACACACGCTCCTTCCCAAGGCATCGGACCATCCTGTAAGCAAAAGCTTGCCTCTCCGCTTCCGCAAAAAGGAACACATAGCTTTGTTAGAGGATAAAATTTTTGTGCAAACTGTTTTCTCAGTTCTGCACACTCCAATGATTTTTCATGATAGAGCTGGAGAGCCTGGGCATCTTTTTCATGAGTGTCTAAATAAAGCGTTAAATCATCCAGAAAAAAACTTACTTGATTGATTTTTGTCATCAACTGTTCTCTCTCTGCCTGTTCTTTTGATATTCCAGTACTTTCTATTCCGCTTGCGATCGGACTTGTTGTACTCATAACTGACTCTGCGGCAAAAAACGGCATATTTAAGTCGTGGAATATCGTACCTACATTCAGGGCTTCTTCTTGCGTATACAATTCACCCCATTGCTGAATCGGCATATTCACTATTGCCAAATGATTTTCAGACATAAAAATCTCCTTTCCTGTAAATAATATTTTGTAACGATTACATTATTATTATTTGCCAAAAAGGAGTTTTTACATTGGGAATGTTAGGGCTTTTGATTTCGTTTGTTATTCCTATTTATGAAATAAAACGAGTTACCCCTAATAAACCCGATTTCCATATCTTCCAATAGCTGCTTATCTTTCCATCCTTTCAATATTACAATACTGTTTCATTAGTGTTACAATTAACTTGTTCTTAAGAAAGCAAAACATAAAGGAGGATATGCGATATGTGTTTCAACTTTAACTCATGTAACTTAAGTGACTTATTAAATTTGATTGCTCAATATTGTAAATAAATTTGTTTTTAAAAGGTTCAGCCTTTAGGGGTTGGACCTTTTTTATTTTAAAAATTATCCTTGACACTCTCTTTTAACCATGATATAATCAATTTATATTTTAAATGAAGTTTTGATTTCACATATTTTTCGTAAGTCATTATTCTATTGATGATTTACGAAAGGTATGTGATTTTTTATTTTCACACAAAATATAATAAAAATTAGGAGGTATCTTTCATGAATAAAGGTACAGTAAAATGGTTTAACGCTCAAAAAGGTTTTGGTTTCATATCTAATGAACAAGGCGAAGATGTATTCGTACATTTTTCAGGTCTTGCAATGGATGGTTTTAAATCATTGGAAGACGGCCAGTCTGTAACATTTGATGTTACAAAGGGTCCTCGCGGATTACAAGCTGTTAATGTTTGTATTGCATAAATAGCAATATGAAAGACCACTTTATAAGTGGTCTTTTTTTATCCTAATAATCTTATTTAAAGTGTGGTTATCATTTAATACCTATGTAGATTTAAACATAGAATGCTGTTGAAATACTATTATAGCCCGCAACTCCGTCTTTTTTTAAGTTGTATTTCTTTTGCATTAACCGTGTTTTTTCTCTTGTATCCTTTCCATATTTACTGTCAATTACAGTAATAAACCCTAACTCATTCAAGCGTGTTTGCCACCACTCTACAACATTTCCAGTACTTCCTACTTTAAAACCTGTAGAAATTTTAAAAGCCTTAAGTACAATCTGCTTGCGTACATACTGAGTTTTTGAACCGTCTATACCATCCTCAATAAGCGCTTTCCCATTTTGATCCCTGTAACCGTCTGCATTTGCAGCTTTCTGAAAATTGAGAATATTAATATTGCAAGTAACTTTCTGCTTTTCTTTCTCTGTGGCTTCTAACTGTTTAAAATCAACATAAAACTCGTTGATATCTACATTTCCAGTTATGCCTCTAACCTTCCCCGTACTTGACTTTTGCCAAATCGATGCACGCTCCTTCTCCGTTGTTGATATAGCATCTTTGTAATGTGCATACCATTTATGAATTCCTATAAATTGTTTCATGTCAAAATAATTCTTTTCATAATCGCTGTTGGTATAAAGTACAGGTATATAACCGGCTTTTTCTACCTCGCTCAGAAAAGCTTTTGCCATTGAAGTTGCCAGACTTTTTGTGATTTCAACTCCCTTGGTCCTTGCGTAACGAACAGAGTCATATTCCAAATCATATGCTATTGGACATTTCGCCTTGTATTTCTTTACTGCTTCAATTGCATATAGAGCTTCTTGTTTTGCCATTTCTACAGTGTAAGCATAGCTAAACCAATATACTCCCATCGGCATATCCAAATTGATACACGCTTGTGCATTAGGCGTAAATTTTTGGTCAATGTTATTTTGACCATATCCCGACCGAATAATAATGTACTGATATCCGTCCTCTTTTACCTTCTTTACATTTACATTTCCATTGTGAACACTGATATCTATTCCCAAAATCATAATATACCTCTTCTCTTTCTAAAATAAAAAGAGAGTACTTTTACTCATGCTCTGTACTATTGGCTGTTTCTTTAATTTCCGGTAACCCTGCCACGGATGTCAATAGAGATAAAATTCCTGCCAGTACCGCTGTAGATGCTACTGTAACCCAGCTCACATCTCCCATTGCCGCTGTTGTTCCAATTGCAGCTACTGCCGTCTGCGCTACTGTTTTGATTGCCCTTACCCCTGCTGCTTTTAACCATGTTTTTGTTTTTTCGCTCATAATAACTCACCTTTTTAACCTTTCTTCTAAATTTTATAATCTAAATCCAATCTTTATGACTCCAATTATGATACTCACAAATAACATGATGGAATAGACGTAAAAGAAGCTCAAAGACTTTTGGGGCATTCAACTATAAAAGTTACCTTGGAGATTTATACTCACTTAATGGAAAATAAAACAGACCTGACCGATAAACTAGAAAACATGTGGTTTTTTGACTAATTTTTTGACTAACTTGTGCTTAATTCCGCCAATTAATTGTCCGACAATTTATAACTGACTAACCATAGACTAACCCTCTTTTATACAATTTCAAATTGTTTTATACCATAAAAAAATAGCTTCAAACCCTCTAATTACAAGCGTTTGAAGCTATTTTCCACTACTTTTCATTAAGCTGCTAACGGGAGTCGGACCCGTGACCTCAACACTACCAATGTTGCGCTCTACCGCCTGAGCTATAACAGCAAATATATTATGTGACGACCTTGTATAATATATTATATTTTGGAATAAAAGTCAACCCCTAAACTGAAAATACTATTATTTCTTAAAAAACACGGTCACTTCTTCGCCAGAACTGCGCTCAGTTTCCCTCGTATCCTCTGAATGGCGTTATCCACCGACTTAGGTGTTCTGTCCAATCGCTCCGCAATCTCAACGTAGGGAATTCCTGTCATGTACAGATTGATGACCTGCATCTCAAAGGTACTCAAATTTTCCTGCATTTTTTCTTCAATATAACCTTCGTTTTCCTTATCGATAAACAGTTCCTCCGGATTTCGGTCGTAAACGGAGTAGACCTGCTCAATCATCTCCTGCTCTTCGCTCTCCTCGGAAATACCGGAATAGAGGGAGACATATGTATTAAGCGGTGTATGCTTTTTTCTTTTGGAGGCATGAATGGCGGTGTACATCTGCCTTGAGATGCATAAATCGGCAAACGTAAAGAAGGAGGTCTCTTTTTGGCTGTTATAGTCTCTCACTGCCTTAAACAGCCCTATCATTCCCTCCTGTATCAAATCGTCATTGTCTCCGCCAATCATAAATAGCTCATATGCTTTCCTCCTGACCAGATTCTTGTACTTTTCCATCAGATAGTCCACTACCTGATTGTTTCCTCCCTGTGCCAAAGAAATTAACTGCTCGTCACTCATTTTCGTGTAGTTGTCCACATACTCACCTTCGCTTCCAATTTAAACTCTTGTTACTAATTCATTCTCTGTCTTACAATCTCATAGGCGAGCACTCCTGCCGCAACAGAGGCATTCAAGGAATCGATGTCACCCTTCATCGGAATGGAAGCAACAAAATCACATTTCTCTTTTACCAGACGGCTCACGCCTTCTCCTTCGCTTCCGATTACAAGACCAATCGGTCCCTTTAAATCAAGCTTGTACATCAATTCTCCGCCCATATCGGCGCAGACAAACCACATTCCTTGCTCCTTCAGTTCTTCGATCGTATTGCCAAGGTTCGTAACCTTTGCCACCGGTGTGTAGTTAAGCGCACCTGCTGAGGTTTTTGCAACCGTAGCGGTCAGTCCTACTGCACGTCTTTTCGGGATGATTACACCATGAGCACCGCAAAGATTTGCGGTACGGATAATAGCCCCCAGATTATGCGGATCTTCTATATTATCAAGCAGCAAAATAAAAGGTGGCTCATTCTTTTCCTTCGCAATGTTTAAAATATCCTCTACCTCAGCATATTCATATGCGGCGGCATAGGCGATTACTCCCTGATGCTTGCCTGTCTCTGACATCTGATCCAGTCGCTCTTTCGGAACATAGTTGATGATTGTATCATACTTTCTGGCTTCTCTCGTTATTGTCTTAATCGGACCGTCCTGACATCCGTCGAGCACAAAAACTTTGTCAATTGTTTTTCCTGCCCGAAACGCCTCCAAAACCGCATTTCTTCCTTCTATGGTTAATTCTTCGTATCTCACTGTTACCTCCAATTTTTCTTTTCAGGCACGATGTGTTGCACCGCCTCTTATATTTTTTCTTCGCTTTTTTCCAGACCTTTTTTAATCAGCTCAATCATACGCTCCATCTCTCCCTGTAAATACAGGTATCCCATGAGCGCCTCAAAGCCCGTAG
The DNA here is from genome assembly GCF_900184995.1 of Konateibacter massiliensis. Lineage (GTDB taxonomy): Bacteria > Bacillota > Clostridia > Lachnospirales > Lachnospiraceae > Lachnotalea > Lachnotalea massiliensis. Next base: position 1,178,711 of record NZ_LT860099.1, read on the forward strand.
CCCTTCTGTAATCTGCCATAGAGGCGTTTTTTGCCATTGTGGGAGATTTCGCATTGCGGCCTCTCTTGTAGACCTTCATCTCCTCCTCCGTCAAATCCTCCTTGATTGCCTCAATCATTGCAGACTGTGCGGAAGCCTTTACCAGACGGCTCGTTTTCTTGTGAAGCTTATTAGGCTGGCTGTTTCCGTGTGCTACGACAATCGTTCTTATAATAACATCGTAAATACCATCTCCGATATAAGCCAGCACAAGCGGAGAATACGTCCTCATATCAACCTCTGGCAAATCAAATATTTTCTCTAGATATGGTATAAATTCATTTATGCCTTTTTCCATTTTACCCCTTCTCTTGTGTCCTCTAATATAATTCCCTTTGCGAGAAGCTCGTCTCTGATTTCGTCAGCTCTTGCAAAATTCTTCGCCTTTCTCGCCGCCTGTCTATCCTCAATCAGCTTCTCAATATCTTCAGCTAAGATTTCTGCTTCCTTCTCCACAATAATTCCAAGAATATCACACAGCCTCTTAATTTCCTCGTACAGGCTATCCAAATATTCCTTTGAGTTTTGCGCATCTGAGTTTGAGTTTGCATATTTTACAAGCTCAAAAATGGCGGAAACCGCATCTGCCGTATTAAAGTCATCGTCCATCGCATTTTCAAATTTCCGTATATACTCCTTCGCCGCTGCAAGCTTTTCGGTCTCATTTTCACTTACCGACGTTGTCTGGGATGCTTCCTTTAAATGCTTTAGATTATCTACTGCTGTAAGGATTCTCTCCAAACCGTTTTTGGAAGACTCCATAAGCTCTTCACTGAAATTGAGCGGACTTCTGTAATGTGCGCCGAGCATAAAGAAACGAAGCACCTGCAAATCATATTTTTCACCGACTTCTCTTACGGTAAAGAAATTGCCAAGTGATTTTGACATCTTTCTGTTGTCAATATTTAAAAAGCCATTGTGCAGCCAGTATTTTGCAAAGGTTTTGTCATTGCATGCCTCACTCTGGGCAATTTCGTTTTCATGATGAGGAAAAATCAAGTCTTCACCGCCTGCGTGAATATCAATCTCGTCTCCTAAGTATTTTTTTGCCATAACAGAGCACTCAATGTGCCAGCCCGGACGTCCGTCACTCCAAGGAGATACCCAGGATGGCTCCCCGTCCTTTTTTGGCTTCCAGAGCACGAAATCCATCTCATCTTCCTTCTGCTCCTCAACCGCAATTCGCTTTCCCGCCTCTAAGTCTTCCAGATTTTTCTTGGAAAGCTTTCCGTACTCCTCAAATCTTTTTGTTCTAAAGTAAACGCTTCCGCCTTTTTCATAAGCAAAGCCCTTGTCAATCAAAGTCTGAATCATCTCAAGCATTCCGCCGATTTCCTCTGTAGCAAGAGGGTGTGTGGTCGCCGGAAGTACATTCAGGCTCTCCATATCCTTCTTACACTCTGCAATATAGCGGGTTGATATTTCAGAAGCACTCACGCCCTCCTCAATTGCCTTTTTTATAATTTTGTCGTCCACATCCGTAAAATTGGATACATAGTTTACATCATATCCCTTATATTCCATATATCTTCTCACCGTGTCAAAGATAATCATCGGTCTTGCATTTCCGATATGAATATAGTTGTAAACAGTCGGACCACACACATACATGCGTACCTTTCCTTCTTCAATCGGCACAAATTCTTCCTTTTTCTTCGTTAAAGTATTGTATACCTTCATATGAATTCTCCTTTTTCTACCTGTATTATTTCTATTCTGCTTTCATGCATTGTTTTTTCAATAATTCCACATCTTTTCGAAGCTCCTCATTTTCCTCCCTAAGCTGCATCAAGTCGCTTAACACCGGGTCAGGCAGATGAACCTGATCCATATCGCTTCTTGGAATTTTTATATTATCCTGCTTTACAATTCGCCCCGGAACACCTACAACGGTGCAATTGGGAGGCACTTCCTTCAACACAACAGAGCCTGCTCCAATCTTTGAATTTTCTCCGATTGTAAAGGAACCAATTATCTTTGCCCCCGCGCTTACCATAACGTTATCCCTTAAAGTCGGGTGGCGTTTTCCGGTTTCTTTTCCGGTTCCACCAAGCGTTACCCCCTGATAAAGGGTGACATTGTCGCCTATAATCGTGGTTTCACCTATGATGACTCCGCTTCCGTGGTCAATAAACAAGCCTTTTCCTATGGAAGCGCCCGGATGTATCTCAATTCCGGTCTTTCTCGTCGCTCTCTGGGATATCCATCTCGCCAGGAAATAATGTCCTCCTGTATATAATTTATGTGCTAATCTATAATGTAGCATCACCTTGAAGCTGGGATACAAAAGCACCTCCCAAGGCGTCTTTATCGCAGGGTCCCTCTCTGTTATCACATCGATTTCTTCTTTTATATAACGAAATATACCCATACTAGAATCTCCTTATATAATACTATAATAGATTTGGTAAAGGTAAGATATGCAAAAGATATTTTACCTATACAAAATAAACCCCGTCTCATATCAAATTTAGAGACGAAGTTTATCCGCGGTTCCACTCTATGTAGAGGTATTTTCATACCTATCACTCATACACGTAACATGTGTCACTCGTATCAGGCTACTGTCCTTCACCCAATCTGCTCATGGAGGCACATTCATTTCTCAAAATATAAGAACTGCTTTCAGCCTGCGGCAATCCCTCTCTGCTATTTTTGACAAATTACTCTTTCCAATCTCTGCATTTACCTAGTATAGTTTATTCAAAAAAACCTGTTTTGTCAACTTTATTTCCTAAACAAATTCATTTAAAAAGATGGGTTCAAATTTTATTATTTTACTAATTTTATCAAGGGTGTGCTCCTCTGCCTTTTCGATTACCGACTTCGGAATTTCATTATAAAAACAAATGGCACTTAACTCTCTGATTGTAAGCATAATTTCAGGTATTTCCTCCACTGCCTCCACCTTGGAATGATGCATTCCTATATGAATAGAGAATATACCATTATTTTGCTCAATAAAGGAATCCTCCAACTTTACAATAAGTTCTATAGGACTTGTTGCCGTTAAATATCTCACGAACTTCTCCAGCGATACAATTCGAACCATCGTTGCCGGCTTTGTCACAATATTTTTAAAATCGTCCTCGTTTAAAAAATCAAACGCAGTGACGTTTATCTCCTTCTCAAAACCTTCGAATTTTTTCGCCAACACGCTAGGAAACTCACTTCTATACTGAGGCAGGCATACCGGTTCCATCACCTCGATGGAATCGTATTCCCCATAAAAGAAATAACCCACCAATATATTTCCATCGTACACGCATACAATCTCGCCATGCTCCGCTTGAAACTGGGTTTTGAGCATTTCATAATACCTATAATCGCGATGTGCAAAAACACTGTAATGTTCCAGCAATATCTCTTCTGAAAAACGTGCCAGCTCCTTCATCTCCTTCTCAGAAGGATTTACACAGCGAAGACTCGTTTCTTCATTGTTTCCCACCAGAACGCCCTTGTTCTGATAGTAGACTGACACAAAATCAAAGCCTACGTAGTACTCCTCTTTTGCAGGCATCAAGTAGGTAAGAGGCTCCTGATTGTCATACATCTGCTGCAATGCCGCCTCCAAAACAGTCCGCATCAGACCCTGCCTGCGGTATTCCTCAAGCGTCGCAACTCCAACAATATAGTGAGCCGGAACAATTGCAGCTCCAAGGTGTATCTGATACGGATTAAGCTGAGCCATAGAAAGAATTTGCTCGTTCTCCCTTGCCACCCATATGCTGTTGTCCGCTATCTTATTGTTATAATAAAAATCTGTAAATTCCTTGCTGTCTTCACCAAAGGTTGTCTCCCATAAAGAGCGGGTATCCCCATGCTCCTTATAAGTTAAGGACTGTATCTGAATTCCTTCTTCCTGCTTCTTGGACTTATTATTTCTTTTAAAAATCATAGTTTCCTCCCTTTGCCTGATTGCATACAGCAGTAACCGTCGCTTTATTCCTGATTATGTTTCGGGCATCCCGAACAGCCATTGCAACCACCGCAAGCTGGAAAACTTCTTGCAGAGCTTTCCTCATACCGATAATCTGCAACCGTGTTCAGCGCACAGATTGCGTGAGCGGAAATTCCCTGTCCGCTTCCTGTAAAACCTAAGCCTTCCTCTGTCGTCGCTTTGATATTCACACTGCCCACCGGTATTTTCAAAGCGTTCGCCACGTTTTCCACCATCTGTGGAATGTATCCCAAGAGCTTTGGCTTCTGTGCTATTATTGTTGCATCAATATTTTCAATAATATACATTTTTTCTTCAATTAATTCAGCCACACGCTCCAAAAGCACAATACTGGACGCCCCCTTGTATGTCGGATCCGTATCCGGAAAATGCTTTCCGATATCGCCGAGTGCCGCTGCTCCTAATATCGAATCCATAATCGCATGCACAATTACATCGGCATCTGAGTGCCCTAACAGTCCCTTTTCATACGGAACCGTTACACCCCCTAATATCAAATCTCTACCTTCTATCAATTTATGGACATCATATCCCATTCCTATTCTCATGAAGTTCCTCCTGTTGTTTTCATGCGAGTGTGTATTTACCTAAAAAAGTGTGAGTTTTTCTTGCATTCGTGCGCATAAATAGTTTTTTTTATCATAGGAAAATTAAAGCAATTTCTTATGATACAAAAAAACCCAACATAACAAGTGTTATATTAGGTATTCTAGTAGCGGAAATTGGACTTGAACCAACGACACCACGGGTATGAACCGTGTGCTCTAGCCAGCTGAGCTATTCCGCCATATCGGTATTTATATAATTAATTATGGGACCAATAGGGCTCGAACCTATGACCCTCTGCTTGTAAGGCAGATGCTCTCCCAGCTGAGCTATGATCCCATAAACTGAGACAGGCTTTGTTACACCTGCCTTGCTAGTATACTAATTATCATACACTTTGTCAATACCTTTTTTCTAATTTTACTAATTTTTCACCCAATTCAACCATGTCCTATATTTTCAGAAATACAAGGCATATTGGCACACATCATTCCCCATATTTTCCATCAAACCAAAATTCCAAGCCGCATTTAATACATCTATGTCTGTAATGCTCTTTCTCGTTAATCTGCTTTGTATCGCCTGTGTAACGAAGCGCTGCTCCCTCACAGATTGGGCACATTCTTGTTCTTCCTGTTTTAATCGTATATCCACCAACGGTCTGCATAGATAATCCCTCTCTTCTTCTTTTGTCTAACACCTCTTATTTTTTTAATGTTACCATATTTTTTTATTTTCAACAAGGGTTATCTATCGCAAATTTACTTCGTGTATGTCCCATCAAACGACACACCGCTTGCATTTGCTGTATTCTCCGCCACCGTGATGCTGTCACCCTCATTTGTAAAAGTAACCTTATAGCCGCTTTCTTCCTCATAAACCGCCTCTTTGCCCTCTGCCTGTGCCACACCGGTCACAGAAAAATTTCCTTCCTTACTTGTCAGTGTAAATTCAAAGGAATTGGCATCTGCCGGAAGTAGCACAAGGGAAGCTGTCTCGCTTTCATAAGTATCATCCCAGTTTACCTGTGAATCCTGACTTTCATCATACAGAGTGAACTCAGAATACGGAGCAATTGTCTTGTCCTCCTTATATGCAAAGAGCTCCCCTGATACCTTATTTACCGCTACTCCCATAGAAAGCGCATTTCCATCTTGAAGGACTTTAAACACATAATAATTTTGCTCATCCACCGTGATATCGTCTTCCTTCTCCACGGAATACACCGTTGTATCAAGCCGCTCTGACACGAGCTGCTGCGCCGACTTCTCGTCAATCTCGCTTATTTCATCTGTCCCCTTTGTATTATCTACCTGAACAGTTTCACTTGTATTTTCATTTTCATAGGCTTTTTGACTGCTGCAGCCTGCTATCGTCACAATTGATATCGAAACCAATAATAGAGTTGCTAGTTTTTTCATAAATAAATGTACCTCTCTTTCTTTAACATAATTTCATTATACCAGCAAAAATATACTTTACAATTGAAAAAAATATACTTTTTTCTTACAACTTTCTGGTGGTTCCGGCTTCACTATATTCTCATACCTATTGCAGACAATACATTATTAATTTCCTGATACCCACAGTATACTCCAATTGCGAGTCTCCTCCCTTGATTTAAAAAATAATGCGCAGAATCTTTTTCCAAAAACATTTCCCAAAGAAAAGACCTCATGTAAAAGTTTTCTCTTCTACACAAGGTCTAAAACAATAGCGTATAAATTTTTAACCCACGCTTTCATAAAAACTCTAATGACACCTTTTATTGCTCTTATGGACCAGATACTTTTCTTTAATGAGATAATATATTCTCTTTTTATCTTTCCATATAATTAGCAGTTATCTTATTTCGATATTCCGTTGCCGGAACTCCCAGTATTTTTTAACATTTCAGAAAAATGTACTATATGTATAAAAGCTATGCGCTCTGCAATGTCTTTAATCCGATAATCTGGATCTCTTAACGCTTCCCTGCTTCTTTTATCCTAAAATCAATTAATATTTCAGATAAATTTTCCCTGTATGTTGGTTTAACAGATTACTAAGATACCTCTGGTTTCTGAGCGTTATCCCTTTACACTTCCTGCTGATACTCCCTCCACAAAATATTTCTGTGCCGAGAAAAACAAAATAGTTCCAGGAAGGAGCGAAAGTACCGACATAGCCAGAACCTGATTCCAATTAGCTGCTGCAGTTGCATCCAATGACATTCTCAGAGCCAGCACAATCGGAAACTTGCTGACACTATTGATATATATTAACGAATTGAAGAAATCGTTCCATGTCCAAATAAACTGGAAGATAGCGGCTGAAAATAGCGCCGGTTTCATTAACGGAATCAAAATACGCCAATACAACTGAAAGGTATTACAGCCATCAATCTTGGCTGCTTCATCCAATGCAACCGGAATACCCCTAAAAAATTGAACCATCATGTATATAAAAAATGGGTAGCAGGCAAATAATGCCGGCATGGAAAAAGGTAAATAACTGTTCAGCCATTCAAGCTTGTTGTATAGAATATACCGCGGAATGATCAAAACAGAATTCGGCAGCATCAGGGTAGAGATCATGAGCATAAATAATATCTTTTTTCCCCGAAAGCGAAAACGCGCAAAGCCATAAGCAACCAATGAACAGGATAACACTGTAAATAGAACTGTGGGGATAACCATCTTAAAGGTATTACTATAAAATTGGGTATAGGTAACTCCCCCGATTCCCTTCCAGCCTTTTATAAAAGAATCCCATACAGGTTTTGCCGGTAATAAAGCAGTTGAGCCAAAGATTTCAACATTAGTTTTAAATGACGAGAACAGCATCCATATCAGCGGATAAAGCATTACTACTCCAATACTAATCATAACCACGTGGGTTATGATTGCTACAGTTTGTTTTCTTCCTTTTTTATTCATCAAAACTCACCTCCATCTTCATAATAGGTGGCAGCTTCTGAAAAGCGGAAAAATACAGCCGTGAAGATTAAAATAATAATAAATAAAATCCATGAAAGGGCACTGGCATAACCAATTTTAAAATATTTAAAAGCCTCGTCATAAAGCTTCAGTGCATAAAGGTAGGTTGAATTCAATGGTCCGCCGTTTGTAATTACAAAAGCTCCGGTAAAATCCTGGAACGCATTTACCAATTGCATAAGGATATTAAAGAACAGAACTGAGGTTATCATGGGCAGGGTAATCTTAAAGAACATGTGGATACGTCCAGCACCATCGATTAAAGCTGCTTCATACAAATCTTCCGGAACCTGTTTAAGTGCGGCAAGAAACAGAACCATAGACGAGCCAAACTGCCATACACTCAGAAGGCTTAAGGTAAATAAGGAAAATTGCGGATCCGACAGCCATGGAACAGAGGATATCCCCAGTCCGTTCAGCATCTGGTTCACTAATCCGCCAGACATAAACAAAAACCTCCAAAGGATGGCAATTGCAACACTGCCTCCGAAAATAGACGGAATATAGTATATTGTCCGATAAAAATTGATTCCTTTCAGCTTCTGGTTCAAAATAACAGCTACAATTAAAGCAGCAAGGATTTTCATTGGCAGTGACATAAAGACGTACTTCATTGTATTGCCCAGAGAAATGTAGAACAACGGATCCTCCGTAAATATGGTAGTATAGTTTTTGAGTCCTACAAAGGTCGGGGTATTGGTAATGCTATACTCTGTAAAAGAATAGTACAGGGATGCCCCCAACGGATAAAGTTGAAAAATAAGAAAGCCCAGTATCCACGGGAGAATGTATAGGTAACCAATATTGTTCCATTTTTTTTGTTTTTTCTTTATCATATTATGCAACCTCATATCATTTTTTTACAAAAGAACCCAGCCGGGATGATGCCTAGGCCGGGTTCGGGAGCTAAATGTCTGTTACTTAACTGTATCCATCTTTGCCTGTACGTCAGTAAGGAATTTGTCAGCAGCCTGTTCCGGCGTAATCTGACCATAAACTACTTGCTCGCAAATATCCTTGGCGATATCACCGACTTCGCTGTTGAACTCAACCAAAGGTACTGGAGCAGCAGGATTCGCTTCTGCCCATTCCAACATGTCGGAGATTTCACTGGTGATGGCACCACCATCCACAAGTGCATTAAATGCTTGACTGTTATTCGGAACAGAACGCTGGGTTCCAAGCAGTAGTGCTGCGTCCGGATCACTCGTTAGCCAATTTGCAAAGTGAGTGGCTACCTCAACGTTTTCAGAGCGGGAACTTACACCCAGTCCCATGCCGGCAACAAGTCGGATTTCCTTATTATCCCCTTCTTTTGCGAAAGGAGGCATACCAACAGCAAACTGTCCTTCCGGTAAAGAGTCCTTATACTTTCCTACCGTTGCAGTCCAGTCAACGGTAAAACCAATCTCGCCATTTATCCACTTTGGATTTTGCTCCATTTGACCTGTGAAAAGACTAGCCTCACCAAGGGGCTGTGCTGTACCACTTGTAAATAGCTGCTGCAAAATATCAAAAGCATTGGTTAACTCTTCCTTCGTGGCAACAACCTTCCCACTATCATCTGCCCAGTAGTGACCATATTTGGAATATACATAAGCATTTAAAATAAAGGGACAAATACCACCGGTTGTAGTTCCTGATTCGATAGCAAAAAGGAAGTCATTCGGGTCTTCTTTATTAATCTTTCCGCCAATATCAATCATGTCTTCCCATGTCCACACCGTATCCACAGACAGATTATGCATATCAAAGAAAGCCTTGTTAATCATAATACCAAATCCGCTGCTGTTCATTGGCAGTCCGATAACCTTACCATTTACTGTCATGTAATCGTCAATGGCAGACTTCTGGAACAGAGAAAGGTCTACCATATCAGTACTTGCCATGTCCACAAACAAATCTTCCTGTCCTGCCCATTCTGGATTCCAGTAATAGTCGAGCTGCATCAGATCAGGCTCAGTACCACCAGAAAACTGAGTCATTAATTTCTGCTGATAACCGTCATATCCCTGATATTCGCCTTCAATCTTAACATTAGGATATAACTCCATGTATTTGCCGATTGCATTCAATGTTGCTTCATGCCGTGCATCAGAACCCCACCAAGCAAATCGAAGGGTTACATCTCCTACATCAGCGGGAGAAAATTCTCCACTCTTTGCTTCATCCGTCTTCGCTTCGGACTGGGTGTCAGTGACCATGCTCTGCTGTTCGGTTGGCGAAGGTGATGCTGCTTGCTCAGTTGCCTGCTTCGAACAGCCAACTAAAGTCCCCACAAGTAACACAAAAGCCAATAACATACTTAGTTTCTTTTTGTTCATATTCCTTTATCCTCCTTTAAATAAGCTTAATACATTGAACATAATATCTTGCTTTCACAAATTATTCTACACTCCATTGTGTAATATTAATAGATAGCAAGATTGTTGTTTCTTATCCTTGAAAATCCAAACAAAAAGCCAACCAATCATTTATTGACAAATACTATCATTACTTGCTCATGGTTTATAATGCTCTAATTATCTGGAGCCGCTTATACCTTTCAAAAAAGGTACCATATCTCCTATTTTAAAGTATCTCTTTCTCAGTCTTCTCCCTATGTTTGGATAAATTTTGTGGTATCATAAACTCAATACGTGTTTCCTGCCTTGGGATACTAGAGATTTTCAATGCAGAAGACTCCCCGTAAGTTAATATCAGCCGCTTATTCAGGTTAAATAAGCCGATACTCTCCACCGGGGGGTCTTCCCTAAGCATCCATTCACGAATTTGTTGAAGCCGAGCATCAGAAAATCCCGTACCATTATCCGTGACAGAAAAAAACACACATTCTTCTTCCTGTACAATTTTTATTTCTATTTTTCCTAAATCCATATCATTCAAACCGTGGGACAGGCTGTTTTCCACCAGAGGCTGAAGTAGGAACTTGATGCATTTGATTTCGTGAGTGTCAACCTTTATCTCCCACTCTACATGAAAAACATCATCAAACCTCATTTGCTGAATCTCAAGATATTTTTGTGTGTTTTTTATTTCATCTTCTAAGTCAACATATCGATCAGAATTTACTAATGTATAGTACAATACGTTGGCCAGAAGATCAATCATACGGCTGGCCTCATTGGGATCACCTGTCAGCTTTATCGTCTTCCAAAAAATATTTTTTAGTGTATTGAATAAAAAATGTGGGTTGAGCTGTGACTGCAAAAAAGAAAAATACATTGTTTCCAACCGGTACTTCTTCTCAACTAACTGCCTGTCCAATGCAGCTCTCTCAAGAAAACCCTTGACAATGCTCTGAGTAATATATCCATAAACATCAGTGGAAGGCTTTATATTGGGCAGTTCCCTATCATTTTCAGCTGCCTCCACTAGCTGGAGAATTATACCTATGTCTTTCGTATTTCTGCGAGTGACCATAAAAGCAATCGTACCACCAAGAAAAAGTGCTGTAACAATTGCTGCAATAACCAGATGAAGAATATCCCAAGACTGCTGGTATAGGGAAGCCCGTGACACAAGTGATAAATAGGTTATCCCATAGGCATCGTTATTTTCACTAGCAATATAATATAATTTTTTTAAAGCGGCAATATCGACATGGTCACGCACAGAAAACAATCCTGAATCTCCGGCCATACTAAGAATTTCTCCTGAGCTGTTTAGGAGCAGAATATTCTGCTCAGGATAGGAGAGATACTCACTATAAAAATCATTCAAATACTCCAATTGTGTGTTCAGAACCAGTACACCAATAGGTTTTGTCTTATTTGATGCATAGATACGTTTGTATATACTAAGGACGTCTGTGGAATAAGAGGTCATTCCATAGGAACTGATGCTTCGCAGTTCAAGCCACTGCTTCTGCCTCAAAGGGATACTGCGTGCCTGTTCCAGCCACGCAGTATCCCGGAAATTAGAAACATTTGCCAACCCTACAAAGGAAGCAAAAAAATTGTTATGCGTATTATCCAGATAAATATAAAGTGAATGAATATACGCCTTGGTATTCACGTTAGAATCCACAAAGGTTTTAATCATATAGGAAGTGTCCATTTGCTCCTTGTCAGAGTATCCATTTTCTAGTAATGCTTCCAACTGCAGCATGACATGCGGTGTGATACTGTAGTTCAGGCTCTGGGCATCTGCTTCGCTAAATATCAGTTCCGTACTTTCCCTAATGCGGCTTACTGTCTGGATATTGATATCATTAATTGCCTTTTGCGCGCTGGAATTTATGATATAGACCGCTATCCAGCCCAGCAATACAATAACCAGAATAACCGGCAGTGTCACAAGTAGAAAATTTCTTAAAAAAAATCGTTGTTTCATTATAAATTTTCCTCATCTTCCGGGAGAATACGCCCCATTTTTTCAAAACGGAATTCTCGTGGTGAAACTCCATAGTACTTCTTAAAAGAGCGCGTAAAGTTGACGGGATTGGCATAACCGAACATCGTACTTATTTCATATATTTTATAGCGCAAATCTGTTAACATTTCTGATGCAAGCTGCATTTTATATACAGATACATAATTAGAAAAGCTCATATCTGTCTTCTGTTTAAAATAACGACTTACATAAGAAGCACTCATGTATACCTTTGCGGCTGCTTCCTCCAAATTGGCACCTGCAGTATTTTGTCTCACATATTCTTTAATTTGGGCTATTATCTTGTCTTCCTCAGCCGCATTCGCATCTGCGATAGAACACCTCTCATCCAACTGCTTCTTAAGGCGGCCAAATATCTGTATCAGCTCTTCATATTCGGTTGTCTTTGGTATATAGTCAGTACATTTGTATTTCAATGCCTGACGTACATATTCAAATTCATCATGTGCACTGAAAAGAATCACCAGCGGTGGCTGTTCAAATGTCATTGTTGACAGTTCCCGAGCAAGATCGATTCCTGTCATGCCCGGCATAATAACATCGCTTACAATTATATCAACAGGGTTTGATTTTATATATTCAAGCGCTGCCACAGCTCCCGTAAACTGACCCACAACCGAAAGGCCTAGATTAGCCCACGGAAAAAACTGTGCAAAACCTGTGCTGATTTCCTTCTCATCATCTATAATTATTATCTTATAAGTCATATCACACCATCCTTTTTTTACTATACCATCATCATATATGAGTATCTCAACGACCGCAATAGTAACTTATTTGGTTTTGTTAAAACTTATATTTTTTTCAGTATGCTTTCTAAGGCTTTATATGCTAAAGTGAAGGCTTCTTCGCCGTTCATCTTTTTCTTACCGGAAGCACTTTGCTCTAAGGCACTGAATCCTGCAAAGTCGCTTAGATGAGGCTCAAGAGATAAGAAACCTTTATATCCGCCAGCTTTGAACAGTCTTAGGATCTCTTCTACATGTCCGTCTCCCATACCCGCCGGAACCACACCTGCATCAGAACACCGCGCATCCTTTATATGTATATATGCAATGTAAGGTTGCAGTATCCTATAGGCTTCTCGTGTATCTTGCTTGCACTGGACAAAATTGGCAAAGTCAAAGACTGCTTTAAAATGCTCTCCATAGAATTCCTTCATGATTTCCAGACAACGCTCCGCAGCATCTGCGTAAATATCCTTTTCATTCTCATGAAGAAGTACAATATTACTGGCTTTTGCATAATCTACAAACTGTCCCAGTTGTTCCATAACCTTCCCCCTGTAAGGAGCATAGCTTTCATTCTCAGGCATAAAAAAGCTGAACATACGGATATAAGGTGCTTCCATCTCTTGAGCAATTTCCACTGTGTGCTTGTAAATCTCCATGTGAGGGGCAAAAGCATCGGTGATTTTTATCTTGCCTATAGGGGAGCCCACAGAGGATAAACGGATTCCCTCCCCCTCTAGCTGCTTCTTAATTTCCCTTACTTCATTCATGGAATACTCCACTAGTCCTTTCCCATTGACCCCGCGCATCTCCACATAATGTATACCCAGCTTCTTTAATACTTCTATCTGCTTTCCTAAATCCATATCAATCTCATCTGCAAAACCAGATAATTGAATTCCTTCCCACATGATTGTTTCTCCTCTCTACTATTAATAACTTCCTTCTGTATCAAACACTATACCGGTGCCTTCTTTTTTTCTGGATTTCCTACGACGCTTATTAAGCTCTTCAAGAAATAAGTCCTCATCAAAAGGAAGATCCACTTTCTGATTTAACCAGCTAGACAAATGCATGGCATTTGATAATGCAAGCCCATTAATTCCTTCCACACCTTCTGCAACTAGAGGCGTTCCATAAAGAATTTTTCTTCCAAATGCCTTTAATACTCCTACATGTTGTTCATTTATCCCGTCTGTCTGAACCTCTGTCACCACACATTCCGGGGTATCAAATCCACCCTTTGCTGATCTACAAAAGGTACGCTCGTTTTCCACCAGTTTATGAAGCATAAGCTTGTTATCTTCACAAACCAGCTTACCCATTTCCAGAGTAATTTCGAACCGATTGGTTCCCGGTGCATCTGCCGTAGTAGTAACAAAAACTCCTGTAGCTCCGTTTGAATACTCCATATAAGCCGTAACGTCATCTTCCACTTCAATGTCATGCCACTTCCCATTGTGGCAGAATGCCTGTACCTTGCTTGGCATTCCACAGATCCACTGGAGTAAGTCTATGTTGTGAGGACACTGGTTTAACAATACACCGCCGCCTTCTCCCTCCCAAGTTGCCCTCCAGCTTCCCGAATCATAGTAGGACTGGGTACGGTACCAATCTGTCACAATCCAGTTGACCCGCTTAATGGCTCCCAACTCTCCACCTATAACAAGCTCATGCATTTTACGGTAAATACAGTTTGTTCTCTGGTTAAACATCATGCCAAAGACCCTGCCGCTCTTAACAGCGGCTTCATTCATCTCTCTGACTTGCTTTGTGTAAACCCCTGCTGGTTTTTCACACATCACATGCAATCCATGATTCATGGCGTCCATTGACAGCTCGGGATGTTGGTAATGAGGCACTACAATTAAAACCCCGTCACATACTCCGGCTACTATCAGCTCCTTCCCTTCCGCAAAAATAGCAACTGACTTAGGCAAATGCTCCAGTGCCCAAGCCCTTCTGCTCTCCTGTCGATCTGCCACCGCAGTCACTTCTATCTCCGGAACTTTTCCCTCCAGAATATTCTTTACATGAACAGTTCCCATGTTTCCAATTCCTATAATTCCCAATTTTACCTTTTCCATAGCCTATCTCCTTTTATTTCTTGCAGAATCATAAATATCTATCATTGTATCGAAGGTAGTCCGAACCGAGTCCAGATCATTTCTGTAAACCTTCCCCGTTTCCAAACAGTCATAAAAATCTCTGATACAGTCTTCGTGACCGCTTCCCCAATAAGTTTTTCCTGGCATAGAAGCCTTCCTAGCCTTCCATACCAGAGGTTCCTGCTGCGCCTCTGTCTGATATTGGACAACGTTTCCTTCCAGACGGACAAAACCTTTTTCACACACAAACTCTAAGAAAACCGGAGCATCTGTAGCATAAGCGGTCGTAGCATAGAAGCTAGCACTTACTGGATCCTCGTCCTCACTGAAACACATATAAACTTCCAGCGTATCCTCTACCTCTATATTACCTTTTAAATGATGGTTACTCATGGTCGCCTCTATTCTTATGGGCTTGCCAAGCCAGGAAAGAAACAAATCCAGAGTGTGAATGGATTGATTGATTAATACTCCTCCACCTGCCTTCTTAAGATTTCCCCTCCATGAGCTTTCCTTATAGTAAGAAGCATCTCTATGCCAGGTCACAAATGCTCTTCCGCCTTTAATCCTACCTAAACTTTCCTGATTTAAAATTTCATTTACCTTTTTGGTTGCTTCATTATACCTGTTCTGAAAACATATACCCAACCTGCTCTTGCTTTGTCCGCAAACTGCAGAAAGCTCCTCAAACTGCTCCCTGCTAATAGCCGGCGGTTTTTCCATAAACACATGAATTCCTTTGTTCAAAGCCACAATTGCCATAGGCACATGGCTATGGTGTGGAGAGCAGATATGTATCACATCAACCTCTTCATTTTCAATCATGTCTTCCAGGGACCCATAAATCTTTGCCTCACCTCCCGTAAAGCGGACCGAATATTCCTCCGCCCGTTTCAAGCGGATATCCACAAATGCGCAGACCTTAACCCGCTTCATTTCACTTAGTACCGCAGCATGTACCTCTCCAATGTTTCCACAGCCGACTATTCCAATCTGCACCACAACTGCCTCCTCTATAACTGCTTCTTACTTTCACAATTATTAACTCTTTTCTTTTTCTTTTTTTTGTGATAGATTTATTGTATACTGTTTTTTATGCCATATGTTTGCGTAAATTGGCTAAAAACATGCATAAATTGTTTGTCAACTGATTTAGATTTAACCTGTGAACTAATATTGTTTTTTAGATAACTGTTTCACAGGGAAAAGTGAAAGATGTTACAATTTTTTACTCACAATTTTATAATTACGTTATTCTCAGCTTAGATGAATAGAAAGCCTACTTAGGAATGGAGTGTAACCATGAAAAATTTAAGCCCTTACCATTACAACAAATTTACTACCCCTTTCACCTGTGACTTTACCACCAGCCAAAGGGCCGGAAATCCGGATTTCCATATGCATAACATTCATGAAATCTACCTACTTATAAATGGTTCAATTCAGTATTTTGTGGAGGATGTCTGCTACGACATGAAACCAGGAAGTCTTATTTTGTTTTCTAATCGTGAGATACATAAGGCCATTAATACTACAAACAAAGCCTTCACTCGTTTGGTTCTCCATGTAAATCCTGCTTTTATTCGCCCTTACTGTACTCCTGACACCAATCTGTTGAATTGTTTCAATCGTGAGCCTGCCACGGACAATATGATCATGCTATCCAAAGAAGAGTGTGAACATTTGGTTTCTATTGCTAATATCCTTCAAGATGCAATTAAAAACCCTTGCTCATACGGCAACGATATCACGGCAATGACCACATTACTTCAGATTCTTGTTCTTATTAACAGAGCTTGGCAAAAAACAAGCTTTTCCAGAACAGCGCCAAAACCCCACCGGGCTCAGTCAATCATGAGTTATATTGACAAAAACTTAGTAACACCTATGACTCTTGATTCTATTTCTAACGCTCTTTCTCTTGATAAATATTATATTAGCCACTTATTCAAATCTGAAACAGAAAGCAGCATTTTCCAGTATATCGTAGTAAAGAGAGTTGCCTTAGCAAAAGAACTACTTTTCCAAGGGCATACAGTTGAAGAGGCGTGTCATTTATCAGGCTTTCATGATTATTCCAACTTTATCCGTACCTTTCGCAAGACTACTGGATACACTCCCGGTCAGTTTAAGCGCATGTCTTTGTAAAAAAAGGATACTACTTCCACACACAATTAACAGTGTATTAAGAAGCAAATATCCCCTTTATCCTGCTTGAATCTCTTTACATGTCATATAAATGCTTATTTCACAAGATTTTCTCCATAGTAAAAGACCTCATACAAAGGATAAATTCCTCTGTACAAGGTCTGTAAAATTTTTTTCTATTCTCTTTTTCCTAAGGCAAATTCAATTTTTTCTGGAAAAGGCTTGGTTGCCTTTCGAGGGAAACCAGAAATACCTTGGGATAATCCTAACTTACTACTTAAAATATTCCACACCAGCCTCAAACAGCTTCATATCCTGCTCGCCGTAGATATTAATCGCAACCGCATCTCCTCTTCGCTCTGAATGTGCCATCTTTCCTAAAACTCTTCCGTCAGGGCTTGTGATACCTTCGATTGCTGCGTAGGAGCCGTTTGGATTCCATTCCTCGTTCATCGTCGGATTTCCGTTTTCGTCCACATACTGGGTTGCAACCTGTCCGTTTTCAAACAACTTCTGGAGCCACTTTTCATTGGCAACGAAGCGTCCTTCTCCGTGAGAAGCCGGATTACAGTAAGTCTTTCCTAACTCTGCCTTTAACAGCCACGGTGAATTGTTCGTCACGACCTTTGTATAAACCATCTTGGATATATGGCGTCCGATTGTGTTCATGGTAAGAGTCGGTGAATCCTCTGTCTGCTCTCTAATCTCTCCGTAAGGCACCAGTCCAAGCTTAATCAACGCCTGAAAACCGTTGCATATGCCAAGTGCCAGACCATCTCTTTGATTGATCAGATCATTTACTGCTTCCTTGATTTTTTCATTGCGAAATGCAGTTGCAAAAAACTTTGCAGAGCCATCCGGTTCATCACCCGCACTGAAGCCGCCCGGGAACATGATAATCTGTGACTTGCGGATGCTCTCCTCAAATTCCTTCACAGAATCTCTGATATCCTCGGCATTTAGATTCTTAAATACCTTTGTGATGACATCCGCACCTGCACGCTCAAATGCACGTGTGCTGTCATACTCGCAGTTTGTACCCGGAAATACCGGAATAAATACGGTAGGTCTTGCAACCTTATTTTTTGCCACATAAATGCTGTCACTCTTAAACAAACCTGTTTTGATTTCCTTCTCCTCTGTGTGAGAGCTTGTTGGAAATACCTTTTCCAGTGTGTTTGTCCAAGCCTTTAGAGCCTCATCCACAGTAATAACGGTATCATGATAAGCAAATACCGACTCTGCTGTAACCTCACCGATTACCGTGAAGCCGCCTGCAAGCTTATCAAGCTTATCCGCTGCAACCTCGGCGATAATTGTTCCAAATTCCACCGCAAATAGTTCCTCTGCCTTTACGCTGTCCTCTATTTTAATCCCCAGCTTATTGCCAAACGCCATCTTGCTCAGAGAAACCGCTGTTCCGTAAGCATCCGTTACATAGGCGGACACAATTGCCTTTTCCTGAATCGCGCTGTGAATTGTTTCATACAATTGCATAATTTTCTCATAAACCGGTAAATCATACTCGTCTTTTTCAATTGTGAATTTTACAAGCTTATTTCCTGCCTGCTTTAACTCCGGTGTGATGATATCCTGGTAGTTTGCTACGTCAACGGCAAAAGAAGTCAGTGTCGGCGGCACATCAATTTCATTAAAGCTTCCTGACATACTGTCTTTTCCGCCGATGGACGGCAGCCCGAATCCCATCTGCGCCTCGTAAGCGCCAAGCAGCGCGGCAAATGGTTCACCCCAGCGTTTCGGGTCCTCTGTCATTCGTTTGAAGTACTCTTGGAATGTAAAACGGATCTTCTTGAAATCTCCGCCTGCTGCCACAATCTTAGCCACGGACTGCAGTACTGCATAAACCGCTCCGTGATATGGACTCCAGCTTGATAAATAAGGGTCAAAGCCGTAGCTCATCATCGTAACCGTATCCGTCTTTCCTTTTAATACAGGCAGCTTTGCCACCATGCATTGTGTCTCCGTGAGCTGATATTTACCGCCGTAAGGCATCAATACAGAGCCTGCACCGATAGAACCGTCAAACATTTCCACCAAGCCCTTTTGAGAGCATACATTCAAATCCTGTAAGGTCATAAGCCATTTATCTTTTACATCGGACACCGGCTGTCCTTTGAAATAATTATTTTCCTGCTCCGGCAGCGTCACTTCGACCTTTGTCTCCTGATGCGCGCCGTTTGTATCTAAAAATGCCCTCGAAATATTTACAATTTCCTTATCTCTCCAAAGCATCACAAGTCTTGGTTCTTTTGTCACCTTGGCAACCTCAATTGCCTCTAGGTTCTCTTCCTTTGCGTATGCCAAAAATTGTGCAACATCTTTCGGATCAACAACAACAGCCATTCTCTCCTGTGATTCAGAAATTGCAATTTCTGTTCCGTCCAAGCCCGCATATTTTTTCGGCACCTTGTCAAGGAAGATATGAAGTCCGTCAGCAAGCTCACCGATTGCAACAGACACACCGCCTGCGCCGAAATCATTACATTTCTTAATGAGTCTGCTTACCTCTTCTCTTCTGAATAATCTCTGAATCTTTCTCTCTGTAGGGGCATTACCCTTTTGTACCTCAGCCCCACACGTCTCAATGGATTCCTCGGTATGAACCTTAGAGGAACCTGTCGCACCGCCACAGCCGTCTCGTCCTGTTCTTCCGCCAAGCAAAATGATAATATCGTCTGGGTCTGAATTCTCTCTGATTACATTTTTTCTCGGTGCCGCACCCATAACCGCTCCGATTTCCATTCTTTTCGCCACGTAGTTTGGATGGTACACTTCTTTTACATAGCCGGTTGCAAGTCCTATCTGGTTACCATAGGAGCTGTAGCCGCTCGCCGCACCTGTCACAATCTTTCTCTGCGGAAGCTTGCCCTTTAAGGTCTGGTCAAGAGAGAGTGTCGGATCGGCAGCTCCCGTCACACGCATCGCCTGATAAACATAGGAACGTCCTGACAACGGATCACGGATTGCTCCTCCAAGACAGGTTGCCGCTCCACCAAACGGTTCAATCTCAGTTGGATGATTATGTGTTTCATTTTTAAAGCTTACAAGCCATTCTTCCTCTTCTTCGTCTATTTTTACCGGAACAACGATACTGCATGCGTTAATCTCGTCAGATTCCTCTAAATCCTGAAGCTTTCCGTCCGCCTTTAATTTCCTTATTGCCATCAAAGCCAAATCCATAAGGCATACAAACTTGTCCTCTCTGCCCTTGAAGATTTCTTCTCTGTCCGCAAGATATTTCTCGTATGTTTTCACAATCGGAGCTTTATAATAGCCATCCCCAAACACCACCTCTTTCAGTTCGGTTGAAAACGTCGTATGGCGGCAGTGATCAGACCAGTAGGTATCAAGTACCCTGATTTCCGTCATGGAAGGATCTCTTTTTTCCTCTGTTTTAAAATAATTCTGAATGTGTAAAAAGTCTTGAAAGGTCATCGCAAGATTCAAGGATGTGTATAACTCCTTCAGCTTTTCCTCACCCATCGCCTGGAAACCGTCAAAAATAATGACATCAGCCGGATCCTCAAATTTGGTCACAAGGGTTTTTGGCTTCGTGAGGTCTGTCTCTCTTGAGTCCACAGGATTAATGCAAAAGCTCTTTATTTGCTCAAACTCGTCCTCCGTAACGTTTCCCTTAATCACGTAAGTAACGGCCGTTTTGATTTCAGGCTCTTCCTCCTCATTCAGCATTTTAACGCACTGAACCGCGGAATCTGCTCTCTGGTCAAACTGTCCCGGAAGATATTCTACGCTGAATACCTTGGAATTTTCGCCAAGCACAAAGCTCTCCTCGTACAAATCATCTACCGGCGGCTCTGAAAAAACAGTCACACATGCCTTTTTGTATGTCTCCTCTGTCAAATTTTCAATATCATAGCGGATTAACACACGTACTCCAGTCACCGTTTTGATGCCTAAGTAGCTGGCTATCTCTTCCTGAAGCTCCTTCGCCTTTACCGCGTAGTCCTTCTTTTTTTCCACATAAATCCGTTTTACACTCATAATTTACCTCCTGCTCAAGCAAGCTCCCGTTTGCGACTTCATCAATCATACACCATATTAATAATATAATACCATAAGATACATCATTAATAAAATTAATATATCTTATGGTATTTATAATTTTTTCTAATTATTAATTTTCATTATTCTGCTTTATCATGTTTTCCAACTCGCCAGATAACTGCCGCTGAGATAATAAGCAAAGCTCCAAGCAATATTCCAAATGTGGCGCCTATCGTTTTGACTGTGTCGAAGAAAAAGCCCTCCGGTAAAATATTAATCATCAAATCGGTCGCCGGATCCAATAACCACAAATCGTTATCAAAAAATATATGGTGAAACTGAACAAACACTTCCGAAAAATTATTTGCGACATAAACCGCCGCCAGCGCAGAAAGAACTCCGATTACACAAGTCGCTGCTATAAATGCTTTCGGAAGCAGCCTCTTCAAATCCGCTTTCCGAAACACAAGTACAAGAATCGCTGCCACCGTGATTCCAAGTGTGATATTCCGAAGCATAAGCCCCTGCATAAAAAGCTTCTTCACATCAGCCATATGGAGCTTTTCCCTGTCATTAAAAAACTCACGCTCGCTTTTATCCACGATTGTCTGAATCACTAAATCATCTCGTTTGTCGATGAGGTAGTCCATCATCTCATCAGTCACGTACAAGACATCCTCCATCTCCATTTTAACGTCATCCAGCACTTCATATTTCGCATATTCTCTCTCATAAAAGCCAGGGATTGCATATAGTACAATCTGAAAGCTCGTGAAAAACAATGCAAAAATAAATGCTATGGAACCAAGGATTGCCACACTAAAGCTAACCTTATTCATTACAGTCTCCTTTTATATCTTACGCCAGCATCATTCTGTCATTTGCAAATTCGCCGCCGCTTGCCTGTTCAAATTTAGCAAGTAAATCAGCTACCTGAAGATTTTTCTTTTCCTCACCTGCAATATCATATACCACTCGTCCTTCATGCATCATAATAAGCCTGTTTCCATACTTGATGGCATCCTTCATGTTGTGTGTAATCATAATTGCAGTCAATTTATCCGTCCGTACAATCTCATCCGTGATGGTCAATACGTTCTTTGCTGTCTTGGGATCAAGTGCCGCTGTATGCTCATCAAGCAAAAGGAGCTTCGGCTTTTGCAGCGTTGCCATCAAAAGCGTCAATGCCTGTCTCTGACCGCCTGATAAAAGTCCTACCTTGGAACTCATTCGATCCTCCAAGCCTAATCCAAGCACCTTTAAGTCCTCATGAAATCTCTCTTTTTCTGCCTTCGTAATTCCCCAGCTTAAGCCTCTTTTTTTACCTCTGCGGTAAGCAATCGCAAGATTTTCCTGAATTTCCATATTACCCGCAGTCCCCTTCATCGGGTCCTGAAACACTCTGCCTAAATAGTAGGAACGCTTATGCTCAGGCAAATAGGTGATATCCATATTATCCAATAAAATCGAGCCGCCGTCAATCGGATACACGCCCGCTATCATATTTAAAATTGTTGATTTACCCGCTCCGTTTCCGCCGATTACCGTCACAAAATCCTGTGCATTGAGTTGAAGATTCACTCCATTTAAAGCCTTTTTCTCATTAATCGTGCCCGGATTGAAGGTCTTATATACATCATTAATTTTTAGCATCGGAATCAGCCCCTTTCTTGTTTACTAATGCTGCTTTGTTAGATGCTCTTGTACCTAACAGTTTCGGTATTGTAAGTGCAAGCGCAACAACAATTGCCGTGAGCAGCTTTAAATCCGTGGATTTTAACCCCATCCAAAGCACTACCGCAATAATGATACGGTAAATAACCGATCCAAGCAAAAGCGAGATCAGGCGGAACTTAAAGGTTTTTGCTCTTCCCATCACAACCTCACCGATTACAATAGACGCAAGGCCGATTACAATTGTGCCGACACCCATGCCGACATCTGCATATCCCTGGCTCTGTGCTACCAAAGCACCTGAGAGTGCAACGAGTGCATTTCCGATAATAAGTCCGATTGCTTTCATCTTGTCTGTATTTTCACCAAGCGCGCGTACCATCTCCTCATTATTGCCTGTTGCACGAAGCGCTGAGCCGATTTCCGTTCCAAAAAACCAATAAACCAACACTACTACCAACGCCGCAAAGATACATCCTACCAAAAGCATCACCCATGCATTGAAGTTGGGAATACTCTGCATCGATGCCGGAAATAAATCCTTTACCAGACTGACAACCGTATTAACACCTAAAAACGGAATATTTGCCTGTCCCATAATACGGCTGTTAATGGAGTAAAGTGCTGTCATTGTAAGAATTCCCGCCAAAATTGCAGGTATTTTACATTTTGTATGTAAAAATGCGGTAACTGCACCTGCCAATGCTCCGGCAATTACAGAAATAATTAGTGTTGCATAAGGATTCCATCCCATATTGACCGCCAGCATTGCACTGACACAGCCTCCCAATGCAAAACTACCATCACAGGTCATATCCGGAAAATCTAATATACGAAATGTTATAAAAACACCAATTGCCATGATGCCCCACAAAATTCCCTGCGCACTTGCGGAATGTATAGACCACAAGAGAGGCACAAGGAGAATCCAAAAGCTGGTAAAGCCTTTCATGATTGTACTCATATTACTTCTTTCCTCCTAAAATACTTTATTTCTGTCTTTAAAAAGCGCATTAGGACAGACCTCGTCTGCCCTAACACAATGCGATACTATTTCTAGTTTGCCTCTAAATCTGCCGGAATTTCAACACCAATCTGCTCTGCCACTTCCTTGTTTATGCTAAACTGAAGTTTCGATGCATCCAGATATTCAATCGGCATCTCTGAAGGCTGCGCTTCTCCGTTTAAAATCTTAGCCGCCTGTGCTCCGGTCAGCTTGCCAAGCTCATAATAGTCAATACCGTAGGTAGCAAGTCCACCTGCCTCAACCATTCCTGACTCTCCGCAGATAACCGGGATTTTATTTTCATTCGCCACCATCGCTACGGTAGCCATACCTGCTGCGATTAAATTGTCCGTCGGTGCATAGATAGCATTCACTTTTCCTACTAAAGACTGCACAACCTGCTGAATTTCATTTGAATTTGAAATTGTTGCGTCTATCACTTCAAGCCCAAGCTTCTCTCCCGCTTCTTTTGCTAAGTCAGCCTGGATTTTGGAATTTGTTTCACTGGAATTGTATAACACTGCTACCGTTTTTGCATCCGGAACAAGCTTTACCAATAAGTCCATCTGGTCTGAAATCGGATTTAAGTCGGATGTTCCGGTTACATTCGTTTCAGTTGACTCATTGCTTTTTACCAAACCTGACTCAGCCGGATCTGTCACTGCCGTCACAACAATCGGAATATCCGAGGTTGCATTCGCACATGCCTGCGCCGCCGGAGTCGCAATAGCAAGAATTAAATCACTCTGATTGTTTACAAGCTTTGATGCGATGGTTGCACAGTTAGCCTGCTCTCCTTGTGCATTCTGGTAATCGATTTGAAGATTTTTGCCTTCCTCGAAGCCTGCCTCTTTCAAACCATCTATAAATCCATTATAGGATGCGTCAAGTGCATCATGCTGTACAAGCTGACATACTCCTATTTTGTATACCTTGCCGTCTGCCGCAGCTTCGGTCGTACTTTCTGTTTCTTTTGTTGTATCTGTTGTAGTGCTTCCTTCCTGTGAAGCAGTGCTTGAGCCACATGCAGCCAGCGAAGCTGCCATTGTCAAAGCCAATGTAAGTGATAGAATTTTCTTTTTCATAAATTATCCTTCTCCTTGATTTTATTTATAACAAGTAAAACTGTTTGCAGCTTTATCTTGTTTAACAGTCTAAAGCGCAACACTTTAATTCGTTAAAATACTATAAGAAATATACTACAAATCTCGCTCACAGTCAAGTTAATCTTGCACTATATCTTGTTTACAACGTAGATACCCAGACACACACATACAAGCGCAATCAAATTCTGTATGCTCATAATGCTGTCCCCCAAAAATACAGCCGATAAAATTGTTCCAAAAATCGGTATGGCAAAATTAAAAACCGCAATTTTACTCGGTTGATTATATTTTAACAGCGTCGTCCAAATTGAGAATGCCACAGCCGAAACAAGGGATAAATAAATCAAAAGAATATAACCGTTCACCGAGCTGCTGCTAAGCGTTCCCCCCGATACACCTCCGATTGCCGCAAGCAATATGCCACCCAAAATCATCTGATAGCCGGTGAGCATAACGGGATTTATTTTCCTTGCCACAACCTTGCTTATCATCGCCCCCAAAGCCGCGCTGAACGTGGACAAGAGCATCACTACATCCCCCAGAATACGAAAGCCTCCAAGCGCTCCTCCATCTTTTAAATTGATAATGATAATACCCGCAAACCCAATCAGACAGCCCGCAAGCTTTCTCACCGTTATCTTGTCATCCTGAAACATGATATGGGAAATAAAAACACTGAAAAAGGTAATCGTTGTCGCAAGTATCGCCCCCTTTGCCCCGGTTATATGGGAAAGCCCTATGTAAAAAAATAAATACTGCAAGCCCGTCTGCACAACTCCCGTAATCAAAATTCCTTTGACTTGGTTTTTCTGAGGCAGTACCACCTTTTTAATCGATATAAAATACGCCGCCAGCGTGAGCACTCCCGCCAAGGTAAAACGAAGTCCTGCCAAAAGCATAGTCGCTCCGATTTCTCCGTTTAAAATCCCAAAATATTCATAGCTTATCTTAACGCCGGGGAACGCACTTCCCCACAGTATCGTACACAAAACCGCCAGTAAAATAACGGTATATCTCTTCTTAAATATATTTTCTTTCTTCTCTGTCATAACTTAGCCTCGTTGTTTCTAGTTTTGTTGGTAAAATAGTTTTTATTATGTTATAATGTAACAAGTATTTATAAGGAGGACTTATCATGGATATTAACTATGAATTATACAAAGTGTTTTACTTCGTCGCAATCTCGCTAAGCTTCTCGGAAGCTTCCAAGCAATTATATATTTCCCAGTCTGCTGTCAGCCAGTCCATCAAGGTACTGGAAAAAAAGTTGAATCAGCCATTGTTTATCCGAAGTACCAAACGAGTTCAGCTTACACCGGAGGGGGAAATCCTGCTGCGTCACATCGAACCTGCCATGAACCTGATCAAGAGAGGCGAGGCACAAATTTTAGATGCCAACACCCTTGGTGGGGGTC
Source organism: Konateibacter massiliensis (assembly GCF_900184995.1). GTDB lineage: Bacteria > Bacillota > Clostridia > Lachnospirales > Lachnospiraceae > Lachnotalea > Lachnotalea massiliensis. Next base: position 1,204,844 of record NZ_LT860099.1, read on the forward strand.
AGCTTCGAATCGGCGCAAGCGATACGATATGCCGCTATTTTCTTGTGCCGTACTTAAATCGTTTTCACAAGGAATATCCAAATGTTCATATTAAGGTTACAAACCAGACCTCAATTAAATGTGTGGATTTGCTAGATAGTGGACAAGTAGATTTGATTGTAACAAACTTCCCGAATTCACAGCTTCATAACACCAATCAAATCAAGGTGATTAAGGAATTTAGGGATGTCTTTATCGCAAGCAGAAAGCACTTTATGCTGGATAACAAAAAAGTTACCTTGCAGGAGCTTCAGACCCACCCTATCCTTATGCTTGATAGAAACAGTACCACAAGTGAGTTTGTCCATCATATTTTCCAGCAGCACCAACTTGATTTGGTGCCGGAAATTGAACTTGGAAGCAATGATCTGCTCATCGATCTTGCACGGATTGGTCTCGGTATCGCCTTTATTCCGGATTACTGCGTACCCTCCGACAATAGCGATTTATACACAGTCGACTTGGACGTTGAACTTCCAAGCCGCCAAATTGTAGTCGTTCACAATCAGCATCTTCCTGTTTCACAGGCAGCCGAAAAATTCATCGGTTATTTCTGATTGCATTCCAAAACGTCTGAATTTGAACACCCACGTCTGAAACAGTGCAGGCAGGAGTCTGCTTCCATTCTCTTGGAAACAGCTCCTTGTACTGCCTTGTATGGAATCTATCATCTAATAAAAGGATTACTCCCTTATCCTCTGTCGTTCGAATGACACGTCCCGCCGCTTGCAAAACCTTATTCATGCCAGGGAAACGATAGGCATAATCAAAGCCATTTTCTCCTTTTGCATCAAAATAGTTTTTTAAAATCTCCTTTTCGTTGGAAATCTGAGGAAGTCCTGTTCCGATAATGAGCACTCCGATTAGGGAATCATTTTTCAGGTCAATGCCCTCGCTAAAAATCCCTCCCATCACGCAAAAGCCCACTATCTCCTCCTTGCTGTCTGTAAAGTGCTCCAGAAATTCTTCTCTCTCTTTCTCATTCATGCCCTGCTTTTGACAGATGCAGTTTATCTCTTTTGTCTCCATATACTCATAAACGGCTCTCATATAGCTGTAGGATGGAAAAAACACAAGATAATTTCCTGCCTGCTCCTTGACAGCCTGCTCCACATAGTCGGCAGCCCTTTGGTATTCCAACGCATTTCTTCTCGTGTATTTGCTGCTGATATCCTTCCCGATTAAAATAAGCCGGTTTTCCTCCGGAAAAGGGGAATTCGCATAGACTGCATAGTCCTCCTTATCTCCGCTTAACAGCTCCTTGTAGTATAAGACCGGCAAAAGCGTCGCTGAGAAAAAGACCGTACTGTTTCCTTTATTTAGGCATTCCAGCAGATTTTTGGAAGGATTGATACAAAACAGCTTAATCTTAAATCTTCCGTCCTCCTCATGCTCCGTATAAATCACATAATTCTCATCCAGCCTCTCATACATATTTAAGAAATGTCTGACCTGAAAATAAAAATCAAGCACCTTTTCCCCGATATCTCTCTCCTTATTCTCCTCCAAAAATTTCTCTATCTCGGCGGCAAGCGTCATCAGGTTAAGCGCAAAAGCGCTGATACTCTCAATCAGTTTGTAGGTATCGCACTCTCTTTTCCACTCCAGAAGGTCTTTGTTACATTTCTCTAAGTATTTTTCAAGCTTTCGGCTATAGAACTTAACTTCTTTTTTTAGCTCCAAAATATCCTCTTTGTAAAGAGACGCACTGTACATCTCCCTTCCGCGGTCCACCAGATTGTGTGCCTCGTCAACGAGAAACAGGTATTCTCCCTTCACACCCTCGGAGAAAAAACGCTTCAGCGAAACCTTCGGGTCAAATACATAGTTGTAATCGCATATAATCACATCGCACCACAGCGAAACATCAAGGCTCGTCTCAAATGGGCAGACCTCGTACTTGATTGCGTACTCCTCAATTACTTCTCTTGAAAACGTATCGCATTCTGAAATCATTGCAAAAACCGCCTCGTTCACCCTATCGTAATGCCCTTTTGCATAGGGACAATTCACCGGATTACAGTCCGTCTCCTCACATAGACAAAGCTTATCCTTCGCCGTCAGCGTCACGACCTTCCCCCTAAGTCCGTTTTGCTTTAGGATATCAAATGCCTCTTCCGCCACGGTTCTTGTAATTGTCTTGGCTGTCAGGTAAAATATTTTTTCCCCCAAGCCCTCGCCTATCGCTTTTATCGTAGGGAAAACAGTGGACATCGTCTTTCCCACTCCTGTAGGTGCCTGAATGAAAAGTCTCTTTTTGCGATTGATTGACGTATAGACACTGGCAGCTAAATTGCGCTGCCCCTCACGGTACGGAAACGGGAATTCAATCGGCCTTATGGACTCATTTCTTGTAATCCGCCACTCATATTGAAACTGTGCCCACTTGTAATACTCCTCCATCAAATCTAAAAACCACTTTTCCAGCGTCTGAAATTCAATGGTCTCTTTAAAATATTTCTTCTGCTCCGTATCTAAGTTACAGTAAGTAAGCTGAATGTCAATTTGGCTAAGCCCCTCCTGACTGCCGTAAATGTATCCATAGCACATCGCCTGCGCCCTGTGTACCTCAATCGGCTCTGTGAGGTGGTTTAAGTCAAAATAGACGCCCTTTATCTCATCAATCGTCACATTTGTTTCTTCTATAATAATGCCGTCGGCACGCCCTTCGAGTGTTATTGTAAAATCCGGCTTTTCAATCTGGATTTTGAGCGGGTATTCTGCATGATACTCCAAGCCCATCTGCTTTTGGATTTTCCGGTGCATTTTGCTTCCCGCCTGCATGGCGTCCTTATCGCTTTTATTCCCCTGCCGGTTATCAATATCACCGCTCCTCAGAATAAATTCGACGAGGTTTCGCACCGATATTCTTATGTTTTTATCATCCTTGTTCATGGCAACTCTCCTGTCTCACCCTATCTTACCATGTTATTTCGGTATATGCTAGAATAAAGAATGGGCAAAGTAATTTCCTATAACACAAGAAAGTGTGAGCTTTGCTCACACTTCGCGCCCAAGCGGGTTGCGAAGCAACAACTTCTACTCCGCGAGGTGCGCATAATCTTTTTATATCATAGGAAATTGCTTTGCAATTTCCTATGATATAAAAAAGCTGCGGTAATATGATTCTCATCATTTTGCCACAGCCTTTCATCTATTCTTCTCTTTTTACGCAGTTGCGTATTTTGCAAGAACTTTCTCAAATTCGGTATTTTGACCACCATAACGTACGGTTAATACTCTTGTTAAATCCAAACTCAACACACCAAGTATTGATTTCGCATCAATGATAACTCGATTGTAAAACACATCAACATCGAAGTCACATCTTTCTGCGGCGGATACAAAATCCTGTACATCTTTTGTCGCCTGCAATCTAATTTGATACTTCTTATCCATAATAACAAAATCCTTTCTAAAACATCTTATGGCCGTGCCATAAGCTTTCAATCACATAAACAGTATTGTCTATGTAGCAATATATTTAGTCTAGTCATTATGACATCATTTTATTCATTTGTCAATTTCAAACATTTTCAAAATAAGACTATTTTTTTCGCATATTGAAGTGTTTTCCTCTCCATACCGGTTCGGACCTTTGTTATTTTTCTACAAAAAGCTGTCATAAATTATTAAATTTTTATTAAATTTAGTTTTTATATTTGATTATGAAGAGTAACTATTTATCTATTTTACAAAAATAGAATTTATTCGTCTTATTTTTGAAATTCAACCATATCCTTCTGAAAGCGAAGTGGCAGATTTTGCTTCTGTAAATTTAAGTTTTCTCTCTCCTTAATTGAAATACTGCTGCAAAAGCCCTTCCACAGCTCTTCCATCGCCTTCTCTTCCTCTGATATCTGTTCAAGGCTCTGTAAGATTAGTCCGTCGCTTTTGATTATACCCCATGTTCCCCTGCCCTCATGAACGGCTGCAAGCTTTCTTCCCTTATCATATATGAGCCAGTTCTCCATCGGAAGCCGGTCTGCAAAATGAGGCGCAATCAATGCCACAACATCATTTTTCGGCTCAATAACAGAACAAAGCACCTTGTTTTTTAATTCTCGAAACCGCACAAAGCCAAGCAGATGATGACTTTCGTTTCCGACTGCCCTGCTCAGTTCAAACACACGGCATATATTTTTATCCTGCAAATTCTCCATCAGCTTTCTCGGATTGTTACTGGCAAGCCCTGCGTTGATTGTGCGAAAAATCACCTCCGCCTTATCCGCTCCGTTAGAGCATGCCGCCTCATAAATATTGGCGTATACCTCTGCTCCAAAGCGCCTCTCTATCGTTCTTGCCACCTTACTTGCCTTCTCAAAATCCGTCGTTACGTTAATATATTCAGAAAACAGCTCATAGTTTCCCTCTGCATTCACGGAAAGTTTGATAAATTCCTTGGGATGCCTGCTCTCCCACGCACAATATACACCCGTAAAGATGCCTTCTGTGCTGTTTTCGCATAAAAATATCTTCTGGTTCATATATGGTTGCTCCCTTCCCAGAGCTTTTACTTCTATTATCATAACCGTTTGGTGCCTGCACAGTTACATGTTACTCTATATCTGCCCAAACATACTCTGTGCCTGATCTACAATGTTTGGCTGCGGATTAAAGTTCACATCATCAAACAGAGAAATTTGCTTAAAGCCGCCTTCCGTTGCTTCAATCGGAATTCTTTCTCTTAAATTTAAAAGATTTCTTGTGATATAATCCTCTTCCAGCTTGATGTGGTACATCATCTTACCCTTGCAGGTGATAAAGTACAAGGCTCGTTTTAAAACAACTCCCATTCGCTTGATATCCTCAAAATCGAGCACTGCCTGTCTTCTTGCCTTTACAATTCGCTGTGCAGACTTGACACCGATTCCCGGAACGCGAAGCAAAGTGTAGTAATCTGCCCGGTTAATCTCTACCGGAAAATTCTCTAAGTGCCTAAGCGCCCAGTCACACTTCGGATCAAGCAGCACATTAAAATTCGGTCTCGCTTCAGACAATAACTCACCCGCCTTAAATCCATAAAAACGAAGCAGCCAATCTGCCTGATAAAGTCTGTGTTCCCGAAGCAGCGGCGGTCCTCCCGGAAGTGCCGGTAGGGCGGCATCCTCATTGACATGAACAAATGCGGAGTAGAATACCCTCTTTAAGTTAAACTTATCATACAAATTCTCCGCAACAGAGACAATTTGATAATCGTTCTCCGGCGTAGCTCCGATTATCATTTGTGTGCTCTGCCCCGCCGGCACAAAGCTCGGGGCATTTTTATAGACCATCAGTTCATTTTTATTCTGCACGATGCCAGATTGTATCTGCCTCATCGGTTTTAGGATAGTTTTTCGGGTCTTATGCGGCGCCAAGGTCTTAAGTCCCTCCGCCGTTGGAAGCTCCAGATTAATACTCATACGATCAACCAAAAAGCCAAGTCTTTGAATCAGCTCACTGTCAGCTCCCGGAATCGCCTTAACGTGGATATACCCCCCGAAATGGTATTCATTTCGAAGCTTCCATATCGTCTGATATATCAAATCCAAGGTGTGGTCCGGGCTCTTTATAATACCTGAACTCAAAAACAGCCCTTCTATATAATTACGCCTGTAAAATTCAACCGTGAGACTGCACACCTCATCAGGGGTAAAGGACGCCCGCTTCACATCGTTGGAGGATCGATTAATGCAGTATTTGCAGTCAAAAATACATTCGTTTGTAAACAATATTTTGAGCAGTGAAATACATCGTCCGTCGGCGGAAAAACTATGGCAGATTCCTGCTCCAATTGTATTGCCCATATCTTTTCCGTTTCCTTTTCGATCCACTCCACTGGAGGTACATGCCACATCATATTTTGCGGCATCGGACAGTATTGAAAGCTTTTCCATTACCGTCATATTTTCCTGAATTACCATAAAAACACCCCTTGCTCTTCTTCGAACGTTTGTTTGATTATCGTAACATATGTTCGAAAAAAAAGCAAGGGGCTTCTCTTTATTTATAAATATGAATTTAAAGTTCAGCCATGCCATTCATAATGTGTCAGATATACCGCTATTCCAAGTATCTTATGATATAATTGACACATTATGAATGTCGGGCGTCCGCCCTATAGAAATGATTATTCAAAAAGCCCTTAGAGTGCAAGCACTCACGGTCGTTTTGAATAATCATTTCTGCACGGCTGAACTATTTATCAATTAATATTCGTCAGGAATAATAATTGCTGCGATAAAATATGCTAAAATCCCCGTTCCGGTAAAAGCAAGTAATACAAGTAAAAGTCTTATAATCGTAGGGTCAATATTTAAGTACTCTCCAATTCCACCACACACACCACAGATAAATCTATTTGTTCTTGATCTGTATAATTTTTTCGTTTCCATCATTTCTACCTCCTATTATTCATTCTCAAAGCTTATTTGTATAGTTCCAACACCACAGTTGATATCCATTGTATAATCAGAATTGTTATCAATATGTTTCTCACCGTCAACCCCTCCAAAGGTAAGCGTTCCCACTATAATTGTTCCGATACCGCATTCTATGTCATAGTCATAATCGGACTGTTCTCCGTTCAACGTCAGCTTAATTGTCCCAATACCGCATTCTACGTTTGCATCTCCCCTAATTTCTCCTGCAACTTCCATTTTTCCGGTACCGCAGTCCATATTCAGCTCATCCGCTGCAATCTTTTCAACGGTCAATTGTCCGGCTCCTACACTTAGCTCTGCTTCCTTAGCAATAATTTCATCTGCCTCAAACTTTCCGGCACCCAAGTCTACATCCATTGTATTCGCCTCGATGCGCTCTGCGTTTACAACACCGGCTCCCATATCAATGTCAGCCTCCTTCAATGTGGCATTTTCCGGGATATAAAGCGTAATAAGAGGGTGATACTCATCTCCTATTCTCCAATTATTCTTAATGTTGTCTTCTATAATAAGTTCTCCGTTTTCTTCTCTACACTCAAAGCCTCTTACTACACGTTCAGCTTCCACTCGATATTTATCGCCATCTGTTTTTTGAATATTCAGCTCTCCATAGTTTAAATCAATGTTGAGTGTTTCAATTCCTTCGAATTCACCCGTAAAATCTGTAGTATTTTTGCCATCAACTACACTCACAATATTATTTCCGTTAATGGAAAATCTGCCGTCCCTCAGCATCGATGCAAAGGTGCTTCCTGCTCCTAATGCACCTCCGATAATAGTCAGTACTAATCCAATGGCGATTGCCACTCCGCTAAAAATCAAACATCCTCTTGTAAATGATTTCATTGCATTACCCCCCTTCTTTTAAACGGCATTCTGCACAGTTCAACAATATTGCGAAACAGCCAAGGAATAAACTTCCAACAAATCTGAACACTCAGCAGTGTCAAAAGACTTCCGACTCCCAATAAGAGAAGTCCCACGCCGCAACTGAATATTCCGGCGAGCGGCGATGTAAACAAAGTTACAAAGCCTACCACAAATACCGTGACACCGCCAAGTACGCCTGCAATTGCAAGACCGACAATTCCTGCAAAAATTCCGATTGCTCCGCCCACAAGTCCTACAATCAGACCGAATAATCCGCCTAACAGCGGCAGTCCTACCGGAATGGCAAGAATAAGAAGAATGATAATGAGAGCTATTTTACCGCCTGAAGCTTCTTTGGTATCTTTTCTGTAAGTTCTGCGGCTGTTGCTCTGTTCCTTTGTATCATGATTGTCTGCCACCTCGTAATTGATGACAAATCTTGGATCAGAATATCCTCTCTCCGTAAATTCTCCGGATTCGTTTATATTTTCCTGAAGACTAGTTTTGATAATAGCCGCAACCTTTTCCGGTGTTCCAAGTTCTATAATAACCTGATTTTCATTTTCCGGTCCTGCCTCGTCAAAATAATCATTATAATACTGCAAGGCTTCTTCTCTCTCGCTGTCTTGAATATTTCCCAGCAGATTTTCCAATTTTTCCATAAATTCTTTTCTACTCATCGCTCACGCCCTCCTCAAACATCATCGTTATTCGCTTGGAATAACTTTGCCATTCTGAAATATATAAATTCAACTGCAGCCTTCCCTTTTCCGTCAGCTTGTAATATCTTCTGTTACGTCCGCCAAATTCCATATCGTAGACTTCCAGACAATCATCTTTTTGCAACCTTCTAAGTACCGGATAGAGGGTAGACTCTGAAATTTCAATGACCTCTCTGACTTCCTGTGTTATCTTATAACCGTAAGTCCCTTCTATCTCTTTCGACACAACCGCCAAGACAATTGCATCTAGCAGTGCCGCACCAGTATTAAATACCATGTCATCATCTCCTTTTCCCTGTGACTTGCTTCCTTTCCTTAATATATTATTTAAAAATTAATATTATTTGTTTTTTAATATTATTATTTTATCAATATTAATTTATATACAATACTATACGCCGTATAATATTATATGTCAATATATTTTTTTAAAAAATATATTGACAGCTTATTTTTTTATTTCGTTACATTAGAGTTTTAACAAAACTATGGCTATTACTGAATTTATATGTATTTTGAGCAAAATCATCCCCCGTTGAATGATGTTTTGTTCTCTTCTATAAAAGGCATTACCGACGTTGGAGCCTAAAGGCTCATTAAAAAATTCTCCTCTTGCACAAACATTACCGCTCGAGTCCAACATGTCTCATTTTATTTGCTTTATTTTACCTGCTCACTCAGTAACGAGTCAAACATAAAATATATTCACCTACAACATAAAAATTCCAGCCGGATTTGTGCCCTGCTGGATGAAAAATTTATCTTTTTCAATTATCTACTTGATGAGAAGCGCTTCACACTTAATGCGACAGCTACTTTACTAGTCAACTATAATACGACGCATATAAGCCCCTGTAAATATTATTTAATCACCAAAAATAATATAGCTGCAATAATAATTATTGTAATAATCCTTGTAATAAAATTACCTTTTACTAAAATATTGAAATCACCTATCACTGAATGGTTTATAGAATCCGAAAAATTAATCATTGGATTTCTTTTATATTCATTGCTTCTTCGTTTTTCTTCTTTATCACTCATAATTCCTTCCTCCTGTTTTTTATTATGATTATCAGTATATTCCAATGAGTGAAGCCCTTTTGGTTTTCTGATGTCAGCTAACCTTTCAAATTTTTTTCAATAACTCCATATTCTATATTTTCATTCTAATATAGTTAGCTTTAAGTTAACATGGTATAAAACCGCAGAGCCTCTGCCCGGTTATAAATTAAGGTTTGTCAGCTTCACATTACGCCCATAAATAAAACTATTCTAGGATTGAGATACCATCATTTGCAAGTTGACTAAGTGTTTTCTCTAACTTATCTGCATCTGCTGCTCCAATGCATGAATGATTAAATATAATCGCTAAACCATTTTTCTTTCCGTCACGCGCTGATGCTGCCACACAATAATTTCCGTCAACTCCCACTATTTCTACTTCCGTTACTCTTTTGTCACGTAAGTACTGAGATAACTCAGCATTAGTAAAACAGCTGACTCTACTTTTAACAAAAACTGTATTAGGCTCTATAATATTTATCCCTTTAACAAGTTGTGGTATATATATTTTCCTTTGATAAAAAAATCGATTGACGATATAGATTACCATGTTTCCTGCATCCACAAAATCCAAAATTCTCTGATTAACTCGTGGAATTAATATTTCCGGGTTATAAGGAAATCGTTTTTTATTTCTTCCTTCTCCAACATAGTCTTCTTGCATATCTATTACCAGTAATGCTTTCATTCATCATCCTCTTTGTTCCTATTATAAAAAATCGTTATTATAAACGATTTTGTTTGTTAATACACATCCCTACAACCATACCAATGAGCATTCCAAAACTGATGCCATACGAAAGTGATATAATTCCCATTGAATTTAATACGGTTCCTGCGCACATTCCCAGACACATTCCTACAGACATGTAATTGTCCTCAGAATCTACCTTTGTTGATTTCGCTTTATCCAAATGCCCCTGCTCCTTTGGACTTAGCTTTCTCTTTTTCCTACTGAAATTGGCTGCAATAATAGCAACTGCAATTCCAATTAGCAGCCATGGTAAGGCTGCCGATAAAAAATCTGCCATTTCATTATCCTCCAATAAACTCCTGTTTGTCTGTGTGTTATATGAATAATTGGTATCAAATAATATCTTATTAATGACTGTTTATAAATATAATAGGAAGATCCCTAAATAATTTGTAGTTACATTTACTCTTTTAACTCATCTTCTTTTGGTAATCGTACATAGGAAATCATACTAAATTCACAAGCTTTGAATTCTTTATAATTTCTTTTAGCTTCTCGCAATGTAATGCCATGGTTACAACAACTATATTCTGTATCGTTTTCCAAAAAAACATCATTTTCCCAAAAACATACAGGACATATATAACCTTCATCATCTTTAGGCGCTATTGAATATGTATAAAATTCACAGCACGGACATTGATACTTCAATCAATTCACCTCATTTTAAAATTAGCTTCTCAAACCTTTTATATTTAATATCATATAATAAATATAATGGGCCATTGAAAATTATAGCTTAATTCTGAGCTTATGGAAAATGTATAGTTAGTGGTTATTATTTAAGCATTCCCAACAATAAACAGGGTGTCCTTCTTTCGGCTCAAAAGGCACCTTAGCATCTACTCCACAAGAAGAACACTTAACACTAAAATATTCTCTTGATGCACGAGTGGCATTTTTACGAGCAGTTCGGCAATTTATGCATCGTTTAGGTGCACGAAAATTTTGTTGAGCATAGAATTCTTGTTCGCCTGCCGAAAATATAAATGTGCCACTGCACTCGATACACTTTAAAGAAATGTCTGCTTGGCATAAAGGTTGCGAGTTTTCTAGTGTTACATTGCCACTAGCGTAAATGTTAAAATGTTTGTCTTTTCTACCACTTATAGACAATTCAACATTTAATGATGGATGAATAATCATTTTCCAAGGTGAATCAATTAACAAAGAATACTTCTCCTTATATTCCCATTGGGTTGCAGTATCTTTATTCAAATAATTCCCAATAAATCCGATCCTGTATAAATCATTAAGAACCGTAACCAGTTTCTCGGTTAAGAAGGTATTGGGAAACAGTTTGCCTACTCGCTCATTGATTTCATCATACGAAAATATAGTTTTATATCCTCGAAAACACTGAACAATACAATCTATTTCCTCTGCAGTATAGAGTGCACGCATCTCCTCTTGTACTTCCACCAAGCATTGTTTAGAGTAGACGTGCATAAATGTTTCAAATGCATTTTGATTAAACGAGTAGAATCTTTTTGAATTTTTAGATTGAGCTGCAAGGATTAACCGCACTATATCTCGAGGTCTGTGCCACGTATTATCAAGAATATATGTACATATATGTGTATTGTAAACTTGTGACACAAACCATCTTTTGATAAGATCATGCTGTGTCGAATTGACAATACCAGCTTTTTCTTCTGCCATTTCTATCCGTCTTATTAGTATGCTAATAATTGGGTGCTTAAACGAGTTTGTATTCGTATATTCCCAAGTAAGCCTCTTATCATATCCTTGCATAATTTTGTGTAACTGGTTGGATTGTACAAAACGATTTATTGAATTAACTATCTCCAATCGAACAGAACAAACAAATTTTGTTCTTTCACGAAAAGTGTCATTCATCCTCTTCGTGGTAAAAAGAAGATCTCTAATCATTCGTAAGTCTCGATAGAATACATCACTGCCACTTCTGTATGCTTCCAATTCATCAATGAAAATATAGTATGGTATATCCGTTCTTGTTACGTTCAGAATAAGGTCATCCGCCTTTTGAATGATCTTAATGAAGTCGCCATAACTTGCCGTATTGTTAAAGTGAGGTTTGGATAAATCCAAAGGTTCAACACCAATACTTGGCTCTACGGTTCCAAATTGAGGATTGGTAGTTGCTGAGAATGTAATTTTAGCTGGAATACGCATTTTTCCACTATAGATAGTTTTATCGATTTTTGATATCTCATGGCAGAATTTAGTCCAGTCATCATCATCTATGAAAAGGTTACTATTAAAACTCTTATTATCATCAATAATTTTTTGATAAAATTGCCATCTCCAAATGTACGTAAAGTCGCACTCTAATTCTTTACCAGATGCAGCTATAGATGCATCCACGGCTATTGGTGTTGAGATAGCCTGGGATATTGTATTTAATTTTGCTCTATCTACCTGCGAGTATCCACTTTCAAAAAAAACAAAGGATGAGCATGCTGCATCATCTAATGTCCTAACATAGTTTTCAAGAAAATGTAGTAACGCCGTTTTTCCTGTTCCCTTATCACCCATCACAAAATATGGAGAGCCGTATTTTGTGATGGCTATTTCCTCAATATCTATTCCTGTTGGTTCGATATAGCTGTTAACAAACTCATCGTAGCCTTGCTCTTTTATTTCATCATTAGCATCTGGTTTTCCAGCGTAAATATCCCCAATTGTCAACAATTTCTTATTAATTGTCATAAACATCAACCTCCTAATTTTTATAAATACATCTTAGATTATTACTTCTGATATCTATTCATATTTCATATTATAGCCACATTCAAACCTTGTGCCAGTTTCCCATTATTGCTATAATATGCAACTGATTTTATAACATTAAATTTCTTTAGTTACATAAGTTTTATGACATTAAGAACTAACTTATTATATTTTATACCTTTTTTCTATATTTTTCTATAAAAATAGTAAATTCATCGAAATTTTAAGTATGAAACATCTTATCCACCTTTACTTGTATTCATCCAAACTCTTTTTCTATTAATGCTTTGTTAAAAACTTTATTATATCGTCCATTAATCTTTTTCTTTTAAAAACAAAACTTGTTAAAAACCAAACGAAACTTGCTCATAAAAACTTTAAACTAAAAGCTAAATAATCTTAATCCTTATTATCACTTTACACACCTACTGGATATGGTTCCGAAACTGACGGATACAAAGGGAAATATAGAAACCTTAAAATTAGATTTATGACTACCTTGGTCAAAAGACCTATCTGTTAAATGTTACAAACCACGCCGCTTATGATGCAGCGTTACTTCATTGGCAGGAGGATAATTTGACATTTACGTATTCAGTTTAACAGGCTAAAGCCCTAATAAAAACGGAGCACGCTTCATGTACTCCGTACAAATTGTAAACAAAGTGAATTTTATTTTATCGTCTTTTATATCCAAATCATCACAAAATCAAATTAATGATTTCTTCCTTCTTTCGTATTTCACGAAGTTCTGTCATTCGCTTTCCAACGTATTTCTATTTGTACTTATATGCTCAATAACTTTTCCATGATCCATTCTAATAACCTCATCACATAGAATTTCAATATCTTCTTTTGTATGGCTTGCTATTATTATCGTTTTTCCCTGCCTTTTTAAACTTAAAATCACATTCCTTATATCTTCAACACCTTCGTTGTCAAGACCATTCATTGGCTCATCTAAAAGTAAAATATCAGGTTGTTCCATAACTGCTTGTGCCAGTCCTAATCGTTGACGCATACCTAGTGAATATTTACCAACTTTCTTTTTACTATCAGGGTCTAACCCCACCATTGTAATTGCATCCTTTATTTCCTTTATTCCAATTCGGTTACGAATCATCGCCAGCATCTTCAAATTTTTAACCGCAGAGTAATCAGGTAGAAACCCTGGATTCTCTATAATTGTACCAATATTATCCGGAATATCAATCTCCTTACCTAATAATTTATTATGTACTCTTATCGTGCCTATGCTAGGAATCACAAAGCCACAAATACATTTTAATAACATCGTTTTACCCGAACCATTTCGCCCAACTAATCCATATATCTTACCTGCTTCAAAGTTAATGGATATATTATCTAATACAATAGATTTATTGAATTGTTTTGTAAGATTCATAATTTCTATTACAGCCATACCACTTCCTCCTATATAAAATCATTTGATGTAATATCTCTATGTTTTGTGTTTTTTGCAATCATAACAATTAAAGTTCCTATAATTATAAGAAACATAATAACAGCATAGAGTTCAGATGGATATTTATTTCCATTTAATCGGCTTAAACTAGACAAACTTGACCAAGATACAGGGGAAATCCAATAGAAATCAGGGTTTCCAATGTAACGAACAATAGGGTCAACTAATACCAGAAAGCTTGCAAGAGCCAAACCTGGCTCTTTCCTTTTTAAATTAATATTACAAAAATAAATAATCAGTCCTAATAAAGCTGATGCTAACCAATTAAGTACAAATGACAAAAACATTGCATAGATTGGAGAGTAGATTGTTATTAAACTAGGGTAAAAAGACAATGTAGGCGCATAAGTATCTCTCGCATTTGTAAGCGCAAGTGTTCCTAATACTTTTCCCCAATCTGACATAAAAGCTACGTTTGGCAACAAGCTCAACACACTGCCGATTGTTATAACACATAAATAAAAAAAAGAGGTCATAATAATGTAAAGTACTTCTCCCTGCCACCATGCCCTTCTTTTACATCGTATCAAAAGATAAGGTTTTGCAGGATCAAAGAATGGAGCATCACAAAACAAAAAAATAACACCAAAAAGCAGTAGAACTTTTAAAAGTCCCATACTAACATAATAATTCTCCATTAGTATTGGCAATAACCATGGCGAAGATGGATAGCCGGAAACTTTGGCAAACGTTTTAATTCCGCTTGTATATTTCAATAATAATATCAGTACGGTAATAACTATCATATGAATACGATAATCTCGTCTCCATTTTAGAAATTGAAACAGCGTAACTTTCAAGACCTGCTTATAGGATTTCATTCTCTAACCTCTTTTCTAAAATAATTTCAAAGTAAAAACATGAAAGAAGCCATAAGCCGGTTAGTACTCCTATTGTATATAAAAAGTTACCCAGCGCCCCCAACGGAATTAATTTTACCCCTGTTGATAATCCAAAAAAAGAAAGTGGTTCAGGAAAAAAAAGTGTAAGAGAACATAATATGTAATAAGCTATAAATGGCATTGCAATAGCGACAAATTTATTTGGGAAATATACAGTAAAAACCATCCCAACCGTACATAGAAAAACGACAGAAAGACCAAAAATCAAGGTAATAAGTAATATGTATAAGATACCAGGATAATTCTTCACAATATTTTCATATGGTGAAAAGTTGGAAATAATCTGTAATATCTCTTTATGATTGACCATTGGCAAATGAAATAAATAGGAAAACGAAATTGAAAATACTAATACACTTCCCAAAAATGAAAATAAAATTGCACATGCGTTTGCCGTCAGTCTGGCCCACGCATACATCCTAACAGAACTACGTGCAACAATCATATGGAGAAAACGACTGTTCCAGTCTTCGCAAAAACTCGAAGTATAAATGGAAGCTAACAAGATTATAATAACTGACTTAAAACGATCAAGCCCTATGATACTGGAAAAAAGAGATACCATGCTACTATATCCACTAAATTTTCCTTTTATCAAGAGCTGCAGCGTATCCCATGCACTTGCATAAAAAACAAGTATAATTCCACATGTCAGTACAATAAACTTAAAGGATATTATACTCTGAAACAAATTCATTTTCATCATATTAAAAAAGGAACGTATTTTACTATCTTTCATAGTTAGATATCCTTTCCCGTAATCGCATTAAACCTAAAAGTATTTATAACTTTATTCGAACTATTGTTTGTATCACTTTCTTCATAGGAAAAAGTACAAATCCATACTGGAGATAATTCTGCTATAAAAGTGTCAAAAGAATATTCTGTTATTTCATATGTAAGAGATAAATCTGTAATTTCCACCTTTTTTATCATAAGGTTATTAAACCTATTTTTAATTATTTCATACATTTGTTCAGGAGGAATAACATCAACTGTTTCTGATTCAATTTTACTTAAATTGCATCCTACACTTGATGTAATAATTCCATCTTTTCCTACTAAATTATAAGCAAACGATGATAATCCTGCATTTTCAGAATATCCAACTGCAATCCCATTAACATTACCTTGATAAATAAAAAGATAGGCATCTTCTCCCTCTATCCACTCGCTACGATTCGTAAAGGAAACAGAAGAAAAATTATTTTCCTCCCAAATGTCATTCATAACGTTCACATCCAATGCATAGCACTCGGGTTCAAAACCAGCCTTAAATCCAGACATTGTTAACATTTCATCACTCAGTTCCCGTGCCGCTTCTTGAGAAATCCCAGGTAATTCATCGCCTTTAAAGCGTTCTAAATCCCTTGAGAATATTTGTGCTGATGTTCCACCAGAATATATTAGATTGTAACAGTCGGATAATGTTTCATTATTTGAATAATATAATGAACTACTATCATTACCAAACAACAGGCATCTCTCGTTATTTCTTATTATTACTGTTGTAAGCCCTTCGTAATCGTTTACCTCTTCCTTAATTTCCTGTGTCGGAATATCTTTAAATAAAAATTCTTTTATTTGCTCTTTATTATTGAGAAAATAATCTTTATCTGCCGCTGCTTCTATCACTTCAGGTTTAAAATCATCTGGAAATTCCACCGAAAAGTTAGCTTTCAAATCATCGTTAAGCATTTCATCTACCTGAAAGTTCCACTCGTCTTCAGACTGTTGGCTAGTGGCCTCTGAATTTCTACATCCTGCCATTATGAAAAAAAATGACATAAATATACTAATTATTATTATCTTTTTGGGCATCTTCAACTCTCCTACTTGTAAAATTATGAATAAATCTATAGCCAGCAAATAATTAATACCTTCATAATATATTCTGTGCAGGTTCAGAATATATTTTTTCTCTTTATGGTGTCCATGTACCTGTTGATGTAGGACCTACAGCACTTGGAACTGCTTTTAATCTATGATTACCAGTGGACGTTGTACTATATGATATTTCTTTACTGCCTGAATTTGACGATAACTTGTATCCCAGTGATACATCGCTCCCAGCCTTTTGCACAAACATCGTAATATAGCGCGAAGTGGTTAAATTACCTGATGTTGGAGAAAGTATTGCATGATCTGTCGTATTGGCCTTTGCTACATATGTAGAGTATTGTGTTGAACTGTTAGCAGTAAAAGTGAAATTATAAGAACCACTGGCTGCAAATGCTGTAGACCCTAATAAAACTGCTGTTTATATTAAATAAATTAGCATAAATTTTTTTGAAATTCAATCATAATGCACGAATGGGACATTTGAGAGCTCGAATGGACAAAATTTTGATTTTTTTGATAAATTATGGTTAAATGTAATCCCACTTTCCCGTTTTGTAAACAAGATTCACATTCTGAAATCAATCTTCCATTTTGAGTTAAATGTATCTCTAAATACAAACAATAAAAAGTTAAATTCTATTCCCACACTTGTCTACATATTATAACTGAAAGGAGGTAGAAAGAATATGAACAGTAATCTAGCCTTAAAAGAAAATACTACGCCAAATTATGATAGTCGCAACGGAAAGCGCGGATTAACAGATGATGAAGTGAGACAAGCCAGAAATAAATATGGAGAAAATCTTATCAGCAGGAAAAAAAAGAAAGGATTTCTCCTTAGTTTTTTAGAGAGTTTCGGCGATCCGATTATTAAAATTTTATTGATTGCACTTGTTATCAATATTATTTTTTTGTTTCATGAGTCTAGTTGGTTTGAAACGATTGGAATTGCGATAGCCATTTTACTGGCAACCTTTGTATCTACTTTGTCCGAATATGGCAGCGAATCTGCTTTTGAAAAGCTCCAGGAAGAAGCCGCCCGCATTGAGTGCAGAGTTTATCGGGCAGATGGGTTAATACAAATACCGGTAAATGAAATTGTTGTCGGCGATAACATTTTACTGCAATCGGGTGATCGGATTCCGGCAGATGGTCTTATAATGGAAGGAAATATCGATGTAGATCAATCTTCATTGAACGGAGAAAGTAAAGAAGTCACAAAATCCCCTCAGAGTTTAATTAAAAAACCCGGATTAAGCAAGGATAACTTTTTAAATCCTACAATGCTGTTTTCGGGCACGATTGTATGCTCCGGAGAAGGGGTGATGGAGGTTACTGCCGTTGGAGATAATACCTACTATGGACGTATCGGTGCTGAAATTCAAGAAGAAACAAGGGAAAGTCCACTTAGAATTCGCCTGCGTGGCCTTGCAGAATCAATTGGTAAACTTGGGTATGTGGCTGCTCTTTTTTCTGTGTGTGCATATTTTTTTAATAACATTATCCTGGATAATGAATTTAATCTTACACTTATTTTAAAAACAGTCACTACCTGGAGTATCATGTTTCCGCATCTGATAAAAGCATGCACACTCGCTGTTACCGTCATTGTTATGGCTGTGCCAGAAGGACTTCCGATGATGATAACAGTAGTCCTTTCCGCTAATATGAAGCGTATGCTAAAAGACAATGTATTGGTACGCAAGCTGGTAGGCATTGAAACAGCGGGAAGTCTCAATATACTGTTTACTGATAAAACAGGGACATTGACACAAGGAAAATTAAATGTAACCCATTTTATTGCTGGAAATGGTAAGGTATGGAATAAAAATGAAGTTGGGATAAATAATTCAAAAATATGGCAGATTTTAAATGACTCCATACAGTATAATTGTGCCGCCAGTCTGAATCAGGGTGTTGCGATAGGCGGAAATGCAACAGACCGTGCCATGCTGGAATTTACTTCAAATTTAAAAAGTAATAATAAAAATATTAAAAAGGTAAATGTAATACCGTTTACAAGTGATTTAAAATACATGGCTACTACTATATCCGGAGACTGGAATGTTACTTTAGTAAAGGGGGCTCCGGAAAAAATATTAACTTCCTGTACGAAGTATTATGATGAGTACGGCAATGTTTCTCCATTGGCCAATAAATCTGAGCTAGATAATATTTTAAAACACTTTGCAGAAAAAGCAGTTCGTATGATTGCAATCGCCGTGACCAGTAATAGCGGAAATACAGGCTCAAAAAACACAAATAGATTTGAAAATCTAATTCTGGTAGGGCTTGTGGGGCTGCGTGATGAAATCCGTCCTGATGCAGTAAAAGGGATACAGGAGGTTCAAAGTGCCGGTATTCAAACCGTTATGATTACAGGTGATTCTGCTCCTACTGCCCGCGCCATCGCAAAAGAAGTCGGACTAATAAGAAATCATAGTGATTTAGTCATAACCTCTAATGAACTGAATGCTATGTCGGATAGCACCCTTTCAAATAAGCTCCCGAACCTAAGAGTTGTAGCTCGTGCCCTACCGTCAGACAAAAGCCGGCTGGTGCGAATAGCGCAGGAAAAAGGACTTGTGGTGGGTATGACAGGCGACGGCGTAAATGATGCCCCTGCACTGAAACAGGCTGACATTGGATTTGCTATGGGAAGTGGTACAGAAGTAGCGAAAGAAGCCGGAGATATCGTAATTCTTGATGATAATTTCATATCGATTTCCAAGGCGGTTTGTTATGGGCGTACTATTTTTAAGAGTATACGTAAATTTATTATTTATCAGCTAAGTATTTGCATGTGCGCAGTTGGAGTTACTGTAATCGGACCTCTTATCGGGATTGATTCTCCGATCACGGTTATACAAATGCTCTGGATTAACATTGTTATGGACACATTAGCTGGCCTCGCTTTTAGCGGTGAAAAGGCGCGGCTTAGTTACATGAATGAACAGCCTAAATCACGTGATGAAAAAATTATTAATCCGTATATGTTGCAGCAGATAACCGTAAACAGTATTTATTCCACCTGCTTATGCCTTTTTTTCCTAAAAAGCTCTGCCATACAAAGCTTATTTGGATTTCAGGATGATGCTTATAAGATGACTGCCTTTTTCTCTCTATTTATGTATTCTGCTATATTTACAAGTTTTTCAGCCAGAACTCATCAAATGAATCTATTAGACTATTTGGCAGCAAATAAGCCTTTTATATTAATAATGGGATTCGTAACCATTATTCAAACCATCATTATTTATTATGGCGGAACTGTTTTTCGGACGGTTAAACTCGATTTTAATGATTTGATTTTGGTCGGGTTGCTCGCCTTTTCCGTTATTCCGGTTGACCTAATACGAAAATCCTTATTAAATAAAAACTCAGAAGTCATTGGAACTTGATTTCTTTGCTGCTATTCTATACGAATGATAAATAATTTCTCCTAAATATAAATCAAACGAAAAAATGACATTTAATCTACCGCTAAGTGGTGATTACTTTCATTTTTTCGTTTGCATAATTTAACGTTTTTTTAAACCTGCGAAATTGCCTCTACCGGGCAGCTATCCATCGCATCAATAGCACTTTCCTCATTATCCTTCGTCGCTTCCTGATATGCTTCTGCTACTCCCTCATCATTCATTCGAAATACTTCCCCTTCTTTTTCAGGGCAAAGTCCGCAGCTAATACAGACATCTGGATCCACATAAAATTTCATTTGGCTCACTCCTTTTTATTTTGGATTATAGCCATATTTCTATAAATTCATTCATATCCTGCGTGCGAAATTTTTCCAATTCACCCAAATCAAATAGCAATTGTAAAAGCCCGTAGCGGTTTCTCAGCTCCTTGGCGTAGATAATGCTGTTTTTCAAAAGCTGCATGTTGATATCCACCTGCTCCGGTAAATACGGAGCATCCAGCGAACTTAGAATTTCACTGATTGCCTCCGCTTTTGGCAGATGGTTAATCAGGTTGATAATCTCATCTCGTTTTTCTTTTACAACTTCCCGTCTCTCTGCCACTGCCTCATTGCTGTTTTTATGTACTCTCTCCTCCAGCGCAATCACATCCTCCGCTGCCGGACCATATACGCTTTTTATCTGTTCCTGCCACTCTTCTTCCTCAAAGCTTGGTGCAGCCAACAAATCTATATACCCCAAATTCTCTTTCACCCGATTATACAGCTTTATCGCGGCAACCGTTCCTATTCCCACCTTCGTTCCATGAAGCGGACACGGCAGGTTTTCCTGCAAGAAGGTCAGTTCCCAAAAATGTGACAGATGGTGCTCGCTTCCCGAAGCCGGTCTGGAGTTCCCGATATAGCTCATTGCAATCCCTGATAAAATTAAGGCCTCCATAAGAGACGAAATTGCCTCCTTATCCCGCTCCTTCAATCTGTCTGCCGCTTTGACCACAAGGTCCAAGGAATCTCTGACAAGTGCCTCAACAAAATCACAATGATATTCCCCGGTAACAAGATGAGACAGCTTCCAATCCGTGAGGCATACATATTTCCCCAATATATCGCCGACACCTGCCGAAATCATGTGCAGCGGTGCCTCAGCCAATATATCTGTATCTGCAAAAACAGCCTTCGCACGCCCTACCTCGTAGCTGCATTTCAAATGATTGTTAATCAAGACAGATACATTCGAGGCATAGCCGTCCATGGACGGAGCTGTAGCTACAATAATATAGTCAATTCCCATCTTAAAGCTGATGAATTTACATAAATCGTTAATCGTGCCGGAGCCTACTCCGATAATCAAATCGCATTTCGGAGCAATGTGCATCATAATCTCACCGATGCTTTTCTCATCTGCGATTGGCTCTTTCTCCTTCAACACAATCGGTTCAAACTGAATTAGATTGTTTCGAAGCTCCTGATATACCATCTTACCTGCAATCTCTTCGGTCGTCTGGTCGCATACAATGCAGGTATTGTGATAAAAGCCTGCCATAATAAACTCGGAAAGCTTTGAGATTGCGCCTTCCTCTACAATAATTTTATCTATTTCACAACTGTGCTTCATGCCGCAGTTACAGTCAATTTCCGTATTTAAATAATCGTCCCAATTCCTATTTTCCATTACATACTCCTATTTCATAATTACCGCTATTATAGCATAGCATTCCCTGACTGTCTATTGTACATTTTGTTAAACATTTCCTCTGTAAATTTGTCCAAATATAGGAAAGGAGTCCCATAAGAATGAGACCCCTTTCCTGCTGTTATTCATATCCTAAAAATCTGCTTCCAGCTTCGTCATGCTGCTTAAAAATACTTCTATTTTACATAATGTATGCGTGCTTCCTCATATCTATCCTGCTGCTTTGCAGTTTTTTGAGGGTAGCCGCACGGAATTACCGCAAAAACCTCCAACTCCTCGGGTATTTCGAGTATCTCTCTCACTGCCTCCATTCGGCCTTTGTGCGGTGCAATTCCAAGCCAAACAGCTCCAAGACCTAACTCAGTTGCTTCCAGTAATAAGTTCTGCGTACTGGCACTCAAATCAATTTCTGCATACTCCGGCATTTTAATCTCTTTGCGGTAGCAGTTGACAATCGCAAGCGGAGCATCTTTTGCACATCCCGCATACATGCTGCATTTTGAAAGCTTCTCCAGCTTACTCTTATCCGTCACAACATAAAATTCCCATGGCTGTTGATTTCCGGCAGAAGGCGCTGCCATCGCCGCCCTTAAGAGCTGCTCAACCTTTTCTGCTTCCACTTCTTTATCTTCGTAGCTTCTGACACTTGTTCTCGTAAATATCGCGCTCATAGTAGCCTCCATGTTTCTCAGATTATTTTACTTCTATTTTAACACTCTATTTTACTTTGACAAGAATATACTTTGAAGTAATTTACTATCCAAATGGAAAGTATTCAGTTTGTTTTAGTGGTCCTGCGCCGCATAAAGCTGTGCATAAATTCCATTTTTTGCAATCAGCTCCTCATGCTTTCCGATTTCCGCAATTCCGTTTCCTTCCAGTACAACAATCTGGTCCGCATGGCGGATTGTCGAAAGTCTATGTGCAATAATAAGAGTCGTGCGTTCCTTTGATATCTCATCTAACGCACCCTGTATCTCTTGTTCTGTTTTCGTATCTAGAGCTGAAGTAGCCTCATCCAAAATAAGAATCGGAGAGTTTCGCAGTATAGCTCTGGCAATCGACAATCTTTGTTTTTGTCCGCCTGAAAGCCTAATTCCGCGCTCTCCTATAAGTGTATCATAACCATTTTCCATCTTTTCAATGAAGTCATGGGCATTGGCTGCTTTTGCCGCGGCAATCACATCATCCTTCGTTGCATCTTTCCATCCGTAAACAATATTTTCATAGACCGTTCCGTTAAATAGAAACGTATCCTGTAAAACCATGGATATATTATCGCGAAGACTGGTTAGGGTGACATTCTTAATATCCACCCCATCGATTAATACTTTGCCCTCCTGCGGGTCATAGAAACGGTTAATTAAATTCGCAATCGTACTCTTTCCAATACCGGTTGTTCCAATCAAGGCAACCGTCTGCCCCGGCAAAATCGTAAGATTAATGTTGTTTAAAACCTTCATATCCTCCTGATAGGAGAAAGTAAGGTCCTTCAATTCAATTTTCCCCGCAACACGAGGCAGTATCTTCGCATCCTTTTTCTCTTTCACATCTGAACTTTCGTCCAGAACCTCAAATACACGCCTGCAACCGGCGGCTGCCTCTCCTGCCTGCTCCGCAAGCCTTGAGAAACTTTTAATCGGGTTATAAAACATGGATAGATACATCACAATACCAACGATATCTGCAATGGCTACCTTATTCTGGCTCAGCAGACTGCCTCCGTAAATAACAACAATTACCGTTCCAAGAGCCGTAATAAATGACAGCAACGGATAGGTCATCTCAAAGAAAAAGCTGGCACGAAGATAAGCCATGCTATGTCTGATTGACAATATACCTACCTTATTTTCTTCATGCTTTTGTTGATTAAAAATCTGTATTTCTTTAATACCGGATAAATTATCCTGTACCGTTCCCGCCAATTCTCCGCGTATTTTTGAATTTTCTTTCCAGACCGGAGACACATGACGGCTTTGCCAAATCGTAATGCCGAGCAAAATCGGAACCGTAATAATACTCATTAGTGCAAGACGCCAATTAATGGTAAATAAAAGAAATCCCACTCCGATAAGAGTTAAGGTATTCATAACAAAATCGGGAATGACATGTGCAAGCAGCATTTCTGCATCCAGTGCATCGTTCACAACACGACCGGTCAAATCACCCGTCCTGCTTTTGTGAAAATAGCGAAGGCTCATATGCTGTAGCTTACTGTAAAGGCGTTTACGCAAATCTGCTACATAATGAAGCGCTGCATAATGGTTCAAATACCCGGAGACTGAGTTTCCTACTGCCTGTAATGCAGTTGTCAGCAATAAAAGAAGTCCAATTCGAAGTGCCTCTTTCGCAAAATCACCAGACTGCTGTGTGGCAAGACTTGTCAGTTCACGCAATGCCCAAGGCATGTAGAAACCGGCAATTGTCGAGATAACAAGCGCAAAAAAAGCGATAATCAGATAAATCCAGTATTTTTTTGCTTCTCCAAATATTCTTAATACAGTCTTCATACAGCAGCCACCTCTTCCCGGTAATCGGTTTCAACGGAAAGAAGGTCATAGGTAAGACATACCGGTCTTCCGGTTCTTGGCTCATGTACAATCTGTGCATCAATAGAAAAGGTTTCCTTTAGTACTTCTTCTCGCATAACTTCTTTTGGATTTCCGTGGCTTATAATTTTACCCGACCGTATGGCTATCATATAATCGGAAAAGCGCGCCGCAAGGTTTAGGTCATGAAGCACCATTGCAATCGTACAGCCCTGTTTGCGGTTTAATTCATTCAGCAAAGTCAGAACCTCCAACTGATGAGCCAAATCAAGATAGGTGGTCGGCTCATCAAGCAAAATCAAATCGGTTTGCTGCGCCAATGCCATTGCAATCCATACTCGCTGTCTCTGACCTCCGGAAAGGGTATCGACTTCTCGATGTTCGAATTCCGTTAGCTTTGTTATATCCAGTGCCCACTGCACTATTTTTTTATCCTCCGGCGTTAATTTACCAAAGCCGCTTTGATGCGGAAATCTTCCATAAGCCACTAATTCGCTCACCGTTAAACCGCTGGGAGCTGTTGGCGTCTGAGGAAGAATTGCCATTTTTTTCGCTACCTCCTTCGTAGAAAGCTTGCGTATATCTTCACCGCTTAAATATACCATACCGTTCTTTGGTTTCAAGATACGCCCTATCGCTTTTAACACCGTCGATTTGCCGCATCCGTTGGGACCGATAATCGATGTTATTTTTCCATGAGGAATATTCATATCAAGAGCCTTTACAATCAGCTCTTCTTCATAAGAAATATCTAAATTACTCGTTGTAATACTGTTCATTTTTTCTCCTTCCTTTGTTACTGTCCGCAAAATACTAACTTGCTTTCGCTAATAAATATAAGAAATACGGGGTACTGAGCACGGTAATAACAATACCCGTCGGTACTTCCGTTCCAAGACTGATGGTACGGGTAATCGTATCCGCCAATAGGACAAGAAGCGCTCCTGATAAACAAGAAGCTGGCAGCAACAGCTTATGGTTAGGACCAACTAATTTTCTTGCCATATGAGGAGATATCATACCTACAAAAAAGAAGTTTCCGCCAAGAGCTACACATCCGGAAGATAATGCCACGGATGCAACCGATAGTCCCAAAAATTCTTTTTTTACTGCCACACCAAGGCCGGTTGCCGTCTCATTTCCAAGATGAAGGGTATTGAGTATTCTCGATTTATAGATGACATAGACCAATAAAATAAGAGTCCATGGCGCTAATACCATCAGATAATTCCACTCGTCGCCCCAAAGGCTTCCCGCGCTCCAGCGCTGCATAAACTCCATCTGAGTGTCATCCAATTTGAGTGTCAGAAGTGTCGTTACGGCTCCATAACCGCTTGATAGGGCAACACCGGTCAGAATCAATCCGGTCGGCGATATATCCCTGCCTCTGCGATAAGACAACAAGAAAATCAATGCCGCAGCCGTCATTCCTCCTACAAACGCCAAAAGCGGCAATGTAAGAGCGGACGAAATTCCTTTCGAAGCAAACATTACTACAAAAATCAAAACAAATAATCCCGAACCGGAACTAATACCTAAGGTTCCCGGGCTTGCCATATCATTTCTTAAAAGACTTTGCATAATACTGCCGGATGCGCCCATTCCAAATCCTACCAGTACCGCAAGAATAATGCGGGGAAGTCGAAATTCAAACACAATCAGCTTTTGTTTCTCTGTCCCGTTTCCAAGAAGTACCTGAAATACCTCATAAACCGATAAGTTCATCTTTCCCGAATTAACGCCCATGATCGCAATCACAACGAGCAGAACAAGCATTATAATCAAAACCATAATTCCATGTTTTATTGTGAAACGTTGCTTTCTCATTCAAACTCCCTCCTTTGCTTTCTTGCAAGATAGAGGAAATACGGAACACCGATTACCGCAAAAATTACGCCGATAGGTGTTTCATACGGTTTATTGATCAATCTTCCGGTCAAATCCGCAAATACAGTTAAAAGCGCACCATATAAACCGGATGCCGGAATGATATAGCGATAATCAACACCGATCAGATACCGAACGATATGAGGTGTAATCAATCCCACAAAGCCAACGGGACCAACCACAATCACGGAAAGACCTGTTAACACCAACACGATTAGCGTTGAAATTCCTCTTACAAATCCGGTTTTCATACCAAGACCAATTGCAACATCTTCTCCCAAACTCATAACCGTAACGGAAGGTGAAAGTGCGATTGCTACTATTACCGATACCAGAAAAAAGGGAGCTACAATTGCCAGTTCACTCCACTTAGCCCCTGCTGTTCCGCCGGCAGTCCAATATATCAGCGCTTGTCCTAAATTGTATTTAATTGAAATATATTGACTAAATGCACCAAACATCATGGAAATTGAAATACCTGCAAGTACCAGTCTCTGCGGTGTCATGCCGCGCTTTCCAAAAGAAGCAATGGAATAAGTCATTCCTGTTGTTACAGCCGCACCAAGACATGCAAAAAGCATGGTCTGTCCATAGCTGCGGCCCGGCATATATGCCATTGCCAGTGCAATCGCAAAGGTTGCACCGCTGCTGATACCCATCAGACCAGAGTCTGCCAAAGGGTTTCTTGTTGTTCCCTGCATCAATGCACCGCAAATAGCAAGACTGCAACCGACGATAACATCCGCTACAGTTCTGGGAAAACGCAGGGTTTTAATGATTTGGTGCTCCGTCAGATTAGGGTCAAATTTAAAAATTGCACCCCAAGCGGTAGACAAATCCATGTCGGCGGCGCCGAAAGAAATCGACACCGCCGACATCAGAACTAAAAGCCCTGCTCCCACAAACATATAAAACACGAAGTTTACTGCACCTCGACGCTTGTTGGAGTTTTTTTGCATAATACTTAAATCCTTTCTCAGCTTATACTAATCAGCCTATAATATCCCTACTTAACAACTTCATTTAACTTGTCAATAATATAATCAAGCTGCGCTGTTACACTGAGTACGTCAGAATAGTAGAATAAACCACTCATATTTCCCGGTACAGTGACTACCTGCCCTGCTTGTACTGCCGGAAGGCTTTCCCAAATCGGGGTCAGCTCATATTCAGACGGATTATCCTCTACCGCATCATAAGGACGGAACCAAATCATATAATCTCCAAAGTATTCGGCTGCCACCTCATAGCTCAAGCCTCCTCTGCCTTCACCTGTTTCTTCAACCAACTGCTCCAGCTTCTCCGGTTTTTGCAAACCAAGGTATTCATATAACAGTGTACCTCCTCTGGAGCCGGTTTCATAATACACACCGTAGGATGCAGAACCCCAGTCTTCGTTAATACTAAAGGTTTTTCCTTTGAAGTCGTCTCCTTCCAAGGTTTCCTTTGCAGCATCAAGCTTTGTATTAAAAGTATCTACCGCTGCTTGTGCCTGCTCACTTCTTCCTGTTGCTTCTCCGATAAAGAGAACACGCTCAAGAGATGTCATACCTTCTTCCGGTACAACAAGTACGGGTGCAATACTGTTAAAGGTATTATAATCATCTTGACTGTATGTAATGATTAAATCAGGATCAAGTGCCATAACCTCTTCTTGTTCCCAATTTTCAATTCCTGTAGTCGCCATCATTTTATCATAAAACGGCATAGCTTCATGTGCCCACGCATTGTAACCTACCACGTTGAGGTCAAGTGCTAATACATCTCCGATATACCAATTAACAACTACTCTTTGTGGATTGGCAGGAACTTCAATGTCGCCCATCACCGTACTTACCGTACGTGTTCCGCTTTCCTCTTGTACGTCCTGCGCTTCCTCTGTTGCCTCAGCTTGTGAGTCTTTAGTTGTTTCCGCTGTTGCTTCTGTTTCTGCTACTGCTGCTGTTTCTGAAGTATTTGCTCCTTGGCATCCAACGGTTACTAATAGGACTGCCATTACCATCAAGGGTAAAAGAAACTTTTTATTTAATTTTTTCATATTATTCTACTATCTCCTTATTGTTGATTTCATATTAAAAGCTTAGTGCGCGCTTCCAAACCAAGTTAGACACCGCTAACTCATGTTGGTATTCTATCATGCCCTATTTTTCGTGTCAATCTAGGATAGTCTGTCTCATGCTAGGTTATAATTTTTTATAACTTTCAAAACATCCCTAAATACAGGAACTAATTATAATTTTTCTTTGTTTTTCATATTTGTTTTGGAGTATTTCTATCACATTTTGGATTGTTTTTTCTTGACTCATTTTCTTTTTCCATGCTATAATCGAGCTAATTTGAAATAGAAATGGAGGAGATAAATTATGGGTTATACCGAGGAATATAAGCTGGGTCTTGGCGCAATGACAGATCATTTGCATTTTGATACAAAGTACCATAATCATTATGCTTTTCATACCTTTCCGGGGACATGGGAAAATGGCTGGATTAACGAAGTTCATTCTTGCGACGGACTATTTGTAGGCAGTGCCTGGTTTACAACACAGAACGTTCTTAATTACACCATGCATATCGAGTTGCCCTGCCTCTTTGTCCTGTGTATTGATACCGGAGAAATCACCCTGACACAAAAGGGAAAAGCTCCCCGCACCCTTACTCCGTTTACACATCTATTCATCAACCCAGGAAGTCCGGTGCGTATTACTGTTCCCGCGGGAATGCATGTTTGTTTTACCAGTGTGCTTATCTTTGATTCTTGTATTGAAACTTTTTTGAATGCGACCGGGTCCTCCTATCCGATTCGTGTCAAGGATGCTGTCAATTGGAAAACTCAGCACGTTGACACGCCGAATGTAATGCTTGTTATGGAACAGCTTCGGTGGGGTGTGCGCGGCAACCGGCTTCCTCCTCCGGCATATCTGTGCAAGGCAATCGAACTGCTTTGCTTGTTTGCTCATAATTTGGA
The DNA here is from genome assembly GCF_900184995.1 of Konateibacter massiliensis. Classification (GTDB taxonomy): domain Bacteria; phylum Bacillota; class Clostridia; order Lachnospirales; family Lachnospiraceae; genus Lachnotalea; species Lachnotalea massiliensis. Next base: position 1,234,179 of record NZ_LT860099.1, read on the forward strand.
CCGAGAGAAGCAAAAAAACAGCCGCCGCAACTATGTGACTTGGAATGACGAAAAAAAGCTCTACCGGGTAAAGGAGCGAATTGATCAAAATCCTCTTTCGCTGCCTACCACAGAAGAGCTATGCCACCTTGCTCAGATGAGTGAGAGCAAGCTGCGTATTTCATTTAAAAGTTTGTATAATATTACGCTGTACGCCTACATGAGAGAAGCCATTATGAAGCGTGCCATGCAGATGTTAGCCGATGATGAATTGAATATTAAAAATATCGCCCATCTATGCGGATATGAAAATTCAGCAAAATTCAGCGCGGCATTTAAAGCAATTCACGGGATTACACCAAGCGGGTTTCGCAAGACCTTTGGATTATAATACACCAGCTCGGTAACATTATATCGCTCCGACGATTTTATGCGGAACATAAAGTTCCTCTAAATAATCAATATCCTCTTTCGTCAGCTTTATCCCAAACGCACCTGCGGCATCATCAAAGTATTTCAGCTTGGTGGCTCCGATAATCGGTGATGCCACATCCTTTTCAAACTGCCATGCAAGAGAAATCTGAATGTCCGTGTTTCCCAATTTTGTATATTCCATATTTTTTTCTCCTTTTGCTTTTTCTATTGTTAGTATTAGACTAGCATCTGGAGTTAAGTCCATGTCAAGAAATTTTTTAGTACCAATTTTAGGCTATAGGCGACATTCCTCCTCAATTCTCATCCAAATACCCCTTCAATATCTCCAATCCGCTTCTCAGTCTATTCTCGTCATCCACCGTTGCCAACGAAATACGAAGAAACGCATCATCGCTATATTTACCGGATAAAAACCGATCGGAGTGATAAACCCGAATTCCTCGCTCCATCAGCTCCGCTTCTATCACGCCTCCGTTTTTCTCATTTGAAATCGGAAGCCATCTGTAATAGCTGTATGGGTGACCGTTTGGAACCTTATTATCAAAATATTCATCGAACAGCGCATTTCGCCTCTCGGCAAGCTGTCGCTTTTTCGCTACAATTTTGTGCGCTGTTCCTGTTAAAATAGCTTGCGTAATGACCTCCGCATCAAGAGATGACGTTTTTACATTAACATTAAAAATAGCAGATAAAATCCCTTCCTTCAAACGCTCACCAAATACAAGGTAGGCAACTCGAAGACCAGAGCAGATTGATTTTGACGTACCGCACAGATAAACGGTCTGCTCTGGGAGAATACTGAAAAACGACTGGCGGTAATCCGGCATAATCCCTGCTGTCATAAAAGCATGAATATCATCCTCGATAACCAAAAGCCTGTATTTTTCAATTATCTTTGCAAGTGCCCTCTTTCGCTTATCGCTCATCATAATTGTGGTCGGATTGCTGCAGCACGGCATAAGAAAAACCCCCTGAATTTTATTTTGCTTGCAGGCATTTTCCAGCTCCTCCGGTATCATACCGTTCTCATCCCCCTCGATGGGTATGAGTTGAATGTGATAGATTCTAGAAAGCTCAATAAAATTTGCAAAAATAAAAGTATCTACCGCAATCTGATCGCCCGGAGAAAATAAGCCAAGCAGGGCGATTGCAAGGGCATTTTGTGTTCCTGAGACAATCGCCACATGATCGATATCTGCCTCTATCCCAAACGAGGACATCCAGTTTAATCCTGCCATCTTCTGATAGGGGATGCCGGTCGGATTGTTGTAGTCAAACAAAGAGGCAACCTGTGATTGCTCCAATATATTTGCGGTACATTCCAAAAGCATGGCATTGCACTCCTCAAAAGACGCAACAATACCAAGGTCAATGCAGTCACCGGAAAAGTTTCCCGCTGATATCGTAACCGAACGCAGAGCATTCGGAGATACAAAGGTGCCTTTTCCTGTAATTCCGTACACAAGCCCTTTCTGTCCGCATTGCTTGTACACTCTTGTAATTGTAGTAAAATTCAAATCCAGATAATCCGCAAGCTCTCTTTGCGGCGGTAATTTCGTTCCGGGTGCCAGAAGCCCTCTCGCAATATCATTTTCCAGTGCTTTTGCAAGCGACAGATAATAGGGCGCTTTTAATCTTGATTTATCCGGTTTCCATGACAGCGGATAATTTTCAAATGAATTTACAGGCATAGTAACCTCCAATCAAAATTGTTGTACATACAATTATATAATTGAATGTATGGATTGTCAAAGTTATAATAAATGCATTGCTATTGATTAGACTTAGTACAAATTATAGATTAACAGGAGTTTAGACATGAAGAGATACACGATAATAAAAAACTCATTTCAGGCGGCATTTCCGTATACAATCCCTATCTTTGCGGGCTTTTGGTTTCTGGGGCTGACCTATGGTATTTATATGAATGTTTCGGGCTTTAGCTTTATCTACCCGATGATTATGAGCTTTATTATATTTGGAGGTTCTTTGGAATTTGTTGCGGTGAGCCTGCTGCTTGGAGCATTCAATCCCATTCAGGCATTTACGATGACTCTCATGATACAGGCAAGACATCTGTTTTACGGTATTTCCATGCTGGAAAAATTCAAGGATACCGGTTGGAAAAAGAAATATCTCATCTTCGGAATGTGCGATGAGACCTTTTCCATCAACTATACCGCAAATATACCTAAAGATGTGGACACAGCGTGGTTTATGTTTTTTGTGACCGCCCTCAATCATCTCTATTGGGTGTTCGGCTCCACACTTGGAGGAATTCTGGGTTCTTTTATTCATTTTGACACAGAAGGCTTGGATTTTGTTATGACCGCCATGTTCATCGTCATATTTTTAGAGCAATGGCTAAAGGAAGAAAAACATTATACCGCTTTGATTGGAATTGCTGTATCCGTTCTTTGCCTGATCTTATTTGGCGCAAATAACTTTATGATTCCGACTATGCTGATGATACTTTTACTTTTGACTGTTTTTAAGAATCCAATTGATAACAAAGAGGACAAGTCCGCATCAGCTCTCTAATCCCTCACCCATGAGAGACTTGGATTTGTGCGCATGATATAAAAAAGGAGGCTTCCCTACGACATGACTCTCACACAACAGATTGTTACCATCGGCGTCTGCGTACTTGGTACCATGATAACTCGTTTTTTACCTTTTATTGTATTTTCCTCTAATAAACCAACTCCTGCCTACATCCAGTATTTGGGGCGGGCACTTCCGTCAGCTATTTTTGGTATGCTCGTTATCTACTGCCTGAAAAACGTAGAGATACTGGGCAACACCCACGGTCTGCCGGAACTGATTGCCATCATAGCCGTGATTGGCTTACATATGTGGAAGCGCCAGATGCTGCTTTCCATTGCGGGCGGAACCGTGCTTTATATGGTGCTTGTACAGGTTGTTTTTTAGACAATATAACAAAGCAGGTGCTCAAAATTTTTTTATTTTTAAGCACCTGCTTTTCTCTATTTCTCTTCTAAAAGTCTGCTGACCAATTCTTCGCAGATTTCCACAATACTCTTATCATCTGTCGCAACAATGATATCAGCTGCCGCCAGATATTTCTCTCGCCTTTTTTCCATTAACTCGGCAATAAATTCCGTATTCATATTGTTATTTAAAATCGGACGCTCCTTGCTGTTTTTGACGCGTGCAAGCGTTGTCTCAGGAGTTGCCGTCAAAAGGACGACCTTTCCTTGCTTTTTCATATGCTCCACGTTTTCTGAGCGAAGAACGATACCGCCACCACATGAAACGATGAGTCTCTTTTGTTTTTGCAGCTCAAGAAGCGTATCGCTCTCGCACTGTCTGAAATATTCCTCACCATGCTTTTCAAAAATCTGAGGAATGGACATTCCTTCCTTTTTTGCAATCAGCCTGTCCGTATCGACCTCCTCCATCTGCAGCAAGTCTCTCAACAAGGAAGACACCGTACTTTTTCCTGCCCCCATAAAGCCTATGAGCATAATATTATAAGAAATTTTCTGTCTTGCCTCGGCATACCATTCACTGTTTTTTCTTTCGTCTTTCAAATTTCCCATAAAAGTCCCCTTTCTCATCTCTGCTTTTCTATGAAGCCGAAGGCTGAATAGAAGCGTTTAATATATGCAATACCTCATTTAAGTCATTTACCGGTATCTGCCCCGGCGCCGATATCTGTCCTGCTGATGCGAATGTAAGGGCGGAGCCAAATATCTCGCCTGCCAGCCTGCTTATCACACCCATGCCGGACATGGACATCGTAATGACAGGTCTGTCTGCGTAGTGCTCTGTCATCAAAATCGTTGCCTCCAACAGCACAAGCACATCCAGCTTGCTCTTTGGCATCGCCGCAAGCTTTACGATATCGGCTCCCATATCCTGCATTTTTCTAAGACGGGATATGATGTCCTCCTTGTCCGGTGTCTTCTCAAAGTCATGGTTTGAGGCAATCACCTGTACTCCGTTTTCATGAGCATACGAAATAATATCGGCCACAGCTTCATCTCGGGTGAATATCTCCACATCAAGCAAATCCGCAAGGCGGCTGTCTGCCACTGCTTTATTTAACGCAATATATTCCTCTGTCGTGATATCCCGCTCTCCGCCTTCCTTTGCTGTACGGAAGGTAAAGAGAAGCGGCTTATCCTCAAGCACTAAAACAAGTGCCTTTAAAACCTCCATTACCTGTTCCAAGTCAGAGACACCCTCAAACCAGTCGGCTCGCCATTCCGCTATATCAAACGGGAGACTCTGAAAGCGTTTTGCTTCCTGAATGATTTCTTCTTTTGTCTTTGCCACAATCGGGATACAGATTTTGGGAATTCCTTCCCCTATCGTCACATTTTTTACCGTAACTGCATTCATCTCGGTCTCCTCCTTTTTCTGACAAGTTTAAATTCTATCGCTCTTCCCTGAAATATGCTTTTCCAAGGCTGGACGGCGGCTGGCTTTCATGCTTGTTTCGTTTGCTGGAAATGATAAGCACGATAATCGTCACCACATACGGGAGCATTTTGCAAAGCTCCTGTGTTGCCCTTGTAAGTCCCGGAAGGTAAATATAGAGAATATACAGACCTCCGAACAAAAATGAGCCCCAGATGGCGTTATTTGGGTTCCACAGTGCCAGAATAACCAAAGCGATGGCAAGCCAGCCTCTGTCACCAAAACCATTGTTGGACCATGTTCCGCCTAAGTATTCCATAACAAAATATAAACCGCCTAATCCTGCAATTGCAGCGCCTACAATGGTTGCCACATATTTATATCTGGAAACATGGATACCGGCAGCATCTGCTGTTGCAGGATTTTCACCAACTGCACGCAGATTTAGCCCTTTTCTTGTATTCTTTAAAAAGTATGTCATAGACAACGCGATAATAACAGCAAGGTAGGTTAAAAAACCATAAGAAAAGAATAACTCTCCTATAATAGGTATCTTGTTCAAGCCCGGTACAGACGCACGGAATGCCGATGCTGTCCCTTTTACCGAAATCTGTCCAACTCCTCCTGCAAGCTTTGAAATAGAGCCGCCAAAGAAGTTACCAAAGCCCACACCAAAGGTTGTGAGTGCCAAGCCGACTACATTCTGGTTTGCACGGAGTGTTATCGTCAAAAAGCTGTAAATCAGTCCTCCAAACGCAGACGCAAGAAGCGTCGCGGCAAAGGAAATAATAAGTCCGATAAACGGAATAGGATTCTCTGCGGCGTTCTCATAGACAAATGCTCCCATCAGTCCGCTGATGCCTCCCATATACATAATTCCCGGAATACCGAGGTTTAGATTTCCCGATTTTTCCGTTATAATTTCACCTGTTGCACCAAAAAGAATTGCAATGCCCTGTCCGATTGCCTTTTGTATAAAGGTAAGTACTAATTCCATCTATCTGTCACCCTTTCCCTTTCTTCTAAATTCCAACTGATAATTGATAAAAAACTCGCAGCCGATCAAAAAGAAGATAATAATACCGGTTATAATATCGGAAGCATTTTCATTCAATCCGAATTGAGATGCAATCTGAATGGAGCCTTGCTGCATAAAGATTAACAATGCGGACACCAAAACCATGGCAGCCGGATTGAATTTAGACATCCATGCCACAATAATTGCCGTAAAGCCTCTTCCTCCGGCAGTACTTGTGGAAATCGTATGGCTGGCACCGCTCACAATAAGACAGCCTACAAAGCCGCATATTGCACCGGACAGCATCATCGTACGAAGAATAACCTTCTTAACCTTGATACCTGCATACTCTGCCGTAAATTCACTTTCTCCGACAACGGATATCTCATAACCGTGTTTGCTGTATTTCATGTAGATTGCAATTCCAATTGTAAGCAGCAATACAAGCACGACATTCAGCCCGTATGCATTTCCGAACAAGCTTGGAAACCAGCCTGCCTTTGTCGCGGAGTTGATAATGCCGACCGTGTTAGAGCCCGCAGGATTTTCCCAAAAAACAATGCAAAACGTTACAATCTGCATTGCCACATAGTTTAGCATCAACGTAAACAACGTCTCATTTGTATTAAAATAAGCTTTAAAGAAAGCCGGAATAACACCCCATATAAGTCCTGCAACCGCACTTGCCACAATGATGACAATCAAAAGCACTGCGTTTGGAAGCTTTCCTCCAAAAAAAATCATAAGGGCTGCGGCAGCCGTTCCACCCATAAGTATCTGTCCCTCTGCTCCGATATTCCAGAATTTCATCTTAAATGCCGGTGTCAGACCGATTGCAATACAGAGCATTACAAGAATTTCCCTGATTGTCACCCACAATCTGCGGTTACTTCCCACTGCACCATCTATAATACCAAGATATATCTGTATCGGATTTTGTCCTGTAATTCCTACAATGACAAGAGCCGCCACGATAAGCGCCAGCAAAACGGCAATCAGACGTATCGACCATGCCTTTGCCGTGGAGATAGTGTCACGTTTCACCATTCGTACCATCGGCTCTTTATTTAAAACCACATTTTCCTTACTCATCGATGTGCTTCTCCTCTCTCGTTCCCGTCATCAAAATTCCGATTTCTTCTTTCGTTGTGGTGCGCGCATCTACAATACCTGAAATCTTTCCGCTGTTCAGCACAAGAATGCGGTCGCTCAGTTCCAACAGCACATCCAAATCTTCGATAACACAAATAACTGCATGTCCTTTTTCTTTTTCTTCGTTTAATAAATTATAGATTGTATAGGATGAGTTGATATCTAAGCCTCGAACCGGATAAGCAACCATTAAAACAGTCGGATTTAATGCAATTTCTCTTCCGACAAGTACCTTCTGTACATTTCCTCCTGATAGCCTCTGTACAGGCGTTTCCAGCTTCGGTGTCGCAACCTTTAGCTGCTCCACAATTTTTGCCGCAAGCTTTCTCGGTCTTTTTCTGTCAACCAAAAAGCTCTTTCCGTCCTTATAGCTTCGTATCATCATGTTGTCTGTCAAATCCATCGAACCCACAAGCCCCATTCCCAGGCGGTCCTCCGGCACAAAGGCAAGACGAATTCCTCTTTCCTTGATGGCATCTGCACTCAGCTTTGTGAGATCTTCTGTCTCTCCTTCCGGCGGATGGTATAAAATCTCTCCGCTCTTTAAGCGCTGCAAGCCTGCGATAGACTCTAAAAGTTCCTTTTGTCCGCTTCCTGAAATTCCTGCAATTCCAAGTATTTCTCCACTATATGCGATGAACGAGGCATCCTTTAAAATAGGCAGCCCCTCTTTATTTCTGCAATTAATTCCGCGAACCTCAATTCGTTTCTGCGGATTTACCGGCTCGGTGCGGTTAATATCCAGATCCACCTTTTCTCCTACCATCATTTCGGTTAGGGATTCTACCGTGGCATCCTTCGTCTCAACTGTTCCGACATATTTTCCTTTTCGAAGTACACTGACTCTATCTGATATTTCTAGTACCTCGTTTAATTTATGTGTGATAATGATAATGGACTTTCCGCCCTTTTTCATATTTCTCAAAACCTGAAACAGCTTTCTCGTCTCATGCGGGGTCAACACTGCGGTAGGCTCATCGAGAATCAAAATCTCCGCCCCGCGGTACAGCACCTTCACAATTTCAACCGTCTGCTTCTGTGATACCGACATGGTATATATTTTCTGGCTTGGATTTAGCTCAAAGCCGTATTTTTCTGTTAACTCATTAATCTCTGCCTCTATCTCGGACATTTTCATTTTTTTGCCCGGCAAGCCTAATATTGTATTTTCTGCCGCTGTTAAAATGTCAATCAATTTAAAATGCTGGTGAATCATTCCGATTCCCAGTGCAAAAGAATCTTTTGGAGAGCAAATCGTAACTGCATTTCCATTGACGCTGATTTCTCCTTCATCAGGAAAATAAATACCGGATAACATATTCATAAGTGTGGTTTTTCCACTTCCGTTTTCGCCCAGAATCGCGAGTATCTCGCCCTTTTTCAGTGTGAGATTTACATCATCATTTGCTGTAACCTCACCAAAACGTTTTGTTACGTGCTTTAGTTCAATTGCGTTCACCTGTTCCACAAGAAATCCTCCTAAATAAAATAAGATGAATCTGCACGCAGATTCACTTTATGAATAAGTTTGCGGAACTGTGTAATACAGCTCCGCTAAAAAGTTTATCAATTGTTCAATACTAAAACTACTCTGTCAACTCCGTAATACCATCAATTCTTAAGTCAAAAGACGGAACAGATGCAAGCTCTGATTCATGGTAGTAGCCATCTTTTACATAGTCTGCATATTTTGCAAACTCAGTATCGTTTGCGATTAAATCTTCAATCGAAGAACCGTTTACTGTAAATGTGCTTGTATCAAATACATGTAAGCTGCCGTCCTTGATTGCCGCTTTTATTTCCTCTACTTTATCAGCACTTCCTTCTGCTGCTACAGCCTCGTTGATTGCTGTAGTTCCGACTGCATCTTCGTTATAGCCCTGGCACCAGTCTGTACTCATTGCAGTGCCTTCCAGAACGCTTTGAACTGCATATGTATAGTAAGGACCCCAGTTGTTATAAGCTGATATCAATGCGCTGTTTGGAGCAACTGTTGTCATGTCTACGTTGTAGCCTACACAAGGAATACCTGCTGTCTCCGCTGTGGATGGTGCACCTGTTGTATCTGCATGCTGACCGATTAATACACAGCCGTTTGCGATTAACTGAGAAGCAACCTCTGCCTCAGCTGACATATTTCCCCAGCTGTTTGTATACTGCACGTCCATTGTTACGGTAGGGCATACACTCTTAGCTCCTAAGTAAAAAGAGGTATAACCGGAAACCACTTCCGCATATGGGAATGCACCTACATATCCTATTTTTGCCGCATCTGCTGTAATAGTACCATCTTCAATCATTGCATTTAATTTTAAGCCGGCAACAACACCCGATACATATCTTGCTTCATAAATAGAAGTAAAATAGTTGTGCATATTAGAAAGTCCTGAGGAAGCTGCCTGATATCCGGTTGCATGACAGAACTGGATTTCCGGATATTCGGATGCTGCCTGTATTAAATAGCTCTCCTGTCCGAAGCTTGTTGCAAAAATAATATTACAGCCCTGATCTGCAAGGTCAACCGCTGCATCGTATGCTGACTCATCCTCTGGTATATTCGTTTTTTCAATGACCTGAGAATCTTCGATACCGAGCGCTTTCTGCATCTCATCAATTCCCTTCATATGAGACTCTGTATAGCCTTCATTCTCATCACCGATATAGATAATTCCTACTTTGACTGCACTCGCATCCACTGCACCCGCTGCTGTACCCTCTGTTTTTGCTGCATCAGTGCCTGCTGAGCCTTCCTCAGCCGCAGAGCCGCAACCTGCCAGTAATGTTGCTGTCATTGTCAAACCAAGCAGCAAACTAAGCATTTTCTTCTTCATAATTGTCCTCCTAAAATAATGTGCGTTTATCATTTTATACAAAACTCTTTCAACTCTATTATTTTACAAGTTATACTAATAAATTTCAACTGATTAATATGTATTTTTAATAATAAGTAGCATGCTGTTTTGCTTATAAATCAAAGCTTTACCACTTTAATTCCAAAAAGCCTGTCTTGCAAAAAAGGAAGTGACATGTATCACTACATACACTCCCTTGTAAGTCTATGGATGCTTCTTAACTTTTTGCCAGCTCATTCAATTCTTCGGCTTTCCTTGATATTACCTCTATGCTTGCGGTAATATCCTCAACCTCCGCTGATTGTGTGCTTGATATTTCATTGGCATTGTTGACATGATTGCTTAACAGACCAATATATTCCGACATCTTGGTAAGCTTATCGCTAATCAACTTCGCTGATTCGCTGTTGCTCTTTGAAAATTTTCCCATTTCGGAAGCAACCACAGAGAAACCACGTCCGGCATCTCCAGCTCTTGCCGCTTCAATCGAAGCATTCAGTGCCAAAATATTAGATTGTCCCGCACTTTTTTGAATCATATCCACCACATTTGTAATGTTTTGAATTTCCTTCGTCACTTCCTGTGAAAAGCTTTGTATCTTGCCGAGCAGCTCTGTGAGGTTCATGGAGCCGTCTGCTATATGGCTGATGGACTCATTAATCTGTCCGAGAGATCCTGCCAATGCTGAGGAAGAAGACTCAACCTGAAAGTTTTTCTCTGTATCATACCCCGAAGTTACCACTGCAATTACTTCGTTTTTATTGTTTTTAATCGGAATTACTTCTCCCTCAATCGATCTTCCGAATACCTCTCGCGGAATCACATTATGCATTGCTTTTCCCGTTCTTGTCACCTCAATTAAAGTCGGATCATGGCTCATATCAAATCCCGGCTGCACGCCTGCACCGGAATCCGGGTCACAGAAACAGCTATCGCAGATTCCATTTATAAAAATACTTATAACAAGATCATCCTTGGTTAGTTGTCTTAGATAAGGTATGCTCACTTTAAGTGCATTGATTATCTCCATATCGTTTTCGTTGTTCATCATTTAAAAGCCTCCTTAGTATGCCGGATGAATCTTTTTCTTTTGTCCGGTTTATGCTCCCGTAATCATTATTGAATTACACTAAAATATTATACCACACTGTAAAAATCAGGTCAAATAATACGTGTTTTTCATTTATGTCAAACAAAAAACCAAGTCTGCGATTTGAGCAAACTTGGTTTTTCCTATATTTTTATATCTCTTTCGCTTTTTAAAACTGTCTCACATTCTCCGGTATAATCAAAGGTGCCTCCGTTTTCTCGACAACCTCTTCCAACGTTGTACCCTCTGCGATTTCCCTCAGTATGAGCCCTTCTTTTGTCACCTCGATTACGGCAAGTTCTGTCACAATCTGGTGCACCTTTTCCACTGCCGTTGCAGGCAGGGTAATCTGCTTTAAAATCTTTGGTGAGCCATCCTTTGCCGTGTGGGTCATCGCAATGATAACCTTCTTTGAGCCGGTAACCAAATCCATTGCACCGCCCATGCCCGGTACCATCTTGCCCGGTATGATATGGCTTGCAAGGCTTCCCCGTTCATCAACCTGAAGTGCGCCAAGTACCGTCATATCAACATGACCCCCGCGTATGATTGCGAAGGAGGTTGCGCTGTCAAAATAGCATGCTCCCGTCTCAACCGTGACGGTTCTTCCTCCGGCATTTACGATATTTCGGTCTGAGGACTCCTCCGGCACAACAGCGCCCATTCCCAGAATTCCGTTTTCAGACTGCAGACAGATCGTAACATCCTCAGGAGTATAATCCGCCACCATTGTAGGCAGACCGATTCCTAAGTTTACGACATGTCCGTCTTTCATCTCCATCGCTACTCTTTTCGCTATCTTTTCCTTAACCGACATGAGGTTCACCTCCTACCAGATAATCCACAAAAATTCCCGGCGTTGCGATTAACTCCGGCTGTAATTCTCCAACCGGCACAATTTCCTCAGCAGCGACGATTACGGTCTCGGCAGCCGTTGCCATAACCGGATTAAAGTTTCTGGTCGTCGCCTTATAATAAACATTTCCTTTTTCATCGGCAACGGAGCCGCGAATCAGCGCAAAATCTGCCTTCAAAGGTTTTTCTAAGAGATACTGCTTTCCGTCAATCTCCAAAACCTCTTTTCCTGCTGCCACCTCAGTCCCAAGACCGGTCGGGGTCAGCACGCCGCCAAGCCCTGCTCCGCCTGCTCTGATTTGTTCTACGAGAGTCCCCTGGGGCACCAATTGCATTTCGATTATTCCGTCATGCATCATCTGGCCTGCCATAGGATTCAAACCAATATGAGATGCTATCATCTTTTTTACTAGGTTTGCTTCCAATAAACGTGCTATCCCGGTTCCCGGTGTCCCGCTATCATTTGCAATAATTGTTAAATCCTTAACATTTTTTTCAATTAGTGCATCAATTAAAATTTCAGGTGTTCCGTTGGACATAAAACCGCCAATCATAATAACGGAACCATCTTTAATTGCTGCAACTGCCTCCTGTGCAGATACCATCTTCATATTCATTCCACCTATCGTTCTATTACAATCGCCGTGCCCATTCCGCCGCCGATGCAAAGTGTCGCAAGACCTTTTTTCGCCTCTTTTCTTTGCATTTCAAACAGCAGGGAAACTAAAATTCTGGCGCCGGATGCTCCTATCGGATGTCCAAGTGCAATGGCACCGCCATTTACATTTGTCTTCTCCATTCCAAATCCTAAATCTCTGCACACTGCAATCGCCTGTGCCGCAAAGGCTTCGTTTGCCTCGATTAAGTCAAGCTCCTCTGCGGTAACACCCGCTTTCTTCATCGCAAGCTTTGCCGCAGGGACAACGCCGAGTCCCATAACCTCCGGCTCCACTCCGCCTGAGCCGTAGCCGGTAATCTCAGCCATAATCGGAAGTTTTAGTTCCAACGCCTTTTCCTTGGAACAGATAACAAGCATTGCCGCTCCGTCATTGATGCCGGAAGCATTTCCTGCTGTGACTGTTCCGTCCTTTTTAAAGGATGGGCGCAAGTTTCCAAGTGTCTCCGCTGTTGTTCCAAACCTCGGGAATTCGTCTGTATCAAAGATTTTTACCGCGCCTTTTTTCATTGGAATCTCAACCGGTACAATCTCTTCCTTAAAACGCCCTTCTTGGATTGCTTTCTCTGCTCTTTGCTGGCTTATCGCTGAAAATTCATCCTGCTCTTCTCTGCTGATTTGATAACGCTCTGCAATATTTTCAGCGGTAATTCCCATATGGTAATCATGGAAAGCATCCCACAATCCGTCATTTACCATTGAATCTACAAGCTTCTCATCGCCCATCTTTTTACCAAAGCGGTGATTACTAAGAATGTACGGCGCATTTGACATGCTCTCCGCACCTCCTGCCAAAATAATGTCCGCATCACCTGCTTTGATAATCTGTGCCGCTATTGAGATTGCTCTGAGACCAGAACCACATACCATATTGACACCAAATGCAGGTGTTTCAATAGAAAGCCCTGCTTTTAATGCAATCTGTCTTGAGATATTCTGTCCAAGCCCCGCACTCAGCACGTTGCCGATTACCACTTCATCTATCTGCTCCGGTTTCAGTCCTGCGCGGCTTATTGCTTCCTTGGCAGCGGTGGCACCTAACTCCACCGCTGATATGCCTGCAAGACTTCCGCCAAAGCTGCCTACAGCCGTTCTTGCTGCTCCGGCAATTACTACTTCTCTCATACGTCCTCCTTGCACTCTACACTCCCAATATCTGTCTTGCTTCGTCAGGAGTTGCAACCTGTTTTCCGAATGCTTCGATTGCAGTCTTTGCACGTTCCACAAATTCCACATTGGATTTTGCCAACTGTCCCTTGCTAAACAGAATGTTATCTTCCATTCCGACACGGATATTTCCGCCCAATGCCAATGCCGCATACATAATCGGCAAATGTCCTTTTCCGATTCCAAGTGCACTCCAGGTTGACCCTTCTGGTATCAGGTTTTTCAGATAAACCAAGTTTTCTACCGTTGCAGGCATTCCTCCTGCCGCTCCCAGTACAAACTGGAAGTGTAAAGGTCCTTTTAATACTCCTTTTTTCAGATAATAGAGGGCATTGTAAATCATACCTACGTCAAAAATTTCAATTTCCGGCTTTACTCCGACATTCTGCATCGTCGTTCCGAGCTTCTCCAAAAAAGCAGGGCTGTTTTCAAACACGGTATTGTGCTGCCAGTTCATGGAACCACAATCATAGGAAGCCAGCTCCGGCTTTAAATTGATAAAAGGCATCATTCTCACGTCATCCGTCAGTCCGATTCCACCTGAGGTTGTAAGGTTTAACACAATGTTGCAGTCCTTTTTCTGACGAATCAGATTGACGGTTTCTTCAAATTTATTATAGTCCATCGAAGCATTCGCATTGTCATCGCGGACATGAATATGTGCCACCGATGCGCCTGCTTTCCAGCATGCATATACTTCCTCGGCAATCTCGCTTGGTGTAATCGGCACATAAGGAGTATCCTCCTTTTTCGGCCATGCACCTGTTGTTGCCACTGTCAAAATAACTTTATTGCTCAAATCGCTCATACTTGCCTCCCGCTTATCTTACATACAACCGCCGTATGTATAGGTTCTTTCCGGTACATCATTTAAATCTTCTTCGTCAATCTCTGCAACGCAGCGAACCATGGAGCCGTCTCCCATATACCAACGGATTGGGAAACAGAAAAATCTAAAACGTTTGCCGGAAACCTTATCTAAGTTACCACCAAGGTTCTCAACACCAACGATACCGTGTCCAAGCATTTCCTTGTGGCATGGCTCCCATGTTCCCCAGCAGCCGATGTCTTCTAATTCACCGAACTTTTCATCATAAGCCTTCTGTCCGTGAAGCTTGATATATAATTCTTTATCAAATTCTGCGTATGCTTCCTCGCCGAATTTCTCGATATATTCCTCTGTAATCGGCTTTCCGGATGCTCCCAGAAGGTTCATACGTGTCATTCCGTTATTTCCCATAGCGGTGTGCAGCGGATGATCAAGTGCCTGCATATCCATTGCCACGCATTTTACTTTATGCTTTACAAACCATTTTCCTGCATCAATTCCTGTTCCGCAAGAATAGTGGTAGTAATCCTTGGAATCGTCAAACTTACGGTGCATACCTGTATTTAAGCATACTACCATTCCTTCTAATTCCTCCGGTTTGATGTTTGCACGCTCACATGCGTCCTCTAAATGCTTTTCTGTGATAAGTCCCCAAGGCTCAATCTGAATCTCAAGACAAACCGCATCTCCTGTGTATGCATCAACCGGCATTTCATGTGTGTAACGTGCTCTCTTGCCGTCAAATTCTTTTTCCATAACATGACGAGGTGCGTCACAGTGAGTGCCTGTATGCATTGTACAACCAATATACTGTGTTAAAACACCACCCTTTGCCAAGGTGTGCTTGCTGTCAATTACCGGCTTATCAAAATATGGCCAACGTGGGATCTCCGCGCTGAATGGATGTGTTAAATCTACAAATACTTTTTTACTCATTTTATATTCCTCCATAGGTTTTCTTTTTTTTAATTGTTAAAATAATTTAGTTTGCCCAATATCCGCCGTCTACCGGAATGTTTGCTCCTGTGATGAAATCACTTGAGCTGGAAGCTAAGAATAACGCTGTTCCGACAAAATCTTCCGGCTCGCCTAAGCGTCCGATTGGAATACGGGTTAAGAACTTCGTGCTTGCCGTATCATCATTGAACATCCACTCTGTCAAATCAGAACGGAATACCGTAGGGTTAAAGGTGTTTACATTGATGCCGTACTCACCCCACTCACATGCAAGTGACTGTGCCATCAGGTCAATTCCTGCCTTTGCTGTACAGTATCCGGTGTAGTTCTTCATACCAATCTTAGAACGTGCAGAAGAAACTAAGATAACTTTTCCGCCCTTTTTCTGGTCTACCAAAACGTGACCTACATATTTACAGAAGAGCCATGTTCCCTGCACATCAGCGTCAATGATAACTCTCCAATCTTCCAAGGTGTGATTTAAAATGGATTTCGGGCTGTTGTATCCTGCTGCCGTCACCAAAACATTGATTTCCTTAAATGTCTCAACCGTATCCTTCACGATACGCTTTACATCTTCTTCTTTTGCAGGATCGCCTACGCTGTAAGCGCATTCAATTCCTTCTGCCTTTAATTCCTCACATAATGCCTTTAGTGATTCTTCTTTTCTTCCGGTTGCCATAACTTTCATTCCAGCAAGACCGTAGCCCTTTGCAATTGCTTTTCCAAGTGCTCCTGTTGCTCCTGTGATTAAAGCTACCTTTCCCTTTACATGAAACATATTGTCTACAAAATTCTTGTCTAACATCTCGTTTCTCCTTTCTTACTGCGGATAATTGATAATAACCAGCATCGTTGCAGGGCTATTTGATTCGTTAATTAAGTAACGTCCTTCGTTTGGTGCAAAGGAAATGCTTTCATTTTTATGTATCACATATTTCGTACCCGCCTTGTCTGTAACGGTCATTTCCCCTTCCAAAACGTAATATACCTTCTCCAACGGATTGTCCTCATATGCGTATTCCGCGCCGCCTCCAGGAAGAAACGTGGATAATCCCATCCAGAATTTCTCTGCTCCTGTCTCTTCCTTGCCGTGAATTCTCATCGCGGTCATTTTAAAATGTCCCGGTGCATCATAAGCCTTTAGTTCTTCCAATGTTCTCTTTACCATAGCCTTGCTCCTTCTCTTTTTTTATTTTTAATCATATGACTTGCTTACTTCTAATTGCTTTAACAGACGTCTGTTAAACTGGTTCTGTATTTTAAGCCTATCGGAATCAGGATATTCAAAAAAGCCTCTGCCTGTCTTAAATCCTAATTCTCCTTTTTCAACCTTATCGCGAAGCAATGAGCTTGCATGGTCGGAACGGTCCATATCTGAAAGAAGGTTATCGCCTACTTTACACCAGATATCCAAACCTCCGAAATCTGCAACCTCCAGTTGTCCCGTCGTCGCATAGCGAAATGCCGGACCGAATTTCAATGCAGTCTCGATATCCTTTGCATCCGCAGCACCCATTTCCATCAAGGAAAACACCTCTCTTGCGATGCCTTGCTGAATGCGGTTTGCAAGAAGCCCCGGAATATCCTTTCGCACCTTTGCAGGTCGTTTTTCAATGGAGCGGTATAAATCCTCTACCTCCTGATAGCGAGCCTCCTCCATATTCCCGAAAAAGGACAGCTCCACAAGCGGAATTAAGTGCGCCGGATTGTACCAATGACAGACCATCACTCTTTTCTTATTTTTCTCATCAAGCTTCTCTGTCAG
This sequence comes from Konateibacter massiliensis, assembly GCF_900184995.1. Taxonomy (GTDB): domain Bacteria; phylum Bacillota; class Clostridia; order Lachnospirales; family Lachnospiraceae; genus Lachnotalea; species Lachnotalea massiliensis. The sequence continues at coordinate 1,251,343 of NZ_LT860099.1, forward strand.
TTTGGAGAAAGCAATGCTTGACGTGTTGCTCGCAAATATGGTATCCTCACGGCATATTTGAATCAAGCTGTCAAACAGCTCCTGCTTTAGTTCAGGTACCTCAGGAATCGCCTCAATAACATAGTCTGCATCCTTAGCAGCCTCTGCCAAATCTGCATACAATGTTATGTTGTCCAGTGCCTTCTGCTCCTTCGCTTCGTCTAGTACACCTTCAGAAACCAAAAAATCATATTGATGTTTGATTTTTTCTTTACAAATGTTTCTCACTGCCTCGAAACTCTCATAAACGGATACTTTGTAACCATAAAGAGCGAAACAGCCTGCAATGGCATGCCCCATCGTCCCGGCACCTACCACTGTGATGTTTTGTATCATGTTCTTCCTCCTTTCAAAATAGAGAATGTGCAAAGTACATTCTCCGCGCCCGAAAGTCTTTTGAAATCACTTGGTTATTTTGACCAAATCCAGTGACTTTTTCGCTTTTTTGTTGTAAAATAAGTGTAACATATCGCCAATATTAAGTGAAATTCATAAAATTCATTACAGTTATGACAAAGAGGAGACCAACATGAATTTATTTCAATTTGAATATTTTATTACACTCGCTGAGACGCTCAGTTATACAAAAGCTTCTCAGAAATTGCATATTTCCCAGTCAACGCTCAGCAAAATGATTATTAATCTGGAACATACCATCGGTTCCCAGCTTTTTATCCGGAACAAAAGGGATGTTAAACTGACAACCGCGGGTAAAATCTATTATGATGAAATCAAAAATATTTTAGATACTTATGAGGGAACGATACGGAAAATTCAGAATATGGAAAACGGTACGACCGGAGTAATCAACTTAGGATTTCTTGGAACTGCGCTTGTGGAGCTGCTTCCGTTTATCATCAACCGCTTTCATGAGCACTATCCGACAATCAGAATTAACCCTTTAGACTACACCTATTCGAAAATTATGGAATCACTGTTTAACAATGAGATTGACATTGCAATCTTGCCGGATTTGGAACTGGAGCATTTTCCAAATCTGGCAAAGAAGCCGATTTTTAAGGACAGCATGTGCGCCGTTGTGCATAAAGACCACCGCTTTTCAAAACTTGATAAGATTAATATCGCCGATCTCAAGGATGAGCCTATCGTCAGCATGGACCCGAAGGTATCGCGTCACGACAGCTCTCTCATCAGCAATATTTGTATCAAGCAAGGATTTTTCCCAAATGTGATCTATGAGGCAAACAGCCTGTTAAATATGCTTGTGATGGTGGATTGTCAGGTAGGAATCACGATTATGGCAAGTCACATGAAGCACTTTGCCACAGATACTGTGAGATTTGTACCGATTGCCGGTTTGGAGAATAGCTTTCATGTCGTATGTGTCCACAACAGTACGACAAATGAGAGTGTGCCAAAGCTTTTGGCAGTGATTGATGAATGTTTTCCACCGGAAAACTGATGATATATTCTTTACATTTAACAAGATGTGTGTAAAATTCCAAAATGAACTTACGATAAGACGGAATACTATACTTATAAGATAATCAGTAATAAAACTTACTAAGAGCCCGTTTAGATATCAATATCTAAATCAGGCTCTCTCTTTTTTGTTATCCTTAACAAAGGCTACCATTTACCCCTTTTAATAAAAGTCATGAAACACATAATCAAAAATATCAGTAAACTATAAAGTAATATTATAAAATCATTTCTCCAATGGTTCTTCCGATAGAAGCAATATCGCTGGTGCCAGTAAATTCAAATTTCACTTTACCGAGTCCACTGAAATATAATTCTAACTCGCTATCAAGCTCTAGAACACCAGCAGTTTCAACAGAAAATACTTAAATTTTTGAATACGGCAATGAAGAAAAATCTTTTTTCTTTCCTGTAAGCCCTTGTACATTAACTGCAATAATACGCTTATTAGTAAATACAACAAAATCTCGTATACTTTGATAAGCGCCGATAATAGTTTCACCTGTAATAAATAACGGAGCAACCTAAAAACATTACAAAATATATTATTTACGCAGTTGTAGAATTGCAAGGTATCGTAATGAATTTCCCATGATACTAAAAATCCCCCTATCCGGGTTGGATAAGGGGAAATTATGTAATTTTGCAAATAAAAAATTATTACTGATTAAACGAACAATTACTTACCGTTGCACCAACTATTTTGTCTTTACTCGTACCACTTATCGACTTACAATCTGTAAATTTATGCTTTCCTGAAGCCGGAGCTGTTGGAAAATAAAAATTCACATAATTGCTTGTGCCGGTACAACTAGTCAACGTAACATAACCTGTGTTATTATTCTGATCGAAACCCCTCAGTTTATTACCTGTCGCTGAGCATCCTTCTAAGTAATGATTATCAGCCGTATAGTTTCCACCTACTTTAAAACCATTTCCGTTTCCATCACCAACGCCGCTGTAATTTGCCTGGCTGTTATAAACAGATACTGCATTACCGGCTTGATAGAAATCAAATCCATCATCTGAGTTGTATTCTGCAATACAGTCTTCAAAAACATTTCCAGGTCCAATATCTAATTTAGCTGCAAAACCATCCGCATTTTCTCCATTTGTTCCGGAATCGTAATTATAAGTGGATGTAACTCTTGTGATTCTATTATAGGAAGCTCCATTGCTCATCTGAAGTCCTGTATCACAACACTTGGTAATAAAGCAATCCTGTACACGGTTATAATTTCCGCTGATATGGATACCGTTATCTCCTGCATTCTTGATCGTAAGTCCTGCAATAATCCAATAATTTCCGGAAATTTGGAAGCCTCTGTTACTGCTGCTCTCTGCTTGTCCTGAAAAATCAATTACAGGAGCATGTCCGCTATAATTTAGAATTTTGATGGGTTCACTTGATGTTCCGTTTGCTGTTAGCTTAAATGTCGAAGAATAACTATAAGTTCCGTTCAATACAAAAATCGTAGTACCCGCACTTGCTTTTGTCAAAGCTTTTGTTAAGGTCTTGAAAGCAGTTGTTTTCGATGTTCCGTCGTTCGAATCGCTTCCACTTGTTGAAACATAATAATACGTTGTTGCTGCTTTAACCGGTATCTGATTCAAATAAAACATACTAAAAACCATGACACAAGTTAAAATAAAACTGATACTTTTTCTTCCTCTTCCTCTTTTCATTATAATACCCCTTTCTTTCTGATCTATAAAATCCCTCCCCAGTTATTTGGTTCGGTAATTATAGCGAAACAAAATCTATAAATATATTATAATTCAGCAGCATTATTACTATATTTTCTTTTATTACTTAACCGTTTTTGTAAGTATTTACCATTTGTTTTAGTATACCATAAAATAATTTATTTTCAACTGTTTTTTTCATATTTATTTTATATTTTGTTAATTATTTTAATACTTTGTTAATATTTTATTTTTCTTTTTTATCTGTAATAAAAGAAAGACAAGTACTTTATTGAGGTACCTGTCTTTCTTCTTAATTATGTATTCTATTTTTTCTTTATGAATCACTTTCGCCATCCCAATTCTATCTCAGGGTTTTAATTCCCTCGCAAATTCTTCTTGCAACCAATGGATTATTCATTGTAAAGAGATGAATTCCCGCTACATCATGTGCAAGCAAATCCACAATCTGATCAATTGCATAGGCGATTCCCGCATCGAATAAAGCTTCTTTGTTATTTTCATACTTCTGCATCATCTTGCTGAATTTAGCCGGCAGGGAAGCACCGCAAAGGGATACCATTTTCTCAATCTGCGCTTTGTTGATGACCGGCATGATTCCGGCCTCTATCGGCGCATCTATCCCGGCTGCTCTCGCCCTGTCGCAAAAATCATAAAACAGCTCATTGTCAAAAAACAGCTGCGAAACCAAGTGATCCACTCCGCTTTCTGTTTTCTTTTTCAAGTTTAAAATATCCACTTTTGCGCTTCCCGCTTCTATGTGAGTTTCCGGATAGCAGGCACCGCTTATATGAAAGTCTCCCTTCATTTTTACAAAGGCTGCCAAATCACTTGCATAGTGAAAATCATCCTTCTTTTCTACGTCGGGATTGACATCACCGCGCAGCGCCAAAATATTTTCAATACCGGAGTCCTTTAACTCTTCTAAAATTCCACTGATTTCCTGTTTGTTATAATTAAGACAGGTCAGATGTACCAACGGCTCGAGGTGGTATTGATGCTTTATCTTCTTGGCAATCTCAACTGTCTGGTTATTCACACTGCTGCCCCCCGCCCCGAAGGTCACGCTTATAAAATCAGGCTGCAGGCTGCAAAGCTCCTCCAGTATCCCGTCAATGTTTTTCAGCGCAATTTCTTTTTTTGGCGGAAAAATTTCAAATGATAAAACCGGTTTTTTTGTCTCAAATATTGTTTGTATTTTCACTTTTGTTCTCTCCGTTTCATTTGTTTCTTTCACTATACATAGAATTACGTTGTAATTCAAGCGTTTTTTATTTGAGGCTATCGTATCCCTATAATATATTATTAAGCCTGACTTATCAACTTTTATTAATATATAATTTATAATTATTAGTTTTTCCTGTAGAAATATGTAAGAGACTGTGCTATACTTTTTCGTGACAAATTTTAAGGAGGATATTTTCTTGGAAAGCAAAAAAATCATTCAAGTGGAAGACAAAGTATCTGCAAATTTATTAGTTCCTCTCTCTTTGCAACACATGTTTGCAATGTTTGGTGCATCGGTTCTTGTACCAATTATCTTTAACATTAACCCGTCGGTCGTTCTGTTAATGAACGGTATCGGCACACTATTATTTATTCTTATTACAAAGGGCAAGGCTCCAGCTTATCTTGGCTCTAGCTTTGCATTTTTATCACCTGCCGGGTTAGTTATTGCTAGCTTTGGCTATCAATATGCGCTTGGCGGATTTATCGCTGTTGGTTTTGGTCTGTGCGTGTTATCCTTAATTATTTTTAAGTTCGGTGTTAAATGGATTGACGTTGTACTGCCGGCGGCTTCAATGGGTCCGGTTGTAGCTCTTATCGGTCTGGAGCTTGCAGGAAGCGCTGCCAGCACAGGCGGTATCGTTCCAACCGAAGCCGCACCAATCATTGATCCGAAAAATGTACTTGTATTTGTTATCACATTGGCAGTAGCGGTATTTGGTAACGTACTTTTCAAAAAATTCTTTGCCGTTATCCCTATTCTGATTGCGATTGTTGTGGGATATATTGCAGCCTTATTTACCGGAGTCGTTAAAATAAGTACTGTTGTTACAGCACTGCATGCAAATTTTTTCGTTATCCCGAATTTCCAGACACCTCGCTTTAATCTGGAAGCTGTTATCACAATTTTCCCTGTTATTCTGCTGCTTGCTTCCGAGCATATCGGTCATCAGATTGTAACAAGTAAAATTGTAGATCGTGATTTATTGAAAGAGCCGGGATTACACCGTACGCTGTTTGCTGATGGTATTTCTACAATGCTTTCCGGCTTTGTAGGCTCCGTTCCGACTACAACCTATGGTGAGAATATCGGTGTTATGGCTATGACAAAGGTATATTCTGTACAAGTTATCGGTGGCGCGGCTGTGCTTTCCATCCTTTCCTCCTTTATCGGACCGGTTGCAGCATTGATTCAGACCATTCCGGGACCTGTTATCGGCGGTATCTCCTTCCTGCTCTACGGTATGATCGGAGCCTCTGGTATCCGTGTTATGGTAGACGGTCAGGTGGATTACAGCAAGAGCCGTAATTTGACTCTTACTTCCGTTGTTTTCGTAACCGGACTTTCCGGTGTAGCTCTTAACATCGGCAATGTTTCCTTAAAAGGTATGGTGCTTGCATGTATCGTAGGTATGCTGCTTTCACTCTGCTTCTATGTATTTGATAAGCTTGGAATTGCGAATGATAAATAAAGCAGATTTTTAAAATAACAAATGTCCCCTGAGAGCAAAGGCACAAAATTGTGCTTGACTGTCGGGGGACATTTATTTTACTAATTTCGGCCTAAGCCTTTCGTTCGTTGTTGTTTTTACATGATATTTCAATTTATAACGCTTCTGGAAACAGGAACTTATTTGTTCTTCAATTTTACCGGTATAAAGGTTTCCATTTGCGCCCATCCCTGCGCTTTGATAATATCTGCTGGCGTAATGATGTGCCCCATTGCATAATGATTCTGACGGATGTCCAGCATTAAAACCTCTGAATTTTCAATATATTTCATTGCTTCCTTATACAATTTTTCATTCGTTTCTTCATCACCGTCTTTGTAGGCATAGGTTAAATAGTAGCCGCCTTCAAAATCAATTACCTCATTCCCTCCATCATCCATATCTTCACTCAATGCCCATATCCACACCATGCCTTGTTTTTCCTCATCAAAATATAAGAAATCACGGGGCATAAAACGATCTCTATCACATGGTATGATAGCTGAAAAATACTTATCAAATTTTCCCAAAACACCTTCGGGTGAAAAATCAAAATCTTTATCTACCCCTGATGATGCCGCCTTAAAGTCCGGTAATGATATAATCCTAAATTCCATAATAACCCCTCCTAGTTATATTTATAATCTATCTGACAAATTAACAAAGTGTCCATTTTATTTTAGAAGCTTAATTTCAAAAAAGTTCTCTACTATTCTTTTGAAATCAAAAATATCTTTTTATCAAATCCGCCTCGCTCCACATGTTTCTTCTGATATGCCTCCTGCAAAGCTTTTTTTGAATAACCTCTTGCCTTGCATATTGCATATATAACTTCCAGTATATCCGCAAGCTCTCCTAGTGATTTATCCTGTTGGTATTCGAATGCCTCCTCCATAAGTTTTTGGTCTAATGCACAAATATACTCCTCTTCATTCATTATTTTATAATTAGTTTTATATCCTTCCTTTTCTATTATTTGTGGTATCCTATTACGTACTAATTTGTTAAAATTCATTAATGATTACCTTCCCCTCCAAATTCAGTTTTTCTTTAGCCATCCTCTGAAATCGTTTGATTTTACTGGAATTCTCGGCAATTTGTTTTTCTTTATTTTTGTTCTTGCCCGCCGAACAAGGAATTTTTTATGATACCCTGTTGTTTACATCGACATTAAAAGCCGAAACACTACCATTCAATTTATATTTATGGTTTTCTAATATTACCATTTAATGAATTGCTACGCTGTTAAGCTTCATCAACCGTTCCCGCTGCAGCAAACCATCTTCTCTCAATACCCCATTGATGTTTTCCATATTAGACAGACAAATCAATTCATTTATGCTGGCATAATCTCTGATACTTTCAGCATTATCGGTTTTTTCATTATGCCATTGCTATTCCTCCATAACTTTTTTAACCAAAGAATACATTTTCATATCCAGTACTTTACCGTTTTTGACTGCATTACTTCGGAGAAGTCCTTCAAATTGAAAACCTGCTTTTTCAAGCACATGGCATGAGGCGGTATTATAAGCAAATGGCTCTGCAAATATTCTAATAATATCTGTATGCTCAAATATATAACTGCAAGTCTGTTTTACCCCATTTGTTCCTATCCCTTTTCCCCAGTATTGCTCGCTAATATAATAACCCATTTCAGCAGTTCTGAAATGAATATTATCACATCGAAAAACACCAATACTCCCAACAGCTTGATTGTTAATAGTTATTGCAAAAGCAAAAGTTTTTGTTTTATCAGCTGAACGCATTGCAGTTATATATTCTTCGGCATCTTTTACTGTATACGGATATGGCAATCCGTCACGCAAATTATTCAGAATATTCTTATTATTCAACATTTCTGCTAAATTGTCGGCATCTTTTATATTCCATTCTCTGATAGAAGTTTCCATGTCTAAGTCCCCCCCTTTTAATCCAGACATTCCTCTGTAAAGTAGTGCTAATTATAATCCAGAATACCTCAAAAAAACAACAAGGAAATTTGATAGCAAATAGCATTTGTTTCCAGTTTTTCTTACCCTCGATTTTCCTCTTATAAGACTTGCAGACAGCGAGAACAAAATGTAAAATCAAGTAGATCCAGTTTCATATAAATCTATCGTATCTTAATGCTTCCAGTCTTTTAGCTTTTTCAAAAGCTTCATATAAAAATTCTTCTGCAGATAAATCCTTGTACTCCCAGTTCATGGGCTCTAGTGCAGTCGCGCCTGAATAATTCGTTTCTGCAATTTTTTTCATAATTACATCCCAATCAATCGTACCATCAAAGGGTAACTGATGTTGGGCATAACTTCCCCCATTATCATGTAAGTGCAGAGCCATCAATCGGGACCCATACATAGATAATAAATCATCGCTCAAATTGTAATTGTTGTGATGGCAACAGTCATAACAGAAGCCGATATTCGGAGAGTCCACTTGCTCTAATACATATGACAAATTTGCAAAGTTATGTAAGTTTTCCAATGCAACATTGACTCCAAGCCGCCCAGCTTTTTCAGCTATTCTATTTATTCTATATAGTCCTAATGCATTACATGGATGTTTTTCGTCAGGCAAATGTACCACCATTGTAGGAATTTCAAATTCGGCACAATCTGAAATACACTGCAAGTAACAATCCATCAAGGCTTCACCGTTTAGGTTATCCATCCAGAGACTATTTTGGTCTTGAATTGGAGTGTGGATATTTTCTAAAAAAAGGTCTGCATCTCGTGCGATTTGCGGTCCATTACGATAATCATTACGACCAAACCCTTCACTCCACCATAATAAAACACCATCAAATCCAGCCTTTTTTATAAGCTGATAACGTTTCTTTATAGGCAATTCATATCCAAACCAATCATAGATTGTAATCATAATACAATTCTCCCCTTTGTTGTTTTTTAACTTTTCTCTCGCTCCCAAAATGTCACATGAACGGTATCCCCTATTTGTTTTCCGATTTTTGATCGAATGTCCTTCCGCAAACCAATAATGTGACCTGGTGTTCCCATTCTCACAACCTGTCCATCATACGGTTCACCGTCAAATGTTGCATGAACAAGCACACGCCCTTTGCCAAACTCTGCTTTTATATCAAACGGTATTTCTACATATGCTCCGTCTATATCCGGAACCTTATGAATAACTGCGTCAAATTCATATATTTTAGGCTCCATAAAATTTCTCCTTTCACTCAGTAATAAATGCTATATTCCTTTATATTCTTCTATCAGATAACTCTCTTTTTCTACATCCATCATCTCCATATAGGGCGCACTCCCTTTATACACCCATCTTTCAATATAGGTCGGCGTAACCATAAAAAGACGTTCATTATCAAGTGAAGTATACGCATTATATGAGCCTTGGAAACACTCTTTAAAACTATTGCAAAAGTTACTGTTGTCCAGAGGATGCCCCAGCTCCTTGCACACACCTTCAATTTGTATGTTATCAATACATAATGCAACATTGGGATTATTCAATATTTGCTTGTATTTTCTAAGCATTTTATCTGTTTGAAAATAAAAAATACCATCTAATTGAACAACGCTCATCATTCTTGAGGTTACTTTATCATTCTCAGAAGTAGATAAAACCATTTTTCTTCCTTTTCCAAACTCCTCCAAAAATGCTTGAAATTTTTCTTTAAAAATATCCATTTAATCTTTCCTCCCAAAATTGGAATTTGCCAGTTTCATGTTATACTCATAATACATAGTGCATATTACTTTTTTGCTTTTATATATAATATAAGAGATAATATCAAGCATATTGCAGTTGGAGGTAAAAACAATACACTGTTAATTAAAGCATCAAGATCAGCCCCCGCAGAAGCATAGGGATTATACTCTTGAATATTGTAAATATAAAATAAGCCTCCAAAATAACACATTAATAATAGAATTCCAATTCCAAGTAAAATTTTTGACCCTATATTTTTTTTCATCTTCATTTGGCAACCTCCTGCACCTAATATAAATAATCCGAAGTTCAAAACCAGTCGATAACTTTCAAATCTGCCGTGTTCCTGTTACACTCCTAATACGCTATGATATTCTAATATTCCCCTGCAAATACAAAGTAGCTTTGCCTGCAATGATTACCCTATCGTTTTGGTATTCGCAATAAAGTGTCCCGCCTCTTTTTGAAAGCTGTTTTGCAACCATTTTCTCCTTTTTTAATTTTTGTGCCCAAAAAGGGATTAGCGTGGAATGAGATGATCCTGTGACGGGATCTTCTGGAATCCCGGCATTAGGGGCAAAAAATCTTGAAACAAAATCTACTTCCTTACCTTTTGCCGTTACTATAAGTGCAAAACAATCAGGTAGTTTTGAAATTAAGCTTAAATCAGGCTGTAAATCCCTCACCTGCTTTTCAGAGTCAACTAATACAAGCATATCACGAGATAAATGAGCTTCCTGTACTGGTACGCCAATTGCTTGTTCCATGAGTTGTGTGACCGAAATCGGTATCGGCATCCTCGCAGGAAAATCCATTTCAAATAAGTCAACTTTTTTCTCAACCGACAGTATGCCGCTCATAGTATGAAAAACCATTTTCACCGCGGAGTTATCAATAAAGTTGGAGATAACAAAGGCAGCTGCCAGTGTAGCATGGCCGCATAAATCAATTTCTGTTTCCGGTGAGAACCACCGCAAATCGTAATAATCCTTGCGCTTAACAACAAAGGCAGTTTCCGCAAGATTGTTTTCTGAAGCTATGCTCTGCATAATATCATCGTCAAGCCACTCATCAAGTAGGCAAACACCTGCTTGATTTCCTTTAAAAAGTTCATCGGTAAACGCATCTATAATATAATATTTCAAAACGATACTCCCTCCTTCTAAGATAAATAATTAATAGCTAAGCCACCCTGATATATACCATTTTTTCAGTCCGATAAATTCTAATTAATAACTATATATAAATGATTTAAGCAGAATTAATTTTCATAGCCTACATCTCCAAAAAATTCACTACATCAAGCGGTTTTTCTATTTGGAAGAAGTCATGCTTTCGCTTTGAAGGTTGTGTTGTTCCTTCTTGCAAATACCAAGCTGCTTGAGCTGCTTTCATTCCGAGTCTTCTGGCAGTCTCCAGCTCATTACTGCCTCCGTCTCCAACATATATACATTCCTCTGTCTTCACAGAAAAGCCATCCATACATCTTTGGAAAATCTCTGCATCTGGCTTTTGAATCCCCTGTTCATATGAAAGATAAATATCGTCAAAATATTGAAACAGTTCACTTCTTCGTATAACATCCGCTTCTTCTGAAAAACAATTACTTATTAATCCGATTAAAAGCCCTTTTTTTCTCAATGTTGAAAGCATTGGAATAATTTCAGAATGTAAATGTCTAAAACACTCTTCCTTGGTCGCTATACGTTTTTCTACAATTTCCTTTAAAAGCATTTCGGAGTAACAGTGATTCTCTCGGAGAATCATTTCCAATACCTCCTCCAATGTTAATTTCCCTGTAGAGCGCTCATGTTCAGTCAGACACCAAAGTGACTGAAATTTATCTTCTGAAATCCCTGCATCCTCCGCCATTTGTGCTCCAAAATATAGTGGACTATGATAATGAGTAATCAGCGTTTCGAACATATCAAAAATTACTGCTCGTGTCATTATTTTTCCTCCCCACAAATTCCTGTTTGTCTGTACGTTATATAAATAATTGGTATCAAATAATATCTTATTAATGATTGTTTATAAATATAATGCGAAGTTCAAAATTCCCCACAAATTGAAATTTGTCAATCACTAAATATTTTGATGTCCGCAAACATTTTGTGCAGTTTATGCTCATCAAATGGAAGATATTCTGCTATTGAAAATCCGACAACATCGGAATTCTCGGTTATAAACTTCAGTACGCCAGAAAGCTTCTCCATCGTCATCCTTCCGCTGCCGCTGCCATCTCCAACCAGCTCTTGGTTTGCAAAATAGGTAGAGTGAAATAAGCCTGCATCCAACACATCAACATCAAGATGAATCAATATGTGGTCAAAATGACATAAGAAATTCTTGATTTCATCATCTGATATAAACGCCTGTGTCTGCACTTTGTAATCTACATCCATATCTTTTAGAAACTTCTCCTGATAACTGTGCAGGTCTTGTAATCCAACATACAAAATCTCATCAGCTCTGAATTTTTTGTTCTTCATCAGACCAGAAAGTGCATTGTTCCCATGACCCATGAGCGAGCCAAGTACCATAGCATGGGCATTTGGATATCCGTCCTTCACAGTTGATATATCTGGATGAGCATCAATCCAGATAATACCAACATTATCGTAAATTCCATGCAGATAATCAAAAGGAGCTTGTGAAACAATGCAATTACCACCAATTGTGATAATCCTATCCGGTTTGGCATCCTCAATAACTTCAGTCGCCTTCTTTATGCCTGCTATAACCTCATCCTTAGCATAAACTCCATCTGTTACACTGCGTTCCTTCCCGTCGGGCGGAGCAATTTTTACTTTCAGCAAGGGTTGGTGTTCATTTTCGGGAAGAATATGTGCAAGCAGATTTGCACCGAAATAATATGTTTCTAATCCACCGCTTAAATAATCTGGGTACAGTAACCTAATTGTTTTCATATGTTCTCTCCTTTTAATGACTGCTTATAAATATAATGGAAAATTTAACTATTAGAGCATTTTAGGTTTTCTATCTATTAAAAAATCAAATAGAATTTTACCACTAAATTATAGCACCCTTCCCTTTTATTTGTCACCATAATTTAAGGGCATGACGTTAGCCATACCCTTAAGTTCCTTTATATCTGAGAAAAGTTCTCTAGATATCCTATGCAGTTTTCATCCTATTACTTCCCGCAATCCCGGCAAGAAGCACAATCGGGAACACAATTGCTGCCAATATTCCCACTCTCAAATTATCTCCAAACTGCCCTGATACAATACCCACAACTGTTGGGCCGCCAAGACATCCCAGATCACCTGCCAATGCCATAAGAGAAAACATTGCCGTTCCTCCTCTGCTTATCGAAGCGGCTGCCTTACTGAACGTTCCCGGCCACATAATGCCGACGGAAAGCCCGCACACGGCACAGCCGATAAGTCCAAATACCGGTATCGGCACAAACGCAATACACAGATAGGAGGCAATACAAAGCAAGGTGCTTAAATACATAAAACGATCCAGATTTATTTTTTCACCGTACTTGCCATAGAAAACTCTTGATATTCCCATCATAATCGCAAATGTCATCGGTCCTGCCAAATCACCGATTGTCTTACTGATGCCAAGTCCTTTTTCTGCAAAGGTGGATGCCCACTGGCTCACTGACTGTTCAGATGCACCGGAGCATACCATCATGACAATGAGAAGAAGAAATATTTTTTTCGAAAGAAGTTCCTTTAATGTAAGTCCCTGTTCTCCTTCCTCTATCAGGGAAGCAATCGGTACTTTTGCAAACAACAGTGCATTTGCAAGCGGAATAAGTGCCCAGAGTACAGCAAGCACACGCCAGTTGGCAATGCCGAACACACCAAAGTAGAGTGTGGAAAGCAGCACAACACCTACGTGCCCCCAACAATAAAAGGAATGTAACAGACTCATCGCCTTTTCTTTGTTATCTGTCGGGCATGCCTCCACAATAGGGCTCACAAGAGTTTCCAGCAACCCTCCGCCCAAAGCGTATACCATAACAGCTATCAAAAGTCCCACAAACGGATCGCCTAACATTCCCGGCAGCACCGTGAGCAATATTAATCCGGATGCCGCAGAGATATGTGCAATCAGCATCGAAACGCGATATCCGATTTTATCCACAACTACAACGGAGAGCAAGTCCACAAGCAACTGAATGGCAAAATTGATGGTGACCAGCATTGTGATTTTGGTCAGCGGAATGCCATAGCTTGACTGGAAGGTCAAAAACAGCAACGGAACAAAATTATTTATGATTGCCTGCACAATATAGCCGATAAAACAGGCGTAGACAGTTTTATTATACTTATTTTTCATTGAAAGTTCTCCTAATCTTTTCTTGCCGGCTAATTCAGTAACAGCGTTACGAATTACATCTTTCAAGCTTGAAAGGCTGACTAGTAGCATTATATCACAAACACTTCCTCACTTATCTATACTTTTTCGTCAAAACATGATATAATATCGCCAAATATTATTTTATTGGGAAAGGGTGAAAAGCATGCAGATTTTTGAGATTGTCACGGATGATACTTTAAGGGAAACTCTTGCACACGGAACAACAGAGTTTCCGTTTGAATACTATTTTGATGATATCAAAAAATATGATAAGCAATACGTGGAGTGGCACTGGCATAATGAATTTGAATTTTGTTCCGTAGAAAAGGGACCGATTGATCTATTAGTCGGACAAGAGCGCATCCGCATGCAGGAGGGAGACGGAATATTTATTAACAGCGGCATCATCCACCGCTTTGAAGCTCCTCAGGAGGGCTTGATGCCGAATATTTTGTTTGCTCCTGAGTTTATTGCCGCAAAGCACACCGCAATTTATAAAAACTATATTGCTCCGATTGCACTTTCCAAATGCAGCTATATCATGTTACACCGCAATGTTTCATGGCAATGCACGATTTTAGATTTATTAGATATTATATATGAAAAGGCACAAAAGCCTGTACCTATGGGGGAGCTTTTTATTCAAAATCTGGTCTCCAAGCTATGGTTGGAGCTTTTTCCAAATATTCACGACTCTCTTTCTATGCCGGAGGACAGTAAAAATGCAAGAACACAGGCGCGTCTGCAAATTATGCTGCATTTTATCCATGAGCACTACGCGGAGAAAATCACACTTGAGGAGATTGCCAACTCTGCTAACATAAGCAAAAGTGAGGCTCTTCGTTGCTTTCGTTTTGGAGTTTGGACCACACCTGTGGATTATCTCATTCAATATCGCCTTAACCGCGCAAAGGAGCTGCTTCTATCGACCAAAAGCTCAGTCACAGAAATTGCCTTGGAAACAGGATTTGAAAATGCCGGCTATTTTGACCGGATATTCAAGAAAAACTTCTCTGTTACCCCGACAAAATACCGGCATGATTCCTCTTTATTTGGATGGCATTAATCTCATAATTCTTCCTGCAAATTCATTGAAGTTTTGTGTTTGCAGCAACACTTTTCCCGGACCTGTCAGCTTCGTTAAAAACAGACCTTCTCCTCCAAGGAATATATTTTTGATACCTTTTACCGTTTCGATTTCATAGCTGACACTTTTATCAAATGCCACTACGTTTCCTGTATCCACCTTGATTACTTCACCGGGTGCAAGTTCTTTTTCAATCAGGTTTCCGTCAATTTCCAAAAATACAATTCCGTCTCCTGACATCTCCTGCAAAATAAATCCTTCCCCCCCAAACAAGCCTGCTGACAGCTTCTTTGTGAATGTAACTGCTACATTGACACTTGGCTCTGCACACAGGAAAGCTCCCTTTTGACATATAATTCCGGCTTTTTGACGCAAATCAATCGGTACAATCTCTCCTGGCACTGTCGAAGCAAATGCAACGGTTACACCGGAACGTTCTGCTACATAAGTTGCCATAAAAAGGGATTCTCCGGCAAACATTCTGCCAATTCCCTTCATGAGTCCCCCCTTCAGATTTGTATCCATTGTGATTCCCTCTGTCATCCAAGCCATACCACCTGACTGGGTAAACATCGCTTCCCCGGCATCCATTGTCACTTCCACTGCCGGCATAGTGGTTCCTAAAATCTCATATCTCATACTCTTCCTCCATTCATAATTCATCTATTTTAATTATTGCTAATTAAAATCATATTGTGCCACATAATAAATCTTCTTGATTGATGTCAAGTCGTAGTTTTTCACCAATACGTTACTTCCTGAAAATACGAAATCATAAGTCACATATTTTCCCGGATTTATCATAACAGTTGCTCCCGTCGAATCCTGAGTCAGTGCTGATAAATCGGTAAAGGTCTTTTCTGCAATGATAAGTCCTTCATCAGAACCATCCGGCACCGTCACCGCAAGCTTGACATTTGAAATGCTGCTGATTCGAAACGGCTTTCTGTTGTAAACACGGGCTGTATAGTGCAGCTGTCCATTTTTATAATATACCTTCATCGGATAAAAATGAATGTAGCCGCTTTCCAAACTTTTAAGCGACGGAGCGCTTTGCTTGAATTGGTTTGTTTTCACCTTCACCGTACACTTGTATGTCTTGCCGCTTACCTTGGCACTGATTTTTACGGTACCGCTTTTTATTCCGGTTACAACTCCGGTCGAGGACACGGTTGCCACCTTTGTATTGGAAGATTTCCAAGTCACCTTTTTCTTGGCAGAACTTCCTTTTACCTTCAATTTTACAGTCTTTCCCGTTAAAATAGTCGCACTTGTTTTATTTAATTTTACAGCCGCTTCCACGGTTGTGACAGATGTCACTGCCGGCAGTGCAGAAGGCACTGCAAGAGCCATTGCCAAACTCAAGGATAATGCCAGCATAAACCGTTTTAAACTCAATCTTTTCATCCGTATCACTCTCCTATTCATTTCTGATTGCTGCCAAAGGACTTAATCTCATCGCACGAAGTGCCGGGAAAAAGCCTGCCACCATACCAACCAAAACCGCAAAAGCCAATGCTACAAACGGCAGCCATAACGGAATATAGGAAAGAGTTCCTCCGTCTCCGCCAAAGCCCATAAAACCGGATTGTATCTGGTTAACCAAAAACGATATAAAATAGCTGAGGATTATTCCAAAAAAACCGCCGATAAAGCCAATGAAGCCTGCTTCCACTAAAAACATGGTTCTGATATTTCCAAGTCCGCAGCCCAATACCTTGATAATTCCGATTTCTTTTGTACGCTCATAAATTGACATCATCATCGTATTTGCAATTCCGATTGCCGCAACAAAAAGAGAAACTGCTCCAATCCCCCCTAGTATTGCCTGAACGGACTGGTATTGCTTTTGCATTGTTTCCAGATATTCCGCATTGCTTGTTGCCTCATATCCCATAGCGATAATTTCTTTTTGCACCGCCGTCACATTATTCATATCATCCACCTGAACATAGGCTTGAGAATATTCAAATGTGCTGTAAGACTTTCCGCTCTTTGTACTTGGCTGACCGGGTATCGCTTTTCCGCGAAATGCTTTCTGTAACTGAAGCTTTAACGCCTCAATGTCCACATAAGTACTCCACGAATAATCACCATATTCTTCCAAATCCCCTGCCATTGTCGCATTATTGGAAACGATATATTTTTTTGGTGAAGCTCCCTCGCCATTTTGTGCATCATAATATGCATCTACATCAAAAATTACAAACAGAGGCTCATTGACAAGATCTATATCCGGAAGCTCACCTGTATCCCAATAGCTTTCTTCTGTTTTTCGGTTATAAAAATCGCTGATTACCTGATTTCCAAAAACGAATTTCAGGTCCTCTCCCTCTTCGGGAAGTGTTCCCTCTTCCAATGAAATTTTCAGAGTCTTTAACGCCTCCGCAGACATTCCTGTAATATTTAAGTAGCCCTCATAGATGCCTTGCCGTGCAATTGCCGTAGCGTTTAAAATAGGGGAAGCAACCACAACATGCTCTATTTTCCCAATATCCGCAACTGCTTCATCATCCAGTTTCAGGGTATCTGTCACTGCCGTATCTTCTCCCTCCACACTGCTTGCCTTTAATGCAGCACTGCTCATAGTCTGACTGTCTCCGCTGTAATATACGTTGATGGTAGTAAGACCCCCGGATTCTTGTATCTGCTCCATCGTTGATTTATTCAAGCCAAATCCCAGTGACAGCATTACCACAATGGAAGCCGTTCCGATTATTACACCCAGCACGGTAAGTACCGTTCTAAGCTTTCTCCTCCATAAATTAGAAGCGCTCATTTGAATCAAATCAAGAAATTTCATCGTCATCATCCTCAATGTCATCTAGCAGTTCATTTTCCAGCACGTCTTTTTTCTTCTTTTTTCTTATGTAAAAGAAGGTACCTGCACCTGCGCCTGCTGCCACAATTACAATCACTGCAATAATCCATACCGGAAAGGAGCTTTCCTCTTCATAATCCTCGCCCTCAAAATCCATATCCATATCATCTATTATCTCGGTTTCTGCCGATACCATCAGGTCCAGGCTGCGTTCAACCGTCGTAGCATTTCCTGCTTCATCCTCATAGGTGATAAGGATTTTTACTGCACCCTCATCCTCCGTTGCCGCCGCACCTGTCAACATAGCGTCTACATTGCCTGTCTCACCTATATTGATCTTTCCTACAAAGGTATCTCCGCCTGTTACGGAATCAGCCTCAAATTTAACTGAGACATTATACATCGTTGTCTTACCGGTGTTATAAATGCTAAACATAACATTGCTCTCCGAACCAACCTCTATGCTTGCAGGCATAATCTCCGGATCACTCATTTCAAATTTTGCTTCCTGAATTACAGGAATAGAAACATTGGCATCTGACGTGTACTGGTTGTAGGATTCGTCTTCATAATCCATCTTAACACTCAATACATATGGCTTCTGCGTTAAACTTGCCTTTGCATTCATTTCTATCGAGATATCCTTTGTTTCCCCTTTACCGATGCTGTCAATAAAAATGGTGCTGGAGCCTGCTTTCGGAAGAAAAGCTTCCGTCACTGCATTTTCATCTGTTCCGTCCGTTGCTGCCTCCAAATCACATTTTATATTTGATATTGCTGTATTTTGAGAGGTATTCTGAATATGCAATGTCAATGTAAAATCCTCTCCGGCACGCACATCCTCCGGTGAAGTGGAAAAACCTGTCACGATGACTCTCGGCACAGAAACCGCATCCGAATTGCCTGCTGCTCCTTTTTTACCGATTGCCTTCACATAAGTTGTTATCGTAGCCGTTTCCTCTGTTCCGTTGGCATTTTTAAAAATGGCTTCAAAATTAATTGCATAATATCCGGTACTGATATCATCTCTTGCCGTGAACGTGTAGGTTACCTCCTGACGTCTCTCCAACGGGTCACTATTATAGCTTGAACCTAAAAGCTCTGTCAGTTCCACTGCATAACCGGTCTTTTCAATCTCAAACGGAAACGATGCTGTATCCGTCGCGATAACAGGACTGATGATAACATCCGTTATTGTGTATTTGTCCATATTTACCAACGGAAGCACAATGTTTACCTTCTGTCCGTAGGTAACGGTTGGAATCTTCCAGTTATCCGCAAGCATAATTTTGGAATTTACGCTTGCCGTATCTGAATCTGAATCCGTGTCATCTGTGTCCGTATCTGCATCCGCATCGCTGTCTGTATCCTCGCTATCGCTTGACGTAGCAGAACTACTGCTCGTGTCTTGGTCAATGGAACTTGAATCATTAATTTCCGTCGCATGTACAGGTATCGGATAAAGCATAACAACACAACACATAAATAATAGCAATAATTTACTTAACTTCTTCATCAATTTGTTCCTCCAAATTTTGAGCTGTTTCCTCTATTTTAACTATTTTTCCGTCACGGATATGAAAAATCCGGTCAGCAAACCCCGCTAAATGATTGTCGTGAGTAACCATAACCAACGTCTTATTTTGCTCTTTGACAATTTTCTTCATCAACTCCATTACCTCTGCCGAGGTATTGGAATCTAAGTTTCCTGTCGGCTCATCCGCAAAAATAATATCCGGTTCAACCACAAGCGCTCTTGCTACACCAACTCTTTGCTGCTGGCCGCCTGACATTTGCATCGGCTTATGCTTCTTGTGTTCAGATAACCCCACCAAATCAAGCATTTCCTCCGCCTTTTTGAGCCTCGCCTTTCTGTCTGTTCCCCGAAAGGTAAGAGGGAGGGCAACGTTTTCCTCAGCATTCATAGTCGGAAGCAGATTAAAGGACTGAAAAATAAATCCTACCCTCTCCCGACGAAATTTTACCAGTTGGTTTTCATTCAGCTTTTCGATATGTCTGCCTGCAATGACAATCTTTCCCTTTGTCGGCTTCTCCAAGCCTGCAAGCATATTTAAAAGAGTGGACTTACCGGAACCTGAGGTTCCTACAATAGAGCAAAACTCACCTCGATAAATATTTAAATCAACTCCGTTTAATGCAAACACCTTATTTTGACCGATGGAATATACTTTATATAAATTCCGTACTTGAATAACCGGCTTTTTTTTCTTCTCTTCCAATACTCCTCCTCCTTTCATCCGCCTGACTTTCTGCTTCTTTTCTATCTCAATTCACCATGCTCCAAACTTTTTGGAAGCTCCCACTCCGAAAACAGTCTCTCATACTCCACCTGCTGTTCCGGGTTCTGCAGAATTTCATAAATCTCTGCCAGACGCTTCAGCGGATAATCTCCCGCATAATGAATGTTTAATTCGCATTCGGTTTCAAAGGCGGCATTGTAAAACCAGATTGCTGCCTCATTATAATCCTTTTCTTTAAAAAAATACTCGCCAAGCTCATAACACACCTCGGCACTTGCACCGTCTCCGGCAAAATTTTTCAGACTGCTTTTTAAAAGCAAATTGTGATTTCTCGTCAGTCTGGCACATTTAGTCAGCACACACTGTGCCGCCTTTAGTTCCTCCGCACTTCTTATTTCATTTTCCGCAGCGCACACAAAATAGCTCTCTGCCTCCAAAAAGTCCTTATCCTGACCTGCAATAAACAGCTCCTTCGCATACATAATAAAAAGCTTCTTTGAGAGTCTGTGTCCATCCTTAATCACTTTCAAAATATGGCTAAAATCACGTTCTGCATGGGATTTTAGCGGCATGTGGATAATCTCAATCTCACTGTCATAAATAACAGGTTCTAAGTTGACCGTTTCATGAATCGGATTAATCCATGCAAATTCCCTAAGCCGCTTAAACAGCTTAGGACGATATTCCGTTTCAAAATTATATGTAGTACCATACTGAAGCTGATTCGTATATTTCATCTGAACAATCTCAACCTCAAAAAGCATCGCTCTTTTTAATTGAAAAAACCGTTCTATGTTTACCCCATCAATCACCTCATCGGCGTCGGCTGTATAAATATAATCCATCGAAGCCTTGGAAAAGGAGAAATTTCTTGCATGCGCAAAATCGTTCTGCCATTCATAATCAAAAATTTTGTCCGTATAATACGAAGCAATTTCTTTTGTCCTATCTGTCGAGCCGGTGTCTATAATAATAATCTCATCGGCAATCGGCTTTAACGATTCCAAGCACCTTGCCAGTACTTCTTCCTCATTTTTTACGATCATACATACGCTTATTGTTATCATCCTTATCCCCTTTTGGTACATTCATAATACTCCTACAAAGCAAGCAAAGAGTCTGACTCGTCAGACTCTCGCACCCAAATGTTTCTATTATTCCAACGGATATTTAGCCGTTAAACCTTGGATTAATTCCTTTGCCTCTGCTGCCTTTTCTTCTTTTCCGTTAATCATCAACGCGATTGCTTCTGCAACGACATCCATATCCTCTGCGTTTAAGCCTCTGGAGGTAACCGCAGGTGTTCCTAGCCTGATACCGCTTGTCACAAATGGTGACTGAGGATCGTTTGGAATTGTATTCTTATTACATGTAATATTTGCCAAATCAAGGAGCTTTTCTGCTTCTTTTCCGGTCAAGCCTGTGCTTGTCAAATCTACAAGCATCAAATGGTTGTCCGTTCCGCCTGAAACAATTTTAATGCCTCTGCTTATCAACCCTTTTGACAGTGCCTGTGCATTGTCGATAATGCCCTGCTGATATACCTTGAAGCTGTCATCAAGCGCTTCTTTAAAGCAAACTGCCTTTGCTGCAATCACATGCATAAGCGGACCACCCTGAATTCCCGGGAAAATAGCCTTGTTAAAGTTAAACTGCTTTGCTGCCTCTTCATTTGCAAGAATCAAACCGCCTCTTGGTCCTCTTAAGGTCTTATGTGTTGTGGTTGTTACAACATGCGCATATGGAATTGGGCTTGGATGGAGACCTGCTGCTACCAGTCCGGCAATGTGTGCCATATCCACCATGAGGTAAGCTCCCACTTCATCTGCAACCTCTCTGAATTTCTTGAAATCTATCGTGCGGGCATAAGCACTTGCTCCCGCAACAATAAGCTTTGGCTTTGCTTCAAGAGCAATCTCTCTCAATTTATCATAATCGATAAAACCATCATCATTCACTCCATAAGGAACAATCTTAAAATAGCTTCCTGACATATTAACCGGGCTTCCGTGGGTTAAATGTCCGCCATGATCTAAGTTCATTCCCATCACCGTATCACCCGGCTTTAACATAGCGAAGAATACTGCCATATTTGCCTGTGCACCGGAATGAGGCTGTACATTGGCATAGTCACATCCAAATAGCTCCTTGGCTCTCTCAATTGCAAGATTTTCAACTACGTCCACACATTCGCAGCCGCCGTAATATCTCTTGCCCGGATAGCCTTCTGCATATTTATTAGTCAATGGGCTTCCCATTGTCGCCATAACTGCCTTGCTTACCCAGTTTTCTGAAGCAATCAGCTCAATATGGCTGTTTTGTCTCTCCATCTCGGAACTAATCGCATCAGCCACTGCCACATCAGCTTTTTTGATTTCATCGAAAGAATACATTTACTTACCTCCTAATATTTCACTTTATGAATTATTATACTCTATAACTTTGTTCTTGACAACGATAAAGTTATAGGTACTTTGCCTCACTCACTCCTTTCAATCACAACTCCGTGCGCAATCCCCGGCACACTCTGCCCCTCGTTATAGCTTACTGTAGAGAGCAAAGCTCCTGTTGGGACAAACAATATTTTATTCATTCTTGCTTCCTCTAGCTCCTTTAGCAGATAGGCACTCAATGTGGTGGCGGAACAGCCACAGCCGCTTCCCCCTGCATGAGTATCCTGGGCATCCTGATCAAAAATTTCTTTGCCGCAGTCCATGTGCTGCTTCGTGATATCAAATCCCTTCTCTTTTAATAAGTCAATCAAAATATCGCTTCCGATATACCCCAAATCTCCTGTTACAATCTTATCGTACTCCTCCGGCTGAATATTAAAATCCATAAAATTCTGATAGATTGTATCACATGCCGCCGGAGCCATCGCCGCTCCCATATTCATCGAATCCTTGATGCCAAAGTCGATAATTTTTCCGGTTGTGATGCCGCTTATTTTAACATTGCTTTTCTGCGTTCCGACTACAAAGGCGGCACTTCCCGTCACTGTCCAGCTTGCAGCAAGCGGACGCTGATTTCCGTATTCAAGCGGATAGCGAAACTCCTTTTCTGCACTGGCAAAATGGCTGGAGGTCACAGCTAACACATAATCTGCATAGCCTGCCGCCACCGTCATTGCGGCAAGGGAAAGTGATTCTCCTGCCGTGGAACAAGCTCCGTACAGTCCAAAGAGCGGAACGTTTAAATCCATAAGTCCGAAGGAGGTGGCGATTGCCTGTCCCAGCAAATCACCTGCAAAAATATATCTGATTTGCTCCTTCGTCAGCTTTGCACTGTTGATTGCCCATAGTGCCGAATTTTTCTGCATGGTGCTTTCCGCCGCTTCCCATGTTTCCTCACCAAATAAGTCATCATCTCCCACCACGTCAAACAGCTTGCCAAGAGGACCTTCTCCCTCTTTTTTACCGACAATATTTCCGGTTGACATAATGTAGGGAGGTGTTTCAAACTGAATACTTTGCATTCCGATTAGTTCTGTCATACCCTTCCTCCTATATAATTCCTATCTTCAAAATAACATAATAGATAAAGCCCAAAAGTGCCGATGTGCAAATTCCGTACAGGATAACCGGCCCTGCAATTGTAAAAATTTTGCAGCCGATTCCAAATACCTGTCCCTCCTTCTTAAATTCAATTGCAGGTGCCGCAACAGAATTGGCAAAGCCCGTAATCGGAACCAGAGCGCCCGCTCCTCCGAACTTGGCTATCTTCGGAAAGATATTAAATCCCGTGAGCACCACGCTCAGCAAAATCAAAATCAAGGTGCACCAAGACCCCGCTGCTTTTTCATCCATGCCGCCCGCCATACAAAAATTAATAATCGCCTGCCCGATGACGCATATAATTCCTCCGGTGATAAATGCTTTCAGCATATTGAGAGGGAGATTATGTGTCGGTGTCACCTGCTTCACATATTCGTTATACTCTTTCTTCTTTTTTTCGTCCATCGCTGTCTCCTTTATTATTTTCTTTGTGCAAGTATGCAGTCATTTTTCTATGAGATAATAAACTGTAATGCCGCCCCCAATATTTTACCCATGGCGATGAAAAGTATAATAAGGCTTAAACCCCATTTCATCTTTACCCGCCTTGTAAAAATCGGTATGACATTCAATATCTCCGCCAATGCCATAACCATACAGCCGACAAAAATCCCGGAAAATCCCCCATATAGCACCAAGGTGACGACATTTCCGGGAAGGCTGATATGGTAGAGATAAATCACATTCCCGATTATACCTCCAAGTATCGCACTGTTTTCATACCATAAAATTCTTTTCGCCGTATGTGTTCTATCGGCGAACCGCGGTATCACTCCGATTCCTGCTATCGCGGCAAACGTTCCTGCTGATACCGCAATTCCGCTTCCCAGACCGACCAAAATCAAAATACATTGTTTAATCCACATCAATCCGCTTATCCTCTCTCGTATAATTCTTGACTAACGCAGTATTGACATCCTCCTCATAGATACGCATCTCAACCTGTATCGGTGTAGGGTCTGTCGTCAGCCGTTTTCCGCCGAAATGGTTGTAGAATACTAGTATCCCAGCTCCCAAGCCGATTGAATAGCTTAGCTCCAACAAGGTAAAGCCGGAGGCTTCCTTCTTCATAACAAGATAGTAAAACTGATCAAACAGTTCATCGATAGAGACATCATTATTAAAGGTCATAATCGTGAACGCCGCCCCAATAAATACAATGCAGCATACAAAAACAACCTTTAAATATTCAAAAAGCAGATTCTGCTTCTCGGATACATATTCCATGATAAAATCATATTCCCCAATGTTGTCAATCTCAAGCTCCGGAAATTCCTTATGAATCACCTCAATTACCTTCAAGATGGAAACCACATATTTGTACTCCTTCTTTGCATCAAGCCGGGCAACAACCATCTCCTTTACCTTACTTGCAATGACCTCATTCGTACATTCAAGCTTTGCGATATCCTTGATACGCACTTCACTTGTGCTCACCTGGACGCAGCGCTCTGCCTTTAAATACAAAATATCACTCATAGATTATTCCAGCTTCCCACATCTGATTTTTCACTAACGTTCCGTCGGTTATCGTCGTCTCGTTATTTACAAAATACACGTAGTAAACTGAAATTGCTATCAGTGATATTATTAATGTATAAATCAACCATTTTCTGAATTTTTCTCTTTCCATGAAATCACTTCCCTTACTATGTTTACCATTAGTATTTCTTGGCATCCATAAAATATACATAGTTTCAAAGTGAATTTTCGTTCCTCTAATTTATCAGCCGCTCTCTCATGCGAAGCAGTATCTTTTTTTCCATCCTGCTCACCTGAACCTGACTGATACCAAGTACTTTAGCAACTTCCATCTGTGTCTTATCCCCATAGTAGCGCAGTGTAATTAATTTTTTCTCTTTTTCGTCCAATATCTCAAGCAGTTGCTCTAACAACATGCGGTCCAGCAGCTTCTCCTGCTCATTACTCTTCTCCTCGAGCTTGTCCTCCAATGTAATCTGATTGCCTTCTCCCTGATAAACCGTCTTGTGAATGGACTCCACTTCAATATTTGCATCCATTGCCATCACAATATCTTCAGCCGACAGCTCCGTCGCCGCTACCAATTCCTCAATCGTCGCTTCTCGCCCCATTTCATGGGCAATGAGCTGTGTTGCCTGTCTGATTTTATAGCCGTTTTCCTTCAAGGAGCGGGATACTTTGACCATTCCGTCATCCCTTAAAAACCGCTTTATCTCTCCGCTGATCATCGGAACGGCATAGGTGGAAAATTTCACCTCATAAGAAATATCAAATTTATCAATTGCCTTAATCAGGCCTATGCTTCCAATCTGGAACAGATCCTCCTGCTCATAGCCTCTTCCTGCAAAACGCCTTACAATGCTCCAAACCAGACCCATGTTTTCTTCTACCAGCATATCTCTCGCTTCTTTATCCCCTTGGTGTGACCTTATAATCAGTGCGATTGTATGCTCCATTTATATCTGCTCACATCCTATCCTCTTCTTCATGGTTACCGTAGTTCCCTCTCCCACATTTGACTCTACCTTTACCTCGTCCATAAACGCCTGCATAAACATAAAGCCCATTCCGGAATGCTCATTTTCCGATTTTGTGGTAAAAAGCGGCTCCATCGCCTGCTCAATATTCTCAATTCCCATTCCTTTATCCGAAACCGATATGGTTATAACATGATCCTCCAATATGGCTTTCAGCTCCACTTGGCCCTCTCCCCGTTCATAACCATGCAAAATCGCATTTGTAACTGCCTCCGAAACCGCCGTCTTCACATCTGAAACCTCCTCCAAGGTAGGATTTAGCTGCGTCAGAAAAGCCGCAACGGAAACTCTCACAAAGCCGATATTTTCCGTATTGCTATCGAATTCAATTTTTATTTTATTTGTACTGTTCATCCTGTTATCCCCCTATTTAACCGGCATTTTCAAGCCGGATACTTCATTGATGCGAATTAATTTATGAATTCCTGAAAGCGTCAGTATTTTTTCCACCGCAGCATTCACATTGATTGCTAAAACACTCCCTCCTATCAGCTTTACATTTTTATATCTCCCCATAATCACCCCTATTCCTGTGCTATCCATAAAATTAGTTTTCTCAAAATCAAAAATAATTGTTCTGATATTCTCCCTCTCCATAATTTTATCCGCTTCGCTTCGAATCAGCGCAGCATTATTACAATCCAAATCCTGTGGAAGCTTTACATACATACAGGTTCCCTTTACAATAAAGTTTTCATCCATTTCTTTTTCCCCCTTATTTTTTATAAAGTGTAAGTTTTACTTACACTTTGCGCCGAATACAGTCACGTTGTGACACCTTCCATTTGCATTCCTGCGCATCAATAGTTTTTTATATCCCTGAAAATTGCAAAACAATTTCCTATGATATGAAAAAAAGATATTCTCACACTATGTTAAGAATATCTTTTTTCATTGCCACTGCAATGTTAAAATATTTCATTTATCTTCCGTAATTATTTAATGTCTGTTTGCCTGTGCATTAGACGCCATCTCGGTATTTGGGAACTTCTCAATTACCATGTCAAAATATTGATTCGCAGACTCTTGATCTCCGTTTTTCTGATAAGATCTTCCCAAAATATAAATAGCATTTCCGTTTGTCTCATCCAACTCTACCACAACCAATAGGTTATTAATCGCTTTCTCATAGTCATTTGCCTTATAAGCCGCATACCCTACATTGTACAGATTCTGTACAGCTTCCGGTGAGGAAATATTTGTATTCAACGCCTCATATGCACTCTTGGCGCCTTCCTGAAGTTCGGACGAATTGACCTCTTTCAGCGTGTTGTATGCCGCCAATACCTCACCGCCGTTATACTCGTTTACTGCCGTCAACAGCTTTTCATAGCTTTCGATTACACCAGTGTCGCCCTCGTATTCTGCAAGCTGGGTTGTTTTTTCCTCTAATTCCTTATTTGCAGCATCAAGTTGAGCCTCTAAATCCGTTATCGCTGCCGTTTTTGCCGATACCTGATTGCTATATTCCACAACGGTCTGCTGTGCTTCCTTCTTAACTGCCTGAATTCTTGCCGGCATAATCAAAAAACCGGTCAGTGCTGCTCCGACAGCAAGTCCCACAAGCACATTAATCACCATCGAAACGCCTGTCGTTTCCTTGAATACAGTCGGCTGTATAATCGTCTCATTGCCACTGTTGTAAGTGATTCTGTCTTCTCTTGGTCTTTGCTTCTGAGGGCTGCCTGATGCCGTCTTCTCGACAACCGAATCAAGCTCCAGCAAATAGCGCAATGTAGTCGTATTTGTTGTATCGATTTTCAGCGCCTTTCTCAGCGCCTTTCCCGCCTTATCATAATCTCCCTCTTTCATATATAAAAGAGCAATCAACTGATGTCCTGATATAAGATTCGGGTTCAGGGAAAGTACTTTTTTCAACTGTATAATTGCCAAATCCTCGCTTGACTGTTTACAATAAGTCAATGCCTGATTATATTTTTTAATCGTCTGGTTAATCGTTTCCAAACGGTTCGGATTCGACTGTATTGCCTTGATGTAATCGCCTGCAATGTTCTTGCTCGTAGACAGGTTCTTGCTGATAACCCACTCACTCAGTGCCTTCACTACCTCGCCCATCTCATAGTACACCAAACCGAGCAGGTTTCTTGCTTGGACATTGTTTTTATTTAATCGCAGACTTTGGTGCAGACTGACAATAGCGCCTGATAAATCACGCACCTGTGCCTTTGCCAATCCGTCATTATACTGCATATTTGACATTTTAATAATTTTCTTATATACTCTCACATCTTCGCCGCAGCTTGTACAAAAATCTTTCTCTGAAAGCTCGCAGCCACATTTAAAACATTTCATCGTTTCGCCACCTAACCTTGCCCTTCATTGTTTTCCTATCTGCTGCCGTCTTTCATTTCCTCTAACATGATTTTCAGTATATCTGTCATGTCGGTTAAGTCGTGGTTATATATGGCTTCTTCTGCGTCTTCCACCTCTAAGCTCGGGTAAAATTTCTTCAATTCTTCTTCAAAGTTAATCATGCTTTATTCTCCTTATTATTCCGATAATTTCTCCCACCAGATAAAGTGAGCCTGCACAAAAAGCAACCCCATCTTCCCCCTTCAATTGAAGTGTCTGGTTGAAGGCCTCTCTCACATCTTCTATCGCATATATGTTACAGCCTGTACTTTTTTCAAACTCTTCCCGCAATATTTCCAAAGGGATTGCCCTATTACTTGGAAGCCGGGTTACTACAATAGCATCAAATTGCAGCTTCTCACATATCTCTTTAATCATTTGTCTGTAATCTTTTTCTATTACAGCCGAAAATAGCAATACCTTCCTGCTGTCCTTAAAGTGCTTCACTGTCTTGATGAATTCTGCTATACCGTTTGCATTGTGTGCTCCGTCCAAGTATACCTTGGGCATAACCATATCCATTCTGCCCTGCCATTTCGTCAGCCTGACACCCTCCACAATTGCACGTTCCCTTATCCCTTCATCAAGGACCTGAATCGCCCTGATTGCAAGGGAGGCATTTTTAATCTGGTATGTTCCTATCGTCGTCAGCGAAACCCTAACATAACCATAATACCCATATTTAAATAAAAAATCAATATTTTTATATCCAAATTCTATTATTTCATGATAAAACTCCTCTTCCTTGCTCAAATCCGAGGTGCTTTTTTCTATATATTTATAAAATCTGCAATGATTTTTCTCTGCTGTTTCCTCTATCACTCTCGCAGCCGTCTCATCTGTACCGTCAAAAATAACAGGCACTCCGGGCTTTATAATGCCTGCCTTCTCAAAGGCAATCTTTTCAATTGTATCGCCAAGCACCTCCGTATGGTCCAGTCCAATCGTCGTTATAATGGTCAAAACAGGACTTTCAACTGCATTGGTTGCATCTGTTCTGCCGCCTATTCCGGTTTCTATAATAGCATATTCTACTTTTTCCTCTTCAAATATAACCATCGCCATCGTAAACAACAGCTCAAAAAAAGTTGGATGCTGATACCCCTTGTCCACAATGCCTTCCACCGCTTCCATCACTCTGTTAAAGGCAGCCGTAAACTTCTCATTGCTGACCATACTGCCGCTAATCCGAAATCTTTCATTGATTTCCACCAGATGCGGGGAGGTAAACATTCCGTACGTTCTTCCTGCTTCCTTAAAAATACTGCCAAGGAAGGCACAGACAGAACCCTTGCCATTCGTTCCTGCAATATGTATGACTTTCGTCTTTTCTTGCGGATTACCTAATTCCGCTAAAAGTGCTTTGCTGTTTTTTACCGGATTTTTCTTTGTAAATTTGGGTGTACTTAATATATATTCAACTGCCTGTTCATAGCTTAATTTCTTCACTTGGTATTTCCTTCTTTAACTATAATGCTTCATGACACATTTACTATTATAATATAATACCAATAATATGCAAGAAATTTGTGTCGCATTTATTAGCAAATTTCGATTTTCAAAAAAGTGTGAGCAAAGCTCACACTTTCTTGTACTAACCGTAATTATGAATATCATACATTGCAACCTCACCGCCTTCATAGCGGTACTCCATCGCATATTGTTTTTCCTTTACAAAAAGAACAGCGGAATTCGCCTGGATTGTCACACCGGGATGAACCACCTTGCTGACTGCAATACAAGCCTTTTTCGCCTTGATCGTTCTCTCCTCCAATTCCTCTAATTCATTTTTGAATTCTGCTTTATCCGAGATATATTTTATCTTGGTTCGAAGCAGCTCCTTCGCCCTCTCGTTTTCCCTATCCTTGGCAAATTGCGGAGTTTCTCCTTTTTTCTTCTGCAATTGCATCTTGCCCAGTTCTTTATTTACTTCCTCTAAACGTTGGTCAATCACGTGGAATGCCTGTCTTATTTTAGATATTCTTTGCCTTGTCTCCTCGTCAATTCCCACAGAAAGTCTCGTCGGAGCCTCCGCTTCATTTCCTACTACCACCGCTTCAATACGACTTGCCGCCTTCACGACTCCGCCAAGAATTGTCGCCTTTTTTCCGGAAATATAAATGCTCTCACCCGCGCTCACCGTACAATTCATCAAAACATCTGCCTGAATATCTTTTTTTGCCTCTACCTGACAGCCCTCAATAAACTTTGCAAATATACTGCCGCCCGATTTTAATGCCGAACGACCTGCGCCCTGCATTCCTTTTCGCAGGATAATATCCTTGCCGGCAAGTATCGTTGTATCCTCCACGCTTCCATCGATGGTCACACTTCCTCCCGCCTTAATATATACTGCGCTCTCCACATTTCCATGAATAATAATGTCCCCGCGGAAATCAATTCTTCCGTTATTGTAATCCAAATCTTCCTTTATTTCGAGCAGATTTGATATCACAATTCTGTCATTTTGGAAATCTATTTTGCCGCTCGTTGTCGCAATATAGGTTCGCTTATCCTCACTGCACACAAATCCTTTGCCCTTTAACGGCATAAGCTCTTTTCCCTTTTTCGGCTGCAGCGCCTTCCCTGTTACGGTCTTTCCTTCTGTTCCCATGGTGGCTGGCTGATATACTGCTATCACATCCCCCTCCGATATGGTCTGTACTGCAAATACCGTACCGTAATCCACCGTGCCGTCTGAACGGATTTCTGGTTTTCCGACAAAATCCTTGCTCACTTCAAAAGAGTATCTTCCTTCATCTCCGTCTACAGGCTTATCCCCCTGTGCAATTAAAACCTCTCTATGATAAATGCCAAGTCTTATAATCTCCTCAAGCTGTTCTTCCATTATGCCGTATATTACCTTGTTTGCATTCAGTAATTCAAGAAGGTCTTCTTTTGTATAATCACTTTCATTGCCAGGAACTGCTAAATACAAATACGCTTCCATGCTATCACCACTAACCCTAACGTATGTCTTATCTGCCATACTCTCTCCCCCCTCCTTGGAATAATGAATGTATCCGCGTTGTGTTTCTGTTATTACAAAAGATTACCATTTACTGACATTATACCATTTTACGACATTTTTTCAATAAAATATCGCAAAATTTATAAGAAAGTATGAGATATACATTTTGGAGCTAAATGCCCTTTTATAAACTAGGAAATTCCTCCTAGTTTATAAAAATGCACGGAAACAATAAAGAACATCATTTCCGTGCAAGACATATTTTCTTATTCTAATTCAAAAGCTCCCGTATATAACTGGTAGTACTTTCCTCTCTGGGCAATCAGCTGCTCATGGTTACCGCGCTCCACAATTCTGCCCTGCTCAAGCACCATAATGACATCTGAATTTTTTACAGTGGAAAGCCGATGGGCTATCACAAATACGGTACGGCCTTTCATCAGTGCATCCATACCACGCTGCACAATTGCTTCCGTACGGGTATCGATGGATGAGGTTGCCTCATCTAAAATCATCGCCGGAGGGTCAGCCACCGCTGCTCTTGCAATGGCAAGAAGCTGTCTTTGTCCCTGTGACAAATTTGCGCCGTTACCGGAAAGAGGAGTATCATATCCCTGCGGCAGACGCGTGATAAAGTCGTGCGCCCCGGCAAGCTTTGCTGCCTCCTTACATTCCTCGTCAGTTGCGTCTAACTTACCATAGCGGATATTTTCCATAACCGTTCCCGTAAAAAGATTGGTATCCTGCAATACAATACCCAGGGATTGGCGAAGATCTGCTTTCTTTATCCTATTGATATTAATGCCGTCATAATGAATTTTTCCGTCTGCTATATCATAAAAACGATTAATCAAATTCGTGATTGTCGTTTTACCGGCACCTGTCGCACCTACAAATGCAATTTTTTGTCCCGGCTCTGCATACAGTGTAATATCGTGCAGAATTGTTTTCTCAGGCGTATAGCCAAAGTCCACGTTCTCCATTCTCACGGCCCCGACAAGCTTTGTATAGGAGACTGTACCATCGTTGTGAGGGTGCTTCCACGCCCATATATTCGTGCGCTCCTTGCACTCCACGATTTGCCCTTCTACCTCCTTTGCATTTACCAAGGTTACATAGCCCTCATCCGTCTCCGGCTGCTCATCAATCAGCTCAAAAATTCTGGAAGCTCCGGCAAGTCCCATGACAACCGCATTAATCTGCTGGGATACCTGATTGATATTACCCGCAAACTGCTTTGTCATATTCAAAAACGGAACAACAATACTAATGCTGAATGCAAGCCCGGAAAAACTTAAATTCGGCACCCTTGTCAGAAGGAAAAATCCTCCCGTCAATGCCACCACAACATAGAGGACATTTCCGATGTTATTTAAAATCGGTCCCAATGTGTTCGCATATTTATTTGCTCTCTCGGCATCGGCAAACAGAGTGTCATTGATACGGTCAAAGTCCTCCTTGCTCTCTTCCTCATGGCAGAATACCTTGATTACCTTCTGTCCGGTCATCATCTCTTCCACAAAGCCTTCTACCTTACCAAGAGACATTTGCTGACGTATAAAATATTTGGCAGAGCCGCCTCCTATTCTTTTCGTCACCTCATACATAATAAATACACCGAGCAATACCACAATCGTCATCCAAATGCTGTAATACATCATAATACCAAACAAGGTTGTCACTACAATGGCTGCCATCATAAGCTGCGGCACACTTTGGGATATCATCTGGCGGAGCGTGTCGATATCGTTTGTGTAATAACTCATAATATCTCCGTGATTGTTTGTATCAAAATATCGTACCGGAAGGTTCTGCATTCCGCGAAACATCTTTACACGAAGCTTTTTCAAAGAGCCCTGTGTGATAACTGCCATCATGCGGTTATAAGCAAACGATGCCGCCAAGGAAAGCACGTAGCATACTGTCAGCAAGAGCACAATTTTTGTAATTTCTCCTGCCACGGACTGCCAGTCACCGCTCTGCCATGAGCTTTCGACCAAGGATATTATTTTCTGCATGAAAATAGACGGTATGGAGGAAATCACCGCATTAAAAATAATACAAATCACTACAACTGGCATCATAATCGGATAAAATTCAAATAACACTTTTGTGAGACGCTTTAACACGCCTTTTTTTACAATTCTCTTACTCTTCATCTTCTGCACCTGCCTTATTCTGGGATACATAAACATCCTGATAGACTTCGTTGCTTGCAAGGAGCTCCTGATGTGTACCAACGGCAAGAATCGTGCCGCCCTCCATCACGATAATACGGTCTGCATCTTCCACGGACGCTGTTCTCTGTGCAATGATAATTTTGGTCGTCTCGGGTATAAATTCTCTCAGAGATTTTCGGATCAGTGCATCGGTCTTTGTATCAACTGCACTTGTAGAATCATCTAAGATAAGTATCTTCGGCTTCTTCAAAAGCGCTCTTGCAATACACAGACGCTGCTTCTGACCGCCTGATACGTTCGTTCCTCCCTGCTCAATATAGGTATCATATTTTTCAGGAAAATGGGTTATAAATTCATCTGCCGCCGCCAGCTTACACACTTCAATCAATTCTTCATCTGTGGCATCTTTATTCCCCCAACGGAGATTTTCTTTTATCGTGCCGGAAAACAGTACATTTTTTTGCAGTACAACGGCAACCTGATTGCGCAGTGCCTCCAAATCATAATCTCTTACATCGACACCGCCTACCTTAACAGAACCTTCCGTCGCATCATAGAGACGAGATATCAGCTGTATGAGGGAGGATTTGGACGAGCCGGTTCCTCCTATGATTCCTATCGTTTCACCTGATTTTATATGAAGATTAATGTCTTCCAAGGACATTCTCTCTGCATCCTTGGAATATTTAAAACTTACCTGCTCAAAATCAATCGAGCCGTCCTTCACCTTCGTAAGTCCGCCCTCAGCGCTTAGCATCGTGCTTTCTTCCTGCAATACCGCAACGATACGGCTGGTCGATTCACCGGCAATCGTAATCATAACAAATACCATGGACAGCATCATCAAGCTGCTCAAAATCTGAAAACTATAAGTAAGAAGCGCAGAAAACTGTCCTACATCCAAATCAAGTCCTCTTGATGTGATAATCGTATAGGAGCCAAAATACAGCACAAATATCATAACCGCATAGAGGCAGAACTGCATCATCGGGTTGTTGAATGCCAGAATTTTTTCAGCTCTCGTAAAATCGGCACACACATCCTCTGCTGCCTTCTCAAACTTTTCCTTTTCATAGTCCTCTCTTACATAAGACTTCACAACGCGTATTCCCGCCACATTTTCCTGAATGGAATTGTTTAAGGCATCATATTTGCGGAATACCTTTCGAAACAGAGGCATAACGCTTTTGATAACAAGAAACAGCCCCACCCCGAGAATCGGCGTTACAAGCAAGAAAATAATTGCCATTTTTCCGCCCATGACAAATGCCATGATAAACGAAAAAACAATCATCAAAGGTCCTCGTATCCCTGCACGTATTATCATCATAAAGGCATTTTGCACATTTGATACGTCTGTTGTCATTCTCGTAACCAATGAGGAGGTAGAAAATTTATCAATGTTCTCAAAAGAATAGGTCTGTATCCTATAAAACAAATCCTTTCTCAGATTACGGGCAAAGCCGCTGGACGCGGTAGCGCATTCGAGTCCTGCTATTGTTCCGAAAGCCAGAGACAGCGCTGCCATCGCTACCAAAATCACGCCATATCTGACAATCACAGAAAAATCGCTTCCCGCCTTAATTTCATTTACAAGTATCGCGATAAGAAACGGTATGATACATTCCATGATTACCTCAAAGGTCACAAACACGGGCGCCATAATAGAGGGCTTCTTGAATTCGCGAATACTTTTCATAAGTACTTTATATGTTGACATTCTTTTGTTCTCCTTATTTTTCTGATATATAAATATTGGATGTGCTGAGTCTTCCGTAGCTACTGTTCATCTGGCACACCTTCAAAATATCTCCCTGCTTCAGGGCAAAATTACTCACTTTCAAGGTGGTACTGTCGACAAATGCAGTCTCCTGCTCCTCATCGTTTATATAGACCTTGCTTGCCTTCGTAAAATTTTGACCTGCCAAATATATGTTATCCTCGCTCCTTGTCACTTTTGTGATAAGAATCTGCTTTACACCCATTTTTAAATTTGTCGGTTCAAACGTAAGCTCCTGATTATAGACATACTTCTCTCCATAAAGCATATCATATTGAAGAGCATCCAAATCCGCGAGATAGTTTATACTTTTCGCACGTTTCTGATGAAACTGTATAAGCGTTCCCGCATGGATATTGACGCGGTCCAGTACCATTGCAGATAGCTGGTAAGCAGTCACACTCTTGGAAACTGCCTCCAGTCCCATATTATCCCACATCACATACTCTGTCTGAAACAGTGAGTGGTTGACAAGCTGGGATGCTTCCAGTCCAAGCGTTGGAAGATGGTCCCCGTACATAACCAAAACTGTCGGCTCGTCTCTCCTTGACAGCTCATCAATCAAACTCTGGACAAATTCATCCATCTCATGTATCTGATTAACATAGTAGGTAAAGGAATTTTTCTCTTCCTCACTTCTGCCGCCAAACACCTCGATTTCAGGATTATCAAGCACCGGTTCTTCCGGATATCCCCCATGTCCCTGCACGGATATCGTATAGATATAATCCTTCACCTCCGTAGAATCCAGGGCATCGGTAATCTCCTCGACAAGCCCTGCGTCCTTCGCCCATCCTATCGGTGTATATTCCTTAATGTTCATATACTCCTCCGATGTAAAGGTATCATAGCCGAGGTTTGAGAAAACGGTCTTTCTATCATAAAAACTGGCTACGTTGTTGTGAATTGCATGGGTAGAATAGCCGAGATTTTTTAAGACACGTGCCGTGCTTTCGCATGGGTTTGTCTTTAAAACTGTCTTGTACGGGTACTCGCCCGGTCCAAAATAGCGCAGACTCATTCCCGTCATAATTTCAAACTCCGTATTTGCCGTTCCTGCTCCGACAGAAGGAACCGTCAAAAAGCCAGAGGAATATTCATCCGACAATCTTCTGAAATTCGGAATCGGATCCTCTGAAAACTTCAAATATTTAATTAATTCAGGGTCGCAAAAAGATTCAAGCTGCAAAAAGATAATGTTCGGCATCTCCTCAGACTCCGTTGTTTCAGCCTCCTCTTCGCTGCTCTCAAAGGTTCTCTGAATTTTTTTCATAAAAGCTTCCGAATAATCATTTGGGCTGTCAATTCCCGTTGCAAACACACTCATGGAAAAACAATACGGAAAGCCATAGTCCTCGTAAGCAAAGGCGATATTTCCAAAATAGGTAGCCAATATTCTGTTTGAAATATTAAATTTTGTAAAAGCGGCAAAAAGTAAAACTGTCACCACGATAATTCCGACACTTTTTCTATAATCAATCTTTGCCTTATGCTTTGGCAGCTTAAACCAGCCGTAGACAAGAAGCACGATAACCACCGCTGCACCCGCCACAATCAAAACAAGCTGCTCAATAGAAAGATAAGCGTCAATCAAAGAAAGGGCATTCGCAACAAGGGTCAAATCTGTACCGGTAAACGGTGTTACGCGCATTGCCAAAATAACTCCATTTGTAATACCCATTGTAAGCCATATCGTTCCAATTATCGTTGTTGCAAAAAGCCTTCTCTTAAAAAGATAGACGATCATAAAGGTCGTAAATATCATAGACGCATTATAGAGGAATATCACCGGACTTTTTGTCATATAAGCAAATGCTTCTAAAATGGAATGTCTGGAAAATACCTCAATCAAAAAATAAATTCCGAGAGACAGCAAGGCAAATGCAACTAATGAAAACTTTCTCAGCGTATTCAAAACTTTCATAATATAGATATTTTTCTTAATCAATGCTTTTAATCTGTTCATCTTTTTACCTCAATTCACACTTACCCCTCTTAAAAAGAGGCACAAAACAGATTGTATCTGTCTTATGCCACCTTTTGATTCACAAGCTAAACGCTTATTTTGCAAGCTGCTCTAAACGCAGCTTAACCTGCTCCATCATCTGGGTATATTTTATCAGTTTTTCTTTTTCTTCATTAATTTTTTCTTCCGGTGCCTTGCTCACAAAACGCTCGTTGCTAAGCATACCGTTTACTCTTGCAAGCTCTTTTCCAAGACGCTCTTCTTCCTTTTTCAGACGCTCCACTTCTTTTTCAATGTCTACCAGCTCTGCAAACGGCATATAAATCACCGCCTCCGGAATCACAGTAGATACCGCATCTTCGCTGATGCCTGTTTTATCGCTCTGAACAACTACCTCACTGGCATAGCCGAGGAATGCAAAGAATACCTTGCCTTTCTCAAAAACCGCTTTCAGTTCCTCGTTTTCAGAAACCACATAAACCTTTGCCTTCTTGCTCGGTGCAACATTCATCTCCGCACGGATATTTCGGATACCTCTTACGGCTGTCTTTATAATTTCAACCTCATTTTCCTCCGTCTCAAAGTTCCATTCCTCTTTGTATTCCGGCCAGGAAGAAATCATGATAGATTCTTCTTCGTCCTGAATGGTAACAAAGATTTCCTCCGTGATAAACGGCATATATGGGTGCAGAAGCTTTAAGGACTGAATGAGAACCGTACGAAGGGTCCAAAGTGCCGCCTTATTTGTCTCATCTTCTTCATTATATAACCTTGGCTTCACCATTTCAATATACCAATCACAAAATTCTTCCCAAATAAAATCATACAGCTTTTGTACCGCGATACCAAGCTCAAAGCGTTCCATGTTGGCAGTTACATCAAGTGCCAGCTTATTTGCCTTTGATAGAATCCACTTATCGGCACCGGTTAAAGTCGATAAATCAACGTCCTCCATCTTCGTGCTGTCCATATTCATCATGATAAAGCGGGACGCATTCCAAACCTTGTTGGCAAAGTTACGGCTCGACTCCACTCTCTCCCAGTAAAAACGCATATCGTTTCCAGGTGCATTTCCTGTCACGAGTGTAAATCGAAGTGCATCTGCACCATATTTGTCAATTACCTCCAGCGGATCAATTCCGTTTCCGAGAGATTTACTCATCTTACGCCCCTGTGAGTCTCTGATTAATCCGTGAATCAATACGGTATCAAATGGAGATTTTCCTGTGTGGGCATAGCCTGAAAATACCATTCGAATAACCCAGAAGAAAATGATATCATATCCGGTAACAAGTACGCTCGTCGGATAAAAATAGTCAAGCTCCTCTGTGTTTTCCGGCCAGCCAAGTGTTGAGAACGGCCATAATGCGGAACTAAACCATGTATCCAGTGTATCCTCATCCTGTGAAAAATGTGTGGCGCCGCATTTTGGACAGATATCCGGCATCTCTCTTGACACAATCACCTCGTGGCAGCTGTCGCAGTAGTAAGCCGGGATTCTATGTCCCCACCAAATCTGTCTGGAAATACACCAGTCTCTTATGTTTTCGAGCCAGTTTAAGTAAGTCTTGTCAAAACGCTCCGGTACAAACTCCAAATCTCCGGTCTTTAATGCTTCAATTGCAGGCTTTGCAAGATCTTCCATTTTCACAAACCATTGCTGCTTAATTAACGGCTCTACGGTCGTCTTACATCTGTCATGTGTTCCAACATTATGAGAATGATCCTCAATTTTTTCAAGCAAGCCCTGTTCCTTTAATTCGCTTACCATGAGCTTTCTCGCCTCATAACGGTCCATTCCTGCATATTTGCCGCCATTTTCGTTGATGGTAGCGTCATCATTTAAAATATTAATCTGAGGAAGATCGTGTCTTTTTCCTACTTCAAAGTCATTTGGGTCGTGTGCCGGTGTAATCTTTACAACACCTGTACCAAACTCCATATCTACATATTCATCTGCTATGACTGGAATTTCTTTATTTAATAACGGAAGAATTACCTTCTTTCCGATGATATTCTGATATCTTTTATCCTTTGGATTTACAGCTAAAGCGGTATCACCAAGCATCGTTTCCGGCCTCGTTGTCGCCACAATTACAAACTCGTCGCTTCCTGCAACCGGATATTTGATGTGCCAGAAATGTCCTGCCTGCTCCTCATGCTCTACCTCTGCATCGGAAATCGTCGTCTTACATACCGGACACCAGTTAATAATTCTTGCACCCTGATAAATATAGCCTTCCTCATACAGCTTTATAAATACCTCTTCCACTGCCTTTGAACAGCCCTCGTCCATTGTAAAACGCTCTCTGTCCCAATCGCAGGAGGAACCGATTTTCTTGAGCTGGGAGGTAATCGTTCCGCCGTACTCTTCCTTCCATTCCCATGTTCTCTTTAAAAAGCCTTCTCTTCCAAGCTCTTTCTTGTCAATGCCCTCTTCCTTGAGCTGGTTTGTCACCTTTACCTCTGTGGAAATCGCCGCATGATCCGTTCCCGGAATCCAAAGCGCATTGTATCCCTGCATTCTCTTGTAACGAATTAAAATATCCTGCATGGCATTGTCCAAGGCATGCCCCATATGAAGCTTACCTGTGATATTCGGAGGCGGCATCACAATCGTAAACGGCTTCTTGCTCCTGTCTACCTCTGCGTGAAAATATTTCTTATCCATCCAGTTCTTATATAACTTGCTCTCAATCCCCTGTGGGTCGTATGTCTTTTCGATATTTCTCTCCATAATTATTTCCTTTCCTGTGTAAGTTATTGGTGTGTATCAAGGTGTTTCTGTATTTTTCGCCGGATACCTACGGATTGTTACGCACTTCGTGCTCCCACAATCCTAAAAACGTGTGAGCTTGCTCACACGTTGCGCCCGAGCGGGTTGCAAAGCAACCACTTCCACTCCGCGAGGTGCGGATACCTACGGATTGTTACGCACTTCGTGCTCTCACAATCCTAAAAACATTCGAAATCCGCCCTGTTCGGGCTACTTTCTCATGTTTTGCGGGTCCCAACATCATGTGTTTTCATGCAAGCATGAAACACATGACCTTTTGACCCTGGTATCCAGTCATATAAAAAACGCCCTTTGCATTCGCAAAGGACGTAATAACCGTGGTACCACCTTAATTCATATACTTTTCTTCGTATATCTCTCTTATCCTGT
Organism: Konateibacter massiliensis; assembly: GCF_900184995.1. GTDB lineage: Bacteria > Bacillota > Clostridia > Lachnospirales > Lachnospiraceae > Lachnotalea > Lachnotalea massiliensis. The sequence goes on from NZ_LT860099.1 coordinate 1,291,961, forward strand.
AACGCAGATAACGCGTGACTGCTTACTACAATGTTCAGCCGCCCGGTTCAAAAGCTACCTTCGGAAAACTTCTCTTAAAACAACCTTCCAGCCGATGGGTCATTCTCTCTTGTAAGTCCGTCAACCTACTCCTCTTTCTCAAAACCTTTTCTTATATAGCTTCTATCATAGTTTAGAGTTTTCCTTTTGTCAAGATTTTTATTCTTATTTTTTACCCTCCGCCTTCAATTTAGTTCCCGCTAACGCAATGGCGAATATCGCCACGGCAAAAAGTAACTGTATGCCAATGCTCTTTTGAATTTCATTCATCACGGACGGATTGTTAATCCCATCTTGTATTTTCTCTATTGCGTTGATATACCAATATGTCGGCAGGAACCTTGAAAAGCTTACTATCGTATCTCCCAGAAGTTCTCTTGATACAAAAATTCCTCCAAGAAAGCTCATACCAAGCCCTAAAACATTGGTTACCATATTCAGTACATTCTGGTTAGAGGTAAAAATACTGACCATATAGCCTAAGCCTGTTGCAATAAGAAGAAAAACAATACAATTTTCGATATATACCAGCGCCTTGCCAAAATCTATATACTTTCCATACAAGGTAAATGCCATAATCATAAACAGTAGGAAGATAAGAAATACTACCATAAAACTTCCCAATATTATCTGCGCATTTCTTTTCCTAAGAGGCAGGGCAGAGCATAAATTTCTGTCATCAATTTCTTTTGTGTGAAAGACCATAAAAATAGGTCCAAGCCCCATAATAACAACACAAATAAAAATATATGCCAAATATCGGAAATAGAAATATTCCGGCGTTTTTTCCACACTGGTCCCTTCATTTAGGAAATTAATTTTACTTTCATAAGACAAATCATCTTGGGTAAGCATAGCTGCTTCCTTCTCATCTATCCCTGCCCCAGCATAGGCTGCAAGAGTATTGATATACTGCTCTACCTGAAGATCAATATACATACCGCTATAGGAGGCAGGCAGCTTTACCGTTTCACATAATTCCTTGATTTCCCCTGCTGCGATTTTACTTGTAAAATCCTTCGGGATAAATAAAATATATTTCACATTTCGATAGTACAGGGCATCCTGCAAAACCTCTTCATCATTTCCAAGGTCCTTTACATTGTGTATCGTGCCAAGATAAGTTTTCAGCTCGCCGCCGAGTCTGCCTGTATCTTCATTTATAACGGCAATACTCTCCTTGCTTTTTGAAAATTCACTAACCTCTGTTTTACTTCCGGCGCTTGACAGGAAAAAGGAAAGTGCAAGAAATATAATAACATACATTGACAGCCCCGGTAATGTCTGTCTAAATATTTTCATAAATGCTTTAAATACTTGCATAACGTTCCCTCCTAATTGCCAAAAAGCTTCCAACACACAAAATTGCTGCTATGACAAGCATGCTGATAATATTTTGTCGATAACGGTCATAGGTGTTGTAAATGTCCAGACTGTAAAGAGCATCCACAATAAGTGCCGCAGGATTGATACGATTTATGATAGGAGCATTCTGCTCTACAATATCCTTCATATTTCCCATCATAAGTCCGCTCAAAAAACATTCCGTCATGGTTACGCTCAGCATGACAGCCATTTTCCCTCCCATCGAGCCTTTTCCTACACTTCCGATAAATGTTCCGGTTGCAATACCGATAATTCCCCCTACAAGAACCGTTAGGATTAAATAAGGCATATTGTATCCGATGTCAACTTTCAGCACATAGATCAAATAAAAAACAGTCACCAGCGTGCATAAAAACTGTCCGATAATAAGAGCCGTAAAGTCTCCTAAAATCATTTTCATCTTATTTTCCGGAGAAGAAATCCTCCTTGCGCCAAGTGCAGATAAATTTGCTTTCAAATCAATCGCAGTGCTCATTCCTGAAAAACAGCCATATAGACAGCTCATAGCAATCAATGCATAAAAGTATGACATCATTGGGTCACTTACATGGTCTGTGAAGCTTGTTTCCTTTACTACACTAACATCCGCAGTCACAAGCTCTATTGCTCTCTCCAGCTTATCCGGTGAAGTCATTGCAATGTTTGTAATTGTCTCTTTTGTCTGTCCATACTTATTTAAAAAGCTGCTTAGTATGCTTTCATTTAGCCCCTCTCCATTTACCGTCAGAGTAATTTCCTTTCCATTGTAGATGATGCCCGCTATTTCCTTTTGGAAAAGCAGCTCCTTGGCTTCCTCTTCCTCCTCCGTCATAATATGAATAAGCGGTGTGTCACCTTCTTTTTCAAGTTCGTTTATAATCTTACCAAACTCTTCGTCTGCCCCCTCCGCCGTAATATACGCGATATCAATGGTTTGAAACGCCTCATCCTTCTGCGTAATATTCCCAAAACTGATATAAAACAGCGTTCCGAGAATAAGGGGAAATGCCAGACACCAAAATAATTCATCTTTTGTGCGAAATAATTTTAATAATCTATATTTTACTAATTGAATAAACATAATATCCTCCTCTTTCTATTTATACGCCGCCTAGTCCCTCAACTCTTTTCCGGTAATTTCTAAAAATACGTCGTTTAACGTAGGAAGCTCTGCGTAAACCCTTCCGAACGGAATTTGATTTTCCTGCATATAATCCAGAATGCGGATTAAATTATGTTTTCCTCTGCTGCATTTGATATGCAGCTTGTTTTCCACATAATCAACCTGATACACATGGTTAATCTGCCTGATTTCCTCCAGGTGCTTTTCCTCCAGTGAAAGTACTTCTATATTGATGGTCTCACCTGTCTTAATCATCAATTTCAGTTCTTCCTTTGTCCCGATTGCCAAATTTTTTCCCTTATCCATAATTGCAATTCTGCTGCAAATCTGCTCTACCTCATCCATATAGTGAGAGGTATAAATAATTGTGGCTCCCTGCCGATTCAGCTCCATGATACCCTCCAATATTTTATTTCGACTCTGGGGATCAACGGCAACCGTCGGTTCGTCCAGAATAATCAGCTTGGGCTTATGGGCAATTCCGCAGGCGATATTGAGCCTTCGAAGCAATCCTCCCGAGAGCTTTTTCGGATAAAATTTGCGAAAGTCTGCAAGCCCTACAAATTCAATTGCCTCCTCCACATATTCTCTTCTTTTCTTTTTATCACTGACGTACAGTCCGCAGAAATAGTCAATGTTCTCATATACGGTTAATTCATTAAAAACAGCTACATTCTGAAACACAATTCCGATATCACGCTTTAAATTATATTTATTCGGCTCCATTTTTTCGCCAAACACCTCAATGCTTCCCTTATCAAAGCTCAGCAATGCCAAAATGCAGTTGATTGCCGTAGTTTTTCCTGAGCCGTTTGGCCCAAGAAGTCCAAATATTTCGCCCTCCTCAATCTCCAGACTGAAATGGTCGAGTGCTACAAGTTCACTGTATCGTTTTACCAAATTTTCTATTTTTATTACCGGTGCTGCCATTGAAATCCTCCTCATCTTAAATCCCTTTTGGTTTCTTGTATCTCTATCATAATACGTTTGCGCTTGCAGGGTAAGTGAACGCAATCACTGATTTATGTGACAAATGTAATAAATTGTTCCCTCCTATATTCATATACTGAATGCATATAACCATTTTCAGGGAGTGTCGCACTGTCATGTTAGTGCGACACTCCCTGAAATCTTACTGCAAAATTTAATTCTGATAATATAAACTATCGGAAGAAAACCAAGCACGAGCGAAGCGAGTATTTGGTTTTACCCTATAGTTTAGCGACAAAACGAAGTTTTGGAGCATTATCAGAAGTGTTTTTGATTCTGATAATAAAACACTGCAAGCTGTGTCCGGTCTCTTAAATTAAGTTTATCCAATATATTGCTTAGATAGTTTCGAACCGTTCCCTCGCTTAAGAAGAGTTCCTCGGCTATCTCCTTATTGCTCAGCCCTCTCGCAACTGCCTGAATGATTTCATATTCCTTGTCGGATATGCCAAAAACAGAATAGTCTTTTTTGGGGGAACTGTTTAATAAATTCGGAATTTTTAATACAATTTCATTTCCAAATACACTTTGCCCGCTGAAAACTGCCTTGACCGCCGGGAGTATACTCTCAAAATCCTGTTTTAATATGTAGCCCTTTGCGCCGATATGCAATGCCTGAATAATATATTCGTCGTCCAAAAAGGTAGTCAAAAACAAAATCTTCGCTTCTCTATGCTTTTTAATGATTTCTTTCGCCGCCTCAATTCCCGTCATAGTGTCCATGCGGATATCCATCAAAAGTACATCCGGCTTATGCTTTTCAAACAGCTCAATTGCTTCGGCACCGTTTTTTCCCATCTCCAGCACTTCCACTTCGCCGCCTGACTCCAATATAGTTTTTAGTGACAGCGTCACAAGCTTATCATCATCTACAATTACAACCTTCACCCTTTTACCCCTCCTGTTTTTCTTTCGTTTTCGGTATTGAGACAAATATTTTAAAACCTTTAGCGTCCTCTTCCATTGAGATATTTCCGTTCAGGCTCATCACTCTTGCGTTCATATTTTCCAATCCCATTCCGCCCTCTTTTTTCTTTGTCTTGCCGCTTCCGTTATCCTTGATAAGCAACTGATAAAAAACCGGATGCTCCCTCACCCCGATATCAATCCTGTCCGCATCGCTATGCTTGGCGGTGTTGGTCAATGCTTCCTTTATAATCATGATAAAGCAATATTTTATCTCCTTTGGTACAAAGCCTGACATATCGTAGTCAAACTTTATTTTATAATCAGGAAACTCCTCCGTCAGACTCTTTATACTCGCCTGCAAATCAATGGAGTCCTCATGCAAACCATGGACGCTTTCCCTGATGCTGTTCATCGCCATATTAAGTGTATCCTTTAGAGACAATAAGCTCTCGGACAGCATCTCATCCTTGCAGACTGCCAGCAGGGCGCCTACCTGCAAAAGAGATCTTGAAAGCATATGTCCCACATTATCATGAATTTCCCTCGCAATGCGGTTTCGCTCTTTCAGCATAGCCAGATGAATCTCATAATCCTGGTTTTCAATCAGCATTTTATTTTTATTGCTCAGGTACAAATTTAATTCCTGACTGGTATCCCGAAGCCGTTTATACTCCTCTTGAAGCTTTGTATGCCGCTTTGTCCGATACTGCATAATGACGGCAAGCACAATACCCAGTACATTAATTCCGATATGAAAAACGTCATTGCCAGACCAGTAGGGAATCAATATAAAAAATGCCGCTGCCGCCAGATATTTTAACTGAAAAAAGGTAACATCATAAAGAAGCAGCGGAAGAAAAATGCAAAAAAGTGGATTAGCGATACAAAAGGTACCATATAAAATAAATAAGAAAGAGGTCACCTTAGATGATTTAAAATAGTAGCACAGGGCGCTGATAGAAATTGCAATCAATATGCTGATTACAGTATCAGTATTAACAGGTATAAAAGCCAAGGAAAAGCAGCATATTAAAAACAAAATTATTTTATCCGCGATGACAGCCATTTTCGCCTCCTAGATACGCACGTACGACATGTTATGAAGCAATTATATTACAAGTGAATTATATTTACAAGAAAGGAAAAATAGCTTTCTTTTTTCAAAAAAATGGATTACAATAGAAAGTAGCACTTATGAAAGGAGATATAACCATGGCAAACAAAAAAATAGGTAAATTATTAGCTTTCACAGCTATTGCAGGTGCCGCTATTGCTGCTGGAATCGCTTACTTCAAACATAAAAGTAATTCTGAGTTCTATGATGATGATTTCGATGACTTAGATGACGACTTTGACGATGATGAGGATTTTGACTTCCCGCTTCCTGCAGAAAACGAAGAAAAAACTATAAAAAGGGAGTATGTATCTCTTAATTTAGACAAAGAAGCTGAAAGCCCATCAGAAAACGCTGCGGCAGAAAACGTACAAGAAGAAGCTTCCCCAGCAAATGAAGAAGAGACTGTGAAGGCAGCAGGCGCTGAATAAAAGGCTCTTTAAACATATGTATAAATTCCTATGATAATAAAAAGTGTGAGCTTTGCTCACACTTCTTTCCATGCCTCTTTTACACGTCTTACCGCTTCCTCTATCTCTTCTTCCGTTATACTGGCATAGCCTAATATAATGGTTGTGACGTCCTCAAACAGAGCAGTATTTCCAATTTTGCCGTCTGAAATATAATAGTCAGACAAGCCATATACCTTCACGCCCTGCGCTTTCGCTTTTTCTATGAGCGTTTCTTCTTTTATCTTCTTCGGGAAATGAACCAAAATATGAACACCTGCATTTTCTCCCGAGATACCCACAATATTTTTCATAGTTTTCAATTCATTCAGCAAAATATCATGCTTTACCTTGTATATTGCACGCATTTTATTTAAATGGCGCTCATAATAGCCCTCATTGATAAAATGGTCAACTATTGTTTGGTCAATTCGCGATACAGTGGAGGCATAAAAACCTTTTTCATAATAACTCTGCATCAATGCCTTGGGAAGCACCATGTAGCTTACACGGATGGCAGGTGCTATCGATTTGGAAAAGGTTCCAATATAAATCACCTTGTCATTCGGATCATAGCCTTGCAGGCACGGAATCGGTTTTCCTTTGTAGCGGAATTCACTGTCGTAGTCGTCCTCAATAATATAGCGCTTCTCTTCCTTGAGTGCCCAGTTTAAAAGCTCCATTCTGCGCTTAATCGGCATGACAATTCCAAGCGGAAACTGGTGCGAGGGCATTACATAGGCAATATTGGAATCCGACTGTTCCAGTTCTTTCACGCTCATCCCGTCCTTATCCACCGCAATGCTGTTGACTTTGTAATTTAGATTTAAAAAAGTCTTATACGCCTGCTTATAGGTGGGATTTTCCATCGCAATTACATGATTCTTACCAAGTATCTGGCTTAAAATCATAAGCAAATAGTCATTTCCGGCTCCCAGAATAACCTGACTCGCCAGACAGTTCACCCCGCGCGCCTGATGAAGATAGGTGCTTATCGTTTCTCTTAAATTTGGCTCACCAAGCGGAAAACCTAGCTGAAACAGTTCTCTGTTGTCCTCCAGCAATGCATTTTTCGTAATTTTTCTCCATGTATTATAAGGAAAATTCTCCAAATCAATTCCGTTCGGAGAAAAATCAAACTCTGACGCAGACTTTTCCGGCATCGCATAATCGTCTGTATCCTTCTTGTTGCTTATTTGATACAGACCTTCTATTTGACATACAAAATAACCCTTGCACGGTACAGACTGAATATATCCTTCCGAGACAAGCTGCTCATATGCCAAATCCACAGTGCTCCTGCTTATTTGAAGATTTTTTGCCAACAGTCTTGTGGAGGGCAGCTTGGCATTAAAGGGCAAAGCTCCTGTCTGGATCTCCGTCTTGATGTAATCATATATCTGTTCATACAAGGGCTTTTGTCCCTTTCCGTTTAATTCAATCATCAATTCGTACATGGCTTCCTCCTCGCATACATCAAAGCATCTCCTTATTATCGTTCAGAGCCACATCTCGAAAACACTACGTGTTTTCGAGATGTGACGTATCCGCCAAATAAATTTGATAAAGAGTATGCTTAGGAATGCGAGCATTCTACACATACTCTTTATCAAATTTACTTGGCTCTGAACAGTTACAAATAAGGAAAGCAAAATAATCTTGCTTTCCTTACATAGAACACTGCTCGTGACAGTTATTCTGCCTTTTTCTTTAAAATCATATCCTTCAAATCACGCGCCTTATCCTTTAGGTTGTTCTTTGCAATTCTGGACGTGATAACGTTGGATACCATTCTGGATGCCATATCATACTGCTTGCTCTCATATGCCAGTGCGGCTAATAAGTAATCCATGGTAGACTCATCCATACCGCACATCGGGAATTCTTCCTTGGCTACAGCTCCCATAAAGCCTTCATAAGCATTCTTGATGAATTCATCTTCCTCTGCCAATAACTGCTCTGAAAGTTCCTTGTAGTTTGGAAGCGTTTCATCCAACTCTTCTCTCTGAGCACGTAACAACCAGCTTATTTTCAAACAGATATATGCCTTTTCACTTGCTCTGCATTTTTTTACAATGGCATTTACAAGTGCAAGCTTGTGCATTTCAATTGCTTCCTCATAATTGATAACGCCCTCTTCCTCACCTGTTGACTTAAAGTTTCTACTGATTTTTTCTCTGATTAGAGCTGACTGTGCTCCTGTGATTGCATTAAAATATCTTGTCACAGCCGTATATCCGCAGTGTGAGCAGGATACGATATCATATTTCAACGGGTCAATTCCCTGATATCTCGCTCTTAAATCAAAGTCGGTTCCCACGAGTCTTGCCTTACCGGTACGAACAGTCTTGGATTTAAAATCCTTATCACAAACAGGGCAATGATGAGTCTTATCAAAAAGCAAATCCTCTTCGGTTACCTCTTTTGCTGCTGTACGTTGTTTACCTGCCTCCGGCTTTTTTTCTTCTTCAAAAAGCTTCTCGTCCTCTAAATCCCCTAAACCAAACTTAGCCAAACCTGACAATAAATTTGCCATTCTTTTGTCCTCCTCTTAATTAATTTTGAATGAACTCTTCAAAGACACAATTCTATTAAACACTAAATTTTCCGGAGTCGAATCTTTTGCATCGATACAGAAAAAACCATTTCTTACAAATTGGTAGCTGTCATAAGCCTTTGCACCTTCAAAACTTGGTTCTACATAACAATTTTTTAATATAGTAAGCGAATTCGGATTTACGTTAATACTTCCGTCTTCGTTGTAAACTCCTGCTTCCTCATCTACGATATTCTCATATAAGCGCACTTCACAGTTTACTGCCTGAGTCGCTGATACCCAGTGAATGGTTCCCTTTACCTTTCTGCCTTCAAAGCCGGAACCGCTTCTCGTCTCAGGGTCATACGTGCAATGTACCTCTGTGATATTGCCCTCGCTATCCTTGACAAAGCTTTCACATTTGACAAAATATGCATTCATCAAACGCACTTCATTTCCTGGGAACAGTCTGAAATATTTCTTCGGAGGTTCCTCCATGAAATCTTCTCTCTCGATATACAGCTCTCTTCCAAACGGAACTTTTCTTGTTCCGAGTGCCTCATTTTCCATGTTGTTAGCAACATCAAAATATTCAATCTGATCTTCCGGATAATTATCAATAATAAGCTTAATCGGGTCTAAAACTGCCATCATTCTAGGCTTTTTCAGCTTCAAATCCTCTCTCACGCAATACTCTAACATTGCATAGTCCACAGAGCTGTTTGCCTTGGAAATGCCGCATAAATCTACAAACATTTTGATTGATTCCGGTGTGAAACCTCTTCTTCTAAGTGCCGCAATCGAAACAAGGCGCGGGTCATCCCAGCCATCCACAATTCCATCCTCAACAAGCTTTTTAATGTATCTTTTGCCTGTCACAACATTGGTCAGGTAGAGCTTCGCAAACTCAATCTGTTTTGGCGGATTCTTGTATTCTAATTCTCTGACAACCCAGTCATATAAAGGTCTGTGATCTTCAAATTCCAGTGTACAGATAGAATGGGTAATTCCCTCGATGGCATCCTCAATCGGATGTGCAAAATCATACATCGGATAAATGCACCATTTATCTCCTGTATTGTGATGTGACATATGGGCAACGCGGTAAAGAATCGGATCACGCATGTTGATGTTCGGAGAAGCCATATCGATTTTGGCCCTCAATACCCTTTCTCCATCGGCATACTTATCATTCTTCATCCCCTCAAACAGCTCTAGGTTCTCTTCCACTGAACGATTTCTGTATGGGCTGTCCTTTCCCGGTGCGGTAAGTGTTCCTCTATATTCTCTGATTTCCTCCGGTGTCAAATCGCAGACATAGGCTTTTCCCTTTTTAATCAGCTTGACAGCCGCTTCATACATCTGGTCAAAATAGTTGGACGCAAAAAACAGCCTGTCCTCCCAGTCTGCCCCAAGCCACATGATATCCGCCTTGATTGACTCCACAAACTCCGTCTTTTCCTTGGTCGGATTGGTATCATCAAATCTCATATTAAACTGTCCGTTGTACTTTTGTGCCAATCCATAGTTCAATAAAATAGACTTTGCATGTCCTATATGAAGATATCCATTCGGCTCCGGCGGAAAACGTGTCCGAACCGTATCGTAATATCCTTCTTCTAAATCTTTCTCAATTATCTGTTCAATAAAATTTTTGGAAACTACCGCTTCTTCCATTTTTGCTCCTCCTAGTGCATGCCTGCTGCCAGTTTATATCGGAATAAATGGCAGACAAAAAGGCTTATATTATTAATCATATCATATATTTTTGGAATATTAAAGCATTTCATACCTAAATGCGACTTATTTCCCACGTGGCTAAATTTTCAATACAATCACATAGGTTCCTTCTTTTTGGGATATCTCAAACGACTGCTCCAACCGGAAACCGTTTTGCTTTGCTTCCACAATGACAGTATCCTTGTCGTGGGAATATAGGATGATGACACCGTCCTCCTTCAAGTGCTCCTTCACCTTGACAAAGAACCTCTGATAGAGTGCTTCCACATCCTCCTGTGTCGTCCTTCCTATCTGGAACGGCATATTCGTGATGACTTCATCAAACAGGTACTCATGTTTAAATTCAAAGAAATCCCTGTTGATATAATGGGCAATCTGGTATGCCTCCTTCGTATTGTCTCTCGCCCCGAGTATGGCTTCCTCCAAAATGTCCAAACCGTACATCGTATTCGCCTTCACCCTCTTATGACGCTCAATGAGCATCGTTCCCACACCGCAAAACGGGTCTAACACAGAGGCATCCGGCTTCAAATAATCCTTTGCAAGCTCCGCTGTCAACGCAGCATTGACCGGCTTTATACTTGTTGCAATCACATTTTTCCGGTAAATGAAACGCTCATCCGGTACCGTAAATAGCTTAACCAAAAGATTGAAATTGCCTTCTTTATTCTGTATCGCCCTTATCTCAAACTCATATTGGGAAGTGTTGTTTCGCAGCTTTCGCTCAGTCAAAAGCTCAAGCTCCTGCGAAAGTTTTTTTGCAAACTCACTCTTTTTGTCAAGCTCCTGTTTGCTTTTTACCTCCACTCTGAAATAAAAAGGTGCCTCTCCCTTGTGCCTTTTTGTAAGAAATTCCAGCAAGCTCGAATTTGCAATAAGTTTTGCTGCTGCCGCCGCATCCGCCTTGCAAGACTTCATGTCGGGAAGCATAAACAAAAGCTCCTGATAAGTCCTGATTTCCAGAATTCGCTTTAATTCTCTTGTCTGAAGTATAACTCCCGCATTAAATTCCTTTGCCTTTATTCCTTCCAGTTGATTCAAGGTGGCTTCCACGTAATTACGGTTTGTCAACAAAACAAGCTGTGATTCCTCCTCATAGCCTGTAAATGTGTGATGCTTTATCTCCTCAAATTGGGACAATATTTTCGATAATTCCCTTAGTTCCTCTAATATGTGTTTTTTATTCTCTTTAGACATTTCTTCCTTTAAAAGAACGTCCTGTCTCTCCTTTAACTCCTTTACATAGCTGCTACAATCCAGCTTTCCAATCGCATTCAAATAAGAGCTTTTAATGAATAATTTATCCTCTGCGATATAGCTCTCATAAAGAGGCTTTAGCGCCTGCTCAATCTCGAGGTCGCCAAGAAGAAGGGCTGCATTTTTTCTGGTCTTTGCATCCTCGTGCTTTAACAGCTCAGTGAGAAGCTCATACTGATTCCCAAGCTTATATTGAAGGGAGCGCTTCTTCATCTTATCCTTTATCTCTTTTCTAAGTTCACTCAAGCTATTTCTTATATCGGTCTGACTTTTTATTTTTTCCAATAATTCGTCTATCATATTCTCTCCATTGTTTTTTATACACGCCTCGCGGAGTGGAAGCAGTTGCTGCGCAACCCGCCCGAGCGCGGAGAATGCCCTTTACACATTCTTCTGTTCTTTGTGCCACTTTGTATAAATAGGGTTGCCGTAAAACAAAGCCATGTTGGCTTTTCTTACGACAACCCTTATGATACCACAAATACTAAGTTCGTGAAATACCTCACTAAGAATTTGGGTATATGTCTTGCTAGGCTCGAAAACACCTCGCCAAGCGCGAGCAATAATACCACAAATACTAAGCTTGTAAAATACCTCACTAAGAATTTGGGTATATACTTAATTTGCGTATTTTTTCAGGTCTTCTGCCAATAGGTAGATAGCATCCAGTACCTTTGTTACCTGTTTCATCTCTTCCACTGCGTCCTGTGATGTTTTAACACCTTCTGTTGAGGATGCCGCAACCTCCTCACTTGTTGAGGATAGCTGTGTGATATTGTCTGCGATAACGCCTGTGGATGTCAAAATCTTTTTAATAATCGTCTCCGTATTGTGAATGGTTGCTGTCAGCTCATTTACTTCCTGATCAATCAATTCAAATTTGCTCTTCGTAATGTCAATCATTTCATTCTGCTTGCCAACTGATGACGCGGAATGCTCAATGCTGTCCGTTGCCTTCTTCGCATCCTCAATCAATTGCTCAATAATACGTGTAATCTGATTGGATGCCTCTTTGGTCTGCTCGGAAAGCTGTCTTATCTCATCCGCTACCACCGCGAAGCCTTTTCCTGCCTCTCCGGCTCTTGCCGCCTCAATAGAAGCATTCAGTGCAAGAAGATTTGTCTGGCTGGAAATATTTAAAATAGCTCCGATGATATTTTTAACCTCATCCACTTTAAGGGTCAGCTGTTTGGTTGCTTCCACGGTCACCTTACTTGCCTCTTCCACGTTAGTTGCCTGTTCCTTTAAGCCTCTGACAAGCTTGGCACCTTCTGATACATTTTCCTTGGTAAGGTTAGATGCTTCTATCATCTTCCGTGTTTCTTTCTCTGCCGTATCCGTGTTGTCTCTGATTTCAGAACACATAACAGCCTGTCTCTGTATCGCATCTGCCGTGCTCTCTGTACTCTCTGCAATATTGTCCATTGCAAAATGATTGCTGTCAATACCGTTTCTCAGTGTTTCCAGCATTCCCTTCGCCTTCTCAAAATGTTCGCTGATATTGTCTGCTACAATACACATGCTGTCTGCAATCTTTTTCTGTTCCTTTGCCGCTTCGCCGAGACTTTCCATATTTTCTTCGTTGAACTTCTGAAGCAGGTTGGCAATCGCATAAGAACAGTATGCGATAATAATAAGTATAACCAAAATAATCGCATAATCTATATAATCTTCGCCCATCACAAGACTTCGGATTACTCTTACCAAATTTGCAAGAAGGATTACTGAATTTCCTCCGATCACATATCGTTTATTCAAGTACACCATGGATGCAAATAAAAACGGATATCCGTAAATATACTGCATTTTATCAACTCCGACAACCATGGTTACAAAATAAGCAGCTGCTACGCTTACCATCATAACGGTCGCGCAATTTTTTGTATCCTTTTTCAATATAAAGAATATAATATTAATTATCAATGCCAGAAAAATCGCCGCACTCTGAATGATTAATTTGATGCCTCCGTCCTGTGCAACCATTGCCACATAACTGAACATCATTAAAAGTGCAATTACAATTACTGGAAATACGGCTTTATTCGCCCTTTCATATTGTTGTTTTGTCATAATATTCCCTTCCTATCTCCCTTATTCTCTACTTTTTATTTGTTCTAACAAATATTCTTATATAATACCATATTTCAACATTTTTTAAAATATTTATATTTGATAAATTTTATTCTTTTTTCCTGCAAACGGTAAAGCCACAGGGCAATCAGAATATATTATAGAGAGGTGAGTATAGTGGATGAATGCGAGTTCGTTACATTTATTAGCTTAATAGCCTGCAGTATGGCTAAATGCTATACAGAAGAGGAAATAGGGCTGTTTGCCGCGGCTTTTAACCAGCTTGGAGATACTCTGGAGACATTACTGGCTAAGCGGGAATTGTGCAGCAGCAAGAAGGCAGACATTACTTAAAAAAGTGTGAGCAAAGCTCACACTTCGCGCCCGAGCGGGTTGCGCAGCAACAACTTCTACTCCGCGAGGTGCGCATAAATAGTTTTTTATACCATAGGAAGTTCGGAGAACTTTCCTATGGTATAAAAAAGTGTGGGCTCTGCCCACACTTTGTGCTTTTCTTTTTAATGTATTGCTCGCTTTCTCTCCGTTCCGCCCATTACATCAGACACATCATTGATTGTGACAAATGCGTTTCTATCCTTGTCATCAATGATTGAGCGAATCTTGGATATTTCCAGTCGTGTTACCACAGAATAGAGAATGGTCTTCTTTTCCTTGGAGTAACCGCCCTGCCCTTCCAAGAATGTAACACTTCTTCCCAAGCGGTCTCGAATGGCATCTGCCACTTCATCGCCCCTATCTGTCACAATCATAACTGCTTTTGCCTCATCGAAGCCGTCGATGATAACATCCATCGCCTTATGTGCTACAAAATATGTAAGCATGGAGTAAAGTGCTCTATCCCAGCCAAGTACAAGTGCCGCACCGGAAAAGATAAATATATTGAAAAACATAACAACCTGACCAATTGAAAGAGATGCACCCTTGCATATGATAATTGCTACGATTTCCGTTCCGTCTAAGGAACCTCCGTAGCGAAGAATTAAGCCGATTCCGGCACCAAGTATAATTCCTCCGAATATAGTAGCTAACAATGTGTCGCTTGTGAAACCCGGTATAGGGTGGAAAATCAACGTAAAGATTGAAAATACAGCATTTGAATATAAAGAGGTTATCACAAATGTCTTTCCGATTTGTTTATAACCAAGAGCCAAAAAAGGAAGGTTCAATATAAATGTAAAAACACCAAGAGGAATACCTGTAAGATAATGGGCTATAATCGAGATACCGACGACTCCGCCGTCAATAATATTATTCGGTATCAAAAACAGCTCAAGCCCTACAGCCGCAATCAGACACCCGACAAGAATTAGGACATATTTTTTGACAGTTCTAAATGTAATCTTATTCTGTTTGTTTTCTTTCATCAAATCTCTCCAGACTTTGTTTCATTGCCGCTTCCGCAGCAATCTTCCATAACATAAATACCTCCGACTTATCTTATTCTATCAAATTCTTAGTATGTATGCATAACAGCAGTTTCATATCTATTATTATAAAACAAGAAAAAGAATCAATCAATAATTGTCAATTAATTAATTTTAAAAATTTTATGTCCTGCTGCTATCCAATTTTGTAAATCCCTCCAAAACTGCATGATGAAAGGAATGTCCGCCTTCTCTCACATCGTGTATCATCTGTCCCTCTTTGTTCAATACACAGTACGCTTGCTTCATAATCTCAAGTTGTTCCCTGACATTTTCCAAGCCTCTTTTACCGTTTAAATGATCTTCCTTGCAAGACTGAATGATAACAGGCCGCGGGGCAAGCATTGCTGCAATATCCCCCATATCCACATATTCCCAAAGATGAGGCACATAGTTACAGCTGCAATTTCCGTTTAATTCTAAAAGTGAATCCTTATAACCATACAGATAACCGCTGATTAAAGACTTTCCAATTCTGTCATCCAAGGCAGAAAGCCACAGTGTCAATAAGCCGCCTCCCGAAAAACCTACACAGCCGACCTTATCACTTTTCCATTCTCCGCGCGTTTCAATATAGTTTAGCAGGCACATCATATCCCACACATTCATGCCGATGACAGTCTGCCCCAGCGGCTCCGCCATATGTGCAAGATGAAAACAGCTTCCGCTCACAAATGACATATCATCATCCGATTGCAGCGCTTCCTCTCTCCTCTCGCCAAAGCCCCTGATGTCAGGGCAGAGCGTTACATAGCCAAGTCTCGCAAGCCTTAATCCGTAATCGTAGTCAAACTGCTCAATCCTCTCTGCCACAGCCGGAATCTCTGCACAGCCCGCAATTGAGTATTTGCCGGCTCCCGTATGTCCCGGCAGGGCAAGGCAGTAGGAAATCTGATCCTCATTTTTCTCGTCCGGTATCAGAATGAAAATAGGCATATAAACCCCCGGCTCTACCTGTATGATTACTTTCTCGCGCGTGATACCCTCTTCCGGTTGAATGATTTCTACGGTTCTTGCTTCCAAGTCACAGCTTTCCATTTTATCCAAGCCAATCAGTTTTTTTAAAAGTTCTCGTGTATTTGCCTTCCAGCTTTCGAATTCTTCCTGTGTTTTACCCGTAAATTTACTTTTTCTTCCCTCGTCAAACTTCTTTTTTAAATGTTCTATGCTTGTGTAATATTGTTCTATTTTTATCGTATTTCCTGTCCCTTCCATCCCTGCGCTCCTTTTCGTCTGATGACTACCGACTGTAACACTCCCATTTCTTAAGTGAGGAGGATAACTTCCATCTGAATTAAATTTTATTTTATAACAACAAGTTGGAACCGCCATTTGGCAGCTCCAACTTTTCTATTTGTCATGTTTGTATGTGATATTTGTTGCTTTTTATTTCAGCGCATCCTGATATCTGTCATACTGCTCTTGCTTAATTTTAATGATATCATCTACATGCATGGTTGTAAGAGTGGATAAGTAGCTGTCAAAATCATCTAAGCTTGTATTGCCTGAGATAAATGCTACCGCCATCTGATCTACATAGGTCTGAATATCAACCAAGTACTGAGAAAGTACGATTGACTCCTCCTGAGTTGCATATATCTGCGGCCAAGGTGATTTTGTCATCGTAGCAAGCTCTGTATCAATGTCTACATGCCACTGAGGAAGTAATACATTGGTTGCTTCAATGCTGTTGTGGTATGGCATTGGAGGTGGGTTGATACCTAACTGCTGTAACCATAAGTTATCGTCTAATGCTTTTTCTGTGAAGGCTTTTGTTCCGTCATCTGCAACCGTATAGCTCTCGCCTTCAATTCCCCATGAATATAATTCCTGGCATTCCTCGCTCATTGCAAAGTCTAAGAATTTTAATGCAAGGCTCTGATTTTTACTGTCTGTTGTTACACCAAAAATACCTTTTACTGCATTCAGTCCGATGTATGCTCCTTCATAGTCTCCTGAAAGCGGAGCGCCACCAACTACGATACCGGTCTCGCCGTCATAGTCTGGGAATTGTGCACTGTATAACTGGGACATCTGCCAGCTGTAATCAAACGTAACACCTGTTGTGTTCTGCGCAAATCTCTCTGTAATCTGGTCACGAGTCAAGGAAGTATATTCCATTTCCAATAAACCTTCTTCATACAAATCATGTAAGAAGCTTAAATATGCTTTGTAGTTCTCACTCTCTGCATAAGAATAATGTACAACACCCTGCTCGTCTTCATAGAAGCCATCCTGTAAATTAAGACCAAAAGCAGGTCCAAGCATATAAGGAAGGTTCGCAGCGGTAACACTCATCGGAATTTCATCTGTGGTGTCTCCGTTGTCGTTCATATCGTTGTCACGGAATGCTTTCAGCATTGTAACAAACTCATCTAAAGTTTTCGGCTGCTCCATGTTTAATTTATCCAGCCATTTCTGGTTAAACATAATAACCGGCAAATAGTTGTCTGTAAGACCTACAATCGGTACATAGTAGATATGTCCGTCTGTTGCGGTAAGGGAGGCCTTAATTTCCGGATTTGCATCCAAAAATGCTTTGTAGTTTGGCATCAGATCAAAGTGCTCATCAAGCGGCTCAAATAAAGCGGATTTGATATAAGCGGAGTTTGGATCTAAGTCCGGCAAATATACGATATCCTGTAAATCAGTACCGGAAGCCAGCATAGGGCTTACTGCATCTAAGTAGGTCGTTGGATCAATCATTGTCCAGTCCACATCAACGCCGGCTCTTTTTTCTACCTCTTTGATGATAAGAGCGTCATCACTTGTCAGGTCTACCGTAGAATACCATGAGTTTGTTGCCAAGATGCTGAGCGTTGCATCCTCTTTGTCCGTAATCGGACCTGTACCTGTGTAATTGTAGCTATCTGCTGTTTCCGTTGCTTCCCCGCCGTTACTGCTGCTTTCCTTGCTGCTTCCACATCCGATTAAAGCGGTTGCGGTCAAAGAAAGTGTAAGTGCTAAAGCGGTTAATTGTTTTACCTTCTTCATAAATAAATCCTCCTAGATTTTTTTATTTTATTAAAATCATCGGACATTTGCCCTTAGATTATAATACACATAATAGTTCTTGGCTACTCTTTTACCGCCCCAAGCATCGTGCCCTTTACCAAATATTTTTGTAGGAACGGGCAAATTGCAAGAATTGGCAGTGTCGCGATTACGATACAGACATATCTGATTTTCAGGGTTGACTGCGCTGCTGCGGCTGCCCCGGTTGCTCCGGCGGACTGTAATATTTCCGTGGAAGCAAGTATCAGTGTTTTTCTCAAATACATCTGAAGCGGCTGTAATTCTGTTTTTCCAAGATAAAGCATTGCATTGAAGAAATCGTTGTATCTTGCCACCGCATAGTATAAAGTAAGAACGGCTAAAGTCGGTTTTATAAGCGGGATTGCAATTCTCCATAATATCTGGAAATCATTAGCTCCCTCCAAGGACGCATTTTCAAATAAATCCTCCGGAATTGCCTCCATAGCCGAACGGCAAATCATAACATTGTAGGTGCTCAGCAGAAACGGAATAATCATAGCAAGTCTGCTGTTGTACAGGCCCAGTCCTGTTACTACCATGTAACCCGGTATCAAACCGCCGCTGAAATACATGGTAAATGCAATAAAAAAGTTCAGCTTCCTTCTCATAAAAAACTGTCTTCTTGACAGCGGATATGCTGCAAGGCAGGTAAAAGCGATGTTGCAAAAGGTTCCGACTATTGTATAGAAAAACGTGTTGCCGTAGGAAACCCAGAGTTGCTTGTTCTGCATGACAATGCCATAGGTTGATAAATCAAAGCCTACCGGCCACAGCATAACCTCGCCCTTTGACACTGCTGTTCCGGAGCTGATGGAAATACTGATTACATAGAGGAACGGGTATAAAGTGATGCATACCGCCAGTATGACAAGTATCCATACAATAACGTCAAATACTTTATCTCCAAATCCTTCATTTCGAAATTCACTCATGAATTTCTTTTTCTTTACTGTTTGTATTGTTTGACTTTTCATGAATACTCCTTTTTACCAAATTGATGTTTCATTGAATTTACGGCTGAATGAATTTGATATACTTACAATCGTAAATCCGACTAAAGAGTTGAACAAACCAACGGCTGTCGCGTAGCTGAAGTTTTTATTTTCAATACCCTGTCTGTATACATAGGTTGAAATAACGTCTGCCGTATCATAAACGGAAGGATTATACATCAGGTATACTTTTTCAAAGCCAACACTCAATAAGCTTCCCAAGGACATGATAAGCAGCAGAATAATCGTAGGCTTAATCATCGGCAGTACGAGATGCCATATCTGCTCTCTCTTGTTTGCACCGTCAACTCTCATCGCCTCGTAAAGATCAGGAGAAATTCCCATAATCGCTGCCACGAATATAATAGAGTTAAAACCGAAGGTCTGCCATGAACCGGAAGCTACATACAAGGTTCTGAACCAGCTTGGTGTATTCATAAAATTAATCTGCTCACCGCCCAGCTTTACAATAATCTGGTTGATAATACCGGTGGAGGGTGATAAGAAGTTTGTCAGCATACCTACTACTACTACGGTTGAAATAAAATATGGAAGGTAGGTAATAAGCTGGGCGCTTCTTTGTACGTGTTTATTCTTAATTTGTGTAATACAGATGGCAAATATAATCGGTATCGGGAATCCAAATATTAGAGAATAAAAGGACAGTAAAAAAGTATTCCGTATCAGCTGCCATGCAAATGCCGAGGTAAAGAACTGATAAAACCATTTCAGCCCCACCCAGTCTCCTGTATAAATTCCAAGCAAGCCCTGCCCCGGTTTAAAATCCTGAAAGGACATTACAAGACCTGTCATTGGTAAGTAGCAAAATAATAAGTAATAAATTGCTACCGGAAGAAACATAAGAAGCAGATACTTATCTCTCTTTACATTCTTTTTTAATAACTGTCGTTTTTCTGCTTTTGACAGTTTTACAACATTGCTTTTTTTTAACATTCTTTTCTTATCACTCCTTGTCATATTTCAGGACTATCAAAATGCTGTTTCGTTTTCGTCTTGTGCACTTTGTCCTAATCCTTCCCAAATCCGTGACTTTATTGTACTACTTGCACATTTATTAAAAAAGGTTCACTTTTTTCTATGGTTCATTTCGGGAAACAGCACTATTACTGGGCTTTTAACGCAAAAAAAGACTGAAAAGAATGCTTCATTTTTTACCAAGCTAATTCTTTCAGTCTTTCTTGAACTCTTTATGATTTACTATTTACGATAGTCACTCGGGTTCATTCCCATTATGGATTTGAAGTTTCTTCGGAAGGTCAGCATGTTACTGTAGCCACTCATTCCTGCTATCTGCTCCAACGAGAAATCGGTTGTCTGAAGCAGATGACTTGCATATTCAATTCTTTTGTCCTGAATATATTGCAAGTAGGTTGAACCTAAATAATTCTTGCACATCAATGAAATATATTTGTTGCTCACACCAAATAATTCGCCAATATGCGCAAGAGAGATATCTGCATTTTTGAAATTTTGGTTGATATAGTCAATGATGTCTTGGTTCAATTTCTCTATATCCTGATTCGGTGTCACCAAATCTTCAAGCTGATTGCAGATCGTCTCGTAAATTACATAATAATAGCGGAAAATTTCTTCCAACGTCACATTGCTTTCCATCTTGTCAATCTGAATCTGCGTTGTGCTAAGGGATGTATTTGTCTTTAAGGCATTTAACGTGACAATATGAAGTTCATCCACCAAAAGCCTGATGGTTCTTGGCGAGGAGTCATATTTGTCCATATTGTTTTTGTATATTTCATCCAGAAAATCCCGTAAATCTGCAAGATTTCTGTCCTTTAATGCCTTTGCAACACGCCTTGTTGCCTCCTTCGGAAAATAGTATTCCTTTTTGTCCTGAGTATAAGAATTTTCATAAAAATAAATGGCATTTCTGCCGCCTGTCAGCATATTATCCAAGGCATCCATCGCCTCCTGACAAGCTGCTTTCAGCGCATTCATATTGTCCTGAATTTTGCTGACACCAAACGTAATCATAAAACTCTCATCATCAATTTCTTTTAAAATTGCGTTGTGAAGCAGGAATATTTTGTTTTCCAATTCCTCCTCTTCTTCACTGTTTATAATGAGGAACAAATTCTTGCTGTCCTTAATATAGCAAAGTATTTGCGTTTCCTCTGTTGATAGATTTGCGCAAACATTTTGAATAATATCAACAATATCCACATAATGGATATCTCTGATCTGGTTTTCTCCCTGATAATCAATATTTGCAAGTATTAGCTCAAAATACGGTTTCTTCAAGTCAATAAAGTTATTGTCACTTAAAATCTCGAGCCGCTCCTGCTCCATATTGCCGTTTAGGATACCATGAAGCATTCCCTGCCTTGCATAAGGAGAAATGGTGACCATCTTCTCACGATAACCGTTTCTCTCACCGATTAAATTTTGAATCTCATCAATAATCTGGTCAAACTCATCGCCTTCTGTTCTGGAAGGCGGCATGATACTTACGATATTGTTAATCGGGGAATAGTACCGTTTTGACATCGTATAAGCAGAGAAAATAAATATCATACTGGTGATAATGATAAAGCCTATTCCGATATAGACGGAAGGCTCAATTCCCATTTTAAATTCATCCTTGCTGATATAAATATTATAAACCAGATTTCTGTCTACATCGGAATTGCTGGAAAATAAAACCCCTCCCTCGTCACCTGACCGGATGATATCATTTCCCCCATACTAGATAGACATCCCCATCCGCTCGCTTACAATGTCCTCAAGCTTTACATCCAAGCTCTTTTTATTGAACATAACAAGGATTGTTCCGTTGACAACTCCGCTGCTGGACGAATAGTGATAATCATCGCCATAGATAATGCTTTCCTTGTTGAATAGGATATCCGAAATTTCTTTCATCTTCAAAAGCTCGCCTACCGTCGTGATGCCGTTGTAAGGCTCTGCATAGCCCGAAATCATATAATTTTCCTTCAGCGGAACAACTAAGCCGCCTGCATACGCCTTGTTATAGCCGTTAAACAAAACAATCACATTGATAATATCCAGATTATTGCCAAGCTTCTTCATCTTCGTAAGCTCTCCGAGGCTTTTGTAAAGCAAATAGGAGTCAATGCTTTTTCCTTCCACGACTCCATTTAAGTACATCTGTCTTATCGTCTCCGAACCGTTCACACTTGCCATGATATTGTTTGCACTTAGTACCTGCAAATCCATTGATTTTGCCAGTGCCTCTGCCTTTAGGTTGTATTCTTGATTTTTCTTACTGCGAAATTCCGTAACTGCATTATAAATAATAAAACCTGAGAATGCCACGAAAAATAAGCTGATAATAATCAGATACGACATAAATAATTTCACAAACAATTTACTCTTGAAATGATTTAGGTTCTTTTTTTTCACAATAAACTCCTAACTTAATTGGGCAGCACCCAGCCTCCCAAAATATTTTCAATTTTATATTTTTCTGCTTCGCTCTTTGTTAATTTTTTCACCCACTCCGGTCTGTGCTTCATATCAGCGCCTGCCCCTGTGTTGTTATACTCCGCAAACTCAGCAGTCTCTCTCGCATGTGTTTTATCCCAGTCATGCCAGCCCTCATCCTTGATATGGGCTCCTATCTCGCTGTTCATGATTGTAACCTTGGCATAGTCTCTCCAAGGTCTTCCAAGATAAACCGTTTTCGGCTCACAATCGCTTGTAAATTTGCAGTTGTCAAACACATAGCCCGGTACTTCCGGCAAGGTAGAAGGTGCAGTGACATAGCCGTTTATCTCTTGTCCTAAATTGTTTGAGAAAATCTCACAGCCCTCAAAATACGCCGTGGCACCTCCAAAAATAAAATCAACATCACCGCAGATAAAGCAGTTTTTGTAATAATGTCTGCCGTGCTTTCTCGGCTCAAATTCTTTCGGTCCTCTAAAACCGTTCTTCTCAAACGGTGTAATCGGAAGCGGGGCCGTAAACAGCGTATCCTGTCCGCCTAAGAACCGGCAGTCCTCAAACATCATTCTGTCCCCATCCACATAGAGCGCCAACGCCTGTCCTACCTGCACACCCGGACCTGAACTGTTCTCAAAGGTAATGTTTCTTGCCGTGAAATCGTCTCCATCTATAAATAAGGTCGGGGTACGAAATGTTCCTCTTTTTTCCCCATCCTCCAATATCTGTTTTGCGTAATCGTCAAAGGTGAGAATCGTCTCAGACGCTCCCTCTCCCTCCAAGGTCACAAAGTCCTGCTTGATAATGCATTTTTCCTTGTAAATCCCCTTGTCAAGGCGGATTGTAACAGGCTTTCCCCTGTAGCTTTTTGCCGCACAAATCGCTTCTTCCAATGTCTGATAGCTGTTTTCTTTTACTTTCGATACTTGCAAAATAATCTGATTTTCACTCATCTCTTACTCCTTTTTATATCTGTCTACATGTTCTACCTGAAACGGCTCACCATCACAGCCTTCTATGATAACATTTTTCACCTCAAGCTGCTCTATGTTATTGGCATACAAACCAAGTCTTGAAACAGGCTCTAACTCTTCCATCATCGCCGGATATCCCGCCTGCGCATTTTTCGCATAGGTAACCTCAATATTTTCAAGACTTACCTGCCTTATTTTTTGCTCCGGCAATCCATATAAGAAAAATGCGGCAAAATGGCAGTTGTACGCCTTGATATTTTTAAAGATGAGGGAGCGTATTTCGGGTGTCCGCTCATCAATGGGCTGTTTTTCCTTTGTCCTGACATACCACGTACGTCCATCTGGGTCGCAGAAATAAAAGTTATTGATAACAAACGGAGTTTTCACCTCGTCCATCTCAATGTCTTCAAATACAATGTTATCCAGAATGGCATCTTTTCCCCTGCCTCTTCTCGTCTTAATGCGAAGTCCTCTGTCTGTATCAAAGAACACACAATCCTTCACGAGCAAATTTTTGACGCCGCCAGCCATCTCGCTGCCGATTGTCACCGCACCATGCCCTCTCTCCATAAAACAGTTTTGTATGAGCATGTTTTCACAAGGTGTTTTAAACTTGGCACCCATATATATTTTTCCTGATTTGATGGCAATGCAGTCATCTCCCACTGTAAAATGTACGCCAATGATATCCACATTTTTGCAGGATTCCGGGTCCATACCGTCTGTATTCGGTGAATTAGCAGGGTTTTGTATTTTTAAGTCAATAAATTTGAGGTTATCTGAAAAATATGGGTGAAGCGTCCATGAAGGACTGTTTTTTATCGTAATGCCCTGTACCACCACATTTTCACAGTGGTTTAAAAACAACATTTTCGGACGAAACGGCATTCCCTTTTCTCGTTTGTAGCTCCACCAGTTGTCAACGCTGCCGTTCCCGTCCAGGGTTCCTTCTCCGGTAATTGTTACATTCTTTACATAAATACCGTTTAAGATACTTGCATAGGTAGGAAGCGGATTTCCCTCCCAGCTTCCCAGATTGTAATCCTCAGTCTCATCATAACTTTCAATGGTTCCCGGAATAATTGAAAATTTCTCTTTTTCGGTAAATGCGGACAAAACAGCATCTTTACCAAGCTCTATGTTCAAATCGTCCTTTAAAAAGAGGGAAGTTATCTTGTAGATTCCTTTTCCGATATATACTCTTCCGCCTTTTGGACAGCAGTTGATTGCCGTCTGGATAAAACTGGTGTCATCCTGAATTCCGTCACCTTTTGCCCCGAATTTTTCAACCTCTAATGTAACATATTCTTTCTGTGTATGGAAGCTAATTTTCTCAATTTCTCCGCCTGATTTTATCTCAAACAGATATTTTGTATCTGGCTTTAAGTCTGAAACCGACTGAACCGCCTTGCTGCTTTCTATGTAAAACTCGCCGTTTATAAACAGCTCATATGGCTGCTTCGTTTTAAATCTGCCTGCACCTGTCAGTTCAAAAACCGCGGTTCTGGCATTAAAAAAGATTAATTCAGCATTCATATTCTCTACCTGTCTCCTTTCAAATATTCGCTGTACAAAAGCATAAGCGCACCTGCCGCCTTGTGATCGTCATCGACAATCGGCTCAGATAGGTAATATGCAATGCTTCCGTCTCGTTCTTCGTTTGGCCCAAGTCCTGCTACTGAGCAGACCCCCGTTAAGTGAAGCTCGCCGTCTCGCTCCTCCAGCCTGTTTTCAATCAGGGAAGCTAAAATTTCCTCTGCCCTGTACTTATATTTTTCCGACAACAATGCCCCTAATCGACAGCCCTTTAATACCGCATAGGCGATCATGATACTGCCGGAGGTTTCCAGATAATTTCCCTCTTGATTTGGCAGGTCAATCAACTGGTAAAAGAGCTTTGTTTCTTCATCCTGATATGGCAGAATACCTTTTACCGCTTCTTTTAAGAGGTCTTGTAACATTCTGTAATGCTCGTAAATTTGGTCGGAAGCACTGTCGTAGGTATCAACCAGTGCCATGAGGTACCAGCCCATCGAACGCAGCCAGAAATTCGGGGAACAGCCTGTCTCCTTATCTGCCCAGATTCTTGTTCTTGTTTCATCGTAGCCATGATAATAGAGCTTTTTTTCTTCCTGAAACAGGTGTTTTCTTACATTTTTAAACTGCCCTGTGATATCAGCATAATGCTCCTGCTTGTTGTAGCGTGTCTCATATTCCATATAAAACGGCTGTGCCATAAATAAGCCATCCAGCCATACCTGATTCGGATAGATGTTTTTATGCCAGAAGTTTCCTTCCTTTGTTCTCGGCTGCACTCTTACCTGTTTTTCCATAATGGTCTCAATTGCACGTCTGTATTTCTCCTCACCGGTCTCATCATATAAAAAGAACAGTATTTTTCCCGAGTTGATATTGTCCAGATTGAATGCCTCAAACCGATAACCCAAAATCTCACCCTCCTCCGTGATAAAAGGGGCAACATTCCTTGTCACAAAATCCAAATAAAATTTATCCTTCGTCGCTTCATACAATGCTTTTGCACCTAGTAACACACAGCCGTCCTCGTAGCATAATTCATTTTCACGATACCGTTTATGATGCGATAAATAATCTCTGATATAGCAATCTAACTTTTCCGTATTCATATGTATTTTTTCCTCCGTCGTTGTTGTACCACCATTATACATTTTGTCAACAAAAAGGAAAGGTTCATTTTTTTCTTAGTTCATTTTATCCAAAACAGAGGGTGATTTATTAGGTTTTAAGCGTCAAAAAGTCGAACCTGTGAAAAGTTCGACTTTCTAATTATAACGTTTGATGAAGCATCTTGACTCTGTGACTGCGCAACACTAGTTTCCCCCTCCGACAAACAGCGTCCCAACGCTGCCTCCCCTTATCACCTCATACAAAGCAGCAGGGTTTTTACCGTTTGCAATAATTGTGTCAATTCCTTGAAGGTTTGCAAGCTTTGCCGCTTTCAGCTTTGTTTTCATGCCACCTGTTCCTCGCCTTGAACCTACGCCTCCTGCCAAAGACTCTACCTCTTCATCTATCTTGGTGACACGCTCTATCCGCTTTGCATTTGGATAGAGGCGGGGATCATGGTCGTAAAAACCGTCGATATCGGATAATATTACCAGCCTTCTTGCCCTGCACAGTACGGCAACCACGGCAGACAGCATATCGTTGTCGCCAAATAGCCTGTCCTCTGACTCAATTTCTGTGTAACTGACCGAATCATTTTCATTGACGACTGGGATAATTCCCATCTCAAGCAAGGCATCAAAGGTGTTGATGAGGTTTTCTTTCTTTTCCTCAATTTCCATATCCTCGGCGTTTAACAGGATTTGTGCCGTTATTTTATCGTAATCACTAAAAAATTTATTATACAAATGCATAATCCTGCATTGTCCTACTGCCGCGGCAGCCTGCTTTAGGCGCATACCCGAAGGACGCGTTTTCATTTTTAGCTTGTTCGTGCCCACTGCAATTGCACCAGAGGATACTAATATTATTTCATACCCCATATTTTGAATATCCGCCAGTACGCAGGCGATTTGGTCAAAAGCCCGCAGATTATTTTGTCCCGTTTCATTTGTCAGCGTGGACGTTCCCACCTTGACAACCATTCTGTTTTGAATTAACTGCATATTTTTCAGCCCTTTCCTTGAAAATTCTACGGGCATAGTGTATCATAATTTTATCGATTATAAAAACAAATGTTTATCATGAATAACATGACAAAACCGAATGAAACAGGTGAACCTACTATGGATACGAATATTCAAAAATATATGGCATTTGTCAAAACCGTTGAATATGGAAGTTTTACTAAAGCTGCTGAAATATTGAACTACTCTCAGTCGGGCATCAGCCGTATGATTAACGATTTAGAAAAGGAATGGGGCATTTCCCTTTTGGAACGTGGACGCTCCGGTGTCCGTCTGACTTCCGATGGCTTAACGCTACTCCCCTATGCCAAAAGCATGTGCAGCGAATATCAAAAGCTTCAGACACAAGTTGACGAGCTGAACGGCTTACAGTCAGGGCTTATCCGCATCGGAACCTTTTCAAGCGTGGCAACCCATTGGCTGCCAAATATCATCAGAGAATTCCAAAAGGACTATCCTAATATTGACTATGAGCTGCTGCTCGGTGATTACGCTGAAATAGAAAGCTGGATTTTGGAGGGGCGGGTTGACTGCGGTTTTACTCGCCTCCCTACCCTTCCGGAATTTGAAACTATTTTTCTGCATCAGGACAGGCTTCTTGTAATTTTACCGGAAAACCATCCGCTTACATCCTACGAAAAAATTCCGGTTATGGCTCTTTGCAACTATCCTTTTATGTTGCTGAAAAAAGGATCAAAGGCTGATATTACAGAAGTTTTTGAACAATGGAATATTTCTCTCCAAATTCATTTTACAACTGTAGACGACTATGCCATTATGTCAATGGTGGAAAGCGGTCTTGGCATCAGTGTTTTACCTGAGCTTATTCTACAGCGTATTCCTTACCGGATTGTGACAAAGGAATTGGAAATACCAGCTTATCGAAAAATTGGCCTCGCACTGCGAGACAAAAAGAGTACCTCTCTCGCTGTTAAAAAATTTCTAGATTATTTGAACTATCGTTATGTGTTATGAAAGGAGCTTTCTTATGGATTGTGTAAAGATTGGTAATTTGATTACAGAATTGAGAAAAGAAAAGAATTTGACACAGAAAAACATTGCCGATTTTCTCGGTATTTCCAATAAAACGGTTTCAAAATGGGAATGTGGTTTGGGCTGCCCCGATTTATCCTTCTGGGCACCGCTTTCTGCAATTCTCGGCGCAGATATGGCGCAGATGATGGAAGGTGAAATTATTCCAAACAAGCCCGACAATGGAAACATCGCCAGAGTCCGCTTTTATGTCTGCCCTACCTGCCACAATATACTGTTTGGCACAGGTGGCGCCTCTATTTTCTGCTGCGGACGAAAACTGGAAGCCTTGGTACCACAGACATCAGAAGAACATCTGGATATTCGTGCGGAGGAAATGGATACTGATTACTATATTTCCTTTGACCATCCAATGGAAAAGGAACATTATATTTCCTTAGCCGCCTATGTGAAAAGTGATACCGTGCTATTAATCCGTCTGTATCCAGAGCAAAGCCCCGCCTTTCGCATTCCGATAAATGCGGGCGGGAAGCTGTATCTTTATTGTGTGGAGCATGGTTTGACCGTGTATTCTAAATTATTTTAGTTTTAAGGCAGAAGGCTCTGCGATATAGCGGAGCCTACCTCCACATTTTCGTTGCATGGGAATCAGCCTCCAGACATTGTCCGCGCAGTTTCTCCAGCTCTGCTGTGTAATCATCCGCAGGATTTTCATATTTTAACGTCCTTATGACGGACAGTTCAAAGCCCTCCTGCCCATACTTGTTCCAAAGCTCCTGAAGCCGCTTATTCGGATGATAGTTCATCCCGAGTTTTGTATTTGCGCTGTTAAAATCAGCTCTTGTATCCTTTGAAATTCCAAGAAAGGATTCCCCCGTCGCTTTGCAGCGGTAAGATATAATTCCCATTTCCGGGTGCCTGTTTTTATACTCCTCAAGGAGCTGTTTTCTTCTATTTGTTTCCATGTTGCCTCTTATCCTTTCCTTTGATTTTTTATCTTCTGTCTCAGTATAAGAAAAAGCAGCATAAAAAACAATCCACGCTCCGTAGACTATAGGAAGCGCAGATTTATCTATTTCTCATTTACTCCGATTTTTTTACACAAATCCTGCAGGCAGCACTTTTCACAGTATGGCTTCGTCCTTGCTGTACAGACATCCCTGCCATGAAAAACAAGACGATGGCAGAAATCACTGCCCTCCTCTGGCGGTATAATCTTCCACAGTGCCATTTCAACCTTTTTCGGCTCTTTGATGTCGTCCACCAGCCCCATACGGTTGACCAGACGGATACAATGAGTATCTGTCACAATCGCCGGTTTTCCAAACACATCACCCATAATCAGATTTGCGCTCTTTCTTCCTACACCCGGAAGCTTTAGCAACGCATCAAAGTCATCCGGTACCTTTCCGCTGTATTCATCACGCAGTATTTTCATACAGGCACTGATATCCTTCGCCTTGCTTTTTCCAAGCCCGCAAGGTCTCACAATCTCCTCAATCTTATCTACCTCCGCTTCCGCCAAGGCATTTAGGTCAGGATATTGTTTATACAGCTCCTCCACCACAATATTTACCCGCGCATCTGTGCACTGTGCCGCCAAACGTACACCTACCAGCAGTTTCCATGCCTGATCATAATCCAAGGTGCAGCCCGCGTCGGGATATTCTTTTTTCAGTCGCTCTATAATTTCCAAGGCTCGTTGTTTCTTCGTCATCTTATCCTCCGTTTTACATTCGGTATAACATTTATTCTTCCTTTTCCGCCTCATCCTTTGTGCGATGTATCGTTCCCCATGGATGATTTGGCGGTGAGTATGTAGAGGATACTTTTAGAGGGCCTCTTCCGGCATTTATCACATTATGCCAGGTTCCCGCCGGCACAAAAACAACATCTCCTCTGCCTATACACTGGCAAAAGCCCTGCTGCCTGCAATCACCTATTTTAACTATCGCTCTTCCCTGCTCTATTCTGATAAATTGGTCCACATCATCATGCATTTCCAATCCAATTTCTCCGCAAGGCGGAATACACATCAGCGTCATCTGCATGTAAGTTCCTGTCCAAATGGCGGTACGAAAATTTGTGTTCTGCATTGCCATTTGCCCGACATTCGCTATATACGGTTTAGGTCCATTGTCCATTCTGCTTATACAACGGTCATAATTCATAGGAAGCTCCGTTTTACTTTTTTATTATGATATGTTTTGATTGCAATTTGGTGCAAAACTATCGCATCTATACACTCAATCTTGTTCGGACTTCTTACAACGGTTACGATACTCATCCATAATATCTCTGAATATCTCGCCATTCGTCGGCGGCGTATATGTTACAGCATTTGCTCCCGCTTCAATAACTGCCTCAATTGTCTCTCTGCTTGGTCCTCCGGTCGCAATGATTGGAAATGTTTCATCAATCCGGCGCAGTGCCTTGATAATCTCGACGGTATTCTTTCCACCGGATACATTAATAATCTTAGCTCCCGAATTCAGCATTCTCTCCTCTAGGTTCTCATCAATCGAAATAATGGATAATACAATCGGAATATCAATATATTCTGCCAGCTCTTTTACAAATTCTGTTTTGGTCGGGGCATTTAGCACTACAGCCGTCGCTCCATGCAACTCGGCATCTAAGGCAATATCACGAACCCTGGCTCCCGCCGTCGTGCCTCCACCGACACCTGCAAAAACCGGCTTCTGCGATACATCAATAATTGCATTTGTAATCTGCATGGTAGGGGTAAACGGATATACGGCAATCACGGCATCCGCATTACAATTTGCGATGACGGCAACATCTGTGGAAAATAGAACTGATTTAATCCGCTTTCCATTGATAATAATTCCTGTTGCCCGGTTAATAATATCAGGTACAATTACTGTATGACCGCGTAATTGCGTGTTAATTCTTGGCACAATTCTATCTTTCATATGTACAGCCCCTTTACTTTTATAGCAATCACTGTATCTATTATATCATAAATCCTTAGCTCGTAAAATACCTCGCTAAGGATTTGGACATATCATGCCGAAGATTATTTTATCTCTATTTTAAGCCCTTACAAATCGGTATCAGGCATATGAGCAAAAGAATACCGATTAATCCTACCACAATACCTACCACAAGCTTTCCCCATACCATTGCAAAGCACATACCGATTCCAAGTGCCAATGCACCAACAATTCCAAGAAAAACCGTGGCAATGGATTTTGAATTAATTTTGATTGGTTCCTTATGTTCCATCCTTCTCCAAACAAAAACAGTAATCAATGCAAACACCAGTCCCACACAGCCTACGGCAACTCCGGGCCGGAATGCCTGCCATTCTGGCAGCATCGTCATACACATTCCCAGTGCAAAAAAAATACAGCTTATCGTCCCCAAAATCATTGCGACAAAATTACTTTTTTTCATATTATTTATCCTCCTTCTCCTCTATGTTTTCCTCATCAACCTTTTCTAAAAACCTGTCTACAAACTTTTGCTCTACTTTCTTATAACTGCCTACGACAGTGTCTTCAATCTTTTGATAGCCACCTACCACGGTATCCTCTATCCTTTGATAAACCTCCTTTACCTTTTCCTCTGTTTTTCCTGTTTTCAACTTATATTCGCTCATTTTTACAGCCTCCTTTTCTTTGATGATATAAAAATAACACTTCTATGTTTCTGCTCTATTTCTGTTTTGTTTGAAAAATATTAATATCAAAAAGAGCCTTGAGATACTCAAGGCTCCTAAAAATTTTCTTCCGGCAAAAACATTCGTTTTTGCTTTTTCGAATTATATATCATATATATCCCAATAACTAATATTATCACGCATATTATCGCACCCGTAGTTCCATTCATCATCTGTTGGTTCAGTCCATTTTCTTCTCCAAAGGAAACGAACATCGCGGTTTGCAGAGAAAGAAGGGATACCAGAGCATCGGCATATCCAATATTTCGGATCGTCGACAGAAGCGGTGACTTTAGTTTTTTTGTCTTAATCATATTAATAACAGAAAGAATAACCTTGTAGAACGTGTATGCAGCCACCGCAAAAATCAAAGTTCCCGGATAACTGCTCCCTCCTTCCTTGTGTAGCAGTAAGAGAACTGCACCTCCTAATGCAATGGTTATCAAAGCCAATAAAATTCCACATTTGCGATACACCATTAGTTCCTTCATTCTTCTGTTTGTATTTACATCTTGCCTTGCTATGTTTCTTTCCTGCCAAACAGCAATAAATCGCATAAAACTCAGAACAATATAATATGCCGCAAGGGAACCAAACCACTCAGAACGATACACAATTCCAAATATTCCATTTCCGACAGCATACAATAAATTAATAAAGAAGGAGAACGAGGTAGAAAAAATTGTACGGTAACGATAATCCATATATAATCTGTTTGTAAAACGATTACCTTCAATCCAAGATCTGATTCTCGCTCTGACACCATGGGTAAAATCATAAATTAAATAGTAACACGATAAAATCATTCCACCAGCCGCAATTATATAAATCATGATATCTGCGGCATAAGGCAAATATTTGTAAACAGTTTCCGCAATTGACAAAACTCCCAAAAGCAAGGATGCAAGATATAGAAGCAGACGAAACTGCACTTTTATATTCGGTAGTTTTACCTTTTTTATTTTCATCTTAGGTATATTCATAAATCACCTTTTGACAGAGCAGATATTCTCCTCTATTCATTTCCCAACAGTCGATTTCCTTTTTCACAAATCTCGTAAATTTCATCGTACTTATCTTCCACCAGAGGCGTCACAACTTCTTCTCTCTTTCTTAGCATTGATACGAAACAAAAATATGGCAATATCCAGCCTGCAAAACCAGGAATTGCAAGCAAAACACAAAGCCAGATGATTGGCGGCGTTGCCGTTACTGCGAAAACAGCTCCTGTCATAAACATCGTTCCTGCTACCCCTATGGAAATTGCGGCAGCGGTTGCCTTTGATGTTTTTGAATTCTCCAGTTTATCAATCTGCTTCACGCAGTCCTCAAAGTTCCTCTGTAATCTGGTAAGCTCTGCCCTATTCATGATTCTTCGGTCTCGTTTCAGCCGGATAATAGTCTTTCCCACTTCCTTTGGTGGACTCTGATTAGAATCCGGCTCCCAGCCAAAGCTTCGATATCCGTCAATATACATAGATACCATGCTGCTGTCCGTCAGTAATTCTTTATATTCATATCCGATATATGACCGTTTATTTTTTCCTTCCATATCCACTATTTATCATTTCCTCCTTTCGTATTTACAGGCAACGTCACAGTAAATGTGCTTCCTTTTTCCGGCTCACTTTCTACTGTAATCGTTCCACCCATTATTTGTACAATACGAAAAGCCAACGCAAGCCCCAATCCATTTCCTTCCACCGATCGGGAAGTATCCCCCTGGTAAAATTTATCAAAAATATGTCTTATCGTTTCCTTTGACATTCCACAGCCTGTATCACTGACAGAGACAATAATCTCATGCTCTGTCGATGTCTGCTTCAAACTAATTTTGCCGCCGGGTGATGTAAACTTAATTGCATTAGACAAAAGATTTGTCCATACCAGCTCCAAAAGACTTGCGTCTGCCTCAATGCTCACCCTGTCTTCCATATCTACCTCAAACTCCAACTGCTTTTCTTCCCATACCGCCTCATATTGCAACGCACTTTGGCACAGCTGTTCACATAAATCATATTCTTCCATAATCGGCTGTATATTTTGTTTTTCCAGCTTGTTGATTTTTAGTATATTCGTTATAAGTGCCGATAATTTCCTGCCTGACCAAATCATTGTCATCACATTTTCTTTTTGCTTCTCATCCAGTTCTGAGTTTTGGAGCAGCTCTGCTGTGTTCAGCATAACCGCAAGCGGAGTCTTAATTTCATGTGACACACTAGAAAAAAAGTCTGTTTTCAATGTTTCGATACTTCCTAACTCCTCCACCATTTTATTAAAGTCCATTATCAATACATCCAGATAATCCATATTTTCCTTGGTGTGTATGGGAGAAAGATATACCGAAAAATCTCCGTTCGCAACCTGATTTGCCGCCTGCGCTATCTCCTTCATCGGTTTTTCATAGGTATTGCGAATCTGCCGCCTTGTATAAAGTGTATATCCGACTGATACTGCCACCCAATATAATATTATGATAAACACGGCAAGATAACCATTCAAATGATGAGCATTTATTTGAACCACTAATCCCGCATGGGCAGCCCCCACTAGCAGCAGCATTATCAAGGTAACAAAGAAAAGGGAAATCGGAAAATGTGTGTCTCTGACCTTATATTTTTGTTCCGGCATTCTATCCTCGTTCATTCCACACCTCCATCATTTCTTTAATACTGCTTTATATCCCAATCCCCTGATTGTCTTAATCTCAAAATCACTGCAATCAGAAAATTTGTCCCGCAGCTTCGTTATATATACATCGACTGCCCGCAGGCTGGTTTCACTGTCTATTCCCCAGAATTCGTCCATAAGCTGTGCTCTGGAGAATGTTTTATTTGGATAGGAAAGCAGTTTATAGATAATATTAAATTCCCTTGTAGTGGTAGGAAGCTCCTCTCCTTCCACTGTCGCTGACATGGCATCTGCATCCAGTATCAGACTGCCAATCTCAATTTTGCGTTCCATTTCGATATTAGCCCGTCGAAGCAACGCCCTGACACGAAGCAAAAGCTCGTCCAGTTCAATCGGCTTTACCATGTAATCATCAATACCAAGCTTAAATCCCCTCTGTTTTGATGACAAATCATCCTTTGCTGACATAAATAAAATAGGGATTGACCGGTTTACACGTCGTACCATCTCAGCGAATTCAAATCCATCTGCTCCCGGCATCATAATATCAGAAATAATCATCTCATATATATTCTGATACAGTTCATCATAAGCGTCCTCTACATTCAAACAGCCTTTTGCCACAAACCCGCTGTTATTCAAGTAGGAACAAACGATTTTATTTAAGTTTGCGTCGTCCTCAACCACCAAAATGTGAATCATATTCTATCTCCCTTTTTATTTTATTTTTTGAATTGTACCATAAATACTAAGCTCGTGAAATACCTCGCCAAGCGCGATTATTATACCATAGAATTGTTTGAGAATTGTTAAAATATAAAATCCCTTGCAACTTTTTTGCAAAGGATTTTACACCACCTATTATTCATTTACCACTTCCATCGTTGCATCTTTTAGCTGACAGTATAAAATACTGTCCCCGTCTTCTCTATAAGTTTCAAAGGTTCCTTGTATCACAATCGGCGTATTTTCTTCCGGATACTCATCTGGGTAAACATGACTGCCATCATCCCACACAAATTCGATTCCTTGCGCACAACAAGCTGCCGCATCCGCTATCATGCAGTAATGATAATATTTTTCCATTTTCTCATAATAAGATGAGGAATAAGTACCGTCCATGCGAAAGGTCTTCCCAACATAAACATCCGGTTCTACCATCATCTGATATATCGTGGCATACACCATATCGCTTCCCATAACCGTAAGGTCATAGTCAACACCATCACTGTTTTCTGTATTCGTTTCCTGAGGTAGTTCCGTGAATGCATCTGTCACGACATCTGTTTTTGTATCTGCATTTTCAGGCTCCGCATTATTGTTTTTTGTTTCGGCATTATCTATCTGCTCATTGATTACCGCGTCTACCGCATTGCCGCTATTGACACGGTTGTAGCTGCTTTCATTCTTACTACAGCCACTCACGAATAAAACCACTAAAAATAGGATTATTATTTTTTCCATATATTTCATATATAATATCACCTCCCGGATATTTTTCCAATTGTGTATGCTATAAAAAAAGCTACTATATCAACCGCTACAATCGTAGAACCTACCGGTGTTCCGGCAAGAATGGATATGATAATTCCCACAAAAGCACAGAACACAGACAGCACCGCCGAACAAATGGTGACAGAAAAAAAACTCTTAAATATTCTCATGGCTGACAGTGCCGGAAAAATCACCAGGGCAGAAATCAGCAGAGAGCCTACCAAGTTCATAGCCAGCACGATGATTACAGCGATGATAACGGCAATCAGCAGATTATACCTTTCCGCTTTCGTTCCCGTCGCCTTTGCAAAATTCTCATCAAAGGTAACTGCGAAAATCTTGTTGTAGAACAAGATAAAAATGATTACTACAAGCACGGATAAAACCGCGCATATCCATACCTCACCTTTTGTCAATGTCAGAATGGAGGTCGAGCCAAACAAAGTACTGCATACATCCCCTGACAGATTGGGACCGGTAGAAAAAATATTCATAAGTAAGTAGCCGATTGCCAAGGCACCGACAGAAATCATGGCAATTGCGGCATCCCCTTTTATTTTGGTATTTTGCCCCGTGCGAAGCAATAGAATTGCGCAAATAATGGTAGCCGGCAAAACAAACAGCATATCATTACTAAAGTTCATGATTGCCGCTATCGCCATCGCACCGAAAGCTACATGGGAAAGCCCATCTCCAATAAAGGAAAACCGTTTTAGTACCAGTGTAACGCCAAGCAGGGAGGAACACAGCGCAATTAAAACGCCGACAATCAATGCATACCGCACAAATGGGTATTGAAAATATAGTTCTAGTTTTTCAAAAATTCCGTTCATTTTGTATCACCTCCTGACAGCGCTCCAAAGCCTTTCCCAATCTCACTTTGCAGATATTCCTGTTTTGTTCCGCAGAAAATATTTTGTCCGATGTGCAGGATATGGCTGGCATAATGAACAGCCGCCGCAATGTCATGAGAAATCATAATAATGGTGATACCGTCTTTTTTATTTAACTCTTCTATCAAATGGTACATTTCCGCTGTTACTTTTGGATCAAGACCGGACACCGGCTCATCCAGAAGAAGCACCTTACGGGTAGCGCAAAGTGCGCGAGCCAAAAGAACACGTTGCTGCTGTCCGCCGGATAACTCCCTATAGCAACGATCTGCCAATTGCTCAATCATCATTTTCTGCATCGCTTCCTCTGCGAGAACCTTTTCCTCTCTCTTGTAAAAGGGGCGAAAGCCGCAGCGACTCTGACATCCGGAGAGAACAATCTCTCTCACGGATGCCGGGAAATCCCGCTGAACAAGCGTCTGTTGCGGAAGATAACCAATCTCGTTAGGTTTTAGACCGTCTCCCATCGAAATACTGCCGCTGATTGGTGGCTGCAAGTGGAGCAGGGTTTTCATTAAAGTAGACTTGCCGGAGCCATTTTCACCCACAATACAGAAATAATCCCCTGCATGTATGGAAAAATTCAGATTGTGCAGAACAGCTCTGCCATCATATCCCAGCGTCAGATTTTGACAGGTGATTTGAGTCATAATATCCCTCCTCACCTTAATACTTCTTTCAGAACACCGAGATTGCTTTCCATAACAGAAAGATAGGTTGCTCCGCCAGAAACATCTTCAGAAGTCGTGGATTGCATCGAATCCAATGTCAAAATCTGCTGGTTCTTGTTTTGTGTATTCTCGGTGATGGTCTTTGCAATTTTCTGATCCGATTTTTCAATTGTCAGAACGCTATTTAACCCAAGTTCATCCACCTTACCTGCAAGAAATGTAATCGTTTCAAAGCTCGCCTCTGTTTCCGCAGAGCAGCCAACAAAAGCGGCATAGTAGGAAAGATCATAATCATCTGCAAGATAGCGGAATGGAAAACGATCACCAAAGAGCAGCGTTTTTTGTGCTGTCGCATTTATGGCAGACTGATACTCCGTATCGAGAGCAGACAGCTTTTCGTTATACGCCGCAACATTTGCCTGATAGCGTTCTGCATTGTCCGGGTCAATTTCTGCCAAAGTATCCGCAATCACACTGCAAAGAACTTTTGCATTTCTCAGAGAAAGCCAAACATGCTCATCATACTCCGGTCCTTCTTCCTCACCGCTTTCTTCCTCTTCTTCTGCTTCCATGCCTTCAATCACTTCTTCTTCCTTGACGGTATCGCCCAATACTTCCAGTAGATTGATGACCTTCATGTCTTTGTTGGTTGCTTCTTTCAGGGCATCTTCTACCCATTCATCCGATTCACCACCGACATAGATAAACAGATCACAGGTAGAAATCTTCAAAATATCCTCAGCCGTAGGTTGGTAGCTATGCAAATCAACACCATTGTCAAGAAGCATGGTAATTTCCGCCTGGTCGGCATTATCACCCAGAATTTCTTTCACCCAGTCATACTCCGGGAAAATTGTGGTTACGATTTGAAGCTGTTTCACCTGCGCAGTATCGGTATCCGTTTGCGTATCTGAAGAAGATTCTAAAGAATTGTTAGTGGCTTTGCTGCCGCAAGCAGACAGGCTAAAAATAGCAATGACTGCAATTAAAATAATAGAAATATATTTTTTCATAGAATAAAAACCTCCATAATTTGCTTGTTTTTCTAAAAATGGGTGCAAAAATACAAGGATGTGGCGAAACCCATTCTTTAAAAATGGGTATCACACGCCCTTGCTATAAGAGTTTTTATTCAATCGTCCAATCTTACTTTTTGACTTACAAGAGATGTGCAAGGTATAAACAGGAACATGCAAAAAAGAACCGGTATAAAAGATAGGATACCGGGAATTAAGGCTGCCGTTTCAATCGTGCCGGTGCCAAGCTGCTTTAGTGTTTGCTCCGTTTGGTGGACACAAGCACAAATCGGACAGTCTTCGCCCGAACAATTATGGTTTGCCTCTTTGACAATAAAGAAGGTAGAAAAAAGGGTAACGATAATAAACGCTGCACATATTAAAAATGCAAGTGAACTTTGTTTCTTCGTATGCACACCTTTTCCCCCTTTCTCAATCTTCTTTCAATCTGTTAATCGTTACTTTTCCTGCATTCATCGCAAATCCCATAAAATACCGTCCGCAGAGAATCCATCTCAAAGCCATGATGCTCTAACATATGCTGTCCGAGGTTCATCACCTCGTCACACTGCAAATGAATCAGCTTGCCGCATTTTTCGCATTTACAATGGAAGCAGGCAGGTTTATGACAATGTTCCTGCCCGTCGATATACTCAAAGCAAGCGCTGCTTGTTCCCTCAACAATATATTTTGCAACCATGCCCTGTGCAACCATGCGTTCCAAATGACGGTATATGGTTGTTGTGCCAACGGTTATCCCCTTACTTTTGAAATAACCGCAAATATCATTCACGGTAACATGACTGCCTTGAACGGATTTTAGATAGGAAAGTAACTCTGCCATTTGTTTTGTCTTATATTGTGCTTTTTGAGTCAACTCAATCTCCCCCTGCCCAATTTGAAAATCATTTTCATTTTACTTCTCTGCTTGGTCCTTGTCAAGGGAAACTGCATTAAGAATCTAATTTCCTAATCTCGTTCACCATAGGGCAAGTGACTGCAAGCTGAGTTATATGTACTTTACTTGGTGGAATCATATTGAAATATGCCCTTAATATTTCTCTCGAGGCTTTTTGATTTTATTACGATTAATAATTCTTCTAAAGCAGCCAATGTTGCAGCCACAAGTAAAAATACCATTATCATACCGCTATTCGTTATGGTGTAAATCGGTAATATAATAAATAACAATAAACCAACCGCTTTATTCGCATAAGTATGCAATGCGGTAAATGCTTGAAATTTAAGGTAACCAATCAAAATCGAAAGTAGTTTTATCACAACAATTGCCCCAACCCATATAAAGCCCCATGCAGGAACCGGAATATGCCATAACACAAGAATTGTTATAATAACAGCAAAGACCAAATCTCCCAAACTGTCTAAGATTGCCCCTATTTTGCTGACCGCTTTCAGCTTTCTTGCCAAATAGCCATCTGCCATATCACTTAACCCACAGATTATATAGATGCACCAAAACTGAGTTTTAAAGGGTTCTGATAGTAGCAGACAGATTGACAGTATGATTCGAATGACTGATATTACATTAGGAAGATTATTCATTTTCTATACACTCCTTGTTTTAAACCAACTAGTCCATTATTTATAATTTTAACTACAGGGATTGTTATCGGGGACGTATTATAATGATTCACCCTTTAATAAATTACATATTTCACGATAATTATCGGAGAAAACACTGCCTTTATTCCAGATAAATTTAAAATCGTGTATCATATGAAAATCCTTCAATTTTATCTCTTTAATTATTCCGTTTTCTAATTCTTTTCTAACTGCTGCTTCATATAAGAAAGTAATTCCGCATCCGGATTCTACTAATAATTTTATAGCATTCATACCACCAATTTCAACTACATGTCTAAAATCTTCAACACACAGATTTCTCGCTTGAAGATTTTTTTCAAGTATTTCTCTGGTCCCGGACCCTTTTTCTCGAATCATAATCCGTTCTGACAGCAAATCCATTAATTGCTCCGGTTCTCTCTTAAAAAAATAATCTTTACCGCACACCGGGATATAACGTTCCTGCGAATACACCATACAATCATACTCTTTATTTGTAAAATTTCCTTCCACTAATGCAAAATCAATTTCACCTAAGCAGAGTTTATCTAACAGCTCACTTGTATTACCTACCGTCATTTTTATCTCCATATCCGGATACACATCTAAATATGTTTTTAAATGCTCTGCTATAACAAATTCACCTATTGTTAAGGTTGCACCAAAGAGCAGTCTTTTTTCCCTTTTATTTAAATCTCGAATGCTCTCTTTTAAATAGATTTCATCATGTTTCATCGTAACCGTTGCTTGATATAAAACATCTCCGGCTTTTGTTAAATACATCCGCTTCCCCTCATAGGCAAATAGCTTTGCACCATAGAACGCCTCCAGATAATGTATGTGCTGCGTTACCGCAGGCTGTGTGATATTCAACTGTTCTGCAGCTTTCGTAAAATTCATGCATCTGCAAACCGTTATAAAAGTATTCATTCTAAAATCCATCATAGATAACATTAATCCCCTTTACAGAAAAATATTCCATTTATTTCATAGTCATACACCAACTATAACATAATTTTATCATTTGATAAATATTCATAATTTTATTTTATGATTATTTCATGATATTCTTATCCCATCAAGAAATGCTTTGTATTAAATTCTACTATATCAAAGTCATGATACAAAAGCAAAAGGAGAAGAACATGAATACTATTAAAAAGAATGGACCGGGTTTTGCACTATGTACCATCCTTGCTATTCCATCCTGGCTACTCGGAAAAGCTTATCCAATCATCGGAGGACCAATTATAGCAATATTAATCGGAATGATAATTACGTTATTGATTAAAGATAAAAGCAGATATGAAGCCGGTATCAAATTTATTTCTAAAACACTTCTAGAATGTGCCGTAATCTTATTAGGTTTTGGTTTAAATCTTTCTGTGATACTTGAGACCGGCAAGCAATCCTTGCCAATTATTATAAGCACGATTACAACTTCCCTTGTGATTGCATATGTACTTCATAGAACAATGAATATTCCGGCAAATATCTCCACCTTAATAGGCGTAGGCTCTTCTATCTGCGGCGGCTCTGCAATCGCTGCCACTGCCCCGGTTATCCATGCAGATGAGGAAGAGATTGCCCAGGCTATCTCTGTTATTTTCTTTTTTAATCTCATTGCTGCTATTTTATTTCCGGCCTTAGGGACCTGGTTAGGGTTTTCCCATACTTCGGGTGATACCTTTGGCATTTTTTCCGGAACTGCTATAAATGATACTTCCTCAGTGACTGCTGCTTCTTCCACCTGGGACAGCATGTACCAGTTAGGCTCAGCTACACTTGATAAGGCTGTTACGGTTAAACTAACAAGAACTTTAGCCATCATTCCTATTACCGTAGCTCTTGCATTGATTCGTTCTAAGAAAGAAAAAAATACTGACGGGAAAAAAATAAATTTCAGCAAAATTTTTCCTATCTTTATCATATATTTTATATTGGCATCTGTAATTACCACCATAGCTACAAATGCGGGTGTACCCTCTTTTGCCTTTACTCCTTTTAAAGAATTGAGCAAATTTTTTATTATTCTGGCAATGGCGGCAATCGGTCTAAATACAGATATTATCAAATTAATAAGAAACGGTGGAAAACCGATTGTTATGGGATTTTGCTGCTGGATAGGAATTACACTGGTCAGCCTTTTTCTGCAGCGGCTTCTTGGTATTTGGTGATACTCCTTCATTTTTGCCCCCATATCCAGAAGCACATCCTTTCTCAAAATTGCTCTGTAAAACTAAAAAGAGACCGCTCATTCTCAATTAGCTTGAAAATGAACGGTCTCACAATTTGAAATATTTATACTACGATTCACCTATCTCAATCAGCGAACGCGACCGGAGAAGCACAAGACCGCTGACAAATATCGCTATGCCGGATGCAATCAACAGCCACTCAATTCGAATTATATCGCCCAATGGTCCGAACACTGCCATTCCAAGCGGCATTGCCAATCCACCGAACATCATCATCACACTGAATACGCGCCCCATTTTGTCCGGCTCAATTTTGCTCTGGAGCAGCGTCATACTCGGCGTGTTGAACAACGGCATTGTGACGCCGCAGAGAAGCATTACACCTAAATATATCCAAAAATCCGGCACTACACCGAGCAGAAAACCTGTCACCCCGAATAGAGTACAAGCCATAACAATCGTGTGCGCCTTATTTTTGAAACCTCCCCATACTGAAATCAATATGCCGCCCAGAACAGCACCGATTGAAAATACAATTTCAATCGCAGTCAGACGCCAAACATCATCGCCGAATGTGCGGGCTGTCTGAAGTGGAGTAAGCAAAGCCGCAGGAGATGCGAAAAAGCTGAAGAATGCGCTGTAAATAATAATAAGTTTCAGCCATACCTTGGAGTTGATATACCGCAGCCCCTCGCGCAGTTCGTGAAAGTATGCCTTTACACCAGGCTTTACTTCCTCTGCGTGCGAAATGCCGGACACCTTGACAAATATCAATACTATGCCAATGCCTATCACTGCGGTCACCACATCAATGAAAAAAATGCGCTCAATCGGCAGGAAGGACAGTAATGCACCCGCCGCCATCGGTGCGACAAACATATTCAGTGACTGGATTGAGCTTTGTATGCCGTTGAATCGCTGCAAACTCTCTATCGGCACGATTTGCGGTATCATTGCAGATACTGCGGGCTGCTGTACCCCTTGTCCAAACGATCGAGCAACTACAACTATGAACATAAACCAGATATTTTTATAGCCGCAAATATACGCGATTGCCAAGCCGAGCGTTATCAGCGCGATACACGCATCGGATATTATAATAAGGTATTTGCGATTGTACCTATCTGCCCATACGCCTGCAAACGGCGAAATCAGCGTCATCGGCAAAAGTGCAGCGCAGGTGAACAGTGTCATAATAACACCCGATTTGGTTTCGAGTGTGATTTGCCATGTTATGGCATGTTGTACAAGCATCGAGCCAAACATTGACACAAACTGCCCAATGATATATAACGTTGCATTGCGTTTCCAATTAGTCATTTCAGTACCTCTCGCTAAATAATCATTATTTTCCCCATATCATCATTGATTTGATGCGTTTGACACCCTAATCTTAAATGTAATAAACAGCATTTCCAATCT
This sequence comes from Konateibacter massiliensis, assembly GCF_900184995.1. GTDB lineage: Bacteria > Bacillota > Clostridia > Lachnospirales > Lachnospiraceae > Lachnotalea > Lachnotalea massiliensis. Next base: position 1,335,699 of record NZ_LT860099.1, read on the forward strand.
ACGGGAATGCTGTTAAAGCAAGATATATTATAACAAATAATAGGTTGGGAAACAAGATTTTTTGCTTATTAGCACATGGAAGCTTTCGAGTCATACCATAACGCGGATTAATTCGAACCGCTCCAATACGAAAACCGTGAATCAAATTAAGATAACCTATTTTTAGGGTGTATTGTTTTAAATAAGCACCACACTAAAAAAATCCACAGATTAACTGTGGATTCTATTTAAACTAGCACACTTCCTCTTTTATTGAAAAATACCGCACATGATTATCGAGCAGTTTTGCAAAATCTTTTAACTCTATACTCATTGTTTCTATTTCATTAATACTTTGATTCAATTCGTTTACTGACTTTTGTGTGCTTTTTGTTGAGTAAACGCTTTCTTCCGAGATATATCTCAATGCTTCTATGTGTGTTGTTATCTCAACTTTTTCATCATTGCAAATTTGAGCCAGTTTACCCACTTCTAATATTTCATGTAATGAATCATCAATACCAGTATTAACTTTCTCAAAATGATTTTGTGTTTCAATTAGTTTTTCTTTCTGCGTTTCGACATCTGCAAGAACTTCATTCATAATTTCCAACATCTTTCCTGACTCAGCAGATAAATTTCCAATAATCTCATCAATTTCTTTTGCTGATTCACTCGACTGGTTTGCAAGCTTACTGATTTCTTCAGCAACAACTGAAAATCCCTTGCCATGTTCACCGGCTCTTGCTGCTTCTATACTAGCATTTAAAGCAAGTAAAACTGTCTGTTTTGCTATAGATGTAATCATTTGAATTACAGTATTAATTTGTAGCGATGCATCATATGTAAGATGCACTTGCTTATTTATACGTTCAATAGCAAGATTCGTATGAACATTAGTCTCATCAAGATTACTCATTATTTCCAGTGAACGTTTACTATCTTCCCTCATTTTACCTGATGTTTCTTCTAAATGCTGTACACTGCCTGCAATGTTACTAATCAAGCTGCTTATTTCATTAATATGTATGGATGCTTCATTCATATCCTCATTTTGTTTTTTTGCATCATCTGAAATTTTTCGTATTTCTGTGTTTATTTGTTCCGTAACAAGATTTGCCTCCTCTACAGTCTTATTTAGTATTTCTTCAGAATTAATGAGTTTTTGTGAAACACTTTGTATATCAGATATAGAATACTTTAATTTATCCCTTAAAATAATTAATGCCTCAGACATAGAACCGATTTCATCATCCCTCTTTCTTAACTTTTCATCAATCGTAATATCTAGCATTCCCTCTGAAAGTTGTATCAAATATGTTTCAGCTTTTCGAATAGGTTTAACTATACTATGTGCAACATATAGTAACTGAGCTGTTCCAAGAAGTAAAATTACGGTTATTATATTGGCTATCAAAATAGAACTGTAACCTCCTAAAGATAATATAGATATTGCAGTAGACATAATGATAAGGGGGCATAAGCCAGTTGCAATAATCTTATTTCTAATACTTTGCTTTATTTTTTTAAGTTTTCTACTGCTAAAATTTTGTTTTTTCATTAGATTAATTCCTTTCATTAGTGAGATTTATTCTATCTTGCCCTTTCTAATAAAGTTTAATTGCTTGTATTAATTCAAATTTAATTTCTGCTTTTAAATAACTCTATGCTAATTCCCTCCTAATCCAATAACGGACTCGCTTTTTCACAAACTGCATAAAGCTCGTCATATTTCTGGTCAATCAATGGATTTATTACTTCCGTCTTCTTATTGTTAATGGTCCTAAATATTGGATAGGATACGATCCACCCAATAAAACCGGGTATTGCAAGTATCACACATAATGGTATATTTCCACCTGTTACAGCAAATACTGATCCTGCCACAAATACCGTTCCAATTACACCTACCACATATGCAACTGTTGCTGCCTTTATTATCTTTGCCTTTTCCAGTGAAACAATTTCTGAAACACAGGCTTCAAACTGCTTTTGCAATCTTGTAAGCTCCGCCTTATTTCTGATTTTTCTGTCACGTTTGAACTTCATAATGACAGAATCTACTTTTCCTATTGCATCATCGACCCCTTCTGCACTCCAACCAAAACTCGAAAAACTATCCTCGTAAACGGACTGCATCGTTTTTTTGACCAGAATATCCTTATACTCAAATCCTACAAAATCATTTTTCTTTATTTCTTCATTCATAATAAATACTCCTTTTTTATTGGTGTTTTGTCTTCATATATGCATTATATAGCGCATTTACTGCCATGATACTCTCTGGCTTAAATGCATTTCATTCTGAAAACAAACCGCTGCACATACCCAATGCAATTTTGTTGTTTTCGATAAAGATAGATTAACGTCTTTTTATTGATGTAATATTTAACTTTTGTTTGGGAATTGTTAATTCCATTAAAAATGCTATCCAGCCTTGTCTGTGGATAGCATTTTGAGTTTTTTCTAACACTCTTAATTCTGGTTCTTTAGCTTAAATCAAACTAATCAGTCTAACTGTATTTGCAAAAATAAAACATATAGTCATACCGGTTATTGTCGGAACAAGAAATGAAACTACAGTCCATTTCCAGCTTCCCGCTTCCTTTTTGATTGTCAGGCATGTGGTTCCGCATGGCCAATGCATCAAGGAAAAAAGCATTGTACAAACAGCGGTAACCCAAGTCCAGCCATGTGATACAAGTAATTCTCTCAGCTGATCCAGACTATCCATCTCCAATAAGTTACCGGTTGCCATATAACTCATAATTATAATAGGTACAACGATTTCATTCGCCGGAAACCCTAATATAAATGCCATTAAAATATAGCCGTCTAAACCCAGCAATTTTGCAAAAGGATCTAAAAATCCTGCACAATGTGATAGGACACTTAAATCACCAACATAAATATTAGCTAAAAGCCATATGATTAATCCGGCAGGAACGGCTACCACTATGGCGCGGCCAAGAACAAATAATGTTCTGTCAAAAATTGACCTTACAATTACCCTTCCTATCTGCGGTTTTCGATATGGCGGAAGCTCCAATGTAAACGAGGATGGCAGACCTTTTAAAATTGTTTTGGATAATATTTTTGAAATGAACAATGTCATACATACACCCAAAACTATCACTCCGGTTAGCAACAATGTGGATATAATCGATTGAAAAGGACCTGCCACCGCTCCCGCAAAAAACATCGTGATAATTGCAATCAGAGTGGGAAATCGACCATTACAGGGAACAAAATTATTCGTGATAATTGCGATAAGTCTTTCCCTTGGTGAATCAATAATTCTACAGCCTATGACGCCTGCCGCATTGCAGCCAAATCCCATACACATGGTCAACGCCTGTTTTCCGCTTGCACATGCTTTTTTAAAGAAATTGTCGAGATTGAATGCAACCCTTGGTAAATATCCCAAATCCTCCAAGAGTGTAAACAGCGGAAAGAAAATAGCCATAGGAGGCAGCATAACCGAAATAACCCAAGCCAAAGTACGATAAATTCCCAAGACCAAAACACCATGCACCCAGGAGGGCGTTCCAGCCCAAGTAAAAAACTCAGTTAGACCATCTTGCACTCTAAACAAAAAGTCAGCCAACATCTTAGACGGAACATTCGCTCCACTCATAGTAATCCAGAATATTACGCCCAAAAGTCCAATCATAATCGGAATACCAAAAACTCTAGAAGTCAGGATACGGTCAATTTTACGGTCAGTATGATTATACTTTTCATTCTCATAAGAGATTACCTTATTACCTATCTCTTCTGCTACTCCGACAATATGGGATACGGTTCTGTCTCTTAGCATATTATGATCAATACCATCCATCCCCAGTTTCTCACGTGCTTCGTTTATCTTCTGTTGAATCTTATTATCTAAGATGATATTATAATCCAGATGCTTTTGAAGAGATTTTATGAATGCTTCATCTCCTTCAATCAGCTTAAGTGCAACCCATCGACTGTTTAATTTATTTTTTACCAGTTCCTTTATGTCAGGTTCCAGTACATCAACCGCTTCTTCCATGATATCATCATATGTAATCTGCAGCGGTGTATGGACCCCTTTCTTATTTGTATTCTCATAAACGGCATCCATCAAAGCCTTTAGACCTTTGCCGCTTCTTGCGCTGGTGCCGATAGCCGGAACACCTAACTGCTCGGAAAGTTCTTTCAGATCAATATTTATTTTTTTCCGTTTAGCCTCATCCATAAGATTCACGCAAACTACAACATCGGATGTTATCTCCAGTGTTTGAAGGACAAGATTTAAATTTCTTTCCAGACAGGTTGCATCCGTAACAATAATCGTTGCATCTGCATTTCCAAAGCAAATGTAATCGCGGGCAATTTCTTCTTCAACGGAATTCGACATAAGTGAATAGGTACCCGGTAAATCTACTAAAATAAAATTTTTATCCTTATGCTTATATTTACCTTGCGCATTTGTAACTGTTTTACCGGGCCAGTTACCTGTATGTTGATTTAAACCTGTCAGTCCATTGAATACCGTACTTTTTCCGACATTCGGATTTCCGGCTAATGCAATCACTATATCATTTTCGCTCAAGCATTCCATCTTAAGTTCACCATTCAGCACTCCTGCTCCTGTTGACCGGCTTGTTAAGCCCATATTTTACCTTCTCCTTTTTTCTTTGTATTAGGCTTCATGTTTATATTACTTCAACCAAGATTTTTGAAGTTTCTTCGGAACGTAATGCAATGACTGCCCCTCTAATATCGTAAGCGACAGGATCTCCCGAAGGGCTTCGCTGTAATGCTTCAATTACAGTATCTGTAATCAAGCCTAAGTCCAACATCCTTCTACGAATGGTCCCCTCTGAAATAAGTTCCTTGACGATTGCCTTTTCTCCAAGCGGCAGGTTATTAAGTGATATCCTTTTTTCCTTCATTGATTTGCCTCCATCATTTCTATCCATTACTGTTTCTAATTTAGCGGTGAGTAACTTTTTTATACTCCTCTAACATATGTAATATAAATTCATATGTTACTGCATATAGTAAAAATAAGTAAATAATTCTGGTAGTGAAAATTTTGGTTAATAATGAATTTCATACAGTACGCGGCTATCAGCTTCTCGAACAGAATAAAAATAAATTAACCTCTGCAATGGAAGACTATCTGGAGATGATTTACCGTAACAGCTTAAAGGATGGTTATATCCGCATTCATTTACTCGCTGAACTGCTTCATGTTAAAGCTGCATCTGCTTCTAGAATGGTACAAAAGCTTGGAGAGATGGGATTACTGCATTATAAAAAATATGGAATCATCGTATTAAGTGAAAGTGGTAAGAATTTAGGTGAATACCTTTTAGAACGCCATAATATAATTGAAAACTTTCTTAAAATAATAAACTGTGAGAATGATTTATTACAGCAGACAGAGTTAATGGAGCATAGCGTTAATCCGAAAACAGTAGATAGTATTAATATCTTAAATCATTTTTTTCATATGAATAAAAATATTTCGGATAGTTTTAACGAATATCAGAAAAATTTTCATGGGGAATAATGAGTGGTGCTTAAATGGACTCCAATTATAGTCCCAACACGATTCATGCTAATTTTTCCTTCTCAAAATATTATATTTAAAAAAACGATAACTACAATCGGAATAAAACTACCTCCAAATAACTGCCCAGCAGTATGCCGGCCTAATTTTAGACTGGAAAGAAATACACCAACGATTAATACAAAACCCGGAATAATTGCTTTATATACTCCAAAATTCAACAGAAGAACTATAGGTCCCAATACTCCGCATGCATGCCCACTTGCCTTAACATGGATTATTTTGTTTATTAGAAAAATTAAGAGACCTGATAACAAATATTCCAGATAAATAAACCACATTTCTATTGTGGAATGAAAAAACAAATTCACAATACATCCTAAAACATATCCCGCAACAGCAAATATTATAGCCAGATTTCTTTGTCCCTCTCTACCACAATTCCGGAAACCCGGTATATACTTTTGCAAGGGATATGCCATAGATGGGAGTATTACTAAAAAAACTATGCTACTGTACAAAAAATATTGATTTTGAAAGATAACTGACTTACAAAACCATAACGTAATTAACATAATAACTGCCATTACAGGGGCAATTGTAAATTTTCTGATTAACTGATATGTTTTTTCCATATTTCTCTCCTTCTACTTGCTTTTTTTTCTTAAATCCTTTACAATATGAAGCTGTTACAAATTGTAACACTCAACTCTGAAAGATTCAATACAAGGCCACTTAACTGTTACAAATCAGGGAGAATTGTTTATGAAAAAAAGCAATCAAGCTAATCTTTTAGCTAGAGAATGTATTGTTACCGCATTAATGCATCTGGCAGACCAGAAACCCTTATCCACCATTTCAATATCAGAATTAGCCAAACGAGCAGGGGTTTCACGAATGACATATTATAGGAATTATTCATCCAAAGAAGAAGTTTTTCAGGACTATATGGATGAAATCATAGAGTCCTATAAAAATGAAATTCGGAAGCTAGAGCCGCAAGAAACATATGGAGATTACGTTCGAATCCTTCATTCGTTCAAATATTTTGAGAAATACAAAGATTTTATACGCTGCATTCTAAAAATAGAAATGGGGTATTTGCTATTAGATGCACTAAGCTCCTATATGATTGAGACTTATTATAAAGAGATAGAATCTTATGAGTTATACTATATCCTTCAAGCGTATGCCGGCTCTCTGTTTAATACCTATATTGCCTGGTTAAAAAATGATTCCAGCGTTTCAGCTGAAGATATGACTATGATTATTTATAAGCTTTATCATAAAATTTAAACATTATTATTGGTTTATATTTTAGACTCAATTCCTCCTACTTTGTAATGTTCATTTTGCTTTCTCCACAAAAAATATAAGGGATGCTCATGTATTTGATAAAATGAGCATCCCAAAAATGTCAAAAGATTATTGCAGATTTTTATCAAGCCATTTAACCACATCCGCCATAACTTCTTCTCTATTTATTTCGTTAAGTGATTCATGCCTTCCATCAGAATACAGCTTCATCGTGATATCTTTTATGCCATGCTTCCTATATGCATTGAAAAGTTTTATCACTCCTTTTCCATAATTACCAACAGGGTCTTTATCTCCTGCAAATAGATAGATTGGTAGATTATTTGGTACTAGTTCCATATTTTTTTCTTTGTCAATGATTTTAAACAACTTCATAAAGTCATAAAAAAATCCTGCTGTAAATACACTTCCACAATATGGATCAGTGATATATTTATCTACTTCATCGTTATCTCTGCTTAACCAATCAAATTCTGTTCTGTTTGGATTGAAATGTTTATTGTAGCTGCCAAAAGAAAGCTGGTTCATTTTATCGCTTTTAGCCTTTCTGCCGTACTTTTTCACTTCACGCTTTGATACGAAAAATCCAATTTTATGCAACAACGCCTGGCTTCCATTGGAACCGGATAAAATTACACCTTTTAACTCATCACCGTAGAGCATAATATATCTTTGTGATGCAAAGGAGCCCATACTATGTCCAAATAAGAATATAGGCAACGTTGGGTGATCATTAAGAATAATTGTGCTTAATTGATGCATATCTTTCACAAGATACTCTAATCCATCCTTCTCAGCTAAATAACCTAAATTTTCCAGATTACCTGCCGTTTTTCCATGTCCACGATGGTCATTTGCGTAAACAACATATCCATTTCCGGTAAGTATTTCTGCAAATCTCTCATATCTTGCAGCCGTCTCTGCCATACCGTGCGCTATCTGCACTACTCCCTTCACTTTAACTCCATTATCCGGATTCCAGTTATAAACAAATACATCAATTCCATCTTCAGCTTTAAAACTAAAACTATTGAATAACATATTCGCTCCTTTCATTAATAATCGATTTTAATGCTCTGTGAAATCTCGGTAAATATAACACCTAATCCATATGCTCCTGCATCAGGATAACCTAGGCTTCTCTCTCCGACCGTGCCTGCACGTCCCATTCTTGCCACAATTTTTTCAGTTGCTTTAGCTCCTTCAACAGCCGCAAATGCACCCATTTCAAATGCACTCTTCATATCAGTGGACGTTTTGGCACATTCTGTCCATGAATTGGCGCAGGGTACCAATGCATCAATCAATGTCTTGTCTCCTACAACAGCTCCCCTACCAAAAGAACGTTCTCCGGTTTTTTGAATTCCATTCACTGCCGCTTGCAGCATATCTGCAAAATCAGCCTGGTTTAGTGAGAGTTTATTACTGGTACTCTTTCCGGCGGCTCTAAATGCTGAACCCCAGATAGGACCTGACGCCCCACCACAATACTCCATAATAACCAAAGAACAATCCTCTAAGAAAGATCCGATGGAGTGTTCTTTCTTAAGAATATCTTTCCATTCTTCTTTTAGCTGCTTAAATCCTTTTGCAACACTCATACCAAAATCACCGTCCCCTGCATGTGAGTCAAGATCACAGAACGGAACTTCATTTCTAATAATACATTCACTCATCTTATCAATGATATAAATCATATTATTCAGTGTTATCTGATCGTTATGAATCACCGAATAAACCTCATTTGTCTCCACCTGGTAGGAGACATTCTTTATCTCTTTTCTTGATGCTGCCAGATCAATATATTGTACCTTATCCACCGGTCCATCCACCTTAAATGCCGGTGCATCAGACTGAAAAGAAAGAAGTTCTGATAATTCATCATCCAGCCTCATAATGGATACCGATGCACCTAACATATCGATACTGGTCATAAAATTACCGACAAAGGTTCTATTAATAACAATATTCTTATGAGTTAGTTCCCTGGTAACTGCATGATTAAGAACGTATAATTCCTGTAAAGGAGTCCCGCCAAATCCGTTGATCAGCAAGGCAATTTCATCCGAGGATTCCTTTATCTTTAAATCCTCTAAAAGTGCTTCAACCATTCTTTGCGCCAGCTCGTCTGCGGAAATAATCTTTTCTCTTTTTATCCCCGGCTCACCATGAATACCTACACCATATTCCATCTCTCCTTCTCCAATATCAAAGGTTGGTGTTCCTTTTGCAGGAACTGTACAGGAACTGAAGGCAAAACCAATACTTCTAACATTATCTGCCGCTTTCTGTGCCGCCTCTTTAACCTCCTGTAAGCTTTTACCCTGTTCAGCACTGGCTCCTGCAATCTTGTGTACAAGCACTGTCCCGGCAACACCACGGCGGCCTACGGTATATAGGCTGTCTTGCACCGCAATATCATCGTCAACTTTGATATAGTCAACCTGGATTCCATCTTCACCTGCCAGATATGCTGCATTTTTAAAATTCATAATATCGCCGCTATAATTTTTTATGATAAGCAAAGTTCCTTTATCACTCGCTGTTTCTTTAATTGCCTGATACACCTGTATTTGAGAAGGGGAAGCAAATACATCCCCGCATACTGCTGCATCCAGCATCCCTTTCCCAACAAATCCGGCATGAGCAGGCTCATGCCCGCTGCCGCCGCCACTAATAAGGCTAACTTTATTCTTATTTATTTCTTTCTTTGTAATAATTTTATATTTTTCTACAAAATTAAGTTCAGGATGCGCAGATACAATACCATTGCATAATTCATATACAAACGTTTCCGGTTTATTAATAATCTTCTTCATATAATACCTCCCTATCTTTTTATCTGTTTTTATAAGCTTTACCAATAGCATCTGCTGTAATAATCGCTGCTGCTACCGCCTCAATAGTAATCGGGAATGGCATTGAGTGGATGGATTCCTCCGGAATACATGCTTTTTTAGCTACCTGCATTACCTCTTCCTTCGTAATCGTATCTACACCAATATCCGATAAGCATACAGGCAAACCTATACTAACGCAGAAATCCAATACTTCATTCACTTCCTCTGTAGGGGCATTTTCTAATATAAGTTGAGCAATGGTACCAAATGCAACTTTTTCACCATGGAAATATTTATGTGTACCCTCCAGCATCGTTAAACCGTTATGAATTGCATGTGCTGCTGAAAGTCCACCACTTTCAAATCCCAGGCCCGATAACAGGATGTTAGTTTCAATGATATTTTCCAGTGCTGCTGTTACCACATTGCTATTACTGGAAATCTTTGCTTTTAAACCATCCTTTATTAAGGTCTGGTAACATAAGGTCGCAAGTGCCATAGCTGTATTTGTTCCTTTTGCTTCACCGCATACCTTCTCGCGATAACCGCACGGCAAACCAGCATTTACATTGGAATAAGATCTTGAGGTTGCTCTGGCTTCAAAATATGTAGAAAGCGCATCACCCATACCTGATACCAAAAAACGGGTTGGTGCATTTGAAATTACGGTGGTATCAATTAACACTACGCTGGGATTTTGTCTAAAATATGCATAGTCTTCAAAAGCACCTTCCGGTGTATAAAGAACAGCAGAATGGCTTGTTGGTGCATCAGTTGACGCAATTGTCGGGCATATAATCAAATTATCTCCCATCGCTACGCATTTTGCAGTATCAATTGCTTTGCCGCCTCCCAGACCAATCGTGCAGGCACATCCTTTCTCTTTCGCCAGCTTTTGTAAACGTTCTACTTCCTGTCTTGAACACTCACCACAAAATCCACTTTCAACAAAGGTGATTTGGAATTTTTCCACTGTAGAATCTAATTTTGATTTTACTCGGGCTACATCGTCCGGATGAGCAATCAATAATGCTGACTTTCCAAACTCCTTAACAAAGTAGCCAAGATTGAGTAACTCATCTTCTCCCTGTACATATTTTGACGGACAAATAAATGCTTTTCTCATAAAAATCTCCTTTCAATTTTCAAGACTCTTTTTTTGTGAATTATTACTTATAATTCAGTTGTTTTCGTGTTGTTTTTCATGATTAATTATAAAAAAATTGATTTGAAATAACATCAAATTATGTAATACACTTATATAAATAACCAGTAGTAAATTCTTATTTTTTCTATTTATTTAGCTACATTTTTCAATATATTTATTTCGTAAAAATGGCTATTGCACAAATAGTATTATATAAACTTTTACTATCCTTTACACAATACTTAGCCTCAACAATCATGGTAATATTTAGCTTTTTATATAATATTTTCCCATTTTCAATTATTTTTTAGTACCTTTTTTCTGATGGAATATACCTGAAGCAGCAAGTCCAGATATTCTGCTTGTCCTGATTCATTATACTTCCGAAAACTTATTCCAAATAAAAAGCAACTCTTTTGCTATCTTCTCAATATCATTAATACCTTCATTAAAATGTTCTACTGATTCTACATTTTGACTGCTTACCGTCATTGCTTTCTCCGTACTCGTGGTTACTTCTTGACTTGTCGTTGATAATGTCATATTACTGTTCACAATCCGATTATTTGATTTCTGAACATGCTTCATCATACTGTTGAGTGATTCTATTGCTTCATACAACTGCTTCATTTTTGTTTGAATGTATAAAAACTTTTCATTCGTTTCCTCTATCATCTTCTGTTGATTTTTACTACCTTCTACATTATTTTTCACCTTATCGGAAACTACTTGTGCATCCTGTGCTAATGCATCCAGAATAGTAGCAATGTTTACTGTTTCCACTCTTGTCTGATCTGCTAAATTACGAATTTCATCAGATACCACGGAAAAGCCTCTTCCAGCTTCGCCTGCCCTAGCTGCCTCGATGGATGCATTCAATGCAAGAAGATTGGTCTGACTAGAAATATTGAGTATTATCTCTGTGATTTTTCTGACATCTATTGATTTTTGCTGTAGATGCTCTGTTGCCTTTTTTGTTTCTTCATTTGATAATTTCACTACAATAGCTTTTTGATTTAATTCTTCTACTATCTCAACTCCATTCCGAATAACTCCATTCGTTTCTTTGGTAATCTCCACAATATGATTTGTTTCTTGATAAGCCTTTTCTACTATCATTTTAATCTCTTCTGTTACTTCGACCTGATTTTCCACTGCACTTAACGTAGCATGGGTACTTTGCGAAATGGTATTCAACGATGCACTTACGATTTGCGTCGTATCATAGATTCGATGTATAGAAGGTTTTGCACCTTTTATACTTTCGATGACATCTTTTGCCAAACCAGCTACTTCCTCTGACATCTTTCTGTTTTTTTCTGAAACAGCCATGATTTTTTGCTGCTGTTCCTGTTCATGCTTTCTTGACAAATAATCTGTTGTAATTGCACATATACACCCCAAAATAGATGTAACCATCTGCATTTGAACAGTTTCTAAAATCTCATACCCTGTTCCTTTCTTTACCAGCAACATAATTGCAACCACTATATTAATAAGGAGCTGATAGATCGATACGCCTATCACTACTTTACGATTTTTAAATAATATATATACAATTAGTAATGGAAACACATAAATATATGCATTGTTAGAGCATAAGCCTATCATAGACGCCGTATACAATATCATATAAGATACGGCGGATACATTCAGCAGCAGTACGGTATCCTTCCTCGTAATCCAAATTACAACATATACAATCTCTGCTACAACATGCATAACAATCAATTCTATAACCACTCTATTCGAAACATTCATATACCCCTTTGCCATTAATATGGTAACCAAGCCAAAAATATTGCATGCCATAATTACAGATAATGCAAGCATTAACACCTTATTTGAGTTTTTAAATTGAGATTTTGTCATTTAAAATACCTCCTTCTCTAAGTTTTACTGTTATTACAACAGATTAATTTGTATCCTTATTTAGCCAGCGTACAATATCGGCTATTCATTCATCTTTGTGTGTAACTAAAGCGCATAGTTATTGGATTAAATCACTGACTTCTGGAATTAATTATATATAATTCAAAAAAAATAACATTGTATTATGCAATACATTCATCCAAATAAGCGGTTGTAAATTTAAATAATTTTAATTAAATTTTAATAAAATTCATTTTTATTTATATCAATATATTTATTGTGCAATTGCACTATATTTAACTTATTTACCATTCTTGACTTATTACTTTTACACATATATAATGGTTATATGTAGCAATATCATGCAATATTTTCCCATCAATTGTTATTCTTTATTTTTGTCAACATTAGGAGGATTATTATGAGAGCAACCTTCACTGATATAACTCAAATCGTGAACCCTAGAAAATTTCAAACAATTCAAGATGATATTGCATTAGCTACCGATCTGGCAATCATCACTGTAGATTATATGGGAAAGCCACTTACCAAGCATAGTAATTGCAGTGAATTCTGCAAGAATGTTAGATCCTCCAAATATGGAAGTTACTGTGAAAAATGTAATTCTCATGGTGGTCTTGAAGCGGCTAGAAATCGTAAACCTTTTATTTATATTTGTCATGCAGGTATTGTTGATTTTGCCATCCCGATTATTGTTAATGATTTATATTTGGGTGCATTTATGGCGGGTCAGGTGATCTTATCTCAACTTGATTCTCTATACGCTCCGGAACGTATTCTACATAATGTTAATCTAACTTTTGATCCGATGAAGGATGTAAGTTTTAGGGAAAGCTATAATAAACTGCCGATTATGCGTTTAGATAAAATCATGGCTCTGGCTAACATGCTTTTACATATCGGTAACTATTGTGTTAATGAAGCAGGGTATAAGGCTCTGATTACATCGACCCCCAAGAGCCAAGAAGCCAATCAATTTGATAAAACTAAATACTTAAATGATGATGATCAAAATATGATATATCCCCTTCACAAGCATATAAAAAACGAAACTTATTTGATTATACAGCCTGCTCTAACCTATATTAAAAAACATCCAAAGGAGAAAATAACTCTCGAGAGGATGGCCGCATTATGTAATATTTCTCCCAGTTATTTCAGCAAATTATTTGCGAAAGAGAATTTAGGTTGTCTATCTGATTATGTAAATCAGGTCAAAATCGAACGCGCAAAAGAGCATTTAATTGAAACAAACTGGCCTATCCGTACTGTTGCAGAAAATGTAGGTTTTGAGGATTGTGGTTACTTTATCAAAGTTTTTAAGCGCAATACAAATAAAACTCCCTTAGAGTACCGCAACGATTATGCAGAGCTTTCTAAATAAGTATTTATTTCGTATTCTCTTTGACATAATATAAAACCTCCAAACTGTTGTAATTACATTTACATCAGTTTGGAGGTTTACGCAGTCTTTGGGACACTCCAGTATGTTATTCTACCGACTTAAGCGCTTCTAACATGTTGACATTCTTGAGCCTGTGATTGATTATTGCACCGAGCACCACGGTAATCATACATACTACCAGCACAGGAATTAGAAATGCCTTTACTCCCAGTGCCGGATTAAACATCACTTCATCAGGCGGTACAACGGAAATTATGTAAAGATAAAGAGCATCTCCAAGTCCGAAGCCCGCTAAAACTCCAAGTAGGGTTAGAAGAATTGTTTCTCGGTAGATATACAAGGTCACTTCTTTGTTGTAAAAACCCAGAACCTTAATCGTAGATAATTCTCGAATTCGTTCTGAGACATTGATGTTCGTCAAGTTATAGAGAATTACCACAGCTAGTAATACCGCCACAATAATTAGTACCTGCATAATCATTTTTAGAGATTGGACGATGGTATTGATTTGATTCTTCATCGTAGTATTCTGAACCACACCTTTTACACCGTCCAGGTTCACAAATTCACTTGCCTGTTCATTTGCGTTTTCTATGGAGCGGTCATCTAAAGTTACCATATTGGCATTGGAAGAATAGGTTGTTGCAAAAACAGTCTGATAGTAGTCCATATCCATAAAAATGAAGTGTCCTGTATACATTTCTGTAATATTAGAAATCATCATTTTCCGCTCGTAATTTTCTGAATCTGTTACAGTTATCGTATCTCCGATTTTCACATCCAACAGTTTTGCCAGCCGCTCTGAAATGACAGCACCATCCTTCGACAGTTCTAGTTCTTCTCCTGTAGAACGGTTCACCAGACTGATATAGTCTTTAAATGCCTCCGCATCCTCGGGAACGATTAGTTTAATTTCCTGCTTATCCTGATTATCTCCTGCAATTTTTGTCATCTCATCATAAAGAATAGGTAATTGCTGATTGACTTCATTAGAAGCCAAAAGCTGATCAATCTCATTTGTCTTCTCTTCATTCAAGTTATCATTTTTAGCCACAATCAGATCATACTGTATGATTTTGCCAAACTGCCTATCATTTATGCCGGAAATAGAATGTTGTACGCTGAAGCCTGCAAATATAAGTGTTACCGAACCACACACACCGAAGATAGTCATGAGCATTCGCTTTTTATAACGGAAGATATTTCGTGCGGTTACCTTGTGTGTAAAACTCATCCGATTCCATATCTGGCTGATCCGTTCTAAAAAAATTTTTGATCCTGCTTCCGGAGGCTTTGGTTGCAAAAGTGCCGAAGGTTTTTCTTTCAATTCCCTTGCAGCGACAATATATGCTGGAACAACCGCACTCACAAATGCCAGCAATATAGCTATAACCGTAATTCCAGGATAAAAATACAATTCAATTTGTGGAATGCTAAAACTATGCCCATAGGCGTTATATACAATCATAGGAAGCACGGTATGCCCAGCTACAATACCTATGGCCGCCCCTATAGAACTTGCGCAAAAACCATAAACAATGAATTTCTTAATTATGTCCTTATTGCTATACCCCAATGCTTTCAATGTCCCGGAATTTATCCGTTCTTCATCTACAAAGCGAGTCATTGTAGTCAGTGTCACCAATGCAGCAACAAAATATAAAAAGATAGGGAATATATCTGCAAGCGCATCAATGATCGTCGAAACACTGTTGTAAATTCGGTATCCCTCTGAACCCGGAACTTCCCTCCGAGTATCCAATGTGTATATTGGCAGTTTCAATGTTTTCAGCGTTTCCCGAGCACCCGCCAGCTTGGCTTCGGCATCTTCGATCTCCTGTTCAGCATCTGGCTTTTTCTCGTCATATTCCTGACGTCCGTCGACCAGCTCTCTTTCACCCTCCGCAATTTCTGCTGCGCCTTCGGCTAACTCTGCTTCTGCATCAGTCAGCTTTGTATCAGCCTCCTCTTTTTTATCGTAGTATTCCTGCCATCCGTCAGCGAGTTTCTTTTCGCCATCAGCAATTTTTATAGCAGCTTCATCTAGCTGTGCGTTTGCAGCAGCGAGTTTTGTTTCTGCTTCTGATTTCTTTGAATTATATTCTGCAAGCCCTTCCTGATAAGATTGCTTCCCTGAAGCCAGTTTTTTTTCTGCTTTTGTAATTTGTTTTCTGGCAGTCTCAAGCTCTGCACTTTTTGCAGTATATTTCTCTTCACCACTTTCAAGTGTTTGCTTGGCAACGGCAAGCTGTTCTTCGCCTCCCGCTGCTTGCTCTGCCGCAGCGTTATACTCCGCCCATTTTTGCAAAAGAGTATTTTGGGTTTCTACAAGTCCCGCAAGCTGATTGTACTGTGTTTGCGCTGTTACAATTTGAGCCTGCATATTGTCAAGCTGCGCAAGCAATGTGTCTGCCGCTTGTTCTGATAGGTTGGCGGCTTGCAATGCCGCTTGATATTGTTGATTGAGCACATCATATTCTGGCGTTCCCACCGCAGCATCTCTTGACACCTTTAGCGCTGCAAGTTGAGAAAGCATTTCATATTGCGCACTCAAATTGTCAAGTTGAGCCTTCATACTTGGGAGTGCGTTTTCTATTTGTGCCATTGTCATTCCCGTAGCCGCTTCGGCAGCGGCAATGCCTGCTTCAAATTGCATTTGCGCGGCGTCAAGTTGTGCCTTCGCTTCTTTCAGTTCTTCTAACTTTCCGGATTTCTCGTTATATTCGTTCCACCCTTTATTAAGCTCTGCACGGGCTTCCTGTAAATCGGACTCTGCTTTTGCAAATTCCTGTTGCTTCGCAGTCAACTCACTTTCACCATCCGCAATCTGTTTTGCTGCGTCGTCAAGCTTTGCTTTGGCATCCGATAATTGCTGTTCGGCATTTCTCTTCTGCTTATTATATTCAGCCACACCGTCTGTATATTTTTGTTTCGCATCAGTCAGTTCGTTTTCACCATTTTCGAGTTCTTCTCTGGCATCATCCAACTGCTGATTGGCATCTGCTTTCTGTTTGTTATATTCATCCAAACCATCCGCATATTTCTGTTTCGCATCAGCCAGTTCGATTTCGCCATCTTCAAGTTCCTGCTCTGCATCAGCCAGCTCTTTCTTGGCATTATCTACCTCGCTCTGCCCCTCATCAATCTTATCTTGATATTCCTCTTTGATAGAAGATAAACGTAGGGTTGGTTGATTAACCAGCAGTTCATTTAGCTCATTTTTGTGATTTTGAATCAGCTCTGTATACTCATTTGAATAGGGGTCTACACCTTTTGTATCCTCAAATGAAATCCGGGCAATCATATAAACCTCATAGTCAAAGGCGGAAGAATCCACCACAGCGTACCCCTGCAGTTCACCGGTTCCGGCTGTTGACTGCCCCATGTTGATTATGGAAAGCATTTCTCCAGAGTTCACAAAACCTACAATCTGAAATTCATGGGTTTTAAGGGCTGTCTCACCGGAAACATCCTCTTTTTCCGTAAAAGCTACCGTATCACCGATTTGGTAATCTGCATTATATATATCAGCAATTGCAATTTCCGTCGCCGTCTCCGGAAGCCTTCCTTCCACAACATCATAGACAGATAAATCCTCCGTGTCGGAAAAGATGCGAATACTAGTAATCGTATCTTGGATTACTACATCTTTTAAATAGCCATATTCAATCTTGTCTGCTCCTGATACCTTGTTAATGGCTTTTTGGTTTTCTTTATCAATTCCGTAGTCACCGATGATACAAATATCCGCCAGATTCAGCTTCTCAAAATAGTGTTCTCCCGTCTTACGCATATTAGAGCCGGTTACTTGGAGTCCCACAAGAGCAAAGGAGCCTAATGCAATTAAGCAAACAATCGAAATAAATCGGCCCTTTGATTTTAAGAAGCATTTTTTAATGTCTTTCCATAGCGTTTTACTTTTCAAAATACTCACCTACCATTCAATATCTGCAATTTTCTGGGGATTTGGATTTATTTCTATCTTCTTTACGCCTGCATCATGCATATAGATCACACGGTCTGCGATAGGGGCGATCGCGGCATTATGGGTGACGATTATTACCGTAGCGCCTTTTTTTCGACTCATATCCTGTAAAATTTGAAGTACCTGCTTGCCCGTATTATAATCCAATGCCCCTGTCGGTTCATCACACAGCAAAATCTTTGGGTTTTTAGCAATTGCACGGGCAATTGCCACACGCTGTTGCTCGCCGCCAGATAACTGGGCCGGAAAATTATCAATTCGATTTTCGAGTCCCACATCCTTTAATACCTGTACAGGGTCAAGTGCATCCTTTACAATCTCAGATGCCAGTTCTACATTTTCTTTTGATGTTAGGTTTTGCACCAAATTATAAAATTGAAAAACGAACCCTACATCGTTTCTTCGATAAGTAATCAGTTCATTCTGTGTATAGCCAGCAATATCGTTTCCATCAATTACTACTTTACCTTCGTCATTCGTGTCCATTCCTCCTAGTATATTCAATACTGTAGATTTTCCGGCTCCAGAAGACCCTAAAATAATTGCAAGCTCACCCTTTTCAATAGAAAAGCTTACATCTCGGTTGGCTATAATTTCGTTACCTCCTATTTTGTATCGCTTATAGCTATGGGCCATTTCAATGTAACTCATGTTCTTCCTCCTTATGCTGTTCGGCTTGAGTGGAGGCAATTCCCTTCATTTGAAAGACGCTGCTTCGTCCATGAAGTATCAAATCAACATAGTCGCAATCTATGCGCCCAGTTGCCTCATAATAAAATTCGCTCATCAGTGTAACGAATTTTCCCCTCAATCGGCATGAACCATCACTACTTAATTCTCCAGTGACAGGCTCCCTGTTTTTAAAAATATACAGGTAGCCGTCAATTTTTGTTTTGGAAATATTAAGCTCTAATATACCGTTTCTATTGCCCAATGGGGTTTCTAGAATAACCTTATAATTTTGTTGGTTCATTATCATTTACTCCTTTCTGATGGTTTCTGAATGCATTATAAAAAATTCGTCAGTTATATACCACGGTCAAATCACAGTGAAATGGTGAAAATTCGGACAAATTAGGGATAGTTGATGGTCAAATATGTTTTTTTAATGTACCGGACAAATGTCCTGTATTACCCGTTGAATAAGGTACTTAAAGCATATATAATAAAAAATAGAGGTGATAAGATGAAACATGAAGTAACAAGCCTGAATACAAAAAAGACTCTTGCGGCATCATTAAAAAAACAGGTAAGTAAAAAACCATTTTCAAAAGTAACAGTAAGTGAAATTATAAATGATTGCGGCGTAAACCGAAAAACTTTTTACTATCATTTTACGGATATTTATGCTCTGCTCAAATGGACATTAGAACTGGAGGCTATTGAGGTAGTAAAACAATTTGATTTGATAGCAGAGTATGAAGAAGCGGTGTTGTTTGTTATGGACTATGTAGAAGAAAATACGGAATTTCTGCAAAATATTTATTATTCCGTTGGGCGAGATGAATTAAAACGATTCTTTTGTGCTGATTTCATTGACATTGTACGCTCCTTTATCGAGCAATCTGAAAAAACACAAAAATTATTAATACCTGATGATTTCAAGATATTTCTCAGCCAATTCTATACGGAGGCTATTGCTGGTATGTTGGTTGAGTGGATTGTGGATCGTTCTGTTCGTAACCGTGAAAAGACAGTACAGTACATTTCTGTCATCATCCGCTCTGCTATTCCAAATGCCTTGCATTCGGTAACAGAACTGTCAGATTAAAAGGATTACATAGAATATTTATGTCTGTTGTAAAAATTTCTATTTTCCAAGTAAGTATTGTATCTCTCCGCCTGCAAAAGCCGTTTTCAAATGCGGCAATTTTTATCTCTGAGATTTTACCATATAAATCAACATCTATGCCTCCAGACTTAATATAGTGTATAATGGCATAGAAAGAAATTAATCTATTCTGACATCAGGAGAAAAATACAGTGAATATATTAGAAAAATTTCAGACACCGATTTTGTTTATCGCAATCGTAACAGGATTGCTGCTGGGAAATATCGCATTCGTAGAACGGTATGCCGAAAACTTTGTGATGCCGTTTCTCTTTGTTATGTTATTTGGAGTGTTCTTAAATACTCCGGTACGAGATTTTAGAAGAGCGTTTCGAAATATAAAGTTCTCTGTTACTACCGTATTGATTAATTTTGTATGGACACCTTTATTAATATTTTTGCTTGGCAAAATATTTCTTGCAAACTCGTTTGCAATGCAACTTGGGCTTGTCATGTTGATGGTAACGCCTTGCACAGACTGGTACCTTGTCTTTACAGGCACAGCGAAAGGAAATGTACCTCTTTCAGCGTCTGTATTACCCGTTAATCTTATTTTACAAATCGTATTACTTCCAGTTTATCTATATATCATGGGAAGCGTGTCCGGAACTGTAAATATACAGGCCATTTTATCCAGCATATTATTTATGTTGATTATTCCGTTTGGTCTTGCTCAAGCATTAAAAGTACTTTTGAGAAAATTCAAGGATGAAGAAAGAAAAGAAAAAATACTTAGTATTTTCACTCCGCTCCAAACAATTTTACTGGCACTTGCCATAGCCGCAATGTTCGCTTCTAAAGGAAACATTCTTTTAGCAAACCTCAATATAATCGCCAAGTTGCTGATCCCAATTATATTATTTTATATCATCAATTTTATTTTGGCTCAAATAATTGGTAAAGTCTTTCAATATAGCTATGAGAATACCGCAAGTCTAACCCTTACAACTATTGCGAAAAATTCTCCGATGACACTCGGAATTGCACTGATGGCATTTCCCAATGAGCCGGTTATACATTTGATTATGCTGATAGAACCACTGATTGAGCTGCCTTGTATGCTGCTCATTACAAGAATTTTATTGATTCTTAGAACGAAAAATATTGAAGTTTCAGAAGAATAAGTGTAAGAAGGAGGATGATTGAATGGAGTTAAAAATAATAAATCAAGAATTTTCAATATGCAAAGTAAAAGATTTATCACAAATAGATTATTCAGATAAATTTTGCTTTATTAGTAAGACAGATGAAGAATTATCATTAGTGTGCAGTACAAACTTAGTACCTAAAAATGTAATTGAATGTGATAATGGCTGGAAGGCTTTTAGAATACAAGGAGTATTAGATTTTTCTCTTATCGGTATTTTGTCAAAAATCTCTACGTTATTGGCAGAGGACAGTATCGGAATATTTGCAGTGTCAACATACAATACAGATTATATTTTAACTAAGGAGGAAAACTTTGATAAGTCTATAAAAATCCTTGAAAATAATGGATATGTGATAAAGTGATTTCAATTTGTCATTTTCTATCAAAGAACACTTTTCAACCTTGTTTTGATGGCTATTAGTAAAATTGAAGCGTATAATTTTTAAGGGTAACCCCATCTTTTTAGATGGAGTTACTCTTTTATGAAACAGTAAATAATCTTTACTCTCCCTAGACCGACAATAACGGAGTCTCAACTCTAAATTGTTCACTCACATATTTCGCATAAGTTTCGTGACTTTCAACAAGTTCACCATGTGTCCCACTTCCGGTAATCTTGCCTTTTTCAAGGAAATAAATCTTGTCACTGTCGACAATCGTAGCAAGCCTATGGGCAATCACTAAGGTGGTGCGTCCCTTCATCAAATTAACTAACGCACTTTGTACCATCATCTCCGATTCACTGTCAAGACTGGCGGTTGCTTCATCCAGCATCAGAATTTTGGGATTACGTAAGAATGCGCGGGCAATGGCAATTCGCTGCCGCTGGCCTCCTGAAATCTTAACCCCACGTTCACCCACTTCAGTCAATAACCCATCGGGCATTTCTTCGACAAATTGACGGGCATAAGCAAGTTCCAGAACTTCCCATAATTCATCATCACTAAATTCTTTCTGCAATCCATAGGTTAGATTATCCCTGATCGTCCCTGCCATAATCGCGCTATCCTGCGAAACAAAACCTATTTGACTTCGATAATCCGTTAAATTAATATCTTGAATATCGGTATCGCCAAATTGAATGACTCCGCGGCTGGGGTCATAAAATCTTTCAAGCAAACTAAATATTGTAGACTTTCCTCCGCCTGACGGCCCTGCGAAAGCAATGATCTGATTTGGATTTGCCTCAAAAGACACTCCTGTTAAAATTGGCTCATCGTTTTCATAAGCAAAATCAATATTAGTAACTTTAAGCTTCTTACCAGTCAGATCGATAAGCTGTCCTCCTTGCAAATCTTCAGGTTCTTCATCCAGTAATTCTTGAACCCGTTTCGTAGAACCAGCTGCTTTGGCCATCTCGGTAAATAGGGTTGCAACACTCGGCATTGCTCCAATCAGATTAAACAGATACATGAGGAAGCTCATCAGTGTGCCAATCGCCATTGCTCCAATGGCAATTCGATGCATCCCATAAGCCAATAATCCAAAAATCATACTCATCATCGCCATCATCATAATCGGCTGCATAGTCGCATCAAAGACAGCCTCTTTTTTGCCGACCTTGAATAGCTTATCCACCTCGCGTTCAGCCCGCATTTGAGCTTGTTTTTCCGCGTTGGATGTCTTTACCAGACGGATTTCGCTTAGTGTTTCGCTGGCAATTCCGTTAAATTCTGCAAGAGCATCCTGTCTCATATGTCCTACTTTTGTTCCAAATCCGAAAATAGGCAACATAATAATCATCACAATCGGAACTACTATCAGCATTGCCAAACACATGCGCCAATCCATTCTGATCATCATATAGACAGAGCCTAACACCAAAATAATACTGGATATGGTTTGCGGAAAAGTAGTGGCAAGCAGCTGTTTTACTTGTGATGTATCATTGACTAAACGGCTTGAAATCTCACCGGACTTAATGGTATCAAAATATTTTACCTTTAACGTTGTCAATTTAAACCAGAGATTTTTTCTTAAGTTTTGGATGACATTTTCTCCGAAAATACCAAGGACCGTTCCTCCTATTGCTGAAATAATCGCAGAGCCCACAAATAGCAAGACTACCTTTAACAGTAATTGATAGTCGATTCCTTTTGAAAAGTTATTGACTAATGATGATGCTAATTGGGGTACATAAATTTGTACGCTCGAGGATGCAATCAACAGCAGTATACCTATTATCAAAAGATGATATTTGGGTTTCGTTGTGGTAATCAGCTTAAAAAATTGTCTAAATGAAAATTTTGTGCCATCTTTTCTGACTGCTTCATCCGGTCTTCCTCCTTCCATTATCTGCGCCCCCTTCCAAAGAATCTTCCGTCTCCGCCAAATCCGCCGCGGAAATCTTCTCCGAAACCACCGAATCCATCGAACCCGCTGCGCTCTAACATTTGTTCACGCGCACGTCCCAAATGAGCTGACATCTGACTAAAATGCTGCCATCTCCTATCATCGCTAAAAATTTCATTCAATTTTGATTGAAATTCATGACTCGAAATATTATCCGCAATACGCGTTAAATACTCCTCCAACTTTTCCAGTTCTTCTTCCGTAAACCCTTTGAATAACTCATCTCTAAGGCTTGAAGCAATCGTGCCTCGGTCTTTGATACTTTCCCAGCCTTTCTCTGTCAGTTTGACGTATGTAACTCTGGCGTCTTCCTCCGATTTTACACGTTCAACTGTTCCTGCTGCTTCAAGCTTTTTTATAATTTGCGTAACACTCGATGGTTTGATATCCAAGAATTCAGAAATACGACCTGCCGTTACATCCTTTTCTTTTGATAATAGCAGCAATGCTTCAAAAGCATTATCCGTCTTTTGC
Organism: Konateibacter massiliensis; assembly: GCF_900184995.1. Lineage (GTDB taxonomy): Bacteria > Bacillota > Clostridia > Lachnospirales > Lachnospiraceae > Lachnotalea > Lachnotalea massiliensis. The sequence continues at coordinate 1,359,620 of NZ_LT860099.1, forward strand.
TCCACTTGATTTGCAAAAATCAAAAAGGGCTGATGCGTTATTTCCATTAACTTATTCATTATATTATTTTTATTCATTTTTTTACCTCCGCTATAATTTATTTAGTTTCATTGCCAACTAACAAAATATAATATAATCCTTTTTATTTTGTTTGTCAATACAAAAACTAAATAAATTAAATATTTATTTCTCCGATTTATAGAATTCTATCATCTTTCTTCCTGTACAAAAAACAAGGATGGCAAGTATCATCTCACCGTCCCCTAATAGAGTGTTCATGTTCTGTTCTTCAAAAAATGTCTAAATAGAATGTATTCTCTAACCTATTATAGCCTATGATTTATCAGCCCGCATTTTTCCCTTAAATTCTTTTTCAATATGGATATGCTCCTCTTTCCCAACAAGTGTTTCTCCTTCAAAATCAAGTTCAATAATGTAAGGCATCCAGTCTATTATTCTTAGAAACGAATCACAGCCATAGCTTGAATCATAAAAATTTAAGATTGTACTTAAGGCTGTTCCATGCGTACCTATTACAACGGATGTATCCTCATTTTTCTTTTCATTTTTTCTCAGTATCTCCATCAAAGCAGCAATATTTCTTTTCTGAACCATTGCAATGGATTCACCACCATTTTCATGGTATTGATGATTTTCCCACCGCTTCTGAAACATTCCGTGATTATTTCCATCTGCTCCCTTTTCTCTTTCCCTTAAACGTTCATCGGTATGTATTTCCTTTTTTAAATATGCAGCACTTTCCCCTATTGTATCAATACTACGTTTATACGGACTACTATAAAAATAGTCAATTTTTTTATCCATCAAAAAATTCTTCACTGACAACGCATCGATTTTTCCTTCTTTCGTTAACGGTCTTGTTCTATCATCTTCCCAATCGTATTCCGGCTGAGCATGACGGACAAAAAATACTTTTATCATAGACTTTTCCTCACCTTCTACATTTCCTCCCTTGGTAACACCACTCCGGACCTCTTATCGCGTGTCCCTTTCTACTTTGGGAAATAGGTGCCAATGAACATGAATATACCCGTCTCGCAATTCGTAATTAATCTTTTCAGCTTGTACACATTATATACTACCTCATTCCGCGATTGCTCGTATCTCATCTACATATTCATCCCAATAATCATAACTTAATTTCTTATGGAGCTTTTCCCAGCTATTTACTTTTATAAGAATACCCTGCTTCGCAAATTGCTCTGTCAACTGTAGAATAAAATCATCTTCGCCTTCCGGATATTCTTTCTTATCCAGATTTGAAGAACTGATGCCTCCCATTAATGAAATAGGCGTTCCATCTTTCATTATAATTGTATATTGCAGAGTCCCATCAAAATTCGCCGATAACATATAATAGCCGACATCCTCCCACGAATAACTTTTTGTCCAAAAGAAATGTCTTTTTGTAATTCCTTCTTCTGTTATACAATCATACCATGTACCATAAACAATTACGGTTATTATAAAAATAGCGACTGAAACTGCCATAACTTTCTTTTTTACACGTTCTGGAAGATGTGGCTGAAACCCTTTTTCCTTTGTAACAGCATTTCCAAACAGACCATGACTGGAATATAACCAAATGGTCAGGCAAAACAAATATAAAGCTACAATGATGTACAAAATGAAAGGGGAACCTGTAATAATATAATTTGTTTCTGCTCCCATTACATTGTTATAAATAATCTTTTCCCAAAATATCGGAATACCGATTAACAACAGAATAAAGTACATAATTAATCCCAGTAATTTCCACAATCCAGATAGCGGTATCTTTCTCTTTTTAACTTTTGGTGGCTCCTCGATTAATTCTTTTTCATTATATATGTAATTAAGAATATACATAGGTGAAGTAATACTGCTAATCACTAGAAACAGGACAAATGGGTATGCAAATCCATACCAAAAACTTCCCCACTTCCAGACAAATTGATAAGCAAGTCCACGAATCACACAAATCCCCAAAATAATCAAAAGTGCAATTAGCCATCCACGTTTTTTTACACTTCCATCCAAATCATAGAAAAAAACGCTGCTCCAAATGCTCTTAAATGTATTGCCCTCAAACTCAATGTAATCTTTCAGATTGTCATAAAAATCTCTTCCGGCAAGTTCCTCTTGTTCTACTATATTCCAGTACTTTTCAAAATCAAAGGACGAATTGCTATCTGCATCCTTTTCAATTCGCTTACAGACATCGATTGCTCCTTTTATTTCGCTCAACTGATGATTTAATGTAAGAATATTTTGGCTAATTACTGCTGAGATTGTTTCTTCCTCATCAAATATTTTCTTGATATCCGGAATAGAAATACCCAGCTTACGAAATAATATAATCTTCTTTAACTGCTCGACATCCTCTTTACTATAAGAACGATATCCATTTTCACTCCGTTCAGGTCTTAACAACCCCTCCGTCTCATAAAAACGAATATTAGCTCTCGTAATCTGAAGAAGCTCCTCCACTTCCTTTACTTTCATATCACGTTCTCCTTGCTTGCTGTAAATTTAATTTATGTTAGTTGTACATTAATGTATAAAGTCACTTTACAGTCAAGCGGTATTTATAACTATTTTAATAAATTGCATATTCCGCCGCTGCAGTAGCATGTAGCAGTGCTGTATCATATACTTGCAAAATACTATCTTTCTGCCTGATTAGCAATCCAATCTCGGTGCATCCTAGTATAACACCCTCGGCACCATTTTGTTTAAGGGAAACAATAATATTACAAAAGCATTCTCGGGATGTTTCATTGATATCACCCAAAATCAGCTCTGTGTTGATAATATTATGTATTTTATCAATCTGGTTTTCATCAGGTATTAAAACCTTAATTCCACGGTCAGTTAATATTTTTTTGTAAAAATCCTTTTCCATTGTAAAACGTGTACCAAGCAACCCTACTGTCTTAATATTATCCTCAAGAAGTCTGTCCGCCATAACTTCTGCAATATGTAAAAAAGGTATTGTAATGGCTTCTCTAATTCTTGCCTCAACAATATGCATTGTATTGGTCGCCAAAATTATGAAATCAGCACCTGCTCTTTGGAGTGTTAATGCCGCTTCGGCAAGAATGTCATCTGCACGGTCCCAATCATTATTCTTATGAATATCTTTTATATCTTGATATTGAATATTGTACAAAATGCACTTTGCGCTATAATAGCTGCCAAGTGTTCTATTTATATATCTGTTCAATTCAAGATAATATGTTGCTGTTGATTCCCAACTCATTCCACCGATGATACCTATCGTTTTCATTAGTGCCCTCCCCTTTTCTTGGCTAATCTCACATTCTACATAATCTCAACAATACGCTATTATTTTAAAATTCTTTCTATTTCTTTCTTAAGCTCTCTCGTTTTTTCCTCTAACTCTACCACAGACGGCTTAAATTGATCACTACACATTTCCTCCCTTGGTAGCAACCACACTGGACCTCTTATAGGTGTGTCTCCTTCTACCCTGGGAAATAGATGCCAATGAACATGTGTATCTCCATTACCTAACAATTCATAATTCATCTTTTCCGGCTTGTACACATTATATACCGCCTCTGCAACTAATGACATTTCTTCTAAATATTTCATTTTAAAATCATATGGAAAGTCATGCAATTCAGCCACATGCTTTTTGCACAAAAACAATGTATATCCCTTAAATCTTTGATAGTCACCCAAAACTACAAACCCTGTCTCTAGTTCACAGACAAAATATGGATTTTCACCTTCATTAATCATTTTAATTCTATCACAAATCAAACACATTAGTTTCCCTCCATTTTTTCACTTCTTTTAGAAATCTTTCTGCCAAGTATTTTTTCTTTCCCTAACAGCTTCCTTTATTATGCATATTTATGGTATAAAAGCGCCACCGTCTCACAATGCCTTGAGTGGGTCATCTAGATGCACACCTCAATCAGAATTCAAAAATAATGCAAACTATCATCTCTAAGTGCAATTTGCAGAAATGTACATTACTGTCACAAAAAATAAAATTCTAATTAAATTTTATCAAATTCTCTATAAATTTCTCCACAAATCCAAAGGCTACTCGTTCTTGTTCTAATCGAATCCCTTTTCCAAAATAATCATTTTGCAGCTTAGATACTAAGATGCTCTCTTCATAAGTCAAATTTTCAATTTCTGATAAATGTTGTTTCTCTTCGTTAACCCACATTTCTCTATGTTCTAACAGGATTTCCTCAGTCATTAAAAATGATTTTAAATTTGGTAGGAATCCTCTAGCAATACTTAAAATATTAAATCCGTGAGTATCTATATCACCCCAATAATATATCTTTTTATCAGCTATCCATTTAGCCATTTTGAAAATTTCCACCCCATAACCCTTCCCAAATATAATACAAGAATTTTCGACCTTTGGAAAACTTAAAAAGTTAATCTCATTTTCAGTAAAAAATATCTTTTCAAAACCTGGCCTCCACTGAGAGAATTCTTCAATAGGTACCGTGAGATCACTAATCCCTTGCCAAGTATACCTGCTATCAAGGATTCTAAATCGTATCATCTTAGGCTTTTGTCTGAGATAGAATTTCTCTTCAAAGTTTTTAGCAGACATATTCACTTGCTCCGTAGGCAATAGTATCTCAAGTAATTCGCCTATAACCGTTTTATTATTTTCAATAAACTTCGTATCAATACTTGGTATATCAAGCTGTCGTAAATATAAATAATGATTTGGGTGTGTCTCAAACCATTCCAGTACAGTTATAAACTTATCACAATCATTCCCTATACTTTTGATTAATTTAAACGGATATCGTAATATCCATTCTTGTAGACCTTTCCACCTTTGAAGTAAATTATGGGTATTTGAAATAAACAATTCAACTTCTCTCTGTTTATGCAAAATCTTAATTGCATCTTCCAACGAAGAGATTTGCGCATGGGTAGGTATTGAGTTTTTTCCAATAGTCCGATAATTTATTTCTTTTTCTATTAACTCATAACCATATCCTCTCTTTAATTTTTCTTTTTCTTTTAGTTGCGTTATCCAGATAATAACATTAGAAAAATATAAACTTAGCTCCTTATATGAAGGTGCATCTAATTTTATTACAAGTGGAAATAAATCATCCTTAAGCAAGCAATGCCTTAAAATATCTCCTTTTTTCCATCTATAATCAATTTTTCTCTTAATATCATCTGGTTTACTCCATGTTGACAAGCTCATTCCCCTCCCATTCCTTACGTTTTTGTCTGTAGACCTCCATTGTAATATTCTTAAGTGTAGACCTATGAGTGATATCAGAATATGTAACAAATCCCACATGGGAGATAAAAGGCTCTATCGTGGATATTTTAAGTAAAGGAGTCACAACTAGTAGCTGAAACTTCATCTGCTCAAATAGTTTTAAACCAAATTTTGCAGAATCATCAGAACTTTTCAAAAACGCTTCATCAATTACAACTAATCTAAATGATGAACCATCATTTTCAGCTCTATTAAGTCGATAGTTATATGCAAGACTGGCCGCAAGTATTGTATATGCAAGTTTTTCTTTTTGTCCGCCTGATTTACCATCTGAATCAGAGTAATGCTCATATTCCTCATCACTATCACGCCAACGTTCTGATGCTGAAAATACAAACCAATTGCGAACATCTGTCACCTTATTGGTCCATCGCCTATCTATGTCGCTAAATTGTGGTCTTCCCTTGAAACGTTCAATAACTTCTTTTATCTGAGTAAATTTGATTTCAGCAAGATCATTATCTTCAATACCTGCTGCCATCCCCTCCGTACAAGCCTTTAGCTGATTACGAAAATATTTGATATCTGTCTCCGGAGTCTCCTCACAAACAATTGTAATATATCTACCTAGATTGTAATCTATAGAGTGTAGAGATTCATTTATTTCCTTTATTCTATTGCGAATATTTGTTCTGTAACTAGATAAAACTCCATTAAACATAGATATATGCTGAATAATTTTACCTTGTAATTCCTGTTTAAAGTCTTCTTGATATTTCGGCAAATTATGATATTGTAAACGGTTTAGCAAATCATCATACTCTTGTATAGATTGGACATTTTCAGACATTTCAAAACTTTCTTCCGGATACTTATTGCGAAACCTTGCCATTGCCTTTTCTATTTCAGATTTAAGTGAAGATAATTCATTTTGCAGGCTATCACATTGAGAGGTAAGTTCCCTACCGTATTTCTTCTCTAAGGTTTCTGCATTATCAAGTGTCAGATGAACATTACCAAGAAAGCCCGTAAAATTTTGAGCAAGAAAATTATACGTCGACCTATCCGCTTCTGTCTCCAATCGTAATTTCTCCTGATTTTCTTGTTCTATCTTTCTATATCGTACTAGCTCATCCTTTAAAACACCTTGTTTCTCCCGAAGTTTATTCTCTTTGTCTTTCGTATTCCTTTCTTTTTCTTCAAGGGTTTCTAAGTGTTTTCTGAGTGTTTCTAAAATACTATTACTGTTTTCTAGTTCTAATATTCTCCTTTCATACTCATTTATCATTTTTCTTGTCGTATATACATCTAACTTCTTATAATCATCACACTGCCTGATATGCTCTAACGTAGATATGAGTAAATCTACTCTATCTTGCTCTTTTCTTATCTCGCCGTTAAGAGATTGCAGCTCTTTTAATTTCTTTTCAAGATTATTTGATATCCCTCTTAGCACTTCAATCTTTTTCTTGTTTGAAAAACCAAGTACATATCTAGCTCTATCGTCAAGCCTACTTCTATCATCCTTTTCATGACGAATATTAGATTTTATTTGCCCTTTTATTGTAATTGCCTTACTTTCTCTTTTAAACTCCAACATCGTTTCACAACAAATATGGGGAAAACGAACCTCTACTTCATTAGTAATCCAATCTGTAAATAGAGTGCCTGTCTTAATATCTAGTTTACTGGCAACAGTATTCTCATTTTTTTGTGCAAAGGCACTTAACAAAGACTTTTTCCCTGTTCTATAGTAAACAAGCTTTACTCCAAGGGGCTGTTTATCTACCCATAACGCCACATCATCATAATACTGTTCAGGTACTAATAGTGATAAGGCAAATCCATGTACCAATCGCTCTATTGCGCCCTCCCATTTTATATCCTTTTCTTTTACCTCTAGAAGTTCTCCCGCAAAAGGAAGGAGTTCTTTATTTACATTTATTGTATGACAAAGTTTTTCTCTAATATCAATTAAATTACTTTGTATATTTGAGCTACGTAAACGAAGTGATCCTATCTCTTTTCCAATATTCTCCTTCTCCCCTTTATATTTTTCTATTTCCATCTCTGATTTTGTCAATTTAGACTGTATACCACTTTTTTGCTCCTGAAATTTTTCTGATAATGTAGGAATTTTATTTACATTATCATTATAGATTTCAATAGATGTTGCAGAATTTAAATTTAAGTTCTTTGCCCACCCATTATATTTTAAAAGCTCATTTTCTCTACTAATAAGTTCTTCTTTCTTATGCTCTATTTCTCTTGATAATCGTTCAATTTCAGCTCCCCCATTTTGTGCAATTGAACTTTTAGTTTCTAAAATCTCTTTCCTGATTTGTATATGTCGCTGCTCTTCAGCAGATATATTATTTTTTACTTCATTAAGTTCTGCTTCTGTAATTTCTATTTTCTTTAAAATCATACTTGTTTTTCTTGAAGCAAACCATATGTCTACACACGCTCTCGCTCTATCTAATTCAAATTGCTTACTTTTTTTCGAGAAATGCTCTAACCCTTGGATATTAATTGGTTGCAGCACTTCTATTTGTTCTCTAGCTTTTACTACTGCTTCATATGAGCTATTTAGGTTATGATAGTGTTTTAATAACTTATCAATTTGCTCTTCCGTATTTTCTTTTTCCAACATACTATCACGAACAAAATCATTAAGTGCCTCGACCTTTTTCATAGAAATTGTTTGCTGAAACAGTTCTATAGCCTGTTCCGTTATATTTCCCATTAATCTTCTATAACACTCTGCATAAGACTTGTAATTATCAAAGAGCATTGCTCCGCTTTTTTTCAGATTCTCTTTAAGAGTCTTTACACTAGAATTAAATCTTGTAAAATCCTTGGTAACAAACAACTCTTTCTTAGAAACAACATACATTTTTGATGGAATACTTTCATTGTCCTTAAACCAAAAAAATATGGCAATCGTTATGGTCTCTTCTTGTATCATATCTTTGAATGTGGCAAGTATCGTAGAATAATTATTACTTTCTCTCAATGCTTCTGGTTTGCCCTTACCTTCAAAAGCATACTTTCTTCCATAATAGCCAAGTACATAGGATTTCGTATTACGCTCCTTGGCCGAAGCATCTGCTGCTTTATTATAGGCAATCTTTTGAGGAGGTACAAGCAAAGTTGTAAGGGCATCCACTATAGTAGACTTGCCTGCTCCCGAATCTCCTGTCAGCAAGGAAGTATTCCCATTAAGAGTAAAGTTCCAAACATCTTTATCAAAAGTTCCCCAATTATAAACCTCTAGATTATGCAAACGAATTCCTGAAACAACATCTGTGTCAATTGTTGGATTTATCCCGTTTATGAAATCAAACAAGTTCATTTTCTTCTTCTCCCTGCTGTGTATTTATAGAATAATAGTCCATATATTCCTGTAGCTTGTGGTCAAAATCCTCAAGCCATTGTGCATCAACAAATCCACGAACTATTGGTAGTATTTCATACTGTGAACCAGAGTCTTTGAGACAACGCATAAAACCCATTTCCACTATTCTTCTAATATTAAACTCAACCTCTCTTTTCAACTTTATCTCATCCGTTGAATCTTTTAGATAAGGGCGAACCTTTTCTTCAATTTCTTGCCTTGAAATGATAAATCTTTCATCACTGCTATTTCTATTAATCTCTATAAGCTCTTTGCGCAAAAGAACTAACATAAGACTTATTCCAAAACTCAATTGACGTCTAGAGATAAGGCGAGGTATTTCCTGTTCCTCATTATCATATTTACGTTGCATTAAGTAAGCATATCCATCCTGACTTTGAATAATTAGTGTTAATCCTATTTTTGATACATAATCTTCTATCTGCATTTGATTCTCCACGATATCATTCCAAAGCTTTTGTTGAGTCGTTTCGTTTACAGAACCTTTAAGTAAAGCTACTAACGAAACCGAAATTGATAAATTGTTTTTATCCACTACTATTCTCCCTCATTTCTATAATAGACTATCCTTGGTAAATCAACCTTCACTATTTCATTCTCTTCATTAATCCAGGCAATAGAATCCACAACATTCTTATTCTCTGCATAAACTCTCTTGTTATATTCAAGCATAAGATATGTCAGTAATTCAGTTAAACCATATTTTAGTGGATATTTTTCTATTACCCTTGCAAGTGTTACCTGCTTTTCATTTTGTATTAGTATATCAATACGTGAAATCAATTCTTCTTTATTCACTGATATATGTGTATATAATGCTTCATCCGATTCCATATGCTCGCCATAAGCAATTTCCTCATCAATAAGATTAATCTTTTTAGATGGTGTAAATAACACTCTATCAAAAGGTAAACTTATAGTTGGAGCAATATTATCCATAGTCATAAAATTCCCTTTAGGAATATTCCCCGCCAAAGAAATCGCCTTTATTTCTATCTCTTTTATAATCCTATTAATGTTACGTTCTTCCTCAATAAAATTCTCGTCTATATATCTTCTAAGCTGTTCGGACATAGCTTCTATAGTATTCCAAACATAGCTACTGCCTTTAAGCCAATCATCAGACATTCTATCAAGCCCACTACGTTTTATTGTCTCTTTGATTGGTTCTAAGGTTTGTAGATAATCTATAGTATTCTCTAAATCTTCTTGTGCTGTTCTAGACATAAGAAATTCAAAAAAAGCTTGAAAACTTTGCCCTTGTTCCGACTTATAAATAATGCTTTGGTCAGAAAAATAACTGCCAATCAACTCACCTTTCCCCTTGTCCCACTTAGCAATTTTTTCTCTCATACTTCGATTTAGATCGCGGAGATTCTGTTCAACCGCTCGAAAATCTGCCAATATTTCACGTGACATTGACATTGCCTGCATAAATCTTTCTTTTATTTGTGTAGAATCAAGGACTCTGATTTCACCTAACTTTGCACGATCAATTTCCTTCTCTAGCTCCGCTTTTTGACGTTCAAGTTCTTGTATTCTGATTTCTGGATCTGTCTGAGACTGTTCAGTAATTTGATGTAATAATTCAAATACAAGTATTAGACGTGATTCTGTACCAATGAAATTATTTTGTTTAAGATCCATAATCCATTCAATTGCTTTTTGAGCTGTAGACGTTAAATCATAATGGATTTCATCGCTATTAATCGGATAAAATCTTCTTAACCAACTATAACTATCATCTGCCCATTCAACTAAATATTCATGTGCAGTTTTATTATTCTCTCGTATATTTGGAATCATTTCCATATAAATTTCAAGATGATTTATAAGTACATTTTCAGGAATCTCTCTTTTATTCTCTGATACAAATTCCCTATACAAAAATGATACTACAAAAGGAGCGTTGCGAGCAGCCATAAGACGCCACGCTGGGTGATAACTCCTTAGATGAATTAGTGAGTCATATGCCATGTGTTCAAATAAATCAGGTCTATCCATAGCTCCCCTCCATACACTAAAATTATACATTTAATTGAAAATTTAGTTTTCTATTTAAATTTAACTATACCAGTTTCTCACAGGTTCCACAAGAAAAGCTTCCGAGAATTTTATAGGATAATATTTATATAATAACTATTTTTAGCATATTCTCTCAAACAATAAATAGTTCCAAATACCAGTTTCCTAGGCAAAACAGCCTTGGTCTTCACCTAGTATCTGACCCCCCTCTATTTATCAAAGCCTCAACCACACCCTATTTCTTCCCTTGACATCAACACCACGCACTCAGCGGTCCGCTGTTTCCAATCATCCTTCGCCTTCGGCTCGGCTTCTTGGACAGCTATCGCATGAGTCATTTGTAATCTGCTCTCGGCGTCCCTTCGGTCCTAGACAGCAGAACAACTGACTCAACATTCCACGAGCGTGCTAATTGGATACACACTCCCGACAACACGTCATAAATCGGGATTAAAAAATTGATGCAAACTGCCCTAACGTGCAGCTTATAGAATGGCATATTGCTGCTATAGAAAAATAAGATTTGTTTAAAAATAGAACTTAGAATGTTCCTGTTGATTTATGCTCTGCTCACTTTTCTATGGTAACTTTTCTCTCATCGACTATTTTACCACAGATTCTTAAATTATAATATGAATATTTGTCATCCAAATGAGCAGAATAATGCCCCCAATCATTTTGACTTGGAGGCATTATTCTAACCATTTACTCTTTTTGCTTCATACTATTTCATCTTATATATCAAAGCCCTTTCCTAATTTCCTTTTTATAATCTGGTTTATATTACCTCAGTCTTTTTCCAGTTCTTAATAAATAAAACTTTTTCTTTTGACAGCTGCAATACTTTATTCTTTTCAATTAAATTAGCTGCTTTTTCATTGTATGAATTAAGTTTGTCTATTGCAATGAATATTTGCTTTTCACTTTTACTATATAAATGAATTATATTTTCTAAAGCAAGATTTTCAATATTTTTCAATAATGGAAGATCATGTATAATTGCTGGTAAGCATGTCAATTCAAGCAATGCCAAGTCAAACGTAATAAGATTAGCAAACGCTGTGCCAGTACCAGTATCTCCATAAGTATTAAATGTATACTTATTTCCATGTATATTTAATGTTGGCGCTCTACGACCATCTGAATAAATTTCCTTATTTAGTTCATACATCTTAACATTAATTTGATTACATATCTCATCTAAAACTTGTTCTTTTAGGATATCTAGATTTTTAATTGCAGTCGTTATATTTTCTTCAATACTATTTTTCTTAGTATAATACCCATTTTCATCGTTTAATTGCTTGATTTCTGCAACCAATTCCACAATTTTATCTATTGCAAATTTAGGAGCATTTTTAACAGAAAGCTTTTCTTCAATTTCGTTATCAATCAAATGAATTTGCTTTTCTATTTCATTCATCTGAGCTTTTAAATCTTTTTCAGCTTCTTGTAGCTCAATTTTTAATATTTCCGTTATTGTCTTATGAAACCCATCAATTGCTTGAACACGTTCAATATTAAAATCAGGAAAATAATGTACAAATTGATTTAATTCTGTTTGAATATTTATATTCTTATTTTTAAGATTGGTTTGTGTCCGAATCAATCTACTTTCTAAACCATTCTTTTTAGCAATAAGTGCACTCTTCTCACGTTTAAGTTTCAAAATTTCCTTTGTTACAAGAGCCTCAATGTCTGTAGAAGCAGTCACAATATCTTTCTTTAACATTTCCAATTGTTCTGTGAGTTCAATAATCTTTTTTTCATTTTTTCCAAACAATGCTTTTGTAACTACATGTGGTATTAAATTCTTTTTTGCGGCATCTACCAAAGTTACTTTTTCACTTTTTAATGTTTCTATTTGTTCTTCAAATGCTTTTAAAACTTTATATTTATCAAACTGCTTCAATAATGCTGCTATAGACATAGCTGCTGTTTCTTTTTCAAAATATTGTATAGGCTTTCTTTCATTAAGATTCTCTTTGCCATAAATTCTAAAATATCTTCCAACAATACTTCTAAAGGATAAGTCAGCTAATTGGCATGAATATTGTTCTTGTAACCAAACTGTAAAGTTTTCAACTTTATCTGTGCTAATAATTTCAAATTTTTCATTACACTTTGATAAAAATTTATATTCACTAGTACTTCTAATAAAAAAATACCTCTTTTCATTAAACTCAAAAATGAATTTAAATTCATGATGACCCAATTGATCCACTGTATCATGATTTTTCTTTATATAATCTTCTCCTCCAAAAACAAAGTCGATAATCATTAACATAGTTGATTTACCGATAGAATTTGATGCTATATTATCTCCAACCACTGCATTTAACCCACTATTAAATATCACTTCTTTTTGTAGAAATTTTTCACAGTATATCTGTTTCAACATATTCTATCACCTGCACTTCCTCATTATAGTTTATTTTTTCAAGCGTAAAAAGCACATCTAATGTTAATATAAATTGATTTATGTCTTCAAAATGCTCTTTAATTTTGCAATAGAGTTCGCTAATACTTATGCTATTTTTACTAACCTCATCTAGAACATACACTGTTTTTGCAAGAATACTATCTTGAAATTTAATCAGCTTATTTGGAAGTATCATGAAAACACCTCACAATCCTGGATAAAATATGCTATTACTATTTCACAAGCCCGCTTAGAATAATCGCTGGTTTTTTCATTTAACCAATCAACTAAGGTTGCATAAACATTTTCTTGGCTCGGATTAATCTGCATACATTTATAGTAAAAACCTTTAATTTGAGATGCCAGGGTATCAAACTTATACGGTGTAATCTGATCCATCTCTATAAATAGTCGGTGAATATAATCAAAATAATCAACAACATCTCTTTTTATTGACCTTTTAATTACATAGGGTAATGTATCATTAGATTTTTGATCTATTTTTAGAGATTCATAGCTTAATGGAACAAGTTCCTCATCTATATCAACACCATTTAAACTTTCTAAAACTTTTGCAATCTCTGCCTCAACATGAAACATAGCATAGGTATCTTTTAATTCAGCATCTTGAATTAACTTTCTTTTTAAACGTACCCATGTGCGATATTCATCCACCGTCCTTGGCGTGTCAAATTTTTTATGACAAACTCGACATACGGCAATAACGTTTTTTAAATCGTTAACGTCCTCGCTCAATCTTTCCACATCTTTTAACAGTTCTTTTTCTTCTGACCTCGGATTCGCTGGATATATATGTGCAACTTCAAAAGATTTATTTATTTTTCCGTTTTTTCTGTAAACTAACACTCCACCACAAATTGGACATCTGCCATTAACTTCATTATAGAGTAACATTTTTTCGTTATCAGAAAACTCTCTACGATTATCTTCCACAATCATCCCCCTCTCTAAGTTTTTCTATATTTTACCACATAAATATACTTTTGTCGTCAGAAAATACAAGAATGTAACCTTATATTTATTAGGAATAAACTCATATCATCTTGAAAATGTTATTTAGGGAAGGATTATTCTTGTCACTTTGTCGTATAGAAAATTCACATGAATTTACTCGGAAAACATCCTCTTTTTTCTGCAACTCTGGCTCTTTTATTGATTCTATATTCTCTACAAAGGATTATCATTCTTTTATTTTGTTCCACAATATTCAGTAGATTTTCATTCTACTGAGTACTATGGCTATGCATTTAATACAGCTCTTGAAACCCACTTGTTTTATCTGCCACATTTACAATAAAATAATAAGTGTTTCTTTATAAATGAGCAGAATAAAGCCTCCAAATTTTCGACTTGGAGGCTTTGTTATTCTTATTTTATTTTCTATCTATCAATCTAAACATTAATTTTCCAATAATGAAAGCCCCTAAATCATCTATCCAATTTATGGGCCTCAGGCTATAACAATCTACACCATTCCTGCCTTTAATAAGTATTTAAGCGAATTTGGCAGTATACTTTTTTGAACTATATCTTCATTTTCCTTAAAATATTCATAACTGAGTTTCCTTATCGCTTCATCAATACTGTCGACTAATGAGCAGGACTGTAACTGGTTTCTCCCTGCTTCAAACTCACACCTAATATATCTGTTTTTCTTCACGCCATTAATAAGGGTTAAGTCAAAAAGCAAATTAGCTTTTTCAATCTTAATTTCTTCTTCTATTTCCTTAATAGAACTTAATGGATTTTCATAAGATGTCGCAATAATAAGGAAATCGTATGGTTCATTATTCAGTTTCAAAATTTCAAAGTTATTCTTCATAACGAACCTCCTTTCTCATCATCACTTATTTATATTCGTATATGAATTTTCAATCAAATTGAGTACAGTATTTATTATCTCATCCGCTTCATGTTTGTCTTCCAAAATTGTTGTTCCAATTAATATTTGGTCTGTGTGAAAAATAACATGTCTATTTCCCTTAAAATATACATATAACCTTTCCAATTCCGTCTGATAATCATTATCAGCAATTTGTATCGCTACATCAGGGCACAGAGTATCTTCATTATATATCTTATAGAAAGTATTCCCAATCGTAACATTCTTTAAACCAAACAAATATTTAATATAACCTTCCAACGCTCTTAAGGCTGGAAATGCATAGCAAGAATAATCTTCCAAATCTATATTAACCTTTCGCAAAGATATTGACGGAGAAAGTAATTTCAAAATCATCTCATCAACATTTCCATATGCCCTCGGAAGCAGTGTTTCCATTTCGTTCCTAACCTCACTGGTCTTAACATTTACATTATGGAAACTATTAATGCTATCTACTATATCATCTACTGATATATCATTACAATAGGAAAGAAAAGAAATTGCTTCGCTATATAAATATGCCGGCTTACCTTGTAATGTCACTGTACCCGTTTTATAAATATTGACCGTTAATCTATCGCCTATTTTGCTTGTAAAAACATATGTACTATGTAATGGTATATTTTCCACATCATGATGCTCAACTGTAACTCCATCTAACGAAGTAAGATATGCAACAATTTTTTCTGACCATTCTTTTGGTAATTTTTTAATTGAATATGTTTTTCCTTGAGTTTCACTTGAAAATGAACATTCTGACTCAATCAAAGTCTTTATGGTACTAGATATCTCTACATTATTTCCTGTAGGAGTAATAGTAGTTGTTCTATCATTATTAAAGTAAATATTTAACATTGCAGTCTTTCCTTCTGCTGTCATTACGCATCTGAATGCGTTACCTACCTGAGTTAATTCACTAGCAGTAAAGTTACTCCATTGTCTAGTTCCAGCAGCAATAATCATATCTACAATTTTTTCTCTGTCAATATAAATGCCCTTCTTCTTAGCCACCTGTTTTTCCTCCACAAGTATACTATCTATACTTTTTATTCCTAATGCATTCTTCGCCAATTGATCTGCAATTTCATTATATTTATCTCCAGAATGTGCCTTGACTTTCATAAATAAAATTTTAATCTTTTGACTAACTTCTTTATAATAATTAGCGTATGCAATAGTTCCAGCCTTTTTTGCCTTCCATTCACCATTGCACCATTTGGCTATTCCTTCATAATCATGATATATTGTAACACTATCTATATTATTTTCCAAACAATATTGCATGGCAGCTTCTGCACCTTTTATTTCACCTGCCACATTATTCATCTCTGCCAAATCGGAATCGTCATATCTATTTGATAAATGCAATTCCTTTCCTTCATATATAAAAACCATTCCATATGAAAAGGAATTTGAAGATGAATCATAGCTTCCATCTACATATGCAATAGCCTCAGATTTCTGCTGTTCAATTAGTTTTTTTTCTAGTACTTCACCTTTTAGAAATGCCTCTGCTTCTTCTTTCATAGCAAATCCTTTATATACAGCACCCGAATATCCATTTATTTGATTTTGGCATTCTGTCCAAGATGCATAGATTCCAGGAGTTTTTCCTACTTTAACTGCATAAAACTTCTTAGCCATTATTATCTCCTCAATTAGAATTTGACATTTTATCACACCTCATTGCATTAGTCAACACTTTTCCAATTTTATTATACCATATGATTTTCGAAAAAGATATAAATAAATTATACTTGCCTCTAATTCTTTGTTCAGATGCAATTATTCACCTTATGATACTATATTATCATAAAAATGCTTTAAAACCTCTATTTTATTAGATCTATTTTTTATCGGAAGTGAATTCCATATAATTTCTTTATACCTCGAACTAGAACTTTCTCCTACTCTTGAATCAATAATTGAGACTATTCCTTTATCAGTTTCACTTCGAATCAATCTTCCAATTCCCTGTTTTAATTTAATAACCATTTCAGGCACTAAGACTTCCATTAACCCATCATCGCAAATAGAACATTCATAATCTACTATAGGCTCTCTTACCGGAAAAGGTAATTTAAATATAATAACATGTGAAAGTGATACTCCTTCAATATTAATCCCTTCCCAAAAACTACCCGTTCCAAACAATACCGAATTTATATTTGTCCTAAACTTATTAAGTATTTCCGCCTGCTTTGAATTGCCCTTTGATATCATTAATTCAAACGATAAATCTTCCTTTGAAAGTCTATCAAACACTTCCTTCATATCTGTTTTGGCTGTAAATAGAATAAGTGCCTTTCCATTACTTATTTGCAGTAACTTAATTATTTCTTTTACACCTTCTTCAATAAACGCTTCCCTCTCCTTCGACGGATGTGGCAAATGTTCTGTATAATAGATCATAGCATGTTCATCATAATTAAATGGTGATTCTTTGGGTTCACAAATTTTTCCTGCTTCTGCTGAAAAACCAGTATTCTTAATAAAATATTTATAATTTTCTTTATAATCACTATTTTTCCCACTTGTAATCGTTGCGGAGGTTAGTATTGTTGTAATTTCTTGATCATGAAACAAGATTCTCTTAGTAATCTTATCGACTTCTTTTGGACACTTATAAAGTTTAATCCCTTTAACTTCCTTTTTTACTCTTTCGATCCAGAAAATATCCTCACTTTCGCTCCTATTTAACGATTTTAAAAATTCAACATCATCTTCCAATGCTTCTATTTCAGCGTCAAAATTTCTTCTGTTTCTATCTCCAACAAAATCTCCAAATGCCATTGATGCTTTGAATTGAATATCTGCAAGTAATCTTTCAAGTTTTCTGAAATTAGAGTCTATTTTTTTAACATAATACCTATCAATCTCCTGTCCTCTACATTTGGCTACTTTATCTTGTTCATTCATTTGATGTTGTAGAGATAAAAAAACAGCATCAATCAATCTATCGGCATTTTTAATTTCATTTAAAAAATTTCTATCTGCCAAACTAACAGCTTTACTTGCTCCATATAAAGATTGTTTTAGTCCATGCAGTGATATGGATTCTGTAACCGAAGATCTTACTCTGCTCTCTAAATTATGTACTTCATCTATAACTATTAGACTTAAATTTTCATTCATAAGCTGTGTTCTATAGTCAGATCTTTTCTTCATATTGATAGCTAATAAATCTTGATTACAAACAATAATACCATTTGTAAATGTCATTTTTCGTCTTAAATTATAATAATGACACACATCATGATAGCTGCATTTATCACGACAAATATTTGGGTTATAATCTTTGACATTAATTTTTCCCCATATACTATCCGGTATCCGAATACTCTAGTCTGCCCTTTCATAGCCAAATTTTAAAACCGTATCATATATGCCCTGCTGCTCAATATTTTCAGCTAAATACTTTATAGTAAAAAAATCGTCAAAACGCTTTTTACAAAGAAAATGTGTTTGACCTTTAGCAATTATAACTTCAAGATCATAATTAAGCATTTCCATAATCGTTTCAATATCCCCCAAAAACTGTTCCTGTAATGCTATTGTAGATGTTGCAATTGCAATCGGCTTTCGGTATTTTTGGTGATGGTAGAGTATCGGTACAATATATGCAAAGGACTTTCCTATTCCAACCCCAGCTTCAACCAATACATGTTTTTTCTCTTTTACCCCATCCACTATTTCACATGCCATATCCCACTGCCCATCTCTTTCCTCAAACCCCGCTGCGGTAGCTTTGTCTTGAAAAAAAGAAAAGACTTTCTCACCAATTTCTTTATATTTACTTTTTCTCTCTTCATGTGTTTCATCTGTCCACCCATCATAATATTTCTTGAAGATATCCATTCATTTACCCCGTATTTTTATTATAAGCTAAATAAGCTGACCCAACAGCCAACATCCTATAACTCGCCTTCATTATTTACTTTTATCTTATCTTTTATTATACCAGAACCTACGTTCTGTGTAAATACAATTTCTAACTTCAGATGACCTAACGAAGTTACCTCTGTTCCGCCTCTTACGCCAACAATAAAACGCCCAGTCTATCCCAGGCATTTTATTCTTACCATAAATTGGCGGGAACAACTTTTATCTATATTTATTACCATTCCTGCCTTTTAATCGTATCTGATAATCTGCTCCATACAGATTCCCGATTTAAACTGTATTTGTAACTTATCTGCAGAGACTACCTTGATATTACTGATTAATCTCCTCACAAGGTCATTATCAAACTCCGGTATATTGCAGGTATTGTTTTGTATGAAATTATCCATATCCTTGATCCGCTGCTCATAGCTCTCTTCCAATCTTTTTTTTCGTTTTGTCTCCATTTGCTCATCTTTTAAAACCTTGATTTCTTCCGCTATTTTCTGATACCGTTTGTCAAACTCATCACTGTAAGAACCTTTCATAGCATTCTCTGCAATTAGTGCTGTCATCTCGTCCTGCTTTTCCTTGATTTTAGCATCGTATTCATCTGGTTCTTTGCTTTGTCCATAACTTCCTAGCACCCTTATGACATTCTGCCGAAAAGCTCCTACAAAGTCTCCGTCATTGCTTGCTATCTTATGTATCGCTTCCATAACAGCTCTGTTTAATGCCCCCTCTTCCAGCGTCTCAGAATTCCCGCAACTCTTGACACCATTTTCCAATCGGTTAGTGCATCTCCATACAACCTTCTTTTTCCCATTTCTTGCCCAGGTTACCCTCCGGTATTCATGACCGCATTTTCCGCAGATTAAGATGGCAGTCAGTGCATAGGTTGACGAATATTTACTTTTTTTATTTTTCCTTCTTGTCTCTGCTGATTTGCACATGGACGCTCTGCGCATAATTTCTTCCTGCACCCGGTAAAAAAGTTCCTTTGGTATAATGGGTTCATGGTTATCTTCGACATAGTATTGCGGTACGATTCCTTTATTGATAACCTTGCGTTTCGTCATAAAATCCACTGTATATGTTTTCTGCAGTAAGGCATCTCCCATGTATTTTTCATTTCGAATCATTTTTTCAATTACCGTAGTCTGCCAATTATCCCTTCCGGTAACCGTCTTAATTCCTTTTTCCTCTAAATGCCTGGCTATTTTTCGGCAGCTGCTTCCCTCCAGATAAAGACGAAATATCAGTTTTACAATCTCTGCTTCTTCTGGTACGATGACCAGTTCTCCCTCTGCGTTTTTCGTATATCCCATAAATTTTTTATGGTTGACAATTAGTTTTCCGTTCTCAAACTTTCTTACGACACCCCATCTTGTATTTTCACTGATGTTCCGGCTTTCCTCCTGGGCTAAACTGCTTAAGATGGTAATCAGTATTTCTCCTGTTCCGTCTAAGGTGTTGATCCCTTCCTTTTCAAATACCACCGCAACATTCTTTTCCTTCAGTTTTCGTATCGTAATCAAGGAATCCACGGTATTTCTTGCAAACCTGCTGTTTAGAAAAATCAGTTCTTTTTCTGTTACAGAAAAGATTTCTTCTAATCGCCTTTTCAGATACTCCATCTGCATCCTGCTGATGACGATATCTACAATCTCACTATAGCTTCCTCTGCTTCTCCACTCCTGTTCACTTATAATCTGAACTCCATGACCTCTTGGTCTGTAGTTGGGTGGCTGCTGCATCTGTCTCTCCCAAAATTCAGATGGTGTATTGTTACAGAAAAATTTTCCCATGCTTTGCTCCTTCCAATAAAAAAAGCAGAACCTACTTTTTTATAAAATAAGTTCTGCTTTACATTTTCATCTGCATTCCGTCAGATTGATTTTTGATTGTTTTTGGTAATCAGAGTTCTACTCTTTTCCTCTTCCCTCCTCTTGCTAAAAATTAAAACCTGGCCATAAATTCCGTTTTTTTGCCCTGTGCATCTATGAAAACGGCAAAAAAATAGGGCCAAAAACCGCTCAAAAACCAGCCATTTTTAGCCCAAATTTCACTCTCAAACCACAACATCTTGTGGTCAAACCTTAATTTTTCTTCTTTTCACCACAATACTGCATCAGAATCACCGACTCAACATTCGCCGTACCAGCAAACATATCTACAGCCACAGCCTTCTCCACCTGATACCCTCTCTCCAACAACACCTCCAAGTCCCTCACAAGACTGGTTGGCTTACAAGAGATGTAGACTAATCGATCCACACCATACGCAATAATCTTATCCAGCGCCTTCGGATGTATTCCATCTCTCGGAGGATCCAATACAATCAGGTCGGGTTTATCCTCAATCGAATCGATAACTTTTAAAACATCCCCCGCAATAAACTCGCAGTTATCCAGCTCATTCAGTTTCGCATTCACTCTTGCCGCTTCTACCGCTTCCTCCACGATTTCCACACCTACTACCTTTTTGGCAACCGGGGCAAGCATCTGGGCAATCGTTCCGGTTCCGCTGTATAGGTCAAATATCGTCTTGTCCTGCGTCGTTCCCACATATTCTCTCGCTGTGTCGTAAAGCACCTCCGCACCAAGGGAATTTGTCTGGAAAAAGGAAAACGGTGATATCTTAAATTTCAATCCCAATAGCTTCTCATAAAAATAATCTTGTCCATATAAAATGAACGTCTCATCACTTTTTACCACATCCGCAAGACTGTCATTCACCGTGTGGAGAATTCCTACAATGTTTCCGTCCAGCTCAAGCCTTAAAAGCGCCTCTGCAAATTCCTTTAAATCATACTCTTCCTGAGAGCTTGTCACCAAATTAATCAAAAGCTCTGATGTCTGTTCGCCTCGTCTAACCAGAAGGTGACGCAAATATCCCTTATGACTCATCTTATGATAAAAGTCAATGCCTTTCTCCTTAAAATAATTTAATGAACAGGCTAATATCCGATTGTAATCTTTATCCACAATCTGGCAGTCCGATACGGTCACAATATCGTGAAAGCTTCCTCTTTTGTGCATTCCGAGCATCAATGGTCCATCCTTAACCTCGTCACCAAAAGAATATTCCATCTTATTTCGGTAGCCGAACTGCTTCGGGCTTCTCTTAATCCCCTCAAATACATACTCATCCTTGATAACAGAATCAAGTAGCTCCTTTACCTGACGCTCCTTCAGCTTAAGCTGCTCCTCATAGGAAATATTCTGGTAAGTACAACCGCCGCAGCTTCCAAAGTGAATACAGGTCGGTGAATCCAGCTCAAGCGGGGACTTTTCAAGAACCTCAAGAACTCTACCCTCGCCGCGTCCCTTTCTGATTTTATTTATAGAAAATCGAAGTTTCTGGCCTTCGACTGCATTTTTCACAATTACCTTTTTATCCTCAACCGCAATAATTCCCTTATTCGGAAACTGAACTTTTTCCACTATTCCTTCGTAAACTTGTCCTTTTTTCATAATATCCTCTCTATCTTCCACTATTTAAAAGCTACCTTATAACTGTTCCATACCTTTACAGTTACTCCCCTATTATATTATCAATCCCGCTATAACGCAATTTAATCTTAACCGAAACCAAATAATGTATCACCGTTCAGTCAAATAGATTTACTAGATTGTTATATAAATCTATGCAGTCTAAAGACAAGTTGCCAGACATGTCCGAGCAGAACGGCTTCGCTTGCCCTGAACAAAAAAAGTCCGGTAATTAACGGACTTAATCATACTAATGCATTATTAACATTTATTCAGATATTCTAAAATGTCCAATAATATCTGTTCTTTTTTCTAAAATATCTTCTTCATATTTTTTCTGCCAACAATCGTTATGATGAATCACATATGGTACATGATTAGAATTTCTTCTGTCAGATACTATTCCTATATGATGCTTGAAAACAACAATGTCTCCTCCTTGCCATTCTTCATAATCATTAACATCCGTTGTTAGATTAATTGTATTGTTCTGAAAATATACATACAAATTTTTTACACGTCTAAAATCAATATTAGAATCTGGCTCATCAATATCATAATTTTCAGGATATTCATTTACATCCTTTTCTAAAAGAATTTGTAAATCGTAACCTGAATTTTTCAAAGCCAATGCAACAACGTCTGTACATACGCCATAATGATCATCCGGATATCCCGTTTCATAATATTTACTTTTATATTTTGGGTGTGTATCAACATATGCTAATGCATTTTTAAGTATATCTGTTTGGTCATCAATTCCATCATTATCTTTATCAATTGTGCTTTGTATTTGTGATAATTCGGTATAATTTTGAGGCCTCTTAGAAGATGTATGTTGATAATTAAATGCTACAAATATTAATACTACAATAATTACACAGAGCAATAGTGTTGTTATTCTCTTTTTCATATTTTTTCCTATCCAACTATTTTTTATAAATTGCTTTACATTTGCTCTTCTATTATATTATCAATTCCGCTATAACACAATTTAATCTTAACTAAAGCCAAATAATACATTACAAAAGGAGGGCTGCTCATTCATGAGGGCTATTGCAAAACGACTGATTTTCAGTCATTGAGCAACAGCCCCCTGTTTCTTTATTTCTCTTTTGTTATCCCTAACTTCTCCAAAACCTCTTCGAACTTCCCTATATCAATTGGCTTCGCTGCATAAGCATTACATCCAATCTCAAAGGCCTCCTGAACAAACTGCGTTTCTGCCAAGGCGGTCGTCATAATAATCTTAGAGCGATTTTCAGGCTCCACTTCCTTTTGTTCCTCGTAGTCCCTGATATTCTTTAACACCTTAACCCCATCTACTTTAGGCATCATGATGTCAAGGCATATGAGCTGATATGGATTTTTGTCTTTCATAGACATTAAAAAGGCATCCAGCGCTTCCAGTCCATCCACTACCAAGTCACACTCTCCGTATTGAGAAAGAACCTTATATATGAATTTACGACTTACAAAATCATCCTCGGCCACTAATATCCTCATCTCTCTCTCCTTCTTTCTTCCTTATTTTTTATTCTCTTATATCGGTCAATATCCTGCATGATAGCACTGGTTATGAAAACAATTTTGTAATTCCACTCTGCAATTTTTAGCCTCCTCTAAATTTCCCCGTCTTATCGCCAGTTCTATTCGAAATGCCAAATCTTTTATATCCAATGCATCTATTTCTATTGCAAGATTTTTTATCTTATGTGCCGTCGCCTCTATGCAGGCAAAATCCTCCTTTTCTATTGCCAGCGCTATTGTAGGTATATTTTCAGATATTTCATCTAAGACTTCTTTAATGTCAGGATAAGATATATCACTTTTTTGAGGAAGAATATACCAATCCTCCTCCCTCGTGAACCTATGAATGGTATCGTACAATTCCCCCATTTGAATTGGCTTTGGCAGATATCCATCCATTCCAAGGCTCAAGAATCTCTCCCTGTCACCAAGTAAGGTATAGGCAGTAATCGCAATAATTGGCGTTTGCTTTGCCTGTCCTATTTCGAGTTCCTTGATTTTCCTTGTCACCTCAACTCCATTCATTTCAGGCATTTGAATATCCATTAGGATAATATCATATTTTTCAATCTGAAAAAGTTCCAATGCTTCCCTTCCATTGCTCGCTACATCTACTTCATATCCATTTTTAAGAAGCATTTTTAAAATGACTTTTTGATTGATTTTATCATCTTCTACCATAAGAATATGAACCGGTTTCGTCGGTTTTAAAAATACCGGTTCTTCGGCATCCTTTTTCTTCAGGCTGCCTTCTTGCTTAAAAGTTAAATAGAAATAAAACGTACTACCCATTCCTTTTTCGCTTTCTACCCCAATTCTTCCTCCCATCATCTCCACTAAACTTTTCGATATTGCCAGCCCAAGCCCTGTACCACTATAATTTTTGGTTTTATAATCCTCTACCTGGCTAAAGCTTTTAAATAATTTCTCTATATTGTTATCATCAATTCCAATTCCTGTATCCGATACTTCAAATTTTAATTCCACTTGCCCTTCTAAAGCCCTACTGGTAATGGAAAGGCTGATACTTCCTTCCTCCGTAAATTTTATACCGTTACTGATGAGATTGTTTATAATTTGGCGAAGTCTCATCGGATCTCCGATTAAAACTTGAGGAAGATTGGAAGAATAACTATAAATAAAATCAAGGCCTTTACTTTCCATCTTAGGAGCATGTATTTTCACGATTTCTTCTATGACTTCTTTTAAATCAAAGCTCACATTATCTATGGATAACTTTCCCGCCTCCATTTTAGAGAAGTCTAAAACATCATTTATAATTTTTAACAGTGCATTGGCACAGCCTTTTGCTGTTGTTAAATTATCTGTTTGCTCATAGTTTAACTCTGTCAGCAGCGTTAAATCAATCATTCCCACAATTCCATTAATAGGCGTTCTTATTTCATGACTCATATTTGCTAAAAATTCACTCTTTGCCTTATTTGCGGCTTCTGCTGCTTCCTTGGCTGATATTAAATTCTTCTCTGATTGCTTTAAATCCGTAATATCCACAAGAGTTATAACTGCATTCTTTACTCCTTCTTGCGAAAGCGGAGTAATGCTTGCCTTAAACCAAAATTCTTTTCTCTTATTGTCTACTATTAACGTCTTATGTAACTCTATCTTGCCGGTTCCCTGTCCCTGTCGTATTGCTAACGTAATTCCTTTTCTAAGCTGACAGTCCGTGCATTTCGGTCCATAACCGCATCCAAGGCTGTTATCTCTACTTCCTTCACAGGAAAAGCTATTGCCAAAATATTTTCCTAACATCCAATCTCTTGTTCCGTTTACATATTCCAAGGCAATTTCATTGACCTTTGTAATGTAGTATTCTTCATCCAGCATTACCATTCCCACAGGAGCATAATTAAAAATAGAGAGTAAGTTTTCTTTTTCATGTATATGTTCCTTCTCTAGATACTTCAGTCTTGTAATATCACGCAATACTAAAACTGTACCAATGATCATCTCTTCTGCATTTTTTACAGGGGAACAGGTAGCTGAAACATATTTTTTAGCTTCACTTTTTGTTATGATAATTGTATCATGGACGAGACCTGCAATCCGGTCATTGATTATTGCGTCGTTGATAGGGCTTTCTACCCTTTCTTTTGTTTCTCCATGCATAAAAATAAAAATATGATCAAATGCTTTTCCGATAGCCTCACTCATATTTATATCTGTAATTTCTTCTGCCTTATGATTCATGTAAGTAATGTTACCCTCTAGATCCGTTGATATAATACCATCCCCAATACAAGATAAGGTCGCCGCTGCATTTTTTATATTGTCATCGGGCAGTATATTATGATACATTACAAACACCTCACTTTTATATTTTAATTGGTTGGGTTGTCACTAATACTTTTCCTTCCTCCACGTTAAGGTGTAACGTGCGGCTTATATACCCTCTTGTTTCTTCCACTGCATAAGAGAGATGCAAATCTTTTAGTATCAGTTTAACTACCTCTACATTTTTTTCTCCTATTTTAAATACATCTTCATAAATGGAATCTGCCCCTCCATATATACTGATAATAAGTTCTTCTTTTTTGCATCCGTATTCATAGCACATTTGATGAAGCATAGCCGGAAGCCCTGTTGTTGCATAATACCCTGGACGCTCTATACGCCCCTCTTCTTTTGGCGGATAGGGCAACGCAATATGCAGCATACCCGCTACACTCTTTAATGGACAATACGCAACCACTGCCACACAAGAAGAAAGTGCATAGGTAGAAATAAAATCCTCTTTTCGATTTGATATAATATATTCTCCAATTCCCACTACTTTTTCCATTGTCTTCTCTACTCCAAGAAAGAGCATATTGTACCGGCTATATTCTTAAGTGGAACCTGCCGTTCTACTGCTCCAATATTATAAGCTACCTTCGGCATTCCGTATACCACACTGGTTGCTTCATCCTGTCCTATGGTTCTGGCTCCGCTTCGCCTCATGCTTAGAAGCCCTTTGGCTCCATCGTATCCCATTCCTGTCAGAATAATTCCAATCGCCTTATCTTTTCCTTCCTTTGCAACAGATTCAAACAGTATATCAACAGAAGGACAATGTCCGTTGACTTTTTCTCCTTCCAAACATTCTATCTTGTATCTATCCCCCATCTTTTTTACCTTCATATGCTTATCTCCAGGGGCCAAAAGAGCCTGTCCTGCCTCCAAATAATCTCCCGTCTTCGCCTCTTTTACTTTAAGATTAGTAGAAGAATGCAGCCTCTCCGCAAACATTGCAGAAAATACAGGAGGAATATGCTGTACAATAACAATTCCGGGTAAGTTTTTCGGCAGTTGTTTTAAAATAGTATAAATCGCCTCTGTTCCCCCCGTGGAGGCTCCTATCGCAATTATCTTTTCTGTATTTTGACTAAAATTTCTTATTAGCTTAGGAGACGCAACGCTTGTTTTAGAGGGAAGCACTTTGGCATATGAGGCAATTTTCACTTTTTGAATCATTTCCATTATAAAATATTCTACGTTCTTTACTACCATCAAATCCGGTTTGGCTACAAAATCAACTGCCCCTGAATCCAGAGCATCGAACACAGATGTATTTAGGGCACTAACCATAATAACCGGCAGAGGATATTGCGGCAGTAATCGTTTCACAAATTCGATACCGTTCATTTTTGGCATTTCTACATCACAGGTCATAACATCCGGATGATATTCTAATATTTTATCTCTTGCCTCAAAGGGATCTTGTGCTACGCCAACCACCTCTATATCGCTGTCAGTCGAAAGTCCTCTTGCCAATATTTCTCTGAATATTATGCTGTCATCTACTATCAAAACACGAATCTTTTTTCCTTGTTCCACTTATACACCTCACCCCATCCATTGATGGTGATTTAGCTGATGACTACCAGCTGTAAAGCCCCCATCTGAATTAAGTTTTACTTTATATTTTTTCTCCCTTTCTATATACAGATGGAATGACATATTTAAATGGTGACTCATCTCGATCGATTGTTTCGGAATGACCGATAAATAAGTAGCCTCCATATTCCAAAGATTCATAAAATTTTTGTATCAGATTTCTTTTGGTATTTACGTCAAAATATATCATTACATTGCGGCAAAAGATCACATGAAATTTACGTTTAAACGGAAAGGTTTCTTCCATTAAGTTAAACTTTCGATAAATGATTTCCTTTTTTATTTTATCTGTTATGACAAAATGGTTATGGTCCATCTTTTTTAAGTAATTTAATTTCCATGCGGGAGGAAGGGGATGTACCTCCTCATTGGTGTAAATCCCCTTTTTTGCCTTATCCAATGCAAAGCTGGATATGTCAGTTGCCAAAATTTTAGCATCCCACAATAGTGCGTCTTTTCCCAAATACTCATCTATAAGCATTGCCAACGTATACGGTTCTTCCCCTGAAGAGCAGCCTGCACTCCATATCCTGAGATCTTTATCTGTGACTTTTTCTTTTAGCATCGGAAGTGTGTAATCCCTAAAATAGTAAAAATGGTTGACCTCTCTCATAAAGAAGGTATGGTTTGTTGTAATTTTATTTAGTAAGGTTTTTACGCCTTCTCCCGATTTATCTCTCATGAGAAAATCATAATACTCTGTAAAACTTTCAAACCCATACTGAATTAGCACATTATTTAATCTTCCTGTCACCAATGTCTTTTTCTCTTCTTTTAAGTTAATGCCGTAATTATTGCGTATATACTCTGCTAATTGAGTGTACTCTTTCTCTGTGATTGGTTTCATTCATCGTCCCTTCTAACATAGCACTAATATTTTCCAAACTCGGTATCGCTTAATGCTATGCTTTGTTTCGATGAGGAAGATGTGTTATTTCTTTTTTTATCTGACATATCATCAAGCATTTTAAGTACTTCCGGATTAAATTCATCGTATTTCGGATAATCTTTGCTGCTGTTTCTTAATTTGAATTTGCTTACCATATCTTTTAGAAGCTCTGCCTGACTTGACAATTCTTCGCTTGCTGCGGCACTCTCTTCTGAGGTTGCAGAATTCGTTTGCACTACATCAGACACTTGCATAATTCCCTGATTAATTTGTCCGATTCCGAGAGCTTGTTCATTGGAAGCTGTTGCAATGTCCTCTACAAAAACAGCTACCTTGTCAATCTCTTCAACAATTTCCGTTAAAGAAATCGCTGTTTCTTTTGCAATCTTTGTTCCGCTCTCTACCTTTTTTATAGAGCCTTCTATCATATCTGTTGTTTCTTTTGCTGCTTTTGCGGAACGAGCTGCGAGGGTTCTTACCTCTTCCGCAACTACTGCAAAGCCCTTTCCGTGCTGTCCTGCTCTCGCTGCTTCCACAGCGGCATTGAGTGCTAAAATATTTGTCTGGAATGCAATATCATCAATTACCTTTATAATTTTGAATATATTACTCGATGATTCATTAATTTCTTCCATTGCCTCAAGCATTTCCTGCATTTGTACATTGCCATGCTCTGCACGAGATTTCGCTCCTCCTGCCAGCTCATTGGCTTGGTTTGCATTATTCGCATTTAATTTTGTTTGAGATGATATTTCTTCTAACGATGCCGTTAGTTCTTCTACAGAACTTGCCTGCTCTGTTGCTCCTTGAGAGAGTGCTATACTGGAATCCGATACCTGCCTTGCTCCCGTTCTTACTTGCTCTGCCGCAGAATTAATATTGGACATTACATCATTCAGCGTATTATTCATTCGTTTAAATGCAGCCCCTAAAATACCTATTTCATCCTTGGATTCTATATCTACGGAAACGTCCAGATTTCCGTCTGCTACTGCATCTGCTACTACCATCAGCTTATTAAGCTGCCTGCTTATTATACTGGAAAGAATCAATCCGAATAAAATAGCTATGATAACGCCTACCAAAATAACAGCACTCACAACTGCCGTTTGTCTGGAAAAGTTTTGAGCATTCTCCTCTATCGCCAATTCAGCCATTTTAGTATTGGAGTCTACTAATTTTTGTAATGCTTCGTCCGAATGAATTCTTGCCTCTGTTACAGTAGCTAAGGAATCTAAAGCCTCCTTATATTTCTGATCCTTAACTAATTCTAAGTTTTCATCACGCAGTATCTCATAGGTCTCAAGAGTACTCATAACATCGTTATATAACGTCTCGTTTTCACTGCCTTTTACTATGGTTTTTCCATATTCCGAAAGAAGCGCCTCACTTGCATCTGTC
Source organism: Konateibacter massiliensis (assembly GCF_900184995.1). Lineage (GTDB taxonomy): Bacteria > Bacillota > Clostridia > Lachnospirales > Lachnospiraceae > Lachnotalea > Lachnotalea massiliensis. The sequence continues at coordinate 1,389,726 of NZ_LT860099.1, forward strand.
AATTCATTTACTTTGTTCTGTCTATCAGCAAAGATTGAGGGATCTTGCTCATAAACAGCCAGAACATGATTGGCTCTGATATCCTGTAGATTAATTTGTATCGTCTTGAGGTCTCGTACCGGAATAAAATTGCTGTTATACATCTTTTCACTTCTGCTATTAATTGTATTCATATTGCTAATACCAACGATTCCGACAATACCAGTAAAAATTGCAAGAACTATAAAGCAAATAATAAGTTTAGAACGAATTTTTATATTATAAAACCATTTCATATCGTAGCTCCTCCTCGTATGTGGATTAAGTTTCATTTTATCTTACATCGCCATGCTTATATCTTCTAACTCATTCTCTGTTAATAGCTTCTCACAATCCAGCAACAGAAGAATTTGACTTCCTACTTTTCCTATATTTTTTACATACCTATTATGAAATCTGTGGTTTACCTGAGGCGGCTCTACAATATCCTCTTCCGCAATTTTTAATACCTCGGAAACTCTGTCTACAACAATACCAATTAATACATTTTGAATATCCACAACTATAACGCAAGTCCTGTCATTATAGTCTCTGGGTTCTTTTTTAAATCTGATTCTGACATCCATAATCGGTATAATTTTTCCTCTTAAATTAATAATACCTCTTACATATTCCGGAAGCTCCGGTATTGCTGTAATTTCCTGAATGCCTATAATCTCCGTTACATAGTCAATTTCTATTCCATAGCTTTCCTTATCTAAGGAGAAGGTCAAAAATCTTCCTTTTTGAGTGTCTTCTTCTCTTTCTTCATAAAATTCTGTGGTATGATCCATATTCTCATCTCCCTTTACGGCATCATCAAACCTCTCTACATCGCAATCAGTTGGGTAACATCAAGTATTAAGCTAATCCTTCCATTTCCTAACAGGGTACAGCCTGACAATCCTTTTATCTTTTTAAAGTTTTGAATATATTCCGGTAATGTTTTTACTACGACCTGCTGCTGTCCTAACAGTTCATCTACAAAGAGACAAATACCTCCTTCCTCCTGCTCTATCATGATAAAAATTCCTTCTGTAAAATCTGTGACACTACTTCTTATCCTATGTATCGCATGCAATCGTAAAATGGGATAGCAATTTCCTCTCACCATTATCATCTCATTGTTATTCGGATCGGTTATAAGATCCTCTTCTCTTGGTCTAAAAGACTCTTTAATGGCTATGGTTGGCAAGGTATAACAAGCGTCCCCTACTTTTATGTTCATTCCATCTATAATCGCTAAGGTTAATGGTATTTTTAACGTTATCGTAGTACCCTTTCCGGCAGTGCTCTCTACCGATACAATGCCGCCAATCGACTCAATATTCTTGGACACTACATCCATCCCTACTCCGCGTCCCGAATATTCAGATACATCTTCCTTCGTAGAAAAACCTGGCAGTAAAATAAGATTATAAATTTCCTTATCTGACATATCCTCTTCTCTTTTATATAACAAATCACTCTTTCTTGCTTTCGCCAGAATTTTTTCTTTGTCCAAACCTTTTCCGTCATCCTTAATAATAATTAAAACATCACTTCCTGCATTTTTTGCCTCTATTGTTATCGTTCCTTTTGGAGGCTTATGAAGTGAAGCTCTATCTTTCATAGGCTCTATTCCATGGTCTACCGCATTTCTTACCAGATGCATTAACGGATCCGAAATATGTTCGATAATATTCTTATCTACCTCTGTCTCTTCACCAATAATATCAAGTTCAACCTCCTTTCCTAAATTCTTGCACATATCTCTTACCACTCTATGCATTTTAATAAAGGTAGCGGATAGAGGAACCATCCGAATGGACATTACAATGTCTTGTATTTCACTCGTTATTTTGTTTAATTGCCTTGCCGCCTTATAAAAATTATCAATTTCAAGTCCCTGCAAATCAGGGTTTTGTATCACCATCGATTCCGCAATTACCATTTCACCGACTAAATCCATCAATTTGTCCAGTTTCGGTATGCTAACGCTAATAAGGCTTTTGGAACCGGATGCTTGTTTTTCCTTTTCATTATCCTCGCCGGATTTAGAAGAAACTTGCGGCATTTTAATCGGACTGCTTTGTATATTATTTAACAATCCTTCTGCTGACTGCTTCTTCTCATAAGCTTCGTTCCATTCTTCTTCCTTCTCTAATTGTGTCAGTTCCAAATCCTTTAGAAATATGGTTTGCATGAAGAACTCATGGATTTTATCATAAGGCTCGTCTGATTTTAAATAAATTTTAAAGCCTTCCTTGCGTATAGCAGGGGCGGCATCATCACTATCAATAATGTCCTCCGGCAAAAAATAAAACTCGGTTGTAATATCTTCCAGGTTATGAATAATGGTATATGCACGTATATTTTCCATTTCACAACCCTCTTCAAAATACACAATAGCCCTATACATGTTTCTATATACCGCAACTATATTTTTATCTTGCCTGATATAATATTGAAGCGGCTCTGCCGCTGAACTTTCTTTTTTTAATGTACTGCTATTATTTTCTGTTTTTAGAATTGTTAAAAATGCTTTTATCCTATCGATTAATTCCTCAGGATTGGCGGAGATGTCCTCCCCCCTCTTTATCTTATCTACGTCTTCTTTCAGACAATCGACTCCTTCCAGCACTAGGTCCGAAAGCTTGGAACAATCAATTATCTCAGGATTTTCTTCTCGCAAATAATAAAATACATCTTCCATGGAATGCGCCAGCACAGAGACAGATGTAAACATCATCATGGCAGCAGAACCCTTAATCGTATGCATAATTCTAAATATCTCGTTAATAGCATCGGCGGAAAAGCAGCTTCCTTTTTCACTGGCAAGTATAATTTGCTCTAGCTGTTCAATAAGCTGCGTAGTCTCAAACAAGAACATATCCAGCATCGGTTCATTCGAATACTGTTCTGACATAACTTCACCTCCTCGTATCACATCATGCTGGAATAATTTTCTCCAATGCCTTTATTAATTGCTCTTCCTTAAAAGGCTTTACGATAAACGATTTAGCGCCATTCATAATGGCATCTTTTACCTTTTCCTCCTGCCCCATGGCAGAAACCATAATAACCTTTACGTTTCTGTCCAGTTGTATCATTGCCTTCAGTGTGTCTATCCCTGACATTTCAGGCATTGTAATATCGAGGGTAACAATATCCGGCTTTAAAATCGCAAATTTTTCGACTGCTTCTCTCCCATCACCTGCTTCCCCCACAACTTGAAAACCATTTTTTTCTAATGATGTCTTAATGGTTAATCTCATAAAAACAGCATCATCTACAACAAGAACCTTTTTCATATATAACCTCCTCATTTATCAAAGTTTTCAAATTTTTTATGATATAAAAAACTTGTCATATAATCACCTATCATGGCAATCACTTATCAACATTCTAATTCTCTGCTTATTATTTGTCAATTCAATTTATCAATATTTTATAAATAAACTTTTAATTTATGATTTCAAAACTTTATAGTCCCTCTTAATCAAAAATACCTCTTAATAGTCCCTCTATATTCTCTCTTTGTCAGTAAATCCATACTCGCCTCCTTGTCATAAAAGCTCATGCATGGTAGAATTATGGAAATAAAATAATAGATTAATCAGAAAAGAGGACTCCGTATGCTGTTTGTTGAATATCCAAAATGCTCTACCTGTCAAAAGGCAAAAAAATGGTTGGATGCCAATGGAATGGAATATACTGACCGCCATATTAAAGAAAACAATCCTACTTATGAGGAGCTGAAAGAATGGCATGAGAAAAGCGGACTGCCGCTGCACAAATTTTTCAATACAAGCGGAATGTTGTATAAATCCATGCAGCTTAAAGACAAGCTGCCAGACATGTCTGAGGAGGAGCAGCTTCATCTGCTCGCCACCGACGGCATGCTCGTCAAACGTCCCTTGGTTGTAACCGAAACAACGGTTTTAATCGGCTTTAAGCCGGATATCTGGGAGCAGTTAAAATAACTTTACTTGCCATGAATCAAAAATATGGCGGTTCAGATATTTCTG